>OY970298.1:0-2562500 GCA_963716215.1 uncultured Thermoleophilaceae bacterium | reverse complement strand
AGGCAAACTCCGAAGACCGTTAGGCGTACCCGGGGAGTCAGTCTGCGGGGGATAAACTTCGTAGGCGAAAGGGAAACAGCCCAGACCGCCAGCTAAGGTCCCTAAGTGCTAGCTAAGTGGAAAACGATGTCCAAGTGCCGAGACAACCAGGAGGTTGGCTTAGAGGCAGCCATCCTTGAAAGAGTGCGTAACAGCTCACTGGTCAAGTGCTCGGGCGCGGAAAATGTAACGGGGCTCAAGCTAGTCACCGAAGCTGCGGGTGTACGAGATCCTTCGGGATCCCGTGCGCGGTAGGAGAGCGTTCTCAAGCTGGTGAAGCGGCGGGGTAACCCAGCCGTGGAGGCTTGAGAAGTGAGAATGCCGGCGTGAGTAACGAAAGAGGGGTGAGAATCCCCTCCACCGATTGTCCAAGGTTTCCTGAGCAACGTTCGTCGGCTCAGGGTCAGTCGGGACCTAAGGCGAGGCCGAAAGGCGTAGTCGATGGCCAACGGGTTGATATTCCCGTACCACGTCGCGTCCGTTATGACCGATGGGGGGACGGGGAAGGCTAAGGGAACCCCGCCGACGGTTGTGCGGGGGTAAGCATGTAGCCAGGGCTCCTAGGTAAATCCGGGAGCCCGTTACGGTGAGGTGCGATGCCAGCTGGCCGGAAGGCCGGCGAGTCCCCGACGCCATGCCCCCGAGAAAATCCTCTAGGCAGGATGCGCGTGCCCGTACCAAAACCGACACAGGTGGACAAGTAGAGAATACTAAGGTGATCGAGATAACCCTCGTTAAGGAACTCGGCAAAATGGCCCCGTAACTTCGGGAGAAGGGGCGCCCCGGTAGGGTCTAGGTCTTCGCGACCGAAGCCCGAGGGGGCCGCAGTGGATTGGCCCAACCGACTGTTTACCAAAAACACAGGTCTCTGCTAAGTCGCAAGACGACGTATAGGGGCTGACGCCTGCCCGGTGCCGGAAGGTTACGTGGAGAGGTTAGCCACCTTCGGGTGGCGAAGCTTTGAAACTAAGCCCCGGTAAACGGCGGCGGTAACTATAACCGTCCTAAGGTAGCGAAATTCCTTGTCGGGTAAGTTCCGACCTGCACGAATGGCGTAACGAGTTGGGCGCTGTCTCAACGAGGGGCTCGGTGAAATCGCAGTCTCGGTGAAGATGCCGAGTACCCGCGGCAAGACGGAAAGACCCCGTGAACCTTTACTACAACCTGATATTGGAGTCTGAAGCACCTCGCTCAGGATAGGTGGGAGGCTGTGAAGCAGGGACTGCGGTCCCCGTGGAGCCACCCTTGAGATACCACCCTTGGTGTTTTGGGCTTCTAACACCGCGCCGTGAATCCGGGCGGTGAACAGTGTCAGGCGGGTAGTTTGACTGGGGCGGTCGCCTCCCAAAATGTAACGGAGGCGCGCAAAGGTTCCCTCAGTACGGTTGGAAATCGTACGTAGAGTGTAAAGGCAATAAGGGAGCTTGACTGCGAGACAGACATGTCGAGCAGGTGCGAAAGCAGGCCTTAGTGATCCGGCGGTAGCAAGTGGAAGCGCCGTCGCTCAACGGATAAAAGGTACTCCGGGGATAACAGGCTTATCGGGCCCAAGAGTCCACATCGACGGCCCGGTTTGGCACCTCGATGTCGGCTCGTCGCATCCTGGGGCTGTAGTCGGTCCCAAGGGTTGGGCTGTTCGCCCATTAAAGCGGTACGCGAGCTGGGTTCAGAACGTCGCGAGACAGTTCGGTCCCTATCTGCCGTGGGCGTTGGAGAGTTGAGGGGAGTCGTCCCTAGTACGAGAGGACCGGGATGAACGCACCTCTGGTGTACCAGTTGTCCTGCCAAGGGCACTGCTGGTTAGCTACGTGCGGATCGGATAACCGCTGAAGGCATCTAAGCGGGAAGCCGACCTCGAGATGAGCTCTCCCATCCCCTTGAGGGAGTAAGACCCCTGGAAGACCACCAGGTGATAGGCCGGATGTGTAAGGGCAGCAATGCGCTTAGCAGACCGGTACTAATGGTTCGAGGGCTTGACGGATATTTAGTGATCTTTCGCGGCCAACCGTGCAGTTTTCAAGCTCCGGCGGGGGCTTGGTCTCGCTATCTTTCGGTGGTGATAGCGAGGGGGCCACACCTCTTCCCATTCCGAACAGAGCAGTTAAGCCCCTCAGCGCCGATGGTACTTGGCTCGCAAGGGCCTGGGAGAGTAGGTCGCCGCCGATTTAACTTAGGCCGCCCCCCGGGGCGGCCTTTCTCGTCCGCAGTCGTGTCCTAGACTCCTCCGCGCATGTCGGTTCTCGAAATCATCGTGATCGTCGTCGTCGTGCTGCTGATCGTGTTCTTCATCGGCGGCCTGTTCGCCGTGCGCGCCCGCGGGCGCCGCCAGGCGGGCACGTTCTACGAGCACATCCGAGCGGCGGACGAGGCGCTCGAGCAGGCGCGCGCCGCCGACAGGGGCTGGCACCGCGACACCATGGAGGCCACTGCCCGCGCCGCCATCGAGTCGGCGCGGCCGGGTTGGGCCTTCGACGACCTCCACCTGGTGCTCGTGGACGACCGTCCGGGCGTCGAGGAGGACCGCGCCCACTTCATGGCGATGGGATCCGACGGCCAGGTGCAGGTAGTCCTGGCGCGCCAGGCCGAAACCTGGGTCGCGGAGAGCGTCGACTAGACGGCCAGCGCGGCGGCGGCGCTCGACGTCGATCTTCGGACCCAAGCGGGAAGCGGCAAGCGGCACCGGGCCGGTGCTCGGCAGCGGCCGGACGCGACTTGCGGCCGCTGGCGGGCACTACGTAGCCCAGCGCGCGGCAAGTAGGCAGGGCGGGCACGATTTGCCTCCGATGGAGCCGCAAAGGTGATTCACCAGCGCCGTGAGGGCGCTGTGGGCGCGATTTCTACTTCTCCCTCGGTGCGAGGGCCCTGTGGACCGCTTTGCGGCTTCCCTCTGGGAGCAGAGCCGCGTCGCGGGCATGCCGCCCGGAGGTGGGCGGCTATGCGGCCGCTCGTCGCTCAGTGCTGCGATCCGGCGCTCGCCCGCCGAGGCCGCACGACTAGACGGCCAGGCAGAGCTGCTCCGGCGCCTCTGCCACGCGCGGGCGCGGCTTGGCCCGGCGCGCACCTTGGTCGGCGGCCGTGTGCCGCCGCTCGCCGCGACAGCCGAGGGCCTGCGCCGCCTGGGCGACGCGCACGTCCCGCGCCAGCCGCCGGGCCGCGGGGGTGGCGGCCGGCGCTAGGCCGACCGCTCCGCCCGCGACTATGCGGCGGACCGCAGCACGGCCGGCGAGGGAATCACCGGCGCCTCCCAGCTGCGGAGCGCGCTCAGGAGCGTGGGCGAGGGCACTCGCGGGCCGGAGGACGCCATCGGCGTCCAGCCGGTATTCGCCGAGAGTAGAAAACTCGACGATGAGGTCGAGCGCCGGGCCGAATCGCTGTCTGAGCTGAGGGAACATGCGTTCGGTAAGGTACGGCGGCGCTCGGATGGAAGCCGCAATTTGCTGCAACTTCTCTTGCAGCGATCGTCCCGTAGGCTCTCGACCGCATGGCAGAGCCGTTTCGTCATCGCCTGCGGGTGCGCTGGTCCGAATGCGACCTCCAGGGCGTGGTCTTCTACCCGCAGTACTTCGCCTACCTGGACCACACGGTCACGGAGCTCTGGCGGGAGGCCGTCGGCCCCTATACCGAGATGATCCCCGAGCACGGGGTGGACCTGGTCGTCGCCGAGGCCGGGATGCGCTACCACGCCAGCGCCCAGTTCGACGACGAGCTGGAGATCACCGCGAGCATCGCGCGCCTCGGCGGCACGTCGATCACCACGACCTTCACGATCGTGCGCGTTGGCGATGGAACGCTGCTCACGGAGAGCGAGCTGCGCCACGTGTTCGTCGACCCCACCGACTTCGCCAAGCGGGAGATGCCCGAGCGCGTACGCGTCGGACTGGGGCGCTTCGCGGCCGCACCCGCCTGATGGTCCACCTGCGCATCGTCGTCCCGTCGAACCTCGCCGAGAAGGTCGTCGAGCTGCTCTGCGCTGCTGCCGCGGTCACCAACGTGGTGCGCCTCCCGGGGGCGGCCCACAAGCCGGAGGGCGACCTGATCCTCTGCGACGTCGCGCGCGAAGACGCCAGCCTGGTCATCGGCGACCTGAAGGACCTCGACATCCCCGCGGTGGGCTCGATCGCGGTCGAGCTGATCGACAGCTCGATCTCCGACGTGGCCCGCGCCGCCGAGCGTGCCGCGCCCGGGCTGCCGTCGGACGCGGTGGTCTGGGAGGAGGTAGAGGCACGAACGTCCGAGCAGACCGAGCTGTCGCTCACCTTCCTCGCGTTCATGATCGCGGCGATGCAGATCGCCGCAGTGGGGATCGTGCTCGACCAGCCGATCCTGATCGTGGGCGCCATGGTGGTGGGCCCCGAGTTCGGGCCGCTGGCCGCGATCTGCGTGGCGCTGGTCCGGCGCGAGGGCCGCCTGGCGCGCCGCTCGCTGGTCGCGCTCGCTGTCGGGTTCCCGGTGGCCACGCTGGTCACCGTGCTGACCACGATCGTGCTGATCGCCGTCGACGCCTTCCCGGACGACTACGGCACCCACACGCTCACCAGCTTCATCTCGAACCCCGACTTCCTGAGCTTCTTCGTGGCGGTCGTGGCTGGCTCGGCCGGCATGCTGTCGCTGACCAGCGCCAAGTCGGGGGCGCTGGTGGGCGTGCTGGTATCGGTGACGACGATCCCCGCCGCCTCGAACGTGGGCGTGGCCTCGGCCTACGGCGAGTGGGACATCGCGTGGGGGGCGGCGCAGCAGCTGGCGATCAACCTGGGCGGCATCGTGGTCGCCGGCGTTGTCACGCTGGCGTTCGCGAACCACGGCTTCGTCGCCCGGCGTCGCCGGCACCTGACCGGCGACGACTAGAGCGACGCCCAGATATCGATCTTGGTGCGCACGCGCGAAATCACCTCGTCGATGAACTCCGACGTGCCGGAGTGGCCGCCCAGGTCAGGTGTGCGGACGCCCGTCGCCGTCGCCTCGAGCACCGACTCGTAGATCGCCCGCGAGGCGGTCTCCTGCGCCGCGTAGTGCAGCACCGCCGCGGCAGCGAGCGTCATCGCCATGGGGTTGGCGATGTCCTTGCCCTGTAGCGCCGGCGCCGTGCCGTGCGGCGCCTCGGCCATCACGGCGCTCGGCTCGAAGTCGTCGTCGAACGCGAGCAGCACGGACTCCGCGCCGGCGATCGACCCGAACAGGGGCATGACCAGGTCGGAAAGGCAGTCGCCGTCGCGGTTGAGCGCCGGGATCACGAGCGGCGCGTCGGCGGCGCCGGAGATCAGGCCGGCGTACGTCGCGTCGATCAACACGGGGGAGTAGGGGACCTCGGGGTAGCGCTCCGCGGCTGCGTCCATCTCCTCCTTGAGCATCCCCTCGTAGATCGGGCTGACGGTCCACTTGGGCCCGCCGTAGACGCGCCCGTGGATGCGCTGGGCGGTCCGGAAGCTGTACTCCGACACCGCGCGGCAGACGCTGCGCGAGATGCGCTCCGTGCGGTAGGCGATCTCGTCGCCATCCTCCTCCTCGCGCCACTGCTTCGCGCCATAGGCGTCGCCGACCGCCATGCGCACCACCGCGATCGGGTAGTGAACGCCCGCCACCGGCGTGACCCCCGGGATGCGCCGGCCGGTGCGGATGATCACCTTGCCGTCGATCGCCTCGCGCAGGATGCGGTTGGGGCTGCCTACGTCGTCGGCGCCCTCGGGCGTGATCGTGGCCGCCTTGAGGCCGAAGCGCGCCGTCGCCATCGCCTCAGCGGCGGCCGACACGACCTCGTTGTCGGTACGGCGCCGGTTCTCCAACGACAGGTCGTAGTGCTCGAGCTCGACGTCGACCCGCGTCACGCCCGGATCGAGCACGCGCAGCGCCTGCTCCAGCAGCTCCTGACCGGTTTCGTCGCCTTCGAGGACGATGATGCGGAGGGTCGTGTCCGAGTTTCCAGCCATGGCGGCGCAATCTACCGGCACCTGCTCCTGGTGCGGCGCTCCGATCGAGCCCGGCGACGGTTGGCGCCTTCAGGAGCTCCCCGGCGCCCGCAGGGCCGCGTTCTGCCGCCTCGAGCACGTAGTGCCGTGGGCGATGCGCGGCGCTCGCTGGGAGCCTGGGGAGGACGGCCCGGGGCCCGAGACATCGGAGTGCGCGCGCTGCGGCGAGCCGCTCGGGGACGTTCGGCTCGTGCTGGTGCGCCACCGCGGCCCGCATCGCATCCCAGACGCCTTCTGCTCCGTCGACCACCTGGCCGACTGGGCGAGGTCAGGCGGGCGCTACGGATAGCCTCAGCTCGCGCTCGGCCGAGCCGAGCGCTCGCTGCCAAGCAGCCCCAACTCGTCCGCGCGCGCCTCCATCGCGGCGATCAGGAACGCGATGTGCTCGTCGAAGTCGACGCCGAGCTCCTCCGCCCCCTGGACCACCTCGTCGCGGTTGACGCCGGCGGCGAAGCTGGGCTGCTTGAGCTTCTTCTTGACCGACTTGGGCGCCATGCCCACGATGCCTGTCGGGCGCACGAGCGCGCACGCGGCGATGAAGCCGGACAGCTCGTCGACGGCGTACAGAGACTTGGCCATCTTCGTCTCACGCGGGACGCCCAGGAACGTGGCGTGCCCGGCCACGGCATCGATCAGCTCCTGCGGGTAGCCGTTCTGCTCGAACAGCTCCAGGGCCTTGCGCGGATGCCCGGTGCCGAGGTCGGGGTAGCGCTCGTAGTCCAGGTCGTGCAGCAGCCCCGTGACGGCGTACAGCTCCTCGTCCTCGCCCCACTTGCCGGCGTAGGCGCGCATGCCGGCCTCCACGCCCAGCAGGTGCTTGCGCAGCGAGTCGCTCTGGACCCATTCCTCGACGAGCGCCCAGGCTTCTTCGCGTGACGGAGCCACCGGTGCAGGGTATCCGGCCGCCGGCCCGAACCTGCGCTCAGATGCCCTTCGATACCCTTGGCCGCCGGTTCGAACCCGGCATTCGGACGGATCCGCGCATGGAGAAGTTCATCATCGAAGGCGGGGCGCCCCTGTCAGGGACGCTGATCCCCGCCGGCAACAAGAACGCTGCGTTGCCCGCACTCGCCGCCACGTTGCTGACGGCCGAGGAAGTCGTGCTGCGCAACGTTCCGCGCATCCGCGACGTCGAGGCGATGGTCGAGCTCCTCGTGCACCTGGGCGCGCGCGCGGAATGGCGCGACGAGAACGTGATCGCCGTGTGCTGCGACGAGATCTCCCACACGCAGGTCGACGCCACGCTGTCCGAGCGCATCCGCGCCTCGTTCCTGCTGGCCGGGCCGCTGCTCGCGCGCTTCGGCAAGGCGGACATGCCGCCTCCCGGCGGCGACGTGATCGGCCGCCGCCGGCTCGACCCCCATCTGGACGCATTCAGGGCGCTGGGCGCGGAAGTGCTCACCGCGCGCTCGTTCGAGCTGCGCGCCCCGGACGGGCTGCACGCCTGCGACTTCTTCATGGACGAGGCCTCGGTGATGGCCACCGAGAACGCACTGATGGCCGCGGCGCTGACCCCCGGCTCCACGGTCATCCACAACGCCGCCTCCGAGCCGCACGTGCAGGACCTTGCCCGCCTGCTGATGCAGATGGGCGCGCGCATCGAGGGCATCGGCTCGAACCTGCTGATCATCCACGGGCAGGAGGAGCTGGGCGGCGCGGACTACGCGATCGGCCCCGACCACATCGAGATCGGCTCGTTCATCGCGCTCGCGGCCTGCACCGGGGGCGAGCTGCGCATCCGCGACTGCGTAGCCGACGATCTGCGCATGACGAGGCTCGCCTTCGCGCGCCTCGGCTGCACGATCGAGTACGACGGCACGGACGTGCTGGTCCCGGGCGGCCAAGACCTGCGCGTGCAGTCAGACGAGGGCGAGGCGATCTCCAAGATCGAGGACGGCCCCTGGCCCGCCTTCCCGGCGGACCTCACGAGCATCGCGCTCGCGCTCGCCACCCAGGCCGACGGCCTCGTCCTGATCCACGAGAAGATGTTCGAGAACCGCTTGTTCTTCGTCGACAAGCTCGTCTCCATGGGCGCTCGGGTGATCGTCTGCGACCCGCACCGCGCGGTCGTCAGCGGCCCGAGCCGGCTTCACGGCGAGCGCATGGAGAGCCCGGACATCCGAGCGGGCATGGCGATGCTCATCGCGGCGCTGTGCGCCGACGGCACCTCCGAGATCGGCAACATCCGCCAGATCGACCGCGGCTACGAGCGGATCGACGAGCGGCTGCGGGGACTGGGCGCGCGCATCGAGCGTGTCGCCACGGAGCGCGTGCCCGCGTAGCGGGCCGGGGGAGGCACGATGAAGGATTCCCGGCGGATTCCCCCGGGCACCCGTGACGTGCTGCCCGACGAGATGCGAGAGGTGCGCGCCATCTCGAGCCGACTGCGCACCACGTTCGAGGGCGCCGGCTACGGCGAGGTGCACACGCCGGCGCTGGAGTACGAGGAGGTGCTGCGCCGCGGCGAGGACCAGGCTGCCGGTGCCCGGTACCGAACCTTCGACGAGCAGGGCGCCGTGCTGGCGCTGCGCTCCGACATGACGATCCCGATCGCGCGCGTGGTGGCCACGCGCTACGCCGACGCGGAGCCGCCGCTGCGCTTCTGCTACTTCGCGCATGCCTGGCGGGCGGTCGAACGCGGCGTCGGCGAGCCGCGCGAGTTCCTCCAGGGCGGTCTGGAGCTGATCGGCGCGACCCCGCCCGAGGGCGAGGCCGAGGTGCTGGAGCTGACGATCGCCGGCTTGGAGGCGGCTGGCCTGAGCCGTCACCGGGTCGGGGTGGGGGACGGGGCTCTCTACCGCAGCCTGCTGAACGCCCTGGGCGTGCCCGAGCCGGAGCACGAGCCGCTGCTCGAGTGCCTGTCGCGGCGCGATCTGGTGGGCCTGGACATGCTCGTCTCCCGGATCGACGGGCTGCCGGAGCGCGACCGCGAGCTGCTCGTGCGCCTGCCGGAGCAGCGCGGCGGCCCCGAGGTGCTGGAGCCGGCCGCGGGGGCCCCCGCGGAGTGGACCGTCGCGGTCGAAGGTCTGCGCGCCCTGCACGAGCTGCTGGCGGAGCGTGGCGTGGCGGACCGCGTGATCTTCGACCTCGGGCTCGTGCGCGAGCTCGGCTACTACACCGGGGCGGTGTTCGAGGTCTACGACCCCGCGGTCGGCTTCGCCCTCGGCGGCGGTGGCCGCTACGACGACCTGCTCGGCCGATTCGGCCGCGCGCTGCCCGCCTGCGGGATGGCGCTCGACCTACAGCGGGTCCACATGGCCCAGGCCGCGGAGGAGGCGCTCGCATGAGCGGGTCGGACCGGCTCACGATCGCGGTCCCGCGCGGTGCGCTGCTCGCGGGTTCGCTCGACCTGCTCGACTCGCTGGGAGTGGACACGAGCGAGGTGCGCTCCAACGACCGCAAGCTGCTGTTCGAGGACGCCGGCGTGGTGACGATGCGCCCGTCCGACGTGCCCACTTACGTCGAGCACGGCTCGGCCGACATCGGGATCACGGGCAAGGACGTGCTGCTCGAGCAGGCCCAGCGCAAGGTCTACGAGCTGCTCGACCTCGACTTCGGCCGCTGCCGCATGGTCGTGGCCGCGCCCGAGGGTGGCGATCCGATCGGCTCCGCCCTGCGACGCCTCGGCCGCGTGCGGATCGCGACCAAGTACCCGCGCATCGCCGACGCGCACTTCTCGTCCACCGGCCGGCAGGCGGAGATCGTGGAGGTGAAGGGGTCGGTCGAGCTGGCGCCGCTGACCGGCCTGGTCGACGGCATCGTCGACCTCACCGCCACCGGCACGACGCTCGCCGAGAACGGGCTGCGCGTGGTCGAGGAGATCGAGGTCTGCACGGCGCGCCTGATCGCCAACCCGGTGGCTCACAAGCTGAAGGCGGAGCAGATCGACCGGATCGTCCGCGGCATCCGCGATGCGAATCCGTAGCCGGCACAACGAGTGGTCGCGGTGCGCGCTCCCCGGCGGGCGCCCCGAGGCCGTGGCCGAGATCCTGGCCGACGTGCGCGAGCACGGCGACGACGCGGTGCTGCGCTACACGGAGCGCTTCGACAAGGCGGAGCTGGGGCCTGGCGAGCTGCGGGTGGACGCACGCGAGCTGGACGCGGCAGTCGGCGTGCTCGACCCGGATGTGCTGGACGGCCTGCGCACCGCGATCGCGAACGTGCGCCAGGTGGCGATGGCGCAGCTGCGCGAGCCGGTCGCGGTGGACCTGCCGGAGGGCCAGCGCGTTGAGGTGGCGGACGTCGCGGTGCGGCGCGCGGGCATCTACGTCCCAGGCGGGGAGGCGCCCTACCCGTCCACCGTCGCGATGGCCGCCGTGACGGCGCGGGTGGCCGGCGTGGACCAGATCGTCGTGTGCGCCCCGCCCGGGCCGGGCGGCCGAGCCCACCCCGTGATCCTCGCCGCCTGCGTGCTCTGCGAGGTCACCGAGGTCTACCGCATGGGCGGGGCCCAGGCGATCGGGGCGCTGGCGTACGGGACCGCCTCCGTCGAGGCGGTCGACCTGATCGTGGGGCCCGGCAACGCGTGGGTCACGGAGGCCAAGCGACAGGTGTTCGGCAGCGTCGGCATCGACGGGTTGGCCGGCCCGAGCGAGCTGGCCGTGATCGCGTCGGCCGGAGCCGACGCTGAGCTGATCGCGCTCGATCTGCTCGCGCAGGCCGAGCACGGCGAGGAGAGCCCGCTGTGGTGCCTCGCCGCGGACACGACCCTGCTGGAGGCCGTCGGCGATGCCGTGCAGCGGCTCGCTCCCGAGCGTCCGAGCGCCACCGACGCACAGCTCGAGCTGGTGCGGACCGACGACCTCGGCCGCGCACTGACGCTGGCCGAGCAGATCGCCCCGGAGCACCTCGAGCTGGTGGGAGCCGACGCCGAGGCGCTCGCCGGCCGGGTGCGACGCGCCGGCTGCGTGTTCGTCGGAGCCGGGGCCGGCACGGCCTTCGGCGACTACGTTGCGGGGTCGAACCACGTGCTTCCGACTGGAGGCGCCGCGCGCTTCCAGAGCGCCCTCTCGCCGGCCACGTTCAGGCGCCGAATGGCTCGCGTATCCTTGCCCGGCGAGGCGGCGGCCCGCCTCGCCCCCGCAGGCGCCGCGCTGGCCCGAGCCGAGGGATTCCCCGTGCACGCCGAGTCCATGGAGCGCCGAGCGTGAGTCGCACCGCCCACATCCACCGCGTAACCGGCGAGACCGACGTCTCGCTCTCGCTGGGCCTGGACGGCTCCGGCGCGGGCGAGCGCGCCACCGGCCTCGGCTTCTTCGACCACCTGCTCGACTCGCTCGCGCGTCACGGCGGGCTCGACCTCGACGTAGGCGTCCGAGGCGACCTGGAGACCGGGCCGCACCACACGGTCGAGGACACCGGCATCGCCCTCGGTCAGGCGCTCGACCAGGCCCTCGGCGACCGCGCGGGCATCGCCCGCTTCGGTAACGCCGTGGTGCCGATGGACGAGGCCCGGGCCGCGTGCGCGATCGACATCTCCGGACGCCCGTTCACCGCGTTCGTGGGCAACTATCCCGTCCAGCGGGTGTCGGACTTCGACACCGACCTCGCCGAGGAGTTCTTCCGCGCCGTGGCCAACGGCGCCAAGCTGACGCTGCACCTGAGCGTGGAGGCCGGCACGAACGCCCACCACATGGTCGAGGTGACCTTCAAGGCGTTCGCGCGGGCGCTGCGCCAGGCGATCGCCGCGGATCCACGCGTGCAGGGGGTGCCCTCCACCAAAGGGCTGCTGTGAATATCGCCATCCTCGACTACGGCATGGGCAACCTGCGCTCGGTCTATAAGGCACTCGAGCACGTGGGCGCCCAGCCGGAGCTGACCGCGGACCACGCCCGCGTGCGCGACGCCGATGCGGTCGTGCTGCCCGGGGTGGGCGCCATGCCGAAGGCGATGGAGCACGTGCGCAAGCTGGGCCTGGACGAGCTGCTGCGCGAGCGCGTGGACGCCGGCGTGCCGGTGATCGGCCTCTGCATGGGCATGCAGCTGCTGTTCGAGTCCACCACCGAGCTCGGCGGCGCCGAGGGGATCGGGCTCCTCGAGGGCCCCGTCGAGGCGCTCGACGCGCCGGGCCTAAAGGTCCCTCAGATCGGCTGGAACCCGGTCGCGTGGCGACGCGCGAGCATCCTCAACGAGGGGCTGCCCGACCCCTGCGCGTTCTACCACGCCAACTCGTTCGCGCCGCGGCCGGCGCGGGCCGAGGACGTGCTCGGCACCGCCGACTACGGGAGCGAGTTCGTGAGCGTGGTCGAGCGCCCGCCCGTTTACGGGCTGCAGTCGCACCCGGAGAAGTCGGGGCCGGACGGGCTGCGCCTGCTCGCGAACTTCGTGGGCTCGGCGCGCCCATGATCCTGCTGCCGGCGGTGGACATCCGCGACGGCAAGGCCGTTCGGCTGCGCCAGGGCAACTTCGACGACGAGACGATCTACGCGGACGACCCGCTCGAGGCCGCCCGCTCGTTCGTCGACGCCGGAGCGCGCTTCCTGCATCTCGTGGACCTCGACGGGGCGCGCGAGGGCGAGCCGGTCAACATCCACCACGTGGAGCGCATCACCAGCGAGCTGCCGGTGCCCGTCGAGCTGGGCGGCGGCCTGCGCTCGATCGCCTCGATCCGCCGCGTGCTGAAGGCCGGGGTGGCGCGCGTGGTGCTCGGCACCGCCGCGTTCACGGACCCGGAGCTGCTGGACGAGGCGCTGGCCGCGTTCACGTCGCGCATCCTCGTGGGCGTGGACGTGCGCGGAGGGATGGTGTCGGTCGCCGGGTGGACGCGCGAGACACAGATGCGCGGTGAGGACGCGATCCGCCTGATGCAGCAGCGGGGCGTCACGCGCTTCGCGTACACGAACGTCGACCGCGACGGGATGCTCGAGGGCCCGGACCTCGACGAGATCCGGCGCGTGGCGGAGGCCGTGCGCGGCCGCTTCCTCTATTCGGGCGGGATCGGCTCGATCGCCGACCTGGAGGCGCTGCGCGACCTGCGCCTGGTCAACCTGGCGGGGGTGATCTCCGGCAAGGCGCTCTACGAGGGCCGCTTCGGGGTGCCCGAGGGCCAGGCCGCGCTGGAGGGCTGATGCTGCTGCGCCGGGTGATCCCGTGCCTTGACGTGGACAAGGGCCGCGTGGTCAAGGGCGTGGAGTTCCTGAACCTGCGCGACGCCGGCGATCCGGTGGAGCTGGCCGTGCGCTACCAGGACGAGGGGGCGGACGAGATCGTGTTCCTCGACATCACCGCCTCCCACGAGCGGCGCGAGACCGCCGCGCAGCTGGCCCGCCGGTGCGCCGACGACGTGTTCATCCCTTTCACGATCGGCGGCGGCGTGCGCTCGGCCGAGGACGCTCAGGCGGTGCTCGACGCTGGCGCCGACAAGGTGTCGGCCAACTCCGCCGCGGTGGCGCGGCCGGAGCTGCTGGCGGAGCTGGCCGCGACCTTCGGCGCCCAGTGCGTGGTGCTGGCGATCGACGCGCGGCGGGGGCCAGACGGCGCCTACGGTGTGTACGTCGAGGGCGGCCGCCGCGCCGTTGGGCGCGACGCCGTGGAGTGGGCGCGCGAGGGGGTCGAGCGGGGGGCGGGGGAGATCCTGCTGACCAGCATGGATCGCGACGGCACCGAGGACGGCTACGAGCTGGAGCTGACGCGGGCGGTGGCCGACGCCGTCGACGTGCCGGTGATCGCCAGCGGCGGCGCCGGCTCGCTGGACCATCTCGTGGACGCGGTCAGCAAGGGCGGCGCCGACGCCGTGCTGTGCGCCTCGATCTTCCACTACGGGACGCACACGGTGGGCGAGGCGAAGGAGCGCATGCGGGCGGCGGGCATCCCGGTGCGGCTGTGACGGAGCTGCGCGAGCGCGTCCGGCGCTTGCCCGGCATGGAGCGGCTGGTGCCCGCGCTCGCGGGCCTGCCGCCGGCCTACCTCGTGGGCGGCGCGGTGCGCGACCTGCTGCGCGGCGCGGCCGCCGTGGACCTGGACCTCGCGGTGGAGGGCGACGCACGGTCCGTCGCCCGGGCGCTCGCCGAGCGTCTCGACGGGACGGCACGCGAGCACGAGCGCTTCGGCACCGCGACGGTGCGCGCCCGGGACCTCAGCTTCGACCTCGCGACCACCCGCACCGAGACCTACGCCGAACCGGGCGCGCTGCCGACGGTGGCCGCGGCGACCCTGGCGGACGACCTGCGCCGCCGCGACTTCACCGTCAACGCGATGGCGGTCGCGCTGGCCGGCGACGATCTGGGCCACCTCTACGACCCGCACGGCGGCCGCGCCGACCTCGAGGCCAGCGTGGTGCGCACCCTCCACCACGGCTCCTTCCTCGACGATCCCACCCGCCTGCTGCGGGCGGTCCGGTACGAGACGCGGCTCGGCTTCCGCATGGACCAGGCCACGGAGCGCGACGCCAGGACGGCAGTGGCCGAGGACGCCATGTCGACGGTCTCGGGAGCGCGGGTACGGGACGAGCTGATGGACATGCTCGCCGAGCACGAGGCGCCCGCCGCCGTGGAGCGCATGCGCGACCTCGGGCTGGCTCGCGCGCTGGACCCGGAGCTCGATCCAGACCCCGAGCTGGTTGCGTCGGCCTCGCTCGGCGCGACGGCGATCGGCGCCGACCGTGCCCTGGCGGCTCTGGCGGCGTTGTGCGCAAGCGCGCCCGCCGGGCTCGACGACTGGCTCGAGAACCTGCAGCTCGAGGCCGCCCAGCGGGACGCGGTGGCGCGCGCGGCCCTGGGGGCGCCGGACCTGGTGCGCGAGCTGCGCGAGCGCGAGCGCATACCGTCGGAGCTGCGCGACCTGCTCGGGGGGGAGCCGCCGGAGGCGCTGGCCCTGGCGCTGGCGCTGGGCGCCCCGTCAGAGCCGATCCTGCGGTGGGTCACGGAGCTGAATGCGGTGCGCCTCGAGATCGGCGGCGACGACCTGCTGGCGGCCGGCGTCCCGGAGGGTCCCGCGATCGGCCGTGCCTTGGAGGAGACCCTGCGGCGCAAGCTCGATGGGCTCGTGGCCGGGCGTGACGACGAGCTGCGCACAGCCCTGGAGGTAGCGCGGTGATCGACACGCTCGAGCTTCCGGGGGCGCGCGCTCTCTTCACGACGCGCGAGGGCGGCGTCAGCGAAGGCCCCTACCGCTCCCTGAACCTGGGCCTGCTGACGGACGACGAGCCCGCCCACATCGCGGAGAACCGCGCCCGCGCGGCTCGTGCGGGGGAGCTCGACCCCGAGCGCGTTGCGATGGGCTGGCAGGTGCACGGCACCGACCTGCGCGAGTGGAGCGGCCCCGACCCCGAGCGCGCGTTCGCGGACCCGGGCGGCAAGGAGCTGCCGCGCGTGGACGGTCACCTGACCACCCAGACGCAGCTCGCCCTGCTGGTGCTGGTGGCCGACTGCTACCCGGTCGCGCTCTCGAACGGAGAGCAGGCGGCGATGCTGCACTGCGGCTGGCGGCCATTGGCGGGCGGGATCCTCGAGCGGGCCGTCGCGACGTTCGCGACGCCGCCCTCCGCCGCCGTCGGGCCCGGGATCGGAGGCTGCTGCTACGAGGTCGGACCCGAGGTGGCCGAGCGGTTCGCCGACGTGGACGGGGCGGTCGATGGCCGCATGCTCGACCTGCGCCGCGTGATCGACGCCAGGCTCGCGGAGGCGGGGGTGAGCGAGGTGGCGCACCTCGACCGCTGCACGAGCTGCGAGGCCGATCTGTACTTCTCGCATCGACGCGACCGAGGCATAACCGGAAGGCAGGCGGGGCTGTGCGTGCTGAACGGGTGAGGGAGAACTTGGAGCGCGTGCGCGAGCGCATCGGCTCCGAGATCGAGATCCTGGCGGCGATCAAGTACGTCGACGCGGACGACCTGCCGGCGCTGGCCGAGGCCGGCATCCAGCTGGTGGGGGAGAACCGCGCGCAGGATCTGATCGCCAAGCAGGAGCGGCACCGCGACCTGTTCACCTGGGACTTCATCGGCGCGCTGCAGAGCCGCAAGCTCAAGGAGATCGTCCCCAACGTGCGGCTGATCCATTCGATCGCGTCCGAGTCGGCGCTGCGACGCCTGGAGGCCAATCCGGCGCGAGAGGTGCTGATCCAGGTGGACGTCGCCGGCGAGGAGTCGAAGCAGGGCGTGGACCCGTCGGAGGTGGGCGCGTACATCGAGCGCTGCCCGTGCCCGGTGACCGGTCTGATGACGATGCCGCCGTTCACCGAGTACCCCGAGGTCAACCGCCCCCACTTCGCCCGCCTGGCCGAGCTGGCGGCCGAGCACGGCCTCGAGCGGCTCTCGATGGGTACGTCGCAGGACTACGTGGTGGCCGCCGAGGAGGGGGCGACGATCGTGCGGCTCGGGAACGTGCTCTACGAGGGCGCGGGCGGGTAGCCCACCCGCTCCAGGAAGTCCCCGATCGCCGTCGACAGCCTGGCGCCCTGCCAGGCCAGCGGCGACTTGCCCTCCTCCTCGACCACCAGCTCCGCATCGGGCAGGCGCCCGGCGTACTCGGCGGCGATCGCGAACGGATGCAGATGGTCCATCTCGTCGCGGGAGCCCACCACGAGGACCGGCACCTCGAGCCGCTCCAGCGCCTCCAGGCCGTCCCAGGCGGCCGAACGCGGCACCTGGCGCAGAGCCCGTGCGATCTCCTCGGGGTGCTCGTGGCGCTCCATGCGCTGCCTGACGGCCTCGCGGGCGATCTTGCGCCAGCCCTCGCCCGCGCCCGCCGGGGCGGCCACGTCGACGAACGCGTCCACGCCGCCCCGCTCGAGCTCGGAGGCCATCCGCTCCCAGTCGCCGCGCTCGACCTCGCCGGTGCGCCCGCCGCCGTCGTAGGCGGGCGTGATCTGCACCAAGGCGGCCACGCGCTCGGGCGACTCGAGCGCGAACGCCATGGCGGTCGCGGCGCCCATCGAGCTGCCCACCAGCGCCACCCGCTCCAGCTCGAGGTGATCCAGCACCGCGCGCAGGTCGTCGACGAGGTCGGCGTACTCGTAGCCGGGCGCCGCGGAGGACGCGCCGTGGCCGCGGGCGTCGTAGGCGATCACACGCCAGCCGCGGCGCTGCAGCTGCCGGGACCCGTGCACCACGCTGCGGCGCGTAGCCGACAGGCCGTGCAGCAGCACGATCGGCGGGCCCGCGCCGGCGCTCTCGCCGTCCAGCACGACGCTGCCGGCGCCCGGCAGCTGGCGCAGCACCTGGAAAGATTCGGGTTCCACGGGTCCTACACTGTGACGATGACCCGCGAGACCCGGCTGCGCCGGGCTCTTGCGGGCGAAGGAGTTTCCCGCTTACGCGCGAAAAGGCACGCAGGATGGCGCTCCGCGACACATGGCATCGCACGCTGGTCTACTTCGGCCTCGCCGAGGAAGAAGACCCGCGCTATGAGGCGGTTCGCGAGCCCGAGCCCGAGGCGGAGCTCGAGGACCGCTACCGCGACCGGCCGAACGTGCGGCGCCTCCAGCGGCGGCGCCGGGACGAGATCGACGACATCTTCGCCGACGAGCCGCGCGGCCCCGGGCGCGAGACGCGCGTGCTGCGTCCGGTCGCGCCCAACGGCCGTGGAAACGGGGGGGACATCCAGGTGCACCTCGTAATCCCGAAGAGCTTCAACGACGCCCAGCAGATCGCGGACCAGTTCAAGGACGCGATCCCGGTGATCCTGAACCTCCAGGGCACCGACACCGACCTCTCCAAGCGCTTGATCGACTTCGCCTCCGGCCTCACCTACGCGCTCGACGGCGGCATGCAGCGCATCGCCGACAAGGTCTTCCTCCTGACCCCTCGCAACGTCGAGGTGTCCGCCGAGGAACGCGCCCGGCTGATCGAGAAGGGCTTCTTCAACCAGTCCTGACGGCGGCGGGTCCCGCGCCCGGCGTCATACGTGCAGGCCACATTCGGTCTTGGCCTGGCCCGCCCAGCGACCTTCGCGTCCGCTGCCGGGTCGGGTGCACGGTGTGCAGCCGATCGAGGCGTAACCCCGGTCGTGGAGGCGGTTGTAGGGCAGCTCGTGCTCGAACACGTAGCGCCAGACGTCATCCTCGGTCCAGTCCGCGAGGGGGTTGTACTTCCACAGCCCGCGCGCGTCCTTGGTCCGCTTGGGCACACCGGCACGCGTTGGCGCCTGCTCACGGCGCAGCCCGGTCAGCCAGGCGTCCGCCCCCGCGAGGGCGCACCCCAGTGCGGCGACCTTGCAGGCGCTGCAGCATTGCTCCGCGCTCCAGGGCCTGGACCCGATGCTGGACGCGTCGGCCACCTCCACGTGCAGGTGGTAGCGCTCTTCCACGCGCCGCCACAGCTCGTAGGTCTCCGGAAACAGCTCGCCCGTGTCGATCGTGAACACGCGCAGCCGCGGCTCGAGCGCGCTGAGCATGTCGATCAGGACGGTCTCCTCCTTCTGGAACGAGCACGCCAGCAGGAGCCGCGGATGATGCTCGCGCACCGCGTGAGCGAGCACCTCATCGGACGAAAGTTGCTCCAGATCGTCCATCCGGGAGCGAGCATAACGGTTGACAACTCACAGGTAAATCTGTTACCGAAGACAGTTCATGAAGATCACCTTCCTCGGTCATGCTGGCTTTTGCGTAGAAACGGCCGAGGCCATCGTCATCACGGACCCCTGGCTGTCTCCGACCGGAGCGTTCGACTCGGCGTGGTTTCAGCTACCGCGCAACCACCATCTCGCCGCGGTCGTGGAGGAGAAGCTCGGCGACGCTCAACGCGAGCGCTACCTCTACATCAGTCACGAGCACAAGGACCACCTCGACCTCGCCTTTCTCGACAGTCTGCGCAGCCGCGACTTCACCGTCGTGATCCCGGACTTCCGGCGCAACTACCTGGTAACCGCCTTCGCGGACTACCGCTGCAAGGACGTGGTCGTGTGTGGCGACGGCGATTCGGTGCCGATTCCCGGGGGGTCGATCAAGCTGTATCTGGACGACTCGGAGCTGAACCGCGATTCGGCGATCCTGGTCAAGGCCGCGGGCCGCTCTTTTCTCAACCTGAACGACTGCCGCATCGTCGACGCCCTCCCCGGCATAGCGCGTGCCGAGGGCGAGCCGGACGTGTTCGCCTGCCAGTTCTCCGGGGCCGGCTGGCATCCCACGTGCTACGACTATCCGCGCGAGCAGTACGAGGAGATCGCCCGCAAGAAGGTGCGCGCCAAGTTCAACGGCGTAGCCCAGGCGATCAAGACGCTGCGCCCGCGCGTCTACCTGCCCTCGGCGGGTCCGCCGTGCTTCCTCGACCCGGAGCTCGTGCACCTGAACTTCGAGCCCGTCAACATCTTCCCCCGCGCCGACCAGTTGATCGAGTATCTGGACAAGCGCCTGCCGCGTGCCGAGACGCGGTGGCCGGAGATGATGCCCGGCGACACGCTCGACGCGGAGACCGGGGAGGTCGTGTACGAGGCCACCGAGCGGCTCAACGGGAACTGGGAGACCTACATCCGCGAGTACGCGGGTGCCTTCGAGCCTTTCTTCGCCGCGCGCGCCAGCCAGTACCGCCAGCGGGATGACGGCGAGCAGCTGCTGGCACGGGTCAAGCTGGTGCTCGAGGAGAAGCTGGAGGGCTTGACCATGCACGACCGCGTCGAGACGCCCCTCTACTTCCGCCTCGACGATCTCCCGGACCGGATGCTGCGGGTGGACTTCCCGCCGCGCAAGGTCGAGCTGGTGGACCGCCTCAGCGATGGCGACTTCTACTCGGTCACGGCTCCGTCGTGGGAGGTGGCGCGAGTCCTCGACAACAAGATCACGTGGGACGACTTCTCGCTGACGTTCCGGATGCGCCTCAACCGCGAGCCCGACATCTACCACACGGTGGTCCAGGGCTTCCTACGGCTCGAGGCGGAGGACATGAACTGGTTCTGCGATCGGCTGCTGGCGATCGAGACGAACCAGGAGCGCATCGTCGTGGAAGCCGACGGGACGCGCTACGCGCTCAACCGCTACTGCCCGCACCAGGGCGGCGACCTGAGCCGCGGGTGGGTGGAAGAGGGGCGCTACCTCACCTGTCCGCGCCACCAATGGCAGTTCGATCTGGAGAACGACGGGGAGGCGCGGAACAACGTGGGCAGCATCAACGCCGTTTGCCTGGACGAGGACTGATGACCGAGTCGCGCGAAGAGTTGGTCCCCGCGAGCTCCGTGGAAGTGGTGCCCTTCGACCACCCACAGCCGCCGGCGGTGCCGCCGCCGCAGGCGCTCGCGAGGCCCCACTGGTGGTCAGCCGACACGGTGCCCGAGGCGTTCGCGGTGCCGCGAACCGTGTGGGCGGCTCCGGTCTTCCTGGTGCTGTTCGTCGGCCTGTCCGCGGCGCTCGTGCCGTTCCTCGATCAGCTGCAGGAGTGGTATGTCGAGCCGCTGGCGTTGATCTCCGGCAAGGATTCGGCCGAGCTTCTGGCACAGGGCGGCTCGCTGGCGTTCCGCCCGTTTCTGGCTCTGATGATCCTCCTGCTGAGCGTCTTCGCCGTCGGCTCCTGGTCCGGCAGGGTCAGGCTCGCGCTGTTCGGGTGGGCGTTCTACTTCGTCTCGATCCTGTTGGTCGACGCCGTAATGGTGTGGTTCAGCGACTCGTGGACGCCCTGGCCGTTCTCGCCCGTCGGCGGCATCATCGCCGGCCTCGCTGGGCTGCTGGTGATCATCAGCACGGTCTTCATGCGATACCTCTTGCCGGACGGCATCCGCGTGGTCGCGCGGAGGCGCCGTTCGCCCATCTATCTGCTCGTGTTCCTGGGAGCGGTAGCGGGCGCGGCCCTGCTCGCCGTCGGCTTCGGGCTTGCCCGGGACGCGTGGTTCGAGGGGCTGCACGTGCGATTCATCGGCGGCCTGGACTCGTCGATCGTGATCTTCCTGCTCGGGCTGACCGTTCTGCTGTACGTGGCCAGCGCGACGTTCGAGCACAAGAAGCCCGCAACCGGTCCGCGCCTGTCGGTGGCATTCCTGATCCCCGCCTACAACGAGGGAAGCCACCTCGCCGACTGCATTCGCGCGATCGACGCCGCCACCGCGCGCCATTCCGAGGGCTGCAAGCTGTACGTGGTCGACAACGCATCCACGGATAACACCGCCGCGATCGCGCGGGCGGCGCTCGCGGACTGCGAAGCGGTGGAGGGAGAGGTTCTGACGTGCACCGCGCCGGGGAAGGCCCGGGCGCTCAACGCGGGCCTGGCGCGCATCACCGAGGACGTCGTGATCCGCATCGACGCGGACACGACCGTCTCGCCGGAGCTCCTGGAGACCGTGATGCCTTGGTTCTGGGACCCGTCGGTGGGCGGTGTGAGCGGACTGCCGATGCCGAACGAGGAAACGCCGTGGTGGCTGTCTCCGCTGCGCATCGCCGAGGTGTTCTACGGCGTGGCCTTCCTGCGGGTGGCTCAGGGCGCCGCCGACGCCGTGATGGTGATGCCCGGCATGATCGCGGCGTACCGGCGCACACTGGTGGAGGAGCTGGGCGGCTTCGCGGAGGGCATCAACGGCGAGGATGCCGACATCACCATGCGCATCGGCCGCTTGGGCTACCGCATCGTCACGGACCTCGAGGTCCGCGTGCTCACAGAGGTGCCGGGGAGCGTGGCCCATCTCCGCGAACAGCGCCAGCGCTGGGCGCGCGGGCTCTTCCACATGGCCGGGCGCAACATGTCGACGATCTGGATGCGTCAGGGCCTGCGCGGGCTCTGGGTGCTGCCGTGGTCCATCTTCAACGCCTCGCGGCGCACGCTGATGATCCCCATCCTGGTCTGTGCGGGGGTCGTCGAGCTGCTCGACCCGGGCGTGTTCGCACTGCGAGAGATCTCGGTCGTGGCCGGCTTCCTAGTCGGCCTTCAGCTGTTCGTCATCACGCTGCTGCTGCTTGCGTACCGCCAGTTTGCGGCGCTTCCGTTCGTTCCGGCGTTTCTGGTCTTCCGCATGTTCCGCGCGTACACGGCGTTCGAGACGCTGCTCACGCTTCGCCTCAAGCCGCAGCATCCGGGCCGCGGCTAGCTCGGCCGGCTCCCGGCGCTTCCAATCGCAGCCGCGCGTTCGGTGCGGGCGGCCCTTTGGACGGGCCGCGATCTCGCGCCACGCCGAGGTGCTCGTGGTGAGGAAGTCATAGAGGCTGATGCCGCGGACACCGCACTCCCGGGTGGCGGCGATGAAGCCGCGCACGCCGGCGCTCGTGGCGTCCCTCGCGGTCCCTCCGATGGCGTGCACCGCGATATCTGGATCGCCGACCAGCGCTCTGATCCCGGACACGCTGTCGCGGGTGTAGGCCCTGGCGTCGTTGAGCGTGGGCGCGTGGAACGTCCAGTACGCCATCGGCAGGAACACGTCGAACACCTTCGCGAGCCGCTTGTACGGGAAGCCGGGCCAGGATTGGGGATAGAGGTCCAGCCGACGTGGCGAGGGGACGATCGCGCCGAGCGCGTAGCCCGGTCCCACCTCGTCGCGAAGGCGGTCGGCCAGCCGCAGTAGGCGGGCGTTGCGGGTCGAGACGGGTCGAACGGAGCGGGCCTCGATGTCAAGCGCGAAGGAATCCACGCGCTCTCCATCGGCGGTCTCGAATTGAATCGCCGCGAGGGCGCGCCGGAAGTCGCGCTCGGGGTTCACGAGCGACGGCTGGTACCAGGCCACGACCTTCATCCCGTGGCGGTGAGCCGCCTCGATCGTCTGCGAGACCGCTCGCGGCATCACGACCCCGGCGGGCTGGCTCCAGTGGGACGTGGCGAGGAACAGCGTCCGGACGCCCTTCTCGCTCATGGTGGCGATCGTCTTGTCCGCCCGTTGCCTGCTGTCCGGGTCTTGCCAGGTCGCCCAATCCCAGTTGTCGAGCCAGGTGGCCAAGCCGCGGTAGGGGGTGAGATCCGGGGGGTCTTCCTTCTCCGAGGAGGACAGCAAGGCGCCGGATGTCACAACCGCAAGCGCGACCGCGAGGCCGATCGCCGTCGTCGATCGTTTCATAAATAGTGGTATCGGGTTAACCCGAGGGTGACGGAAAGGGTTAACCCGTGAGGTGAGGAACGGGTTAACTCACCAGCGGTACGACTGGTTAACTCGTTGTGGTTGCGGGTTGACATAACGTCGCCGGTCTGACTAGTTTGCATTATGCGGGTATTTGTCGCGGGGGTCGACGGTTACTTGGGCTGGTCGCTTGCCCAACACCTTTTGGCGAGGGGTCACGACGTGGCCGGGGCCGACGCCTTTCTTCGCAGACGCTGGGTGCACGAGATGGGATCGTGGAGCGCCACACCGGTGTACCCGATGCCGGAGCGGCTACAGGCGCTCGACGAGCATTTCGAGAAGGACTTCCAGTTCTGGGAAGGTGACCTGACTCACTACGAGCTGGTCGCCCAGATCTTCGAGGAGTTCCGGCCCGACGCGATCGTCCACTTGGGCGAGTGTCCTTCGGCGCCGTACTCGATGATCGACGCGGAGCACTGCGCGTTCGTCCAGAGGAACAACCTGGTCAGCACGACCAACTTCGTCTTCGCGATGGAGGAGTTCGTCCCCGACGCGCACCTGGTCAAGCTCGGGACCATGGGGGAGTACGGCACGCCCAACGTGGCGATCCCGGAGGGGTTCTTCGAGCTCGAGTACCGGGGCCGCACCGATCGGCTCCCGTTCCCGCGTCAGGCTGGCTCCTGGTACCACTGGAGCAAGGTCCACGGGTCGAACAACGTGATGTTCGCCTGCAGGCTGTGGGGATTGCGTGCGACGGACATCATGCAGGGAGTCGTGTTCGGCACGCGGATCGACGACATGGCCGAGGACGACCGCCTGCTGACCCGCCTGGACTTCGACCAGGCGTTCGGCACGGCGATCAACCGCTTCTGCTGCCAGGCGCTGATCGGCCACCCGTTGACGCCCTTCGGTCTGGGGCACCAGAAGCGCGGCTTCCTGCCGCTACGGGACTCCATGCAGTGCCTCACGCTGACCCTCGAGAACCCGCCCGACCCTGGCGAGTACCGGGTGTTCAACCAGTTCCAGGAGGTCTTCGACATCACGGAGCTGGCCATGAAGGTCCAGGCGGCGGCCGGCGAGATGGGCCTCGACGTAGAGGTGCGCAACATCGAGAACCCTCGCCTGGAGCTCGAGGACCACTTCTACGCGCCTGACCATCAGCACCTGTTCGATCTCGGCTACACCCCGTCGGACGTGGAGGAAGAGGTGGGGCTCATGCTGAGGCACCTCCAGCGCTACACGGATCGCATCGAGGCGAAGCGAGAGGTGCTCATACCGGACGTCCGCTGGGACGGCAGGCGAGAGAAGACGCGGTTTCTCGATTCGCTCGTCACGTCGCAGGCTGAGCCGTCCACGCGGTTCACGCGCGCCGCGGCCGAAACCGAGGACGTGGACACCGAGGAGCCCGCGCTGGGCTAGTCCTCGCCGGGCGGGGGTCCCAGGAAGGTGGCCCACACCGACCGGCCGTCGGTGGCAATCCGGTTCGGCCGCGAGGGCACCCGGATGGTCGCGGTAACGCGGCCGCTCACCGGGTCGATGCGAGAGACGGTTCGGGACCCGCTGTTGGCGACCCACACCGAGCCCCGCCCAACGGTCACGTCGGTCGGCGCGTGGCCCACTCGGATCCAGGACACCCGACCCGAGGCTGGGTCCACGCGGGCGACCGCGTCGCGCCCCGCGGCGGTGACCCACACGCTGCCCGCGCCGACCGCCACCCCGTTCGCCGCCCCTGGAACCGCGATCGAACGCACCTCCCGAGCGTCTGCGAGCGCGATCCGAAAGAGCGACCGCCCTTGCACGCTGGGGACCCAGACGGCGCCCTCGCCGACGGCCACGCCGTCGGCCGAGGCCGGCAGCGAGGTGCTCATGGTGGCGCGCCGCCCCGTCGGGTCGACACGGTTGACGGTCCGGCGAGTGGAGTCGGCCACCCACACGTACCCGCCGCCTACGGCCACCCCGCTGAGCAAACCCCCGCTCGGTAGAGCCGCGACGCGGACGGCGGCGCCCAGGCGCCTCGGATCGGCTCGATAGAGCGCGTCCGCGACCGTGGCCCATACGGCCCCGGCGCCGACGGCGAGGTCGTCGGGACTCGTCGCCGTGGCGCGTCCGAGTGCAATTGGCCGCGGACGTCCGGTCGGGCCGTCCGGAAGCCGAGAGACGGTCGCCGTGCTGCGGTCGGTCCCCGTCACGAAGACGGCACCGAGGCCCACCTCGACCTCATTCGGCGCGGACAGGGAAACCTCGCGCAGGACCCGGTTGGTGGTCGCGCTGATCTCCACGGCGCCGGCGCCCGGGGGACTGCCGGCAGAGTCGCGCGAGAAGAGCTCAGCGGCCAGCCAGAACGCCACGAGCCCCCCGACCGCGGTCGCACAGAGCAGTACGACGCCCGCCGGCAGGCGCAGCCCTCGGGTCAGCCGCGTCCCACCTGGTAGTGCGCCAGCACCCTGGCGGGGGTCAGCGCCGTCGGATAGATCGCGACCTCGTCGATGTCAGCCGACGAGTAGGCGCTGCTCGTGCTGGCCCGCCCGATGTTGAGCGCGACCGCGTTCGACGTCATCGTGCTGTTCGTGGCCGCGGCGGTCCGGTCGACGCCGTCGACGTAGACGTGAACCTCGGCGCCGCTCTTGGTCGCCACGACGTGGTGCCACGCCTGGTCGGTGATCGCGATCGTGGAGGACGCGATGTTGGTGGCTCCCGTGCCGCCGGGCACGAGCACCAGCTTGTTGTTCTGACCGAAGCCGAGCGAGGCGACCCCCGCGCCCTTGTGCAGAAGGCGTTGTGTGACCCCCTGGACGGAGCCGCGCTTGACCCAGAGCTCGTAGGTGAACACGTCGCCGCGGTCGAGCGCGTTGTTGTCGGGAACGCTCACGTAGTCGTCCGTTCCGTCGAAGCGGGCCGCCAGGTTCGAGTCGCCCGCGAGCGCACCCGGAACACCGCGCGTGACACCGCCGAGATAGCTGCCGCCCACGGCGTTTCCGGTCGTGTCGAGCGCGGCCCCGGCAGTCTCGCCGAGCCGCCAGTAGCCGACGGGGCCGTCCGCCAGCACGGCGTCACGGTAGGCGTTGGGCGGCACGACGACGGTGAAGTCGGTCGAGCTCGTCGCGGTTCCCCCAGCGGTGGTCACGCGGATCCGACCCGTGGTCGCCCCCGACGGCACGGTCGCCGTGACGCGCGTGGGGGAGGACACCGAGAACTGCGTGGCCGGGACGTTGTTGAAGCTCACTCCGGTTGCCCCGGTGAGGTTGGTGCCGTCGATCTGGACGACCGAACCCGTGCTGCCGCTCGCCGGCGAGAAGGTCGTCACGGTCGGCGCCGGCGGGTTGGGCGCGCTGTTCACCGTCACGAACTCCGCGACCGAGGGCACGCCGGCCGAGTTCAGGAGGAACAGCATGTAGGGGCCTGGGGGTGCGGCCGTGGCGTTCGCCGGGGCCGTGGCGCTCAGCGTGCTCCCGTTCGTGGCCGTGAACGGCAGCTCGATCGAGCGCTGGTCCTCGTGCAGGGCGTGGGTGGTCGAGCTGGGCCGGATCATCACGACCCGCTGGATCGAGGACGCCTGGGGGGTCGAGATGTTGAACTGAGTGCCGTAGCCCACGGACGACGGTGCGCTCGAGATCGTCGGACGCGAGCCCTTGAACAGGTACGGCGGGGAATAGATTTCGGCCATGGTCTGCTGTGGGCCGTTGTCGTGCCCCGCCGAGAGCACCCGTCCGTCGGGCAGGAGCACCGCGGTCGAGTGGTAGACGCGCGGACCCTGCTGGGTGGCCATCGGGGTCCAGGCTTCCGTCTGCGGGTCGAACAGCTCGGCCCGCTTGACCGGGTTCGTGTACGCGCCGCCACCGCCGCCGCCGACCGCGAGGACCTTGCCGTCCGGGAGCAGGACGCCGTTGGCCCAGACCCTGCCGGTGGTGAGCGAGCCGACGGCCCGCCAACTCGGGGTTGAGCCGGAGAAGTCGCCGATCTCAGCGGTGGCGCTGCCGCCGCCGGATCCGTTGGGGCCGCCGAACAGGAGGATCTTGTTGGACCCCGGCAGCAGGATCGAGGACCCGGACTCTCCCCGGCCGCCGAAGTTGGTCAGCGCGGAGGCGGCCCAGGTGTTCGTGGTCGTGTTGAACAGCTGCGTGCGCGCCTGGTTGGTCCAGGCGATCTTGCCGTTCGCGAGCAGGTGGAGCCTCGGATAGTTCCCGTAGCCCTTGCTGGCGCTCGCGGGGAGCGCCGTGACCGTGTTCGCGACCGGGTCGTACGAGTCGACCGTCGTGGCCTTCTGGCTGTTGTCCACGTCCTTGAAGCCCCCGAACACCAGCACGCGCCCGCTGGGCAGCGTGACGTTGGTCGGATACCACCGCTCCTCGCCGAGCAGCGGCCCGGACGTGAACGTGCCGCTGGCCGGGTTGTAGATGTCCGTGTTCTTGACCCCCAGGCCGAAGGCGCCACGGTGCACGTGCCCACCGGTCAGGAGCAGGCGACCGTCCGCCAGGAACGAGTGGCCCGCGCAGAAGATGTCTCGGTTCCAGCTGAGGCTTACGTTGGTGGTGCCGCCGGTGGCGGGGTTCCAGACGTACGCGTCGCTGCCGACGGCCCGGTTGGGGTAGGAGAAGAGCAGCACGCGGCCGTTCGGAAGCACCACGCTGTGGATGCCCTTCACGCCGATGTCGAACGGAGCTGACCACGACCCGATCACGGACGGATCCGTCGGGCTCTGCGCCGTGGCCCGATCGGTCCCGGAGGAGGGGAGCGCGAACGCGATCGCCGCGACCGCGACGGCGATCGCCGCGCCCACACGGCTCACCCTTGAAAGCAGCATCCTGGCCAGACTCCGCACTACGCCCTCTTCCCGCTGCAGGTTGGGGGTGCAGCCTACCTCAGGTTGACATAACCAGGCAAAACACCCCCGACAGCGCGGGCTCCCGTCCCGCCGATAGAGTCTCCGACGCGATGCAGCTTGGTCTCATCGGAGCGGGCAACATGGCCTCCGCGCTCGCCCGCGGTATCGGTGAGCCTGCGCTCGTGGCCGACGTGGATGCGGCCAAGGCCGAGGCGCTGGCGGGTGAGCTGGGCGGCGAGGCGGTCGCCTCGAACGCCGAGCTGGCCGAGCGAGCTGACGTCGTGGTTCTCTGCCACAAGCCCAAGCAGCTCGCCGAGGTGGCCGCGGACCTGGGCGGCAGGGCTAGCGCGGTTGTCTCGATCCTCGCCGCCACCGACACGTCCCAGCTCGAGGCCGCCTATCCCGGCGTGCCCGTGTACCGGTTCATTCCCAACATCCCCGCCGAGGTGCGCCAGGGGGTGCTCTGCTACGTGCCCGGGCGGCTCGCCAAGGACGGCCCGGAGGCGGAGATCCTGGAGCTGTTCGGCCGCGCCGGCGCGATCATCCCGCTGCCCAGCGAACCGCTGATCGAGCCCGCGATGGCGCTGATGAGCTGCGGCCCGGCGTTCATGGCGCTGGTGGCAGAGGCGTTCGCCGACGCCGGGGCCGCCCACGGCCTGCCCCGCGACGAGGCGGTGCGCATGACCGTCGAGACGATGGCCGGCACGGCCGCCTATCTGCGCGCTCACGACTACGACACGGAAGCCGTCAAGGTGCGCGTGGCCACGCCCGGCGGCACCACGGAGCGCGGTCTGATCCGGCTCGAGGAGAGCGGGCTGCGCGATGTCTGCCGCTCGGCGGTCGACGCCGTCGTGGAGGCCACCCGCTGATGGACCTCTGGCTCGCCGTGACCCGCGACGACATCGCGGACTACGTCAACACGCTCGCGCTGGTCTACCTGGTGCTGATCTTCATCCGCATCATCCTCAGCTGGATCCCGCGGATCCCGTACAACCGCTGGCTGGCTGGGTTCCTGAAGTTCGTGACCGACGTGACCGACCCGTACCTGAACCTGTTCCGGCGCGTCCTGCCGCCGGTGCGGATGGGCCCGGGCGCGCTCGACCTCAGCCCGATCGTCGCGACCTTCTTGCTGATCATCGTCAGCAGCCTGGTCGCGAACGCGATCCGGGGGTGAGGGTCCCAGGCCCGGCCGCGGCGGCGGCCACCGCCGGCCTCGTCGTCGCGGTCGATCAGGTCACCAAGCAGCTGGCCGCCACCAACATCGCGCGCGGCGATCAGGTCGCGCTGTTCCCCGGGCTCGACCTCACCAATACGCGCAACAGCGGCGTGGCGTTCGGGGCGCTCGAGGGCGGCGGCGTGCTCGTGGCCATCTTGATCGCGGCCTCTCTGACGCTGCTGATCGGCTACTTCGCGGCCAACCGCGATCGCCCGTGGCTGTGGCTGCCGGTCGGAATGCTGCTCGGCGGCGCGCTGGGCAACCTCGCCGATCGCGCCCGCGAGGGAGCGGTGATCGACTTCATCGACCCAATCGCGTGGCCCGCGTTCAACGTGGCCGACTCCTGCATCGTCATCGGGGTGCTGGTGCTGCTGTGGGTGGTGGAGGGGAGGCCACAGCGGCCGCGATCCGCCTAGAGGCGAGCGCCGAGGAGGCCGGGATGCGCCTGGACGCATTCCTGGCGGCCCGCGGGGCGGCTCCCTCGCGCTCCGCGGCGCAGCGGCTGATCGACGGCGGCGCCGTGCTCGTTGACGGGGCTGCGCGGCCCAAGAACCACCGCATGGCCGCCGGCCAGGAGGTCACGGTCGAGGCAGTGGACGGTCTGGGCGGGGACGAGCCGGCCACCCCCGAGTTCGAGGTGGTCTACGAGGACGCCGACCTGCTGGTCGTCGACAAGCCCGCCGGGCTGGTGACGCATCCGGCTCCGGGACACCACGGACCGACCTTGGCGGGCGCCCTGCGCGGGCGCGCCGCCGGTGGGGCCGACCCGGAGCGGGCGGGGATCGTGCACCGGCTCGACCGCGACACGTCGGGGCTACTGGTGGTGACGAAGACCGAGGAGGCGCACGCAGCGCTCTCGGCCGCCATGCGGGCGCGCGAGGTGCACCGCGAGTATCTGGCGCTCGTGGCGGGCCACCCCGAGGCGGAGAGCGGGACGATCGACGCCCCGATCGGCCGTGACCGCTCGCGTCGCACCGTCGTCTCCACGCGTAGTGATCGACCGCGCGAAGCGATCACGCGGTTCGAGGTCGTGGAGCGCCTGCCGGCCACCACGCTGCTGCGCGTGCGCCTGGAGACCGGCCGCACGCACCAGATCCGCGCCCACCTCGCGGCGATTGGCCATCCGGTCTGCGGAGACCCCCAGTACGGCGGCCGCGCGACCGGCCGCGAGCTGGGTCTGGAGAGGCAATTCCTGCACGCGCAGAAGTTGATGTTTAGCCATCCGCGCACCGGGGAACTGCTCGTGTGCGAGTCCAAACCACCCGTTGAACTGCGTCGCGCGCTCGATGCAGCAAGACGGGAGCCAGTCTCCGGAGGGCCAGACGGAGGCTGATGTACACAGCGAGGCGGCTTTCCAGCCGCCTCGCTTTTATTTCTGGGCTCTATCCTTGTTCGCCGCAGCGTCAATCGACTACCCCGCCGGAACAGGCGGCCGCGGCCCTGCCCGGGGCGACAGAGCACCGGGTCCGCGAGCCGGCCGGCGGGCGGCAGCACCACCAAACACGAAAAGGGAGACTCTTTGGCCACTGACGTAGGCATCAAGGAGCTGCTGGAAGCCGGAGTGCACTTCGGCCACCAGACGCGCCGATGGAACCCCAAGATGCGCCGCTTCATCTTCGGCGAGCGCGGCGGTATCCACATCATCGACCTGCAGAAGACCGAGCGTCTGCTGCACACAGCCCAGGAGTTCGTCGGCGAGCAGGCCGGGCGCGGCGGCACCGTGCTGTTCGTAGGCACCAAGAAGCAGGCCCGCGACACCGTGCGCGAAGCCGCCGAGAGCTGCGGCATGCCGTACGTCAACCAGCGCTGGCTGGGCGGACTGCTCACGAACTTCCAGACGATCTCCAAGCGCATCAGGCGCCTCCACGAGCTGCGCGAGTGGACGGAGAGCGGCAGCATGGATCTGCTGCCCGTGCGCGAGCGCATCGCGGCGATCTCCGAGCGCGACAAGCTCGAGACCAACCTCGGCGGGGTGGCGGACATGCAGCGCCCGCCGGACGCGATGTTCGTCGTCGACCTCAAGACCGAGGCGATCGGCGTGCGCGAGGCCGTGCGCCTCAAGATCCCGATCATCGGCCTGGTCGACACCAACTGCGACCCGGACCCGGTGGACTACGTGATCCCCGGCAACGACGACGCGATCCGGTCCTGCCGGGTCGTGATCCAGGCGATCGCCGACGTGGTGTCCGAGCGCTCCGCGCGCTTCCGCGCCGAGGAGGAGGCCGCCCGCCGCGAGCGCGAGGAGCAGGAGCGCCGCGAGGCCGAGGAGCGCGCCCAGCGCGAGGCCGAGGAGCAGGAGCGCCGCGAGGCCGAGGAGCGCGCCCGCCGCGAGGCCGAGGAGGCCGGCTTCTCGCCGGACGAGCCGGCCACGCCCAGCGGCACGCGTCCCGAGACCGCCACCGGCGCGGCGGCTCCCCGCGAGCGCCGCACGTTCGATCCAGACGACGATTCGTAGAGGAGACGGAGAAGTTGAGCACCGCCATTTCGGCACAAGACGTGAAGGCCCTGCGCGACCGCACCGGGGCCGGCATCATGGACGCCAAGTCGGCTCTACAGGAGTCCGGCGGGGACGTTGAGAAGGCGATCGAGATCCTGCGCGTCAAGGGGCAGGCCTCGGCCGCCAAGCGCGGCGGGCGCACCGCGACCGAAGGGGTCGTGTCGAGCTACATCCACGCCGGCGGCAACATCGGCGTGCTGGTGGAGGTGGACTGCGAGACCGACTTCGTGGCGCGCACCGACCAGTTCCAGGAGTTCGCCCGTGAGGTCGCCCTCCACGTGGCGGCGGCCAACCCGCTCTACGTGACGGACGAGGACGTGCCCCAGGAGGCCAAGGACGCCGAGTTGCGGGTGCTGCGCGAGCAGGCCGCGGCGGAGGGCAAGCCCGAGGACGTGCAGGAGAAGATCGTGCAGGGGCGCCTGAACAAGTGGCTCGAGGAGGTCGTGCTGCTGCACCAGTCGCACATCAACGAGGAGAAGCACGGCGGCAAGTCGCTCGAGGAGCTGCGCGCCGAGCTAGCCGCGAACACCGGCGAGAACGTGGTGGTCCGCCGCTTCGCGAGGTTCCAGGTCGGGGAGGAGTGAGCGGTCCCGCGGCTGATCCCGTCTTTCAGCGCGTCCTCCTGAAGCTCTCGGGAGAGGCGCTGCTGGGCGATCTCGCCTACGGCGCCGATCCACAGCGCATCGCCGCAATCGCCCGCGCGATCGCGGGGGTCAGCGAGCGCGGCGTGCAGATGGCGGTCGTCGTCGGGGGCGGCAACATCTATCGCGGCCTCACCGGAGCGGCCGAGGGGATGGACCGCGCCACGGGCGACTACATGGGGATGCTTGCCACCGTCCTGAACGCGCTGGCGCTCCAGGACGCCCTGGAGAAGGCGGGTGCGGTCACTCGCGTGCTGTCGGCGCTGCACATCCGCGAGGTGGCCGAGCCATACATCCAGCGCCGCGCGATCCGCCACCTCGAGAAGGGCCGCGTCGTGATCTTCGCGGCCGGCACGGGCAACCCGTTCTTCACCACGGACACGGCGGCGGCCGTGCGCGGCCTCGAGATCGGCGCTGAGGCGCTGCTGATGGCCAAGAACGGGGTAGAGGGTGTGTTCACGGCGGACCCGCGCTCGGACCCCAACGCGCGGTTCATCCCGGAGATCAGCCACCAGGCCGCGATCGAGCAGCGCCTGGGGGTGATGGACTCGACGGCGCTGTCCCTGTGCATGGACAACAGCGTCCCAATCCACGTCTTCAACGTGGATGACGAGCGCAACATCGACCGGATAGTGTGCGGCGAGCGCGTGGGAACGGTGGTGACCAGCGGATGAACGATGACGTCCTGAAGGACTTCCTGGACGAGGCCGTCGGTCGGATGAAGAAGTCCGTCGAGGCCACCCGCGGGGAGTTCTCGACGGTCCGGACGGGGCGCGCGTCGCCGCACCTCCTCGACCGCATCGACGTCGACTACTACGGGGCCGTCACGCCGCTCAAGCAGCTGGCGCAGATCTCGGCCACCGAGGCGCGTCTGCTGACGATCACCCCGTACGACAAGAACTCGATCAAGACCATCGAGAAGTCGATCCTGGAGTCCGACGTGGGCCTCACCCCATCGAACGACGGGCAGGTGATCAGGCTCTCGATCCCCGAGCTGACCGAGGAGCGGCGCAAGGAGCTGGTGAAGGTCGTGCACGGCATCGCGGAGCAGGGCCGCGTGGCGGTGCGCAACATCCGCCGCGACGTGATGCACGACCTACGCGAGCTGAAGAACGAGGGCGAGGTGGGCTCCGACGACGAGCACCGCGCCGAGTCCGAGCTGCAGAAGCTGACCGACTCGCACGTGAGCGAGATCGACACCGCGCTCGCCGGCAAGGAACAGGAAATTCTCGAAGTGTGACCGCCGCGTCGCGGGCGCGCTACGTCGCGATCATCACGGACGGCAACGGGCGCTGGGCCCAGCAACGCGGCCTGCCCGTGCTGGCCGGCCACGAGGCCGGCGCGGACGTGGTCAAGGCTCGCCTGCGCGACGCGGTGGAGCTCGGAGTCGAGCAGCTGACGGTGTACTCGTTCTCGACCGAGAACTGGACCCGCCCGAAGGCGGAGGTCGACGGCCTGATGTCGATGTTCGCCAGGCGCATCGACCGCGAGACGCCGGAGCTGGACGAGCAGGGCGTGCGCATGCGGTTCGTGGGCCGCCGCGAGGGGCTCGACGCCGAGCTGACCCGCCGCATGGATTGGGCCGAGCAGACCACCGCGGCCAACGAGCGCATCACCCTGTTCGTGGCGTTCAACTACGGCGGTCGGGCGGAGATCGTGGACGCAGCGCGAACCTTCACAGGTGAGACCGAGGACGAATTCCGGCGCCACCTCTACGCACCTGACATGCACGACCCGGAGCTGTTGATCCGCACCAGCGGCGAGCAGCGCATCTCGAACTACCTGCTGTGGCAGCTCGCCTACTCGGAGTTCGTGTTCCGCGACGAGCTGTGGCCCGACTTCTCGCGTGACGTCTTCGAGGCCTCCCTGGACGAGTACGCGGCCCGCCGGCGCCGGTTCGGGGCGAGGTAGCGACGTGGCCGCGCGCCGCGAGCCACGACCGCGCCAGGGCGGGTCCGACCTGCCGGGGCGCATCCTGGCGGCCCTGCTGGCCGCACCCGTGGCAATCGTGCTGGTCTGGCAGGGCGGCGAGGTGTTCATGCTCGGGCTGCTGGTGCTCGGCGTGATCGCACTGGGCGAGCTGTACGGGCTGATGGAGCGCGTGCGCCCGCCCGCGCTGGCCGGGTTCCTCACGCTCGCGGCGCTGCTGCTCGCCGCCCTCTACGGCGAGCCGCGCCACGTGGTGATGGTGCTGGTGGCGGCGTTCCCGGTGACGTTCCTGCTGGCGCTGATGCGGCCGCGCCGCGCGAACGTGTCGTGGGCCATCGCCGTGACCATGTTCGGGGTGCTCTGGATCGGGCTTGCGATGGTGCACGCGATCTGGTTGCGCGAGCTGTCGTTCGAGCAGGACGGGAAGACCATCGCGACCGGCATGGGGCTGGTCTTCGACGTGCTGATCGCCACCTTCATCGGAGACACGTTCGCCTACTTCGTCGGCCGCGGGTACGGCCGGTCGCAGTTCGCGCCGCTGATCTCGCCCAACAAGACGCTCGAGGGCCTCGTGGGAGGCGTAGTGGGAGGAACGCTGGCGTTCTGGTGCGCCGGCCTCTATCAGGACTGGCTGACCGGCTGGCACGCGCTCCTGATCGGCTTCCTGGTGGCGATCACCGCCCCGCTGGGGGACCTGTTCGAATCGCTCATCAAGCGCGACCTCGAGGTGAAGGACACCGGTCGGCTGTTCGGCGCCCACGGTGGCGTGCTGGACCGCCTGGACGCCGTGCTGTTCACGATCGTGGTCGGCTACTACGCCGCCGTCGGGCTGGGCTACGGCTGAGCCGCTCGGAAGCAGCGTCGGTCGTCGAGTTTCTCTCGCATAGCGGAAGAAACTCGACAAGCGCTCACCTCAGCGGCGCGCGGGCGCCGCCCCTTCCCGCCTCGCGTCGCTCAATAGAGCGCCCACCCGCGTCTGGCGCGAGCGTGGTGTCCATTTCGAGCCGTAGAGCATCAGAGAAACGGCCGGCCGCTCGCCGCGCGCGACGGTAGGTCACGTTTGAGTGCGTGCGGCGCGGAAGGTGCGCCCGCTTCCGGCGGGCACGGGGGGTGGGCGCGCTGTGGCGCCCCGCTCCTTACCTTGCTGTGGGTGGCGTTGCGCCGCCGCGACCCGCCGCCTAGAACTGCGGCGGCGCGCCGAACATCTCCGGCACGCGCGTGGCCAGCGACAGGTCGCCCTCCACGTCGAAGCGCCCGCCGAACAACAGCTCCTGCGGGTCGACCTCCTCCGCGATCAGGCGGGCGAAGTCCGGGATGCCGAGCTTGAACGTCACGGCCGACGGGCCGTCGGCGCCCGCGATCACGGTCGCGGCGCCGTCGCGCACCCGGACCGTCCAGCGCGAGGGCGGCTTGCCGTTGCCGTGGTGGGCCAGCTCGTAGCCGATGTCGCCCTCGAATCCGAAGGCCAGCCTGGGCTCGAACTGACGGGCCATTCCCGTGAAGATCGCGCGCTGGGCGAGGTCGCTGCCGAAACGGCGCTCTAGTTGCGCGTCGCTGGCGCCGCGAACCAGCCGCGCCACGGCCTCCTGGCCGCCGCGCTGGAGCGTGCGGCGCGCCTCCTCGCCGAGCTCGCCCAGCCGGCGCCGCAGCCCGCCGTCGCGGCGTGAACGTGCCGCCCGCTCGAGCTCGGCCTGCTCGTCGATCACGTAGCCCGTCGGAGCCTGGCGCGCGGGCTCGCGCCGCGCCAGCGCGCGCTCGACGGCGCCGGCCAGGTGCTCCGCCTTGACCCGGTCGCGCTCGTCGCGGCCCTGCTGGAACTCGGGCAGGACGCGCCTGGCGAACAGCTCGAGGCTGTCGCAGATGTGCTCGTGGCGGTTGGGGCCGGCCTGGAGCACGAAGATCACCTGGTCCACGCCCACGGCCTCGTAGCGCCGGCACAGGTCGAGCACCTGCACGGGGGTGCCGATCGCGCCGCGCAGCGAGCCCAGCCCGTGCTGCATGATCTTCACCGCCAGCGGCGCGGCGTCCGGCGTGACCAGCGAGCGGGCGAAGCCGCGCTCGTCGCGGTTGGCGAGGAACTCGTCCCAGACGACGGTCTGGGCGGGCTGGTGGCGCCCCATGCCGTAGTAGTGAGCGAGCGAGTAGCCGAAGAAGTGGGCGCCGTCGATCCCACGGTCGATCGCGGTCGCCTCGTCCTCGTGCAGCATCATCGGCAGCACGACGGCCACGTTCGGGTTCACGTCGAACCCGACCGGCACGCACTCGTCCGAGTCGATCAGCTCGTAGTACTCCTCGACCCAGTGCCCGGCGTCCTCGGGCTCGACGAACGAGAACGACAGCGCCCCGATGCCGTTGCGAGCGGCGAACTGAATCGTCTCGCGGCGGCTGCAGGCGACCCAGAGCGGCGGATGCGGCTTCTGGAGCGGCTTCGGAATCACGTTGCGGGGCGGCATGCTCCAGAACTCGCTGTCCCAGCCGGCGAACGGCTCCTCCACGAACATCCGCGTGATCGCGCCCATGGCGTCCTCCCACATGGCCCGCTTGCGGCCGCGTTCGACCAGAAAGCCGCCCAGCTCGGCGGCCGACGACGACTCGCCGGTGCCGAACTCCACGCGGCCGTCCGAGATCAGGTCGAGCGTGGCGATCCGCTCCGCGACCCGCGCCGGGTGGTTCACCGCCGGCGGGATCTGAACGATGCCGTGCCCGAGCCGGATCCGCTGGGTGCGCGCCGCGGCGGCGGCGAGGAAGACCTCAGGCGCCGACGAGTGCGAGTACTCCTCGAGGAAGTGGTGCTCGACCTCCCAGACGTAGTCGAAGCCCAGGCGGTCCGCCAGCTCGATCTGCGCGAGGGCGTCCTTCAGCAGCGCGTGCTCCGAGCGGCGCTCTGCCCATGGTCTCGGGTTCTGGTGCTCGTAGAAGATGCCGAAGCGCATTCAGGCCCGATTGTCTCAAGCGAAATGCTCGTTTGCCGATGTTCTCCCTGTGGAGCCCGCATGGGGAAGCTCGGCTGCCTCGACGCCCCCGGCGGGGACGGCGCCGAGCACGGCCGGAGGCCGACACCCCGGCACCGAGCGGGAGGCCCTGCTGCGGGTGGCGGCGGCTGCCGCCGGGGCCCACAACCTCGAGGAGGTGCTCGAGGTGGCTGCGGAGGAGGCGCTCGCCGCGACCGGCGCTGCGTCGCTGTCGGTGAGCCGCTGGGAGCGCGACCTGGACCGGCTGCGAACCGTGATCAACGTGGGCGAGCTTGGCCCTGACGAGGAGCGTTATCCGGCCGCCGAGCTGCACCCGCTCGTCGAGGACCGCAACGCCGAGCGGCTCGTGCTCGACGGGCTCGCGTACTTCAACTCGATCGACTCCCGTGAGATCGACCGGGTCTCCGCGGAACGGCTGACGCGCCTGGGCAAGGAGTCGGAGGTGGGCGTGCCGATCCTCGTGGAGGGCGAAGCGTGGGGTGAGGTCTATGCCACCACCGCGCCCGGCCAGCCGCGCTTCCGAGGTGAGGATGTCCGCTTCCTCGAGATCGTGGCGGGCCAGCTGGCGGTGGCGATCGGCCGTGCCGAGCTGTTCACGCGCGTATCGAGGCTGGCCTACGAGGACGCGCTCACGGGCCTTGCGAACCGGCGCGCGCTCGAGGAGCGCCTGCAGCGCGCCGTGGCGCGCGCCTCCGAGCGCGACGCGCAGCTCGCCGTCCTGCTCTGCGATGTGGACGAGCTCAAGGCGATCAACGACAGGGCCGGTCACGATGCGGGCGACCGCGCGCTGCAGCGCGTTGGCGAGGCGCTGGTCGCGGCGGCGGCTGCGCGGCCCGGAAACCTGGTCGGCCGTCTCTCGGGCGACGAGTTCTGCGTGGTCATGGAGGGGGCCACCCTCGAGGACGCTCGGGCGCTGGGGACCGCAACCCTGGCCAACCTCAACGATGGCGCCGACGACGGCATCCTGATCTCGTGCGGCGCCGCCATGCTCGGCCGCGGCGTGCACGGCTTGGCAGAGCTGATGCGCGCCGCCGACGCGGCCCTCTACCGGGCCAAGCGCCACGGTGGCGGGCAGATCTTCACGGCCGGCTCGCGGGCCTCCGACGTGTCGCCCCAGCGCGAGCGGCGCGCGCTGCGCCGCACCACGCAGGAGCGCGTGCGCGAGGCCGTCCGGGAGCTGACCGCCCGCTACTCCGGCGACCTCGAGCACGAGGGACCCCTGGAGCGCATCGAGGCGACGGCCGTGGCGCTGTCCGAGGCGCTCAACACAGCGGCGTGGGCGATCTCGTTCGCCCCCGACGGCGCGGACACGATCCACACGGTCTCGACGGCCGACGGTCGCGACAAGCGCCTCGAGGGCCTGCATCTCGGCCTGGACAACGAGGTCTACTCGGTGGACGAGTTCCCGGCCACCGGCGAGCTGCTGGCGGCCGGCGCCGGGGCTTTCGTGGTCAGCGTGGACGACACCGCCGCCGACCGGGCCGAGCGCACCCTGCTGGAGCTGTTGGGGCGGACCAGCGTCCTCGCCGCGGTCGCGGCCGACCACGACGTGACCTGGCTGCTCGAGCTGTACGCCGACGGCCGCACCGCGCCGCTCGAGGAGGGAGTCGTGGAGGCCGCGCTGCTGCTGCGTGCCGCGATCCCGCCCCGCTCGGCGCGCAAGGGCGCCGAGCTGCGGGAGCGCTGGACGCGCCAGCTGGAGCTGACCAGCGCGCTCAGCGCCCGCCTCGAGTACGAGACGAACGAGCTGGCGATGGTCGCCGCGGCCGTGGAGGAGGTGCACGCCGCTCTGAAGCCGTCCGGGACCGCGCTGGTGCGCCTGCGCGAGGACGGACACCTGGAGCTGGCCGGGGTGGCGGGCGTGCTCGACCATCCAGACGTGCGCGACTACACGATCCCGGGCCAGCGCGGCCTGGTCGGGCGCTGCCTGCGCGAAGGGCGCGTCGTGGTCGCCGGCGACGTGACGCGCGAGCCCGACTACGCCGCCACGCCCGCCACGCTCGACATTCGCTCGGAGCTCGACGTGCCGGTCCTCGTGGACGGCCGCGCGTGGGGGGCGCTGTCCCTGCAATCGACCGAGGCGGCCGCCTTCGACGACCACGACGCGGCCATGCTGCGCGCCGCGGCGCAGCAGCTGTCGGCGGGCCTGCGCTCGGCCATGCTGCACGACCGGCTCGAGCGCGCCCAGCACGGAGCCGCCGAGGCACTCAGGGCCGCCCTGGACGCGCGGGCCGCCGCGACCGCCGACACACCGTCGGCGCTGGTGCAGCTCTGCGAGGCGGTCGGGCGCAGCCTGGAGCTGGGCGATCACGAGCTGCGCACCCTCCGCTACGCGGCCACGCTGCACGACATCGGCGAGCTGGGCGTGCCGGAGGCGATCCTGAACAAGGCGGGGCCCCTCAGCGACGACGAGCGCCCGGCCGTCGAGCGCCACCCCCTGATCGGAGAGGGCATCCTGTCGCCCGTCGACTTCCTCGCGGACGCCCGTCCGCTGATACGCGCCGCACACGAGCGCTGGGACGGCACCGGCTACCCCGACGGGCTGGCCGGCGACCAGATCCCGCTGGGAGCGCGGATCGTGCTCGCCTGCGACGCGTACGACGCCATGACGGCGGACCGCCCGTACCGCGCCGCGCTGTCTGCCGAGGAGGCCGAGGGCGAGCTGCGGCGGGTGGCCGGCAGTCAGCTCGATCCGCGCGTCGTGGACGCGCTGCTCGGCGTGCTGCACGCCGGCTCCTAGACTGAGCCGGGTGCGCAGAATCGTCATCGTAGGGTCGACCGGCTCGATCGGCACCCAGGCGCTCGACGTCATCGAGGGTAGTCCCGGCCTCGAGGTGGTCGGGCTGGCCGCCGCATCGAGCTGGGAGCTGCTGCTCGAACAGTCCCGCCGCTTCGGTGTCGAGCGCATCGCGTTGGCCGATCCTGACGCCGCCGCCCGCGCCGGCGAGCACGCCACGGTCCTCGCCGGGGCCGAGGGCCTCGTGGAGCTGATCACCGACACCGACTGCGACCTCGTGCTGAACGCGCTGGTCGGGTCGGCCGGGCTGGGCCCGACCGTCGCAACCCTCGGCGAGGGCATCGATCTCGCGCTGGCCAACAAGGAGAGCCTCGTGGTCGGCGGCGAGCTGGTGATGGCGCTGGCCGAGGCCACCGGCGCCCAGCTGATCCCGGTGGACTCGGAGCACTCGGCGCTGTTCCAGCTGCTCGAGGGCCAGCGGCCCGGCACCGTCGACCGGCTGGTGCTGACCGCAAGCGGCGGCCCGTTCCGCGGCCGCACGGACCTGGACGGCGTCACGCGCGAGGAGGCGCTCGCCCACCCGACCTGGGACATGGGCGGCAAGATCACGATCGACTCAGCGACGCTGATGAACAAGGGGCTCGAGCTGATCGAGGCCCACCACCTGTTCGGGGTGCCGTACGAGAGCCTCGACGTGGTCGTACACCCGCAGTCGATCGTGCACGCGGTGGTGCAGCTCAACGACGGCGCCTCGCTGGCGCACCTCGGCTACCCCGACATGCGGGTGCCGATCTCCTACGCCCTGAACTACCCCGACCGTGCCGACGTGCCGGTGCGGACGCTCGACCTCGCCGAGCTGGGACAGCTGACCTTCGAGGCCCCCGACGCGCGTACGTTCGCCTGCCTGCGCCTGGCGCGCGAGGCCGCGGCGGCGGGCGGCACCGCTCCCTGCGTGCTGAACGCCGCGAACGAGGTCGCGGTGCACGCCTTCCTGCGCGGCGAGCTCTCCTTCACGGGCATCGCACGCGTGATCGAGTCGACGCTCGGCGAGCTGCCGGCCCGGCCGGTCCGCCACTTCAGCGACCTCTACGAGGCCGACGCGCAGGCGCGCGACGTGGCCAGGGGGGTGGCCGCGTGAGCTGGCTACTGGCGTTCGCCGGGTTCGCCCTGCTGGTGATCCTGCACGAGCTCGGCCACTTCACCGCCGCGAAGGCGGTGGGCATGCGGGTGGAGAAGTTCTCGCTGTTCTTCCCGCCGACGATCCTGAGCAAGAAGGTGGGGGAGACCGAGTACGCGATCGGGTCGATCCCTGCTGGCGGCTACGTGAAGATCAGCGGGATGAACCCCTCGGAGGACCTCCCCGAGGACGTTCGCGACCGCGCCTACCACGCCCAGCCGGTCTGGAAGCGGATCGTCGTGATCGCCGCGGGTCCGGCGGTCAACCTCGTGCTCGCCTTCATCCTGCTGTTCGTCTTCTTCTTCCTGATCGGTGCCGAGACGAGCTCGCGCGACGTCGGCGTGGTCGAGAAGGGCTACCCGGCGGCGCAGGTGCTCAAGCCGGGGGACGAGCTCGTGAGGGTCGACGGCAAGGGCGGCGACGCGGGCGCCCTGTCGCGCCGGATCGCGAGCCACAACTGCCCAGGCAAGCAGCGCGAGGGCTGCAAGGCCGCCGAGCCGACCACGATCACGGTCCTCCGCGACGGGCAGCGGCGCACCTTCGAGCTGACGCCGATCTACGACCCGGTCGCCGAGCGCACGCGGCTCGGCTTCGCCTACGCGCCCGGCCCGCGCGAGACGCTCCCGTTCGGGCAGGCGCTCGACACCACAGCGGACCGCTTCTGGTTCATCACGAGGGCGACCCTCGAGCTGCCCGCCCGGCTGATCGACCCAGAGCAGCGCAAGGAGATCAGCGGCGTCGTGGGCTCGTACGAGGTCACGCGCCAGACCATCCTCAACGACCTGGAGCAGGTGGTGGGGATCCTCGCGATCATCTCGCTCTCGCTCGCGATCGTGAACCTGTTCCCGTTCCTGCCGCTCGACGGCGGGCACATCTTCTGGGCGATCGTCGAAAAGATCAGGCGCAAGCCCGTGCCGTTCGCCGTGATGGAGCGAGCGGGCGTGATCGGCTTCATGCTCGTGATCCTGATCTTCCTGGTCGGCCTGTCGAACGACATCGGGCGATTGTCGGGCGAGGGCTTCCAGGTTCCGTAGTGCGGTGCCGCGGAGTTAGTTAGATTCCGCACATGACGGTAAGCAGCCCGACCCGCACGGAGCGGCCGGTCGGCCTCGGCGCCTCGACGATGGCCGAGGCGTTCCAGCTCACGGCCGCCCAACATCCCGACCGCCTGGCACTGCGCGTCAAGGACGACGAGGTGTCGCTGACTTGGAGCGAGTACGCCGACAAGGTCCGCCGCACGGCCGCGGGGCTGGCGGGGCTGGGGCTGCAGCGCGGCCAGTCGATCGCGCTGATGCTGACCAACCGACCCGAGTTCCACTGGTTCGACGCGGCTGCGCTCCACCTCGGGGCCACGCCGTTCTCCGTCTACAACACCTATACGGCTGAGCAGATCCAGTACCAGGTCGACGACGCCGCGGCGCGCATCGTGGTCACCGAGAAGGCGTTCGAGGACCGCGTCCGCGAGCTGGAGGGCGTCGACCACGTGATCGTGGTGGACGGGGGCGACGACGTCGAGCAGCGCGCCCAGGAGGGCTTCGACTTCGAGGCCGCGTGGCGCGCGGTCGACCCGGAGGACATCCTCACGCTGATCTACACGTCCGGCACCACGGGCCCGCCGAAGGGCGTGCAGCTGACGCACTCCAACCTGCTGGCGGCGGTCAGGGGCTTCGACGAGGTCATCGCCTTCCCGGCCGACGGACGGGTGGTCTCCTGGCTGCCGATGGCCCACATCGCCGAGCGCGCCTGCTCGCACTACCTGCCGATGCTGCTCGGCTTCACCACCACCGACTGCCCCGACCCGCGCCAGGTGGTCGCCTACCTCCCCGACGTGCGACCGACCTGGTTCTTCGCCGTCCCGCGCATCTGGGAGAAGCTGAAGGCGGCGATCGAGGCTGGCGTCGAGGCCGACGACGACGCCGCCCGCAAGCAGGCCACCCAGTGGGCGCTCGACGTGGGGCTGCGGAAGGTAAAGCTCGAGCAGGCTGGCGAGCCGGTGCCGGACGAGCTGCGCGCCGAGCACGCCAAGGCCGACGAGCTGGTGCTGTCGAAGATCCGCGCCCGCCTCGGTCTCGACCAGGTCGAGTCGGTCAACGTGGGCGCGGCGCCGACGCCGCGGGAGGTGATCGAGTTCTTCCACGCCATCGGCGTGCCGCTCGCCGAGCTGTGGGGCATGTCCGAGACCACCGGCTACGGCACCTGCAACCCACCCGACAAGATCAAGATCGGCACGGTCGGACCGGTCTCGCCGGGTGCGGAGATCAAGCTCGCCGACGACGGCGAGGTGCTGATCCGCGGCCCGGTCGTGACGCGCGGCTACCGCAACCAGCCGGAAAAGACCGCCGAGGCAATCGATGCCGAGGGCTGGCTCCACACCGGGGACGTGGGTGAGTTCGACGACGACGGCTATCTGAAGATCGTCGACCGCAAGAAGGAGCTGATCATCAACGCGGGCGGCAAGAACATGTCGCCCGCCAACATCGAGGCCAAGGTGAAGGCGGCCAGCCCGGTGATCGGCCAGGTGGTGGCGATCGGCGACGGGAAGCCCTACAACGTCGCGCTGATCACGCTCGATCCGGACGTCGCGCCCGCGTTCGCGCAGCAACACGGCGAGGAGGCCGTGGCGGCGGAGGTCGAGCGCGGCGTGGCGGCCGCCAACGAGCAGATGGCCCGCGTCGAGCAGATCAAGAAGTACGCGGTGCTGCCCGACGAGTGGGAGCCGGGCGGCGAGGAGCTGACCCCCACGATGAAGCTCAAGCGCAAGCCGATCCACCAGAAGTACGAAAAGGAGATCCAGGCGCTGTACGCCTAGATACCCTTGGGGCGATGGCCTCCAAGCGGCAGATCGACGTTGGCGGCGTGAAGATCGGCGGCGGGGCGCCCGTCGCGGTCCAGTCGATGACCAAGACGGAGACCGCTGACTACGAGGCGACCATGCGGCAGATCCACGCGATCGCCGAGGCGGGGGGAGATCTGGTGCGCTGCGCCGTGCCCCGCGACGACGACGTACGGGCGCTCGAGCGGATCGTGGTCGAGTCGCCGATCCCGGTGATCGCCGACATCCACTTCAACCACACGCTGGCCCTGAAGGCGATCGACGCGGGGGCGCACTGCGTGCGCATCAACCCCGGCAACATCGGCGGTCACGAGAAGACCGGCGAGGTGGTCGAGAAGGCACGCGCGGCGGGGGTGCCGCTGCGGATCGGCGTCAACTCCGGCTCGCTGCCCAAGCACCTGCACGAGCTGGAGCGCGAGAGCCCCGTCGAGGCGCTGGTGGCCGCCGCGATCGAGCACGTGGACCTGATGGACCGGCTCGACTTCCAGAACTTCAAGGTGTCGATCAAGTCCACCAACGTGCCGAACACGATCGCCTCGAACCGCCTGCTCTCGGCCAAGATCGACAACCCTCTCCACCTCGGCATCACAGAGGCCGGCACGAAGTGGTCCGGCTCCCTGAAGTCGGCGGTCGGCCTCGGCACCCTGCTGGCCGACGGCGTAGGGGACACGATCCGGATCTCGCTGTCCACCTTCCACGCAGAGGAGGAGGTGAAGGTCGCCTGGGAGATCCTCAAGGCGCTGAAGCTGCGCGAGCGCGGCCCGGTGCTGATCGCGTGTCCCACCTGCGGACGGCTGCAGTTCGACATGGACACGGTGGTGGCCGACATCGAGGAGCGCCTGCGCGCCTACGACGACCCGATCGAGGTCGCCGTGCTCGGCTGCGCGGTGAACGGCATCGGGGAGGCGTCGCACGCCGACTTCGGGATCACGGGCGCAAAGAACGAGGGGCTGATCTTCGCCCACGGTAAGCCGCTGCGGAAGGTGCCGCAGGACCGCCTCGTGGACGAGCTGTTCGCCGAGATCGACAAGTCGCTCAGCGTGGGCCGCGTTGTGGTCGACGAGAACAAGGCCGCCGAGGGGGCCGAGTGGCTGTCGCAGATCGAGGAGGAGAACGCCGGCGAGCTCACCCCGGAGCGCCTTGCGGCGCTGGAGGCCGCCGCCGCGTCAGGGGACGCGCTCGGCAACGGTCAAGAGCTGCCGATGGCGGGCGCCCCCAAGGCCAAGCGGATCGAGCTGGACGAGCAGGCGAGCCCCACCGAGGGCCGCCGCTTCACGCGGGCGTAGCGAGCGAAGAGGCCGGCGACGCGGTCTGGGCCGCCGCCGCCGCCGCCCGTCTCGCCGCGAGGCTCATCTCGCGGTCCAGCACGCTGACGAACGCTGCCACCACGCGCGGGTCGAACTGCGTTCCGGCGCAGCGACGCAGCTCCTCGACGGCCGCCGGCTCGCCCACCTTGGTGCGGTAAGGCCGGTTGGCGGTCATGGCATCGAAAGCGTCGCAGACCGACACGATGCGGGCCCCGAGCGGGATGTCCTCGCCGACGAGGCCGTCGGGGTAGCCGCTGCCGTCCCAGCGCTCATGGCTCGAGCGGACCAGGCGCGCCACGCTGCGCAGGGCCGGGGCCGCGAGCAGGATGCGTTCGCCGATGATCGTGTGCCGGCGCATGAAGCCCCACTCGGTCTCGTCGAGCGGGCCGGCCTTCTCGAGGATGGCGTCGGGAATGGCGATCTTGCCGACGTCGTGCAGCTCGGCGGCGTGTGCCACGTCGTTCAGCTCCTCGCCGTCCATGCCCAGCTCGCGCCCGACGGCGAGCGCCAGATCGGCCGTACCGCGCAGGTGCACGTGCAGATCCGGCTGGCGCTCCGAGAGGCTGCGCAGCAGCACCTCGCGAGTCTGGCGCCCGGCCGACATGCGGCGGTCGCCCTTGCGCGCGTACATGCGCCGGTCGGCGATCTGGAGCGCCTCCACGGCCTCCTCGACCTCGAGCGGTGCCAGCACGGCGCCGTGCGAGGTCGTGACCTCGAACCCCTCGCCCTGCTCGGCGAGCGCGGTCACGCAGGCGTTGGCCAGCGGCTCCAGCCCGGCGACGCCGGGGTGCAGGACGGCGCAGAACTCGTCGCCCCCGAGGCGGTAGGCGCGGCCGTGGCCGGTGACGGCGTCCTCCAGGCGCTCGCCGAGCCGCCGCAGCAACCCGTCGCCGGCGGGGTGGCCGAAGGCGTCGTTGTACTCCTTGAAGCCATCCAGGTCGAAGAGGATCAGGGCCACCGGGCGCTCGAGCGTGGCGCTCGGTAGCGCCTCGGTCAGGTCGGCCAGCAGGCTGCGGCGGTTGCGCAGACCCGTGAGCGGGTCCGTGAGCGCTTCGTGCCGGCTATGGGCCAGCACGCGCTGGTTCTCCGCGAAAACGAGCGCCGTGCGCACCAGCACGAGCAGGCCGGTCACGGCCGTGAGCGCGAGCGTGATGCCGTTCACGCGCGAGAAGTGGTCGTAGGCCAACAGCACGACAGCCACCAGGCCGCACACCACCGGCACGATCACCAGCCGCAGGCTCTGGTCCCGCGGGGCGCTGGCCACCTTGGCAGGCTGCCACGCCGACAGGCCCACTATCAGGGCCGAGGCGGGCCAAAGCGCCTCGAGCACGGTGCCGTCCGCGTAGGTGCCCTCGGCGGTCTGGGCGAGGTAGATGCCGTCGCCGATCGCGTTGAGCGCGAGGCCCACGCCGAGCAGGATCCAGGCGCGCCCCGGTCGCCAGCCGGACAGCCCGAAGATCGCGACCACCACGCCCAGCAGCAGCAGGTCGCCGACGGGGTAGGCGAGGTTGGTCAGCACCTGGGCGCTGAGTCCGCCCTCGCCGGCGGAGTGGACGATCGGACCGTACGCCAGCGCGGCCGCCACGCTGGCGGCCGCCACCGCCCCGATCACGCCGTCCAGCCACAGGCCAGCGCGCGCGTGGCGCATTCGCGAACGCACCAGCAGCACCAGCGTCACCAACGAGGCCGGGTACCAGACGATCCAGAGCGCGTCGGCGACGCTGGGGTAGGGGGCGTTCGGGTCGTCGGCATAGACCGTGGTCCAGACGATGTCGGCCGCCGTCCAGGAGACGATGGCGAGCCCCATGATCAGCCAGGCCAGTCGCTCATCGCGGATCGCAATCGCGCGCCAGAGGCAGAACGCAGCTCCCGCGAACAGCAGGAAGTTGTACAGGTAGTCCTGGAACGGCTCGGTCGCCTCGGGGCCGAAGGCGTCGGTCTGAAGTTGGATCGCGAGGATCACGACCAGCAGGGCCGCGATGCACCAGCAGATGCGCACAGCCAGGTGGCCTCGCACCGATTGCTCCATCCCTCTCCATCGGCTTCTGGCGCCGGAAATTGAGGGCCGCCGGGTTATAGTCGCCACCCCGTGACCCGCCTTTCCCGGTACCTCCTGCCCACCGTCCGTGAGGACCCCGCCAACGTAGAGGCGGCGTCGCACCGCCTGCTGCTGCGCGCCGGGCTTGCAAGACAGGTCGCAGCCGGCCTGTGGACGTGGCTGCCGGCCGGCTGGCGCGCCCACCGCAAGGTCGAGCAGATCATCCGGGAGGAGCTCGACGCGATCGGCTCGGGCGAGCTGTTGATGCCGGTTCTGCAGCCCGCCGAGCTGTGGAAGACGACCGGCCGCTACGACATCGACGAGCTGTTCAAGCTCCGCGACCGGCGCGACGCGGAGCTGGTGCTCGGCATGACGCACGAGGAGGTGATCACGTTCCACGCCTCGCGCGACATCCGCTCGTACCGCGACCTGCCCAAGCTGCTCTACCACTTCCAGATCAAGGAGCGCGACGAGCCGCGGCCGCGCGCGGGGGTGCTGCGCACGCGCGAGTTCATCATGAAGGACTCCTACTCGTTCGACCGCGACGAAGCCGGCCTCGACGAGTCGTACCAGCTGCACGTGCAGGCCTACGACAACATCTTCGACCGCACGGGGCTCGAGTGGTACCGAGTGGAGGGCGACGTCGGCATGATGGGCGGGTCGGGCGCCCACGAGTACATGGCACCGTGCGCCGCGGGCGAGAACGACGTGGCACTGTCGGACGCCGGGTATGCCGCCAACGTCGAGGTGGCCACCGGGGAGGCACAGGGGGTCGACGGTCTGCCCGAGGCCTTGGACGCTCCCGAGCCGGTCGAGACACCGGGCGCGACCACGATCGAGAAGGTCGCCGGGATGCTGGGCGTGCCCGACGGCGCCCTGATCAAGGCGTTCCCGGTGATCGTGGACAACCGCGGGCCGCTGCTGGTGCTGGTACGGGGCGACCACCGTCTCAACGAGATCAAGCTCCAGAACGCGCTCGGCGCCGCGACCCGGCCCGCCGAGGCCGAGGAGGTGACCGGGGCGTTCGGGAGCGTCGCCGGCTACATCGGGCCGGTCGACGCGAGCGTGGACGTGCTGGCCGACGAGGCCCTGCGTGGCCTGCACGGGCTGGTCACCGGCGCCAACCGACCCGACCTGCACCTGCGCGGCGTGGAGCCAGGGCGCGACTTCCAGGCCGAGTGGGCCGACGTGCGGCGGGTGGAGGCCGGCGACCGCTGCCCCAACGGAGGCGAGATCCGCATCGAGCCCGCCATCGAGGTGGCCAACATCTTCAAGCTCGGCACGCGTTATTCCGAGCCGCTGGGCGCGCGCTACCTCGACGAGCAGGGCGAGGAGCACCCGATCGTGATGGGCTCCTACGGGATCGGCCCCGCCCGCATCGTGGCCGGCGCGATCGAGCAGTTCCACGACGAGCAGGGGATCTCATGGCCGCGCGCGCTCGCCCCCTTCGAGATCGAGCTGGTCACGCTCGGCAAGGAGGGCGAGGAGGCCCGCACGGTCGCCGACGGCCTCTACGAGCAGCTGCGCGAGGCCGGCTACGACGTGCTCTATGACGACCGCACGGGCAGCGCGGGCGAGAAGTTCGCCGACGCGGAGCTGCTGGGCTGCCCGCTGCGGCTGACGATCGGCAAGCGCGGGCTCGAGGCCGGCGAGGTCGACGTCCAGGTCAGGCGCGGTCAGCACAAGCACTCGTTGCCGCTCGAGGGCATCCTCGACGCCGTGGCGGAGCTTTGGACAAGCCTCCCCTGACGTTCCGCAGGCTCGTCGGGCTGGACCGCTCCGGCGGCCCGCCCCCCGAGACCCGCCGCGGCGAGCCGCTGCACCCCTGGACGATCCCGAACGCGATCGGCATCGGCCGCATCCTGCTGATCCCCGTGTTCCTGGTGCTCGCGCTCGAGTCGGGCGACGGCCGGGACACGACCGCGACGATCCTGTTCGCCTTCATCGCGGCCACCGACTGGTTCGACGGCATGGCCGCGCGGATCACCGGCCAGTACAGCCGCCTGGGTGCGCTCCTCGACCCGCTCACCGACCGACTGCTGGTGATCTCCGGGGCGATCGTGGCCTGGGAGTTCGAGCTGCTGCCGCGCTGGGCCCTGCTCGTGCTGGCCGCGCGCGAGGCGTTCATGCTGGTCCTGACCCAGGTCGCGCTGCGCCGCGGGATGGACCTGAACGTGAACATGCTCGGCCGCTGGGCGGTCTGGCCCGTGATGGGAGCGCTCGGTCTCGCCATGATCGTGGACACGTGGGTGTCGGACGCGCTGCTCTACTTTGGGCTCGCGATCACCCTTGCGGCCACCGCCCAGTACCTGCAAGATGGTCTTCAGGCCCTGCGCCAAGGCTCAACCTCTACTTGAGCATCGGCTATATTCGCTGCCTCTCGACTCCCGAAAGGATCGCATTGGACACATTCCCTGACCTCGGAGCGCTCTCCGACCGGGAGCTGAAGGACCTCATCCAGCAGCTGACCGAGGAAGAGCAGGAGGTGTCGTACCGCCGGCGGATCCTGCACGGCAAGATCGACATCCTGCGCGCGGAGCTCGTGAACCGGTTGCGCAAGAAGCACGCGGAGGGTGAGTCGGTGATCAGCGGCGCCGACGTGCAGCAGCTGACCGACATCCTCGCCGGCAAGGGCATCCCCTCGGAGGGAGACGTCGAGTAACCGTGCACTGCCCCGAGTGCGGCTTCGTCAACGCCGAGGGCGCCAACTACTGCCAGAAGTGCGGGGCGTTCCTGGGCGAGGCAGAGTCGGGCAAGCCCGGCGACACGACCGAGGTCTACCAGGTGGACGAGGCCGGGGACCTGAAGGCGGTCGACCTCGAGGAGGTCACGCACGAGGGCGCCACGCTCGTGATCCGGGCGGGCGGCGGCCGGTCAGGCGAGGCATTCAACGTCACTGGTGAGCGAATGACGATCGGACGCAGCCCCGAAGCTGAGATCTTCCTCGACGACGTCACCGTGTCGCGCAACCACGCGCTGCTCGTGGCGCGCCGCGACGGGCTCTACATCGACGACCTGGGGTCGCTGAACGGCACCTACGTGAACCGACGTCGGATCGAGTCGCATCGCCTCCAGAACGGCGACGAGCTCCAGGTCGGCAAGTACAAGCTCACTTACCTGGACGAGCGATGAGCACCGAGGTTGCCAGCGGGGCGCCGCCGCGCAAGGAGAAGGCGCTGACGATCGGCGCCGTCGTCAAGCAGCTCGAGCGCGAGTTCCCGGACATCTCGATCTCGAAGGTTCGCTACCTCGAGGAGCAGAAGCTGCTCTCGCCGCGCCGCACCCCCGGTGGCTACCGGCTCTACGGCCCCGGCGACGTGGATCGCCTGCGCACGATCCTGCGCCTGCAGCGCGACGAGTTCCTGCCACTGCGCGTGATCCGCCAGGAGCTGGCGTCTGGCCTCACGGAGTCGGAGTCCGCCCCGCAGAGCACCGCCCCGGAGGCGCGCCAGCCGCGCCGGGCCACCGTCGCGCTGCGCGGCCCCGGCTCGCTGTATCGGCTCGACGACGTGCTGGAGGACACCGGCGCCGACCAGGCGCTGGTCAAGGAGCTGGAGGACTACGGCGTGATCAGGGGCGAGCGCCGCGACGGCGAGCAGCTCTACGACGACACGGAGCGCGAGATCATCCGCGCCGTGACCGAGCTGAAGCGCTTCGGCGTGGGCGGGCGCAACCTGCGCGTGTTCCGCACCTCAGCCGATCGCGAGGCGGCCCTGCTCGAGCAGATCCTGGCCCCGGCGCTGCGGTCCCGCAATCCCGAGCGGCGCAAGGAGGCCGTGGAGGCGCTGGAGAACCTGGCGGCGATCGCGTCGCACCTCAAGCACCTGCTGCTGATCCGCGACCTGCGCAAGCTCGCGCGCTGACGCTGGACCTCGATCGCTACGTAGGCAGGGTCCCGGACTTCCCGAAGCCGGGCATCCTCTTCTACGACGTCACCACGCTGTTCCTCGACGCCGGTGCGCTGAGCGAGGCCATCGATCGCCTGGCGGACTACGCCCGCTCGCGCGAAGTCGAGTACGTCGTGTCGGCGGAGGCGCGCGGCTTCGTGATCGGCGGCGCGGTGGCGGCCGCCGCCGGCGCCGGCTTCATCCTCGCCCGCAAGCCCGGCAAGCTGCCGCGTGCGGTGTCGTCGATGGAGTACGAGCTGGAATACGGGGTGGACACGCTGCAGGTGCACTCGGACGCGGTCAGGGAAGGTGCGCGCGTGCTCGTGCACGACGACCTGCTGGCCACGGGTGGCACGGCCGGCGCGCTGTGCGGGCTGGTGGAGCAGGTGGGCGGAGTCGTGGCAGGATGCGCGTTCGTGATCGAACTGGCCTTCCTGCACGGACGCGAGCGACTGGCGGACTACGACGTCCACTCGCTGCTCTCCTACGACTCAGAGTGATCGTGCGCCGCGAGACCGTTGTGCCCCGGGCGCTCGACGAGGTGTGGCGCGTGGTCAGCGACCCCGGTCGCCTGCCGCAGTGGTGGCCGGGCGTAACGCGCGTCGAGGACGCGACCGAGGATGCCTGGACGACGGTCCTGACCTCGCCGAAGGGCAAGGCGGTGCGAGCCGACTACACACGCGTGGCCCTCGACGAGCCACGCCGGGTCGTGTGGCGCCAGGAGGTCGCCGAGACGCCTTTCGAGCGCATCCTCGCCGACGCGGTCACCTCGGTGGATCTCTCGGAGGCGGCCGACGGGACGCTCGTCGTGCTCGTGCTCGAGCAGAAGCCGCGCGGCTGGGCGCGCTTCGCGCCGCTTCAGTTCCGCGCCGCCGGCACGCGGCAGGTCCAGGGCGCCCTGGACGGGCTCGAGAGGCTCTTCGCATGAGGTGGTGGGGATGGGGCGAGGACGGCCACGACGTGACCCTCCCCGAGCGCGCGCTGGCGTTGCTGCGCGACGAGCTCGGGCTCGACCCCTCCGCAGGCACGCGGCCGGTGGGCCTAGAGGAGGTACGCCTGCCCGACAGCAGGCTGAGCACCCAGACGCGCGACCGCCTGGTGGGCGCCGTGGGGGAGGAGCACGTACACGACAACCGTGCGACCCGCGTCGAGCACGCCGCCGGGCGCAGCTACCCGGACCTGTTCCGCCTGCGCACGGGCAACCTCGAGGGCGCCCCTGACGCCGTGGTCGAGCCCGGCTCGGCGGGCGAGGTGGCGGCCGTCCTGGCCGCCTGCGCGGAGACCCGCACGGCGGTAGTGCCGTTCGGTGCCGGCTCGAGCGTCGTGGGCGGGGTGGATCCGGTCGCGGACGGCTTTGCCGCCGTCATCACGCTCGACCTGCGCCGGCTCGACCGCGTGATCGCAGTGGACCACACGTCCCTCACCGCAACGCTCGAGGCGGGGCTGTACGGGCCCGAGGCGGAGCGGCGCCTGGCTGCCGAGGGCGTCACGCTCGGCCACTTCCCGCAGTCGTTCGAGTTCTCCACCGTCGGCGGCTGGGTGGCCACTCGCTCCGCCGGCCAGGCGTCGACCGGCCATGGGCGCATCGACGAGCTGGTGGACGGCCTGCGCCTGGTCGCCCCGGCCGGCGAGATCGCGCCGCGCGCGGTGCCCGCCACCGCCGCCGGCCCGGACCTGCGCGAGCTGGCGATGGGGTCGGAGGGCACGCTCGGCGTGATCTGCGAGGCCACCCTGCGGGTGCGAGAGCTGCCGGCAGCGAGCCGCTACGAGGGCTGGTCGTTCCGCTCGTTTGCCGAAGGCTGTGAAGCGCTGCGGGTGATGGAGCAGGCCGACGCCTCGCCCGACGTCGCACGCCTCTCCGACGAGCACGAGACGCGGCTCTCGATGACGCTCGCCTCGACGGGCAGCACGACCGAGCGCGCCGGACGCGCCTACCTGCGTCTGCGCGGCCACGAGGGCGGGTGCATCGCGATCGTGGGCTTCGAGGGCGACGAGGACGACGTGGAGCGCCGCCGCCTGCACACCGGTGCGCTGCTGCGCGCCGGCGGCGGGCTGCACCTGGGCCGGAGGCCGGGGGAGGCGTGGCTGCGCGGCCGCTACGCCGGGCCCTACGTGCGCGACGCGCTGCTCAACCAGGGTGTCTTCGTGGAGACGCTGGAGACGGCCACGACCTGGAGCAATCTCGCGACGCTCTACGCCGCGCTGGGTGAGGCGCTGCGCACGGCGCTGTCTGAGCGCGGAACGCCGCCGCTGGTGATGTGCCACGTGTCGCACCTCTACCGCTCTGGGGCGTCGCTCTACTTCACCTTCCTGGCGCGCCAGGAGCCCGAGACGGCCCTGGACCAGTGGCGCGCCGCGAAGACCGCCGCCTGCGACGCGATCGTCACCAACGGCGGGACGATCACCCACCACCACGCGATCGGGCGCGACCACGCTCGCTGGCTGCCGGCGGAGGTCGGCGAGCTGGGGATCGAGGTGCTCCGGGCCGCCAAGCAGCGGCTCGACCCGGCCGGGATCATGAACCCCGGCAAGCTGCTGCCGCCCGCCTAGCGGATCCGCGCGCAGCCGGCCGAGCCGGCTGCTTGCGCCTAGCGATGCACGGCGGCCAGCAGGGCCGCGTACGAGCGCACCAGCAGCGCGCGCTCCTCTGCGAGCAGTGGGTGCTTCGGGTCGCTCCCGGCCTCGACCCAGCGGTCTGACACGTCCATCGCCTCGGCGCGCAGGCGCGCGGCCTCGTGGACGTCGCCCGGCGCCGCGTGCTGGTGCTCGCGGTGCACGCGCCACCACTCGACCTCGAGCTGCGCGGCGCGGGTCGTGTCGAAGGACGCGCCCTCGCTGGTGCGCAGCAGCTGATAGAAGCGCCGCATCAGCGCCCGCGCCGCATCCGTGTGGTTGTCCGGGAAGGGCGCCCACACCTGGTTGGCGCGCAGGACCAGCCACGCGCCGGCGAGGGTGCGGGGCCAGCTCATGCGGAAGGCGGCGCGCACGAGCCCGACCGACGCCACCAGGAAGGCGCCCCACTTCCGGCGGTAGTAGGTCTCCCAGGCCCGGCACTCCAGGGTCCCGACCCGCCGTGGGTCGAAGGAGCGCATCGGGCTGGCGCTCATCTACCCGCCGGACTCCCCGACGGGCTGCAAGCCAATGGTTGCCAGCACGGTGGCCTTGCTCTTGCCGGTGCCGGTCTCGACGGGCTTGGCCGCGAGCTTCAGTGGGCCACGCAGGACCGAGTCCCCGGTCTGGACCTCCTGGCTGTCGCCCTTGCCGGTCACCGTGACCGAGGTGACGTCGATGAACTGCCAATCCTTGAAGCCGGGGGGCAGCTCACCGATCACCTGCAGGTTGCCCTGCGCGTCCGTGGCGGTGGCGCCCAGCGACTTGCGCTTCTGCGCCGAGTCGTAGAGCCACACCTGGTACGCGGTGGTCTCCGTGCTCGGCTCGAGGCCGCGCGCCTGGACCAGCACCTGGGTCTTGCCCTGCTGCTCGGCGATCACCGCCGAGCCTTCGAGCTGCCCGGCGGCCGGCTCGGTCGCGGCGGGCTCGCCGGGGTCCGCACTGCCGCTGTCGTCGTCGCCGCCGGTGAGCAGGCCGACCGGCCACACCAGCACCACCAGCAGGATGACCGCAACGGCCGCTGCCGCAGCGAGCAGTCGGCGACGGCGTACGGCGGCCATGGCGCCGGAGCCCAGCGGGCCCCCGGTCTCGGCATCGCCCGCACCACGGGGCGCGGCCGCCGCGGCCCGACGCGAGCCGCGCTCGCCGTCGGGAATGGTGGGCATGTCGCCGTTGGGATAGAGCTGCTCGAGCGAGTCGAGCAGCGATCGCGTCCAGCTGCGCGAGGCCTCCGAACGGCGCAGGTGCCCGCGCGTGGCGGTGGCCTCGGGTCCCGCCTGCTGGCCGAGCACGTAGTCGGCGAGCTGACCGCGCCAATCCTCCTCCACGCCGCGGGCGCTGACCGGCGCCAGCTCCACCAGGGCGTCACGGGCGCGCTCGCGCACGCGGGCCTCGGGGATGCCGAGCATGTCCGCGAGCTCGTCGTAGGTCTTGCCCTGCTGGAGCACGAGCTCGACGATCGCCCGCTGTTCGTCGGAAAGCTGATCGAAAGTCGCCATGGTGGATGATCTCCCTGCATAGCCGGTCGTGCCGGCTGCTGCGGGCCTCGCGAACTGTAGTGTGCGCGGCCGTGCCCGACCTGCAGCTAGAGGACTATCCGGCGCCCGGAACCCTCGACGATGTGCTCGGCTTCGAGCTGCTCGAGGCGACCGGAGAACGGTGCCGGGCGCGTTGCGCCGCCGAGCCCCGTGTGCAGCAGCCGATGGGCCTCGTGCACGGCGGCACCTACGCGGCGCTGGCGGAGACGATGGTCTCCTGGGCGACCGCCGCGGCCGTCGCCCCGGGGGGGAGCACGGCCCTCGGCCAGTCGAACCACACGACGTTCCTGCGCCCCGTCAAGAGCGGCTACGTCACCGGCGAGGGTACGCCGCGCCACCGCGGCCGCACCACCTGGATCTGGGACGTCGAGTTCACCGACGACGGCGGCCGGCTTTGCGCGATCTCGCGGGTCACGCTGGCCGTGCGGCCGGCGCCCGCCTGAGCCGTGGTTACGCTCGAAGAGGTCCGCGCCTTCGCCTCGCCGCTCCCGCGCACCCACGAGGCGCTCGTCTACGGACGGGTCAAGTTCCGCGTCGGCCAGATCGTGTACGTGGCCTTCTCGCGCGACGAGACGGTGATGGGCTTCGGCTTCCCGAAGGCGGATCGCGAGTTCCTCGTCGGCTCCGACCCGGACAAGTTCCTGATGCCGCGCGAGTCGGACCTGCGCTTCAACTGGGTCCTGGTGCGCCTGGCGGCGATCGACACCGCCGAGATGCGCGAGCTGGTCCTGGATGCCTGGCGGATGGTGGTGCCGAAGAAGGTGGCGGCCGCCTACGAGGAGCTCCACCCGCTGCCGGTTGAGCCGGGCTAGAGACCAGGCTCGAGCCGGTAGGCCTCCACGGGCTCCTGCTTGCCCTTCACCTCCAGCTCGCCCAGCGCCGTCACCCGCAGGCCCGGCACCGCACGCAGCGTGCCCCCGCCGATCACTACGCCGCCCGCGGGAGCGGCGCTCTCCAGCCGCGCGGCGACGTTCACTGTGTCGCCCACGACCGTGTAGCTGCGTCCGCTCTCCACGCCCAGGATCCCCACGAGCGCCTCGCCGCTGTTCACGGCGGCACGGAAGCGCGGCCAGCCCGGGTGCTCGTCGGCGATCCGCTGGGTCTCGCGCTGCAGGTCGACCGCGGCCCGCACGGCCCGTGCGGCGTGATCCGGCTGGTCGCCACGCGTGCCCCAGGTGGCCATGATCGCGTCGCCGATCAGGCGGTCGATCTCGCCGCCGTGTTCGCGCACGATCGGTGGGATCGCCACCTCGAGGTAGGCGTTCAACATCTCCGAGACCTCCCGCGGCTCCCGCCCCTCGGCGAACCCGCTGAAGCCCTTCAGATCGGCGAACAGCACGCTCACGTCGCGCGTACCGGCGGCCGTGTTGTCCAGGTACAGGTCGCGGAAGCGCTCCTCGGAGTCCTCCCGCCGCGCGCACCACGCGATCGCGCCGAACGCCGCGAGCATCAGCAGGTGCCACTCCCACCAGCTCGCCTGCCAGCTGCGCGCGAACGCGACCGCGACCATCGCCTCCGCCAGCAGCACGCAGGCGCTGGCGACCGCCATCAGGATCGGCGACCCGGCGCGCACGGCGATCGACAGGTACCGCCAGCCGGCCAGCGCGTACAGCAGCGTCGCCGCGACGGCCGGCACGATCAGCGCCCCGGTGGCCCGCTCGGCCGGAGTGGGGTCGTCGAGGGGAGGGACCGATGCCAGCGAGAGGACGCCCCAGACCACCATGACGAACAGCAGGCCGGTGCGCAGGGCGCGAGCCCGCCGGATCACAGCGCTGGCCCGGTCGGGGGGCAGCGGCATCGCCGAGAACGCGACGAACACGGCCGCCAGCAGCAACCCGAAGGGCGTGGCGATCACGAAGCCCTGGTTGGGCGTGTCGAGCAGCACGCCCGGCGTGGCCAGCGCGTGAAGCGCCAGGAACCCGGCCGCGGCGAGGAAGGCCAGCGACACGAGGAACAGCCGGGCGTCCGCGCGCCGGAGCGCGATGCCGCTGGTCGAGGCGGCCAGCGCCGCGCTCGTGAGCGCGGTCAGCAACACGAGCCAGAAGTGGGTCGGATGGTCCTCCCAGCGCACGTCCGTGTCGGGTGCGGCCAGCAGCAGCGCGAGGCCCGCTGCGGGCAGCGCCAGCAGCGACAGCCACGCCACCACACGAGCCCGCTCGTCCTTGGCTGGGAGGAGCAGGCCGGACGCCGGGCTCATCAGCTCACTGCAGCGCCCGCAGCCGTCGCTGCGGGGTTTCGGCGCGCCCCTCGTACCGGTTCGTGATCGGCAGGCGGCGGTCGCGGCCGAAGGCCTTCGTGGACACCTTGATCCCGGGCGGGGCCTGCCGGCGCTTGTACTCGGCCCGATCGACCATCCGGATCACGCGATCCACCTCGTCCGCGGGCAGGCCGCGACGCACCAGCTCCACCGCGTCGAGGTCCTCCTCGACATAGCCGGCGAGGATCGCGTCCAGCACGTCGTACGCGGGCAGCGAGTCGTCGTCGCGCTGGTCCGCGCGCAGCTCCGCCGACGGCGGTCGCTCCAGCACGCTCTCCGGCACCAGCTCCGCGTCGTGCTGGGCGTTGCGCCAGCGCACCAGCCGGTACACCCAGCCCTTGAAGACGTCCTTGAGGACCGCGAAGCCACCCGCCATGTCCCCGTAGAGGGTCGCGTAGCCCACCGACAGCTCGGACTTGTTGCCGGTGGCCAGCACCAGCCAGCCGAACTTGTTGGAGAGCGCCATCACCAGGTTGCCGCGGATGCGCGCCTGCACGTTCTCCTCGGCGATGTCGGGCTCGCGCCCCGAGAACGACTCGGCCAGCATGGCCGTGTAGGCGTCCATCGCGTCGGCGATTGGGATCTCGCGGAAGTCCACGCCGAGATTCGCGGCGATCGCGGCTGCGTCCGCCCGCGTGCCCTCGCTCGAGTACGGCGACGGCATCGAGACGCAGGTGACTCGCTCCGGACCGAGCGCGTCGGTCGCGACGAGCGCGACCAGGGCCGAATCGATGCCGCCCGACAGCCCTAGCACCACGTGGTCGAAGCCGTTCTTGTCGACGTAGTCACGCAGGCCGGTGCGAAGGGCCGCATAGACCTCGGGCTCGGGGTCGAGCAGGGGGGCGACCGCGCCGCCCACGGTCACGCCGCTGTCGGGCACCTCGAGGCTCGCGAGGTGCACCGCGGGCGGCTCCGCCACCGTGTTGGCACGGCGCTGGCGGCGCACGTTGGCGCGATGGCGGGTGTCACGCAGCCGCGCGGAGGACACCTCGCGCGGATCGATCGTGCACAGCACCAGGCTCTCCTCGAATTGCGGACAGCGCGCCAGCACGCGACCGTCCTGGTCGATGGCGAGGCTGTGCCCGTCGAACACGAGCTCGTCCTGGCCGCCCACGGTGTTCACGAACACCACCGCGGCGAGGTTGTCCACCGCGCGCTGGGCCAGCATCCGCTCGCGCCCGTGCCCGTAGCCGATTCGGTAGGGCGACGCGGACAGGTTGACGATCACCTGCGCCCCTGCCAGCGCCTCGGTCATCGCCGGCGGTCCGGGCTCCCAGATGTCCTCGCAGACGGTCACCCCGATCGGGATCCCGTTGAGCTCGAAGATGCCCGCCTCGGCGCCCGTCTGGAAGTAGCGCTGCTCGTCGAAGACGCCGTAGTTGGGCAGGTACATCTTGCGGTAGACGGCGGCCACCTGGCCGTCGGCGAGCACGGCGGCCGCGTTGTAGACGTCCTCCGCGCTTTCGGGAAAGCCCACTAGCGCCACGATTCCCTGCGTCTGCGCGGCCAGGTCCTCCAGCGCGTCCGCGCAGCGCTGGAGGAACGACGTCTTCAGCAGCAGGTCTTCGGGCGGGTAGCCGCTCAGGGCGAGCTCTGGGAACACCACCAGCGACGCGCCCTGCTCGCGCGCCGACGCGATCCCGTCGGCGATCTTGCCCGCGTTGCCGTCGATGTCGCCGACGGTGGCGTTGATCTGCGCGAGCGCGACTTTCAGAAGGCCGGATCCGGTCGGCATGCACCCATTATCGCGGGTGCCTAGGCGGCCCGCAGCCGAGCGTCAGGTCCAGGTATCGAGTGCTCTGTACGCGGTGCTCGAAGTGCCACCACTCGCGCCAGTAGCCGGTGTAGCCGAAGCGCTCCATGGCACGCTCCAGCACCAGGCGGTTGCGTAGCGCCCTGCCTGAAGCGTTGCGGGTGTGGGCCCGCGGGCCGAGGTCGTCGTAGCCCGAGCCCATCCGTAGGCGCTTGCCGTCGGCCGCCCGCACGAGCGTCAGGTCCACCGCGGTGCCGGTGTTGTGGCGGCTGCGGCTGGCGATGTAGGTGCCGACCAGGTCGCCGCGGCCGCTGTCGCGCGCCCACCGCACCAGCGCCCGGGTGGCGCGCGCCGGCCGGTAGGCGTCGAGCACCAGCAGCCCCACCCCCTGCCGACGCAGGCGGCGCTGCACGCGGCCAAGGTCGCGAGCCGCGGGGTCCAGCAGCAGCGCCCAGTCGCGGCAGTAGCCGGGCAGCCGCCTGCCGGTCAGGTTGCGGCGCGTCCGGTAGACGAGCTCCACGCCGACCGCGGGCGCGTAGCGGTGCACGTCCACCAGCCCGGCGCGACGGGTGTCGGGGGAGCCGGCGGCCGCCAGCACGACGGCGGCGGCGAGCGCTGCCAGGTTCATCGGAACACGCGCCGCGCCACGCCGCGCAGCGTCGCCGTGCCGTAGTCGTGCGACCGGTTGCCGTCGGTGAGCACGGCCAGCGAGAAGCGCTGCCCGCCGCGCTCGAACAGCGCGGCCTCGTGCACGAGCGCGCCCAGCTCGGTGTCGCGCCAGCCGCCCTTGAAGTACGTGTGCCAGCCGTCCCGCCGGGCGAAACGCGAGAAGCCCCAGCGCTGGTAGCGGACGATCGACGACAGCAGCTGACGTGCGTAGGCACGCGACCGGGGCGGCACCAGCGCGTCGAAATGCAGGAAGAAGCGGGCCTGGTCGGCGGCGCTGAAGTGGACCGCAGCCCAGTGCCTGCCGAGGCTCAGGTCCCGCATCCGCGCCCGCTTCGCGACCTCGAGCAGCCCCGCGTCGCCGACCCATCCGTAGGCCGCGCCCGCGCTGGCGTTGTCCGACACCCTGATCATCGGCTCGAGCACGGCCCGGTCCGTACCGCGCGGCAGGTGGTTGCCGAGCTGGCGCAGCCGGGCCACCAGCAGCATGGCCTTGGTCACGCTCGCGGAGACGAAGGTGCGATGAGGCGCGACGCCACGCAGGCGACCGTGGGAGTCGATCAGCGCGAACGAGGCGAGCCCCCGACGGCGGATGTACCGGCGAGCCGCCCGGACGCCCCGCGCGGTGGGGAAGGCGTCGGGCTCGACAACGCGCATGCGACAGCCGCGCCCGGGGCGGGTCACGGCGCGCACCTGGCTGGTCTCGCCCGCGAACACGCGCACCCGGCGCGAGCAGCGGTCCACTGGCGGATCGAGCGTCGAGCAGTTGCCGTCGCAGGGACGCTGGAAGCTGGTCACCCGGTAGAGGCCCGCGCGCGGACGCAGCCGGGCCTCGATCGGGCCGGGACGCGCGCGCCGGAACACGATCCGGCGGCCGTCGCGCACGCGCAGGTAGGACACGGCGCCCTCGATGTAGCGACCCTCTGAAAGGTCGAGCCGGTGGGTCAGGGCGAGCACGCCGCGGCCGGCCGCACGGTCGGCGCCGGCGGGCGCCACGGCGAGGACCAGGGCACCCGCCAGGGCCGCGAAGACGAGTACGCGCCTGTGACCCACTGGGCGGATCGTCCCATGCGCACCAGCCGGTACGGCTTTCCGTACTGACCGGGACCGTTCGTGGCCTTAGATTGGCCGTTCTGTGATCGCACGGCTCAAGAGGGAGCTGGCCGACCCGCGCACCTATGGCCGCATCGGCTACCTGCTGCTGGCGGGCGTGCTCGGCATCTTCGAGTTCGTCCTGCTGGTGACCACCATCGCGCTGGGGGTGGGCCTGGCGGTGACGCTGATCGGCATCCCGATCCTGATCGGCTCCGTCTACGCATGGGGCTGGCTCGCCGAGGCGGAGCGGCGGGCGATCGCCGCGCTGACCGGCACCACGATCCCAAGTCCCTACCGCCCGGTACCGCCCGGCGGCTCGTGGTGGGCGCGCCTGCGGGCGCGGCTGGCCGACCCGGCGACCTGGAAGGACCTGGCGTTCCTGCTGCTGCAGTTCCCATTCGGGCTGGTGTCGCTGATCGTCACCGCCGTCGTGCTCGGCGTGGGGCTCCAGGCGCTGACGCTGCCCGCCTGGTACTGGGCGGTCCCCGACGGCGTGGAGGTGGGCATCTTCCGCGTCGACGCGCTCTGGCAGGCGCTCGCCCTGATGCCGGTCGGGGCGCTGGTGCTGGTGCTCGGCATCCCGGCGCTGGGAGCGCTCGGGCGGGTGTACACGAGCTACGCCGAGGTGCTGCTCGGCTCGAACGTCGACCCGGCCGTGACCGCGCAGATGTCCGACCTGCGCGACGCTCGCTCGCGCTTGATCGAGGCGGCCGACGCGGAGCGCCGGCGCATCGAGCGCGACCTGCACGACGGGGCGCAGCAGCGCCTCGTCGCGCTCGCCCTGACGCTGCGCACCGCCGAGAAGCGCGCGGCGGCCGGGGAGGCGGACGCCGCCGAGCTGGTGCGCAGGGCCGGCGACGAGGCGGGCCTGGCGCTGAAGGACCTGCGCGACCTCGCCCGCGGCATCCACCCGGCGATCCTCACCAACCGGGGACTCGCCGCGGCGCTGGACGACCTGGCCGCTCGCGCCTCGGTGCCGGTGGAGGTCACGGCCGCCCCGGCCGAACGGCTCCCCGAGCAGGTCGAGGCGGCCGCCTACTTCGTCGTCTCCGAATGCCTGGCGAACATCGGCAAGCACGCGCAGGCCACCGGCGCCACGGTGGCCGTGACGCCGCAGGACGGGCACTTGCTGGTGAACGTCACCGATGACGGCGTCGGCGGCGCGCGCCTCGGGGGCGGATCGGGCCTTCAGGGCCTCCAGGACCGTGTGGGAGCGCTCGACGGCAAGCTGGCGGTCGAGAGCGTGCCGGGCCAGGGAACGCGCGTGCGCGCCGCGATACCGCTCGTGGAGCGGGCTGGCGAGCCCGAGCCGGGGCAGGCTCCTCACCAGGCCCTCAGCGAGGCGGACGCCGAGCGGCTGCAGGAGCGCCGGGTTCGCGGCTTGCGCGTCCGCCTGACGCTGCTGGGCTGCAGCGCGCTGATCATCCTCGCGGTCTGGGGCCTCACGGGGGCGCCCAACAAATGGCCGGTGTGGCCGCTGCTCGGTCTCGGTCTCGCCGCGGCCCTGGATGCGTGGGGAGTCCTGGGCATCCCGCCGGCGCGGCGCTCCGACCTGGCCGGCGGCGCGGACGCCCGCGCGCTGAATCGGCAACGGGCTGTGAAGGGAACCGCGGGCCGGCTCGCGATCGTGAACGTATTTCTGGTCGGGATCTGGCTGGCGACCGGAGCCTCGTACTTCTGGCCCGCCTGGGTGATGCTGGGCTCAGCCGTGGCGCTCGCGCTGAAGGCCGCCCCGTGGTCGCACACCTGGGCGGAGCGGGTGCACGGCGCGCCCTGATTGCATCTGGGGGCTCACGCCCCCAGGCCCCCGCTACATCTGGCCGGTGCCTGATGGCATCTGGGGGCTCGCGCCCCCAGGCCCCCGCTACATCTGGCCGGTGCCTGATGGCATCTGGGGGCTCGCGCCCCCAGGCCCCCGCTACATCTGGCCGGTGCCTCTCGGGCTCGCGCCCCGCGGCCCCCCGCTGAAGCCTGGCCGGTTCGCTCAGCGACGGGCGGCGATCGCCTGCACCATCCGATCCTGCAGGCGTCGGGCGACCAGCACGTCGGGCATCCCGTTCATCATCAGCGAGAAGACGACGAGGTGGCCGCCGCGGGCGCGGCAGTAGCCCGACAGGACACTCGCCTGCTCAGACTGGGTGTTCGAGAAGTGCGAGCCCGTCTTGGCCGAGCAGCGGTCGCGAGCGGGCGCTTTGCGCATGCGGTCGGCCAGCGTGCCGTCGCGTCCGGCGATCGGGAGCGAGGCGCGCAGGTGGCGGAACGTCTTCAGGCGGCGTAGAGCCACCAGCAGCTTCACGAGCCCGCGCGGGGTGGCCCGGGGGAAGGGGAAGGCGCCGGACCCGGTGTGGATCTCGGCCCGCACGCCCAGCCGCCGGCCGAACCGCAGCGCGGCCGCTACGCCGGCCCTGCGGGTGCCACTCCCGCTCGCCTTCAGCCCGAGCTGCTTGGCGATCGTCTCCGCGAGCAGGTTGTCGGAAGGCTTGTTGATCAGGCGGACCAGGGTCGACATCGGGGGCGACTCGACCGCGGCCAACGGCACGGCCGCCGCCGGGGTGACTCCCGCCGATGAGCTGCCGCCGACGGAGACGCCGGCCGCGACCAGGGCCTTTTGGAGGCCGTCCGCGGCGAACGCAGCCGGGTCGGGGGCGAACATCGGACCGAAGGGACCCTGCCCGGTGATCCCGCGGTTGAACTGAAGGGCGTCCACCGGGCCGGGCGGGGAGTCGTTGAGCTGCCAGCCGGGTGGGCCGAGCTCCGAGTCGAAGAGAGAGCCGTCGCCGACGACACGGCCGACGACCTGGCTCAGACCGGCGGCGCGCAGGCGCGCGACGAGCTGCTCGACGGACGTGCCCTGCCCGCCGAACGCCGCGGTGACGGTGGTCCTGTCGCCGAAGGTCGGGTCGCCACCACCGCGCAGGTAGAGGTCGCCGGCGAGCACGCCGCCCGGGCCGATCGGGGCGGCCCCGAGGGCGGCCGTCTCGAAGCGCGTGCGCGGACCAAGCGCCTCCAGGGCGGCCGCCGTCGTGAACAGCTTCGTGTTGGACATCATCACGCGCCGGGTGTCGGCGCGGGCAGAGAACAGGACCCGGTGGCTCGTCAGGTCGAGCACATGAGCGCCAGAGGCGGGCCCGGCCGCGCGCAGGTCACGCGCGAGGGCCGCCTTCAGCGACTCGGCGGAGGCAGGCGCGACCCCGACGGCGAGCGCGAGCACGGCAGCGAGCAGCGCGGAGCGGGCCATGAAACGTACTTTCGCGGCAGCGCACGGCCCGGATCAACCCGGGGAGCGCCGATTCGGGGAGTGTGGGCCCCGAGGATCACGCATATGGAGATGTTGGGGGCCCACACTCGAGGGCCCGGAGCGCAGCGGGGGCGCGAGCCCTAGAGGGGCCGGCCAGATGTAGCGGGGGTCTGGGGGCGCGAGCCCCCAGCTGCATTCAGTGCCCCCAGCCCTCCGCCTCGGCGTGCGTCACCGTGTCCTGGCCGCTCTCGCCGGTGCGGATGCGGATGGCGCTCTCCACCGGGTAGACGAACACGCGCCCGTCCCCGATCTCGCCGGTGCGGGCGGCGCCCACGATCGCGTCGACGGCCGCGTCGACCATGTGGGGCGACACCACGGATTCGACCTTGATCTTGGGCAGCAGCGAGATGTTCGCCCGCGAGCCGCGGTACTGCTCGGTGTAGCCCTTCTGGCGTCCGCAGCCGACGACGTCGCTGACGGTCAGGCCGGAGACGCCGAGCTCGTCCAGCGCGTCCTGGACGTCTTGGAGCCGGTCCGGCCGGATGATTGCCTCGATCTTCTTCATCTAACCCTCCTGGGTCCGGGCCGCGAGGCTCGCCGCGAGTCCACGGTGCCTGGCCCCTGGGGTGTTCGGCGGGTGGTACTCAGATCCTGGGACCGGCATGAACTGCTCCGGGTACCCCCACATGCCGTGCTCGACGATGTCGAGCCCGCGCCGCTCCTCCTCGACGCCCACGCGCAACCCGTGGGTGCGCTTGATCGCGTAGAAGACGAGGAAGCTGACGACGAAGACGGTGGTGAACGCAGCCGCCACGCCGAGCGCCTGCACGCCGAGCTGCTCGAACGAGCCGGTGTAGAACAGGCCGCCCTCGCCGATCTCGTTGTAGGCCGCCAGGCGAGGTGAGGTGAACAGCCCGCAGGCGAGCGTGCCCCAGATGCCCGCCACGCCGTGCGCGGAGAGGGCGCCGACCGGGTCGTCGAGGACCTTGTCGATGGCGATGATGCAGAACACGACGATCACGCCGGCGAACGCGCCGATGATCGGCGCCGCCCAGTACTCGACGTAGCCCGAAGGCGCAGTGATGGCTACCAGGGCGGCGATCGCGCCGTTGCCGGCCATGCCGATGTCGAACGTCCTCACGGCCAGCTGACTGGCCAGCAGCGCACCGAGCACACCGGCCGCCGCGGCGAGGTTGGTGACGACAGCGACCTCCGCGAACCGCCCGTCCAGCGCCCCGAGCGTGGATCCGGCGTTGAAGCCGAACCACCCGAACCAGAGCACCAGCACGGCCAGGCCGACCAGCGGCATGTTGTGCCCCGGGATCACGTTGGGCGAGCCGTCCTTGCCGTACTTGCCCTGGCGCGGGCCGAGCAGCAGCAGCGCGGCCAGCGCTCCGGTGGCGCCGATCAGATGGACCACCGTCGACCCGGCGAAGTCCTGCATGCCGAAGTTGGCCTGCAGCCAGCCGCCGCCGAAGATCCAGTGGCTGATGATCGGGTAGATCAGCGAGCTGAAGACGACCGCGTAGATCAGGTAGGCCCCGAACTTGATCCGCTCGATCGTCGTGCCCCACACGATCGCGAGCGACACCGCGCAGAAGACGAACTGGAAGAAGAACTTGGCCGGCACCGCGGCGTCGGAGAACGCCATCGCCGGGAACAGGTCGCCGTTGTTGGTGCCGAGGAACGTGCCCTCCGTGCCGGCGAACCAGCCCGTGCCTCCGAATGCCAGCGCGAATCCCACCGCCCAGTAGCAGAGCGCCGCGATCGAGAAGTTGGCCAGGATCTTGGGGACGATCGTGCCCGCGTTCTTCATGCGCGAGAAGCCGACCTCGAGGAAGAGGAAGCCGACCTGCATGAACATGACGAGGATCGCGGCGACCATCACCCAGACCGTGTCGATGGCTGGGATGGCGTCGCCCGTAAGCGTGGGTTCCATGACCTGATAGTCGAAAACGGCGGGCCCGACGTCTTTCGCCCCAGGTACAGGATTCGCTGGCGCGCCCTTGTACAGCGGGCTAGAGTGGCGCCGTGAAGCGCTTCGTCGTCGCGTGCGGCGCGGTGCTGGCCGCTCTTCCAAGCTCGGCCGCGGCGCAGGGGATCACGGAATACCCGCTGCCCGCCGCCGCGGACCCGGTCTTCATCACCACCGGCCACGACGGACGCCTTTGGTTCACCAACAACGGGGCGGCCCAGGTCGGCCGCATCGGCACCAACGGCGTCCTGCAGCCACCCGTGGCCACGGCCGCGAACCCGATCGACGTCATCGCCGGGCCGGGCGGAGCGATGTTCTGGACGACGCCCACGCACGTCCAGAGGCGAGCCTCCGCCGGGTACGCGGCGAAGACGGCGATTGGCAACCCACCGACCGCATATGCGATTGCCGCGACAGCGGACCGGATCGTCATCACCCGCATTCACAACTTCTATCCGGAGCTCTACACCGCGATCGCGACCTACCTCCCAGGCCTGGGGCCGATGGCGAACCAGAGCACCAGCGGGGTCGCTCCGGCCACGCTGACCAGCCCGCGGTTGACCGACGTCACCCTAGGACCGGACAACAAGGGCTGTGGCTGACGCTCTACGAGGGCTCCAGCATCATCAGGGCCGCGCTGAACGGCCAATCGGAGCTGAAGAACGACCTGCCGGCGGGCAGCCTGCCCTACCGGATCGCGGCTGGGCCGGATGGCGCGATGTGGTTCACGCAGTACGGCGCGAACCGGATCGGCCGCATCACGACCTCCGGAGCGATAACGGAGTTCGACCTGCCGCGCCCGGGCGTCGGTCCGAACGACATCGCGGCAGGACCCGACGGAGCGCTCTGGTTCACCGAGTACAACGACGCCGGCAACGCGATCGGGCGGATCACGACCGACGGCAAGGTCACGGAGTACACGATCCCGACCGCCAACAGCCGACCCTGGGGGATCGCCGCCGGCCCCGACGGGAACATCTGGTTCACGGAGTACGCGAGCGACAAGATCGGCCGCCTCGACCCTTCGAAGGCAATCCCGATCGGTGCCAGCCGGCCAGGGGGAGGGGGCGGCGGTGGCGGACGGGGCGCCGACCGCACCAAGCCCACCTTCCAGGGCCGCGTGACCATGTCGCGCCGGCGCTTCTCCGTGGGCCGCGCGCCCGCGAGCGGCACCGAGTTCCGCTTCAGCCTCTCAGAGCCCGCCCGCGTGACCGTCAAGATCGAGCGCCGCGTCAACGGTCGGCGCGTGCGCGGCCGCTGCCGCGCTTCGGCGAAGAGCGGCCGCCGCTGCAAGCTGTGGAAGTCGACCGGGCGCTCGCTCACCCGCCAAGGTCTCCAGGGACCCAACTCGATCGCGTTCAGCGGCCGCCTCGGCCGCAAGGCGCTCTCGATCGGCGCCTACCGCGCCCGCATCACCGCAACCGACGCCGCCCGCAACCGGTCCAAGACCGCCACGCTGACGTTCGCGATCGTGCCGAAGCGCCGCTAGGGGCCGTCGGCGCCGACCGCGACGACGCGCGCTGAGATGCAGCGCACCAGCTCGCGCGGATCGACCTGGAACAGGCTGTGCGGGTCCCCGGCGGCCGCCCAGACGCGCTCGTGCTCGAGCAGCGACTCGTCGAACAGGACCGGCAGGTCGTGCCCGAACGGCGGCACGCCCCCGATCGCGAACCCGGTGGCTGCGCGGACCTCGTCGGCCGCGGCCTGACGGACTTCGGCCACGTCGAGCGCGTCGGCCAGCTTGTCCGGGTCGATGCGGTGGCGGCCAGACGCGACGCACACGACCGGGTCGCCGTCGGCCACGAAAACGATCGCCTTGGCGATCTCCGACTCCTGGCAGCCGACCGCCACCGCCGCGTCCTTCACCGTGCGGGTGGATGCGGCCAGGCGCTGGACCTGCACGCTCAGCCCGAGCTGGCGGGCGGACTCGGCGAGACGGTCTCTCACGCCTCGACGCGGTCCGCTGTAGTCAGCTCGACGCCCGCGCTGGTCGCCAGCTCGGCCAGCGACTCGCGCAGGTCGTCCGCGAACTCGTCGAGGTCCCAGAGCAGGTCGAAGTCGCCCACGACACCGAAGTTGATGGCGCCGTCGTAGGACAGCAGCGCCACCCCGAGGCCCTGGTTCTTGGCGAGCGGGACCATCGGGAACGGGTCCAGCATGCGGCGTCCCAGCAGGTAGAGCGGGAACTGCGGGCCGGGCACGTTGGTCACCACCAGGTTGAAGAAGCGCTGGCGGGCCATCAGCCGCGAGGCCTGGTCCATGATCGTCGAAGGGGCGAAGCCGGCCATGTCGGTGAGTACCTGGGCGCCGACCGCCTGCCCGCCGGACTTGAGCCCCTTGAGCTCCTCGCGCACGATGTCGAGCCGCGCGACAGGCTCCTGGCACCACACCGGCAGCGGCGCCATCATCGCGGCCACCCGGTTGCCGAGCGCGCCGCGCTCGAGGTCGTCGCGGACGCTCACCGGCACCATCGCCTTCAGCTCGAGCCCGTCGGTGTTCTGCCCGCGCCGGCGCAGGTGGCGGCCGAGCGCGCCGGCGACCGTGGACAGCACGACGTCGTTGACCGTGCCGCCCAGCGAGTCCTTGATCGCCTTGACGTCGCGCAGGTTGGCCCGCACCCAGGCGAAGCGCCGGTGCGGTCCGATCGAGGCGTTGTAGGGGCTGGAGGGCGCCGGGTTGAGGCCTGCCCATGCCATCGCGCCGACGCCGACCGCGGCGTCGCGCGCGGCGCCGACGATGCGGCGCGGGCCGCGGAACACGGCGCGCACCGAGCGGGCGATCTCGGTCGGGATCGTGGCGCGCTCGACCAGCGCCTCGCCGAGCAGCTGGGCGCGCGAGGGCAGGGGGCGCGGTAGCCAGCGGTCGCCCGGGCCGGCGGGGGTGACGGGCTGGGGCGAGGTGTCGAACAGCACCGAGATGATGTCCACGCCGGAGATGCCGTCCACGAGCGCGTGGTGGGTCTTCGACAGCACTGCGAAGCGATCGTCCTCGAGGCCCTCGACCAGCCAGACCTCCCAGAGTGGCTTGTCGCGGTCGAGCTGCTGGGAGAACACGCGGCCGGCGAGCTCCTGGAGCTGGCGCTCCGAGCCGGGGGAGGGGAGAGCGGTCGAGCGCACGTGGTAGCGCAGGTTGAGGTGTGGGTCGTCGACCCACCGCGGGCGGCCCTGCCCCAGCGGTACGAACGCGAGCCGCTGGCGGTAGCGCGGCACCAGCGGCAGCCGCAGCTCGAAGGCCTCCAGCAGGTCGTCGTAGGGGGGAGGGGGTCCCTCGAACAGCATCACCGACGCGACGTGCATGTGCGCCGAGGCGTCCTCGAGGTGGAGGAACGACGCGTCGAGTCCCGTGAGGCGGTCGCCTGCCATGGCAACCGCTCAAGTTACCGCACCGGCGGCACCCGGTCGTTACGAAATGATTGTCAGCGGGACCCCGCGGCCAACGCGCGTTACGAGCCATGTGATCGCGTCGGTGCTGAGCCGGATGCAGCCGTGCGACGCCGCGCTGCCGAGCGCCCCCGAGAGCCCATTCGTCCCATGCAGGGCGATCTGGCCGGGCCCGCCCTCGAATTCCTGCAGGACCTCCGAGCGGGCACTTGTGGCGAGCGCGAACGGGCCGCCCACCTGGAGCGAGAGATCCACCGCCTCCTCGATGAAGAAGCGGCCCGTGGGAGTCGGCGTCGACGGCTTCCCGACGACGGCCGAGAACCGACGGCTCACGTGGCCAAAGTGATAGGCCGTCACCTGCCGTGCCGAGAGGTCGAGCGAGAGACGCCACGCGGTGGAGGTGAGCCGCGTCCGGTAGGCACGGATCCAGCCCTCGTGCCCGTTGGGACGCCCAGGGAGGCGCACGCGCACCCAGGCTTGACCGCCGGGGCTCAGCGAACGATCGAGCACGGGCAAGACTGTCCGCACCCCGGTGAGCGGCCGGCGGGCGCCGACCCATTCGACCTGCCGCGCGTGCCGGCTCGGGTTGGCCCGGACGGCGTGGGCATGCTGCAGGACCACCAGCCTCTGGCTCGCGGCAACCGGGGCGGCGGAGGCTCGCGGCGCAACGCCGAGAGCTCCGCCGGTGGCAACCGCCATGAGCGCCGCCGCCAAAGTGGCGGCGGCGCGGGCGGGATGCCTCACCCGGTGAACTGGGAGGGGCCGCGGCGTGGGCTGATGACCGCTGCCGCGCAGGCGCGGTAGCGCAGCCGCATCGTCTTGGCGCGAGTGGCGTCCGTGAACGTCACGTGCGCGCTGACGATGTGCCTGCCGGGTGCGGCCTTCACCGACACACGGAACGGGGAGTTGGCGCGGCTGCTGATGCGCTTGCCGTCGAGCCGGAACACGACCCGGTCGATCAGGTGGCCCCGCACTGCCGCGCGGAAGCCGGCGGTGCATGCCCGTGCCGGCGCACGCAGGCCTGGCCTGCGCCTGCCCGGCGTGCGCCCGCGGGGCAGCCGACGCGCGACCGCTGTGCCGTTGCGGGTCGTCGCCCTCGTCCGACTGTCGCGCCGGTTGCCACTGCCCGGCCCGCTTCCGGGCCCGCTTCCCGGCCCACCGTCGGGGCTGTCCCCGGGGCTAGATCCGGTGCTGCATCCCGGACGGGTCAGAACGTTGTTGATCAGGCTCACCTGGCCGTTGCGCGCGAGCATCCGCCCGAGCACCGTGGCCCCGTTGTTGAGCGAGATCGAGCTGAGCGCCATCAGGGTGCCCTGGAAGGCGGTGGTCGAGCCGAGTGTGGCCGAGCTGCCGACCTGCCAGTAGACGTTGCAGGGCGAGGCCCCGTTGATGAGCACAACCGAGCTGGCCGAAGCGGTGGTCAGCGTCGACGAGATCATGAACACGAACTGGGCGTTGGGATTGCCCTGCGCGTTGAGCGTTAGGGGACCCGTGAGCTGCGCGCTCGAGGTGTACCTGTACGCGCCAGCGGTCAGCGTCCTGTTGCCGAGGTTGGTGCCCGACAGGTTCGCGGTCATCGCCTGTCCGGCCGCGACGTTGTAGGCCGTGGTCAGATCGGCCTGCGCCTGGGCGGCGACGGCGTTGTTGTTGTGCGTGGCTCCGTTCACCACGGCGGGCAGTCCGAAGCCCGAGAGCGCGGTCCCCGGGGAGACGCCGAGAGCACCGTTGAGCACCGACGGGCCGGTGTTCGTGACGGCCTGGCCGCCGAGCACCACGAAGGGGCTGGCGGTGGCCAGATTGACCGGCGCGGCATGGGCGCTGGCTGGGATGGCGGTGGATGCGACAACCGCTGCGAGGGCGACAGCCACACGCGCGATGCGCTTGAGATGGACGGGACAGGACAAGTGTGTCCTCCCTATATGGCGAGCAGCCCCTGCGACATCCTGGTCGCCATGGACCCCGGCACGGCGGTCGATGGCGGCGCTCCTTCGGTAGCCCGGCGCACTCCGGTGGAGTTCCGTGGCTTTGCGGACCCGCCTCGCGACGAGGGTGCCTGGGTCGAGAAGATCTCCTCTGGTGTCCTATCCGCATCGCCATAGGCGAACAGCGCCTTGAGCCGGCGGTCGCCGCAGTAGACCTATAGCGAGAGGCTGAGCTGGTCCGCCGGCGGACCGACCAGCGGCTGCTCGTCGAGACCGGCCACGCGCACGCCGATCAGGCGCACCGGCCGCGGCGGGTCCAGGCGCCGCAGCAGGTCGACGGCAACGCCCCAGACCGCGTCCAGCCCGTTCACGGGAGCCGCCACCGAGCGAGCGCGGGTGACGGTGGAGAAGTCGTCGTAGCGGACCTTGATCCCGATCGTGCGCCCGCTGCGCTGCTGGCGCTCCAGCGTCTCGCAGAGCTGCTCGGTGAGGCGTCGCAACTGCGGCTCGAGCTCGCCGAGCCCGCGCAGATCCTGGTCGAACGTCGTCTCGCGCGACTCGGACTTGGCCACCCGCACCGTCTCCAGCTCGCGCGCGTCCTCGAAGCGCGCGAGCCCTCCCAGCCACGGGCCCAGGCGAGGGCCGAACCACTGGCTCAACTGCTGCTCCGGGGTTGCGGCGAGTGCGCCGAGCGTCTCGATCCCCTGGCGCTGCAGCCGGTCCGCGGTCTTCGGCCCGATACCGGGCAGCAGCCCGGGGGGCGAGCCCGCGAATCGCTCACACGCCTGCTCCGCGCTCAGCACCACGAACCCGTTGGGCTTCTCGGCATCGGACGCGACCTTCGCCACGAGCTTGTTCGGTCCGATCCCGACTGAGCAACCGAGGCCGGTCGCCTCGGTCACGGCCGCCTTCACGCGAAGCGCGGCCGCGCGCGGGCGGTCGTAGCCGCTCAGGTCGAGGTAGGCCTCGTCGAGCCCCACTACTTCCACGCGCTCCACGTGCGCGCGCAGCACGTCCATGACCTCGCGCGAGCGCGCTCGGTAGGCCTCGAAGTCGGGTGGGATGAACACGGCGTCGGGGCAGGCCCGGCGGGCGCGCTCGGCGGGGGTGGCAGAGAAGATCCCGTAGCGACGCGCCTCGTAGCTGGCCGTGGTGACCACCGCCCGCGGCCCGCTGCCGGCCACCACCACGGGCAGACCGCGCAGCTCGGGGCGCCGCTGCAGCTCGACGCTCACGTAGAACGCGTCCATGTCGATGTGCGCGTACGTGTGGACGGCGCCCCCGCTCACGAACTGGAGCGTAGCCCCCAGCCTCGACGGCATCTCGGCCTGAACGAACGAGGCCCGCGGCTGGCGCCGCCCTCGACCGCGCGCAGGACGGCGACAGAGAACAGATGAAAGGCGAGCCCGGTTCGAGTCGAGGCTGGGCGAGGCGCGGTCGGGCTTAGAGTTGCCGCGACGACCAGAGCAGCGCCGCCAAGATCACGGACGCGAGTCCGATCACGAGTCCGACGATCCAGCCGGCAACGTCTTGGCCGACGAGCACCGCGCCGAGAGCCACGGCGATACCGACGATCCCACCGGTGGCGATCAGGCGCATCAGACCCCGCTCCACCTTGGTGCGGCGTCGCTGGCGGCCCGGCACCATGCCCTGGGGCCGCTCGCCGCGCTGTTCCTCGCCCGCCGCTCGTCGGCCTCCGCGCGCCTCTGCCGAGGTCGTCTCCTTGGCGTCGCCGGGTTGCTCGGCTACCGGGTACCGGCTCGATTCGGAAGAACTCACACGGTCTTGCTACCCGCGCATCGGGCGCCGAATCTGGCTACTTCGTATCCCCTCGGGCTCGAGGGCCTAGTGCGCGTTCGCGCCGCTCAGGACGCGCCTGCTTGCTGCGAGGTGTTCGCGTTCGAGCGCGCTGTGTTGCGACTGGGCCCTAGCGCCATGAACGTTGCCTTCTCCGCCAGCCACGTCGTGGCCTGCTTGACGGGATTCTTCGGTACACCCATCCGCTCCATCAGATCGATCAGCAGCAACGCCTAACCAAGAGCAACAGGCGGACGGAAAAGGGGGGCCTGGCAAGGGCCCCCCTTCTGTTCGCGTCTACCGGCGCGAGCGCTCCTCAAGCTGGACCGCGTCGCCTATCAGCCAGAACATGGGCGGCCAGAGGCCGACAAACAGCGCTCGCCGCTCCGCGTTTCCTCGCTCCTCCTGATCAACGGTCTTCGCCCGGATCCAGAGGGCGATGCAGAGGTAGATCGACGCGAGCGAGGTCAATTGGAAGTGCCAGCCGCGTAGCCCCACCCGAACGAGAGCCTTTGTTAGCACCCCGCACGACTACCCAGGGCCCTGTCTGTGCATGCACGATTCGCTCGCGGGTAGTGGATGCCCATGCCCCGATCCAACAAGCTGCCCTTGACGCGGTCGGCGGCGATTGCGGCACGGTGGCCGATCGGCCTGGCGCTGACTTCTTGGCGATATCTATGGCGGACCACGCCCCTTTACCGCGCCGAGGAACCTGGTTCTTGGGCCAACGATGCGCCCCCGCCGCTTCCCGAAGGCAGCACGGACGACGAGGCCCAGCGGGTCGTTCATGGCGCCGGCCCGCTTTTCCACCGGCGCTATCGCGCGGATATCAGCGGCGCGAGCCTGTCGCCCGAAGAGCTGATGGCGCGCCTGCAGGCGGACCCCGACGCCGCCGCCCCAAGCGAATTCGCCACCTTCAAGAAGGTCTCAGGGGAGGAGGTGGGCATGCGGCCCGGTGACGAGTACATCGTCCGCATGCCCGGACCCTGGGATGGTCCGGTGCGGGTCGTCGAGGTCACTGAGCGTTCGTTTCGCTTCATGACGCTGGTCGGTCACCTCGAGGCGGGCCAGATCGCGTTTCGCGTCGACGGCGGCGACAGGCGTCTTCGCTTCGAGATCGAGTCGTGGGCACGCAGCGGCGACCGCCTCTCCAATCTGCTCTATGACCGCATGCGGATGTCGAAGGAGATCCAGCTCCACATGTGGACCTCCTTCCTCGAACGGGTCATCGCCATATCGGGGGGCCAGCGAGACGGGGGACTGCGCATCGACACCCGCCGCGTCGAGGACGTGCCCGCCGGTGCTTGACCGGCTGCTTGGGCAGCGCCGCGATCCCTGGCGCGCCCTTGCGGAGCTGCGCGACCGACAGCTCAACTTGGACGTCTCCCGCCGGTCCGAATACACGCCCGAGAACGGGTGGCGCGCGGACGACGTGCGCCGTGCCCTGCCCCCCGAGCCCCCCGGCGCCCCCACCCCGGGCGGAAGCTGGGAGACGGCTCGGGTAATCGCTCGCAACTACGACTTCGCCGACCCCTCGATCGTACGTGGCGTGTTCGACCGTGAAGAGCCGCTCGAAAAGCGCACGATGGTGCTGATCCTGCATTTCCACCGCCTGCGGATCTACGTGGGCGTGCGGGTGGGCGATGTCTACGACGAGAAGCGCATGCTCGATGGGCGCCGCGGCCGCGTCTTCGGCTGGAACTACCGAACCCTTGAGGGTCACGTCGAGCAGGGCGAGATGGCGTGGGAGGTATGGAAGTTCCCCGAGACCGGAGAGGTGCTCTTCCGCGTCGCGTCCTTCTCACGGCCAGCGCCGCGGGGCAATCTCTTGGTGCGGATCGGGTTTCGCCTGTTCGGACGTCGGGAGCAACTTCGGTTTCTCACCCTGACCGCTGACCGCATGGCACGGCTGACCGAGGAGCAGGTGGCACGCAGTGACGCCTGCACGAGCACCAAGGTGCGCCCCGCCGATTCCGGGTCGGTCGAGTCGTACCCAAACGGTTGACTCGGCTCCACCGGACGGGTGCGTTCGCGCCACGTTCGGGCTCGCTCCCTAGAGCCCCGACCCACCGGGCGGACCGGGCCACACCAGAGCAGGCGCACACTCGTCCTGCCCACCGCCGGGTTGCGCCGCGGAAAGTGTGTATGCGAGACCTGGGGGCAGGGTCTACTAGGGCCCCCTCGCTCACGGAGCGAGCGTACCCGCCGGCCTCGACACTCCGTTCTGACGCGGTCAGAACGCCGGAGGCCGCGCTTGCGGTGCGGCCCCCGTTTTGGGAAGTATCCGCCCATGACCGCCTGGATCTGCGTCACCTGCGGCGCGCAGTTCGAAGAGTCCGAGGAGCCGCCGGGGGCCTGCCCGATCTGCGGAGACGAGCGGCAGTACGTCCCCGAGGCCGGGCAACGCTGGACCACCCCGGAGCAGCTGGAGGCCGAGCACCGCAACGAGGTGCGCGAGGAGGAGGAGCTCGTCGGGATCGGTACCGAGCCGGCGTTCGCGATCGGGCAGCGTGCGCTGCTGGTGCCCTTTGGCTCGCGCAACGTGATGTGGGACTGCATCAGCCTGGTCGACCGGGACTCGGTGGCCGAGATCGAGCGCCGCGGCGGCCTGCACGCCATCGCGATCTCGCATCCCCACTACTACTCGGGCATGGTCGACTGGGCGCGCGCCTTCGACTGCCCCATCTACCTCCACGCCGACGACGAACGCTGGATCATGCGTCCCGACCCTGCGGTGGAGCTCTGGGACGGACGGAGGAAGGAGCTCGGCGAGGGGCTGACGCTCGTGCACTGCGGCGGGCACTTCGCGGGCGGGACGGTCCTGCACTGGGCCGCCGGGGCCGCCGGACGCGGAGCGCTGCTGTCCGGCGACATCGTCCAGGTGATTCCGGATCGCACGCACGTCGGCTTCATGTACAGCTATCCGAACCTGATCCCGCTGCCGGAGTCGGACGTCGTACGAATCGTCGCCGCGCTCGAGCCATTCGACTTCGAGACCATCTACGGCGCCTGGTGGGGGCGCCTCGTGCGCTCCGACGCCAAGGCCGTGGTCGCCCGCTCGGCGGAGCGCTACCGGCGGGCGCTGCTCGGCGAGCTGCCGTCGGGGGGCTAATCGAGGATCGCGCGCAGCGGTTGGGTGTTGACCACGTGTTCCGGGCCGGCCCAGCCCCGGCGCGCCGTCATGACCGAGAGCACGATGTTCTCCAACCCCCGCACCGAGTGCGCGTCCGTTGAGCAGACGATCTGGAGACCGGCTCGCAGTGCGTCTCGAACATGCTCGCCCCGCAGGTCGAGACGGGCGGGGAGGCCGTTCACCTCGAGCGCCACTCCCTCCTCCAGCGCGACTTCGAACAAGCGCTCCAGGTCGAGGGCGTTCTCCGGACGGCGGCTGATGATCCGGCCCGTCGGATGGCTGAGGCAACGCACGTAGGGGTTGCGCAGCGCCGCCTCCACGCGCTTCGTCATCTCCCGTCTCGGCATGCGCTGCCCGCCGTGCACGCTCGCCTGCACCCAGTCGAGCTCCGCGAGGACGTCGTCGGACAGATCCAGTCGGCCGTCCGTGAGGATGTCGCACTCCACACCACGCAGGACACGGAACGGCGCCAGCACCTCGTTCGCCGCCGCGATCTCGTCTGCCTGGCGGCGGAGATCGTCGCCGGTCAGGCCGCGGACGGCCCCCACGGCGGGCGTGTGGTCGCAGATCGCGAGGTACTCATAGCCACGGTCCCGGGCTGCTCGACCCATCTCCTCGACGCTTGCCCTTCCATCCGACCAAGTCGTGTGGCAATGGAGGTCGCCGCGGATGTCGTCCGGGCCGACGAGGGGCGGCGGCTCGCCTCGGAACGGCTCCTCGCGCAGCTCCGGCGGACACCAAGGGAGGTCCAGCCCGCGGTAGACAGCCTCCTCGTCGGGCGCGTCCGGCAGCGGCTCGAGCGCGGCGACGTACGCGGGCGAGCCCGTCGCCCGCACGAGGGCAGTCCCGAGGCGCTCGGGCTCGGCGGCGACGACCTCGATCGCCACGCCCTCCACTGTCACGCCGACCGCGCGTCGCTCCGCCTGCTCGACGATCGCGACCACCTGAGGCAGCTCCGCGAAGCGCGCCAGCACCGACCGCGGATCCCGCGCGGCGCAGACAACCGCCAGCAGCTCACACGAGTCGCGCCACCGCCGAACGTCGCCGGCCACCTCTCCGTCGAGGGCGGCCGCGACGCCTCCGACGAGCTCGAGGGCGCTATGGAGCAACAGTCCGCGCCGAGATCGTGGCTCGGTCGCTTCGCTGGCTAGCGCTTCGAGCAGTCGGGCCTCCATCTTGGGACCGATCCCGGGCACGGTCTGAAGGCGGCCCGCGGCTGCGGCCTCGCGAAGCTCCTCGACGGTGCGGGCGTCGAGCGCCCTGGCGAGCTCTACGGATCGCTTGGCAGTCAGCCCGAGGTAGCGGCCGAAGCCGACGAGATCGGGTGCCAGCTCTCGCTCGAGCTCCGCCAGCTCGGCGATTGCGCCCGTCTCGACCAGCTCACGCAGCCGGGACTCGATGCTCCGACCGATCCCGCGCAGCTCGCGCGCGCGGCCTGCCCTCACCAGGTCAGCGACTGGGAGCGGCGCGCCGCGGATCGTCTCGGCCGCTCGCCGGTAGGCGCGCGCGGTGTAGGGGTTAGCCTCGGCTAGCTCGAGCAACGACGCGTATGCGTCGAGGCGATCGGCGATGTGGCCATTCTCCACCGGCGGAGGGCGCTCTATCGGTGCCGTCGCACGCGGCGAGCGACGGCGGAGCCCACCATCACGAGCAGCATCCCGACGCCGAGCCCGCCGCCGCACTGCGCGGCGTTGTAGCTAGCGGTGTAGAGCGCCGAGTCCGTTCCGGTGATCGTGTGCCGCGCGGATCCGCCGTCCGACCAGGACCCGAACGTCCACAGCTGGCCCGCGAGTCCCTGCGCCCCGGGCGCCTCGACCGTGAAGCGGTACCCCTCCCATGACACGAACCCGACCGGTTCGGTTGTCGTGATGCCGTCCACGATCAGCTTCAAGCCGGCGGGCTCGGGCTTGAAGAAGAGCGCGACCGTGCGCGGTCGCAGGTCCTGGCTGACTGTATGGGTCAGGCCCTTCGAGTCGGTCGCGGTGAGCCGGACCTCCAGGTAGCTCGACGCCGCCGCGGTCAGGTCCTCCGGCGGGGGCGCCTGGAACTGGATGTTGTTGCCGGAGGCGGGCCCCAGGAAGGGGTGCGTGTGCGTGTTGTGACGCAGCAGCACGGTCCAGGACAGCGATGACGGCGCCAGCCCACCGTCCTGCAGGTCGCCGGCGGTCCCCCGCAACGTGATCGTCTCGCCCACGCGGAAGCGGGTGTCGGTCGTGGGCGCCTGGATCGTGGCCAGGGGCGCCGTGTTGCCCGCGTCGATGCGCACCGTCTGGGTGGCGGTCTCCCCGGCGATATCCATCACCCGCAGAGTCGCCTGGTAGGTGCCGGCCTGCGCGTAGGTGTGGTTGACCTTCGCGCTCGTGGCGTCGGCGCTGCCGTCGCCGAAGTCCCAGTTGTAGAGCACGCCGCCGGGGTCGGGGTCCCTGCTCGCGCTCCCGTCGAAGGACACCGTCAGGGGCGTGCCCCCGGAGGTCGGCGTGGCCCTCGCCACGGCGACCGGCGAGCGGTTGCCGGTGTAGGCGATCCGGCGGACCTCGCCCTGGCCGGCCGTCCAAACGAGGTAGTACAGCGCCTGCGTCGACTCCCAGGGCCCGAAGCTGAGGTCGATCACGGCACCCATGTCCGTGCCGAAGTCCACGGCGGACCCCCCGAACGGGACCAGCTCCAGGCTCCTGATCTTGCCGCACACGTAGTCGCCGAACAGGTACCGGTCGTTGTAGGCGGCGGGCCACAGGCCCCTGGGAACGAAGGCGCCCCCGGTGATCGCCGCGCAGCCGGTGCTGCGCGGGTAGTCGAACACCGGGTTGGTCATCCCGGCCGGGGGCGGCCCGCAGTTGGTGGCGGAGTTGACGGCGCAGTGCCCCTCGCGGACGTTCCAGCCGTAGTCGGCCCCGGCCTTCGCGAGGTCGATCTCCTCCCACTGGTTGGCGCCGACGTCGTTGATCAGGAAGCGCGTGCCGGGGGCGTTCGAGTCGAAGCCGAGGCGGAACGGGTTGCGCAGCCCCCAGGCGAAGGTCTCCTGGCAGATCGTGCCCGGGGCTGAGCGTCCGGTCACGTTGCAGCGCGCGCTGTCGGCCCCCCGGAACGGGTTGTCCGACGGGATCCCTCCGCTCGTGGTCACGCGGAGCACCTTGCCCAGCAGCACGTTGCGGTCGCGGGCGGCGTTGTTCGCCACCCCGCAGCCGCTGTCATCCGCGTAGTCGCACCCGCCGTCCCCGACGCTGACGTAGAGGTGGTTGTCCTTGCCGAACTGCAGGTGTCCGCCGTTGTGATTGCCTCCCGGCGACGGGATCTCGTCGATCAGCACGAGCTCGCTGGCCGGGTCGATCGTGTCGTCGTCGCGCAGGGTGAAGCGCGAGACCCGGTTCACCGGCCCGTTCGGCGGGGCGTCGAGGTTGCAGGTGCCGTACTTCTTGAACGTGTAGTAGAGGAACACGTGGCGGTTGCTCTGGAAGTCGGGACCCACCGCCACCCCGAGCAGACCACGTTCGCCGTCCGGACAGACCCGCGCCGACAGATTGAGCGCCGCGGCGGGCACCAGCGTGCCGTCGCGGACGACGCGCAGCAGCCCCGGCTTGGTGGTCACGAGCACCCGCCCGTCGGGTGTGAACGCGATTGCCGTGGGCTGCGAGACGGTGGCGACGAGCGTGTCGGAGAAGCCGGCCGGCAGCGTGCTAGCGGCGGCGCCGGGAGCCAGCACCAGCGAAAGCGCGACGATCAGACCGGCGACGGGCCGCTTCACCATCAGGTGCAGAGATAACTACCCCCGGTGGACGGCCTCCAACCAGCTATGCGCTTCCGCTGGACGACCGTGCTACCTGCCCGGCTTGCAGGGGGTCGTGCTCGAGCCCGTGTCCTTGTCGCCATTCTGGAACACGAAGGACCCGGTATTGGTCCACTTCTTGCCGCGCGGCGGGCACACCGGCGGCGAGGTGATCAGGTTGTGCTTGTGCTTGCCGCGGCCCTTGGAGTGCTTCTCGATGGTGCCGTTGAACTGCGTCACGATGACGTCCCCGGGCAGCGTCCCGGTCAGACCCTCCGACGTGATCGTGTTGCCCTTGACGAACGAGTCGAAGGCCGTCACCACGGTGTCGCCGACCACGAACAGGAACAGGAAGGCGTCCCGGCCGCCCACCTTCTGGTTGAAGATGACGGCGTCGGGCGTGACCGTCGCCCCGGCCGCGCTGGTGGCGCTGGCGGTGCCGGTGCCGATGCGGCTCGAGGCCGGGCAGGCGTCCACGCCGTCGCGCGTCAGGACCTCGTCGGTGACCTTGCACTGCGCCGCGCCGCGCGGGTCGATCTTGGTGCCCTTGTTCAGCTTGATCTTGAAGCTGCGCAGGCCGCTCGGGATTCCGTTGGGGGCCGCGGTGTCGCCGAAGGTGATCTTGAACTTGATCGACGTCGACGCGCCCTCGGCCTTCGCCGACTGGGTCACGCTGAACTTGGTCGCCTCGCTCTTCGCCAGCGCGACGGCCGCGACCGTCATGCACATGACCACTGCCAGGCCGCCTGCGATCAGCTTCCGCATTCCCTCATCCCCCCTGCTCGAGTCCCGGGCCAAGCCGACCCTAGCCCGAACGGGTAACCCGGTGCAAGGCATGGGGGAGGCGCCGTAGGGTGTCGCGCTGTGGAGTTCGTCCCCCACCCGGACAAGCGAGCCGACACTGCGTACCTGCCGTCCTACGACCTCGGGGCGCCCGACCTCGGCGATGAGCATCGCCGCATCGGGCACCTGGTGGCCGGCATTCCGGGGCTGCTGCGCCCCGAGGACGAGCTGAAGCTCTACGAGCTGGCCTACCTCGCGCCCGGCCCGATCCTCGAGATCGGCACGTACCGCGGCCGCTCGACGACGATCATGGCTCGTGCCGCGCGCGCCGGCGCCGGCGCGATGCTGTTCTCGGTCGACGTGGACCCGAAGGCCCTGCGGAGCGGCGCCGCAGCGCTGGCGGCGCACGACGCGGCGGAGCGGGTGGTGCTGGTGCGCGGGAGCGTCGCGGCGGTGCTGCGCCGCTTCGACGGCCTCTGCCCGTCGCTCACGTTCGTGGACGGGGACCACTCGTTCGACGGCGTGCGCCGTGACCTCACCGCGATCGAGCCGGCCGTGCCGACCGGAGGGCTGGTGCTGTTCCACGACTTCCACGATCCGCGCAACGACGACCCGGCGGTGGGCGAGATCGGGGTGCAGGCGGGCGTGACCGAGAGCTGGGTGGCCCGCGACTGCGACTTCGCCGGGGTGTTCGGCTGCTGCGGCCTGTTCCGGCGCCGCGCCGGCGGGCCGAGCGCGGCGCGCGCCCCGATCGTGGACGCGCTCTGGCGGGACTCGCCGCGCATGCAGTACCTGCAGCGGGTGCGCTGGCCGGCGGGCCGCCTGGCGCGGCGCGTCCTGCGGTCGCGCTAGCTGCCCTGGTGGATCGGGCGGATGAGGATCTCGTTCACGTCCACGTGCGGCGGCTGGGTCATCGCGAACATCACGGCGCGGGCGATGTCGTCGGGCTCGAGCGCGCCGCTCGGGGGGTCGTCGAAGAAGGGCGTGTCGACCATCCCCGGTTCGATCAGCGTGACCTTGATGTCGGTCTCGAACAGCTCCGCGCGCAGCGCCTCGCCCATGGCGGTGACCGCGTGCTTGGTGCATGAGTAGAGCGAGCCCGGCAGCACCCGGCGACCGGCGACCGAGCTCGTGAGCAGCACGTGCCCGGAGTTCTGCTCGCGAAGGTGGGGGAGGACGGCCCGGATCGACAGCGCCGCGCCCAGCACGTTCGTGTCGATCATCGACTTCCAGTGGCCGACCGACTCCTCGAGGAAGCCGCGCTTGGCGCCAAATCCCGCGTTCGCGAAGTAGGTGTCGAGGCGCCCGAAGCTGTCCAGCGTCGTGGACACCAGATCCTGCTGGTCCTCCCAGCTCGTGACGTCGCAGCGCACCGCGATCGCGTGGTCGGCCCCGCCGAGTTCCTCGGCCAGCGCATCCAGCTTGTCCTGAGAGCGCGCGGCCAGCACAACCCGCTGGCCGAACTCCACGGCGCGGCGGGCTGTGGCGGCGCCGATGCCGGTGCTGGCGCCGGTGATGACGAGAACTTGGGAGTCGGACATGCCAGGGGTATATCGCAAGGTCCCAGCGGGATACGCTCAGCGCCCGTGGCCGCGCCACACCCAACCGAGGCCCGCTTTCCCCAGGTTGCGGTCGAGGCGGGCCACTACGAGAGCTTCTACCTGAAGGCCTGTCACCCGGATGAGCCGCTCGGGGTGTGGATCCGGTACACCGTGCACAAGCGCCCCGGGGCGCTGCCGAACGGCTCGCTCTGGGTGACCCTCTTCGACGGTGCCGGCGAGGGGCCGCGGGCGCGCAAGGAGACCAAGCCGCTGCCGACCGCGGCCGGCGGGGACTGGATCAGGGTGGGGGACGCCTCGATGCGCGTCGGCGCCGCCGCGGGCGCGATCGACGGGGCCGAGTGGGACCTGCGCTTCGGCAGCTCCGAGCCGCCGCTGTTCCACCTGCCGCGCGCGTGGATGTACCGAGCGCGGCTGCCGCGCACGAAGTTGCTCAGCCCGGTGCCCGGAGCCCGCTTCGACGGCTCGCTGCGCATCGACGGCCGCACGCTGACGGTGGCCGGCTGGCGCGGTGTGATCGGGCACAACTGGGGCGCGCAGCACGCCGAGCGGTGGATCTGGTTGCACGGGATGACGGACGACGGCGACTGGTTGGACGCCGCGCTCGGCAAGGTCAAGATCGGGCCGCTGACGACGCCGTGGGTCGCCAGCGGGGCGCTCTCGCTCGGCGGCATCCGCACGCCGCTCGGCGGCCCGGGCCGCAAGCTCGAGGTGCGCGAGGCCCCCGACCGCTGCGACTACGTGCTGACCGGCGGTGGGGTGCGAGTGCAGGGCAGCGTCACGGCGCGGCGCAAGGACTTCGTCGGGTGGGTCTACGCCGACCCGGACGGGCCGGAGCACAACGTCGTGAACTGCTCGATCGCCGACATGCGGCTGCGCGTGGAGCGCGACGGGTCCGAGCCGGCCGAGCTCGCGATGGGTGGCGCCGCGTACGAGCTCGGCATGCGAGAGCGCAACCACGGCATCCCGATCCAGCCCTTCGCGGACGGCTAGGGAGCGAGCCGCTCCACCCGCCACGCCTGGCCCTCCGGCAGGTAGCGAAAGCGGTCGTGGAGACGGTTCGGGCGGTGCTGCCAGAACTCCCAGGCCACCGGCGCGAGTCGGTAGCCGCCCCAGTCCTCGCGCACCGGCAGGTCGTCCGGGTGCTCTCGTTCGAGCTCGGCCACGCGCTGCTCCAGCCACTCGCGGCTGGGCACCGGGCGACTCTGGGGCGAGGCGAGCGCGCTCACTTGGCTCTGGCGCGAGCGGCTGCGCGCATACGCCTCGGTCTCCGCCCGGAGGACGCGGGTCACGCGGCCCTCGATGCGCACCTGACGGCCGAGCTCGGGCCAGTGGAACAGCAGCGCGGCCTGGGGGTTCGCCTCGAGCTCACCCGCCTTGCGGCTGCCGTAGTTGGTGAAGAAGACTATGCCGCTCGCGTCGAAGCCCTTGGTCAGGACCATGCGCGCCGACGGGCGCGCGTCAGGCGTCGCGGTGGCGAGCGCCGCGGCGTCCGGCTCGAACGCGTCCCGCTCGCATGCCTCCTCGAACCAGGACCGAAACAGGGCGAGGGGATCGGGGTCGAGGTCCTGCTCGCCGAACGGGCGGTCGGTGATCTCGGGCACGGCGGCAGCGTAGCCTTCCGGTCCGGATGCCGAACGTGTTCGAACCGGAGTGGGACGCCGAGCGCGACGACCCGCCCTTCCGCTGGCGCCGCGCTCGCCTGGGCACCCAGGCCGGGGCGCGCGACCTCGGCGCGTCGCTGTTCGAGCTGCCGCCGGGCGCCGCGTCGTTCCCGCTGCACGCCCACTACGCCAACGAGGAGCTGCTGGTGGTGCTTGCCGGACGGCCGACGCTGACGAGCGGCGACGGCAGCGCGCGAGCGCTCGACCCCGGAGAGGTGGTGGCCTGCCCGGCCGGCCGCGAGGGCGCGCACCGTCTGGACAACCGCGGCGACGAGACCGCACGCGTGCTGATCGTGAGCACGATGAGGGCGCCGGAGATCAACGAGATGATCGAGGACGGGACGTTCTGGGTGCGCGACTACGCGCCCGGCCTGACCCCGGACGACCCCGGGCTCGACGTGCCCGGCCTGCGCGCGCCCGACGGCGATGCCTGACGCCCCGCTGGCCGACTTCCTGCTGACCCGGCCGCCGTGGTTCGTGATCGGGGCGCTGCTCGGCTTCACCGTCGTCGGCGTGCTGGGCACGCTCAACCGGCAACTGGGCGCGCTGGGCGGCTACTCGGCCGTCTTCGAGCGGGCCAGCGGGCGGTCCGCGGCGCTCGGCTGGAGGGCGTGGTTCTTGATCGGCATCTTCGGCGGCGCGTTGGTCTTCAGGCTGCTGGCCGGGGATCCCGGCACCGGCGACGGCTACGGGTGGCTGACGCGCACGTTCAGCGACCCGCTGGTCGGCGTTCTGCTGCTGGTGGGCGGCGTGCTGATCGGCTTCGGGGCCAAGGCGGCGGGCGGCTGCACGTCGGGCAACGGGATCTGCGGCACGGCCCTGGGGTCGCCTGCAAGCTTTGTTGCAACGGCGACGTTCATGGCGGTGGCGATCGGCGTGACGTTCCTGATCGACGCGGCGATCGCCTGATGCGCGCTGCCTCGGCGGGGTTCGGCGCCGTGTTCGGGTTTGCGATCTGCTGGGGCCAGTTCACCGATCCGGACCGCCTGCGCGAGATGCTGCTGCTGGAGGACGCCTACCTGTACCTGATGATGGCCACGGCGGTGGCGATCGGCTTCGTCGGCGTGAGGCTGCTCAGACGCGCGCACGCACGCGCGCTGCTCACGGGCACGCCGGTGAACTGGACCACGAGCCGGCCCGAGCGCCGTCACGTGGTCGGCTCGGCGATCTTCGGGGTCGGCTGGGCCGTGACCGACTCCTGCCCGGCGCCGATCGCCGGCCAACTGGCTCAGGGCGTGCTGTGGAGCGCGATCACGATGGTGGGGCTGTTCGGCGGGATCGCGCTCTCCTATCGCATCCGGTCACGCTCGATAACAGATGTTACGTAACCTTCATTGTGAAATTGTCAGTTAGCAAGCCTTGCCCTGGCCCCGGGCAGCGCATATCGTCGACGCCCATGCGCGAACGGACTCGTACTCCCTGGCTCCTCGCGGCGCTCGTCGCCGCGGCACTACTCACGGCTCCGGCGGCGGCTAACGCCCAGGCCGGCACGCCATCGGTCTGCCCGGCGACGTTCGAGGTGCTGCACGACGACACCGTCGGCGCCCTCTACCTGCCGAAGGGCCACTACAGGGTCACGATCCTCCGGTCCGGCACGCTCAGCTGCGCCGAGACGACGGACCTCCTGCGCCAGTTCCTCGAGGACTTCGACGGGCGGCTGCCGCGGCCGTGGGTCGTCAACGCCCAGGCCAGATCGTTCACGCGCGGCGCCCGCGGCGCCGTGGGCTTCAGCCTCGCGCCGGCCGCCAGCGGCGGTGGCGGCGGTGGCGGCGGTCACTACCCGATCGGCAGCGTCTGCCCGGGCACGTACCGGGTGCGACACGACGACCGGATCGGGACCTTCGTGGTGCCGAAGGGCGCCTACGAGATCACGCTGCTCTCGGTCGGCCGCATCAACTGCGCCGACGCCGCGACCTATCTCGGGGGCTTCCTCCAGGACTTCGACGGGATCCTGCCGCTCCCGTGGCTGCTCGACCCGGAGACCGGGTCGTTCATGCGCGGTCGCCGCAACGTCGGCTTCAGGATCAAGCAGGTGGTCGGCCCGCCACGTCCCAGCGGCGGCGGCAGCGGGACCCATCCTGTCGGCAACCGCTGTGCGGGCACCTTCCGGGTGCTCCACAACGACAGCATCGGCAAATTGCGCCTGCGCAAGGGTGCGTACCGCATCACGCTGGTCGGCCGCAAGGTGTCCTGCAAGCGCGCCTCGGCCCTGTTCCGGAGCTTCCTGAACGACTTCGAGGGCACGCTCCCGCGGCCCTGGGTGCTGAACGTCCAGACCGCCACATTCACGCGTGGAAGCGGCGGGAAGACCGGATTCAGGGTGAAGCCCGCGCGCTAGCGGGTGCAACCGCCCGACCCGCGGGGCATACTGCGGGTCATGGCAGACCCTCATACGGACGAAACCTCGACCCAGCGCTTTGCGCGCTCGGCCTCCGCCTCCGAGCGGCTGCGTGAGGTGAGCTTCCCCATGGTGATGCGCGGCTATGACCGCCACGCCGTGGATGAGTTCGTCGCGGAGCTGCTCGAGCTGGTCGCCGACCTCGAATCGCGCCAAACACGCGAAGGAGTGGTCCAGAAGGCGATCGACGAGCTCGGCGAGGAGACCGCCGGGATCTTGCAGCGCGCTCACGAGACCGCCGACGACATCACGGCGCGCTCGCGCAGCCAGGCCGACGATCGGCTGCAGCGGGCCGAGCGCGAGGCGGAGATCCTCAGGCACGACGCCGACGAGTACGCCGAGCAGGTGATCGTCGACACGCGTCTGCTGTGGGACGAGCGGCAGCGGCTGATAGAGGACATTCGCCAGCTCGCCGACGAGGTGCTCGGTACCGCCGACGACGCGATGGAGCGCCTCAAGCTCCCGGAGCAGCTGGGCCCGCCGGAGGCCGCGTCGGACCTCGCGGTCGAGCCGGCCCCGCTAGACGATCCCGAGACGCTCGCGATCCCCGGCGAGGCCGACGACCCCGAAGCGACACAGCCGTTTCGGTTGGGAGCCGTAGCCGACGAGCCCGAGGACGACCACCCGCGCGACGAGTCCGGCCACACGGTCGAGCTCGAGGCGCTGCCGGGCGGGTCCGAGGAGCCGCACGAGCGCGAGCGCGATTAGCGCGACGGGCGAGCGCGCCGGCTGGATCTAGAGCGGATCTAGAGCGGCAGCTTGTCGCGGCCGCGGCGACCGGTCGCCGCGCTCTTGTTGGTCGCCTTGCGCGACGTGCCGAACGACTTCGAGAACAGGCGGCCGATGATGCCCGGTGCCTTGCCGCCGGCGCGCTGGCCGACGCCGAGGGTGCGGTCCACCCCACGCTGCGGGCCCCGTGACAGCCGGGGAACGAGGAAACCGAGGATCAGCAGGACGATGCAGATCACGACGATGGCGGCAATGGTCATGCGGCCCCGCTACCCATGTTTCCGGGGCCCGCAAACCGGCTACACGATCCGCATGAGCGAACGAGACCCAGACGACGCCAAGGTCGAGCAGGAAGCCGAGGCCGCCGCGCACGAGGCCGCGGGCGTCGGCGGACGTGCCCCCGCCGACGAGGACGATCCGGCGCGCCGCGCCGTCGACGAGTCCGGCGGCGGCGTGGCCGAAGGCTTCGAGCAGGCCGAGGAGCAGCTGCGCGAAAACGCCGAGCACGGCGAGCTCGGCCCGCGCGATCCGAACAGGGACGCGTTCACGCCGGAAGAGGAGAGCGACGTGGCCGGCATCGAGTACGCGGAGGCGGACGACGCGCGCACCTCCGACCGCCCCGACGACGCCTGAGCGCAGGCCGCCACGTCTGCGAGACTGCTCGACGTGGCGAAGCAGAAGCAGGTCAAGATGCAAATGCAGGTCGGGGCGCTGGCCGCGATCCCGCAGCTCGAGAGCCGCTCCGACGAGCAGCTGCAGAGCGAGTCGAAGCACCGCGTGGCCGCCAAGGCGATCCTGGGCGCCCGCGCCGCCGAGCGCTACGACGTCGACGCCGCGCGCAAGTACTTCAACGAGGCGCTGGCTGGATGCCACCCGCAGGAGCGACCCGCGCTGCGGCAGATGATGAAGGCCTCGATGGCCCTCGCCGAGCGGCGGCCGGACGACCTCAAGGCAGCCATGGAGAAGCTCGGCCAGGAGGCCCCCTCAGGCCGCCAGCTGTTCATGCTCCGCATGATGGGCCTGGTGATCCCGCCGGCGAGCGCGGGCATCGTGCCCCGCATCCGCGGCATCCTGCTGCTGATCCTCGCGGTTATCGTGCTGCTCGCCGTCGGCTTCGCCCTGGTCCAGCTGATCGCGCTGCCGTTCGGCGGCGTCGGAACCGGCCCGGCCATCTTCTTCGGCTTCCTTCTCGTGGTGCTGGTGATCGGCGTGCTGGTGATGTTCGGCAGACGCCGGCAAGCCCGGGCGCGCGCAGCGCGCGCGGGCGGCTAGTTCAGCGCCGCCGACAGGCGGCGCCGGTACTCGCGGGCTAGCGGGTCGTCCGTGCCCAGCTCGGTGAAGATCGCCACCATCAGCTGGCGGATCGCGTCGCGGCGTTCGGGGTCCGCCAGCGCGGCCTGGAAGAGCTCCAGGGCGGTCGCGTGGTCGCCGCGGTCCCAGGCGTCGAAGGCGGGCGCGAGATCCTCGTCCCCGCCCAGGTGGGCGCGGGCGGCGAGGCCGTCCGCCACGAAGTCCCCGGTCACGCCGTCGAGCAGCTCGAGCGCCTCGCTCGTCTCGCCGCGGCTGAGCAGCAGGCGCGCTAGCTCGCGGCGGGCGACCTGATGATCCGGGTCGACCTCGAGGGCACCCCGCAGGGACGCCTCGTCGCCGCCCCCGACCAGCTCGTCGGCCTCGGAAGGCACCAGCCCCGCCACGAAGCGCTCGACGACGGCGGGCGGCTGCGCCCCCGTGAACTCGTCGACCACCTCGCCGTTGCGAAACGCCTTGACGGTCGGCAGCCCGCGGATCCCGTAGCGGGCGGCGGTCGCCTGGTTGCTCTCGGTGTCGAGCTTCGCCAGCTCGACCTTGCCCGGGTGGGCGTCCACGGCCCGCTCGATGACGGGCGCCAGCATGTGACAGGGCTGACACCAGTCGGCCCAGAAGTCGACCAGCACGGGCACCTCGGCGGAACGCTCGATGACGCGCTGCTGGAAGTCGGCGTCGGTGACCTGAACGGGCTCTGCCATCGACTCCGAATTTAGCGACCTGGCCCCCGCGCCGGCCGCGCCGGCCGCGCCGGCCCGCTTGGCCGGGTCAGCCCTGCTTCACGCTAGCCCGCTCGATCACCACGGGCTGGAGCGGCGTGCCGACATCGCCGCTGGCCGGATCGCCGAGCTCGCCGATCGCGTCCACCACGTCCTGCCCCTTCACGACCTCGCCCAGCACCGCATAGTCCGGGGGCAGCCCCGCGTCGCTGGCGGTGACGATGTAGAACTGGCTGCCGGCCGTGCCGGGCGGCTCGGCCTGGGTCTTCGCCATCGCCACGACGCCCTTGCCGTAGACGGTGTCGCCCGGTGGCGTGTCGCGGGTGGAGTACCCGGGGCCGCCGGTTCCCGTCCCCGTCGGATCGCCGCCCTGGATCACGAAGCCGGGCACGATGCGGTGGAAGACGGTGCCGTCGAAGAAGCCCGAGCGGGCCAGCGAGGCGAACGAGGCGGCGGTCTTCGGAGACGTCTGCTGATCGAGGCGGATAGTGATGTCGCCGCAGCTCGTCTTCAGGACGACGTCGTAGGTGGCGCCGGCCGCGAGTGCCTTCGCCGGCGCCTTGGCCCCGCCGTCGGGCTTCGGGCTGGGCTGCTCCACGTCCGCGCAGCCGGTGGCGCCGTCCGCTCCCTGGGTGGTCTCAGGCGCCTCGGTGGTCTCCGTCGCCGTGTCGGCGGACCCGGACGAGTCGGAATCGTCGTCGCCGCCGCACGCCGCGAGGGCGAGCGAGAGCAGGCAGAGCAGAAGAGCGAGTTGCCGCCACACGGGCGCGTAGGCTAGCGCGGTGCCGCTGACCCCCCTCGCCGCCCGCTACGACCAGTTCATTCTCGACCTGGACGGGTGCGTCTGGGTCGGCGGCGTCCCGACCCCCGGAGTCGTCGAGGCGCTCGAGCAAGTCCGCGGGGCCGGCAAGCAGCTTGCCTTCGCGACCAACAACGCCTACGACTCGAGCGAGGACTTGGTCGCACGCCTCTGGAAGATCGGCATCCAGGCGTCCCTGCGCGACATGGTGACCGTCGGCGGCGCCATGCAGCACGTCCTGGCGGAGACCCGCACCGGCCGGACTGCCTTCGTGATCGGCACCCCACCGCTCTTCAAGCACGTCGGCGACGCGGGCCTGCGAGTGCTCAACGCCACCGACCTCGCTTCGCGCGCAGAGGTCGTCGTGATCGGCGGCACCACCGAGGTCGTCTACGACGACCTGCGCAACGCCGTGCAGGCCGTCGTTCGCGGCGCGGACCTGCTCGCCACCTCCCGCGACCCGACCTACCCCCAGCCGGACGGGCTCTGGCCCGGGACGGGCGCGATCGTCGCCGCGGTCGAATACGCCACCGGCAGGACCGCCGAGGTCGTCGGCAAGCCCCAGCCCCAGCTGTTCCGGACCGCGATCGACCGGCTCGGCGACGGCTCGACCCTGGTCATCGGCGATCGCGTCGGCTCCGACCTCGCCGCGGCGGCGGCGGCGGGCCTCGACGCCGCGCTCGTCCGCAGCGACAGCTCCGACCACGACGAGCTCGACGGGTTCGAGCCGCAACCGGTGGCCGTGCGCGACACGCTGGCGGCTGTCCTCACGCAACCCGCATGAGTGCCTCCACCTCCTCCGCGTCGACCCCGAGCAGGGCGCACGCGGCCGGCGTCACCGTCAGCCCGGCCCGCACGGCCCGCACGAGCCCCTCCGCCGGGTCGGTCCCGCGCACCTCGTGCAGGTGGGCGGCGCCGATCGCCGCGACGAAGTCCGTGTAGCTGTCGCCGTGTAGCGCCACGCCGCCCGCCGGCCTGAGCTCGTAGCGAAGCAGCGGCAGCAGCTCCTCCAGGGCGTCGGCACCGTCCTCGGTGCGCGCCACCGGCACGTGGTGCCAGTCAAGGCCCGCCGCCTCGTATGCCGCCAGGTTGTGCCGCGACCGCATGACCGACACCACGAGCCGCACCCCGCGCCCGCGCAGGTATTCGATCTCCGCGGCGCGGCGATCGACGCGATGGTTGCGCCCCCCTCCCCCCGGTCGCTCGAGCGCGCACAGCTTGCGCGGCCGCGCCCACCAGATTCGTCTCGGCTCCGCTACGGCTAGCTCCATGCCAGGCGAAGAACGGCGGCGGGCAAGTTCGCCCCCCTCTGCCTCGATGCGGCGCCCGGTAAGGTTCGGCAGGTCATGTGCCGCGTGTTCGGCTGCGTAGCGGCGGAGCCGGTCTCGATCAGGCACGAGCTGATCGAGGCGGCGAACCCCCTGATCCGCCAATCCGAGGAGCACGACTCCGGATGGGGAATGGCCGTCTACGGGCGCGCCGACGGCCTCGACCCCCGGCTCGTGCGCTTCCCCCAGGCCGCCTTCGCCGACGAGAGCTTCGTGGAGGCGACCTCGCTGAAGGGACGGATCTTCAACGTCCACGTGCGTCGCGCGACGATGGGTGGCCTCGCGCTCGAGAACACGCACCCGTTCTGCCTCGGCAGCTACTCGCTCGGCCACAACGGCACGATCCTGCGCTATCCGCGCCTGCTCGAGCACCCGAGCGTGACGCCGCCGCGCGGGGACACCGACTCCGAAGCCTTCTTCAACTTCTTGATGACGATCTATGACGCGAGCGACCCGATCGGGTCGCTGCGCGGCGCGATCCGCACGACCATCGAGCGCTCGCCGTTCAGCGGGCTCAACTTCCTCTTCGCCGACGGCGACCGCCTGTTCGCCTACCGGCTCGGGCTGTTCGAGCTGCACTGGCTGCACCGGCCGGGGCAACTGCTGGTGTCCTCGGAGCGGGTCACCGACGAGCAGTGGCACACCGTTCAGCAGGACGTGCTGCTGGTGCTCGATCCCGACGACCTGGAAGAGCCCCATGCGGAGCGCCTGATCGGCGACGAGCTGCTCGACCAGGCGCAGGTGCAGCGGATCGACAAGCAGGCGCATCTGCGCGGCGAGGCTCGCGGCGAGGCGGCCGCGCAGCGCGCCCGCGCGGCAGTGGCGGACCGTTGAGCCGCCGCTTCGCGCTGCTGGTGAACCCGGCCTCGGCCGGGGGCAAGGCGCTGAAGGCGCTTCCGGCCGTCCACGAGGCGCTGGACCGCCTCGGGGCGCCTCACCGGACCGTGACCACCCGCAGTATCGAGCACGCCGCGGAGGAGGCCGCACACGCCGCTCGACAGGGCGAGACCGTCGGGGCGCTTGGTGGCGACGGCCTGCTGCGCCCGCTCGCGGCCGTGCTCAAGGACACCGAGGTAGCGCTGGCTCTGATCCCCTGCGGGCGCGGCAACGATCTCGCGCGCGTGCTCGGGATCCCCACCGATCCCTACGAGGCAGCCCAGCTGGCGGTGGAGGGCCCCGAGCAGCTGATCGACGTGGCAAACGTCGACGGCACGCCGTTCCTCGGCATCGCCAGCTTCGGGTTCGACTCGGAGGCCAATCGGATCGCCAACGAGGCGAAGTACGTCAAGGGCAACGCCGTCTACCTCTACGCCGCCCTGCGGGCGCTGGCGGCTTGGAAGCCCGCGGCGTTCACCGTGACCGTGGACGGGGAGCGCCACGACGCGAGCGGCTACTCCGTCGCGGTCGGCAACTCCAAGGCCTACGGCGGCGGCATGATCGTCCTGCCGGAGGCGCAGCTGGACGACGGGCAACTCGACGTGCTGATCTCGACCGACGCGCCCAAGCTCACCTTCCTCCACGGGGTGTTCAAGACCTTCAAGGCCGCACACGTCGATTCCCCGCACGCCCGTTTCCTGCGCGGCGGCGTGATCGAGGTGGCGTCCGACCGCCCCTTCGCGATCTACGGCGACGGCGACCCGATCGGCACCACCCCGGCCACCATCCGCGTCGAGCCTCGCTGCCTGCGCGTGATCGTGCCGGCCTGATGGATCGCCTCTCCCGCGCGCTCGCCCGGCTCGTGCGCGCCACCAGTCGCCGCCTGGGGCGCACCGGCGGCACGACCGCGCCGGGGCGGCTGCTGCTGCGCCTGTCGCCGGGAGCCCTCGGGCGCATGGCGCGCGAGCTCGACGATGGCTCCGTGCTGGTCTCGGCGACGAACGGCAAGACGACCACGGCGGCGATGCTCGCCGCCTGCCTCGAGCGCGCGGGACGCCCCGTCGTCCACAACCGTGCCGGGTCCAACATGGCGTGGGGCGTGGCCACGGCCCTGCTGGACGCCGGCCGTCAACCCGGCCAGCTTGGCTTGTTCGAGGTCGACGAGGCCTGGCTGCCGAGCGTCGCCCGAGACGTTGAACCGCGCCTGCTGCTGCTGTCCAACCTGTTTCGCGACCAGCTCGACCGCTATGGCGAGCTCGAGCTGCTCGCGGACCGCTGGGCCGAGCTCGTGGAGCGGCTGGACGGGCGTGCCCGCTTCGTGCTCAACGCCGACGACCCGCTGGTCGCCGACCTCGGGCGGGATCGCCAGGACGTGACCTACTTCGGCGTGGAGGACGACTCGCAGGCCATGGCGGGCATGCAGCACGCCGCCGATTCGAAGCACTGCCGCAACTGTGGCGCCGCCTACGTCTACGAGGCGATCTACCTCGGTCACCTGGGTCGCTACCGGTGTCCGTCCTGCGGTCGGGAGCGCCCGCGGCCCGCGGTGGCCGCCACGCGCGTGGAGCTCGACGGCATGACCGGCTCGCGGGTCGAGCTGCGCACCCCGCAGGGTCCGCTCGACGTGCGTCTCCCCCTCCCCGGCCTCTACAACGTCTACAACGCCGTCGCAGCCGTGGCGACGGCGCTGGAGCTGGGCATCCCGCTGACCGCCGTCGGCGAGGCGCTCGAGAGCTTCAGCGGGGCGTTCGGGCGGGTGGAGACGATCCCGATCGCGGGGCGCAAGGTCTCGATCCTGCTCGTGAAGAATCCCGCGGGGGCGAACGAGGTGCTGCGCACGCTTACCCTCGAAGATGACCGACTCGACCTCTGGCTGGCACTCAACGACGGCATCGCCGATGGGCGCGACGTCTCCTGGATCTGGGACGCCGACTTCGAGGTGCTCGCCGGCCGGGTACGGCGCGCCACCTGCTCCGGCACGCGCGCCGAGGAGATGGCGCTCCGTCTCAAGTACGCCGGGATCGACGCCGAGCTGGTGGTGGACCGCGATCTCGAGCACTCGCTCGATGCGGCGGTGGCGAGCGCCTCCGGCGAGCGCCTCTACGCCCTGCCGACGTACACGGCTCTGCTCGAGCTGCGCGACCTGCTGGCCCGGCGCGGGCTGGCGCGGCGGTGGTCGGAGTGACCGACACGGTCATCTGGCACGACGTCGAGAACGGCGGCTACGACGTGGACCTGCCGGTCTGGCGCGAGCTCGCCGCGGCGGCCGGCGGACCGGTGCTAGACCTCGGTGCCGGCACCGGCCGCGTAGCCCTCGACCTGGCGCGGGCGGGCCATACGGTGACGGCGCTGGATTCGGACACGCGGCTGCTCGGCGAGCTGGCCCGGCGGGCCGAGGCGCACGACCTGCGGGTCACCTGCCTGACGGCGGACGCTCGCCGCCTCGCCGGGATCGGCGGCTTCGCGCTCGTCATCGCCCCGATGCAATTCCTGCAGATCATGGGCGGCGCGTCCAGCCGTGCCGAGCTGCTCGCCGGGATCGCCGGCTGCCTCGACCCGGGCGGAACGTTCGCCGCCGCGATCGCCGACCTAGACCAGGCGATCGCGGCCGAGGACGCCCCTCCCCCGGTCCCGGACGTGGGACAGCAGGGCAATTGGATCTACTCCAGCCTGCCGCTGGACGTCCGGCCGGAGCCCGGTGGCATCGCGGTCGAGTGGCTGCGCCAGACCGTGTCCCCGGCCGGCGACCTGACCGAGCAGCGCCACACCCAGGTGCTCGACTCCCTGAGCCCGGACGAGCTGGAGGCCGAGGCCGCCGCGCACGGACTGCGCCCGGTCGAGCGGCGCGACGTGCCCGAGACGGCCGCGTACATCGGCAGCATGGTGGTGGTATGCCGACGCTGAGGGTCTGCTCGCTCTACCCCGAGCTGATGAACATCTACGCAGACCGCGGCAACATCGCGGTGCTGCGCGCGCGCTGCGAATGGCGCGGCCTCGGGTTCGAGCACGCCGCCGCGAGCCTCGCCGCGCCGGTCGACCCGCAGGCCCACGACCTCTTCTACATGGGCGGCGGGCAGGACCGCGACCAGGTGGCCGTGGCCCACGACATGGCCGCCACCAAGCGCGACGCGCTGCACGCTGCCGCCGACCGCGGAGCCGTCGTGCTGGCGGTGTGCGGCGGCTACCAGCTGCTCGGCCACTCCTACGAGCTGGGCGGCGAGGAGTTGCCCGGCGTGGGCCTGGTCGACCTGCGCACGGTGCGCGAGCCGGGCGCGCGACTGATCGGCAACTGCGCGATCGAGGCCGACCTCGGCACCGGGCCGCGGGTGATCGCCGGCTTCGAGAACCACGGCGGGCGCACCTACCTCGGTCCCGACCAGCAGCCGCTCGGCCGAGTCCTGGCCGGCCACGGCAACAACGGGCGCGACGGCTTCGAAGGTGCCCGGCGCGCCAACGTGATCGGCACCTATCTGCACGGCCCCCTCCTCCCCAAGAACATCTGGCTCGCCGACCGCTTGATCGAGCTCGCTCTGGGCATCGAACTGGAGCCGCTGGCGGACGACCGGCTGGAGGCCGGCGCCCACGCCTCGGCCCGGCGCGCCGCCGGGGTCTAGACACCCCTGTTAGGCTGCCCTAATTAGGTAGCCCTAACGGAGGTGGAAAGTGGGCAGGTACACGGGCCCGACCGAGCGACTGTCACGCCGGGCGGGAGTGGAGCTGGAGCTCAAGGGCGAGCGCCGGATCGCGCGCAAGAGCGGCCTGGACCGCCGCGCGCACCCACCGGGAGATCACGGCCATCGGTCCGGGCGGCGCAAGTCCACCTACGCCATCCAGCTGGCGGCCAAGCAGGCCGCCAAGCGGTTCTACGGGGTGCGCGAGCGCCAGTTCCGCAGCTATGTGCGGGCCGCTCAGCGTGACACCGGCGCCCTCACCGGCGACCGCCTGCTGCAGCTGCTCGAGCTACGCCTCGACAACGTCGTCACCCGGCTGGGCTTCGCCGCGACGCGCGCGCAGGCGCGCCAGTTCGTCGTGCACGGCCACGTGGAGGTGAACGGCCGCCGCTGCGACATTCCCTCCCGGGCCGTCGCGCCCGGGGACGTAGTGGCGGTTCGGGCCAACAGCCCGGTGCGCCCGGCCGCCAAGCTGGCCACCGAGCTCACGGAGCGGGTCGCGCCCTGGCTGCTCTCGGACACCGACGGGCTCGTCGGGCGGGTGCTGCACGAGCCGAAGCGAGCCGATATCCAGGCTCCGGTGGAGGAGCAGCTGATCGTCGAGTTCTACAGCCGCGTCTGATGTTCGCTCCCCTCCCCTTCGCCCTGCACGCCACCACAGGCTGCCCGCCGCACGCCGAGCTGGCCCTGTCACTGGCCTGGACGTTCGAGGAGGTCGACGCCGCCGCCGTCGACGGCGAGCTCGACGCGCTCGCGCGCTACCTCCCGACGCCCGAGAGCGCGCACCCGCTGGACGAGCTAAAGACGCTCGCCCGGATCGGCCCGCGCGGCGAGCCGCCGAGCGAGGTCGAGACCGACGGGCTGCTGTTGCACACCGTGCTCGCCTCCGAGGCGCCGCACCCGCTCGCGATGGCGATCGTGTGCACCGAGGTCGCGCGCCGGCGCGGCCTGTCCGTGGGGATCGTGAGCAACGGCAGCGACCACTGCCTCGCGCATACCGAGCTGCCGGCGCCGCTGCTGCTGGACGTGCGCACCGGAAAGATCGTGGCCGCCGACCTGATGCCGCCGACGCTGACCTGGCGCTGCGCCCACGAGACGGCAGGGCTGCTGCTGGACGAGCTCGAGCCGCGCTGGCTCGCCCAGGGCCGGCTCGACAAGGCCCTTCACGCAGCGGAGCTGCGCCTGTGCCTGCCGTTCGACGAGAACGGCCAGCACATCGCGGAGCGCAAGCTGAAGACCCTGCGCGCCCGGCTGAACTAGAGCGGCGGACCGGACGTCAGGTGTGTGAGCTGCCCGCGACGCGCAGCACCTCGGCGACCGAGGTGACGCCGTCCTGGATCTTCCGCAGACCGTCCTCGCGCAGCGTGCTCATGCCCTCCTCGCGGGCGAACGCGCGCATGTCGTCGGCGGACCCCGTCTGCAGCAGCAGGCGCCGCAGGCCGTCGGTGACCGGCATCACCTCGTAGATGCCGAGGCGACCGCGGTACCCGGTGTGGTTGCAGCGCACGCAGCCCACCGGCTCGAAGCCGTTGAAGCCGGCGTCGACCTCGAACCCCTGGTCGGCCAGCAGCTCCTTGGACAGCTCCACCCCGGCCTTGCAGTCGCAGAGGCGGCGCACCAGGCGCTGAGCGACGACGCACGCGACACCCGACGCGACCAGATACGGCTCGATCCCCATCTCCACGAGCCGGGCGGCCGCGAGCGGCGCGTCGTTGGTGTGCAGCGTCGTGAGCACCAGGTGTCCGGTCAGCGCGGACTCGATCGCGATCAGCGCGGTGTCCTTGTCGCGCACCTCGCCGACCATGATCACGTCGGGATCCGCGCGGACCATCGAGCGCAGACCGGCCGCGAACGTAAGCCCGGTCTTCGGGTTGACCTGCACCTGCTTGACGCCCGTGAGCTCGTATTCGACCGGGTCCTCGACGGTGATGATCGTCTTCTCGGGGGTGTTCACGGTGCTGAGGCCCGCGTACAGCGTCGTGGTCTTGCCAGACCCCGTCGGGCCGGTCACCAGGATCGCGCCGTGGGTGGCGTGAAGGGCGTTCTCGAAGCGGCTGCGATCGTGCTCTCCCATGCCGAGCACGTCGAGATCCATGACGACGGCGTCCTTGTCGAGGATGCGCATCACGATCGACTCGCCACGGACCACGGGGAGCGTGGCGACACGCAGATCCACGTGGCGACCGTCGACCGACAGCCCGATGCGCCCGTCCTGTGGGACGCGCCGCTCGGCGATGTCGAGGTTGGCCATGATCTTCACACGGGAGATCAGGCCGGCGACCAGCTGGCGCGGCACGGTGGTGGTGTCCATCACGACGCCGTCGACGCGGTAGCGCACACGCATGTCCGACGCGCGCGGCTCGAAGTGGATGTCCGACGCGCCGCGGCGGACGGCGTCGGCGATGACGGAGTGGACCAGCTTGACGACCGGGGCCTCGTCGGCCTGGTCGCGCAGCTCGATCACCTCGGCGGCCGACTCCGGCGAGTCGTCGATCTCCTCGACCGCGTCGCCCAGGCGGGACAGCTGGCCGATCAGGCCGTCGATGTCCTCCGGCGAGGCGACCGCACGGCGGACCTCGTAGCCGGTGGCCATCGCGATGTCGTCGAAGGCGAGCACGTTGGCCGGGTCGGCCGTCGCGACCAGCAGCGTCTGCTCTCCGAGGAAGGAGATCGGGATGGTCTGGTAGCGGCGCGCCTTGGCGGCGTCGATCAGGTTGGCGGCGCCCTGGTCGACCTCGAAGGAGTTGAGGTCGACGTAGTCGAGCCCGTTGCGCTCCGCGAGCGCCTGGGCGAGCTGGTTGGAGTCGACGATTCCCGCGTCGATCAGGGACTGCCCGAGCGGCACGCCGTTGGCGCGGCCCTCGTCCACCACCTTCTCCACAAGCTCGCGCTCGGCGAAGCCGAGCTGCACGATCACGTCTCCAATGCGGCGCTTGGCCCCCGTTCGCTGTGTGGGCGGCCGGAGTCCAGGCACGGGAAACGCGCCAGCTGGGGCGGCGGGACTCTCACTCATGCGTTAGGTATCGGCAGCGCGGCGCCGATAATCAAGTGCTTTTAGGCGGGAATTGCTGCGCGCGCTGCAGTCTCGAGATCCGGGCACACGTGAAGCGTGTCGATCATGTCCGTGATCTCGAATACGCGCCGCAGCGGACCGGGCGGGCAGACGACCGCGAACCCCTTGCGACGGAGCGTCAGACGCCGGTTGGCGTTGATCAGCAGCGCCAGCCCCGTCGAGTCCATGAATCCCACCTGCGTGAGGTCGACGACGACCGACTTGATCGCCTCCGCCACCGACGAATTGAGCACGCTGATGAGCCGCGAGGCGGTCGCGATATCGACCTCACCCTCGACCAGAACCAGTTCGACGCCGTCCCGCGACGTGCGCTCCACAGCAAGTGGTTGCACAGCCAGGCGAGACTAACCCAGATGCCGGACTTTTGCGCCTATTTGCACAGTGGCTCGAACTAACGACCGGTGGAGCCGAAGCCGCCGACGCCGCGCGCGGTCTCGTCCAGCTCGCTGACCTCCTCGAGGCCGCCGGTCTCGACGGCCACGAGCACCAGCTGCGCGATCCGGTCGCCCGGCTCCACCTCGAACGGCTCCGCGCGGTCGGTGTTCAGCAGCAGCACGCGCAGCTCGCCGCGGTACCCCGAGTCGATCAACCCGGGCGCGTTCACGACCGAGATGCCGTGGCGCGCTGCGAGACCCGAGCGCGGCACCACCAGACCGGCGTGCCCCTCCGGGATCGCCACGGCGATGCCCGTGCCCACGCTGGCCCGCTCGCCCGGCGCGATCGTGACCGCCTCCGCCGCGTGCAGGTCGTATCCGGCATCGCCCTCGTGGGCCTGGGTCGGCGGGCGCGCCGCCACCTTCAGGCGGCGGAAGCGCAGCGTCACTCGGGCGCGCCGCCGTTGGTCGCGAAGCGCTCGAAGCGCGAGGCGACCGCGGCGGGCACTCGCGCGCTCACGCGCACGCCCTCGGGCGTGTCCGTGCGCTCGAGCTCGCCGGCGAGGTCGTGCAGCTCCGACAGGGTGCCGCCCTCCTCGTAGGGCAGCAGCAGCTCCATCGGCCTCAGCGTGGCGAGGAAGCGCGCCTCGACCGCCTCGCACAGGGCCTCGAGGCCTTCGCCGGTGACGCCGGACACCTGGGCGGCGCCGGGGAACCGAAACGACAGCTCGCGCCTGCCCTCGTCGTCGAGCAGGTCGACCTTGTTCAGCGCGAGCAGGCGCGGGGTCTCCCCCGCCCCGGTCTCGGCCAGCACCGCGTCGACGGCCTCGAGCATCTCGTGCAGCTCGGCCTCGGGCACCGACGCGTCGACGACGTGCACGATCAGGTCCGCACCGAGCGCTTCCTCGAGCGTGGCCGAAAACGCCTCGACCAGCTGGTGGGGCAGCTTGCGGATGAACCCGACGGTGTCGGTGAGCAGGTAGGTGCGACCGGCGATCTCGAACGACCGCGTAGTCGGGTCGAGCGTGTGGAAGAGACGCTCGCGCACGCCCACGTCGGCGCCGGTGAGGGCGTTCAGCAGCGTGGACTTGCCGGCGTTGGTGTACCCGGCCAGCGCGACGGTGGGCAGGGCCGCGCGCTCGCGCTCGCGACGCATCGTGTCGCGCGTGCCCTTGGTGTGGAGCAGGCGCCGCTTGAGCGCCGCGATGCGGTCGCGCGCCAGGCGGCGGTCGGTCTCGATCTGGGTCTCGCCCGGCCCCCTGGTGCCGATGCCGCCGTCGAGGCGCCCGGCCCCGAGCCGCTCGAGGTGCGTCCACAGCCCGCGCATGCGCGCGAGGTTGTACTCGAGCTGCGCGAGCTCGACCTGGAGCTTGCCCTCGGCCGAGTGCGCGTGGTCGGCGAAGATGTCGAGGATGATCGCCGTGCGGTCGATGACGGGCACGTCGAGTGCCTGCTCGAGGTTGCGCTCCTGGCGCGGCTTGAGCTCGTCGTCGACGGCCACGAGGTTGGCGTCCGCCTCCTTGATCGCCTGCTTGAGCTCGGCGAGCTTGCCCTTGCCGAGGTAGCGATCGGGGTCGGGCTCGGGCCGCCGCTGAGTCAGCTCGCCGGCCACCGCCACGCCCGCTGTGCGCAGCAGCTCCTTGAGCTCCGCGAGGTCGGCTTCCTTCGGCCCGGCGCCGATGCAGAACGCACGCTGACGTGCGCGCGGGTTGCGCACGCCCTCTCCATAGCGGGTCTCGCTGCTACGGCCGTTGCGGCTGCGTTCCATCCCTGCGGAGTCTAGGCGCGCGGCAGGTGCAGGCGCTCAACGGGCGGCATCACGCCCTGGCGCGTGAACTCCGAGGGGATCGAGGCGCCCGGCAGCACCACGACCCCCTCCTCGGGATCGCCGAGCCAACTCGCGTGGCCGACCGCGTACCGGTGTGCGCAGAGTGCGCACACGATCGCGTCGATCTCTTCGATGCGCCGGTGCCAGAGGTCGCCGCCGTCGTCGAGCACGTGGTCGCCGGCCAGCTCCTCGAGGCGCATCCAAAGTCCGAACGGATGGCGTTTGGCGGGCAGCCTGCGAGCCTGGAGCGCACAGAAGACGCCGTCGGCGTTGGTCTCGAAGAGAGGGAAGCGCTGGTAGGCGCCCTCGTAGACCTGACCGGTCTGCTCGTCGGCGTCCGGCTCGAACGCGGCCAGGTCGCGCAGCAGGTCGACCAGCTCGCGCGTCTCAGACGTCGCCGCCCGCGGGGCCACGCCGCGGCGCAGCAGCAGCGCATCGCAGTCGCGGCCCGGGCGGCCGTTGCGGGGGCCGCCCAGGGGCGCGCCGAGGGCCACCGCGACCTCGTCGAGCGCGTGTAGCTCGCGCGCCACGTCGGCCGCCGTGCCCGGCTCGTAGAAGAGCGCATTGAGCCGGATCGGCGGCTCGGTGGCACGCAGCTCCTCGAGCATCGCCAGCTGCAGCGACCCCTGAGCCGCCACAACCCCGCAGTAGTGCATCTATCCGGCCGCCAGGCTGTCGCGCAGACGCTCGACGGCCTCGGCCAGGCGTTCGTCCGGCAGGGTGAGCGAGATGCGGAAGAAGCCCTCGCCGTTCGGCCCGTACGAGCCGCCCGGCGAGACCACGACGCCCGACTCCTCGAGCACCAGCTCGCAGTAGGAAGCGGACGTGTGCCCGCGCGGCACCGGTGCCCACACGTAGATCGTGCCCTTCGGGGGCGTCACGTCCACGCCGATCTCACGCAGGGCGGCGACTACGAGGTCGCGGCGGCGCTGGTAGATCGCGGCCATCTCCGGCGGTGGTCCAGCCTCGAGTGCGGCAGCAGCGGCCAGCTGCACGGCGTCGAACATCCCCGAGTCGATGTTCGTCTTCAGGTGCCAGTAGGTGTTCAGCGCCTCGGCGTTGCCGAGCACGGCGGCGGTGCGCCAACCGGTCATGTTCCAGCCCTTCGAGAGCGAGAACACCTCCACCCCCACGTCCTTGGCGCCCGGGGTCTCCAGGAACGACGGGGCGACGTAGCCGTCGAAGGTCGTCTCGGTGTAGGAGGCGTCGTGAACGATCAGCACGTCGTGCTCGCGGCCGAACTCAACGGCGCGCTCGAACAGCCCGTCCGGCACGATCGCCCCGGTCGGGTTGTTGGGGTAGTTGAGGTAGAGCAGCCGCGCCCGCTCGGCCACGTCGCCGCCGATCGCGTCCAAGTCGGGCGCGAAGCCGCGCTCGGGCAGCAGGGGCATCAGCACGGCCTCGGCACCGGCCAGCAGCGGCCCGCCGGTGTATACGGGGTAGCCGGGATCGGCGGCGAGCGCGATCGAGTCCGGGTCGAGGAACGCCAGGTTCAGGTGGAACACGCACTCCTTGGCGCCGAGCGCGGGGACGATCTCGGTGGCGGGGTCGAGCTCGACTCCGAAGCGGCGCGCGTAGAAGCGGGCGAATGCGTCGCGCAGCTCGGCCCGGCCGCGGTTGGCCGGGTAGCGGTGCGTGCCCGGGTCGGCGGCGGCCGCGGCCAGCGCTTCGATCACCGCTGGCGGCGTGGGCGTGTCGGGATCGCCGATGCCGAGTGAGATCACGTCCACGCCGGCGGCCTTCTTCTCGGAGATCTTGCGCTCCAGCTCCGCGAACAGGTACGGAGGGAGACGGTCCAGGCGGCTACTCGATCGCATGCAGCTCCGTCATCAGCTCTTCACTCACCTCTCCTGTGTATACGGGCCTGGCCCAGCCGGTTAGGTCCACGTGCAGATCCTCGCCCACCTCGACCTCCAGCTCGCCTCCGTCGAGGATGACCGTCACCGGGCTGGCCGCCCCGCGCAGCACCGCCGCGACGGCGGCGCCGGTCGCCCCGGTGCCCGAGGCCATCGTCTCCCCCACGCCGCGCTCGAATATACGCGCCCGGATCGCGCCCTCGCCGGTGACCCGCCAGAAAGAGACGTTGGTGCGGCGCGGGAACAGCTCGTGGCGCTCGATCGGCGCACCGTAGGCATCCAGGTCGAGCTCCTCCAGCCCCTCGGGGACCTCGATCGCGCATTGGGGGTTGCCGGCCTGGACGAACTGGAACCGAAACTCGCGGCCGGCCGCGGTCAGCATGCCGGTGCCGTCGTCGCCGCCCGACGGGAAGTCGTCGGCGGAGCGCAGGCGCGCCCGCCCCATGTCGACGGTGCAGGTATCGGGCCCGGTGATGCGCGGCCTGACCTCGCCGGCGAGGGTCCTGATCGAGAACGAGTCGGCGTCGGTCCAGCCGCGGCGGCGCAGGTACATGACGGCCTCGCGCACCCCGTTGCCGGACAGCTCGGCCTCCGAGCCGTCGGGGTTGAAGATGCGCAGCTCGGCGACGAAGCCACGCTCGTCGGTCTCGCTGAGGAGCAGGACCCCGTCGCCGCCGATGCCCGTGTGGGGCGCGCACAGCGCGCGCACCCGCTCAGGGGTGAGCTCGAACGGGAGCTCCCGCTCCTCGACGATCGCGTAGTCGTTGCCCAGGGCCTGCCACTTCTCGAAGCGCACGGCGGGGCACCTTAGCGGTGCCCCCCGAACTCGATCACCTGCTGGATGCCGGTGGGCCGGTTCGTGTAGCGCATCGTGTACGTGAGCAGGCCCGGAGCGAACGAGATTCGCTCCCGCGTGGCGTCCGCGCGCCAGGCGTTCGGGTCGGCGCCCTGGGTGGCCTGGAGCTGGGCCCCGGCGGCCTCCATGGCCGACCAGAGCGCGGCCCGGCAGGCGCCGAGATCGCCCTTGCCGCAGTAGCGGTTGGCCAGCGGGCCCTTGACCGGCCGGCCGAGCAGCCGGCGCAGGTCCTTGCTCATGTACATGTGCCAGCCGCCGAACTGACCGGCGGGCGGCAGGTCGAAGCGACGGTGCATCGTGTTGCTGAGCTGATCGGCGAGGGCCTGGCCGAGCACCGGCGTGATCGCGGCGTCCGCCAGCCCAGGCCACGCGGTATCGAGCACCGCCGCGCCGGGATCGTCGATCTTGCCGTCCAGGTCACGGTCCAGGCGGCTGCCGCCGTTGGCGCGCCACGCCTCGAGCAGCTCCAGCATGCGCGTGGCCCGCGGGCTGGGCGCCGGGCCGCCGCGCAGCACGGCGGCCAGCGTGGGCAGGAACGTCATCACGCGCACGTCCTGGGTGGCTGCCGCGTTCATCGCTCCCGTCAGCGTGGCGAGCGTGTGGCGCTTGACCTTGTTGGTGTTCGCGTTGAGCAGGTCCACGCGACCGAGCGGCCCGTAGGCCCACTGGTTGTCCGCTCCCGGGAAGCCGAGCGCGGGCTTGTTGTTCCAGTTGTTGAGCACGCCGCGCCGCAGCACGCCCTGCGGGTGGGCCTTGGGAGCCAGGTAGCCCTTCCACTCGTAGCCGCCGCGGCCGTCGGTGGGCAGGCCCGAGTCGACGTTCTTCGCCCTCAGCGGCAGGCGGCCGGTGGTCACCTGGGCCACCTCGTCGCTGTCCGCGTAGAAGGTGTTGAACGTCTGCGGCGACACGAGCGCGGCCTTGATGAACGCGCGCGCGTTCGGTATCCGTCCGCGCGTGAGGCGCTGGAACAGCAGCAGGTCGACCCCGTCGAGCAGGTAGCTCGAGCGCTTGCGCGACACCGCCACGCGCCGCCCGCCGACGGTCGCGTAGCCCTCCACCGGACCGTGGACGGTGCGGTTGAAGGTGACCGCCTGGCCATCGATCGATCCGGCGTTGAAGGGCGTCATCGAGCGGCAGCGGCCCTTGTAGAGGTACTTCGTGTCGCTGCCCTCGCAGAGCGTCTCGACGTAGTGGTCGACGATGTCCGCTCCCGCCGACGTGAGCGTCCAGACGAAGTCCTCGCGACGCCCGATCAGGATGTAGCCGGGGAACGGCGCGGAGGTGGCTCCGCGCGCGGTCCAGCCCGGGCCGTGCAGGTCCATCTCGAGGGTCAGGCCGGGATAGAAGTAGCCGATCTGGGGCCCGCCGACGAACAGCGGGTGCCCCGAGCGGGAGCGCTTGCCCGCCACCATCAGCACGTTGCTGGCCTGGCGGGGGAGCGGCTGCTCGACGTTCGCGCTGGAGGCGGCCGCCGGCGCAACTCCCGGGACGGGGATCTGCTGGAACGAGTTGTTGTCCAGCACCACGTTGCCGGCGCGGGAGGCGGGCAGCGGGGCGTACGGGAAGCGACCCGGGATCGAGACGGGCGTCTCCGGGTCCTGGCGCTGGCGCAGGTCGTTGAACACCGAGAAGCCGCGCGTGGCGCCGAGCGAGGTCTGTAGCCCGCTGAGCAGCTGAGCGGCGCGCACCTCGCCGCCGCCGCCCTCGCCGAACAGCTCGCTCTTGACGGCGTTGAGCGCGATCACGTCACCGCGCTTCCAGGGCTTGTGCGAGGCCTTGATCGACTTGTAGTAGGCGTTGATGCCCTTGATGTAGACATCGATGTCGTGCAGCAGGCGGCGACCCGGCTTGCCGTATGCGCGCAGCTTGGCGACCTCCTTGGCCACCTCGCGCTCGGTCTGCGCGCTGGGGACGAACGTCTTGAGCCCGGTGATCAAGTTGATCGCCGTCAGACCGGGTGCGTCGACGACCGCGACGCGCGAGTTGTAGCGCGCCTGCTCGAGCAGCAACTCGCGGTCGTGCGCGAGCGCCCAGCCGGCGCCCCAGGTGACATCGTCGTTGGTCTTGCCGTAGATGTGCGGCACATTGAAGCTGTCGCGGATGATGCGCACGCCCTTGCGGGGCACGGCCTCGCGCGTGAGCGGGCCCTGGCCCTTCGTGCCGAGCCGCTCCGACTTGAAGTAGCGGTTCAGGTGGGCCGGCGTGATCTTGTCGAAGAGGGGCGTGAGCTCGTCGTACATGCGCGCCTGGTCGTCTGCCTGCGGGACCGGCGGCACGCCGCCGTACTGCCCCGAGGGGATGATGTTGCGCGCGGTGGTCGCGAAGTCGCGCACGGCGTGGGCGGACGGCACGAAGGCCGCGCAGACGGCCACTACGACGACGGACACGGTCGCGCGAGTCACGGATCCCCTCTCCTCGGAATTTCTACGGCCCCCCTGGCCGCCCAGCCAGTATATGGCCGACCTCCTCGGCGGCCTGATCGGCGGTCCGGCCCGTCAGGTCGATCTGGTGCGCGTCGGACAGTCGGCGCAGCCAGCTGAGCTGGCGCTTGGCGTAGTTGCGCGTGCGGCGCTTCATGGCGTCCGGGTCGCCGTCGAGCAGCTCCTCGAACCCGAGCGCGGAGCGTGCCGTGCGAGCCGCGCCGGCGGCGTCGGCGCGCCCGACCTGCTCGGCAGCCCCGGCGGCGACCATCGCCTCTACGCGGGCGTCGATGCGCTCGTAAAGGGCGTCGCGCTCCATCGTGAGCCCGCAGAGCAGCGTGGGATGGCGCAGGCGGGCCGTCCAGAGTCGCGACTCTGCTCCGCCCGGGGCGGGGTCCTCCCCCATCTCGAGCAGCTCGAGCGCGCGGGCCACTCGGGTGCGGTCGTGGGGATCGATCGCCCGCGCCGAGTCGGGCGCGCGCGCCACGAGCTCGGCGTGCAGGCGCTCCGGCCCCTCGGCGGCGAGCCGGGCCTGGACCCGCGCCCTGGTCGCGGGGTCGGGCGGCGGACGCAGCTCCAGGTCGGTGAGGGCGGCCTGGAGGTAGAGGCCCGTTCCGCCGACCACGATCGGCCGGCGCCCGCCGGCGAGGGCGCCGTCGATCTCGGCGTGGGCGCGAGCGGCGAACTCGCCGGCCGAGTAGGTCTCGCGGGGATCCACGAACGAGAGCAGGCGGTGCTCGAGCAGCTCCTGCTCGCCGGGCGTGGCGGCTCCGGTCAGGAGCTCGAGGCCGCGGTAGACCTGGAGGGCGTCGGCCGAGACCGCAACGGGGTCCTCGCCGCGCTCGCGCAGACGCCGGGCGAGGGCGATCGCGACCGCCGTCTTGCCCACCCCCGTCGGGCCGAACAGTGCCACCACGTGCACGGTCGCTAGTAATACAGGGCCCGTGCGAGCCGTCCTTCCCGCCCCCTTGCGTGCGCTGAGCGCCGTGGCCGCGCTTGCGGTGGTCGCGTGCATCGGCGTCGGGTGCCAGGAATCGGGGTTCGACGAGAGCAAGGAGACCGCGCGTCCGCTGAAGGTCCAGCACGTGCTCGGCGAGTCGAAGGTGCCCGGCCAGGCCGAGCGGCCGCTGACGTTGACGGCCGACTCCCTGGACGACACTCTCGCGCTGGGCGTGCGTCCCGCGCGAGCGGCGATGCCGGGGGCGCGGCTGCCGGGCTACCTGCGCTCCGAGGGCGCCGGCGTGTCGCTGATGCGCCCGGTCACGTCCGGGAACCTCGCCGCAGCCGAGGCCGTCGAGCCTGACCTGATCCTCGGCAGCGACGAGGGCCAGGGAGCCATCTACGAGGACCTGAGCCGGATCGCGCCGACGGTGATGACCGAGGGCGGCGGCGGGCAGTGGAAGCTGAACCTGCGGCTGATCGGCGAGGCGCTGGGACGTACCAACGACGCCGAGCAGCTGCTGAGCGACTACGACGCCGAGGTGGCCCAGGCCCGGCGGGCGATCCACCTCGCCGTGGGCGGGGTCGGCGTGGGCAACGCGGCCAGGCACCCGCGCGTGGCGGTGGCGCGGGTCACGCCCGACGGGGTCCGCCTCGCGCCGCGCGACTCGTTCGCCGCGACGATCCTGGCCGACGCCGGCGTCAGGCAGGCGCGCTCGCTGGAGGCCGCCGACGCGGTGCTGCTGTCCGGGGACCCCGCCGGGACCCGTCTCGCCGACGGCGACTTCGAGGCGGTGGACGCCGGGCTCTGGTGGGGCCCCGGCGGAGCCCTGGCGGCGCGAGCGGCCCTGGCGGACCTGCAGGCGGCACTGGGCGCCTAGGCACCGGGCGCGGCGCCCCGCGGCGCCGCAGCGCCCGCCGCGTCGCAGCGCCTCAGCCCACGCGCGCCAGCAGGCGCTCGTCGCCCGCCAGCGTCGTGCTGGTCGCCGAGGCCACCTCGACCTCGGTGAGCTCGCCGGGCGCGGCCACGCCGGCGAAGTTGATCGTCTTGTTGTGCCGAGTGCGTCCGCGCAGCCGCGCCGGGTCCGTGCGCGACGGTCCCTCGACGAGCACCTCCACCGACCGCCCGACGAAACGCTGAGCCCGCTCGGCCGCGTGCAGCTGGACCGTCTCCACCAGGCGCTCCATGCGCTCGCGCTTGACCGGGTTCGGCAGCTGGGCCTCGAGCTCGGCCGCCAGCGTTCCGCGGCGCGGCGAGAAGATGAACGTGAAGGCCGAGTCGTAGCGCACCTGCTCGACCACCTCCATCGTCTCCTCGAAGTCGCCGTCGGTCTCGCCTGGGAAGCCGACGATGATGTCCGTGGTGATCGCGCAGTCGGGCACGAGCTCGCGGATCATCGCTACGCGGTCGAGGTAGCGCTCGCGGTTGTAGGTGCGACGCATCGCCTTGAGCACGCGCGACGAGCCCGACTGCAGCGGCAGGTGAATGTGCTCGCACACGCTCGGCAGCTCGGCGTGGGCTCGGATCACGTCCTCGCGAATGTCCTTGGGATGTGGGCTCGTGTAGCGGATTCGCTCCAGTCCGTCGACGGCGTCGAGCATCGAGAGAAGCTCCGCGAACGTGGACTTCGCCCCCTTCGGCAGGTCGCGCCCGTAGGAGCACACGTTCTGGCCCAGCAGCGTCACCTCGCGCACCCCGTCGGCCGCCAGCCGCTCGACCTCGGCCACCAGCTCGCCGACCGGACGCGACACCTCCCGGCCGCGCGTGGAGGGGACGATGCAATACGAGCACGCGCAGTTGCAGCCGACCGAGATCTGCACCCACGCCTGGAAGTCGCGCTCGCGCTTCATCGGCAGATGCCCGGTGAAGCCCTCGAACTCGAAATAGCCCTGTGCGCTGAGGCTGTCGCTGGTCAGGAACTCGGCGAGCTTGTGCACCTGGCCGGGGCCGAAGGCGACGTCCACGAACGGGAACAGCTCGAACACCTGCTCCTTCATCGACTGCGACCAGCAGCCGCCGACCCCGATCACGCGCTCCGGGTCCTCCCCCTTCAGGCGCTTCGCCTCCCCGAGGTGGCCGACCAGCCGGTTGTCGGCCTTCTCGCGGATCGAGCAGGTGTTGAACAGGATCAGGTCGGCGCCCTCGCGATCGTGCGCCTCGGCGTAGCCGAGCGACTCGAGCATGCCCTTCATGCGCTCCGAGTCGTGCTCGTTCATCTGGCACCCGAAGGTCGTCAGGTGGTAGCTCTTCATGCCGCGCCGAGCATAGTGCGAGCGGCCGCGGCCGGTGCCGCGCTAGTCTCGCCGCGATGGACTGGCCCGAGGCTCTGGAAGCCGCTCAGGAGATCGAGATCGAGACGCGCCGCGACGCGGACTCGCCCGTCCACCACACCACCGTCTGGCCGGTGGTGGAGGAGGGTCAGGTCTTCGTGCGCTCCCTGCGGGGCGACGCCGGGCGCTGGTATCGGGAGATCAGTGCCAACCCCGAGGCGGTCGTGCACCTGGACGACGAGTCGATCGACGTCCTGGCCGTGCCCGCACCCGACGCCCAGTCGGCCGAGCTCGCCTCGGACGGCCTGCGCAGCAAGTACACCGACTCGCCGTACCTCAACTCGATGCTGCGCGACGAGATCCTCCACGCGACCGTCAGGCTCGAGCCGCGCTGAGCACCCGCTCGGCGAGCCGCGGGTAGCGCACCACCAGGCCGTCCTCGTCCAGCTCCAGCTCCGCGGTGAAGCCGTCGTCGAGCCCGACGAAGCGCACGTGCGTGTCGTCGATCGGCTCGTAGCGCTGCTCGGAGCGCACCACGACCAGGTCCGGCACCGACACCCACGCCATCACGTGCTCGACCGGCGCCGTCCCCAGGCGGCGCGCCGGCATCAGGTTCGTGAGCGGGGAGAAGGCGAGATCGCAGTCGAGCGCGCCCTCGACATGCGGCTGCAGCTCCCCGTTGGCGGTCCAGGCTCCATCGTCGGTACGACGCAGGTCGAGCTCGCGCCGCCCGTGGGCGTCGCGCGCGCTCACCAGCAGCCGCTCCGTGACCCACCCGGCACCGGTGGTCAGCTCGTAGTCGACCTGGTAGGGATGCGGATCGGCCCCGAGCTGGCATCCGGTGGCCACCAGCCGTTCGGCGTCCAGCGTGACCTCGCACGCCTCCGCCAGCCACTCCTCCACCCCACGCCAGACGACCAGCCGCCGGCTCACCGCGCGTAGTCGGTCGCCCGGCTCTCCCGGATCACGGTCACCTTGATCTGGCCCGGATAGTCGAGCTGCTTCTCCACCTCGCGGGCGATCTCGCGCGACAGCAGTGCCGCGCCGTCGTCGTCGATCTCCTCCGGGTGCACGATCACGCGGATCTCGCGGCCCGCGTGCATCGCGTAGACCTTGTCGACGCCCGCGTGGCGCGCGGCGATGCCCTCGAGCTCGTGGAGGCGCTTGACGTACAGCTCGAGCGACTCGCCGCGGGCACCCGGGCGCGCGCCCGAGAGCGCGTCGACGATCTGCACGATCACCGCCTCGACCGTTTGCGGCTCCACTTCGTTGTGGTGCGCCTCCATCGCGTGGGCGACCGCCTCGGCCTCCTTGTGGCGACGCGCCAGCTCGCCGCCGACGAGCGCGTGCGGGCCCTCGGACTCGTGCGAGACGGCCTTGCCGATGTCGTGCAGGAGCGCCGCGCGCGCGGCCACGCGCGGGTCGCCGCCCAGCTCGGCGGCCAGCATCGCCGCCAGGCGCGCGCACTCGATCGAGTGGGCGAGCACGTTCTGGCCGTAGCTGGTGCGAAAGCGCAGCCGGCCGAGCACCTTGACCAGCTCCGGATGGACGGAGCCGATGTTGGCCTCGAAGACGGCCTGCTCGCCGATCTCCACCACGTGCTGGTCGATCTCCGACTTGGCCTGGTGGAAGGCCTCCTCGATGCGCGCCGGATGGATGCGCCCGTCCTGGAGCAGCTTCTCCAGCGTGATCCGCGCGATCTCGCGGCGGACGCCGTCGAAGCCGGACAGCAGCACCGCCCCGGGCGTGTCGTCGATGATGAAGTCGATCCCGGTGAGCGTCTCGAGCGCTCGGATGTTGCGGCCCTCGCGCCCGATGATGCGCCCCTTCAGCTCGTCGGACTTCAGCTCCACCACCGAGACCGTCGTCTCCACGGCGTGGCTCGAGGCCACGCGCTGCATCACGGCGGCGAGGATGCTGCGCGCCTTGCGGTCGGCGTCGCGCCGGGTCTCCTCCTCCACCTGGCGCAGCAGGCGCGCGCTGTCGTGGCGCAACTCGTCCTCGAGCTCGTGCATCAGGATCTGCTTGGCCTGGCCGGCGCTCAGGCTGGACACGCGCTCGAGCTCGCGCACCTGGTCGCGCTTCGCCGCCTTGAGCTGCTCGCGGGCGTTGTCCAGGTTGCGCTGGCGATCGGCGAGCGCCCGTTCGCGCTCGTCCAGCTCCTGGCCCTTCAGCTCGATCGAGCCCTCCTTGGCGCGCAGTCGCTCCTCGAGGCGGGCCAGCTCGTTGCGCCTCGCCCTGAGCTCGTCGTCGACCTCGCCGGGGTGCGCGGCTGGCAGCGCGCCGGCGGAGGTCGCCTCGCGCGCGTCGGGCCCCGGGGGTGCGCCGGTGACGGGCTGCGCGGCGCGCGGACGCTGCAGCAACAACGCCACGGACACCGCGACCGCTGCTGCCACCAGCGCCGCCAACACGATCTCCATCAGGTGTCTCCCTCTGTCCCGGCGCTGCGCGCGCCGGCCTCGTCAGTTCCGAGCGACCGGCTCGGCGCCGTGAGACACCAGTGCTACCTCCGAAAGCGGCACGCGCGCCTCAGGCTGGCGCGCGCGAATCGGCTCTATGGCCCCTCCCGAATACTCCCTTCAAGTCGGTCAGGTGTGGTCATTGTCCGCAAAAAGAAGGTGATTTGCTGGTGTTTCAGTCTCACGGCGGCCCTAGCGACCGCGTCCACATGAGGTTAGCCCCGCACCGGGTCGCTGGCAAGCCGAACTCAGGCGGCGTCGAGCTCGTCCGCGGCGTGCTCGTGGCGGCGCACGGCCTCGTACGCCAGCTCGCTGTCATAGCCGCGCCGGACCAGCAATCGCCAGGCGCGGTCGCGCTCGCGGTCGTCGCGCGGCGGCGGTGCTCGCTGCGCAAGCAGCACTAGCGCCGACGCCAGCTCCGCCTCCCGGCTCTGGTCGGCCACGACGGCTTCGATCAGGGCCGGCGGGATGCCGCGGCGCTGGAGCTCGCGGGCGATGCGCTCGGAGCCCCAGCGGTCCAGCTCGCGCTTGTCCTCGGCGAAGCGCTGCGCGTACCGGGCGTCGTCGAGCAGGCCCGCCTCGGTCAGCTCAGCCACCGCGTCGTCGATCGCTCCCGGCTCCACCCGCTTGCGCTCCAGGAACGTGCGCAGCTCGGCGACGGTGCGGTCGCGGTGGCCAACGGCCCGGTAGCCGAGCTGCAGCGCACGCTCCCGCTCCCGGGCCTCTTCGTCGTGTCTGCCGGCGGTCGGGTCGTCCATGACCGTGCTCGGCGAGCCGCCCGCTAGGCCGCTCTCTCCTCGGCCGGCTGCTCAGGGGGTGGCGCGTCCGGCTCAGCGGCGTCCTCGCCCTCCTCGGGCGGCGGCACGGCCGCCAGCGGTGCCGAGGCGGGTACGGCACCGACCGCCTCATAGATCTGGCGCTCGATCTCGTCAGCGATCTCGGGGTGCTCGCGCAGGTAGCCCTTCACGTTGTTGCGGCCCTGGCCCATCCGCTCGTCCCCGTACGAGAAGAACGAGCCCGACTTCTGCACGATCCCGTGCTCGATGCCGAGGTCCAGGATGCAACCCTGACTCGAGATGCCAACGCCGTACTCGATGTCGAACTCGGCCTGCCGGAACGGCGCGGCCACCTTGTTCTTGACGACCTTCACGCGCACCCGGTTGCCGACCGCCTCGGTGCCCTCCTTGAGGGTCTCGATGCGCCGGATGTCGAGGCGCTGCGACGCGTAGAACTTGAGCGCCCGCCCGCCCGGCTGCGTCTCCGGCGACCCGAACATCACGCCGACCTTCTCGCGGATCTGGTTGGTGAGCAGACAGAGGGTGTTGGCGCGGTTGAGGTTGCCGGCGAGCTTGCGCATCGCCTGCGACATCATCCGGGCCTGCAGGCCGACCGACTGGTCGCCCATCGCCCCCTCCAGCTCGGACTTCGGGGTCAGGGCGGCGACCGAGTCGATCGCCACGATGTCCACCGCCCCCGAGCGGATCAGCAGGTCGGCGATCTCGAGCGCCTGCTCCCCGTGGTCGGGCTGGGAGACGAGCAGCTCGTCCACGTCCACCCCGATGCGCTTGGCGTAGGCCGGGTCCATGGCGTGCTCGGCGTCGATGAACGCGCAGATGCCACCCAACCGCTGGGCGTTTGCGAGCACGTGGTAGACCAGCGTGGTCTTACCGGACGACTCCGGCCCGAACACCTCGACGATGCGCCCGCGCGGCAGGCCTCCGACCCCGAGGGCGAGGTCGAGCGAAAGTGCGCCGGTGGGGATGGCGTCGACGCGCACCTGGGCGCCCTCCTCCCCCATCTTCATGATCGATCCCTGCCCGAACTGCCGCTCGATCTGGCCGAGGGCGTTCTTCAGCGCGGACTCGCGCGCCTGAGCGGCCTTCTGCTGCTCCTTGTCCATGTCCGCCATGTCCGTCCTCTCGAAAGCTCTTTGAGATGCACAAGCTAGGAGCCCAATCGGACAGACGTTCGCCCCCCGGTGTGGTTGGATGGCAGCGAGCGTGTACGGCTACCGGCAAGCCAATCTCCTGCGACGCACGGTGCGCGCCACCGCGGCCTGGCCGCCGATCTCCTGGGTCTACGTGCGAACGCTGCACCACCTCGATCGACTCGTCTACCGGCTGACCGGGGGGCGCGCCACGTTCGTCTCCTGGGTGGCCGGTCTGCCGGTGGTCATGATCACCACGACGGGCGCCAAGACCGGCCGCCGCCACACGCTGCCGCTGGTCGGCCTCCCGGACGGCGAGCGCATGGTGGTGATCGCCTCGAACTACGGCCAGGAGCGCAACCCGGCCTGGTACTACAACCTGCGGGCCAACCCGCGCGCGACGATCGAGTTCGAGGGAGCCACGCGGGAGGTGACGGCGCGCGAGCTGGCGGGTGAGGAGCGCGAGCGCGAGTACGCGCGCGGGATCGAGATCTATCCCGGGTGGACCCAGTACCGCACGCGCGCCGCGCACCGGCAGATCCCGGTCGTGGAGCTGACCCCCGCCGACTAGCCGGGCACGGTCACAGCCGCCGCGCCACCTGCACCTCGGTCCGGTACGGCAACGTCACGACGCCGTCCCCCGCCAGGGCGCGCACCCGCGCCAGCACCCGCGCGCGCTCGGCCGGCTCCAGGGCCGCGATGAAGCTGATCGAGCCCATGCGGGCCTCCAGGCCGTCCGCGTCGAGCTCCTGGGCGTTGTCGAACACCTGCTGCTCTAGCGGGCCGAACAGCGACGTGCGCTCGAACGCCACCCGCCACGCGTCGCCGCGGTGGGTGGGCACGTCGGCGCGGTAGGGCGCCTGCAACTCATCGATGGCGCGGTTGACCGGGTCGTCCTCGACGCGCCGGTTCCAGAGCAGCGCCAGCACCCCATCCTCGCGCAGCACGCGCGCGATCTCGCGCAGCGCGGCGTCGCCGTCGAACCAGTGGAACGCCTGCGCGACGGTCACGGCGTCCACCGTCGCGCCCTCCAGCGGGATCGCCTCGGCCGTGCCGTCGAGCGCTCGCGGCCCGGACGGCAGCGCCGCCCGCATCTCGGCCACAGGCTCGACCGTGATCACGCTGAGGCCGGCCGCCACCAGCGCGCGTGTGAGCTTGCCGGTGCCAGCCGCGAGGTCGAGCACCACCGGGCGCGGCGGCAGCAGCGCGACCAGGTGCCGTACGGCGGCGTCCGGGTAGTCCGGGCGGCCGCGCTCGTACGCGGCAGCTGAGCGGGCGAAGCCCTCTGCGGCGGCGCGGTGGATGCGGGCCATGTCTACTCCAGTCTGGCTTGCGCGAGCGGCTCGTAGAGCGCGCCCTGCGGACGCAAGGTGGAACGGTAGAGCGTCAGGTCACGGGCATGGAACGAATCCGCTGGCGGGGCCGGCCGATCGGGCAGCCCGGACACCCGCCGCTCGCGGCGCTTGACGCGCGCGAGCGTCACGTGTGGCCAGAACGGGCGCTTCTCCGGCCGATACCAGCCGCCGTCCTCGAGCGCCCCGGACACGCCCCCCTGGATCGCCGCCGCACGCCCGTCGCGGTCCTCGAGATCGAGGGCGAACAGGCGCGGGGCGCGGGGCGGCAGCGGCCGCACGGCGCCAGCCCGCAGCGCCGGCGGCCCCAGTCCGGAGACGGCGCCGAACGCTGCCGCCGCGATCGTCTCGGCGGCGCTCTCGTCCTGCCAGCCGAGGAACACCAGCGTCACGTGCAGCGCGTCCGTGGTCACCGGCCGCAGGTCGGCGCGGCCGGCGATCAGCTCGTCGCGCCACGCCGCCAGCTCCACGCGCGCCGGGGCGGGCAGGTCGAGCGCCACGAACATGCGGGCGCGCGGGCCGCTCAGATCTCGAAGCCCTCCCCGCGCAGGATCCGGCGCAGCAGATGCATCCCCACCGTGGTCGAGCGGTCGCGCACCTCGGCGCGGTCTCCAGGCAGGCGTGCGTCGCGCACGAGGCTCGAGCCGTCCGCCAGCTTGACCGCCCAGCACACGTACCCGACCGGCTTCGCCTCCGTGCCGCCACCGGGGCCGGCCACCCCCGTGATCGCCACCGCCGTGTCCGCCTCGAAGCGTGCCAGCGCACCGTCCGCCATCGCCTCGGCCACCTCCAGCGAGACGGCCCCTGTGCGCTCGATCAGAGTCGTATCGACGCCAAGCAGCGCGGCTTTCGCCTCGTTCGAGTAGCTCACCACGCCGCCGGCTACGTACGCCGACGATCCGGGCCGCTCGGTCAGCCGGGCGGCCATCAGCCCGCCGGTGCACGACTCGGCGACCGCGACGGTGCGTTCCGCCAGCAGCGCGGCCACCTGCTCGTCGACCGTCGTCCCGTCGGTGGAGAACAGCGAGTGCTCGTGGCGCTCGGCGATCAGCGCCCGCACGGCGTCCCAGGCGGCTGCGGCGTCGGGCTCCCAGCGTGTGACCACCTCGACCTCGGCCCGCCGGAGGCAGGTCGTGATCTCGAGGGCGCCGAACCCCTCGACCTCCGCTTCGGCGAGCCGCAGCGTCTCGGCGATCTCCGACTCCGGGATGCCGAACAGGCGCAGCGTCTGCTGCTCGTAAGCGGTCCGGGCGCCGACGGCCTCCTGAAACGCCTCCGTCTCGACGGCCTCGGACCACATCGCGTGCACCTCGCGCGGCGGGCCGGGCAGCACCACGATCGTCGGCTTGCCGGGCACGACCAGCCCGGGGGCGGTGCCGGCCGGGTAGATCACGTGCGCGCCCTCCGGCACCAGCGCCTGCTTGCGGTTGGCGGCGCGCACCGCGTCGAAGTCGAGGTGGCGGAAGCGCTTCATGAGCGGGCGCAGGATGTCCGCGATGCGCTCCTCCAGCGCGTCGTCGAGGAACAGCTCACGCCCGGTGAAGCGGGCCACCATCTCGATGGTGAGGTCGTCGGCGGTCGGGCCGAGACCGCCGCTCGTGATTACCAGGTCGACGCCCTGGTCGGCCATGAAGGCGAGCTGGGCGAGCATGTCCTCCGGCCGGTCGCCGCAGATCGTGATGTGGGCGAGCTCGACGCCGAGCTCGAGCAGCCGGTCCGACAGCCACGGGCCGTTGCGGTCGCGTACGCGGCCCGTGAGGACCTCGGTGCCGGTGACGACGATGCCCGCGCGGGCGCCCATCAGGCGCAGGGGCGCTCGCCCAGGGGCAGCGACTGCGTCGATCCCGGGGTGAACACGAACCCGACCGGGTCGGGGCTCGGCTCGAGCGGAACGGGCTTGCCGTTCAGGGTCAGCTGCACGTCCGTCTTGCCGAGGTTGAGGCGCAGCCTGCGGCCGCGGAAGGTCTGCGGCTCGCTGATGATGCCGTTGAAGCGCACGTCGGTCCCGGCGCCCGTGTCCAGGCACACGTAGACCTCGTTGGCCGGGATGATCCGCAGCGTCACGCGACGCGGGCGCGCCGGGCGCTCGGTGGTCTCCGTCGCATCGGTCGGCGTCGTCTCCTGCTCCGTCGTCGTCTGACCGCCGGCGCGGTCGCCGTCGCCCCCGCCCCCGCCGTCGTCGTCCCCGCCAACGAGCCCGATCACGAGCAGCACGCCCACCACCGTGGCCGCGGCGAGCACGATCAGCAGCCACGGGGCGCGCGGCGCCCGCGGTCCCGGCCCGCGGCGGCGGTCGCGCGCCACTGCCGTGGGGCTGAGCGGCTGGAGGTGCTCGACCTCGTCGCGCGACTCGTAGGTGGCGCGATATTCCTCGACCAGCACTTGAGGGTCGAGGCCGAGCGCCTCGGCGTAGGTGCGGAGGAACGTCTTGACGAACGTCGGCCCGGGCAGCATCCCGAACTCCTCGTTCTCGAGCGCCCGCAGGTACTTCGCGCGGATCTTCGTGCGGGCCTCGACGTCGGCGATGTCGAGGTGCTGCCGCATCCGCGCTTCTCGGAGTGTGTCCCCGATCGAGGGCATCGTCGCGCCCATTCTGGCGAGTAGCGCTAATCCTCGGCGGGCGCCGCAACAGCTGGTTCACCCAGCTGCTCCAGAACGCGAGGCAAATCGGCCTCCGTGATCAGCACCTGGCGGGCCTTTGAGCCCTCGTAACCGGAGATCGCGCCGCGGCGCTCCATCATGTCGATCAGGCGCCCCGCGCGGGTGTAGCCCACGCGCAGGCGGCGCTGCAGCATCGACGTCGAAGCCGTGCCCATCTGCACCACGGTCGCGATCGCGTCGGCCAGCAGGTCGTCCTGGTCCGGATCGAAGTCGCCCTCGGCGGCGTCGCCGTCGGACTCGCTCTCCACCGCCTCGAGCAGCTCCTCCTGCAACTCGGGTTCGCCCTGGCGGCGCCAGTGCTCGGTGAGCTTCTCGATCTCCTCCTCGGCGATGAACGCGCCCTGGATGCGCGCCGAGCGCGACTCTCCGGACGGGCGGAAGAGCATGTCGCCCTGGCCCAGCAGCGACTCGGCGCCGTTCTGGTCGAGGATCACGCGCGAGTCGGTCTGCGAGGACACGGCGAAGGCGATGCGCGCCGGCACGTTGGCCTTGATCATGCCGGTGATCACGTCGGCGCTCGGGCGCTGGGTGGCCAGCACGAGATGGATCCCGACCGCCCGCGACTTCTGCGCCAGCCGGATGATCGAGTCCTCGACGTCGGCCGGGGCGACCATCATCAGGTCGGCAAGCTCGTCGATCACGCAGAGGATGTAGGGCAGCGGGCGCTCGCCCTGCTTCACGCGCACGCGGTTGAGCTCGACCAGGCTGCGCGTCTTGGCCTTGCTCATCACGCCGTAGCGCTCCTCCATCTCCTTGATCAGGTTGGCGAGCACGTTCGCGGCGAGGCGCGGAGAGGTGACGACCGGCGTGAGCAGGTGCGGGATGCCCTCGTAGTGGTTGAGCTCCACGCGCTTGGGGTCCACCAGCACGAGTCGGACCTCGTTCGGGTCGGCCCGCAGCAGCAGCGACGACAGCATCGCGTTCACGCAGCCCGACTTACCGGACCCCGTGGTGCCGGCGATCAGGATGTGCGGCTGCTTGGCGAGATCGGTGCCGATCGCCTTGCCGGCGATGTCCTTGCCGAGCCACACCGAGAGCGGCGACCAGCCCTTGGGCGCCTCCTGGAAGACGTCGCCGAGGTGAACCATCTTGCGCACCCGGTTGGGCACCTCCACGCCCACAGCCTGCTTGCCGGGAATCGGAGCGAGGATGCGCACCTGCTCGGCGGCCAGCGCGTAGGCGAGGTCGTCCTTCAGCTGCGAGACCTTGGAGACCTTGATGCCGGGCGCCAGGCGCAGCTCGTAGCGGGTGACGTGCGGGCCCGTGACCGTGCCGACCACGCGCGCCTCGACGTTGAAGTGGCTGAGGGCCTCGGTCAGCTGAGCGCCGGTGCGCGCGATGCCCTTGGTGTCAACCTTCTGGGCCCCGTTGGACCGCTTCAGGAACGACGGCTTGGGCATCCGGTAGTCGTAGTCGTCGGCCTCCGTGACCGCCGAGCGGCGGTTGCCCATCGGGGTGAGCTGCTCCTGCTCCGGCTGCTCGGGCTCGTCGGACTCGACCTCCAGCGCGGGCTCGGGCTCGGGCTGGGGCTCCGGCTCCGGCTCCGGCTCCGGGTCGTCCCAGGGGTCCTCCTCGGGCTCGGGCTCCCCGTCGGGGCCGTAGAGGTCCGGGTAGCGCTCGGACGCGTCGAGCGCCGGCGCCTCCACATGGGTGGCGCGCACGACCGGCTCCTGGTCGTCGGGCTCAGGGGGCTCGATCGGGTCGCCCGGCAGCGGCGCGGTGGCGGCGTGGGATACCGCGCCCGTGGTGCGTCTGACCCGCTGGCTGGTCGTGGTGGCCGCGTCGCGGGTGGCGGACACGACCCCGGCGATCGAGGCGCCGGTGATCAGCAGCACGCCGGCGAGCAGGAGGAACACGAACAGGATGTGCGAGCCGGCCTCGGAGAAGAGCTTCGCGGAGCCCCAGAACAGCGACTCGCCGACGAGGCCGCCGTGCTCGCGCAGATAGGCGGCGTCGAAGAAGCCGTCGCGCTGGGTGTCGCCTGGACCGAGGCCGAGCGATCCCGCCGCGAGCCCGAGCATGAGCGCGGCGCCCAGGCAGAGGGCGCCGGTCTTGAGCGGATGCACGGCGGGCAGCATCGGGCGGATCACGATCGCCGCGCCGGCACCGAACAGCGCCACCGGGGCGAGATAGCCCACCGCGCCGAACAGGAAGAGGATGCCGTCGGCGAGCGCCTCGCCCACCTCGCCGCCCGCCCAGCCGAGGTAGAACACGCACGCGAAGAAGGCCGCGAACGCGACCAGACCCAGGCCGATCAGGTCCCACTGGCGCTGGTCGAGCTTCGGCAGCTCGAGCGGCGGCCAGAAACTCCGGGATCGGCGGCGCTTACGACGACGGCTTGCCATCCAAGGTGATTTCGACGGAGGAGGGCGGCACCCTCCTGCCCGAAGCGCGGCTCGGCCGGGCCCGCAGGGGTGGTCGCTGCCCGAAGCGCCCGGCTCGGCCGGGCCCGCAGGGGTGGTCGCTGCCCGAAGCGCCCGGCTCGGCCGGGCGCGCAGGGGTGGTCCCTACCATGGGGGGCATGTCAGGACGGCCGCGAGTGCTCGTCGTCGAGGACGACACGGACATCGCCGGCGTCCTGCGCCGGTCGCTGGACAAGGAGGGCTATGACGTGCGCGTGGCCCGCGACGGCGAATCCGCCCTCGACGAGGCCGGCGTGTTCGAGCCCGACGCGGTGGTGCTCGACCTCGGACTCCCCCGCCTCGACGGCGTGGAGGTGTGCCGCCGTCTGCGCGACGACGGCGACGTGCCGATCCTGATCCTCACGGCGCGCGACGCCCTCGACGCCCGCGTCGAAGGCCTGGACTCCGGCGCCGACGACTACCTCGTGAAGCCTTTCGAGCGCGACGAGCTGCTGGCCCGCCTGCGGGCTCTGCTACGCCGCCGGCCACCACGCGGGAGCGCTTTCCTCGTGGTCGCGGACCTGCGCCTCAACCCGGACACGCGCGAGGCGCTACGCGGTGAGCGCGACCTGGAGCTGACCGCGCGCGAGTTCGAGCTGCTCGAGCACCTGATGCGCAACGAGCGCATCGTGGTCTCCCGCCAGGCGCTGCTCGACGAGGTGTGGGGCTACCACCCGTTCGCCGAGACCAACACCGTCGACGTGTTCATCTCCAACCTGCGCCGCAAGCTCGAGGCGGCCGGCGAGCCGCGTGTCCTGCATACCGTCCGCGGCGCGGGCTACGTGTTGAGGGACGCATGAGGACTCGCCTGCCGGTGCGCTTCAAGCTGGCCGTGGTCACGGCGGCGCTCACGTTCGGGATCCTGTGCGTGTTCGCGGCCGTGATCGGCGCGGTCGCGGAGCAGCGCATCCGAGCGGGCTTCGACGACGACCTGCGCGCCACGGTGGCGGATCTCGCCAACCAGCTCAACCCGCAGCGCGCCGCCGACGGCACGATCGACATCAACGAGCGGTCGCTGACGGGCGCCGACGCCGGTCCCGCCCAGGTGCGGCTGCTACGCCGCGACGGCGAGGTCGCCTACCCCGAGGGCCTGCTGCCGCTCGCGCCATCCGGGTTCGAGGGCCTCAGCGACCTCGTCGAGTACCGCGTCGCCTCGCGCGCGTTGACGATCTCGAACGAGAACACGCCCGAGGCCTTCGGGCCGCTCAGCGACGAGCCCGTGGCCCGCGTGATCGGGTTCGTGCAGTACGCGAAGCCGAAGGCCACCGTGAACCGCACGATCAACCGCGTGCGGCTGTTCCTCGCCTTCGGCGTGCTCGGGGGCACCGCGCTCGCGTTCCTGGGCGGGCTCTACGTGGCACAGCGCGCGATGCGGCCGATCGCCGGGCTGACGCGCGCCGCGCGCGAGGTGGCCCGGACCCGCGACCCGGACATCACCCTGCCCAAGCCGCGCGCGAACGACGAGGTGTCCGACCTGGCCAACACCTTCGAGGCGATGCTGCGCGAGCTGGGCGCGGCGCGCCAGGAGACCGAGGCCACGCTCGACCGCCAGCGCGCCTTCGTAGCGGACGCGTCCCACGAGTTGCGCACGCCGCTGACCAGCATCCTCGCGAACCTCGAGCTGCTGGAGAGCGAGCTGGCCGGGGAGCAGCGCGAGATGGCGGAGTCCGCGCTGCGCTCGTCGAAGCGAATGCGGCGGCTGGTGGGCGACCTGCTGCTGCTGGCGCGCGCGGACGCCGGCCGCGAGGCGCCGCGAACCGAGGTCGACCTCGCCGCGGTGGCGCGCGAGGCGGCCGAGGAGGCGGGCGCGCTCTCGTCCGCCCATCCGGTGGCGCTCGACGTGTCCGGCCCGGTGATCGTCACCGGCGTCGCCGACGACCTGCACCGCCTGGCCGGCAACCTCGTCGAGAACGCCCTGATCCACACGGCCGGTGGGACGCCGGTGACCGTCACGGTGCGGCGCGACGGCGACTCGGCCGTGCTCGAGGTGGCCGACCGCGGGCCGGGCGTGCCGGCGGGGCTGCGCGATCGTGTCTTCGAGCGCTTCGCCCGCGGCCACGGCGACGCCACGCCGGCCGGCGGCAGCGGCCTGGGGCTGGCGATCGTGAAGGCCGTGACGGATGCCCATGGCGGCACCGTGGAGCTGCTCGACGCGCCCGGCGGCGGAGCCCGCTTCGTGGTTACGCTGCCGGCCGCGGCGGCGACGCCGGTCCGCTCCGATAGGGCGGCTACCGTGTTCGGAACCCGAGAAGCCTGAGCACCCGAGTCCCCGGAGGAGCCTCTCCTGTGAAGTCCCTACTGCGTCGGCGGCCCTCGCCGGCACTCGTGATCGCCTGCGTGGCGCTGTTCGTGTCGCTGAGCGGCGTGTCGTACGGCGTCGCCACCGGCTACATCGACAGCCGCGAGATCAAGAACAACACGGTCGCCAGCGGCGACGTGCGCAACAACTCGCTGCGCACGTTCGACATCCGCAACAACGAGGTGCGCGGCTTCGACATCCGCAACTCGACGATCCAGGGCCGCGACGTGGCGTTCAACACGCTGACGGGCGCGGACGTCAGCGAGGCGAGTCTCGGCAAGGTCCCGTCGGCCACCCAGTCGGACACCGCCACGACCGCCGGCAGCGCCGCCACGGTGGGCGGCATGCGCGTCGAGCGCTTCGCGGCCAAGCCCGCGCCGGGGGCATCCGTCGCCGAGATCCTGCGCACGGCCAACCTGGTGGTGGAGGGCGGCTGCACGGCCGGGGGCGACGCCGTTCTCCAAATCGATCAGCTCGCCGGCACGCCCGCGACGAACGTGGCGCTCTCGCGCAACGGCGCCGGCGGGGCGACCTTCGACGTCTCGCCGTCGCTCGGCGCCAACTACGACCTCGTCGGCACCGATCCCAGCACCACCGGAACGGCCACGCTGGCGACCACCAGCGGCACCGTGATCACCGTGACCTACGCCGCGCAGGCCGCTCCGGCGTTTGCCGGAGAGAACCTCTGCTCGGTGCGCGGCACCGTGACCACCGGCTAGACCTCCACCACCACGGGCAGGATCATCGGCCGGCGGCGCAGGCGGTCGTACACGAACTCCGCCATGTCGTCGTGCAGGTGGCTCTGCAGGAGGTCGATCTCGCGCACCTCCTCGCTGGCCGAACGGGCCAGCGAGGCATCGACCGCGTCGCGCAGCTCGTCGACGAAGCCGTCCGACTCGTCCAGGAACGGCACGCCGCGGAAGATGATCTCCGGGGCGGCGACAGACCGGCCATCCTGCTCCGAGACCGTCACGACCACGATGAAGATGCCGTCCGCCGACAGCATGCGGCGGTCGCGAAGGGCCACGTCCTCGATGTCGCCCACGTCCACGCCGTCGACGAAGATCATGCCCGCCTGCTCGCGCTGCCCGAAGGCGGCGCCCTTGCCGTCGATCTCGAGGGGCAGCCCGTTCTCGCCGCGGAAGATCGACTTCGGCGGGACGCCGACCGCCTCCGCCAGCTCGGCGTGCAGCCGGAGGCGCCGGTGGTCGCCGTGGATCGGCATCACGTACTCGGGCTTCGTCAGGTTCAGCATCAGCTTGAGCTCCTCGGCATAGCCGTGCCCCGAGGCGTGGACGGGCACGTCGGCCGCGGTGATCACGTCGGCGCCGAGGCGGTAGATGCGGTTGATCGTCTCGTTCACCGCCCGCTCGTTGCCCGGGATCGAGGTTGCCGAGAAGATCACCGTGTCGCCGTCGTGCAGCTCGACCTGCGGGTGGTCGCCGTGCGCCATGCGCCGCAGCGCCGAGAGCGGCTCGCCCTGGCTGCCGGTGGAGATCACCACCAGCTTGTGGTCCGGGTAGTCCTCGATCTCCTTGGGGCCGACCAGCATCCCGTCGGGAACGTCGATGTGCCCGAGCATGCCTCCGATGTTCACGTTCTTGCGCATCGAGCGACCGACGAGCGAAACCTTGCGGCCGAGCACGGCCGCAGCGTCCACGACCTGCTGCACGCGGTGGATGTTCGACGCGAAGCAGGTGACGATGATGCGGCCCTGGCAGCGTCCGAAGACCTCCTCCAGCTTCGGCCCGACGCTCGACTCCGACAGCGACACGCCGGGACGGTCGGCGTTCGTCGAGTCGCCGCACAGCAGCAGCAAGCCGGCCCGGCCGAGCTCCGCCAGGCGGCCCACGTCGGCGGGCACCCCATCGACCGGCGTCTGGTCGAACTTGTAGTCGCCGGTGACCAGCATGGTCCCGAGCTCGCAGGTCAGCGCGACCGCGAAGGCATCCGGGATCGAGTGGGCCATCTTCACCATCTCCACGGAGAACGGCCCGGCGTCGAAGCTCTGCGTGGCGAGCACGTCCTCGACCGCGACGTCGCGCAGCCGGTGCTCGTCTAGCTTCGAGCGCACCATCGCGGCGGTCAGCGGCCCGCCGTAGATCTTGGGTGCGCGGTCGAGCTCGCGCAGCACAAAGGGCAGGGCGCCCACGTGGTCCTCGTGCCCGTGCGTGAGCACGATCGCCTCGATGTCGTCGGCGCGCTCGCGCAGGTAGGCGAAGTCCGGCAGCACCAGATCGATGCCGAGCTGGTCGGGCGTCGGGAACATCAGACCGGTGTCCACGACCACGATCCGGTCGTTGAACTCGACGACCGTCATGTTCTTGCCGATCTCGCCGAGCCCGCCGAGCGGCAGGACCCGCAGGGTGCCAGCGGGGGTCAAACCGCGGCCAGCAGCTCGTGGCGCTCCAGCGCCACGCGGATGACGGCCTGCTCCTCCTCAGAGGCCTCCACGAGCGGCAGGCGCAGCCCGCCCACGTCGTGGCCGGCCATGTTCAGGGCGGCCTTGACCGGGATCGGGTTGGTGGTGACCGACAGCGCGGCGTAGAGGTCGGTCAAGCCCTCCTCGATCTCGTGACGGCGATCGGGCTCGTCGACGATGCGGCGCATCTCCCGTCCCACGAGCTGCGAGGCGACCAGGATCCCGCCGGTCCCGCCGAGGTCCATCGTCTTGGCGAGGATGTCGTCATTGCCGGCGAGCAGATCGAGCCCGTCGATCGGGGCCATGTCGTCGTAGCGGGCCTGCTTCACCGCCACCACCTTGTCGATCTGGCCGAGCTCGGCGAGCAGGTCGTTCGGCATGTCCGTGGCCGTGCGGCCCGGGATGTTGTACGCCACGATCGGCAGATCGGTGGCCGCGGCGATGGCCTCGTAGTGCGCCTTGATGCCGCGCCGGGTGGGCCGCACGTAGTACGGGGTGACCACCAGCGCCGCGTCCACCCCGGCCTCGGCGGCCCGCTCGGTCAGCTCGACGCTGTGACGCGTGTCGTAGGTGCCGGTGCCGGCGATCACCGGGGCGTCGCCGGACTCCGTGGCGCCGAGCTCCCACAGGCGCACTTTCTCCTCGTCGGTCAGCGTGGCCGCCTCGCCTGTGCTGCCCGTGAGCACCAGCCCGTCGGAGCCGTTGCCGAGCAGGTGGTGCATCAGCCGCACCGCCCCGTCCTCGTCGAGCTCCCCGTCCGAGTCGAACGGGGTGACCATCGCGGTCAGGATGCCGCCCAGCCGGGTCACTGCTGGAGCGGCTTGAACGGGTCGGGGGAGCTGTTCGCGGAGCCGCCGCTGCCCTCGGAGGGCGCGGGCGGCGCCGGAGGCGGCGGGGCCGGGGCGGTCGGCTCTGTGGCTGCCGCCGCCTCCGCCGGGTCCGGTGTCGCCGTGGGATCGGGCGCCGGCGGTGCCGGTGGCGCCGGCTCCGCCGCGGGCGGCGGGGTGTTGCCGGCCGGCGGGCCGTCCTGAATCGGACGCCCGTGGTCGTCGTAGCGGGTCCCGCCCGGCTGACCGGCCGTGGAACCACCCTGGTTGAAGTTCTGCTGAGCCTCGTCGAGCTTCTGCTGTGCCTGCTCGGCGAGCTTCTTTGCCTTGTCCATGAAGCCCATCGTTGCCTCCTGCGTAGATCTGGCTGGAGCGTACCGCGCGAGCCGGTTTCTCGGGATAGCCGCTGCAAACCGCCCAGAACAGCCTCCGCGAATGACAGAATCGATCCGCTCGCCATGGCCGAAGAACGCGACTACAGCCACCGGACGGCAGTCCAGAAGCTCGGAGTGAGGCCCGCACAGCGGGTCGAGATCACCGGCGACGTGGGCTCGGGGCTGCGCCGCGACGTCAAGGAAGCGGTGGGCCGCGGGCTGGTGCGTTCCGGGGTGCTGGACGGTGCGATCGTGCTGGTGGAGTCCGAGGACGAGGCCAAGGAGGCGCTGGTGCGCTACCGCGCCCGGCTGCGCGACACCGGCTACCTGTGGGTGATCACCCGCAAGCGCGGCCACGAGAGCTACCTCAACCAGATGGCGCTTGTCCCCCACGCCAAGAAGCTGGGGCTGATCGACAACAAGACGTGCTCGATCGACGACGACCGCAGCGGGATCCGCTTCGTGGTGCCGCGGGCGCTGCGGAGCAAGCAGACGGCGGCGTAGCCCGACCCGCCGCCCCGCCGACCGCCGCCAACCACGAACAACTGCAGCAACCAAGGGGTGACCTTCGGGGGCTTGTCGAGTTGTGCCCCCTATGTGACGGCAACGCGTCAAACCCCCGCCGCCTCGGGTGGCTTGTCGAGAAAACTCCGCTATGCGGGAGAAACTCGACAAGCGCCGCCGGGGCCGGCAGCGCTACAGCAGGTGCTCGAGCCCGATCACCGGCGAGCTCTCCAGTGAGCCCACGCGGCGCACGGCCAGCAGCACGCCCGGCATGAACGACTCGCGGTCCACCGAGTCGTGGCGGATCGTGAGCGTCTGGCCGGCACCGCCGAAGATCACCTCTTGGTGGGCCACCAGCCCGGGCAGGCGGACGGAGTGGATCGGCTGGTGCACGTTGCCGCCGGCCTCGGCGATCAGCTCCGCCGTCCGCGCGGCGGTACCCGAGGGGGCATCCACCTTGCGGTCGTGGTGCAGCTCGACGATCTCGCACTCAGGCATGTGCGCCGCCGCCTCCACCGCGAACTTCATCATCAGCACCGCGCCGATCGCGAAGTTGGGCGCCACGAACAGGTTGCCCTCCCCCACGCCGACCAGCGACGAGAAGTCCGCCCCACTGGTGCCCATCACGCAGTGCACCCCCGCCTCCAGGCACGTGCGCGCGTTGCCGAGCGCCGTGTCGGGCGTCGAGAAGTCAACGACCACGTCGGCGTCGCCCAGCACGTCGGCCAGCGCGGTCTTCAGCAGCGGGTCGACTCGACCGACGAGCGCCATGTCGTCGGCCCCCTCGACCGCGCGACAGACGGTCTGCCCCATGCGCCCCGAGGCGCCCGAGACGGCGACGTTGATCACGCAGCTACGGCCAGCGACGGGCTGACCGCCTCCAGCGCCGAGCGGAACGTCGCCTCGTCCGCCCCCACGCCGGCCGCCGACAGGCGCTCCGGCACCCACAGCTCGCGTGCCATCTCGACGACGTCGTCGAGCGTGATCGCGTCGAAGCGGGCCAGCACCTCGTCCACGGTCAACACGGGGATGCCCATCAGCACCGAGCTGCCGAGCCGGTTCATGCGTGTGGCGCTCGACTCCATCGAAAGCACGGTGCGGCCCTTCACGTTGTCGCGCGCGCGGTCCAGCTCCTCGGCCGTCACGCCGTCCGCCTGGAGGCGCTCCAGCTCCGTGCCGATCACCCGCATCGCCTCGGCGACGTTGTCGGGACGCGTGCCCACGTACAGGGCCACCTGGCCGGTGTCGACGTACTGCGAGGCGTAGGTGAAGACCGCATACGCGAGGCCGCGCTTCTCGCGCACCTCCTGGAACAGGCGCGACGAGGATGATCCGCCCAGGATCGTGTCCAGCACCCGCAGTGCGAAACGGCGGTCGTCTCCGCGGGGGATGCCCGGGCCACCGAGACAGAGGTGATACTGCTCTGTCTCCTTTACGTGGAAGCGCAGCGACGGTGTCGCCTGCGCCGGCGCCGCCTCCTGCACGGGCGCCGGCGGCGCGTCCCCGACCGCTGCGTCCACCAGCGCCACGACGCGGTCGTGGTCGAGGTTGCCCGCCGCGGCGACGACGATGTTGCCCGGCACGTAGCGCCCGTCGTGCCACTGGGCGATCTGCGGCACCGGCACCGACGAGATCACGTCGGCGCGTCCCGATGATCGGGCGGCCGAGCGGATGGTCGCCGAAGATGGCGCCGGCCAGCACGTCGTGCACCTTGTCCGACGGCTCGTCCTCGTACATCGCGATCTCCTCGATCACGACCTGGCGCTCCGAGTCGATGTCCGGATAGGACGGCCTCAGCACCATGTCCTGGAGTACGTCGAAGGCGCGCTCCAGGTGCATGTCGAGGAAGCGCGAGTAGACGGAGGTCGTCTCCTTGCCGGTGCCGGCGTTGACCTCCGCGCCCATCGCGTCGAACAGCTCGTCGATCTCGAGCGAGCTGAAGCGGTCCGTGCCCTTGAAGAGCAGGTGCTCCAGGAAGTGCGAGATGCCGGCCTGCTCGACGCCCTCGTCGCGCGACCCCGCCCGGATCCAGAACCCGAGCGCGATCGACCGCACCGAGGGCATTGCCTCGGTCACGACGCGAACGCCCGAGTCGAGCGTTGTCAGTCGAGCAGGCTCAGCACTCACTCAGGGCTCTGCTAATCGCTGGTGCGCTCGCGCGGCCGCCGGTCGCGCTCGCGCGGGCGCCGCCCGCCGCGGCCGTTGCCGCGGTCGCCGCGGTCGCCGCGGTCACCCCGGGCCTTGTCGCCGGTGCCCATCGACGCCAGCTCCTCGGCCGACTTGCCCGCGATCTCCGGATCGTCGATCAGGCGGAGGCCGATGCGGCCGCGCTCGCGGTCCACCTCGACCACCTTCACCCGCAGCTCGTCGCCGCGGTTGACTACGTCCTCCACCGCGTTGACCCGCTCGCCGGGCTTGATGTTCGAGATGTGCAGCAGGCCGTCGGTGCCCTTGGCCAGCTCGATGAAGGCCCCGAACGTGGTGGTCTTGACCACCTTGCCGGTGAACTCGTCGCCGAGCTCGACCTCCTTGGTCATCGAGCGGATCCGGTCCACCAGCGCGTCGCCCTGCTCGCCCGTCTGGGCGTAGATGCGCACGGTGCCGTCGTCGTCGATGTCGATCTGCGCGTCGAACTCCTCCGACAGCGCGCGGATCGTCTCGCCGCCCTTGCCGATCACGGCGCCGATCTTCTCGGTGTCGATCTGGATGGCGCTGATGCGCGGCGCGTACGGAGACAGCTCCGCGCGCGGCTCCGAGATCGCCTCGTTCATCTTGCCGAGGATCGTGAGGCGCGCCTCCTGGGCCTGCGAGAGCGCGTCGCGCAGGATGTCGAAGGTGACCCCGGTGATCTTGATGTCCATCTGGAGGGCGGTGATGCCCTCCGACGTGCCGGCGACCTTGAAGTCCATGTCGCCGAGGTGGTCCTCGACGCCGGCGATGTCGGTCAGGACGATGTAGTCGTCGCCCTCCTTGATCAGGCCCATCGCCACTCCGGCCACCGGCGCCTTGATCGGCACGCCGGCCTCCATCAGCGACAGGGAGGATCCGCAGACCGAGGCCATCGAAGACGAGCCGTTCGACTCGAGGATGTCCGACACGACGCGAATCGTGTAGGGGAAGTCCTCCACCGACGGCACGACCGGCACGAGCGCCCGCTCCGCGAGCGCGCCGTGACCGATGTCGCGGCGCTTCGGCCCGCGCATGAAGCCGGCCTCGCCCACCGAGAACGGCGGGAAGTTGTAGTGGTGGAAGTAGTGCTTGCCTTCCTGGAGGCCGAGCGTGTCCAGCCGCATCTCGTCACGCGTGGTGCCGAGCGCCGCGACCGAGAACGCCTGCGTCTGGCCGCGGGTGAACACCGCCGAGCCGTGCGTGCGCGGGGCTACCCCGACCTCGATCCAGATGTCGCGGATCTCCTCCGCGGCGCGGCCGTCGGGGCGCTTCTTGTCGACGGCGATGCGCTTGCGGATGATGTCCTTCTCGAGCTTGTCGAAGGCGAGCTGGACGGCCTGCCGGCGGGCTGCCGCCGTGGCATCGTCGGCCTCGCCCTGCCCGCCGAGCGCCTCGAGGACCTCTTCCTCCACGCGCTTGGTGGCGTCCTGGCGCTCGAGCTTGTCGTGCACCTGGGTGGCCTCGTCGAGCGCGGTGCCGAAGCGGTCCTTGACCTCGCTCATGACCGCCTCGTCCACCTGCCGCGGGGTCGACTCGACCTTCTCCTTGCCGGCCTGCTTGCGCAGGTCGTGCTGGGCCTGGCAGAGCTCCTTGATCGCCTGGTGGGCGATGTCGAGCGCATCGAGGATCTCGGCCTCGGTGATCTCGTTGGCGCCAGCCTCGACCATCAGGATGGCCTCCTCGGTGCCCGCGACCACCAGGTCGAGCGGGGACTCGAGCAGCCACTCCTCGTCAGGGTTGACGAGGAAGTTGCCCTCGGCGTCCTGGCCGATGCGAACGGCGCCGACCGGCGCCGGGAAGGGGATGTCGGACACCATCAGCGCGGCGCTGGCGCCGTTCATCGCGAGGATGTCGTAGGGGTGCTCGTGGTCGATCGACATCGGAATCGAGACCAGCTGGGTCTCGCGATTCCAGCCCTTGGGGAAGAGCGGGCGCAGCGGCCGATCGATCATGCGTGCGGTCAGGGTGGCCTTCTCGCCGGCGCGACCCTCGCGGCGGAAGAAGCTGCCGGGGATCTTGCCCGCGGCGTACATGCGCTCCTCCACGTCGACGGTCAGCGGGAGGAAGTCGACGTCGCGCGTGTTGCCCGCCGTCGCGGTGCACAGCACCTTGGTCTCCCCTGCCGTCACGACCACGGACCCGCTCGCCTGCTTGGCGAGCTTGCCGGTCTCGAACTCGATCGAGGTACCGCCGATCTCGAGTGAGACCCGGCTAACTCCATCAGTCATGTGTTCCCTTTCAGCCGCCTCCGGTTGGCGGCACGTTCTTGTACGTCTCGTTGCGAACCCTGGAGAGGCTAGCAGCGACCAATTCCTGAAAGTCCTCGCCGGGGACGCCCGGGAACGCCCGCCCGCCCGCGAACTGGGTCGGCGTGGTCGTGACCCCGGCACGGATCCCGGAGCGGAAGTCGCGCTGCACCCGCGCCTCGACGGCCTCGGAGCGGCGGTCGGACTCGAACCGCTCGAGATCGAGCCCGAGCGCCGTGGCTCGCGCCCACAGGTGCGGGTCGTCGAGGTGGCCCTGGTCCTCCAGCAGCGAGTCGTGCATCTCCCAGAAGCGCCCCTGCAGGCCGGCCGCCTCGGCCGCCGCCGCGAGCGCCCGCGCGCGCGGGTGCTTCGAGAGCACCGGGAAGTGACGAAAGACGCGCCGCACCGGCAGCTCCTTGAGGATCAGGTGCGAGCGCGCGCAGTGCGGGCACTCCAGGTCCGCGTACTCGAGCACCACCGGGCCCGAGCCGCGGACGTGGTCGTCCGGCCCGGGCTCAGGCGGCGGTGCGCTGCTCCAGCGCGTCAAAGATCAGGTTTGCTCCCGGCACCTCGAGCGGAGACGACCGGTAGGCCCAGTCGACTCTGCCGTCGGGGCCGATCATCACAAGTGCCCGTGCCGACACCCCGTACTCCTCGGACCACACGCCGTAGGCCTTGGCGACCTCGCCCTTCGGGTGGAAGTCGGCCAGCAGCGGAATCCTCGAGTTGAGCTCGGCCTGGAACGCCTTGTGGCAGAAGGCGCCGTCGACGGAGACGCCGAACAGCCGCACGCCGCGGCTCTCCAGCTCTTCCAATACCTCCTGGTAGACGTTCAGCTGATCCGTACAGACGGGGCTGAAGTCGGCCGGGTAGAACGCGAGCACGACCGTGTGACCGCGGAGTTCGGCCAGCGACACCGGTTGCCCGTCCTGATTGGGGAGGGTGAAGTCCGGCGCGAGCTCGCCGGCTTCGATCACCGCCGCAGACCGAGCTGCTGGATCAGCGCTCGATAGCGATCGATGTCGCTGGCCTGCAGGTACTTGAGCAGGCGGCGGCGCTTGCCGACGAGCATCAGCAGCCCGCGGCGCGAGTGGTGATCCTTGCGGTGCTCGCGGAGGTGCTCGGTCAGCTCGTTGATCCGCGCGGTGAGCAGCGCCACTTGGACCTCGGTCGAGCCGGTGTCGGCGTCGCCGCGGCCGTACTCGGCCACGATCTCAGCCTTCTTATCCGCGGTGAGCGTCATCGAGCCGGAAACCGTAGCAGCAGCTCGGAGGAGTCGGCCGCGATCTGCTCGGCCTGCACGACGTCGCGCTGCATCTGCTCGACGAGCGCGTCGACGGACTCGAAGCGGTGCTCGCCCCGCATGCGCTCCAGGAACGCGATCCGCAGTTGCTGGCCGTAGAGATCGCCCTCGAAGCCGATCAGGTATGCCTCCACGAGCAGACCGCGGCCGGTGTCGAAGGTCGGGCGCACGCCGACGTTGACGGCAGTTGGATGGCCCGAAGCACGCGGCTCGGCCGCGTGCGCAGGGGATGGCGTCACGTTCGCGTACGCGGCGTAGACGCCGTGGCCGGGACACACGAGCGCATCGTCGGGCACGAGGTTCGCGGTCGGCATGCCCAGCTCGCGCCCGCGCCGATCTCCGGTGACCACCTCGCCCTCGAAGAGGAACGGGCCGCCGAGGAACTCGGCCGCTCCGGCTACGTCACCGGCGGCGACCAGGCCGCGGATGTGACTCGACGACACCGTCTCGCCGGCCACCTCCACGAGCGGCACCACGCGGGTCTCGAAGTCGTCGTGGGTGCGCAGCAGGTCGGCGGTGCCGCGCGCCGCCTGGCCGAAGCGGAAGTTCTCGCCAACCGACACGCGGCGCGCCCCCAGGCGCTCCACCAGCACGTCGGCGACGAAGCTCTCCGGAGCCTGCTCCGCGAAGTGCTGGTCGAACGGGATCACCACGAGCTCGCTCACGCCGAGATCGGCGATCAGGTCGCGCTTGATCGGAAAAGGGGCGATCAGCTTGGGCCTCGCCTCCGGGTGGATGACCGCCAGCGGATGCGGGTCGAAGGTGAGCACCGTGTCGGCCCCGCGGATCACCTCGCGGTGGCCGAGATGGACGCCGTCGAACGTGCCGATGGCGATGTCGCGAGGGCCCGAACCGGGCTCCACGTCGGAGAGCTGCAGGACCTTCATGCGGAGTCGAACACTACGACGGGCTGCAGCTCCTCCGCGCGCGGCTCCGCGATCGCGACGAGGTCATCGCCCGTGACCAGCGTCACCAGCGGGTCGTCGGTCTGGCCGCGGGGCACGCGCCGGCCGTGGCGCACGAGCTTCGCCTCGGCCTCGGTCAGCTCCCGCCGGGGCAGGAACGCGAGGGCCTCGTCGAGTGGAACCAGCCGGTCGGGGTCGGCGTCCTCGAGGCGGAACGGGCCGACCGCCGTGCGCTCGAGCTCGTCGCAGTAGGCGTCCCCCAGGTCGGTGATCAGGGTGCGGACGTACGTGCCCGACGAGCACTCGATCTCGAACGCGGCCCGGTCGCCCTCGTGCCAGAGCAGCTCGGCGCGGTGGACCGTGATCGGACGTGGCGCGGTCTCGACCGCCTCGCCGCGGCGAGCGCGCGTGTAGGCCCGCTCGCCCGCGACCTTCACGGCCGAGTAGGCGGGTGGGCGCTGCAACTGCTCGCCGGCGGGAATCTCGAGGCGCTCGGGCACTCGGCCGGTCTGGACGAGCTCGCCGTCGCGGTCGCCGGTGTCGGAGGTCCAGCCGAGGCGAGCGACCGCCCGGTAGGTCTTCGGCAGCGCCGTCAGGAAGCGCTGGGCGCGTGTCGCGCGACCCACGAGCACCAGCAGGAGACCCGTGGCGAACGGGTCGAGCGTCCCGGCGTGGCCGACCTTCGTGCCGCGCGGCAGCCCGCGCCGCACCTCGGCCACCACGTCGTGGGAGGTGACCCCCGCCGGCTTGGCGCGGAGCAGTACCCCGGGCAGAGCCGAGACTTTCAGCGGGCGTCGGGGCCGGCCAGCTGCGCGCGCACGTGCCCGCGCAGCTGCTCCACGAGCTCGGGATAGGGCAGCGGCGTGGAGAAGCCGGCCGCCTGCGGGTGGCCGCCGCCGCCGAACTCGCGAGCGATGCGCGACACGTCCACGCGCCCGTCAGTGGCGCGCAGGCTGACCTTGCGCAGGCCGTTGCGGTCGTCGGAGAGCAGCTCGCGCACCAGCACGGCCACGGCCGTGCCCTCGACCGCGCGCATGTGGTCGACCACGCCCTCGGAGTCGTTCTCCTGGGCGCCGGTCTGCTCGTAGTCGTCCTTCACGAGGTGGGCGATCGTGATCGCGCCATCGTCGTGGCGCTCGACGCTGGAGAGCGCCCGCTGGAGCACCTGCAGGCGGCGGAAGGGCAGGTCCTCGTACAGCCGCCGGTAGACCTCGTGCGGCTCGACGCCGGTCTCGATCAGCTCGGCGGCCATGCGGTGCGCCTCGGGCGTGGTGTTCTCGTACATGAACTTGCCGGTGTCGGTGACGAGCCCGGTATAGAGCGCGTCGGCGATCCGCGGCGTGACCACGGCGCCGAGGTCCTTGGCGAGGTGCCACACGATCTCGGCGGTGCAGGAGGCGTTCGGGACCACCAGGTTGACCGTGCCGAAGCGCGTGTTGTCGTGGTGGTGGTCGATGTTGAGGATGTGCAGCCCGTCGGCCTGGAGGAAGTCGACCGGCATGCGATCGATGTTGCCGCAGTCGAGGAACACGATCGTGCGCTCGGAGACGTCAGCGGGCGGCGTGCCCACCAGCCGCTCGAAGGTCCATCCGCGGTACTCCCACGGCAGCGGGAACTCGTCCGGCGACATGAACATCAGCGTGTCCTTGCCGAGTTGCTCGAGCACCCAGTGCATGGCGAGCAGCGAGCCGAGCGCGTCGCCATCCGGGTTCTCGTGCGTGGTCAGCAGCAGCTTCTCCGAGCCGCGCAGCTCCGCGATCACTTCCTCTTGTCCGGTGGCGATGCTCATTCGTCGTCCAACAGCTCCGTGATCCGCATTCCGCGGTCGATCGACTCGTCGAACACGAACTGGAGCGTGGGTGTCCGTTTCATTCGGAGCTCGCGACCGATTGCCTGCTGGAGCAGCCCGTGAGCGGACGCCAAGCCGGCCAGCGTCTCGGCCCGCTCGGTGTCGTCGCCGAGCACGCTCACGTACACGCGAGCGTGGCTCAGGTCGGGGCTGGTATCCACAGAGGTCAAAGTCACGAAGCCGATGCGCGGGTCACTGAAGCCTTCGGCAATGCGCGCCGACAGAACCTCACGGACCGCCTCGTTCACCCTGCGCATGCGGTCTGTAGGCACTTTAGTGCAGGTCCTCCGTAGATATGAGTCGGCTTTCCACGCGAGCGCCGTCAGGAAACATTCCCCACACGTAGCGTTCGACCTCCGCGGCTCGATCCTTGAGCAGACCGGAGTCGCGGCCGACGAGCGCGGCCGTCAGACCGGCCCGCTGCCACAGCTCGTGATGCTCGGTCTCGGCCACCGCCGCGCCGAAGCGGCGCTGGAGCTGAGCCTTCAGGGAGGACAGCTCCCGGCGCTTGCCCTTCAGGCTGCCGTTCTCGGGAAAATGCAGGTCAATCGCGAGGACACAGACGAAGGCGGCCACATCAAGCCAGCGTCTGCTCCACCTGCTTCTTCTCGTACACCTCGATCACGTCCCCCTCCTTCACGTCGGGGTAGTTCTCGAGCACGATGCCGCACTCCATGTTCGCGGTCACCTCGCGGACGTCGTCCTTGAAGCGGCGCAGCGAGCCGATCCGGCCGTCGTACACGACGGTGCCGTCGCGTACGAGCCGGCACAGCGCGCCGCGGCGCACGGTCCCGTCGGTCACGTACGAGCCGGCGATCGTGCCGACGCGCGACGCCTTGAACGTGGCACGCACCTCGGCCTTGCCGACCTGCTCCTCGACCTCTAGCGCTTCGAGCAGGCCCTCCATGGCGGCGCGCAGCTCCTCGACGATCTTGTAGATCACCGAGTAGTGGCGGATCTCCACGCCCTCCTGCTCGGCCACCTGGGCGGCGTTCCCGACCGGACGCACGTTGAAGCCGATCACGACGGCGTCTGAGGCGGCGGCGAGCATCACGTCCGACTCGGAGATGCCGCCCACTCCGTCGCGGATGATGTTCACGGTCACCTGCTCGTGCGGCAGGCGTGCGATCTCGTCGGCCAGCGCCTCGAGCGAGCCGGCCACGTCGGCCTTTACCACCAGGTTGAGCTCCTTCTCGCCCCGCTCCGCGCGCGCCAGCACATCCTCCAGGGAGACCCTGCGCGTGGCCTGGCGCGCGAGCGCGGCCTGCTTGATCCTGATGCCACGCTCGTTGGCCACCCGGCGCGCCTCGCGCTCGTTCTCGACGACGCGGAAGTGCTCGCCGGCGGCGGGGACCCCATCGAAGCCGAGGATCTCGACGGGCATGCCGGGGGTCGCCTCCTGGACGCGCTGCCCGCGGTAGTCGTGCATGGCCTTCACGCGGCCCCAGTGCTCGCCGGCCACGATCGCGTCGCCGACCTCCATGCGCCCGCGGTGCACCAGCAGCGTCACCACGGCGCCGCGGCCGGGGTCGAGCTTCGACTCGATCACGAAGCCGGACGCATCGGTGTCGGGGTTGGCCTTGAGCTCCTGGATCTCCGCGAGGGTGACCAGCGTCTCGAGCAGGTCGTCGAGGTTCTCCCTGGTCTTGGCGGACACGTCCACGAACTCCGTGTCGCCGCCCCAGTCGGCCGGCGTGAGGCCCTGCTGGGCCAGCTCGCCGCGCACGCGGTTGGGGTCGGAGCCCTCCTTGTCGATCTTGTTGACCGCCACCATCACCGGCACCCCGGCCGCCTTGGCGTGGTCGATCGCCTCGACGGTTTGCGGCATGACGCCGTCGTCGGCCGCCACGACGATCACTGCGATGTCGGTGACCTTGGCGCCGCGCGCTCGCATCGCCGTGAAGGCCTCGTGCCCGGGCGTGTCGAGGAACGTGATCGTGTGGTCGCCGTGGTGCACCTGGTACGCGCCGATGTGCTGGGTGATCCCACCCGCCTCGCCCGCGGCCACCTCCGTCTCGCGGATCGCGTCGAGCAGCGACGTCTTGCCGTGGTCGACGTGACCCATGATCGTGATCACCGGCGGCCGATCGATCAGGTCCTCGTCGCTGTCCTCGTAGGTCGGGTCGTCGTCGGCAGCCTCGGTCGCGCCGATCATGTCGACCTTCTTGTCGAACGACTCGGCGAGCACCTCGATCGCCTCGTCGGACAGCGTCTGGGTGAGCGTCGCCATCTCCCCCAGCTCCATCAGCTTCTTGATCACCTCGGGGGCGCCCAGCTGCAGCGACTCGGCGACCTCCTTGACGGTCGAGCCCGAGCGCACCTGCACGGCCGGGTCCTCCGCGTTCTCGGCCTCCAGCTTCGCCAGCGCCTCCGCCTCGAGATCCGGCTCGACCCACTGGGGCCGACGGCGCCGGCCGCGTCCGCGACGCGGCGGCTGCGACTGCTGCGGCGGCGGTGTGCGATCGCGCCGGGCTGCCTGGGAGTCGATCACCACGCGCCGGCGCCGGCCTCCGCCACCACCGTCTCCGCCCGTACCGGCCTCGCTACGACCGCCACGCCCCGGGCGCGGGCCGCCGCCGCCGCGGCCACCCTGACCGCCGCCTGACGGGGCGGGTCCGCCGCGCTGGCCGCCGTCAGATCGCGGCCCCTTGGCGCCCGCGTCCGACCGTCCCGAGCGGGGACCGCGGTCGTCGGGCCGCTGAGCCGGCTGGCGCTCCTGCGGCGGCGGTGCGTCCTGAAGGATGCGCGGACCGCGCCCCTCCGGGCCGGCGCGGCGCACCGGCTCGCCCGCGGGCGGCTGAATCTCTGGTCGCGCGGCCGGCGGGCCGCCCGCGCGGCGGGACTTGCCGTCGTCGGCGGGCTTGTCGTCGGTCGGCTTCTCGTCGGCGGACGCGTCCTTGGCGGCGGCGGGCTTGGTCTTCTCGGCCTTCTCCGCCTTCTTCTTCGGGGCGGGGGCAGTCTCGGCCGGGGCCGTCGCGCCCGCGCCGTTGCCGAACGCCCGCGCGGCCTCAGCCTCCTCGACGCTCGAGGCGGCCACCTTCACGTCGAGGCCGGCGCTGCGCAGGACCTCCAGCGCTTCCTTGCTGGTTATGCCCCGCTCTTTAGCTATCTCGTGGACGCGCTTCTTTGCCATTCGCGAACTAAGTCTATGGTCTCCTGTTTGACATTCACCGGCGCCCGGAAGGCACGCGCCAGCGGTCGGCCAGCGGCCAGGCTATCGGCGCACTCCGGGTCGTTGCACACATAGGCGCCCCGCCCCTCCGCCTTGGCAGCGGGGTCCGGGCGGACCTCGCCGTCCGCCCCGCGAACCAGTCGCAGCAGCTCGTGCTTGGGCAGCGAGCGGCGGCAGCTGACGCAGCGGCGCAGCTGATCTACGACTCCTCTTCCTCCAGCTTCGCTTCCGCGGTCGTCTCGGGGACCGCCTCGGGCTCCTCCGCCTCGACCGGCTCCTCCGCCTCGACCGGCTCCTCCACCTCGACCGGCTCCTCGCCCTCTTCGACGGCCTCGACGAGCTCCTCGTCCGGCTCCTCTGCCGGCGGCTCCTCGCCCTCCTCGGGCGGCACGAGGTAATCGGTGTCCGTGTCCTCCAGCGCCTGGTGCGCGGGCAGCCCGCAGTAGCGCGAGCTGGCCAGCGAGGCGTTCGGGCAGCGCTTGCCGTTGGCCAGGATGGCCGCGCAGCGCCCGGCCACGTCCTCCTCGGCGAAGCCCATCTGCTCCTCGTCCTCGGCGAACTCCGTCTCGGAGCGGATGTCCACCCGCCAGCCGGTCAGGCGAGCCGCCAGCCGCGCGTTCAGCCCGTCCTTGCCGATCGCCAGCGAGAGCTGGTCGTCCGGCACGATCACCGTCGCCTGCTTGGCCTCGTCGTCCACCAGCACCTCGCGGACGCGCGCGGGCGAGAGCGCCTTCGCCACGAACCTGGCGGGCTCCTCGTTGAAGGGGATGATGTCGATCTTCTCGCCGCGCAGCTCGGACACGACCATCCGCACCCGCGATCCACGCGGGCCGACGCAGGCGCCGACGGGGTCCACGCCCGACGCGTGCGACACGACCGCGATCTTCGAGCGGTAGCCGGGCTCGCGCGCGACGTTCTGGATCTCCACCAGCCCGTCCGCGATCTCGGGCACCTCGAGCTCGAAGAGCGAGCGGATCAGCTCGGGCGAGCGGCGCGACACGATGATCGACGGGCCCTTGGCCTGGTTCGAGACGTCGGTGATGATCGCCTTGATGCGCTGGCCGTGGTCGTAGCGCTCACCGTGCACCTGCTCCCCGCGCGGCAGCAGCGCCTCGACGCGCTCGCGCAGCTGGACCAGGGTGTAGCGCGAGTCCGACTGCTGCACGATGCCGGTGATCAGCTCGCCCACGCGGTCCTGGTACTCGTTGAACATCATGTCCCGCTCGGCCTCGCGGATGCGCTGCAGGATTACCTGCTTGGCGGTCTGCGCGGCGATGCGGCCGAAGTCCTCTGGAGTGGCGTCGCGCTCCTCGATCTGGTCGCGGTACTGCATCAACCGCTCCTGGTCGATCTCGGGCGGCTCCGGGTAGACGAGCTCGCCCGTCTCCGGATCCACGGTCGGCTCACCGGCCTCCTCCTCGACCTCGTCGAGCAGCTGCTCCTCGAGGTCAGGCGGCAGGATCAGCTCGTAGACGCGGAAGTCGCCGCTCGAGCGGTCCACCTCGACGCGCGCATACTTGGCCGCCTCGGGTGTCTTCTTGTAGGCCGAGAGGAGCGCGTCCTCCAGCGCCGCCATCAGGCGATCGGCCGAGATTCCCTTCTCGCGCTCGAGTACCCCGACGGCCTCGACGATCTCCTTAGTCATCCGTCCCCCTCCAAGCGGTCCCCTGCGCGCCCGGCCGAGCCGGCCGCTTCGGGCATCAAGTGACTGCGATTGATCTCCGAGTACGGAATGGCGACCACCCCGCCCTCCGCGGCCACGGTCACCTCGTCATCGGAGGCGCCGACGAGCTCACCCGTGTAGCTCTTGTGGCCTTCGCGCGGCTCGCGCAGGCGCACGCGCGCCCGGCGGCCGATGAAGCGCCGGAAGTGATCCGGCTTGGTCAGCGGCCGCTCTGGGCCGGGCGAGGACACCTCGAGGCCGTACCGCGTCAGCACGTCGCGCAGGTGTCCGGTTACCCGCTCGCACAGGTCCAGGCTGACCCCGTCCGGGTGGTCGATGAACACCCGCAGTCGCTCCGTCCCCACCTGCTCGCAGGCCAGCACCTCGACCTCCGGCTCCGCGGAGGCGAGTCGCTGCTCGATGTCGGCTTGAAGTGCGTCCGTCATACCTGGCCCTACTCGTAAAAAAGGTGGACCGCGAGGCCCACCCTTCAGGCGCCGCCCCGGTGACGAGACGGCGTACGGCTGAAAGTCGATTGCCGAGTATAGGCACTTCTCCTAGAGCTGCAGCGATTTGGCGACGAGGAACTCCTCGAGGCCGTAACGGCCCAGCTCGCGGCCGTGCCCGGACTGCTTGTAGCCGCCGAATGGCGCCATCGGGTTGAACGCGCCGCCGTTGATCTCGACCTGCCCGGTGCGGATGCGCGACGCCACTCTCCTGGCGCGCTCCTCGTCCGCCGACCACACGCCGCCGGCCAGCCCGTAGATGCTGTCGTTGGCGATCCGCACGGCATCTTCCTCGTCGTCGTAGGGCATGATCGCGAGCACCGGCCCGAAGATCTCCTCCTGGGCGATCGTCATCTCGGGCGTGACGTCCGAGAACACCGTCGCGCGCACGAAGTAGCCGCTGTCGAGCCCCTCGGGCGCCTCGGAGCCACCGGCGACGAGCTTGGCGCCCTCGGCCTTGCCTTGCTCGATGTAGCCACGCACCCGCTCGCGCTGCGCGTCGGAGACGAGCGGCCCGAGCGCGCTGCCGTCGGCAAACGGGTCGCCCGGCACGAAGACCTCGTCGGCCATGACCGCCGCGATCTGCTCGGCCTGCTCGAGCTGGTCGCGCGGCACGAGCATGCGCGTCAGCGCGCTGCAGGTCTGGCCCGAGTTGAGGAAGCACTTGGCCACCCCGTCGGTCACCGCCTGCTCGAGGTCCGCGTCGTCGAGGATCACGTTCGGCGACTTGCCGCCGAGCTCGAGCGACACCGGCTTGACGCCCTGCGCGGCGAGCTCCGACACGCGCCGGCCGGCCCTCGTCGACCCGGTGAAGCTGACCATGTCCGTATCGGCGTGCGCCACGATCGCCTCCCCGACCACCGGCCCGGTGCCGGTGACGAGGTTGAAGACGCCCGCGGGGAGGCCCACGGCCTCGCACACCTCGGCCAGAACGAACGCGTTCAGCGGCACGACCTCGGACGGCTTGAGCACGACGGTGCAGCCGGCCGCGATCGCGGGTGCCACCTTGTTGGCGATCTGATGCAGGGGGTAGTTCCAGGGCGTGATCGCGGCGACCACGCCGGCCGCCTCGCGCACGATCACCGAGTTGCCGACCTCCTCCTCCCACTCGATCTGCTCCACCAGCTCGGGCATCGAGGAAAACGTGAGCGAAGGCAATCCCGCCTGGATCATCCGCGACAGGCCGATCGGCATCCCCATCTCGGTCGTGATCAGCGCCGCCAGCTCGTCGCCGCGCTCGGCCAGGCCCGCACCGATGGCCGCGCAATAGCCCGCGCGCTCGTACGGGGAGGTCTGCGACCAGGCCTCGAACGCGGCGCGGGCGGCCGCCACGGCTCGCCCGGCGTCCTCGGCGGTGCCGGCGGGGATGCTGCCGGCCACCTCCTCGGTGGTCGGGTTGATCACGTCGATCGTGTCCGCGCCGACGGGGTCGACCCACTCCCCTCCGATGTAGAGCTTGTCGCGGGCCAGCGTGGGAGTGGTCGTGCTCATGCGGTCACCGTCTCTGTCTGCGCAGTTGTGAGGATCGCCTCGCCCGTGCGGTGGGCGAGCGCCATGATCGTGATCATCGGGTTGGTTCCGGAGGCGGTCGGGAACGCGCTGGCGTCGCCGATCCAGACTCCGGGTGTGTCGTGCAGCTCTCCGTACGGGTTCGCCACGCTGCGCTGGGGGTCGGCCCCCATCCGGCAGGTCCCCATCTGGTGGGCCGCGAACAGGCGGTACCCGCCGGCACGCAGCGGGACGCGCTCGAGTCGCTCGATGTAGCGCTCCACGTCGTCGCCCACGCGCCACTCGGGCATCCCGCCGGCGAGCGCGCCGACTTGGCGCGCGCCGGCGGCCACGTGCAGGCGCACCTGGGCCCCGATCGCGCGGTGCGAGTTGCGGATGTCGAGCGGATCGGAGATCGAGTACCACGGCACGGCCTGCCCGGCCTCGTCGATCGTGACCTGGCCGGCGCCGCGGTCGCGAACGAGTCCGATGAACGTGGCGCCAACGGCCAGGTCGCTCATCGCCTGCTTGTGGTCGCGGCCAGACACGAACGGAACGGCCGCGGCGGCAGTACCGGTCGCGTACTGGGTGGACTCGATCAGGAAGCCGTGACCGTCCTCGACGTTCGCGAACTCGTCGATCAGCGCAGCCTGTGGCGCGCCCCACCAGGCGCGCGTCTCGGAGTCGTACTGGCCCCCGATCGCGGTGCAGGGGTGCAGGTGGAGGTTCTGCCCGACCGCGGGGCCGCCGATGCCGCTGCGCAGCAGCAGCGCCGGCGATTCGAGCGCGCCGCAGGCCACCACCACACGCGGGGCGCGCACGGTCACGCGCGCCGTGCGCCCGGTCTCGAGATCGGCGTAGTGCCCCTCGACGCCGGCAGCCCGGCCGCCCTCGGTGAGCACGCGTTGCGCGAAGCAGCGCACGATCACCTCGGCGCCGCGCTCGCGCGCGTCGGCGAGGTAGGTGCGCGCGATCGACTGCTTGGCGCCGCTGCGGTCGCCGAAGCCGATGAAGCCGGCCGTGTCGGCTGAGTAGCGCGAGGCATCCACGTTGCGCGTGATCGTCTTGAACGACCAGCCCAGCTGCTCAGCACCCTTCTTCATCAAACCCTGGGGTCCGTTGAGGTCCGAGCACCGGTCGGTCACCGACAGGCGCTCCCAGACCGCGTCGAGGTGCCGATCGAAGTCCGGGCCGTCGAGGCCCTCGAGGCCGTGCTCGCGCGCCCACTGCTCGCGAACCCAGGGCTTGGTGCGCAGGCAGTTGGTCCAGTTGATCGTCGTGCCGCCGCCGTACCCGGCCCCGGCGTAGAGCGCCACGTTCATGTCGGCCGTGGGATTCGGGCCGCCGCGCCAGTAGAGGTTCTGGTAGGCCCACAGCTCGTAGCCGCTGAAGTCGGACTCCTCGAACAGGCCGCCGGCCTCGAGCACGATCACCTTCTGGCCGGCCGCGGCCAGCGCCGCGGCGATCACCCCTCCGCCCGCGCCGGAGCCGACCACCACCGCGTCCGCTTCGTAGACGGCCTCGTCCGAATCGGGGATCAGGGCGGCCACGGCCCGCGGCTGCGCCTCCGGCGGCGCGCCCGGGCCGGCGTAGCCGAACTCGGCCCAGAACGGGTTGACGCCCGTCTGCGGGTCCGGGAGCGAGTACGCGAAGAAGAGCGACAGTCCGACGAGCGCCTGGGCGCCGGCGGCGGCCTGCGGCCCGAGCGCGGCCAGGTTGCGCAGCAGCTGCTCGCGCGAGCGCTGGGAAGCGCTCAGAAAGCCCATCCGGGCAAGCCCCTCCGCGAGCTGGCCGAGCCCTTCGCGCTGGACGTCCGGCATCTGCGCCAGCGCCTCCGTCACCGCCTCGTGGGCGCCGACGTCCCCGCCCGAGCGGGCCCAGAACCCGGTTGGGTCCTTGTCGCGCTCGAGGCGCGGCACGACCGTGTCGGCGATAGCGCGCAGCACCTGCCGCTGGGTCTCGCTCATCGCGGCCAGCCTATATCCGCGGGTGTCAAGCCTCCAACAGCAGCGTGACTGGGCCGTCGTTGACGAGCGACACGCGCATGCGCGCGCCGAAGGTCCCGCCCTCGGCGCCGAGTGCGGCCCGCACTCGCTCGTAGAGCGGCTCGGCCTGCTCGGGCGGCGCGGCCTCCACGAAGCTCGGTCGGTTGCCCTTGCGCGCGTCACCGTAGAGCGTGAACTGCGAGACGCACAGCAGCTCGCCCTCCACATCGCGCACGGACAGGTTCAGCTTGCCCCCGGCGTCCTCGAACACGCGCAGCCGTTCGACCTTGCCGGCGATGCGGTCGGCCTGCTCCTCGGTGTCGCCCGCCCCCACGCCCAGCAGCACCAGCAGCCCGGCGCCGATGCGGGCGACCTGCTCGCCGTCGACCTCGACCGACGCCTCGCTCACCCGTTGCACCAGCGCCCGCACGCCCACGTACTCTGACCGAATGGCGGCCCCCGAGGTGCTCGACGACTACCTGGCGACGATGCCGGCGCTGCGCGCGCGGAGGCTCGCCCACGGCGAATGGGGCATCACGGTGCCCGGCGATGAGCTGGACGGCGAACCGCTCGACGTGGGCCTGCGCGTGGCCGACGGCCTGCTGCGCGCGCAGGCGGTGGCGCTGCACTCAGCCGACGACCTCGACCCGTGGATGCTGCTCTGGTGGAACCGCCAGACGCGCCTGGTGCGCTTCGGCTGCACGCGTTCGCGCGACGTGTGGGTGCACGCGGACGTGCCGGCCGCGTCGGTGGACGAGCGCGGGCTCGACCGCCTGCTCGGGCTGGTCGTGGAGGCCGCGGTGACGGTGCGGGCGCTCAGGCCGCCCGCAGACGCTCGCTGAACGCCTGGTAGTCCTTGCGGTCCGGGCGCATGTGCGCGGCCAGCGCGGCGTGACGGCGCGCCTCGGCGGTGCGCCCGGTGTTTGCCAACGAGCGACCCAGGCAGAAATGGGCGTAGTCGTTGACCGGGTACTGCTCGACCACCGCGGCGAACTCCTTGGCCGCCTGCTCGAAGCGCGACGAGCGGAAGTACGCGCGCCCGAGCGCCTCGCGGATCGAGCTCTTGTCGGGCTCGAGCGAACGGGCGCGCTCCAAGGGGATCGAGGCGGCCATGAAATCGCCGGCCTCGAGCAGCTCGCTGCCCTTGCGGAACAGCTCGTAGGCGTCCTCGTTGTGGCTGTCCTGGGTGCTCATGGTGGGCCCTCAACGGTACTCGCGTCGCCCGAGCTTGTTCGCAGCCGTTCGACCGCGTCGAGGATCGCCGCCGCCACGACCTGCTTGGCGCCGAGCGGGACGTGCAGCTCCTCGGCGGCGGTCACGATCGTGACCTCGTTGTCGGGCGCGTCGAAGCCGATCTCAGGGCGCGAGATGTCGTTGACCACGACCGCGTCGAGGCCCTTGCGCTCGAGCTTCGCGCGCCCCCGTTCGACCGCTCCCTCGCCGTGCTCGGCGGCGAAGCCCACGAGCGTCTGCCCGGGCGCGCGCTCCGCCGCCAGCGCGGCGAGCACGTCCTCGGTGGGCTCTAGTTGGAGCGCCAGCCCATCACGGCCGGTCTTGGCGATCTTGTCGTCCAAGGCCTCGCCGGGCCGGAAGTCGGCCACCGCCGCCGCCATCAGCAGCACGTGGGCGTCGCCGAACCGCGCTCTGGCCGCGTCCAGCAGCGCTGCGGCGGTCTGGACCTCGACCACCTCGACGCCGGGCGGCGTGGGCAGGGCAACGTTGGCGGCCAGCAGGGTCACTTCCGCGCCGCGCCGGGCTGCCTCGCCGGCCAGGGCCAGCCCCATGCGGCCCGACGAGCGGTTGCCCACGTAGCGGACCGAGTCGATCGGCTCGCGGGTGCCACCGGCCGTGACGAGCACGCGCAGGCCGTCCATCGGCCCGCCCGCGCCGCCCAGGAGTCCCTCGACGGCGGCGAGGATGCGCGCGGGCTCGGCCAGCCGGCCTACCCCCCACTCGCCGCGCGAGGCGAGCTGCCCGGTGTCGGGCTCGACGACCGTCACGCCGCGGGCGCGCAGCAGCTCGAGGTTGGCCTGGGTAGCAGGGTGCTCGTACATGTGGCTGTTCATCGCCGGCGCCACCACGACCGGAGCGGTGCACGCGAGCGCGGCGCTGGTGAGCAGGTTGTCCGCGAGCCCGTTGGCGAGCTTGGCCAGCGTGTTGGCCGAGGCCGGCGCCACGCACATCGCGTCGGCGCGGCGCACCAGCTCGAGGTGCGAGATCGGGTCGTGCGAGGGGGCCGGATCGCCGGGGTAGGCGCCGCGGGCCGGGTCGCGCTCGAACTCTCCGACCAGCACAGGCGCGCCGGTCACACCCTCGAACGTGGCGCGCCCCACGAAGTCGAGGCTGGCCGGCGTCTGGACCACGCGCACGGCGTGGCCGTCGCGGGTAGCGAGGCGGACCAGCTCCACTGCCTTGTACGCGGCGATCCCGCCGGATACGCCGACCAGGATTCGCGCCACAGCTAGGACCTCCCTAGCGGTACCGGTACTTGATCTTCCCGGCTGCGACTTCCTCGAGCGCGATCTTGAGGTAGTTCTTGGAGCCCGTCTCCACCATGGGAGGCGGGTACTCGTCGAACGTCCCCTCGCCGAGGTTGTGGTAGTAGGAGTTGATCTGCCGGGCCCGCTTGGCGGCGACGAGGACGCACGCGTAGTGCGAGTCGACCTGGTCGAGGAGCTTGTCTAGGCGCGGTTTGATCACGGCGTCACATGGTAGCGGCAAGCCGGCTGAGCTCCGCCAGCGCCGTGCGCAGGTCGTCGTTGACGATGCGGTGGTCGAACTCCCCGGCGGCGGCCAGCTCGGCGCGGGCCGCGGCCAGCCGGCGCTCGATCTGCTCCGGCCGATCGGACGCGCGGCCCGCCAGGCGCCGCTCTAGGTCCTCGAACGAGGGCGGCTCGATGAAGATCAGCACCGCCTCGGGCAGCGTCTCGCGCACCTGGCGCGCGCCCTGGACGTCGATCTCCAGCACGATCCCGCGCGCGGGGCGCGTGAGCTCGCTCTTCAGCGTTCCATAGCGGTTTCCGGCGTATTCGGCGTGCTCCACGAACTCCCCGGCGCCGACCCGGCGATCGAAGTCCTCGGCACTGAGAAAGTGGTAGTCCACCCCGTTTACCTCGCCCTCGCGCGGGGCGCGCGTGGTTGCCGACACCGCCAGTTCGAGCCCGGGGACCGCTTCGAGCAGGCCTTTGATCAGGGTGCCCTTGCCGACACCGGACGGACCGGTGATAACCAAGATCGGCGTGGTCACTCGCCTGCCGGCGCTAGCGACGCAGGAAGGAGACGAGCTCGTTGCGCTGGCGCTCGGACAGCCCGCCGATGGTCTTGCTCGGAGAGATGCGGCAGTGCGTGAGGATCCGATTCACCTTCACTCGCCCGTATTTCGGCACTGCCAGCAGCAGATCGAACACCTTTGCGGTGAGCAGATACTCCGGCGGATCCAGCAGGAGACCGTGAATCTGGGCACGACCCGCCTTCAGATCGCGCTTCAAGCGAGCGCGTCGTGTGCGGATCTCATTGGCCCTCTTCAGAGCGTCCATTCTCTGCGTGAGCGAGCGTTCGGGAGCCAGCCCGGCCGTCTGTGGCTTGGCGGGCGTCTGAGGGGCGGCCGGCATGGGCGGCGATAGTACACGGTGAAAGCGCGGAGTCCACGCTCCAGACGCAAAAAAGGCGCGAATTTAGCTGGACCTCCACCTCAGCTTTAGGCTGGTTAGGGGAGCTTGAGCGTATTGTCAGCGTTTGCAGGGGTTTTCGATTCGGGCGGGTTGTCGTAACAGTGAAGTTCCCGCACCTTCCGCTGAAACGACGGTGGGCGGTCCCCCGGATGGGGTCCGCGGACCGCCCGTACGGGGACGGCCTGCTCTCAGGCGGGGGCAGGTTCGCCGAGCTCGGCGGCCACGCGCAGGCCGGCGGCCGGATCGCGGAAGCTTTCGGTCCCGACCGCCACGCAGGTGGCCCCGGCGGCGATGAAATCGGCCGCGTGCCTCCCGCTGGCGATGCCGCCCATGCCGATCACGGGAATCCCGACCGCCGCGGCCACCGAGCGGACCTGCTCGAGCGCGACGGCGCGCACGGCCGGCCCGGACAGTCCCCCAGTGGTACCGCCCAGCCAGGGCTGGGCCGTCCGCGGGTCCAGCGCCATGCCCTTCAACGTGTTGATCAGCGAGACCCCGTCCGCACCGGCATCCTCCGCGGCGCGCGCCACCGCGCTCGGGTCGTTTGCGTTGGGAGTGAGCTTCACGACCAGGGGCCGGTCGGTGAGCGGGCGCACGTGCTCGACCGCGAGCCCCGTCTCGCCCGGGTCGGCGCCCATCACCAGGCCGGTCTCGACGTTCGGGCACGACACGTTCAGCTCGATCAGCGCCACCTCGTCGCGCTCGCCGACCCGTTCCACGAGGGTTCCCAGCTCGTCGCGGCTGAAGCCCATCACGGACACGATCAGCGGCACGGGCAGCTCGGCGAGCTCGGGTAGGTCGTGCGCCAAGAACCCCTCGAGGCCCTTGTTCGGAAGCCCGATCGAGTTGATCAGACCCGCGGGTGTCTCCCACAAGCGCGGCGGCGGGTTGCCCTCGCGCGGCGCGAGCGTGATCGTCTTGGACACGAAGGCGTGGAAGGGAAAGCGCTCCAGCAGCTCGTGGCCGAAGGCGCGCCGCGCGGCGATCGCGTCGAATGTGCCCGAGCCGTTGAGCACGGGGCCGTCCAGCCGCACGCCGCAGAGATCGATCAATGCCCGGCTCCGGGGAACAGCGCGGACTCGAGCGTCGGGGCGTCGAGGACCGGTCCGTCGACGCACAGGCGCACATAACCGTCGCGCGTGGGCACCACGCACCCGAAGCAGGCCCCGAAGCCGCACGCCATCCCCGATTCCAGCGCGAGCTGGGCCGGTACCGCCAGCTCGGCGCAGGCCATGCGAACCGCCTCGAGCATCGCCGGTGGGCCGCAGGCGAACACGGTCGCCGCCGCGTCCGCGTCGAGCTGCTCGCGCAGCAGGTCCGTGACCAGCGCCTGGCGCCCCACCGACCCGTCATCGGTGGCCACCTCCGGCGCGCCCGCGAACAGCGCCGCGGCCTGGGCGTGGGCGGCGGAACGAAAGCCGAGCAGCGTCAACGGGGTGCCTGGCAGCTCGTCCTCCAGGCACAGCAGCGGCGCGACGCCGATCCCGCCCCCCACGAGCAGGGGCCGCGTCCCCTCGCGCGGCGGGCGCCAGCCCACGCCCAGCGGGCCCACGAGGTCGAGCCCGTCGCCCTCGTTCGAGGTCCGCCAGCCGCGCGGTTCCCGGCCCGATCGCCTCGAGCAGGAAGCTCAGCTCGCCCTCGCGCACGCGCGCGTGGGAGAACGCCCGCGGCAGGTAGGGCCGCTCGTCCGCACCCCCGCCCCACCGCTCCGCGGCGCTCAGCATGTAGAACTGGCCCGGGTGCGGATCCTGCGGCCCGGCCGTGTCGAAGGCGCGGATCAGGTGGTAGGCGCCCAGGCGCTCCACCGAGGTCACGTGCGCCGTCCGCCGCCGGGGCGGCGCCAGCGTGCGCGGCTCGGTCACCGTCACGCGGACCTCTCGGCACCTTCCGGCGAGGCCTCGCGGGCGAAGCGGCTGGTCGCCTGCCCGTGCAGCTCCTGGAGCGAGATCACCTCGGTGGCCCCGCTGCGCCTGGCCCGGATCGCACGCTGTGCCGCGCTGGCGCCCGAGAGCGTGGTGATGCAGGGGATCCCGCGTGCCACCCCGGCGCGCCGGATCTCGTAGCCGTCCGCCCGCGCGCCCGAGCCGGTGGGCGTGTTGATCACCATGTCCACCTCGCCGGCCTCGATCCGGTCGACCACGTTCGGCGACCCCTCCGACACCTTGAGGATGCGCTCAACGGGCACTCCCATGCGACGGATCGCCTGCGCGGTGCCGCCCGTGGCGAGCACCCGGAAGCCCATGTCGTGGAAGGCCCCGGCGATCTGTGTGGCCGCCGGCTTGTCGCCGTCGGTGACGCTGATGAACACCGCGCCCGCGCGCGGCAGCTCCGCCCCGGCCGCGGCCTGTGCCTTGCCGAAGGCGGTCGGGTAGTCGGCCGCAACGCCCATCACCTCGCCCGTCGACTTCATCTCCGGGCCCAGCAGGGAATCGGCCCGCGGGAAGCGCCCGAACGGCAGCACCGCCTCCTTGACGGAAACGTGGCGCGGCGCCCGCGGGATGTCGAGCTCCATGGAGCCGAGCCGCTCGCCGAGCATCAGCCGGCAGGCGATCTTCGCGAGCGGCACGCCGATCGCCTTCGACACGAACGGCACCGTGCGCGACGCGCGCGGGTTGGCCTCGATCACGTACAGCTCCTCGTCGCCGTAGACGGCGAACTGGATGTTGATCAGACCGATCACACCCAGCCGCAGGGCGATCGCCTCGGTGGCGCGCTCGACCTGGCTCAGCATCTCGGGCCCCAGCGACATCGCGGGGATCACGCACGCGGAGTCGCCCGAGTGCACGCCTGCCTCCTCGACGTGCTGCATGATCGCCCCGATGCGCACCTGCTCGCCGTCGCAGAGCGCATCCACGTCGATCTCGATCGCGTTCTCGAGGAAGCGGTCCAGGAAGATCGTATTGCCGCTGTCGCCGTTGGTGCGCTCGAGGTAGTCGGCCAGCGCGTCCCGCGAGTAGCAGATCTCCATCGCGCGGCCGCCGAGCACGTAGCTGGGGCGCACCAGCAGCGGGTAGCCCACCTGTGCGGCCACGTCGAGCGCCTCGGCCGGCGACTGCGCGGTGGCGTACGGCGGGCCCTTCAGGCCGAGCTCGTCGAGCAGCCCGCCGAAGCTGGGCCGGTCCTCGGCGCGGTGGATCGAGTCGACCGGCGTGCCCAGCAGCGGGACGCCGGCGTCCGCCAGCCCGGCGGCGAGCTTCAGCGGCGTCTGCCCGCCGAACTGCACGATCACCCCCTCCGGCTGCTCGATCTCGATCACGCCGAGCACATCGGACAGCGTGAGCGGCTCGAAGTAGAGGCGGTCCGAGGTGTCGTAGTCCGTGGAGACGGTCTCCGGATTGCAGTTGATCATCACGGCGTCGCGGCCGGAGTCGCGCACGGTCATGGCGGCGTGCACGCAGCAGTAGTCGAACTCGATGCCCTGCCCGATCCGGTTCGGCCCCGAGCCGAGGATCACCACGCTGGGCCGGTCGCCGCGCCGCACCTCGTGCACCGCGCGGCGCTCCCAGCCCGAGTAGAAGTAGGGCGTCTCGGCCTCGAACTCGGCCGCGCAGGTGTCGACGGACTTGAACGAGCGCTCCAGGCCGGCCTCCGGGTCCTCGCCGCGCGCCAGCGCCGCGAGCTCGGCCACGAACCAGGGGTCGATTCCGGTCCGATCGCACAGCTCCGCCTCGGTGTGCCCCCGTCGCACCGCCTCGAACAGCACCTCGTAACGGTCGTGCGACGGCGTCCGCAGGCGCTCGAGCAGGTCGCCCTCGAAGCGCGGCTCCACGTCCAGCTCGCGCGAGCGCATCGCCTTGACGAACGCCTGCTTGAAGGTGCGGCCGATCGACATCGCCTCGCCCACCGATTGCATCGAGGTGTGCAGCGCGCCCGTGGCCCCGGGGAACTTCTCGAACGCGAAGCGCGGCCACTTGACTACCACGTAGTCGATCGTCGGCTCGAACGAGGCCGGCGTCTTGCGCGTGATGTCGTTGTCGATCTCCTCCAGCGCGTAGCCCACCGCCAGCCGCGCGGCGATCTTGGCGATCGGGAAGCCGGTGGCCTTGGAGGCCAGCGCGGAGGAGCGCGAGACGCGAGGGTTCATCTCGATGACGACGATCTCGTCGGTCTCGGGGTTGACCGCGAACTGGATGTTCGAACCGCCCGTCTCGACCCCAACAGCCCGGATCACCGTGAGGGCCTGGTCGCGCAGGTTTTGGTACTGGACGTCAGTGAGCGTCTGCTGGGGCGCCACGGTCACGCTGTCGCCGGTGTGCACGCCCATCGGGTCGACGTTCTCGATCGAGCAGACGATCACCACGTTGTCGGCGCGGTCGCGCATCACCTCCAGCTCGAACTCGCCCCAGCCGATCACGGACTCCTCCACCAGCACCTGACCGATCGGGCTGGCCGCGAGGCCCTCCGCCACGACCTGCCGGTACTCGATCTCGGTGTAGGCGATCCCGCCGCCGGCCCCACCCATCGTGAAGCCGGGGCGCACGATCGCCGGGAGGCCGACCTGCGGCAGCGCCCGCTCGGCCTCGCGCATCGACTTGACCGCGGCGCTGCGCGGCACACGCAGACCGGCGCGCTCCATCGTCGCCCGGAAGAGCTCGCGGTCCTCGGCGCGCCGGATGGCGTCGTAGTCGGCGCCGATCAGCTCCACCCGGTGCTTCGCGAGCGTGCCGTCCTCGGACAGGGTCCGGGCCAGGTCGAGCGCCGTGCCGCCGCCGAGCGTGGGCAGCATCGCGTCGGGCTTCTCGCGCTCGATCACCTTCGCCACCGACTCGGTGTTGAGCGGCTCGATGTAGGTCGAGGTTGCGAACTCGGGGTCGGTCATGATCGTGGCCGGATTGGAGTTGACGAGCACGACCTCGTACCCCTCCTCGAGCAGCACCTTGCACGCCTGGGCGCCCGAGTAGTCGAACTCGGCGGCCTGCCCGATCACGATCGGCCCCGAGCCGATCACGAGGATCTTGTGGAGGTCGTCGCGGCGCGGCATCAGGCCGCCGCCAGCCGGTCGATGAAGCGGTCGAACAGGTGCAGCGCGTCGCGCGGCCCGGGGCCGGCCTCGGGGTGGTACTGGACCGTGGAGGCGGGCACGTCGCGCAGCACGAGCCCCTCGACGGTGCGGTCGTAGAGGTTCAGCTGCTGCAGCTCGGCGGTGCCGAAGTCGGTCTCCCAGCGCACCGGCTCGTCGGTCTGGATCGTGCGCTCCCCGCCGGGCCCCAGCACGGCGAACCCGTGGTTCTGGGAGGTGATCTCGATGCGGCCGGTCTCGAGGTCCTTGACTGGGTGGTTGGCGCCGCGGTGCCCGAACGGCAGCTTGAACGTCTCCAGGCCGACCGCCCGGCAGAGCAGCTGGTGGCCGAGGCAGATGCCCCAGACCGGCACCTTGCCGACCAGGTCGCGCACCGTGTCGACGACGTAGTCGAGGGCGGCCGGGTCGCCGGGTCCGTTCGCGAGGAAAACAGCGTCGGGATCGAGCGCGAGCACCTGCTCCGCGGTGATCGTGCACGGGTGCAGCTCTAGGTGGACGCCGCGGTCGCGCAGGTTGCGGACGATCGAGCTCTTGATGCCGGTATCGATGCCGATCACGCGCGGCCCGGCGCCCTCCAGCACCAGCGGCTCGGACGGCGCGACTTCGCGGGCGAGGTCGCGACCGGTCATCGACGGCTCCGCCAGCAGCCGCTCGCGTGCCTCGGGCTCCGGGACTGCGGCGTCGAACACGCCACCGCGCATGGCGCCCTTGTCGCGGATGTGGCGCACGAGCGCGCGCGTGTCGACCTCGGTCAGGGCCGGAATGCCGCAGTCGCGCAGCCAGGTGAGCCAGCCGCCCTCAGCGTGGGCGGCGTCCTCCCGATCCACTCCCTCGCGCATGATCACCGCGCGCGCGTGGATGCGGTCGGACTCCATGTGCGCACCGGTCACGCCGTAGTTGCCGATCAGCGGGTAGGTGAAGACGATGATCTGGCCGGCGTAGCTGGGGTCGGTGACCGCCTCCTGGTAGCCGGACATGGCGGTGTTGAAGACGACCTCTCCCAGCCCCTCGATGAGACCATCGCTGCGCGCCGGGCCGAGCCCGGCGCTTGCGCCAAGCGCTCCAACGGCCACGCCTTCGAAGCGCGCTCCGTCCTCCAGCAGCAGGTAGGCGGGCGCGCTCACTTGACCAGCCCCTGCACCTGCTTGAACTCGTCGGTGCCGGCGACCGCAAGCAGCTCGAACAGCGCCGTCTCGACGCTCGTGAGGACCGCGCCGGATCCCTCCATCTTGTGCAGGCCCAGCTCGCGGTTCTCGTCGGTGCGCGAGCCGACCGCGTCGCGCGCGACGTGCACCTCCACGCCCCGGTCGAGCAGGTCGTGGGTGGTCTGCGAGACGCACACGTGCGTCTCGATTCCGCACATCAGCACCTGGTCGCGCCCGGCCAGGTCGAACCCGTCCGCCCCGGCGGCGGAGAAGGAGACCTTGTCCACCGGCTCGATGCCGTCGAGGTGCTCGGCCAGCTCGGGCACCGTCGCGCCCAGCCCCTTGGGGTACTGCTCGGTCACCACTACCGGCAGGCCGAGGATGCGCGCCCCGCGAACCAGCGCGCTGACGCCCGCGACCACCCGATCGAAGTCGGGCACGGCGGGACGAAACGCCTCCTGCACGTCCACGACGACCAGCGCCGCGCGGGCGCGGTCGAGCACGCGCGCCGGCGCCATTAGGCCACCGCTCCGAGCGCGAAGGTCCGCTCGCGGTAGGCCACCGCGCCGTCGGCGATCGTCATCCGCACCCGCCCGGTCACCCGGCGACCGGCGAAGGCGCAGTTGGCCGAGCGGCTCTCGTAGCCGGCCTCCCCCACCTCCCATTCGGCGTCGAGATCGGCCAGGCAGACGTTCGCCGGCGCCCCGCGCTCGATGCGCGGCGCCGGCACGCCGAACGGCTCGCCGCCCGCGGTCATGCGCTCCACGAGCAGGGACAGGTCGATCACGCCCGGCAGTACCAGCCCGGTGTGCAGCGCCGCGAACGCCGTCTCGAGCCCGGTGACGCCCATCGGAGCCAATTCGAACGGCTGCTCCTTCTCCTCGCGCGCGTGGGGGGCGTGGTCGGTGGCCACGCAGTCGATCGAGCCGGACCTCAGTGCCTCGATCAGCGCCTGGCGGTCCGCCTCCGCGCGCAGCGGCGGGTTCATCTTGAAGTTGGTGTCGAGCGAGCGCACCGCCTCGTCGGTCAGCAGCAGGTGGTGCGGACTGGCCTCGCAGGTGACCTGCGTGCCCGCCGCCCGGGCGCGCTCGATCACCTCGACAGTCTCGAGCGCGGAGACGTGCTGCACGTGGATGCGACCCTGCTCGTACGCGGCCAGTGCGCAGTCGCGCGCCACCTGGGCGGACTCCGAGATCGACGGAATGCCCGCCAGCCCGAGGAGGGCGGACACCTCGCCCTCGTGCATGGCCCCCTGCCCCGACAGCGACGGGTCCTCCTCGTGGAGGGCAAGCAGCAGCCCGGCGAGCCGCTGGTACTGGAGCGCCTGGCGCATCACGCCGGCGGAGCGGACCGGCAGCCCGTCGTCGGTGAAGCCGGCGGCGCCGACGCCCGCCAGCTCGGCCATCTCCGTGAGCTGCTCGCCGCGCTGGCCGACCGTGATGGCGGCCATGAAGGCGGTCGGGATGCGTGCTTCGGCGCGTGCGCGCTCCCGCAGCGAGCGCAGCACCGGTGCGGAGTCCACGACCGGGTCGGTGTTGGGCTGGGCGATGATCGCGCAGTAGCCACCGGCTGCCGCGGCCCGGGTGCCGGAGTCGATGTCCTCCTCGTCCTCGCGCCCGGGCGTGCGCAGGTGCACGTGCGGGTCCACGAACGCCGGGAAGGCGTGCAGGCCCTCGGCGTCGACGACCTCGGCGCCCTGGGGCGCCTCGAGGGCGTCGCCGATCTCGGCCACCATCCCGTCGCGCATCAGCAGGTCGGCGCGGCCGTCGAGGCCCGCGCGCGGATCCAGCAACCGCGCGCCGTGGATCAGGACGGTGGCGGCCGGCACGGATGCCCGGTCTAGCTCGAGCGGGCGGCTCATGCCGGCTGGGGCGCGGTCGTGGACTCCTCGCGCACCGCCGAGGGCGCGCCGTGACCGGCCAGCAGCTCGTACAGCACGGCCATCCGCACGACCACACCCGATTCCACCTGTTCCACGATCAGCGCCTGCGGCGAGTCGATCACCTCGGCGGCCAGCTCGACCCCCCGGTTCACGGGCCCGGGGTGCATCAGCAGCTGGTTGGGGCGCAGCCGCCGGCTGTCGATCTGGTACTGCGCCGCGTATTCGCGCAGCGAGGGTACGAACGTGCCGTCCATGCGCTCGTGCTGCATGCGCAGGGCGTAGACGACATCCGCCTCGGGGAGCTCGTCGAGCGTCGTGCGCACCCGACAGCCGAGCGACTCGATCCCGCGCGGGATCAGAGTCGGCGGGCCGCACACGGTGACCTCGCAGCCCATGCGCGAGAACGCGAGGATGCCCGAGCGCGCGACGCGGCTGTGGAGCACGTCGCCGACGATCCACACGCGCAGACCCTCGAGCGAGCCGGCGCGGCGGCGGAGGGTGTAGAGGTCGAGCAGCGCCTGGGTCGGGTGCTCGTGTTTGCCGTCACCGGCGTTGATCACCGACGCGCGCGTCCAGCGCGCCACCAGCGCGGCTGCGCCGGCGTGCGGGGAGCGGATCACGATCGCGGCGGGGTCGTAGGCGGAGAGCGTCTGGACCGTGTCCTTGAGCGACTCGCCCTTGTCGACGGCGCTGCCGCTCGACTTGATGCTCACGAGGTCCGCACTGAGGCGCTTGGCGGCCAGCTCGAAGCTGGAGCTGGTGCGCGTCGAGGCCTCGTAGAAGAGGTTGATGACGGTGCGCCCACGCAGCGTTGGGACCTTCTTGATCTCGCGCCCGGAGACCTCGGCGAAGCTCTCGGCGCGGCCGAGGATGCGCTCGATGTCGTCGCGCGAGAGGTCGTCGATCGACAGCAGGTGACGCCTCATGCCAGGTCCTCCTCCGTGGCCAAGCGGCCCGCCGCGTGGCTGTCGCCTTCCTCCGTGATCGCCACTTCGTCCACTCCGTCGATCTCCTCCACTCTCACGTTGACCCGCTCCCCGCGTGCCGTCGGCAGGTTCTTGCCCACGTAGTCGGGGCGGAACGGCAGCTCGCGGTGGCCGCGGTCGGCGAGCACCGCCAGCTGCACCCGCTCGGGGCGGCCGTAGTCGAACAGCGCGTCGATGGCGGCGCGCACGGTGCGACCGGTGTAGAGGACGTCGTCCACCAGCACGATCGTGGTGTCCTCGACGGGAAAGTCAACGTGTGACGCGTGAACGACGGGCTGGGCGTTCGGGTCGCGCCGGGCGAGGTCGTCGCGGTAGAAGCTGATGTCGATGTCGCCGAGCGGGACGGGCTCGCCGACCAGCTCGCCGACCAGGTCGCGGAGACGCGCGGCCAGCACGGCGCCGCGACGGTGGATCCCGACGACCGCGACCTCTTCTCCACCCGTCTTTTCGACGATCTCGTGTGCGATCCGCACCAGTGTGCGGCGCACGTCCTCGCGGTCGAGGACCGTCTTCTCGGTCAACGCACTGCCCCTTCCTGGCCTCACCGGACCGGGTTAAAGGAACGACTCGCCGAGCGTAGCACTCACCCGGGACGCCGATCGCGCAGCCGTCTTATGCTGGCCAGATGGTGAGGGAGCGGGTGCGCCGCCTCGACGCGCGGCTGGCGAGCCGCCGCGCGACGGCCGTGCTCGCCGTGCTCGTGTCGGTGGTGGTCGGCGTGGTCGCGGTGCCGGGGTTCGTGAAGCTCGACGAGCCGAGCTCCGACGGCCTCTTCTATGAGGTCCAGAAGCTCGACGTAGCCGGTCACACCGAACCGGAGGCGACGCGGCTCGTGTTCGACGCCTCGATCGCTCGGCAGGTTGCGTCGATCGAGGACGAGCCCGACCAGCCGCGGGTGCTCGACCCCGCGTGGGTGGCGTACAGCAAGCGCTTCTACCACCGCCGCTGGCTGGTGCCCGCGCTGGCGGTCGCCGTAGAGCCGATCGTGGGCGACGCGCCCGGCCGGGGGCTGCGTGTTGCGTCGCTGCTGGGGTACCTGCTCGTGGGGCCGGTGCTGTTCCTGCTGCTGCGACGCCGCTTTTCCCCGTCGCTCAGCGCGGCGGTGGCGATCGTCTGCACGCTCGCCCCGCCGGTCTACAAGTGGTCGCTGGGCATGCGGGTGGACTCCTGGGGCCTGCAGCTCGAGGCGCTGGGACTGCTCGCGGCGGTGCTCGTCAAGGACCTCGGCCGCCGCTGGCTGGCCCTGTGGGTGCTGGCGCTCGCGGCGCTCTCGCTCACCCGGGACGCCGAGGCGATCCTGATTCCGGCCGTGCTCTGGCTGGTCTGGGTCGAGCGCCGCGACCCTGAGGCCACGCGCACCAACGCGACCTTGGTCGGCACCGGGATCGCGGCGGCGCTGCCCGCGCTCCTGCTCGGCGGCACCCCGGTGCGGGAGAACCTCGCCTACGTGATCAGCGGCTACAACATCCCGGCGGACAGCAGCTGGAGCTTCGTGGCCTCGCACTACCTCGACCAGCTCTGGCACACGATCAGCACCGACCTCACCTATCCGCTCGACTTCCCGGTCCCTGTGCTCGTGGTGCTCTACGCCGGCATCGTGCTCGCGATCGCGGCGATCGTGACGCTGGTGGCGCGCCCGTCGCGCGGCGACCCCTACTTCTCGCTGACGAAGGCGACCATCCCCGGGTGCGTGCTCCTGCTGCTGCTGGCCAACAACCCGCAGGCCTACCGGCTGGAGCTGGTGTTCGTGCCGGTCGCGGCGGTCGGCCTGGCGGTGTTGGGCGAACGCGCGTTGAGCGCGGGACCGCGGCCGGCGACGGTGTTGGCGCTACCCTCGGTACAGGTATGAACTCGGAGCGCGCACAGGCATACGGGCGGCTGATGCAAACGATCAGGTCCGAGGGCGACGATGCCCTCAGCGCGAACGAGACCGCGCTCGTGCGGGAGGCCGCCGACGCGCTGCTCTTCTGCGAGGACCTGGCGGCCGACGAGGAGGCCCGCGACGGCCTCACGCGCGTAGGCGATCTCGCGGGTGACCTGGTCGGTTCCGGCCGCTGGGGACCTGACCGCGCCGAGCAGTTGCTGCGGGACATCGAGTCCTGCGGGCCGATGGCTCCCGTCGGCTGAGGGCCGCGGTGCCCACCGCGCGGCTGCCCGACATCGACCTCCACTACGTCGAGCGCGGAGCAGGCCGGCCACTGCTGCTGGTGCCGGGCATCCCCGCGATCGCCAGCGACTGGGCGCCCCTGATGGAGCGCCTGAGCGGCGGGCACCGCACGATCGCGTACGACAACCGCGGCAGCGGCGGGTCCACGGTCACGGCCGCGCCCTATACGACGGCCGGCCTCGCGGCCGACGCCGTCGGGCTGCTCGACGCGCTCGAGATCGAGCGGGCGGACGTGTTCGGCATGTCCCTCGGCGGCATGATCGCCCAGGAGCTGGCGCTCGGCTGGCCCGAGCGCGTGGACCGGCTGGTGCTCGGCTGCACGCATTGCGGCCTCGCGCACGCCGCCCCGCCGGAGCGCGAGGCGGGGTTGGCGTTCGCCATGGAAACGGACGACTGGGCGGAGCGGATGCGCGCGCTGGCACCGTTCGCGTTCACCGGGCAGGTCGACCCGAACCTGCTGAGCGACTTCGTGGACAAGAAGGCTGCCGACGTCCAGCAACCCGAGGGCTACCGCGGCCAGATCGCGGCGGTGCTCGCCCACGACAGCTACGACCGCCTCCCCGCGCTCGAACGCCCGACCCTGATCGTGACCGGGGATGGCGACCGCGTGATTCCCGGCTCCAGCAGCGACGTGCTGCATGCGCGCATCCCCGGCGCGCGGCTCGAGGTCGTGGCGGGCGCCGGGCACCTGTTCTTCGTCGAGCAGCCCGAGCCGACCGCCCGGCTGCTCGAGGAGTTCCTCGGGTAGCTAGGGCGCGATCGCGCCGGGCGCGTGCCGTGGCTCGGACGCCTTGACCAGCTCGGGCTCGCCGCGCTCGGGGAAGGGCAGCTCGATGCGGTCGAAGTCGCGCGGCACGACGGTGTTCTCGAACGCCGCCCGGGCCTCGTCGCGCACCTCTCTGCCGCCGTAGCGCGGAGACACATGGGTGAGGGCGAGCATGCGCACCCCGGCCGCGGCCGCCAGCTCGGCCGCCTGGCGGGCGGTGGAGTGGCGCGTCTCGGCGGCGCGGTCGGCCTCGTCGTGCAGGAAGGTCGCCTCGTGCACGAGCAGGTCCGCCTCGAAGGCCACCAGCCGCGTCATCTCGCAGGGCGCCGTGTCGCCGGCGAGGACGAGGCGCCGCCCCCGTCGCGGCTCGCCCATCACCTGGTCGGGCCGCACGCCGCCGACGGTCTCGCCGTCCTGCAGCCGCCCGAAGTCCGGCCCCGGGGCCACGCCAAGGGCCCTGGCGCGCTCGGGGTCGAAGGCACCCGGGCGCGGATCCTCGACGAGGGCGTAGCCGAGCGTGGTCACGCCGTGGTCGGTCGCGTAGGCGGCGATCCGGTAGCCGTCGCGCTCGAGCTCGTCGTTGGGATCGAGCTCGACCAGCTCGAGCGGGAACGACACCCTGCCCACGATCGGCCGGAGGGCTGTGAACAGGCCGCGCAGCCCCGCCGGTCCGTAGACGGTGAGCGGCCGTTCGCGCTGCCGCAGCGCGAACGTCTTGAGCATCCCGGGCAGGCCGAGCACGTGGTCGGCGTGGAAGTGGGTGATGAAGATCTCCTCCAGCTCGACCAGGCCGATCGAGCGGACGAGCTGGCGCTGGGTGCCCTCGCCGCAGTCGAACAGCAGCCGGTCGCCGCCGCGCCGCACCAGCGTGGCGGGCAGGCCGCGGCGGGCGCTGGGGGCTGAGCCGGCGGTGCCGACGAAGAGGACGTCGAGATCCATGGGGCCCCTATGTTGACTCCCCGGCCTCGTCTTCGAGTTCGTCGTCGCTGCGCGTGAGCGCAGCGATGTCGGTCAGGTCGTGGGCGCGCCCGGCCGCGCGCTTCATCCGGATCAGGTCGTCAAGGCCGGCGATGGCGACCTGAATCTCGTCGAGCTGCACGACCAGCGCACGCTCTCGTAGCTCGTCGAACGAGCGCGGGGCGCCGGCGACGTGGGCCAACTGGAGCAGGTCGAGGCGTCCCTCGCGCGTGGCCAGTGACACCACGGCCGCGCCCTTCAGCAGCTGTGGATCCGTCACGGCCACGGGCAATGGTGTCCGCCAGGCCGCTGCGTCGAGCTCCGCGAGGGCCTCCCCTAGGCGGCTCAGGTTGACCATGGACGGGCGCGGGACGATGTCGAGGTCCGCGGTGGCACGGATGTAGCCATGGGCCTGAACGGCTACGCCACCCACGACCACGAACTCGACGCGCTTCGCGGCGAGCTCGCGGAGGATCGCTCCGATCCGCAGGACTGGCTCAGGAGCGGACACCGCGCCCCTGCGCGCTCCGGGCGGCGCTCGCGAGCTGCGTGGCGAACTCGTTGAACGCCGCGCCGTTCTTCATCCGTGTGGCGACGGCCGACCTTCGGTCGTGCAGCAGGTCGGTGGGGTCGTAGCGACCGGGCAGCGGCTCACTCCCCAACAGTGGGCGCTCTCCCATCGACACCATCAGGGATGTGAAGCGCGACCAGGTCACTTCTTCCTCCCCCCGCTCGATGCGAGCGATGGCGCTCTGGCTGGTGCCGGCGCGTAGGGCGAGGCGCCGCTGCGTCAGGCCTTTGCGTAGGCGGGTCGCTCGGATGATCTGTGCGGGCGTGCTGATGCCGGATACGGTATCAAGCGACCTCAGACCTCGATCAGCTCGAACTCGACCTCACCTCTCACCACGCGGGCGAGCCCCATCGTGTGCGCCGGTGCGCGCCGGCGCTCGGTCGGACTGCCGGGGTTGAAGATCTGGAAGCCGTCGGCGGCGCGCTCGTGCAGCGGCAGGTGCGAGTGGCCGAACACCACCGCGTCCGCGCGGTCCCCGAAGCGCCGCCGCATGCGCTCCAGGCGCCCCGCCGCCGCCCCGGCGTCGTGCACCAGCGCGATGCGCGCCTCCCCCGCCGCCACCACCCGCTCGGCCGGCAGCAGGCGGCGCAGCTCCGCGCTGTCCACGTTCCCATGCACCCCCGCCAGAGACGGCCCGATCGCCTCCAGCTCACGAAGGACCTCGGCCGTGACGAAGTCGCCGGCGTGCAGCAGCAGGTCAGCCGCGGCGATGCGCTCGACGCAGGCGGCGGGCAGCCGGCGCGCGCCGCGCGGCAGGTGCGTGTCTGCGATGACCGCGATCAGCACTCACAGGATGATGGTGATCGTGAAGGACTGGGGCGGGCTGGTGTTGATGCCGCCGTTGGCGGTCCCGCCGTTGTCGACGGCGCGCACCGTCACCGTCGCCGCCCCCAGGGCGAGCAGCGAGTGGGTGAAGGTGAGCGTGCCGTTCGGCTGGACCTGCGGCTGGACCGTGAACAGGCCGGGGTTGTCGTTCGTCACGCTGAACGTGACCGACTGGCCGGCCTCGGCCGGCGGTCCGGGCGAGATCGCGACCGCGAAGCCGGGGACGGTCTGGGCGCCGATGCCGACCAGCTCGAACTGGTCGCCGCCGGCCGCGAAGCTGGGTGCGTCGTTGACATCGGTGACCGTGATCGTGAACGTCTGCGCCGCGCTCGTGTCGCTGCCGCCGAAGTCGGTGCCGCCGTCGTCCACCGCCTGAACGGTCACCGTGGCGGTGCCGCTCGCGTTCGCCGCAGCGGTGTAGCTCAGGGCTCCGTTCGGCGCGACCTGTGGCTGCGCGGCGAACAGGCCCGGGTTGTCGTTGCTCACGGTGAAGCTGACCGCCTGCCCGGCGTCGGCCGCCGGTCCGGGCGAGATGCCGGTCGCCCAGCTCGCCACGGTCTGCGCGCCGGCGTCCTCGAGGATGGTCTGGTCGGGTCCGCGCGTGAAGGACGGGGCGACGTTCACCGTGGCCACCTCGATCGTGAACGTCTGGGCGGCGCTCGTGTCGATGCCGCCGTTGGCGGTGCCGCCGTCGTCCACGGCCTGCACGGTCACGGTCGCGACGCCGAACGCGCCCGGCCCCGGGGTGTAGGTGAGCGTGCCGTCGGGCGCCACCTGCGGCCCGGCGCCGAACAGGCCGGGGTTGTCGCTGCTCACGCTGAACGTGACCGACTGGCCACTCTCGCTCCCCACGCCCGGCGAGATGCCCGTGGCCCAGCCGGGCACGGTCTGCGGGCCGCTGTCCACCAGCACGACCTGGTTCGGACCGCCGGCGAAGCTGGGCGCCTCGTTCACCTCGGACACCTCGATCGTGAACGTCTGTGGCGCACTCGTGTCGCTGCCGCCGTCGGCGTCGCCCCCGTCGTCCACCGCCTCCACCGTCACGGTCGCCGTGCCGCTCGCTTCGGCGGCGGGCGTGTAGGTCAGCGTGCCGTCCGGCGCCACCTGCGGCTGGACGGCGAACAGCCCCGGGCTGTCGTTGCCGACGATGAACACCACCGACTGCCCGCTCTCGTCGGAGGGTCCGGTCGCGATCCCCGTGGCCCAGCCCGGAACCGTCTGGGCGCCGGCGTCCTCCAGCGCCGACTGGCTTGCTCCCGCTGTGAACTCGGGGGCGTCGTTGAGCGACGCGACTGAGATCGCGAAGGTCTGGGGCGTGCTGGTGTCGTTGCCCCCGTTGGCGGTTCCGCCGTCGTCGACGGCGTGCACCGTGACGGTGGCCGCCCCGCTCGCGTCGGCCGCCGGGGTGAAGGTCAGGGTGCCGTTCGGCTGGACCTCGGGCTGCGCCGCGAACAGCGCGGCGCCGTCGTTGCTGGCGCTGAAGGTGACCGACTGGCCGCTCTGGTTCGCTGGCCCCGGCGAGATGCCGGTCGCCCAGCCCACCACGCTCGTGGGGCCGGCGTCCTCGAACACGGTCTGGTCGGCCCCGGCCGTGAAAACCGGTGGGTCGTTGACGATCATGACGTCGATCGGCGGCACGACCGGGCCCGTGATCGGGTTGTCGGTGATCAGCCGCGGGTCCTCGTCGGGCTCTCGCGGGGGCGGTTCGCGGTCGGGGCGGGCCTCGTCCCCGCCCCTCGGCGATCCCGGACCGGGGTCGGTGGCCGGCGGGTCGGCCTCGCCCGGCGCCTCGCCCGGCGACGCTCCGGCCGCCGGCTCGTCCGCCACCGGCGCGTCCGGGCCATCGTTCCGGGCGCGCTCGCGATCCTTCGGGGGGCGTGCGGCGCGGCCGCCGGAGCCGAAGTCCGAGGTTTCATGCAGCGCTGTGGTCGCCAGCGTCGCCCGCGCCGGCTCTCGCGGGCGCTCCTCCTCAACCGCCCCGGCCAGCCCAGTGGCCGCGGCGACCACGGCGATCGTGCTCCACACCGTGCCGGCCGCCGAGGTGAGCGGCAGCCGCCCGAGCACCGGCGTGTGGGCCAGCCACGACAGCGGCCCCATGACGAGCCGCATCCGTCCCAACGAGACGTTCAGGAAGGCGCGCACGACGCGCGGGTCGAACTGGGTCCCGGCGCAGCGGGCGATCTCGGCCCGGCCCGCGTTCGCCGAGCCGGCGTCCTTGTACGACCGCGCCGACGTGATCACGTCGAAGACGTCGGCGACCGCCACGATCCGGCCGGGGAGCGGGATCGCTTCGCCGCTCAGGCCGCGCGGATAGCCCTTCCCGTCCCAGCGCTCGTGGTGGTAGCCGACCGCGTCGGTCCAGCCACCCAGCCACTCGCTCATCGGCGCGACGAGCCGCTCGCCGTAGACGGGGTGCTGCTTGATCTGCTCCCACTCGGTGTCGCTCGGGCGCCCCTTCTTGCGGAGGATCTCGCCGTTCACGTCCAGCTTGCCCACGTCGTGGAGCAGCGCGGCCCAGTTGAGCAGCTCCAGCTCGTGCTTGTCCAGGCGCATCCCCTCGCCGACCATCACCGCGTAGGCGCGCACGCGCTCCGAGTGCCCGCGCGTGATCTTGTCGTGCTCGCTGAGCGCGGCCACCAGCGTCAGCAGGCGCTCGGCGGACTCGCGCGCGGTGCCCGCCTCGCGCGCCTCCTCCATCAGCCGCAGGCGGTCCTCGAGGCGGCGAACCTTCCCGGCCTGGAGGGCGGCGTTGAAGCGCGACGGAGCCTCGTCGGGGAACACGAGCGACAGGCGCAGCAGCGCAGCCAGCGGCAGCAACCGCCGCGCCACCCGGTCCACGACTAGCAGCACGACGCTGCCGGCCGCACTCAAGGCCAGCCACCAGAGCACGAACTCGCCGGTCGATCCGGTCGGCGCGGGCAGCCACCGGCTGACGAACCAGACGAACACCACCGAACCCAGCAGTGGCGCGATCGTGAGCACGATGCGCAAAGCAGTCGCGACGCGCGGTCGCGACGTCCAGGCTGGCGACGGCGCCTCCCGCGGAACGGACATCCATCTCTATATCGGGCGATGCGGGTCTACACTCAACCGCACCCGCGCCCGTAGCTCAGTGGATAGAGCGCTGCCCTCCGGAGGCAGAAGTCGGAGGTTCGAATCCTCCCGGGCGCGTACCTCGCGAACCTCGTCGTGGAGCCAAACCTGGCCTCCGGTCACGCCCCTCCGTCGTGCCACCGCGCGTTGTCGTCATCGCTCGCACACAACGACGCCGAAGCGAGTTCCTGAGAGTCCTGCTTTCCATGCGATGCGAGAGCCACCGCTCGCAGGAGCCTCTCGGGGTGAGCGATGGAAGCGTCTTAGGCACGAGCTAGTCCTAACGGCGACGGTCGAGCCGGTCACCAAGCGTGCGACTTCGATGTAAGTGAGACACGGGACCTGCGGCTGGTCGCGCGATGCGATAGATACCCGCGCCGGCCAGCGACGGTCGGGGGGTCCGCCCACCTCTTAACCGTTGTGTCGGTGGTCTCGAGGGCGGCGGGGCAGCTGGCAACAGAGGCCCAGCCGCTCCCCATCTACGCCGGTTTGCCGAGTCGAGGGCTGGGAACGCGGAGGCCAGAGCATCCCGCCTCAAGGGCATTCAGTTCGCCCGGCTGGGTACTCCAGGGACCGCGGGAGCATGATGGTCGCCTCCGCAGGTTGGTCGACATGCGACCGCGTCCCGCCTAAAGCGGCCGACCGCCCGGGCCGGCCGTAGCAGTGCCCCAGGAGCGAGCCGGGCCACCCTCCCTTGTCGGTGGCCCGGTGCTCCGAGGCCAAGGAGGAGCTGTGAGCGACGTTCACGTGGTCCCCGAACGGGATCGTTGGGCCATCGAAATCGACGGCACCAACTACGACAGCTTCGACACCCAAGCCGCAGCCATCGCGACAGGCCGCGCACTCGCTGCCGATCAGCACAGCGAGCTAGTCATCCACGGAGCTGGCGGCCAGATCCGCGAGAAGGACAGCCACGGCAACGACCCGCGCGACATTCCCGGTTAGGGAGTCGGTCGGCCGTTCCGCTGTGCTGCGATTCGCTCGGCTGAGCGGATCAGCGCAACGCCCACAGCAATGAGCAGGACACCGAAGGCCAAGAAGGCGAGGTCCCAGCCGATCGGGGCGCCAAGGTCGTCCCGTACATGGTGAATGCCGAGCAGCTGGTGGTCGATCAGGCTCTCGACGAGGTTGAAGGCGCCCCACCCGGCGAGTAGCAGGCCGAAGTGGGTCCGCCACGGCGGGGCCAAGTCGTGTCGCTGCCATGCGCGGACCGTGAGCAACATCGCGGCTACGACGAGGACCCAGGTCGCGAGATGAAAGAACCCGTCGACCAGCGTGTTTGTCTCCAGCCCGGCGACGGTGTCCATGGGCTCTCCGCCTTTGTCGCCGGTGAGCATGTGGTGCCACTGAAGGATCTGGTGAAGGACGATGCCATCGATGAAGCCGCCGAGCCCGAGACCCATCACGAACGCCGGGGCCTTGGGCGCACCGGCCGGCCTGGCATCCGCGACTTCGGCAGGGGTCGACGTCATGGGGCCCCGGCTACCCGGAGGTTCCGCCGTCAAGCCTCTGAGCCGGCGAGCCCGCTGAGCGAAATCGATATCGATCGCAGACGTGGTCGAGAGGCCGTCGTTGAATGCGCGGTCTCGTTCTGGGTAGCAGCGCAGCGTGTGGGGATTTACAACGGTGGTAGCGGCAGCAGTGGCAGCCCTCGCGCTGGCGGCGCTCATGTGGGGCGGAGCGGCGCTGCCGCTGGTGCTCCCGGTCGCAGCGATCGGGCTCGGGATTGCTGCGTGGATCGACTTTCGTCGCCGCAGGGTTCACACGACCGGCGACGCCTTCATGCAGCAGCGACAGCAGGCGAACGCGAGCGCCGCCGAGCCGCCGAAGGACGAGAAGCAGGCCCTCTACACACGCGACTAGGGCTCTCGACGGTCCCCCGAGCCGACCGAGATATTGGGCGAGCCCGGCCGGCTGTTTCGCCAGGTCAAAGAGCTTCAACGATCGGTCGGGAACACCGGCGGCAGGGGCCCAACCACCCTGCCGACCACGGACGCGGTTCCCCCCGAAGGAGCGAGCCGGACCGCCACTACCCCTCCCGGCGGTTCGGTTCGTCCGCCGCGTCGAGGATAGGCACCCGGCCCGGCTCCGATTTCGACCCATTGTTGTTGGCCTGCGTAGCCGTGACGGGTGTCGTCGGGTGCGGCCCCAACGCAAGCGGCGGCTCTGATGTCCGGCGGCCGTTGACCGTATCTACGGACCTGTAGCGCGACAGGACGGCGAGATCACATGCGCTCAACTCAGCGAGGAGACCAACCGGGTTGCGGACGGACCACGGACTCGAGCGGCGGCGGATCAGCTGGCGTACCACTGAGGCGCACGCGTGCCGGCGCGATGACTGCACGATCGAACCGCCAGCGGAGCATTTCTCCGCGATCCATGGGTAAGGGTCAGACCATGCCCGACGCCACGGAGACACCTACCCCCGCGGAGGCACGGCGGCTTCCTGCCCAGGACTTCGAGCTCAAGGAGATCACGCTCCACGGCCACCGTGTGGCGTACCGCAGCGCCGGGAGCGGCCCGGCCATCGTCCTCGTACACGGCATCACCTCCACCTCCGCCACCTGGGATCGAGTGATGCCGTACCTGGCGGCTCGATTCACGGTCATCGCCCCTGATCTCCTTGGACACGGCCAGTCGGCGAAGCCGCGAGGCGACTACTCGCTCGGCGCGTACGCCAGTGGTGTTCGCGATCTCATGGTCACGCTCGGCCAGGAGAGCGCCACGTTCGTCGGTCATTCCCTCGGTGGCGGCGTGGTGATGCAGCTCGCCTATCAATTCCCCGAGCGGTGCGAGCGGCTTGTACTGGTCGACAGCGGCGGACTTGGTCGCGAGGTCAACCTGCTCCTACGCGCCGCGACCCTACCGCTGTCCGAGGTCGTGCTTCCGCTGTTGGCTAGCGCTCGGCTGCTCGAGGTCGGCCGCGCAATCGGACGCGCGTTCGGGCGGGTCGGGCTGCGGGCCGGCACCGACGTAGAGGAGCTGGCTCGTGGTCACGCCTCTTTGGCCGACCCGGACGCCAGGGCCGCGTTCGTGCACACGCTCCGCACGATCGTGGAGCCCGGGGGCCAACGAGTCGCCGCCAGCGACCGGCTGTATCTGGCCGAGAACATCCCGTTCATGCTCGTCTGGGGAGACCGCGATCCGATCATTCCGGTCGAGCACGGCATAGCCGCGCACGAGCTCGTGCCTTCGAGCCGGCTCGAAGTCTTCGAGGGGGCCGGCCACTTCCCGCATCTAGACGACCCGGAACGCTTTCTCGACGTGCTGCTCGACTTCATTGACACGACCGACCCGGCCGACACGGACGCGGAATCTTGGAAGGACTTGCTGAAGTCAGGCCGTCGCGAGTAGCGCTCCGTCCGCCGTCGAAGGGGGGCGCGCGCTCACCTGCTTCGGCCAGTCGTGATCCCACATCAGCTCGCCGTGAACGGGTCCGTTTCGGCGACCGTGACCCATTCCCGTGTCTGGCCGGGCCGGTCGTCGTAGACCGAGCGTCGTGTGACGCCTTGGGGATCTCGGTCGCTTAGTGGGACGAATCGGCTCACGCGTGTTGGCTCAGCGCCGAAGCGCTGCCAGCCGTCGACCGCCATCACCAAAGCCACGATCGGGTCGATGCGGTGCAGAGGATCGCCGCCGTGGCGCAGCTTGCCTTCGGTGACGAGCCGCTGCAGCTCTTTCATCGGAGCCGACAGCGACGCGAACCCCTGCCCCACCTCCGACATCGGGACGCCGTCGTTCTCAAGCTCGATCACGAGCTGCGAGCTGTTCCAACGATCGAACTCGATTAGACGCAGATCGAATAGTCCGGCGGCCTCGAGCACCGCCCGCTTCACATACGAGTAGTCGACCACCGAGCCGGGGGTCAGGATCAGCGACCCCTGCTCCGCCCACACCCGGTACGAGACACGGTCGCGGCGCTCACGCTCGTGGATGCCGTCCGCCGGCAGGAACGCCCAGCAGTACACGTCTGTCCCCTCGGCCAACACCGTGAACGCCGTCAGATCCTGGGTAGCGGACAGGTCGAGCCCGCCGAACGCCGCCGCCCGGCGCGCCGGCACCGCGTCGCAGCGGTCCCACGCGTGCATATCAAGGAACCGTTCGGCCTGGCCCACCCACGGCGACAACAGCAGCGTCCGGAAGCGGTTCTGCTCCCCCGGGATCGCCTCCGCCTGCTCGGCCTGCTCGCGGTAGAAGTCGATCGACGCGGTCTCACCCAAGCTCGGGTTGGCGCGCCTCCAGACCTCCTCGTCGGTCCAGTCGGCGTCCATCCGGGCGCCGTAGACAACCCCCAGAAACGTCGGCGCCTCGACACTGCCTCCGGCGACCTGGCGGGCGAGCTCGCGCTGCCCGAAACACAGACTGTGCTGATCCCAGCCGGCGGTAGAGATCGCGAAGATCAGCGACTGCTCCCGAGACCCTGCGACGTCGTCAACGCATCCCACATATCCCGCGTCTTCTGGGTCATCAACTCGTCGAAACCAGCCCGCGCAGGTTCAGCCCCAACTGGGCGGCCGACTCGCGCGACAGGCAGCGCAGAACCCCACCCGGGTTGTCGCGCAGCTGCATCTCCTTCCGCGACGTGTAGATCGCCGTTTGCGCATACAGGTCCGGGACCTGCTCGAGCATGTAGCGCGCCCCGTTGAAACAGATCCCCGCCTGCTCGCGGTCATAAGCGGCGAACGCGACCTCCGGCCCTGCCTCGCCGTCTCGGTAGGCCAGGTACAGCGCGATCGCCGACGCGAGCGACGACTTGCCCGACTTGCGCGGCGCCTCCACATACGCCCGGCGGTACAGCCTCGTTGCGTCGGACCGCTTCCAGCCGAACAGCTCCCGCACGAGCCGGGCCTGCCAGCGCATCATGTAGAAAGGCCTGCCGGCCCAACGGCCCTTGAAGTGGCGCAGGTGCCCCTCGATCCACCCCACCGCCCCGTCCGCCGCGGCCTCGTCGAAATAGGCGCCCGGCGGCTTGGCTGCCCCATACGTCGAAAACAGCGGGTCGACCTCAACCAACGTCGGCCGACGTCCACGCTTCCGGGCCGCAGCCTGAACCGCCTTCGGTCTCTGGCGCTGCCCAGGGTTAGCCGGCACCCACGACCACCCCCCCAGGGCGGCACGACATTCAGATTCTTGATTTGTGCGAAGTTGGCTCCCTGGCGGTCTGCAGAGGCCCGAGCGCCGACCTGTCCCTCACCCTGCCCGTAGACGGGGGATACTGGACGAGCGATGTCGCAGGAAAACGTGGAGGTCGTGCGGAAGCCGCTTCGGGTCCGTGAGCGGTCGGGCCGCACGCTTGATCAGCGACTGGCTCTGCGCTTCCCGAGCCTGTTTCCTGGGTTCGCTAGCCGGATCAGTAGCCTGCCGCCCGGTTCTCGTCTGCGTCAAGCGAGCTTTTGGCGAGCCGCCCGGCTTGCGCTTGAGGCGTACAACCGTCGCGACCTGGAGGCGGTTGTGATCGGCTGCCACCCGGAGTTTGAGTGGCGCCCGGATCGCAGGTGGGTCGAGGCCGGGCTCATGGAACCGAGCTATCGGGGCTTGGAGGGCTACCGCAGGTACGTGGCCGCAACCGCCGAGGTCTACGCCGGAGAGGTGTACGTGAAGCCGACTGAACTCATCGACCTCGGGGACCGTTTTGTGATCCTCGCCGAGGCCCCGATGCGCGCACAGGCCAGCGGTGTCCCGCTCACCGAGGCATGGGCACTGGTTGGAACAGTTAGGGACGGCAGGGTGATCTCCTATCAGGAGTACTTCGACCACGCCGAGGCCCTCGAAGCCGTGGGGCTGTCGGAGTAGGTCATGTCGCAGGAGACGTTGGAGCTCGCCTACGACGCAATGGCTGCACTCAGCAGAGGAGACCTCGCCAGCCTGATCGCTGCGGCCGATCCCGAGGTGGAATGGCACTCCTTCTTCGCTGAGTTGGGCGAGGGCGGCGCCTACCACGGGCATGAAGGGGCGCGGCAATACTTGGGCGACCTGGCCGAGGCGTGGGAAGTCGTGCGTGCGGACATCGACGACGGGTTGGCAGTGGATGACGTCGCCGTGTTTGTTGGTCGCATCCACTACCGCGGCAAGGGCAGCGGGATTGAGACGGAGACGGCGGCGGGCTGGATGCTCAAGTTCCGTGACGGGAAGGTCATCCGTTTTCGAGCCTTCCGCGAACCCGCGCAAGCCCTCCAAGCCGTGGGGCTGTCGGAGTAGCGCGATGTCGCAGGAGAACGTGGAGATCGTTCGGCGCGTGTCGGACGCCTACAACCGCCGCGACGTGGGAGCGATGCTCGACGAACTCCACCCCGAGATCGAGTGGCACCCCTGGCTGCAGATTCAGTTTGGCGGGGGAGCCACCGTGTACCGGGGGCACCAAGGCGTCCGCCAGGGAATCCGAGAACTTGAGGAAGCCTTCTCCGAGATCCAGGCAGAGCAAAAAGAGATCCGGGACCTTGGCGAGCGAGTCGTCGCGATCGGTCACCTCCGGGGACGCGGCACCGAGAGCGGGGCCATAACCGAATCGGCAATCGCTTGGATCGTCGAGTTCAAGAGTGGCAAGGTGATTCGGGTCCGCGAGTATCTCGATCCGAAGAAAGCCCTCGAAGCCGTGGGGCTGTCCGAGCAGCCGATGTCGCAGGAGAACATCGAGGTCGTGCGGGGGGTTATCGCCGCCTGGAACGATCAGGACCTCGAACGGTGGCTGGGCTGCTGGCATCCGCAGTGCGTGTGGCTGCCCGGGATGAGGGGACAGATGGAAGGAACCCAGACCTACCGTGGCCACGAGGGTCTTCGCACGTACTGGGACGAGGACGACGCCGTGTGGCAGGGGTTCCTCGTGGAGGTCCACGAGTTCCGACACAACGGTGCCGAGGTGGTCGCGATCACCACTGGTACGGCGCGAGGCAGGTATAGCCACGTCGAGATCAGCGAGCGAATGGCGTTCAGGTTCCGAGTTCGCGACCGGAAGATTGTCCGCGCACAGAGCTACCTCGACGTGAACGAAGCCCTCGAAGCCGTTGGGCTGTCGGAGTAGTCGGCTGCTCACGTCTTGAACCTCTGGATGAGGTCGGTGTCCCAGCCGAGTGCCTCTTCGAGCTTGAGCCGGTCGCACTGGCGGCGCAGCTCACGGGCCTGGCGCTTCTCTTCGCGCTCGAGGACCACCTCGGGGTCGGACTCCAGTGGGGCGATGAGCAGGGCGTACATCTCGTCGCGGGCCTGGTCGCGGAGGCGACGATGCTCGAGGCTGAGTGTGTACCGCTCGCGCTCAGGGTCCGACTCGGGCGGGTCGGCGGACTTGTAGGACAGGATGGGGGTGTCCGGGTTCGCTGGTGCCGGGACGATCGAGATCTCGAACAGGTCGATCTCGCGCAGCTCCTGGACACCGTCCTTGCGCTTGGACGTGTCGGTCGCGAGGTAGCCGAACCAGAGCGACATCACGTTCGTCTTGCCCAGCGGCCAGACCTCGCGGGCCTGGCCTGACATCAAGGTCGAGCTTGCCGCGGGTGAACAGCCCGTCGTCGACCTCCCGCATCGAGGCGGGTCGATCGACCCGATGATGTCCTTCGGCGCCGGGCTGTGGTTCCAATGCAACGGGATCCACTTGCCGCTGGCCTGCCAACGCTCGATCGTGCGGCGGAACGCACCCCGAACGATCTGGTCGCCGTCGCGGTCGATCGAGTAGGCGGCGGCGATCGCAGAGAACTCGCCAGCTCGGTGCTGGTGCGGGCCGCGGTCTTGAGCGTCTTGTGCTCGAGCGTCGCGTTGCCGCAGCCCTTGTGGATCATCTGAAGCTGTTCGCGCTTGAGCACACAGCCTCGTGCTAGGAACGGCTCGATCATGTCCGCGAGCTAGCTGAATTCGCGCGAGTCGACCAGCCGCTTCGCCTGGGCACAGAGGCTCCCCCAGTCGGCCCGGCCGACCTCGTGGAAGTCCAGGTATTCGGCGAGCCGCCGTTCGTCACCGGTAGCCGCCTTGGACGACGGCATCTCGGGCGGCCAACCGTCGCCTGTGTAGCCGACAAGTTCCACCACGGCGAACGTGTGTGGGTGGCGCTGCCGTTCACCCGGTGCGAACGTCACCCACCCGTCCGCGTCAGCCGAAGGTGTGTCGGCCCGTGCTTCAGTCACGTCGAGCCCCAACATCAGCGCGGCTGCTGCGTGCCGGCCCTCGTGCGCAGCGGTGTCCGGGTCGATCCGCTTCACCACCGGCTCTGGCTCCGGGGCAGGCTGGGCGTACGGGGTGAACACCCCCGTCGCCGGGTCGATCCGGCCGTTGATCGTCGGGCTCATCGGTACCCCATGGAGAACCCCAGCCCGGCGCGGGGTCGCGCGGCGCAGGAGATAACACGGCGCGGACCCCGGCCGGACTGGAGCTGTTGACGACGAACCCGGTGTCGGGACAGGCCCTGGCGGCTGTAGCCGCGCGACCTCTTCCCCGGTCAGGCGCGTGTCCCTGAGGCAGGTTGGACGTCATGGTGTGCGCCCCAGGTACTGGTTGAGATCCGTGGGGTCGATGCGCAGCTGGCGGCCGACGTGAATTGCGGGCAGCTCGCCGCGGTCGATCTCGCGGTAGACCGTCTTGCGGGAGATGGCGGCCACGCGTGCAACGTCGGCCGGAGACAAGAGGGCGTTCTTGTCCGCTTCTGTCGCCGTTGGGTCATGCAACCCATCGGGCGGCCCGGCGAATGGTCGCCAGTGACCAACACCCCGACAAACCACGGCAAACCACGACAACGCCAGCGGCCAGGCAAATCAACGAGAGAGGGCCGGAGCCCGCTTGTGGAGCGGAACCCCGACCCACTGGGCCGATCTGGCTGCTTGCCTCCGGAGGCAGAAGTCGGAGGTTCGAATCCTCCCGGGCGCGTACCTCCGCGCCGGGGTGGATACTGACCCACGATGTCGGAGGAGAACGTGGAGGTCGTGAGAGCGCTGTACGAAGCGTGGAACGGGCCGAACGGTCGTGACGCGGCCCTGGCGTTCATCGGCGGCGACTTCGAATGGGTGAACCCGGGCTACGCAGTAGAGCCGGGCACCCGGCACGGCCATGAGGGCTGGTCTGCTGCGATGGACAGCCTGGATGCCGCCTTCCACAGCGGCTGTTGCGATCCGATGGAGTTCCGGGACTTGGACGATCGAGTCCTGTGCTTCACCACCTTCATCGCGAAGACGAGCCCGGACGGGGTGGCCTTCACGCAGGACGAGTCGCACCTGTGGACGCTGCGAGGCGGCAAGATCGTCCGTCTCGAGTGGTTCCACGATCGGCGCGAGGCCCTCGAAGCCGTGGGGCTGTCGGAGTAGCCGATGTCGCAGGAGAACGTCGAACTGGTGCGCAAGGCAGTTGACGCCTGGAACTCGGGGGGCGTCGACGTCATGCGCGGCTGGAACGACAGCTTCGACGAGTACACCGTCGCCGCTTGCGAGATCCGTGACCTCGACGACAAGGTCGTCTGGCTCGGCGAGATGGCCGGGCTGATCAGGGGCTCCGAGGTGGCGGTTCGCCAACCGATGGGAAGCTGCGCGTGGGACTTTCGGGCGGGCAAGATCGGCAAGGCCCGCTTCTTTCCATCCTGGGAGGAGGCCCTCGAAGCCGCGGAGCTGCCGGAGTAGCGATGTCGCAGGAGAACGTGGACATCGTCCGGGCGATCTATGACGGGTGGGCGAAGCGAACGTCCGTCGCTCACCTGATCGTCCCCGACCTCGAGTACGTCAATCCACCGTATGCGGTTGAGGCGGGCATTCGCCACGACCGCGACGCGCTCGATGGCGTCCGCGACGTCTACCCGGACTTCAGGATCGACGCGCAGCGATACATCGACGTCGGCGACGACGTGGTGGTGATCGGGATCGCGCGGGGCACCGGCGCCAGCGGCGTCGAGATCCAGTGGCGGCAGGGCTACATCTGGACCATCAAGGACGGCCGCGCGATTCGCTTCCGCTGGTTCAACGACCCGGCCGAGGCCCTCGAAGCCGCCGGCCTGTCGGAATAGCGCGAGATACTGGCGACCTATGTCGCAGGAGCACGTCGAAACCGTGCGGCGCGGTCTGGAGGCCTTCAACCGGGGGGACCTGGACGAGGCGCTCGCCACGTTCGACCCGAACGTGGAGATGAAGACCCTCCTCAGCGGCTGGGTTCACGGCCGCGAGGAGCTCCGCGCCGTGATCGAGCAGCTCGAGGCGGTCATGGGTCCCGTCCGCTTCCGCCTCGATCAGCTCGTCGACGCCGGCGAGACGATCGTCGGGGTGGTCGGCGCCCTCGACGCGCGCGGGCGCCTCAGCGGGATCAGCGGCGGCGACTTCACCTCCGGCCCGGAGGTGGCGTTCGCCTGGACCTTCGGAGACGGGCTGATCGTGCGCGGGGAGCTCTTTGCGAGCAAGACCGAGGCGCTCGAGGCGGTCGGGCTCGACGCGCACGCGATGTCGGAGCACAACGTCGACATCGTCCGGCGCGGGTTCGAGGCCTGGGACCGCCGCGACTTCGAGGCGGCGGCGGCTGATTTCTCGCCCGATCTCGTGATCGACGCGTCCGAGCGCGTCCTGAACCCGGCCGTCTACACCGGCATCGAGGGGGCGATGCGCTTCCGCAGCGAGATCGCGGAGACCTGGAACGAGTTCCACGTCGAGATCGAGGACACCCTCGCGGCCGGGGATGAGGTCGTCGTGCTCGTCCGCTCCACCGGCAAGGGACGTGCGAGCGGCGCCCAAGTCGATGCGCGCGCCGCCTGGGTGGTGACCGTGATCGATCGGAAGGTCACCCGCGTCCGGCTGTATCGGGACCGCAGCCAGGCGCTCGAGGCCGTGGACCGGGCCGACCAGGCCTAGGTGGTCTTCACGACGTAGACCGAGCAGGGCGCCTTGTGCGTGACGGTGTTCGGCACGCTCCCGAGCACCCGACGCTGCATCCCGACGCTGCCGATCACCAGCAGGTCGGCCTGGCACTCCTCCGCCAGCCGGACCAGCACCTCGGCGGGGTCGCCCTCGTCGAGCAGCGTTGTGCAGTCGATCTCTCGGTCGCGGAGGTCCTGCTCGGTCCTGCTGAGCAGCTCGCGCACCCGGGCGTCGTTGTTGAACGCCCACTGCACCTCCGCCGAGCCGCTCTGCGCACCCCGCGGGGGCCCGCCCGCGCCCTGGAAGGCGCTCAGCAGAACGAGCTTCGCGTCGAAGCGCCGCGCGATCTCGGCCGCCGCCTCGACCGCCTTCGACGCGGTTGCCGACCCGTCAGTTCCCACAGCCACCGTCGAGAGCATCCGGGCGAGCCTCCCAAACCGGCGTCGCGATGTCCACCGGGGGCGGCGCGATCGCGCGCGGGCGCTCCGATAGGCTCCGCGCACTTTCAGATGGCCACCACCACTCTTCTCCTCACCACCGGCGAGGCCCTCGAGGTCAACGGCGAGCTCGACGAGGTCGCCAAGAAGCTCGAGAACGCCGCGCGCAGCAGCGCGGGCACGCTGGCGTGGTTCGAGCAGGCGACCGACGGGGAGCGCTTCGGAGTCAACCCCGGCCATCTGGTGACGGTTCGCCGCGGCCTCGAGTAGACCGACTGGTTCGGGAGTATGCTCGTATGAGTCCCACAGTCGGGTGTCGCGCTCCCTGCGCCCCCCAGTGGTCCTTTACCCGTGGGAGCCGCTAGGACGGTACGTATGGCCGGCAGCTCCGACTTCACCCCTTCCACCCGCGGCGAGGCCGCCTGGAAGGAGACGCGCGAAGGAGTCGCCTCCCGTAACGCGGATGCGCGCAAGGCGGGCAAGGCCGAGCGCGAGACGTATGAGCGCGAGCGCGCCGCGATTCGCAATGCCGCGGCGGCCAAGCGTCAGGCAAAGCTGCTCGGACGCCGCACCCCGTAAGACCCGTGGCGGCGGGGATTCGCGCCTTCGGGCGCCGCCACCGGACCGCGATCACGATCGCGGGATCGCTGATCACCGTGGGCGCCCTGGTGCTCGCGCTTGCCGGGCGCCGCGAGGAGTTCGAGACGGCGCTCACCAGCGCCGCCTGGTGGGTGCTCGCGGTCACCGTGCTGCTCCAGATCGTTGCGCTGGTCTCCCGCAGCGAGGCATGGCACCGCACCATCGAGGCGGCCGGCGGGACCGTCCCCCGCCGTGTCCTGTTCCGCGCGTCGAGCATGCAGGTAGTGGGTGGCGTGATCAACGGGCACCTCGGGGTCGCGGCCCGGATCGCGGCCCTGAGGCGATCGTCGCCCGACGTCTGCCCCCAGGTGCCGACGCTGATCGCGGCGGAGTTCCCGATCCTCACGATCGAGGCGATGCTGGCGGCGCTCACCTCGTTCACGCTGGTCGCGCCGCTCGGGCTGCCGTGGTGGTTGCCGATCGTGGCGTTCGCCGTCGTGGCGGCGCTGAGCACCGGCCTGCGCCACCTGGCCCGGCGCGAGGGCCGCAAGCTGTGGGCCGGCCTGGCCGTGCTCCGCTCCCTGGACGGCGGCAGCAGGGTGTTCGGGTTCGTGATGATCGCGGTGTTCGCCCAGATCTTCCGCAACTGGCTGCTGCTGCACGCGGTCGGTGTGGACGCGTCCCTCTTCGACGCGATCGCCGTGCTGATCGCGGTCGTCACGCTCGGCCAGCTGCCGGTGGGCCCCGCCGTGGGCGCCGCCGCCTCGGTGCTGATCCTCGGCAGCGACGGCGTCGCCGCCGCGGCCGCCGCCGGTGTGCTGCTGACGGTCACGGGAACGCTCGGAGGCTTCTGCTTCGCCGCATGGGCGGGCGCCGACCGGCTCTGGACGGTCAGGCGCGGGGGGCGTCCCCGTTTCGGGCTGCGGCGTCGTCCTCGTGCCGGTCAAGGGCCGCTATCTCCTCCATCCGTTCGAGGCGCTCAGCCCCACGCACGCGCGACGTCGATGCAACCCGCGCCAGGTGAAAGCGCCGGACCCCGTCCGGCGCCGCGTTCTGCACCAGCGCATAGCGCTTGATCCGCGGCTCCGCCATGCGCATATCGTCGATCAGCGCTGCGACTGGGCCTATGGACCGGTGTCGAAAGATCAGCCGCCGCGTTTCGACCTGAGGTCGGGTCTAGGCGCAGCGGCGCTCGTACCACTCCCAGGTCGCCGCGAGGCCCCGTTCGAGGTCCCAGCGCGGCTCCCACGAGAGCTCCTCGCGGATCGCCGTGGAGTCGAGGTACTGCCGGTCGATCTCCCCGTGCGGCTTGCCCTGGCCGCGCACGTCTGGCTCGAGCGCTCGACCCGACACCTCGATCAGCGTGCGCACGAGGTCGATGACCGCGATCGGCCTCCCCCAGCCGGCGTTCCACGCGCGGCCGGCGAGCTCTCGGCGCTCCAGTGACGCGCCGACCGCCAGGTAGGCGTCCACGGCGTCCTCCACGTACAGGTAGTCGCGCTCGGGCGACCCGTCGGAGCGGATCACCGGCCGCTCCCCTCGCGCGAGCGCGCGAGCGGTGTCGGGGATGATCCGCGACCAGTTGAGGTCACCCGGCCCGTAGACGTTCGCCAGCCGTGTGACCGCCACCGGCAGGTCGTGCGTGGCGGCATACGAGCGCGCGATCAGGTCGGCGCAGGCCTTCGACACGTCGTACGGGTAGCGCGGCCGGAGCGCGAAGTCCTCGCGGTACGGGAGCTCGTCGTGCTCGCCGTAGGCCTTGTCCGACGAGGCCACCACCACGCGCCGGACGGCTCCGAGGCTGCGGCACGCCTCCAGCAGCGTGTACGTACCGCGCACGTTGGCTTCCCAGGTGCCGAGCGGCGAGCGGTTCGCCCTGCCCACGATCGTCTGGGCCGCCAGATGGAAGACCTCGTCGACCTCGTGCTCGTTGAGGACCCGCACGAGTGCGTCGTGGTCGGTCAGGTCGGCAAGCGCCACCGTGCAGCGCTCCTCCACCCCCTCGGTGCGAAAGCGGGCCTCCGGATCGAAGTCCCGCCGCAGCGCGACGACCCTGCGCCCGTCGTCCAGGAGCCGCTGGGCCAGCCACGCGCCGACGAAGCCCTGCGCACCTGTGACGAGCGTGCTCAGGCCAACTCAGCCGCCAGCCACGGCAGGCAGGATCGTGACCTCGTCGCCGTCCTCGACCGTCGTGTCGAGACCGTCGAGGAAGCGGATGTCCTCGCCCCCGACGTAGACGTTCACGAAGCGCCGCAGGCCGCCGTCCTCGGCGATCCGGTCACGCAGGCCGTCGAAGCGCTCGTAGAGCCCGTCGAGCACCTCGCCGACGGTCGAGGCGCTGTCGACGGTGGTCTCACCTTCGCCACCGGTGACGCTGCGGAGCTGCGTCGGGATCTTGACGGTCACTGCCATGCGGCCGGAAAGTCTAAACAGCGGCGGCCGCGGGCAGGGCCGAGTCGAACGACTCGACGTTCGCGTCGATCTCGTGCGCCTCGAATGTGCCCCGCACGGCATCCAGCGTCTTCAGGCCCTCGCCCGTGATCACGAGCACCACGCGCTCGTCCGGGTCGATGTCGCCGCGCGCCGCGAGCTTCGCGAGCGTCGCGGTGGTCACGCCGCCTGCGGTCTCGGTGAAGATGCCGGTCGTCTGGGCCAGTAGTCGGATGCCGGCGCGAATCTCGTCGTCGGTCACGGCGTCGATGCGACCGCCGCTGCGGCGCGCCAGCTCCAGCGCGTAAGGCCCGTCCGCCGGGTTGCCGATCGCCAGCGACTTCGCGATCGTGTTCGGCTTCACCGGCTTGCAGATGTCCCAGCCGGCGTCGAACGCCTGCGCGACGGGCGAGCAGCCCTCGGCCTGCGCGCCGTTCATCGTTGGCGTGTCGCCCTCGATCAGCCCGACCTCGCGCCACTCGTCGAAGCCGCGCGCGATCTTCGTGAACAGGGAGCCCGACGCGACCGGCGCCACCACGCGGTCGGGTAGCTCGAAGCCGAGCCCCTCGGCGATCTCGTAGGCGAGCGTCTTCGACCCCTCCGCGTAGTAGGGGCGCACGTTCACGTTCACGAACGCCCAGTCGCGGTCGGCCGACAGCTCGGTGCAGAGCCGGTTCACGTCGTCGTAGTTCCCGCGCACCGTCACGAGCTTGGTCCCGTACACCCCGGTGGCGAGGATCTTCTGCTCCTCCAGGTCCGCCGGGATGAACACGTACGACTCGAGGCCCGCGGCCGCCGCGTGGGCGGCGACGGCGTTGGCCAGGTTGCCGGTCGACGCGCAGGCCACCGTCTGGAAGCCGAGCTCCTGGGCCTTCGCGAGCGCCACCGACACCACGCGATCCTTGAACGAGTGGGTCGGGTTGGCCGCGTCGTTCTTGACCCACACGTCGCGCAGCCCGAGCGCCTCGGCCAACCGCGGCGTGCGCACCAGCGGCGTGCCGCCCGCGGGCAGCGCGTACTTGGGCGGCTGGGCGAACGGCAGGAAGTCTGCGTAGCGCCACAGGTTCTGCGGACCGGCCTGGATGCGCCGCTTCGCGGAGGCCGAGTCCAGCGAGGTGTAGTCGTAGCTCACCTCCAGCGGTCCGAAGCACTGCTCGCAGACGTAACGCGCCTCGAGCTCGTACTCAGTCCCACATTCCTTGCAAGCCAGTGCCTTGACAGACATTTGAACGCCCCTTTCATGTTGAAAGCCTCCGTCGCGCTGTGACGGAGGCCCACATGAGGCGTCCGATCACATCTCAAAGGAATTGGCACCGTCCCTCGAATCCATCCGGATCCGAGGAGGTTGCCGGGGCTTCACCGGGCCATGTCCCTCCACCCCTCTCGATGCAACGGCTATGTGAAGCGCGGAGGATAGCGCAGCTCACGGGTAGAATCATCCGGGTGAACCCGTTGGACGACCCGCTTAGACGCTATGCCGAGCCTTCCCAAGCCACGTCTCAGGCGCTCGGCCCGCGCACGGGCCGACGGTAGCGCGCACCAGCAGACCCCGGTCGAGCCTCGCGTCGAGGTCGTCGAGCACGGCGACCTGCGCTGGATCAACATCGAGCGCCCCACCGGCGTAGACCGCGCCTGGCTGGAGGAGCATTTCGACTTCCACCCGCTCGACTACGAGGACGTCCAGTCGCGCAACCAGCGGCCGAAGATCGACGAGTACCCCGACTACCTGTTCATCGTGCTGCACTTCCCGGTGTTCGACAAAGCGGTCGGGCGCCTCAACGCCGCCGAGTTGGACATCTTCATCGGGCCAGACTTCCTGATCACGCTGCCCAACGCGCCGCTGCCGCCGGTGGAGTACCTGTTCGAGCGCTGCCGCTCCTCCGAGGAGGTGCGCGAGGCGATGCTCTCCAAGGGCTCCGGCTACCTGCTCTACAAGATCGTCGACGACGCGTTCGACTACTGCTTCCCGATGCTGCGCAAGATCGGCAACAAGCTGGAGCGGCTCGAGGAGGATATCTTCGAGGGCCTGGCCGACGAGGTCGTCCGCGACCTCTCCAACTCCAAGCAGGAGATCATCAACTTCCGCAAGGTGATCCGCCCGCAGCGCGCCGTGCTGCGTGACCTGGAACGCACCAAGCAGCGCTACCTGGCCGAGGACCTCGAGGTGTACTTCGACGACATCGTCGACGCCTCCGAGCGGATCTGGGACATGCTCGAGAACTTCAAGGAGGTCGTGGAGGCGCTGGAGGACACCAACGAGTCGGTGCTCTCCCACCGGGTCAACGAGGTGCTGCGCGTGCTGACCGCGTTCAGCGTCGTGATCCTGCCCCTCACCCTGTTCGCGAGCGTGTTCGGGATGAACGTCGACTTCCCGTTCGCGGGCACCGTCGAAGCCTTCTGGGGCATTCTCGGCGGCATGGTGGTCGTGCTGGTCGGGATGGTGGGTTACTTCCGTAGACGAGGATGGCTCTGATGGACGTCGCGATCGCGGGCGGTCACGGGCAGATCGCACGACAGCTCGCGCGCATGCTGGTCGCGCGCGGCGACCGCGTTCGCGGCCTGATCCGCAAGCCCGAGCACGCCGACGACCTGCGCGCCGACGGCAGCGAGCCGGTGCTGTGCGACCTGGAGGCCGCCGACACCGCCGCGGTCGCCGCCGCGGTCGAGGGCGCCGACGCCGTTGTGTTCGCTGCCGGCGCCGGCCCCGGCAGCGGACCTGAGCGCAAGCTGACGGTCGATCGCGACGGCGCTATCAAGCTGCTGGAGGCGGCACGCTCGGCGGACGTGCCGCGCTACGCGATCATCAGCTCCGTGGGTGCCGAGAGCCCGCCCGACGACGACGACACCTTCAGCGTCTACCTGCGCGCGAAGGCCGAGGCGGACGCGGCGGTGGCCGCCAGCGACCGCGACTGGACGATCGTCCGGCCGGGCCTACTCACCGACGACCCCGGCACCGGACACGCGCGCATCCAGGCCGAGCCGATCCGCGAGCAGGTGGCGCGCGAGGACGTAGCGGCCGTGCTCGCGGCGGTGCTGCACGAGCCGCGCACGGCGGGCCTGACGCTGTACGTGGTGCACGGCGACACGGACATCGAGCAGGGCTTGCGCGAACTGCTCTGATGCGCGTCGCGCTCATGATCGAAGGCCAGGAGGACGTTTCCTGGGACGACTGGCGAGCCCTCGCGGCGGCCTGCGAGCAGCACGGCGTCGAGACGCTCTTCCGCTCCGACCACTACCTGTCCGTCTTCGGCCATGGCGAGCGCAGCTCCCTGGATGCTTGGGCGACGATCAACGCGCTCGCGGCGACCACGTCCTCCGTCGGCCTCGGCACGCTGGTCTCGCCGGCCACGTTCCGCCATCCCTCCGAGCTGGCCAAGGTGGTGGTCACGGCGGACCACGTGTCGGGCGGGCGCGTGGAGCTGGGCCTCGGCACCGGCTGGTTCGAGGCCGAGCACGAGGCGTACGAGTTCCCGTTCCCGCCGCTCGGCGAGCGCATGCGGAACATGGAGCGCCAGCTCGAGCTGATCACGCACCACTGGAGCGACGGCATCGCACAGCCGAAGCCGGTGCAGCGCCCGCGGCCGAACCTGATCGTCGGCGGCAGCGGCGGGCCCCGGAGCGTCCGGATGGCCGCCCGCTTCGCCGACGAGTACAACACGCTTTCCAAGACCGCGGCCGAGTGCGCCGCGCTGAGGGAGCAGCTGGACGCGGCCTGCGCCGAGGAGGGCCGCGACCCGATTCCGCTCTCGCTGATGACGACGTGGCTGTGCGGTGAGGATCGCGCCGAGCTGCTCGACCGGGCCGCCCGCCTGGCGGAGTGGCAGGGCGATGACGCCGATCCCGAACGCTTCCTGGCCGAGCTGTCGGACGTCGACCACGTGACCGGCACCCTCGAGGAGGGCATCGACCGGCTGCGCGAGCTGGCCGACGCCGGGGTGGAGCGAGTGATGCTCCAGCATCTGCTGCACCGCGATCTGGAGGCGGTCGAGCAGATCGGGCGCCGCGTGGCGCCCGCGGTCGCCTAGCCGCTAGCCGGGCTTGCGCGCGAGCAGGGAGACGCTGATCACGCCGTACTTCCCGCGGTTCTCGCGCACCACGTCGACCCGCAGCCCCGCCTCCGCAAGCCCGTCCAGGTAATCGCTCCCGCCGACGATGTCCGCAATCGCGGCGCGGCCGCCGGGGCGCAGCAGACGGGCCACTTCCCCGAATGCGGCGGCCTTGTCGGGGCACAGGTTGATGACGCCGTTCGAGATCACCACATCTGCGCTCTCGCCGGCGAGCGGGGTGGCCTCGAGCCTGCTCGCGAACAGGTCGACGTTCGCGAACCCGTGCTCAGCGGCGAGCCGAGCAGCCTTCGCGAGGTGCGCGTCGGTGGTGACGATGCCCGTCACGTGGCCGTGCTCGCCCACCTCCACGGCGGCGGCGAACAGGTCGGCGCCCGAGCCACTGCCCAGGTCCACCACGGTCTCACCTTCCCGCAACCCGGCGAGGTCGAAGATGTGGCCCACGCCCGCGAACGACTCGAGCGCCCCTGCCGGGACGGTGTTGAGCAGCTTGCGGTCGTACCCCAGGCGCCGCGCCACCGCACGGCCGAGCAGCGCACCGTCAACCACGTGAGAGGCATCCATCCCAGAAACCATGCAACTCTCGGCGAAGCGGGAGTGAGCGATCGCGCACACTCCGCTGGGTAGGCTCCCCGGCGGTGATCGACGACTCCATCTTCAAGGCCTACGACGTACGGGGCATCTACCCCGATCAGATGGACGAGCAGCTCGCCTATCGGATCGGGCGGGGCTTCGCGCGCGTGCTCTCCGACCTACAGGGGCCGCCCCCATCCGAGCTGCGGGTGGCGCTCGGCCGCGACATGCGCCTGTCCGCGCCGGGGATGGCCGAGGCCTACGCCCGCGGGATCGCCGACGAAGGGGCCGACGTGCTGGACGTGGGGATGGTCGGCACCGAGGTGCTCTACTGGACGGTCGGCTCGCGCGAGCTCGACGGCGGACTGATGTGCACCGCGTCCCACAACCCGAAGGCGTACACGGGTGCCAAGTTGGTCAAGCGCGGCGCGCTGGCGCTGTCGGGCGACTCGGGCATCGGCGAGCTGCGCGACATCGTGACCGCCGGGGAGCCCGGCGATCCGGTCGCGGAGCCGGGCCGCATCGAGCAGGAGGACGTGGGCGAGCCGTTCCGTGCGGCAGCCCTCGGATACATCGACGCGAACCTGGTCGAGCCGATGCGGGTGGTGCTGGACGGCGGCAACGGCATGGCCGGCCCCACGGTCGGCCCGCTGCTCGAGTCGCTCCCGCTGGAGCGCATCGAGACCTACTGGGAGCCCGACGGCGAGTTCCCCGATCACGAGCCCAACCCGCTGCTCGAGGAGAACCGTCAGTTCATCATCGACCGCGTGCGCCAGGCCGGCGCCGACCTCGGCATCGCGTGGGACGGGGACGCCGATCGGTGCTTCTTCATCGACGACGGCGGCGAGTTCGTGGCCGGCGACTTCCTCACGGCGCTGCTGGCCGAGGCGCTGCTGCGCAAGGAGCCGGGTGCGACGGTGCTGTACGACGTGCGCGCGTCCCGCGCGGTGCGCGACGTGGTCGAGCGCGGGGGCGGCAAGGCGGAGGTCAACCGCGTGGGCCATGCGTTCTTCAAGACGCGCATGCGTGACACGGGCGCAGCCTTCGGTGGCGAGGTGTCGGGCCACTACTACTTCCGCGACTTCTACTGCGCCGACTCGGGCACGATCCCGGCGCTGTTGATCCTCGAGCTGCTGTCCGTGGAGGGCAAGCGGCTGACCGAGCTGCTCGAGCCGCTGCGCTCGCGGTACTTCATCTCGGGCGAGATCAACTCCGAGGTCTCAGACCAGGACGCCAAGATGGCCGAGATCGCCGAGCGCTACTCCGACGGCGACCTGAGCGAGCTGGACGGGATCTCGATCGACTACGACGACTGGCACTTCAACGTGCGGCCCTCCAACACCGAGCCGCTGCTGCGGCTCAACCTGGAGTCGCTGGAGTCGCGGGAGCACATGGAGCAGAAGCGCGACGAGGTGCTCGGCCTGATCCGTTCCTGACGATCGCGACGGCCACGCCCAGCCACAGGCCGGCCGCCGCGCCGATCAGCGCCGGCCCCACCGGGCCGAGCTCGCGCCGGGCCGCACGGGCGCCGCGTCCGCGGGTGCCGAGGCCCGGCTCCAGGCGCAGCGACCGCTTGATCGCCATCGCATAGGCGGTGGCGAGGGCGATCGCCTCATCGCTCGTCGGGCCGCGCACCGAGATCGCGAAGTCCAGCCGCCCCGTCAGGCCCACGCGGGCGCCCTCGCGCAGCCAGTCCGGCGCGCGGTCCCCCATGTGCGCCAATCGGAGCGCGCGCCGCAGGACGCGGTCGCTGCGCGCAAGTGCCAGTCCGGCGTTCCCGCCGTAGGCCGGAGGGACCTTGATCACGTAGGCGTGGGCGCGGTAGTCGCGGTCGCCGAACGCCGCCGGGGCGCCGCCCAGCAGCGCACCCAGGAGCGTCAGGGCGACGATCACACGCGCGTGCACCCCTGGGACTGTAAGTAGGGTCTCCGCTTCGTGACCGCAGACCCGTTCGCACCGGCCGCTGCCGCCGGAATCCACCGGCTCGCGATCCCGACGCCCTTCGCCGTCGGGCGAGTGAACGTGTACCTGATCGAGGACGATCCGCTGACGCTGGTGGACGCCGGCCCCAACTCCGGCACGTCCTTCGACGAGCTGCAGCGCGGCATCGCGGGGCTGGGGCACTCGCTCGAGGAGATCGAGCTGGTGGTGGTGACCCACCAGCACATCGACCACCTCGGCCTGGTGGCGCTGGTGGCGTCCCACTCGAATGCCGAGGTCGCGGCGATCGACGTGGCGGTCCCGTTCATGGAGAACTTCTCCGACGAGGCCCAGGCCGACGACGACTTCGCCCGCGACATCATGCTCCGCAACGGCATCCCCGAGGACGTGGTGTCCGCGCTGCAGTCGGTCTCGCGCGCCTTCCGCGCCTGGGGCTCCCAGGTGCACGTCACGCGGCCGCTGCACGACGGCGAGCAGCTGTCGCTGCGCGACCGCACGCTGCACGTTCACCACCGGCCCGGCCACTCCCCCACCGACACGATCTTCCACGACCGCGACCGGCGCATCCTGATCGCGGCGGACCACCTGATCGCGCACATCTCCTCGAACCCGCTGATCACCCGCCCGCGCGACGGGTCGTCCGAGCGCCCGCGGGCGCTCGTGCACTACCTCGAGTCGCTGGCGGCGACCCGCGAGATGGACGTGGACCTCGTGCTGCCCGGGCACGGCGACCCGATCACCGATCACCGCGCGCTGATCGACCAGCGTTTCGAGCTCCACCGGCGACGCTGCGACAAGATCCACCGGCTGCTGACGGAACAGCCACGGTCGGCCTACGAGATCGCCCAGGAGCTGTGGGGCAACATCGCCGTCACCCAGGCCTACCTGACCCTGTCGGAGGTGCTCGGCCACCTCGACGTGCTCGAGGCCGACGGGCGCGTGCAAGAGGTCGAGCGCGAGGGCGTTGCCGTGTTTGGAGCGCTTGGGCCGAAGCAGCCGGCTCGGCCGGCTGCGCACGGGAGTGGATAGCCTCTCGGCCGTGTCCGCGGAGACCGCGTTGGAGCGGGCCGAGGAGCTCGCCGAGCGCCTGCTGCCAGACCGCACGCCCAAGCGGCGCATGCTGGTGATCGTCAACCCGTACGCCACCACCGTCTCGGACCGCCTGCGCAACCTCGTGGTCTACGCGCTCCAGTCGCGCTACTCGGTCGAGGCGATCGACACCGAGAAGCGCGAGCACGCCACCCAGATCTGCCGGGAGGCGGCGCGCGAGGGCTACGACGTGGTCGTGGCCTTCGGGGGCGACGGCACCGTCAACGAGGCCGCGAACGGCCTGGTCGGCTCCGAGACGCCGCTGACCGCGCTGCCGGGCGGGTCGACCAACGTGTGGGCGCGCACGCTCGGGATCCCGAACGACGTGGTGGACGCGACGGAGCACCTGCTGCGCATGGCGGACGAGTTCCAACCCTTCCGCGTGGACCTGGGCCGCGCCGGCGGGCGCCACTTCGTGTTCGCGTCGGGGGTCGGGCTGGACGCCTCGGTGGTCGAGCGCGTCGACCGCCACCCACTGCGCAAGGCGCGCTACGGCGCCTGGTACTACGCCTACGCGGGGGTCGACATCTTCACGCGCCACTACCTGGTGCGCCCGCCACACGTGCGGGTGCAGGCCGGCCGGCGGACGCTCGAGGGCGTCACGGTGATCGTGCAGAACTCGGATCCGTTCACGTTCTTTCGCAAGCGGCCGATCCGCGTGGCCGAGGGCGCCGGCCTCACGAGCGGGTCGCTGGGCGCAGCGGTGCTGAAGAGCGCCACACCGTTGGAGCTGCCGACGCTGATCCCGCGCCTGCTCTCGGGCCGCGCCAAGACGGTCCTGCGCCACCGCCAGGTCGACAGCCTCGGCGAGCTCGCCTCGCTGCGCGTGGACGCGATCGACGACCAGCCCTTCCCGGTCCAGGTGGACGGCGACTACATCGGCGAGTTCGGCGAGATCGAGTTCGCGGCGGTGCCCGGCGGGCTGCTGGCGGTCTCGTAGACCGCCGCCCGGGGCTGGTCGACTTCTGTACCCAGCTGGGTACAGAACGCGCCCAGCCCTGATGTCAGGGACGCGGGGTCGAGGGCATGCGCTCGCCGAGCGCCTCGATCGCCTCAGCCTCGGTGGTGCAGTTGCGCCACCAGAGACACTTCCCGTCCCGCCCCCAACGGACCGCGTGCCAGAACGGGTCGTCGACCGGGACCGCGCTCGTGCCGCCACTGCCGGTGCCGCGGAGGTGCGCGATCGCCGCGCCGCCGAGGTTGCGTACCTCTACCACCTCGATCCGGTAGTCAGGGATCGTCTCGCAGACGTCGTCCCACCAGCGCCGCAACCCGTCGTGTCCGTTGTAGACGCCCTCCATCGCGGCCAGGCGCGACTCGACCTCGATCTCCTCGTCCATCAGCGCCACGAAGCCGTCCCAGTCGCGCCGGTTGAACAGGTCGTAGGCGTACCGGTAGCGCTCGAGGATCGGCTCCGGCATCGTCTCAGCCGGTCGGCGTGACGCGGTAGGCGTCGAACACCGACTCGACGTTCCGCAGCCGGGTGATGCAGGTCTTCAGCCCGGCGGTGTCCCCCACCTCGACGACGAAGCGGTTCTTGACCATCGGGTGCACGACGGTGCAGCGAGCCTCGAGGATGTTGATGCCGGTCTCCGCGAACGTGCGGGTGATGTCCTCCAACAGGCGGTGGCGGTCCCAGCCGTCGATCTGGAGCTCGACCCGGAACGGGGCCGACGTCTCCCCCTCCCACGCGACCTTGGTGAAGCGCTCGGGGTTGCGCATCAGCGCCTGGGCGTTGGAGCAGTTCTCGTGGTGGATCGTGATGCCCTTGCCGAGCGAGATGTAGCCCACGATCGGGTCGCCGGGCACCGGCCGGCAGCACTTGGCCAGCCTCAGCATCACGTCCTCCACGCCCTGGACCTTGATGCCGAAGCTCGAGGAGGCGGACGTCTTCTTGGGCGGCTCGCGGCGTTCGAGCAGCTCCGCGGCGGCGGACGCCGGCTCCACCCCTTCGCCCTCCTTGAGGCGGTGCATCAGCTTGCTGGTGACGGTCTTCGGCGAGATCTTGGCCTGACCGAGGGCGATGTAGAACTCCTCGCCCTTCTTGAAGCCCATCTCGCGGATCACGTCGGCGAGCAGCGGCGAGCCGGCGAGCTTCTGTGGCGGCAGCCCGGCGCGCTTCATGTTCTCGTGCAGGATCTCGCGACCGCTGCGCTCCGAGTCCTCCCGGCGCTCGCGCGTGAACCACGCGCGGATCTTGGACTGGGCGCGGGTGGTCTTCGCGAGGGCGAGCCAGTCGCGCGACGGGCCCGCGCTCCTTCTTGGAGGTGAGCACCTCGCAGATGTCGCCGGACTGGAGCTCGTAGTGCAGCGGCACGATCTTGCCGTTCACCTTGGCGCCGACGCAGCGGTGCCCGACGTCGGTGTGGATCGAGTAGGCGAAGTCGAGCGGGGTGGCGCCGCCGGCCAGCGACTTGACCTCGCCCTTCGGCGTGAACACGAACACCTCGTCCTCGAACAGGTCCGCCTTCAGGGTCTCGGCGAACTCCTGCGGGTCCTTGGCGTCCTGCTGCCAGTCGAGCAGGTGACGCAGCCACTCCACCTTCTGCTCGACGGGCTTGCCGCCGTCCTCCTTGTAGATCCAGTGCGCGGCCACGCCGAACTCGGCGGTGCGGTGCATCTCGAGCGTGCGGATCTGGATCTCGAGCGGGCGACCCTCCGGCCCGATCACCGTGGTGTGCAGGGCCTGGTACATGTTGAACTTGGGCATGGCCACCCAGTCCTTGAAGCGCCCCGGCAGCGGCTTCCAGAGCGAGTGGATGACCCCGATCGCGCCGTAGCAGTCCTTGACCGAGTCCACCAGCACACGCATGGCCGTGAGGTCGTAGATCTCGTTGAACTCGCGGCCCTTCTTGGTCATCTTCGAGTAGATCGAGTAGAAGTGCTTCGCGCGGCCCGCGATCTCGGCCTCGATCCCGACCGCCTCCAGCTCCTTCTGCAGGTACTGCCCGGCCCGCGCCACGTAGCCCTCGCGCTCGCCGCGCTGCTGGGAGACGAGCTGCTTGATCTCGTTGTACTTGCGCGGGTGCAGGGTGGCGAAGGCGAGGTCCTCCAGCTCCCACTTGATCGCGTGGATGCCGAGCCGGTGCGCCAGCGGCGCGAAGATCTCGAGCGTCTCCTTGGCCTTCTCCTGCTGCTTGTGCTTGGGCATCGAGCCGATCGTGCGCATGTTGTGCAGGCGATCGGCGAGCTTGATCAGGATGACCCGGATGTCCTGGGCCATCGCGACCATCATCTTGCGGTAGTTCTCGGCCTGGCGGTCGTCGCGGCTCTGGAACGTGACGCCGGACAGCTTGGTGACGCCATCGACGAGCGCCCCGACCTGCTCGCCGAACTCCTCCTCGACCTCCGCGAGCGAGGCGGTGGTGTCCTCGACCGTGTCGTGCAGCAGGGCGGCGCACAGCGTGGCGGTATCGAGGCGCATGCCGGCGCAGATCTTGGCCACGCCCACGGGGTGCACGATGAACTCCTCGCCGCTGGCGCGGCGCTGGTCGGCGTGCCGCTCGCAGGAGAACACGAACGCGCCCTCCACGAGCTCACGGTCGACCTGCTCGACGGCGTCGGCGGCGTGCTCCTCCACGACGGCGAACAGGTCGCCGAGCAGCACGCGCTGGTCCTCGGTCAGCCTGGCCTCGGGGCCGGCCGGCGCGTGGGTCACGTGCGCGTCCACCGGCTGGTGCTCGAAATCGCGCTCGGGGGCGGTCGTGTGCCCGTTGGCGGCGGTCTGCTCGGGGGCCTCCGCGTTGCCGTTCCCGGCCGTCTGTGTGGCCTCGCCCGCCTTGCGCCTGGGCGCGGGCCGCTTGGTCGGCGTCTTGCGCGCCGTCCCAGTGCCCGACTTCCCGTTGCCGCGCGGCAGCTTCGGCATGTGACCGAGTTTAGAGCGGGTGGCGGGCGGCGGACGCGCTCAGGCGGCGCGGGAGGCCGCGGCGTCCGGCCGCTCTGCCGCCAGCGCCCGCTCGATCGCCCCGAGCCGGTCCACGCAGGCGCGGAAGGCCGCGGAGCGCTCGAGCTCCGTGCGGCCCGCATCGAGCACCCTGCACGACGGCCGGTCGAGCACGAACTCGACCAGACCGAGCTCGCCGAGGACGTCCACCAGGCGGGCGCAGGCCTCGGGGCCGCGCGGATAGCGGCCGGTGCCCTGCAGCGCGTGCTGGAGCCGTTCGGCGCCGGCGTCGTCGGGTAGCTCGCGCAGCGCGCGGTAGGCGTCCGCCAGCGCGGGACGCAGGTCCAGCTCGGCTCGCCAGACGTGCAGGGCGAACTCGGCCTCCGCGGGCCCCCAGGCCATGTGGGCCCGCGGTCCGCGGCGCAGCAGCGGGTCGGCGATGCCGAGCGGCGGGGGGTCGAGCGCGACCAGCTGGTCGTATGCGCCCGCGAGGGCAGGGTCGCCGGCTATGGCGCTCCAGGACGCAACCGCCATCCCGTCCCGCGCCAGGCCGGCCACGATCTGCTCGAGCCCGGCGCGGCGGCGTTCGACGTCAGCCACGGCGACGAGGACGCGCTCCCCGCTCGTGAACAGCTCGCCAGCAACGCCCGCGAAGCCCTCGCGCCGGCGGTCGAGCGGCTCCGGCGCCGCGACGATCGGGGGCTCGGACGGCGCCGACCCGCGCGCGCGTCGCAGGCGCGCCCAGAACGTGCCCTCCTCGCCCAGCACGCGCAGCTCCCCGGGCTCGGTCGGACAGAGCGCGCGCAGGATCGTGCGCGGCTCGACCATGCCGTTCCAGCGGTTGCGCTCGAGGCGCAGCGCGATGTCGTGGTTCTGCTCCGCGGCCGGAGCGAGCGCCTTGGGGGGCGAGCCGAACGCGACGCCGCGGGAGCGGGCGCCGCCCGCCGTGACGAGCGTGAAGCGCGCGTGCTCCTTGTCCTCACCCATTCCGGTCACCTGCTGGAAGCGCGCGGCGGGCACGAGCAGGGTGGGCTGCGGGTTTCCCATCCCGAACGGGCGCAGCGTCTCGAGCTCCTCGGCCAGGCCGAGGCCGAGCAAGCCGCCCGGGACCACCGCGTCGACCCGCTCGACGGGGATCAGGTCGGTGGGGCTCAGCGCCGCGCCGGCGTGCGCAGCGAGCGCGGCCCGGAAGGGCCCGACGGAGTCCGCCGCCAGCTCCACGCCGGCTGCCATGCGGTGGCCACCGAAGCGGGTGAGGTGCGCCGCGCAGGCGGCCAGGCCCCCGTGCAGGTCGTACGGCGAGATGCTGCGACCCGACCCGCGTCCCGACCCGTCGTCGCCGAGCGCGATCACGACGCAGGGGCGCCGCCAGCGCTCGACCAGCCGCGAGGCGACGATGCCGACGACACCGGGGTGCCAACCCTCTCCCGCCACGACGATCGCGGCCTGCGACGCCTGCGGCAGGCACGCGGCCTCGGCCGCGAACAGGATGCGCGTCTCGGCCTGCTGGCGGTCGGTGTTGAGCAGGTCGAGCTCGCGAGCCACCTCCTCGGCGCGGCCGGCGTCCTCTGTGAGCAACAGCTCGAGCGCGGCGTCGGCGCGCCGCATGCGCCCGGCGGCGTTGATGCGGGGACCGAGCCGGAAGCCGAGCGAATGCTCGGTGAGCTCGGCGGGCGCCACCGCGCCCACCGACATCAGCGCCCGCAGGCCGGGCTTCTCGGTGCGGGCCATCGCGACCAGCCCCTCGCGCACGATGCGGCGGTTCTCGCCGCGCAGCGGCACGAGATCGCAGACCGTGGCGAGCGCGGCCAGGTCGAGGTGCTCCTCGGCAGCGAGCGGGTCGCCCCCGGCCGCGCCGTGCAGGGCCTCGCAGAGCTTCAGCGCGACGCCGGACGCGCACAGCTCCGGACAGCCGTAGACGGGCGGCCCGCCGGGCTCGGCCGGCAGCGCCGGGTGCACCACAACGCAGTCGGGCAGCAGGTCGTCCGGCAAGTGATGGTCGGTGACCACCACGTCGAGGCCGGCGGCCCGAGCGGCCGCGACGGGCTCGACCGCCGTGATGCCGCAGTCGACGGTGACCAGCAGGTGCACACCGCGAGCGACGAGGCGCTCGACGGCGGCCACCGACAGCCCGTAGCCCTCGTCGAAGCGGCTGGGCAGCTCCCAAACCGGGTCGGCGCCGAGCGCCCGCAGGGTGCGAACCAGGATCGTGGTGGAGCACACACCGTCGACGTCGTAGTCGCCGAACACCGCGATGCGCGAGCCGCGGGCGAGGTGCGCGCCGATCAGCTCACACGCAGCCGGGACTCCGGGCAGCGTGCGTGGGTCGTGGCGCTCGTCGGCGGCGAGGAAGCGCCGCGCCTCGTCCACGTTCGCGAAGCCACGCCGCGCCAGGATCGCGCCGACCGGCTGCGACACGCCCAGACCGGCCGCCAGCCGTTCGGCGGCGGAGACGTCGTAGGGATCGCAGGCCCATCGGCTCGGCTGGGAGCGCATCCCGTCCATCCTGCGAGCGACGGCGGACGGAATGAGGGCCGGCGGCCACCGGGGCCGCCCCCCAACTCAGTGCGAGCCCGCGCGTGTCTGACCGTGGTCGATGCCGTGCTGGCGGTCGACGCGTGAGCCGTACCAGTACGAGAGGGCCAGCCCGATCACCGATCCGGGTATCGCGATCAGCGCCTGCGCGATGTCGGTGTCGTTCTGCCCGGGGACGCTGCCGCCGTTGACGAGCAGGCCGAACAGCGCCGCGGCGATGCCGGCGGCCAGGAAGGCGCCCACGATGCCGCCCCAGAAGCGGTCGGGCACGAACACGGTGAAGTGCCAGACGGCGATGCCCATCATCACCCACACGACCATGCTCATCGGCTAACGCCTCCCATGCTTCCGGCGCGGTCGCTGGCGCTTCGGCTTCGGGGTGGGCTTCGGCTTGTCGGGACCGGCGGTCGACGTCGTGCGCGACTGCGGAGCTGCCGGCGGAGCGTCCTCGGACGCGGCCGGCGGCTCGGGCGCGGCCTGCTCGGGCGCCGGCACGTCAGGCGGCGCGGCAGCCGTGTCGGCGGGCGCGGGGTCTGGCGGCGCGGGCGCGGGGTCAGGCGTCGGTCTCGGCGGCGGCGGCGCGGGCGGCGGCTGAGCCGCCCTCGGTGGCGGCGCGGGCCGCGGGCCGGTGGGCTTGGGAGCGGTGCGGCGGGCCCGACGCGTGCGTGTACCGCCGCCTGCGGCAGCAGCAGCGACCGCCGGCTCGGGCGCGAGCGCGCCCGTAGCGAACGCCGGCACCATGCCGCCGTGCTGGTCCATGATGAGCCGCCGGCGGCGCATGTACACCTGCTCGCGCTCCTTCCACTCCACCAGCACCGGCGTGGCGATGAAGATCGACGAGTACGCGCCCGAGGCGACGCCCACCAGCAGCGCGAACGCGAAGTCCTTGAGCGTGTCGCCGCCGAACAGCAGCAGCGCACCAACGGGCATCAGCACCGTGAAGCTCGTGGCCAGGGATCTGGTCAGCACCTCCGACATCGAGCGGTTGGCTATCTGCGAGAAGGTCGCGCGCGGCATGCGCGGCACGTTCTCCCGGATGCGGTCGAACACGATGATCGTGTCGTACAGCGAGTACCCCATGATCGTCAGCAACGCGGCGACCGTCGAGGTCGTCACCTCGCGTTCGGTCAGGGCGTAGACGCCCGATGTGATCAGCAGGTCGTGCGCCAGCGCGATCAGGATCGGCACCGCGAACTTCCACTCGAATCGGAAGCCGATGTAGATCGAGATCAGCAGCAGCGACGCGACCACCGCAATCAGCGCCGTACGGGCGATCTGCTCGCCGAACGTCGGGCCGATCGAGCTGGACGAGAAGTCGTCGCCCGCGACGCCGAAGCTCTCGTCGAGGGCGTTCTCGACCTCGGTCACCTTCTCGGGCTCCAGCTGCGGCACCGAGATCTGCACCACGTTCTCGCCGAGCTCGGGGTCGTCGAGCTCCTGGATCTTGGCGTCCGAGTAGCCGAGCGGGTCGAGCGCGGTGCGCACGTCGTCCACACTGGCGGGGCGCTCGAGCGGCGTGGTGATGCGCGTGCCGGACTCGAAGTCGATGCCGAAGTTGAGGCCGAGCGTGGACAGAGCGATCGCGCCGACCGCCAGGATCGCGCCGGAGAAGGAGAAGAACCAGCGCGCCTTGCCCATGAAGTCGAAGCGCTGCCAGCTGACGCGCTCGGGCCCCGCGCCCAGCGCGCTCGGGGAGCGCAGCAGGCGCGTGCGCGCCATCGAGCCGAGGATCGCCGAGGTGGCCAGCACCGCGGTGAACAGGGATACGAGCGTGCCGATACCGAGCGTGAACGCGAAGCCCTTGACGCCCGCAGTGGCCAGCGTGAACAAGATGAACGCGACGCCGACGGTCACGACGTTCGCGTCGATGATCGTCCTGAGCGCCTTCGCGTAGCCGGCTGAGATGGCCGCCGGTATCGATCTGCCCGCGCGCACCTCCTCCTTGATGCGCTCGAACATGACGATGTTGGCGTCGGCCGCCACCGCCAAGGTCAGCACCAACCCCGCGATCCCGGGCAGCGTGAGCGTGATCGGGATCAGCTTGACCAGCGCGAACAGGAAGACGGCGTAGATCAAGAGCGCGGCCGTGGCCACCAGGCCGAGCACGCGGTAGAAGACCAGCAGGAAGAGGATCGTCAGCGCCAGGCCCACGGCGGCGGCCAGGAGGCCCTGGTCGAGCGCCTGCTGGCCGAGCGTGGCCGACACCTGCGTCTCGGAGATCAGCTTCAGCTCGATCGGCAGGGCGCCGATGCGCAGGCTCTCCGCGAGGTCGTTGGCGGCGTCGAAGTCGCCGACGTTCTCGATCTGGGCCCCGGTGCGGCCGTCGATGCCCTCCGGGTTGGAGATGAAGTCGATCGTGGCCAGCGAGACGATCTGGTTGTCGAGCGTGATCGCGAAGCGCTGGAAGAACTGCTCCTTGTCGGTCGCGCCGGGCGACAGCGTCGACGCGTCGAACCCGCGCTCGGCGATGCGCTTGGTCACGCGCGCGAACGCCTCGCGCCCCTTGTCGGTGAACTCCATCGTCACCAGCGGGGCGTTGGTGTTCGGGTCGGTGTTGGCCTCCGGGTTCTTGATGTCCTCGCCGGACAGCTCGGAGTCGTCCTCGATCACCGAGTAGCGCTGGATCTGTGCGGGCTGGTTGGGCGCGCGCTCCTGCTCGAGGACCACCACGCCCTCGGGGACCTTGATGACGCGAGAGCCCGCCGGCGGCCCGCCCGATCCGAGCGCCTCCAGCTGCGGCAGGCACTCCGTGTCCTCGGCGAACTCCGGTGCGGGGCCGGGCTCGGGCTCGTAGTCGGCCAGCAGGTCCTTGCAGGTGCCCGACGGCTCGTAGCTGCCGGTGCGCAGTGGCTGCTTGTCGGGGCCGATCGGGCGCTCGTCGGGGCCGAACAGGTAGTAGCGGTCCTTGGCGGTGTTGTTGTCGCGGTCCGCCTGCTCGGGCGACACGTCGGAGCCGGGCGGCACGTCGCTCTGCTCAGCCTTGCCCTGCTCCTTGGACGCCGCCTCGACAGCCTGGAACAGCGCCCGGCCGCCCGCGTAGATCTCGCGGTCGGTGAGCACGTTCGGCTCCCAGTCGTAGAACTGGAGCCGCGCGGTGTTGCCGACCTGCTCGCGCGCCCGCTCGGCGTTCTGCACGTCGGGCAGGCCGACCGAGATCTGGCGTGCGCCGGCCCGCTGGATCTCCGGCTCGGAGACGCCGAGAGAGTCGACGCGCTTGCGCATCGTCTCGATCGCGTCGTCGACCGACTGCGGCGTGACCTCGGGCACCTGCGGAGTCGGCTCGCCCTCGTAGACGAGCTCGATGCCGCCCTCCAGGTCGAGGCCCAGCTTGGTGTCCTTCGACAGCGGGGTGCCCGGCAGGATCACCATCAGCGCCAGGACGAGCAGCACCACGACGACCCCGAGGATCGAGAGGTTGCGGGTGCGACTGGTCATCGCGGAGTGAGCACGAGCAGAAGGCCCCCGTCGTCGTCGTACGCGGGGAAGATGTCCGCCTTCGCCGACTCGGGCCGGTCTCCTTCGGCGTGCACGGTCACCGGCTTGTCGAGCACGCGCACACCCCACTCCAGCGCCGTAGCGACGTGATCTTCCTTGTTCTCGAACTCGAGCTTGAGCACGTCCTGGACCGGCCGGCCGATCACGTCGAGGTCACCCAGCCCGGTCAGCTCGCGGGCGCCGCGGCCCGTGCCGATCAGGCGGCCCTGCTGGTCGAGCAGGAAGAAGGCGGCGTTGGGGGCCGGGTAGTAGTCGTCGAGCAGCTCGAAGACGAAGCCGAAGCCACACTTGCTGCAGGCGCGAGCGCGGTCCTTGAAGCCCGCCGTGCGCTCGGTGGAGATGCTCCGGTCCCCGCAGTTCGGACAGATGAAGATCGGCATGCGAACCGCCCATGCTAGCCAGCGCGCTACCGCAAAAGTGGCGCGCGCTCAGAACAGCCGCTGCGTGCCCTCGCGGGGGGCTTCCAGGCCCAGGTGGGCGAACGCGGCGTCGGTGGCGATCCGGCCCCGCGGCGTGCGCATCAGAAAGCCCTGCTGGAGCAGATAGGGCTCGTACACGTCCTCGAGCGTGTCCGCCTCCTCGCCAACGGCCACGGCCAGCGTGGACAGGCCGACGGGGCCGCCACCGAACTTCTCGCAGATGTTGCGCAGGATGTCGCGGTCCAGGCGGTCGAGCCCGGCCTCGTCGACCTCCAGCAGGTCGAGCGCCTCGCGCGCCACGCGCGCGTCGATGGAGCCGGCGCCGCGCACCTCCGCGAAGTCGCGCACCCGCTTGAGCAGCCGGTTGGCCACACGCGGGGTGCCGCGCGAGCGGGCTGCGATCGCCTCGGCGCCGGGGTCGTCGATGTCCACGTCGAGGATCCCCGCCGACCGCCGCACGATGCGAGCGAGCTCCGCCGGCGCGTACAGCTCCAGGCGGTGCGTCACGCCGAAGCGGTCGCGCAGCGGGGTGGTGAGCAGCCCGGTGCGAGTGGTCGCCCCGATCAGCGTGAACTCGGGCAGGTCGAGCGTGACCACAGCGGCGCCAGCCCCTTGCCCCACCGTGATCGGCAGCTTGCGGTCCTCCATGGCCGGATAGAAGGTCTCCTCGAGCGCCTTCGGCAGCCGGTGGATCTCGTCGACGAAGAAGACGCTGCGCGGCTGGAGCGCGGTCAGGTAGCTGGCTACGTCGCCCTTGCGCTCCAGGGCCGGGCCGGCTGTGGGCACGAACGCCACCTCCAGCTCGTTGGCCACGATCTGGGCGAGCGACGTCTTGCCGAGGCCGGGCGGCCCGGCCAGCAGCACATGGTCGAGCGCCTCGCCGCGGGCGCGTGTGGCCTGGATGAAGATCTCCAGCTGCTGCTTGATCCGATCCTGGCCGACGAAGTCCTCGAGCTTCTTGGGGCGCAGCGAGCGGTCGAGCTCGTCCTCGGCGGGCAGCACGACGGGGTCGTGGATGCGCTCTACGCCCGGCGTGCGGATCCCGCCACTCATCGCGCCGCCTTGAGCGCCTCGGAGATCAGGGCCTCGGGGGTGTCGCCGGCCGCGGCGTCGAGCATCGCGTCCGCCTCCTGCGGGGTGAAGCCGAGCCCGAGCAGCCCCTCGCGCGCGAGCGTGCGCGGGTCGTCGCTGGGCGTGTGGCGCACCACGATCTCGTCGCTGACCTTGCCCGCCACCTTCTCGCGCAGCTCCACGATGATCCGCTCCGCCGTGCGCTTGCCGATTCCGGGCACGGCCTGGAAGCGCGCGGTGTCTCCGGAGGCGATCGCGTTCAGCAGCTCGCGCGGAGTGCCGCCGGAGAGCACCGCCAGCGCAACCTTGGGCCCGACCGACTGCACACCGATCAGCATCAGGAACAGCTCGCGCTCGGACTGGCTGGCGAAGCCGAAAAGGTGCATGGCGTCGTCGCGCAGCACCAGGTGGGCGAACAGGCGAGCCTGCTCACCCGCCGCGGGCACCGAGGCGAGCGTCTCGGAGGAGACGGCCAGCTTGTAGCCGATGCCGCCCGCCTCGATGACGATCTCGCCGCCGAGCCGGGACAGCACCTCACCGCGAACGGAGGCGATCACGCGCCGAAGCCTCTCACGCCAGCGCCTGCTGCAGCGGCGCGCCGTGTGCGTGGCAGATGGCGACGGCCAGGGCGTCGGCCGCGTGGTCGGGCTCTGGCGGCTCCGTCAGCGAGAGCAGGGCGCCCACCATGCGCTGCACCTGCTCCTTGGCCGCGGAGCCCGAGCCGCACACCGCCTGCTTGACCGCCTGCGGCGTGTAGGAGAAGCAGGGCACGCCGGCCATGCCGGCGGCCAGCATCACCACGCCGCGCGCCTGACCGACCGCGAAGGCCGAATGCGCGTTGCGACCGAAGTAGAGATCCTCGATCGCGAGTGCCGCCGGCCGGTGCTCCGCGATCAGGTCGCACACCCGCGCGTGGATCTCGGCGAGCCGGCGCTCGATCGGGGCGCCGGCGCGCGTCTCGATCACGCCGCCGTCGAGCGCCGCGAGCGTGCTGCCGCGCGAGACAACCACCCCGTAGCCCGTGTTCGCGGTGCCCGGGTCGATGCCGAGGACGATCACCAATAGGAGAGATTCTGCGTCCGGCGGCGGACGCCTCCAGCGAACTAGCGCGTGCCGCGCCAGGTGAACCAGCCGCACACGAACTGCAGCGGCAGCCGCGCCCACAGCACGGCCGGCGAAATCTTGGGGAAGTCTTGGGAGTTGATCGCCATGTTGACGTTGGCCGGATAGACGGCGGCCAGCGTGGCGAGCAGCCACCACCGCGCGCCGCGGCGCGTGCGGTCCGGCAGCACAGCCAGCCCGCCGGCGATCTCTGCCACGCCGCTCGCCACGACCAGCTCGCGCCGCCAGCGCGCAAACGCGGACGGGACGATCGCCTGGTACTGGCGCGGGATCGCGAAGTGCATGATCCCCGCAACGATCCAGAACAACGCGGTGCCGTAGCGCGCGCCCACTCAGGCGGCCGCGACGCGCTCGAGCACTTCGGCGTCGACGTCGAAGTTGGCGTGCACACCCTGCACGTCGTCGTTGTCCTCGAGCGCCTCGATCAGGTTCATCAGCGTGCGCACCCGGTCCTCCTCGACGGGCGTGCGGGTGGTCGGGCGCTGCACCAGCTCGGCCGACTCGATCTCCACGCCCTCAGCCGCGAGTGCCTCGCGCACGTTCTGGAGGTCGGTGGGACCGGTCACGACCTCCCAGACGTCGCCATCGAGCGCCACGTCCTCGGCCCCGGCGTCGATCGCCGCGAGCAGGTCGTCCTCGGAGTAGCGGCCGCCGTCCACCACGATCTCGCCCTTCTTCTCGAACGTCCAGGCCACCGAGCCCGGCTCGCCGAGATTGCCGCCGTGCTTGGTGAAGGTGTGCCGCACCTCGGACCCGGTGCGGTTGCGGTTGTCGGTCAGCGCCTCGACCAGGATCGCCACGCCGCCGGGCCCGTAGCCCTCGTAGAGGACCGCCTCGTAGGCGTCGGCGTCGGCGTCGGCGCCGGTGCCCTTCGCGACCGCCCGCTCGATGTTGTCCTTGGGCATCGAGGCGTCCTTCGCCTTCTGGATCGCAAGCGCCAGCGCGGGGTTGCCCTCGGGGTCTCCCCCGCCCTCACGGGCGGCCACGGTGATCGCGCGCGTGAGCTTCGTGAACAGCGCGCCGCGCTTGGCGTCGACGGCCTTCTTCTTGTGCTTGATCGACGCCCATTTGGAGTGACCGGCCATACCCGGCAAGCCTACTCAGGGCTCAAGCTTCGCCACCTGAAGCCGATCCATTCAGAAGCGATGCGGCCTGCCCTGTTGACCTTCGATCGCCCCCTGCACCGAGACGGCGACCCGTACGACGACGGCCCGCTGCCGGATCTCACCTCGGGGCTGATGTGGGTGGCCACCGGCGTCACGGGCCTGATCATGCAGGCCCTGCCGGGTACCCCCCACGATCATCTCGGATGGGTGCTGGCCCTTGCCCTCTTCGCCATCGCCTGGGGTCTCGTGTCGGTCGTCCTCGGGCTGCGCCGCGTGACGATGTCGATCCAGACCCGCGCGGTCGTCACGATCCTCACCCTTCCCGTCGTGGGCGTGGCGGTTTGGGTCACCGGCGGCGCGAGCAGCTACCTGCTGCCGGTGCTGCTGTTCACGGCTCTCTTCATCGCCTGGTTCTTCCCGCCCCGGCTCGCATGGCCGCTCGTCGCGATCTTCCTAGCCACCTACGCCAGCCCGCTGGTCTACGACCCGGACGCGGTCGACGTCGCGTTCCCGGCGAAGGCGTTCGCGTTCTCGGTGGCGGTCGTGGGTCAGACGATCGCGATGCAGATCCTCAAGCGGCGCCTCGTCCGCGCCGAGGTGCGGCAGCGCACCTTCGCCGAGCTCGACCCGCTGACGGGCGTGTCCAACCGGCGCGGGTTCGACCATGCGCTGGCACGTGCCGAGGAGCGCGAGCAGCGGTTCACCCTCGTCCTCTTCGACCTCGACAAGTTCAAGGCGATCAACGACGAGCGCGGCCATCCGGTCGGCGACAGCGTGCTTCGCAAGGTCGCCGGAGCCGCGCAGAGCGTGGTCCGCCAGGGCGACTGCCTCGCCCGCATCGGCGGCGACGAGTTCGCCGTCGTCGCGCCGGGGTGCGACGCGCGGGGTGCCGAGCGACTGGTGACCGCCCTCGCCGAGCAGATCGAGTCCGCGCCGATGCCGGACGGGCTCGACCGCGTCGGCGTCACGTTCGCCTGGGCCGCAGCGCCGGCGGACGCCGGCGACGGGGCGAGCCTGCTGAACCGCGCCGACCAGCGGCTGCTGGCGCGCAAGCGCGAGGCGAAGGTCGCCGTCTAGACCTTGAACGCGCCGTCGCGCTGCAGCTCGACGCCGTCCACCACCAGCGCACCGCCGCCGCGCAGGTCGCAGACCATGTCCCAGTGGACGGCCGAGTTGTTCGTGCCGCCGGTCTCGGGATAGCTCATGCCGATCGCCATGTGCACCGTCCCACCGATCTTCTCGTCGAGCAGGATCTCCTTGGTGCCGGTGGCGATCCCGTAGTTCGTGCCGATGCCGATCTCGCCCAGGCGGCGGGCGCCCTCGTCGGTGTCGAGCATCTCGAGCAGGAACTCCTCGCCCTGCTCGGCGCCCGCGTCCACCACCTTGCCGTCCTCGAAGCGGAAGTGGACCCCGGACACCGTGCGGCCGCCGTAGCTGGCCGGGAACGAGAACGTGATCTCGCCGTTCACCGAGTCCTCGACCGGCCCCGTGAAGAACTCGCCGTCGGGCATGTTGTGCTCGCCGACGCACGGGATCCAGTGGCGGCCGGCCACGCCGAGCGTGATGTCGGTTCCGGGCGCCGTGACCCGCACCTCCTCCTTGCCCTCGATCCACCCGGCCAGGCGCTTCACCTGGTCCGACTGGCGCTCCCACGCCGTGACAGGCTCGCCGTCGGTGGCCAGGCAGGCGGCGTAGTAGAAGTCCTCGTAGTCGCGCAGCGACATGCCCGCCTCGCTCGCGTACGCGTGCGTGGGAAACAGCGTCAGCGCCCAGCGGTACTCGCCGGCGGCCGACCGCCGCATCGACGTCTCCATCAGGCCCTGGCGCGCGCGCGACACGCGCGCCTGCTTCTTCGGGTCGGTCTGCGACAGCTCGCGGGCGTTGACGTCGGCCATGATCGCGATGCGGGCGTCGGCGTTCTCGGCCACCCACTCGGACGTCGGCGGGATCCAGTCCAACTGCTCGTCGCTGGCCATGTCGAAGAAGGCCGCCTGAGCGCCCTCGGTCGCCAGCTGGAGGATCGGCAGCCCGCCGGCGCTGAGCACCTCCTCGTAGACGGCCTGGACCAGCACCTCCGCCGCCGTGGTCGACTGGATCACGCACACGTCGCCCTTGCCGACCCGGGTCGAGTAGCGCACCAAGATCTGGGCGAGCGCCTCCGCGCGGCTGTCCCTCATGCGGCCACCCCCGCGTGGTCGAGCAGCCATTGGTGAAGGCGCCGCTCGTCGGTCAGCTCGGGGTGGAACGCGACGGCCAGCACGTTGCCCTGCCGCACCGCCACCGGGTGGCCGTCGACCTCGGCCAGCACCTCCACGTCGTCGCCGTGCTCCTCGACCCAGGGCGCCCGGATGAAGACCGCGTGCAGCGGCGCCCCCTCGAAGGCGAGCTCGGCCTCGAAGGAGCCGATCTGGCGGCCGAAGGCATTGCGGCGCACGCTCACGTCGAGCAGGCCGAGGTGGTTGCGGTCGAGCATGATCAGCCCGGCGCAGGTGCCGAGCGTCGGGCGCCCGCTGCGCACGAACTCGCGCAGCGGCTCAGCCAGCTGCTCGCGCTCGATGCCGAGCGTCATCGTCGTGCTCTCGCCGCCCGGGATCACCAGCCCGTCGAGACCGTCGAGATCAGCGGGCACGCGCACGATCCGCGTGTCGGCGCCGACCTGCTCGAGGGCCTTCACGTGGGCCTCGAACCCGCCCTGGAGGGCGAGCACCCCGATGAGCGGCCCACCTACCACCCGCGCTTCTGCAGCAATCCCCCGTTGGCCTCGAGGGTGCCGATCTCGATGCCCGGCATCGCGTCGCCGAGCCCGCGCGACGCCGCCGCCACGCGCTCGGGGTCGTCGAAGTGAGTGGTGGCCTCGACGATCGCGCGTGCGCGGCCCGCTGGGTCGGACGACTTGAAGATGCCGGAGCCCACGAAGTTGCCCTCGGCGCCGAGCTGCATCATCAGCGCCGCGTCGGCCGGGGTGGCAATGCCGCCGGCGCAGAACAGGACGACCGGCAGGCGACCGCGCTCGGCCACGTCGCGCACCAGCTCGAGCGGCGCCTGCAGCTCCTTGGCGGCGGTCGGCAGCTCCATCTCTCCGAGCGAGCCGAGCCGGCGGATCTCGCCGGTGATCAGACGGATGTGGCGCACCGCCTCCACCACGTTGCCGGTGCCCGCCTCGCCCTTCGAGCGGATCATCGCGGCGCCCTCCGCGATGCGCCGCAGCGCCTCGCCGAGGTTGGTCGCGCCGCACACGAACGGCACCTTGAACTTCCACTTGTCGATGTGGTGCGCCTCGTCGGCGGGTGTCAGCACCTCGGACTCGTCGATGTAGTCCACCTCGAGCGCCTCGAGCACCTGCGCCTCGACGAAGTGGCCGATGCGCGCCTTGGCCATGACCGGAATCGAGACGGCCTCCTGGATCCCGGTGATCATGGTGGGATCGGACATACGGGCCACGCCGCCGTCCGCGCGGATGTCGGCCGGCACGCGCTCCAGGGCCATCACCGCGGACGCGCCGGCGTCCTCTGCGACCTTGGCCTGGTCGGCGTCGACCACGTCCATGATCACGCCGCCCTTGAGCATCTCGGCCAGCCCGGACTTGACTCGAAATGTCCCGGTCTCCATGAGTCTCAGGAGGATAACCAGCCGGCTAGCCGGGCCCGGTCCACCCCGCCGCGTAGCACGGCTTGCCCTTGGGGCAGCGGTCCACGAACGCGCCGCCCACCTTGAGGAAGTCCATGAACTCGAACACGGCGGGCAGCTCGAACGCCGTGACCCCGTGCGGGTCCACGCCGAGCTCGGGCGCCGTGTTCGTGATCGGCGCGGGCGGCGTGCCCTTGCAGGCGGCCCCGGTGCAGCCCGGCGGGCGCAACGGGCCGATGTCGAAGACCGTCAGCGCGTTGCCCTTCCACGGATAGCTCGGGATCGGCTTAATGCCGTAGAACGGGCGCCGGTCGCGGCTGCGGCCGGGGTCGAGGGCCGGTGTGCGCAGCCGGGCGCCGATGATCCGTGCTTCGGTCTCGGTCGCCACGTTGCTCACCTGGTGGTCGCCGAACGCCTCGTGCAACAGGACGGTCTTCACAGGGGTGTTCGGCAGGGCGTCCCGCACCATGTGGTAGACGTAGCCGTTCGCCTCGCCGCGGTCCCAGAGCACCTGGATCAGCGAGTTGACGAGCGACTGGTCGACCGGATCCGTGTACTTGCCGTACAGGATGTGGCCGAAGCTCGTGAACTGGGTGCTGCGCGTGAGCAGCAGGCTGAAGCGCAGCCCCGGCACGATCAGCGCAGAGCGGTCGAAGTCGGGCGCCACCGACGTCAGCGCGCCGCCGATGATCCCGCCCAGGCTGGCCCCCGCGTAGAAGAGGCGTTGCGTGTCGATGCGCCCTGCGAATTCGGGGTTGGACGAGAGGCCCTGTGGGTGGACCATCAGCCTGCCCAGGAACATGAAGTTGAGAATCCCCTGCTGCAGCCGGTCGGCCATCGTCGGGAAGCGCGAGAGGTCGCCGGACACGTCGGCCGCGTTCTGCAGATCCTCACTCGACATGCCGGAGAAGTCGGTGCCGCAGATCACCGCGTTCGCGACCGGCGCGAGCGGCTGGATCGAGTCGACCGCCGAGGCGTCCTGGAAGAGGCCGTGCCCGAACAGCAGCGGTCGCGCGGGCGTGGTCGCGGACGAGTTCGGCACGATGCAGACGAACCGCGCCTGCTGCACGTTTCCGGGGGTGCGCACCGGCAGACCGTCGCGGGCGAGCTTGAAGCGGCCGCCGGGCAGGCAGCCGGCGTTGTCGAGCCAGCACGGCACCGCCACCGTGCCGGTCACCCGGCGGCCGATGCCGGGCACGTCGCGTGCCCCCGTCACGGTGAACGCGGGCGCGCCGCCGGCGACGGTGAGGTCGCGCAGGTTGCGGTCCCCCAGCTCGGCGAACGACCGGTCGCGGATCGACAGCAGCCGCTTGGTGAGCCCCCGCTCGCTGGAGACTGTGAAGTCCCAGGCGAGGTAGAGGCTGCCGCGCCGGATCCCCGCCTTGCCGAGGCGGCGGAAGATGTCCTCCATGTGTCCCCGCCGCCGGTTGACCGCGCGCGCCCGCGACGGCAGGCGATCGCGGTAGACGCGGAACGCATGCCGTGCCTCGATCGTGCGTCCGCCGGCTCCCTCGAGGTTGCGCAGCGCCACGATGTAGCGCCGCCCCTCGCGCCACCCGATGCCCGGGTGGATGTTGAGCGTGCGCTTGCGGGGGTTCTTGGCCAGTGAGTTGAGCTCGGACCAGAGCAGCTGGCGCTTGCCCGTCTTGGCGTCGATCACGACGATCGCCTGCCTGCGCTTGAGCGAGCGGCCGATGTCGGTGACCGGCGCCGCCCCGGTGCGCTTGAGGTCGAGGCCGGGCACGAGGGTGACGAGGATCTGGCCTGGACTGAAGCCGTCCGACCAGTTGTAGTCGCGCGCGGCGATTGGCCTGCCCGCGGTGCTGCGCGGCATCTGGGCGTTTGTGAGGGCCAGCCGGCCGTCCTTGCGGAAGTGGTCGTTCGGCCAGGGCAGCAGGCACGCCGCCGGGTCGAGCGGGTCGCAGCCCCGCGGGACCGCCTGGGCGGGCGCGGCGGCGCCGAGCGCGATCGCGCCGAACGCGACGATCAGGACTGCCCTCCTCACCGCGCGGCAGTCTAACTTCGCGCGAGGCGCAGGGCCTCACTCAGCTTCAGCGGCCGACCCATGCGCAGGATGGCGCCCTCGTAGATGCGCGCACCGAGCACCACGAGGAACGCCACGCTGATCGCCAGCAGCCCGAGCGACGCGAGCGCCTCGAGCATCCCGGCCTCACCGAGAACCACGCGGGCGGGCATCACGATCGGCGAGCAGAAGGGCACCAGCGAGGTGACCACCGCGAGCGTCGACGACGGATCGTCGAGCACAGGGAAGACCACCAGATAGGAGACCACCAGCAGCATCGTGAGCGGCGTGCTCGAGGATTGGAGATCCTCCTGGCGGGACACGATCACGCCGGAGATGGCGTACATCGCTGCCCAGAACGCGTAGCCGAACACGAACCAGAGCAGTGCCGCGCCGAGCGCGCCGGCGTCGGCGCCGTCCAGTGAGACGGCTCCGCTGGCGCTGGCTGCAGCCAGCCCGACCACGCCGATCACGAACAGTTGGAGCAGTCCGAGCAGGCCGATGCCGGCGAGCTTGCCGGCCAGCAGCGCCCGCGGCGAAATCGTGGCGAGCAGCACCTCGACCACGCGCGAGGCCTTCTCCTCGACCACCCCCGTCGCGACCGCGAGGCCGAAGACGATCAGCTGCCCATACAGGATGATCGAGGCCGTGAACGCGATGCCGGAGCGGCCCTCGTCATCGTCGTCCTCGAGGGTGCGCACCGCCAGCGCAGGTGGGTCGAGCGCGCGGCGCACCTCCGCGGCACTCACGCCCTGTTCGCGCAGCAGCTCCGCGGCCCGCACCTGACGCGCGCCGGCCTGCAGGGCCTGCTCGAGCTCCTCGGGGGGATCCTCGCGCGCGACCACGGCGCCGCCGACGACCGCGACCTCCACGTCTTCCTCGCGCACCGCGGCGCGCGCCTGAGCAGCATCCGCGAATCGGCGCTCGTTGATGCGCACGTCGAACCGAGCGTCGACGGCCTGGGCGGTCCTGACGATCGCCGCCGCCTCGGCGCCCTGCACACCCACGTCGTAGCTGGACGGCCCGTCGTCGCCGAGCACGCCTGCCAGCACCGCCACGGCGGCGATCACCACCAGCGTGACCGCGGTGGAGATCTGGAATGCGCGCTGGCGGATGCGCTCCGAAAACTCGCGGCGCGCGACGGCGAACGCGGCCTGGCGGTCGGTCACCGCTCCACCACCTCTCGGAACAGCTCGGCGAGCGTCGGGCGCACCGGGGCGAAGCTGCGCACGCGACCGGCGCTGCGTGCGGCGTCGAGCAGACGCTGGTCGTCGATGCCGCCGTTCAGCTCGACCACCACCCCGGTCCCGTCGGCTGCCACCACCTCTACGCCGGGGAGCCCGTCGAGCCATCCGTCCTCGGCCCCTTCGACGTCCACGCGCAGGCGCGGCTGGGTCCGCTCGGCGCGCAGCTCGTCCACGCGACCCTCCGCGACGATGCGGCCCCGGTTGACGATCGCCACCCGGTCGCAGAGGCGCTCGACGAGGTCGAGCTGGTGCGACGAGAAGATCACCGCCGCGCCGGCGCGGGCGCGCTCGGTGAGGATGCCCGACATCACGTCGGTGCCGAGCGGATCGAGGCCGGAGAAGGGCTCGTCGAGGATCAGCGCGTCCGGTTCGTGGACGAGCGCCGCGGCGAGCTGGACGCGCTGCTGGTTTCCGAGCGAGAGCTCCTCGACCCGCTGCTCGGCGTGCTCGCCGAGGCCCAGGCGGTCGATCCACGTGCGCGCTGCCTCGCCGGCCTCCGACTGGGTGGATCCGTGGAGCGTCGCGAGGTAGATCAGCTGGCGATCCACGCGCATCTTCGGGTAAAGGCCGCGTTCCTCCGGCATGTAGCCGAACGTGCGCTGTGCCGAGCGGGTGGCGGGAGCGCCGTTCCAGAGCACCTCGCCGGCGTCGGCTTCCAGCACGCCGAGGGCAATGCGCATGGCGGTGGTCTTGCCCGCGCCGTTGGGGCCGACGAAGCCGACCACCTCGCCCGTGGGCGCGGTGAGCGTCAGCCCGTCGAGGGCGACCGTGTCGCCATAGCGACGCGAGACCTCCTTGAGTTCCAGCACCGTCTCGGGAGGCTTCCCGGTCAGCCCGGGACCTGAACCAGCGCTACTTGAGGCGGAAGGCCTTGATGCGATCCGCGTAGGCGGGCTCGTCCAGCGCGTACACGCCGTACGCCAGCGCCTGGATCAGGCCGAGCAGCGCCGAGTGCGAGCGAACGAACGCGGGGCTGTTGCTCGAGTAGTAGAGCCGGTGGTCGGCCAGCTTGGCGACCTCGGAGAGCGTGGCGTCGGCGATCGCGATCGTGGCCGCGTGCCGGTTGCGAGCCAGCTTCATCGCCCGCACCACCAGCGGATGCGGACGGCCGGCCGAGAAGCCGACCATCACGGTCTTGTCGTGCACGCGCCCGAGCTTGGCCAGGTTCTCCTGGCTGGGCGACGCCACAACCTCGGCGCGCAGGTCGAGCAGCATCAACAGGTGCCGCAGGTAGCTGGCGAAGAAGGCCATCTGATCGGTGCCGCACAGCACGATGCGCTCGGCGTGCGAGATCAGGTCAACGGCTGCCGCCACCTCGTCGCGGTCCACCTTGCGGGCGGTCTCGGCGAGGTTGGCGTGGTCGGCGGCGAGCGCCGCCTCGAACTCGGTCTGGTCGATCGGGAACAGCGGCGCACCGGCCACCTCGGTGCCGCCGTTGCCGCCCTCGCGTGCGCGCCGGTACTCGTCGCGCGCGGCGGCCTGAAGCTCGGGAAAGCCCTCGAAGCCGAGCGCCTGCGCGAAACGAACGACCGTCGAGCTGGAGGTGTTGGCTCGGCGGGCGAGCTCCTCCGCCGTGTGGAACGCCGCCTCCTCGAGGTGGTCGACGATGTACTGCCCGACGTCCTTCTGGGAGCGCGAGAACTCGTCGAAGCGCTGTCGAATCTCGTCGGAGAGAGTAAGTGCGGTCGTGCCCGTTCTCGTCACGGGCGAGGTTTTCGCCGGGGGGGTGAAAGTTCCTTCCGAGAGAGGTGCTAGCCGCGCGCCGCGGCGCCGGCCCGTAGGCCACGTTCCCTCACAGACCATGCCGCCGGAGCGTTAGGGGCATATGACCGTCACAACCGCCACATCCCTAGCCGACCGTGTCCGCGCCCTCGCCTGGCCGCAGCTCGCCGGCGAGCTCGACGAGCGCGGCTTCGCGATCACCCAGCCCCTGCTCGAGAGCGCCGAGTGCGAGCGGCTCGCCGAGCTGTTCGAGGGCGGCAGCTTCCGCTCGACGATCGACATGGCCCGCCACCGCTTCGGCGACGGCCGCTATCGCTACTTCGACCACCCGCTGCCGGAGGCGATCGCCTCCCTGCGGACGGCGTTCTACGCCGGCTTGGCCCCGATCGCCAACGCCTGGTCGGCCCGCCTCGGCGGCTCCCCCGATGCCTTCCCGCTCGAGCACGAGCAGTTGCTAGCGCGGTGCCGGTCCGCGGGCCAGCACCGTCCGACGCCGCTGATCCTGCGCTACGGCGCGAGCGACTGGAACGCCCTGCACCAGGACCTCTACGGCGAGGTCTTCTTCCCCTTCCAGGTGCTGACCGTGCTGTCCGAGCCCGGCGTGGACTTCACCGGCGGAGAGTTCGTGCTGGTGGAGCAGCGCCCGCGGGCGCAGAGTCGCGCGCACGTGCTCGCCCCGCCCCAGGGGGCGTTCGTGATCTTCCCGACGCAGCACCGTCCCCAGGCCGGCAAGCGCGGCGACCACCGGGTCGGCCTGCGTCACGGCGTGAGCACGCTGCACAGCGGCTCGCGGACGGCGCTCGGAGTGATCTTCCACGACGCGGCGTGAGCAGGTAGGTTCGATCTTGCACGACGTATTCGCGACAGGGGAGAAGAAAGTGCTCGGACGACTGCTGGCGCTGGGCCTGATGGTGGTCGTGGTCGGCGCATCCGCGGGAGCGGTGCTGGCGGCGGCGCCCAAGAAGGGCGGAACCTACGTGGGCACCGTGTCCGAGACCGCGGCGCGGCTCGAGAAGCGGCTGGTCCTCAAGGTCTCCGACGCGGGCATCGGGACGGTGCGCCTGGCGTGCGGCGACACGCGCGTCGGCCTCAGCAAGAAGTTCGAGATCGTCGACGGGAAGTTCACCGCGGTGAAGACGTCCGGCTCGGATCTCGTGTGGCGGCTGAAGGGCAAGTTCACCTCGCGCTCGAAGGCGAAGGCCAAGCTCTACCTGCCCGCGGTCTGCGACGGGCTCGGCGGGAAGGTCACGCTCGAGCTGAAGGAGTAGGCGCTAGCTGCGGCATGATCGGGGCCGGCGAGGTTGACTCGCCCGGCCCGGAGGTGTTAGGCCATGCTAGATGTTCAGCCGACACGCACGGACGGCAGTCGGTGTGGCCCCGAGTCTCGATCACTCGGAAGCCGTGGCGCACGTCGAGATGCTCCGGCGCGGCTGGGCTGCGTTCAACATCCGCGACTTCGCGGGCGCCGTGGAGTACCTGCACCCGGACGGGGCGGCGTACCCCGCGGCGGCCAGGCGCAGCTTGCGCGGGCGCGCCGAGGTGAGGCGGTTCCTGGAGCGGATCAGCGACGCCTGGCAGCGCGCCACGGTCGAGCTGCGAGAGGTGATCGTGGCGCCCGACGGCCGGCTGCTGGCGGTGGAGGGCTGGCACCTGCAGGGCCGGGACGGCATCGAGATCGAGACGATGGTGATCACCGTGTATGCCTTCCGCGACGGCTTGGTGGGGCGCCTCGACGGCTTTCTGGATCGGGCTAGGGCCTTGGAGACGATCGGCCGGGAACGCTAAACGCGCCCATCCCGAACCTGGTTGGATGGGCTCCGCCGATCCACACGACGAGCACTCAGGGGGACCCTCCATGCAAACCATCGCCTTCGCCGCACCGCTGCTGCCCGGGAAGACCGACGCCGACCGCGAGGCGCTCGCGGCCTGCGCAAACGGGGACCGGCGCGCGGACCACGAGGCCTCGCGGCAGCGCGCCGGCATCACGCGCGAGTCGGTGTGGATCCAGAGCACGCCCGATGGCGACGTCGCGGTCGTGGTGATCGAGTCGCCGGACATCCAGGCGGCGATGGGAGCCCTGGCGACCTCCGACGACCGGTTCGACCAGTGGTTCCGCCAGCACATCCTCGAGGTGCACGGCATGGACATGACCGAGGAGTCGCAGCCGCCGGAGCAGGTACTGGACTACCGCGGCTAGCCGGGCCGCAGCATCTCCTCGGCATAGCGCGAGTACACCGCGGCGCAGCGGCGCATCGCCGCCTCGTCGATGAACTCGTCGGGGCCGTGCGACACGTCGAGGCGCCCGGCCCCGTACGCGAACGCCGGGATGCCGAGCTGCGCGTACCACCTCGTCTCGACCACCCCGGGGCTCAGCTCGAACACCGGCTCCGCGCCCTCGACTTCGGTGACGCACCGCGCGAGCGTGACCGCCGCGGGGTGCGCGGCGTCGGTGCTTCCCGAGGGCTGGCGCTGCAGGACCTCGATCGTCACGTCGGCCCCCGCACTGTTGGCCGCCTCGGTGATCGTGTCGGTCAGCAGCGCCACCTCTTCGTCGAGGTCTTCCTCGGGGTTGAACCGACGATCGACGGAGAACCACGCCGACCCCGGCACGACGTTGGAGCTCGCGCCGGCGCCGGCCGAGCCGCCCACCACGAGCATCGACCCCCGCGCAGCGTCGTTCTCCATCGAGAACTGGGTGCGTCGCTCGAGCAGTTCGTGAGCGAGCGTCCCCAACGGCTCGGCCACCCGGATCATGTGCTCGAAGGCGTTGACGCCCAGATGCGCCCGCCCCACGTGCGCCTCTCGCCCGCGCACGGCCACGCGCAGCGTGATCGCGCCCCGATTCGCATGCCAAACCACGCCCCCGGTCGGCTCGGCGGTGACCATGGCCAGGGCATCGGGCTCGATCGTCCCGGCCTCCCGCAGGTGCCCGGATCCCACGACGCCACCGGTCTCCTCGTCGCAGATGAAGTGGAGGACGATGCGGCCGTCGCCGAGCACACCGAGTGCCCTGGCCGCGGCGGCGCCGTAGATCATGCTGACCAGGCCGCCCTTCATGTCCGCCGTCCCGCGGCCGACGATCGTGCCGTCACTGCGCTGCGGGCGGAACTGGTCGCGGCGCTGCGCCGGCACCACGTCGAAGTGCCCGTGGAAGTAGATCGTCCGCGGGCCATCGCCCACTACGCCGCGGACGATGCACGGATCCTCCAAGTGCTCCGCCGGCCCGAGCTCGACGACCTCGGTTGGCAGACCCAGCTCCCCCATCGCGTCACGCAGCAGGGCCGCGCACTCGGCGAGCCCGCGCCCCGGCGGGTTCTCCGTATCCGTGGCCACCAGCGTCTCCACCAGCCCCGCCATGTCATCGGCGCGCGCTTCGAGCCAGGCCTGCACCTGATTGGCGTGATCAGCCACGTGCGAGCGATACTGGCACGCGATGGCGGGCGAGAACGTCGAGACATTCCTGCGGGCCGTGGACGCGACCAACCGCGGCGACGCGGACGCCCTGGTGGCGGTGACGCACCCGGAGGCGATCGCGGAGCCGCTCAGGGCGGCGACGGAGGGCGCCTACCTGGGACACGAGGGCGCCCGGCAGTTCATCGCGGACACGGCGGCGACGTTCGAGCACTTCCGGGCCGAGTACCCCGACGTGAGCGAGCTGGACGACGGGCGCGTGCTGGCGATCGGGACGACCTCGGTGCTGGGGCGAGGCAGCGGCTTGGAGGCGTCGGTGCCGAGCGCCATCGTGACGGAGTACCGCGACGGGTTGATGTGGCGCTTCAAGGACTACGGCGACGAGCGCTCGGCGCGGCAGCATCTGTAGGCGAGCGACCCGCGTAGGATCGCGGCGATGAGGATCGCCGTCTCGCGGGCGCCGGGCGCGGACCGCGTCGTCACCCCGCTCGAGCTGTTCTTCGACCTCGTCTACGTCTTCGCGATCGGCCAGCTCTCGCACCACCTGGTCGAGCACGTCGACCTGCGGACCGCCGCCGAGACGGCGATCCTGACGCTCGCGGTCGTCTACGCGTGGTACATGGTCGCTTGGGGGGCGAACTGGCTCGAGCCGGACCGGCTGCCGGTGCGGCTGTTGCTGATCGGGCTGATGTTCGCCAGCCTGCTCATGTCCGTCGGGATCGCCGAGGCCTTCGACGGCCGAGCGTGGTTGTTCGTGACCGGCTACCTGCTGATTCAGATCGGGCGCTCGGTCTTCCTGATCGTGGCCTTGCGTGGCCGTGCGCTCGGCGAGCATTTCGTCAACGACCTCGTCTGGGAGGTGCTCACCGGCGCGCTGTGGGTGGCCGGCGCGTTCGCCGACGACGACGCCCGGCTCGTGCTCTGGGCCGCCGCCGTGGTGGCGACCCACGTCGGCACGTCGGCCCTGCACTGGCTGCCCGGGCGTGGTCGCGCAATCGACCTCGCCCACACCGAGATCGCCGGCGGGCATCTCGTCGAGCGCTTCCGGCTGTTCCTGATCATCGCGCTCGGCGAAACGGTGCTGACGATGGGCACCGCGTTCAGCGACGAGCCGTTCGAGCTGGAGCGGCTGCTTGCGCTGGCGATCGGGTTCACCGGGACTGTCGCGCTGTGGTGGTGCTACTTCCAGCGCGCCGAGCCGATCGGCGTCGAGCTGGCCGACCGCGCCGAGGACCCCGGCGCGGTGGCCTGGTGGGGCACGTGGACGGTGACGCTGATGGTGCTGGCGCTGATCGGCATCGCTGTCGGCGACGAGCTGGCGATCGCGCATCCCGGCGACGACGCCACGCTCGGGTTCACGCTCCTGACGTTCGGCGGGCCGGCACTGTTCCTACTCGCCCAGGTGCTCTTCCTGCGCGAGGCGCTCGGGCAGGTCCCGCGGTCGCGGCCGGTGGGCGTGGCGGCCCTGGCGATCCTCGCCGTGGCAACCGCGCCGCTGACGCTGATCGTGGGAATCACGGCCGCGACCGCCGTGCTGGTCGCCGTCGCGGTGGCGGACACGACCGGCGGATTATGAGTCTGGTCGCCACCGTGGAGATACTGGGCGGGCGCAGGGAAGTAGCCCTGGAAGCCGCGGGGCGCTCGGAATCGCGCTAGTCAGACCACCAGTCGCGCTCGCCCTCGACGTCGTCGCGCCGGGCCTCCCCGAGACTGGGCGCGCCGATGACGAGGAGCTCGAGACCCTCCGGCCCGGCCTCGTAGCCTCGCCACGTACCGGGAGGGACGCGCACCGCATCCCACTCCCTGAGCTCGACGATCTCGTCGTCGAGCTTCATCCGCCCGCCCCCGCGCACGACCACGTACACCTCCTCCCGCTTCTCGTGCGTGTGGCCGTAGGGAAAGCGGTAGCCGGGTACAAAGCGATGGGTCGCGGACGCAGCTTGCGAGCAAGCAGCGGTTGTCCGCGAGATCGAAGGCTCGTCAGGGCACTCTAGAAAGCGGATCGCTCCCGACGGCGCGCCGGTCGGCCCCTCAGGACAGACCGTCGACGCTCATCTCGAAGTACTCGTTCTGACTGAACGGTCCGACCACGGATTCGACGAGCTCGGTCACAGCCTCAACCGACGGGCCCTCCCAGATACAGATGCCGACCGTGTGATCGGGCGTAGCGGCATGAATCGGAAGCGAGAACCCGTCGGGCAAGCCAGCGGCGATCGCTTCGTCCTCAGCCTTCGTGAATCCCTCCGGATCGGACACGCGGTGTATGGCGCCGACGTACATGCGCATGCTCCTTGAGTCTGGCGGTGTTCGGCGAACCTACCTGACCCCGCAGTCCGACGCTACCTTGGCTCCACCCGGGCGCTAGTCGGCCCACCAGTCGCGCTGACCCTCCACGTCGTCGCGCGGATCGGCGCCGAGATTCGGCGCGCCGACGACGAGGATCTCGAGGCCCTCCGGCCCGGCCTCGTAGCCTCGCCACGTACCGGGAGGGACGCGCACCGCATCCCACTCCCTCGAGTTCGACGATCTCGTCGTCGAGCTTCATCCGCCCGCTCCCGCGCACGACCACGTACACCTCCTCCTGCTTCTCGTGCGTGTGGCCGTAGGGAAAGCGATAACCGGGCGGGACGCGCTGCCAAGCTCAGGCCGGACTGCTCGAGCTCGAGCGCATCGGTCGCCAAGCGGAACTCCAGGTCCGGCGCACCGTCGAATCTGGACCCGACGTCCTCCAGGTCCTCCTTGAGGTTCCTGAGCGTGAAGGGCACGGCCGCAAGCGTACTCAGGGGGCGTCGATGCCCAAGCGGGCCGACGGCGGCGGCTCGTCGAACTCGTCGTGGCGGCGGAACCAGAACGACCCCGGCGCCCGCGGCCAGCCCTCGGGCAAGTCCTCGTCGTCGGACTGGCCGCCGTAGGGCGTCAAGGACCACAAGCTCCAGAGGCTGCCGATCCATTGGACCATCGCTCCGTGCTGCAGGAAGTAGGTGCGGTAGACGTCGTTGCCGTCGCGCAGGAAGACGTTGAAGCCGAACCACTCGTCGACCCCGAAGTCAGCCGAGAAGCCCTCGCTGCGGATCGTGTACCAGGGCACGTCCGTCCAACCCATGCGCTCGGCGTAGCGGCGGAGGTTCGCCTGAGGTGCCGCCGATGCCATCGCGAAGGTGATGTCGCGAGCATGCAGGAGGCCGAGCTCGGGGATGCCGTCGGCGACGGACGAGCAGCCAACGCACCCGGCGTCAGGCCAGCCGTCGACACCCTCCTCGAAGAAGAACCTGTAGAGGATCAGCTGGCTGCGCCCGTCGAACAGCTCGGGCAGTGACCGCCGCCCGTCAGGACCCTCGAAGGCATAGTCGCGCTCCACCGGCACCATCGGCATGCGCTTCCGTGCGGCGGCGAGCTCGTGCATCGCGGCGGCGACGTTCCGCTCGCGCTCGAGCAGGGCCGTCCGAGCCGCATCCCACTCGGTCTGACTGACGACAGGCGGACGAGCAAGGTTCGCCTCGGTTGGCTCCATGCCGGTCGTCTACCCCGCCTGTGGCGGGACCCAAACGATCCAGGACCGCGGGGAACACCGGGCGGAATATTCGCAGCCGACGCACGTCTCCCAGACGAGAGCACCTTCTACCCCCACAGGAGCGACCCCATGCGACTCTCACGTCTGTTCACCGCGACCGCGGCGTTCGTCGCGCTCGCCGCCGCCCCGGCGATGGCTCACGACGGGCGCGCTGCCGCGACGGACGCCCAGCTCTGGGCGCAGGTTCAGGCCAACGACCTGTCGCCGCGGCAGGCCCGGTACCTGCAGGCGCGCGTCGACCGGGTGATCGCCCGCACCGACGGCACCCAGGTCGCGATCAACCAGGTCGTCTGGGACGGCGGCGACACGCTGGTCCCGCTGCCAGGCGAGCGCCGGGCCCGCGAGCTCGGCACCGCCGCCCGTGGGTTCGGCTCCGCCGCCCGGGCACCCTCGGACGATTGCAAGTACTTCCAGTTCTGCACCTACCACACCCGGGACTGGCACGGCATCGAGAATCGCATGGAGAGTTGCGTGCTGCACATCGACCGGGGGGGCATCTTCGGGTCCTACCGGAACAACCAGACTCCGGGGACTCGCGCCCGGTTCTACAACTCGGGGGTCGAGCTGATCGCGACCACCCAGCCCGCGCCGTTCAAGAACACCGTGGACCCGTTTCTCGCGTCCGCCACCTTCTACATCCGTCCCTGCTGATCCTCGTGACCGCGACAAGCCCTCCAAGTGGGCCGGGATGGAATCGAACCATCGACCGACGGATTATGAGTCCGCTGCTCTGACCGCTGAGCTACCGGCCCTACTGAATGCGAAGCCCGCTCCTGGAGCGGGTTTCGTCGTTTCCGGGCGGATTGTCGCAGGCGGGTGGGGACACTCAGGGCACGTTGGGGCGTCAACGGTGTCCCTTCCAGCGGTCGCAGGATCAGCTCGACGCAACCGCACGCAACCCCGCGATGCGGAGGGGCTTCCAAGACGATAGGCGCGGTTCTCCTTCTGGTCACGCGCCACTCCCGAGTCCGCTCTCAGCGCCGGAGCGGCCTCCGGGCTCCGGCGTCAGTCGCTCGGCGGCGGCTGGTCATCGCCGCGCACCAGGAGTCGTCGGATGTGGAATCCCATCTCCTCGGGATTGAACGGGGGTGCCCCATCGTCCCCGGTGAGCTGGGTGAGCCACTGCACGATCGACCCGGCCGTAACTACGAGGCGGGTCGCCGCTTCCAGATCGACCTCCCGACGACCGAGGACGGCAACCCCCTCGTGAGCGAAGCTGTTACGTGCCGTTCGGAGGTTTTGAAACCCCTCCCAAAGATCCGGCTCATCGCGTTTCAGATTCTTCCCACTGATCGATTCAAGAAGAACCGATAAGCGTTCGACGAACGATGGTTCCTTCCGAGTCTGGCGGTCGTTAATCCACCGCCAGAGATCCGGGGCAACCCCTGCGGCATCGGCGAGGTGATCGAGCGCAGAGACCGCACGGGTTTCTATGGCGGAGGAGGCTAGGACCAACGCAGGCCCGATATGTGGGAGCACGTCCCTCGCATCGAGAAGAAGCGCATCCCATGGATTCAGGCGGGCGCCGTCCGGAGCCTCTTCAACCGCTTGCCAGAGCTCTGGAGATACGCCGAGCCCCTCTGCCTTCCAGACTCCTCCCGCCGAGATCCGTAGTAGTTCCGGATCAGGGTCAAGTGGGGTTTCGTCGTCGTGCAGCAGCTCGAGATGGAACACCGTGGATTGCCGAGCGAACGCTCGGATCTGCTGCCCATGAACTAGCGCGCGAAGGCGCAGCACCACCTCATTTGCCACCTCGAACCCGTGGTCGACCAGCGCCTCCATCCCATCGTTGGTTCGATCGTGGTCTCCCTGAAGATCAACTTGGAGTGTGTCCGCAAGCACGCACGGTGATTCGCCATGCACGTGAACCGCGCTCGTTGGCTGTGGCCTCGCCGGGTACAGACGGGCGGGCACGTCTGCCACCGCCACTGTTGCGTCGACGGCGAACCACTCAGGGGGAATCGCCGACCTGTATGGCGGATGGACCGTTGCCGCCGATCCTCGGGTGGTCAGCGATATGGGCGCCGGCGGACTGTCGGGGGCAATAAGCAAAGAAAACGGCAGCAGCACTCGGAACCGAGCAATCATGCGTTCTGACGCATCGCGCAATCGCTTCTCGTTAACCCGCCGGCTCAGACAGTTGAATGGACCGCTGGGCGGAGCCGTCTGCCCGGTTGAGAGTGATCGCGACAGGGTCGGTTGCACCCGCGATATCGAGCAGATAGGCGCCACTTGTAACCGGCGTAGAAATGCTCCGGCCGTCGGGGAGCCGAGCGCTCACGCTCTCGACACCATCCGGCGCAACTCCGTAGAGGGAAAGCCTGCTACAGACCGGCTGCCCCTCACCCGGCTTCTGCCCGTCCTCCAGCTGGCATCCCGAGTACCAATATGAAGGCAGGGCCGTACCGGAGTTCACTGCGACGCTCGTACGGCAGGCCTCGCCAGCCGTCCCGCCGTCCTGGCCAGCTGCCCCACCAAAGTCGGTAATGGACACACAGATCTGGTCCTCGTAGTCCATCATGTAGAGGGCGCGACCGTCGTTCGTGGCAAGCACCCGCTGCCCCTTAGGGGCGCCTGGGTCCGTGAAGGCGGGCTTGTTGGGCACCGAGCCGTCCGCCGTCTGCCTATCGCTTCCGCCCACAGCAGCCGTAGCTACGGCGATAGGTGCGGCGAGGACGGCGATAGCAGCTGCGGGTCTGATGAGCTTGTGCCGAAGCAGATTCATGCGGAATCTCCTGCCTAGTCGACGGTGCTGGTGTAACCGTTGATCGTGTGAGCGCAGCATGTGCTCGCGTGGTTCCACACGTACGCTCTGTACTGAGCCACGCTCGTGGGTCCGAATCCAACCGAGGCTTCGGCAGGGGGCGGTGCGCCACTATCGCTCCACTCGCAGTCGGTGACGCCTCCGCGGATCTGACTCGTCACAAGGTTCCAGATGAACGTACACGTGCGGACATGATGGGCGCCTAGGCCGGGATACCACGAGACACTTTGCCTCAGGGAGTGCGGATAGTTCGAGCCGCAGGCAGGCGTACCAGGCGCGAGCACTACGCCGCAAAAGCCTTGGCTCCACGCGGCCTGACTCGCCGCAGGTGCCAGCAGCAAGACACTCGCGGCCAACAGAACACCGGACAAGCCTCTGATTCCCACGCACCACCTCGCTATCGCGGATCACGAGCCTGTGATTGATGCTAAATATCTTGAGCATTCAAGTCAAGTCAACCAATCATTAAGCTGGCGTGGAGCAAACGTTGAGGGTTCACGTTGTGCAGCCCACGCGAGTGTGGACTGTTCACGGACTCGAACCCGCGCTGGACTAGAAGGGAGAGGCCCGAGTCCCACCAGGTCGGACGCAGACTGAACCCGGTTGTCAGTGGCCGCCTGGCTACTACCGCCGAGAGCGCGGACCTGCGCTACCCCGGGCCGTCTAGTCCTCGAACAGCTTCTTGACCGCCCTGTCCAGCTCCTCGACGCTGTACGCGCCCTCGATCCGGTCGACCACCTTGCCGTCCTTGTCGATCGTGAACACCCACGGCTCGGAGGGCAGCCTGAACTGACCGACCTGGGGCCGGAAGCCCTTGGCGATCTCGTTCTCGTTGTAGATCTCCATGTGGATGAAGTCGGCCCGGTCGCCGTAGTCGGCCTGTACCTGGTAGGCGATGTCCACCACCGGCCCGCAGACCCGGCTCTGGCACAGCAGCGGCGTTGCGAACACCAGCACGATCGGCTTCTTGCCGAGCGCGTCGGCGAAGTCGACCTGGTGCATCTCCTCCTCGTGCGGCGCGCGCGTGTCGATCGAGGCGATGTCCCCGGCCACGTCCGCCACGGTCGGGGTGTGGATCGCCGGCGGCTCGTCACCGGGGCCCGGCACGGGATCGCGCTTCTTCGGCAGCACCACGAGCCGGGGCGCCGCCGACGTCGCCGCCACCAGCCGGTCGTCCAGGCGCGCCATCCCGAGCACCTCGTATTCGCCCGGCTCGTCGAACGGCACGTCGGCCACGTAGAGGGTCTTGGCCGCATCGGGATCGGCGGAGCTGGTCTCGCTCAGGAACTGCGGCTTGACTGCGAGCGACTCGTAGTGGGCCACGAACGGGCCACGGGCCTCGCCGCCGCCGACCGGAGCGATGTAGACGGCCGCGCTGGCGTCCGCGATCTGCGCCCGCGACGTGGTGAACAGACCGAAGCCCAGGCGGTTCTTGCCGGGGACGAAGTGCGACACCGTCGGCGCGAGCACCGGGCCTCCCTCGGGCAGGGCGCGCCGGAGTTCGGCGAGGGTGCGGCCCTCGGACCGCGGGAACTGGTCCGGCGTCGCCTCAGGGGGCGGCTGGTTGGCGTTGTCCTCGCCGTCGTCGCCGCCACCGCAGCCGCCGGCCACGAGCGCGCACGCGAGGAGGACGGCAGCGAATGCGCGTCGGGGGCTCACGATCGCGGGGAAGGCTAGAAGAAGGGCGCGGGCGCAAGCCTGCCGGGGTACATCCTTAACTCCCGGTTCGCATAGCCTTCCCGACGCACTGACTACTCGAGGAGATCGCACTTGGCTTCCCGCGCAGCACTGATCACCGGCGGCTCGAGCGGCATCGGGCTCGCCATCGCCCGCGCCCTCGGACAGGACGACTACGCGGTCACCGTGTCGGCCCGCCGCCCCGACAAGCTGGAGACCGCCGCGCAGGAGCTGCGCGACGAGGGCATCGACGCCCACGCCGTCCCCGCCAACATGGCCTCGGAGGACGAGATCAAGGGCCTCGTGGAGGCCCACCGCCAGCGCTTCGGACGCCTCGACGTGCTGGTCAACAACGCCGGGATCGGCATCGGCGCAGCGGTCGCCGACATGCCGACCAAGAAGCTCGACCTGCAGCTCGACGTGAACCTGCGCGGCGTGTACCTGATGGCCCGCGAGGCCATCCCGATGCTGAAGGAGGCCGGCGCGGAGCACGGCAAGGCGCTGCTGGTGAACACCGCCTCGATCGCCGGCAAGCGCGGGCAGGGCTGGTTGTCGGCCTACTCGGCGACCAAGTTCGGCGTCGTCGGCCTCAGCCAGGGGCTGCACAAGGAGCTCTCCGGCGACGGGATCCAGGTCACTGCGCTCTGCCCGGGGTTCGTGGCGACCGACATGACCGATTGGGTCGAGGGTCAGGTCCCCAAGGAGGACATGATCCAGCCCGAGGACATCGCCGAGGCGATCCGCTACCTACTGCGCACTTCGCGCAACTGCATCGTGCCCGAGCTCCAGTTCGTGCGGCCGGGCGACACCGAGATCTAGCTCCGCCAGCGCGCGCTCGTACTCGTCCAGGCGACGGAACGGGCGCAGCCAGGTCCAGCCGACCGGGTAGCTCGGCTCCGGGCGCTTCACGTCGTGGAGCGACGGCACGTCGTCCATGCCGATGCTCGCCTCCAGCATCGCGCGCAGGGTGGTGAGCTCGCGCGGCGTGGCGGGGCGCGCGCGGCGCGGCGCTCCGGTGTAGCGATCCCACGCCCTCGCGAAGCTGGCGAGGCTGGTGCGGCCGCCGTTGCGGTGCGCGGCGAGCATCGGGCAGACCCCACCCTGGCGGTCCGTGTAGGCGCCGACGATGATCCGCCCGGCGGCGATCCCCTCGAGCATCGCCGCGCGCGTCTGGAGCGGCAGGCAGTCGATGGCGGTGCGCAGGTCTCGGGCTGGGCGTCGTCGTCGCATCGGTGGCAGCCGTAGGATGCGCCTCCCTGCCCGACCCGCACAAGCGGCGAAAGGAGATTTGCATGCGCCTGGGCCTGATGCTCGGCTACTGGGGGCTTGGACTCACGGCCGACGACCAGCGGGCGCTCCTGCTCGAGGCCGAGGCCGCCGGCTTCGACTCGGTCTGGACGGCCGAGGCCTACGGCTCGGACGCCGCCACCCCACTGGCCTGGTTCGCGGCCCAGACGGAGCGCATCAAGCTCGGCGCCGCCATCCTCCAGATCCCCGGCCGCTCGCCGGCGATGACGGCGATGACCGCGGTCACGATCGACCACCTCTCGCACGGGCGCTTCCTGCTCGGGCTCGGCACCTCCGGCCCGCAGGTGGCGGAGGGCTGGCACGGCCAGCGCTTCGGGAAGCAGCTGGCGCGGACGCGCGAGTACGTCGAGATCGTGCGCAAGGCGCTCGCGCGCGAGCGGCTCACCTACGAGGGCGACACCTACACCCTGCCGCTGCCCGACGGCCCGGGCAAGGCGCTCAAGCTGATGATCGCTCCGGTGCAGGAGCAGATCCCGATCTACATCGCCGCGATCGGCCCGAACAACACCAAACTCGTTGGCGAGATCGCCGACGGGTGGCTGCCGGTGTTCTTCTCCCCCGAGCACGTGGACCAGTCGCGCTCCCTGCTCGAGGAGGGCGCCGCGCGCTCCGGGCGCTCGCTGGAGGGCTTCGACATCGCCCCGACCGTGCAGGTCTCGATCGACGACGACGTGGACCGCGCGCGCGACGTCATGCGCCCGTTCGTGGCGCTTTACGTAGGCGGGATGGGCTCGCGCGAGAAGAACTTCTACAACGCGCTCGTGTGCCGATACGGGTTCGAGGACGCGGCGCGCGAGATCCAGGACCTCTACCTCGACGGCAGGAAGCAGGAGGCCGCCGCGGCCATCCCGGCCGAGCTGATCGACATGGTCACGATCTGCGGCCCGCGCGACCGCGTCAGGGAGCGCCTGGGCGTGTACCGCGACGCCGGCGTAGGCACGCTGATCGTGTCCCCGATGGCCTTCGAGACCGAGCAGCGCAAGCGCACGATCCGCGAGCTGGCGGAGATGCTCTGACGCGCGTCCTGCTCGCCGCGTTCGGCGACCCCGGACACGCCTTCCCGGCGATCGCGCTGGGCCGGGAGCTCGCGGCGCGCGGGCACGACGTGACACTGGAGACGTGGTCGAAGTGGCGCGAGCACGTCGAGCGCGAGGGGATGCGCTTCGCAGCCGCGCCCGAGTACCAGGTGTTCCCGAGCGAGGGACGGGCGCTCAAGCCGTACCAGGCGGCGGTGCGGGCCTCGGCCGAGACCCGCCGCCTGATCCGCGACGTGGACCCCGAGGTGGTCGTGGCCGACATCCTCACGGTCGCCGCCACGCTGGCCGCCGAGCTGGAGCACCGCGCGTGGGCCACGCTCGTGCCGCACGTGCTGCCGATGGGCGAGCCCGGCTTTCCGGTGTACGCCGTCGGCGCCGTCTATCCCCGCACCGCCTTCGGCGAGCGCGTGTGGCGCACGACGCGCCCGCTGCTGATGCGCGGCGAGCAGCAGGGGCGCGACGAGCTCAACGAGACGAGAGCTCGGGTCGGCCTGGCCCCGCTGGCCCACGTGCACGGCGGGACCTCGCGCCGGCTGGCGCTGGTGGCGACCCTCCCCCAGCTCGAGTACCCGCGCCGGGCGGTGGAGCCGTGGTTGCGGGTGACCGGGCCGCTGCTGTGGGAGCAGCCGTTCGAGGAGGTCGAGCCGCCGCCCGGCGACGACCCGCTGGTACTGGTGGCGCCGAGCACTTCGCAGGACCCCGAGCACCGGCTGCTGCGCGCCGCGCTCGCCGGCCTGGCCGGCGAGCCGGTGCGAGTGCTGGCCACCACGAACCGGCGTGCGCCCGACCGCCCGATCGACGTGCCCGCCAACGCGCGGCTGGTCGACTGGGTCTCCTACGCCCGCGCGATGCCGGGCTGCGCGGCGGTGGTCTGCCACGCCGGCCACGGGACGGTGGTCCGCGCCCTCGCGAGCGGCACCCCGGTGGTCGCATGCCCGCACGCCGGCGACATGGCCGAGAACGCCGCGCGGCTGCGCTGGGCGGGCCTTGGCGTGTCGCTGCCGCGCCGCTTCCACACGCCGCGGGGCGTGCGGCTGGCGGTGCGTCGCCTGCTGAGCGACCCGACCTACGCCGAGCGCGCCGCGCGCGTGCGCGACTGGTGCGCTGCCCACGACGGAGCCGCGACCGCGGCCGCCGAGGTGGAGGCGTTCGCCGTTATCCGCCCGTGACCTGACACCGCCTAGCGTCGCCCGGGTGACGCGCCCGCCCAGCCTCTGGATCGACCGCGACGGCACACGCGACCCCGACGCGGGGCCGTTCTCGCAGGCGCGCTGGCGCCGCCAGGTGCACGAGGCCGAGCTTCGGGCTCGCCCGTCGGAGCCGCCCCCGCCCGAGCCGCCACCGGAGCGCCGCCGTCGCCGCCCGTGGTCGGTCTTCGCGGTGGTCGTAGCGCTCGCGGCGCTCGCGCTCTCCGCGTTCGCGGTCCTTGGTGACGACGACGAGCAGGCCCAGCTGCTCCCCGCCGCCGGCGGCGGCGCGCCGGCCCCGACGCAGGTCGGCCGGGTCTACCAATCCGCCGGTCCCGGCGTGGTCTCGGTGCAGGTGGGTCCAGCCTCGGGCACCGGCTTCGTGGTGCGCGCCGACGGCACGATCGTGACGAACGCCCATGTGGTGGGCGACTCGGACACGGCGCAGGTGCGCTTCGGCGACAGCGGTCGCCAGGTTCAGGGCGAGGTGCTGGGCACCGATCCCTCGTCCGACCTCGCCGTGCTGCGCGTCGACCCGGGTAGCTCCGGTGCGCTGCGGCCCCTGCCGCTGGCCAACTCCGACCGCGTGCGCGTGGGCGACTCCGTGATCGCGATCGGGCACCCGTTCGGGCTCGACCGGACAGCCACAGCGGGCATCGTGTCCGGGCTCGGCCGCGAGATCCAGGCACCTAACGGCTTCCAGATCGACGAGGTGATCCAGACGGACGCCCCGATCAACCCGGGCAACTCCGGAGGCCCGCTGCTCGACACCCGCGGGCGGGTGGTGGGCGTGAACAGCCAGATCGCCACCGGCAGCGGGGGCAACGGCAACGTCGGCATCGGATTCGCGATCCCGGCGAACCGAGTGCGCGAGGTGCTGCCTGCCCTCAGCCGGGGCGAGACGATCAAGCGGCCGTACCTCGGCGTGGCGAGCGGGCCCTCCCCGCAGGGGGCGCGAATCGGGGAGGTCACCCCCGGCGGTCCGGCCGCGGACGCGGGCCTGCGCGCGGGCGACGTGATCACCCGCATCGACGGCCGCCCGGTGAGCGAGCCGTCGGACGTGTCGGAGGCGATCGACGGCCTCCAGCCCGGCGACACGGTCCGGATCGAGATCTCCCGCGGCGGCGAACGGCGCACGATCAGCGTCGAACTGGCCGAGCGACCGCGCACCGCGCCGTGAGCTTCGGCGCGCCCGCCTTCCTGCTGTCGCTGGCACTCCTCCCGCTCGCGCTGCTGCTGTACGTGCTCGGCGAGCGACGCCGACGCGCCCGCACGTCGCGCTTCGCCAGCGCATCGCTGATGCCGTCGGTGGCCCCGGCGCGGCCCGGCTTTCGCCGCCACCTCCCGATCGTGTTGTACGGGTTGGCGCTCGCGGCGGTGGCGATCGCCCTCGCCCGGCCCGAGGCGACCATCGCGGTCCCCGAGGAACGCGCCGCGGTCGTGCTCGCCACCGACACCTCGGGCTCCATGCAGGCCCGCGACGTCTCACCTGCGCGCATCGCGGCGGTGCGCCGCGCCGCGAGCGAGTTCCTCGACCGCGCACCGCGCGGATTGCGCATCGGCGCCGTCTCGTTCAACCACTCCGTTCGCTCGGTCCTCGCGCCCCAGGCCGACCGCGCCGATGCGCACGCCCTGATCGACCAGCTCACGCCCAGCGGCGGCACCGCCACCGGCGAGGGGCTTGCTGCCGCGTTGGGGATGCTCGAGCGTCAGGCTCCCGCGCGCGGCCGGCGGTCCCCGGCGGCCGTGATCCTGCTGTCGGACGGCGCCTCGACCCACGGTCGCGACCCGATCCCCGTCGCGCGCGAGGCCGCCCGGGCGCGGATCCCGATCTACACCGTCGCACTCGGGACCGATGCCGGCACCATCGAGGTGCGGCGCCCGGACGGGTCCAGCGCCACCAAGAGCGTCCCGCCCGACCGGGCGACGATGCGGCGGATCGCGTCAATCAGCGGCGGGCGGACGTTTGCCGCCGACGCCGGGGACGAACTGGCGACCGTCTACGACCGACTCGGCTCGCAGGTGGCCACGCGAGAGGAGCGCCGTGAGATCACCGCCGGGTTCGCCGGCGGCGCGGCGGCACTTCTGCTCGTGGGCGGCGCGCTCTCGCTGCGCTGGTTCGGGAGGCTGCCCTGATGCCGCCAGCTAGGCTGGTCTCGGTGAGGCGGATCGCCCTCCTCGGAGTCGTGCTGATGGGCCTCGGCCTGTTCGGGGCCGGCGTCAGAGGTCTCAGCCAGATCGACGGCGATCTCGCCGCGGCGGCCAAGGACCCGGCGATCCATCAGGTCAAGCAGAAGATCGATGTACGGCGCGACTGTCCGTGGCGGGAGCGCCTGAGCGAGCGGAGGCTCTAGGCAGCCGCACCGCCACGCGCAGGCCGCCCTCGGGGCGCGGATCGATCGCCAGGTCTCCCCCGTGCGCCTCCGTCACGGCGCGGACGATCGACAGCCCCAGCCCGGCACCGCGGCCGCTCGCCTCCCTGGCGAGCCGCTCGAACGGCTGGGCCAGCCGCGCGGCGTCAGCGTCGTCCACGTGCGGCCCGCTGTTCTCAACGACCAGCTCGACGGTGCCGACACCCGCGCGGCTGCGCACCTCGACAAAGCCTCCGGGCCGGTTGTAGAGCAGTCCGTTCTCGATCAGGTTCGCCGCCAGCCGCTCGAGCAGGGCGGCGTCGCCCTCGACGGCGGCGGGCTCGAGCGCCGAGGTCAGCCGCACGCCTTCGTCGGCCGCGGCGCGGCGGGCGGACTCGAGCGCGGCGCCGGCCGTCTCGCCGAGGTCCACGATCGCCGTGCGCGGCAGGCCCTGCTGGCTGCGCGCGAGGATCAGCAGGCTGGCCAGCAGCGCCTCGGTGCGCCGGCTCGCCTGAACGACCGACTCCCCCATCGCCCGGAGCTCGTCGAGGTCCGGCTCCGGGTTCGCGAGCGCCACCTCGGCCTCCGACCTGATCACGGTCAGTGGGCTGCGCAGCTCGTGGCTTGCGTTGGCGACGAAGCGCCGCTGCGTCTCGAACGAGTCGGCCAGCCGGTCGAGCATCGAGTTGAGCGTCTCCCCCAGCTCGCGCAGCTCGTCGGGCGGCCCAGCGATGTCGATGCGCTCGTCCAGGTGCTCCTCCGACACGCGCCGCGCGGCGCTGTTGATCCGCTTCAGCGGAGCGAGCACGCGACCGGCGACGACCCAGCCGATCGCTGTGGCCACCAGCACGACGCCCGCGAACGCCACCAGGTACTGCAGGGCGACCTGGGACAGCGTGTCGTTCGCCAGCGGGCCCGGCAGGGTGCGGTCGAAGTGACGTCCCAGCAGCCAGTAGCTCACGGCCAGCAGCGTCCCCGTGGAGACAGCTACGAGCACCGCGTAGAGCGCCGTCAGGCGCGCCCGGACCGTGAGTCGCGGCAGCGTCACACCCGGTAGCCCGCTCCCTTGACGGTCTCCACCAGGGGCGGGTCCCCGAGCTTGCGCCGCAGCCGCAGCACGGTCATCCGCACCGAGTTGGTGAACGGGTCCGCGTTCTCGTCCCAGACCCGCCCCACCAGCTCGTCGTTGGACAGCACGGCGCCGCCGGCGGCCATCAGCGCCTCCAGCACCGCGAACTCCTTCGGCGCCAGCTGGATCGGGTGGCCGGCGCGGGTGACGACGTGGCGGGCGGCGTCGAGCTCCAGGTCGCCGGCGCGCAGCGTGGGTGGACTCGCCGGCCGGCTGCGCCGGCCCAGAGCCCGCAGGCGCGCCACCAGCTCGGCGAACGCGAACGGCTTGGGCATGTAGTCATCGGCGCCGAGGGCGAGACCATCGACGAGGTCGTCCACGGCGGCGGCGGCGGTGAGCATCAGCACGCGGCTCTCGGGCTCCTCGTCGCGCAGGGTGCGGCACACGTCGTCCCCGTGGAGCACGGGCAGGTCGCGGTCGAGCACCACGACGTCGTAGGAGTTCAGACGTGCCTTGTCGAGGGCGCTCGCGCCGTCGTAGGCCACGTCCACGGCGATGCCCTCGCGACGCAGCCCCCGAGCGACCGCGTCGGCGACCTTTCGTTCGTCCTCCGCGACGAGAACTCGCACCCCGCTCAGAGTAGTGAGCGTCGTTATGCGGCCGTGACAGGCGGCTGCCTAGGTTGGCGGCATGAGCGACAGCACCATGCACGAGGAGCCACGGGAGGCGCTCGAGAGCGCCCTCTTCGAGATCAAGCGAGTGATCATCGGGCAGGACGCGATGCTCGAGCGGGTGATGGTGGCGCTGCTCTGCGGCGGCCACGTGCTGCTCGAGGGCGTGCCCGGGTTGGCGAAGACCCTCACGATCAAGACGCTCGCCTCCGCCGTGGGGGGCAGCTTCAGCCGCATCCAGTTCACGCCCGACCTCGTGCCTTCCGACCTCGTCGGCACACGTATCTACCGCCCGGACAGTGGCTCGTTCGACACCGAGCTCGGACCGGTGTTCGCGAACTTCCTGCTCGCCGACGAGATCAACCGCGCGCCGGCCAAGGTGCAGTCGGCGCTGCTCGAGGTGATGCAGGAGCAGCAGGTCACGATCGGCGGCCAGACGCACCCGGTGCCGCTGCCCTTCCTGGTGATGGCCACCCAGAACCCGATCGAGTCGGAGGGCACCTATCCGCTGCCCGAGGCGCAGGTCGACCGGTTCCTGATGAAGATCCTCGTGGACTACCCGGCGCCCGGCGACGAGGCGGCCGTTGTGGACCGCTCGCTCGACCCGGTGAGGGCGGTCGACGAGCGGCTCAGCATCGAAGAGCTCGTGCGCTTTCGCGCGGCGGCAGCCGAGGTGATCGTTGACCGCGAGGTGATCGACTACGCCGTGGCGCTCGCGGACGCCACGCGTCGCCCGGGCCGCTACGGCCTGACCGAGGTCGAGGCGCTGCTCTCCTATGGGGCGAGCCCGCGCGGGCCGATCGGGCTCGTGCACGCGGCGCGCGCGCTGGCGATGCTGCGCGGGCGCCGTCACGTGCTGGCGAGCGACGTGACCGACCTCGCCCCAGAGGTGCTGCGCCACCGGCTGGTGCTCTCGTATGAGGGCCTGAGCGAGGGAACGCAGCCGGACGACCTGCTCGAGCAGGTCATGGAGGCGGTCCCCGAGCCCGACCGGCGGTCGACCGGGCAGGAGTCGCTGGCGGCGTGACCGCCGCGCTCCGCCCGCCCCCTGGGCGCCAGGGCCCAGGCCCGGTCCCGGGTGCGCTGGTGAAGGCCCTCGACCTCGCGTTCGTGCGCCGCGTCGGGGGCGTGAGCGCCGGCGAGCATCGCGGCGCCGGGGTCGGCAGCGGCACCGAGCTGGCCCAGCTGCGGCCATACCAGCCCGGCGACGACGTTCGCCAGATCGACCCGGCGGCGACCGCGCGGACCGGGATCCCGCACGTGCGTCAGCAGGTACCCGAACGGCTGCTCACGACGTGGCTCGCGGTGGACGTGTCGCCATCGATGGCCTTCGGCACGGCTGATCGGCTCAAGAGCGACGTGGCCGAGGGCGTGGTCGACGTCATGGGAGCGATCGCGGTGCGCCGCGGCGGGCGCGTCGGGCTGCTCACGTTCGGTGGGCCGGCCACCCGGCTGCTGCCGCCGCGCGGAGGCCGCGGCGCCCGCGTGGGGCTGCGCGGGGCGCTGGCGGAGGGCGTGGCGCCCGACGGCGCCGACGGTGAGCCGCTGGAGGTCGCGCTCGCGCGGGTCGGGCGCCTGGCCCGGCCGCGCAGCCTGGTTGTGATCGTGTCCGACTTCGCCGGGCCGGGCGCCTGGGCGCGTCCCGTGGCCGCGCTCGCGGCCCGCCACACCGTCATGGCCGTGGAGGTGAGCGATCCGCGCGAGCGTGAGCTGCCCGCGGTAGGACGCCTGATGATGGTGGACCCCGAGTCGGGCCAGCGGGTGGAGGTGGACACCGCCGATCGCAGGCTGCGAGAGCGCTTCGCTCAGGCGGCGGCCGGCGAGCGAGCCGAGGTGGCCACGGCCCTGCGACGCGCCGGCGCCGAGCACGTCGTCCTCTCCACCGCGGGCACCTGGGCGCGCGAGCTGGGCCGGAGGCTCGCGTGAGCTTCGCCGCGCCGGCCTTCCTCGCCACGCTCGCCCTCGTCCCACTCGTGCTGGTGGCCCAGATCGCCGCCCGTCGGCGCGCCCGGCGCTACGCGGTGCGGTTCCCGGGTGTGGCCACGCTGGCGCCGCTGCTCCCACGCGCCTCGGCATGGCGGCGGCGCGTGCCGGTCGCGCTGTTCCTCACGGCGCTGGCGGCGCTCGGTCTGGCCCTGGCGCGTCCGCACGCGACGGTGGCGGTGCCCCGCGAGCAGGCCTCGATCGTGCTGGTCACGGACGTGTCGCGGTCGATGCTGGCCCGCGACGTGCGACCCAGCCGCCTCGAGGCCGCGCGCGCGGCGGCATTGCGGTTCCTCGACCAGGTGCCGAAGGAGGCGCGCGTGGGGACGGTCGCGTTCTCGACGAACCCGCAGACGCTCCAGCCGCCCACCCAGGACCGCGAGGAGACCCGCAACCTGATCGACAGCCTCAGCGCGGATGGCGGAACGGCAACCGGGGACGCGCTGGCGGCGGCCCTGGACATGGTCGACGGTCCCCGCGGACAGCGGCCACCCGCCGCGATCCTGCTGCTGTCCGACGGCGAGACCACGACCGGCCGAGACCCGACCGACGTCGCGCGGCAGGCGAAGCGCCAGGGCATCCCGATCCACACCGTCGCGCTGGGCACGCGCGGGGGGACGATCACCACACCGAGCGGCATCACGGTGCCGGTCGCGCCCGACCCGGAGACGATGAAGGAGATCGCCGACCTGTCCGACGGCAGGGCGTTCCAGGCCGAGGACGCCGACGACCTGTCGCGCATCTACGAGGGCCTCGGATCGCGCGTGGCGACCAAGAAGGAGGAGCGCGAGGTGACGGCGGCCTTCGCGGCCGCCGGCGGGCTGCTGCTGGCCGGCGCGGCGGCGTTCGGGCTGCGCGGCGTGGCGCGCTTGCCCTAGAGAGGCTCCCCGGGGTGGATTCGAACCACCAAGAACTGATTAACAGTCAGTCATGTTGCCGTTACATCACCGGGGAACGGCGTTGCGAGCATAGCGCCCGCTCGGGTTCGATCAGGCCTCGTCGGCGGTGCCGGCCAGGCGGTCCGCACCGCCCGACGACTTGAGCATCGCCAGCGTCTTCGACTCGATCTGGCGCACACGCTCGCGGGTGACGCCGACCTCGTGGCCGATGTCCTCCAGGGTCATCGGCCCCTTGTCGCCCAGCCCGTAGCGCAGCTCGATCACGCGCCGCTCGCGCCACGGCAGCGAGTCCAGCACCTCGTACAGGTCGCGGTCGCGGATGCTGTTGGCGACCTTCTCCAGCGGGCGGTCGCCCACCTCGTCGGAGATGAAGTCGCCGAGCGAGGCGTCGCCCTCCTCGCCGCCGACCGGGGCCTCCAGGGACACCGGCTCCTGGCCGAGCTTGAGGATCTCGTCGACCTTCTTCGGCGTCATCTCGACCAGGTCGGCGATCTCCTCGGAGCTCGGCTCGCGGTTGTTCTGCTGCATCAGCGCGCGCCTGGCGCGCGCCACGCGATTCATCCGCTCCACCATGTGCACCGGGATGCGGATCGTGCGCGACTGATCAGCCAGCGCGCGTGTAATCGCCTGCCGGATCCACCAGGTCGCGTAGGTCGAGAACTTGAAGCCGCGGCGCCAGTCGAACTTCTCGACGGCGCGGATCAGCCCGAGGTTGCCCTCCTGGATCAGGTCCAGCAGAGTCAGCCCGCGGCCGGTGTAACGCTTGGCGATCGACACGACCAGCCGCAGGTTGGCCTCGATCAGCGCGTTCTTCGCGGACATGTCGTTCTGCTCGATGCGCTTGGCCAGGCGCACCTCGTCCTCGCGGGTCAGCAGCGGCACGCGCCCGATCGAGCGCAGGTACGTCCGCACCGCGTCCTCCGCGCCGTGCTCAGGCGGCGCCGCCGGCAACCCGGCGGTGACTACGCCGGCCGGCTCGTCGAGATCGGCGGCCTCCTCGGTCTCCTCCTCGTCCGGCGAGTCGAACCCGTCCGACTCCTCCTTGCTGAACGCCCCGCGGCTCATGCCGTCTGCCCCATGACCTCATCGAGCTCGCCGCGCACGCGCTGCTCGGCGGCCGCCAGCTCGCTCTGGCGCGAGTGGTCGCCCGCCTGGGCGGCGCGCCTGATCTCGCGCTCGAGGCGCCGTCCCTCCAGCTGCAGGATGCTCATCCGCAGAACGGCCTCGGCCGTCACGGGCTGCTCCTGCGCCGCGAACGCCACGTCGGTCACGAGCGCGGCCAGGGCCGGCTCGTCCTCGGACAGGCCCGCGAGGGGGTCTTCGAAGTGCTCAAGGAAGTGGTCGCGCGCGCGCTGCGTGGCGTCAGAAGAGAGTTGGTCGGCGGTCGGCTTGGAAAGGTACTCCCGGCCCAGGTCGCCACTCGCAAGGCAGCGGGCCAGGAACTCGCGCTCGGCCCGGAATGCCACCTCGCCGGCGGAGGCGCCGGTGGGCAGCACAGGGGCGCGCGAGGCGCCGGCGGTGGAAGCACTCGCTGGCCGCGCCGGGCGCGCCCGTACGTACTCGACGGGCACGTCGAGACGGTCCGCGATCTCGCGGACCAGCTCGTCGCGCATCGCAGTCCGTTCGGGTGTGGCAGCAATCAAGCTGCGTGCCTCCTCAAGTGCTTTGTCCCTGCCCGTGGGCGTACTGAGGTCAGCATCGGCAAGAAGTCGCCGAACCTGAAACTGGATCATTGCGAGAGCGCCGTCCAGCAGCTCCGTGAAAGAATCCGCCCCGCCTCCCGCGAGCAGATCGGCGGGGTCGGTGCCCTCGGGCATCTGCACGGCACGCAGCTCCACACCGCCGTGCTGGGCGGCCCTCAGCATCGCCTCCTGCCCCGAACGATCCGCGTCGAGGGCAAGCACCACCAGCGGCGCCGCCCTGCCGAGCTCCGCCATCTGCTCAGCCGTCAGCGCCGTGCCCATGATGGCCACTGATTCGCGAACTCCTGCCTGGTGCAATGCAAGCACGTCGGTATAACCCTCCACGACGACGATTCGACCACTCTTAGCCGCGTGTGCCCGGGCCAGGTCGATCCCGAACAGCTGGCGGCCCTTGTGGTAGATCTCGTTCTCTGACGTATTCAGGTACTTCGGCCCGCGTCCCTCCGCCATCGCCCGGGCACCGAAGCCCAGCACGCGCCCGCGGGCGTTGGCGAGCGGAAACATGATGCGGCCGCGGAAGCGATCGTAGAGCCCGCCCTCGCGGCCCCGCTGGGCGAGCCCCGCCGCCACCAGCTCCGGCGGCGCGAAGCCGTCCCGCTGGGCGCCCACGATTACCCGGTCCCACGCGCTGGGGGCGTAGCCCACACGGAACTCGCGCAGCACCTCCTCGCCGAGCCCGCGCCCGGTCAGATACTCGCGGGCCTTGGCCGCCTCCTGCGACTCCCACAGGTAGGTGGCGTAGAAGCCGGCGGTGCGGTCGAGCAGCTTCATCAGGCGGTCGCGCCGGCGCCGGCGCTCCTCGGCCTGCGGGTCGTCGTTCTCCAGCTCCAGCTGCACGCCGTAGCGGTCGGCGAGCTGCTCCACGGCCTCGCGGAAGTCCAGCCCCTCGGCCTGCTCGACGAACCCGAACGCGTCCCCCTTGGCCTGGCATCCGAAGCAGTAGAACAGCTTCTCCTCAGGGTTGATCGAAAACGACGGCGTGCGCTCGTCGTGGAAGGGGCACAGCCCGCTCCAGCGCGATCCCACGCGCCGCAGGTCGGTCTTGCTGCCAACCAGGTCCACCATGTCGATCGCCTCGCGCAGCCGGTCGATCGAGTCGCGGGTGAACAGCGCCATGCTCAGAACCCCTGCGGCAAGGACAGGTCGGTGAACACGCGGATGGCGAAGCGGTCGGTCATGCCCGCAAGCCAGTCCACCACACGCTGCTCTTCTGACGCGTCCGGGGTCAGCGGCGGAGGCAGGTGCTCGGCGTAGTGATCCACCAAGCCGCGCAGCAGCCGCTCGATGCGCGGCTTCTGGCGCTGGGCCTCCGGGCCGAGGTAGACGGTCTCGAACATGAACTCCCGCAGGCGAAGCATCGCGCCCCCGACTTCCTCCCCCTGCACGATGTCGCCGGCCTCCTCGGAGCGGTCCAGCAGGTCCACGACGAGCGTCTCGATGCGCTCCGAGCCGGTCGCCCCGAGCAGCTCGATCTCGGCGCTCGGCAGCTGCTCGAAGCGCAGCACGCCGGCGCGGATCGCGTCGTCGATGTCGTGGTTGATGTAGGCGATCCGGTCCACCAGCCGCAGGATGCGGCCTTCCTGCGTGGCCGGCGGCTCGGGGCCGGTGTGATGCAGGATCCCGTCGCGCACCTGCTCGGTGAGGTTGAGGCGCTCGATCTCGTCGACCATGCGCAGCGAGTGCTCGTTGTGGCGGAACGCGTGGCCCCAGCGTTCGCGCACGCACTGGTCGAGCACCTCCTCGCCCACGTGGCCGAACGGCGGGTGGCCGAGGTCGTGCCCAAGGCCGACCGCCTCGGTCAGGTCCTCGTTGAGGCCGAGCGCCCGCGCCACCGTGCGCGCGATCCCGCAGGTCTCGAGCGTGTGGGTCAGGCGCGTGCGGTAGTGGTCGCCCTCCGGCGCGATGAACACCTGCGTCTTGTGCTTGAGGCGGCGGAACGCCTTCGAGTGCACGATCCGGTCGCGGTCGCGCTGGAAGGGCGTGCGGTGGTCGGAATCGGGCTCGTCGCGCAGCCGGTGGGCCGGGTACGAGGGCGTGGCCAGCGGCGAATGGCGCGCCTCCTCGGCACGCTCGATCCGCTCGCGGAAGGATGCGCGTGCGAGCTTCGTCATCGGCAGCCCGCCGATTCTCGCAGGCGGTGGCTCGCCTAATCAGCCAGCGCCGCTTGCGCCGCGGCCACACGGGCGATCGGCACCCTGTACGGCGAGCAGCTCACGTAGTCGAGCCCGGCCAGCTGGAAGAACGCGATCGAGTCCGGGTCCCCCCCGTGCTCGCCGCAGATGCCCAGGTGCAGATCGGGCTTGGCCTCGCGTCCTACCCAGGCCGCGAGCCGGACGAGCCAGCCTACGCCGGGCTTGTCGATCGTCTCGAAGGGGCTGCGGTCCAGCACCTTGCGGTCCATGTACCGCGTGAGGAAGCGTCCCTCGACATCGTCGCGCGAGAACCCGAGCGCGGTCTGGGTGAGGTCGTTGGTGCCGAACGAGAAGAAGTCGGCGCGGGCAGCGATCCGATCCGCGACGAAGCACGCCCGCGGCAGCTCGATCATCGTGCCGATCAGCAGGTTGATCTGCTCGCCGTCCTCCTCGCGCACGATTCCCTCGATCAGGTCGCGCATCAGCTCGACCTCCTTCTCGTAGGCCACCAGCGGGATCATGATCTCCACCTGCGGAGGCTGATCGACGGCCAGCGCCGCGCGCACGATTGCGCGCACCTGCATCTCGAAGACCTCGGGGTGCAGCACGCCGAGCCGCACGCCGCGCGTGCCGAGCATCGGATTGGTCTCGGCGAGCGAGTGGATGCGGTCGAGCGTGTGCTCGAGCTCCTCCAGCTCGTCGGACTCCTCCTGCCGGGCCCGCTCCACGTCCTGCGCCACCTCCTCCGCGGAGGGCAGGAACTCGTGCAGCGGCGGGTCGAGCAGGCGGATCGTGACGGGCAGGCCGCTCATCTGCTCGAACAGGCCCTCGAAGTCCTCCTGCTGGAGCGGCAGCAGGTCGTCGAGCGCGCGCCGGCGCTCCTCCTCGGACTCGGCCATGATCATCGCGCGCATCTTGGGCTGGCGATCGGCCGCCATGAACATGTGCTCGGTGCGGCACAGGCCGATGCCCTCCGCCCCGAACTCGCGCGCCTTACGGGCGTCCTCGGGCGTGTCCGCGTTGGTGCGGATGCCGAGCGTGCGCAGCTCGTCCGCCCACGCCAGCACCGTCTGGAAGTGCTCGGACACCTCGGGCTCCTCGAGCTCGACGTCGTCGGCTGTGACCAGGCCGGCCGAGCCGTCGATCGCGATCAGATCGCCTTCGCCGAGCGTCGTGTCGCCGACCGTCACGGTCTTGGCCTTGAGGTCCACCTCCAGCGCCCCCGCCCCCGACACGCACGGCTTGCCCATACCCCTGGCCACGAGCGCGGCGTGGGAGGCCTTGCCGCCCTCTGCCGTCAGGATGCCCTTCGCGGCGTGGAACCCGGCCACGTCGTCCGCCTCGGTGAACGGCCGCACGAGGATCACCTCGCGCCCGTCCTCCGCCGCGGCCACCGCGTCCGGCGCGGTGAACACGATCTCGCCCTTCGCCGCGCCCGGCGACGCCGCCACGCCCTCGGCCAGCACCTCGAAGTCGGCGTTGCGCGCGAACGCGGGGTGCAGCAGCGCGTCGAGGCGGCCGGCGTCGATGGTCGTGATCGCCGCGGCCCGGTCGAGCAACTGCTCCTCCACCGCGTCGACCGCGAACCGCACGGCCGCCTGAGCGGGGCGCTTCGCGTTGCGCGTCTGGAGCATGAAGAGGCTGCCTTCCTCCACCGTGAACTCGGTGTCCTGCATGTCCTTGTAGTGCGCCTCGAGCGTGCCCAGGATCTCGATCAGCTCGTCGTAGGCCTCAGGCATCGCGTCCTTCATCTCGTGCAGGTCCAGCGGCGTGCGCACGCCCGACACCACGTCCTCGCCCTGGGCGTTCGGCAGGAAGTCCCCCGACGGGCTCGGCTCGCCCGTGATCTCGTCGCGCGAGAACGCCACGCCGCTGCACGAGGTGTCCCCCTTGTTCCCGAACACCATCTGCTGCACGTTGACCGCGGTTCCCCAGTCGTCGGGGATGCGGTTGATGCGCCGGTAGCTCGCCGCGCGGTCGCCCAGCCACGAGTCGAAGACCGCCCGGATCGCCTGGGTGAGCTGCTCCTGCGGCTCCTGCGGGAACTGCTCGTCGGTCTCGTCGGCGAACACCTCCTTGAAGCGGTCGGTCAGCGCCTTCAGCGCGTCCACGTCGAGCTCCACGTCGTCCTTGACGCCCGCCTCGGACTTGGCCTCCTTGATCAGGTCCTCGTAGCGCTCACCCGGGATCCCGCGGCAGACGTTCCCGAACATCTGCACGAAGCGCCGGTAGGAGTCCCACGCGAAGCGCTCGTTGTCGGTCCCGCGCGCGAGCCCCTCCACCGACTCGTCGTTGAGCCCGAGGTTGAGCACGGTGTCGAGCATGCCCGGCATCGACTCGCGCGCGCCGCTGCGCACCGACACCAGCAGCGGATCGTCAGAGTCGCCGAGCGACTTGCCCGCCTGCTCCTCCAGGCGCTGTAGCGCCTCCGCCACCTGCTCCTCGAGCCCGTCGGGGAAGGAGCGCTCGGCCTCCATGTAGGCCACGCAGGCCTCCGTGGTGATCGTGAAGCCGGCGGGCACGCGATCGGCGCCCAACACGCGCGTCATCTCCGCGACGTTGGCGCCCTTGCCGCCGAGCAGGTCGCGCATGTCGCGCGATCCCTCGGAGAAGTCGTAGACCAGCTGTGTGCCGGCGGCGGCCTTCACCGGTTCAGTATGCCCTAGGCGACTCGACGCAACCGTACGTGCGCGTGATATTCCAGCGTCTCGGCGATCGCCCGGTCGGCCTGGGCGAGGGCCGTCTCCGACGCGTTCGGAGCCTCGGCCAGCGGCCTGGCGAGGGCGGTCACGAGAAAGTGGTGCGCCTCCTCGCCGAGCGGGAAGGAACCCGCTTCGCACCCGGCGCAGACCACTCCGCCGGCGCTCGGCGAGAAGGCACCGAGGTGCTCCGCCTCGCCGCATGCCGCGCACCCCGCCAGCTCGGGCGCGAAGCCGGTGGCCAGCAGCAGCTTGATGCGGAAGCTGAGCGCGCCCGGGCGGCCGGCGGCGGCCGCGTCGCCGTCGAGCAGCCCGAGCTGATGGCAGAGCAGGTTGTAGGCGGGCGGGTTGGACTCGGTGGAGTCGAGCAGCCGCAGCACCGCCTCGCAGGCCTGCGAGGCGCGCTCGAGCGAGGCGCGCCGCTCGCGCAGGGCGGCGTGCGCGTGCACCGTGTCGGCCTGGCTGACCGTGCAGAGCTCGCCGCGGCCCTGGTGCAGCACCAGCCGCACGCGGCTGAGCGGCTCCAGCCGGCCGCCCATGCGCGATCCGACCCGCCGCACCCCCTTCGCCACCGCGCCCACCCGGCCGCGATCCGGCGTATACAGATGCAGCACCCGATCGGCCTCCCCGTAGCGAATCGAGCGCAGCACGATGGCTTCGGTCTTGAAGGAACGGGGCACTGCCTAGCCCCCAGCGTGAGACCCGTGCTCGTCCGGCGAGCGAAAAGCCCGCACGGCCAGGACGCACGGAGCCTGGATAGCAGCGCTATCCAGGCGACCGAGGACGCAGCCGGGCGTTGCCTTGCAGCCGCCGGACGAGTACGGGACCAGCGTTGGGGGCACTGCCTAGACTTTGATGAGGATGGCGGACGAAGCGGGGGTTGTGGTCTACACGACGGAGCCGTGCGGCTTTTGCCGCCAGGCAAAGGCGCTGCTGCAAGCGCGCGGCGTGGCGTTCGCCGAGGTGAACCTCGCCAAGGACCCCGGCGGGCGCGCCGACCTGGTCGCGCTCACGGGCCAGATGACATTTCCTCAGATCGTGGTCGGCCAGCGCTCGATCGGCGGCTTCCGCGAGCTCGTGGAAGCCGACCGCGCCGGCGGGCTCGAGGACCTGCTCGCAGCCTGAGCCGCGCGTCAGGCCCGCGCGGCGGCGCGCCGGCGGGCCCGCGGCCGCGGCTGGCAGCTCGGACAGACGTAGGTGCCGCGCCCGGCGGCGCGCAGCTTCTCGATCGGGGTGCCGCACCGTGGACACGGCTCGCCCGCGCGCGTGTGCACGAGGAAGCGGTCCTGGAAGCTGCCGCGGGCGCCGTCCACGTGGCGGTAGTCGTCGATCGAGGCGCCCTTGGAGTCGATGCCCAGCTCCAGCGACTCGACCACCCCGGCGCGCAGCGCCTCGATCTGGTCGCGCTTGAGCTTGCCGACCGGCCGCAGCGGGTGGATGCGCGCCCGGAACAGGGCCTCGTCGGCGTAGATGTTGCCCACGCCGGCGATCCGCTCCTGGTTGAGCAGGAACGCCTTGACGGGCTGCTTGCGCCCGCGCGCCAGCGCGCGCAGGGCCTCGGCGGTGAAGTCGGCGCTGAGCGGCTCCACGCCGAGCCGCGACTCGAAGTAGTCGCTCACCGCGTCGCTCCCGAGCAGCACGTCGCCGGTGCCGAAGCGGCGCACGTCGACGAACAGCAGGCGGCGCCCGTCGTCCAGGGTCACCGCCACGCGCAGGTGCGCCGGGTCCTCAGCCTCCTCGGTGAGCAGCAGGTTGCCCGTCATGCGCAGGTGCATGACCAGGTGCACGTCGTCCTCGAGCGACAGGATCAGGTACTTCCCGCGCCTGCCCACGCTCTCGATCAGCCGGCCGCGCAGCGCGTCGGCGATCGCCTCGGGCGGGGCAGGGTCGCTCCAGCGCGGGTCGAGCACCCGCGCGCGCTCGATGCGACGCCCCTCCAGGGGCGGCGCGAGCTGGCGACGGATCGTCTCGACCTCGGGGAGCTCGGGCACCCAGAGAGGATGACATCCGGGGGCTCACGCCCCCTCCCGAGGGGGTTGGGCGCTTTATGTACCGAGCTGGGTACGGAAAGCGACCAACTACGCGACCTTGGCGCGCGGGTGCGCCTTGAAGTACACGTCCTTCAGGCGCTCGCTCGACAGGTGCGTGTACAGCTGCGTGGTCGACACGTCGGCGTGGCCGAGCATCTCCTGCACCGAGCGCAGGTCGCAGCCGCCTGCGAGCAGGTGGGTGGCGAAGGTGTGGCGCAGCGTGTGCGGGCTCATGCGGTCCGCCAGGCCGGCCGTGATGGCGTGGCGGCGCACGATCTTGTAGAGGCCCTGCCGCGTCAGCTGGCCGCCGCGGAAGTTCACGAACAGATGCACCTCGGCGCGGGCCTTCACCAGCGCCGGGCGGCCGCGCTCGAGGTACGCGGCGAGCGCGCGCAGCGCGGCCTGCCCGATCGGCACGATCCTTTCCTTTGCCCCCTTCCCCCGCGCCCGCAGCACGCGCTCCTCCACATCGACGTCGTCGAGCTCGAGTCCGATCGCCTCGGACGCCCGCAGCCCCGACGCGTACATCAGCTCCAGCAACGCCCGGTCGCGCAGGGCGTGAGGATCCGTGCCGCGCGGCTGGGACAGCAGCTTCTCCACCTCATTGCGCGTGAGTACCTGGGGCAGCTTGCGGCTGCGCCGCGGGGCGCTCAGGGTGGCGGTCGGGTCCGATTCGCGCAGGCCCTCGCGCCGCAGATGGCGGTAGAAGGACCGCAGGCAGGCAGACTTGCGGTGGATCGTCGCCGGAGAGGCGGGCCGGTGGTCGGCGTCGCCAGCCGCCAGCGCGGCCAGGAAGTCGCTGATGTCAGCCGCGCTCGCCTCGAGCGCCGACAGGTGGCGCGGCGCCAGGAAGCGGCCGAGCTGGAGCAGATCGCCCCGGTACGCCTCCAATGTGTTGCGCGAGAGGCCTCGCTCGAATTCCAGATAAGCGAGGAAATCAAGCACCAGATGCTCGAACGGCTGCTCGACGAGGGGCTGCTCAATCGTGGCCATCGCCCACACGGTTCGTCCGCGCGGCGGTCATCCCTTGCGGCTGCAAGACACGCGTCACGCGCAGAACGCGCGAAACCAGAGCAGCCCGACCAGCGATTTCGCGTCCTGACACCGCTCGATCACGGCGTCCAGCTCGGTCAGCGGCACCGCGTCGATCTCGATGCGCTCGTCCTCGTCGGCGTCGGCGGTGTCCTCGAACAGGTCGGTCGCCAGGTAGACGTGGCACTCCTCGTCGGCAAACCCCGGCGAGGTGTAGAAGCTGGTCAGGTGGCTCCACGTACGGGCGCCCTTGCCGATCTCCTCGGCGAGCTCGCGCTTGGCCGTGTCGAGGGGGCTCTCGCCCTCCTCGTCGAGCTTGCCGGCCGGCAGCTCGAGCAGGTCGGGCTCCCCCACCGCCTCCCTCGGCTGGCGCACGAGGAAGAGGCGCTCCCCGTCGTGCGCGACGATCGCGACGGCACCGGGGTGCTCCACCACCTCGCGCTCGGCGTCGGCGCCGTCCTCGTAGCGGATCTTGTCGACGCGCACGCGTGCGATGCGCCCCTCCCAGGCGATCTCACTCCCGACGCGCTCGAACCCCATGCTCATGCGCGCGCGCTCGCGGCGACGATCGCGAGCGTCAGGTCGAGCGTCCGCTCCAGCGCGTCGACGGTGACCGACTCGTCGGGCTGGTGGTTGCCCTCCGTGCCGTTGGCAACGTTCAGCACCGGGAGTCCCGCGGCCACGAACGCGTTGGCGTCGCTGCCGCCGCCGGTGTTTATGTAGACCGGCTCGATCCCGAGCGAGTCGAGGGCGGCTGTGGCCACCTCCACGACGGGAGCGGTCCGGGCGAGCTTGAACCCGCGGAAGAGGCGCTCGACCGCGGTCTCCACGTCGCACTCGAGGTCGCTGGCGGCCTCCGCGATGGCGTCGACCATCGAGCCGACGACCTCACCAGCACGGGCGTCGTCCAGGCTGCGGGCCTCGAGCACGACGCGGCAGCGCTCGGCGACGACGTTCGCCGCGGTGCCGCCTTCGATCTGGCCGACGTTGGCGGTGGTGGCCTCGTCGAGGCGACCGGTCGGGATGGCCGCGATCGCCTGCGCGGCGGCAACGATCGCGTTGTGGCCCGCCTCCGGCCTGATGCCGGCGTGGGCCGCTTTGCCGCGGAACTCGGCCTCGATGCGGTAGTAGGTCGGGGAGGCCGTGACCAGCTCACCGACCGGGGAGGCGTGGTCGAACACGTACCCGAACTCGGAGCCCAGGCGAGCCGGGTCGAACGCCTTCGCACCCGCGAGCGCGTGCTCCTCGCAGGTGGTGAACAGCAACTCGACCCCGACGGGGGCGCGTTCGCTCGTCAGGCGGCGGGCGGCCGCCAGGAGGGTCGCCACGGCGGCCTTGTTGTCGGCGCCGAGGATGGCCGGGTGGCGGTTGCTGAGCACACCGTTCTCGAGGTTCACCTCGACCGGGCCGGCGAGCGGCACCGTGTCGAGATGGGCGCACAGCAGGATCGTGCGGGCGTCGGGCGGGCCCTCGATGCGCGCGAGCAGGTTGCCGGCGTCCGAGCCGGTCTCGGCGGCGCTGTCGTCCTCCTCGACCGTCAGCCCGAGGGCCTCGAGATCGGCCTTGACGGCGTCGGCCACGGCGCGCTCGCTCCGGGAGGGGCTCTGAATCTCGCAGAGCCGCACGAAGTCGTCCAGCAGGCGCTCCCGCTCGGCGGTGGAGGCGCTCTGGAGGGAGCGGACGGTCACGCGCTAGGCGTGTGTCTCGGCCCGCACTTCGGGCTCCACCTCGGGCGCTCGCTCGCGGGCTCGCCCGATCGCCGCCCCCACGAAGTCGCGGAACAGCGGCTGCGGGCGCAGCGGGCGTGACTTGAACTCCGGGTGGTACTGCGACGCCACGAAGAACGGGTGGTCACCCAGCTCCACGACCTCGACCAGCCGGTCGTCGGGCGACGTGCCGCTGAACACCAGCCCGGCGTGCTCCAGCCGCTTGCGCAGGTGGTTGTTGACCTCGTAGCGGTGGCGGTGGCGCTCGTAGATCACGGCCTCGCCGTAGATCTCGCGGGCGCGCGTGCCTTCGTGGAGCTTGACGGGGTCCGCGCCCAGGCGCATCGTGCCGCCCATGTCGCGCACCTCCTTCTGCTCGGGCAGGAGGTCGATTACCGGGTAGGGGGTCTCGGGGTCGAACTCGGTCGAGTTGGCCCCCTCCATGTCGGCTACGTGGCGGGCGAACTCCGACACGGCGATCTGCATCCCGAGGCAGATGCCGAGGTAGGGAACGCCCTGCTCGCGTGCGAAACGGGCCGCTTTGATCTTGCCCTCGATGCCGCGCACGCCGAAGCCGCCCGGCACGAGGATGCCGTCGCAGGTGGCCAGCTCGGCCTCGACCTCGCCGTCGGTCAGGCGCTCGGAGTCGACCCAGTGCACCTCCACCTTGCCGCCGTGGTGGGTGCCGGCGTGGTTGAGCGCCTCGATCACCGACAGGTACGCGTCGGCCAGTTGGTTGTACTTGCCGACCAGGGCGATCCGAACCGGCGTGGTGGCGGAGCCGATGTTGCGCACCAGCCCGTGCCAGTCCGACAGGTCGGGGGCCGGGGCCTCGAGACCGAAGTGCGCGAGCACTCGCTCGGCCACGCCCTCGTGCTCGAACTCGATCGGCACCTTGTAGATCGAGTCGACGTCGCGTGCCGACACGACCGACGGCACCGGCAGGTTCGCGAACAGCGCGATCTTCTCCCGGATGTCGTCGCCGAGGGCCTCTTCGGAGCGGCACATGACCATGTCCGGCTGGATGCCGATGCGGCGCAGCTCCTGAACCGAGTGCTGGGTCGGCTTGGTCTTCAGCTCGCCGGCGTGACCGAGGAACGGCACCAGCGTGAGGTGGACGAACATGCAGCGGTCGCGGCCGAGGTCGGAGTGGAACTGGCGCAGTGCCTCGAGGAACGGCAGCGACTCGATGTCGCCCACCGTGCCGCCGATCTCCGTGATCACGATGTCCACGTCGGTCGACTCGGCCACCAGCTTGATGCGGTTCTTGATCTCGTCGGTGATGTGCGGGATCACCTGGACGGTGCCGCCGAGATAGTCGCCGCGGCGCTCGCGGCGGATCACCGAGTTGTAGATGGCGCCGGCCGTCGCGTTCGAGGCGCGGCTGGTGTTGACGTCGGTGAAGCGCTCGTAGTGCCCGAGGTCGAGGTCGGTCTCGGCGCCGTCCTCGGTCACGAACACCTCGCCGTGCTGGAACGGGCTCATCGTGCCCGGGTCCACGTTGATGTACGGGTCGAACTTCTGGATCGTCACGGACAGCCCGCGAGCGACCAGCAGATGACCGAGCGAGGCGGCGGCGATGCCCTTCCCAAGAGCGGAGACGACACCGCCGGTGATGAAGATAAAACGGGTTTCCGGGCGGGTCTGGGGCATTCAGGCTCTGGGGGTTCGAGTGTAACGGGCGATGTGGCGGAAGTCCGCGTTCACGCGGCCGCCAGGAGCTGCTTCGCGTGCTTTCGGGCCGCTCCGTCCGAGCTTTCCGCGCCGAGCATCCGCATCAGCTCCTCCACGACGCCCTCGCCGGCGAGCTCCTCGACGGTGGTGAGCGACGTGTCGTCGGCGGCCGACTTCTCGATGCGGAAGTGTCCGCTGGCGAGCGCGGCGATCTGGGGCAGGTGGGTGATGCACAGCACCTGGCGCGACTCGCCCAGCGCCCGCAGCCGCTCGCCCACCGCGCGGGCGGTCTGGCCGCCGACGCCGGCGTCGACCTCGTCGAACACGAGCGTCCGCGACTCGCCGGTACCCGCGACGGTCATCAGCGCCAGCATCACCCTCGACAGCTCCCCGCCCGACGCCGCTTCGCGGATCGGCGCTGCCGGCACGCCCGGGTTGGGCGCGAGCATCAGCTCTGCGCGCTCTGCGCCGCTGGGGCCGATCTCGTCGCGCGGCTCGAGCCGCACCTCGAAGGACGCGTCCTCCATGGCCAGCGCGGTCAGCTCCTCACGGACGCGCTCCGCCAGCCGGGGAGCGGCCTCGCGCCGGCGCTCGCCCAGCTCGGCGGCCAGCTCGGCGCGCGCCTCGAGCGCCCGTGCCAGCTCGGCCTCGGCCCGCTCGGTGGCGACCTCGGCCTGCTCCAAGCGCTCGCGTTCGGCGCGGCAGCGCTCTGCGTGCTCGAGCACGGCTGTGACGCTGCCGCCGTGCTTGCGCTCGAGGCGGTCGTACTGCTCCAGGCGCTCCTCGACCTCCTGCAGCCGCCCCGGCTCGGCCTCGAGCGAGTCGGCGTAGCGGCGCAGCTCGCCGCCCAGGTCGTCGGCCTCGAGGCGCAGGGCCGCGAGCCGCGCGGCGATCGCGTCCAGCTCGGGGTCGGCGCCCTGCACCGCGCCCGCCAGCCGCTCGGCCTCGGCCAGCAGCTGGGCCACGCCGCCGTCGGCCCCCGCGGGGGAGATCGCTTCGGCCCCGCCGCCGGCCGCGGCCAGCAGCCCGTCCATCTGGCGCAGCCGTTCGCGCTCGCCAGCGAGGGCGGCGCGCTCCTGCTCGCTCGGGTCGAGCGCGTCGATCTCCTCGATCTCGAACGCGAGCAGGTCGAGGTCGCGATCGCGGGTGCCGGCGCGCTCGCGCAAGTCGGCCAGCCGGCCATCGAGCTCCTTCACGTGGGCGTGGCCGGCGGCGAGCCGGTCGCGCAGCGCGAGCTGTTCGCGGCCGCAGAAGCCGTCGAGCAGGTCGAGCTGGGCGGAGGCGAGCGTGAGCCGGCGGTGCTCGTGCTGCCCGAAGAATGCGACCAGGCGGCCGCCGAGCGACTGCAGGTCGGCCGCTGTGGCCGAGCGCCCCTCGACGAAAGCGCGCGTGCGGCCTTCGGCGCTTACCCGTCGAGCGAGTACGACCTCCTCGGGATCCCCGTCGTCGGCGCCGATGCGGTCGCGCAGCTCGACGAGCTCGGGTTCGTCGAGCAGGCCCGGCGGGAGGGCGAAGACGCCCTCGACGTAGGCCTCGCGTGCGCCCGGGCGGACGATGCCGGTACGGGCCTTGCCGCCGAGCAGCAGGTCGAGCGCGTGGGCGAGGACGGTCTTGCCCGCGCCGGTCTCCCCGGTGAGCGCGCACAGCCCGGTTCCGGGTCGCAGCTCGGCACGCTCGATCAGGAGCAGGTTCTCGATCCGGAGCTCTAGGAGCACTTGGCAGAGATATCAGGGCGCCCCGACGGAGCGGAGCGCAAGCCCCGGGATGCCATCAACCGGCCAGCGTGCCACGGGGCCGCCTCGCCCGCGGGCGCGTGTCGAGTTGTGCCCCCTATGGGTCGGAAACTCGACACGCCCGAGGGGGTCCCGCACAAAACGTGACCTATAGGCCCGTTTCTTCAGGAACCCCCGGCGCGGAGCGCCCTACCGACTCGGCCAGCGCCCTAGGGACCCGGCCGGCGTGCCACGGGGCCTGGGGGCGCGAGCCCCCAGATGTGATCCTCAATATGAGAGGCGGCCGAACTTGTCCCGCAGGCGGTGGTAGAAGGTGGCCCCCGGCGCCTGGGCGAGCAGCGACTGGTGGTGCCTGAACTCGATCCGCATCGTCGCCTCGGGCGCGAGCGCGCACACGCCGCGGGCGTCCGTGGACACGTCGACCTCCTCGGAGTTCGAGCGGTTGGTGACCTCGAGCGTGTCGCCCGGAGCCACCACCAACGCTCGGGCCGTGAGCGTGTGCGGCGCGATGAAGGAGACCACGAAGCCCTCCACCCCCCACGCCAGCACCGGCCCGCCGTTGGCGAGGTTGTAGCCGGTCGAGCCGGCGGGGGTGGACACGACCAGCCCGTCGCAGCGCACCTCGCCGAGCTGCTCGCCCTCGACCGAGTAGGCGAGCTCCGCGACCCGGCCGCTCTGGCGGCGGTGCAGGGATACGTCGTTGATCGCGAGCCGCTCGCCGTCCGCGGTGAGCGCGAGCAGGCCGGGCAGCTCCATCACGTCGAACTCGCCGCGCAGCGCTCGCCGCACCCCGTCCTCGAGCTCCCACGGCTCGATCGTCGCCAGGAAGCCGATCGCCCCGTAGTTGATCGCGAATACCGGCACCCCGGTGCCCGCGAACTCCCGCAGCGCGGTCAGGATCGTGCCGTCGCCGCCGAGCACCACGGCGAGGTCGGTGTCGGTGGATCCGGCGACTTCGTCGACACCGGGGACCGCGCCGAACTTCTCCGTCTCGGCGGGCGGCAGGCGCACCTCCACCCCGGCCTCGCCGGCCAGCTCCGCGATGCGGCGCAGGGCGCCACCGGTGTCGGCGGGCCGGGTGTGCGAGAAGATCGTTATCGAGCGCGGCGGGCGCCGGCCGTCGGTCACGGTTCCGCTCTTCTCGCCGCCGCGTCGAGGTCCTCGACCGCGCCCGGCCGACCCGCTTCCGCCAGCCAGACGAAGCTCTCGCGGTTGCCGGCCGGCCCGGGCAGGCCGGAGGAGGCGAAGCCGAGCACCGTCGCGCCGAGCTCGCCGCGGACCTGCGCCGCCACCGCCACGAGGGCGTCGCGCCGCTCGTCGGCATCGCGCACGACGCCGCCCTTCCCCACGCGCTCGCGCCCGACCTCGAACTGCGGCTTGACGAGCGCGAGGCAGTCGAAGCGCGGTGAGGCGCACTCGAGCACCGCCGGCAGCACCTTGGTGAGCGAGATGAACGACAGGTCCGCCACCACCAGGTCGGGCGCCCAGGGCAGCTCGCCCGGCTCGAGCGACCGCGCGTTGCGCCGCTCGATCACCGTCACGCGCGGGTCGTTGCGCACCGTCCAGTGCAGCTCGCCGTAGGCCACGTCGAGCGCGATCACCGCCTCCGCCCCGCGCTGGAGCAGGCAGTCGGTGAACCCCCCGGTCGATGCGCCCACGTCGAGCGCCCGCCGGCCGGCCGGATCGACGCCGAGCTCGTCGAGGGCGTTGGCGAGCTTCGTGCCCCCGCGGGACACGTAGGCCGGGCGCTCGGCGATCTCGAGTGCGGCGTCGGGAGCCACCAGCTCCCCCGGCTTACGGGCGGGCCGGTCGCCAACGCGCACGTCGCCCGCCATCACGGCGGCGGCCGCCCGCGTCCGGGTGTCGAACAGCCCGCGCTCGGCGAGCAGGGTGTCGAGCCGCCGCTTCGGCATCGCAGGAGGGTACCCCTGTCCGGAAGTGTGACCTACATCACACAACGTGTGAATCTCCGGCGTAGCCTCGATGGCACATGACGATCGCCAGGCTCATCTCACCAGCGCTGCGATCCGGGCTGATGATGACCGCCGGGACCGCCCTGATCGGCGTCCCGTTCGTGGTCGGGCTCGGGCCCGCCGCGGTGGTCACGGCCCTGCTGCTCGGCGTGCTGATCGTGGCCCTCGCGCTCGCCGGCACGGCGCCGACGGGGCGCGGCACCCTCCCGGTCTCGGCGCAGGCGGTCTACGACCGCGGCATCGCGCTGGGACTGCTGCTGGTGGCGCTGGTGTTCGGGCTCGCCGGCGACCTCGGCGCCGGGTTGCTGTTCGCGACCGCCGGAGTGGCGGCCGTGGCCGTCACCTCGATCACGCGCTACAGCTCCGCCCCAGGCTAGAAAACTTCCCCTAACAGTCCACATAGCATCACTCCTCCCTCAGGAAACGGCCCCGCCCCGGCGGGGTCGTTTCCTCTTTCGGGGACCTGCGAGACTGGCCCGCCGATGGCCGTCAACCACTACGAGACGCGCGTCCGGTGGACAGGCTCCACCGGGCTGGGCTGGGACCACTACGACCGCACCCACGTCGGCGCGGCCCCGGGCGCGGACCACGAGATCGGGCTGACCACCGGTGAGAGCAAGGGCGACCCGTCGCTGCTCAACCCCGAGCAGCTGCTGCTGATGGCTGCCTCGTCCTGCCAGATGCTCTGGTTCCTGCACCTCGCCGCGAAGGCGCGCATCGACGTGGTCGAGTACGACGACTCCGCCACCGCCCTGATGCCGACCGACGAGACGCCGGTGCGGATCACCGAGGTGGAGCTGCGCCCGCGCATCGTGGTGGCCGGCCAGGCGAGCGAAGAGCGCGTGCGCAAGCTCGCGAACACCGCGCACGAGCACTGTTTCGTCGCGAACACCCTGAACGCACAGATGACCCTTCAACCGACCGTCGAGGTACGTACTTGAGCACCCCCGAACTGCTTCACCGCCTGCTGACCGCCCCCGGCCCGCCCGGCCACGAGGAGGCGCCAGCGGCCGTCTGGCGCGAGGCGGCCGAATCATTCGCCGAGGTGACCGTAGACCGCATGGGCACCTCCGTCGCCCGCGTCGACGGCAACGGCGACCACCCGCTGCTCGTGGTGGTGGGCCACGTGGACGAGATCGGCCTGCTCGTGAGCCACATCACCGACAAGGGCTTCCTGCACGTCGTCGGCTCCGGCGGCTGGGATCCGCAGGTGCTCGTGGGACAGCGCGTGGAGGTGCTCACCCGCACCGGCACCGTGGCGGGGGTCGTGGGTCGCAAGCCGATCCACATACTCCAGCCCGACGACCGCAAGAAGGCGGTCGAGCTGAAGGGACTGCACGTGGACATCGGCGTGCGCGATGGGGACGAGGCCCGCTCGCTCGTGCGCGAGGGCGACCCGATCGTGATCACCGCCGAGCCCCTCGAGCTGCGCGGCGACCGGCTGGTCTCCCGCTCGCTCGACAATCGGCTCGGGATCTACGTGGCGCTGGAGGTCGCGCGGCGCGTGGCCGAGGCCGGCGGCGGCGTCGGCCCGGTAGCCGGGGTGGCCGCTGTCCAGGAGGAGATCGGCGCCCACGGCGCGCGCGCAATGGCGTTCGGGCTGGAGCCCGACCTGGCCGTGGTGGTCGACGTGACCCACGCCACCGACGCACCGGGCGTGGACGCAGGCCAGCTCGGCGAGCACGGGCTCGGCAGCGGGCCCGTGATCACGCGCGGTGCGGTCGTCAGTAGGCCGCTGTGCGACCTGCTCGACGAGGCGGCCGAGTCGGTCGGCATCGACACCACGACCGAGGCCGCCGGCTCGTCCACGGGCACCGACGCCGACGTGGTTCACATGAGCCGCGCGGGCGTCCCGACCGCCGTCGTCTCGATCCCCCTGCGCTACATGCACTCGCCGGTCGAGCTGGTGGAGCTGGGCGACGTGGAGGCGACGATCGAGGTGATCGCGGCGATGGCGCTGCGCCTCGAGGCGGATCGCCCGCTGTCGCGCTGGTAGCTAGGCCAGCGCGCCGGTCGGCTCGAGCACGGCCTGCGCCACCCGCTCCGCCACAGCCGCGGGAGTCAGGCCGACTTCCTCGCGCAGCAGCGCCGGCTTGCCGTGCGTGACGAAGCGGTCTGGCAGGCCGATGCGCAGCACGCGCGTCCCGCCCATCAGGTCGTTGTCGGCGAGGTGCTCGAGCACGCCCGAGCCGAACCCGCCGGCCAGCACGTTCTCCTCGACCGTGACGATCAGGTCGTGGTCCGCCGCCAGGCGCTCGATCAGCTCGCCGTCCAGCGGCTTGGCGAAGCGCGCGTCCGCGACGGTGGGCTCCACGCCATGGTCGTCGGCCAGCAGGTCGGCGGCGTGGAGCGCCACCGAGACCCCGTAGCCGTAGCCGAGCAGCGCCACGCGCTCGCCGTCGCGCAGCAGCTCGCCGCGGCCGATCTCGATCGGCTCGGGCAGGCTCGGCAGCGGCAGGCCCTCGGCCTCGCCGCGCGGGTAGCGCAGCGCGATCGGACCGTCGTCGTAGACGAGCGCGGTGTGCAGCATGTGCACCAGCATCGCCTCGTCGCGCGGCGCCATCTGGACCAGGTGCGGCAGGCAGCGCATGTAGGAGATGTCGAAGGCACCGTGGTGCGTGGGGCCGTCGTCGCCGACCAGGCCGGCGCGATCCATCGCGAACACCACGTTGAGCCGCTGGAGGCAGACGTCGTGGACGATCTGGTCGTAGGCGCGCTGGAGGAAGGTCGAGTAGATCGCCGCCACCGGCTTGGCGCCCTGCAGCGCGAGCCCGGCGGCGAACAGGATCGCGTGCTGCTCGGCGATGCCCACGTCGTAGTAGCGCTCGGGCAGCTCGCGCTGGAGGATGTTGAGCCCGGTGCCGGAGTTCATCGCCGCCGTGATGCCGACGACCCGGTCGTCGCGACGACATTCTTCGACGAGCGCCTCGCCGAACACGGTCGTGTACTGGGGCGGGGACGCGAACTTCGGCTTGCGCTTGGGCGCGGCCGGCGCCTCGGCGCCGTTGGCGATCGAGCCGGGCTTGGCGGCGTGCCAGCGCTCCATGCCCTCGAGGCCGCCTTCCTCGGCGGGCACGAAGCCCTTGCCCTTAACGGTCTTGCAGTGCACGACGACGGGCCGGTCCGCCTCGAGCGCCTCGCCGATCGCCTGGCGCAGCGCCTTGACGTCGTGCCCGTCGATCACGCCCACGTAGGCCAGGTCCAGCTCCTCGAAGAAGAGGCCCGGCGCCCAGTAGGCCTTCAGCGACTCCTTCAGGATCGGCCCGAGCCGCTCGATGCGCTTGCCGATGCCCGCCGGCAGCCTGGTGAGCGTCTCCTCGGCATCCTCACGCGCGTGGTAGAGCTTCGGGTTGAGGCGCATGCGGTTGAAGTAGCGCGACAGCGCGCCCACGTTCGGGGCGATCGACATGCCGTTGTCGTTCACCACGATCACGATCGGCATGTCCATGCCGCCGGCGTTCAGGAGCGCCTCGAAGGAAACGCCACCGGTCAGCGCGCCGTCGCCGATGACCGCGACGACGCGGCCGTCGGGACCGGCGCCGCGGAGCATCGCCTCCTTGATCCCCACCGCGTAGGACACGGAGGTGGAGGCATGGCCCGCGCCCATGATGTCGTGCTCCGACTCGCCCATCGAGCAGAACGGGGCGAGGCCGCCGTACTTGCGGATCGTGTGCAGCTCGTCGCGCCGGCCGGTCAGCACCTTGTGCGGGTAGGCCTGGTGGCCGACGTCCCAGAGGATCTTGTCGGTCGGCGACTCGAGCAGCGAATGCAGCGCGACTGCGATCTCGCACGCGCCCAGGTTGGCGCCGAAGTGGCCGCCGATCTCGCCGATCGTGTCGATGATCAGCTCGCGGACCTCCTGGGCTACCTGCTGCAGCTCGTCGTCGTCGAGCTCCTTCAGGCCATCCGGTCCGTCGATCTGGTCGAGAAGTTTGGTCATGTGGTGCGGGTGAGGATGTAATCCGCTATTTGCCCGAGACGCGCCGTGTCACCCTCGGCTTCCGATAGCGCCGCACGGGCCTTCCCGTGCGATGCCCTCGCGAGCTCCCTCGCCCGCTCGAGACCGTGCACGCTTACATAAGTCGCCTTCCCATGGCGCTCGTCGGAGCCGCGCGGCTTCCCGATCTCGGCTTCGTCCCCGGTCACGTCGAGGATGTCGTCGACGATCTGGAAGACGACGCCGAGCTCAGCCGCAAAGCGCCGAAACGGGATTGTGGCAGGTCCGCTCATCCCCTCGAGGGCCAGGACCGCGCCCACCGACGCTGCGATCAGCGCGCCCGTCTTCAGCTCGTGCAGGTGGCGCAGCTCCACGGCCGCGTCGCCGGAGACGTCCAGGTACTGCCCGCCGACCATGCCGCGCACGCCGGCGGCCGCGACGATCTCCCCCACCGCCGTCAGCACGTTGGCCGGCTCGCCGCGCTGCTCGGTGAGCGCGAGACGCAGCGCCTCGGCGAACAGACCGTCCCCGGCGAGGATGGCCACGTCCTCGCCGTAGGCCACGTGGCAGGTGGGCTTCCCGCGGCGCAGCTCGTCGTCATCCATGGCCGGCAGGTCGTCGTGGATCAGCGAGTAGGTGTGGATCATCTCGAGGGCTCCGGCCAGCGGCAGCACCTCGGCGGGCGGCCGCCGCAGCGCTTCCGCGGTAGCGAGGGCCAGCACCGGCCGGATCCGCTTGCCACCGGCGAGCAACGAGTAGCGCATCGCTTCCTCGAGGCGCGCGGTGCCGGGCTCGGCGGCGAAGCGCAGGCCCTGGAGATACTCGTCGACCTGGCGCTGGAGCTCGACCGGGTAGACGGCGGCCTCCGTGCTGGTCACAGCAGGCGCTCTTGCCCCTCGGCCTCGCCGGCTGAGCGGCTGCGGGCGTCGATCTCGGTGCCGATCCGCTGCGCCAGCTCGGCGCAGCGCTCGACCAGGCCCGCGGCCTCGTCGGCGTCGATCGCTTCCGCGCGCAGCTTGTCCGCCACCGCCTCCAGTTCCGCCGCGAGCTCCTCGAGCCCCGGCACCTCCTCGCTCATGATGCGACCTCCTCTCGCTCGACAGCTCCCAGGATCCCGTTTACGAAGCCCGGCGCGTCGGCGGAGCAGAGCTCTTTGGCGGCCTCCACCGCCTCGTCGATCGCGACCTCGGCCGGCACGTCGGGGCGGTGCAGCAGCTCGTGCAGCGCCACCCGCATGATGTTGCGCTCGAGCGGCGCGATCCGGTCCAGCGACCAGCCGTGCGCGTGGCGCTCGATCAGCTCGTCGAGCTGGGGGCGGTCTCTGACGGTCCCCTCCACCAGCTCGCGCGTGAACGGCGTGGCGCCGCCCTCGAGCAGGTCCTCGGGCGGCCGGTCGGTCACCTCGGACTGGTAGAGAGCGAAGACCGCGGCCCGGCGCTGATCGCTGCGTCGCACCGACCTAAGCGCGCGAGACGTACTCGCCCGAGCGGGTGTCCACGCGCACCCGGTCGCCCTCGTTGACGAACAGCGGGACGCGCACCACCACGCCCGATTCGAGCGTGGCCGGCTTGTCGCCGCCGCCGGATGCGGTGTCGCCCTTGACCCCCGGCTGGGTCTCGGTGACGGTCAGCTCTACGGCACTCGGAAGCTGGAGGTCGCTCGGCGACTCGTCCACGTACAGCAGCTCGATCTCCTCGTTGGGGACGATCCACTTGAGCGACTCGCTCACCTGGTCCTCAGGGAGGGCCAGCTGCTCGTAGCTCTCGGAGTCCATGAAGTGGGCGTCGGTGCCGTCCGTGTAGAGGAACTGCATGCGCCGCGTCTCGGTACGGACGGGCCGAAACTTCTCGCCCGCGCGGAAGGTCCGGTCGATCACGGCGCCGTCCTCGATGCGCCTCAGCTTGGTGCGCACGAACGCGGCACCCTTGCCGGGCTTGACGTGCTGGAACTCGACGAGCTTGAAGACGGTGCCGTCGACCTCGACGTGCATGCCGTTCTTGAACTGGTTGGTGCTGACCACGGCGAGGAAGGGTAGTCGGGTGCGAGCCGCCGACGGTCAGCCGGTGCGCGCCACTTGCTCCGATCCCGTCGCGAAATCCATTGCGGCCTCGACGCTCGGAAAGAGTTGCCCCCTCACGATCTTGTTGTCCGCCGCGCGAATGGTGTAGAGAAATGCGGCGCGCTGATCCACCTCGACCCCGCTGCGCTTGCCTCTGCCCCACCAGCGAAGGTCGACGACCAACCGTCCCCCGCCGACATCGAAGACGGCGAGCGGATCCACCCTGACGCCCTCCCATGCCTCCCAGAGCGCGTCCAGCTGGCCTCGCATGCTCTCCCGCCCCCGGTACACGCCCATGTCCGCGAAGGTGGCCGAGAGATCGAGTTCCGCGTCCTCGGCGTAGAGGTCCAACATCAGGTCGGGCGTGCCGGAGTTCCAGTACTCGTAGCCCCGTCTCACCCGGTCCACGGTCTGCGACGACACCGCCTCGGCCACGTCGCGAGCATACCGTGGGTCCGCAGCAACTTTCGCGTCGGTGCTGGCGTGCGTGTGCGGTTGGGGCGGTTATCGTGCGCACACGCCGTAAGCGCGTTCGGTGCGCCGCTGTCGATGACCGTCCGCCTCTACATCACCTCGCTGTCCAATCCGTCGTACGCGGCCGTCGGCATGCTCGCCCACAAGCGACTGGCCCACCGCCGCATCGACCTGCTCACCGGGTTCCATCCCTACTTGGTCCGCGCAGCCGGCTTCGAGGGCCGGACCGTGCCGGCGCTCGAGCTCGCCGACGGCGGCCACGTCCAGGGCTCGCTGCGGATCTCACAGGCGCTCGACGAGCTGATTCCCGAGCGCCCGCTGTTCCCGGCGGAGCCGGTCGCGCGGCGCGCAGTGCAGCGAGCCGAACGCTGGGGTCACGACGAGCTCCAGCCGATCCCGCGCCGGATCTTCCGCTTCGCCGCCATGCGCGACGTCTTGATCCGCCGCTGGATCGCCGCCGACGTCGCCCAGGTGCCGGCGCCCACCATCGTCGCCACGCTGACTCTCCCGGTGGCGGTCCTGCGTTGTGCGGACTCGGGGGGAAGCGAGGAGACGATCCCTGAGGACATCCGCCGGCTGCCGGGCCAGCTCGATCTCGCCGACGCGCTGGTCGAAGAGGGCACGATAGGCGGCCCGGAGCCCAACGCCGCCGACTTCCAGATCCTGTCGAGCGTGCGGCTGCTGCTCGACTTCAAGGCCTTGCCATCGATGGACCACCGGCCCAGCGCCCGCGCGGCACGCAGGCTGTTCCCACAGCTCGAGGGCGAGATGCCGCGATTCGCGATCCCGGGCGCCTAGCCGCTTAGGTCCGCTTGACACGCGACGGCCCCTTGAGGGAGGCTCGCGCCGACCGGCTGGCGAGTGAGGAGGCTGAGATGCGGAGACTGTTGCTGATCGTCGGGGCGATTGCGGTCGTCGCCATTCCGGTGACCCTTGCAACAGCTCAGAGCTCCGTCCCCACCGTGGCGGTGAGCGTGTCGGGCTCCAACCTCGTCCTGGCACCCTCCGGACCGATCGGGGCGGGTCCCACGCGCTTCACGTTCGATGGGCGCGGCGAACTCACGGTCGCCACGTTGCGGGCAGGCGTGACCGTCGAGGAGCTGCGTCAGTCACTGCGGAACCCCCAGGCGGTAACGGCGCTCGGCCAGGTCTTCCTCGAGGCGGCGGTGTCGTCGGGCAAGCCGGTCACCGTCGACCTGCGACCGAACACGACCTACGTGGTGGCCGTGATCGCGAACCGGCTGCGGGGGCTCACGACGTTCACCACGGGAGCTCCCAGCGGGGCCACCGCGCCGCGGCCGGACGCCCGCATCCGGATGGTCGACTACGGGTTCCGAGGTCCGAAGACCCTGCCTCGCAGCGGCCGCATCCGGGTGGAGAACGCCGGCTCGACCCTCCACTTCGCGATCGCGTTCCCGCTACGTCCCGACGTGCCCGCACGCCAGATCCGGCGCGCCCTCGGTGGCACGAACGAGCAAGCGCTCGGGCGTGTGGTCGCGGGCCCGCCCGTCGATGTCCAGGGGTTGATCAGCCAGGGCTCGACCAATGACAACGAGGTGAGCTTCCGCCGTCGTGGGCGCTACGCGATGGTGTGCTTCTTCGCTGAGCACAACCGGCTCGGGATGTACCGGATCTATCGCGTGCGCTGAGGGCTGACAAGACGCGCCGAGGGGACGTGTGTTCCGTTCGGCGTCATATGCGTGCGCCTGGGCGACCACCCTCGCCCGCGATGCGACCACACGCTCGAATCGAAGCGGCTAGTCGAGCACCCGAACCCAGCGGCGGGCCGGCCGCGACAGCTTGCGCTTGCCCGTGTGGGCACGCACGGTGATGCGGTAGAGGCCCGGCGCCAGCCGCACCCCGAGCTCGAGCCGGCGGGAGACCGCAGCGGCGGCGGCCCGGGTCGATACGCGCTTGACCTCGTCGACCTGCTTGAGGTCGCCCGCGAAGTGGCGGGTGCGGCTCGGCCGCGGGCAGGTCGCGCGTCCCTTGGTGCCCAGCCCGCGGTCGATCTCGACCTGCACCGACATCGCGCGCGACAGCAGCAGCCGCAGCCCCACCCGCGCCTTCCCGGACCGCGACGGGCGCACGCAGCGCGCCGCCAGATCGAAGCGCAGGATCGTGCCGCCGGCGGTCTTGGGCGCGTCGGGGGTGGTGTCTGGCGCGTCGGGCGCGGTGTCGGGCACGTCGGGCGCGTCGGGCGGATTCGGTGGCCCCGGTCCCGGGGGGGTCGTGACGGTGACCTGATGCTGGACATGAGCCGCCGCCGAGCCGTTGCAGAAGGCGGTCTGCCCGGTGAAGACGGTCGCCGTGGAGCACCCCTCGTCGTCCACGACCGTGAGCGTGGTGGGGTAGGTGCCGGCGCTGGCGTACACGTGCGCGACTGTCGGACCGGCGGTGGTGGCGGTGTCGCCGTCGCCGAAGCTCCATTGGTAGCTCGCCACCGAGCCGTCCGGGTCGGTGGACGCCGAGGCGTCGAAGGTAGTGGTGGCCCCCGGCGCGCCGGCCTGGGAGGTGAAGGCGGCGCTGGGAGCCTGGTCCGGGACGATGCCGACGCCGAAGCCCTGGGTGTGGCCCGTCAAGGTGGCTGTCACGGTGTTGGTCTGGGTGCTGATGACGCTCACGCTGTTGCCGCTGTTGTTGGTCACATACGCGCTCGAGCCGTCAGGCGTGATCGAGATGCTGTTCGGAAGGTCGCCGACCGGGATCGCCGGACCGGGCACGTTCGTCGCGGTGTCGATGGGCGTGACCGTGTCCGAGACGGCGTTGGTGACGTATGCCGTCGCGCCATCGGGTGTGATCGCGACGCCCCACGGGTAGGAGCCGACCGCAATCGCGGGTCCCACCGTGTTGGTCGCGGTCGAGATCGGAACCACGGTCGGCGAGCCGCCGGCGCCGCTGAAGCCTCCGGAGACGTACGCCGTGGCCCCGTCCGGCGTGATGGCGAGCCCACTAGGCAACCCCCCAACCACGATCGCGGGTCCGGCCGTGTTGCTGGCGGTGTCCACCGGCGTCACGGTGCCGTCCGAGCTGTTCGCGACGTACGCGGTCGCGCCGTCGGGAGTAACCGCGACCGCAATCGGCCCCGGGCCGACGCCGATCGGAGAGCCCGCGGTGTTGGTCGCGGTCGCGATCGGAGTCAGGGTGTCGCTGGTGTAGTTCGTCACGTAGGCGGTGGCCCCGTCGGGGGTGATTGCGACGCCACCCGGCTGGATTCCGACCGCGATGGCGGGGCCGAGGGTGTTCGTGGCGGTGTCGACCGGGGTCACCGTGTTGCCGAGCTGGTTGACCACGTAGGCGGTCGCTCCGTCCGGCGTGATGGCGATGCCGCGCGGACGGTTCGCAACGGCAACCGTGCTCAGGGGGCTGTTCGTGAAGACATCGAGGCTGGTCAGCCGGTTGGCGCTCCAATTCGTCACGTACGCGGTGCGCGGTCCGGCCGCCGCGGCGGCGCCGGGCAAAAGCAGGGTGCCCGCGAGCAGGCAGAAGAGCAGGCGTCGGGTCGGCCGCATGCCATCGCATCGACGCGGATTGCAGCGGGCTTGAGCCTTGGAGGGTGTCGCCGAGCGTCGCTCAGGCGGGCTCGGAGCCGGAGGACCGCACCACCGACATCGCCGTCGTCACGTCCGGAAACAGCTGGGCGCGAGTGACCTTGCGGTCCTCAGGGCCGAGGACGTAGAGCATGGCGAAGCGCTGGTCGACCTCGACGCCACTGCGCCGGCCCTTCCCCCACAGGCGCACCTCGACTACGTAGCGCCCGTCGCCGAGATCGAACGCCTCGATCGGGTCCTGACGGATGCCGTCCCAGGTGTGCCGCAGCTCGTCCCAATAGCGACGCATGTCCTGGTGTCCTCGCATGGGCGCGACGTCTGGGAAGACGGCGGAGACGTCGAACACGCTGTCCTCCGCGTACATGCCCTGCATGAGGTCCAGCTCGTCGCGGTTCCAGCACTCGAGCCCCTCCGTGAAGTAATCCAGGAGCTCCGGCGAGACGCTCTGGGCCATTCGCCAAGCTTACGCCTCGCGAACGGCGCGCCCCGCCTGGGCGACGCCACCGGCGGCCACGGCCAGCACCGCGACCAGCATCAAGCACAGCCACGGGATCCACCCGAGCGGCGGTCGCCAGGCCGCGTCCGCGAGAAACAGCCAGTCGCCGTCGGCGCCCACCGCGAAGCGTCGCCCGTTCGCCCACCAGGCGACGGCGTGGACCGCCGCGACCAGCCCGAACGTTCCCGCCACGAGACCCTTCTGCGCCGACTCGGACAAGCGGTCGCGGCGGCGCAGGAGGATCTCCCCCGACCAGAGCGGCACGAGGACGAGCGCGGGCAGCGCGTAGCGGCCGTGCAGCGGCCCGATCTCGCGGTAGACGAGCGCCATCCCGACCGTCACCACGAGCGCGCCCGCGACCAGCCCGCCGACCGACAGCCGGTCGCGGCGCGTCCCCACGGCCGCCGCCGCGCCGACGAGCGTCAGGGCCAGCAGCGCCCAGAGCCAGTAGGCCGGCTCGGGCATGGTCACGTCGAGCGTGCCAAACACGCCGACGGCCTGACGCCCGACCTCGGGCAACCCGTCGATCGCCGGTCGCAGCGCGTCGAAGAGGCTGGTGGTGGAGGGCTCCGGCCGCGGCTGGCGGGTGAACTCCCAGACGATGCTCGCGGCTGCCGCGACGGCGATCGCGCCCGCCGCCGCGATTGCCTTGGCCCCGCCGTCGCGCACCCGCCCCGCGAACAGGCGCGGGCCGGCCAGCAGCCCAACGGCGACCACGTCCAGCAGGACGAACGCGGGTCCCAGCGCCCGCGCGGCGGCCAGCACCACCCCCGCTGCCGCCAGCGCGGCCCACGCCCAGCCCGGCGCCACCTCGGCACGGGTGAGGCGGATCAACGCGACCGCGAAGCAGATCGCCGCGGCCACCTCGGGGCCGCTCGGGTTCAGCACGGACGCGAGGAACAGCACCATCGGCGTGACCGCGGCCAGCACCCCGAGCAGAGAGAGCCACGGCGCCGCCGGGCTCCAGGCCAGCCAGATCGCCGCGATCAGCAGCGCGGCCGACAGGGCCAGCGACGCCGCTCGCCCCAGCCGCAGCGCGGCGCGCGGCGAATCGGCCACGCGCATCGCCAACCCGGGCGGCACGTAGGCGTAGGGCTGGTAGGTCCCGGCGTACGTGCCGAGCTCGCTGCGCAGCGGCGCCTTGGACGGCGCGTCAAGGCACGCGCCGGTGCGCTCGCGCCCGAAGAAGGTGCAGCCGAACGTGGGCGCGACCAGCGAGCGCGGAACCGCGAACTGGCGGGTGGTGCGGCGCTGCCAGCGGGCCGCCGGCGTGCTCGACTCGCGGGCGAGCAGAGCCAGGTCGGCGCTGTCCACCTTGGCGAAGGCGCGCCGCTCCGCGGCGGTGATCGCGTAGGGCTCCCCGTACAGGTCGCCGTGGCCGGCTCCGATCGCCTTCACGTAGTGGGCGGGCTCGTCCGGGGCCGACCCGGGCGGGGTGGCCATCAGCCACGCGATGCCCATCAGGACCACGAAGCCGGTCACCAGCGCCGCCGGCGCGCCCGGATGCTCGAGCAGTCGAAGGTGGCGGCGCTTCAGCGGAGGCAGGTCGCGCAGGATATGGGGCGCGGCCGTGCCGGACGCCCGTAACCGCAGGGGCCCCCGCCGAAGCGGGGGCCGGTTCCTGCGGAGGCCACTTGTGAAGCGTCAGCGGCTGTGGAGCTGCGCGGCCGTCCCGTGAGGGTCGGTCCGGTTCGCGCTGGAGACGTCGCCGGCGCCAGAGCCGATCGCCGCGGCGGTGGAGGACTCGTGCTTGGCCGAGGCGCCGTAGTCCGACGGGACTCCCTGACCGTGGCTGAGGTACGGGATGACCGTGACCGGCGTCGCGCCGATCGTGGCCGCCTTGGACGAGTCGTCGAGGCCCCTGACGCCGCTGCCGGGCGCCGGGCTGTCGACGAACACGACCGTGTCGGAACCCTGGATCGCGGCCTGATCGTCGATCAGCGCGTAGGTGCCGACCGCGGCACCGGCTCCAACCACGAGGGCGACGACTGGCGCCACCAGGGAGCGGCGGGACGGAAGCGTCGGTAGGTGGGCTGCGTATTGCATTTGGGAGCCTCCTGGGGTCGAGTAGGAGATTTCTAACGGCGGCGTCGTGGAGGAACAGAAAGCGTGGTCACAGTCGGAGCGACGTCACAGAGGCGAGGCCGTTGCCTGGCGGCCCTCGGAGGTGAGAGGGTTGGCCCAACCCCGACCGAGGAGGGCCCTCAAATGCCCAAGTACCTGATCGAAGCGTCCTACACCAACGAGGGCGTCAAGGGCATCCAGGCGGCCGGCGGATCCAGCCGCCGGGACGCGGTCAGCGCGGCGATCGAGAGCGTCGGCGGCAGCCTCGAGAGCTTCCACTTCGGGTTCGGCGACCACGACGCCTACGTGATCGCCGACGTGCCGGACAATGAGAGCGCTGCCGCGCTCGCGATCTCCGTGAACGCCGCCGGCGGCGCCGTGGTCAGGACGACGGTGCTGCTGACCCCCGAGGAGGTCGACGCCGCCGCTCAGCGGTCGGTCGGCTACCGGGCGCCGGGGAGCTAGGGCTCCACGCCCTCGGGGAGCCGGCCCTCCTCGGCCAGCTTCTCGAGGTGCGACGCCAGCGACAGACCAGCGAAGTGGCGCAGCTCCGGCGGCGCATCCGACCACGCGGAGTCGAGCAGCTCGTCTCTGCTCCGTAGACCTGCGTCGAGCGCCTCCAGCAGGCGTAGCTCGCGGTCGAGCCGGTGGGCGATGTACTCGTCGAGCTTGGCCGCGGGATCCCAGACGAAGCCGCCGTGCCCCGGGCAGAGCACCGCCAGTTCGAGCGCGCGCAGGCGCCTGAGCGAGTCGAGGTACGCCGATAGCGAGCCCTCCCCCGGTGCGATGAACACGCTGCCGCGGCCGAGGACCGTGTCGCCGGTGAAGCAGACGCCATCGCCCCAGACCAGGCAGACGCTGTCGTTCGAGTGCCCCGGCGTGGCCAGCGCCTCGAACGGGCCGGCTCGCTCGCCGTCGCCCGGGCGGTGCACCGGGACGCCGAGGCTGTCGGCGCCCTCGGCGTGGTCGGCGTGCCCGTGCGTGAGCACCACGCCCTCGATGCCCTCACCGGCGGCCGCGCGTACAGCCTGGAGGTGTCCCGTGTCGGCCGGGCCGGGGTCGACGACCCAGGTCCCGACCACGTAGCTGTTCGTGCCATCGAGGGTGAGCGCGGAGGGGTTGGGGGCGCGCACCCGCACGACACCGTCGGGAGGGCGGTCGAAATCGTGCATTCGCGTCGTTGTATATAGGGAAAGGCGGGGAGCGAAGTAGTCTGGGCAGCGTTGGGCTCGCAGACCAACACCGCTGTACAGCGCGACGAACGCGGCGTTTTCATCCTGTCGCTCGTTGCGGTCTGCGCCGTCGCGGCGCTGGACCTGATCGTGGGCGAGCGCATCGTGCTGATCGAGCTGTTGCTGATCGGCCCGGTCGTGGCCGCGTTCGGCGCCAGCCCGGGCCACACGGCAATCGTTGCGCTGTTCGCGCTGGCGATGGCGATCGTGCTCAGCCTGTTGGGCGACGACCTCGGCGCGGCCGAGCATCTGACTCGTCTTGCGGCCGTCGGGCTCGTGGGTGGGCTCGCCGTTGGCATCGCCCGCCTGCGCTCCGATCGCGAGCGAGACGCCGCCCATCTGGCCGTCCAGTACGGCGTGGCACGGGTGCTGGCCGAGGCCGAGTCGCTGGAGGCCGCCGGGCCGCAACTGCTCGAGGTGATCGGCGACGGGCTGGGCTGGGACGTCGGCCACCTGTGGGAGGCCCGCGGAGAGGCCGCGATGCGCCCGGTGGCGGCCTGGCTGAAACCCGGGTTCGAGGCGGACGAGTTCGAGGAGGTGACCCGGCAGCTCGTGGTCGGCCCCGGGTTCGGGATGCCCGGCATGGTGTGGGAGAGCGCCCTGCCGGCGTGGTTCTCGAACGTGCTGGCGTCGGACGGGTTCGTGCGCGCCGAGCCGGCGCGCAAGGCCGGGCTGCACGGCGCGCTCGCGTTTCCGGTGCTGGCCGGCGGTCGGTGCGTGGCTGCGATCGAGCTGTTCTCGCGCGACGAACGCGACCCGGACGCCGATCTGCTGCGCCTGACCGGCGCGCTCGGCGCCCTCGTGGGCGAGTTCGTCGAGAGCATCGCCGCTGCGGAGGCCGTCCGTCAGAGCGAGGCCCGCAAGACCGCCGTCTTCGCCTCGTCGCTCGACGGCATCATCACGATCGACCACCGCGGCAACATCGTCGAGTTCAACCACGCGGCGGAGCAGATGTTCGGGCGGACCGCGGAGGAGGCGATCGGGGCGGAGCTCGCGGCGCTGATCATCCCCCCGACGCTGCGCGAGCGCCACCGCACGGCCCTCCGCCGGGTCGTCGCGACCGGGGAGGGCACGCTCGTCGGTCAGCGCGTGGAGCTGAGCGGGATGCGCTCGGACGGCAGCGAGTTCCCGGTGGAGCTGGCGATCAACGTGATTGCCGGGACCGAGCCGCCGATGTTCACCGGCACGGTGCGCGACATCACCCGTCGCCGCGACGCCGACGAGGAGCGCGAGCAGCTGCTGCGCCTCGAGCAGCTGGCCCGCGTCGACGCCACGCAGGCGCGCGATCAGCTGCAGGCGATCCTCCGCGGCGTGGCCGACGCGGTCACCGCCCAGGCGCTCGATGGCCGGCTCCTGTTCGCCAACGAAGCCGCCCTGCAACTGCTCGGCTTCGAGTCGTTCGACGAGCTGCAGTCCGCCACGGGCGACTGGATCCGGGACCGCTTCGAGATCCTGACCGAGGACGGAGAGCCGCTCCCCACGGAGCGGCTGCCCGGGAGGAAGGCGCTCGCCGGGGAGGGCGACGCGCAGGAGGTCGTGCGCTTCCGCCTGCGCGCGACCGGCGAGGAGCGCTGGTCGGCCGTGAAGGCCACGGCGATTCTCGACGACGACGGCTTCGTGACCATGGCGATCAACGTCATCGAGGACATCACGTCGCACAAGCGCAGCGAGCGCGCCCAGCGCTTCCTAGCCGACAGCAGCGCGCTGCTCGGAGCCTCCCTCGACCCGGCTGACGTGCTCGGCCAGGTGGCCACGTTGGCGGTGCCGGACGTGGCGGATTGGGTGGCGGTGCACATGCCGGGTGAGTCCGGCATCGAGCTGGTGGCCCTCGCCCACCGCGACGAGGAGCGCCTCGCGCAGGCTCGGCAGCTGGCCCACGCGATGCCCACTCGCCGCGACGCGCCGCGCGGGGTTGCGAACGTGCTGCGCACGGGTCTGTCGGAGCTCTATCCGGACGTGCCCCAGCTGCTGCCCGAGACCCAGGACGAGCGTGCGCGGGCGGAGCACGTCCGCAGCTTCGGGATGCGCTCCGCCCTGGTCGTGCCGATGAGCGCGCGCGGGCGAGTCCTCGGCACGCTCACGCTCGCGACCGACCAGTCCGGCCGGCGCTTCGACGAGCACGACCTGGCGCTGGCCGAGGAGCTCGCGCGCCGGTGCGCGACCGCGGTCGACAACGCCCGCCTGTTCTCCGAACGGGCGTACATCGCGCGGACTCTGCAACAGAGCCTGCTGCCGGCCGAGCTGCCCGACATCCCGGGCCTCGAGGCGGCGGCGCGCTTCCGCCCGATCGGGGAGGGCAACGAGGTCGGCGGCGACTTCTACGACCTGTTCGAGAGCGGTGGGCGCGGGTGGACGGTGGTCATGGGCGACGTGTGCGGCAAGGGACCCGACGCGGCCGCCGTGACCGCGCTCGCTCGTTACACGCTGCGGGCGGCCGCGATGCGCGAGCGGCTGCCGAGCCGCAGTCTCGGCCTCCTCAACGAGGCCCTGCTGCGCCAGCGGGACGACCGCCGCTTCTGTACGGTCGCCTACGCGTACCTCGAGCCGCTGGCCCATGGCGCGCGTCTGGGCTTCGCGAGCGGCGGACACCCGCTGCCGCTGCTGCTGCGCGCCGATGGCACCGTCGAGGAGGTCGGCCAGCCCGGGACGCTGCTCGGCGTGGTGCCGGACCCCAATTTCACGGACATCTCGCTGTCGCTCGAACCAGGGGACGCGATCGTGTTCTTCACGGACGGGGTGATCGAGGGCCGCGGCGCGAACCCCGAGCTCGACGAGGAGCGTCTGGCCGAGCTGGTGGCGGAGTGCGCCGGCGCCGGAGCCGACGCGATCGCCTCGCGCGTAGAGGACGCAGCCGTGGCGGCCCAGGGCGGCAGTCCACGCGACGACATCGCCGTTTTGGTGATCCGGGTGGCCGCATAAGCACCCCTAATGGGTGCAAGAAAGTACCCGAAACGCAGATGGGCATGTTGTGCTCCCGTAGGCTCCGGGTACATCAGGGGGAAGGTCGGCCCACGGACTAAGGGCCTTTGTTGGGAAATACACGCGGATCGGGAGAACGCGCATCACTTCACAGATCGGCACCGCCGCGCGGATGCATGCGGCGCAGTCACCCAGGCAGGGGGTCGTGAGCCCCAATCCCTCCAGCGTCGACGACGGCATCAGCTTGCGTCTTCGGGGCGGGCCAGAGGCGGCCGGGCGCGCCAGGCGCGCGCTGTCGCAGCTGCGCGCCGACATCGATCCGCCGCTGATGGAGACGCTGCGGCTGCTGGTGACCGAGCTCGTCTCCAACAGCGTCAGGCACGCGCGCTCCGACATCGTGGTCCTCAAGGTGCTCGTGGGCCGCTCCGCGGTCCTCACCGAGGTCACCGACGAGGGCCCGGGGTTCGACCCCGGCGATAAGCGCCCGCCGGGCACCGACGAGAGCGGCTGGGGCCTGTTCCTGGTCGAGCGGCTCGCGCACCGGTGGGGCGTCGTGCAGCAGGACGACGCCAGCACGCGCGTCTGGTTCGAGCTGCTCAGGGGCTAATCGCATCCGGGGGCTCACGCCCCCGGTCCCCCGCTAAGCCTGGCCGCGCGCGGCTAGAACCGCAATTGCTCCTCGCCGGCAGGCGCCTGCCCGAGTAGCGCTCGGAAGCGCTGTGCGGCCGTGGGTGCGTCGTCGCCGCGGTTGTTGTTGAAGGCCACGTGCACCTCACCCGCCTGCTCGGCCATCGACTGTGCGCGGCCGGCGATCTCCTCGAGCTCGTCGTCCTCGTAGCGCCAGGCAAAGCGCTCCGCGACCGACTTGCCCTTCAGGTACCCGTCCGTGTTGCGCCCGTGCAGGCGAATGTAGGCGAGGGTGCCCGCCGTGACGGCGTCGAGGTCGGAGGGCATGATCGAAAAGTGCTCGTCGGGTGGGGCGTCGACGCACACGAACACCGCCTCATGGTCGGCGAACCAGCGCAGCGTCGACTCGCGGCGCTTGTCACGCACCCAGCCCCGGTGGCGCAGTTCGATCGCCACCCGGTGCGGCTTCAGGGCGGCGACGAGGCCATCGAGCTCCTCCAGCTCGTGCTTACCCGGCCCGAACGCCGGAGTCAGCTGCACCAGGTAGGCGCCCAGCTTCCCCGCCTCGGCCAGCGGCGCGGTCTCCTCCACCAGGCGCTCGGCGAGCATTGTCTCCACCTCGGGGGTGAGCAGCACTCGCCCGCGCGCGGCCGTCTCGACCCGATCGCGCAGATCGGGGGGCAGCGACTCGACCGGCGCCGCGTGCCGCGACAGCAGCCGGTGGGCCTTCACGTCGAACACGAAGTCGTCGGGCGTTTCGTCCACCCACTTGTGCACCGTGGTGCGGTCCGGCACCGCGTAGAAGCTCGAGTTCAGCTCCACGTAGCGGAACCGCTCCGCGTACCACGGCAGCCGCTCCCGGGCGGACATCTTGGGCGGATACCACTCCTTGACGAAGCCCGGATCGGCCCAGCTCGAGGTGCCGACGAGGATCTTCCCGGCCACACCGAGACCGTACTGAGGTGAGCGCCGCGGCGCGCTAAGGGCGACGGACCGCCGAAACCGTGAACGGCAGCTCTGGCGTGCCCCCGCGCTTGTCGAACTGAGAGTTCACGACCAGCAGGCGCCGGCCGGCGATCTGGACGGTGGTCGGGAAGCGGAAGCTCGGGCTGGTGATGTCGCGTACGGCGCTCCCGCGCAGCCAGTCGCGGGACAGCTTGACCTGCGTGACCCTGGCCCCCGCGTTCACGGCGTAGAGCGTGCGGCCCGTGCGCGCCAGCCCGTCGCCGACGGGCAGGCTCACGCCCTCGACCTCCCGCACCCGCTTGGTCTCGAGGTCGACGCGCGCGAGCACCCCGCTGCTCGTACCGACCACGAGCAGGTAGCGCCTGCCCGCCGGCACGAGGCCGTTGGAGTAGGTCCCCACCGGGGTCTGTGAGAAGCGCACGAACGGCCGCAGCTGCTGCGTCGCCTGGGTACGCCTGTAGGCCGCCTTCGCCGGGACGCGGAACAGCAGCCCGCGCATGGAGTCGGTCGCGTAGACGTCGCCGTTGGGCGCGATCGTCACGTCGTTGACTAGCCCGTCGGAGCCGGTCGCGAACCGCCTTACGAGCTTGCCCGTGCGGATGTCGTAGACGAAGAGCAAGCCGGTTCGGCTGCCCGTGACGACCAGGTGGTCGCGGCTCGCTCGCAGGCCGTTGGCGAGCAGGCGGCCGCCCTCCCCAGGCTCCAGGAAGACCTTCAGGCGCGGGCGGCCGAGCGTGCCGCGGTAGATCGTGCCGTCCGAGGTCGAGGACACGAAGAACTGGTCGGTCCCCGGCCGCAGGGTGATGCCCTCCGGAAAGACGTTGGCGCCAGGCAGCACGTACTGGCTCGGCAGCGTGGCCGCGGTCGCCGGAACGGCGAGCAGAAGCAGCAGCACGAGGACCAGGGCACGCTTCACGGCCGCGGGAGCCTACCGCCCACGCCGCCCGAAGCTGTGCCCGGCCGGAGCAACCGCCCGCAGGTCGGCCTCCTCGGCGGCCTCGCTGCTCCACGCCCGGCGCGGCTCGATGTGCGTGACCTTCGCCGCCGGCAGATCCGGCCGCTCGAGGCGCTCGATGCTGTCGACCAGCACGTTGGTCGTCCCGTCGCGGCGCTCCACGCGGCCGGTGGCCAGCACGAGCGGCTCCGCGCGCGCAGCCAGCCGGCAGCGCTCCTGGACGGGCTGCTGCACGATCAGGTTGATCGTGCCGAGCTCGTCCTCCAGCAGCATGAACATGATGCCCTTGGCGGTCGCCGGGCGCTGGCGGGCCACCACCAGCCCGGCCACGCGCACGCGGCGGCCGTTGCTCGCGCGTTCCAGCTGCGCGCTCGTGCTCAGGTCCGCGGGCAGGCCTGGGCGCATCAGCTCCAGCGGGTGCTCGCGCAGCGTCACGCCGGTCGAGCCGTAGTCGGCCAGCATGCGCTCCCACGCGGACAGCGCGCGCAGCTCGGGACCGGCGTGCGGCTCGAGCGGCAGCGCGAGCTGGGTGCCCTCGGCAACCGGCACGCCCGGCACCGCCACCCCGAGCTGCCAGAGCGCCTGGCGGCGGCGTCCCTCGACCGGTCCTTCGGCCAGCTCGTCGCAAGCTCCCGCCCACGCGAGCTTGCCGAGCGTCTCGGCGGAGGCCCCAGAACGCGCGGCGAGATCGCCGAGCGAGCGCCACGGGCCACCCTCGTCGCGCTCGGCCGCGAGCGCGCGGACCTCGCTCTCCTTCACCCCGTTGACGTAGCCGAGGCCGAGCCTCACCGCGCTGCCGTTGCCCAAGCGCCCGGCTCGGCCGGGTGCGCAGGGTTCTCTTTCTTCGACTAGGCACGAGGCGCCGCTGGCCACCACGGACGGCGGCAGCACCTCCACGCCCTTGCGCTGCGCCTCGTGGACCAGCGAGTCCGGCGGGTAGAAGCCCATCGGCTGCTCGTTCAGCAGCGAGCAGAGGAACTCGGGGTGGTAGTGCACGCGCAGCCAGGTCGACTGGTAGGCGAGCAGGCCAAAGGCGGCCGAGTGCGCCTTTGGGAAGCCGAAGCCGGAGAACCCTACGATCTGGCCCCAGACCCGCTCGGCGACCTCGCGCGACGCACCCCGCTCGATCGCCCCCGCCACGAACTTCTCCTCGTAGGCGCGGATCGCCGCCTCGGAGCGCTTGCGGCTCATGGCGCGGCGCAGCCCCTCGGCTTCCCCCGCGCGGAAGCCCGCGAAGGCCGTGGCGACCTCGAGCACCTGGTCCTGGAAGACGATCGCGCCGAGCGTGTCGCGCAGCACCGGCTCGAGGGAAGGATGCTCGTAGGGGACCCGAAAGCTCGGGTCCTCGCGCAGCGCCCTGCGCCGCTCGATGTAGGGGTGCACAGCGCCGCCCTGAATCGGCCCGGGCCGCACCAGTGCCACCTGGACGGTGAGGTCGTCGAGGTTCTCGGGGCGGGTGCGCTTCAGCATCTGCATCTGCGCCCGCGACTCGATCTGGAACACCCCCATCGTCTCCGCCTCCTGGACGCGCGCGTAGACCTCCTTGTCGTCGTAGGGGATCCGCGACAGGTCGATGCGCTCGCCGCGCACGCGCGCGATCTCGTCGACGCAGCGCTCGACGGCCGAGAGCATGCCGAGCCCGAGCAGGTCGATCTTGAGGAAGCCGGCGTCACCGCAGGAGTCCTTGTCCCACTGCACCATCTGGCGCCCCTCCATCGAGGCCGGCTGGACTGGGCAGAGGTCGATCAGCGGCTGGGTCGAGATCACCATGCCACCCGGATGCTGGGACTGGTGGCGCGGCAGCCCCCACGCGTCGCGGGCGAGCTTCACGAGCGCGTCCCAGCGCGGCGAGCGCCGGACCGGCTCTGGTACTTCGCCCTCGATGTCGTTGCGCTCCTTCCAGGGGTCGACCGCGCGCGCCAGCCGCTCGATCTCACCCGGCGGCAGCCCGAGCGCCTTGGCGAAGTCGCGCACCGCGCTGCGCACCATGAAGGTCGAGAAGGCGGCCACGAGCGCGCAGCGGTCGCGCCCGTAGCGGTCGTGCACGCGCGGGATCAGGACGTCGCGGATGTCGCGCGGGAAGTCGAGGTCGATGTCCGGGAGGGCGGTCAGCTCCTCGTTGAGGAAGCGGCCCAGGCAGAGCTCGTTCGCGATCGGGTCGATGTGCGAGAGCCCGGTGAGGTAGCAGACGATCGAGGACACGCTCGAGCCGCGCCCGCGCCCGGGCGGGAGCAGCCGCCGGGCCGACTCGACCCCGCGAACCTCGCGGGCGACCTCGCGCGCCAGCTCGAGCATGTCGCGGTGCAGCAGGAAGAAGCCCGACAGCCGCAGGTGGCGGATCACGCGCAGCTCCTCCTCGAGCCTGCCGAGCGCCTCCGGGCGACCCGGATAGCGCTCCGCCAGCCTGTCCCGGCAGAGCTCCGCCAACTTGCGATCGGCGTCGGGGTCCTCCGACCCTGGATAGCGGTAGCCGAGGTCCTCGGTCAGGTCGAACTCGAGCCGTTCCGCGAGGCGCCCGCTCTCGGCCACCGCCCCGGGGTGGTCGCGGAAGCGCTCCGCCATCCGCTCTGGCGGAGCCAGCACGTGCGACGAGTTGCCGCGCCGCCGCGGCTCGGTCTCGTCGAGCGTCGCACCCAGCCGTACCGCGACCATGGCGTCCTGCAGTGCCGTGCGCTCGCGCGAGTGGACGTGCACGTTCCCGGTCGCCACGCACGGCACCCCCAGCCGCTCGGCCAGCTCGGCAAGCAGCCTGTTGCGGCGCCGGTCGTTGCGCCAGTAGGGGCGCTGCAGCTCGATGCGAAAGCAATCGGGCCCGAAGGCGGAGAGCAGCCGGCGCGCAACGGCCGCGGCCTGGGGATGCTCGCCGCGCTCGATCCGGGCGGCCACGGCGCCGTCGCGTGAGCAGCCGGACAGGCAGACGAGCCCCTCGGCGTGACGCTCCACGTCCGCCAGCGTCACGCTCGGCTCGGCGTCGAGCGGGTCCTGGGCCGGCCGGACGCCCTGGACCACCTGCGCCACCGGCTCCGACCAGCCCTCGCGCGCCCAGCGCCGCGTGGGCCAGTGAGCGGCGGTGATGAGGCGGCAGAGGTTGGTGTAGCCCTCGCGCGTACGGCACAGCAGCGTGAGGTGGCTGCCGTCGTCGAGCGTCAGCTCGGCTCCCGTGATCGGCCTGACGCCCAACGGCCTCAGGGCCTGGGCCATCTCCATCGCGCCGTGCAGCCCGTCGTGGTCGGTCAGCGCGAGCGCGGCGTGGCCCTGCTCGGCCGCGGTGGCAGCCAGCTCAACCGGGTGCGAGGCGCCGTCGAGGAACGAATACGCGGAGTGGCAGTGGAGCTCGACGTACGGCACGAACGTATGTTCGCACAACTAGCGCAGCGGGATCGCCAGCGTTCCCGCCCCGCGCAGCGTGACCTTCACCTCTCCCCCGCGCCGGCTGCCCGCGACCTCGGCCGCCAGCGCGATCGACCGCAGCTTGCGCCCCGGCGCCCTGGCCACCACGTTGCGTCCCTCCGCGACCGCGCCGACCGGTGTCCCGTTGACCCGCACGGTCGCGTCCGCTGCCGTCAGCCCGGCCGGCAGCCGGAAGCGAATCGCCCTAGCGCGCGGGCGCGCGCCCAGCTTCACCCGCACCGTCAGCCGCCGTCCGCGCAGCTTCGCCGTGGCCGACGAGGCCGCCTTGGCGTTGCTCAGCGAGCGCCCGTCGATGCCCCAGCTGCGCGGCGTGCGCAGCCCGAGCTGGTGCAACACCGTCGGCAGTACGTCCACGACGCGCGGCTTGCGAACCGCGCGCCCGAGGCCCGGCCCGGCGCCGATCAGGAACGAGGTCAGCTCGAGCTTGGTCTTCCCGTAGTGGGCGAGCAGCGAGGGCTCGTCCAGCGGCCGCTCGCCGTGGTCGGTGACCACGATGATCGTCCAGCTCTCGAACGGGTAGCTCGGCCGCGTGCGGATCGCCCTGAGCAGCCGGCCGATGCGCGCGTCGGTGGTCGTGATCGACTTCCGGTAGGTGGGCGTCTCCGACCCGGCGAGGTGGGCGGACTCGTCGACCAGGCCGAGGTACACGAAGCCGGCATCGGGGTTGCCGTGGCGCAGGTAGCGGGTGGCCGCGTTGGTGACCTGGATATCGCCGCGGTTCCAGTTGGCGAGCGTCTCGGACGGGACCCGGGCGGCGAAGTTCGCGTCCATCGCGGTGCCGAAGATCGGCCCCCCGTTCAGCGGCAGCCCGAGGTTGTCCCAGTCGCTCGCCAGGAACGTGCTCAGCCGGCCGTTGGCGTTCTCGATGCGGGTGAGGAAGTCGAGGTAGCCGTTCTTTCGGGCCTGGTCGGGGTCCATGTTGAGCAGGCTGCCGTCGACCCCGTGCTTGTCCTCCCACACCCCGCTCGCGATCGAGGACCAGCCGACCTCGCTCAGCGTCACGGTGTCGGGGCCGTACTCGAGCAGCGTCGGGCGCCCGAAGCCCGCTCGCCGCAGCCGCGCCAGGTTGGGCGCGCGGCCGCTCTTCATCGCGGCGGTGAGGAGGTCCCAGCGGGTGCCGTCGGTGCCGATCACGAGCACCTTGTCGAGGCTCGTGCCGTCGGGACCCGCGAGCGGCCCGGACTGGGCGAACGCGGGCGGGGCGAGCAGGGCGAGCAGGGCGGCGAGCAGCACCGGAAGGGCCTTTACGAGTCGCATCGGGCCACTGTAGCCGGCGCGGAGCTACGCTCAGCCCATGGCGGATGCGCCCATGAGGCAGCCGGTGATGCTCGTCGTCGAGGACGAGCGCGAGGCGCGAGCGCGCATCCGCGAGGAGCTCGAGCGCCGCTACGGCAGCGATTACATCGTCACCTGCGAGGGGTCGGCGCTCGCGGCGCTGGAGAAGCTCGAGCGCTGGAGCTCGAAGGGCCGTCCCGTCGCGCTGGTGCTCGCCGACCAGTGGATGCCGGAGCTGACCGGGGAGGAGTTCCTGGCCCGCGCGAAGCCGCTCCACCCCGACGCCAAGCGCGCCCTGCTGGTGAACTTCGGCGACTGGGGCGATCGCGAGACGGCCGACGCGATGGTCGGCGCGATGGCGCGCGGACAGATGGACTACTACGTGCTCAAGCCGTGGCGACGCGCCGACGAGTACTTCCACCGGACGATCACGGAGTTCCTGAGCGAGTGGGAGCGCGCCAGCTCGAACGCGCCCCAGCAGGTCGCGCTGATCTGCAGGCGGCAGTCGCAGCGCGCGCACGAGTTGCGCGAGATGCTCACCCGCAACGGCGTCCCGCACGTGGTCCACGACACCGCCTCGGAGGAGGGGCAGGGCCTGCTCGAGGCTCTGGGCGCCATGGGTACCCGCGAGCCGGTCGTGGCCCTGCTCGGCGGCGGCGTGCTCGTGAATCCCAGCAACGCGGAGCTGGCCGACGCGTACGGGGTCAGCACCACGCTCGACGGGCGCTCGGACTTCGAGGTCGCCGTCGTGGGCGCCGGGCCGGCCGGGCTGGCGTCCGCGGTCTACGCGTCGTCGGAGGGCCTCGACACTCTGGTCATCGAGCGCGAGTCGATCGGTGGCCAGGCCGGTGCGAGCTCGCTGATCCGCAACTACCTCGGCTTCGCGCGCGGGGTGAGCGGGTCCGACCTCGCCCAGCGCGCCTACCAGCAGGCCTGGATCTTCGGCACGCGCTTCCTCCACACGCGCTCGGTGACCGGCCTGCGCCAGGACGGCGGGCGCCACGTGCTGTCCCTCTCGGACGGCAGCGAGGCGACGGCCGCGGCTGTGATCCTGGCCACCGGCATCTCCTACCGGCGCCTGCGCATCCCCGAGCTCGACCCCCTGCTCGGCAGGGGCGTCTATTACGGCGCGTCGGTGTCGGAGGCCCGCGGCCACTCCGGCCAGGAGGTCTACGTGGTCGGTGGCGGGAACTCCGCCGGCCAGGCAGCCCTGCACCTGGGCCGCTACGCGAGTCGGGTCACGTTGGTCGTGCGCCGGGAGTCGTTGGCCGAGACGATGTCGAGCTACCTGATCGACGCGATCGAGGCCGCCTCGAACATCGAGCTGCGACCGGGCTCCGCGATCTGCGGCTGCGCCGGCGACGGAGCGCTCGAGGCGGTCAAGCTCCGCGACGACGGCTCTGGCGCCGAGGAGTTGCTGCCCGCCGCCGCGCTGTTCATCCTGATCGGCGCCGAGCCCCACACGGCGTGGCTGCCGCCCGAGATCAGCCGCGACGACTGGGGCTACCTGCTGACCGGCCCCGAGCTCCCTGCGGGGAGCTGGCCGCTCGAGCGCACCCCGCTGATGCTCGAGACCAGCGTGCCGGGCGTCTTCGCCGTCGGCGACGCGCGCAACGGGTCGACGAAGCGGGTCGCGTCCGCGGTCGGCGAGGGCTCGGTGGTGATCGAGCAGGTGCACCAGCTGTTCGAGCTGGAGCACGAGCGCGCCCACGCCGGCTAGGCGGTAGCGGTCTCTAGCATCGTCGGCCGTGACCGACGCCGCGCCGAAGGCCCTCGACATCGCAGACCTCGTCAAGCGCTACCCCACGGGGACCGAGGCGCTGCGCGGGGTCTCGCTGCAGATCGAGACCGGTGAGTTCTTCGGGCTGCTCGGCCCGAACGGCGCCGGCAAGTCCACGCTGATCCACTGCGCGACCGGTCTCGCCCAGCCGACCTCGGGCACGATCCGCGTGTTCGGGAACGACGCGATCGATCACTACGAGAACGCGCGCCTGGCCGTTGGCCTCGCGCCGCAGGAGCTGAACCTCGACTGGTTCCTCACCGTCGAGGAGACGCTCGACTACCACGCCGGCTACTTCGGAATGCCCAAGCGGGAGCGCCGCCTGCGCTCCACGGAGCTGCTCGACGCCTTCTCGCTCACCGAGAAGCGCGACGAGCGCATCCGGACCCTCTCCGGCGGTATGAAGCGCCGCCTGATCCTGGCGCGCGCGCTGATGCACCGCCCGCGCCTGCTGATCCTCGACGAGCCGACCGCCGGCGTGGACGTGGAGCTGCGGCTGGAGCTTTGGCACTACGTCCAGCGCATCAACGCGGAGGGCACGACGATCCTGCTCACCACCCACTACCTCGAGGAGGCGGAGCAGCTCTGCGACCGGATCGCCTTCATCAACGAGGGTCAGATCGTCGCCCAGGGCTCGAGCGACGAGTTGGCCGGCGGCTACGGCGTCGGGAGCCTCGAGGACGCCTACCTCGAGCTCGTGGGCCGCAAGGAGCTCTCGCGGGCCCACATCGAGGCCGAAGCTCCGTGACCTCCGCCCAGATCCGCTTCTTCAGCCTCGTGCGGCGCGAGGTGAGCCGCTTCCTCAAGATCAAGCGCCAGACGATCGGCGCGCCGTTGCTCGAGACGTTCCTCTACATCTCGGTGTTCGGCGCCGCGCTGGGCTCGCGCATCGACGAGCTGCACGGGATCGACTACGTCTTGTTCGTGATCCCCGGCCTGATCATGATGTCCTGGGCGATCAACGCGTTCTCGAACAACGCGTCGTCGATCCTCCAGCAGAAGTTCCAGCGCGCCATCGACGACCAGCTCTCCTCGCCCGCATCGCCGCTCGAGCTGCTGCTGGCGTTCTCGCTGGGCGGCTTCCTGCGCGGAATGGTCGTGGCGCTGCTCACGTTCGCGGCCGCCTCCGTGCTCGTGGACCTGCCGGTCGAGCACGTGCTCGTCTTGGTGCCGGCCCTGTTGCTGGTGGGCTTCTTCTTCGCGCAGGCCGGCGTGCTGATCGGGGTCCGGGCCGAGCAGTTCGACGACGTCTCGGTCGCCCAGACCTTCATCCTGCAGCCGCTGATCTTCCTGGGCGGCGTCTTCTACTCGGCCTCGCTGCTGCCCGAGCCGTTCCAGACGCTCACGCACTTCAACCCGGTCTACTACATGATCAACCTGGTCCGCTACGGGTTCCTGGGCTACACGGAGGCCAACGTGGCGCTGTCGCTCGGGTTGCTCTCGCTCGCCACCTTGGGCCTGTTCGCCGTCAACCGGCACCTGTTCCGTACCGGCTACAAGCTGCGCGCCTGAGTCAGAGGACCTCGGCGCGCTGGCGCTTGGCGGCGTAGAGCTCCTCGTCCGCTCGCGCGACGACCTGCTCGGGGTCGTCGCCCGGCTCGTACACCGCGATGCCGAAGCTCGCCTCGATCAGGTCGCCGTCCACCCGCTCGCTGTCCGCGATCGTCGCGAGCAGGCGGCGCGTTATGCGCTCGGCGTTCCTGCGCCTCACGCCCGGCAGCACGATCGCGAACTCGTCGCCGCCGAGCCGGTAGGCCTCGTCGCTGTGGCGCAGCTGGGTGCGCAGCGCGCCCGACAGGACCTGGAGAGCGCGGTCGCCCGCGTCATGGCCATGCGTGTCGTTCACCGTCTTGAGGTTGTCCATGTCGCACAGGATCAGCGCGAAGCCAAGGGTCCCTTCGATCTCGCGCACGATTCGCTCGCGGAAGGCGCGCCGGTTGGGCAGCCCGGTGAGCGCGTCGTGGGTGGCGTCGTGGCGCAGCCGCACAGCCTGCTTGGCGGCGTGCACCGCCGCCACGGCCTGGTTGGCGAACAGACGCAGCGCCTGGAGGCGAGCGCGGGTGGGCAGCAGCCGGTCGAGCGGGTCGTCGACCCAGATCACCCCGATGCGGCGGTCGCCCTCCATCAGCGGCACCATCAGCCAGTGGCACGACCAGGCGTGCGGACCGTGGCCGTTCAGCTCCGAGCGGTACGGGAACTCGTCGATGCCGAGCCGGTACTCGGCCACCTCGGCCGGGAGCAGGTAGCAGCCGGCCACCTCGAACTCCTCGCTGAACAGCCCCTCGAGTATCTCGAGGCTCGCGCCGTGGTCGAGCGCGGGCGCGTCGGGCGACCACCCCGACGCGGCCCTCGTGCGCAGCGGAACGGTGGGATCGTCGGCGGTCCCGATCAACACCTTGTCGAATCCGAGGGCGTGGCGGATGCCGTCCGACACCGCCTGCAGGACGGCGTCCACGTTACTGGCCTCGGCCAGCTCCGCCGACACCGCGAGCAGGCGCTCGAGCATGTGTTGGTGCTCCAGCTCCTTCGCCATGTCGCGACCGATCCGCAGCGCGAGCGAGGCGTGCTGGGCGATCGTAACGAGCACGTCCAACTCCTCGTCGCTCGGCCGCAGGCCGGTCGCCGGCTCGTCCACGGAGATCACGCCCAGCAGCTGCTGCCGCGCGTCGCGCAGGGGCACGAACAAGGCGTCGCCGGCCAGCCAGGCGTCGGGGTGGTCGCTCGGCTCGAGATCGGGCACGTAGGTGTCGGCGTCGAGCGAGTCCCAGTCGAACTCGCCCTCCGGCACGAAGTAGGCGCCGTCGCGGCGGCGGAAGCGCTCGGCCAGCAGTGGGGTCCAGGTGTGGTGCGGCGAGACCGTCCCCACCAGCTGCTGAACCGACTCGGCGGAGCCGACCGCGGTGGCGGTGAGCATGTCGTCGAAGGCCGACCGGTAGACGTTGATCACGACCGCCCGGTACCCGAGCACCTCGCTGATCGTCCGCGCCACGTCCTCGAGGACCTCGTTCAGGTCGGCGTCGTCGCGCACCGAGGCGGTGCGCTCGAACATCGCCCGGAGCCGGGCGAGCACGGCCAGCGTGTTCGTGGTCACCGCGCTAGGCCCCCTTACGAAGCTGCCGGCACGCACGGGCTGCGGATGGAATCCACCACGTCATCTATCGGCTGCGGGCCGGCACCCTTTACGACGAATCGCGGAAAATTTTGCTCAGGCCCGCTGCATGAACCACCCCCCTCCGACTAGGTCGCGGAAGACGACCACGTTGCGCCCGTTCGTCAGCACCAGCTCGAAGTAGCGCCGCCGCAGCGGCCGCCCGGTCCACCAGCGATCCTCGACGACCCATTCCTCGCGGACCGAGTCGACCGGGGCCGGGCCCACGGACACCGGCACGCCGCGCTCGTCGGCCGCGACGGCGGCCGGCCGAGGAGCTCCGAGCCGGCGCGCGTCAGCGGGGTTCATGGCGCCTGGGCATCAGGAAACGGGGCCAGCACCGCGCGCCGTTCGGGGATGCGCGACCCAGGGTCCACGTCGAGCACCTTGAGGGCGGCGTCAGCTCCGGCGGCCAGGCGCGCCTGGCGAACGGCCTCCCCCAGGCGACCGCGCCTGACCGCGGCGGCCTCGTCGAGCAGGCGACCCTGATCGTGCGCTGGCGGGCCGAAGGCCTCGACCTCGAGCGCCAGCGACTCGGCCGGGGCCGGCAGCTCGCCCAGCTTGGGACCGAGCGCGAGCAGGATCCGCTCAGGATCGGCACTGGCATGACGCAAGGTGATCGCGGTGCGCCACGTGCCACCGGCCACGAAGCGAGCCGAGACGGCGAGTCCCCGCAGCGCTCGCCCGCGCCGCTCGCGCCGGGCGAGCACACGCCCCACGAGCAGCTCCAGCGCCCGCTCGAGCTGCTGTCCCGAGGCGGCGTCCGGCAAGTCGAGGCGTTCGAACACCGGCTCGGGCGGGCGGCGCGGCTCCAGCGGGAAGTCGCGCCCACGTGAGAGGTCGAGCGCGAGCAGCCCCGGGTGGCCGAACCGCTCCGCCACCGAGCGCGACGGCAGCGCCGCGATCTCGCCCAGCGTGCGGATGCCGAGGCGCTCGAAGACCTCCGGCAGGGCCTGCAGCTCCGGGCGGGTGCGCAGCAGCGCGACCGGGAGCGGGGCGAGGAAGCCCAGCACGCCTTCCTCTTCGACCACGTGGGCGCGACGGCCCCGGCGTGGCCTGGCCTGGAGTGCGGCCGCATGGGCGGCGAAGCGACTCGGCGCGGCCCCGAAGCGGGCTCCAGGGCCGAGCACCCGGCGCACAGCGGTCAGCACGTCGGCGAGGCCGCCCCCGTGCAGCCCGTGCAGGCCGGCGGACTCGAAGTAGGCCGCCCCAGCGCGATCGGACTCCACCTGCGCCCCGACCCCCTCGATGCGGTCGAGCACGCCGTTCCAGAGCGAGCGCACTCCCTCGGGATCGGGCGGTATCAGCCGCAGGCCCGGGCAGCGCGACATCGCCTCGCCAAGGCGCATCCCGCACACCACCCCGAACGCCTCCGCGGCGGCGGAGACCTCCCCCACGACCTGTTCCCGTCCGGCCTCGGGCGCCAGCGCGACCGGCTCCGACAGCAGCGCGCGACGGTCGCCCAGCCCCGCCAAGAGCTCGAAACGGGGGTAGAGGACGCAGACGACCATGACCGAACACATGTTCGCATCAGGCTCGGCTGCCTGCAAGAGCGATCGCAACGGCCGGCCCCGGCCGGGTGCCTTAGAGCAACCCCGCGCCCGCCGCCACGCTCGCCACCCCCGTGCACGCCACCAGCACCAGCACCAGGGTGAAGAAGCGCTCGCCGTCGATGCGTCGGAAGGCGAGCGCTCCGAGCGCGTAGCCGGCCACCACCAGGGCGAGCAGCGGCAGCACGGTCCCAAGCTCGAGCGAGCCGCTCCCCTCCCCCGCGACGACGACCACCCCGCCGACCAGGTTCAGGACCAGGAAGCTCCCCGCCAGCGAGGCCCGGAACTCCTCCGGGCGGGCGCCGCGCGCCTCGAGCCAGAGCGCGATCGGCGGGCCGCTGATGCTGATCGACGTCGTCAGGAACCCGCTGACGAAGCCGGCCGCCGGCCCCGCGCCGGGCGCCAGCCGTGGATGGATGTTCCGGCGCCGCCGCTCAAGCTGCCAGCCGGCCGCCGCGATCACCGCCACCCCCACAGCCACCTGGAGCGCGTCTTTCGACAGCCGTGTCAGCACCACCACGCCGGCGATCAGCCCCGGCAGCGCCGCCAGCAGCACCGGCGCCAGCCCGCTCCAGTCGACGTGCCGCTGCGCCCGTCCGCCCTCGAACAGCACGAGCAGGTTCAGAGCCAGCCCGAGCGCCAGCAGCGTGGTGACCGCCTCGACCGGCTCCATCACCGCGAACAGCGCCGGTGAGAGCACCAGCGCGAACCCCAGGCCCGAGGCCGACTGCACGAAGGCACCGACCAGGGCGGCGACGGCCGCCAACGCCATCAGCCGTAGACCGTCACGAGCTCCTTCGGGAACGCGGTCAGCACCTCGGCGCCGTTTGCCGTCACGGCCACGAGGTCCTCGATGCGGATCCCGAACTCGCCGGGCACGTACAGGCCCGGCTCGACCGTCACCGTGTTGCCCTCGGACAGCTCACCCTCCGCGCTCTGAGCCAGTCGCGGACCCTCGTGCACCTCCAGGCCCACACCGTGGCCGAGCCCGTGCTCGAAGCCGATGCCGAATCCGGCCTCCACCAGCCCGCGCGCGAGCCCGTCCACCTCGCGGAGGACCGCGCCCGCGCGGACGTCGTCGAGCGCGGCCTGCTGTGCCCGCCGCACCACCTCGTAGGCGGCCAGCGAGCGGTCGTCGAGTGGGCCCGTGGCGAACGTGCGGGTGCAGTCCGAGCAGTAGCCGTCCAGACGGGCGCCGACGTCCAGCACCACAAGCGTCCCGCGCGGGATCTCGACGTCGCGCGGCGACGCATGCGGCAGCGCGCCGTGCGCTCCCGAGGCCACGATCGGCGGGAACGACACCTCGTCGGCACCGCGGTCCTCGATGAAGCGGATGATCGAGCGCGCCACCTCGCGCTCCGTGCGGCCCGCCAGCCCGCTGTTGCGCAGCTCCTCGTACGCGGCGTCCGCGATCGCCGTGGCCGCGCGCATCGCGCTCAGCTCGGTCTCGTCCTTCACCGCCCGCAGGCCCTCGACCACGCCGGCCGCAGGCATCAGCTCCACCCCCGCCGGCGCCTTCTCCGCCAGCAGCCGATGGGCACGGACGCTCACGTGCGCGTCGTCGAAGCCGGCTCGCCCCCGCAGCCGGGCGGCCAGGTCGCCGAGCAGCTCGCGGCTGGCCGCCAGCTGCTCGAACTCGAGCACCTGCTCCTTGGCCTGCTCGCCGTAGCGAGAGTCGGTCAGGAACAGGCGCTCGTCTGGTGTGACGATGCAGGCCCCGTTGGTCCCCGTGAAACCGGTCAGGTAGCGCACGTTCACCAGGTTGGTCACGAGCAGGCAGTCGAGCTCGCGCTCGGCCAGCAACGCCACCACGCGGTCGGCCCGGCTCACCGGTCGAGCCGCTCCGCGAGCAGCGCCAGCGCGTCGCGGTAGCCCTCGGGGCCCTTGCCCGCCACCGTGCCCACGCACACGTCCCGGATCACCGACAGCCGGCGCCACTCCTCGCGCTCGTCGACCGCCGACAGGTGCACCTCCACCGCCGGCAGGCCGGTGACCTCGAGCGCGTCCCGGATCGCCCAGGAGTAGTGGGTCCACGCGCCCGGGTTGAGGATCAGCCCGTCGCCGGTCGCGTTGTGGAGCGCCTCGCAGTAGTCGCCCTCGTGGTTGGTCTGCGAGAACGCCACGGCCAGGCCCAGGTCGTCGGCGTAGCGCTTGATCTGCACCTCCAGCGCCTCGAGCGTGAGCCCGCCGTAGTGCGCCGCCGGGCGCCGTCCGAGCACGTCGAAGTTCACGCCGTGCAGCACTTCGATACGGCCCTTCATCGCGCGAGCACCTCCTCGACCGCCGACCGCAGCGTCTCCGCGTCCACCTCGTGGCCCGGCGTCACCTCGCCCGGCGCCTCGACGAGCACGAACGGCACGCGCCCGCCCTCGCGCTTCTTGTCGCGCTGCACGAGCGCGAGCACGTCGTCCACGGCGGCGCCCGAGAACGTGAGCGGCAGCCCGCGCGCGGCGAGCAGGTCGGACACCTCCGAGCGCAGCGCGTCGCGGCCGGAGAGGCGCAGCGCGGCCAGCAAACCGATGCCCACGGCCTCGCCGTGGCGGTAGCGCTCGTACCCGGTGGCGGCCTCGATCGCGTGCCCCACTGTGTGCCCGAGGTTGAGCACCTGGCGCCGTCCCCCGTCGCGTTCGTCCTGGGCCACCACGGCCAGCTTGGTGCGCACGCAGCCCATGATCTCCGGTCCGCCCACCTCACCGCCCTGACGCACACGCGCCCACAGGCCCCCGCCCGCTATCAGGGCCGTCTTGACGACCTCCGCATAGCCGGCCGCCGACTCCTCGGCCGGCAGCGTTTCGAGCGCGGCGGGATCGCAGAGCACAGCTGACGGCTGGTGGTAGGCGCCAACGTAGTTCTTGCCCTCGGGCAGGTCGACGCCGGTCTTGCCGCCGAACGCCGAGTCGACCTGAGCCACCAGCGTCGTGGGCACCTGGACGTGGCGCATCCCGCGCTGGTACACCGCGGCGCAGAAGCCGCCCAGATCGCCCACCACGCCGCCGCCCACGGCAACCACCAGGTCGCCGCGCTCGGCCCCGCCCTGCGCGAGCGAGCGCAGGACGTGCTCGGCGCCGTGGATCGTCTTGTGCTCCTCGCCGGCCATTGCCACGATCCGCTCGTCGCCCTCCACCCGCTGCAGTCGCGCCACGTTCTCGTCGGTGATCACGAAGCGACGGCCGGTCAGGGGCGGGAAGAAGCCCGACTCGATCAGGCCGCGCCCGAGGAACACCGGATAGTCGCCGGAGTCGGCCGCGGCCCACACCAGCCGGGTGCCGGGTGGCGCTCCGGCCAGCGACTGCAGGAACGGCAGCGCGCGGCGCAGGACGTCGCGGTCGGCGGGCGGAATCACCGCGTCCGCCACCGACTCGTACAACGAGCGCCGGTCCCGCTGCAGGGCCTCGAAGCGGCCCGGGTCCCGCGCCAGCGGCCGGCCGCGGCCCGACGCCCGCCGCCAGGCGTCCTCGGGGTCGATCTCGAGGTGCACGACGGTGTGGCGCGCGAGCGCCTCGCGCACGCGCTCCGACTGGACCGCCCCGCCGCCGAGCGCGATCACCGGCGCGTCGTCGCGCGCCAGCAGCTCGCACACGACCTCAGCCTCGTGCTCGCGGAAGGCCGGCTCGCCCGCGCGGTCGAAGAACGACTCGATCGGCTCGCCCAGGCGCTGCTCCAGCTCGCGGTCGGAGTCGACCGCCTGCGCGCCCAGCTCCGCCGCGAGCGACCGGGCGCCGGTCGTCTTGCCAGCGCCCATGAACCCGACCAGGACGATCGAGCCGCGGGTGACTACCTGCGGCTCCACCCGATGCGCTCCTCGTAAGCGCGCAGGGCCGCCCTGGTGTCGTCGATGTGGTCGCCGCCCAGCTTCTCGCGGTAGGCGGCGCCCAGCACCAGCGCGACCATCGCCTCGCCGACCACGCCCGCGGCCGGGACCGTGCAGGAGTCGGTGCGCTCGCGCAGCGCCTGGGCGGGCTCCTTGGTGGCGATGTCGACGCTGCGCAGCGGCTTGGTCAGCGTGGGCAACGGCTTCATCGCGGCGCGCACGACCATCGGGTCGCCCGTGGTCATGCCCCCCTCGATGCCCCCGGCGCGGTTGGTCTCGCGGAAGTACCCCCGCTCCTCGGACCAGAAGATCTCGTCGTGGGCCTGGGAGCCGTCGCGGCCCGCCAGGTCGAACCCGTCGCCGATCCCCACGCCCTTCATCGCCTGGATCGACATGATCGCGCCGGCCAGGCGCCCGTCCAGGCGCTCCTCCCAGGAGATGTGCGAGCCGATCCCGGGCACCACCCCGAAGCTGCGCACCTCGAACACCCCGCCGAGCGACTCGTTGGCCTTGCGCGCCCTGTTGATCTCCTCGACCATCGCCTCGCTCGCAGCGGCGTCGAGGCAGCGGACCGGCGACTCGTCCACGCCCTCGAAGTCCTCGGGACGCAGGTCGTCGGGCTCCGGTGCGGTGACCGAGCCGATCCGCGTGACGTGCGAGAGGACGGTCACGCCGAGGACGCCCAGGAAGGCCTTCGCCAGCGCCCCCGCGGCGACCCGCGCCGCGGTCTCGCGCGCCGAGGCGCGCTCCAGCACGTTGCGGACGTCGGTGTGCCCGTACTTGAGCACCCCGGCGAGATCGGCGTGGCCCGGGCGGGGCAGGTGCACCTCGTCGATCTCCGCGTCCACCGGCCACGGGTTCATCCGCTCCTCCCAGTTGCGGTAGTCGCGGTTGTCCACGCGGAGCGCCACCGGGCTGCCGAGCGTGCGCCCGTGGCGAACGCCGGCCACCACCTCGGCGCGGTCCTTCTCGATCTTCATCCGCCCACCGCGGCCGTGGCCGAGCTGCCGGCGGGCCAGATCCCGGTCGATCGCCTCCGGGCTCAGCTCGAGCCCGGCCGGGAGCCCCTCGACGATGGCGGTGAGGCCGGGGCCGTGGGACTCCCCGGCGGTTACGAAACGCAAAGACATGGCGCCCACACCCTACTTATGAGGATGCGGGCGCCATCGGTCACAGAGGAGGACCGACTTAGAAGGGAACGTAGTCCTGGCAGGTGCGCGAGGTCGGGTTCGGCGCGCATGGGTTGAACGGGTTGACCGCCCAGACCTCGCCACCGATGTCGATGGTCGGCGCCAGGCCGGGGTCGTAGCCGCACCAGGCGGGCTGCCCGTTGCCGTCGACGTCCTTCTCGCTCTCGTAGAACTCGATGATGTTGTTCACATCGTCGTTGTCCTGGTCGTCCTCGCCGTCGAGCAGGGTGTCCCCGTCGACGTCGGAGTCGGCCAGGTCGAGCTCCACGAACGGACGCTCGGTGAAGTGGCCCGGGCTCTGGACCGGGGTCGTGGAGCAGTAGAACTTCTTGCCCCACGGCTCGATCGCCGGCGTGAACCGCTTGTCGTTGGCCCAGAAGGAAGCCCACCAGCCGTTCTTGCTCGGGCCCTTGGCCGACTCCATCCGGTTGTTGAGGCCGTCGCGATCGGCGTCGCGCTCGGAGTCCCGCCAGTCGGGCGAGGCGAACAGCTTGTAGGTCGACGGGAACGGCTGGGCCGGGTTCGACAGGCCGTAGCTCGCGCTGCGCCATGCCGGCACGCCCGGAGCCTCGCCGCCGCGGCTGAACTTGGTGCCGTCGCTGTAGCCAAGCGGCGAGTCCAGATCCAGCCCGCCGGACTTCGAGGGGACGAACGAGCTGCCCGTGATGCGCCAGGCGCGGTACTCCTCCTTGGAGGTGAGGCCGTCGCCGTCGAAGTCCGTCGAGCTCGAGGGCCCGGAGCCGCCGTCCGACGGATCGAGCGCGTTCGGGTAGGGCCGCTTGCCCGGGTAGGGCACGGCCTTGATGTTGAGGTCCTTGGCCGCGTAGTACTCCCAGCCGTCGCTCATGGTGTCGGCGTCGGTGTCCTCGATGCACGGGTCGGTCCCGATCTTCAGCTCCTGCTCGTTCGAGAGCAGGTCGTTGTCGTGATCGGAGTCGTCCTTGCAGACCTTGGGCGGCTCGCCGCCGCCACCACCGTCGCCGTCGCCGGCGCCGGTCACGACCGGGGACAGTCGGCGCGAGGTGTACGCGCTGAACTTGCCCGCGAGCACGCGCAGCTTGAGGCGCGTGGGCCGCTGGCGGCTGTTCTTGATGGTCAGCAGGCGCGCCACCGAGGCGGGCACGCGCACGACCAGCTTGGTGGCGCTGGCGCGACGCGGCTTCGCGAACGCGGTGCGGCCGTTGCTGGACCGGAAGATGACGGTGTTGCGCTTGGCCTTGGACCGGAAGTGGTGGCCGCGGATGACCAGCGTGTTGCCGACGCTGATGCGCATCGGCGTGACGCGCGTGATTCCGGGCTTGGTCGCGGCGGACGCGAGCGGCGCGGTGGCGAGCAAGGCCACGGCCGACAGCGCGAGCAGGCAGATGGTGATGAGACGGCGCATTGCCATACCCCTTCTATCGGCGCTCGTCGGCGCCGGTTGAGTTGTCGCTGCCCTCGACGGACTCGACCACGAGGTCTGTCAGCACCGGGAAGGCGAAGCGGCGCGCCGAAGCGGGCGCTCCGACTGCCGCGTGCGCGGACTTGTTGGTCTTGCTGTCAGAGGCGGTAGCGCCGGCCAGGTCGCCGACCTTCACCTTGCGGATCTCGTTGATGCGCAGCCTGTAGGACGCGCCCAGGTCGTTGGTGAACTCCTGCTCGGCGCCGGCGCCGAGGTAGAGGAACGCGCAGTCGGCGCGGTTGGGCTTGCACTTGCCCTCGCCCGTCGTCTCCAGCGTTGAGTCGACGAGGAAGACCGCGTTGCCGGCCGACTCCGTCACGCCCATGTAGATGAGCAGCGGGCGGACCTCGCTCGGCAGCATGTCGAGCTTCCTCAGCCTCTCGATGCGGCGCTTGCGGCCGTTGGCCCAGAACGTCACGTCGAGGAGGTAGGTGAACTCGGTGGTCTTGGTGTCGCCGCCGTCGCCGTCGCCGGTGTCGGGCGTGTCGCCGCCGGTCGGCGTGCCGCCGCCGGTGCCGGTGCCCGTCGAGGTGTCGCCGGTCGAGCCGGTGTCGCCGGTCGTGCCGGGGTCGCCCGCCTCCTCCTGACGCTCCGCTTCGAGCACCTCCTCAGGCGGAGAGAACGGGTTGCTCGGGTCGAAGGCGCTCAGCGACGAGCCGTTGCCGTCCTCGAGCCCTTCGGCGAGCTTGACCTTGGCGAGCTCCTCCGGCCCCTGAGGCTCCTGCGCCTGGGCCGGGGCAGCCGGCTCGGCCGCGGGGGCCGGCGGCTCCTCGGCGCTCTTCGAGAGCACCAGCGGCACGGCCACGAGGCCCGCGACCAGCAGAACCGCCACGGGCAGCAGGCGCCGCGCGCGGAGGTCGTTCCACAGCTCGAGCAGGGAGTTCTTCATGGCGTTCACGGGGTGGCGGTCGCGGTCGGGGCCGGGGAGACGTCGTTGTCAGCCGAAGCAGGCGGAGCCGCGGTGTCGACCGGGGTGGTCGCGTCCGGGCCCTGCGGCGTAGCGCCGGCAGTCACGCCCTGAGCCTTCGGCGAGAGGTAGACCGTCGCCTTGATCGAGGCCCGCAGGCTGGGGAAGATGTCGGCGTCGCTCGCCCAGCGGATGTTCTCCACCGTCAGCAGGCGTCCGCTCACGACGACGTTCTCGTTGGTCAGCGACACGAAGCGCTTCACCCGGTGGAAGAAGTCGGCCAGGTTGAAGAAGTTGCCGACGAACTCGAGCTCGAGCGGCACCGTCTCCAGGCCGACCGGTGCGGCTCCGGTGGTCCCGGTGGCTGCTGTCGTTCCGCCGCCGACCGGCAGGCCGCTGCCCGATGACGTCGAGGTCTGGGTATCCGAAGGCGCCACGCCCGACGACTCCGCCGCGGCAGTGCGCTCGTTGGCGGTCTGCTGAGCGTTGTTGGCCGACTCGGCAGCCGCGCCCGGCTGGCTCTGGGCGGTCTCGCCGCCGGCGGCCACGGGGGTGTCGGTGGTGCCCGACTCGGACCCGGCCGCTGGAGGCGTGGCCGCCGCCACGGGCGTGCTTGCGCTCGCCACGCGGTCGCCGGTCACGATCTTCGTGAAGTGGATGCCGGTGCCAGCCGCCGCCGCGTCGAGCTGCACGAGCAGGCTCGGCATGTCGACGGTCGACGGGATCGCCTTGCCCAGCCGCACGATCTGCGTGTAGCTGGCGTCGAAGTCCTGCTTGGCGCCCTGCGCCGCTGCCAGCTGCGCCTTGGCGTCGTCGAGCCGCTGCTCCTGCACGGTCAGGTCGTCGCTTGCGACGCTGGCCTCCTCGCGCTTCGGCGCGAGCAGCAGGAACCAGTAGGCCGCGAGGACCACGATCGGCACCAGTGCCAGCAGGATCTTGCGGTCGCGGTCGGTGAGGGTCACGATCCGCCTCCCAGCGAAGCCGGCACTCGGTTGCTGCCGAGCGGCGCCTCACGTGAGGGCTCGGTCGGGCTGAAGTTGACGGTCAGGTTGAAGGTGTAGAGAGCGCCGCAGGTGTCCACGCCGGCCTCGTCCTCCTTGGCGCCCGCGGTCGACTCGTTCAGCTCCACTTCCTCCACGCGATACAGCTGGCGCAGGCGCACCATCATGCGTGCGACGTCATCCTGGTCCGGCGTGCAGCCGATCAGGTTGGCCGCCGGCGCGGGAGTGGTGACTTCGGTCGTAGTCGGTGCCGTGGTCGTCGCTCCGGGGTCGCCCGTCACGGACGCGTCCGCGGACTGCAGCCAGCTGCCCTCGGGCATGACCAGCGCGAGCTCGCGCATGAAGCGCTCCCAGTCGAAGCGCGTGGCGGCCACGCCGGCCACGGACTGCGTGCGCGTCAGCGCGATCTGGGCGAAGTCGGTGTAGCTCGTCTGGGCCCCGGCGCGCGCCTGGACCTGGTCGGCCTCGGCGGCCACGGCGTCGGCCTCGTTGGTGCGCTCGGTCACCGTGTTCGAGGTGAGCACGTAGACGACCACGAGCGCGAGCAGCGCGGCGAGCACGCCCAGCACGATCGGACCGCCGTTGCCCTTGCCCTCGCTCGCGACGCGGCGGCGCTGGTCCTGCGGGATCAGGTTTACGGGCTTCATGCCGCTGCTCCCAGTGAGAGGCCGGCCGCAACCGTGTAGCGGTGCGGGTCCTCACGCGGGCTGATCTCGGAGCCGTCAAGGGTGCCCAGCGGAGCCGGGACCGCGACGGGGATGCCCAGGTGGGTCTCCAGGCTCTCGACGAGCTGGCCGTCGGCCGAGCCGGGACCCGAGAGCACGACCTCGCCGACGGGCTTCGCCTGCGGCTGGGTCATGTAGTAGTCGATCGACAGGCGGATCTCGTCGGCGAGCCGCGAGCCGGCGTCCTCCTCGTCCCAGATGGCGGACAGCGGACGCGTGAAGAAGCAGCTCGAGCCGACCGCGACGGCAAGGTTGCTCACGCCGCCGAGGTGACAGAAGACGCGAGCGGACGGATCCGTCTCGTCGGTGTCGACCGCGAGCGTGCGCACCAGGGCGAACGCCCCGAGGTCCACGCCGTCGGCCTTGAGCCCGGCGGCCTTGACCGCCTCGAGCAGGGTCTCGATCATCTTGCGCCGCGCGGCCACGAGCACCACCTGCATGCGCGCAGTGCCGTCGGGGGCCGTCGTGTAGCCGGCGACCTGGTGGTCGAGCACGGCCTCGTCGAGCGGCATGGCGATCGCCTCCGATGCCTGGAAGCGGACTGCCGCGTCGCGCTGCTTCTCATCCTCGATGCGAGGCAGCTCGATCACACGGACCACGATCTGCTGGTTCGCCACCCCGATCCGCACGTTGCGCGGGATGCCGGAGGCGGCGGCAAAGCTCTTCAGATGCTGGCCGAGCGTCTCGGCGTCGGTGACCTCACCGTCGCGGACGAGCCCGTCGGGCAGGTTCTGGCTGGCGCAGCGCACGACGCGGCCGCCCACGACCTGCGCGGCTGCGAGGTAGCGGCCATCGATGTCGAGACCGATGCTGCCACGCTCAGAAGACTTTCGGAGGGAAAACGCCATAGCGGTTCTCCCCAGATATCGGCCGCTGGGCGAACTCCATTAGCCCCGCGTGCGAAGTGTCCACCGCAAGTGGACGATCTGTTGCGGCTCAGTCGAGGAAGTTCGACTCGTAGATGTCGATCAGCTCGGGCCCGGCCAGCACGCCAACCAGCCCGCCGATGGCCAGGAAGATCCCGAACGGCACCGCCTTCTTGCGGGCCTGCGCGCCCTCGCGCGCGATGATCGCCAGACCGAAGATCGTGCCCGTGAGGAAAGCGCACAGCAGCGCAGGCACCACGGACACGCCCAGGTAGACGCCCATGGCGCCACCCAGCTTCACGTCGCCCATGCCCATGCCGCTCGGATACGCGAGCACCGCCACGAGCAGGAACACGAACGCGCCGGCGCCGGCGATCAAATGCTCGGGAAGGTCGCCCACGTCCACCAGGGCGGTGGCCGCCACGCCGTAGACGGCCATCGGGTAGACGATCTTGTTCGGCAGCAGCTTGTGGTCGAGGTCGATGCCCGCGAGCGCGATCAGACAGGCCACGAACGGCAGCTCGAGCCACAGCCCCTCGTCGAACCCGCGCGCTGCCACGACCGCCGCGAAGCACGCCGCGGTCAGCAGCTCCACGGCCGGGTAGCGCACCGAGATGCGCGCGCCGCAGCTGCGGCAGCGTCCGCGCAGCAGCAGCCACGACAGGACCGGGACGTTGTCGAACGCCCGTACCGGCGCGTCGCACGCCGGGCAATGGGATCCGGGGCTCAGCAGCGACTCGCCCGCCGGGAGGCGGTAGATCACAACGTTGAGGAAGCTGCCGATCAGCGCTCCGAAGAGAGCGGCTACGGCTATCTCGGCGCCCATGAGCCGGAGAAGCTAACGGGCGGGCCAGAAGGCCCGCCCGTGAGCAGCGAAGGAACCTATCTCGCTCGCTTACCAGCTGCCGGTGCTCGGGCATGCGCCCGAGCCGGTGCTCGTGCACGAACGCGAGGTAACGCCCGTGGAACCGTTCTTGGTGATCGTGAAGTTGTTGCCCGAAGCCGACTTGCCGACGATGGTGTAACCGTTCGTCGTCGCGGTCGGAAGCGTGGCCTGACCGTTACCGGTACCGAACACGCCGCTCTTCGTCACGTCGTTGTCGGTGGCTGCGCCAACGTACGTCTGGTTGGTGGCGTAGAACGACTCCACCGCCGACACCAGGTTACGAGCCGCCGACTTGGCGTCCGCGTCCTGGCCCTTGGAACGCTGCCCGAGGAATGCGGGCAGAGCGATCGCGGCAAGGATGCCGATGATCAGAATCACGACGAGGAGCTCGATAAGCGTGAAGCCCCTCTCCCCTCTATGAATGCGCTCGTTCAGCTTCCGCATCTGACCTCTCCTTCGTACTGGTTGCGAGTCCACGGGTCGCCTACCACTTGCCGGTGGAAGGGCAACCACCCTTATCGGTGTCGTTGCATGTACGGCTCACAGTGCCGTCAGAACCGCTCTTTGTGATGGTGAAGTTGTTTCCCGAAGCCGACTTGCCGACGATCGTGTAGCCACCGGTGGTGGCCGTGGGGATGGTCGCCTCGCCGTTGCCGGTCCCGAGCACGCCGCTCTTCTTCACGTCGTCGTCGTCTTCGGCTCCGACGTAGGTCTTGTTGGTCGCGTAGAACGACTCGATGGAGGAGACCAGGTTGCGCGCCGCCGACTTGGCGGACGAGTCCTGCCCCTTGCTGCGCTGCCCGAGAAAGGCGGGCAGAGCGATGGCGGCAAGGACGCCGATGATCAGGATCACCACGAGGAGCTCGATGAGCGAGAACCCCCTCTGGCCCTCTCCTGTGTGCTCCCGGAGCTTCCGCAGCATGACTTCTCCCTTGGTGCTGGATCTGGCGGGTCTTAAGGTCTAGGTCGGCCGCGCCTCCTGTCGGAAGCTCCGGCCTTCACTACATCGGCCCGCCACGCAGTTCCTGTAGCCCTACAAACTCACACCCGTAACGCGAAGCGGGCGAGCCCGAGGGCCCGCCCGCATTCGTTACTCAGGTGTGCTGTCGCCTTACCAGGAACCGGTGCTTGGGCATGCGCCCGAGCCGGTGCTCGTGCACGTACGCGAAGAGACGCCAGTCGAGCCGTCCTTCGTGATCGTGAAGTTGTTGCCCGAAGCCGACTTGCCGACGATGGTGTAACCGTTCGTCGTCGCGGTCGGAAGCGTGGCCTGACCGTTACCGGTACCGAACACGCCGCTCTTCGTCACGTCGTTGTCGGTGGCTGCGCCAACGTACGTCTGGTTGGTGGCGTAGAACGACTCCACCGCCGACACCAGGTTACGAGCCGCCGACTTGGCGTCCGCGTCCTGGCCCTTGGAACGCTGCCCGAGGAATGCGGGCAGAGCGATCGCGGCAAGGATGCCGATGATCAGAATCACGACGAGGAGCTCGATAAGCGTGAAGCCCTTCTCCCCGTTGTGAATGCGCTCGCGGAGCTTCCGCAGCATGGGTCTCCCCCTTTGGGTGACTTTGGGTCTAGGTCTGCCAGTGGCCGCGGGGGCTCCGTGACTCTGGCCTCCATCCCTAGATCGGTTCCTGCCAGAAAAGCCTTAGCCCTGAATCGCAGGCTGGACGAGAATCACCGCAGTCGCAGCACCGCGGTCACGTTGGCGTAGTCGTCGGTCCACCCACGCGTCCCCGCGTTGCTCTTACACCCCGTCCAGCGCGCGTCGGCCGCCACGCTCCCGAGGTCGGCGGGAGTGCGGGCCACGGCGACCCAGTGCGACGGATACTTGCCGAGCGTCTCCTTGGTCACGACGTCGTCGAACTGCTCGAAGCAGGCCAGGCCGGCGTCGGACGCGAGCCTGCCCAGGACCGGGGCCAGGTCCACGTACTGGTTCGAGATGTGAAACGCCATCACGCCGTCGGGCCGCAGCTTGCTCAGGTAGATCTCGAGCGCCTCGCGCGTGATCAGGTGCACGGGAATCGAATCCGAGCTGAACGCGTCGAGCGCGATCAGGCCGAACTCCCCGTCACCGCGCTCCGCCAGCGACAGCCGGCCGTCGCCCACCTGCACGTCGAACTGGCCGCGGCAATCGCGCAGGTAGGTGAACAGGTCCGGATCGCGCGCGAGCTTGACAACCGCCGGGTCGATCTCGAAAAACGTCCAGCGGTCGCCCGGGCGACTGAGGCAGGCCATCGTGCCCGCGCCTAGGCCGACGACGGCGGCGCGGCGTGCCACCGACCTGTCCGGCAGCGCGTCGAGCAGCTGCCCCATCGGCCCGGTGCGATGGTAGTAGCTGATCGGCGTGCGGCTGCGGAAACCGAGTTGCGAGCCGTGGATGATCGTGCCGTTCTTCAGGATGTGCACGAAGCCCTCGAGCTCTGACTCAACCCGGTTGATGCCGAAGAACGACCGCTCCTGGTGGATCACCCGCACGTCGTTGGACGTGGGGATCCAGATCGCGACCATGCCGAGCAGCAGCGCGAGGCCGAAGCGCAGCGGGCTGCGAACGAACGCCACGCAGCCCGCGGCGAACGCCATCAGCACGAGCCACTTGAGCACGTCCTCGTGCTCCACGGCGAGCAGCAGCCCACCGGTCGCGGCGGCCAGCAGGAAGGGCGGCAAGAGGTCACGGCGGGGCGAGATCTCGTCCGTCCACGAGCCGGCGGCGAACGGCAGCAGGAACGCCGTCAGGACGAGCGCGATCGGCAGCTCGGTGAGGGAGTTGAAGATCAGCGGAGCGATCACGACGTTGAAGGCGCCACCCAGCGCACCCCCGAGGGCCACATACGCGTAGAACTGCGTGAGCTGCCGCGCCGCCGGCCGGTCGGCGGCCAGCTCGCCGTGGCAGGTGACCGCGATCACGAAGAAGGCGACCAGGTAGATCCCGCCGATCAGCGGCAGCGGCTTGTGCACGCCCAGCACGAACACCGACGCGGTCAGCAGCAGCACCGGCGGCACGAGCGCGAGCGCGATGCGGTGCGGGCGCCCGCCCCCCTCCCCGCGCGAGAACACCAGCACGAACGACAGCAGGTACAGCGACAGCGGCAGCACCCACAGCAACGGGATCGGCGCGAGGTTCACGGTCAGCGTGGCGGTGACCGCCAGCATCAGGCTCGAGGGCACGAAGGCGAGCGCCACCCAGCGCGCGCGCCGCCCCCACGCGATCGGCGCGAGCGCGATCGCGTCGAGCGCCGAGAGCGTGGCACCCAGGACCGGCCGACGGGAGCGCCATAGCGTGAAGGCGCAGCCCACCAGCAACGCCATCAGCAGCCCGTAGCCGCCCGTCCAGAGCCAGCTCTGGCCGTCGAGGGTGAGGCGAGGCTCCACGAGCAGCGGGTAGCTGAGCAGGCCGATCGCGCTGCCGATGTTGCTCGCCCGATAGAGGAAGTAGGGATCGCCGCCGTCGGGATGGTCGGTGTCGGCCAGCCAGCTCTGGAGCAGGGGCGCCGTGGCCGAGGCGACGAAGAACGGCAGCCCGACCGACACCAGCATCATCAGCAACAGGGACGGCACCGGCGAGCCGGCGGCCGGCGGCGTCCAACCGTCAGGAAGCCCGATCGGCAGGAACACCAAGGCGCACGAGGCAAGCGCCAGGTGCAGCGCGGCCTGTCGGCGCGCGCCGAAGCGCCCGACGCTCCAGTGCGCGTACAGGTACGACAGCAGGAGGACCGTCTGGAAGAAGAGCATCGCCGCCGTCCACACGGCTGGCGCGCCGCCCAGCAGCGGCAGCATGAAGCGCGCGAACATCGGCTGGACCAGGAACACCAGCCCGGCGCTGAGCAGGAGCGTCACCGAGAACAGCGCCACCACCGGCCGGCGCGAACGCTGGGGCGCGCGCGGCGCCGCGACGGCCATCGCTCAGCGTCCGGCGCCCACGCGCACGCCGGCGGGCTCGGCCGCGTACACCTGCGGCTCGGCGTCCGGCGCCTCCGCGGCCGGCTCGTCCGGCTGGATGGGCCCGCGGTAGGCGCCGAGGATCGCCACGAGGATCGGCGGGGCGATCCACACCAGGTACAGGTAGAACCAATAGGTGCTGGTGATCTGGAGCGCGATCAGGATCCCAGCGGCCAAGGCGGCCACCTGACGCAGGTCGCGGCGGCGGGGCACGAAGGCCACCATCGCGGCCAGCGCGACCGCGCCCACCTTGGCGACGCTCTGCAGCCAGCCGAGCGACTCGTGCAGCCCCCACAGGCTGAACGGCGACGAGCGGCTCAGCTGGAAGCCGATCGTGGTGTCGTAGAACTCGCGCCAGCCGCCCTCCGGCAGCAGGAAGACGACAGAACCGAAGCAGACAGCCACCAGCGCGGCCGCGAACGCCGGCCACGCGCGCAGGCGCCGTTCGTCCCCGAGGCCGGTCGCGAACAGGGGAGCCAGCGCGAGCGGAGCGAACTTCGCGGCCGTGCCCAGCCCGATCAGCGCGCCGCGCCCGGCCGGCGATGCGATCGCCAGCAGCGCGCCGAGCAGCAGCACCGCCACCAGGCCGTCGTTGGTGTTCGTCTGCAGCGCCAGCACCGAGAACGGGTACGCCGCCCACGCCCAGGCCAGCGCGAGGCCGAGCAGCTTGCCCTCCACGCCCTTGCGCATCCGGCGGCCCAGCAGCACGAGACCGCCGATCACGAGCAGGTCGAAGGTGATCGCCGCGGCATGGGCAGGAACCACCGCGCCCCAGCTGCCGTCCCATGGCAGCAGCGCCACGAAGGGGACGTAGCTCAGGTAGTTGAGCGGACCGTAGGTGTCGCCGTGGATGTCGTTGAGCACGTAGAGCGGCAGGCCGTCCATCACGCGGTCGGCCCCCACGACGGAGGCGTAGCCCACGTCGATCACCGTGGAGTCGACGAGGTTGAGCCCGATGCGAAACGCCACCAGCAGACCCAGGCCGATCACCAGCCACGAGGCCTTGGCATACGGCATCAGCGGCTCGGAGCGCTCGCGCGGGCGAAAGCCGGCGAGCAGCACGCGACCGAGCAGGTAGAGCAGTGGCGGGTAGATGAGCGGGACCGAGACGTCGATCTCGCCCTTGTTGAAGTAGAGCTGCGAGACGCCGAACGAGAGCAGCACCAGCAGATCGAGGTGCACGAGGCGGAAGGGCCGCCGCGGGTCCACGAACGGGACCAGGAAGAGGATCGCCAGGGGGATCCAGATGTAGGGCTTGTTCAGCGAGCGCCCGACCGAGGGCTCCAGGCCGCGGGCGAGGAACGTGCCGGCCTGCGGACCGGTCCACAGCTCCACGACCTTCCCGCTGCGACCGTCGACGTAGACGTCGGCCACGACCTCGCCGTCTCCCGACGAGTCGATGTAGGTGACCGCGTAGTCGCCGCCGTAGGTGCCGAACATGGGCAGCTGCACGTACACGCGCGCGCGTGGGTGGTCGGCCAGCTCGGCGCGCACGCGCTCCAGCTGCTCGACCGTCCGGCGAGCCTCGCGCGGTGTGACCGTGAAGCCGCGCGGCGTCTGATCCAGGTCCTCGACGAGCACCGATTGGGGTACGAGCGCGTCGGCCTGCTGCGCGCCGGCGGGTGCCGCCAGCACCCCGCCGGAGGCGAGCACCAGCAGCGCCGTGCACAGCGCCCGGAGGATGCGGGAGCGGATCGACATCTCCATCCCGGCTATCGGCCGATCGCGGGCGCCACTTGACCTCGTGGCGATCCCTCCCGGCGCGCCATCTAGCATCGAGGCGTGCACCTGCGCCGCGCCCTGCTCCTGTTCGCGATCGTGCTCGGCCTCGCGGCCGTCGCCGCTTCGGTCTCGCGCCCGCGTAACTCCACCGACCGGCCGGACACGATCCAGGCGACCCCGCCGGCGACCACGACCGACTCGACCCCCACGATCACCGCCTCCCCGGACGGTCCGCCGCCCGCGGTCGAGCTGACGTTCGAGGCGGGCAGCCCGCAGGCTCAACGGATACAGGCCGGGCAGGCGGCGACCGTGCTCGTGGAGGTGGACGAGGCGGGGCAGGTGGCGATCGCCGACCTGGGCATGACCGCCGTCGGGCAGCCGCTGACCCCCGCCCGCTTCGAGGTGCTCACGTCGTCCACCGGGCGCTACCCGATCTCGTTCGTGCCCGCGGGGCAGGACGACGCGCCGCTCGAGGCGGGGACGCTGGTGGTCGCCGCGCCCGAATGAGGGCTCGCGCCGCGCCCCTGGTGGCCCTGGCGCTGCTCTGCAGCGGCTGCCTGGGCGGCAACGACGATCCGGCGCCGGCCGAGCCGACCCCGCCGCCGGCCGAGCCCGCGCCCGCCCCGCAGCCCACGCAGACTCCCGAGCCGCCGCGCGACGAACCGCTCGAGCCGGCGCGCTGCCCGCCCGAGTTGGACAACTGCCGGACCGCGAGCGGGCGCATCGTCTACGTCGAGCGCGTGGACCCCGACGGCGACGGCGACGCCCACTTCGTGCTCACGTCCCGCCAGTCGATCACGCTGCCGGGCATCTCGGTCATCGACGTGAAGAGATCCCTGCGCCCCCATCCCCTGCCCGGCCGCGGCGATCGCATCAGCGCAGCCGGACCGGTCTACCGCGGGTCGTTCGGGCAGAGGCAGATCGAGGCGATCGAGCTACACGTGGCGCGCCGGCGCTGACGGGCTAGACCGCTTCGAGCTCGATCGCCGCCGCCGGCGCGAGCAGCATCGTCAGGCCGTGACGCGGATCGCGCGGCGAGCGGCGCTGCTCGCGCAGCACCACGGCCGACCAGGGTCGCCCGGCGTCCAGCTCGGGCGCCAGCTCGGCGGCCAGCTCGCGCGGTACCCAGCCCACCTGGGCGCCGCCGTCGCTCGGGTGGACCTGGATCGCGTTGGGGTCGTGCGGGTTGGCCGGGTCGCGGCGCAGCTGGAGCGCACCACCCGGCGCCACCGCGTCGGAGAGCAGCGCGTCGGCGTGGTGCTGCCCGGCCCCGGCCGCACCGGCCACGCGCAGGCCCCGGGCCGCGAGCTCCGGGGCGTCGCGGGCCAGATAGCGGCCGGAGTCGCCGTCGACGATCTGGTAGCCGGCGATCCAGACCTGACCGCCGTCGTCCGGGTACCAGTAGCGCTCGTCGTACTCCACGTCGACCCTCACGGAGCAGAGCCTAGGATGCTCGCGTGCCTCGCGCGGTCACGATCGGCGTGTACGGCTTCACGGCAGACGCCTTCATGGAGACCCTGCGCGAGGCCGACGTGCGCGTGCTGCTGGACGTGCGCCAGCGCCGCGGCGTGCGCGGGAGCGAGTACGCGTGGGCAAACTCGGTCCGCCTCCAGGCCGCGCTGGCCGCCGCCGAGATCGGTTATCGCCATCACCTCGAGCTGGCGCCGACGACGGAACTGCGCCAGCTCCAGTACCGCGAGGACGACCGCCAGGGCGTGGGCAAGCGCTCGCGCAGCCAGCTCGCGCCCGAGTACCGCGAGCGCTACGTGCGCGAGATCCTGGACCGGGCGGACCTGACCGCCGTGACGGCGGAGCTGCCCGCCCGCGGCGCCGGAGCACTGCTGTGCGTGGAGCGAGACGCCGAGGCCTGCCACCGCTCGCTGATCGCCGAGCGGCTCGCGCGGCGACACGGAGTCGACGTGCTCCATCTGCTCCCGCCCGGCGACCGTTGACGCCGCCCCGCGGATCGCTCATGCTGCGTGATTATGCGTTTAGCTTCCTTCAATGTTGAGAATCTCTTTCGTCGGCCGAAGGCACTGAACACAGTCGGCTGGGACGACGGCCCCGGCCGCCAGGTGCTCGCGGCGTACGCCGAGCTGGAGGCGCTGTTCCAACGCACGGCGTACGGGACGCCGGAGAAGGAGCGCATCCTCACCCTGCTGGACACGCTCGGGCTGCTGCGCAGCGACGAGAGCGAGTGGGCGTTCCTGCGGCGGGCGCGGGGTCAGCTCGTGCGGCGCCCGGAGGTCGGGGCGGTGGAGGTGATCGCCGACGGGCGCGGCGACTGGATCGGATGGCTCGAGCTGAAGCGGGAGGCGGTCAGCGAGGTGGCCACCCGCAACACCGCACGGGTCGTGGCCGACCTGCGGGCGGACGTCCTCGCGGTGATCGAAGCCGAGGATCGGCCTGCGCTGGACCGCTTCAACCGCGACGTCCTGCCGCTCGGCTTCGCCGCCAACAAGAAGGAGCCGTGGGACTACCGCCACGTGATGCTCGTGGACGGCAACGACGATCGCGGCATCGACGTCGGGTTGCTCAGCCGCACCAGCTTCCCGATCGAGCGGGTGCGAAGCCATGTGGCCGACCGCGACTCGAGCGGCAAGACGATCTTCAGCCGCGACTGCGCCGAGTACGAGATCGCGCTACCCGACGAGAAGCCGTTGCTGCTGCTCGTCAACCATTTCAAGTCCAAGGGCTTCGGCAGCCAGAGCAGCTCCAACGCCAAGCGCCGCCAGCAGGCGGCCAGGGTGGCGAAGATCTACAAGACCCGTCGGCAGGAGGGCTGGGAGCGGGTGGCGGTCGCGGGCGACCTCAACGACACCCCCACCAGCCCGCCGCTCGCCGCTCTGGCGCAGACCGACCTCAAGGACATCTCGGAGCATGAGAAGTTCAAGAGCGACGGGCGCACCGGCACCTACGGCACCGGCAAGGACAAGATCGACTACCTGCTGCTCTCCCCCGCCCTGTTCGCGACGGTCAAGGCCGGCGGCTACCACCGCGCGGGCGTCTACCGCGGGCCGCGAGTGAAGAACCCGTGGAAGATGCTCGACACGATCACTGAGCCGCTACACCAGGCCTCCGACCACGCCGCAGTCTGGGCAGACCTGAAGGTCTGACCGCGCGGGCGGCTCCTCGGGCGGCGATCGCCTCGGCGGCGCGCGTCGCCTCGCGCCCCATCAGGCCCAGGTGGGCTGGGCGCGGGAGGTAGCCGACGAAGCGCAGGCCGGGAGCCGCCTCGCCGCCGTCGGGCGGCTGCGGCATCCCGCCGTCGTCGAGCACACCGAGGTGCCCGACCACGGGCTCCAGGGCGGGCCGGTAGCCGGTCGCAGCGACCACCGCGTCGGGCTCGACGCGAGTGCCGTCGGCGAGCCTCACGCCGGTGGCATCGAGCGACTCGACCCCGGCGACGATCTCGATGCGGCGATCCTTGATCGCATCGATCACGACCTTGTCCACGATCGCCGGGGCCACGTTCAGCCGCTTCAGGCGGGCGAAGACGCCCTCCTCCGGCTGGGGCAGGCCGAACTCGGTGAGGTCGCCCACTTCGAGGCGCCTGATCAGGGGCATCACGCGATCGGCCCGCTGCGGGCCGAGCTTCAGCAAAGCCCGCGCGAACAGCGGCCCGAGCGGGGCCCGCACGAGGATGTTCGGGGGGGTGCGCACGGCCAGCCGGACCCGCCGGGCGCCGCCGGTCACCAGGTCGTAGGCGATCTCCATGCCGGAGGAACCCGATCCCACGACCAGCACGTCGTCGTCGCTGAAGCGGTCCGCGTTGCGGTAGTCGGCGGCATGCAGGAGCGAGCCACCGAACTCATCGCGTCCGGGCCACTCCGGCATCTGGGCGACGCGGGCGTACCCGCCCGCCACGATCACCTGGGCGGCCCGGAGATTGCCGGCTGAGGTGCGCACGGTCCAGTCGCTGCCGTCGCGGTCGATGCGGTCCACGCGCGTATCCAGGCGCACGTCGAGCTTGTTGTCGCGGGCGTAGGCCTCGAGGTACGCGATCATCGCCTCGCGGGAGGGGAACGTGCCGGCCGAACGCGGATAGCGCTCGCCGGGCAGGTGCGAGAACCACCGACTGGAGTTGAGGCGCAGCCGGTCGTAGCGGGTGTGCCAGGACGCCCCGACCACGCTCGCCTGCTCGAGCACGGTCGCCGTCACACCCAGGCGCCCGAGCTCCGCGGCAGAGGCCAGGCCGGCCGGGCCGGCCCCGATGACAATCACGCGTTCGTCGATCATCCGACCATCATGACCTGCCCGAGGCAGCCCCAGTGTGGCGTTGCGCACTAAGGGCTGTCGCCCCCAAACGAGCAGGGAATTCCCGATGTAAGGGGGTCGCCTCAGGCCCATAGTCATGGGTATGGAAACGGGCAACCTGCTCATCGACGCACAGACAGCATTCGCACGCCAACGCCGGCGGCGGCGCTGGGCCCGGGCGAGCCTCTGGGTGCGCCGCCACCCAAGCGCATGCACCCGCCTGGCGTCGCTCGACGAGGCGCTCGGAGCCGAGCCGCCCGCGCAGCGCAGCACGGCGGCACTCGAGGCGATCTCGCTCGATTCGATCGTCGGGACCGCCGAGCCGGCCAAGTCGAGGGTGTTCGACCGCCGCTTCCGCGCCCCGGAGTCCAGTCGTCACCGCTGGGAGCGCCTCTGGATGGCCGGTCGCCGAGGCGCCCCGCTGCCACCGATCTCGGTCTTCCGAGTCGGCAACGAGCACTTCGTCGACGACGGTCACCACCGCGTCTCGGTCGCCCACGCACTGGGCATGGCCGCGATCGATGCCGAGGTGACGGAGCTGGGTGGGCCCCGCGGGTGAGTGTGGGCCCCCGGGATACCGCATACGGAGAGATCCGGGGCCCACACTAGATGCGTGGGGCCGATGCGGCCGGGCCGCGAGGTCGCCGCCGCTACTTGATCGAGTCGTAGACCTTGAACATCGGCAGGTACATCGCGATCACGATGAACCCGACGATGCCGCCCACGACCACGATCATCACGGGCTCGAGGATCGAGGTGAGCGCCTTGACGGCCGCGTCCACCTGCTCCTCGTAGAAGTCCGCGACCTTGCTCATCATCGTCTCGAGAGCACCGGTCTCCTCGCCCACGCCGATCATCTGCGTGACCATGACCGGGAAGGCCTCGGGCACCCTGGTCATCGGCGCGGTCAGCGAGCCGCCCTTCTTGACGGAGTCGCGCACGTCGTCCATCGCCATCTCGATGACCTTGTTGCCGGACGTCTTGCCGGTGATGTCGATCGCCTCGAGCATCGGCACGCCGGCGGCGATCAGCCCGGAGAAGGTGCGCGAGAAGCGAGCCAGCGCGACCTTCTGGACGATGTCCCCGATCTTCATCGGGAACTTCAGCTTCAGCCTGTCCCACTGGATGCGCCCGCGGTCGCTGCGCTTCCAGTACCGGAACAGCCACACCACGGCGAAGGTGACGGCGAACATGACGTACCAGCGCTGCGTGAACATGTGCGACAGCCACACCGTGAACTTGGTGATGGCCGGCAGCTCGCCGCCGAAGTCGTTGAAGATCTTCTCGAACACCGGCACCAGGAACGTGACCAGTGCGGCCAGCACGATCAGGGCGAACCCGCCGATCAGCGAGGGGTAGACCATCGCGGCCTTGATCTGGCGGCGCAGCGCGGCGTCCTTCTCCAGCTGCTCGGCCACGCGGACCAGCGTCTGGTCCAGGATGCCGCCGGTCTCACCGGCCTGCACCATCGCGACGTAGAGTTCGTTGAAGGCCTCGGGGTGGCGCTGCAGCGCGTCGGAGAGCGCGACGCCAGCCTCCACGTCCTTGCGCACCTCGATCCAGATGTCGCGCAGCTTGTCCGACTCGGTCTGCTCCTCGATCACGTACAGCGCACGCAGCAGCGACATGCCCGACTGCACCATCGTCGAGAGCTGCCGCGTGGCGATCACGAGGTCGTCGGGCTTGACCTTCTTGAAGCGCGCGAGCAGGTCCGCGGCACTCGCCGGGGACTGCTCCTCGATGTCGACGACGATCAAGCCGCGCGAGCGCAGCTGGGACGCCACGGCCTGCTTGTCGGAGGCCTCGATCTCGCCCTTGCTGGGCGCGCCGCCCAGGTCGAGCGCCTTGAAAGCGAAGGTCGCCATCTCCTACGCCACCCGCACCGTGCCCATCAGGCGGCGCAGCTCCTCGGGTGTGCTGGAGCGCGCCTCGGCGAGCTCGCGAGTGATCTTCTGCTCGCGCACGAGGTGGGCGAGCGAGGCATCCATCGTCTGCATCCCGAACTGTCCGCCCGTCTGGAGCGCGGAGTAGATCTGGTGGGTCTTGCCCTCGCGGATCAGGTTGCGCACCCCCGGCGTGGGGATGAGCACCTCGGTCGCGACCGCTCGCCCAGTGCCGTCCGCCGTCGGCAGCAGCTGCTGGGTCACGATGCCCTGCAGCGAGATCGACAGCTGGATGCGGACCTGCTGCTGCTGGTCGGGCGGGAACACGTCCACGATGCGGTCCACGGTCGAAGCCGTGTCCTGCGTGTGGAGCGTCGCAAAGACGAGGTGGCCGGTCTCCGCCGCCGTCAGGGCGGTGGAGATCGTCTCGAGGTCGCGCATCTCGCCGACGAGGATCACGTCGGGGTCCTGACGCAGCGCGGCCTTCAGGCCGAGCGCGAAGGACTGCGCATCGGCACCCAGCTCGCGCTGGTTGACGATGCACTTCTTGTGCTTGTGCAGGAACTCGATCGGGTCCTCGATCGTGAGGATGTGCTCCTGGCGCGAGTCGTTGATCAGGTCGAGCATCGCCGCGAGCGTGGTCGACTTGCCGGAGCCGGTCGGCCCGGTGACGAGGACGAACCCGCGCGGCTTGTTGGTCAGCTCCTGGATCACCGGCGGCAGCCCGAGGTCGCGCAGCTTCGGCATCTCGCTCGGGATCAGCCGGAAGGCCGCGGACAGCGACGCCCGCTGGAAGTAGACGTTGACGCGGTAGCGCGCCTTGCCCGGGATGGAGTAGGCGAGGTCGATCTGCCAGTCGGTCTCCAGCCGCTGCCGCTGATCGTTGGTGAGGATCGAGTAGACGACCTCACGCGTCATCTGCGGCGTCAGGACCGGATAGTCCAGCGCGTGCAGCTTGCCGTGCTGGCGGATCATCGGCTGGGAGCCTGCGGTCAGGTGAAGGTCGGAGGCCTTGCGCTCCATCACCTGCAACAGGACATCTGCGAAGTCGAACTCCATCGTCACTCCTTATCGGCCGGAAGTGGCAACTACGTGACCCTCGCAACTTCGGCGATGGACGTTATGCCGTGCTTGACCTTCTCGAACCCGTCCGCACGCAGTGGGCGCATGCCCTGTGCGACCGCGATCTTCCGAATCTCTTCGGCAGGAGCGCGCTCCACCGTTAGGTCTCGGATCTCATCGGTGATCGGCATCACCTCGTAGAGCCCGGTGCGGCCCTTGTAGCCCGAGTTGCCGCAACGCCCGCATCCGACCGGCTCGTAGGCGTCGAGGTCGAAGGCCACGCTGAACCCGGCGCGCTCGAGCGAGGACACGCTCAGCGTGGTCCTGTTCTTGCAGTGCGTGCACAGCCGGCGCACCAGCCGCTGGGCCACGATCGTGCAGACGGCCGAGGCCGTCAGGAACGGCTCGATGCCCATCTCGGTCAGCCGCGTGATCGCCGACGGGGCGTCGTTGGTGTGGAGCGTGGAGAGGACGAGGTGGCCGGTGAGCGCCGACTCGATCGCGATCTTGGCGGTCTCGCCGTCGCGGATCTCGCCGACCATGATCACGTCGGGGTCCGCTCTCAGCATCGCGCGCAGCCCGCTCGCGAACGTGAGGCCGGCCTTCAGGTTCACCTGCAGCTGGTTGACCCCCGCCAGCTGGTACTCGACCGGGTCCTCGATCGTGATGATGTTGCGCTCGGGCTCGTTGATCTCGTTGAGCGCCCCGTAGAGGGTGGTCGACTTGCCCGAGCCGGTCGGCCCGGTGGCGAGCACCGCCCCGTGCGCGCGCCGGAACCCGCTCTCGAACAGCGAGGCGCTGCCCTCGGACATGCCGAGCTGGTCGAGCCCGATCAGCGCGGCGGACTTGTCGAGGATGCGCATGACGATGCCCTCGCCGTCCACGCGCGGCATCGTCACCACGCGCGTGTCGATCGCGTGCCCGTCGACGGTCAGCGACACGCGGCCGTCCTGGGGCACGCGCTTCTCGGCGATGTCGAGGTCGGCCATGATCTTCACGCGCGAGACGACGCCCGGAACCATGCGGCGCGGGATGTGAGTCGTCTCTCGCAGCACGCCGTCCACGCGGAAGCGCACGCGCATGTCGCGGCCCTCCGGCTCGAAGTGGATGTCGGAGGCCAGCTCCTCGACGGCCTGGGCGATGATCGAGTTGACGAGCTTGATGACGGGCGCGTTGTCCGCCGACTCGCGGATCTCGGTGACGTCCGCCAGCTCTTCCTCGCCCTCGAGGACGGCCTCCGCCACCGCTTCGTCCAGACGGCTCATCCGCCCGATCAGGCTCTGGATGTCCTCCGGCGAGGCGACGACGGGCTGGACCTCGTGCCCCGTGACGAGCTTCAGGTCGTCGAGCGCGATCACGTTCGACGGGTCGGAGACCGCAACGCGTAGGCGCCCGCGCTCGTCGAACCCGATCGGCGCGGCGTTCAGCCGCCGCGCCGCCTGCGAGCTCATCAGGTTGAGGGCGGCCAGGTCGATCTTGAACGCGTTCAGGTCGACGTGGCAGAGCCCGAAGCGCTGAGCGGTCGCACGGGCCAGCTGGTCCGCCGTGATCGCGCCGACCTCGAGCAGCAGCTGCTCCGGCGCGCTGCCGGTGGCCTTGCCCTGGGAGATCGCTTCGTCCACCGCCTCGCGCGCGACGAAGCCGAGCTCGGCGATCACCGCGGGGATGGAGCGCGAACCGGCTCGCGGAGTCGGTGGGGTCAGGCCCTCGACCGGGTCCGCGTCGGACCCATGGCCGACCTGCTCATCTACGTCCGCGCTGTCCGAGACGGGCGGGCCACCCGGTACGGCGCGCAGCGCCGGCCCGCCTGGCTCCTCGCTCATCGCGCGTCCGAAACCGCTTGCGTCAGAGTGTCCGAGTCGACGTAGCCCTCGATCAGCCGGGCCTTGCCCGAGGTGTCGATGATCACGACGGAGGGGGTCTGGGAGACGCCGAGGTCCTCGACGAGCTTCCCGTACCGCTCCACCGTGTCGACGTGATCGGTGAGCACTAGCGCCTTGGTGCGCCGGTCCACGCTGCGGATGACTGGGGCCATCGCGCGGTCGTCGAGGCTCCGCGGGTTGCGGAAGAGAATTACGACCTTGTTGTGCTTGCGCACCGCCCGGGCAGCTCGGCCCGGGTTGGGGCTGGTCAGCGCCTCGAGCGACGCGGCGTCCTCACCGGTCACGCCCGAGATGCCGCCAACGATGCCCTGCGCGAGCGCTCCGAGCGTGCCGCCCGGAGCTCCGGGGAGCACCTTCGCGGGCGCCTCGATCTGCTGGGGCTTGTTGACGTCGCTGAGGCGGACATCTACCTGGAGCCGGCCTCGGCCCGCGAACACGACCTCGGCGCTGAAGCGACGCAGGATGTCGTCGTCGGCACCAACCCAGACGTCGAGCTCGGCCCGCTTGACCGCGCGGGTGACCGCGGCGGAGTTGGGGAGCTCGGCCCCGTTCTGGCGCGCGGCCTGGGACAGGTCGTTGATCACGGCCTTCGGGTCGACGCTCGCCGACACGTGCTCGGTCTTGACTCCGCCGATCGTCTCGGTGCCCTCGGACTTCACGTCGCGCACCCATGTCTCGGGGTGCACGTCGAAGGGAAGCTGCTGCTGCTGCGCCGTACCGCCGCCGCTCGTCTGCTGCACCAGCGGGTTCCAGACCGCGGCGGGCACGCGCCAGCCGGTGGAGCCGCGCACGAAGTAGGCCTTGTCGCCGACCGACACGAAGCCAGCCACGAGCTTCTGGCCGCCGGAGTTGATGCGAGCGGTGACCTCGAAGTCGGGCAGCTCGCCGGCCGCACCGGACTCGAAGGCGCCGTTGACGTTGAACTTGGCGGACTGCGAGGAGTTGCCGAACGTGACCTTGGCCGCGACACGGGCGCTGTCGAGCTCGCCGAGGTCGAAGGCCGACTTGAGCGTCTCCTCCGGCCCGGCCGTCGTGGTGGTGTCGGTCGCGGGCGCCGGGGCCGGCGTGGCCTGCACCGCCGCCGGTGCCGCGTCGTTGTCGGAGGCGTCGCGGGTGTTCTGCACGGCGAGCGCCGTGGCCCCGAACAGAATTGCTCCGAGTAGGACGAGAAGGAAGGGGCGGGAGATCGCCATTGCCACGGATATCGGCAGGCGCCCGGGTCGGGTTTAGCCCCGAGATGGTTCTTAGACGGAGGAGAGCCCGCGACGCATCGCGTCGAGCGGCGCCGGGCTGCCGGTCCAGCGCTCGAAGCTGCGCGCTCCCTGGCGCAGCAGCATCTCGAGCCCGTCGACCACCCGAGCGCCTCGCTGCTCACCCCAACGGGCGAGCGCCGTGGGCTCGGCCGCGTACACCACGTCGGCCACCAGCTCGGGCTCCACGCCCGCCAACCCGACCAGTGCCGGCAGGTCCTCCCCACCCATGCCGAGGGTGGTGACGTTGACCAGCACGTCGGCCGGCTCGGGAGTGGTCACGTGCCGGACGCCGAACTCGGCGGCCAGCTCTGCGCCGCGGGCGGGAGTCCGGTTCCAGATCGCGACCTCGGCGCCGCCGTCGCGCAGCGCCCAGACGGCGGCGCGGGCGGTCCCGCCCGCACCGAGCACGAGCGCGCGCTTCCCGGACAGGGGGATGTCGAGGGCGTCGACGAGCCCGCCCGCGTCGGTGTTGTCGCCGAGGATGCGCCCGTCGGCGAACGCGAGCGTGTTGACGGCGCCGATCGCGCTCGCCGAGTCCGTCAGCTCGTCGGCCACGTCATGGGCCGCCCGCTTGTGAGGGATCGTGACGTTCGCGCCGAGGAAGCCCGAGCCGGGCAGCCCGCGCACGATCTCCGCGAACAGATCCGGCGCGACCGGCAGGCGCACGTAGCGCCAGTCGATCCCCAGCTCCGCGAAATGCCGCGTTCATCATTCCGGGCGAGCGGCTGTGCGCCGACCGGAAACCCGAGCACGCCCGCGAGCGCCGTCAACACTCGGTCGGCGACTTGCCGCCGCGCTTGTCGCGCTCGCTGTTGTACTGGTCCACGTAGCGCTGGAACTCGGCATCGGTGGCTGCGAACCGATGCTTGCCGTTGCCGCAGACCGCGGCGACGTAGAACAGGTAGTCGGTCTTGGCCGGGCGGGCGGCGGCCTTGATCGAGGCCAGCCCGGGGTTGCCGATCGGCCCGGGCGGCAGGCCCGCGTGGACGCGGGTGTTGTACGGGCTCGGGTTCTGCAGCTCCGAGACCCTCAGCGGCTTGGTCCAGTTCCCGGTGACGAAGCGGACCGTCGCGTCGATGTCCAGCCGGATGTCGTTCTTGAGCCGGTTGTAGATCACCGAGGCGATGATCGGCCGCTCTTTGGCGATCGCGGCCTCGCGCTCCACCAGCGACGCGATGATCAGCACGTCGTAGGGGGTCAGGTTGCGGCGGCGGGCATAGCGCAGGTTGACGGTGTCGAAGTTGCGCTCGAAGGCATCCAGCTGGTGCCGCACGAGCCTGCGCACCGACTGGCCCTTCTTCAGCTCGTAGGTCGCCGGGAACAGGAAGCCCTCGAGGCTGCGCGCGCCCTTGGCGCCGTACTCGCGCGGGTTCAGTGCCGGGCTGCGCCGCGTGGCCCTGATGTAGTTGCCCCGCAGGCGCTTGACCAGCGGCGCGATCTCGCGGCGCGAGCGCCCCTCGGGGATCGTGACCTGCACCACGTCCGGCGGGAGACCCTGCTCGAGCTCGTCGAGCACCGCGACGTAGCTCATGTCGCGGGCCAGCCGGTAGCGGCCCGGCTTGAGCTGGTCGCTGCGGCCGGCCAGGCGGGCGCGCAGCTGGAAGAACGACGCGCTGGACACCACGCCCTCGCGTTCGAGCAGGTCGGCGATCTCACCCAGGCTCGCGCCGGTCGGGATCACCACGCCCACCTCGCCCTCGCCGTCGCCCTTCAGGGGCTGGAACAGCGAGATCGCAAACCAGCCCAGGCCGGCGATCACGGCGATCAGGGCGCCCAGCGCGAGCAGCCGCCCCCAGCGCGGGCGGGCGGGCCGGGCGCGCACCGGTCCGCGGACTGGGGGCGGAACGTGCCCGTCGAAGGCCGGGCCGTCTGGTCCCGGGGCGCCCGTTAGCGCTTCCGCCTCGGCGAGCCAGTCGCGCGTGGCGGTCGGGGCGGCGGCGGGAGGCGGCTCGACTGGCGGCGGCGGCTGGCCGCGGCGCCTGGCCTTGCGCGCCGCCCGGCGAGCGTCGCGCTCGCGGCGTGCGGCCTCGCGCTCTTCGGGCGAGCGGCCGGTCACGCGGGCGGGCCCGGGGCGACGCGGGCCAGATAGCTCTCGAGCAGGTGAGCGGCGGCACGAGAATCCTCGTCCCCTCCCCCGCCTGTGCGCTCGGCGAGCCGCGTGGTGAGGCGCTCGTCGTGCAGCTCCACAGGGACGTTCACTCTCCGCGACAGCCGCTCGGCAAACGCCCGGGCCGCGTCGGCCTGCTCGCCGTGCTCGCCGCGCAGCGTCAGCGGGAGCCCGACCACGACGCGCTCGGCGGCGTGCTGCTCCACCACCTGCGCCACAGCGGCGAGCCCCTTCTTGGTGTCCGGCCGCTCCACGGGGGGCAGCGGCGTGGCGAGGGTGCCCGACGGATCCGAGACCGCGCAGCCGCAGCGGGCCGACCCGTGGTCGAGGGCAAGCACGCGCGCCATCAGCCCTGCAGTGCCTGCTCGATCGCCGCGCGGGCGGTGACCAGCGCCTCAGGAAGCTTCTCGGGGTCGCGGCCACCGGCCTGCGCCATCGTGTCGCGCCCGCCGCCCCCGCCGCCGGCCACCTCGGCCGCCGCGCGCACCACGTCACCGGCCTTCACCCCGCGCTCGACCACCTCGGGCGCCACGTTCGCCACCAGGTGGACGCGCCCGTCGACGGCGGTGCCCAGCACCACCACCGCCTCGCCGAGGCGCTGGCGCACGGCGTCGGACAGCGCCAGCAGCGCCTTCGTGTCGGGCGCGCTGACGGCCTCGACGACCACGCGCACTCCGCCAACGTCGCCGGCCCCTTCCACGAGCCCGTCGGCCACGCCGCGGTCCGGTCCGCCACCGCCGCGCTCCAGCTCCTTGACGCGATCGCTCAGGCGCTCGACGGCCCCCACCACGGAGTCCTCGGGCACCCGCAGCAGCCGTGACAGCTCGACGAGGCGCTCGGTGCGCTCGCGGAACAGCTCGACGCTCACTGGACCGGTGACCGCCTCGATGCGACGCACGTTGGAGGCGCTCGAGCTCTCGTTCACGAGGTGGAACAGGCCCAGCTCGCCGGTGGCCCCGACATGAGTGCCGCCGCACAGCTCCCTCGAGACCGAATCGATCTCCACCATCCGCACCCAGTCGCCGTACTTCTCGCCAAACAGAGCCATCGCACCGAGCCGCTCCGCCTCGTCGCGCGTCGTCTCGATCGCCCGCACCGGGTGGCTGGCTGTGATCCAGCCCGACACCCGCTCCTCCACCTCTGCCAGCTCGTCCTCGGTGAGCCGCGCGCCGTGGGTGAAGTCGAAGCGCAGCTTGTCCGGGCCGACGTATGAGCCGGCCTGGCGCACGTGGGTGCCGAGCGCCTCCCGCAGCGCGGCGTGCAGCAGGTGGGTCGCGGTGTGGTTGCGCATCGTGGCCAGGCGCTCCCCGCGCTCGACCACGGCGCGCACCGGCTCGCCGGGGCCGATCTCGCCCTCGAGCGGCTCGAGCGCCAGCGCCTGGTCGTCGCCGAGGCGGTACACGTCCGCCACACGCGCGCGCCCACCCGGGGTCTCGACCACCCCGCTGTCGGACACCTGACCGCCGCCCTCCGGATAGAACGGCGACTCCTCGAGCTTCGCGAGCACCCAGCCGTTGGCCCGCTCCGCTACACGCAGCACGGTGTCGGCCTCGGTCGTCTCGTAGCCCACGAAGCGCGTGCGGAAGCCGGCGTCGCGCGCGAAGCGCTGCACGTCCTCGTGGCTCACGTGCAGCTCTCTCCCGGCGCCGGCCGTGGCGTGCGCGCCGCCGCGCCGCGACACCTCGCGCGCCTGCTCCATCAGCTCCTCGAAGCCCTGGTCGTCGACCGACAACCCCTCCTCGGCGAGCAGCTCCTTGGTCATCTCGTAGGGGAAGCCGTAGGTGTCGTGGAGCTGGAAGGCGTCGTCGGCGGAGACCCACGCGGTCTGCTCGGCCTTGGCCTGGTCGATCAGCTCCGAGAGCAGCCGCTCGCCCTGCTCGAGCGTGCGGCTGAAGCTCTCCTCCTCGGCCCGCGCCCAGCGCTCGATGGTCGCCCATTCGCGCCTCAGCTCGGGGTAGGCGTCCCCCATCGTCTCGGCGACGCGCTCGTAGAGCTCAGCCAGGAACGGACCCTCGATGCCGAGCACGTGGCCCTGGCGCATCGCGCGGCGCATGATCCGCCGCAGCACGTAGCCGCGGTCCTCGTTGGACGGGACCACGCCGTCGGCCAGCAGGAACGCTCCCCCGCGGCCGTGGTCGGCGAGCACGCCGAGCGCTCGGGTGGTCTCGAAGTCCTGTCCCCAGGAGCGGCCGGAGCGCTGCTCGCCGAACGCCACCACCGGCCGGATGATGTCCGTCTCGAACACCGACTCGACGCCCTGGAGGATCGCCGCCATGCGCTCCACCCCCAGGCCCGTATCGATGTTCTTCATGGGCAGCTCGCTCAGCGAGCCGTCCTCGTGCAGCTCGTACTGCATGAACACGAGGTTCCAGTACTCGAGGAAGCGCTCGGTGTCGTCGCCGGGGCGGTCCTCCTCGCCGCCGAACTGCGGCCCGCGGTCGAGGTAGAGCTCGGAGCAGGGGCCGCAGGGCCCGGTCGGGCCGGACTGCCAGAAGTTGTCGTCGCGCCCGAGCAGCACGATGCGCTCCTCGGGGATCCCGATCGAGCGCCAGCACTCGATCGCCTCCTCGTCGGGGCCGAGACCCACGTCGGCGTCGCCGCCGAACACGGTGATCCAGATGCTCTCGGGCTCCAGCCCGAAGCCCTGCGTCGACAGCTCCCACGCGAACTCCGCAGCGCCCTGCTTGAAGTAGTCCCCGACCGAGAAGTTGCCGAGCATCTCGAAGAACGTGAGGTGCCGCTTGGTGGTGCCCACTACCTCGATGTCCACGGTCCGGAAGCTCTTCTGGCAGGTGGTCAGCCGCCGCCGCGGCGGCTCCTCCTCACCCCGGAAATAGGGCTTCAGCGGTTGCATGCCGGCTGTCGTGAGTAGGACCGACGGATCGTGGACCGATGGAACCAGCGACGCCGACGGCAGACGGAGGTGATCGCGCCCCTCGAAGAACGATAGGAACTGCTCGCGGATCTCGGCCGCCTTCATGGCGCTGGAGTCTAGGACCCGCAACGGCGCGTGCAGAGCGCCCTATTCGTGCAAGTTCCGCCCAGATTCCTCCAAAGGCTGCCGTGCAGATGGAGGTTTGCCCCCCAAAGGTGTGCATTGCATGTGCGCCCCTCTCGCTACCCCCGTGATCTGGACGATGAGAGCGGTGATGGCGTCCGAGCAACTGGTCGGCGAGGCGCGCGAGCGCCGTGCGCGCAGCATGGATGCGCGCGAGCGCCTGGTAACGGTCGCCTTCGCGGCGGCCTACTCGGTCGTCGCCCTGGCAATCGCCTTGCTCGTAGTAGACGAACGCCACGTCAGCATTTGGGTGGTCGTCGGCCTCGTCATCGGCCACGCGGCCGTCCTGCGAGTGCGCTTCGAGTTCGGCGGCGGCTTCGTGGTGCCCGAGCAGCTCGTGGTCGTGCCGCTGATGCTGCTCGGACCGCTGAACCTGATCCCGATCCTGATCGCGGTGTCGGGGTGCCTGTCGGTGATCCCCGACTTCGCGCGCGGAAGCTGGTCGCGCGATCGCTGGCTGAGCCCGCTGGCGGACTCGTGGGGCTACGTGGCCCCGGTGCTCGTCCTGGTGGCGCTCGCGCCCGGTGATCCGTCGCTCTCTGACTGGCCCGTCTACCTGCTCGCCTTCGCCAGCCAGCTCGTCACCGACTTCGCCTACACGACCATCCACAACCGCCTGCTCCAGCACGTGCCCGTCGCCGAGCTGGCCAAGGGCTTCACCGGAGCCGCGCGCGTTGAGCTCGTCCTCTCGCCGCTGGCCTTCGTCACGACGCTGGTGGCGGTGGAGGAGCCATTCGTGCTGCTGGTGGTCATCGCGCCGCTCGTCTGGATGCTCGACAACTTCTCGAAGGAGCGCTGGGCGCGCTACGCCGCGGCCCTCGAGCTCAACCGCGCCTACCGCGGCACGGTCATGCTGCTCTCCGACGTGCTCGAGCACGAGGACGAGTACACGGCCGACCACTCCCGGTCCGTCGTGGACCTGGTCAACGCGGTGGCCGACGAGATGGAGATCAGCGCCGACGCCCGCCAGGAGCTCGAATTCGCCGCCATGCTCCACGACGTCGGCAAGATCTCGATCCCCAAGGAGATCCTGCACAAGCCCGCCGCGCTCACCGAGCCCGAGTTCGAGATCATCAAGCACCACACGATCGAGGGCCAGTTCATGCTCGATCGCGTCGGTGGCCTGCTCGGGCGCGTCGGCGAGGTCGTGCGCTCGTGCCACGAGCGCTGGGACGGCACGGGCTACCCGGACCAGCTCGCCGGCGAGCAGATCCCGCTGGCCGCCCGCATCGTCTTCGTCTGCGACGCCTACAACGCCATGACCACCGACCGCCCCTACCGCGCGGCGATGAAGCCCGAGGCCGCCGTCAAGGAGCTCGTCGACCACGCCGGCACACAGTTCGACCCGAAGGTCGTGGCCGGCCTAGTGCGTGTGATCGAGCAGGGCGCCCCCGCCGTCACCACCACCGACGGCGTCCGCGCTCTCCTCGCGAACCGGCCCACCCCTGAACGTGCCGCGGCGCCGAGTTAGCGCCGGGTCGCCACCATCATCCGGCTCCTCGGGCTCGTCCTCCCACGCGCTGCGAAGAACGATCCGGGAACCGAGCCAAACCGCTAGGCCGCCCGCTCCCGCCACCACGATCAGGGCGCGTGCCCCGACGGCATCCACCAGCGCCCCGGCCGTAAGGAACGCCGCGGCGAAGGCCCACGCTGTTAGGCCGTCGCGCACGCCGAACACGCGCGCCATCATCGTGTCCGGCACGGTGACCTGGATCAGCAGGCGCTCGTAGACCAGGATCAAGCCGTTGCCCACACCCGCGAGCGCGAACGCGAGCGCTGCCGCGAGCAGCGTGGGCGCCACCCCGCAGGCCACGAAGCCGACGCTCACCACCGCCAAGCCGATCATCCAGCGGCGCTTGAGGTCGGCCGGCTTGCCGCCCTTCGATCCGGACAGCGACCCCCCGACGAAGCCGAGGCCGTAGATCGCCGCCAGCACGCCGAAGCCGGCATCGCCGGCGTCGAGGTCGTCGCGCACGAGCGGCAGCTCGGCCACGTTGAACAGACCGGCCGCGAGCAGCATGGCGCCGGAGGCCACGATCACCGCGCGCAGGCCAGCCATCGCGAGCACCGTGCGGATGCCCGCGCGCGCCTCGCGCAACAGCCCGGTTCGTGCTTCGCTCTGCTCGCGCTCGGGCACCTCGCCGAAGCGCACGAAGACGAGCGCCAGCCCCGAGAGCGCGAAGGTGATTCCGTTCGCCGACAGGATCCCCTCCGGGCCCCCGATCAGGAACGCGCCGGCGGCGATCGCGGGCCCGACGATGAAGCCGATGTCCGACAGGGCGCCGTAGAGCGCGGTCGCGGCCGGCAGGCGCTTCTCCTCCACGAGGCCCGGGAGCGATGCGAGCGCGGCCGGAGTGAACAGCCCGGTCCCGGCGCCGGCGACCATCGCCAGCAGCACCGTCGGCACGAAGCCGTCGACCACGGCGATCCCGACGAACGCCCAAGCGCGGATGATGTCCGCCACGACCACGCAGGTGCGCCGCGACCAGCGGTCGGCTGCGGCGCCGAAGACGGGGCCTAGGAACATCGACGGCACGAGGTCCGCGAACAGGACCAACCCGATCGCCCAGCCCGAGTCGAAGCGGTCGAAGGCGATTACCAGGAGCGCGATATACGCAGCGCCGGTACCCAGCGACGACTGCGCGAGCGCCAGGAAGAAGACTCGCGCGCGGGGTTCTTTGCGAAGAAGGTCGATCGCGCGGGACAACCGGGCTCACCCTACTTGCCCTCAGGGCCGGAACCACGGGGGCCCCGGAAAAACTGGGGCCGCGCTGAGCGCGGCCCCAAAATCAATCTCTAGTGACGGTAAACCATGTATGGCCTCCGGAGGGTTCCTAGCGAGTATGCACGGGCTTCAAGCTCCGAACTGCTGCCTGACGAGGTCGACTATAGGAGCTTGCGGAGACTTTGTCACGCTTTTTTGCAGGAACTTGTGCAAAAGCCCCGAAGGGCCCGATTTCCAGCGCCAAAACCCCCGAATGGGGGGGTCCGTAAGAAGGAGCCGGCGCGCGAGCGCCGACGGCGGCGCTAGGCCGCTGTCGCGGCGAGATCCGGCAGTGCGTCGCCGGCCGAGCTCGGGCTTGCGGGGTCGCGTTCGGACGCCCGCACCTCCGTCTCGGTCACGTTCATCGGGTGATGGCACGCGGCCAGGTGGCCGTCGGGGTAGCGCATCAGCGGGGGCTCTTCGGTACGGCACACGTCCGTGGCGCGCGGGCAGCGCGGATGGAAGACGCAGCCCGAGGGCGGGTTGATCGGGTTGGGGGGCTCGCCCGAGACGACCACGCGCTCGCGCCGACGGTTCTCGCGCGGATCCGGGATCGGGATCGCCGCCAGAAGCGCGCTCGTGTACGGATGGATCGGCTTCGTGTAGAGCTCCTCCGCCGGCGAGACCTCCATCAACTTGCCCAGGTACATCACCGCGATCCGGTCGGACACGTGGCGCACCACCGAGAGGTCGTGCGCCACGAACAGGTAGGTCAGCTTGAAGTCGTCCTGGAGGTCGTCGAGCAGGTTGATGATCTGGGCCTGCACCGACACGTCGAGCGCCGACACGGGCTCATCCAGCACGATCAGGCGCGGCTCCAGCGCCAGCGCGCGCGCCACGCCGATGCGCTGGCGCTGACCCCCGGAGAACTCGTGCGGGTAGCGGTTGATGTGCTCGGGGTGCAGGCCGACCTTGTCGAGCAGCGCACGCACCTGCGGCTCGACCTGCTTGCGGTCGCTGCCGTGGAGGCGCAGCGGCTGGCCGATGATCTGGCCCACGCGCTTGCGCGGGTTGAGCGAGGCGAACGGGTCCTGGAAGACCATCTGCATCTCGCGGCGCAGCGGCTGCATCTCCTTGCGGCCGGCCTTGGTCACGTCCTTGCCGCGGAAGCTGATCGACCCTTCGGTGGAGTCGATCAGGCGCATGATCGTGCGCGACATCGTCGTCTTCCCGCAGCCGGACTCGCCGACGAGGCCGAGGGTCTCCCCCTCGGCGATCGACAGGGTCACGTCGTTGACGGCGTGTACGCGGGCCACCTCGCGCTCGATCAGGATTCCCTGCTTGATCGGGAAGAAGACCTTGAGGTGGTCGACCTCGACCAGCGGGGCGGTCTCGTTCACGCGGTCGTGGGCTCCTTGTGCCCGAGCCCGATCTCGCCCGGCAGCACCTCGCGCTTGACGCGCTTCTCCTCGAGGCTGAGCCAGCAGCGGTCGCGGTGCTCGGGGTGGCCCTCCGCGCGGCCCTCGAGGGGCGGGACCTTGGAGCACTCGGCGAACTCGTGCGGGCAGCGCGGTCGGAAGTGGCAACCCTCGGGCCGGTCGGCGAGCGAGGGCGGCAGGCCGGCGATCGCCGGCAGCCGCTCCGGACGCGGCCGATCGACGCGCGTGATCGAGCCCAGCAGGCCCCACGTATAAGGGTGCTGCGGGTCGTAGAAGATCTGGTCGAGCGTCCCCTCCTCCACGATCCGGCCCGCGTACATCACGGCGATCCGGTCTGCGATGTCCGCCACCACGCCTAGGTCGTGGGTCACCAGGACCACGGCCGCCCCGGTCTCCTCGCGCAGGTCGCGCATGCGCTGGAGGATCTGCGCCTGGATCGTCACGTCCAGCGCCGTGGTCGGCTCGTCTGCGATCAGCACCGACGGGTTGCACGACATGGCCAGGGCGATCACCACCCGCTGGCGCATACCGCCGGAGAACTCGTGGGGGTAGTTGTCGAGTCGCTCGCGCGCCCGCGGGATCCCGACCCGTTCGAGCAGCTCGACCGTCCGCTCGCGCGCCTGCTGGTCGGGCAGGCCCTCGTGCTCCTGGATCTGCTCGACGATCTGCTTGCCGATCCGCAGCACGGGGTTCAGCGACGTCATCGGGTCCTGGAAGATCATGCCGATCTCGGCCCCGCGGACCTTGCGCAGGTCGTCCTCGCTCGCCGAGATCAGCTCGGTGCCCTTGTAGTGCGCCGTGCCCTCGAAGCGCGCGTTCTGCGAACGAGTCAGCCCCATCAGGGTCATGGCGGTGACCGACTTGCCCGAGCCGGACTCCCCGACCACCGCCAGCACCTCGCCGGGCGCCAGGTCGAACGACACGCCGTCCACCGCTTGCACGACGCCCTCCTCCGTGGCGAAGGAGACGCGCAGGTCCTGCACGCTGAGCAGGGGATCGGCCATCTACTGCAGGCGGATACGCGGGTCGAGGTAGGCGTACATGATGTCCACCACGGCGTTCAGCAGCACGATGAAGAACGCGGAGAACATCGTCACCGCCAGAACGGGCGGCACGTCGAGCTGACCGATCGCCTCGGCGGCGTACTGGCCCACCCCCTGGAGGTCGAACACGGTCTCCGTGAGGATCGCCCCGCCGCCCAGGACCGCCCCGAAATCGAGGCCCCAGAGCGTGATGATCGGGATCATCGAGTTGCGCAGCACGTGCCGGACCATGATCTGGCGCTCGCCGAGCCCCTTGGCGCGCGCGGTGCGCACGTAGTCCTCGTTGATCGTGTCGAGCACGTTCGAGCGCAGCACGCGCGAGTAGAACCCGATGAACAGGATCGCCAAGGCCGTCCAGGGCAGGATCAGGTGGTAGAACCAGTCGACTGGGTCCTCGGTGAACTCCACGTACCCGCCGTTCGGGAACCAGCCCAGCTTGAAGCCCAGGTAGTGGTTCATCAGCGCCCCGATCCAGAAGACCGGCATCGAAATTCCGATCAGGGCGATGATCGTGAGGAAGCGGTCGGCGAACTTGCCCGCCTTGACCGCGCTGTAGAGCCCGAAGCAGATCGCCACGAACATCCAGAGCAGCGCCGCTCCGATCGCGAGCGAGAACGTGCGCGGCAGCCCCTTGATGATCTCCTCGCCCACCGGCAGCTGGGTGAACTGCGACTTCAGGTCGCCGGTGAAGGTCTTCTCCATCGTGGTGATGTACTGCTTCGGCAGGCTCTCGTCGAAGCCCCACTCCTTGCGGATCGCCTCGATCGTCGACTCGCTCTGCTGGCGCCCGGCCATGCGCACCGCCGGGTCGCTGTTCGGGATCACGTTGAAGATCAGGAACGTCAGGACCGACACCGCGAACATCACCAGCACCATCTGGATCAGGCGCCGGATGATGAAGCGGCCCACTTCGCTAGTGCTCCAAGCGGACCTTCGCCCGCGGGTCGAGCGCGTCGCGCACGCCATCGCCCAAGACGTTCAGCGACAGCACGGTCAGCACCAGCATGGCTCCGGGGACGATCGCCAGATGCGGCGCGGTCGCGATGCGCTCCACGCCGTCGTCGATCATCGTCCCCCAGGACGGGTTGGGAGGCCGCACGCCGGCTCCCAGGAACGACAGGGCCGCCTCGAGCAGGACCGCGTTGGCGATCAGCAGCGTGAAGAACACCAGCACCGTCGACGCGAGGTTCGGCACGACCTCGGTGAACATGATCCGCATCGGCCCGGCGCCCTGGGCGCGCGCGGCCTCCACGAACTCCTTCTCGCGCAGCGACAGCACCTGTCCGCGCACGGGTCGCGCCATATACGGGATGTAGACCAGCCCGATGATGAAGATCGGAATCACGAGCGAGTCGCCCGAGATCGTGATCGGCCCGAGTTTGAGCCCGCCGAGGGCCAGCGCCACCCCGAGCGCGACGCCGAGGATCACCACGGGGAACGACCAGAGGATGTCGAGCAGCGATCTGATCGTCACGTCCGACCAGCCGCGGAAGTAGCCGGCGATCACGCCCAGCACGATCGAGAGGACGGTGGTCATGAACGCGGCCGCGATGCCGATCAGCAGCGAGTTGCGGCCGCCGTAGAGCAGGCGCACCATGATGTCGCGCCCGTTGGGGTCAGCACCGAGGAAGAACTCGCCCTGCCAGGTCGGACCGATCGGCACGCCGTCGAGCCCGACGACGTTCTTGGTCTCGCCGTCCACCTCGATCGTGTCCGACAGGTGGTTCTCGGTTGCCGTCGTGTGGGCGACCTTGTCGGCCCAGATCGGCGCCGCGAGGCAGGCGAGCACCAGCAGGATGAAGAGCCCGCCGAAGGCCAGCGCCACCTTGTTGCGGCGGAGCCGCCGGAGCCCGAGACGCCACGGCCCGAGGCCGTGCACATGCTCCTTTTCGGCCTCCTGCTCCCAGGCCGCAGGGCCCTGGAGTCCGGCCGGCTCGGTTAAAGGCTCGGTCGCCATGCCTGCAGCAAGTTCCCCCTTCTGCGACACCCTACCCAACGGGGAGGGCGCCGAAGCACCCTCCCCCGCCGGGCGGTGTCACACGGCTACTTGAGGCAGAAGCTCGAGTAGTCGTTGAAGTAGACCGGGTGGAACCTCGCGCAGTTGTCGAAGTCCATCCGCTCTGACAGGAACGTCGCCAGCTTGCGGTGACCGTAGGCGGCAATCCACCCGCGATCTACCAGCTTCTGGTTGAGCTCCTTCCAGCGATTGGCAACCTCGTCGGTCATCTCCGGCTCCTGGTTGAGCTCGGCGATGCCCTTCGTGATCTCCGGGTCGTCAACGTTCCCGAAGTTCTGGTTGTTGGTCGGCTGGATCGACTTGCCGTCCACCAGGAAGAAGAAGTTCTTCGGGTGGGGGAAGTCCTGGAACCAGTTGGCGAAGCCCGTCTGCGGGGCTTCCTTGGCGCTTCCGATCGTCTGGAAGTAGACGCCGCCGTCAAGGATCTTCGGCTTGGCGTTGAAGCCCAGCTTGGTCAGCTGGTCCGCGTACGCTTCCGTGATCTTGTCGGTCGGGTCGTCGTTGTTGCCGTAGACCGTCACGTCCATGCCGTCGACGCCGGCATCCTTGATCATCTGCCGCGCCTTCTCGATGTCCGGCGGCTCGTTCGGGTTGCCCCACGGGCAGTCCTCGACGTCGAGGGCCTCGTCGTAGCCCGGCTGGCCGGGCGGCAGGAACGAGCAACCAGGTGCCACCTCACCGGCGAACAGGCGCGCCAGAGCGGGCTTGTCGAGGCCGATGTTGACGGCGTCGCGGACTTCCTTCTTGTCGAAGGGAGCCTCGCGGCTGTTCATGAACATGTAGTACGTGGACGCGGTGGTGATCTCCTTGTACCGGTCCGAGTACTTCGCCTTGACCTCCGGCTTGATGTCAGCCGGCGGCGGGTCCTGCATGTAGTCCAGCTCGCCCGAGATCACGTCCTGTGCCTGGCGCTGGGCGTTCTTGATGATCTTGGTCGTGATCTTGTCGACGTGACCTGCCGGCAGATCCGCGCCGAGGTCGGGCCAGTTCGCGTTCTTCTCGAGCACGAACTGCCGGTTCGGCACCGACTCCGTGACCTTGTACGGACCCACGCCCGGGGGCGGGCTCTCGGTCAGGTTCTTGCAGGGCGTGTCGCCCGGAACCAGCCCGACGAACCACATCGCCAGCACGTTCGAGAACGAGCCATCGGGCGCGTCCAGGTTGATCGTGATCTTGCCGGTCGCATCATCGGCCTCGATGCCCGCGATGTCGCCATCGCACTTGCCGGCGTCGATGTAGTCCTGGGCGCCGTTGATGCCCAGGTAGAAGGCCGAGCCGCCGGACTCCAGGTTGAGGACGCGGCCGACCGCGTGCTCGAAGTCCGAGGCCTTGACGGGCGAGCCGTCCGAGTACTTCAGCCCGTCGCGCAGCGTCAGCTCATAGGTCTTGCCGTCCGGGGAGATGGTCGGCATCTCCTTGGCCAGGCCCGGCACCAACAGCGAGTCCTTCTCGGCGTCGCCGGTGCGCGGGTAGGTGAGAAGCGGGGTGTACACGAGCCAGAGCGGCTCGATGCCGTTCACCGTGTAGGTGAGCGCTGGATCCAAGAAGTCTGGCTGCGAGGTCTGCGAGATCGTGATCGATCCGCCGTTCTTTGCCTCGCCACTGCTGCCTCCGCCACCCGTGTCTCCGCTGTCGTCATCGTCCCCACCGCAAGCGGCGACGACCGACATGGAGAGGGCGGCCAGGAGGAGCACCAGCGCAAGTCTGCCGAGCTTCCCCATTCAGAATCCCTCCAGGTTCGTTTCAGCGGGCTGGTCTGCCCGCCGGGCGGAAGATACCCACCTGGCCGGAGACCCAGACCACCCGCAATGAGACAAAAATCTGCCCTTAACGCGCCGATCCTCAAGTCAGCGCAGCAATTCCTCGCGCATCACCGCAAGCGACTTGCGGATCAGCCGAGAAACGTGCATCTGGGACAACCCGACCCGCTGAGCGATCTGGGTCTGGGGCAATCCCTCCTCGAATCGCATGCGCAGGATCTCGCGCTCGCGGGGCGCCAAACGCTCCAGCGCGGGCTCCAGAGCGGCCCGATCCTCGGAGCGCTCGAAGCCCGCATCCTCGTCCCCGATCGTCTCCAGCGGGTCCAACTCGTCCTCCCCGCTCGGGCCGGTCGACAGCGACACGGTCGAGTATGCGGACCCGACCTCCATCGCCTCGAGCACCTCTTCCGGGGTCGTCTTCAGCTCCTCCGCGATCTCCGCGATGCTGGGCGAGTGGCCGAGCCTGCCGGTCAGGCGCTCGATCGCACCTGACATCGACGCGTTCAGCTCCTGGAGCGCGCGCGGCACCCGGATGGCCCAGCCCTTGTCGCGGAAGTGGCGCTTGATCTCGCCGACCACGTTCGGCGTCGCGTACGTGGCCAGCGAGACCTCGCGCTCGAGCTCGAATCGGTCGATCGCCTTGATCAGTCCAATCGCGCCAACCTGCTCGATGTCCTCGAGCGCCTCGCCGCGACCCGCGTAGCGGCGAGCCAGCGAACGAACCAGCGGCAGGTGACGCTGGATCAGCTGCTCGCGCGCGCTCGTGTCGCCCTCGTGGTGGTAACGGCGCAGCAGCTGGCGGTCCTCCTCGCGGGCCTGCTCGGCGCTGGCCGACCGGCGGACGTTGGCGCTCTGGTTCGCGCTCACGCCGGGCCCTTGAGCTTCTCGAGGCGGACGACGATGCCGCCCTCGGCCAGGTGGTCGACGCCGAACGAGTCCACCACCGTCTGGAGGATCCGCCTCAGCGTCAGCTGGCCGGGCACCATGTCGCCGTCCTTGAGCGCCTCGGCGACCTTGATCTCACTGAGCGGACCGACGCGCGTGCGGATCGAGTTCGAGCCGACCTCGAACGACAGGCGCACGCTGCCCGCCGTTCCTGCCTCGGCCAGCAGCCGCTCCACGGCGAGCTGGAGGTCGTCGATCTCCTCGAACGCGAAGTCCACGCGCTCGGCGATGCCGCCGACGATCAACCTCACCACCGCATTGAAGTCACCTGACAGGGGCGCCTCGAGGTCGATGCGGTCCTGCGGTTCGTTCAAGCGATCGTCCCCTCTCCCACGACGCAATCATCACGCATCAGGCACGCGAGCTGACCTGGCGCGGCCGCCTCGGCCGGCTCGGCCAGCTCCAGGTCGAGCCCGCCCGCATCGGTCGGGCGGGCACGGCACGCCAGCGCCGGGGCGTGGTAGCGCAGACGGACCTGCCGGACCTCGTCGGCGGGCCGGTGCAGCCGGGCGTCCTCGATGCGCACGTGGCGCGTCGCGAGCGCCGCGCGCGGGCCCACGGTCACCCGGTTCGTGGCGGCGTCCTTGCCGAGCACGTAGAGCGGCTCGCTGCCGCCCAAATTGATCCCGCGCCGCTGGCCGACGGTGAACTCGTGCTGCCCGCCATGGCTGCCGAGCACGCGGCCGTCGCCGTCCACGATCTCGCCGGGCCTGCGCAGCCGCGGGCCGCCGTGGCGGCGCAGAAAGGCGCGTCCACCGAGCCCCGCCACGAAGCACAGGTCCTGGCTCTCGCGCTTGTCCGCCACCGGCAGCCCGGACGAGCGCGCCAGCGACCTCACCGCGTCCTTGGTCAGCCCGCCGAGCGGGAACGACAGCCGGTCGAGCTGGTCGGGATCGAGCTTGGCCAGCATGTAGCTCTGATCCTTGCGCGGGTCGCGGGCCGTTCGGATCAATGCGCCCTGGTCGTCGCGGGCGATCCGCGCGTAGTGCCCGGTGGCCAGCCGGGCGGCGCCGAGCGCGCCGGCCAGGTCGAGCATCGCGTCGAAGCGCACCTCGCCGTTGCAGCGCACACACGGGTTGGGGGTGCGTCCCTCGGTGTAGCCGGCGATGAAGCCGTCCACGACCTCGGCGCGGAAGCGCTCGCGCAGGTCCAGCGTCAGGTGCGGGATGCCCATGCGGTGGGCGAGCGCCCGCGCACCGGTCACGGCCTGGGGCGAGCAGCAGGAGCGCTCGCCGTCGGTGGCGGGGTCCGACCACAGCTCCAACGTGACCGCCAGCACCTCGTCACCGGCGTCGAGAGCGAGCTGCGCGGCCACGGCGCTGTCCACGCCGCCGCTCATCGCCACGAGCGTCCGGCGCCGATTCGGGGCGAGCCGCACGGCCGAGTCCTTCGCCGCGGCTCCGAGGGCACGGTGCAGCGCGTCCGCCGCCAGCTCGGCCGCGTGGCGCTTCGGCGGGATCAGGCCGCCAAGCGCCGCGGCCACGTCGTCGGGCGTGATCAGGGCGGCGGCCGCGACCGGTGCTCCCTCGACGAGCTCGACGACGGCGCTGCCGGCGGCGCGGGCGGCGCCGCACCCCTCGGCGTCGAAGCCGGCCTCGGCCACGCGATCGCCGTCGACGCGTACGGCCACGCGCACCAGGTCGCCGCAGGCGGCACCGCCGGCGGCACCGGTGTGGGGCCAGCCGGCGAGCACTCCGAGCCCGCGCGGGGCCGCGAGATGGTCCTCGAACTGCATCCACGCGGAGACTGACAGATAGGGCAGGGCGTGTCCGGGCCTGCCGCAAGCGGTGCTACATTCGGGCCAGGCCCGAGCCTGTGCGTGAGCCGGCCGCAAACGTTGAGCCGAACATCACCGGGTTGGGAGTTCTACTCGCGGTAGGGCCGTGGTCCGCTGCGGAGGACACCCACGCTTGCTAGGACAGCAGGCCCAACTCCCGGACCGGCAGCGGCAGGCTGGGGCCAATTTCTACCTTCGTGAGCCCATGATCGCCCGCATCTGGAAGGGCACGGTGCGCCTCTCCGACGCCGCCGCCTACGCGGACTACATCCGCGAGACCGGCTTCGCCGCGTACGGCGAGACGGCCGGCAACCAGGGCGCTTGGATGCTCCGCCGCGACGACGGCGACCGGACCGAGTTCATCACTTACTCGCTGTGGGACTCGGTTGACGCGATCCGCGCCTTCGCAGGCGAAGACATCGAGGCGGCCGTCTACTACCCAGAGGACGACCGCTACCTGATCGAGCGCGACGCCACCGTCACGCACTACGAGGTGGTCGACCGGGTGCCGCCCTTCGCCTCGTAGGCGGCGTGGATCGGCTCCCAGTTCGGGATCTCGACCAGGTCGGTGGAACGTCCGTCCAGGGCGTCGGCCAGCGCGTCGAGGTGAAAGTGCCAGCCAGCGGGCACCATCGTCGAGTACTCCTCGGGCAGCTCGAGCGTGCTGGTGAAGCTCAGCACGCTGCCGTCGCCGTCGGGGCGCAGCTCCCAGCGCAGGACTCCGTGGAGGTCGCCGTCCAGCTCCAGCAGGCGCTCGTGCTCCAGCGCGGAGATGGTCGCGTGCATCTCGGCCGTGTTGCCCTCGTCGTCGGTGTTCAGCCAGCGCACGTCGAAGCGGCCTCCCGGGATGAGCTCGACGTCGGCGACGCCCCACCATGCGATCAGCTCCTCCGGGCGGGTCAGCGCGGCCCAGACCCGGGCGACGGGATGAGCGAGTCGGCGTTCGAACCTGATCGCTGAGCGTCCGTCGTCGAGCTTGTCAACGGTGCCGTCGGCCTTCATGCCGGATCCCTTTCGTCTAGGTGTCGTTCGAGTGCGTCCAGGCGACCGGCCCACAGGGCGCGGTAGGGCTCGAGCCAAGCGTCGATCTCGCCGAGCGGCCGCGGGTCGACCTCGTACCAGCGCCGCTGCGCGTCGTGCCTGACTCGAACGAGGCTTGCGTCGCGCAGCACGCGCAGGTGCTTGGACACCCCCGGCTGACTCAGGCCGAGCGCGTCGACGAGCTCGCCCACGCGCCGGGGGCGCTCACGCAGCAGGTCGAGGATCTGCCGGCGGGCCGGCTCGGCCACCACGTCGAAGGTCGTCGCCATGGTTCGAGTATACCTGTTTGGTTATATTGCTAAGCAGGCATGCAGGAATGGCGGCGCTCCGGCACACGCCCCGGGAGCCCAGACCGAGGGGGTTCCTGCAGAAACGGGCCTATAGGTCACGTTTCCTCAGGGACCCCTCTCCAGCAGAGCCCACCCCCTGCCCGCTGCTGTTCGCGGCGCCGCCCGCCCGTCCCCTAGCGCGGCGGCGCGGGCGGCGCGTCCACCTTCACGCCCAGCTCCCGCAGCTGGCGGTCGCCCACCGGCGCCGGCGCGCCGGTCAGCGGATCGGCCCCGCTGGCGGCCTTTGGGAACGCGATCGCGTCGCGGATCGAGTCGCGGGCGCCGAGCAGCGCCACGATGCGGTCGATCCCGAACGCGATCCCGCCGTGTGGCGGCGCCCCGAAGGTCAGCGCCTCGAGCAGGAACCCGAAGCGCTCCCGTGCCTCCTCGGGACCGATGCCGAGCGCGTCGAAGACCCGCTGCTGCACGTCGGGGCGGTTGATGCGGATCGAGCCACCGCCCAGCTCCCAGCCGTCGAGCACCACGTCGTAGGCGCGCGAGCGCCAGCTGCCCGGATCGGCGTCGAGGTCCCCGGTTGGCGATGTGAAGGGGTGGTGCAGCGCGTCCCAGCGCCCCTCTGCCTCGCTCCAGTCGAACATGGGGAAGTCCACTATCCAGAAGCAGTCGTGGCCGGTCGGCTGCGCCTCCGCCACCTCGGGGCGCAGCGCGCCGAGCACCCGCGCGGCGAGTGCCGCGGTGTCCGCGGCGAACAGGATCACGTCGCCGTCCTGCGCCTCCAGAGCCTCCGTCGTGCGCGCGATCTCGTCCTCGCTCAGGAACTTCGCGATCGGCGAGCGCCAGCCGTCGCCCTCGACGACGGCCCAGGCGAGCCCCTTCGCCCCCAGCTCCTTGGCCTTCTCCTCGAGCTTGTCGATCCGGCTGCGCGGGAAGTCCCCCCGCGCGCGCAGGGCGCGAACGACCCCGCCGGCCTCGATCGCGCCACCGAAGACCTTGAAGGCCGACCTGCGGAAGACGTCCGTGAGGTCGTGGATCTCCACGCCGAGGCGGCGGTCGGGGCGGTCGGAGCCGTAGCGCAGCATCGTCTCGTCGTAGGAGACGCGCTCGAGCGGCAGGCTCACCTCGATCCCGCCCAGCGCCAGCACGCGCTGGAGCAGCGGGTCGATCAGGTCGAACACGTCGTCCTCGTCCACGAACGCCATCTCCACGTCCAGCTGGGTGAACTCCGGCTGGCGATCGGCGCGGAAGTCCTCGTCGCGGAAGCAGCGCGCGATCTGGAAGTACCGCTCCAGGCCGCCCACCATCAACAGCTGCTTGAACAGCTGCGGCGACTGTGGCAGCGCGTACCAGGAGCCGCGGATCAGCCGGCTGGGCACGAGGAAGTCGCGCGCGCCCTCGGGCGTCGAGCGCGTGAGGACCGGCGTCTCGACCTCGAGGAAGTCGCGCTCCGAGAGATGGTCGCGGATCGTCTTCACCACGTCGTGGCGCAGGACCATCATGTCCCGCATCGGATCCTTGCGCAGGTCGAGATAGCGATAGCGCAGGCGCAGCTCCTCCCCCACCGGCTCGTCCTCGTCGATCTGGAACGGCGGCGTCTCGGAGTCGGCGAGCAGGTCGAACTCCGACACGGCCAGCTCGACCTCACCGCTCGGCAGGTTCGGGTTGACCGTCCCCTCCTCGCGGCGCACGAGCTCGCCGGTCGCGGAGACCACGTCCTCCGCCCTCAGGCGGCCAGCGGCGGCATGCGCCTCGGACGCCTCCTCGGGCCGGAACACGAGCTGCACCAGCCCGCTGCGGTCCCGTAGGTCGATGAAGATCAACCCGCCGTGATCGCGGCGGCGGTGGACCCACCCCGCCACCCGCGGGCGCTCGCCGATCTGCTCCGCGCGCAGGTCGCCGGCCCAGTGGTCGCGATAGCGGTTCGCGCGCGGCGGCCTCACCCGAGCAGCTCCTGCACGCGCTGCACGACCTCGTCGGCGTCTCGAGCAGTGCTCTGACCGCCGCTGTCCATGTCCTTCACCTCGAACCCGTCGCCCACGATGACGGTCACGCCCGCGCCGATGCGGTCGGCCTGCTTGAGCTGCCCTTTCATCGAGCGGCCGGCCTGCTCGATCTCCACGCGGATGCCCTGCTGGCGCAGCGCCCGGGCCAGGCCGAACGCCTCGGCGATCGCGTCCGGCTTGGCCAGCGCGATGAACACCCGCGCGTCCGGCTCGGGCTCGACGGTCGAGGCGAGCAGGATGCGCTCCACGCCGCCGGCGAACCCGACGCCCGGCGTCGCCGGGCCACCGAGCTGCTCGACCAGGCCGTCGTAGCGACCCCCTCCGCCGAGCGCGGCCTGCGCGCCCAGCCGCTCGCTCTCGAACTCGAAGACCGTGCGCGTGTAGTAGTCGAGCCCCCGCACGAGCGTGGCGTCGACCTCGTACCCAGCTCCCGCCGCGTCGAGCAGCGCCAGCACAGCGCGAAAGTGCTCGGCGTCCTCGGCGTCGAGGCGCTCCACCAGCTTGGGGGCCCCCGCCACGACCCGGCGGGTGCCCTCGTGGTCGGCGTCGAACGCGCGCAGCGGGTTCTGGTCGATGCGCGCCCTGACCTCATCCGAGAGCTCACCCTCGTGCTGACGCAGGTAGGCGGCCAGCTCGTCGAGGTATGCCGCGCGCGTCTCACGACTGCCGAGACTGGACAGGCGCAGCCGGGCCGGACCCGCGCCGGCGCGCTCGATGATCTCGCTCAGCAGCAGGATCAGCTCGGCGTCGAGGCTCGGGTCGTCGGAGCCGATCGCCTCGGCGTCGAACTGCGTGAACTGACGGAAGCGCCCGGCCTGAGGGGCCTCGTGGCGGAAGAACGGCCCCCAGGACCAGACCTTGACCGGCTGGGCGAGCTTGTGCATGCCGTGCTCCACGTATGCGCGACAGACGCCCGCGGTGGCCTCGGGCCGCAGCGTGAGCGAACGCCCAGCTTTGTCCTCGAAGGTGAACATCTCCTTCTGCACGATGTCGGTGGACTCCCCCACGCCGCGGGCGAACAGCTCGGTGTTCTCGAAGACCGGCGTGTCGAATGGCTCGTACCCGGCCCGGCCGAGCACCTCCGCGACGATCCGCTGCAGCGCAAGCCGCCGGCGGCCGTCGCCGGGCTCGACGTCGAACGTGCCCCTGGGGGCCTGAAGCCCCCGGCTCACCGCGCCAGCTCGGCGAGGAACGGATTGCTCGCGCGCTCGGCGCCGAGGCTCGTGATGCCCATGTGCCCCGGGTAGACCGCGGTCTCCTCCGGCAGCGTGTCCACCAGCGTGCGGATCGACTCGAGCAGGGTGTTCCAGTCCCCGCCGGGCAGGTCGGTCCGCCCGACCGAGTTCTGGAACAGGACGTCGCCGGAGAAGATCGCGCTCTCGTCGGGGATCGAGAACGTGACGTGGCCGGGGCTGTGCCCTGGGGTGAAGAGGACATCTATCTCGAAACCCGCGAGCTCGAGCTGTTCGCCCCCCTTGACCGTGTGCTCGGCGTCGTAGGACTCGAAGGGGCCGAAGCCGGGCCACGGCACGGACGCGTTGATGTCGTCGAGCACGAACTTCTCCGTCTCCGGGACCCAGACCTCGGCCCCGGTCGCCTGAGCCACCGGCGCCACCGCGCCGATGTGGTCGAAGTGCGTGTGCGTGAGCAGGATGCCGTCGAGCTTCACGCCGAGCTCGTCCAAGGCGCCGAGCAGCGTCTCCGCCTCGTCGCCTGGATCGACGATCAGCGCTCGGTCGGAGCCGTCGCGCCGGAAGATGTAGGTGTTCTCGGCCACGGGGCCGACGGTGAACGTCCGCACGTCCATTGTCAGCGGGATTGCTTCCGGCGCTGGCGGAAGCGGTAGATGAACGTGTCGGTGGCGTACCCGAGCGGGATGTACAGGAAGAACATGAACGCGGCGAGGATCGCGCCCTGCGCGACGTCGCGGCCGAACACCACCACGACGAGCACGCCGAACACCGCGGCGGCGATCGCGGCGCGCTGCATCGCGCCGCGCCAGCTGGGCTCCTTGTCCAGCCGCTCCGCACGCCGGTTGCGGGAGATCTGCTTGGCGTCCTGCCGGGTGCCGCCGCTGCCGGTGCGCCCCGCCCGCTCGATCGTGCCGGCGGGGGTGCCGCGGTGCTTGCGGGTGCGCTTGCGCTTAGTCTGCGCCATGGTCCGCAGCCTACTCGCCGCGGGCCCTAATGGAGCACCGCCAGCGCCTCCTCGAGGATGTGGCGCTCGGGGGTGAAGCCGTGTAGCGGCACGTCGTCGGGGAAGCCGTCGAACGCGGCGCGCGGCGCCAGCCCGATCAGCTCCGCCTCGGCCACCGGCGCCCGCGCGCGCACGCGCTCGACGATCTCGGCCAGCGGCACGGCGACGTGGTCGTGCACGTTTGTCGAGACCTGGGCCCGGCCGCGCGCCGCGAGGTAGAGGCCGAGCGCGCGCACGCCGGGCAGACCGCCCGAGGCCTCGCGCAGGTCCGCCGCGATCGACTTGGCCAGCTCGACGTCGTCGGTGGCGAGGTCGACGTTGAACGCCACCAGCGGCCGGCGCGCGGTGGCGAGCACAGCCCCGGCGGTCGGGTGCGCGCGCCGCGGCCCGTAGTCGGGGGTCAGCTCGCCGCTCCGCATCCGCTCCGCGAGCCCCGCCGGGCCGCCGCGACGCAGCCAGGCGCGCTCGGCGTGCTCGGGCCGGGTGGCGAGGTCGCCGTAGAGAAAGACGGGCAGCTCGGCCTCTTCGCCGACGAGCGCGGCGGCGGTCAGCGCCTCCGCCGCGGCCGCCCCACGACGCTCCGCGTCGAGCCAGACGACCGGCATCACATCCAGCGCGCCGACGTGCGGATGAACGCCCTCGTGGGCGCTGAGATCGATGTTGGCAACCGCGGCCTTCGCTAGACCGACCAGCCCGGCCGCGAGGTCGCCCTGGCGGCCCGCGAGCGTGAACACCGCGCGGTTGTGATCGGGGTCCACGTGCACGTCGAGCACCAACGCGGGCCCGACGGCGCCCTCGAGGCGCTCGAGCACCGCGCGGTCGCGGCCCTCGCTGACGTTCGGAACGGCGATCAGAAGCGGGTTCTGAGCCACCTCATAAGGCTAGACGCTGTCAGTCCCCCGCCGGTGTCCATCGGCGCGACGCGCGTCATCTCCTCATCGGTGAGCTCGACGTCGAAGACGTCGATGTTCTCGCGCATCCGCTCGGCGCGGACGGACTTCTCGGCTAGCCAACCGGCGTTAGAAGCCCCGCGGGGGCTTGAAGACGACCTTCGCCCCGGCGATCGACAGATCAGACGCCTGGTTGTGGAGCTTGTGCTCCTGCCCGGTCTGGACGAGGCCGTGCGAGATAACGGCTGCCTTGCCTTCGGCCGCGCACTGGTAGTAGAAGGCGGTGTTGCACAGCGCCGGCGCGAGCGCATCGAGCTCGGCGCGCACACCTGGATCAGCCACGTACTTGCGGTCGGTCTCAGCGGCGTACTGGCTCGTCAGCGCCAGCGTCTTGTCGGCCTCCTTGCCGAACTCGTACACGGTCCACAGGCGGGTGTCGCCCCACTTCTTCTCCGCCTGCTTCTCGGCGATCGGAAGCGCCAGCTTCTTCCACTCGTCCTGGCTTCGCGGCAGGTTGACCTTGACCGTGGGCAGCGGCTTCTTGGACAGCACCAGCAGGTTGATGTAGGCATCCGCGATCGGCCGGAACACCGCCTCGATCGCCTTTCCGGCGGCGTCGCGCTGAGCGGGGGTCTTGGCCGCCTTGCGTCGGGTCGCCGCCTTCTTGAGCGGCACCCGCTGCTTGGCGGTCTGCTTCGCCGCCTTGACCAACCGCTTCACCAGCGCCTTCTGCTGGGCGCACAGGACACGCTTGCCCTTGCGCGTGCAATTCGTCTTTCTGGCCTTCGGGTAGACCGGCTTCGTCCCTGCCGGCGGCTTGGGGGCCCCGACCGGCGGCTTCGGCGGCGCGGCCCCGCTGATCACGCGAATCGTGCTCACCGCCGAGTAGACGGTGGGCGTCGTCCCACACTTGGCGACGGCCTTGAAGTGGTACTCCCCGGGGAACAGGTTGTTCGTGCCCGACAGCGTGGTCTGCTTGCTACCGCCGTTGGAGGGCCAGTCGCCCGCCGGCGGGGCCGCGCGGTCCCAGCGCTGTACCTGGCCGATGTAGAAGTTGTTGCCCGAGCAGGGCTCGAACGTGAAGGAGCCCGACCACGGCACGGGCGCCGTGAATTGCGACCCGGTGTAGTAGGTGGCTCCGTTCGGCGGGCTCGTCAGCGTCGCGGACGCCGCGTCAGCGACCGGAACAGCGACCAAGCACGCCAGCAGCCCAAGAAGCACAACCCGCCCGCCCATCGTCGCGATCCTAGAACCGACTTGGCTACGCCGCAAGCTGCCGGCGGTTGGCTCTACCTCTAGGCTTGATCCCCGACGCGGCTCCGTAGCTCAGCGGTTAGAGCGCACGACTCATAATCGTGAGGTCGATGGTTCGAATCCATCCGGAGCTACCTCACCGAAGCCCGCCTTGCCCTGGCTCAGCGTGAACACCTGGGTCAACTCCTGCCCCTCGATCAAGATCCCGCTGCCCTTCCCCCGCCCGCTGATGGGGAACACGACGGCGACTTGGTCTCCGAGAGCGCGAACCTCGAGGACCTCCGTGCTGAGCTCGTCGTAGAAATCCCGCAGCTCCTGCCACCAGCGCCGCAGACCGTCGTGCCCGCGAAAGAGGGCGTCCAGGTCCGCCCCGCTTGAACGCGGCATGGAGCTTCAGGACGACTTCCACGTTCTCCCGCGACATCGCCTACTCCGACAGCCCCACCGCTTCGAGGGCTTCGCGCCAGGTGAGGAAGTTGCGGGCCTCGCCGATCTGCCCGTCGCGGAAGTCCGAGTAGACCGCCCCCAGTGGCTGTCGGATCGGCACGTCCGATCCCTTGATCCGGCCAACGGTTTCTCCGAGCATGACGACGCTGCCTCCGACCCCACGCAGTTCGCGCACCTCGAACTCGAAATCGTCGAAGTTGTCGGTCCACTCGGCCAGCATCGTCCGCAGTCCGTCAGGCCCCCGGTACTCGGATTGAGTCACCCACTCGGGATACGCGTGATGAACGGCGTCAGGTGCAAAGGAAGCCCCGGTCGCCTCGACCCCGCCGGCAGCGAAAGCCTCATAGGCCTTGCGAACGATCTCCACGTTCTCCTTCGACATCACCCGCCCAGTATCCCGTCGGACATGGCGATCACGACCTTGCCGCGCGCCTTGCCGTCTCGCATGTAGCGGATCGCCTCTGGGACCTCGCTCAGCGGGTAGGTGCGGTCGATCGCCGGCGTGAGCTTCCGGCTTCGATCAGCTCCTTCAGGACGATCAGGTCCTCGCGGTTCTCCCGGGTGATGAACGTACCCAGCTTCTGCCTCACGAACAGCGACAGCAGCACCGCCCGGAGCTGGCGGTCGCTGCCCCCGAGCCATCGTCCTTCGGCCTCTCCTCCCACGATCACGAGCGTGCCCTTGGCGGTGAGCGCGCGCCGCAGGCGAGACAGCGACGAGTTTCCGCCCGTCTCGAGAACCACGTCGTAGCGTCGCTCGCCCCGCGCGAAGTCGTCCCGGTTGTAGTCGATGACGTGGTCCGCGCCCAGGGAGCCGACCATGTCCACCTTCGCGGTGCTGCACACGCCCGTCACCTCTGCCCCGAACACCTTGGCCAGCTGCACGGCGTAGCTCCCCACGCCGCCCGGGGCGCCGACGATCAGGACCTGCTGTCCCGCCCTTACCTTCGCGTGGTCGCGCACGGCCTGCAGCGCCGTCGACCCGGAGATGCCCACCACCGCCGCCTGCTCGAACGTGAGGTCGGCCGGCTTGAGCGCCAGCTTGTCCTGGGGAGCGCGCGCGTACTCGGCGTACGCGCCCTTGCCGAGGCCGAACACCTCGTCGCCGGCCAGGTCCACCCCTGGAACGGGCGTCTTGGGCGCGCGCAGCCCGTAGCCCGCGAGCCGCACCGGGTACGGCAGGCCGGTCAGGATGTGCCAGACGCCCTGGTCAAGGCCGGCCGCGTGGACTCGCACGAGCACCTCGTCGGCCCCGATCACCGGCTGCTCGATGTCCCTCAGCTCCAAGCCGTCGACCGAGCCGTAGGTGTCCTGGAAGATCGCCCTCATGCGCAGCCTCTGACTAGCCGAGCGCGGCGAGCGCGTCCTGCGGATCGCTGTGGCTGCTGAGCCGCAGGATCAGCCGGTCCACGACTTCGAACACGAATCCGCCCAGCGAGTCGACGATCACCCCGCTGCCGCGCCCGACGGCGTCGATGCGTGCGACCACGACGACGACGTTCCCGCTCGCCTCGAAGCGTTCGGGCTCGAGCCGAAAGGTCTCCCAGTCGTCGTCCATGTCCTTGACGAACGTGCGCACACCTTCGCGCCCCAGGTAGGGCTGCCCCTCCAGCTGCGCGCGGAACGGCATCCACTCGGCATCGGGGTGCGAGACCGACAGCAGCCGGTCGACGTCCCGGGCGTTGAACGCCTCGAAGCCGCGCCTGACCAGCTCGATGTTGTCGGTCGACATCGCCTCGCCGGAACGCTACTCCTCAGCGGAGCCCGCGAGCTAATGTGACTGCTGGGCGTGACCGTTGGCGAACTGGCGCTCCATCGCGACCTGGGTGTCGGTGGAGGCCTGCTCGAGCTGCGGGATCAGGGCGCGTGCACGATCGAGGTCGCCCGCGCGCCCGGCTTGCTCCAGCTCGAGGCATACGGCCGCCAGGCGCCGAGCGCCGAAGGTCGAGCTGGCGCCCTTGAGGGAGTGCGCCTCGTGGCTCAGCTCCTCGTGGTCGCCGTTCGCGACCGCCGCCGCGAGCGCGGCGGTTCGGCCGGGCGCGGCATCGAGGAACAGGCGCACCACCTCTTCCACGCCATGCCCGTTGTCCGGGCCGCCGAGCTCCGTCTGGAGTCGCTCGAGGGTCGCGAGGTCGAGCGGGCCATCGTCGGTCGCTGGCGCCTCGGCGGTGGACGCCACCGTCTTCACGGGGGCGCTTTCTTGCGGCACCCAGCGCGCCAGCGCGGCGTCGAGCGTCTTTCCGTCCAAGGGCTTGGAGAGGTAGTCGTCCATGCCCGCGGCAAGGCAGCGCTCGCGGTCGCCCTTCATCGAGTGGGCCGTCATGGCGATGATCGGTATGTGCGCCCCGGCTCCCTGTCGCCGGCGGATCTCCGCGGTGGCCTCGTAGCCGTCCATCCCAGGCATCTGGCAATCCATCAGAACGGCCGCGTGGTGCCCGTTGAACACGGCTTCCACCGCCTCGAGACCATCCTGCGCGATCTCCACGGAATACCCGCGGCGGACGAGCATGCCCTGGGCCACCGCCTGGTTGACCGGGTTGTCCTCCACCACCAGGATCGGCGGACCCTCTGCAGCCACGGTCGTGGCGTCCGCGACAGGCTCCGGCGTCGGCAGGGAGCCGTCGACGCCGACCGCGGCCGCGTTCGCGAGCGCGTCGTAGAGCAGCGACTGACGCGCAGGCTTGGTCAGGTACGCCCGGATTCCCGCGGCCTCGGCGTCGCGTCGGCGCGTGAGCGCGGAGGCCAGCATGATCAGCCGAGTGGCATGCAGAGCCGGGTCGGCGGAGATGCGGCGCGCGAGCTCGATGCCGTCCATCTCCGGCATCATCAGGTCGAGCACTGCGATGTCATACGGACGGCCGGCCGTGGCCGCCGCACGGAGCATCTCGAGCGCCTCAGGACCGTTCTCGGCCGAGTCCGCCGCGATGCCCCACGTGGTGGCCTGCCGGGCAACGATGGTGCGGTTGGTGGCGTTGTCGTCGACCACGAGCAGGCGAAGCGTGTTGAAGTCGATCTCCGGCGGTGGCACGAGCGGCGCCGCAGTCACCCCGGTGAAGGGCAGCCAGAACCAGAAGACGCTGCCGCCGCCCGGGCGCGGCTCCGCGCCGATCTCCCCACCCATCAGCTCGACGAGCTGCTTCGAGATGGCCAGACCGAGGCCCGTGCCGCCGTAATGGCGCGTGGTGGAGGCGTCCGCCTGGTAGAACGACTCGAACAGCTGCTTGTGCTGGTCCGAGTCGATTCCGATCCCGGTGTCGCGCACCTCGAAGCGCACGACATCGCGGTCGCCGTCGCGCTCGAGTGAGCTGACGACCGTGATCACCTCGCCCTCGGAGGTGAACTTGATCGCGTTCGACAGCAAGTTGGTCAGCACCTGGCGGAGCCGCGCCTGATCGCCGCGAACCAGCCGCGGGACGCCATCGCTGATGTCCGACGCCAGCTCCAGGCCCTTGGCGTGAGCGCGGTTGGCCAGCAGGTCCGAGACGTCGCTGACCGCCTCGGGGAGGTCGAACTCGACCTCCTCCAGCTCGAGCCGGCCGGCCTCGATCTTGGAGAAGTCGAGGATGTCGTTGATCACGACCAGCAGCGCCTCCCCCGAGCTCCGCGCGGTGCGCGCGTACTCGGCCTGCTCGAGGTCGAGCCTGGTGTCCAGCAGCAGATCGGTCATGCCGATCACGCCGTTCAGCGGGGTGCGGATCTCGTGGCTCATGTTCGCGAGGAACTGAGACTTCATCTCGGCCGCCTGCTGCAACGCCGCGTTGCTGTTCTCGAGCTCGTCGTTGGCCTCGGAGAGGGCAGCGGCGCCCGACAGGGCTCGCCGCAGCAACACGAGACAGGCGAGTGCGACGGCGGCCAGCGCCGCGAAGATCATCCACGGCGTCCACTTGCGCAGCCCGGACACCGACGCGAACAGCACCGACTCCGGGGACGTGAGCACCACGCGCCAGCTGGTCCCGGAGACCGGGACCGCCACGAAGTACTGATCCTTGCCGAACGCCCCCGCCGCGCCATCCTGCATCGCCGCGAGCAGGCCCGGCTGCTTCACCGGGCCGCCAGAGGCCGCGCGCGGATTGCTGCTGTCGGCAAGCACGTTGCCGCGCCCGTCGAGCACGTAGGCGGTGCCGTCGTCCGATGGGATCCGGGTCAGGTAGCTGCCCAGGAACATGCCGATCAGCTGCGGCGGCGTGCCGCTGACCAGGATCCGCCGGCCCTGGGCGGTCTCCATGCCCACGGCGAGCTCGATGGTGCCGCTTGGGAGCACGTCGGAGACCGAGTAGGGCGCCCCGCCCAGGACGCGCCGAAGGGCCCCGGACCGCGGGAGTGAGTTCGCGCGCTCGCCGAGCCCGCTCGACGCGGCGATGACCTTGCCCTGATCGTCGACAAGGGCGGCATAGGCCAGGTTGCCCTCCTTAGCCGCCTCGTCCATGGTCCGGTCGTCGATGACCGGAGCGCCGTAGCGATTGGCCGACTCCGGGGCGGCGGTGGCGGCGGAAGAGAAGATCGCGTCGGTGAGGGCCGAGGTGACCCGCGCTCGGTCGCGGAAGCGCTCCTCCACGTCGTTGCGCGTCGTCGACTGGCCGCTGTGCAGCTGGACGGCGAAGAGGGCGAGCACGCCGACGAGCACGACCGCCGCTAGGCCTACGGCGACGTTGACCTTGCGTCGATTGAGCTTGGAGGCGGTCATCGTGCCGGGATCAACGCGTCGGGTCCAAGCACCTCGCGCACCTTGTCCAGGAGCTGGGCCGGTGAGAAGGGCTTGGTGATGTAGTCGTCGGCGCCCGCTTCGAAACCAGCCTCGCGATCGCGCCGGTCCGTCCGCGCGGTCAGGATCACGACCTTGATCGCAGCGGTCGCGGGATCGCCGCGCAGGACGCGGCAGACCTCTACGCCGCTGAGCCCCGGCATCAGCCAGTCGAGCAGGACCAGGTCGGGCAGCTCGCGCCGTGCTAGCGCCAAAGCCTCCTCCCCGTCCTCCGCCTCGAGGATCTCCGCCCCTCCTGAATCGAGGGACATTCGAATCAGCGTCCGCACCACGCGGTCGTCTTCAGCTACGAGTATCCGGGCCATGAGTATTAGCGGCTATCGGCACAAAGGCGGTGGCCCTCAAGCGGCGGGCAGCAGGGTGGACTGAGCCCGGATCGACGATGATCCGCGGATGACGAAGCTCGACGTGGTGGTTCTTGGAGCCGGGCTGGCCGGATTGAGCGCCGCGCGCGACCTCGCCCGCGAGGACGTAGACGTGGTCGTGCTCGAGGCGCGCAACCGCGCCGGCGGCCGCGTGGAGCAGACGGAGCTGGCGGACGGACGGCTCGTGCAGCTCGGCGGGGAGGTGGTGGGTCCCTTCCAGGAGGCCTACTTCGGCCTCGTGGAGGAGCTCGGCCTCTCGCTGGTGCCCGCGTTCCCGTCGGTGCCGGGCGAGGACACGTCGGTGATGACCGACTGCCGCGTAGTCGGCGACGACTTCCCCTGGATGAGCGACGCCGACCGCGCCAGCTACGACGCCGCCAGCGAGGCGTTCGGCAAGCTGGCCAGCACGGTCGACCCGGACGACCCCTGGTCGCACCCGGACGCCGACCAGCTCGACCGGGTGTCGGTTGGGCAGTGGCTGCGTGACGTGGGAGCCACCCCGAACGCCGTACGCGCGCGTGACGTGTCGATGCTGGCGCTGTCCGCGGAGTCGGTCGAGCGCACGTCGCTGCTGTCGGATCTGCGCAAGGAGGCCGCCGCCGGGGGCAAGGGCTTCTACGACTACGAGGTGTGGGAGTGCATGCGCGTGGCGGAGGGGTCCGCCAGCGTTGCGCTGCGCATGGCCGCGGAGCTCGGCCATCGGGTGCGCTACGGCGCGCCCGTCGTCCGCGTGAGGGTGTCGCCGCAGGGGTCGGTCGTCACGACCGCGACCGGGGAGCAGTTCGAGTGCTCGGCGGTGGTCTGCGCGCTCCCGGTCGGGCCGCTGCGCCAGGTCGCGATCGAGGGCGTGTCGCGTGAGCGGCTCGCGTCGCTCGACCGCCAGCGCCACGCGCTCGCGGCCAAGGTCTGCTTCGCATACGACAGCTCCTGGTGGGAGGAGCAGGGTCAGAACGGCACCATGTACTTCGAGAAGGGCATGATGGGCGGCACCTGGCTGCAGCGCGAGGGCATCCTCTCCGCGCTCGTGCCGCCGGAGCGGCTGGGCGCGTTCCTCGCCACCTCCCCCGCGCTGATCGAGCAGGACCTGATCGCCGAGATGGTCGAGGCGCTGGGTGAGCGGGCGGCCACCCCGCTCGCGGTCTTCTTCCGCCGCTGGGGCGTGGACCCGTGGACTCAGGGCTACATAACGAGCTGGCGCCCGGGCGACGTGATGGCCGTCGGCCCGCTGCACGGCACGCACGAGCCGCCGTTCTACGTCTGCGGCTCGGACCAATGGGTCTGCGGCTACATGGAGGGGGCTGTGAGGACCGGACGCGGCGCGGCGCGCGCGCTGCTGAGCGCCTAACCCACCAGCTCCGCGATCAGCACCGCCACGCCGAACACGCCCGCCACTGCGGCGATCAGGCCCACCAGGCGCGGCGACGGGCCGCCGTGGATGCCGGTCTCGTGCACGACCGCGTGGCCCTTGCCGCGGGCGAGCAGCCAGCGGTTGACGGGCACCGCGAACACGCCCGCGAGCACCAGTCCGACGGACAGCGAGCCCCAGAACAGCAGGTCGCCGAGCCCGGCCTCGAGCGCGCCCGGGATCACGACGATGATCGCGTTGTCGACGATCTCCATCGTTGCGATCGAGAGCGTGTCCGAGGCGAGCGCGATCGGGATCACGGTCCCCAGGGCGAGCCCGGCGCGCAGCAGCGGCACGCTGGTGAGCGTGTAGCCGAACACGAAGGCCAGCGCGACGGCGAGCGCCACGGTGCCCCAGTCGGAGAAGCCGAACGCCGTGCCGATCGCCATCCCGAGGATCTCGCCGATCGCGCAGCCGGCCAGGCAGTGGAGCGTCGCCGAGATCGCAACGGCGGTGAGCGCCGCGCCGGAGGTCGGCAGCTCATGATGGTGGGCGTGTCCGCGGCCGGCGGCTTCCATCGTCGGCACCGTACCTTTCCCCGCAGTGAAGCCCTCCCGCCCCATGCCCACGGTGGGGATGCGAGTCCGCATCCAGCACTTCGGGTCCTCGGAGCCGGCGGAGATCGAGGCCGTGCTCGAGGACGGCCGAGTGATCGTGGTGGCGGGGCGCCGCTACCGGCTCCACCCCGCGACGGCGAAGTTCGTCGCCGAGGGCGAGCCGTACTACGGCACCCGCGTGCAGCTGTCGCCCTAGGCGGACGCGCCGAGCGGCTGCGGCTGGGTCGCCTGCGCGGGCGCCTCGGATGACTCGCCTTCGGCGTCGTGGTGGCTGCCGGCCTCGATCGCCAGCGCCGAGCCCGCAGCCCCGGCCGCGATCGCCGCGAGCGCCCAGCGCGAGCCGTAGCGCTTGATCCCGAGTGCGCGATCGACCGAGGGCCTGCCGGGACCGCCGTCGATCAGCGCGGCGAGGGCCGCGATCATGACCGCGTTGTACTCCCAGCCGCCCTTGCTGATCCAGGGGCCCTTGGGGCCGTGCACCTTGCGGATGGCGGTGAACATCGTGCCGCACAGCAGCGTCCCGGCGACCGGCGTCAGCGCTCCCAGCGCCAGCAGGGCGCCGCCGGCCGTCTCCGAGATCCCGGCCGCGAGCGCCTGCTTGCGGGCCGGCTGCATGTCGAGCTTGTCCATCATCTGCTCGGTCCCCTCGGGCCCGGGCCCGTCGAACCAGCCGAAGAGCTTCTGGGTTCCGTGACCGACGAACAGGCCGCCGATCGTCAGGCGTGCGATTAGTCGTCCTACGTTCATGCCCACCGCGTGCCCGGGCGGGACGCCCGTGAACCTGAGACTCAGGCGGCGGTAAAGGCGGGCGCGGACTGCACAGGAGCCGCGTGCACGGCCGCGGGCTGGGCGGTCGCACGGGCGATCGCCGCTTCGCGTGCCCGGCACAGCTCGCCGTGCAGCTGGCCCGCCGGGAGGCGGCCGGCGATGAAGGAGGCGAGCGCTCGCTGCTCGCCCTGGCTCAGGCAGTGAACCGATATCGAAGCCTTGGCCATCGCGCTCAGGTTCTCTCTCCCCATCCTGGCTCCTGCATATGCATGGGTCTGTACAACTTCGGTGCCTGAGCACGTCGGATTACACCCCGGCCGCCGAGACGCTCAGCCGCGCCCAGGTGCTTCCGGGCTCGCCCGACGAGGTGTTCCGCTTCTTCGCCGACGCCGCAAACCTGGAGGCGATCACGCCGCCGTGGCTGCGCTTTCGCATCGTAACCCCGCAGCCGCTCCAGCTCGGCGAGGGCGCGCTGATCGAGTACCGCCTGCGCCTGCATCGCATGCCGATCCGCTGGCTGACCCGCATCGAGGAGTGGGAGCCCGGACGGCGCTTCGTGGACGCGCAGGTCCGCGGGCCGTACCGGCTCTGGCATCACACCCACACCTTCGAGCCGCACGAGCGCGGAACGCTGATGCGCGACACGGTCCGCTACAGCCTGCCGCTGGGCGCGCTGGGCCGGCTCGCGCACGCCGCTGTCGTGCGTCGCGACCTGGAGCGGATCTTCGACTTCCGTGCAGCGGTCCTAGGCCGAAAGCCCGATGCCGGGGCCCCCTTCACAAAGTAAAGTAAAGGCGGATGCAAACGTTCTGGAGACTGCTCGGCTTCCTGCGCCCGTACAGGGGCGCGGTGCTCGTCTCCTTCGCGCTGGCGGCCGTCGCGATCGGCACGGCGGTACTGATTCCGTTCCTCGTCGGGCAGACCGTCGACGAGATCAGCGGCGACGGGGACGACCTGTGGCCGCTCGCGCTCGCCGTGGTGGCCGCGGGCGTCCTGCGCCTCGGCTTCAGCGTCGCGCGCCGGATCGTGGCCGGCCGGGTCTCGCTCGGCGTCGAGTACGACCTGCGCAACCGCATGTACCAGCACCTGCACTCGCTGGAGCTGAGCTTCTTCGACTCGCAGCAGACGGGGCAGCTGATGTCTCGCGCGACGGTCGACCTCCAGGCGGTGCGCTTCTTCCTCGGCTACGGCCTGATCTTCATCCTCCAGTCGGCGCTCACGATCCTGATCGCGGCCGGGGTGATGCTCGTGCTCGACCCCTGGCTCGCGGCGATTGCGCTCGCACCGATGCCGTTCGTGGTCTGGACCTCGTTCCGCTACGGCCGGCGCAACCGGCCCGCGAGCCGTGAGGTGCAGCAGCGCATCGCCGAGCTGACCGCCGAGGCCGAGGAGAACATCGGCGGCGTGCGGGTGGTCAAGGCGTTCGCCCAGGAGGAGCGCCAGCTGCGGCGCTTCGATCGAGCCACCAAGCGCGTCTTCGAGCAGTCGATGGTGTCCACGCGGCTGCGCGCCTTCTACTCGCCCTTGATCGGGTTCCTCCCCCAGCTCGGCCTGGCCGCGCTGCTGTTCGTCGGCGGCAAGCAGGTGATCGACGGCCAGCTCTCCGAGGGCGACTTCGTCGCGTTCTACGGCTACGTCCTGATGCTGACCGGCCCGGTGCGCATGCTCGGGCTCGCGTTGGGCATGGCGCAGCGCGCGGTCGCCAGCGGCGAGCGCGTCTTCGAGCTGCTCGACCGCGCCCCGCGCCTCACGACCGTGCCGGGCGCTCCGCCGCTCCCAGCCGGAGGCGGGCGGGTTGAGCTGCGCGACGTCACCTTCGCCTACGACGGCGGCGAGCCGGTGCTGCGCGGGGTCGACCTCGAGGTGGAGCCCGGACGGACGGTCGCGATCGTGGGACCGACCGGGTCGGGCAAGAGCACGCTCGTGATGCTGATCCCGCGCCTGTACGACGTCGTCGGCGGCGCGCTGCTGGTCGACGGCGCCGACGTGCGCGGCGTCGATCCGGCCTCCCTGCGCCGCGAGGTCGCCGTCGTGTCCGACGACGCGTTCCTGTTCTCGGCGTCGCTGCGCGACAACATCGCCTACGCGCGCCCCGAGGCGAGCGACGACGAAGTGGTGGCCGCCGCGGAGCGCGCGGGCCTGGAAGGGCTGCTCGACGACCTCCCGGACGGGCTGGACACGCTGATCGGCGAGCGTGGCCTGACGCTCTCCGGCGGGCAGCGCCAGCGGGTGGCGATCGCCCGCGCGCTGCTGGCCGAGCCCCGCATCCTGATCCTCGACGACGCCACCTCGAGCGTCGACGCCACCACCGAGAGCCAGATCAAGACCGCGCTCGCCGAAGTGATGGAGGGGCGCACCACGTTCGTAATCGCCCACCGTCTGTCAACGATCTCGCTGGCCGACCAGGTCGTTGTGCTCGAGGACGGCCGCGTGGCCGCGACGGGCACGCACGACGAACTGCTGGAGCGCTCCCCGCTGTATCGCGAGATCGCGGAGAAGGGCCTGCCCGACCAGGTGTTCCTCACCCGTGAGGATCCCGAGCGTGAGGTGGCGGGTCTGTGAGAGGTCGCCGCCTACGCCACCTGGTCAGTCTGCTTGGCCCCTACCGCGGGCGCGTGCTGCTGATGCTCGGCGCGCTCTGGGTGGCCACGGGCGCCGCGCTCGCCCCGCCGTGGCTCGCCGGTGTGGCGATCGACAAGGGCATCCACGAGCGCGACACCGGCGTCCTGACGATGGTGCTGATCGCGTTCATCGCCGCAGCGCTGATCAACTGGGGCGCGACCTACGTGCAGACCTACCTGATCAACTGGGTGGGCCAGCGCGCGCTCCAGGACCTGCGCATCGAGCTGTTCCAGCACCTCCAACGGCTCTCGATCGGGTTCTACTCCCGCAACAAGACCGGTGTCCTGATCTCGCGCATCACCAACGACGTGCAAGCGCTCGATCAACTCGTGACCGAGGGGATCCAGACGCTGTTCTCGTCCACGCTCACGCTGATCGGCACGGCCGTGATCTTGGTCCTGCTCGACCCGAGCCTTGCGCTCGTCACCTTCCTGACCTTCCCGGTCCTGCTCGTGGGGAGCATCATCTTCCGGCTGGCCTCCAGCGGGGCCTACCGGCTCACGCGCGAGAAGATCGCGGCCGTCACGGCCTACCTGCAGGAAACGCTGTCCGGAGTGCGGGTGGTGCGCGCCTTCGGCCAGGAGCAGCGGCACCGCACGCGCTTCGCCGAGCTCAACGACGAGCACCGGCGCGTGAACATGAAGACCGTCTACCTGAACGCCGCGTACTTCCCGTCGGTCGAGCTGCTGTCGGCCGTCGCCACTGCGGCGATCCTGATCTACGGCGGCAACCAGGTGCTCGACGGCGACAGCGCGGTCACGATCGGCGTGCTCGTCTCGTTCGTGTTCTACCTCCAGAGCTTCTTCGACCCGATCCAGTCGCTCTCCCAGCTCTACACCACCTACCAGGCCGGCATGGCCGCGCTGGACAAGATCTTCGAGCTGCTCGACGAGGAGCCCGACCTGCGCGACAAGCCCGATGCGGTGGACCTGCCCCGGCTGCGCGGCGGGATCGAGTTCGACGAGGTCAGCTTCTCCTACGACGGCGAGGCGCCAGCGCTCTGCGAGGTCGACCTGCAGATCCCGCCGGGGCAGACGGTCGCGCTGGTCGGCGCGACCGGGGCCGGCAAGTCGACGCTCGCGAAGCTGGTCGCACGCTTCTACGACCCCGACCACGGGCGCGTGCTCGTGGACGGCCACGACCTGCGCGACGTGACGGAGCACTCGCTGCGCTCGCAGCTCGGCATCGTGCCCCAGGAGGGCTTCCTGTTCTCCGGCACGATCCGCGACAACATCGCCTTCGGACGCACGGACGCCACCGACGCCGACGTCCGCGCGGCCGCCATCGCGGTCGGGGCTCACGAGTTCATCGAGCGCCTGCCGGACGGCTATGACTCAGAGGTGGGCGAGCGCGGCGGGCAGCTGTCGGCGGGCCAGCGCCAACTTGTCGCGTTCGCGCGCGCGGCGGCGGCAGATCCGCGCATCCTGATCTTGGACGAAGCGACGTCGAATGTGGACGTTCGTACGGAGGCGCAGATCGAGCGGGGCCTGCGGCGGCTGCTGGCGGGCCGCACCGCGCTGGTGATCGCCCACCGGCTATCGACCATTCGTGGAGCCGGGCGTATCGTCGTGCTGGATCGGGCAAGAGTGGTCGAGCAGGGAACCCATGATGAGCTGCTCGAGGCAGATGGGGCGTACGCGCGCCTGTACCGGGACTGGGCGGGGCAGTCGGTGGCCTGAGCTGGCGCTGGCCGCCGTCGTCCTGGCGCTGCTCGTGCCGGCGCAGGCACTCGGCGCGGTGACGATCTCCCAGTTCTCGGTCACGCCCACCAACACGCAGGGCGGCTCGCATCCCGACGTGACGATCTTTCAGCGGCTGTCCCTCTCGTCGACCTCCGACGACGCCAAGGACACCGTGGTGCGCCTGGCGCCGGGGCTGCTGGGCAACCCCCAGAGCGCCGCGCTGTGCTCGCGCGCCCAGCTGCGCTCATCCGCTGGGTGCCCGGCGAACTCGAAGGTCGGGACGGTGCGCGTGACCGCCACGATCCACCTGCTGCCGCCGCTCGCCTCGATGCCCGACCAGCAGATCGACGGCACGGTCTACAACCTTCGCCCGGCCGGTTCCGAGCCGGCGCGGCTCGGGCTGAAGCTGCAGCCGTTCGCGTTGCCGCCGCCGCTCCCCCAGGCGCTGCCGCCGGTCTACCTCGAGTCGCCCGTGCACCTGCGACCCGGGCCCGACGGCATCGGGCTGGAGTCCCTGTTCGCCGACCAGCCGCGCGAGCAGTCCGGGCTCAACATCCAGATCACGAGCGTGCGCCTGACCCTGCAGGGGCGGGCGAGCCGCGGGACGTTCATGCGGACGCCCACCTCGTGCGCTCCCGCGACCTCGGTCGCGCGCGTCAACTCGTACGAGCTGCCCGGGACGTTCGCGTCGAAATCGTCGGTGTTCACGCCCACCGGCTGCGGATCGCTCGCCTTCACCCCCACGGCCGCCGGGTCGCTCGGCTCACCGAGCACCACCGCCAAGGACAGCCTGCCGCCGCTGTCGACGACGCTGCGCTTCGATCCCGAGCAGGCCGCGCTCAAGAGCGCCGAGGTGACGCTGCCGAAGTCCCTGCAGCCGAACATCGCGGTGCTGGCACGCGCGTGCTCCCGCGCCCAGGCGGCAGCCACTGCGTGTCCTGAGAGCTCGCGGGTGGGCACCGCCACGATCGACTCGCCGCTGCAGCCGCGGCCGGTGTCCGGCCCGGTCTACCTGGGCTTCAACACGGCCGCCCAGCTGCCGGGGCTGATCGTGGTCCTGCCGCCCCCCGTGGATCTGCGCATCGACGGCCAGATCGAGAGCACCGCCGACGGCCTGCGCAACATCTTCGCGTCGAATCCCGACCTGCCGTTGCGCAGCTTCACGCTCGCGTTCGCGGGCGGCCCGACCGGACCGGTGCAGCTGGCCAGCGACCTCTGCGCGCCGGCTACCCCGACGGCGGTGAAGGTGAAGCTGACCTCTCACAACGGCAAGGTGCGCGAGTTCAAGCAGGAGCTGGCCACCCCGGGGTGCGACCCGCTCGCGACCGCAAGGGTCACCAGGCACGGCCGCCGCTTCACGCTCGCCGCGGTGCTGACCGCGGCGAAGCGCGGACCGGACCTGACGAGCGCGAAGGTGTCGCTGCCGAAGGCGCTGCGGCGCGGTCGCGGGGCCCCGCGCGTCGTCGTCGACGGCAAGCGCGTGAAGGCCGGGCGCGCGCGCAGGGCGATCCGCCCCAAGCTGAGCGGCGGCGCGCGGCGGATCAAGATCGTCTGGAAGGGCCTGCGACGCGCGAAGGGCAAGCAGTTGGCGCGCAGGGTGACGGTGACCGTGGCGATGACCGACGAGCGCGGCAAGCGGGTCAGCCTGCGGCTGCGGGTCCGCCGCGGTTAGCAGGCGAGCCTCTATCCTCTCGACCGATTGGGGAGTCGTCTAATGGCAAGACGCCAGCCTCTGGAGCTGGTTATCGGGGTTCGAGTCCCTGCTCCCCAGTAGCCGCTAGAGCGAGCCGAGGTCGCTGCCCGTATCGGCCAGCGCGCCGCGGTCCGGCTGCGTCCGCTCGGCGATGAAGCGGCGGGCGTGCTCCAGGTCGTCGGAGCGCCCGACCGACAGCGCCGCGACCACGTGCCCCTGCTGCTCGTGCAGGAAGAACGCGGAGAACTCGCCCTCGTCGAGCGAGCCGCGGACGACGAGCTCGCCCGAGCCGGGCCCGACGTACTCCAACGAGGCCCAGTCGGCGAGGTCGGAGAAGAAGTACGGGGTCACGTCGTGCTCGACACCCCTGCCGAGCATGTTCAGCGCCGCTGTCTTGCCGTGGTTGAAGGCCACGTCCCAGTGCTCCAGGCGCAGACGCGCGTCGTGGATCGTGCTGAGGTACTCGCAGATGTCGCCGGCGGCGAAGATGCCCGGCACCGAGCTCTCGAGCCCGGCGCTGCACCTCACGCCCCCGGTCTCCCCCAGCTCGAGCCCGGCGGAGCGCGCCAGCGTCACGTCCGGCATCACGCCCACGCCCACCACCACCATGTCGCAGTCCAGCTCCAGGCCGTTCTTCGTCACGACCTTGCTCACGCGCCCGTCGGCGCCCTCGAAGTGGTCGAGCTCGTCGCCGCCGTGCACGTCCACCCCGTGCTCGGTGAGGACGCCCTGGAAGAAGTCCCCGACCTCGCGGCCGAACTGGCGCTCCAGCGTGACGTCCTCCTGCATGACGATCGAGCACTTCACCCCGTGCGCGGCCGTCAGTGAGGCGGCCACCTCGCAGCCGATGTAGCTGCCGCCGATCAGCACCGCCCGCTCCGCGCCCTCGGCGTCCGCGCGGATGGCGTCTGAGTTCCCGAACGCGCGCAGGTAGTGGATGCCGTCCAGCTCGCAGCCGTCGACACGGATGCGCCGTACGTTCGCCCCGGTGGCGAGCAGCGCCTTGTCGAACTCCACCTCCTCCTTCGTGGACAGCGTGGCCACGCGCTCGGCGGTGTCGAGCTTCATCACGCTCGTGCGGGTCATCAGCTCGATGTCCTGCTCGCCCCACCACTCGTCGGGCCGGAACAGGGCGTCCTCGCGCGACTCCTTGCCCTGCAGGTAGCCCTTCGACAGCGGCGGGCGGTTGTAGGGCGGGTCGGGCTCGCGACCCACCAGCAGCACCGATCCGTCGGCGCCCTCCTCGCGCAGCCAGCGTGCACAGTTGGCGGCGGCCAGGCCCCCTCCGATCAGCAGGTGGTCGACCTTGCGCCGGGCCACTGGCTAGGCCGGGGCGCCCGAGCGGTCTGTGAACCGCTCCGTCACGCGGCTCTCGAGGCCCACGTCGAGCACCAGCAGCACCTCGTCGCCGGCCTGGACCACCGAGTCGCCGCTGGGCACGAAGCCGCCGCCGTCGCGCAGGATCGAGATCACCAGCGAGCCGTCGGGCAGGCCCAGGTCCTTGACAGCCTGCCCGGCCGCCTCCGAGCCCTCGGCCACCTCGAGCTCGATGATCTCCAGGCGCTCCTCGGGCAGGTCGAGCAGATGGACGAGCCCGTACTTGGGCACCTCGTGCTCGATCAGGCGCAGGATCAGGTCGGTCGCAGAGATCGCGGGCTTCACGCCCAGCAGCTCGAAGTGCTGGAGGTTGCGCGGGTTGTTGCAGCGAGCCACGACCCGGGTCACGCCGTACTTCTCGCGCGCGACCTGGGAGATCAGGATGTTGTCCTCGTCGTCGCCGGTCACGGCCACGACGAGGTCGGCGCGCTCGATGCCGGCGCGCTCGAGTACCCACAGCTCGGAGCCGTCGCCGTACTGGGCGCTGTGCTCGAGCTCCTGCTCCACGACCGCGAAGCGGACCGCGTCGGACTCGATCACGGTCACCTCGTGGCGCTTGCCGAGCAGCTCGCGCGCCAGGTTCCAGCCGACCTTGCCGGCCCCGACGATGAGGACGTACATCAGGCGTGGACCTCCACTACCCGGACACTCCCTCGAAGCGGATCTGCCCGCGCACCGCCGCCTCGAGCAGCTCGATGGCGGTCTGCGTCGGACAGACGGTCTGGAGGCCCTGCTCGGCGTACCAGCGGGCGCGGGCCGGGTCCAGCACGCGCACCACCACGCGCTCGACGTCGAACCGGCGCTTGGCGATCTGGGCGATCACCAGGTTCGTGTTGTCGCCGTCGGTGGACGCGACGAAGGCGTCGGCCTTGTCGATGCCGGCGGCCAGCAGGGCGTCGATCTCCAGCGCTGTGCCCTCGGTGAAGCGCCCGCCGCGCTCCTCCCAGCCCTGCGCCTGCCCGCGTTCGAGCAGCGCGATCGCCTCGGCGTCCTCGTCGAGGACGGACACCTCGTGCCCCTCGGCCAGCATCGAGTTGGCGATCGCGGACCCCACGCGCCCGCATCCCACGATCAGTACGAACATTGGCCTCCCACTCTAGGGTAGAACTCCCTCTCTGGTGCCTTCCTCGCCGGCGGGCGACGCCGTGAGAATGACCTTGCAGGACGCCTTCTCGATCACGTAGCGCGTGGTCTCCCCCACGAAGCGGTCGCGCGACCGCCCGCGGCCGCCCAGGATGGCGCCCCCGCGCATGGCGCTTGGCTCCTCGGCGGCGAGCACGATCGCCTCGACGCCGCGGCGGCGCGCTTCCGCCACGATCGCCTGCCCCGTGGTGCGACCGCGCACCATCGCGGTGGCGACCTCCACCCCCTCGTATTCCTCCCCGACCTCCTTCGCGCGCGCGAGCACCCGCTTGGCGGTCTTGACTCGCTCGTCCGGCACGCGCGCGTCGATCGGCAGCGACATCGGGATCTCGAACACGTAGAGCGCCTCGACCACGGCTCCGCCCTCGGTCTCGTCGGCGTGCTCCGCCGCGAGCCGGCCGGCGGTGCCGATGATCTCGTCGTCGGTCCGGTCGCCGAATACCGGGACGAGGATGCTCCCGTACTCCACCGGTGCGCCCTCCTGCAGCGCCTCGGCCGGGATCGTGAAGCGTTTCGTGAGCGCCTTGCCCTGGGTGCTCCGGTAGATCACGTACATCGCGATCCCGCCCACCATCCAGGCACCGCCGATCACCCGGGCCCCCTCGTGCAGCACCACCACGCTGACCCAGGCGAGGATCGAGAAGAGCGCACCGATCACCGCCGGCAGCGGCACCGTGCCGCGCCCCACGCGCAGCGAAAGCGGCACGCGGAACGCGCTCGGGCGGCTGCTCTCGCGGTAGCGCAGCACGATCACCGAGAGGTGGGCGATCGCGAACGTGACCATCGCGCCGAAGGCAAAGATGCCCGCGAGGAACTCCACATCGTGGGGCACCGCGAGCAGGAAGGCGATCGCTCCGGCCAGGGTGATCGCGATGTAGGGCGTGCCGCGCACGTCGTGCAAGCGGCCGGCGGCGCTCGGGATCTGGCGGTTCGTGGCCAGCGAGTACGCGAGCCTCGAGATGCCGAGCATCTGGCTGTTCATCGCCACCAGCAGGATCGCCGCGCCGGTCACGCCCACCGCGGCGCGCGCCGCGTCGTTCAGCCACGACGGGTGGAACTGGGACACGACCCCGAGCACGGGGGCCTCCAGGTAGCGCCCGCCGAGCGGCGTCTCGCCGCCCACCACCGGCAACGTCATCAGCGCCGCGGTGGAGACGAGCACGAACAGCAGCAGCGCGGTCACCGAGGTCAGCAGCACCACGCGCCGCAGCCCCCTGCGCCCCACTCGCACCTCGCCGGCGAGCCCGGAGGCCGCCTCCACCCCGATCAGCGCCACCCCGGCGACGACCGTGGCGAACAGGAGCTGGTCCCACTCGGGCGCCGCGCCCAGGTCCACCGAGTCGGTGATCGCGCTGGGATCCCAGTTCTGGGCGAAGGCGATCCCGGACACCACCGCCAGCAGCAGGATGCCCACCAGCGACAGGCGCAGCACAAGGCCGAGGCGGTCCGCGGTCAGGCCGCGCACGTTCTGGAGGACCACGAAGACGAGCGCCAGCGCGGCGATCGCGATCTCCGCCACGCCCTCGTCGAGGTCGGTCCAGAACACCGCGAGGTAGTCGGAGATCGCGACGGCGCCGATCGCCATCACGATCAGGTAGTCGAGCAGGATCGCCCAGCCCGCGACGAAGCTCCACAGCTCGTCGAAGGCGTAGCGCGCGAATGTGGACGCCCCCCCGCGCTCCGGGTGCAGCGAGCTGCCCTCGACGTAGGTCGCGATCGTCACGACGAACAGGACGCCGGCGAGCAGGAAGGCCAGCGGGGTGAGGCCCAGCGCGTCGCCGGCCACGACCCCGAGCACCATGAACAGGCCGGAGACGACGGAGCTGAGCAGGATCGCGAACAGCGCCGGCTCCCCGAGGCTGCGCGAGATCCGGGCGCCGGCGCGCCCGGCGCGCTCGGAGCCCCGCTTCAGCTGCGAGCGAGCGCGCTCAGCCGCGACCCGGGTGCGGGGACCCTCCCCGCCACCCCGAGGGGGCTTGGGTGCGCCGTCCTCCCGGCTCACCGTGCGCCGCCGCGCGCGAACCAGAGACGCGCCACGCCGATCAGCGCCAGCATCGTCCCGAGCACCACCCCGACGGCGAGCGCGCCGCCGCCGCGGGCGATCGTGGACGCCACCATCGCGACGCCCACAACCAGGAGCGCCGCGCTCAGCAGCCGCGTGGACGCGAGGTAGGCGCGTTGCACGCGCGCAATGATGGCATCAGGCGGGGCCGATCAGGGGCCATTGCGACGACCGTCCACACCGCGGGACGATTCGATGATCACGCGACACGGCCGCTCGCTCAGAACGGTCTCGAGCGTCTTGCCGAACAGGGACATCCCCGTCCTCCGCGGGGGCAGCGACATGACCACCGCCCTGGCTCGGATTTCCCGCGCCTCCTCGACGATGCGGCGGCCGGCCTGCCCGGGGCGCACCTTCTCCCAGTGCCCGGTCACCCGCCGGCCGCCGCGCACGCGGGCCTGGTCGATCAGCGAGGCCGCGTAGGCCTCCTGATCCGGCAGCGGAGCGTCGATCGGCGCGTTCGGCGGCACCGTGATCGTGACCAGCACGTGGATGCCGCGGCGGCGGCGCGCCGCCAGCCGGACCGCCGTGGCGACCGGCTCGAGCGAGAAGTGGCCCTCCTCGAATGCCACCAGCACCGACTCGTACTCGACCTCGTGCTCGACCACTGGCTTGGGCGTGACGATCTTGTGGGTCTCGGTCAGCGACAGACCCTGACGGCGCCGGTAGACGACGTAGATCGTGATCCCCAGCCCCAGCCAGAGCGCGCCGGACACGAGCACGCGCAGGTCCAGCGCCGTCGCCACGATCAGCGCGATGCCGGTGCCGAGCCCCCCGAAGACCGCCAGCACCGGCAGCTCGTGCCCCGCCACCCGGATCGTCCCTGGACTCCGCCAGGGCCGGTCGGCGTCGGGATGGAGCACCCTCAGCTTGATCAGCGAGATGTGCGCCATCGTGAACGAGAGCATCGCCCCGAAGGCGTAGATCACGCCCAGGAAGTCGGCCTGGCCCGGCACGATCGCGAGGCAAGCGACCGCTCCGAACAGGATGATCGCGATGTAGGGCGTGCGGAACTTCGGGTGCAGCACCCGCAGCAGCTCCGGGAGCTGACGGTGCTGACCCATCGAATAGGTCAGCCGCGACACGCCGAGCAGGCCGGCGTTGGTGGCGATGAACAGGATCGTCGCGGCGAGGATGCCGACGTAGATCTCGGCGGCACCCGACAGGGCTCCCAGGTCCATGTTCTCGACCACGCCGAGGATCGGGTCGTCGGCATAGCCGCCCTCCTCGCTCGGCCGTGCGAGCGCGGTCTCGCCGTCGATGACCGGCATCGCCGACAGCGCGATCGCTGGGAGGAACGCGTAGATCACGGCCACGGCCACCGCTACCAGCCCGATCCCGCGCGGGATCGTCTTGCCGTAGTCGCGGGCCTCCTCGGCCATGTTCGAGACCGTCTCGATGCCGGTGTAGGCGACCATCGCGACCGGGATGGCGATCAGGAAGTCGCCCACGGTCGGCGTCGTGCCGAAGTCGATCTGCTCCACCAGCAGCTCCGGATCGAGCACGAGGAAGCAGCCCACCACCACCAGCCCGACCTGGGTGAGGAAGTCGGTGACCGCGAAGCCGATGTTCACGCCCGCCGACTCCTTGACGCCGACGATGTTCACTGCCCCGAGGACCAGGACGACAACGATGCCGCCGACGATGTCGGCCGGCGACTCGCCCAGGGGCTCCCAGAACACGCCCAGGTAGTGGGGCACGAAGAACGCCGAGATGGCGATCGTGATGATGTAGGTGAGCATCTGGCCCCACGCCGCGAAGAAGGACCAGAACTCGTTGAAGGCCCGGCGGGCGAAGGACGAGGAGCCGCCGGCCTCCGGGTACATCGTGGTGGCCTCGGCGTAGGTGGCGGCGGTCGCAGCGAAGATCAGCCCGGCGATCACGAACACCACGGGCGTCATGCCCGCCGCGTAGATCGCGACGAGGCCCAGCGCGTAGTAGATCGAGGAGCCGACGTTGCCGTAGGCCGTCGCGAACAGCGACCCGGTGCCCAGGACCCGCTCGAGCCCCTGATTCTTGGGCCGATATTCAGCCATGCCGATCGGCGAGACTACTCCGGCGGGCGGCCCTGCCGAACGGCAGGGCCGCGCTGATGCATTGCTACCGCAGGGTCAAGCCAGGAATGGGATGATCAGCAGGGCGACGATGTTCGCCACCTTGATCATCGGGTTGATCGCCGGGCCGGCGGTGTCCTTGTAGGGATCGCCCACGGTGTCGCCCGTGACCGAGGCTGCGTGCGCCTCCGACCCCTTGCCGCCGTACTCCCCGTCCTCGATCAGCTTCTTGGCGTTGTCCCATGCTCCACCGCCGGCGGTCATCGAAACCGCGGCGAAGAAGCCGACGACGATGACGCCGATCAGCAGGCCGCCGAGCGCCTGCGTCGACAGCAGCCCGACGACGAGCGGGATCACGATCGGGATCAGCGCCGGCACGATCATCTCGCGCTGCGCCGAAGCGGTGACGATGTCCACCGCCCGCGCGTAGTCCGGCTTCTCCGTGTAGTCCATGATGCCCGGCTTTTCCTTGAACTGCCGGCGCACCTCCTCGACCACACCTCCGCCGGCGCGGCCGACGGCTTCGATCGCGAGCGCGGCGAACAGATAGACCATCATGCCGCCGATCAGCAGCCCGACCAGGACCTCGGGTTGGGAGATATCGAACGAGACGACGGCCGTACCGTCCTTCACCGCCTCCTCGCGCAGCTCCTCGACGAACGCCGCGAACAGCACCAGCGCCGCCAGGACCGCGGAGCCGATCGCATACCCCTTCGTCACGGCCTTGGTGGTGTTACCGACCGCGTCGAGCGGGTCCGTCACGTTGCGCACTTCCTCCGGTAGGTCCGCCATCTCGGCGATACCGCCGGCGTTGTCGGTGATCGGCCCGAACGCGTCGAGCGCGACGATCAGCCCGGTCAGCGAGAGCTGCGACATGACCGCGACGCCGATGCCGTAGATCCCGGCCAGCTCGTTGGCCACCAGGATGCCGATCGCCAGCAGGATCGCCGGGGCGGCGGTGGACTGGAAGCCCTGCGCGAGGCCCTGGATGATGTTCGTCGCGTGCCCGGTCTGAGAGGCGCGCGCCGTGGTGCGGACCGGCCGGAAGCGGGTCGACGTGTAGTAGTCGGTGATCACGAACAAACCGGCGGTGATCGCGATGCCGACCAGCGTGCAGAGGTAGAGATCGATGCCCGACGGGGCCTCGGACGAGCCGCCGCGCAGCAAGCCGGAGACGCCGTCCTTGAAGGTGAGGTCGTCCATCATGCCGAGCGTGATCGGCAGGAAGGCGAGCGCGGCCAGGCCGCCGGACACGATCAGGCCCTGGTAGAGCGCGCGCTCCACGTTGCCCACGCGGCTGCGCACGGCGTATGTGCCGATGATCGACGCCAGCAGCGACACACCGCCGATGACGAGCGGGTAGACCGCCACCGTGCCGACCTCCTGGAAGGTCAGCACGCCGAGCAACATCACGGCGACCGCGGTGACCGCGTAGGTCTCGAAGAGGTCGGCCGCCATGCCGGCGCAGTCGCCCACGTTGTCGCCCACGTTGTCGGCGATCACGGCCGGGTTGCGCGGGTCGTCCTCCGGGATGCCGGCCTCGATCTTGCCGACCAGGTCGGCGCCCACGTCGGCGGCCTTGGTGAAGATGCCGCCGCCCAGTCGGGCGAACACCGAGATCAGCGAGCCGCCGAAGCCGAGCCCGATCAGGGCGTCGATCGCGTCGCGCTCGTCAACGTCGGCGAGGATCAGGATCCCGTAGTAGCCGGCGACGCCGAGCAGCGCCAGGCCGGCCACCAGCAGGCCGGTGATGGCACCGCCCTTGAACGCGACCTCGAGCGCGCGCGACACTCCGGAGCGCGCCGACTCGGCCACGCGAGCGTTTGCACGCACCGACACGTTCATGCCGATGAAGCCCGCCGAGCCCGAGAGCGTCCCTCCGATGAGGAAGCCGACGGCGATCAGGATGCCCTCGGCATCGGTGGCCTCGAGCGCGACCGCGAGCACGATCGCCAGCACCACCGCAACGCCCGCGATGATCGTGTACTGACGCCGCAGGTAGGCGCTCGCGCCCTCCTGCACGGCCTTCGAGATCTCCTGCATCTCCGCGTTGCCGGGCGACAGGGCCAGCAGCCAGCGCGAGGTGAGCACGCCGTATACAACGGCGGCACCAGAGCAGACGAGCGCGATTACCACGCCCCAGTCAGTCAGGAATTCCAAGGGGTATGTCCTCCGTCGAGTTCAGTCAGCGGGCGGCCATGCGCGTAGCGCTGGAGTTGGGCCTCTGGGGAAGCCTCCGACACCGCCCGGAAAAGAGCCGGGGCAGTTTATCTCACGATGGCGCTATGTAGCGCAGTGGCACATGTGTCCTGCGGCTGAGGGCCGATGCGCGGGATCGCGTGGAACAGGAGCGCGCGCAGCCGATCGAGGTTCTCGCTGAATACCGCGAAGGCCCCATCGGCGGACACGGGCTCCACATCGGGCATCCCCGCGAGGCCCACGTCGTAGTCGGTCACGAGCGAGACGTTGGCGTAGCAGAGCTCCAGCTCGCGGGCCAGCCAGGACTCCGGGCACTGGGTCATGTTGACCACGTCGAAGCCGCTCGCCGCGTACCACCTGGACTCGGCCCGGGTGGAGAAGCGCGGCCCCTGGATCACCACTACGGTGCCGCCCCTGACCACCGGGATGTCGAGCTGCTCGGCGCTCGAGGCGAGGATCTCGCTGAGGTCGTCGCAATAAGGGTCGGCCGCGGAGACGTGGGTGGTCTGCGGCCCGTCGTAGAAGGTGCTCTCGCGCGCCTGGGTGCGATCGACGAACTGGTCGCAGATCACGAATGTGCCGGGGGACAGCTCCGGCTTGAGCGAGCCGCACGCGGATGGGCCGACGATGCGGCGCACCCCGACCTCGCGCATCGCCCAGACGTTGGCGCGGTAGTTGATCCGGTGCGGCGGAAGCGTGTGCTCGTCGCCGTGACGCGGCATGAACGCCACGTCGACGCCCTCCACCTGGCCGACTCGGATCGGCGCCGAGGGCGGCCCGTACGGGGTGGCCACCGGCACCTCCTCGACCTCGTCCAGGAAGCGGTAGAACCCCGAACCGCCGAAGACGCCGATCACGACCCTGGCGGCGTCCAGATCTTCGAGCGCGCCTTGGCCCGCTCTTCTTCCTCGTCGGGGGCCGGCTCAGCCGGGGCCGGGACCGGGCCCGGGGCCGCGGGAGCGCCCTGCTGGCCCGAAGCGCCCGGCTCGGCCGGGTGCGCCGGGTTCTGGGTCTCCTTCACGTACAGCATCTGCACCTGGGACAGGGCGTCCTTGATCGGCCCGACCGCCTCCTCGGGACAGAGCGGCAGCAGCGCGCGCGCCGCGTCGATCGCCTCCTTCGCCTTGGTGGGATTGCGGTGCTCCTGGTCGGTCAGCCGGATCCCGGCCATGTTGACCAGCGACACCGCCGTGCTGAGCAGCACGTCGTCCACCTCGGGCAGCTGCATCTGCTGCTGTTCCTGCTCCTCCTCAGTCACGCGCTCACCTCCTCGGCCGCGTACGTCCGCTGCGTCTCGGCCACCTCGGCCGTGAACACTTCCTCCATCGATGCTCCCTGCGCCAGCGCGCGGCGCTGTCGCTGCGCGCCGTTCTCCTCGGGCAGCGCCGGCTCGATTCCGAGCAGCGCCCGCGCGGGCGACGTCCACTCGAGCAGCCGCTCGAGGACCGCCGCGGCGGGATATTCCTCTCGCCGCGGCAGGTCGATCAGCTTGCCGTCGAGGCCGTACCGGATGGCGCGCCAGAAGTTCTCCTCGACCATGCGCGGCGGCGGGTCGGCATGCGGCACCCCCTCGTCCTCGTCGAGCGCGGCCTGGGCGATGCACAGCGTGATCAGGCCCGCCAGCGCCGTCGAGTCGGCGGCGCTCGTCTGCGCGTCGCAGATGCGCAGCTCCACGGTGCCGAACGAATGGTGCGGGCGCACGCTCCACCAGATCTGGGTTTGCTCGACGATCGAGTTGCTGGCCATCAGGAAGTCCACGTAGTCCACATACCCGTCCCAGCCACCGAACGGGTCGGGGATCCCGCAGCGGGGAAAGCTCTTCGTGAAGATCTGCGAGCGGGCTGAGTGCAGGCCAGACAACCGCCCGTCGAGGAACGGCGAGTTGGCTGACAGGGCGAGCAGCTCCGGGAGCACGGGACGGAGCCGGTCGCACACCCGCACGGCGCGGTTGGCGCCGCGTATACCCACGTGCACGTGCAGCGAGAACGTGTTGTTGCGCCACGCGACGTACTGAAGGCCCTCGGCCACACGCCGGTAGTGCTCGGTGTCGATGATCTGCTGCTCCTGCCACGTGCTCCACGGATGGGTGCCGGTCGCGGCGAGCCGCGCCCCGCGCTCGGCGGCGAGCCGGAACAGCCGGACGCGCGCCTCGCGCTGGCGTTCGACCGCGTCGGCGAACGTCTCCCCCCGACCGGAGCGGATCTCGATCTCGGACTTGATCAGCTCCCCGGCTACCGAGTCTGCGAGCACCGGGTCGGAGGCGGCGGCAGTGTTGAGCTCCTCGAACCGGTGGTCGAGCGAGAGCGTGTGCGGGTCGAGGATCGCGAACTCCTCCTCGATTCCGACCGTGAAGTCCGTTGAGGCCTCGAAAGCCTCATGGACACGGGTCATGTCGAGCATCAGGTGAGGTAGAAGTAGAGCGCGTAGAGCAGGTCGACGGCGGGACTCGAGGTGTGGACCGTCACCTCGGGCGGCACCTGGAGCAGGGCCTCGGAGTAATTGAAGATGATCTTCACGCCGGCCTCGACGAGGTCGTCGGCAACCTCCTGAGCGGCCGCGGTGGGCACCGCGAGCACGCCCACGACGACGTCCTCCTCGCGGATCACCTTCTCGAGCTCGTCGTACTTGCGGACGGTGAGCGTGTCGTTCACCCGCTGCCCGACCTTCGACGGATCCTTGTCGAACAGCGCCACCACGCGGAACCCGTGGTCGGCGAAGATGTCCGACCCGGCGATCGCCTGACCCAGGTTGCCGGCGCCGAACAGCGCGATGTTGTGCTTGCCGGTGGTGCGCAGGATCTTGCGGATCTGCGACACGAGCGAGTCGACGTTGTAGCCCACACCGCGCTTGCCGAACTTGCCGAAGCCGGACAGGTCGCGGCGGATCTGGGTGGAGTTGACGTGGGTGTAGTCCGCCAGCTCCTGCGACGAGATCGTCTCGCGCCCCATCTTCTTCGCCTGAGTGAGCACCTGGAGGTAGCGAGACAGGCGTGCCGCGACGCCGAGCGAAAGCCGCTCGCCCGCGCCGTCCTGCACCCCGGCCCCACCCGACACGGGCTCCCGAAAGGTCACGAGTTCACTCTATCGAGCCGCCGTTCCAGCACGCCCTCGTCGACGAAGTACTCGAACAGCTCCTCCCCGTCCAGCTCCAGAACCGGGATGCGTTCGCCGTAGCGGCCGTGGAGGACCGGGTCGAGCGTGATGTCCACCTGCTCGAGCAGCACCTCGCGCGTGGCGGTGGCGCGCCGCACAGCCGCGAGCGCGTCGTCGCACAGGTGGCAGCCCGGCTTGCCGTAGAGGGTCAGGGTCGGCACGGATGCCACTCTAGGACCCGTGGAGCACGTCGAGTTGGTCATCTTCGCCCTGCTGGCCGCGGCGGCCGGCCTGGCCGTCCTGGCCCGGACGCTCAACGTGCCGTACCCGATCACGCTCGTGCTCGGGGGTGCCGTGATCGGCTACGTGCCCGGGGTGCCCAGCCCGGAGCTCGACCCCGACCTGGTGCTGCTGATCTTCTTGCCACCGCTGCTGTACGGAGCGGCCTTCTTCACCTCGCTGCGAGACCTGCGCCGCAACGCGCGGCCGATCGCGCTGCTCTCGATCGGCGTGGTGGCGGTCACGATGGCGGCGGTCGCCGTGGTCGCGCACTACGCGATCGGGCTCGGCTGGCCCGAGGCGTTCGTGCTGGGAGCGATCGTGTCGCCAACGGACGCCGTGGCGCCCGCCGAGATCATGCGCCGGATCGGGGCGCCGCGGCGGCTGCTGACGGTGATCGAGGGCGAGAACCTGACCAACGACTGGACCGCGCTGGTGCTTTACAAGTTCGCGGTCGCGGCGGTCGTCAGCGGCAGCTTCTCGCTCGCGGAGGCGGGACTGAAGTTCGTCTGGAGCGGCGTGGGCGGGCTGTTGATCGGGCTGATCGCCGGGCGCGTGATCCGCGAGGTGCGCCGCCGCATCGACGACCCGCCTACGGAGATCACGATCTCGCTGCTGTCCGGCTACGCGGCCTACCTGCCCGCGGAGGAGCTGGGCGTGTCGGGAGTGATCGCGGCCGTGACCGTCGGCATCTACATGGGCTGGCACACGCCCGAGTTGACCACGCCGGTGATGCGGCTCCAGGGGGTGGCGATCTGGGAGGTGCTCACGTTCATCCTTAACGCCCTGCTGTTCCTGCTGGTGGGCCTGCAGCTGCCGACCGTGATCGACAACATCTCCGGCCACACGACCGGCGAGCTGATCGGCTGGGGCCTGCTGATCAGTGGAGTGGTGATCGGGGTGCGGCTGCTGTGGCAGTTCACGGTCGTCTACCTCCTGCGCGCGATCGACCGGCGAGCGGTGCAGCGCGAGCGGCGCGCCGGGTGGCGCGAGCGGGTGGTGATCGGCTGGGCCGGGATGCGCGGCTCGGTGTCGCTGGCGGCCGCACTGGCGCTGCCGCTGACGATCGAGGGCGGGGCGCCGTTCCCGGAGCGGGACCTGACGATCTTTCTGGCGTTCGCCGTGATCCTCGCCACCCTGGTCGGACAGGGACTCACGCTCGGGCCGCTGATCAAGCTGCTCGGCGTGAGCGACGACGGCTCCGAGGAGCGCGAGGAGGTGTCCGCGCGGATCCGGCTCGCCGAGGCCGCGATCCTGCGCACCGAGGAGCTCGACGGCGAGGAGTGGGTGCGAGACGACACGCTCGAACGGGTGCGCGGCCTGTACGACTACCGGCGCCGGCGCTTCGGGGCGATCGAGGAGGGCGACGGCGACCACTACGAGGAGCGCAGCGGCGCCTACATCCGGCTGATGTACGAGCTCTTCGACGCCCAGCGCGAGGAGCTGATCGGGATGCGCAACCGCGGCGAGATCTCCGACGAAGTGCGCCGGCGGGTGGAGCGGGAGCTGGACCTCGAGGAGTCGCGCCTGCAATAGCTCCATGACGGCACGGGCCTCGACGAGATCGACGTTTGACAGCTATGTGCTGTCAAACGTGAGACGCGTCGCCTACAGCCTCGCCGCCGCGTCCAGCGCCAGGTAGTCCGGATACTCCAGCGGCTCCAGGAAGCGGGCCGCCCCGGCGATCATCGCCGCGTTGTCGGTGCAGAGCTCCATCGGGGGCACCCAGACGGTCGCGTCGAGCCCCTCGACCGCCGCTCGCAGCTCGGAGTTGGCGGCCACGCCGCCCCCGATCGCCAGCCGCTCCAGCCCCTCACGCTCCAGCGCCGCACGAGTGCGGGCGACCAGTGCCTCGACGATCGCCCGCTGGTACGACGCCGCCAGGTCGGCCCGGTCGGCGTCCGGCTCGTCGCGCAGGCGGTAGAGCAGCGCCGTCTTGAGCCCCGAGAAGCTGAAGTCGAGCTCGCCGGGCGCGCTGCGCGGAAACGCGAACGCCTCCGGATCGCCACCCGCGGCCAGGCGGTCGAGCTCCGGCCCGCCCGGGTAGCCGAGGCCGAGCAGCCGGGCGCCCTTGTCGAACGCCTCGCCGGCGGCGTCGTCGAGCGTCTGGCCGAGCACCGTGTAGGACGCCGGATCGTCCACGCGCGCGAGGAACGTGTGTCCCCCGCTCGCCACGAGGCAGAGGTAGGGCGACTCGATCGGCCGCGGACCCAGCGTGCTCGACACCACGTGCCCGTGCAGATGGTCGACCGGCGTCACCGGCAGCCGCCTCGTCGCGGCCAGCGCCTTGGCCGACGAGAGCCCCACCAGCAGCGCCCCGATCAGCCCGGGGCCGTGCGTCACCGCCACGGTCTCCACGTCCTCGAGCCGCGCGCCGCCCCGCTCCAGCGCGTCCGCGACGACCGCGTCGGCCAGCTCCAGGTGGCGGCGCGACGCGATCTCCGGCACCACGCCTCCGTAGCGAGCATGCAGGAGGCCCTGCGAGGCGATCACGTTCGAGCGGATCTCTCCGCCGCGAGTGACCAGAGCGGCGCAGGTGTCGTCGCAGCTGGTCTCGAGGGCAAGAATCAAGCGGTCTGGCGTTCCGGCACCGTGCGCCACATGATCAGGGCGTCCTCACGGTTGTCGTGGTAGTACGCCCGCCGGCGGCCGGCGGCCCGGAACCCGAAGCTCTCGTAGAGGCGGATCGCCGGGTCGTTGGAGGTGCGCACCTCGAGCGTGTACTGCTCGTTCGGGCGGTCGGCGAGCTCGAACAGCCGCTCCATCATCGTGGTGGCGATCCCCTGGCGCAGCAGCTGGTTGTCCACCGCCACGTTCATCACGTGCCAGACCGTGTCGTAGCGCGAGCAGACCAGGTAGCCGACGATGCGCTCTTCGATCGTCGCGGCCAGGCAGATACCGGACGGCTTGGAGAGCTCCAGTACGAACATCGCCAGTGACCACGGCGTCGGAAACGCGCGGCGCTCGATCGCGATCACCTGGGGCAGGTCCGCGTAGTTCAACTGTCGGATCTGTGGCTCTTGGTTCAAGGGATCTTGGCGTCGGGTTCTCTCAGGTACTCCGGCAGTACGGCCTCCGGCGGCTCGTCCGGCGCCGCCCGCCCCAGCAGGCAGACGTTCCCGGCGCGTACCACGTGGGAGCGCGATTCGTCGACGTCGACGCCTATCCCGGCCGCCTGAAGCACCCTGCGAAATCGTATCGACCCGTCCCCGGCCGCCCGCACGGTGAAACCGGCCTCCCTCACACGCTCCACCACCAGCTCGGGAGCGGCGACGAACGGCGGCCACACCACCTCCCCACCGGCGCCGTGAAGGGCCGCGAACAGCTCGCCCCGGCGAGCATCGATGAGCGGCAGCCGAGGACCGTCCGTCTCGATCCCGGCCGCCAGCGCGGCCAGCGAGGACACACGACGCAGCGGCAGCCCACTCGCGCTGCCCAGCGCGCGAGCCGTCACGATCCCGATGCGCAGACCGGTGAACATGCCGGGCCCCACCCCCACCGCAATCGCCTCCAGGTCGCCGAAGCCCACCCCGGCGCGCTCCATGACCTCCGCTATCGCCGGCATAAGCTCCCGCGCGTGCGCGGGGCCGGCGGCCAGCCGGGCGGTCTCGGGCACCACCTCGAAGCGCTCGCCGTCATCGCGCAGCACGCACGCGGCGCTCGCCGAGGTGGACGTGTCGATGCCCAGCAGCGTCACGCGATCGTGATCCGCCGCCGGTCGCCGCCGAGATGCTCGAGCAACACGCGCGCCGCCACGCGCTCGATGGCGGGCTCGCCCGCCTCCGGCCACTCGACGAAGGCCACCCGCTCCGGGGTCAGGTAGTCGTCGAGCAGCGCCGGGTCCTCACCCGCGAGCGACTCGAGCCGGTAGAGGTCGAGGTGGGCGACCTCGGGCGACCCGCCGAGCACGTGGCCGACCGTGAACGTCGGGCTGGTCACGGGGCCCTCGACCCCGAGCGCCCGGCACGCTCCCCGCACGAACGTCGTCTTGCCGCTCCCCAGCTCGCCGCTGACCAGCACCACGTCGCCGGCCGTCAGGCCCGCCGCGAGGTCGGCGCCCGCGGCCTCGGTCTCCTGCGGCGATGCGGATTCCAGGGACGTCAGTCGAACAGGTTGATCTGGGGCGGCTCGGGCGCGGGCTCGGCGGCCACAGCCGCCATCGGGGCGACGGCGCCGATCGGGACCGGCGGCGGCTCCTCCAGCAGCTCGGGCAGGCGCTGGAAGTCCTCGCGGAGCTCCTCGAGCGTCTTTGTGCTGCGCAGCGCCGCCGCGGGGTGATAGATCGGGAACACGCGTACCGCCCGCCCACCCAGCTCGTGCACCTGCGGTCGGCCGTGGACTCCCGTGATGCCGCGCTGCGAGCGGGTGAGCAGCTTCGTCGCGAAGTTGCCCAGGGTGCAGATCACGCGCGGCTCGATCAGCTCGACCTGCTTGTGCAGGTACGGCTTGCAGGCGTCGATCTCCTCGAGCGCAGGGTCGCGGTTACCCGGCGGGCGGCTCTTCAGGACGTTGGTGATGAATACGTCCGTGCGCTCCAGCCCGACCTCGCCAAGCAGCTGGTCGAGCAGCTTGCCGGCACGGCCGACGAACGGCAGCCCCTGGAGGTCCTCCTGCTGACCGGGGGCCTCGCCGACGAACATGAGATCGGCGTCGGCGTTCCCGGCGCCGAAGACGACCTTGGTGCGGCCCTCGTGCAGCGGGCACCGCGTACAACTGGCCGCCTCGCGGTAGAGCTCCACGAGGGCCTCGCGACGCTCCTGTGCGCTGCGTGGCTGCATGACCGCAAGCCTAGGGGCCCGCGCCGACGACAGCAGCACCCGGGCATCCGCTGACTCCGCGATTTACGCGGACTTCGCCGGGTATCCTTGAGGTTGTCCGGCCGCTACCCGAAACAGGAGTGGACCGGCAGCAGGATGCACTCGACCAGCAACAGCCTCAGTGACGCACGCGTCGGCGTCGTCGGCGCCGGCCGCCTCGGCGGCGCGCTCGCCGGCGCGCTGCGGGAGGCGGGCGTGGCGGTCGAGGGCCCGGTCGGGCGCGGCGAGATCCCGGCCGGCTGCGATGCGATCGTGCTGTGCGTGCCGGATGGCGAGATCCCGGCGGCGGTCGCCGCGGTGGCCGGGGCCGCGCCGCTGGTCGGTCACACGAGCGGCGCGACGCCGCTGCGCACGCTGGCGCCCTCGACGGCGTTCGGGATGCATCCCCTCCAGACCTTCGCACCCGGCTCGAGCGGCCTGGCCGCGTTCGCGGGCGCGGGCTGTGCCGTCGCGGGCTCCACGCCGGCGGCGCTCGCCTTCGCCGCCGATCTCGCGCGCACGCTCGGCATGACGCCCTTCGAGATCGACGACGCAGGCCGCGCCGCCTACCACGCGGCTGCGTCGGTGGCCTCCAACTTCCTGGTCACCCTGCAGGCCGCCGCCGAGCGCATCGCCGCGGGCGCCGGCCTCGAGCCCGAGGAGGCCCGGGCGCTGCTGGTGCCCCTGCTGCGACGCACGATCGACAACGTCGCCGAGCTGGGTCCCGAGGCGGCGCTCACCGGCCCCGTCGCGCGCGGCGACGACGCCACCGTCGACTCCCAGCGCCGCGCCGTGGCCGACCTCGCGCCCGAGCTGCTGGACCTCTTCGACGAGCTGGTGCACCACACCCGCGCGCTGGCCGCACGGGGGCACGGGCATGAGGACGTTGCGCACGGTCCCCGAGCTGCGCGAGGCGCTCGCCCCGGAGCGGCGGGCGGGGCGCAGCATCGGCCTGGTCCCCACGATGGGCTCCCTGCACGAGGGCCACCTGGCGCTGCTGCGCCGCGCGCGCGAGCAGTGCGACGTGGTGGTGATGTCCCTGTTCGTCAACCCGAGCCAGTTCGGCCGCGGCGAGGACCTGGACGCCTACCCGCGCGACGAGGCGCGCGACGCCGAGCTGGCGCGTGCCGAGCGAGTGGACGTGCTGTTCGCCCCGCCGGTGGACGGGGTGTACCCGCCCGGCTTCGGCACCACGGTCACGGTGACCGGCCTCACCGGCGTGCTCGACGGCGCCCCCGAGCACCGGGGCCCCGAGCACTTCGCCGGCGTCACGACGGTGGTGGCCAAGCTGCTGAACATGGCACAGCCGGACGTGGCCTACTTCGGGCAGAAGGACGCCCAGCAGGCGCTGGTGATCCGGAAGCTGGTGCGCGACCTGGACATGCCGGTCCGAATCGAGGTCTGTCCCACCGTGCGCGACGCGGACGGCCTGGCGCTCTCCTCGCGCAACGCGTACCTGTCCCCGGCCGAGCGCGACCGCGCGCTCGGCCTGAGCCGCGCCCTGCGCGCCGCCGAGGCCGAGGTGGCCGCCGGCCAGCGCGACGCCGCGGCCGTGCTGGCGGCGGCCCGCGCGCAGCTGGAAGCGCACGGAGTCGACCCCGAGTACCTCGAACTGCGCTCCGCCGTCGACCTGTCGGAGGTCGAACGCGTCAACGGCTCGACATTGCTCGCCGTGGCGGCCCAGGTGGGCCGCGCGCGGCTTATCGACAACACCATCCTCGGAGGCACGACATGAGCACCCGCCCCACCCAGCGGCCGGCCATCACCCTCAGCAAGCTCGCCGAGAAGAAGGCGCTCGGAGAGCCGATCGCCATGGTCACCGCGTACGACTTCCCCAGCGCCCAGGTGGCCGAGGAGGCCGGCGTGGACGTGGTGCTCGTCGGCGACTCCGGGGCGATGACCGTGCTCGGCTACTCGTCCACGGTGCCGGTCACGCTCGACGAGCTGCTCATGCTCGCGTCCGCTGTGCGCCGCGGCCTCTCCACTCCGCTGCTCGTGGGCGACATGCCGTTCGGCTCGTACGAGGTGTCCAACGAGCAGGCGGTCGCCAGCGCCCAGCGCTTCGTCAAGGAGGCCGGGTGTGACGCGGTCAAGCTGGAGCGCGGGGGCACCTCGGTCGACCGCGCCAGGGCGATCGTGGCGGCGGGCATCCCGGTGATGGGGCACGTTGGGCTGACCCCGCAGTCGGCCACGGCGCTCGGGGGCTACCGCTCGCAAGGCCGCACGGCGGAGCGGGCGCTGAACGTGATGCACGACGCGCTGGGGCTGCAGGAGGCGGGCTGCTTCTCGATCGTGTTCGAGGCGATCCCGTCGGCCCTCACCGAGGTGATCATGCCGCGCATGCAGATCCCCGTGATCGGCATCGGCGCGGGCGCGGCAACCGACGGGCAGGTGCTCGTCTTCCACGACCTGCTGGGGATCTACGACGGGCACGCCGCGCGCTTCGTCAAGCGCTATGGCGAGGTGCGGGAGGCGATGGTCAAGGGCGTGACCGCCTACGTCGAAGACGTGCGCACCCGGCGCTACCCCGAGCCGGAGCACGGCTACACGATGGCGCCCGACGAGATCGATCGCCTGCACGAGTTGATGCACGACGGCACCGGAGAGCCGTTCACAGGCGGCTTCACGCTGTAGCTCGGCTTGCAGGTGCTGGGTTACCAGCACCGAACCCTCCGGGTAGTCCGCGGGTTAGGGCTGTCGCCCACCCCTGCACGAAGGAGAGGTTCGAATGCGTCGGTTCCGTCGTTTCCTGCCGTCACCCGCAATGGTCGTGGCGGTCACAGCACTCGTGATGTCGCTCGGTGGCTCGGCCTACGCGCTGGTCATCACCGGCAAGAGCATCAAGAACGGGTCTGTGACGACCAAGGACATACACAACCGGTCCCTGACCGGCAACGACATGCGCGGCAACCGCATCGGCGGCAACGCGGTCAAGGAGTCCACGCTCGGGACGGTGCCGAGCTCCTACCTGACGCTCGGCGGTGCTCGCTTCGCCGTGGTCAACGCGGGCGGGCAGGCAGTCCGCGGCCGCAACGTGTCGTCGGTGGCGCGCACCTCGGCCGGGCGCTACCAGGTGATCTTCAACAGCGACGTGCGGGGCTGCGCCTACTTCGCCACGCTCGGCGACGTGAGCGCCTCGGTGCCCCCGCAGAACGGTCAGATCAGCGTGAGCTCGCTGGGCTCCAACGTGAACGGCGTTGCCGTGCGCACGGAGAACGGCACGAACGGCAACGAGCTGGACCGGCCGTTCCACGTAATCGTCATGTGCTGACCCGATCCGGGTAGTCGATCGGCCGCAGCACCCGGGCGGGGATCCCCGCCGCCATTGAGAAGGCGGGGATGTCCCGCGTAACGACGCTGTTCGCCCCGATCACGCAGCGCTCGCCGATCGTGACCCCGCTGGTCACGACCACGTTCGCGCCGCACCACACGTTGTCGAGCACCCGCGTGGGCCCCTTGCTGGTGAAGCCCTGCCACGGGACGGGCAGGTCGGCGTCGTCGAAGCGGTGCGCACCGTCGGTGATGAAGCAGCCGTTGGCGAACATGCAGTGGTCGCCGAGCTCGACCAGATCGACCGACGCGACCATCACGCCGATGTTCAGGAACGTGCCCGAGCCGATCCGGATGCGCGCCTGATCGGGCGCGGTCAGCCACACGTGCGGCTCGAGCAGGGTGTGCTCGCCTACCTCCAGCCGCCCTTCCTTGAAGGCCTCGAGCACGTTGCCGTGCACCGGCCAGCGCGCGAACGCGCGGCGCTGGGCGAACTCCCGGTGGATGCGCACGCGGTTCCAGGGCAGCGCGTTGCGCTCGTACCAACGCCATTTCTGCCACCACAACCGGAAGTTCGCCACGGGCGACAGCATCTCAGGGTTCAGGGCCAAACGGCCGATGAAGGAGGGTATGGATCCGCTCGCCGACCTTCCGGGAGCCGACGAGTTCGCCGAGCTGCTCGCCCGCGAGGAGCTGCGCCGCGGCCGTACCAGCGAATCGCTGGCGATCGCCGTGCTCGATCTCGACGGCCTCGGAGCCGTGAACACCCGCCATGGCGCCGCGGCCGGAACGCAGCTGCTGCGCACCTGCGCGGAGATCCTGCATCAAACCGTGCGCGGCGTCGACCAGATCGCCCGCACCGGCCCTGACGAGTTCTCGGTCCTGCTGCACGCGACCGACTCCGAGCGGGCGGCGACCTGGGAGGAGCGCTTCGAGGACATGCTCGAGGCATGCGGACGCAACCTCCCGACTGGGTCCGCCACATGCTCGATCGGCATCGCCGACAGCAGCGAGGCGCCCACCTTGATGGAGGTCGCCGTCCGTGCCCGCCGCCGGATGGAGGTCATCCAGACGGTGCGCAAGCTGCGCCGGGCGCGCGAGACCGGTAGCGGCTCCGCCTAGCGCGGCGCCCAAAGCTCAGGCGGCCGCAGCGACCTTCGCGCGCGCCCGCCGCTGGCGCTTCTTGGGCGGCTCGACGATCGCGCTCAGGAACCGGCCGGTGTGTGACCCGCTGGCCGCGGCGACCTGCTCCGGCGTGCCCTGCGCGACCAGTTGACCGCCCTCCTCGCCGCCCTCGGGCCCGAGATCGATGATGCGGTCGGCGGACTTGATCACGTCGAGGTTGTGCTCGATCACGACCACCGTGTTGCCCTGATCCACGAGCCGGTCGAGCATCTCCAGCAGGCGCTGGACGTCGGCGAAGTGCAGGCCCGTGGTGGGCTCGTCGAGAATGTAGAGCGTGCGCCCGGTGGCGACCTTGCTGAGCTCCGACGCGAGCTTCACGCGCTGCGCCTCGCCTCCTGACAGCGTCGTGGCCGGCTGGCCGAGGCGGATGTAGTCGAGCCCAACGTCGTGCAGCGCCTGCAGCCGGCGCTTGATCTTGGGGATGTGCTGGAAGAAGTCGAGGGACTCCTCGACGGTCATGTCGAGCACGTCCGCGATCGTCTTGCTCTTGAACCGCACCTCGAGCGTCTCGCGGTTGTAGCGCTTGCCGTCGCACTGCTCGCACGGCACGTAGACGTCCGGCAGGAAGTGCATCTCGATCTTGATCTGGCCGTCGCCGCGGCACACCTCGCAGCGGCCGCCCTTCACGTTGAACGAGAACCGCCCCGGCTTGTATCCGCGCGCCCTGGCCTCCTGGGTGCGGGAGTAGAGGTCGCGGATGTGGTCGAACAGCCCGATGTAGGTGGCCGGGTTGGAGCGCGGCGTGCGCCCGATCGGCGACTGGTCGATGTTGATGATCTTGTCGACCGCGTCCAGGCCGCTGATGCGGCGATGCGCGCCGGGCCGCTGCTTGGCCCTGTGCAGTCGGTTGGCGACCGCCTTGAACAGCACCTCGTTGACGAGCGTCGACTTGCCGGAGCCCGAGACCCCTGTGACCGCGCAGAAGACGCCCAGCGGGATCTTCACGTCGATGTTGCGCAGGTTGTGCTGCGACGCGCCCTCCACCTGGATGTATCCGCCCGGCCGGCGCCGCTTCTTGGGCGTGGGGATCTCGCGCGCGCCGGACAGGAACTCGCCCGTCAGCGACCCCTTCGTGCGCATCACGCGCTCGGGGGTGCCCTGCGCCACCAGCTCGCCGCCGTGCTCCCCGGCGCCCGGGCCGAGGTCGACGAGGTGGTCTGCTGCGCGCATGGTGCCCTCGTCGTGCTCGACGACGATGACGGTGTTGCCGAGGTCGCGCAGGCGCTCCAGGGTGGCGATCAGGCGCTCGTTGTCGCGCTGGTGAAGCCCGATCGAGGGCTCGTCGAGGATGTAGAGCACGCCAACCAGGGACGAGCCGATCTGGGTGGCGAGCCTGATCCGCTGCGCCTCCCCGCCGGACAGCGTCGCGGCTGCCCGCTCGAGCGACAGGTAACCCACGCCCACGTTGTCGAGGAAGCGCAGCCGCTCGTCGATCTCGCGCAGGATCAGCCGGGCGATTTGGCGCTCGGTGTCGGACATCTCGAGCTGCTCCAGCCACGCGATCGCGCGCTGGGCGGACATGCGCGTGAACTCGTGGACGCCGAGCCCGCCGATCTTCACCGCCAGCGACTCCGGCCGCAGCCGGGCGCCCTTGCAGTCCGGGCACGGGCGCAGCGTCATGTACTCCTCGATCTTCTCCCGCGACCAGTCCGAGTCGGTCTCGCGGTAGCGGCGCTCGAGGTTGCGCACGATGCCCTCGAACGTCGTCATGTACGACCGCTTGCGCCCGTAGCGGTTGCGGTACGTGATGTAGATCTTCTCGCCGTTCGTGCCGTACAGGAAGCAGTGGCGGACGCTGTCGGGCAGGTCCTCCCAGGGGGTGTCCATGTCCACCTCCCACTTGTCCGCGATCGCCTGCGTCATCTGCTCGTAGTAGTTCGACGCGCTGGTGGACCACGGCAGGATCGCGCCGTCGTTCAGCGTCAGCGACGGGTCCGGCACGATCAGTTCGGGATCGATCTCCATCTGCGAGCCGAGCCCGGTGCAGCGCGAGCAGGCGCCGTGCGGCGAGTTGAAAGAGAACATGCGCGGCTCGAGCTCGGGCATCGACGTGCCGCAGTGCAGGCACATGAAGCGGTCGCTGTACGTGATCACCTCGCCCGTCTCCACGTGCTCGACGTCGACCAGCCCCTCAGCGCGCGCGACCGCCGTCTCGACGCTGTCGGCCAGCCGCTTGCGCAGGTCGGGGCGCATCACGAGCCGGTCGATCACGACCGCGATGTCGTGCTTGTACTTCTTGTCGAGGACGATCTCCTCCTCGAGGCGGCGCAGCTCGCCGTCGACCTTCACGCGCGTGAAGCCCTGCTCGCGCAGCTCCTCGAAGAGCTTGCCGTACTCGCCCTTGCGCCCCCGGACGATCGGGGCCAGCACCATGAACTTCGTGCCCTCGGGCAGCATCATCACCTGGTCGATGATCTGCTCGGCCGACTGCGCCTCGATCGGGCGGCCGCAGTTGTAGCAGTGCGGATGGCCGACCCGGGCCCAGAGCAGCCGCAGGTAGTCATAGATCTCGGTGACGGTCCCGACGGTCGAGCGCGGGTTGCGGCTGGTGGTCTTCTGGTCGATCGAGATCGCCGGCGAGAGCCCCTCGATGGAGTCCACGTCCGGCTTGTCCATCTGCCCGAGGAACTGCCGCGCGTAGGCCGACAGCGACTCTACGTAGCGGCGCTGGCCCTCCGCGTAGATGGTGTCGAAGGCGAGGCTGGACTTGCCCGAACCCGACAGGCCCGTGATCACGACCAGGGCGTTGCGCGGCAGCCTCAGATGGAGGTCCTTGAGGTTGTGCTCCCGGGCGCCCGAGACGACGATTTCGCCACTCTGAATCACGCGAATAACGAGTGTAGAGCCGAAGGCGGATCGAACAGGTGTTCGAAGGCCGCTAGTTGCGGACTTCTGTCAGCGGCCGGCCCTGGCGTAGACCTCGTCCAGCAGGGCGTCCGGGTCCTCGAGCTCGAAGTTCTCGCGCAGGTAGGCCGCCGTGTCCTCCCGCGGGCGGCCATCGAGAGCCATCTTCAAGGCCAGCAGGCGGGCGCCCTCGGGGGCCGCTGGAGCGGCGGGAACGGCGGGCGCGGCGGGCGGCACGGGATCGGCGGGCGGCTCCTCCTCCGCCTCAGGCTCCGGCACGGCGGGCTGCTCGCGCAGGCTGTCGAGCTCGCCCCGCAGGGCCGCGATCGCGTCCTTCACCCCCGCCGCCAGCTCGTCGAGGCGGCGGTCCAGCTCGTCTGCCCGCTCGCCCAGGCGCCCGAGCGCCTCGCGCTTGGCGCTCGCGTCGCGCTCGGCCTCGGCACGGATGCTGTCGGCGTCCGCCCGCGCGGCGCTCTCGAGTTCGGCCGCGCTCTGCTCAGCGGCCTCGAGCACGGCCTGTACCTGGGCGGCCGCTGCCGCTGCTCCCGACTGCGCTCGCTGCTCCGCCATCCCCGAAGGGTATGCCAAGCGGACTACTTGACCCGGAACGCGCCCCGCATGAACGGGTGGATCCGGCAGAAGTACGTGTACGTGCCCGACTTGAGGTTGCTCGGCGTCGTCCAGGAGGTCGTCCCGGACGCCGGTGACCTGGTGCCCAGCGTGTTCGACTCGAACTGGACCTTGCCGTCGGCCAGCGGGTAGGCGATCCCGGTCGTGCCGGTACAAGGCGCCTTGCACGAGGTGATCGAGTGGTACCAGCGCTTGCCGTTGTCGAGGTTGCGGAAGGTCGCCGACTGGCCCCGGCGGATCACCGGGGGCAGCTTGCCCTGGCCGGCCAGGCTGAGGTCGCCGACCGCGTACTTGAAGTCGAGGATGTTGACCGTCCCACCGCTCACGTCCGCACCATCCGCGAGCTTGCGCGGGTCGGGCAGGTTCGACGGCTTGCCGCCATGGTTGTTGTTCTCCGCCAAGTGCCCGTGCGTGGGCTTGCCGGGGTACGCGACGCGCTTCTTGAACGGGTTGTTACCCGACCCGGAGTCGGCCATGTAGACGACCATGATCCCCATCGACTCCCACCAGGCGCCGCGCTTGGTGTTGTAGCTCGCGCTGGTCCAGAGGGTGTCGCCCTTGCGGATCTTCACCTTCCAGTCGGGGCGCGTGCCGGTCATGGCCACGTCCCAGGACACCGCTCCCGCGGGCTCGAAGTACTTGGCCTTGGACCGGAACAGGTGCGCGTTGCTACCTCGCCCACGCGGGGCGTTCGCCCGACAGCGCTTGCGCGCGCTCGCCGACTGCTTGCTCGCGCACGCCGCCTTGGATATGCGCTCGCCCTTGCGCCGCACCCAGAGGTCGGTGTGGAGCCCGCCGGGATGCAGGTGGCCGGCGGTGGACACCAGCACGCCGTCGCGATCGGAGACCCACTCGTTCTGCTTGTGACCGCTGGGGTAGGCGGCCGGCTGGTCGTTGGGATACGTGAAGACGCCCTTCTCCCCCGCGCCCTTCTGCACGTTGAAGACCGGGTACGCCGACCCGTTCTCCACGTCCATCCAGATCGGGTGGACCGCCTTCATCCCGCGCGCGAACGGCGAGGTCTTCGGGATGAAGTCGATCTCGTACACCATCCAGACCTCGGCCGGCACCGGCGTGAGGTTGTGGATCATGTGGTTGAGCAGCCACGTATCGCTCGCCTTGTACTCGTACCCGTAGCCCTTCGGGAAGCTCATGATCGTCTTCTCCTCGCCGGCTGCGAAGAAGCGCTCGGGGAGCCCCGGCGAGGTCGCGTCGCGGCGGGAGAGGTTCAGCCATACGCCGTGGTGCAGGTGGATCACGTCGACCCTCGGGACCTTGCCCGTGGTGTAGATCAGGTCCGGGCGGATGCGGGTGATCCACCCGTCGACCTCCGGCTTCTGGCTGATGATCCGGTTGTTGATGTCGTTCTGGCCCGGGATCACGTGGAACGGACCGACCTTGTAGGTCAGGCGCTTGGCGCCGTTGGCGCCGGCGGACACCTTGACGGAGGCGCTGACCTGCTCGTCCGCCATCGCCGACGGAGCCGCGAGTGCGAGCAGGAACAGAGCGCAGAAGAACATGCAGGCTGCGCGCCTCGGGGGGAACGACACCACGCCTGTCAGCTTAGCTATTTGCGCGGGGAGTGCAAATAGGGTGGCGCGGAGGGCTCAGCGGAAGCAGCGGTAGGGCTTCTTCTTGCCCGGTCGCAGGCACATGTCGGTCCGCACCGGAGCCTTGCCAGCCCGAATCTTGTAGACGGTGTAGGCGCCGATCGTCTTCGGCTTGCGGATCGAGATCACGAGCTTGGTGCCGCGGCGCAGGAAGCGCTCGTAGGTCTTGAAGCGGACCGAGCGGTTCTTGACGCGCTTGCGCCTGACCGGGACGGGGCAGCTCTTGCCGCGGCAGCCCACCGCGACGAGGGCCTTCCGCGGCGCCCTGATCTGCAGGATCCTGATTCGCGAGCCGCGCGCCAGGATCTGCCCGTTGAGGCGGATCACCGGTGCCGGCGACAGGAATCCCGCCCGCGCCGCGGGCGCGGCCGTCACCTGCACGGCGCGCTCGGCGATCGTGGAGCTGCCGGCGTTGTCGGTCACGCGCAGGCGGACCGTCCTGGCGCCCGGCGTAGTGAACGTGTAGAGCACCTCGTCGCCGGTCCCGTCGTCGAACTGGCCGTCGCCGTCGAGGTCCCACGCCTGCTCGCGCACCTGGCCGTCGGGATCGACGGAGCTCGACGCGAACTGCACCGGCTTCCCGACCTGTGGGTTGGTCGGGCTGAACACGAACCGGGCGGTTGGAAGCCGGTTGCCGGGCACGAGCGGCGCGCGCACGGTGACCTCCTTGCTCGACGTGTTGGCGACGCCCGCGTCGTCCGTGACTCTCAGCGAAACCGTCACGGCGCCGGGCTCGTCGTAGTTGTGCGTCGGGTTTCGCTCCGTCGAGGTGCTGCCGTCGCCGAAGGTCCAGAGGTAGTCCAGGGTGTCGCCGGCGTCGGGATCAGTGGAGTCGGACGAGAACAGCACGTCGTCACCGATGAGCGGCGACGAGGGCGTGAAGCGGAAGATGGAGGTCGGCGGGCGATTGGCCTGCGCGACCGTGACGGTCTGCGCCTCCGTGGTCACGAGCGGGGTGACCGGGGTGTTGTCCGTCACGCGCATCTGGAACGTCTTGGCGCCGGCCGTGGGATACACGTGGGTGGCAGTCCAGGGCGCCGCCTCGTCGACGGTGTCGAAGGTTCCGTTGTTGTCCCAGTCCCACTCGACCTTGGCCACCGCGAGCAACGCGTCGACCGTGGACGTGGACGTGTAGGTGGCCGTCTGGCCTGAGACGGGCGGGTTCGGCGCGACCGAGTACGAGGGATTGGGCGCCGCCCACGCCGATGGCGCGGCCACGGCAATCAGCACCGACAACGCGGTCAGCGCGAGGATGGAGCGGCGGAGGAAGTTAGACAACGGGGCGGGAGTCCAAAAAGGTTATGTGCACCCGGAGGTCTACCAGAAGCGCGACGACCCGTGTGCCCTGCTCGCCGTTCAAGCGCTGGCTTCGGCCTCGGCCAGCTCGCGCCTCAGGGCCTTGATCTCGTCGCGCAGCTTGGCCGCGTACTCGAAGCGCAGATCGTCCGCCGCGGCGAGCATCTCCTCCTCGAGCTCGACGATCGTGCGCCGTAGCTCGTCGGCCGACATGCCCTCGGTGTCGCGCTTGCGGCGACCCCGCCCGGCCGGGACCTTCGACTCCTGCATCAGGAAGTCGCTGATGTCGGAGATGCCCTTCTGGATCGTCGCCGGCGTGATGCCGTGTTCCTCGTTGTAGGCCACCTGGATCGCGCGCCGGCGGTCGGTCTCCTGTATGGCCTTGCGCATCGCGGCGGTCTCCTTGTCCGCGTACATGATCACCGTGCCGCGCACGTTGCGGGCGGCCCTGCCGATCGTCTGGATCAGGGAGGTCTCGCCGCGCAGGAAGCCCTCCTTGTCGGCATCGAGGATCGCGACCAGGGACACCTCCGGCAGGTCGAGCCCCTCGCGCAGCAGGTTGACGCCGACCAGGATGTCGAACTCGCCAAGGCGCAGCTCGCGAATGATCTGGATCCGCTCGAGCGTGTCCACCTCCGAGTGCAGGTAACGCACCTTGAACCCGTACTCGAGCAGGTAGTCGGTCAGGTCCTCCGCCATCTTCTTCGTGAGCGTGGTGACGAGCGTGCGCTCCTCCGCCTCGACGCGCTTGCGGATCTCCTCCATCAGGTCGTCGATCTGGTTGCGCGTCTCGCGCACGTCGACCTCGGGGTCGACGATCCCGGTCGGGCGCACGAGCTGCTCGACTATGCGCGATGAGTGGTTGCGCTCGAAGTCGCCGGGCGTGGCCGACACGAACACGATCTGGGGCGCGCGCTGGAGGAACTCGTCGAAGGTCTGCGGCCGGTTGTCGAGCGCGCTCGGCAGGCGGAAGCCGTACTCCACCAGCGTCTGCTTGCGCGAGCGGTCGCCCTCGTACATGCCGCCGATCTGAGGGACGGTCTGGTGCGACTCGTCGATGAAGCAGACGAAGTCCTCCGGGAAGAAGTCCAGCAGGCAGTAGGGCCGGTCGCCCGGCTGGCGGCCGTCGAGGATGCGCGAGTAGTTCTCGATGCCGTTGCAGAAGCCCAGCTCGCGCAGCATCTCCATGTCGAACTGGGTGCGCTGGCGGAGCCGGTGGGACTCGAGCAGCTTGCCCTGCTCCTCCAGCTCCTTGGTGCGCATCTCCAGTTCGTCGCGGATCTCCCCCACCGCGCGGTCGATCGTCGGCTGATCGGTGGCGTAGTGAGTGGCCGGCCAGACCGCGGCGTAGCGCAGCTCCTTGAGCATCTCGCCGGTGAGCGGGTCGAACTCGTGGACGGTCTCCACCTCGTCGCCGAAGAAGACCGCGCGGTAGGCGGTCTCGGCGTAGGCGGGAAAGACCTCGAGCGTGTCGCCGCGAACGCGGAAGGTCCCCCGGCCGAGCGCCGTGTCGTTGCGGGAGTACTGGATGTCGACCAGCTTGCGCAGCACGGCGTCGCGGTCGAGCGTGTCGCCGCGCTTGAGCATCAGCATCAGGCGGTCGTACTTCTCGGGGGAGCCAAGGCCGAAGATGCAGGACACGCTGGCCACCACGATCGTGTCGCGCCGGCCGAACAGGGACGCCGTGGCGGCGTGGCGGAGGCGCTCGATCTCCTGGTTGATCGAGGAGTCCTTCTCGATGTAGAGGTCGGAGCTCGGGACGTACGCCTCGGGCTGGTAGTAGTCGTAGTACGAGACGAAGTACTCGACCGCGTTGTCCGGGAAGAACTCGCGGAACTCGTTGCAGAGCTGGGCCGCCAGCGTCTTGTTGTGGGCGATCACGAGGGCCGGGCGCTGGACCTGCTCGATCGTGAAGGCCATCGTCGCGGTCTTGCCCGCGCCGGTGACGCCGAGCAGTGTCTGGAAGCGGTCCCCGCCGTCGATGCCCTGCGCGAGGGCGTCCCGGGCCTGGTCCTGGTCGGCGACCGGGAGGTACGCGTGGTTGACGCGGAAGTCGGGCACGGTTTCGAGACTAGCGCCGTCGCAGGATCTCTCGGAGCTGCTCGGCGAACGCCGGACCGAGGTCCGGCCAGGTTACGCGCAGCGACTGGATGCCGTGGGTGGCGAGGACGCGATCGCGGCGGCGGTCGGCGTGGAAGGCGTGGCGCGTGTGGTGGGTCCGTGCCCCGTCGACCTCGACGGCGAGCTTGGCCTCGGGCCAGAACGCGTCGATCTCATAGCCCGCCACGTTGAGGTTGAATTGCGGCGCGGGCAGGGACTGGTCCGCGCAGAGCTGTCTGAGCCTGTCTTCGGCCTCGCTGCGCAGCAGGCGGGGCTCGTGACCGTAGGCCTGGAGGACGCGTTCCAAACGGTGCCCCCCTTGCCGCCCGGGCCGCCGCGCCCGCTCGAGCGCGCTCAGGTCGAACACGCGCAGCACCTCGGCTTGTTGGAGCGCGCCGGCCAGCCGCTCCTGGTCGACCACGTCTGAGAGGTCCACAAGGGTACGGGCGATGCTGGTGGTAGGGATCCCGGCGACGAGCGTCCGCTCGCCAGCCCGCAGCTCCCGGGGGCGATGCACGACGATCCCCGGCTTCGGCTTGCACCCCCTTGGGGCGCTCACCTCCCAGCCGCCCCAGCGCAACAGGCCGTGCAGGTTCGCGGCGGCGCGGTGACTCGCGACCGCACCGCGGCCGCAGGCGTAAACGGCGGCGAGCAGGCGCGAGCGAGGCGTGAGCGCCCGATGCCCGACCGCGTACACACCCCGGTGGAGCGGGTACCACCGCCTCGCCCTCAGACGCGACCTCGCGAAGTGGTCGGCGACGCCGAGCTCGCGCAGTTGCACCCGCGAGACCACCCCGTGCTGCTCGGCGGCGAGCTCCCCGATCACCGCGTCCCATGACCCTGGGCCCTCGTTGCGGGGATATTGCTCGGAACCGGTGCCCACCCGTCCAAGGTGGCAGCGCGAGTGTGACCTGTGGGCCACGTGCGTGACAATTGGGCTCATGGCGGTCGTAATCGCATCGGCGTTGGACAAGGACGTGGCTGGGGCTCCCCTGTTCCGCGGCCTGTCCTTCAAGCTCGAACGGGGCGATCGCATGACGCTGGCGGGCCGCAACGGGGCCGGCAAAACGACGCTGCTGCGCATGCTGGCCGGGCAGAGCTCGGTCGACGGCGGCGACCTCGCGTTCGAGAAGGGCGCCCGGATCGCGCTCCACGACCAGCGCCCGCCGCGCGAACGCGGCCTCACCTTGCGCGACTACATCCTGGCCGGCTGCTCGGACCTGGTCGCCCTGGAGCAGCGCCTGCGCGATCTCGAGGCCGAGATGGCGGAGCGGCCCGAGGACCAGCGCGTGCTCGAGCGGTACGCGGGGGCCCAAGCCCGGCTGGAGCACGCCGGCGGCTGGGACTGGCGCGCCCGCGCGCTCGCGCCGCTGCACGGCCTGGGCTTCGCCGACGACCAGCTCGACCGCGAGCTGGGGACCTTCTCCGGGGGCGAGCTGACCCGCGCCTCGCTGGCCCGGGCGCTCGCGGGCGACCCCGACCTGCTGTTGCTCGACGAGCCCACCAACCACCTGGACATCGCCTCGCTGGAGTGGCTCGAGGGCTATCTCGTGACCCTCGACGCGGCCGTGATCCTGGTGGCCCACGACCGCTGGTTCCTCGAGGCGGTCGGCACCTCCGTGCTCGAGCTGGAGGCCGGACGGGCCCGCTTCTTCCCGGGCCCCTGGCACGCCTGGCGCCGCGAGCTGGCGGCTCGCGAGATCGCGCTCGGCAAGGCGATCGACAAGCAGCAGCGCGAGATCGCGCGGATGGAGCGCTTCGTGGAGCGCTTTCGGTACAAGGCCACCAAGGCACGCCAGGCACAGTCGCGCGTGAAGGCGCTCGACAAGATCGAGCGGATCGAGCGCGACCCGCGCGACACGCGCTCGCTCGGGTTCAGCTTCGGCTCGGCCGAGCGCACCGGCCGCGTGGTGCTCGAGCTGGACGACGCGCGGCTCGAGGTACCCGGCCGCACGCTGCTGGAGGACGGCCAGCTCTGGCTCGAGCGCGGCGAGCACGTGTCGATGGTCGGCCCCAACGGCGCCGGCAAGACGACGCTGATCGAGGCCCTGGCCGAGCGCCGCCCGTTGGAGGCCGGTCGACTGCGCACGGGCCACAACGTGAAGCTCGGGTACCTCTCTCAGCACACGCAGGAGCTGGGGTCGACCGGCACGGCGCTGGAGGCGGCCCAACGGGCGACCGGCCTGACCCCGGGGAAGGCGCGAGCTCTGTTGGGGAGCTTCCTGTTCTCGGGCGAGGAGGCCGAGAAGCCGCTTGACGGGCTGTCCGGCGGCGAGCGGCGGCGGCTGTCGCTGGCCGTGCTGGTGGCCTCCGGCGCCAACGTGCTGATCCTCGACGAGCCGACCAACCACCTGGACCTCGACGCCCGCGAGGCGCTCGAGGACGCGTTGCTCGCCTTCGAGGGGGCCGTGCTGCTGGTGTCGCACGACCGCGCGCTGCTCGACGCCGTGGGCAACCGGACGATCGCGTTCGAGGACGGGTGCCTGCGCAGCTACGAGGGTGGCTGGGCGGAGTACGCGCGCGTTCGCGAGGAGCGCCGCGAGGCCGAGGCGAGCGCCGCCTCGGCGGCCAAGCAGGAACGCCGGGCGGCCGCGAGGCCCGCCACCGGCAACGGGCGCTCCGCTCGAACGGGGCCCTCTAAGAACGCCGTGCGCCGGGTGGGCGAGCTGGAGCGCGAGGTCGAGCGCGCCGAGGCCACCCTGGCGACGATCGAGGACGAGCTGGCCGACCCGGCCATGTGGAGCAGCCCGACGCGCCGCGAGCGCGCTACGAAGCGCCACGCGCAGGCGAAGCGGGCCGTCGAGCGGGCCTACGCGGCCTGGGAAGAGGCGACCGGGTAGCCACCCACCGGCCAGCGTGCCACGGGGGACCGGGGGCGCGAGCCCCGGTAGCCACCCACCGGCCAGCGTGCCACGGGGGACCGGGGGCGCGAGCCCCCGGATATCAATCCAGCAGGGATGGCTCGCCGCGCGTGATGCGGTACGAGAAGCGCTTGTCCGGCAGCGCCTTGCGCGAGCGGGTCTTGACCGTGTCGACCCGGCGCAGCTTGCAGCTGAAGTCCTTCTGGGTCGCCTCGACGAGTCCGTAGCCGTGGTGGTCGAACTCGGCGTCCACGGCCCACGGGTTGTTCGAGCGCAGTAGGTCGATGATCGACTCGGGCGTGTTCGGGTTGTACGGGTCGGCGCCCGGCAGGATGCCGCCGCCGCCCTCGCCCAGCCCGGGCGACGAGATCGACCCGCCCACGAACTCGGTGGCGACCGCACGCTTGTCGTCGTTGTTCACCCGCACGTCCCCGGCCACGAACGTGTGGATGTCGCCGGTGACGAACACCACGTCTTCGATCTTCTTGCGCTGGATGTGCCGCAGCAGCTCGGTCCGCTCGCGCGGGTAGCCCTGCCAGGAGTCGAAGCCGATGTAGTCGCCGCCGGGGTAGATCGTCGGCATGACCATCACCTGGTTGGCCATCACCTTCCAGGCGGCCTTCGAGCTCGACAGGCGCTTCTTCACGAACTTCATCTGGCGGTCGCCGAGGAAGGTGCGCGGCGCGTCCAGGTCGTCGCACGGTGGCCCCAGCTGGAGGTCGCCGCACGGCTGGTCGGCGCGGTATTGGCGCTGGTCGAGCAGCACCAGGTCGACGGTGCGCCCGAACTGCATGCCGCGATAGATGCGGTTGTTGCCCGGCCCCTTGGCGCCGTAGGTGGGCATGCTGTCGAAGTAGGCCCTGTACGCGGCAGCCTGGCGCGCCCGCGTGAACTCCAGCTCGGGAGCCAGCCCGCCGTCCGGCCCGGCCCCGCCGACGTAGTTGTCCTGCACCTCGTGGTCGTCCCAGATCGAGATCATCGGGAACTTCGCGTGCATGCGCCGCAGGGCGGGATCGGTGCGGTACAGCATGTACTTGGCGCGGTACTGGTCAAGCGTCTCCGAGAAGCCGATCGGGTCGGTGCGCACGCCGCCGCGCCCGTCGTTGGCCGCGTAGTAGGCCTCGGCGTAGATGTAGTCGCCGAGGTTGACGACGAAGTCCACGTCCTCGGTGGCCAGCAGCGCCTGGGCGTTGAAGTGCCCGAACGTGTAGTCCTGGCAGGAGAAGAACGCGAAGCGCACCGCCTGGCGCGAGTCCGGCGGCAGCGCGGTGCGGAAGCGGCCGATCGGGCTCTCCGAGCCGCGCGTCGTGAAGCGGTAGTAGTACTCCTCGTAGGGCTTCAGGTTGACCACGCGCGACTTGACCGAGTGGTTCACCAGCGGCGACGTGCGGATCAGGCCGCGGGCCACGACCTTGCGGAAGCCGCGGTCGCGTGCCACCTCCAGCTCGACGGTGCCGCTGCCCTCGATATCGGCCAGCCGCGTCCAGACGGTCGCCCCGTCCGGGGTGGGATCGCCCGACAGGACCCCCTCGGCGAAGCGCCCGCCGCGCACGCTGGGACGCTTGCGCGGCTTGGCTGCGAACGCCTCCGGTCCGGTGAGAACGGCGGCGGCTGCCACGCCGCCCGCCCCGGCGAGGAAGCCGCGGCGAGAGTGTGCGAATCCTTCGGGCAAGGCCGGGCCAGCCTATACGCGATCCCCGACGGTCGCCAGGGGCAACCTAGAGGCCGAGCTCTCCGCCGTAGTGGTCGCGGTACTCCTTGCGCCGTTCCTCGACGTTCTGAACGTAGGCGCGCGTCTCGGGGAACGGAATGTGGCGGGCGCTGTCGAACTCGCCGGGCCCGCCGGCCTCGTCGACCCACCTGTCGACGTTGGTCTGGCCGGCGTTGTATGCCGCAACCGCGAGCGACTCGTTGCCTTCGTAGTGCTCGATCAGGTAGTGCAGGAACCAGGTGCCGTACGCGATGTTGATCTGCGGCGTGGCCAGGTCCTCCTGCTTGAAGCGGACGCCGCCCGAGCGGTGAGCGATGAAGTCCGCCGTGGCGGGCGTGACCTGCATCAGCCCGCGCGCGCCCGCGTGCGAGGTCTGGTCGCGGAAGCGGGACTCCTCGTAGATGACCGCGGCGATCAGGGCCGCGTCCACGTCCTTGTCGGAGGCCTGCTGGCGAATGATGTCCTCGTGGCGCAGCGGGAGCGTGATCTCACGCACCGCGTCGTCCAGCGGGCCGGCGCCGGTGACCAGAGCCGCCACTGACGTGCCCACTACGGCAGCGAGCACCACGAGCGCCAGGCGGCGACGCCTGACACGCGCTCGCGAGGGTCGGCGCGTGATGCGGGCGGCGTGAGAGCTCACGTCGATTCGAGTTTGTCAAGAACGCGGGACAGCGTCTCCTTCAACTCCTCGAGCGAGCCGTCGTTGCGCACCACGAAATCCGCTCGCTGCGCCTTTTCGTGCTGCGGCAGCTGACGACCTGCCCGCTCGGCGACCGCGGCGTGGCCCCGCGCCGCAGCGCGGGTCTCGCGCGTGTCCTCGTCGGCGATCACGGCGATCGTGGCGTCGAAGGCCGCCTCCATGCCTGACTCGAACAGCAGCGGCACCTCGACGACGCCCACGCGATCGGTGGGCACCGAGGAGCGCCACGCGAGCACGCGCTCGCCGACGAGCGGCCAGAGCAGGCTTTCCAGCCAGCCCCGTTCGCCTTCGTCGCCGAACACCCGCTCCGCGATCAGGGAACGATCGGCCGCCACCTCGGCGCCGAAGCGCTCCGTCAGGGCGGTGCGCACGGAATCGGTCGACAGCAGCTCGTGCACCACCGCGTCCGTGGAGAGCGTCGCGGCACCCAGCTCACCCAGTAGGCGAAGCGCCTCCGACTTGCCCGCACCGAGGCCACCGGTCAGCCCCACGAACGGGGCCATGGGCTACTCCTCGGGCTGCTCGGCGGAAGCTTCGTCCGCGGGAGCTGCTTCGTCCGCGGGAGCTGCTTCGTCAGCCGGAGCTTCGTCAACCGGAGCCGCTTCCTCAGCGGGCTCGTCGTCCGCCGGCGGCTCGGGCTCCGCCTCGGGCGCCGCGACAGCCTCGGCGACGGGCTCCTCGGCCTCAGGCGGAGCGGGCTCCTCTGCCTCGGCCGCAGCGGCCTCCTCTGCCTCAGGCGCAGCGGCCTCCTCGGCCTCGGCCGGAGCGCCCTCCTCGGCAACCGGCTCCTCCTCGACCACCGACTGCTGCGCCTCGACCACCGACCGGAGATCCTCCATCCCGCTCACCTGCGGGCCGGCGAACACGTCCTCGGAGAGACCGAGCTCCGGCACGTCGCCGATGTCCTCGCTCACGCCCGCGGCGGCCGCACCGGCGGCAGCCGCCGTCTTGATGTGCTCCAGCTGCTCGGCCACGCGCTTGACGCTCAGCGACAGGCGGCGGCGCTCGGAGTCGATCTCGAGGATCTTCACGCGCACGTCCTGGCCCGGCTCGAGGATCTCGCGCGGGTTCTCGACGTGGTGGTGCGCCAGCTCGCTGATGTGCACGAGCCCCTCGACGCCCTCCATGATCTCGACGAACGCGCCGAAGGTGACCACCTTGGTGACCTTGCCCTCGAGCTCGTCCCCGACCTGGTAGGTGTCGATCACCCGCTGCCACGGGTCCTCCTGGGTCTGCTTGAGACCCAGCGAGATGCGCTGGCGGTCGCGGTCGATGTCGAGCACCTTGACCGGCACCACGTCGCCGATCGCGAGGATCTCCGACGGGTGGTTCACGTGCGACCAGGAAAGCTCTGAGATGTGGATCAGGCCGTCGATCCCGTCGAGGTCCACGAATGCGCCGAAGTCGACGATGTTGGAGATCGCGCCCTCCACGATCATGCCCGGCTGGAGGCGGTCCAGGATCTGCTGGCGCACCTCCTTGCGCTCCTCCTCGAGCACCGCGCGGCGCGACAACACCACGTTGTTGCGCGAGCGGTTGAGCTCGATCACCTTGCACTCGATCTTGGTGCCGAGGAACTCGTCGAGGTTCTGCACACGGCGGATGTCGACGAGCGAGGCGGGCAGGAAGCCGCGCACCCCGAGGTCGATGATGAGACCGCCCTTGACGACCTCGATGACCGTGCCCTCGACCGGCTCGCCGGACTCGGCGGCGGCCTCGATCTTGCGCCAGGCCTTCTCGAAGCGGGCGCGCTTCTTGGACAGCAGCAGGCGGCCGTCCTGGTCCTCCTTGGTGAGGACCAGCGCGTCGACCTCCTCGCCCAGGTCGACCTCGTCGTGCGGGTCGACGGACTTGCGGATCGACAGCTCGCCGAGCGGGATGACCCCCTCGCTCTTGTAGCCGATGTCGACCAGGACCTCGTCCTGGTCGATCTGAACGACCTTGCCCGAAACCACGTCGCCCTCCTCGAAGGGGACGATGGTCGCGTCGTAGTTGGGGACTATCTGGCCGTCGACCTCCAGCAGGAGGCCGCCCGATCCCTCGACGATGTTGGGCTGAATAAGCGTCTCTGTCTCTGGCACTGCGGCGACAAGGGTAGCTACTCTGCCGGGATGCCGACCCGCCGTACCAAGCGCGGTGCCGCCCGCACGCCGCTGGCGGACGACGTGGACGTGCTGATCTGCGGTGCGAGCTTCGCCGGGCTCGCTGTCGCGCGGGAGCTGGCGGGCACCGGCGCGCGCGTCCTGGTGCTCGATCGCTACGAGATCGGCGAGCGCCAGACCTCCGCCTGCGGCATCCCTACCGAGTGGCTGCGCGCGATGGGACTGATGGGGTCCCACAGGCAGACCTTCGGCCGCCTGGTGATCCACACGCCGCACACCACGGCAAGCCACGAGCTGCCCTGGACCTTCTCGACCTTCGACTATCCCGAGCTCTGCTCGCTGCTCTGGGCCCAGTCCGACGCCGACTTCGAGACCGCCAAGGTGAGCGGCCGCACCGGCGACACCGTGCACACCGACCGTGGCGACCTGACCGCCCGCGTGGTGGTCGACGCGCTCGGCTGGCGGCGCGTGCTGGGCGGCGGCTATCAACCGCCCGACGCACCGCTGTCGCGCGGCCTGGAGGTGCACCCGTTCGGCTCGGGCGAGGAGATGGAGCTCTGGATCGACCGCCGCTACGTGCCGGCCGGCTACGGCTGGAGCTTCCCCGCCGGCGACGAGCTGCGCATCGGCGTTGGCTCGTTCGACCCGCGCTTCCACGTCAAGGACACGACGGTGATGCTCGCCGAGGACCTGGAGCGCGACCCGGTCCGCTACCAGGGCAACTGGATCCCGCACCGCCTGCGCGAGGCCACCGAGGACGGCGTCTTCTTCGTGGGCGACTCGGCCGGCCACTGCCTGCCGCTCACCGCGGAGGGCATCCGGACCGCCCTCTACTTCGGGATCGCCTGCGGCCGCGAGCTGCGCACCGCGGTAGAGGGCGACCAGACCGTCGCGCAGGCGCTGCTGCGCTATGGCGAGTTCTCCGCCTCCCACGAGTGGAAGTTCAACGCGATGCTGCGCGCCCAGCGGCTCGTTCCGCGTGTACCGCCGCGCCTGCTGTCCGCCGGCCTGCGCGGGATGCAGTCGCGGCGCTTCCTCGACTGGGCCTTCGGGCACTACCTGGCGATCGCCCCGCCCGAGTTCGTGGGCGCGGGCCGGCCCCCGGCACGGTCATCTCGCGCGCCCGCGCGCGCGGCGGCCTAGCGCCTCCGCTCGTCGCGGAACAGCCCGCGCCACTCGTGCGCGAGCCACAGCCCCGCCAAGGCCACCACGACGACGGTCAGCGCCACCACCTCGCCGGGCTCGAAGGCTCCGAGCGCGGCCAGGAAGATGAACAGGAGCACGACCGACGCGCAGGCGCCCCAGAGGAAGTGCACGACGCTGGTCTCGTTGTGCTGCGGAACGTGCGGCATCTCACCTCCAAGTGAGCATTGCCACAAGAATACCTCTCAGTCGCGGACGACCAGGAAAACCCCGGCCGCGAGCAGCGCGACCCCGAGGACGCGCGGGAGCGAGAGTGGTCGCTCTTCGAGGCCGAGCACGCCGACCTTGTCCATCACCAGCGAGAGCGTCAGCTGGCCCGCGATCGTCGCCGCCGTGACGCCGCCGGCGCCGAGGTGCTTGACCATGACCAGCGACGTCGAGACGTACGCGGCCCCGAGCACCCCGCCCGCGAGGTAGTACCAGCGCATCGGCTCGTCGGATTCGCCCGCCGAGAAGCCGCCGGCCACGACGAGCGTCAGGCCCATGAGGAGCACCAGCCCGACGACGAAGTTGAGGGTCGCGGCCCCAAGGGTCCCCGTGGTCCGGGCGAGCGCGGCGTTGATCGGGGCCTGGATCGCGATCAAGCCGCCCGCCACCACCATCGCGGCGACGGCGACCTCCTTGCTCACTTGGCTGCGAGCCAATTCTCACCGACTCCGACGTCGACCTCGAGCGGAGGATCCATCTTGAACGCCTCAGCCATCTCCTTCCGCACGATCTCGGAGGCGCGCTCGACCTCGTCCCCGGGCCCCTCGAACAGCAGCTCGTCGTGGATCTGCAGCACCAGCCGCGTCTCGAGCCCCGCCGTGCGCAGCTCGTCACGCGCACGCACCATCGCGACCTTGATGATGTCGGCGGCGGTGCCCTGGATGACCATGTTCACCGCCAGGCGCTCGCCGAGGCTGCGCGTCTGGAACTGGCGCGAGCGCAGCTCCGGCACGCGCCGGATGCGCCCGAACAGCGTGGCCGCGTGCCCCTCTTCGCGCGCGCGCTCGATCGTGTTCTCGATGAACAGCTTCACCTTCGGGAAGCGCTCGAGGTAGGCGTCGATGAACTGCTGCGCCTCCTCCTTCTCGATCTGCAGCCGGTCGGCCAGGCCGAACGCCGAGAGCCCGTAGACGATCCCGTAGTTGACCATCTTGGCCTTCGAGCGGGTGCCGGGATCGGTCTTGCCGCCGAGGATCGCCTCGGCCGTGGCGGTGTGCACGTCCTCGCCGCGCCGGAAGATGTCCTTCAGCACCGGCTCGTCGGCGATGTGGGCCAGCAGGCGCAGCTCCACCTGCGAGTAGTCGGCCGAGATCAGCCGTTTGCCCGTCTCGGCGACGAAGCAGGCTCTGATCTCGCGGCCCTGCTCGGTCCGGATCGGGATGTTCTGAAGGTTGGGGTTGGTGCTCGAGAGGCGGCCCGTGGTGGCGGCCGTCTGGTTGAACGTGGTGTGCAGCCGGCCGTCGTCGGCGATCAGCTCGGGGAAGGCGTCCAGGTAGGTCGACTTGAGCTTTGTGACCTCGCGCCACTCCTCGATCGCCGGGACGATCTCGTGCTCGTGGCGGATCGCCTGCAGCACCCGGGCGTCGGTGGAGAACCCGGTCTTGCCACGACGCTTGCGCGACAGCCCAAGCCGATCGAACAGGATGGGTGCGAGCTGCTGGGGCGAGCCGATCGTGAACTCCTCGCCCGCCAGCTCCCAGACGCGGCGCTCCAACTCAATGGCGCGCGTGTTGAAGCGCTCGCTGATCGCACGCAGGCGCTCGACGTCGAGCTTGATCCCGGCGCGCTCCATCTCCACCAGCACGTCGACCAGCGGCAGCTCGATCTCGTGGAAGAGGTCGGTGAGGCCGTCCTCTTCGAGGCGTTCGCGCTGACGCTCGGCCAGCACGCGCGTGAGCACCGCGCGCTCGGCCACGCCGTCCGCGCCCGCTGCGCGAGCATCCGGCTCGGCCGGATGCGCAGCGATGACCTCAACCTGCACCCCGATGCCGGCCTCGGTGGCCAGCTCGTCGAGCGGGTAGCCGCGCCGGGTGGGGTCGATCAGGTAGGCGGCGACCATCGTGTCGTGTGCCAGCGGGGGCGCGGCGGAGGGGTCGTCGGCCATCGCGATCGTCTTCCAGTCGTGGGCCACGACCGGATGCTCGCCGCGCGCCATGGCGAAGGCGGCCAGCGTCTCTGCCTCCGCGACCAGCACCTCGTCGCCGGCCCAGGCGGCGACGGTCAGCGGCCCACGGGGACCGGCCTCGAAGTCGAACGAGCCCTGCGCCGGGCCGGCGGCCACGGGCACCTCCTGCTCGACAGCCTCCAGGGCGGCGCCCTCCTCGGCGGCCAGCTCCGCGTCGAGCTCGGCCTCCTCGTCGGCCACGGGCGCCACCGCCTCGTCGGGGTCCTCGCCCGGCCGCAGCGCGGCGATCGCGACCAGCTCGCCGTCGAGCGAACCGAGCTCCGCCAGCGGCACCTCGCGCGCCTCCACCTGGAGTAGCTCGTCCACCCGCTCGGCGGGGGCGGCGTCGTCCTCGCCGAGCGCCTCCTCGAGGCGCTCCAAGGGCGCCCGCAGCTCGAACTCGCGGAACGTCTCGCGCAGGCGCGAGCGATCGGGTTCGCGCGCGATCACGTTCGCGAAGTCGACCTCCACGTCCACGTCGCGCACGGCGGTCGCGAGCTGCTTGGAGATGCGCGCGTTCTCGGCGTGCTCGGTCAGGTTCTCCTTGCGCTTGGCGCCCGAGATCGAGTCGATGTTGGAGAGCACCCCCTCCAGGTCCCCCCAGTCCTGCAGCAGCTGGGAGGCGGTCTTGTCGCCGATCCCCGGAACCCCGGGGATGTTGTCCGAGGTGTCCCCCTTGAGCCCGACGAAATCCGGCACGAGCTCGGGCGGGATTCCGTACCGGTCGACCACGGCCTCGCGGTCGTAGATCTTGGTGTCGGTGATCCCTCGGCCGGTGGCCATGATGCGCACGCCCGGCTCGATCAGCTGGAACAGGTCGCGGTCGCCGGTGACCACCATCACGTCGATGCCCTCCCGGCGCGCCTGCCCGGCGAGCGTGGCGATCACGTCGTCGGCCTCGTACCCCGACACCTTCACGTTCTCGTAGCCGAAGCTGTCGACCAGCGGGTGCATGTGCGGCCACTGCTCAGAGAGCAGATCGGGCCGCTGCTCGCGGTGGCCCTTGTACTCCTCGTAGATCTCGTCGCGGCCCGACATGCCCGCGTCCCACACCACCAGGGTGGGCTTGACCCCGTACTCCGAGATGATCTTCACCAGCATCGAAGCGAAGCCGAAGATCGCGTTGGTCGGCTGCCCCTTCGAGGTGGCGATCGACTCCGGCAGCGCGAAGAAGGCGCGGTAGACGAGGCTGTTCCCGTCGATCAGGAACAGCTCGCGGGGGGTCTCGGCAGCCACGGCCTAACCGTATCGCCGTGGCGCACGTATGATCGCTGACCCACCTATGGCCACCCCATCCGCACAGTTTTCGCTGACCCTGCGCGTCGCGCTGCCCCAGAAGCCGAGCGGCGTGCTCGGCAAGGTGACGGCCGCGATCACGCGCGCCGGCGGGTCGATCGTGGCCGTGGACACCGTGGACGCCAAGCGCGACCACACGTTGCGCGAGATCACCGTCGAATGCTCCAGTGTGGAGCACCGCGGCGACGTGATCTCCGCAGTGCAGGGGGTCCGGCCCGCGCGCGTCGTGGAGATCACGGACCGCACCTTCGAGCTGCACCGGCGCGGGAAGATCCACACCGGCCTGAACATGCCGGTCAAGTCGCGCGACGACCTGTCCATGGCTTACACGCCGGGGGTCGCGCGGGTCTGCACCGCGATCGCCGAGAACCGCCAGAAGGCGTTCAAGTACACGATCAAGGCCAACACCGTGGCCGTGGTCTCCGACGGCACGGCCGTGCTCGGCCTGGGCGACATCGGCGCCGAGGCGGCGATGCCGGTGATGGAGGGCAAGGCGATGCTGTTCAAGGAGTTCGCCGACGTGGACGCCTTCCCGATCTGCCTGAACACCAAGGACACGGACGAGATCGTGGAGACCGTGATCCGCATCTCCCCCACGTTCGGCGGGATCAACCTCGAGGACATCTCGTCGCCGCGCTGCTTCGAGATCGAGCAGCGCCTGCAAGAAGCCCTCGACATCCCCGTGTTCCACGACGACCAGCACGGGACCGCGATCGTGACGCTGGCTGCGCTGATCAACGCGTGCCGCCTGACCGAGCGCCGCATGGAGGAGCTCGAGGTGCTGATGGTCGGCGCCGGCGCCGCCGGTGTGGCGGTGGCCAAGATCCTGATGGACGCAGGGGTCACGTCGATCGTCGCCTGCGACCGCTTCGGCGCCATCCACACCGGCCGCGACGACTACGAGGCCGGCTCGATGAACGCGCCCAAGCGCTGGCTGGCCGAGCACACCAACGCAGGGCGCCGCGACGGCACGCCGCGCGAGGTGATCGAGGGCACCGACCTGTTCGTGGGCCTGTCGGGCCCGGGCATCATCAGCGCGTCCGACCTAGAGCGCATGAACCCCGACCCGTTCGTGTTCGCGATGGCCAACCCGAACCCGGAGGTCCCGCCCGAGGAGGCCGCGCCGCACGTGCGCGTGATGGCCACCGGGCGCTCGGACTACCCGAACCAGATCAACAACGTGCTCGCCTTCCCGGGCGTGTTCCGCGGCGCGCTGGACGCCCGCGCCACGGCCATCACCGAGGAGATGAAGCTGGCGGCCGCGCGCGGCATCGCCAGCGCCGTGGAAGACGACGAGCTGGACGAGGACTACATCATCCCCAGCGTGTTCAACCGCGACGTCGCCCCGGCGGTGGCGCGCGCCGTCGAAGAGGTCGCTGAGCGCACCGCCGCGCGAGTCGACGAGATCGAGCAGCCGACCGTGGAACGCGCCGCGGTCAGCTGATGCGCGTAGCCGTCACCGGAGCGACAGGAATGATCGGCCGCGCGGTGGTGAGCGCGCTGCGCGAACGCGGCGACGAGGTGACCGCCCTGTCGCGCGACGCCGCCCGCGCCGCGGCCGACCTGGGCGTGCCAGCCGAGCAGTGGGGCGCGCCGAACGAGGAGGCGGCCCCGGCCGCCGCGCTGCGCGGCCGAGACGCCGTGGTGCACCTGCTGGGCGAGCCGATCGCGCAGCCCTGGAACGACGACGTCAAGCGCAAGATCCGCGAGTCCCGCAGCCTGGGCACGCGCAACCTGGTGGCCGGCCTGCGAGCGCTGCCCGAGGGCGAGCGCCCGCGCGTGCTGGTGTCGCAGTCGGCAGTGGGCTACTACGGGGACCGCGGCGACGAGCGAATCGACGAGTCGGCCGCGGCGGGCGATGACTTCCTCGCCAAGGTCACCGCTGACTGGGAGGCCGAGGCGCGGACCGCCGAGGAGCTTGGGCTCCGAGTGGTGATCACGCGCACCGGGGTCATCCTGTCGGAGTCGGGTGGCGCGCTGGAGAAGATGCTGCCTTTCTTCAAGCTCGGGATCGGCGGCCCGGTGGCCGGCGGCGACCAGTACATGCCGTGGGTGCACCTCGACGACGTCGTGGGGGCGATCGCGTTCGCGCTCGACACCGAGTCCGCGCGCGGGCCGATCAACGTGGCAGCGCCGGAGCCCGCGACCAACAAGGAGCTCTCGCGCACGCTCGGGCGGGTGCTGCGACGCCCGGCGTTCGCGCCGGTGCCGGCGCTGGCGGTGAGGACCCTCTACGGCGAGATGGCGATGATCGTGACCACCGGCCAGCGGGCGGTCCCGGCGCGTTTGACGGAGCTCGGCTACGACTTCCGGCAACCGGACCTCGAGGACGCGCTGCGCGACGCGACCGGGAAGGGCTAGCCACCGCACTGGCGGGGCAGCTCCACCGGCGCCCCGCTCGTGTACGAGCCCTCGCCGGGCCGACCGCTCGTCTTGCAGAACCCATAGCTCCCGGTCGCCGGCGACAGGGCGCCGCGGTAGGGGTACCCGATGAGCACGCCGGGCACTTCGGCGGTGGGGTCGACGTCGCTGGTGACCGCCGTGCAGCTGAGCAGCAGGCGCCCGCCCTCGCGGCCGAGCGTCCGGCAGTCGGTACGGCGCGCCGGTGAGTTCAGCTCGCCCGTGGCCACCCGCGCCCGGGCGTCGCGGGTGATCGCCCGCTCCAGGCCAGCCACGGCCACGGCCGCCGCGGCCGGGGCCAGCGTCCCGGTGCGGGGGCGCTGCTCCCGGGCGAGGCGCGCGCTCTCCGCCGCCTTGGCGCGCTGCTCGTCGGCGCGTTGCTCCGCCGCCCGCTCGCGATTCGAGTCCGCGATGCGGGGGCCGAGCACGATCGCGGTCACCACCACGGCCGCAAGCAGCAGGACACCGGCCGCGCCGACGACCCGGCGCGCGCCCGGCGACAGCTGGCGCATCAGGTGCCCGGGCATGGCGAACAGCCCGGGCAGGGGTTCGCGGCGGTCGGCCGGCCTCGCCGGTGGCGACATTACAGCTCGTCGGTCGTGACCCGCTTGCGGCGCGAAGCGCCGCGGCTGATCTGCCCGATCAGCAGCGAGAGGCCGAACAACGCGAGCAACAAGAGCACGAAGAACACGACGATCACAAGGGTAATGACAACCATGTCCCAGAGGTCGTCGGGCTCGTCCAGCAGCGCGAGCAGGAACAGCACCAGCACCCATACGCCGGCCGCCAGGACGAGCACGAACCCGGCGTCGCGCAGCCGCTCGGCCCCGTCGTCATTGCCGCGCCCGGCCATCACACCGGCCGTCGCGGAGATGGCTCCGAACGCGAACGCGGCGAGGATCACGGGAACGTAGAGACCCCAGCTCAGGTCCATCTCAGCTCTCCCCTCCGGCCGCTTCGCGCTCGGCGCGCGCCTCGGCCACGGTCTTACCGCCGCTCCCGAACGCGCCCTGCAGCTTCCAGCGTGAGTCGGCGCGCGCCGGCACCAGCAGCCAGATCAGAGCGCCGATGGCGCTGAACAGCAACCCGAAGGCCAGCCCCACCTTGCTCCCGTAGCCCTTGCGCTCGGACAGGTACGAGGCGACGATCGCGGACAGCAGCCACAGGTAGAGCAGCCACAGCGCCTTGGCCCCGAGTATCGCGATCACGGTCACGCGCCGAGGTACGCCTTCTGCACGTCGGGGTTGTCACGGAGCTTGTCCGACTGGTCGGCCAGGGCGACGCTGCCGGTCTCCAGCACGTAGGCGCGCACCGACACCTCCAGGGCGTAGTTCGCGTTCTGCTCGACCAGCAGGATCGTCGTGCCCTGGCGGTTGATCTCCACGATCGTCTCGTAGATGCGCTCCACCAGCACCGGGGCGATGCCCATCGACGGCTCGTCCAGAAGCAGCAGCTTCGGGTTGGCCATCAGCGCGCGGCCGATCGCCAGCATCTGCTGCTCGCCGCCTGACATCGTGCCCGCCTTCTGCCGCTCGCGCTCCTTCAGTCGCGGGAACAGCTCGAAGACGCGATCGAGGTCCGACTCGACCTCGCCGTCGCGGCGCAGGTAGGCGCCCAGGTCGAGGTTCTCGCGCACGGTCATTCGGGAGAAGCAGTGGCGCCCCTCGGGGGACTGGGAGATCCCGAGCCGGACGATGTCCTGGGCGGGCGTCTCGCCGATCTCGCGCCCCTCGAACTGGATCGAGCCCTCGCGCGGCGGGGTCAGGCCGGAGATCGAGCGCAGGGTCGTGGACTTGCCGGCTCCGTTCGAGCCGATCAGCGTGACCACCTCGCCCTCCTCGACCTCGAGCGAGATGCCCTTTAGGGCCTCGATGTTGCCGTAGTACGTGTGGATGTCGTCGAGCTCGAGCAGTGCCATCAGTGCTGCTGACTCGCCTCGCGTTTGCCCAGATAGGCCTCGATGACGCGCTCGTCGGCGCGGATCTCCTGCGGCAGCCCCTCGGCGATCTTCGTGCCGTGGTCGAGGACCGTGATTCGTTCCGAGACCCCCATTACGACCTTCATGTCGTGCTCGATCAGGAGGATCGTGAGCGCGCGCTCCTCGCGCAGCTGCTCCATGAACTCGGTCAGCCGGGCCGACTCCTGCGGGTTCATGCCGGCGGTCGGCTCGTCGAGCAGCAGCAGCGCGGGGTCGGACGCGATCGCACGGGCGATCTCGACGCGGCGCTGGTCGCCGTAGGAGAGGTTGCTGGCCAGCTGCTCGAACTTCGCCTCCTCGAGCCCGACGTACCCGAGCATCTCGCGCGCCTTGTCGCGCACCTCCTGCTCCTCCCTGCGCACCGACGGCGGGCGCAGGATCGTGCCGAACAGGCCCGCCTTCATGCGCGCGTGCTGGCCGACCATCACGTTCTCGACCGCGCTCATCGACGAGAACAGGCGGATGTTCTGGAACGTGCGCGCCACCCCGAGCGCGGTGATGATGTCCGGGCGCGTGCCGGTCACGTCGGTGCCGCCGAACACGATCCGGCCGAGCGTCGGCTTGTAGAGCCCGGTCAGCATGTTGAAGAAGGTGGTCTTGCCGGCGCCGTTAGGACCGATGATCGAGACGATCGAGCGCGGCTTGACGGTGAAGGAGACGTCCTCGACCGCCACCAGGCCGCCGAAGGCCTTGGTCACGTGCTCGGTGGCGAGCAGCGCGTCGGCCGAGCCGTTCTCGGCGTTCATGACCTCACCTCGAGGATCTGTCCCGGCTCCTCGAGCCCGCCCTCGCCGGTCGTGGTCAGCTCGAGCTGCCGCCGGCGCTCCGGCAGCAGACCCTCGGGCCGCAGCACCATCATCAGCACCAGCAGGAAGCCGAAGACGCCGAACGTGACCTCGGTGAACGTGAACTCCAGCCCGAGCGAGTCGAGCTTGCCCTTGACGAACTCGCCGTCGAGCACGTCGGGGATGAACCAGTGGTTGAGGAAGCCGAGCGCGACAGCGCCGAGCACCACCCCCCAGATGCTGCCCAGCCCGCCGAGGATGACCATCGCGAGGATGAAGATCGAGAAGCCGAACTGGAACTGGTTGGCGTTGACGCTGGTGTAGAAGGGGCCCAGGAACGCGCCCGAGATGCCGCCGAAGGCGCCGCCGGCCGCGTAGGAGAGCAGCTTCGTCTTGACGAGCGGGACGCCCATGCTCGCGGCGGCGACCTCGTCCTCGCGCAGCGCGATCCAGGCGCGGCCGAGGCGCGAGTCGCGCAGGCGGAAGTTCACGAACAGCACCACGAGCACGAGCGCGAGCACGGCCCAGTAGTACGGCCTGAGATCGGTCGCGGAGTCGAACTCGCCGTAGATCGGCAGGTTGATCTGGTCGATCGGCGAGATCGACTGCCGGCCGTTCGACAGCTTGTTGTCGCCGAAGACCGTGATCTCGTCGCCGTTGGCGAACACGCGGCCGATGATCTCCCCGAAGGCGAGCGTGACGATCGCGATGTAGTCGCCGCGGAGGCGCAGGGTTGGCAGGCCGATCAGGGCGCCCGCGATCGCGCAGATGATGATCGCGCCGATGATCAACAGCAGGAAGTTGAGGTGGATGCCGGGCAGGTTCGTCACGAAATCGCTCGTGCCGATGTGGATGCCCTCCTCGTTGTTGACCGAGGAGTAGAAGTCCGACGCCCACCAGCCGGTGACCATCAGGCCGAAGGCGTAGAAGGCGACGTATCCGAGGTCGAGCAGTCCGGCGAAGCCCACGACCAGGTTCAGCCCGAGCGCCATCACCACGTAGGCGAGTGCCAGGATCGCGTCGTTGGTGAGCCCGTCGAGCGGCTCGCGGAAGAGTGGGAAGAGCGCCACCGCCAGCGCGCCGACCACCGCAACCGCGATCCCGGTGCGCCGGTCGTGCCGGAGTTGGGCGACCCTGCTCATCCGGCCTCCCTGGTCTCCTCGCCGATCAGGCCCTGCGGGCGGAACACCATGATGATCACCAGGTAGATGAACACGATCGCGGGTGTCCAGTCGTTCCCGATGCGGTTGTCGGAGATGCCCTGGATGATCCCGATGATCACCCCTCCGAGCACGGCCCCGCGGATGTTGCCGATGCCGCCCATGACGGCGGCGGTGAACGCGTAGAGGCCGGCCGAGAAGCCCTGGAAGTACCAGATCGAGGTCTGGTAGAGCGCGCTGATCACGCCGGCGGCGCCCGCCATCAGGCCGCCGAGCAGGAAGGTGAGCGAGATCGTGGTGTCCACGTTGATGCCCATCAGCCGGGCGGCCTCCGGGTCCTGGGCCGTGGCGCGCATCGCCTTACCGAGGCGACTGCGCGCCACGAAGGTCGTGAGCAACATCACGAGCGGGATCGTGACCGCGATCGCGAGCAGGTGGCCGCGGGTGATCGTCACGCCCCAGATGTCGATCAGGTGCTTCTGCGACCCGAGCAGGTCGGGCACGGCCTTCTGCGACGCGCCGATCCAGAGGATCCCGACGTTCTGCAGGATGAACGACATGCCCACGGCGGTGATCAACGGCGCGAGCTTCGGCGCCCCTCTCAACGGCCGGTAGGCCACCCGCTCGATCATCACGTTGAGAACGGCGCTGGAGATCATCGTCAGGACCAGGATCGCCCCGAGCCCGAGTACCAGGCCGGCGGTCGCCGTCTCGGGCGTGAGCCCGAACGGCACGTAGAGCGCCGCTGCGGCAAGCGAGCCGAGCATGAACACCTCGCCGTGGGCGAAGTTGATCAGCTCGATGATCCCGTAGACCAGCGTGTAGCCGAGCGCGATCAGCGCCAGGATGGCGCCGTTGGAAAGGCCCTCGACCAGGTTGTTGCCGAGCCGGTTGAGGTTCCCGTCGTTGGAGAGATCCTGGATCCCGTAGACGACCGGGAGCACGAGCAGGATCGCGATCAGGCCGTATTGCGAGAGAAATTCTCTGACGGCCTCGGAGCGCCGCCGAGACGGCGCGCTGGTGGCGGATGCTGCTTCCACGCTCCCTCGGTCGCGATCCTATACCGATGAGGGGCGGGTCTTTCGACCCGCCCCTCATCTTGCAACCTCTACTGCGTGGGCTGACTAGCCCGCGGCCTGCGCCTTGATGACCTTCTCGAAGGTCGGCTGACCGTCCTTGATCAGATACAGGCCGTAGTCGGTGAGCGTCGTGTCACCGTTCTCGTCGATGCTGTAAACGCCGAGGGCCGACTCGCGGTCCTTGGTGTTCGTCAACAGCTGGGTGTACACGGCCTCACGGTCATTGGCCTTGTCGCCAACGGCCTCGAGCGTGGCCAGCGCCAGCGCCATCGTCTCGTAGCCGTAGATGGCATACGGGTCCGGTGTCGAGTCCCCGTACTCCTCCTCGAAGGCCGTGAAGAACTTCTCGGCCTCGGCGTTGTTGCGCTTCTTGAACTCCTCGAGCCCAAGCGTGGCAACGGTGATCTTGGTGCGTGCACCGACGTCGGCCGGGATACCACCCTCGGCCGGGTCCGTGAACGCGGCCTCGGCAACGCCGTCCGGTCCGTACAGCTTCACGGTCGGGTTGGCGGCCGCCACGTCCTTGAACACCTGGACGTAGTTCTCGCCCGTCACGCCCGAGCCGACGAAGCAGTCGGCCTTCACCTTGGCCGCGAGCGACCGGTAGTTCGGAGCGTTGCGGTCGGTGCCGTCGTTGCCCTCGACCGTGAGGCCCTGGTCCTCGGCGGCCAGCTCGATGTTGCGGGCCAGACCAGCGCCGTACGTGGTCTTGTCGTTGAAGATGTGGAGCGACTTGCAGCCGTCCTCCACCATCGTCGTGACCAGGGCGGCGCCCTGGATGTCGTCAGCCGGCACGACGCGCGCGTAGGTGCGGTTCTGCGCCGGGTAGTACTTCTCCGGCTCGCCCGGCTCGGATCCCGGCTTGTCCGTCGTCAGACCCACGTAGGTGTTCGACGGCGAGATCTGCGGGATGCCAGCCTTGTTGAGGATCGGGAGCGAGACCTTCGATCCTCCGGAGTTGAACTCCCCGAGGTAGAAGATCGTCGTCTCGTCCTGCACGGCCTTGCGGGCGTTGGACGCGGTCTGCGCCTCGTCCGCCGTGCCCGGGTTCTGGGCTGTTGAGTCGTCCAGCGACACGTACTTGATCGTGAACTTGCCGACCTTGTTGTTGACCGCCTCGAGAGCAAGCCGCTCACCGGCGATCACGGCCTCGGACTGCCCCTTCGACGTGCCCTGCAGCGGGAGGCTCGAGTAGATCGTCAGGGTGGTCCCCGAGATCCCCTCGCCACCACCGCCCGAGTCACCTTCGTCGTCGTCGTCACCGCAAGCGGCAACGGTCAGCGCGAAGAGCCCGAGCATGCACGTGAGCAGTGCGAGCCAGCGTACTCGTGACAAATTTTCCCTCCTAGGAGATGGAGCCGAACTTCGGGGGGATCCTACGCACGGCTCGGGACCGCGCGGTGAATCGCAATACGGCTTAACGCGGAGAAAATCTCCCCTTAGAGCAGGCTCCGCACAAACTCGAAGCGGTCCCCTTCGAGCCTGTACAGGGCCACTCCGAGGCCGTCGACGGCGCCGTTTCTGTGCACCTCGTAGGTCCCGATCGGCGACCGTCGCACCCGCGGGCGCAGCGCCGCGCGCACCACCCCGGCGCGGTCCGCCGGGCCGCCGCGCTGGGCCGTTCGGATCGCGTCGAGCACCACCCGCACCGACTCGTAGCCCCACAGCGCCGCGGGCTGGGCGACCGCCTCCCCCTGCCCGCTCGCGATGCGCGCCAGGAGGCGCCGGGCGACCGCCTCGCCGTTGCCGCGCGGGGCCTCCGGGGCAACCGCCTCCAGCGCCGGCGGTGTGGAGTCGGGGGCGGCCACCAGCGGCTTTCCGACCAGGATCCCGCTCGCGGTGAGGAGCGCCGCCTGCGGCAGGACCTGTCGCAGCCCCGCCAGCAGGTCCGCCGTGTAGCGGTCGCGGGCTAGTGCTAGCACCACGGCGTCGGGCTGAGCGTCGGGCTTGGCCTCCGCCAGCTCCGCCGGCAGGTCGAGCACCGAGTCCGGATCGTCGCGCAGGTCCTTGGCGTCGACCGGCTCGATGCCGGCCGCACGCGCCGTCGCCACCACCTCGGCGGCCAGCTCGCGCGCGTAGACGCCGGTCCCGACGATCAGCGCCGGCCGCTCGACTCCCAGCGCCCCCATGCGGTCCACGAGCTGGCGTGCCTGCACCAGGTCGTCGGGCACCAGGCGCAGGAACGAGCGGCGGCCGGACGGGTAGTAGCGCTCCGGGCCGGCAGCCGAGCGGGGCGGCTCCTGGGTGAGGCTGGTGAGGCCGTCGCCGGGCGAGACCTGCAGGAGCCCGGCGTCGTTGGTCACGGGCACGGATACGGCCGAGGCGCCCAGGTTCAGCTCGCCGAGGTAGGCGATCGCGCGCGGATCCTCCGAGGCGCGAGTCGCGTTCTCGCTCACCTGGCCGGGATCCCAGTTGCCTCCGCCGGGCTTCGAGGCCGACAGCTCGACCAGGCGGATGCGATAGCGCCCCGCCCGGTCGCGGGCGTCGGCCAGCGCCTGGCGCTGCCCGGCCGCGACCGCCCTCGCCGTCGCCGCCGACGGCCCTTCGGTCGGGCGGCTGGAGTACAGCGTGAGCACATCCCCCTTGATCGGCTGCTGCTCCGCCGGCTCGCCGTCATCGCCCAGGCAGCCGCCCAGCGCGATCGCGCATGCGAGCGCGGCGCAGCTTGCGATCAGTCGGTGGCGGGCGGTCACGGCAATCGATTCTGACGATGGCAAGCGGGCCACTGGCGCTATCGTCACCCCCCGTGCGGATCGGCGTGCTCACCGGCGGGGGCGACTGCCCCGGGCTGAACGCCGTTATCCGAGCGGTGGTGCGCAAGGGCATCGACGGCTACGGGCACGCGATCGTGGGCTATCGCGACGGGTGGCGCGGGCCGCTCGAGAACGCGTACGAGGAGCTCACGATCGAGTCCACGCGCGGCATCCTCCCCCGCGGCGGGACGATCCTGCGGTCGTCTCGCACCAACCCCTTCGGCCGCGACGACGGCCCGCAGCGGATCGCGGAGAACATGAGCACCCTCAACCTCGAGGCGCTGATCGCGATCGGCGGCGAGGACACGCTCGGCGCGGCGGCGCGCCTGCACGACGAGCACGGACTGCCCGTGATCGGGGTCCCGAAGACGATCGACAACGACCTCGGCGGCACCGACATGACGTTCGGCTTCGACACCGCGGTGCAGATCGCCAGCGACGCGATCGACCGCCTTCACACGACGGCCGAAAGCCACAACCGCGTGATGATCGTCGAGGTGATGGGCCGCCACGCGGGCTGGATCGCGCTGCACTCCGGCCTGGCCGGCGGCGCCGACGTGATCCTGATCCCCGAGCGCCCCTTCGACATCGACGAGGTCGTGCGCCTGATCCGGCGCCGCCACTCGCGCGGGCGGTACTTCTCGATCGTCGTCGTGGCCGAGGGCGCCACCCCGAAGGAGGGCACCCTCGAGGTCGTGGGCGACGGCGGCAAGGACGAGTTCGGCCACGAGCGCCTCGGGGGGATCGGGCAGCGCCTGGAACGCGAGATCGAGCAGCGCACGGGCTTCGAGACGCGCGCGACCGTGCTCGGCCACATCCAGCGCGGGGGCACGCCCACGGCGTTCGACCGCGTGCTGGCCACCCGCCTCGGGCTGGCTGCGATCGACGCCGCCCACGCGCAGACGTTCGGGGTCATGCCGGCGCTCAAGGGCTCGCGCATCGAGCTGGTGCCGCTGGGTGACGCCGTCGCGCAGCTGCGCACCGTGCCCGCCGAGGAGTACGCGGCGGCCGAAGCGTTCTTCGGCTAGCCGACGCGCGCGCCGCTCAGGAGCGCGCGCCCTCTTCCTCGATCGTCGAGGCGTCGCGCCGGAGCGTCTGATCGAGGAAGGGCTTGACGATCACGTAGGCGGCCGCGCCGACGACCATGGCTGCCGTGAGCAGGAACGCGTCGAACGCCTTGATGCCGAAGGCCCAGGCGCTGATCCACCAGACCAGGCCGATCACCAGCGTGACGTAGACGGTCACGCCGCAGCCTTGCGCTGGGACAGCGAGTCGCGCCGCTCGGCAATCGCGTCGCGACCGTCGGCGACCTTGCGGCGCAGGCGGGTGGCGGCGTTGACCGCGCTCTTCATCGCCCGCTCGGCGCCGGAGTCCTGCGAGGGCAGCAGGCCCGCTCCGCGAGCGAAGGCCATGCCGTCGTAGTAGGCCGTGTTCGCGACGTTCTGGTCGTCCGCGACCTCGATCACGTCCACGCCGCGTAGCTCGATCGGCTTGCCGGTGGGCTCGATGCCCTGGAAGGGGGCGCCGCTGAAGGTGCCGTTCATACGCCACTCGACGGCGACCTCGTTGGCCGTGGTGGCCACGCGGATGACCGTGGTCTCGAGATCGGGGAGGGCAGCGAACATGTCCCGGAAGAATGCCTTGATCTCGGCCCGGCCGCGCAGGATGCCGAGCGGCACCATGTCTGCGACCCCGTCCTCCTTCCAGTGGTCGCCCATGGCCTCGACGTCGCGGCGAGCGAGAGCGTCGAAGTAGCTGCGGGCGTGATTCTCGAGGGCCTTGCGCTTGGTGATGCGCCGCCGGGGCTTGGGCTCCGGGTCGGTTCCCTTTTGCGCGCTGATCGTCCTGGTCTCCGCCATGGTGGGCGCACCCTACCAGCGGGTCAGGAGGTCACTTTTTCGTCAGCGCTTCGGCCAGCTCGCCCACGACGGCGCCGGCGGCAGCCGGGCCGTCCTCGCCCAGTGCGCGCACGATGCGGCTGCCCACGATCACGCCGTCGGCCATGTCGGCGACGGCGACGGCCTGCTCGGCCCGTGCGATTCCGAATCCGACCGCGACCGGAGCCTCCGACGCGCTCTTGACCCGCGTGACCGTCTCTGCCAGCTCGGGCGGCAGTTCGTCGCGCTCGCCGGTGATCCCCGTGAGCGAGACGGCGTAGACGAAGCCGCGGGCGCTCGCGCCGATCTCGGCCACGCGCTCGGGGGTCGTGGTGGGCGCCACCAGCGGGACCAGCGCCAGTCCCTCGGCGTCGCAGGCGGCGCGCACCTCCCCCGCCTCGTCGTGCGGGAGATCGGGCACGATCAGGCCGGCCGCGCCAGCGGCCGCGGCGCGCAGCGCGAACGCCTCCGCGCCCGCCGCGAGCACCACGTTCACGTAGACCATCAACACCACCGGGACCTCGGCGGACACGCGCTCGCACACGCGCAGCACCCCGTGCGGCGTCGCGCCGCCCTCGAGCGCCGCTGTCGCCGCCGCGTGGATCACCGGGCCGTCGGCGAGCGGGTCGGAGAACGGGATGCCGAGCTCGATCAGGTCGGCCCCGGCAGCCGCGGCGGCCAGCCCCGCCTCGGTCGAGCCCTCGAGCGAGGGGTAGCCGCCCATCAGGTACGGCATCAGCGCCGCGCGCTTGCCGTGCGATGCGAAGGCGGCGGCGATCCGGTCGACCCCGGTGGCCGCGACGCTCATCCGCGCTCCTCCAGCGCCAGCACCTCCGCGAGGTCCTTGTCGCCACGGCCCGACAGCGTCACCAGGTCGAGGCCGCCGGTGGGATTCGCGAGCATCCAGGCCAGCGCGTGCGACGGCTCCAGCGCCGGCAGGATGCCCTCGAGCTCGGTCACGCGCCGAAAGGCGGCGAGCGCGTCCGTGTCGGGCACCGCGACGTACCGCACGCGCCCGCTGTCGCGCAGGTGCGCGTGCTCGGGACCGACACCGGGGTAGTCGAGGCCCGCTGAGATCGAGTGCGCCTCGAGGATCTGGCCCTCCTCGTCCTGCAGCACCGCCGACATCGCGCCGTGCAGCACGCCGCGCGCGCCGGTGGTGAGCGGCGCCGAGTGGCGCCGCGTCTCGAGCCCCTCGCCCGCGGCCTCCACGCCGATCAGCTCGACGCTCGGGTCGCCCACGAAGCCGGCGAACGTGCCGATCGCGTTGGAGCCGCCGCCCACGCAGGCGATCACGCGGTCCGGCAGGCGGCCCGCCAGCTCCAGCACCTGGGCGCGGGCCTCGTCGCCGATCGTGCGCTGCAGGTCGCGTACCAGCGCCGGATAGGGCGCCGGGCCGACCGCGGAGCCGATCACGTAGTGCGTCGTCTCCACGTTCCCGACCCAGTCGCGGATCGCCGCCGAGACGGCCTCCTTGAGCGTGCGCGCCCCCGCCTCCACGCCGACCACCTCCGCGCCCAGCAGGCGCATGCGCTCGACGTTGGTGCGCTGGCGGCGCATGTCCTCGGTACCCATGTAGACGATGCAGGTCAGGTCGAGCAGGGCGCAGGCGGTGGCCGCGGCGACGCCGTGCTGGCCCGCCCCCGTCTCGGCGATCACGCGGGCCTTGCCCATGCGCTTGGCGAGCAGGGACTGTCCGATCGCGTTGTTGATCTTGTGCGAGCCGGTGTGGGTGAGGTCCTCGCGCTTGAGCCACACGTCGCCGCCGGCGACCTCGGACAGCCGCCCGGCCCTGTAGAGCGGCGTCGGGCGCCCGACGTAGTCGCGCAGCAGCCGCTGGAGCGCGCCTGTGAACTCGGGATCGGAACGCGCCGCGAGCCACGCCCGCTCGAGCTCGTCGAGCGCCGGGATCAACGTCTCGGGCACGTAGCGACCGCCGTACGGGCCGAAGCGGCGTTCGAGCGGCGTCGAGCTCACGCGACCGCCCCGAGCCGCTCGTCCGCGGCCTCGACCGCGCGCACGAACGCGGTCAGCTTGGCGGGGTCCTTGCGCCCGGGGGACGCCTCCGTGCCGCTCGCGACGTCCACCGCGAACGGCCGCGCGGCCTCGATCGCGGCGTCGACGTTGGCGCTTTGCAGGCCGCCCGACAGCACCACCGGAGGGGTGCGTGGGTGGGCCCGCGCGAGCTCCCAGTCGAACGTCTCCCCCGTGCCGCCCGGCGTGCGCGGCGAATAGGCGTCGAGCAGGTGGAAGTCGGTGTAGAAGCGCTGGAGGTCGTGGACCTGCGCGGCGTCGTGCACGCGCGCGGCCTTCATCACCTTGGCGCCGGTCCGTCGGGCCACTTCGCGGCAGTACGCGGGGCCCTCGTCGCCGTGGAGCTGGACGATGGTGAGGTTGCAGCGGTCGGCCGTGTCGGCCACCTCGTCCAGCGAGGCGTTCACGAACACGCCGACCAGCTCCAGGCGCCGGTGCTGCTCCGCGCCGATCTCCTCCGCGATCGCGAGCGAACACCTGCGCGCGCTGCCCGGCCAGAAGATCATGCCGAGCGCCCATGCGCCGAGGTCAGCGACCCGACCGGCGTCGGCCGGGTCGCTCACTCCGCAGATCTTCACGCGGGTCATGCCCGCAATGCTCGCAGGCCGAGCGCGCTAGGGGTCCGCGCGCAGCCGGCCGAGCCGGCCGCTTGCGGCTAGGGCAGATCGAACGGCAGCCCGCCGCCCTCGTCGGGCGACTCCTGCGATCCGGTCGAGCTGAGCTGGTCCGGGCGCTCGACGAGCTTGATGTCGGCCGTCCGCTTCTCGTCGCCGCGGTAGTACTCGACCGTGATCGTGTCGCCTGGCTGCTTGGCGGCCACCGCCGCGACCATGTCGTCGGCGCTGGTCACCGCCTCGCCGTCGACCGAGACGATCAGGTCACCGCCGGACGCGACCTGGCCGTCCTGGCCGGTGTCGCCGGCCTGCAGGCCCGCCTTGTCGGCGGGGCTGCCCCCGGTGACCGACTGGACGAGCGCGCCGCGGTCGACCGGCAGGTCGAGCTCCTTCGCGAGCGACTCGTTCGCGGTCGCCATGGACACGCCGAGGTAGGCGTGCTTGATCTCCTCGCCCGCGCGCAGCTGCGGCAGCAGCCGCTTCGCGGTGTCGATCGGGACGGCGAAGCCGATCCCGACGGAGCCCTGGCCGCCGCCGGTGGCGATCTGGGAGTTGATCCCGATCACCTGGCCGCTCGCGTCGAGCAGCGGACCGCCGGAGTTGCCGGGGTTGATGGACGCGTCGGTCTGGATCACGTCGCTGATCGGGAAGCCGCTGGGGGCGTCCACCTGGCGCTGGAGCGCCGAGACGATGCCCGTGGTGACCGTGCGCTGCAGTCCGAAGGGGTTGCCGATCGCCACGACCGGGTCGCCAACCTCGAGCTGCGAGGAGTCGCCCAGGGGCAGCACCGTGAGGTCCTGGCCCTCGGGGTTGATCTTGAGCACCGCGATGTCGCTGTCGTCGTCAACGCCCTTGACCTCGGCGTCGACGGCCTCGCCACCCTGCTCGAAGCTGACCGTGACCTTGGAGGCGCCCTCCACCACGTGGGCGTTGGTGATGATCGTGCCGTCGTCGTCGACGACGAAGCCCGATCCGGTCGCCGTGCCCTGCTGCGACTCGCCCAGCGGGCTGTCGCCGCTCACGCCCTCGGACTGGATGAACACCACGCCGCGCCCCTCCTGGCGGTAGATGTCCTGGACGGTCTTGCCCTCGCGCGCCGCGGCCGGGTCGGTGGCGGTCTGCGAGATGGGCGCCTGGCGCACGACGCGCTCGGTGGTGTCCCCGGTGTCGATCACGTCGGTGGCGATCAGGATCGAACCGACGGCGAGCACCACGAGCCCGCCGAGCACTCCGGCGACGACATGGGAGAAGGCGGGGCGTTGCTTCTGAGGCGACGAGACGGTGTTCATGCCCTCTTTGTAGGAGGCCTACCTTAGAGGCGTATAAAGGCTGGTCAGGCCGGCCGGGGCCCGCCCGGCGGAATCGCGAGCACCCCGACCAGGCGACCGCGGAGCCCCGCGCGGGCGGTCAGGTCGCGGCGCAGCTCGCGGCGGTCGCGCAAGCTGGGCGCCGGCGGCGCGTCCGGGTCGTAGCGGTGTGCGCGCAGGCCGGCGGCGTAGCGGGCCGCGGCCGGGCCGGCCGTCCGGTCGAGCCGGCGCTCGAGCCCGAGCAGCGTGGTACCGGCCGGAACTTCCCAGTCCAGGCGATCCAGCGCGCGGCGCAGCTCGGCGAGCTGGGCCTCGGCCATCTCCTCGGGCGCCATCCGCCGGCCGCGCTGGAACAGGTACCAGGCGAGCAGACCGCCGCCGCCGATCAGGATCAGGGGGAGCAGCAGCCACGGGGAGGCGCCGCCGCCGGAGTCCGACGCGGGAGAGCTGGCGCTGTCGCTCGTGCGGTCGGGCGCGGCCGCGCCGGACCGCGAGCCGTTGATCGCCCCCCCGGTGCCGCCGCTCGTCCTGAGGTCGGCCGCCTGAAGCTCGGCCGGTGCGGCCGCCGGGGTGGGGTCGAACGTGACCCAGCCGATGCCGTTGAAGAAGACCTCGACCCAGGAGTGGGCGTCGAGATCGCGCACGCGGTACTCGCCGGAGTCGCGGTTGAACGACCCGGGGGCGAATCCCGCCGCGACACGGCTCGGGATGCCGGCCATGCGCAGCATCAACGCCATCGCGCCTGAGAACTGCTGGCAGTAGCCGAACTTGTCGCGGAACAGGAACGCGTTCAGCGGGTAGCGCGCGCCGCGCGGCTTCTCGCTGTAGGTGAAGTTCCGGTTCAGGTAGCGCTCGACGCGGTCGACCGCGTCGTACATCGTCGGCGCGCCCGCCGTGACCTGCGTGGTGATCGCGTACATGTCGGCGTACGCGGAGGACTCGAGCTCGCGCCGCGGCGCGTCCGGGTCGCCGAAGGTCGTGTCGCCCCAGAGCGGCACGAATACCTGGTCGCCGCCAAGCGCGACCGTCCCGACGGGGTCCATCGCGCTCGCGGTCGGGCCGGGCAGCTGGATCGAGGTGTACTCGCTGAGCGCGTCCGAGAGCCCTTCCGGGGCACCGCGCATCTGGCGCCGGGTGGGGTTCGGGGCATAGGTCCTGACCGTGTAGCTGTCGCCCTCCTCCAGCTGCCCGTCGGCGATGCGCGTGGTGCCGTCGCCGGAGGTCGACACCAGGCCGGCCCCCTCGATCAGGTATGGAGTGCCGGCCGACACGAGCAGGTTGGTCGAGAGCGAGCGCACGGTGAACCGGAGCTCCTCGTCCCAGCGCCGGTTCCACTCGAAGTAGTCCCAGCTCTCGTCCACCGTGTCCGGGCTCGGCACCCCCTGCAGCGCCTGCGTCGCGTCGCTCGAGCGACCACGCACCCAGCGCAAGCCGTCGAAGGTGTCGAGCGTCTCCGCCTTCCAGTACTGCGCTCGGTCCGACGCCACGTTGAGCAGCGTCGTGCCGTCGCGCGGCCAGTCGAGCGGGCCGTAGCGGTGCGTCCAATCGAACCTGATCGACCGGCCGTCCTCGAACAAACCCCAGGCGCCGTACTCCCACCACGGCTCCTCGCTGTCGAGCGCCGCCGCGACCGGCAGCGACAGCGCGCCGAGCGACAGCACCAACGCCGCCCCCGCGAGCGCCTCGCGCGGGCCGAGCCGGGGCAGCCACAGCCAGGCGCCAACCAGCACCAGCAGCGCGAGGCCGCGCAGCAGCGGCTCACCCGGGTCGTGCTCGCTCACCGCTGTCCCGTACGCCACCAGCAGAACCACCAGCGCGGCGCCGCGCAACACCGGCGCGGCGCGGGGCGCCGGGAAGAACGCGAGCAGGGCGGCGAGCCCGATCAGGCAGGGCGCCCCGAGCAGCGTGGTCAGGCGCACCCAGGTATCGGCGCCGTCGTAGGGCCACTCGGCGATCTGGACCCCGGCGAGCCCGCGATCCAGCCCGTCGAACAGCTCGGCCCAGTGGCCCGGCGCGAGCAGGCGCAGGCTCAGGCCCATCGCGCCCAGACCGAGCGCGACGCCGGCGAGGCCGATCAGCACGGCCGCGGCCGCGATCACGCCGGCGGCGAGCCGCCCGCGGCCGCCGAGCACCGCCGTCACCCGCGCGCGTACGACCGGCGCGCCGAGGAGCGCCAGCACGGCACCCGTGGCGGTGGCCACCAGCACGACCAGCACCGTGCGCCCGACCGGCGGCGACGCGACCAGGGTCACCCAGTGGGCCGCGGCGAACAGAGCCAGCGCGGCGAAGGCCGCCAGCCGGACGGCGGTCGTGCGCAGGGTGTTGGCGGCCGGTGGCGCCGCGGCTCGCGGCGGCAGCGTCCCCGCGGGCGCCCCGGCAGTCGCCGGGCGGGCGGCCAGGCCGCTCATGCCGCCACCGTGCGCCGTGCGCGCTCGACCAGGCAGCCGGTGCACTCGGCGACCTCGAACAGCGGGCGGATGCCGGGCAGGGGCCCGGGCGAGACGACTATGCGTGCCCCGGCGGGCAGGCGCTCGAGCGCGCGCGGCGCGCTCGCGAGGCCGGCCCCGGTGACCCAGATGACCGCGCCGCCGCGCGGGCCCAGCGCGGACGACGGGGGCGCCGAGCCGCTCTCTACCAGCGCCAGGCGGGCGTGGACGGCAGCCCAGCCGGCCAGGTCATGGCCGATCTCGATCGGGCGCCGGTCGCCCGGCAGGAGGATCGCGCAGCCGCCGAGGTGGGCGAGATGGACGCACAGCGACCCGGCGGCGCGGACGGCCTTGTCGAGCGCCTCTTCGCTGTCCGGCGCGGACGGGTCGAGCACGATCAGAGGAGCGGAGTCCAGCTCCGCGACCAACCGCCGCTCGAGCATCTCGCCGCGGCGCGCCACCGTCGGCCAGTGGATCCGCGACGCCGAGGTGCCCTCGCGGTACGGGCGCAGGCCGTCGATCTCGAGCTCGGCCAGCGAGGCGTCCAGCCGGCGCCCCAGCACCCCCGCGTCGAGCCCGGCGCCCCCGTGCTCTCCGGCGCCGGCCCCGCCGCCGCCTGGCGCTGTGACCGGCTCCACGCGCGGGAGCACCAGCACCTCGTCGCTTTCGAGGCCCACGAGCTCGCGGCTGTAGAGGCGCAGCGGGTCGCGAATCACCAGCCGACCGGGCTCGAGGATGCGCCGGCCGCGGCGCGAGAAGCGCACGTTGATGCGCACTCGGCGCGACCAGCGCCCCGCGATCGGCACGGGCCAGCCGAGCAGCGGCTCGACCAGCTCGCCGCCGGGCGGCGGGAGCGCCCCCGAGCGCACCTCGATGCGCAGCGGATAGGGCTCCTCCTCGGTCACCGTGTGGGGACCCGTGCGACGCTCGATCGAGGCCCCGGTCGCGGCGAGCGAGACCCACACGGTGGAGCCGACCGCGATCGCGATCATCGCGACACCCGGGACGTACAGCGAGGCCGCGTCGAAGGTCGCCCCCACGAGGCAGAGGGCCAGGCCGAACAGGGCGACGGCAAGCGGCCGCAGCATGCGACTAGAGCGCCGGGACTCGCTCCAGCGCGTCGCGCACCACTGCGGCCCGCTCGTCGCCGCCGGTGCCGGGGCCGAGCAGCAGGCGGTGCGCGAGCACCGAGTCGGCGAGCGCCTGGACGTCGTCGGGCAGCGCGTGGTCGCGCCCGTCGAGCGCCGCCATCGCCTTGGCGGCGCGGAACAGCATCAGCCCGGCGCGGGGGGAGGCGCCCAGATCCACGCGCGAATCGGCGCGGGTGGCCTTGAGGATCGCGACCACGTAGCGGCGCAACGCCTCGCTGCCGTGGACGGCGGCGGCGGCGCTCTGGGCCGCCAGGATCTCGGCCACCTCCGTCACCGGGCCCAGGTCGAGCACGCGGTCGCGCTCGGCGTGGTCGGCCAGCATCTCGCTCTCCTGGTCGGAGGTCGGGTAGCCGAGCGACACGCGCACCATGAAGCGATCCAGCTGTGCCTCGGGGAGCGGGTACGTCCCCTCGTACTCGACCGGGTTCTGCGTCGCCACCACCAGGAACGGCCGCGCCAGCTCGTGGGTCTGCTTGTCCACGGTCACGTGGCGCTCCTGCATGCACTCGAGCAGGCCGGACTGCGTCTTCGGCGAGGCGCGGTTGACCTCGTCAACCAGCACGACGTTGGCGAACACCGGCCCTGGCCGGAAGTCGAAGCGGTTCTCGCGCTGGTTGTAGACGTTCGTGCCGACCACGTCGGCGGGCAAGAGGTCGGCCGTGCACTGCACGCGTGCGTACTCCGCGTCGATCGATCGCGCCAGCGCGCGTGCCAGGGCGGTCTTGCCGACCCCTGGGTAGTCCTCGATCAGCACGTGCCCCTCGGCCATCAGCGCCACGAGCACATCGCGCAGGACGTGGTCGGGCGCCTTGACGGCACGGGCGATGTTGTCCCGGAGCCGCGCGCCGAGCTCGGCAACCTTCGGCGGGTCGAGCTCAGGCACGGTCGACATGGATCACCATGGTAGGGATACGCCGCAACCGGCCGGGTCGGTTCGTTTTCGGATCCTCAGGTCTGCGTCGGCTGCTCGGGCAGGCTCAATTCTCGCACCGCCGCCTCGGGGTCCGGCGCCCGCATCAGCGCCTCCCCAATCAGCACCGCGTCGACCCCGACCTGCTCGAGCTCCTCGATCTGGTCGCGGCGCTGGATCCCCGACTCGGAGACCACGACCTTGCCGGCCGGGACGTCGGCCAACAGGTCGAACGTGCGCTGTATGTCGACGCTGAAGTCCTCGAGGTCGCGGTTGTTGATGCCGAGCACGTCGGCGTCGACCTCGAGCGCCCGGTCCAGCTCCTCCTCGTCGTGGATCTCCACGATGGCGTCGAGGTCCAGGTCGTGAGCCTCGCGGTGCAGCCGGGCCAGCTCCTCGGACGTCATCGCACCCACCACCAGCAGCACGGCGTCCGCCCCGGCGGCCTTGGCCTCGTAGAGCTGGTACGGGTCGATCGTGAAGTCCTTGCGCAGCAGCGGCAGCTCGGTCGCGGCGCGTGCCTCGCGCAGGTCGGCCAGCGACCCGCCGAAGTGGGCCTCCTCGGTGAGCACCGAGAGCGCGGCGGCGCCGCCGCGGTCGTACGCCCTCACCACCTCCGCGCAGCTGGCACCCTCGCGGATCGCGCCGGCCGAGGGCGAGCGTCGCTTGTGCTCCGCGATCAAGGAGGTGCCCGGCCGCGACAGCGCCTCCGCGAACGGCCGCCCTTCGGGCAGCGAGCCGATCTCGTGCTCGAGCTCGGCGAGCGGGCGCTCGCGCTTGCGGCGGTGCAGCGCCTCGCGGGTGGCGCCGACCAGATCGTCGAGGCGCACGCTCACCGGGTGCGCTCCACATACGCGTCGAGCACGCCGGCGGCGGCACCTGAGTCGATCGAGGCTTGCGCGGACTCCACGCCGGCGGCGAGCGACTCCGCGCGGCCGCCCACGTAGATCGCCGCGGCGGCGTTCAGCACCGCGAGCGACCGCTCGGTGCCGGGCTTGCCGTCCAGCACCGAACGCAAGACGCGGGCGTTCTGGTCGGGACTGCCCGCGGCTACGGCGGCGTCGCGCGCCGGGTCGAGGCCAACCTGCTCCGGGGAGACGTCGTAGACCGTGAGCCGGCCGTCTTTCAGCTCGACCACTCGGGTGCTTCCGGAGACCGAGAACTCGTCGAGGCCATCCGCGCTCGACACTACCAGGGCGCATTCCGTGCCGAGCTCTCCCAGCGCCGCCGCCAGCGTCTCAAGCTTGGCCGGGTCGGACACCCCGATCACCTGGCGCTTGGCGCCGGCCGGATTGGTGAGCGGGCCGAGGAAGTTGAAGATCGTGCGCACGCCGAGCGCCTTGCGCACCGGCACCACGTGGCGCATGGCGGCGTGGTGCTTCGGGGCGAACATGAACCCGAAGCCGACCGCCTCGATGCAGCCGGCCACGTCCTCGGGCTCGAGGTCGATGCGCGCGCCGAGCGCCTCCAGCACGTCGGCCGAGCCGCACTGGCTGGTCGCCGAGCGGTTGCCGTGCTTGGCCAGCCGGCAGCCGGCGCCGGCGGCCACGAACGCGGCGGTCGTGGAGACGTTGAAGGTAGGCCGCCCGCCGCCGGTCCCGGCGGTGTCGACCAACACCCCGTCCACGCGCACAGGGAGGGCCATCTCGCGCATCGTCGCGGCCAGCCCGGCGATCTCCTCGACGGTCTCGCCCTTGGTGCGCAGGGCGATCAGGAACCCGGCCGTCTCGGCCTCGGTTGCGTTGCCCTCCATCACCTCGCGCAGCACGCCGGCGGCCTCGTCGGTCGCGAGGTCCTCACCGCCGGAGAGCCGGTCGATCGCATCCGTGAGAATCGGGTTGCTCACGCGTCGGCTCCGCCGGCGCCCAGGAAATTCCGCAGCATCTGCATGCCGTCCGGCGTGAGCACCGACTCCGGATGGAACTGGACGCCCTCCACCGGCAGCTCGGTATGCCGCAGCCCCATGATCACGTCGCCGGCGCGGGCCGAGACCTCCAACGTGTCCGGCAGCCCGCCCGGGTCCACCACCAGCGAGTGGTAGCGCCCGACCACGAGCGGGGATTTGAGCCCCGCGTAGATCGTCCTGCCGTCATGCTCGGCCTCCGCGACCTTGCCATGGACAGGCTGGCCGCGTACGACGCGACCGCCGAACTCCTGAGCGAGCGACTGGTGGCCGAGGCAGACGCCGAGCACCGGCGTGCCGCGCTCGCCGAAGCTGCGCACGGCGCGCATCGACAGACCGGCGTCTTCCGGGGTGCGCGGGCCGGGCGACACGATCAGCCGGTCCGGCTCGCGGTCCAGCAGCGCGTCCACGTCGTTGCGCAGCACCTCGACCTCGGCCCCAAGCTCGCCCAGGTACTGCACGAGGTTGTAGGTGAACGAGTCGTAGTTGTCGATGACCAGCACGTTCACGCCCAGTCCGCCTGACCGCACGCCAGCCGAATCGCCTCCATGACGGCGCCCGCCTTGGCCTCCGACTCGCGCGTCTCGGCAGCCGCGTCCGAGTCGGCCACGACCCCGCAGCCGGCCTGCAGGTAGGCCGTGCCGTCGCGCACGAACGTCGCGCGGATGTTGATGCAGGTGTCGAGGTCCCCCGTGTAGGACAGGTAGCCGACGGCCCCGCCGTAGGGCCCGCGCTTGACCGGCTCCACCTCGTCGATGATCTGCATCGCGCGGATCTTCGGCGCGCCCGAGAGCGTGCCGGCGGGCAGCGTCGCCCGCATCGCGTCCATCGGCGTGACGCCCTCCCGCATCGTGCCCGACACCGACGAAACGATGTGGATCACGTGCGAGTAGATCTCGATGCCCATCAGCTCGTCGACCTGCACGCTGCCGTACTCGCAGATGCGGCCCAGGTCGTTGCGGCCGAGGTCGACCAGCATCACGTGCTCGGCGCGCTCCTTCTCGTCGGCGAGCAGGTCGTCGGCCTGCTCGGCGTCCGACCCCGTGCGCGGCCGCGTGCCCGCGATCGGCTTCAGCTCCACGCGCCGGCCGCTGACCGTGACGAGCGCCTCGGGCGAGGCACCGGCGATCTCGAAGTCCTCGAAGTCCAGGAAGTACATGTACGGGCTCGGGTTGATCGCCCGCAGACCGCGGTAGATCGAGAACGCGTCGACCGGGGAGTCCGCCTTCCAGCGCTGGCTCGGCACGACCTGGTAGGCGTCGCCCGCGCGGATGTACTCGCGGCAGCGCTCCACGGCTTCGGCAAACCCGTCCGAGCCGATGTTGGAGGTGAACTCCGGCGGCTCGCGCCGCCCACCGCCGATCTGCGGGACTGGCCCGGCCAGACGCTCCTTGACCTCGGCGATCGCTGCAGCCGCCTCACCGTAGGAGCTGTCCAGCTCCTCGCCGGCGAAGACGTTCGCGAGCACCGTCACCTCGTGGCGTAGGTGGTCGAACGCCACCAGCACGTCGGTGATCATCAGCGCCAGGTCGGGGATGCCGGCCTCGTCGGGGTTGGGCTCCCCCACGCTGGGCTCGGCGCTGCGCACGAGGTCGTAGCCGAACAAGCCCACCGCTCCGCCCGCGAACGGCGGCAGCCCCTCCAGCGGCGCGATCTTGTAGCGGCCGAGCTGCTCGGCGACGTACGCGTATGGGTCGGGATGGTCGCCCAGCGACATCCGGATCGTCGCGCGCGGCTGGAACCCGAGGAAGGACCAGCGCCCCACGCGCTGGCCCTGCTCCGCCGACTCGAGCAGGAACGACGGCCCGCCGCCGCGCAGCTTGAGGTACGCGGAGACCGGCGTCTCGCAGTCGGCGATGAACGTGTGCCGCAGCGGCACGAGGTTGTGCTCGCGCGCGAGCTCGCGGACCTCGTCGAGGGTGGGGGTCAGCTCGAGGTCAGTGACGACGTTCATTGAGCACCTCGAAGGCGTCGGCCAGCCCGAGGCCGCGCGAGGCCAGCAGCACGGTCAGGTGGTAGAGCACGTCGGCGGCCTCCTCCGCCACTCGCTCGTCGGACTCGCCCCCCGCCGCGCGCGCCACCTCCTCGGCCTCCTCCCGCACCTTCGCGCCGATGCGCGCGGGGTCGGCCAGCAGCTCCGCGGTGTAGCTGGCGCCAGGATCGGCCGAGCGCCGCTGCGCGATCGTGCGCTCCAGCGCCGGCAGCGCCTCTGCGGGCTCCGGGTCGAGCTCGCCCTTGTGGAAGCACGTGCGCTCGCCTGTATGGCAGGCCGGACCGGCGGGCTCGACCAGCGCCAGCAGCGTGTCGTCGTCGCAGTCGTAGCGCAGGGCCTGGAGGCGCATGAAGTTGCCGGAGGTCGCGCCCTTGTGCCACAGCTCCTCGCGCGAGCGCGACCAGAACCACAGCTCCCTGGTCTCGCGCGTGCGCCGCAGGGCCTCTTCGTTCATGTACGCCAGGGTCAGCACCTCGCCGGTGCGCGAGTCCTGGACGATGCAGGGCGTCAACTCCATGGGCAGTGATTATGGAGGGGCCGGTGCGGGACCCTCAGGGTCGCGGGCTACCCAGGGGCAGCTTGAGGAACTCGTAGAGCTCGCCGATCGGGCTGAACCCGAGGCGCCCGTACAGCTGCTGGGGCCAGTCGGCGGCGTCGGTGAGCAGGAAGATCGGATCGCAGCCCTCGGCGGCCGCGGTCTCCGCCGCCGCCAACACCGCCGCGCTCGCGTGGCCGCGGCCGCGCTGGTGCTCGAGCGTGCCCACCTCGTCGATCTGCGCGAGGCCGTCGCCGGTGTACAGGCGGCAGGCCGCGGCGGGGGCGCTCGGCGGCGAGGCGAAGTCGCGTGCTCGGGTGGCACCGCTGTAGCGCTCGTCCATCGAGGTCAGCTGCGCCACGGCTTCCTCCTGCCAGCCGAACGGCTGCTCGCGGCGGAACGCCGCCAGCGCCCGAGCGCCGGTGGCGCGGTCGACCTCTCCCCCGGCTCCGGGCGGCGCGGTGCGCTCCGGAGTGCCATCGCGGACCATCACGAGCAGGCGATAGACGTTCCACCCGAGGCGCGAGAGCGACGGCGCGAGGCGAGCGCCGAGCTCCTGGTCGTGTACCACCAGCTTGCGGTGCGAGGCGTGGCCGAGCGCCTCCTCGGCTGCCGCGACGATCTGTCGCGTGCCGGCCTTCGGGTCCTCCACCCGCACCGCGTTGAGCTGCCAGACCAGCGGCAGGCTCGGTGTGAGCAGCGCGGTGGCGTGCCGCAGCGGACGCACCTCGTCGACGATCGCCTCCTCGATGTTGCGCAGGTAGCCGACGATCCGCTCGAGGCTCATTCGATCCCGAGCCTGTCGAGCAGCGCCTCGTCGCGCCGCCAGCCCTTGCGCACCCGAACGTGCAGATCCAGGTGGACGCGACGGCCGAGCAGGCTCTCGATCTCCTTGCGCGCCGCGGTCCCGACCGCCTTCACCATTCGCCCGCCGGCGCCGACCAGGATGCCCTTCTGGGACTCGGTCTCCGCCCACAGTCGGGCGCGGATCACGAGCAGTCCGTCCTCACGCTCCTCCAGCTCGTCGATCTCCACCTCCACCGCGTGCGGCAGCTCCTCGCGCGTGCGCAGCAGCACCTGCTCGCGCACCAGCTCGGCGATGCGAACGTGCTCTGCCTGGTCGCTCTGCTCCTCCCGGGGATACAGGAACGGGCCCTCCGGCAATAGCGATACGAGGTGGTCCACGAGCGGGTCGACGCCGGCGCCGCTGCGGGCGCTGATCGGGAAGATCTCACCCTCCACGCCCAGGTTGGCGGCGGCCTCGAGCGCCGTCACGGTGCGCGGCTGGGCGAGCAGGTCGACCTTGTTGAGCGCGGTGACCGCCGGCACCCCGACTCGCTGGATCGCGGCCGCGATGAACCTGTCGCCGGGACCGATCCGCTGCTCGCCGTTGAGCATGAACACGACCGCGTCGGAGTCGGCCAGCACGCTCTCCACACGCCGCTGCATGCGCTCTGTGAGCGGGTCGCGCGGTCGCTGAACACCCGGGAGGTCAACCAGCACCAGCTGCCAGTCCGGACCGGTCGCGATACCGCGGATCTCGCGGCGCGTGGTCTGGGGCTTGTCCGAGACGATCGCCACCTTGCCGCCGACGATCCGGTTCACGAGCGTCGACTTGCCGGCGTTGGGACGGCCGGCGAGGGCTACGAAGCCCGAGCGCGTCACAGCGTCTCCAACACGCGCGCCTGGAGAGCGAGCATCTCGCCGTCGTCGGCCTCGTGGTCGTAGCCGCACAGGTGCAGCACCCCGTGCACGACCGCCTCGATCAGGTCTTCCGTGTGCTCCGGGCAGATCACGACGTCCCCGAGCTCACGCGGCTCGACGGCTGGGCCGGCTTCATCAACCGGGAAGGAGAGCACGTCGGTGGGCTCGTCGCGCGCCCGGTGCTCGCGATTGAGAGCACGGATGCGCCCCGCGTCCACCAGCTCGATGGCCACGTGACCGTCCTCCACGCCCGCCGCGGCCAGCGCGGCGAGGGCCGGCGGCCCCAGCTCCTCAGGCGCCTCGATGAGCTCCAAGTCGATCAGGTGGGCTCAAGCCTGCTGTTGGCGGCGCGGCGCGCGCAGGGCGGGCGCCTGGCTCTCCGCGTACTCGTTGTACGCCGCCACGATCCGCTGGACGAGCTTGTGGCGCACGACGTCCTCGCCGCCGAAGCGGACGAACTCGATCCCCTCGACCTCCTTGAGGATGTCGCCGATCACGAGCAGGCCCGAGGCCTGCTCGCGCGGCAGGTCGATCTGGGTCACGTCGCCGGTCACGACCATCTTCGAGTTGAAGCCGAGCCGCGTGAGGAACATCTTGATCTGCTCGGGGCTGGTGTTCTGGGCCTCGTCGAGGATGATGAAGCTGTCATTCAGGGTGTTGTGCGTCACCAGGAAGTCGTCGGTGACGTAGAGGGAGTCACCCGCCGCGACCTGAATGCATACCGTCTCGGTCTCGCCCGCCGGCTCGATCTCCTCGATGAAGCGCATCGGCCGCCCACCGCCGTCGGCGCTGTAGGCGTCCCGCTTGCGCGCCAGCCGGAAGGGCTCGACGCCGGCTGGCAGCCGGATGTCCAGCACGTGGGTGTCCGAGCGGTGATGGACCGCCCGGCCCCGCGCGAGGCCAGGCGGGCGGCCCGCTGCTACCCGCCGCCGTACATACGCGACCCCTCCGAGCGAGCGAACCAGAAAGACGACGTCGTCGGCCAGCTGCTCAGAGCAGGTCGAGTACTGGACGCGGCAGGTGCGTCCGCGTTGCCTGACCGGACCCCCGTCGCTGTCCAAAAGCCCCTGAAGCAGCGCCAGCCGCGTCGCAGCGCTGTTGTAGAGGTAGTCGATCGGCACGTATTTCGTGGCGGAGCGCGTGCCTGCCAGGCCGAGTTCGCGCAGGACCTCGGTGACCGGATTCGCCACGATCACGCCGCCGCGACCGCCATCCGTGTTGCGCAAGACGTAGTCGACCTCGCCCTTGCGGCGGAGCTCGATCCCCGGCAGCGCCGCCTCGAGGGCTTCGGCAAGCTCGGGGTCGGCAGTCGCGAAGCTCGGAGTGGTCGAGGTCGTGATACAACCGTCACCGAGCAGCAGGCCAAGCGCGTACGGGTCGATCGGCACGGGTGCCGCCACCAACTCGACCGGGGCGCTGACGAGTGGCAGCTCGTAGCGGTGCTGGTGGTTGCGACGCAGCCGTCCGACCATCTCGCCCGTCTCGAGCACCCGGCCTGCCTTGCCGTGCTTGCGGTCGTCGGGGGTAGTAACGAACCACAGGTGCTCCGCGCAGCAGAGGGTCGACGCGCCGTCCTGCGTCCGAAGGCGGAAGACCTCCTTCCGCCCTTGCGGGTAGACCCCGAGCACCGGCGTCGCGTTGCCGTCCGCGCCGATCACGAGGTCGCCGACGTCGAGCGAACCAATCGGGCGGAAGCCACTTGGAGTGAGCACCTGTCGGCCAAGCGGTTGCGCGCGGCCCCTCATGAATGCCAGCGGCGCCACCTCGATCACCCCTCGCTCCAGATGCTGGTTCACGCGCTCCGGCTCGAGCATGTCGTAGAGCGCGTCGAAGAGCGGGCGCAGGTACGGGTCGACCTTCGCGGCGATGTCGCCCGGCAGGAAGCCGAGCCGCTCGCCGGCCTCCACGGCGGGGCGGGTCAGCACGATCCGGTTGACCTCGCGCCGCGACAGCGCCGCTACCGCCATCGCCACCGCCAGGAACGACTTGCCCGTGCCCGCGGGACCGATGCCGACGGTGATCGTCTGGCTGCGGATCGCGTCCACGTAGCGCTTCTGGTTGACGGTCTTGGGGGCGACCTTCAGGCCGCGGTGCCGCCAGACGACATCCTCGAGGATCCGGCTCGGGCTCTCGTGACGGTCGAGCGCGCCGGCGATCGCCTCGATCGTCCCGGGGGCGATCTCGTGGCCCTGGCGGACCAGGTCGGCCAGCTCGCGCACGACCGTGCGCGCCATGCCCACGTCGTCCTCGCTCCCGTCCAGGGTGAGGACGTTGCCGCGCAGGTACACCTCGCAGTCGAGGTGCTCCTCGAGCGTCTTCATGACCAGGTCTCCGGGCCCGGCCAGCTCGGCGGCCACCTCGTTCGGAAGCTCGATCTGCGTGCGCACGCCTAGGTCAGAAGCTCCTTCACGGCGTTGCTGACGCGCTTGCCGTCGGCGCGACCCTTGACCTGGGGCATCACGAGCGCCATCACCTTGCCCATCTCCTTCGGCGAGGTCGCCCCCGCCTCGGCCACCGCGTCGCCCACAATCGCGACCAGGTCCGCGTCGGAGATCTGCTCGGGCATGTAGGAGGCGATCAGCTCCGCCTCGCGCTCCTCGCCCTCGGCCAGGTCCGTGCGGCCGCCGTCGCGGTAGGCCTCGGCGGCCTCGAAGCGGCGCTTGCGCTCGCGCTGGAGCACCTCGAGCTCATCGGCGCCATTCTCCTTGGCGGCCTTCTGGAGCTCGGACACCACCAGCCTCAGCGCATGCACGCGCGGGCGGTCGCCCGCCTTCATGGCGTCCTTCACGTCATCCTGGATCTGGGCGAGCACCGACACACCCCAAGTGTAGGAGGGCTGAGGGATCACAAGCCAGACCATCCGCATGGCCACATTCGACTGCTACGGCACCCTGATCGACTGGGAGGGCGGCGTCGGGTCGTTCCTCTACGAGCTAGCGCGGCGCCACGAGCGCGAGCCGCCGCCGGCGCGCGAGCTGCGCCAGCGCTGGGAGGAGCTGCAGTTCGAGCGCCTGCACGGGGACTGGCGCTCCTACCGCGACGTGCTCGCCGACAGCCTGTCGGCGTGGGTGGGCGAGCGCGGCTATCGCTGGAACGAGAAGGACGGCGAGCTCCTGGCGCGCTCGATGGAGAGCTGGCAGCCGTTCCCCGACACGGTCCCGGCGCTGCGGGCTGCTCGCGACGCGGGACTGGGACTGTGGATCGTGTCGAACACCGACCGCGCGATCATCGAGCACAGCCTGCGCCACCTGGAGGTGGACTTCGAGGGCGTGACGGTGGCCGAGGACTGCCGCGCGTACAAGCCCTCCACGGTCCCGTTCGAGCACGCGCTGCGCGAGATCCGGCTCCCGCCCGAACAGATCCTGCACGTGGCGTTCGGCTTCAAGTACGACATCGACCCGGCCCAGCAGATGGGCCTGCGGACCGTGTGGGTCAACCGCGGGCAGGAGCCCCCGCCGGGCACCGCGCGACCCGACCACGAATGGACCGACCTCTGGCCGCTCGCGGGGATGGCCCAGCCGGCCTAGTCCGCCACGACCGCGACGACTCGGGCCGGCGCGGCGCTGCCGCCGACCAGCCGCAGCGGGAAGCAGGCGACCTTGAAGCCGGTGGCTGGCAGCTCGCCCAGGTTCACCAGGCGCTCGATCTGCGAGTAGCGCAGGTCGGCCTGGTGGGCTGACCAGAAGATGCCGGGCTCGTCGCGCTCGAGCGCCTGCTGGGCCTGAATGTGGAGCGGCACGTCCCAGCCCCAGGCGTCGATGCCCATGACGCGCACGCCGCGCTCCCACAGCCAGCGCGTGGCCGCGAGCGTCACGCCGGGGCCGAGCGCCATGTAGCCGGCCTCCCCGTAGCTGGCGTCGCGGCCCGTGTAGACCAGCACGATGTCCAGCTCCTCGAGCTCGTGCCCGATCCGCCCCAGCTCGGCCTCGACGTCGGGGACGTCCACGGCGTCGCCGTCCGCCTTGGCCGTCATGTCCAGCACCACGCCGTTCGAGAAGAACCACTCGAGCGGCAGCTGGTCGATCGTCTCGGCCGGCTTGCCGTCGATCGTGGAGTTGTAGTGCCACGGCGCGTCCACGTGGGTGACGCTGTGGGTGCCGAGCTGCGTGAACGTGTCGGTGGCCCAGCCCTCGTGGTCGCGCAGCAGGTGGCGCGGTACGCCGAGCAGCGCCTCGATCTGCGTCGCCCCCTGGTTGTGGTCGAGGAACTCGATGTCGGTGCGCAGCACCTCGGGGGTCTCCGGCGGGCTCTGGGTAATCGGTGCGCTGAGGTCCACCAGCCGCATGCGGCGACCCTACACCCGGGTCAGCAGCAGGGCGCTCCAGCCGAGCGAGGACAGCCGGCGCCGCTCCGACAGCGGCGCGAACGCAGCCGCCACCTCGTCCGCCTCCTCGTCCAGTAGCCCGGACAGAATCAGTGCGCCCGGATGCGGCTCCATCCGTCGTGCAACCGTGAGCAGCAGCGGGCGCATCAGGTTGGCGGCCACGGTGTCGGCCCGCGGGGGCGGCTCCTCGCGCAGGTTGGCGCGTTCGACGCGGTCGAGCGCCACGCCATTGGCGGCGGCGTTGTCCCGCGTGGCCTCCAGCGCCGTCCAGCTCGTGGTCGACCGCGGTCACCGGCGCGAAGCCCAGGCGGGCAGCCGCGATCGCGAGCACCCCCGAGCCGCAGCCGAGGTCGGCGAACGACCCGCCCGGCGCCAGGCCGAGCATCAGCTCGAGCGACAGCCGCGTCGTCGGGTGGGCGCCGGTCCCGAACGCCTGGCCGGGGTCGACCACGAGGTCGATCGCATCGGCCCGGGCCTCGGCCCAAGGCGGACGGACCCAGAGCGCCGGCCCGCCGGGCACGGCCGGCCCCACCAGGACGGGCTCGTGAAACTGCCGCCAGCGCTCAGCCCAGTCGTCGGCCACCGGCTCGCCACGCACCCTCACGCGCACGCCGCCGACCTCCGCCTCGCCCTCGGGGAACGCGGGCAGCTCGCCCGGCGCGCCGTAGAGGGCGTACTCCACGAAGCCCTCGTAGTCCACTTGCTCGACCCCGGCCGGAGCCAGCTCCAGCAGCGCGGCGAGCACCTGCTCCGCCGCCTCGGCCGGCGCCGTGAACGCGAGCCGGATCAGCGGAACGCGCGGCGCAGCTTGCCGACGATCGACTCGTCGGCGGGCTCGCGCAGGTTGTCCTCGCCGAGCGACTCGCGCAGCTCGGTCAGCAGCTCGCGCTGGCGATCCGACAGGTTGCGCGGGATCACCACGTTGAGCACCACCTGCTGGTCGCCGCGCCCGCGACGCCCGATCGCCGGCATTCCCGCGCCCGCGCAGGGTCACGACCGTGCCGGGCTGGGTGCCCGCCTTGACCTCGATCTGCTCGTCGCCGTCGAGCGTGGGCACGCTGACCGTCGTGCCGAGCGCCGCGGCCGGCGCCGGTACGTCCACGACGCTCACCAGATCGCTGCCATCGCGCACGAAGCGCTCGTCCTCGGCCACCCCGACGAGCACGTAGAGGTCGCCCGGCGGCCCGCCGCGTTCGCCAGCGTGTCCGCGTCCGGTCAGGCGGATGCGCTGCTCGTGCGCGATCCCGGCCGGCACGTCCACGTCGAGCGTCTTGCGCACCGCCTTGCGGCCGCGCCCGGAGCACGCGGTGCAGGGCTGCGAGGGCACGCGCCCCTCGCCGCCGCAGACCTCGCAGACCTGCTCGCGCACGAGCTGCCCGAACGCGGTGCGACTGACGGCCCGCACCCGGCCCACTCCGGCGCACGTCGAGCAGGTGTGCACGTCGGAGCCGGGCTCCGCGCGGCTGCCGTCGCAGCGCTCGCAGGCGTCGACGAGGTCGTAGGAAACCTGGACGGTCGCGCCGGTCGCCGCCTGCGCCAGGGTGATCTGCACCTCCACGCCGACGTCGCCGCCCTGGACGCGCCCGCTTGCGCTCCTGCCGCCGAACGCACCGAACGGGTCACCGCCGAAGAAGGCGTCGAAGATGTCGGCGAACGAGCCGAAGCCGTGCGCCGCCGACGAGAAGCCGCGCGAGTCGAGCCCGTCGAAGCCGTAGCGGTCGTAGGTGGCGCGCCGCTCGGCGTCGGAGAGGATCTCGTAGGCCTCAGCGGCCTCCTTGAACTTCTCCTCGGCCTCCGGGTCGTGGCTGTTCACGTCCGGGTGCAGCTCGCGCGCAAGCTTGCGGAAGGCCTTCTTGACCTCGGCCTCGCTGGCGTCGCGAGCCACGCCGACCACCTCGTACGGGTCGCGCCTCACTCGTCGTATACCTCGGCCACGAAGCGCGACAGCTCGCGCGCGGCCTCGCGCACCGCCCCGATCGCGCCGGGATAGTCCATCCGCCGCGGGCCGATCACCGACACGGCGCCGAGGTTGCGCCGGGCGAGCCCGTAGTTGGCCGCGACGATCGAGACCGACTGCAGCTCCGGCGTGGGGTTCTCGCCGCCGATGCGCAGATACACGCTCGGCTCGGTGAGCGATGCGCGCAGCACGCCGAGCAGAGCGCGGCGGTGCTCGAGCACCTCCATCAGACCCGCGATCTGAGAGAGCTCCTGGAAGCGGTGCTCGGAGAGCAGCCGCGCGGCCCCCTCCATGAAGAGGTTGTTCTCGGCCGTCTGCTCGAGCTCGGTGAACGCGGGCGCGAGCGTCGCGAGGAAATCGCGCTCCGAGAGGGACAGGCCGGGATCGCCGAGCCGGGCGAGCACCGTGCGCGACCCCACGTCCACGTCGCCCAGCGCCTCGTTGAGGTAGCTCGCCGCCCACGCCACCAGGCCGCTGTCCACCGGCGAGTCGTACGAGATCACGCGCTTGGTGACGCCACCGGTGGAGGTGATCACCACCACCATCGCGACCTGCGGCTGGAGCAGCAACACCTCGACGCGGTGGATCGTGGCGGTCTCGATCGGCGGGGCCGTGACCAGGGCGAGCAGGTTCGTCACCTGGGAGAGCTGCTCGGTGGTGGCGCGCATCGCCTCGTCTACCTCGCGGCGCATCGCGCTCAGCTCCACCCGCCGGCGCGGCACCGGCAGGTGCCCCTGAGCGAGCAGCTCGTCCACGTAGAAGCGGTAGCCGCTGTCGGTGGGCACGCGGCCGGCCGACGTGTGCGGGTGCTCGAGCAGTCCGACCTCCTCGAGCCGGGCCAGCTCGGCGCGCACGGTCGAGGGTCCCCACGGGACGTCCAGCTGCTCGGCGATCCACTTCGAGCCGACCGGCTGGTCGAGCTCGACGTGCGCCTGCACCAGCTTGCGCAGGATGAAGCCCTGGCGGGAGGTGATCTCCACGCCGTTAAATCTAGGCGGTGGCGATCTCGGCTTCGGCGTTTCGGATGATGCGCGTGTCGCCCTGTGCGGCCTCGAGCGCCAGCACAGCGCCGTCTTCGCGCTCTTCGGTGGCCGATCCGGTGACCACGATCTCCTGCTCGGGCAAGCCCATTCCGCGGAACTGGACCGACAACCGGCGCAGCGAGCGCGGGTCGCCGCCGGCCGCCTGTGTGCAGGCACGCGCCACCTGCGCCATCGAGTAGAGGCCGTGCAGGATGTTCGACGGCAGGCCCACCTGCTCGGCGAACTCGCGGTCGATGTGGATCGGGTTGAAGTCGCCCGAAGCGCCCGCGTAGCGGTGCGGCAGGTACTTGTCCGGGGTCACCTTCAGCTCGATGTCCATGGTCAGACCCCCCTCACGATGTTGGTCCAGGTGCCGCGCACGACCTCCTGGCCGTCCTGGTTGCGCGACACCGACTCGAAGACGTAGAAGCCCATGCCGCCGCGCTCGGAGACGTCCTTCACGGAGGCCTCGGTGGTGATCGTGTCGCCGGCGCAGACGGGCTCGCCCCACACGAACTCCTGGCCCCCGTGCACCATCATCGCGAAGTTGATGCCCACCTCCGGGTCGAGCACGGCCGGGCCGACGGCGCCCCCCGAGTAGACCACGGCGAACATCGGCGGCGCCACGACATCTCGGAATCCGGCCGCCTTGGCCTGCTCGCGGTCGAAGTGGACGGGGTTGTCCTCCCCCACCGCCCAGGCGTACTCCTTGATCTTCTCCTTGCCCACCTCGTACTCGAACGGCGGGTAGGTCTTGCCCTTGGCGTCCTCGTTGACTGGCACGGCGGGGCAGCCTAGCCGGTCGCGAGCAGCTCGCGGCGCAGTGCGCCCACCGCGCGCGGGCGGTTCGCCACCAGCGCCCCGACTAGCCGGCTGCGCCCGTCGTGGAAGCGCACGCAGAACGACTCGTCGTCCCCCTCGATCTCGGTCGTGGCCCAGCCGTGCGGGTGCCCGACGTGCTGCAGGCGCAGGCCGAACTGATCCGACCAGAAGTAGGGCACGTCGTCGTACGGCTCCGGCCGGCCGACGATCGCCCGGGCGACCGCCGCGGCCTGCCCCGCGGCCGACGTCCAGTGCTCGACGCGCACGTGGGCGCCGAGCGAGGGGCGCCACGAGCGGGCCACGTCGCCACACGCGAACACTCCCGCGTGAGCCGTACGCCCGCAGTCGTCGGTCTCGATCCCGGCGGGGTCGCCCCCGAGCAGCTCGCTGGCGGGCTGGGCCCCGATCGCGATCAGCGCCAAGTCGCACGGCACGATCGAGCCGTCGGCCAGCTCGAGGCCGTCGAGCCTGCCATCCGGCGACGTGCGCATGCGGTGGAGTCCCACCCCCAGGCGCAGGTCCACGCCGTGCGCGCGGTAACGCTCTGCCAGCACGCGGCCGGCCTCCTGGCCCAGCACGTGAGCAAGGGGCAGCGGAGCCATCTCGACCAGGGTCACCTCGACGCCCAGCAAGCGCGCCGTCGACGCCACCTCCGCGCCGACGAAGCCGGCGCCGACGATCGCCAGCCGCCGAGCGGTCTTCAGCGCGCGCCCGAGGCGTTCGGCGTCAGCGGCAGTCCTCAGCGTCATCACGCCGTCGGGCAGGGCGCCTGGAAGGCCTCGCGCGCGGGCGCCGGTGGCGATCACGAGCGCGTCCGCGGGTGGACCGCCGGCATAGGTGCGCCGGGCCAGGTCGAGCCGGTCGACGCGGCGGTCGAGCATCAGCTCGATCTCCCGCTCGGCCCAGAACCCGTCCGGGCGCAGCTCCAGGCCTTGGCGCCTACCGGCGAGGAACTCCTTCGACAGCGCCGGGCGCTCGTACGGCGCGCGCGGCTCGTCGCCGACCAGGACCACACGGCCCGCGAAGCCCTCGGCTCGCAGCACCTCGGCGCAGCGCGAGCCGGCCAGCCCGGCGCCGACGATCACCACCGAACGCGGGCTCACACCTCTCGCTCCCCGGTGCCCTCGTCGTAGACGGCGATCGCCGCCATCGGGCAGGCCGCGGCCGTGTCGAGCGCCCCGGGATCGTCGGTGGTGCCCTGCCGGGCGGTGGCGACGCCGTCGTCGCCGAGCTCGAACAGCTCCGGGGTCAGCTCCGCGCAGGTCCCGTAGCCGCTGCACAGGCCCCGGTCGATGACGATGCGGTAGTTGCTCATGATGCTCCTTCGGTGGTTGCCGGCCGCGGCTGGCGCCGCCGGGTAGGGGGTCTGGCTGGAACGAGGGCGCGCCAGGCGGTGGCCGCGACCACGGCGCCGACCGCGCTGAAGTAGAGGGCCAGAGCCCAGGGTTCGCCGGAGTCCGATCCGGCCATCAGGCCGTGTGCCGTAGCCGCCGCGAACGCGCCGTAGGTGGTCCAGTGCAGCCGGCGCCAGTTGCGCGGGCCGATCCGCCGGCGCAGGCCGAACGAGACGTACACGATCAGCATCAGCTCGCCCGCCAGCACGCCCGCTCCGGTCCAGACCGGGCGGTACGGCGCCGTGCCCGGCACGAGCAGATCCACGATCGCGATCTCGACGGCGTGGTCGAGCACGAGCGTGATGCCGTGCAGCGCGAGCGCGGTCAGCGACAGCAGCGCGAGGGTGCGGTGCAGGTCCACGGCAACCGCCGGCTTGATCGTCATGCCGAACGGCCGCGCCTTGACCATCAGCCCGGCGAGTACCGAGGCGGTCAGCATCACGTACGCGGTGATCCCGGTCGCGCGCGCGAGCAGCCAGAAGGTCGGATCGGACTTCACGCGAGCCCCCCGGCCATGCGCACGGCGCCGTCGCCGCCCACGATCACGGCGGGCGTGTCGAGGCGCTCGGCCTCCGCCTCCGCGTCGGGACCGGCGAGGAACAGCGCCTTGGCGGTCACCTCGGCCGCGGTCGCGCTCGGCCCGATCACCGTGACGCTCAGCGGCGCGCCGTCGGCGGGACGGCAGGTGGCCGGGTCGATCAGATGGTGGCGCTCGTGTCCGCGCACGCGCCAGCGGCGCCGGTCGCGACCGGACGTCGCCAGGCCACCGGCAACGAGGGCGAGCGTGAGGCGGCCGCGCGGGAGGCGCACCGCCACGGGCCAGCCTCCGGCCCGGGTGCCGCCGACCGCCAGGTCGCCGCCCGCGTTCACGAGACACGGCCCGAGCCCGGCTAGTCGCCCCGCGCAGCGGTCCGCGGCGTAGCCCTTGACGATGCCGCCCAGGTCGAGGCGCACGCCCGGACCCAGTTCGATGCGTCGGCTGTCCAGCACCACCTCGCCGCCAGCGGTGGCGGTGGCGGTGGGCAGCGGCGCCGACTCGTCCAGCTCGTCGAAGCTGCGGTCGTAGCCGGCGGCGACCACGGCGTCGTGCAGCGTGGGGTCGAAGCGCCCACCGGTCTCGGCCCTCGCCGCCAGCGCAAGCCTCACGACCTCGAGCAGGTCGTCGCCGGCCTCGATCGAACCGGCGATGTTGAGCAGTGAGAGCTCGGAGTCCCCGCGGAAGCGGGAGAAGATCCGCTCCAGGCGGTCGAACTCGCGCCGCACCGCGGCGAGCGCGGCGCGCGTGGCGGCGGAGCCCGGCGCGTCCAGCAGCGCCTCGACGCGGGTGCCCATCGCGCTGAATGCGAGGCGCTGCATCACGAGCTCCCCGTCGCGGTCAGCGGTGCCGCGGTCGTGACCGACACGGCCGGCGGTGCCTGGGCCGGCGCGGCCGCCGGCGGGGCGGCCGCGGACGGAGCCGCCGACGGGGCTGCGGTCGCGGCGGCGGCGATCTCCCGCTCCCTGCGGGCGAGGCGGCGCCTGTAGGCCGCGAAGCGCCGCTCCACGACGCGATTGACGCGCTGCGCCTCGTCCTTGAGAGCGAGCTCGCGGCGCTGGAGCGCCTGCATTTGCGGGTCGGGCTCGTCGGCGCCGATCCACGGGCGCGCGGCGATCACCGCCCAGACCAGGAAGAACGCGAGCAGCGCCAGGGCGCCCGCGTACAGACGGGCCACGTGGTCAGTCATCGTGGGCGTCCTCCCAGGCGTCCTCTGCGGCGTCGGCCCGATCGTCGGCGAGGTCCTCGAGCTCGTCGGCCCGGTCCTCCAGCATGTCCTCGTAGTCGTCGTCGCCACCGTGGCCGGAGTGGTCGTCGTGGCTGGACGAGCTCGAGACGGCGGGCGCCGGTGCCGGCGCCGCCGGGGCCGGAGCGGGCGCGGCGGGCGTGGGCGCCGCCGAGCGCCCGGGGTGCCCGGCGCCGCGGGCAGCTTCGGCGGGCGCCGGTCGGCCGCCTTCTTCAAGCGCGCCTCCTGGCGGTCGAGCCGCCGGTCCGCGCGCGCTATCTCACGCTCGGAGGTGGCCGACGCATCGGCGCCGAGATTCACCGTCTGTACCGCCGCGGACGTGCCCGCGACCGCCGCGGCGCCGAGGACGACCGCGACCACCAATCCCTGTCTGCGCGTCACTTGCTTGCCTCCCGTATCGCTCGAGAGGCACGCTAGGCGGGCGCCGGCAAGGCGCCGGTACGGTGAGGGTTAGGAGTTGGTCAGGCCGCGTCGCGGAGGCCCTGCGCCTCCGCGAGCGTGGACAGCTTGCGCAGCGCGGCTTCCTCGATCTGGCGGGTGCGCTCGCGCGTGAGCCCGAACAGCTTGGCCACCTGGTCGAGCGTCTGCGGCTGCTCGCCGTCGATGCCGTAGCGCAGCTCCACGATGCGACGATCGCGGTAGGAGAGGTGCTCGAGCACCTCGCTCAGCCGCTGACGCATGAGCGACTCCGCGGCCGCCTCGTAGGGGCTCGGAGTGGACTCGTCCGGGATCAGGTCGCCGAACTGCGCCGCGTCGCCGTCGTCCCCGACGGGCTTGTCGAGCGACACCAGCTGCTGCGCGGCGCGCATGATCACGTCGGCCTCGACCGGGTCTACCCCGGCGAGCTCCGCGATCTCCTCGATCGTGGGGTCGCGATCGCCCTGCGCCTCCAGCTTGCGCTGGGCGCCGTCGAGCTTCTTCAGCACGTTGTCGATGTGGATCGGGATCCGGATCGTCCGGCCCTTGTCGGCGATCGCACGGGAGATCGCCTGGCGGATCCACCAGGTGGCGTAGGTCGAGAACTTCCAGCCCTTGCGCCAGTCGAACTTCTCGACCGCGCGGACCAGGCCGATCGTCCCCTCCTGAATCAGGTCGAGGAACGGCAGCCCCTGGTTGCGGTAGCGCTTCGCGATGGAGACCACGAGGCGCAGGTTCGCGCGCATCATGTGGTCCTTGGCCGCGAGGTCGCCGCGCTCGATGCGCTTCGACAGCTCGACCTCCTCCTCGCGGGTCAGCAGCGGGGTCGCCGCGATGCCGTCGAGGAACTGCTGCAAGGAGTCGAGCGTCGGATCCGGCGCGGGTTGGGGGGTCAAGGTTTCCGTTGTCACGGCCGCCAAGCTACGACCGTGTCTTAAGGACGACCTAAATCCTCCGCGGCTGTGGCAATTGCCACCAAGTGCGGCGCTCCCACCGCGTACCGGGTGTGCTCGTCCGCCAGGAGGTCGTCCACGCGAAACCCCGCGCCCTCCAGCATCCGCACGATCTCGCCCACCGTGTGCACGTGGTGGACGACTCCTGCCCGCTCGCGGCCGCCGTCGGCGTCCTCGAACTCGAAGTCGCCGACCACGCGGCTGCGACGGACGTCGTATTCGTTGTGCGCGCGCATCGTCACGCTGCCGGCCTCGTACACGATCTCGGCCTTCTGATTGGGCAGCAGGGACTCGGCCACCGTTGCGCTCTCGAGGATCAGGCGACCGCCGTGGCGCAGGGCGCGCCGTGTGCTGTGCAGATGCTCGAGCGTGCCCTCGTACGGCATGTAGCCGAAGCTGTTGCCCCAGTGGACGACCGCGTCGAAGGACTCGCGCGGCAACGCGCGCAGGTCACCGACACGGAAGCGCGCGGTCGAGGCCCTGGCGCGCGCGTGGCGCACCGCCTCGCTCGAGATGTCGACGCCGGTCACGTCGAGGCCGCGCTCGGCCAGCCGCACCGCGATGCGGCCGTCTCCACACGGCGCGTCGAGCACGCGCGCGCCCGCTGGCAGAGCGAGGAGGCGGTGGATCGCCGCCGCCTCGGCGTCGGCCCACGGCTCGGCCGCCGCCCGCCAGAACTTCGCCTTCAGTCCGCTATGGAAGCCGACGAACCAGTCGTCGGGCACTTGTCGCTGCACTTCGGTACGCCCTTTCGGCTCGGAGAAAACGCTGGGGTCAGCGAGCCGAGCCGGCGGCGAGATGCGACGAGAGGCTGTGCCGTTGCGAAAGCAGAGGCGTCAGAGGAAGTCTCTCACAAGCCGCGCGGTCTCCTCAGGGCGCTCCAGCGCCACCAGGTGGCCGGCGCCCGCGATCACGGCGAAGGTCGCGCCCGGGATCTCACGCGCGAGCCGCGCGGCGATCTCGTGGAAGTCCGGCTTGTCGAGCTCCCCGACGGCGACCAACGTCGGGACCGTGACCGCGGTGAGGTCGATCTGCTCGGGCTCGATGCCCTCGGCCTCTGACTCCGCCTCCAGCTCGAACGCGCGCTCCTGCATGGCGATCACGCGGTCGCGCGGCTCGGGGCTCTCGAGCCAGAAGTCGGCGTTGAGGATCGCCGCCCCGCGCAGGTCGCCCTGTTCGAGCAGGCTTCCCTCCTGGTTGCCGAAGTCCTGGATCTGCCGCGACCAGTCGTGGTCGGGCAGCGGGGAGCCCAGCAGCACCAGCTCGGTCACGAGCTCAGGGTGGGCGGCCGCCACCTGGAGGCTGACCCAGCCGCCGAACGAGGCGCCGACCAGCGCCGCCGGCGCCGGCAGGGCCGCCGCCAGGTCGTCGGCGTGGGAGAACTCGCCGGTCGGTGGGAGCGGCGTCTGCCCGAAGCCGCGCAGCTCGTGGCGGGTCGCGCCGGGCAGGTCGAAGCCGTCCCACATGCGGGCGTCGCAGACACCCGCGTGTACGAGGACAACCGGGCGCTCAGACAGGGCGATACCGAATCCGGGCGCTGCGACCGCGCGAGCGCCAGACGTGGGGATCGCCCGTGAACGGCTCCCTGGCGGTCCGCCAGCCCGGCGGGTAGGGGTCGGAGTGCACCAGCACGTAGCGCCCGCGCCGGCACGAGAGGCCCTGGACCCAGTAGCGCACCGTGATTCCCGGATCGGCGATGAACACCGTGCCCGGGCACGATCGCTCGGCGTTGCGCAGCACCCAGAACACGCTCTGCGCGCCGCGCCGGCAGCGCTGGGGGAACGTGCCGTCGCGGCGCCCGCCGAGGTCGCGGCAGGCGAACCCACGCAGCTGCACGCTCTGGCGCACCGCGATCAGGCCGGCCTTGGCCGCGAGCTTACGGGCGGTGGCGCAGGCCACGCCCTTCGTGCGCAGGCCGTCGGAGTCGGCCGGGTCGAAGCCGGTCGGACCGGTGTCGATCACCGGGCGGCACCGCGCCGCGGAGGCACCGGCCGGCACGAGCGCGAGCAGCACCACGGCCGCCACCGACACGATGGCCGCCCGCGCGATCAGGTGTCCCCCGACAGCTCGAGCACGGCGAGAAAGGCCTCCTGGGGCACCTCCACGCGGCCCACCTGCTTCATCCGCTTCTTGCCTTCCTTCTGCTTCTCGAGCAGCTTGCGCTTGCGGCTGATGTCCCCGCCGTAGCATTTCGCGATCACGTCCTTGCGCATCGGCTTGACCGACTCGCGGGCGATGATCTTGGAGCCGATCGCGGCCTGGATCGCGACCTCGAACTGCTGACGCGGGATCTGCTTGCGCAGGCGCTCGGTGAGCGTGCGGCCCGCGCCGTAGGCCTTGTCGCGATGCACAACCAGCGAGAGGGCGTCGACGGTGTCGCCGGCGAGCATGATGTCGAGCTTCACCAGATCCGACTCGCGCATACCGAGCAGCTCGTAGTCGAGGGAGGCGTAGCCCTTGGTCCGGGACTTGAGCTGGTCGAAGAAGTCGAGCACGATCTCGGCGAGCGGCAGGTCGTAGTGCAGCTGCACCCGCTCGCGCGACAGGAAGGTCATGTCCACGTGCGTGCCGCGGCGCTCCTGGCACAGCTCCATCACGGCGCCCACGTGCTCCTTGGGGGTCAGGATCGTCGCGCGGATGTAGGGCTCGCGGATCGCGAGGATCGAGGCACGGTCGGGCATCTCGCTCGGCGAGTGCACCACCAGCTCCGTGCCGTCGGTGAGCGACACCTCGTACTCGACGGTCGGAGTGGTGGCGAGCAGCTCCAGGTCGTACTCGCGCTCCAGGCGCTCGCGCACGATGTCCAGGTGCAGCAGCCCGAGGAAGCCGCAGCGGAAGCCGAAGCCGAGCGCCTGGCTGGTCTCGGGCTCCCATGCGAGGGCTGCGTCGTTGAGGGAGAGCTTCTCGAGCGCGTCGCGCAGGTCGGGGAACTGGTCGGTGTCGACGGGGAACAGGCCGCAGAACACCATCGGCTTGACCTCGCGGTAGCCGGGCAGCGGCTCGCTCGCCGGGCGCGCCTTGGCCGTGAGCGTGTCGCCCACGCGCAGCAGCGAGACGTCCTTGATGCCGGTGATCAGGTAGCCGACCTCGCCGGCGTGCAGCGTGTCGACCGGGGTCATGTCCGGACCGAAGTAGCCGATCTCGTCGGCCTCGGCCTCGATGCCGGTCTGCATCGCGAGCAGCCGGTCGTGAGTGTGCAGGCTGCCGTCGACCACGCGCAGGTACGCCACCACGCCGCGGTAGGGATCGAACTCGGAGTCGAAGATCAGCGCCCGGGCGGGGTCGTCGGGATCACCCTCGGGCGGCGGGATGCGCGCCACGATCGCCTCGAGCAGCTCCTCCACCCCCGCGCCGGACTTGGCCGAGATCTGGAGTACCTCGTCTTCCCCGAGCAGCTCGTGGATCTCGCCCGCCACGCGCTCGGGCTCGGATCCGGGCAGGTCGATCTTGTTGAGCGCGGGGATCAGCTCGAGCCCGGCGTCGACGGCGAGGTACGTGTTGGCGACGGTCTGGGCCTCCACGCCCTGGCTGGCGTCGACCAGCAGCAGCGCACCGTCGCAGGCGGCGAGGGAGCGGGATACCTCGTACGTGAAGTCCACGTGCCCCGGGGTGTCGATCAGGTGGAGGCGGTAGAGCTTGCCGTCCCTCGCCGTGTACTCCACCCGCACCGCCTGCGCCTTGATCGTGATGCCGCGCTCGCGCTCGAGGTCCATGGAGTCGAGCAGCTGCGGACGATGGTCGCGCGGGTCCACGGCGCCGGTGATCTCGAGGATGCGATCGGCCAGCGTCGACTTCCCGTGGTCGATGTGGGCGATGATCGAGAAGTTGCGGATGTTGGTCGCGGGTGCAGCCATTTCGCACTCCGAGTATGCCGATCGGTCAGACTGACGCTCGGACTCGTGGTTGACGGCGATATCGACGTGGTGAAGGGCGTCTTCGCGGCCTTCGCCGAGCGCGACGTGGAGGGGGTGCTCGAGCACGCCCATGTCGACATCGTCTTCGCGCCGGTCACGGGCGACTACGCCGGCCGGACCGAGCCCTACCGCGGCCACGACGGCATGCGCCAGTACTTCCGCGACGTGGCCGTCGTCTGGGACGAGCTGCGCCTCGTGCCGGTCGAGTTCCGCCAGAACGGCGCGACGATCCTGGTCACCGGCCGCGTCAGCGCCCGCTCCCCCGCCCGCATCGTGGCCGGTTCCACCGGCTGGATCTGGCACGTGACGGACGGCAAGGTCACCTACGTGCGCGTCTACCCCTCGGCCGCCGACGCGATGGCCGCCTTCGAGGGACGCGGCGCATAGTTGTCACGTTCGCGGGCCCACGCGTAACACGAGCCCCGCCAGGATCGGGGGGTGGTAGTCCAGCCGCACGCATATGACGCCCAGCGGAACACACACTCGCCTGACGCGGCGTTGGCGGCCCTGGCCGGCCGGCAGCACGGGGTGGTCTCGAGAGCGCAGCTCGCCCAGCTCGGCCTCTCGCGGAACGCGATCCGGCGGCGCGTGGAGCGCAAGCGGCTGGCCCGGCTGTACGACAACGTCTTCGCCGTCGGCCACACCGCGCTGACGCCTGACTCGCGGCGGCTGGCGGCCGTCCTCGCGTGCGGGCCGCAGGCGCTGCTGAGCCACCGGTCCGCCGCGACCCTGTGGGGGCTGCTGCCGTACTCGCCCCAGTTCGAGGTCACGATCCCGTACCCGCGCAAGCCGCGACCCGGCCTCCTGCTACACCGCTCGCGCGCCATCCACCCCGAGGATCGGGCGACCCTGCGCGCGATCCCGGTGACCTCCCCCGCCCGCACCCTCGTCGACCTCGCCGAGGTGCTCGACGAGCGCCGCCTCGCGAGCGCCGTGCACGAGGCCGAGGTGCGCCGCGTCTTCGACCTCGACGCGCTGGAGCGCACCCTTGCCCGCCTGCCCGGACGCAGGGGCACGCCCCGCCTGGAGCGGGTCCTCGCCGCCTACCGGCCCGATCCGCGCTTCACCCGGTCAGCGGCAGAGCGCCACTTCGCCGCGCTCTGCGAGCGCCAGCGCCTCCCGAATCCCCAGACCAACCTCTGGATCGGAGGGTGCGAGATCGACGCCTACTGGCCCGACGCCAGGCTGGCGGTTGAGATCGACGGCCGCACCCATCGCACGCGCCGGGCCTTCCAGGAGGACCGCCGGCGCGACCGTCACCTTGCCACCCTCGGCGTCCAGGTCGTGCGTGTGACGGCGATCGACCTCGAGGACGAGGGGCGGCTGGCCGACCAGCTGAGGGAGATCCGTCAGGGCCGGCGCCGGGCCCTCAGCAGGTAGTCCACCTGCTCCTGCTTGCGCATGATCATGTGCTCGAGCCGGTGCTCGACCGCCTCGGAGGCCGCCTCGCGCCCGGTGGGCTCGATCGCGGCCTGGAGCGCCTCGAGCGTCTCCCCCTCCTCTTCGATCAGCCGGTCGAGCGCCTTGGCGGGGTCGGCGGTGAACTTCAGCGGCGCCACCTCGGTGGTCGGCTCGCCGCCGAGGGCGGTGATCTTCTCGATCAGCCGGGTGGCGTCCTCGAGCTCGGACGCCGCGTGCTGGCGCATCTTGTCAGCGTGCGCCTGGTATTCCAGCCCGATCACGCTGCCCGCGACCAGTGAGTACTGCAGCACGGAGCGGTGCTGCAGGCTCAAGGCGCGGTTGAGGCACTTGACCTGCTCCTCGACATCCATCGTCTCTTCAGGCATCGAACCTTCCTACCCGTCAGAGCGGCCCCGGCTAACCAGCAGCCGACGGATCTGGATCGCCTCGGGCAGCCGCATCGCCCAGACCGCGGCGCCGTAGACCACCACGCCGGCCGCCAGGGCGCTCAGCACCGACACGATCTGCCCGAGCAGCCCACGACCGAGCGCCGCGTCGAGCCCGTACCAGACCCCGTACGAGACCAGGCCGAGCAGCGCCGCCGCGGCGAGCATCCGCAGCGCCGCCCCGATCGTGCGCCTCCCCTCCACCCCGTCGAGCTCGCGCCGCAGCAGCCACCCCTGCGCCACGCACATGGACACGGTCCCTACCACCGTGCCGAGCACGATGCCGGCGATCTCGAACGGCCCGTAGAGCGCGGCGGCCAGGGCGGCGTTGACGACCAGGTTGAGGCCGGCGAGCGCGGTGGTTGCCCACGGCTGCTGCAGGCTGAAGAAGGTGCGCGAGAAGAGCAGGCTGACGCCCTGGAACGGCAGAGAGATCGACCACCAGAACAGCGCGGTGGAGGTCAGCTCGGTGGCCTGGGCGTCGAAGGCGCCGCGCTGGTAGACGAGCCGCGTGATCGGCTCGGCCAGCACCGCCATCGCCACCGCGCTCGGGATCAGCAGCAGGCAGATCTGGCGCACCCCGTTGCCCATCGTGCGGCGCAGGTCGTCGCGCGCCCCGCGGGCGGCGAAGCGCGAAAGCGTGGGGAACAGGATCGTGGCGATCGAGATCGAGAACAGGCCCTGCGGCAGCTGGTAGATGCGAAACGCCTTGTCGATCGCCGCCGGCGCCTCGTCGGACACGAGCGTGCCGAACAGCGAGTTGATCAGCAGGCTGAGGTTGATCAGCCCGAGCGCGATCGTCACCGGCAGCATCAGCTTGAGCACGCGCCGCACGCGCTCGTCGCGCCAGTCGAGCCGCAGCGTCAGCGTCCCCCCGCGCCCGCGCAGCCACGGCAGCGGCAGCAGGAACTGGACCACCGTCCCGGCCAGGATCCCGATCGCGTACGCGTAGATCTCGTCGTCCTCCGGCAGCACCGGCACCAGGCCGACGAGCGCGGCGATGATCACGAGATTCCAGGCCACCGGCGCGAGCGCCGGCACGGCGAAGTGCTCGAACGAGTTGAGCATGCCGACCACCAGCCCCGAGAGCGCGAGCAGCACGACGATCGGGAACATCAGCCGCGCCAGCTGGACGGTGAGCTCGCGCAACGCGGGCTGGTCGTCGAAGCCGGGGGCGAACAGGCTCATCAGCGGCTCCGCGAAGATGATGAACAGCGCGGTCACCGCCCCCAGCACCAGGCAGATCAGGAAGAACAGGGTGGAGGCCACGCGGAACGCCTCCTTGCGCTCCCCCTTCTCGAGCAGCTCCGTGAAGACCGGGACGAAGGCGCCCTGCAGGGCCGAGTCCGCGAATAGCGCGCGGATCAGGTTAGGCACCTGGAAGGCGATCGTGAACGCCGACATCGCGGCCGTGACCCCGAAATACTTGGCCGCGACGACCTCGCGGGCGAGCCCGAGCAGGCGCGACAGACCGGTCGCGAACGAGAAGAATGCGGTGTTGCGGGCGAGCCGGCGGGTGTGACCCGACCGGTCCGGGGCGTCGGTCGTCACGCGCTACACTCTGGCTCCGCCGCGCCCGGGTACCGGTCGCGGCGTCGGTGCGTAATGGCCAACATCCCTTCACAAGAAAAGCGGATCCACCGGGCGGAGCGCGAGCGGCTCGAAAACCGTCGCCGCACCTCGCAGGTGAAGACGTGGTTCCGCCGCCTCGAGTCCGCGGTCGGCGAGGGCGACGCCGCGACGGCCGATCAGGAGTACCGCAGCCTGGTCTCCCGCATCGATCGGGCCGTGAAGTCGGGCGCGCTGCATCGCAACAACGGGGCTCGCAAGAAGTCCCGCGCGGCGCGCATCCGCTCGAAGCTCTCCTAGCGCCGGCCCCATGGAGACGAGACTGCTGATCCGCGGCGAGCAGGTCGCGGGTGAGGGCCCGCCGCTCGTGGTGGAGAACCCGACCACCGAGGAGACCGCGGCGGAGCTCGGCTCCGCCTCCCCGGAGCAGCTGGACGCCGCGATCGCCGGCGCGCGCGAGGCCGCACGCGGCTGGGCCGCGACGCCAGCGGTCGAGCGGGCCGAGCTGCTGCACGAGGTCGCAACGCGCCTGCGCGCACTGACGGACGACGTGGCGCGCACGCTCACCCTCGAGGGCGGCAAGCCGCTGATCGAGAACTCGGACGAGGTCGGCTGGACGGCCGCCGCGTTCGACTACTACGCCGAGATGGGCCGCAACTTCGCCGGCCGTGTGATCCCCTCGATCGAGGCCACGCAGCTCGCGCTCGTCGTCAAGGAGCCGACCGGCGTGTGGGGCGCGATCGTCCCGTGGAACTACCCGCTGCTGCTGCTCTCCTGGAAGCTCGCGCCGGCCCTCGCCGCCGGCAACACGGTGGTCGCGAAGCCCTCCGAGCTGACGCCCGTGTCGACCCTGATGCTCGCCGAGGCCTTCGCCGACCTGCCGCCCGGGGTCGTGAACCTGGTGGCCGGCGCCGGCGACGTGGGCGCCGCGCTCGTGGAGGACGAGCGCATCGACGGGGTGGCCTTCACCGGGTCGGTGGCGACGGGCAAGAAGGTCGCGGCGGCCTGCGCCCAACGGGTCGCGCGAATGAACCTCGAGATGGGCGGCAAGGACCCGTTCATCGTGTGCGCCGACGTGGGCGCCGACGTAGCCGTGGCCGCCAAGGGCGGCGCGTGGGCCGCGTACCTCAACGCCGGGCAGGTGTGCACGTCGGCGGAGCGGTTCTACGTGCAGCGCGAGGTGTACGACGACTTCCTCGACGCGTTCGTCGAGCACGCGCGCGGGCTGCGGGTGGGCGACCCGCTCGACGCCGAGACCGACGTGGGGCCGATGGTGTCGGCCCCGCAGCGCGCCAAGGTCGAGGCCCAGGTCGAGGCCGCGGTGGCGGCGGGCGCCGAGCTCGTCGTGGGCGGCGACCGCGCCGGGCACGAGCGCGGGCACTTCTACGCGCCGGCGGTGGTCACGGGAGCGCCCGCGTCGACCGACCTGCTGCGAGAGGAGACCTTCGGCCCGGTCGCGCCGATCGTGCCGGTGGCCTCCCTGGACGAGGCGATCGAGCTGGCCAACTCGACCCCGTTCGGGCTCGGCGCGAACGTCTACACCCGCGACCTCGAGACCGCGGTGCGCTGCCTGCGGGAGATCCGCGCGGGCACGGTCTGGATCAACGATCCGTTGACCGACAACGACGCCGGTCCGTTCGGCGGCTTCAAGCAGTCCGGCTTCGGGCGCGAGCTCGGCCAGGAGGGCCTGGAGGCGTTCCAGGAAACCAAGCACGTACACATCGAGACGAAGATCGCGCCGAAGGAGTGGTGGTATCCGTACGGGGCCGGCGACCAGCCGCCCCCCAGCGGCGCCGGCGCCTAGAGCAGGCGCTCGAGCAGCAGCACGTCGCGCCATTCGCCGTCGAGGCTGCTGTGGCGCAGGTGCGTGCCCACCTCGCGCCAGCCGCGGCCGCGCAACAGCGCCGCGCTGGCCGCGTTCTCGGGGAACAGCCCGCCGACCAGCTTCCAGTAGCCGAGCTCGGCGGCGTGCTCGTGGAGTGCGTCCAGCAGCCGGCCGCCGATGCCACGGCCGCGCGCCGCGCCGGCCACGTAGAGGGACGCCTCCCCCACGCCCGCGTAGACCTCGCGCTCGCTGTAGGCCATCAGGCGCGCCCAGCCGACGACCGCACCGTCCGCGTCGGCCACGAGCAGCGGCAGGCGCGGGCCGGCGGCGAGCCATCCGGCGACGTCGGCGGCGCCGCGGGGCTCGGTCTCGAACGTCGCGACGCGCTCTCCGATGCCCTCGTTGTAGATCGCGGCCACCGCGGCCAAGTCGGCCGAGGCTGCTGGACGGATGACCTCCACCGGCCCAGCCCGATCGGCCTAGCCCGCGGCGCGGGCGAGAGCGAGCGAGAAGGCGGTGTCCTCGTCGAGCTGGAGGTCGCCGCCGCCGCGCATGTCGATCTCGAGGTCGGCGAACACGCAGATCGCCCGCTCCAGAGCGGCACGATCCGCTTTCTTGGCCCGCGCGACGGTCTTCTTGACGAGCCATGGGGGCGCCTTGAGCGCCTCGCCGACCTTGGATTCCGGCACGCCGCGATCGAGCAGCGAAGCGGCGCGGTGCACCTCGCGCAGTCGGCGGACGACGGGGAACAGCAACCGCCCGGGGCGCTCACCGTGGGACTCGAGCTGCTCGGCGAGCGCGAGCGTGGCGCGCAGGTCGCCCGCGACAAGCGCGTCGGCGAGGTCGTAGGCCTGAGGGGCGGTATCGCGGGCGGCCATCTGGTCCACGTCGGCGGACGTCACGTTGGCGCTCGGGTGCACGGCCAGGGCGAGCTTCTCCAGCTCGCGCGATAGACGCTGCTGGCTCGTGCCGACCAGCCCGACAAGCTCCTTGGCGGCCTCCTGGTCGATCTGCAGGCCCAGCTCGCGACCGCGCTCGACGATCCACTTGGGCATCTCCCACGGCTTCGGCGCGGGGTACTCGCGCACCTCGCCGCCGGCCTTCTCGATCGCCTTCGAGAGCTGTTTGAGCGCCTTGCCGCGCGCGATCGCGACCAGCACCGTTTCCGGCGGCATGTCGGTCAGGATCGACTCGAGCGGCTCGAGCTGCGGTGCCTTCCACGCGCCGACGTCATCGACGAGCACATACCGGGTGCCCGGGTCGAAGGTCAACGCGGTGAGGGCCGCCACGACCTCCGACGGCTCACTGGCGCGAGCGTCGAAGACCTCGAGCCCGCCGGGACCGCGCTCCTCCTCGGCGCGGTGGCGCACGCGGGCGCGCCAGGCGTCGATCTTGGCGTCGTCGTCGCCGCAGATGAGGTAGGCGGGCTTGAGGTCGGCCACTCGCCGGCAGTCTAGGCGGGGCGCCGGTCCTTGCCGGGGCGGCGGTCCTTGCCGGTGGGGCCGGTCCCGCTGTCCCTCATCGCTCGGCCTCCACGCGCATGGCGCCGTCCGCGACGCTCACCGTCACCGTGCCGTCCCGGTCGGTCCGGTACGTGGGCACGCCGGCCCGGCGCAGGGCGGCCAGCGTGGATGGGGCCGGATGTCCATAGGTGTTGGGGCCCACCTCGATCGCGGCGAGCTCGGGATCGAGGCGGGCGAGCGCTTCGGGGAGACCCGGATCCGAGCTACCGTGGTGCGGCACCTTCATGGCGTCGACGTCGGGCAGCTCGAGCGGCAGCAGCGCTTCGCTCTCGGCGTCGGCCGAGAGCAGCAGGTCGAAGCCACGGGAGCTGACCACCGCGACAACGGCTCGCGGGTTCGGATCCTCCGGGGGCGGGCCGGGCGGCCGCGGCGGCGGCGAGAGCACGCGGACACGTAGGTCGCCCCCGGCGAGGGACAGCGCCTGGGGGGCGGTTGCCGGCAGCCGGTCGATCCCGCGTTCGTCGGCCGCGCGCTCGAGCGCGCGGAAGGACGAGTCGGCGGTGCCGTCGCCGCCGTCGAGCATCACGTCGACCGGGAAGCGCCCGACCACCGTGGCGAGGCCGCCATGGTGATCGCGCGAGGCGTGAGTGGCCACCAGCAGCGCGAGCCGGTTGACCCCGGCCCGCCGCAGCAGACGCACCACCCCCGCTTCGGGCGCCCCGCCGTCGAACAGCACCGCCGTGCCGTCGGGGTGCTGGATCAGGGTGGCGTCGCCCTGCCCCACGTCCAGAAAGTGGATCGTGAGCTGGCCGGGCGGGCCGCGCGGCGCGACCCACAGCGCGAGCGCCACGACCGTCGCGGCGACGAGCGTCGCCGTGATGGCGCGGCGACGCCCGCGCGGGAGGCCCCGCCACCGGGCCGCCCACGCGGTCAGGCGCGTTCCGTGCACTTCGCCGCGGATGGCCAGCGCCAGCGCTGCCACGGGCGCATAGGCACCTGCGACCGCCCCGACCGACCCGAGCGGTAGCGCGACCTGCCCGCCGGGGACGTCGGCCCAGAGCTCGGCGAGCCGCGCGAGATAGCCGAGCGGCAGGGCGGCGACGACGCCGAGCGCGGTGGCGACCACGGTCGCCACGTCCGAGAACGGCGAGGGAACGCCGGCCATCGCGAACTGCCCGAGGGCCGCCTTCAGCATCCCGAGCCACATCGCCGGGGCAACAGCGGGCAGCGCGAGTAGGTTCGCGGGCAGGCCGGCCATCGGCACTGAGCCGAAGTGGTGACCCAGCAGGGGCGCGGTCGCGATCGTGGCGGCGAGCGTGATGGCGAGGCCATCGGCGAGCCCCCGTAGGCAGGCGGTGCCGAAACGGGCGACGGCCGGTCCCGCGACGGCCGGCGGCCCGGTACCCGGCGACGCAGCGCCCGCCCGCGCGGCGCCTCGAGCGGGCCGGGGGTCTTCCCGGTGGCCGAGCGCCGCCACGCCCTGTCGGAGCAACGTCTGAAGCGGCACTCCCAGCACCAGGATTCCGGCCACTGCGGCGAACGAGAGCTGCCAGCCGGGATCCGCCCACGCGCGCGGATTCCATGCGAGCGTGACCGCCGCCGCGAGCAGGAGCGCATACGAACGCGACGCCGGACGGGAAGCGGCCATCGCCACGATGCCGGCGAGCCCCATTACGCCCGCGCGCTGCAGCGACGGACCGGCGCCGGCGAGCGGGACGTACAGCAAGATCAGCGCCGCGAGCACCACGAACCGCGCGCGCAGCCCGAGCCCGGTCAGCATCAACAGCGGCAGGGCGAGCGCGGCCAGGAGCATGACGTTCTGGCCGCTCACGGCGAGGAGGTGCGCCAGACCGGCGTCGCGCCAGTCTTCCCGCATCGTCTCGTCGACCTCCTCGTCCTGGCCGAGGACCATGCCGCGCAGAAGGGCGGCGTCGGCCTCGGGCAGACCGGCGACCACCGCTTGCTCGGCCCGCCGGCGCATCCGGTCGAGGGTTCCGGCGATGCCACCACGGTGGCGGCCGGTCGCCCGAGCCTCGTCGACGAACAGCTCACCGACGACACCGCGCCGGCGCAGGTATGCCGCGTAGTCGAAGGGCGGCTCCCGCGAGCGCCCGCGCGGCGCCCTCGGCCGCAGCGTGCTGAGCCGCCCCTCGAGCTGTAGCTCCGCGCCAACCGCCAGCCCGCGCCGGAACGGCGACCAACGCGCGGCGCGCGCGAGCAGGCGAGCCCCGTCGAGCCGGCCGCCGTGGACCGCAACCTCCGCGTACTCGCCGAAGGGTGTGGAGCGCGGCGGCGTGAGCAGGAAGGACTTGACCCCGACACGGTCCCCGTCGCGGATCCGGTCTCCGCCGGAGTCGGCGGCCTGCAGGCGCGCGTTGCCGACGGCAACACCGACGACCAGGAGCGCCACCGCAACGGCGGCCAGCCGGGCCGCCCCGAGGCCGGCGAGCAGCGCCGCCACCCCGGCAGCCACGAGCACGATGGCGACCGGCCGGGCCTCGGCGAGCGCGAGCCCTCCGGCGAAGGAGGCCATCCCGACCTGCCAGGGTCGCTCGGGCAGGAGCATGAAGGGGCTCGCGAGCGCTTCGAGGGCTCGCGAGAGGCCGCGGCCGGTCGAGGTCCCAGCGGCGGGCTCGCTCGGCGGCGTGGCGCTCACGGCTGCAGCGCCTCGCTGAGCGTCTCGAAGCGCTTCTCCCCGATCCCCTCGACCTCGCGGAGCTCTTGGACCGACCTGAACCCACCGTGCTCCGTGCGGTACTCGACGATCCGCTGTGCCAGCGTCGGGCCGATCCCGTCGATCTCGTCGAGCTGGTCGATGGTCGCGGTACCGAGGCTGGCCTTCGGCGCCCCGGCGGCGCCGGGCACCGCGTCTGCGGTCGCGGCACCGCCCGCGGCGGCTACCGCTCCTCGCATCGGCACCACCACCTGTTGGCCGTCCTCGAGGCTGCGCGGCCAGATTGACGCCTGAGAGGTCCGCGCGGCGACGGGGCCCGCCGGCCCGTTCGATCGCGACTGCCACCCGCGAGCCGGCTCGCAGCCGCACCAGTCCGGGCCGATGCACCGCCCCTGCCACGTGCACGTAGATCGCTTGCCCGGCCCGGCCAGCCGCGGACCCCGGCGCGGCGTCGCTGCCCGGCGAGCGGTCGATCCGCACGGGCGCCCCCGTCCCACTCCCGCCTGAGTCAGCCAGCCGGATCACCGCCACCGCGCCCAGGGCGACGGCGACGATCCAGATCAGGACGGTGACTCGCGAGGCGTCGGACAGGTGCACGCCCGCGGAAGCTAGGTAGGGGCGGCAGACAGGTGGGTCACGTGTGTGACAACTGAGCCAATTGATCGACACGCGCGCCGAGGGCGGGCCCGGCCGCCCCCTACCGCACCTCGAACCCCGTCAGCCCCTCCGGTGCCTCATCCGTCACGTCGACCCCGTCGACGTCAGCGCCCCTCGGACCCTCGGTGCAGAACTTCACCAGCGCCTCCACGGCCGCGGCTGGTCCCTCGAAGACCGCCTCCACCGCTCCGTCAGGGCGGTTGCACACCCACCCGGCCACCCCGCGCCGCTGTGCCTCGCGGCGCGTGCTGTCCCTGAAGAACACTCCCTGGACATGGCCCCGCACGACCACGCGGCGTCGGACCGCCTCGCTCATACTCTCCGAGCCTATGGAAGCGCAGCCAACCACCGAGCCCGCCTGGGGCGTCGACTCCGAGTACGGACGACTGCTCGACGTCCTGCTCTGTCCCCCCGACAACTTCCACTGGCTGCCCACCAGCGCGATCTCGCGCGCGACGCTCGCCTCCGACCTCGTCTTCAGCCGCGACGAGGCGCTGCGCCAGCACGCCGAGATGGTCTCCGTCTACGAGGAGAACGGCGTCAACGTCCACTTCCTCGAGCCCGACCCGCACCTCCCCTACCAGGTGTTCGCGCGCGACTCGAGCATCAACGTGCCCCAGGGTCCGATCGTCACCCAGTGCGCGCAGTACTGGCGCCGCGGCGAGTACGCCCCCGTGATCCGCTTCTACCAGCAGCAGGGCATCCCGATCCACGACATGGTCACCGCCGGCTCGCTCGAGGGCGGCGACTTCATGATCGTCGAGCCGGGCGTGGCCGCCATCGGCACCGGCGAGGAGCGCACCCAGGAGCAGGCCGCCCGCCAGGTCGCGCAATGGCTCGAAGCCGACGGCTGGGAGGTGCGCGTCGAGCGCATCCCACCGCACTTCCTCCACATCGACGTTCTTGCCTGCATGCTCGGCGAGAAGCTCGCGGCCGTCTGCGTCGAGCAGGCCTCCACCGGGTTCGTCCGCTGGCTCGAGGGAAAGGGCGTCGAGATCGTCCCCGTCACCCTCGCCGCGGCTCTCAAGCTCGGCGTCAACGGCGTGTGCCTCGGGGGCGATCGCGTGCTCTCGACCGCCGAGTCCAAGGACCTCAACGACCGCCTGCGCGCGCTCGGCCTGACCGTCTACGACCCCGAGCTCCAATCCTTCACGCTCGGCGGCGGTGGCGCCCACTGCCTGATGCAGGCGATCCGCCGCGAGCGAGTGGGCTGACGCCCCGGCTAGCGCTCGACCGCCACTCGCAGCGTCCGCAGCGCCCGATCGCTCGCACCCCGCAGCGACCCGCCGTGGTCGAGCGCCTGCTGGATGTAGTCGAGCGTCTCCGCGGTCAGCCGCTCCCCGGGCAGCACGTTCGGGATCCCGGGCGGATAGGCGGCCAGCGACTCGGCCGCGACGCGCCCGACCGCCTCGCGCACCGGGACCACCTCCTGGCGGCCCAGGAACGCCTCGCGGGGCGTCATCGCCAGCTCGCCCCACGGCGGCGGGGGGGCGAACACCTCGGGCTCGGGGTCGCGCTCGTCGGCGCTCACCGACTCGACCGCGTGGTGCAGGGCCGCGACCAGCCGCTCGCCCGCGGCGGTCGCGTCCTCCCCCATCCCGAACACCGCCACCACCACGTTCTCCCCGGCGAGCTCCACGTGCACGTCGTCCTGCTCGCGCACGCGCCGGGCCAGCTCGTACCCGCTCGCCAGCGTTCCCCGCACGTCGATGCAGAGCCGCAGCGGGTCGTAGGCGAACACCCCCGGAGCTCCCGCCAGGCGCTCGTCGAGCACGTCGAGGCCCGGCACCTCGCGCACCGCCTCGCGCGTGTCGGCCAGCCCGCGCAGCGTCTCGGCCAGCAGCGCCTGCCCGTCGACCACAGCAGCGCGGCGCGCCGAGTCGAGCGACGCGCCCAGCAGCGCGTTGGGGCTGGTCGACTCGACCAGCGTCACGCAGCGGTCGACCACGTCTGGGTCGATCAGGTCGCCGTGACCCAGGTGCACCATCGCCGACTGGGTGAGGCTGCCGACGATCTTGTGGATGCTCGACACCACGAGGTCGGCGCCCAGCGACAGCGCGTGCGCCGGCAGCTCGTCGCTGAAGGCGAGATGTGCCCCCCACGACTCGTCCACGACCAGCGGCACCCCGCGCCCGTGCGCGACGTCGGCGAGGGCGCGGACGTCGGCAATCGCGCCGAAGTAGGTCGGCGACACGACCGACGCGGCCACCGCCCCGGGCGTGTCCCGCAGCGCGCGCTCCAGCGTCTCCGGCGTCAGGCAGTGGGCGATGTGCAGGTCCGGGTCGAGCTCCGGCGCCGCGAAGGTCGGGCGCAGACCGGACAGCACCAGCGCGTCGACCGTGCTCGAGTGCGCGTTGCGCTGCAGCACGACGCGCTCGCCCGCGTGGGCCAGCGTGAGCAGCGCCACGTGGTTGCCCTGAGACGCACCGTTGACGAGGAACCATGTGCGCCGGGCGCCCCAGGCCTCGGCCGCCAGGCGCTGCGCTTCGGCGAACGGCGTGGGCTCCACCCCCACGTCGATGCCCCACATCAGCGCCGGGATGTCGAGTGCCAGCGCCCGCTCGCCGATCGCGTCGACGAGGCGCGGATCGGCCCCAGCCCCTCCCTTGTGGCCCGGCACGTGCAGCCGCGCCGGTTCGCGCTCGGCCCAAGCGCGCAGCGCGTCCATGTACGGGGTGTCGGACTGGGAGGCCGGCATCGCCGGGCGAGTCTAGGTCAGGGCGGCGAACGCGGCGGCTACGGCCGCCTCGGGCCCGTCGGCCGCCTGGACGCCCTCGATCGACCACGTGCCCACGCCGACCACGGGCTTGCCGGCCTTCAGCGCCAGCGCGATCTCGGAGAGCGTGCCGTAACCGCCGCCGACGGCGATCACGGCGTCCGCGGCGCGCACCACGAGTGCGTTGCGCGCCTCGCCCAGCCCCGTCGGGAGCGCGACGTCGACGTACGGGTTCGCCTCGCCGCGGTCCGAGCCGGGCAGGATCCCGACGGTCGTTCCCCCGCCCTCGCGAGCGCCGCGGCAGGCGGCCTCCATCGCCCCACCGAGTCCGCCGCACACCAGCACGGCCCCGCGTTCGGCGACGAGCCGCCCGACCTCGGCCGCGGCGGCGGTCGGCTGGTCGCCGGGGCCGACGACGGCGACGTAGCTCAGGGCTCGCCCGGACGCTGCCGGGCCTCCACGGCGAGCGAGATGCGCGCGTAGCCGAGCACGGCGCCGGCGACCATCAGACCTGCGCCGGCCAGCGCCAGCCAGATGCCGATGTCCTTGCCCGGCCCGTCGACGCCAGCGGCGGCCGGCGGATGGTTCACGAGCTGCGACGCCACCACAAGCACCGTGAAGATCGCGACCGCGAGCGACACCTTCGGCGACGGGGCGGGCCGCACCACGCCGAGCCCGCCGACCAGCGACGCGATCGTGAGCAGGGCCATGATCACGAGCAGCAGGTCGAGGAACTCGAACACCGTGAAGCCGGTGATCTCGTCGTACCAGTCGAGAAACAGGCTGACGATCAGCAGCACGGCCCCGATCGAGGCGATCAGAGGACCGACAGGCACCTGGGTGGATCGGGGGGGCTCGGTGCTCACTTGACCACGAAGTTGACGAGCTTACCCGGCACCACGACCGCCTTCACGATCTGCTTGCCGTTGAGCCGCGACGCGAGCTTGCCCGAGCCGCGCGCGATCTCCTCGAGCTGCTCGCGCGAGGCCTCGGCCGGGGCGCTCACCCGGTCGACCAGCTTGCCGTTGAGCTGCACCACCAGCTGGATCTCGTCGCTGGCCAGCAGCGCCGGGTCGGCGACCGGCCACGGCGCCTCCCAGACGCGCTCGCCGGTCATCCGGTCGTAGACCTCGGACCCCAGATGGGGGGCGAACGGGAAGATCAGCGAGCCGGCGGTGGCGACCGCGAAGCGCACGTGCGAGGGCGGCGCGGACTCGCGCTCGCGGTAGATCTCGTTGACAAGCTCCATGACCGCGGCGATCGCCGTGTTGAACGCGAACCTGCCCTGCATGTCGCGCGTGACCTTGTCGATCGCCCAGTGGGCCTTGCGCAGCAGGTCGGTCGGCTCGCCGTCCGGCTCGCCGGCATCCGCCTCGGCCTGACCGGCGGCCGTCCACAGTCGCGACAGGAAGCGGCTGACACCGCCGACGCCCTCCTCGGACCAGTCGGCGTCCTGGCCCGGCGGTCCGAGGAACAGCACGTAGCAGCGCGCAGCGTCGACGCCGAACCGGTCGATCACCGACTCCGGCGACACCACGTTGCCCTTCGACTTGGACATCTTGTCGCCGTCGCGGAGGATCATCCCCTGGGTGAACAGGCGCGCGAACGGCTCCTGCACGCCGAGGTAGCCCATGTCGGCGAGCGCCTTCACGAAGAAGCGCGCGTACAGCAGGTGCAGGATCGCGTGCTCCACGCCGCCGATGTACTGGTCGACCGGCATCCAGTAGTCGGCGATCGCGCGGTCGAAGGGCTCCGCGTCGTTGTGAGGGTCGCAGTAGCGCAGGAAGTACCAGGACGAGTCGACGAACGTGTCCATCGTGTCGGTCTCGCGCCGCGCCGGCCCGCCGCAGGTCGGGCAGGTGGTGTTCACCCAGTCCTCGGCCGCCGCCAGCGGCGGCTTGCCCTTGGGCGCGTAGTCCTCCACGTCGGGCAGCTCCACCGGCAGCTGGTCGTCTGGCACAGCGACGATGCCGTGCTCCTCGCAGTACACGACCGGAATCGGGCAGCCCCAGTAGCGCTGGCGCGACAGCAGCCAGTCGCGCAGGCGATAGTTGATCGATCGGTGGCCGAGGCCCTCGGAGTCCACCCAGTCCACGATCGCCCCGTAGGCCTCGCGGTTGTGCATCCCGTCGAAGCGGCCCGAGTTGACCATCGGGCCGTCGTCGGTGCAGGGCAGGTCGCCGCACTCGATCACGCGCCGGATCGGCAGGTCGAAGGCGGTCGCGAAGTCGAAGTCGCGCTCGTCGTGCGCCGGCACCGCCATGATCGCTCCGGTGCCGTACTCCATCAGCACGTAGTCGGCCACGTACATCGGGATCTGCTCGCCGGTGACCGGGTTCGTCACCGTGCGACCGAGCGCCACGCCCGTCTTCGGCTTGTGCTCGGAGCCGCGCTCCTCGACCGACTCGTTGAGTGCGCGGTTCACGTACGCGTGCACCTCGGGCGAGTCGTTCAGCCTGAACACGTCCGGGTGCTCCGGCGCCATCACGAAGAAGGTCGCGCCGAAGAGCGTGTCCGGGCGCGTCGTGAAGACGGGGTAGTCGATGCCTAGCTCCTCGCAGCGGAATACCACCTCGGCGCCCTCGGAGCGGCCGATCCAGTTCTCCTGCATCGTCACGACGTGCCGCGGCCAGTCGATCGTCTGCATGTCGTCGAGTAGCCGGTCGGCGTACTCGGTGATGCGGAAGAACCACTGCTCGAGCTGGCGCACCTCGACCTCGTGGCCGCAGCGCTCGCAACGCCCGTCGATCACCTGCTCGTTGGCGAGCACGGTGGCGTCGTTGGGGCACCACTTGACCGCCGCCTCCTTGCGGTAGGCGAGGCCACGCTCGAACAGCCGCAGGAAGATCCACTGGGTCCAGCGGTACACGCGCGGCTCGTGCGTGCCGAACTCGCGCGTCCAGTCGATCGAGACCCCCCACTCACGGAACTGGCGCTGGAACTCGCGGATCGAGCTCTCGGTGGACTCGCGCGGGTGCTGGCCCGTCTTGATCGCGTGGTTCTCGGCCGGGAGGCCGAACGCGTCGTAGCCCATCGGGTGCAGCACGCGGTAGCCGCCGCGGCGCCAGAAGTGCGCGATCGCGTCGCCGAGGGCGTAGTTCTTCAGGTGCCCGATGTGGGGCTCTCCGGACGGGTACGGGAGCATCTCGAGCACGTAGGCCTTGGGGCGGTCGTCGGGCTCGTTCGACACCTCCCACGTGTGCTCGTCGGCCCAGACGCGCTGCCACTTCGGCTCGATCGTCTTCGGGTCGTAGCGGTCCATGGTGGACGGCAAGGGTACAGTCGCGCGCGATGGTCTCGCTGGCCTATGACCACGCCGGGCGCGGCGGCAACCCGCTGCTCCTGCTGCACGGATGGCCGGAGACGCGGCGCATCTGGGAGCGCAACGTCGAGCCGCTCGCCGACGCCGGCTTCGAGGTGATCGCCCCCGACCTGCGCGGCTTCGGCGACTCGCCCCTGGCGCCGGACGACCGCTACGACGTGGCCGCCCACTCGGCCGACCTCGCCGGGCTCGTGGGCGAGCTCGGGCACGAGCGGATCGCGGTCTGCGGCGGGGACCTGGGCGGGGTGATCGCGCAGGACCTGTCGCTGCGCTACGACGGGCTCGTGGAGCGCCTCTGCCTGTTCAACACGATCCCGCCGCTGCTGGCGGACGGGCCGCCGGAGCTGCCGCGGGTGAGCCGTATGGCGGCCGACTACTTCGTCCGCCACGCCAAGGACGCCGACGGCCTGGCCGCCGAGCTCGACAGCCCCGACAGGCGGCGCCGCTACGTGGCCACCTTCTACGGCTCGCGCTTCTGGGCCGCGCCCGGCGCGTTCGCCCGCGAGGACGTGGAGCGCATGACGGAGCCCTTCGCCGACGCCGACCACTTCCGCGCCTCGATCGCCAACTACGAGTACGCCGGCGGGCCGCGCCAGGCGCCCGAGCTGCCCCGGCTGCTCGAGTCGAACCCCACGCCCACGCTGATCCTGTACGGGCCCGAGGACCACGTGATCCCCGCCGACTTCCCCCAGCGGATGGAGGCGGCCTTCCCGAACCGAGCCGGGCCGTTCGTCGTGCAGGGCGCCGGGCACTTCCTGCAGTGGGAGCGCGCCGACGTGCTCAACGGCGCGCTGCGGTGGCTCGTGCTGTAGGGGCCGCTGAGGGGTGGGTCGGGGCTAGCGGGGCTCGGGCACGTAGTGCCGCGTGCGCGTCTGCCGGTCCAGCCAGACGCGCATCAGGCGGTTGGTTGTCGGGTCGAGGAAGCGCTCGGAGGTCGGGATCCAGTCCGGGCGCGCACCGTCGCTCTCGCCGTGGCGGCGGCGCCACCAGCCCTTGCGGCTCGCGACGGGAGCAGGGGCGGCGGGCGTGAGCCCCGGCAGATCCTCCAGCAACGCCACGGCGGACTCGGGCGCGGCGTAGAGACGGCCTAACCGCTCGTCGAGCTCGTCGGCCTCCAGGTGCCCCGCGACGTAGTGGCGTCCGAGCTCGGCGGCGACGGCGTCAGTTTGGGTCACCGCGCGAGCTTCACCGCGGTGCCGTAGGCGAGGATCTCGGTGAGGTTCTGGCCCATCTCCGACGAGTCGAAGCGGACGGCGATGATCGCGTCGGCGCCGAGCACGTGGGCGTTAGCGATCATCCGGTCCACCGCGTGGCGGCGCGAGTCCTCGAGCACCTCGGTGTACTGACTCACCTCGCCCGACCGCAGCGCGGAGAAGCTCGCCGTGAAGCCCTTGGCGACGCCCATCGACCGCACGATCAGGCCGAAGCAGAGGCCCAGGCTCTCGGCCACCTGCACTCCGGGCAGCTCCTGCGCGGTCGTGATGGGCAGGTCCGCTTGAACGGCGCCGCCAGGGGTCATGGGCCGATTGTCGCAGTCGCAGATGCCATGTCACATAGCGACCAGCCGGGTCGCGGCCGCCTTCCAGCTTGCCGTCACGCGCACGCCCGCGTGCAGGCCCATGGCCTCGGCGGACGCCTGTGTGACCTCGGCCGCCAGCGGCTGCGGCGCCGCCAGACCGAGCCGCACGCGGTTGCCGACGGTCGTGATCGAGAGCACCTCTGCCTCCAGTCGGTTCTGGCTGGAGCCGTGGGGCGCCTCGCCGGGAGGCTCGATCGCGATCTCCCAGGGGTAGACGCTGACCGCGACGGGCCCCTCGGCCCGATCCGTGCTGACCACGGTGCCGCCACCGTCGATGTCGACGTGGGTGAGCCCGCCGACGCCGGCGCGGGCGCTGCCGGTGAGCACGACCGCGCCGGTGAAGTCCGCCACGAACGCGGATCGGGGCGCAGCCGCCAGGTCGCTGGGCGTTCCTTCCTGCACCACGCGCCCGGCGTCGATAACCCCTACGCGGTCCCCCAGGTGCGCCGCCTCCGCGAAGTCGTGGGTCACGAGCAGCGCGGGCACCTCGACCTCGCGCAGCACCGCCGCCAGCTCGCGCGACGCGCCGGCGCGGGTGCGGGCATCGAGCGCGGACAGCGGCTCGTCGAGCAGCAGCACGCCGGGACGGCGCGCGAGCGCCCGGGCGAGGGCCACGCGCTGCCGCTCCCCGCCCGACAGCGTCCGCGGCCGTGACTCGGCCAGGCCGGCCATGCCGAACCGCTCGAGCAGCTCGTGCGCCCGCGCGCGCCGCTCGCTGCGCGGGACGCCCTTGAGCGGATAGGCCACGTTCTGCCACGCGCTCATGTGCCCGAACAGCGCGTACTCCTGGAACAGGTAGCCGCAGCGTCTGCGCTCGGGGGGCAGATCGACCCCGCGCCCCGTGTCCAGCCAGGTCTCGCCATCGGCCTCGACTCGCCCGTGGTCGGGGTGCAGCAGGCCGGCCGCCACCCTGAGCACGCTGGTCTTGCCAGCCCCCGAGGGCCCGGCCACGGCCAGGCACTCGCCGGCTGCCACCTCGAGCGCTACGTCGAGGTCGAGCGCGCCGAGCCGGGTACGCGCCTCAACGCGGAGCACCGCCGAGCACCCCCGGCCCCTGGACTAGCTTCACGGACAGGAGGATGGCGGCCGACACGGCCACCAACACCGCCGACAGCGCCAGCGCGCCCTGGAAGTCGGTGCTGAACCGGTCGTAGATGGCTAGCGGCACGGTCTGCGTGATGCCTTGGAACGAGCCGGCGAACATCAGCGTGGCGCCGAACTCACCCAGCGCACGGGCGAGCGCGAGCGCGCCGCCGGCCACCAGGCCGGGCATGGCCGCGGGGATCATGACGCGCACGAACCCGCGCGCCTCGGACGCGCCCAGCGTGCGCGACGCGTCGAGCAGCGTGCGGTCGACGGTGGCGAACGCGGCCATGCCCTGACGGAGGTAGAACGGCGACGCGACGAACGTGACCGCCACGACGACGCCCGCCGTGGTCAGCGACAGCTCGATGCCGGCCGCCTCGAGCGCTCCGCCGAGGAACCCCTCGGGGCCGACCGCGGCCAGCAGCGCGATCCCGGCGACCGCCGGCGGCAGCACCAGCGGCAGCTCGACCAGCGTGACCAGCGCGGCCTTGCCCCGGAAGGAGCGCGTCGCGAGCAGGTAGGCCGCCGGGGTCCCGACGATCACGATGATCGCGAGCGCGGCCGCCGTCGTGCGCAGGCTGAGCCACAGCGCGTCGCGCGCGACCGGGTCGCCGAGGCTGTCGATCAGCTCAGCCGGGCTCGAATCGACGAAGATGGCCACCACCGGCAGCGTGAGGAAGGTCAGGGCCGCCGCGAGCGCTACGCCGAGCGCGATTGGAAACCAGCGCATCAGGGTGCTGCGCCGAACCCAGCTGCCTGCAGGGCGTCGGCGCAGGTCCCGTCGACCAGCCCGTCGACGTACGCCTTGGCATCGCCGGGCTGCTTGGCGCCCTCCACCACCCCGGCCGCGTAGGTCACCTGCGGCTCGACCTCGGGCGGCAGGTCGATCGCCTCCAGCTCACCGTTGGTGGCGTTGACGTCGGTCACGTAGACGAAGCCGGCGTCGACCGCGCCCTGCGTGAGCTTGCCGACGATCCCCTTCACGTCGGGCTCGTTCGAGCGCACGTTGGCGAGAATCGCCTTCGTCTGGTCGGGTGGCAGCTTGGCCAGCGACTCGCGGGTATAGGACCCGATCGGCACCGACTCCGAGCCGATGGCGATGTTCACCCCCTTCGCGGTCAGGTCGTCGAGGGAGTCGATCTCGGAGTCGTTCGGCACGGCGAGCACGAACGTGTTGGTAGCGAACTCGACCGGCTGCCCCAACAGCCCCTCGTCGTAGAGCGCGTCGGGCAGCTTCGTGTTGGCCGCCGCGTAGACATCGGGCTTGACGCCCTGGCGGATTTGCGCGGCCAGCTCGTCGGAGCCGGCGAACGAGAGCCGAACGGTCGCATCGGGGAAGGCGGGGCTGCATTCGCCGAGCGCCTCGGTCATCGACGCCGCCGCCGAGACCACCAGGCGCGGCTTGCTCGAGCCGCCCTCGGCCTCGTCATCGCCACAGCCGATCGACAGGAGCGCGAGCACCACCACCGTCGCCAGAGCCGCTCTCAAGGCCGTTCCACCATCACCGAGGTGGCCTTCACCGCCGCCGTGGCGGGCACGCCCGGCGCCAGGCCGAGCTCCTCGACGGCGTCCCGGGTCACGGCCGCGGTCACCAGATGCGGACCGGCCTCGATCTCCACCAGCGCCATCACCCCGTCGATCTCCACGGAGCGCACGACACCGGGGAAGCGGTTGCGAGCGGAGAAGGAGTCGCCCGTGACATGGCGGGCCGGGCGCCGTGCCAGGCGCTCGATCTCGCGTCGAGGCACCCGCCGCCGATTGGCCGCGTCCCGGGTGGTGCGGAGCTTGCCGGCGCGCTCCCAGCGGCGCAGGGTGTCGGGGCTCACGTCGAGGGCGCGAGCGGCGTCGCCTAGCAGCAGATCTTTGTCGGGCGAAGGCATTGCCTAAGCATTGCATATGCAAATCGTCTGTCGCGCTATGCACTCGAGTGGCTGTGAGCTTCACCACTTTGTTACGAGAGCAAGGACTCGCCTCCCTACGGTGGCTTCATGGCAGGCTCGCTCGCCAAGCTGGTAGGCAGAGCGCCGGACTACGCGGAGCTCAACGGGCTGCTGGGCCGAGCCGGCCGCAACGTGGAGCTGGCCACCGCCCTCCTAAGCCAGCTGATGCGCGTGTGGCCAGATGGGGGCGAGCGGCGCGTCGAGCTGGTCGACCTCGAGCACCAGAACGACGCGGTCACCCACGACATCTACCACCACCTGCACTCGCGTCCGGCCGTGCCGTTCGAGCGCAGCGACGTGCTGGCGCTCGCCTCGGGCCTCGATGACGTGATCGACTACGCCGAGGAGGTGGCCGATTTCCTCGGCCTCTACCGCGTGGACGCCCCGATGGACCAGGCGATCGCGCTGACCGACACGCTGGCCGCCGCCGGGGCCGAGGTGGCGGGCGCCCTGGGCTCGCTCGGGGACCTGGGCGCCGCCACCCAGCACATGGTCGAGATCAAGCGTCTTGAGAACGAGGGCGACCGGCTGCTGCGCGAAGGGCTGACGGCTCTGTTCGAGGGCGGCGTCGACCCGATGGTCGTGATCCGCTGGAAGGACATCTTCGAGCGCGTCGAGGAGGGCATCGACGCCTGCGACCGCGTCGCGCACGTGCTACGCGCGATGGCGGTCAAGCGCACCTAGAGCCGCGCGAGCTCCGGCACCGAGTTGGCAACCGCTTGGTCGCTGGGGAACCACTCGCGGTGGAGGTCGGCGGCGATCGGCAGGAAAGCCTCGATCAGCCCGGGGTCGAACTGCGAGCCGCTGAGCCGCTCGATCTCGGCGACGGCGCGCTCGAACGGCCACGGGTGCTTGTACGGGCGGGCCGACAGCAGTGCGTCGAAGACGTCGCAGATCGCGCAGATGCGCCCCGCCAGTGGGATCCGCTCCCCGCTCAACCCGGACGGGTAGCCGTTGCCGTCCCAGTGCTCGTGGTGGGTGAGAGCGATCGTCTGTGACAGCTGCACCAGCTCGGAGGCCGAGTCGGACAGGATGTCGCCCCCGATGGTGGTGTGCGTCTTCATGATCCGCCACTCCTCCGGGTCGAGCGGACCGGGCTTGGCGAGGATCTGGTCGGGGATGCCGACTTTGCCCACGTCGTGCAGCGCGCTCGCATGGCGCAGCAGCTCGGCGTCGGCGGGTGCCATGCCGACCTCGAGCGCCAACCGCTCGCAGAAGCGGCCGATGCGCTCGATGTGGAGGCCGGTCTCGGCGTCGCGCCACTCGACCGCCACGCCCAGGCGCTGGAGGACCTCGATCTGCGTCTGCCACAGCTCCCGCGTGCGCTCGCGGACACGGGCTTCCAGCAGCTCGTTGTCGCGGGAGACGGCCCGGCGCGCCCGGCTCTCGACCAGCTGGCTCCAGGCGATGGTCGCGACCGTACCCACCACGAGCGCGACCAGCGACGGGACAACGTTCACGATCCAGCCGCTCCCGAAGGCCACCTGCACCGCGACGAGGAATACCGCCCCAGCGAGCGGAGCGGCCACCCCCGTCAACAGCGCGGGGATGCGCAGGCAGAGCAGCGGCGCGAGCAACGCCATCAGCGCGATCAGCAAGTAGCCGATGGCGGGCGGAACGCCCCGCAGCGGCATCCCGTGCAGAGCGGTCCAGATCGCGTTCGCCTGCACCTCCGCGCCGGCCATCAGCTCACCTCCGCCGACCGGCGTGGCGTGCACGTCGTGCAGCGTCGGGGCGGATGCGCCGACCACGGCGATCCGGCCGCGGAAGGCGTCCGCGTCGAAGCGGCCGCGCACCACGTCGGAGAACGAGATCGTGCTGATGGTGCCCGGGGGGCCCCTGTAGTCGATCCAGCCGTTTCCGTCCACGAAGGCGTCGGCGGGCGGCGGGTGGCCGGCCCGCTCGGCCGTCACCACGGCCATCGACTCGAGCCCGCCCACGCGGTGCGGCACGTGCGTGACCGCGCCGGCGCCGTCGTTGTGGAGGTCGGACGCCCCGGCCCGGGCGTGCACCCGGCGCAGGTTGGCGTCGCCGCCGAGCACGTTCGTCTCGCCCTCGCCGGTGCTTTCGCTGGTGGCCAGGACGGCGCCCCCGGCCGCGCCGATCGCGTCGAAGAGCGCCAGGTCCTCACGCGGAGCGGTCGGCTCCGTGAACTGGACGTCGTACACGATCTCGCGCGCGCCGGCGACATGGAGTCGGCGCACCGCCCGGCCGTGCAGCGAGCGCGGGAACGGCCACTGCTCTCCCAGCGCCGCGAAGGTCTTCGCGTCGATCGCGACGACCACGACGTCGCTCGGGCGCTCGGCCCCGCGCAGGTCGAAACGGGCCTTGAGCGTCTCGCGCTCGAGCCCGTCCAGCACGCCGCTCAGCTCGACCGTTGCGCCCGCGACAAAGGCCACGAGGGCGATGCAGCCCAGCGCCCGGACGCGGTCGGACAGCGGGAGCCGCGGACGAGTGGGGCGCGGCACCGCGCCCTCGCTACCCGCGCGGCCGGGCGAGATAGCGCTGGCCGGCCTCGAGCAGCACGCGCTTGTGGCGCACCGTGTCGCGCACCATCACCGCGCCCTCGGTCACGCGCGTGAGCGTGCCGGCGCAGGTGTCCCTGACCACCCAGCGCGTACCGCGAACCGTGGCGTGGCTGTTCTTACCGTGAGTGCGGAAGCGGCCGCCCTTGTCGCGCCCCCACAGGCGGCGCGAGCGGGGCTTGCGGGCGGCCCGGGCGGCCGACGCGATGGCGCCGCCCTTGCGGGTGCGAACGCACGCGCGACCGCGAAGGTAGAGGTCGATGTAGCCGCGCTTACCCTGGCGGATCGTGAAGCGTCCGCCGCCGAACTTGCCCGTCTGGAGGGCGCCGCCGGGGAGGGCCGAGGTCAGTGCGATAGAGCCAGCGGTGGCGTCGATCTCGCTGCCGAGCGGCAGCTCTGACCCGTAGGCGAGCGGCACGAAGCCAGTCTTGCCAGGCCGGCGCACCAGCAGCTTGCCCTCGCCGGGCGCCACGACCACGCTCGAGCCCAGGAGCGGCCTGTCGGGAGAGTTGGCGTCCCCGCCCGGCTCGGGGTCGGTACCGGGATCCGGATCGCCAGGGCCGGGGCCTGGGTCTGGCCCGGGATCCGGCGACGCGACGGTGGTGAAGGTTTGATCGGCCCCTCGGGTGGTGCCCTTCTTGCTGGTCGCCACAAGTCGGTAGTGGTAGGTCGTCCCGTCAGCGAGCCCGGCCACCGCCGCGGACACGGGCCGCGGCGACTTGGACTTGCCGAGCGACCCCAGAGGGGTGTGCGAGCCGTAGGCACTGGTCACTCCGTACTCGAAGAGATAGCCGGCGGTCTCGTTGTTGGGGTTGACCGTGCCGCTGAGCACGGCACCGGACTCGGTTATCTCCGTTGCCGCCTCCCCCGCCACAATCGGCCGATCGTCGCCGCTCCCCCAAGCACTCCCTGCAAAAGCAAGCAGCAATACCGCAATCAGAGAAGCCGCTAGCCGGGTGGGAGCTCTCATGACATCCGAATCGGCACGCGAAGGGCCGCGCTTGAACGGACATTCGTCCGACACGCTCGCTGACGCGTGGTGGTTATAGGTCGATTCGCGCCACTCGACGGATCTGATGAATCAGCTGGAGCGGCGAGAAGGGCTTGCGGATCCAGTCGTCTGCACGGCCCAGCCGGGCGCCCCCTGCCTCCGCCTCCACGGCGCTGGCCATGATCACGATCTTGATGTCCGCCGTGTCGGGGTCGTCGCGCAGCTCTCGGCAGACGTCACCCGCGCGGCTTCCGGCCATCCCGCAGTCCACGAGGACGAGGTCGGGCTGCTCACGGCGGGCGATCACGACGGCCGAGGCGGGATCCGAGGCCTCGAGCACCTGCAGCCCCCGGCCCCTGAGGCTCGCCCGCACGAGCGCGCGCGTGCCAGCCTCCTGCGCGGCAACGAGCAGCGTTCCGGTCGTCTCGATGGCTGAGCTTGGATCGGCGGCGCCAGACGCACCCTCGAGGGCGGCCTCGAGCGCCGCGATCAGCTCGCCGCAGCTGGCCTGGCGCTCCTCCTTCTTCTTGGCGAGCGCGGTCGCCACCACGGCATCCAGCCCCGTCGGCAGGTCGGGCCGCGCGGCCATCAGCCCGGGCGGCGGATCCTTGAGATGGGCCATAGCGACCGAGACCTCGGAGTCCCGCTCGAACGGCGGCATCCCCGTGAGGGCGTGGAAGGCGACGCAGCCGAGCCCGTACACGTCCGCCCGCGCGTCCACGGCTCTCCCCTCCACCTGCTCCGGCGCCATGTAGTGCACCGTCCCGACGAACTGGCCGCTGGCTGTCAGCACCGTCTCTGAGGTGATCCGCTTCGTGAGCCCGAAGTCGGTCAGGTAGCAGAGCTCGCCGTCGATCAGCACGTTCGCCGGCTTCACGTCGCGGTGGACGATTCCGCGCCCGTGCGCCACGTCGAGCGCTCCGGCGATCTGGCGCAGCAGGGAGACCACGCGCCAGGGCTCGAGCGCACCCTCCTCGCGCAGCAGCGCGCCGAGGTCTGTGCCGTCGACGTACTGCATCGCGAGGTAGAGCTGGCCGTCGGCGTCGCCGGCGTCGTAGATCGTGACCATGCCGGGGTGGCTGATCGAGGCGGCGGTGCGGGACTCGCGCAGGAAGCGCTCGCGGAATCCCGGGCTGTCGGCCAGCTCCAGACCCAGCACCTTCAGCGCCACGATGCGGTCGAGGTGCAGGTGGTTGGCGCGGTACACGACACCCATGCCACCGCGGCCAGCGACGGCCTCGACCCGGTAGCCCGCCAGCTGGGTGCCGGGCTGCATGTCCGCCATCCGTGGCGCGAGCTGCGAGGGCCCGTGCTGCGTCGCGGCGCCCGCGTCGATCGGGGGGCTAGGTGGCATCGTCTTGGGCCGAGTTGTCGAAGGGCGCCATCAGCTCGGCGTGGTCGAGTGCGTCGAACGCGCTCACCGCGCTGGGGTCCAAGTCCACGCCCGCGCGCTTCTGGATCTCGCCCACCGCCTCGGGGAGCCGCTTCGCCGTCGTGCCGGGCGGTGGAAAGACGAGGCCGTCGAAGCAGTCCGCCAGCGCGACGATCCGTCCGGACACGGGGATCTGCTCGCCGCTCAGCCCCTCCGGGTAGCCCGATCCGTCCCACCGCTCGTGGTGGGTCCGAGCGATCTCCGCGGCCATCTTCAGCAACCGGCTCCGCCCGCCTCCCAGGATCTCCGCGCCGATGGCCACGTGACTCTTCATCAGCTCGAGGTCCCCGGGCGCGTAACCACCGGACTGCAGCAGCACGTGGTCCGACAAGCCGATCTTGCCGACGTCGTGGAGGCGCGCCGCGCGCCCGATCATCTCGACGGTCTCGTCGTCCAGGCCGAGCCCTCGGGCCAGCAGCGCAGCCGTACGCCCCACGCGCAGCGCGTGCTCAGCCTGATCGTCGTCGCGGTACGCCGCCGCGACCGCCAGGGGCTCGATGACCTCCAGCGCCGCGTCCGTGAGCTCGTGGGACTGCTCCTCGACCGCCTTCCCGAGCGCCTTGGCCTGTTCGCGCAGTTCGATGTGGAGCAGCCGCGACTCGAGCAGGTTCTCGATGCGCACCACGACCTCGCTCGGGTCGAGCGGCTTGGTCAGGAAGTCGCGCGCGCCGGCCGCGAGCGCGCGTCGCTTGGTCTCGGGGTTGACGTCGGCTGTCGCCACCAGCACGGGGAGCTTGGTCGGCCCCTTGATCCACGGCGCGAGCATCCCCATCACCTCGAACCCGTCCGGGTCCGGCATCTGGAGGTCGAGGACGATCAGGTCGGGGTCGAGGGAGGTGCAGAGGGAGACCACCTCCGAGGAGTCCATGGTGGAGGTGACGTTGGTGAAATCCGACACCTCCAGCAGCCGCTCGAGGAGCAGGACGTTGGCGGGCTCGTCATCCACGATCAGGACGCACGCGTCCCTGACCGACTGAGCCTCCATCGTCGCCATCTAAGGAACGTCGCCTTTCTCGCGACCCGGCTGCAGGCGGTACCCCGCTTTCGTACGACATCTGTCCACCAGGGCTCCGCCCACCGTAAACAGGCGTCACCCGAACGGATGGTCCGGCTCGCAGAGCTCAAGAGCGCGGTTTGCACGGTCGACACGAAGTGGTGACCAACGGCCGAGCAGGACGAGCAGGAGGACACACCAGTGGCGCATAAGCGGGAAGCCTTTCTTACAGCCTGTGCGATGCTCGCCGTCGTGCTGGTGACGGCCTGCGCCGACACGCCGGACGGCGACCGGCAGCAGCCTCGAGCCACGGGCGAGATCGGCGACGCCCAGATCGCCACCAAAGGCCCGCCGGACCAGGCCGGCGAGGAATCGCCGGGGTCCGTGGACGAGATCGTGCCGGATGAGCCCTCCCTCGACCAGCTCGACAGCTCCGGCCCCGCGCCGGGAGCCGTCGGCACCCAGGGCGCAAACTGCAGCGGAGTTGGGGTGGCGCCCCGCGGCGCCAACCTCGGCCAGGTCGAGCAGGCCACCATCTGCCTCATCAACGTGGAGCGCCAGTCCCGAGGGCTGCGCGGGCTGCGGGCGAACGCACAACTCGCCCGCGCGGCCACCGACCACGCTCGCGACATGGTGCGCAAGTCCTTCTTCGCTCATGACTCGCTCAACGGCGCCAGCTTCATCGACCGGATCAAGGCGCGCGGCTACCTGAAGGGGCGCAAGTCGTGGACCGTGGGCGAGAACCTGGCCTGGGGCGGCGGCTCGGGTGCGAGCGCGCGGGTGATCGTGGCGTCGTGGATGAAGAGCCCGCCGCACCGGGCGAACATCCTCAACCGGCGCTTCCGGGACGTCGGGCTTGGCATCGCGCTGGGTGCGCCCTCCCGCGGCGGCCCTCCCGGGGCTGCCACCTACGGGAGTGAGTTCGGGGCCCGTGGCTGATGCCGAGCGAGCCTACGCAGGCCGAGCCGCTGCGGCTGACGATCCGCTCCGGTGACGCGCGCGGTACGACCGCGACCGTCAACGGCGGTCGCATACTCATCGGCCGGGCCGACGACTGTGACCTGACGGTTCCCGACGGGAAGGTCTCGCGCCATCACGCCGCCGTCGAGAGGCTCGCCGACGGCCGCGTCTCGCTCAAAGACCTGGGCTCGATCAACGGCACCTTCCTAAACGGCCAGAAGGTCGAGTCGGCCGAGATCGACGGCCAGGCGCAGATCCAGGTCGGGGACACCGTGCTGATCTCCACGCGCGGCGAGGACACCCCCGACGCGACGATCCTCGGCGAGCACGCATCCAAGACGCAGTCCGCGATCCACCGACTGGTCGTCCAGCGCTCCGTGCGTCGCGCGACGGTCATCAGCGTGCTGGCGGTAGCGGCCGCCGCGCTACTCGGCGTCCTGATCGTGACCGGCGTGCTGTCCTCCGGCGACAGCTCGGCCGAAGACGTCCAGCGCGTGATCCGGTCGGCCGAGTCGTCGACCGTCGTGATCCAGGCCCCCGACGGCACCGGAACCGGTGCGGGCGGCACGGGCTGGGTGCTCGACGCCCGCGAGGGCCTGATAGTCACGAACGCGCACGTGGCGAACGCGCCCGGCGCGCTCCAGGTGGGCGTGGGCGGAGAGCTCCGACCCGCGAAGCGCGTGGGCCTTGCGCCCTGCGAGGACCTCGCCGTACTGCGCGTCGCCGGTGCGGCGGGGCTCGACTCCCAGCCGCTGGGCCGACAGTCTGACCTCGCCCTCGGGCAGACGGTGGTGTCGGTGGGCTATCCGAGCAACGCATCGCTCGAGGCGAACCTGACCTCCACGACCGGAGTCGTGTCCGTCGTGCGCAGTGCGTACAGGGAGCGGAGCCTGGACCTGCCTCGCTACCCGAATGTGATCCAGACCGACGCCGCGATCAACCCCGGCAACTCCGGCGGGCCACTCCTCGACCTCGACGGCAGGGTGATCGGGGTCACCTCGGCCGGCCGCACGATCACGCCGGAGGGCCGGATCATCCAGGGACAGAACTACGCCATCGGCATCGACCGGGTCCGGAAGGTCGCGGGGAGGCTTCGCACGGGGCGATCGTCCAACTGGACCGGCGCGAGCTTCGAGTACCTCACCCCCGCTCAGCTACGCGAGCGCGACCTGCCGCCGGGGATCCTGATCGCCGGAGCCGCGCCGGGCACCGCCGCGCACCGGGCCGATCTCGAGGGCGCGATGCTCGTGGCGGTCAACGGGCAGCCGATCGACAACTCCCTCGCGAGCTACTGCGACGCCATGCAGGGAACCGCCGGCCGCGGCTCGGTGACCTTCTCGGTGCTGTCGCCAGGCGCGAAGCGCCCGCGGCAGGTACGGCTCGCCCTCGAGTAGCTTGCTCGGCGGGCCTTCCGAAACTAGGCTCGCGCACGATGAGCGAGAGCTACACCTTCTTCCCGCCACGCTGATGCCCGGCCGCGGAATTCAGCACGTCGACCTCGCCGTCAGCGACGTGGATCGGTCACTCGCCTTCTACAAGGAGCTCTTGGGACCCTTGGGCTTGAAGGAGGAAGAGCGCTATCCGACTTACCGCGGCACCGAGGAGGTCGTCTATGTGAGCTTCGGAGACGAATGGCTCGGTCTTCGCCCGGCCGACGGCGGCACCCACCGCTACTACGGGGTCGGTCTCGAACACCTGGCATTCGAGGTCGACACCAGGGAGGAGGTTGATGCGGCGCATCAGCGGTGCTCCGGACGGGGCGATCGGATTCACCACCCGCCGGAGGAGGACCGCGACATCCCGGGCTACTACGCGTTCTTCGTCTTCGATCCCGATGGCTTCCGCGTCGAGGTCTTCACTCCCGGGCGGGATTGGTCCGCGCGCATCCACGGGCGCAGGTAGGGCGGAAGTGGAGCTGAGGGGACTCGAACCCCTGACCTACGCGCTGCCAGCGCGTCGCTCTTCCAGCTGAGCTACAGCCCCAGAGGGCGCCATTCTAGACGCAGCTCAGCCGACCGACCGCGCGGGGGCCTCGCCCCAGAGCTGCTCGAGGCGGTAGTACTCGCGCGCGTCGGGGGTGAAGATGTGCGCCACGACGTCGAGGTAGTCGAGCAGGATCCAGCGCGCCTCGCCGCCGCCCTCGGTGCGGCGCGGCAGCAACCGGTCCTCGGCGTGCTTGAGCTCCTCGTAGATCGCGTCGTGGATCGCCTTCGTCTGGCGCTCGGTGTTGCCCGAGCAGATCACGAAGAAGTCCGTGTAGGAGACGATCCCACGCAGGTCGACCACCCGGATGTCGATCGCCTTGCGGTCCGAGGCGATTGCCGCGATCCGCTCCGCAAGGGCCGTCGAGTCGAGCGTGTCCTGGGTCATGCCGGGGCCTGCTCGGCGACCGCGGGCGAGGAGCCGTAGAAGCCGTTCGCCTCGATGTGGGCGACCACCCGGTCGGGCACCAGGTAGCGGATCGGTCGGCCCTCGGCGGCGCGGCGGCGGACCGCGCTGGAGGAGATCTGGATGATCGGCATGTCCAGATAGCGGATCGCCCGCGCGCCCACGAGGCCGCCCAGCTTGATGCCGATCGCGTGCCGCGACCAGTTGGTGCGCTCCACGACCGCAACGGTCGCCATCGACAGCACCTGCTCCGGCTCGTGCCAGCTGCGCAGCGTGGCGGCCTGGTCGCCGCCGAGGATCAGGAACAGCTCGTCGTCCGGCGACGACTCGCGCAGGCCGCGCAAGGTGTCCGACGTGTACGAGGGACCCTCCCGGTCGAGCTCGACGCGCGACACCTCGAAGCGGTCGTCGTCGACCGTGGCCAGCTCAACCATCTCCAGGCGCTCCTCGGCACCGGGGTCGCCCTCGAGCTCGCGGTGCGGAGGCCGCCCGACCGGCACGAAGACCACCTTGTCCAGCTCGAGCTGCACCAGCGCCTCCTGCGCGCACACCAGGTGCCCGGTGTGCGGCGGGTTGAATGCTCCTCCGAGGATTCCGACGCGCAAGGCTCGGTGCACTTACTCGCGGACCTGCCCGGAGCCCTCGGCGACGAACTTGTACGTGGTCAGCTCGCGCAGCCCGATCGGCCCGCGGGCGTGCAGCTTCTGGGTGGAGTTGCCGATCTCCGCGCCCATCCCGAACACCGCGCCATCGGTGAAGCGGGTGGAGGCGTTGACGTACACACAGGCGGCGTCGACGAGCGCGGTGAATGCCCGCGCGGACTCGGTGGACCCGGTCACGATCGCCTCGGAGTGCCCCGAGCCGTAGCGGTTGACGTGGTCGATCGCCTCGTCGGCCGAGTCGACCACCTTCACGGCCAGGATCAGCGCGTGGTACTCGGTCTCCCAGTCCTCCTCGGAGGCGTCGGCGAGCGAGTCGGCCAACCCGCCGGCCATCGCCCGCGTGCGACCGTCCACGCGCAACTCCACCCCGCGCTCGCGCAGCTGTCCGAGCACTCGCGGCAGGAACTCGGGCGCAGCGTCGGCGTGCACCAGCAGCGTCTCGGCGGCGTTGCAGACTGACGGGCGCTGCACCTTCGCGTTGACCGCGATCGCGACGGCGTCGTCGAGGTCGGCGCTGGCATCCACGAACACGTGGCAGTTGCCGGCGGCCGCGTACATCACCGGCACGGTGGCGTGCTCCTTGAGCGCGTTCTTCAGCCCCTCGCCCCCACGCGGGATGATCAGGTCGACCACGCCGTCCTGGGTCGCAAGCTCGCGCAGCTCGTCGCGCTCGCCGCCCGTGACGATCGAGATCGCGCCCTCGGGCACGCCGGCGCCGGCGGCCGCCTCGGAGGCGACCTGGGCCAGCACGGTGTTCGAGTGGAGGGCCGTCGAGGAGCCGCGCAGCACGATCGCGTTGCCTGACTTGAGACAGAGCGCCGAGCAGTCGACGGTCACGTTCGGACGGGCCTCGTAGACGACCGCGACGACTCCCAGCGGCACGCGCACACGGCGGACGTCGAGGCCGTTGGCGAGCCGGAAGCCCTCGATCGTCTCACCGACCGGGTCGGGCAGGGCCGCGATCGCGCGCACGTCGGAGGCGATCCCCGCGAGCCGCGTCTCGGTGAGCTTGAGGCGGTCGAGCAGACCCGAGTGCAGGCCGGCCTCGCGCCCCGCGTCCATGTCGCGCGTGTTGGCCTCGAGGATCTCGGGCGCACGGCGCTCCAGGTCGTCGGCCATGGCGTTCAGTGCGGCGTTCTTCGTGCCCGTGTCGAGCTGCGCGAGCGAACGCGCGGCGCGGCGCGCGCCGGCGCAGATCTCGGCAACCGACTGGGCGGTGGTAGCCATCGAGGCAAGGGTACCGGGCCGGGTCACACCTACGGGGTGGCGCCGACGACGGCCCATCGCCTGCCTCTGAAGCGCCACCCGCAGGTGCCGAGGCGCGCCGCGATCAGGCCGAGCAGGGCGGCCCACACGCCCACGATCCCCAGCTCCAGCGCGAGCGACCCGAGCGCCACCGGCACGAACACGAGCAGCGACGCCGCCAGCATCCCCCACATCAGGAAGCGGGTGTCGCCCGCACCGATCAGGATCCCGTCGAGGGCGAACACCGCGCCGTTGGCCGGTTGCATCAGCGCGAACAGCGGCCAGATCTTGTGCAGCTCGTCGATCACTTCCGGGTCGGAGGTGAAGGCGTGCGGCAGCACGTCGGTGAGCGCCAGCATGATCGCGGCGAAGAAGGCGCCGATCACCACCGACAGCTCGATCATGCGCCGCGCGGCGCGGTAGGCACCCTCGGCGTCGCCCGCCCCGAGCGAGCGCCCCACGATCACCTGCCCCGCGATCGCCACCGCGTCGAGCACGAGCGCGAGGAACACGAACAGCTGGAAGGCCACCTGGTGGGCTGCCAGCGACGCCTCGCCGACGCGCGCGAGCACGGCGCCGGCCACCAGGAAGGAGGCGTACAACGAGGCCGTGCGCACGAAGATCTCCCAACCGATCCGCGCCAGCGGGCGCATCGCGGCCAGTGAGGGCCGGCGCGAGTCCGCCGGACCGCGCAGCAGAGCGAGGACGAACGCGGCGCCCATCCCAGCCTGAGCAGCGACCGTCGCCCACGCCGAGCCCGCCAGCCCCCAGTCGAAGCCGTATATGAACAGCAGGTTGAGCAGAACGTTGGCGACGTTGGCGACCACGACGATCACCAGCGGGGTGCGCAGATCGGAGACGCCGCGGAGGAACCCCTGGCCGGCGAGGGCGATCAGGGCGAACGGAAGGCCGAGCGAGCCGATCCGGAGGTACATGACCGCCAGATCGCCCGTGTGCCCGTCGCCCCCCATCAGGGCCACTAGGGGCACCGCCGACGCGGCGAGCGCGGCCGTGAGGGCCACGCCGATCCCGGTCGCCAGCCACAGCGCCTGCGCCGCGAGGCGGCCGGCGGCGGCGTGCTCCGACGCGCCCGACAGCCGCGCCACCTGGGCCGTCGTGCCGTAGGTGAGGAAGTTGAACAGCGTGAACGCGCCGGTCAGCAGCGTGGCGGCGATCGCGAGCGCCGCGAGCTGCTCGGTGCCGAGGTGGCCGACCATCGCCGTGTCGGCCAGCAGGTAGAGCGGCTCGGCCGCGAGCGCCCCCAGCGCGGGGAGCGCGAGCTTGAGGATCTCGCGGTCGTACGGGGAGCGCAGGCTCAATCGAGCACGAAGTAGTCGCGGTGCACGGCCTCCTCCGTGGCCCGCGGGAGCAGCTTCTGCACCTCGTCGGTCTTGAGCCCCTTGATCCGGCGCAGCTCACCGGCCGAGTACCCGACGATCCCCTTCCCCACAGACCGGCCACCGCAGCGGACCTCGACGGCGTCGCCGGCCTCGAAGTTGCCCTCGACCTCGACAACCCCGACCGGCAGCAGGCTGGTGCCCCGCTCGCGCAGCGCCTGCTCGGCCCCGTCGTCCACGGTCACGCGACCGCGCGCGGGCTTCGCGTAGCGCAGCCACAGCTTGAAGCTGGAGACGCGGCCGCTGCGGGGCGGGAAGTGCGTGCCGGTCGGCTGCCCGGACAGGGAGCGAGCGACCGCATCGCGCTGCGTGCCGTCCGCGATCGTGACGGGAATGCCGGCGGCCGTGGCCATCTCGGCCGCGACGACCTTGGAGCGCATGCCGCCGGAGCCCAGCGGCGAGGTCGAGACGCCGATGTCGTAGTCGTCGAGCGCGTCGAGGTCGGTGACCTCCTCCACCAGCCGGGCCGCGGGGTCGTGGCGAGGGTCGCTGGAGTAGAGCCCGCCGATGTCGGTGAGCAGCACGAGCCGGTCGGCACCGATCAGGATGGCCACCTGCGCGGCGAGGAAGTCGTTGTCGCCGAAGGAGATCTCGTCCGTGGTGGTCGTGTCGTTTTCGTTGATGACCGGGACCACCCGCCAGTCGAGCAGCTTGCGCAGCGTGTGTCGCGCGTTGAGGTAGTGGGTGCGGGCGGACATGTCGAAGAACGTGAGCAGCACCTGTGCGGACTTGAGCCCGCGGGCCTGGAGCAGCTCGTCGTAGTGGCGGTAGAGCTTGCCCTGGCCGACCGCCGAGGCCGCCTGCAGCTCCTCCATCCCGCTGGGGCGCATCGGCAGCTCCATCAGGCGCATGCCGCGTGCGATCGCCCCGGAGGTCACGACGATCACCGCGTCGCCGGCCGCATGCCGCACGGCGACCTCGTCGCAGAGCGTCGCCAACACGTCTCCGCGCACCTCGCCGGCGTCGTCGGCGACGATGCTCGAACCCAGCTTGACCACCACGGTCGTCATCAGCGGAGCAAGGGTACGCGGGGGCCGCCGGATCGGCTCAGCTGCCGCCCAGCAACTTCCAGCTCCCGTCCTCCTTGGCGAGCCGGAACACCTGCCGGGTGCGCTGGCCGCCCCTGGAGATCGTCGCGCGGACGGTGGCGCCGTTTCCGTCGATCTTGGCGTCCCCGATCGAGACCAGCCGCAGCCTGAGGCCGGTGATCAGGGCCAGCTCCCGCTCGCAGGCCGCTTCGGCCCTGTCGCCGGTCGCGCCCGTGGCCTTCTCCAGGTACTCCTGGGTCAGGAGGTCCCCACAGAGGCGATCGCCGTCGCGCGCGTTGGTGGCCTTCACGAAGTCGCGCACCACCTGCTGCGGATCGGCCTCGTCGGCCCCCCCGCAGGCACCGACCAACAGCGCGAGCACGACGAAGGGGACGACGCGGGCCACGGCGCTCATCCCAGCGGCGCGCCTGGGTCGAGCTCGAACACGACGCCCGCGATCTCCACGTCGTCGCCGGGCTCGAACCCCGCCGCCTCGAGCGCCTTGATCACCCCGAGGGTGCGCAGGCGCTCCTCCACGTAGCGCAGGGCGTCGTCGTTGGCGACGTCGTGCCGGGCGATCAGCCGGTCGATGCGACCCCCGGCCACGCGGAACGCCCCAGGGCCAACCCGCTCGACGTTGAAGGAGTCGCCGGCGCCGGGCCGGTAGACCCGGTGGGTGGCGGGCTGCTCGGCCAGCTCCGGAGCGGCCTCGTCCTCGGGCACCTGCACGAAGATCGCGTCGCGCAGCTCCGCGACGCCGGCGCCCGTTGCCGCCGACGTGGCGAGCACCGGCAGCCCCACGCGCCCCTCCCACTCCCGCACAGCCGCCTCCACCTCGCCGGGCGGCACCAGGTCCGCCTTGGACAGGCAGATGATGCGCGGCAGCTCGGCGAGGCCGTGGCCGTGCTCGCGCAGCTCGGCCTCCACCGTCGCGTAGTTGGCGACCGGGTCCGATCCGTCGAGCGGGGCCAGGTCGAGCAGGTGCACGAGCAGCCGGCAGCGCTCGACGTGCGCGAGGAACTCATGGCCGAGCCCGGCGCCGGCGCTGGCTCCCTCGATCAGCCCGGGAATGTCGGCGAGCACGAGCTGGCGATCGTCGCGCTCGAGCGTCCCGAGCACCGGCTCGAGGGTGGTGAACGGATAGTCGGCCACCTTCGGGCGGGCGCGCGTCAGGGTGGCCAGCAGCGAGGACTTGCCCGCGTTCGGCAGCCCGACGAGGCCGGCGTCCGCGAGCAGCTTCAGCTCGAGCGTCAGCCAGCGCTCCTCGCCGGGCAGGCCCTTCTCCGCGAACCGCGGCGCCTGGCGGGTGGCGGTGGCGAAGTGCCGGTTCCCGCGCCCGCCGCTGCCGCCGTGCGCCACGACCGCCTGCTGGCCGGTGGCGGTCAGGTCCCAGCGGTCGCCGCGGTCCGGGTCGACCACCACGGTGCCCGGCGGGACGCGCACGTCCATGCGCCCCGGGGTCGCGCCGTGCTTGTTGGCGCCCTGACCGTGGCCACCGCGGGCGGCCTTGAAGTGCGAGCCGCGCCGAAACGAGGCGAGGTCGCGCAGCGACGGGTCGACCACGATCGCCACGTCGCCGCCGCGCCCGCCGTCACCGCCGTCGGGACCGCCCTTCGGCACGTGCGCCTCGCGGCGAAACGACACCACCCCGTTTCCACCCGCGCCGCCGCGCACGTAGATCTTCGCCCGGTCGTGGAACACGGCTAGGGGCCGGGCCCGCTCAGGCGGCCGATCAGCTCGTCGTCGTCGGGAAACAGGCCCGCAGCCGGCAGCCGACGCAGCAGCTCGCGCCAGCCGTCGCGCTCGCCGAAGGCCAGCTCCAGGTACTCGCGCGCCTCGTCCTCGCGCCCGTTCGTGGCGAGCGCGACGCCATGCCAGAAGGAGAGCTCGGCGTTGCGCGGCTGCTCGTCGTGCGCGGCTGCGTACTCCGCCAGCGCACCCTCGACGTCGCCGACGGCGGCCAGCTCGTCGCCGGCCTCCACCCGCAGATAGGTCGCGCGCAGGTCGACCAGCCGCCGCAACTCGGTGACCGGGTCGGGGTGGTCCTCCACGCGCAGGTCGACCGGCATGTCCTCGGTCGGCTGCCCCGTCCCGCGCGGCGCGACGACCAGCACGGCGGCCGACTGGCGGCCACGGATGTCGCCGCCCTCGAGCTCGGCCGCGTCCAGCGCGCTCAACAGCCGCGCGACCAGCTCGCCGGACGTGGACAGATAGGCCTCGAGCATCGCGTCCGGGACCGTCGGCCGCTCCATCATGTTCGCCTGAGCCGAGACCCCGTCCGCCACGCGGTGGCCGGCCTCGGAGATGCAGCGCGAGCCGGTGTGCGCCGCCACTCTGCCGTGCCTGTCGACCATCGCCACCTGCCGGACCTCCGCCTGTTCGTCGTCGCCCAGCAACCGGCGTAGGGCGTCCGGCGCCGAGGCGCCGCGACGCATCTGACCTAGTCCGCGCGGCCCGTAGGCCGGCTCGACCATCGACTGCGTTGCCACCGCGCCCACGCCCGCCTCCGCCCAGCTGACCAGCGACCCGACCGAAAAGTAGTGCGACTGCACGGCCACCCCTAGCTGGCCGCTGTGCTCGTCGCGGGCGACGATCGAGTAGGTCGTGGGCTACTCCTCCGCGAGTGGCGCGACCGAGATGACGCGGCCACGCCGGCCGCTGTCGAACTGCACCACGCCGGGACGGGTGGCGAAGATCGTGTCGTCGCGGCCGAGGCCCACGCCGTCACCGGGCTTGAAGCGGGTGCCGCGCTGGCGCACGATGATCTCGCCGCCGCTGACCGACTGGCCGGCGAAGACCTTGACGCCGAGGCGCTTGGCGTTCGAGTCGCGGCCGTTGCGGCTCGATCCGAGTCCCTTCTTATGAGCCATCCGCGTCCTCCTTCTTCTTGGCCGCCGGGCGCGCGCCGACCTTGATGTCGGCGATCTCGATGCGCGTCAGGTCCTGGCGATGTCCGTAGCGCCGCTTGTAGCCGCGCTTGGGCTTGAACTTGAGCCCGTGAATCTTCTTGCCGCGCTCGTGGCCGGTGACGGTGGCCTGCACCTTCACCTTGCCGAGGTCGCCGGGCTCGAGCACCGACTTGTCGCCGTCGGCGTAGAGCAGCGGCTCGAGGTCGACCTTGTCGCCCTCGTTCGCGGACATGCGATCGACGACGAGCGAGTCGCCCTTCTCGACGCGGTATTGCTTCCCGCCCACTCTTACGATCGCGTAGCTCATGGCAAACGAATGGCGCCACTTTCCTCCGGCGGCGCCGCAGGCGAGTCTAGCGGGTGGCGAGCTCGTGGGCGGGCGCGCGCCGCTGTGCCTGCGCGATCAGCAAACCGGCCGCCACGAGGGCCGCGCCACCGAGCGCCCGGGCGGTGATCGACTCGTCGTAGAGCAGCGCTCCGAAGACCAGCGCGCCGAACGGCAGCAGCATCGCGAGGAACGACATCGCCTGCGCGCTGATGTGGCGCAGCAGCACGGTCAGGCCCACGAACGGGATCGCCGAGCCGACCACCGCCAGGTAGGCAATCGAGCCGATGGCGTCGCCGCTCCAGGCCGCCTCGCCCCAGCTCTCGCCGAGCGCCGACGCCACCAGCAGTAGGACCCCGCCGGCGAGCATCCCCCACCCGTTCAGGACGACCGCGTCCAGCTCCCCGGCGCGCAGCTTGAGCGAGATGTTGCCCACGGCGGCGCCGATCCCGGACACCGCCAGCGCCGCGGCGCCGGCCAGCGCGAGCTCCTCGTCGCCGAGGTTGATGCTCTCCATGAAGGCCAGCGCCAGCCCGCCGATCGCGACCAGCACCCCCAGGATCACGCGAGCGCGAAGCGGCTGGTCCGGTAGGACGGCAGCGCCCAACAGCGCCACGTACAGGGGCAGCACCCCGAACAGGACCGCGGCCAGGCCCGACGGGATGTACTGCTCGCCCCAGTAGACGAGCCCGTATGTGAGCGCAAACGGAAACAGGCCGAGCACGGCGGCGAGCAGGGCGTCGGTGCTCAGGGAGCGGCGCCGGATGGCGCTGACCGCCAGCAGCACCAGCCCGGCGGCGGCGAAGCGGATGCCGGCGCCGAGCAGCGCCGGGCAGTCCTCCAGGCCGATCTTGATCGCGACCCAGGTGCTCGACCAGATCAGGATGAGCAGCGCGTAGAGGGCCCAAACGGCGGATCGGCTCACACCTGCCGACGTTACCGATGCCGCCGCGCGGTCCAGAATCGGCGCCTCGTCCTCATCCCGCCGGCCGCGTCGTCCGACAAGGCAAGCATGGTCGTCGTCGATGGCGTTCACCTGCGACTCACCGAGCTGGTCGCGGAGATGATGGGCGAGGCGCGCGGAGGCTCCGCCCCGCGCTCGCACGCGAGCTTCCTGGCGCTCGGTGGCACCGAGGCGCAGGCGGCCGAGCTGGCCCGGATGGTCAACGCCCTGTTCGGGCTCGACCTGCCGGGCGACATCATCCTGAGGTCGCCGACCCCGGACGCCCTGGCCCGCATGATCGAGACCGAGTGGTACGAGGGCGGCGGCACGGCCGTCGCGCTGCTGGACCTGGTCGGCGCGATCGCGGACGCGGACTAGGCCCGCACCAGCACCGCCTGCCGGGCCGGGACCGTTACTCGATCCCGGCCAAACGCATCAGTCCGGCGGCGCGGCCGCCTCGGTCGTCTCCGCCGCGGGCCGCCTGCGTCCGCGCCCTCCGCGCCGCCCGCGCCGGCGGCGCCGGGCGCCCTCGCCCGAGCCCTCGCCGTCCTGCGCGCTCGAACCGAGCCCCTCCGGGGGGTTGACCAGGGACGCCTGCGCCGCCGAGCGCCCCACCTTCTCGATCCGCACGAGCGTCTTCTGCCCGACGAGGGTCGCCGCGTTGACGACGGAGATCACGTAGCCGTCCAGCTTGGCCACCGCGTCGTCGTCGTTGTACATGTGCGGCTCCTCGATCTGGACGAGCACCTCCTCGCCCTCGCGGAACGGCAGTGCGCGCTCTTCGACCTCCTCGCGGCTCCCTTCGAGCACGACCTCGAAGTGGTCGATCGGCAGCGCCTCCGTCCCCTCGAAGTGGAAGTGGCGCCCGGTCTCGGCCTCGATCTCCACGATCGGGCCGGGCACGCCCTGGTTGCCGACCAGGATGGCCGCCACCTTGGGGTGCACCCGGATCAGGAACGCCGGCGAGCCCTGCCGCTCCACCGCGACCTCGCGCAGCCAGCGGTCGACCTCGATCGACACGGTCTCCTCGGACAGCACCACGCCCTCGCCCTCGCAGGTGGGGCACGGCTTGGTCATGATCTCGCGCACGCCGTCGGTCACGTTCTGGCGCGTCATCTCGACCAGCCCGAGCGGCGAGATCTCGACCACGTAGGTCTTGGTGCGGTCCTCGTCGAGCGACTTGCGCAGGGTCTTCAGCACCGTTTCCCGGTTGCGCGCCCGCGCCATGTCGATGAAGTCGATGACGATGATCCCGCCGATGTCGCGCAGCCGCAGCTGGCTCACGACCTCGTCGGCCGCCTCGAGGTTGGTCTTCGTGATGGTGTCCTCGAGCTTCGCGCCCTTGCCGCGGCCGGTGAACGACCCCGAGTTGACGTCGATCACGGTCATCGCCTCGGCGTAGTCGATCATCAGATAGCCGCCGCTGGGAAGGTCCACGCGGCGCTTGAGCACCGACTGGATCGCCTCCTCGACGTGGTAGCGCTCGAACAGCGCCTCGTCGTTCTCGTAGAACTCGAGCCGCTCGAGCAGCTCCGGCGCCGTGCGGTTGAAGAAGGACTCGAGCCGGTGGTGCTGCTTGCGGTCGTCGACGATCGCCTTCTCGAACTCGCCCGAGAAGATGTCGCGCGCCACCCGCACCGACAGGTCGGCCTCCTGGAAGACCATCTCCGGCGCCGCCGTCTCCCCGGCGCGCTGCTGGAGCACGTCGTGGAGCTTGTGCAGGTACTTGATCTCGCGCTCGAAGTCCTCGCGGGTCGCGCCCTGCGCGGCGGTGCGAACGATCACGCCACCGTCGCCCAGCTCCGCCTTGCCGGCTGCCCGGCGCAGCCGGTCGCGCTCCTTGTCGTCGAGGCGGCGCGACACGCCCACGCCCTCGCCCTGCGGCACGTACACGAGGTAGCGCCCCGCGATCGAGAGCTGCATGGACAGGCGCGGGCCTTTGGTCTTCAGCGGATCCTTGATCGCCTGGACGAGGATCTCCTGCCCGGGCTTGAGCAGCTCGGTGATGCGCTTGCCCTTCGTCCCGCGCCCGCCGCGCCCACGGCGAGCGACCTCGACGCCGGGGAACACGACATCGTCGGCGTGCAGGAACCCGTTCTTCTCGAGGCCGATGTCTACGAACGCCGCCTCGAGGCCGGGCAGGACGTTGTCGACCTTGCCCTTGTAGATGTTTCCGACGATCGAGCGTGAGCCGCGGCGCTCTATGTAGAGCTCCGCGACGCGCCAGTCGTCGCTCTTCTTCTTGCCGCGACCCCCGCTATTCCCGGAGGGTGAGCCCTCCGACTCGAGGATCGCAACTCTCGTTTCGCCACGGTCCACCGTGACGAGCAACTGCTTTCTCAAAACAAAGCCCTCTCATAAGAGTCAGATGCCCTTGGCCAGCGCCGTCTCGCGCGCTTGCGCGTGGATCGACTGCAGCAGGCCGATGGCCATCAATGTCGTTAGCACCGACGATCCGCCGTAGGACATCAGCGGAAGTGGGATGCCGGTGATGGGCATGATTCCTATGGTCATGCCCACGTTGACGAAGACCTGGAACATCAGCATCGCGGTGATGCCGCCGGCGACCAATGCGCCGTAGAAGTTCTTTGACATCGTCAGGATTCTCAACGCTCTCCAGATCAGGAGCGCAAACAGGGACAGCACGATCGCCGCTCCCACAAACCCGAATTCCTCCCCCACTACGGAGAATATGAAGTCCGTGTGGTGCTCGGGCAGGAAGTTCAGCTTGGTCTGCGTGGACTCGTCCCCGCGGCCCGTCTTCCCCCCTGAGCCTATCGCGGTTAGCGACTGATTGATCTGATAGCCCTCATCGGCCGGGTCCGTGGAAGGGTTGAGGAATGCAGTAAGACGGTCCACCTGGTACGGCTTGAGCACCTCCACGCCGACCGCCGGCGCGGCCAGCATCACCACCACGATCGCCACCGCGCCGAGGCCGGCGAGCGCGGCGAAGTGGGTCCACTTGGTGCCGGCCACGAACAGCACCGCCAGCACGATCGCCAGGTAGACCAGCCCGGAGCCGAGGTCGGGCTGAGCCACCACGAGCATCGCGGGGATCAGCGCCAGCAGCACGATCCGGCTGGTCGTCTCGCGGTCGCCGAGGCGACGGGCTCGGTCCACCGTGAAGGCCGCCAGCGCGACGACGAGCAACAGCTTGCCGAGCTCCGACGCCTGGAAGTTGAAGAACCCGACCTCGATCGCCCGGCGCGACCCGCGCGCGGAGAAGCCGAGCGCGTAGACGAGCAGGATCGCGCCGATCATGAAGCCGTAGACGCCCAGCTTCCACTCGCGCAGCCGCGAGTAGTCGAAGCGCGACAGCAGCAGCATCAGCACCAGCCCGACGCCGATGTAGATCAGCTGCCGGTAGAGGTAGTAGTTCGGGTCGCCCGGGATGTCGCCGAGCGTGGCCTTGCGCACCGTGTAGAGGCTGGCGGCGATCAGGCCGAGCGTGGCCAGCAGCATCAGCGGGTCGAGGCGCAGCAGGCGCGGGCCCGCGTCGCGGAAGTCTTGGACGGCGGTGCTCATGGCGTCAGTCGGAGGGCCCTCCGCCCTGGACCAGCTGCTGCTCGTCGACGTTGAACATCTCCGCGAGGATGCGCCGCGCCATCGGTGCCGCCGTGTCGGCGCCGAAGCCACCGGCCTCGTCGGTCACCGCGATCACGTACTTGGGGTCGGGCCATGGCGCGAGGGCGACGTACCAGGACTGGTCCGCGCGGCCGCCCCCCTTCTCCGCCGTGCCTGTCTTGCCCGCGATGTCGACGGGGAAGGTCTCGAACACCGGCGTCGACGTTCCCCCGGGCGCGCTGGCCGCTCCGCGCAGGCCGTCGAGGATCGCTACGCGGTTGGCCTCGGCGATCTTCAGCCGGCGCGCGGTGGGAGCCCGCAGCTGCTGCTCGGCCTGGCCGGCCGAGTTCTCGATGCGCTGCCCCAGCCGGGGTCGCAGCACGCGGCCCCCGTTGGCGATCGCGGCGTAGGCGACCGCCATCTGCAGGGGGTCGGCGGCCAGGTCGCCCTGCCCAACCGACAGGTTGACGTTGTCGCCCACCGACCACGGTCGGTCCTGCCAGCCGCACACGCCCTGCGAGATCTCCTCCAGCGTGGGGTTCGTGCGCTCCTTGCAGCGCACGAACTTCGCGTACTCGCGGTCGCGCCACTTGGGGCCCGGCACGAACCCCGGTCCCTCCTCTGGGAGGTCGATGCCGGTCGGGCGGCCCAGGCCGAGCTGGCGCGCCCAGTGCTGGAGCGGCATGCCTTCGCGGTTCATGTCGCGACCGAGCTGGTAGAAGAACACGTCGCTCGAGACGGTCAGGGCCTGACGCAAGGACAGCACGCCGTGCGCCACGCCGCCGGCGTTCTCGAAGGTCTGGTCGCCGACGATCAGCTTGCCAGGGTCGTTGAGCGGCGTGTCCGGGGTGATCAGGCCCGACTCGAGCGCAGCCGTGGCGGTGATCAGCTTGAAGGTGGAACCCGTTGGGTAGCCGGCGGCGACCGCCCGGTTGGTCAGTGGCGCGCCGGTCTCGTCGGCCCTCAGGCGCTTGTAGTCGGACGTCCTGACGACCTTCGCGAACAGGTTGGGGTCGTAGGACGGCTGCGAGCCCAGGGCCAGCACCTCGCCGTTGTGGATGTCCATGACCGCGAACGCGCCCTTCCCCGTGCCCCCTGAGAGCGCCTCCTGCCCCGCCTCCTGGACGTCGAGGTCGAGCGACAGCCGCAGCTGGCTGCCCTGGCGGGGCTGCCGCTGGGGAAGGGAGCCGCGGAGGTTGCCGAGCGCGTCCACGCGCACTCGCGTGGCCCCGCTCCGCCCACGCAGGAACTGGTCGTACTCCAGCTCCACGCCGGCCTTGCCCACGCGGTCGCCCTGCTGGACGCTGGAGTAGGCGGGGTCGTCGAGCTCCTCCTGGCTCACCTCGCCGACGTAGCCGAACAGGTGCGCGCCGACCTCGTGGTGCGGGTACTCGCGCAGGAAGACGGGCTCCACCTCGACGCCGCGGAAGTCCTCCCCGCGCTCCTCGATGTGCATCACCACGTCGCGCGACACGTCCTGCTTCACGGTGGCCGCCGAGTACTGGAGCTCGCGGAACTGCTCGTTCACGCGCCGCTCGATCGCCCGCGGCCGCATGCCGAGCAGCCTGCCGAGGCGGCGATAGAGCGCGCGCCGCTCGCCGCGATCCTCGGTGAGCTTGTCGGGCGTGAGCTTGACCGCGAGGCCCACGCGGTTGCGCACCAGCACGCGGCCCTCGCGGTCGACGATGTCGCCGCGCGGCGCCTGCACCCTGATCTCGCGCAGCTGGTTGCCCTGAGCCTCGGCGACGTACTTGTCGCCCGACAGCACCTGGAGGAACCAGAGCCGGAAGAAGATCACGGCGAAGGCGACCAGCGCCACGCCGCCGATCACGGCCACGCGCACAGCGAGCTGCGGCGTCAGCGTGGGGCGGCGCTCGTTGTCGAGGTACATCCCTTAGACCTCGAGCCCTCGCAGCCCGAGCGGGCCGGCCTCGCGCGGCGGGCGGCGGCGGCGGCGCACCTCGAGCGGGTCGACCGCGAGCGAGGGCCGCAGAACCTTGCGGCAGCCGGTGAAGACGGGTAGCGCCAGGAGGGCGTTGAGCAGGATGGTGACGATCATGTCGCGGATCACGAGCGGGCTCACGCGCGCGCCGATGTCGAGCATCAGCGCGACCGCCGCGAAGGCGACCACCCAGCCGGCGGTGGCCAGCGTGCCCACGGCCACCGGCAGCAGCCCGTGGCTCGGATCGCGCACCTCGCGGAAGCGCCCGACGCAGTACCCGACCGCGGTCAGCACCAGCGACGAGGCGCCCATCGTGGCGCCGATCAAGAGATCCAGGAGGAAGCCCGCCGCGAAGCCGGTGGCGCTGCCGGCCACGCTGCCGCCGTAGTAGGCGACCGCGGCTACCACCAGCACGACCACGTCGGCGTGGCCGCCGAGGACGTTGAGCTGGCTGAGCGCCGATACCTGCAGCACCACCGCCACCAGCAGCAGGGCACCCACCCGCACGAAGGCGCCCACGGACAGGATCATCCGCCGCCCTCCCCCACCGACGCCGCCTCTTGAGCGACGCCCCTGCGGGTCAGCACCTGCACCACGTCGATGCGGCGCAGGTCGGCGAACGGCTTGACGTGCACGCGCTGGTAGGTCTCGAGCTCGTCCAGGTCGACCTTGGTCACGCGGCCGATCGGGATACCACGCGGGAACAGCGACTCGGTCCTGGCCGAGGTGAACCCCGACGTGATCACGAGCGTGTTCTCGGTCACCCGCTGGCCGCTCTCGACGTGCTCGAGCAGCAGGTCCTTGGGATTGCCGACCTCCGGCCGCACCACTCCGGTCACCCCGGCCGGGAAGACCTGGGCCGACACGCCGCTCTGGCCGTCGGTGATCAGGCGCACCTCGGCGGTGCCACCGGTGACGCTCGTGACCTTCCCGATCAGCCCGCCGCTCGCGATCACCGGCTGGTTCTCGCGCAGGCCGTCGCCCGAGCCCTTGTCGATCTTCAGGCTCGCGTACCAGACCGTCGAGGAACGGGCGATCACGCGCGCGGTCACGGGAGCCGTGGATTGCGGGAAGTAGTTCTCCTGGCGTAGCGCGGCTAGGCCCTCCAGCTGGCGGGAGTCGCGCAGCGCAGTCTCGGCCTCCGCGAGGTCGCCGCGCAGCTGCTCGACCTCCTTCTTGAGGTCGGCGTTCTGGTCCTTGGCGTCGATCGTGTCGCCCGCCCAGCTGAACAGGTCGCGCACCGGCTTGAGCGCGCGGCTGGCGCCGGACTCCACCGGCGCGAACGCCTCCTGCGCACCGCGCTGGAGCGTGTGGAAGAAGCCGCCGCCGGACTCGCCGAAGTAGGCGGTCAGGATCCCGATCGACAGCACGACGAAGACGGCGAGCGCCGCCCGCCGCCTGCGGACCACCTTGCTGTCGTACATCGCGAGGCCTCGACCAGGGGCCCTGCGGCCGTTACCGCCGCCGGCTCGTTCGGGAATTCTTGTTCGCGCGATGGATCGCCTCGAACTCCTCGAGGCTGCGGCCGGATCCGACCGCCACGCAGGTGAGCGGCGACTCGGCGAGATGCGCCGGCATCTGGGTCTCGTCGCGCAGACGCTCGTCGAGTCCCTGAAGCAGTGCGCCGCCGCCCGCGAGCATGATGCCGCGGTCCATGATGTCGGAGGCCAGCTCCGGCGGGGTGCGGTCGAGCGTCTCCTTGACCGCGTCGATAATCGCCTGCAGCGGCTCCTCGAGGGCCATGCGGACCTCTTCGCTGGTCAGCACGATCGTCTTCGGCAAGCCCGAGACGAGGTCTCGCCCGCGGATCTCCGCCTGGACCTCCTCGCCGAGCGGGAAGGCCGAGCCGATCTCGAGCTTGACCTCCTCGGCGGTCTGCTGGCCGATCATGAGCTTGTACTCGCGCTTGACGTAGTTGATGATCGCCTCGTCGAGCTCGTCGCCGCCGATCCGGATCGACTGCGACACGACGATGCCGCCGAGTGAGATGACCGCCACCTCGCTGGTGCCGCCGCCGATGTCGACCACCATGTTCCCGGTGGGCTCGCCGACTGGCAGCCCGGCGCCGATCGCGGCCGCCATCGGCTCCTCGATCAGGTAGGCCTGGCGCGCGCCCGCGCTCAGGCAGGCCTCCTCGACGGCGCGCTTCTCCACGCCGGTCACGCCGCTCGGCACGCAGACGACCACGCGCGGGTGCGCCCAGCGGTTCTGGTGCACCTTCTGGATGAAGTGACGGAGCATCTGCTCGGTCACGTCGAAGTCCGCGATCACCCCGTCCTTGAGCGGCCGGATCGCCTGGATCGTGCCCGGGGTGCGGCCGAGCATGCGCTTGGCCTCGATCCCGACCGCGTGGACCTCTCCGCTCCGCGAGTCGATCGCCACCACCGAGGGCTCGGACAGCACGATGCCCCGGCCACGGACGTAGACGAGCGTGTTCGCGGTTCCCAGATCGACGGCCATGTCGCGGCCGCCCATGCCGGTGAGGTAGGAGAAAAAGCCCATTCGCGCGTTGAGAACTGAGGATAAGCGCCGGGGCGGCAGCACGGGAGGATTGACGCCCCCGGTGCTGAGAGGCGCCGTGCGCTGCGCCCGGCCGGAGCAGGCAGTCTAGCGGGCGAAGGCCGCCCGACAACCGGTGCAGGCCGCCATTCGGCGCCTCACGCTCCGAGCAGGTCTGGCACCAGCGCGAGCAGCGCCGGCACGGGCAGCCCGACCACGTTCCAGTAGTCACCCGCGATCGACTCCACGAGCGCCGCCCCGCGGCCCTGGATCGCGTAGCCGCCGGCGCGCTCGCGCCACTCACCGCTGGCCAGATACCAGTCCAGATCGGCCGGGTGGAGCGCCCGGAAGCGCACCGTGGTCACGGCCACGTCGGTGCGCTCGCCGCCGTCCTCGCAGACCGCGATCCCGCCCATCACCTCGTGCTCGCGCCCGGACAGGAGACGCAGCAGCGCCTCGGCCTGGTCCGGCCCGCTCGGCTTGCCGAACGGATCGCCGTCCACGACGACAGCCGTGTCGGCGCCCAGCACGCGCTCGCCGGGCCGGGCGCGGGCGCGCGCCTTGCGCAAGGCGTTCTCCACGACCACCGCGCGCGGCTCGCCCTGCTCGAGCTCCTCCACCCCGGGCACCTCCACCCGAAAGCCCACCCCGAGCTGCTCCAGGATGGCCTTCCGCTGGGGCGAGCCCGAGGCGAGGATCACCGGCGGATCAAAGCTCGGGGAAGAACAGCCCGATCTCGCGCGCCGCCGACTCCGCCGAGTCGGACCCGTGCACGAGGTTGGTCTGCACCTCGAGCCCGAATTCGCCGCGGATCGATCCCGGGGCCGCCTCGATCGGGTTGGTGGCGCCGATCACCTGGCGCGCGGCCGCCACGGCCTTGTGGCCCTCGAGCACGAGCGCCACCAGCGGGCCGCCGGTGATGAAGTCCACGAGGTCGCCGAAGAAGGGCTTCTCGGCGTGCTCGGCGTAGTGGCGCTCCGCCAGCTCGCGGTCGACGGTCATGTGCTTCAGCGCGACGATCGTCAATCCCTTGCGCTCGAAGCGGGCGAGGATCTCGCCGGTGAGGCGGCGCTCGAACGCGTCGGGCTTCACCAGGATCAGGGTCCGGTCCATCGATCTCCTATTCGGGTTGCGGGCGGGAGAGCCTAGCCCGTGGGGAGTTCAGGCCGCCGCCGACCCGGAACGCTTGTCGAGTTTCCGACCCATAGGGGGGATAACTCGACAAGCCCTGCGGGCTTCCGGCCGCGGATCCCCGGGCGCTAGCCCGCGGAGGGCGGGCGCTCGCGCGATGCGCGTGCGGCGCGCTGGGGGCGCGGCCGCTCGGCGGCCACGGGCTGCTCGGCGCTGACCGGTCGCTCGGCGGTGACCGGTCGCTCGGCGCTGACCGGTCGCTCGGTGCCGGCGTCCGCCTGGCGTGCGGGGCGACTCGATGCCGTGCGCGGGGCGGCCTGGCGACCCGACGCAGCCGCGGCAGTCCGGCGCGTGCGCCGCGGGCGCGTCTCCGGCGCGGCCTGGCCGACCTCGGCCTCGCAGTAGGGGCAGATCTTCCAGCGCGGGTCGAGCGGGCGCACACAGACCGCGCACGGCTCACGCAGCCGCCGCAGACAGCTCGGGCAGCGCAAGAAGTCCTTCTCGACCTCGAAGCCGCAGTACTGGCAGTGCACGTGCTCGAGCTTCGCCAGCCGCGCCTCGGCGGCGGCGATCTCGAGCTCGCGCTCGCGGACGTCCTCCAGGTACTCGGGCGGGCGCACGATCACGTACACGATCGTGCCGACGAACGGGAACACCGACGCCACGGTCGCGCAGCCCACCAGCAGCGGGTCGGCGATGCGGCGGCGGGCGTCGGCGAACGTCCAGTAGATCAGGGCGAGCCAGATCACCACCAGGAACAGCAGCAGCAGGTTGACCGCGAGGGCCAGACCGTCGTTCTCGATGCCGAAGACGGCGAGGACGCCCATAAGAGGGGCGAGTGTAACGGGACCCATTACAGGAAAAGCCTGCCTAGCGCGTACCCGATGCCGAAGAACACCAGGATCACCGTCGCCACGACGATGGCCACCAGGCCGATCATCGCGCCGAAACGTGGACCGTCGCCGTCCATGCCCTCCAATCGTGGCAGGCGGGTCGGGCGGCGGCTCCTACGGGCCGCCGGCTAGCCGCTAGAGCGTCGAGGCACGCACGTCCGGATCGGCCCGCACCAGATCGGCGATCAGGTAGATCGAGCCGGTCGCGAGCACGGCCCCGTCGGGCCCGGCCAGCTGGCGGGCGCGCTCCACCGCGGCGCGCGGGTCCGACACGGTCTCCGAGGGCGGCCCACCGAGCTTCTCGGCCAACGAGCCGAGCGTCCCCGGCGACAGCGAGCGCGGGTTGCGCGAGCGCGTGTATACGACCCGGTCGAGGCGCGGCAGCAGCTCGCGCAGCATGCCGGCGGCGTCCTTGTCCTCGAGCACGCCGAGCACCGCGACCCGCGGGCGGCGCGCGCCGAGCACGTCGTCGAGTGAATCCGCCAACGCGGCGGCGCCGGCCGGATTGTGGGCGCTGTCGTACACCGTCAGCGGGTCCTGTCCGACCACCTCCACGCGGCCCGCGATCGCGGTCGCGGCGGCAGCCGCCGCGACCGCCTCCGGCTCCAGCGCCCGGCCCAGGAACGCCTCGGCCGCCGCGGCCGCCATGGCGAAGTTGCGTCGCTGGAAGGCGCCCGCCGCGAGCAGGGGGAGGTCGAGCTCCTCGGGCGCCCGCACGAGCGTGGCGCCGCGCTCGGTGGCAACGCGCTCTGCCACCGCCTGCGACGCCGGGTCGAGCGCTCCGACGACCAGGGTCCCGTGGTCGCGCACGACGGCCAGCTTCTCCTCCGCGATGTCCGCCAGCGCCGGGCCGAGCCAGCGCGTGTGATCGAGCCCGACCGAGGTCAGCGCCTGCACCTTGGACGGGATCACGTTGGTGGCGTCGAAGCGCCCGCCGAGGCCGGCCTCGATCACGGCCACCTCCACGCCGCGCCGGGCCAGCTCGTGGTACGCCGCCGCGGTGAGCGCCTCGAACTGCGTGACGCGGTCGTCGGGCTCCTCGGTGCGGTTGACCAGCTCCGCGGCCTGCGCCGCGCTCTCCACCGCGGCGGCGAAGTCGGCCTCGGAGACCGCCTCCTCCCCCACCTCGATGCGCTCCCGGAACGAGCTCAGGTGCGGCGAGGTGTAGCTGCCGGTCCGCAGCCCGTGGCGCTCGAGGATCGCTGCGCAGAAGCGCACCGTCGAGGACTTGCCGTTGGTGCCGACCACGTGGATCGAGGCGAAGCGGCGCTGCGGCAGGCCAAGCACGGTCATCAGGCGGTGCATGCGGTCCAGCCCGAAGCGCATGCCGAACAGCTCGAGCGAGAGCAGGTACTCCTCTGCCTCGCGGAAGGTCATTCGTCGCCGAGGCGACGCAACGCCTCGCGGTACTCCTCGAGCTTGCGGCGCTCCTCCTCCACGATGTCCGCCGGCGCGCGCTCCACGAACTTGTCGTTGGCGAGCTTGCGCTCGGCGCGCTCGATCTCGGCGCTCAGCTGGTCGCGTCGCGCGGCCCGGCGGCGCTCGGCCTCGGCCGGGTCGAAAGCGTCCGACGGCAGCACCTGCACGCCGCCGCCGGGCACCTGCACGGTGGCCAGGACGTCGCCGTTGGAGGCGTCCTCCTCAACGAACTCGAAGCGCGCGAGCCGGGCGAGCTGGTCGCGCAGGCCGTCGTAGCCGTCGGCCGCCAGGCGCGCCCGCACGACCGCGGACGGCTTCGCGCTGACCTCGTCGCGGTAGCGGCGCAGGGACGTGACGGCCTCGATCAGGCGCTCCAGCTCGGCCTCGGCCGCATCGTCGAGCAGGGACTCGTCGGCCGCGGGCCAGCTCGGCCGCGGCGAGCAGACCGCGCTCGCCTGGGATGCCCTCCCCTGCGCGCGCGGCCGAGCCGCGCGCTTCGGGCAGCAAGGACCAAATCTCCTCCGTCACGAACGGCATCACCGGGTGCAGCAGCGTGAGCGTGCGCTCCAGCGACCACAGCAGCACGGCCGAAACCGCCTCGTTGTCCTCCTCGTAGAGCCGCGGCTTGGCCAGCTCGAGATACCAATCGCAGAGCTCTGACCAGAAGGCGCCGTACAGGTCGAGGACGGCGTGGGAGAACCGGAAGCCGTCGTAGAGCTCGTCGACCCGGGCGGTCAGCCGCTCGAGGCGCGAGACGATCCAGCGGTCCTCCACAGCGGCGGCGGCTGCGGCATCCGGCTCGACCTCGGACACGCGCAGCAGGATCAGGCGCGAAGCATTCCAGAGCTTGTTGGCCAGATCCCGGCCCTGCTTCACGCGCTCCTCGTTGAACTTCACGTCCTGGGCCGACGACATGGCGAGCAGGCCGAAGCGCACCGCGTCGGCGCCGTGCACGTCGATCAGCTCGAGCGGGTCCATCCCCGTACCGAGCGACTTCGACATGCGCCGTCCGTCGGGCGCCTGGATCACCGAGTGGATGTTCACGTCGGTGAACGGGATCTCGCCGGTCAGCTCGATCCCGAACATCACCATGCGCGCGACCCAGAGGAAGATGATGTCGCGAGCGGTGGAGTTGACGTCGGTCGGGTAGAAGGCGCCCAGCTGCGGAGTGTCGTCGGGCCAGCCGAGCGTCGCGAACGGCCACAGTCCGGACGAGAACCAGGTGTCGAGCACGTCTGGATCGCGCTCCCAGCCCTCACCCTCCGGCGCGTCGACGCCGACGTGCGTCTCGTCGCCGCGGTACCAGACCGGCAGCTGGTGGCCCCACCAGAGCTGGCGCGAGATGCACCAGGGCCGGATGTTCTCGAGCCACTCGAGGTAGACCTTCTTGTGCGGGACCTCGGGGTGGAAGCGGACCCGACCGTCGCGCACGACCTCCTCGGCCGGGCGGGCCAGGTCGTTCATGTCGCAGAACCACTGCAGCGAGATGATCGGCTCGATGCGGCGGCCCGAGCGCTGCGAGTGCGGCACGTCGTGGACGTAGGCGTCGGTGCCCGAGATCAGTCCTTCCGTTCGAAGCTCCGCCACCACCGCCGCGCGTGCCTCGTCGACCTCCATCCCCCGGAAGCGCTCCGGTGCGGCGTCGGTGATGCGGCCGTCCTCGCCGATCACCCCGACCTCCTCGAGCCCGTGCCGGCGGCCGATCTCGAAGTCGGCCGGATCGTGGCCGGGCGTGATCTTGAGGGCGCCGGTGCCGAACTCCGGGTCCACGTGCTCGTCGGCGATCACCGGCAAGCGCCGGCCGACCAGAGGCAGGATCGCCGTCTCGCCGATCAGGCGCGAGTAGCGCTCGTCGGACGGGTTCACCGCGATCGCCGTGTCGGCGAGCATCGTCTCGGGACGCACCGTCGCGACGGTGATCGAGCCGGAGCCGGACTCCAGCGGGTAGTCGACCGAGTAGAGCGAGTCCTCGACGGTGCGCTGCTCCACCTCGAGGTCCGAGATGGCCGTGCGCAGGCCGGGGTCCCAGTTGACCATGTAGTTGTCCCGGTAGACGAGCCCCTTCTCGTACAGGTGCACGAACACGAGCGCGACGGCGCGCTGGTAGGCATCGTCCATCGTGAAGCGCTCGTCCTCGTAGTCGAGCGAGGCGCCCAGGCGCTTGTACTGCTCGGTGATCGTGGACCCGTGCAGCCGCCGCCACTCCCAGACACGCTCGATGAAGCCGTCGCGACCGAGCTCCTCCTTCGTCCTGCCCTCCTCGGCCAGGGCCTTCTCCACCTGCCGCTGCACGGCGATGCCGGCGTGGTCGGTGCCGTAGATCCACTTGGCGCGCCTGCCGCGCATGCGCGCGACGCGAATGCAGAGGTCCTGGATCGAGCCGTTGAGCGCGTGGCCCATGTGCAGCGAGCCGGTCACGTTCGGGGGCGGCACGGCGATCGAGAAGTTCTCCCGCGCGGTCCCCTCCGGCTCCGGATGGAAGATGCGCGCCTGCTGCCAGCGGGCGAAGACGCGCGGCTCGACGTCGGCGGGCTCGTAGCGGGTGCGCTGCTCCAGCGCGTCGTGGCGGTCGGCGGCCATCTGGCCGCCAAGTCTGCCAGCCGTAGCCGCAAGCAGCCGGCTCGGCCGGCTGCGCGCGGAGCGCTATAGCCGCAAGCAGCCGGCTCGGCCGGCTGCGCGCGGAGCGCTATAGCCGCGAGCAGCCAGCTCGGCCGGCTGTGCGCGGAGTGCTATCCAGGGAGGCGGTTCACGAAGTCCACGAACTTGCGCGTGTCGCGCAGCGGTGCCCCGTGGCCGAACAGCATGAGCTTGGGCTCGAGCTGGGCCAGCTTGCGGGCCGAGCGGCGATTCTCGACCGGGTCGGCGCTCATGAAGGTCTTGGGGTCACGCAGCCCGGGGACCCCGGTCATCACGTCCATGTTGTTGAGCACGTCGCCGAGGATCAGCACCCGATCCGACTCGCGCCAGTAGGCGATGTGTCCTGGCGAGTGGCCGGGCACATCGATCACCTTGAAGCCGGCCACCTCGTCGCCCTCGCGCAGGTGGCGGTCCACATGGCGGCCGGGGCCACACCAGAACTTCATGATCATGCGCGTCATCGGGTGCGGCGCCTGGGTCTCGCGCAGCTTCTCGGGGTCCTCCGCGTACGGCACGTCGACCTCGCCGACCCAGTACGGGATGCCGAGCAGCTCGCAGATCGCCGCCGACGAGCCCTGGTGGTCGGGATGCGCGTGGGTCAGGGCGTGCGCGCTGACCCGGTGCCCGTCGAGCTGACGCAGGATCCGGCGCGACGCCCGTCTCGACGCCGCGTCGATCAGCACGTCCTCGACCAGGTACACGTTGATCGCGTTCGTCGGCAGCCCCTTCAGCTGCCACACCCCTTCGGCGAGTTGCCTCACGGGCCGATCCTATCTCTCACCTGCCAGACATCAGCGGGGGACCGGGGGCGTGAGCCCCCGGCTGCCATCACTCGTCCTGCCTCTTGAGTGGCCGTCGGTAGCCCGCCGCCGACTGCACGCTCGACGGCCGCCATTTGGCTCCGCCCCTGAGCGTCGGGACACCCTCGCTGTTGAGCACGTCGGCGATCCCCTGGAGCGTCATGCCCGCGGCGCGCATCTCCACGATCCGCTGCTTGACCGCCGCGACGTCCTGGGGTGCCTGCGGCTCGACCACCGCCGTCGATCCCGCCGACGCGGCCGCCAGGCCCGTCCTGGCGCGGTCGTGCTCCCACTGGCTGACCGAGGCCAGCGCCTGGGCCGCCACGCGGCCCTCCGGGGACGCCGTGTCCAGCCCGATGTCGAGCGCCACCAACCGACCGTCGCTGCGTTGCAGCCGGTCGAGGATGCCGCCCAGGTCGGCTGCCGAGTCGCTCAGCCGCCCCAGCTCGGACACGATGATGCACGAGGCCTCCCCGCGACCGATCTTCTCGAGCGCATAGAGCAGACCCTGCCGCTCCAACTGCCTGGACGAGTCGACGTCCCGCACGACCTCGACGAGGTCCCACTCGTGCTCCTCGCAGTAGAGGTCGATCGCGTTGAGCTGAGCGTCGAACTCGGCGCCCTGGTGCTCGTCGTTTGCGGGAACGCTCACGTACCCGAGGGCACGAATGCGCCCATTCTCGGAGTCGACCTCCTGGAAGGAGCCGGATCGCGCCGGAGGCACGATGTTCGACACCTCTTCCTGAGACACCCAGAACGGGTCCCTAATGCCCGGATCGCTCACTAGGTAGCGAGCCTCCGGTGTACGGCGGAATCCGCGCCGCCCCAGCACGAGGGCGTGCACGGGCCCGCGGAAGCGGCCCACGGAGCCCCGGCTCGTGGTCCCCTCGGCCATTACGCCGCGGGCGAGCGGAACCGCCGTGCCGCTGACGACCCTGTTGCGGCGGCCCAGCAGGGCCCCCGCCAGCAGGCCGATCAGCAGCGCCGCCAGGCCGATCAGCACCACCAGTGCGACGCCGACGTCGCCGGACTCCCCGCCGGTGGTGACCAGCGTCGTGGTGGTCGTGGCGGCCGGCTTGCGGTCGTCGACGTCCGCCGGGCCGTCACCGGTCTGGCTCGGTGCCTCGTTGGAAGCGCGCTGCTCCCTCGGCTTGCCGGAACCGGTCAGCAGTTGCCGCGTGCGGGTGGTGACCACACCGCTCACGGGCGCACTGCCGGAGCGCTGGAGGCGTTCGACCGCCGCCTGCGTCCGTGGACCAAACAGCCCGTCGACAGGGCCGGGCCGCAGCCCGCGCCTCTGCAACTCGACCTGGATCGCACGCACCCGAGGTGACCCATCGGGTTGTGCAAAGCCGGCTCCCCGCCGGAGCGGCTCGTTCTGGGCGCCAGTCAGCGCCCGCCGCGTGCTCGGACCGACGATTCCGTCGGCCGCGACCCTCGCGGCAGTTTGGAAGCGGGCGACCGCGGCCTGTGTCCGCGGGCCGTACAACCCGTCCACCGGGCCGGGCTGCCAGCCCAGCCTCCGCAGCGCGCGCTGAACGTCGCGCACGGGCGGAGCCCCGTCGGCGTTGCCGTAGCCAGCTCCGTACTGGAGCAGGCCCGAGCCGGCCGCGAGGGCAGGGGTCGAGTCGGCCGCGCCACCCGCGATGCTGGTGCCCGGCAGGCAGAGCAGGACGAGCGCGGCCATGAGGCCCGCCAATCCGGCCCTGCTGAAGGGCACGCGATATGTCCTTCGCATCGTTGTCTCCTCATCGAGCGGTGTGGACCGGGCGCGTCCAGCGCCCGGAAGTCCTGGTCAGTCCCTCGCGGGGACTAGCCAGGCCGTTCGATGACTGCGACGAACGCGAGACGCCGCCACTGCGCCGGCGGGAGGCGCAGGCGGCTGTAGTGCTGCAGCGCGAAGGCTGCGATCGAGAAGAGCAGAGCCAGCAGCAGGCTGAACGCCACGCCGGAGCCTCCGGCGCTGGCGGAACCACCCGAGGAGGCGGCCGGCTGAGGCGTCGGCGGCAGCGAGCCGCCGCCGTGGAGCTGCGTGCGCGGCGTGCCCAGTGCGGGCGTGCCGGCGGGGGACTGGGTGAGCGCGGCCAGTGGCGTCCAGGGGACGGACGAGCCCGTCAGCGGGTCGGCGTCGGCGAACGCCTGGAGCACGTCGGCGGGGGGTGCGACGGGGGACGCCGGCGGCGTGAGCGAGAGCGGCGGCGCCGGGGAAGCGCCGGGTGCCGGGGCCGTCAGGACGGGGCCGGTGGCATCGCCGAGCGGGGCCGCCGCCGGGGGCGCGGGCGGCGCGGTCGTGGCGAGCGCGTCGGCGACGAGCTCGCTCGGCGGCGGGGTCGTTACCCGGGGGGCGAGCGGGAGCAGGTCATCGACCGACGGCGGCGTCAGCGACTCGACGATCGGAGCGAGCGGCGGCACCAGCGAGTCCACCGACGGCGGCGTCAACGAGTCGACGATCGGAGCCAGCGGCGGCACGAGCGCATCGACCGACGGCGGGATCAGCGAGTCCACGATCGGCGCGAGCGGCGGCACCAGCGAGTCCACTGACGGCGGGATCAGCGACTCGACGATCGGAGCGAGCGGCGGGACAAGCCCATCGCCCGACGGCGGGATCAGCGACTCGACGATCGGCACTACCGGGAGGACGTCATCGACGGCCGGCGGCGTCAGCGCCTCGACGATCGGGGCGAGCGGCGGCACTAGCCCGTCGCCCGACGGCGGCGTCAGCGACTCGACGATCGGCGCGACCGGAAGGACCTCATCGACGGCCGGCGGCGTCAGCGACTCGACGATCGGGGCGAGCGTCTCGGTCGCCTCGTCGAGGGACGTGGTGACCGGCGCCAGCGGGGCGTTCGGGAGCTGCTCCAGGCCTGTCCCCAGATCGGGTACAGCGTTCTCGATCGGCGCGACCACCTGATCGACCTGGTCGAGCGTGTCGACGAGACCGCCGAGTGCCGGCGAGCCGTCGCCCGAGCTCGGGGCATCAGGGACGACCGACCCCACCAGTGAGTCGGTGGAGGGCGCGGCGTCTACGACCTGGTTGACGACCTCGCCGAGGTCGGCCGGCGGCGCCGGGGGCACGGTGTCCTCGGCGGGGACGACCTGGTCGAGCACCGGGGTGGGCGGCACAGGTGCCGGCGACGTCGTGTCGGCCGGCGGGGCGGGTACGGCGGGCGGGGCCGGGACGTCGATGTCGACCGGCGGGGCGGGCGGGTCGGCGGGGAGCGTCGCCGTCAGCGTCTCGGGCACGGCCTCGACGACGGGCGCTACGGCGTCGGGCGCGTCGAGCACGGCGGGGGCGTCGGCAGCGGGTGGGTCGGACGGAGCCGGCGCCGGGTCGGCGGCGGGTGCCGGAGCCTCGGGCTCTGGCGCGGGGGCTGCAACCTCGGGGGCAACCGGCTCCGGCGTGGCGGGCGTGGGGACGGCCGGGGCGGGAGCGGGTTCTGCCGGAGCGGGCGACGGAGCCGAGACGTCGGGTACGACCGAGGCGGGATCAGGGAGGTCGACCGGGAGCTGGGCGAAGCTCGAGGTGGGCGTGGTCAGCAGCAGGAAGAGGACCCCCAGCACGGCGCACCGCGCGGCACGCCCGACGCCGATCGGCCCCCTTCTGCTCACCGCCCGTCAGCCCCCTGTTGCCCCACTGTGCGCACCCTCCGTACCCGAACTCCGCCAGGATCCTGTGCAGTTCGGGTACCCATTCTGGCCCGGGACGACCTATCTCGGGGTGGAATATTCCCGCAATTTGCGAAGTTTCCGATCCGCAAAGGCAGGCCCAGACGCGTTGGGGCGTTCGGTCTCAACCAGAGGTGGACGGTCACCTCCCCCATCCACGGCACTCCCCCAGTCTTACCCATAGTCCCCAGGATGGGGGAGCGCCGACTTTCCTATCGGGGACAGCTCGCGCCGCGCGCAAACCGCACCGCGGTCCTCATCTCGGAGCCCCCAGGCGGATGAACCAGCGACCGACTCGCTCCTGTCCCTCGAGCTCGAAGACGTCGACGGCGATGAAGCTGAACCACAGCGCCTGCAACCCCCAGCCGGGTTCGTGCGGGACCGCCAGCAGCCATCTCCCGGGCTCGCGCAGGTAGAGCACCGCGCCGTCGTCACGGACCTCGGTGATCGTGCCCGCGACGACCTCGGTCTCGTCGCCGCCCGGCATCCCCCGCACCCACACGCGCACGGCACGCCCCTCGGGGGAGAACCCGATGACCTTTCCGACGCGCTCGAGGAGGCGGAGCCGCACCCGCCCGCTACGCGTGTGCGGGCGCGCCCAGCTCGCGTGCGGCGAGCTCGGCGAACGCCTCAGTCGTGCGCCGGTTGTCACGGTCGACCTGGCCGCGCATCAGCCGCGCGAAGGCGGCCCCGAGCGGGCCCATCGCCGGCTCGCCACGCAACGTGATCGTCACGCGGCTGGCGTCGCCCTCGGGCGCCGCCTCCATCACGACCTCGAACCTGCTCGACAGAGGGATGTCGCCGGTGGTGTGCACCGTCCGGCGCGGTACCTCGTGCTCGATCACCCGCCAGTGGGTCTTCGCCCGCCAGGGCCCGAGGATCGGGTTCACCTCGTCGTAGGTCGACCCCTCCTGGGCGGGTCCGTCGGTGCGCGTGACGGCGTCCGTGCCTGTCACCCATTCGGAGTACCTCGATGTGTCGCAGAGAAGCTCGAAAACCCGCTCCGTCGGAGCGGGGACGACGGCGGAGGCGGTGACGTGGAGCATCGCCCGCTAGGCCGACTCAGCGGCGTGCTCGCCCGTGTCCTCCTCGGGCGCCGCCTCGGTCACCAGGGTGGGCTTGAGGCCCTTCTCGATCGTCTCCTTGGTGACAACGCACTTCTTCACGTCGCGGCGCGAGGGCAGCTCGAACTGCACGTCGAGCAGAGTCTCCTCGAGGATCGAGCGCAGCCCGCGCGCGCCGGTCTCGCGGTCGAGCGCGCGGTCGGCGATCGCCTGGAGCGAGTCGTCGGCGAAGACGAGCTCGATGCCGTCGAACTGGAAGAACCGTTGGAACTGCTTGACGAGCGCGTTGCGCGGCTCGGTCAGGATCGTGACGAGGTCGTCGCGGGTGAGCTGGTGGATCACCGACGCGACCGGGAGGCGCCCGATGAACTCGGGGATCAGCCCGTAGTCGACCAGGTCCTCTGGCAACACCTGCTCGAACAGCTCCCCGGTGTCCTTGTTGTGCTTCGACGACACCGAGGCGCCGAACCCGACGCCCTTGTGCCCGATGCGCCGCTCGACGACCTTGTCGAGGTCCGCGAACGCGCCGCCGCAGATGAACAGGATGTTCGTCGTGTCGATCGTGAGGAACTCCTGGTGCGGGTGCTTGCGCCCGCCCTGGGGCGGCACCGACGCGACCGTGCCCTCGAGGATCTTCAGGAGCGCCTGCTGCACGCCCTCGCCCGACACGTCGCGCGTGATCGACGGGTTGTCCGCCTTGCGGGCAATCTTGTCGACCTCGTCGATGTAGATGATCCCGGTCTCGGCCTTCTTGACGTCGAAGTCCGCCGCCTGGATCAGCTTGAGCAGGATGTTCTCGACGTCCTCCCCGACGTAGCCGGCCTCGGTCAGCGCCGTGGCGTCCGCGATCGCGAACGGGACGTTGAGGATCTTGGCGAGCGTCTGGGCGAGCAGCGTCTTGCCGCAGCCCGTGGGCCCCAGCAGCAGGATGTTGGACTTCTGCAGCTCGAGGTCGTTCTCGCCCTCGGACTGCATCATCTGCACGCGCTTGTAGTGGTTGTAGACGGCGACCGAGAGCGTGCGCTTGGCGGGCTCCTGGCCGACCACGTACTCCTGCAGGACGGAGTTGATCTCCATCGGCTTCGGCAGGTTCTCGAGGTCGAACGTGGGGGCGCCGGTCAGCTCCTCATCGATGATCTCGTTGCAGAGGTCGATGCATTCGTCGCAGATGTAGACCCCCGGCCCGGCGATCAGCTTCTTGACCTGGCGCTGCGACTTGCCGCAGAAGCTGCACAGGAGTTGCTCGTTGGAGTCTGTCGGTCGGGCCACGCTGGTCAGATCTCCCCGGTCGGACGAGGGTACCGCAGAAATACGCCCCCGAGGACCGGGTCCCTTCCCTTGCGCGGGATAATGCCCATCCCTGCGCACCCGGCCGAGCCGGGCGAGCCGGGCGCTTCGGGCTAGTGCTTCGAAATGACGCGGTCGATCAGGTGGTAGGCCTGAGCCTCGTCGGCGCTCATGAAGTAGTCGCGCTCGGTGTCCCGCGCGACCTTCTCGAGATCCTGGCCCGTGTGCTTGGCGAGGATCTCGTCGAGCCGGCGGCGCACGTCGATGATCTCCTTGGCGTGGATCTCGATGTCCGTGGCCTGGCCTTGGAAGGCCGAGCTGACCTGGTGGATCAGGATCTTGGCGTTGGGCAGCGCCATGCGCTTGCCCTCCGCGCCGCCGGACAGCAGCAGCGCGCCCATCGACATCGCGATCCCGACGCAGATCGTCTGCACGTCGGGCTTGATGAACTGCATCGTGTCGTAGATCGCGAGCCCGGCGTACACGGATCCGCCCGGCGAGTTGACGTAGAGGGAGATGTCCTTGTCGGGGTCCTCCGACTCGAGGTGGAGGAGCTGCGCGACAATCAGGTTGGCGATCTCGTCCGTGACGGGGGTGCCGAGGAAGACGATTCGCTCGTTGAGTAGGCGCGAGTAGATGTCGAAGGCGCGCTCCCCACGGGAGGTCTGCTCAACGACCATCGGAACGAGTGGACTCATAGGGCGCGCCAGTCTAGCGGGAGGAGTCCGGCGTCCAGATCTGCCCGGCGCCCTCGTCCTTGTCCTTGTCGGGCGTCCAGAGCGCTTCGCGGGCCGCTGCCTGCTCCACGGGGATCGCCTTGGCGCTCTCCACCAGCAGGTCCACGGCCTTGCGCATCGCGATGTCCTCCCGCAGCGCCTCGTCGGCGCCCTGGGCGCGGGCGCGCTTCATCGCGCGCTTGATCTGCTTGTCGCTGGCGTCCGGACCGGCTGCCTCGCGCATCGCGTCGGAAACCTCCTCGTCCGACACCTCGATGCCCTCGGCCTCCACGATCGCCGCCAGCACGGCCTCGCGCTTGAGGGCCAGCTCCGCGTCGGGCTCGGCGTCGGTGACCAGCTCCTCCTCGGTCTTGCCGGTCATCTCGACGTAGCGAGCCGGATCCACGCCCTGAGCGGCGAGCCGGCGCGACGTGCGGTGCCACATCTCGTGGGCCTTGGAGTGCACCAGCTCGTGCGGGACGTCCACGTCGGCCGCGGCGACCGCGGCGTCCACCGCAGCCTCGCGGAACTCGCCCTCGATCTCCCGCTCCTGAGCCTCGCCGATGCGCTGGGCGATCTCGGCCCGCAGCTCGTCGAGCGAGTCGTAGCCGCCGGCCTCCACGGCGAACTCGTCGGTCAGCTCCGGCAGCCGCTTCTCCTTGACCTCCTTGGCCTCGACCGCGAAGGAGGCGTCCTTGCCGGCCAGGTGCTCGGCCGGGTACTCATCCGGGAACGCCAGCTTGACCTCGCGCTCGTCGCCGGCCGCGACCCCGTCGAGCTGCTCCTCGAAGCCGGGGATCAGCCGGCCCGAGCCGAGCTCGACCAGATGTCCGCGCGCCTCGCCGCCCTCGAACGGCTCGCCGTCGACCGACCCGACGAAATCGATCACCACGAAGTCGCCGTTGCCGGCGGCGCGCTCGACCGTCTCGAGCGACGCGAGCGATTCGCGCATGCGCTCCAGCTCCGCCTGCACCTCGTCGTCGTTGACCGCGGCATCGCGCCGTCCGACCTCGAGGCCCTTGTAGTCGCCCAGCTTTGCCGGCGGTACGACGCCGACCTCGATCGTGAACGACAGCGGCACCCCTGGCTCGGGCAGGTCGGTCAGGTCGAGCTGCGGGTCGCCGACCGCGGTGATGCCCGCATCGGCAACCGCCTGCTCGTACCAGGCCGGCAGCCCGCGCCGAACGGCCTCGTCCATCACGGCCTCGCGACCGACCTGGCGCAGCACCACCTCGGGCGGCACCTTGCCGCTGCGGAAGCCGGGCACCCGCATCTCGCGTCCCAGCTCGGCGGCGGCGTTGCGCAGCTCGCTCTCGAGCGTCTCGCTGGGCACCTCGACCTCCACCCGCACGCGCGAGTCGCCGAGCTCCGTTGTCTTGGTCTTGACGGCGGCAGCCATGAGACGAGTGACTGTAGTAGGACCACTGTTAGCTTGCTGGTTCGTGAGAGCCCGGGATCGCGCCGCGGCCTGGATCGTCACCGGTCCGCTGGGCCACCTCTGGAGCGTCGTCGCGGACCTCGCGGTGCTGTTCGCGCGCTACGGCTGGCAGCAGCTCAGGCGTGCGCGACGATGACCGCGAGCGTGCCGAGCGCGAGCACCATCGCCACGAGGGTGAGCGCCATCACGCCGCGCTCGCCCACCTCCTCGTAGCCGCCCTCGTCCAGCGCGCGGTCGACCTGGCGGCGGCGCAGCGCCGCCAGCGCGAAGACACCGGCCGCGAGCGCGGCGTAGCCCGCGCCCAGCACCACGTACGGCGTGCGCGCGCCGTCGACCAGCTCGGGCACCACGCCGCCCACCGCCACCGCGGCGGTGGAGGCCGTGATCCCGGAGCGCCACCAGGCCAGCCACGTGCGCTCGGCCGCAAGGCGGGTGCGGCGCGTGACGTCGTCGTCACCCGATGCGGGCACGAGCGCTCCTGAGCTCAATCGGGGTCAACGCTCGCGGACACCTGGGCTGAGCAGGCGCAGCTGCCGCCCGCGCTTCACGCAGTCGCGGCGATCGGTCACGTCGAGCTTACGGTAGACGTGCTTGAGGTGGGTCTTGACCGTGTTGACCGAGACGAACATCTCGGCCGCGATCTCCGCATTGGACATCATGGTCGGCAGGAATCGAAGCACGGTCAGCTCCCGCTCGCTGAGGGGTTCGAGCAGCGGCGTGACCGTCGCCGCTGCGGAGCGCGACGACTTGTCCAGCATCCCCTGGAGCTGCTCGGCGAGCGCACGGTGGCGCGTGCCGCGCGCGACCAAGCGGCGCAGCAGCGACCGCAGCGGCGCGCCGTAGCGCACGACCACGGTCGGGCAGCCGCGCGGCTCCGCCATGTCGAGCGCCTGCTCCAGCGCCACGAGGGCGCCGTCTTCGTCGCGCAGGGCGTCACGCGCGATCGCGTCCAGCACCATCGCCTCGACGCGGGCGAACGGGATCACCGCGTCGCGGTCGTCGAGCATGAACGCCTCGACCGTCTCGAGCGCCCCGCCGGGCGCTCCTTCGGCCAGCTGCAGCCGCGCCAAGCCCACGGCGCCGTCCGACGCCTCCTCGCGCAGCTCGACGAGGCCCGCCCGCGCCCGGTCGGGCTCGCCGAGCCGGAGCCACAGGTCGGCCTCGAGCGTCTCCGCCACCACGTGCAAGAGCGGCGGCAGCGGCCCGTGTGCCGAGGCTCCGCGAACGGCGTCGAGCGCGGCCAGCGGCTCCCCCTTCAGCGACAGCAGTCCCGCGCGCAGCAGCGCAACCGCCGGCCCGATCAGCGGCTCGGGCGAGCGCGTGAGCGCCGCGCTGGCGCGCTCGACCATCCGCTGCGCCTCGCCCAGCTCCCCACGCCAGAAGTGGACCGACCCGAGCACCCCGTAGGCGATCGCGAGGTGGGCGACCCCGGTCCAGCCGCGCCGCTCCGCGAGCTCGATCGCCGTGCTCGCGCGACTCCACGCGTCGTCCAGGCGCCCCGCGCGGCCGTCGACCGCCGCGGCGTAGGTCTCCGCGAGAAACAGGACGAAGTCGTTGGAGCACTCCAGCGCGACCCCGGCGGCCTGCTGCAGGTGCTGGCCGGCGGTGTCGGTGTCGCCCGCCCAGAACTCGGCGATGCCGAGGTTCGCGAGCGTCAGCGCGCGCACCTCGGCGGTGAGGTCCGCGTCCCAGTGCTCGTCGAGCACGAGCCGAGCCGCCGCCAGGGCCTCTTCCACGTCGCCCCGCAGACGCGCGCGGTAGAGCGCCGTCGCCGTCGAGGTGGCCCCGAAGCGCCGCGCCCGCGCGGCGGGCAGCTCCGGGGCGAGGCGGCGCGCCTCGGCCAGCAGCTCGTCCGCTCCCGACTCGTCCCCCGCCTCGAGCCGCAGGCCCGCGATGGCCAGCGCCAGCTCGGCGTCCGCGCGCACGACCTCGGGCGGGATGCGCTCGGCCAGCTCGCGCAGCGCCGAGCCGCCGCCGCGCGTGACCAGGACCAGCCACCGCTCCCCGATCACCTCGCCGGCGAGCTCGTAGTCGGGGGCCTCGACGGCGTGCCGCACGGCCTCGAGGGCGCTGCCGTGATCCGCGTGCCAGCGCGCCGCGAGCCGGTGCAGCCGGGCCTGCTGCGCGGGCAGGCGCCGCCGCGACTCTGCGCGCAGCACCTCCACCATCAACGGGTGGTACCGGTACCAGCGCCCGTGGCCGTCGACCTCGCTGGCCAGCCCGTCCACCCGCTCGAGGTTGCGCAGCGCCCGATTGCCCTCGTGACCGCCGGTCAGCGCGTCGGCGAGGTCGCCGGTGAGCCGGTCGGCGACGCAGGTGCGCAGGAGGAAGTCGAGCGTGGCGGCCGGCTGGCGCTCCACCACCTCCGACATCAGGTAGTCGCTGACGGCCCGGTCGTCGCCGGTGAAGCTCATGACGAACGCGTGGCGGTCGTCGCGGCGCTCGAGCGACAGCTGTGCGAGGCGCAGGCCGCCGACCCAGCCTTCCGTACGCCGCCAGAGCCGGCCGAGGTCCTCCCCAGACAGGGCCAGCTCGCCCAGCAGCTGCTCCGACTCGGGCTGCGTGAACGCGAGATCCGCGGCGCGCAGCTCGGTCATCTGGCCGCCCAGGCGTAGGCGCTCGAGACGCAGCGGCGGGTCGCTGCGCGTGGAGATCAGCAGGCGCAGCTTCGGCGGCGCCTTCTCGAGCAGCCAGTCGATGTCGGACGCGACCCCGGGCGAGCGCACCACCTGGAAGTCGTCGAGCACCACGACGAGTGGCTGGTCGATCCGGTCGAGGGTCTCGAGCGCGCCCGGGAGAAAATCCTGCAGCGACCCGCGCGGCGGCACCTCCAGCCCGGCGAGCCCCGGCTCGGCGGCGGCCGCCGCGGCGCACACGGTCCTCCAGAAGACACGGCGGTCGTCGGTCTCGGGACCGAGCTGCGGCCAGGCGACCGGGCCGCTCGACCGGCGACCGGCGCGCCATTGCGTCAACAGCGTCGTCTTGCCCCAGCCGGCGGGAGCCGAGACGAGCGTGAGCGGCCGGCTGAGGCCGCCCTCGAGGCGCTTCACCAACTCAGGGCGCAGGACCTGCGCTGCATGGGGGGATCTGGGCAATGCGAGTCCCTTCGGCCGATGGGGGCCCGTCCCGCGCGGCAGTCTACCCCTTGCCCTCGCGCCCTCGACCAGCGATAGTGGCGGCGAGACGATGACCGGCACGGATGCCCCAACACGGCTGCTTACGCCCGAGCTCGAGGAGATGCTCAGGCTCGTCGGCGACGCCGACAGCGTCGAGTTGAAGCTGACGGTGCCCGACGAGGATCGCCAGTCTGCAGCCGCGGCGCTGGGGGTCGACCCGCTGCAGGCGCGCATCCGGCAGGTGTTCTTCTTCGACACGCCGGACCTGGCGCTCGACGGCGCCGGCGTGGTGGTACGCGCGCGGCGGACCCAGGCGGCACCCGACGACACCGTCGTGAAGCTGCGTCCCGTGGTTCCGGAGGGGCTCCCCGAGGACCTGCGTGCGCGCAAGGACTTCGTCGTGGAGGTCGACGCCATGCCGGGCAGCTTCGTGTGCTCGGGGTCGTTCAAGGGCCGGGCGAAGGGCGTGGGCGTCATGGACGCGGTCACCGGCCGCCAGCCGCTGCGCAAGCTGTACTCGAAGGCGCAGCGCGCGTTCTTCGCCGAGCACGCGCCCGACGGCGTGGAGCTCGACGACCTCGTCGTGCTCGGTCCGGTCACGGCCTTCAAGCTGAAGCTGCTGCCTCCCGGACTCGACCGCAAGCTGGCCGTGGAGCTGTGGATGTACCCGGACGGCTCGCGCATCATGGAGCTGTCCACCAAGTGCGCGCCGGCGGACTGGTTCGAGACGACCACGCAGTCCCGCGACTACCTCACCGAGCTTGGCATCAGCGTCACGGGCGAGCAGGCGACGAAGACGCGCGCCGCGCTCGAGTATTTCTCGGCGCTCCGGGCCTGATTTCACCCCAACGAGGTGAGGTGGCTGATCTGGCCGGCCTCAAAGATGAGGGCATGGAGCGCACTGTCCTACCTATCCCGGACCGCCCGCACGAGGGCTTGATCACCTACGACGCGAAGGACCCCGACACGTCCTTCCCGCCGATCGAACCGCTGCGTCCGCCGGCTGGAGCCCCGAATGTGCTGATCGTCCTGCTGGACGACGTGGGCTTCGGCGCCTCGAGCGCCTTCGGCGGCCCGTGCTCCACGCCGACCGCCGAGCGCCTCGCCGCGAGCGGCCTCAAGTACAACCGCTTCCACACCACCGCGCTCTGCTCCCCCACGCGTCAGGCGCTCCTGACCGGGCGCAACCACCACTCGGTCGGGATGGGCGGGATCACGGAGATCGCCACGTCCGCACCGGGCTACAACTCGATCCGGCCGAACACGGCGGCCCCGCTGGCGGAGACGCTCAAGCTGAACGGGTACTCGACCGCGCAGTTCGGGAAGTGCCACGAGGTGCCGGTCTGGGAGACGAGCCCGATGGGGCCGTTCGACGCCTGGCCCAGCGGCGGCGGCGGATTCGAGCACTTCTACGGGTTCATCGGCGGCGAGACCAACCAGTACGCGCCGGCGATCTACGACGGCACCGTGCCGGTTGAGCCCGACCGCTCCCCGGAGGAGGGCTACCACTTCACCGAGGACATGACCGACCGGGCGATCGCCTGGGTGCGCCAGCAGAAGGCGCTGATGTCCGACAAGCCGTTCTTCGCCTACTTCGCCCCGGGCGCCACGCACGCCCCACACCACGTCCCCATCGAGTGGTCGGACAAGTACAAGGGCAAGTTCGACCAGGGCTGGGACGCCCTGCGCGAGGCGAGCTTCGCCCGCCAGCAGGAGCTGGGCGTGATCCCGGCCGACGCCGAGCTGACAGAGCGGCCCGAGGAGATCCCGGCATGGGACGACATGCCCGACGACCTCAAGCCGGTGCTGGCACGGCAGATGGAGGTGTACGCCGGCTTCCTCGAGCACACCGACCACCACATCGGCCGGCTCGTGGATGCCCTGGCCGAGCTCGAGGTGCTCGACGACACGCTGATCTACTACGTGATCGGCGACAACGGCGCCTCCGCGGAGGGCACGCCGCAGGGGACCTTCAACGAGATCATCTCCCTCAACGGCGCGGCCGGCATCGAGACGACCGAGTTCATGGCCTCGCGCATCGACGAGTTCGGCACGGTGGCCGCCAACAACCACTACGCGGTCGGCTGGGCGCACGCGATGGACACCCCGTACCAGTGGACCAAGCAGGTGGCCTCGCACTGGGGCGGCACCCGCAACGGCACGATCGTCCACTGGCCGCGCGGCTTCGAGGCGCGCGGTGAGGTGCGTACGCAGTTCAGCCACGTGATCGACGTGGCCGCGACGGTGCTGGACGCGGCCGGCCTGCCAGCCCCGACCTTCGTTCACGGCGTGCAGCAGATGCCGCTGCATGGACGGAGCATGGTGCCGTCCTTCGACGATGCGGCGGCGCCGGAGCACCGCGAGACGCAGTACTTCGAGATGTTCGTCAACCGCGGCATCTACCACAAGGGCTGGACCGCGGTCACTCGCCACAGCATCCCGTGGAAGCCGACCGAGATGCCGGCGTACGACGACGACGTGTGGGAGCTGTATGGCCCCGACGACTGGACCCAGGCGCACGACCTGGCCGCCGAGCAGCCCGACCGCCTACGCGAGCTGCAGCGGTTGTTCCTGATCGAGGCGGCTCGCTACAACGTGCTCCCGCTCGACGACCGCCGCTTCGAGCGCTTCAACCCGGACATCGCCGGCCGGCCGCAGCTGATCAGCGGCAAGTCGCAGCTGCTGTTCGGGGGGATGGGGCGGCTGTCGGAGAACTCCGTGCTCGTGATCAAGAACAAGTCGCACGCGGTGACCGCGCGGATCGAGGTGCCGGAGGGTGGCGGCGAGGGGGTGGTGATCGCCCAGGGCGGCGCCTACGCCGGGTGGAGCCTCTACCTCCACGAGGGGCGGCCGGCCTATTGCTACAACTTCTTCGGCCTGCAGCGCTTCAAGGTCTACGGCGAGACGTCGGTGGCGCCGGGCGAGCACCAGGTCCGGATGGAGTTCGCGTACGACGGTGGCGGCCTCGCCAAGGGCGGTGACGTGACGCTCTACCTTGACGGAGACCAGGTCGGCGAGGGCCGCGTCGAACACACGGTGCCGATGGTGTTCTCCGGTGACGAGACGACCGACCTCGGCCGCGACAGCGCCACGCCGGTTAGCGACGATCACGGCTACGAGAACGCGTTCACGGGCCGGATCGAGTGGGTTCAGATCGACGTCGACGAGGCGGCCGAGGACCTCGACCACCTGATCACCCCGGAGGAGCTGCTGCGCGTCGCCATGGCACGGCAGTGACTCCCACCACCACGGTGCCGGCGAGCATGTCGTGCACGCCGCGGCGGCGGTCGTCGACGAGCACCGGGAGGAAGCCAGCGAACAGCGGCAGCGCCGCCAGCACCAGGGCGCCGAAGCGCACCACCGAGCGCCAGAGGCTGAGCACCGCGCCGTCGTCGGCGTCGCACACGCGGATGTGCATCAGCCGGTTGCCGGGCGTCTGCCCCGTCGTCGACCAGAAGACCGCGAAGTAGCCCACGGCCCAGGTCACGAACGCGACCCCGCCGACGGCGATCAGCACGACGGTGAGGGCGTCGGGGATCGACAGGATCGACAGCGCCAGCCCCACCCCCACGCCCACCACCAGGGCGATCAGGTCGATCACCGCTGCGTCGATGGCGAACGCGATCGCCCGCGTCACCAGGCCCTCGTAGCGCGGCGGGTCGACCGGCGGCTCGAGCGGGATCTCGTCGCTCACGGGCTCGGTGGCGGCCGCCGCAACGCCCGGCGCGCGGCGCGCTCCAGCCAGGCGTCCGCGCTGTGGGAGCGGTCGCGCACGCCGCCCGCCACCTGGTCGGCGAACCCGATGCTCTGCCTGGTGATCGCCTCGGTCACGGCGGGGCTCTGGGCGATCTCGTCCACCACGAGCCACAGCTCGTCGCCCTCGAGCAGCCGCTGAACCGCCTCGTCGACCAGGCGGCTGTCGAGCACGCGCACGAGCAGGCGCTCCAGCTCGGGATCGTCGAGCACGCCGTCGGCGAACCGTTCCAGCACCGCGTAGCGCGCGATGTCCCTGGCGACCGAGTCGACCAGCGGACCCTCGAGCGCCTTGCCCACGGCGCGGGTCGCCAGGTCGCTCGCCACGATGCGGTCGACCGCCTCGGCGCCGACCCTCGACGCGAGCAGGGCGTCGAGCGCTCCGAGCGCCGCTTCCTCGGCGCGCCGCCCCACCTCCCGCCGCGCGCGCCGCTCGGCACGCAGCCCCAGCGACACCGCACCAACAGCGGGACGCATGGCGTCCGTCCATTTCATCTCGAGATCGTCTCGCGGCGGTGGGTGAATCGCCCTCACCCGTATCGGGTGACGCCCGTTCACCCGATGTCGGATGATGCTCGAACGATGCCGGTGTCCGCGGACATGGAGAGCATCCCCGGCGCCACGTTCGGGATGGGCTCCAACGACTTCTATCCGGAGGAGCGCCCGGTCCACACGGTCAGCGTGGACGGCTTCTCGATCGACCGCGGTCCGGTGACGGTCGCCGCCTATCGCACCTTCGTCGAGGCCACCGGCTACGTGACCGTCCCCGAGCGCCCGCTCGATCCCGCTGGACTTCCCCGGCGCGGATCCCGAGGTGCTCGTGCCGGGCTCGCTCGTTTTCCGCGGCACCCCCGGGCCGGTCGACCTGCGCGACGTGCTCGCGTGGTGGGACTACAAGCCCGGCGCGACCTGGCGCGACGGCCCGGACGACCACCCGGTCACCCACGTGGCCTATGAGGACGCCGAGGCCTACGCGACCTGGGCGGGCAAGGCGCTGCCCACCGAGGCCGAGTGGGAGCTGGCCGCGCGCGGCGGCCTGGACGGGGCCGCGTTCGCGTGGGGCGACGAGCACTTTCCAGACGGCCGGCCGATGGCGAACACCTGGCAGGGAGAGTTTCCCTGGCAGAACCTGCTCGAGGACGGCTACGAGGGCACGTCGCCGGTCGGCGCCTTCCCGCCCAACGGCTACGGCCTGCACGACGTGACCGGCAACGTGTGGGAGTGGACGAGCGACTTCTTCGCCGCGCGCCATCCGGGCGAGCCGGACAAGCCCTGCTGCGTGCCTCGCAACCCGCGCGTGACGACCCCCGACCACAGCTTCGACGTCGGCCAGCCCGGGGCCCACATTCCGCGCCGCGTGATCAAGGGCGGCTCGCACCTGTGCGCGCCCAACTACTGCCTGCGCTACCGGCCCGCCGCTCGCCAGGCGGAGGCCGTGGACACCTCCACGCAGCACATCGGCTTCCGCTGCGTCGTGCGCGCACCGGATGGCTGAGGCGCTCGGCTGGGGCGCTCTCGCCGCCTCCTCACTGCTGATCGGGGCGCTGGTCGGGCTCGCCCGGCCGTGGCCGTCGAAGGCGGTCGGCCTGGTGCTCGGCTTCGGCGCCGGCGCTCTGATCAGCGCCGTCTCGTTCGAGCTCGCCGAGGACGGCGTGGCGATCGGCGGCGGGGCAGCGGTGGGGGTCGGGCTCGCCGTTGGAGCCCTGACCTTCTACGCCTGCTCCGGGGCGATCGAGCGACGGGGCGACACCGGGGCCGGACCCGCGCTGGCCCTCGGCGCCTTCCTCGACGGCGTTCCCGAGCAGCTCGTGCTCGGGCTCGGCATCGCTCTGGGCGACGGCGTCAGCGCCGGGTTGCTGGCCGCGATCTTCGTCTCGAACCTGCCCGAGGCGATCGGCTCGGCCACCGCGATGCGATCCGCCGGCAGCAAGCGCGCCGCGATCGTCGGCCTGTGGGGCGTCGTTGTGGTCCTCTGCACGCTCTGCTCGGGCGTCGGCTTTGCGATCGCCGACACCGCCTCGGACACGCTTCAGGCCGGGATCAACGGCTTCGCCGCCGGCGCGTTGGTGGTGATGCTGGTGGACTCGATGATCCCGGAGGCGACGCGCCAGGCCGGCCGCACCACGGGACTGGTGACGACGCTGGGGTTCGCCGTGGCCGCGGCGCTCTCCGGGATCGGTTGAGTCAGGTCTTGATCACACCCGGCCTGGTCAGGGCCCAGATCACCCACACGTCCAGCGCGATCACGACGATCGCCCAGAACGGGTAGTAGGGGATGAAGAAGAAGTTCGCCACGGCGCTCAGGGCGGCGAGCATGATCGCGGCCACGCCGGCCCACGGTCGGCGAGCGAACAGGGAGAACGCCACGACGACGAGGAGGATCCCCACGATCAGGTGGATCCACCCCCACGCGGTGGTGTCGAGGTCGAACGTGTAGTTGCGGGTGACTACGTAGAAGTCGTCGTCGAAGATCGCCACCAGCCCGGCTATCGACTGGAAGATGCCGATCATCATCAGGACCGTCGCGGCGAACACGGCGCCGCCGATCGCCCAGCCTGAAACGTCGTCCGGGCCCGGCGGGTCGTACTGCGGCTGACTCGACACAGCTAGCTCCTTTCGTCGGTCGCGGCCCGATTGTGCGCGGGGGCCGGGTGAGCGGCAATCACCCGGGGCGGGTGACGGAGGCCGCGTCGACCGCGCTCGCCACGCTCGGGTGCACCTCCAGCAGCTCGTCCGCGGCGCCCGCGGCGCGCAGGACGTCGCGCACCTGGCCGATGTCGCCGGCCAGCAGCAGCCGGACGCGCTCACGCACCAGGTCCGCGCTCAGCTCGTCGAGCATCCGCACCGCGCTCACGTCCACGAAGGGCATCGCCTCGGCGTCGAGCACGATCGCGTGGACGTCCGGGTCGCGCGCATGCGCCCGCACGGCCGCGCGCACGGTGTCGGCGTTAGCGAAGAAGAGGCCGCTCTCCACGCGCAGGACCCGGACCCCAGCGACCTCGGCGTTCTCCGGGTGGCGCTCGACGTCGGCGTAGCGCTCGTCCGGGCCGGGCACCCGGCCGAGCACCGCGATGCGCGGCCGCGACGCGCGGTAGAGCAGCAGCACCATCGATACGCCGATGCCGATGAACAGCCCGGGGAGCGTGTCGAACACGAGCACGCCCAGCATCGCCGCCACCGCCGCGAGGAAGTCCGGCCGAGCGGCGATCCCGTAGGCCCGGCCCAGGCGCCGGCTGTAGACGCGGTAGAGGGCCACGAGCGCCGGGATGTCCACCAGCTCGATCAGCGCCGCCACAACGACCGCGGCGAGCGTCGCCAGTGGTTGCGTGCGGCGTAGGTCTTCGCGGCGCCGAGGCTCTCGGCGAACCCGACCAGCATCAGCCCGACTGCGCCCGCCGCCAGGTCGCCGTAGTCGGACAGGCTCGCGTCCGGCAGGCCGAGCGACGGCAGGCCGGCGTCGATGTTGCCGACGATCGCCAGGCCCTCGTCGTCGAGGTCGAACAGGTGCACGAGCGCGATGCCGCCGAGCACCGCGACCAGCGAACCCGGCACGGCCGGGGCGAACCGCCTCAGGCCGAGCACGAGCAGCAGCGAGCCGGCACCCACCGCCAGCGTCAGGCCGTCGGTGGGCCCGAGCTCGCCGAGGAAGTCCTAGAGCTTCTCGAAGAAGTCCCCGTCGCCGGCGTCGACGCCGAACAGCTTCGGCACCTGGCCGACGATGATCGTGAGCGCCAGACCGACGATGAAGCCCTTCAGGATCGGCTCCGAGATGAAGCTGGCCAGGAAGCCGAGCCGCAGCAGGCCGGCGAACAGGGCCGCCAGCCCCACGCACAGCGCCAGCGCGACGGTCAGGTGGACGAACTCGTCGGAGCGCCCGGACACGACCTCGCCGACGGTGGCGGCCGACAGCGCGGCGGTAGCCGCCATCGGACCGGTGACCACGTGCTTCGAGCTGCCCAGCGCCGCGTACAGGATCAGGGCGCCCGGGGCCGCGTAGAGGCCGACCACGGGCGAGACGCCGGCGATCGTCGCGTAGGCCAGCGCCTCGGGCACGAGCACCGCCCACACGGTCAGCCCGGCCACCAGGTCGCCGCGCAGCCAGTCGAGACGGTAGCCGCGCAGCGAGGGGAACAGCCAGCCGCGGAGCGCGCTCACGGATCAGCGGTCCCGCCCGCGAACACCTGCTCCCAGTCGTCCTTGACGCTGATCACCGTCCAGCCCTGCGCCCGCGCCCGTTCGAGCGCGCGGTCGGCGCCGGCGGTGTAGTCGAACTCGCGCTATAGGGCGGAGATGCCGTCGCCGAGCAGCTTCGCCCCGATCACCAGGCACAGCACGGCCATGATCGCCGCGTTGTGGGCGCCCATCCACGACTTCAGGTCGTCGAGCAGACGCTTGGCCCGCTCGCCCATTGCGAAGTAGATCGCGACCGGGATCCCCGGCCCGAGCGTGCCGACCGCGATGAACACCGCCAGCGCCACCGCCTGCTCGCCGGTGTCGACTCCGGTCTGGGCGATCGCCGCGGCGGCACCGACCGTGAGCAGCAGGTTCTTGGGGTTCACCCCCGACAGCGCCACGCCCATCGCCACCGAACGGCCCGGCGTGAAGGTGTCAATCGTGCGCATCCACTTGGGCAGCGCGGCCTCCTCGCCGGCGCGCGGGCGGCCGCGCCACGTCCGCGCCGCCACCAGGAGCAGCAGCGCACCCAGCACGAGCTTCAGCACGCCAACCCAGGTGGCAGGGTCGCCGTCCTCGCTCGCGTCGGCTCCGCTGGACGCGGCCAGGACCGCCGCCCCGACGACCGCCAGTCCGATCACCCACCCGAGCAGGAACGCCGGGCCGTTGCCACGCGCACGCGGCGTACCCAGCATCAGCACCACGGCGATGATCGGCACCGGGCTGAGCGCCACCCCGACACCGAGCGACAGCACCTGCCCGATGGCGTCGCTCAAGCGCCGCCGCGCTCCTCGATCGCCGCAGACATCGCCGCCAGCTTGGGCTCGACGGCGGCCACGACCTCGGGCGTCAGGAAGTCGCCCCCGAGCATGCGCCCGCCGGCGTCGCGAATCGCCCGCTTGAGACCGCGCGCCCACACGTGCTCGATCAGCATCAGACCCGCCGCGGCGCCCGGCTCGAGCTCCACCCCCATCTGCTCGATCTCGGCCTGCGAGAAGCCGAACGAGTGCTCCTGGGGATCGGCGTCGTCGACCTGGAGCCCGAGCAGCGCCCCGACGATCGCGCCCATGCTCTCCTCCTGGTGCTCGAGCACCACCAGCTCGTCCGAGTCGGTGTCACGCGCTACGAACAGCAGATCGAGCACGCGGATCGTGCGGTCGGTCTCCAGGCGGGCCAGCTCGTCGGCGATGCGTCCCTCGAAGTTGGCGCCCGGGTCGAAGCCGACGTTCAGGAGCTGCACGGGTCCGATCTCGGTCATGGCGGGGAACCTCCGGTAGGGGTGGCGGCGGGACGACGCAGCCGCGGCATCCGCGGCGGAGGCTCGTCCGGGAACTCCTCGAGCGTACGGCGACGGATCCACGCCAGCCACGCGCAGGCGAGGACGATGAAGATCAGCAGCGGCACGGGACGCTGGGTCCACGGCACCGGCCCCCAGATCACGAGCAGCAGGAGCAGCACGCCCAGGCCCGCCCAGACGCAGCGCGGCGTGCTCGCGCAGCGGATGGGCGCCGAAGCGCCGCACGGCGGTCGCCCGCTTGCCGGCGCCCGCCAGCCATCCGCCCAGCACCACGAACAGCCCGAACAGGAACGAGCCCTGTGCGGCGTCCACGAGCAGCGAGGTGGCGATCTTCCAGACATCGCCGGCCACCTCGTGTGCGTTCGGGGCGTCGGCCAGCGCGTCCACGAGGGCTTTGCCCGCCAGTGTTCTGATGGCCAGCAGCGCGATCGCGGCGAACATCAGGCAGCCGCCCACGTTGATGATCATCCGCCGCCGATCGCGCGCGAGCGCGATCGCGCCTCCGAAAGCCGCTAGCGCCAGGAACAGCAGCACCCACACGACCGTCTCGAACAGGTTCAACAGGTCGCGCGCGGTCTCGAGCTTCTCGCCCGACGCGATCTGCAGGTTGGCAACGTCGGGTGGCAGCCGGTCCACGGCGTCGGCCGGCAAGCCGGTGCCCGCGGCGATTTCCGCCACCACCGACTTGAGGTCGAGGGACACGGCACGGCCCGCGACGCCGTTCTCGACGATCGAGAGCAACTCGTCGTGCGCGACCCGGTTCGCGCCCTCCCAGGCCTTCAGCGCAGCCGCGCTGCCGAGCACCCGCGGCGCGTTGCGCCGCGCGACCTCCTTGAGGCCAGCGGCCGCCGGCGCCGCCAGGGGGTCGAGCCGAGGCGGCAGCACCTCCTCGATGCGCTGCTGAACGGCCTCGCTGTCGTATAGCCGGTCGACGATGAAGAACGCGAGCGCTGTCCGGATCCGCTCGTTCTCGAGCAGCGCACCGCTCGTGTTCACCCACTCGTCGGTCTCGAGCGCCTGGCGCTTGGCCCACAGGCCGAGACCGAAGGCGGTCCACATCAGGGTGCCGATGACCAGCAGGGCCCCCACGCCTATACGTCTTCCTCGCATGACGGCGATTCTCCATGCCCGTGGGTGAGCGGGAATCACCCCGAACGGGTGATGCGTCTTCGCCCCCACCCGAGGCACCATCGGCACTCACCCGACTAGTGAAGGGAGCGCCCATGGCAAACCTCGTTGCAATCGCGTATGACGACGTCGCACAGGCACAGCAGGTCACGCAGACGCTCGGCGAGCTCATGAAGGAGCACTCGATCGAGCTCGAGGACGCTGTGATCGTGGAGCACCGCCAGGGCGGCAAGATCAAGCTGCACCAGCCCTCGATGGCGGGCCTCGGCGCTGCCGGCGGCGCGCTCTGGGGTGGCCTGATCGGGCTGATCTTCTTCATGCCGCTGGTGGGCATGGCGATCGGCGCCGCGAGCGGCGCGGCCGCCGGCGCGCTCAGCGACCACGGCATCGACGACAACTTCATGAAGGAGCTCGGCGACAAGCTCCCCGAGGGCGGAGCGGCCGTCTTCGTGCTGGTGCGCGAGGCCACGGCGGACAAGGTCGTGCCCGAGGTCGCCAAGTTCGGCGGTCACGTGATCCAGAGCTCGCTGTCGAACGACCAGGAGACCGCGCTCCAAGAGGCGCTCGACCGCCGCGGCGCCGCCGCATAGCCGCGCGCCCGGCGCACGCCGTAACAGCCGATAGGGTCAGCCGGTGACCGGGCCGGATCCCCAGCCGCTGGCCGGCACGGCGTACCTGCGCCTGGTGGCGCTCGGTGCGCTGGTGGGCATTCCGGCGGCGCTGGTCGCCGCCGGCTTCCTGGCGCTGGTCCGCGAGCTGGTGGACCTGCTGTGGCATGACCTGCCCAGCGAGCTGGGCTTTTCGTCACCGCCATGGTGGCTCGTGATCGGGCTGCCGGTGGTCGGGGCGGGCCTGGTGGCGTGCACGCGCCGGTTCCTGCCCGGCGACGGCGGGCACGAGCCGCTGGATGGCATCAGCGTCGCCCCAACTGCGCTGGCGGCCGGGCCTGGCGTCGCGCTGGCGGCGCTGGCCACGCTGTCGTTCGGGGGGGTGCTCGGCCCCGAGGCGCCGCTGATCGCGCTCGGCTCGGTGGTCGGCGTCGCCGCCAGCAAGCTCGTGAAGCTCGGCACCCGCGAGAACGCTGTGCTGGCCACGGCCGGGTCGTTCTCGGCCATCTCCGCGCTCTTCGGCGGTCCGCTGCCCGCGGCCATGCTGCTGGTGGAGAGCGGTCTGGCAATGGGGACCGCCCTGATCCCGCTGATGCTCCCCGGGCTGGTGGCGGCGGCGTTCGGCTACCTGATCTTCATCGGCCTGGGCGACTGGGGCGGGCTCGACACCGTCGCGCTCGCGGTGCCCGGGCTGCCCACCTATGACGGGACGAGCCTGGAGGACATGCTGGTCGGCGCGGTTGTGGGCGTGGTGACAGCGCTCGTGCTCGTGGGGGTCCGGCTGATCGGCAAGCGAGTCCGCGGCTCGCGCGACCGCAAGATCGGCATGCCGGTGCTGCTGCTTGGCGGCGGCCTGGCGGTCGGATGCCTGGCGCAGCTGGCCGACGTGCTCGGCGCCAACTCGCAGGACGTGCTGTTCTCGGGCCAGGCCTCGATCCCGGGCTTGGTGGCCGAGGGCTCCGCCGGCGTGGTGATCGTCCTGGTTGCCGCGAAGGGGCTGGCATATGCGATCTGCCTCGGCTGCGGCTTCCGCGGCGGCCCCGTGTTCCCGGCGATCTTCCTCGGGGTCGGCGTCGCGATCCTCGCCGCGCTCGCGCTCGACCAGTCGCCCACGCTCGCCGTCGCCGTCGGCACGGCCGCGGGGATGGCGGCCGCCACGCGCCTGGTGATCTCGTCGCTGGTGGTCGCGACGCTCCTGGTCGGCGGCGCCGGCGCGGACGCCATCTCCGCGACAGCGCTCGCCGCCGCGGCGGCCTGGCTGACGGTCAACGCGCTCGAACCCCGGCCCGCCACCGCGTCGTGACCGGGCTGCGGCTCACCTGGCTCGGGCACGCGACCACGCTGCTGGAGCTGGGCGGCGTCCGGCTGCTCACGGACCCGGTGCTGCGCTCCCGCGTCGCGCACCTGCGCCGTCACGGCCCCGCGCCGGCGCCCCCCGAGGGGATCGACGCGGTGCTGCTGTCCCATCTGCACTACGACCACCTCGACCTGCCCTCCCTGAGAATGCTCACCCCCGCGCCGCGGGTCTTCTGCCCGCGCGGCGCGCGGGACTTCCTCGGGTCCGCCGGCTTCGAGGCCACGGAGCTCGCGCCGGGAGAGTCCGCCGCGATCGGCGGCGTGCGGGTCGAGGCCACGCCCGCCGAGCACGACGGGACTCGCCGACCGGGCGGTCCCGTGAGCGAGCCGGTGGGGTTCGTCGCGCGCGGAGAGCGCTCGGTCTACTTCGCGGGCGACACCGACCTGTTCGCGGCGATGGCGGACATCGGCCCGGTCGACGCCGCGCTGATCCCGGTCGCCGGCTGGAGCCCCAATCTGGGCTCGGGCGGCCACCTCGACCCGGCCGGCGCGGCGCGCGCCACGGCCTTGGTGCGCCCGGGAGTCGCCGTGCCGATCCACTGGGGCACGCTGCATCCGCTGACGCGGTCACGCGGGACGTGGTTCACGGACCCGCCCCACGACTTCTCCACTCAGGTCGCGGAGCTGGCGCCCGAAGTCGAAGTACGCGTGCTCTCCCCCGGGGAGTCGCTCGACCTGTAGGCGTCGTGCCCGAGCGCGGCGAGCCAGCCGCGGAAGATGCGGTGGACACGCTCGGCGCCCACCACCGGCTCGTCTGGCCAGGGCAGCTCGGCCGGGTGCAGCACGAACGGGTGCGACTGGGTCCCGCCCAGCCCGCCATGCGAGCCGACCAGCTCCTCGAACGCGGCCACGTCGCCGGTCTCGGCCCAGTAGGTGCTGTTGAGCATCACGTCCGGGCAGTGCGGGAACGCGTCGGTGCGGCGCAGGTGGGCGGCGGCGTTCGGCCCGAAGGGCGCGAGCGGATCCTCGCCCTCCACGCGATCCTCGTCCAGGAAGTTCGTGCCGGCCGGCCCCAGCGCCAGCGCGCCGTGGCGCTCCGAGCGGACCATCGCGAACGCGATGCCCGGGTGCTCGCGCAGCGCGGTGAGCAGCCGCGGGTGCAGGACCTCCAGCCGCTCGAGCGTCACGCGCCCCGGCTCGCGCGGGAACGAGATCAGCCCGAGGTTGCCGGAGGCCATCACCGACAGGTCCGGCAGGTCGTCGCCGGTCTGCTCCTCGCCCGACTCGGGCAGGGCGTCCATCCGACGATGGGCAGTGCGCGCGGCACGCGCCGCGGTGGTGTCGTCGCGCGCCAGCTCGGTCAGGCCGGCGCCGAGGTAGGCGGCCGCGCCGTCCTCCTCGCCCGTCTCGGTGTGCACGTCGGTGACCTCGCAGGCGGAGCGCACGTGGTCCTCGAGCGTGATGCCGTAGCGCTGCAGGAACGTCGCCCCCTGCGACTGCCCATGGTCGGACAGCACAACCAGGCGGTACGGGCGCGGCGCGTCGGCCGTGGCCGCGGCCACGCGGGCGATCTGGTGGTCGAGCTTGGCCAGCACCGCCAGCGCGTCGGGGCGCTCGACGCCCGAGTGGTGGGCCACCTCGTCGTAGGCCAGGAAGGTCGTGTAGATCACGGGACGGCCAGAGAGCATGTCCCCCACGACCGCCGCGATCTGGAGGTCGAGCTGGATCACCGTGGCGAACGCGCGCATGAGCGCGTACTCGCGCGAGCGGACGATGCGCGGCTGCACGTCGCGACGGCGCTGGCTGCCCTGGGCGCGCCGCTCGCGGGCGACCTCGGCGATGACCCCGGTGAGCGTGCGCGCGACCGCGTAGGGGCGGGCGAAGTAGGCCGAGTAATCGCGTCCGATCGGGCGACGACGATGTAGCACCGTGCTCATCGTGAGCATCGAATGCACGGCGTCGCCGGACAGGATGTTCGCGCGGCTGGCGCCGTCCTCGTGCAGCAGCCCGCGCCCGTCCGAGTGGCGGCGCTCCAGCTCGGCGGCGTCCTTCGGGTGGTTGGTCACGATCGGCTTGCCGCGATCCTTCTCCCACCAGCGGAACGCCGGCATATCGTGATTGTCGCCGTGCAGAAGGCCCGCCTGGCAGGCGCCCGTCTGCGACGACCAGTCCGTCTCCCAACCCGCGAGGCGGTGCGTCCCCTCGCGCACCCAGCGCGACAGGGTCGGGGCGTTGCCGTCCCTGAGGGCGCGTCGCAGCACGTCATGGGCCAGCCCGTCGATCTCGAGGAAGAGCAGCCCCGGCACGCCGGACTCGGTTCGCTCGCCGCGGCGCCGCGCCTGGCGGCCGACGACGTTGCGATACCAGGACTCGTCCTCCTCGATCGCGAGCAGGGCGGACAGCACGGCGGTCAGCGCCGCCATCCCGAGGGCGACCACGATGCCGCTGACCCAGTCGGTCACATGAGCCCCGGGGATCGCGTCGATCACGAGGGCCACCAGCACGCCGTTGAGCACGAGCGCACCCATGCCGAGCGTGACCACGCTGAGCGGCACCGTGAAGCGCGCCAGCAGCGGCCACACGAACGCGTTCAGCAGGCCCACGCCCGCGGCGGTGGCGAGCGCCGCGCCCGCGCCGTCGAAGGTCAGGCCTGGCAACAGCACCGCGAGCAGGATCAGCGCGAGCGCGTCCAGCACGAGCACGACTGCGGCGCGCAAGATGGCAGCCAGGCGAATCCGCACCGGGGCAGCATGACGGAGAACGCGTGAGCACGCCGCCCACGCCGCAGCCGATGCCCTCGGTGCGGTCCTTGTTGCGCGTGATCGTGACCGTGGTGCTGAGCGCGCTGGCGCTCTACCTGGTCTACCTAACCAGCAGTTCGAGAACTACGTGGTGCAGCCGGAGCTCGACCCGTTCATCGTGGTGATCGCGGCCATCTTCGGCGGCACGCTGCAAGGCGTGATCGGAGCCTTGCTGGCGATCCCCTCGGCGGCGGCGATCCAGATCGCCGTGCGCGAGTACGTCCAGTACCGGCGCGAGTACGGGCCCGGCTAGGCGCCGCGCTCGTCGTCGATCAGGCGCACCTCGATCAGCTCCAACCCGAGCGACTGGATGCGGTCCAGCACGCCGTGCAGCTCCGACTGGTCGCGCAGCTCGCCGCGCATCACCGTCTCGGCTGGGCGCACCGCAGCCGTGAAGTCCTCGAAGGCACCTGAGAGCGAGTCGCTCAGCCGTCCCTTGATCCGGATCTCGTAGTCGGCGGGTGCCACCGACGCCAACATCGCGCGTGAGCGGGTGATGCCGCGTCACCCACCGGGGGTGAGCCTCAGCGCAGGCTCGCGGGCGCCGGCAGCGCCTCCAGGCGGCGCCGGAACACGTCCATCGCCGCGCGGGGGAAGTCCGCGTGCGTCTGGGCGCGCAGCCGTTCCACCCGCTCGCGGTGGAAGCGGCTGGAGCGGTTCTCGTTGTGCCCGATCACGTTCCGCGTCGCGATCGCGTAGCGGCCCTGCAGCATGCGCGTCAGACGCAGTGATGCGGCGAGCTGGCGGCGGTTGCCCAGCACCTGGGCGTCGCTGCGGCCCACGTGCTCGATGCCGATCGCCGTGTAGTTGAGGCCCACCGTGTGGCGGCACATGATGGTGGTCGGCACGAGCCTGTAGATCGTCCCGTCGCGGTCGATCACGTAGTGGCTGCAGACGCCGGGCAGCTCGCCCAGCTCGACGTCCGGCTGGTTTGGCGCGAACGTGTCGTAGACCGGCTGGAACGTGTCGGTGACCGTGTAGTGCTCGACGATCACCCTCGGGCGACGCAGGTGGTAGTCGTCGATCCCGTAGTGCCGGCGCGCGTAGGCGCGCATGTCGGCCCTGCGGGCGGCGTCGTAGGGGATCGGCTTGGACACCACGCGCGGTGGTGCGATCGCGCGCGCCAGCGCCATCACGGCGCCGGTGTGCCGGGCCACGCCGGTCGCCGGCAGCGGTCCGCCCGGCAGCTCGACCACGAAGGCGGTGTCGCCGCGGAAGGTCGTGTTCTGCCACGAGGTCGCCGTGCCGTGGTACGCGGCGAGTGGTTTGCGCGGGAGCCCGCTGCGACGGGAGTAGAGGCGCTGGAGGAGCGCGTCCCCGGCGCTCTTCACGACGATCTGCAGCGCCTGGTGGTACCAGAGCGTGACGCGCGGCCTGACCCGCTCGACGAATCGTTGGATCGCCTGGGTCTCGGGCTCGGACGCCGGCCCGGGCCCGGACTCGTACACGCCGTCCTGCGGCTGCCAGCGGTAGGGGAAGTTGCGGTTGAGGTCCACCCCATGCGCGTTGTGACGCGCGTTGGCCGCCGCGCCGTCCGGATTGGCGTCCTCGATCAGCCAGATGGCGGTGCCCCGCGGCGGGCGGGTGCGGCGCAGGCGGGCGACCACAGCCTTGCCGGCCGGCTCGTTGCCGTGCACGGAGCCCACGACCAGGAGCTTCACGCGCGCGCGTGGTGAGCCGATCCGCAGCGCGCGAATCGGCCGGCCCTCGACCGAGCGGCCAATCACCCGCTCGGGCGGAGCCTGCGCGGGCGCCGCTCCGCCGAGGGCACTGGCGGCGAGCAGCGCTGTGGCGAGAATCGGCACGTCCCTGAGTATGGTGGCGACCTTGACCGCAGCGCTTGCCGAGAGGGCCGCCGCCCACGGACGTGTCGCCATCGACACGGAGTTCGTGTCCGAGCGGCGCTACCAGGCGCTGCTGTGCCTCGTGCAGGTGGCCGTTCCGGATCCCGAAGCGTCCGATGGGGTCCGCACGGAGGTGCTGGACCCGCTCGCCGACGACCCGCCCGATCCCACCCCGCTCGCCCGCGTGCTCGCCGACCCCGCGGTGGAGGTCGTGGTGCACGCCGGCCGCCAGGACATCGCGATCCTGCGGCGCAGTTGGGACACCGAGATCACGAACGTCTTCGACACGCAGCTCGGCGCCGGCTTCATCGGTTTCGGCAACCAGGAGGGCTACGAGTCGCTGGTGCGCAAGGTGCTGAACGTGCGGCTCAAGGGCGCCGAGGGGTTCACGAAGTGGGACCGACGCCCGCTCACCCCGCAGCAGCTCGAGTACGCGGGCGACGACGCCCACCTGCTGCTCGCGCTCGGGGAGGCGATCGAGCGCAAGCTGGACGAGCGCGGTCGGCTCGAGTGGGCGCGCGAGGAATGCCGGGCGCTGGAGGCGTCGAGCGACGAGCGCGACCCGGACCGGGTGTTCGAGCGGCTGCCGCGCCTCGGCCGGCTCGGCGAGGCGGCCCGCTCGGTGGCGCGCGAGCTGGTCGAGTGGCGCGAGCAGACGGCGCGGGCGATGGATCGCCCGCCCGGCTACGTGCTGCCCGACCAGGCGCTGATCGAGCTGGCCCGGCGCGCCCCGGCGGACAACAACGGGCTCGAGCAGATCCGCGGACTGCCCGCGCAAACCCTGCACCGCCGCGGCGATGCACTGCTGGAGGCGATCGCGCGCGGCAAGAACCGACCGGCCCCGCCCGCCCCGCCCGAGCCCGGACCGCGCGAGCCCGCCGACGCGCCGCTTGTGTCGCTGGCGCAGGCGCTCGTGCGTCACCGGTCGATGGAGGAGGGCGTGGCGGTCGAGCTGATCGCAACCCAGGCGGAGCTGGCCGCGCTGGTCTCCGCGCTACGCCGCGGCGAGAACGGCGACCACGTGCGCGCGGCGAACGGCTGGCGCCGCGAGCTGGTGGGCGAGCAGCTGAGCGAGCTGGTGGCTGGCCGCCTGGCGCTCAGCGCCGACGCGGGCGGCGGGCTGCGCGTGACGGGTCTAGGGGCGCGAACAGCAGCAAGCAAGGGCGGACGCTCGGGGGCTGGGCCCCCAAAGCGACAAATATGCACGGTTTCGGGGCCCAGACGGGTCTAGGCCAGCTCCGGCGGCAGCTCGCCCTGGTCGATCAGCCGCCGGATGTCGCCGGCCCGACGTGTGTTGAGGTACACGTGGCGCTGCCCGACGCTCGGCTTCTGCTCGAGCAGGCCGGCGGCCAGCAGCTCCTCGCCGACCTCGTTCGCGAGCGCCCGCTCGTTGCCGGCGAAGCCGCGGGCGAGATGGTCGATGGCGGTGTGGTAGCCGCCCCACTTTCCCATCCCGTCCAGTCGCTGGAGGATGCGCCGCATCACGCGGCGGCGCGGATCGGGATCGTCGTGCGCGCGGGCCACGCCCCCGGACGGTTCGAGCACCCGCAGCAGCTCGGGCTCCAGCGCCTCCAGCGAGTCCTCGTCGAGCGGCGATCCGCCCAGCCTCGTGACCGCCTCGGCCACCCGCAGCGGGTGGGTGGCCCCGATCGGCGGGCGCAGGTCGGCCGCCTCGAGCACGTGGTCCGGCAGCAGGTAGGCGTCCGCGCGCAGGCGGTCGATCGCGGCGGTGGCGTCGTCGAGCGCCTCGCGCGTGTAATCGGCCGACCAGGGCGGGTCGGCCGCCGGGTAGGACAGCGCCAGGAAGCCGTCGTGGTCGCCGAGCAGCAGCACCAGATCCGCGGCGGCCGTGGGCGTGCCCGGCTCCGAGGCCTCGACCAGCCGCTCGACCGTGGCCGCCGCCAGGACCTGACCGCGCTCGCTGACCGCCGCCGGGTCCGCCCGCAACCCGGGCGCCAGCGGCAGCACGACCATGACCGCCCCGTCCGTGGCCGCCACCGCCACGACGATCGGACGGTCGCGGCCGGTGCGTGCTTCCTCCAGCTCCCGAGCACCTCGTTCCAGCTCGGCTCGCAGCAGCGCGCGCAACCGCGCCGACCACTCACGCGGCGCACCCGCGCCGCCCGCATCGGCCAGGGCCAGCGCCAAGTCGCCGTCCCGGTTCACAACCCGCAGCTTTACACGGCTCCGAGTGGGTACCGTCAGATCATGCTCGATGAAAAGCTGCTGGGGATCTACCTCAACGATCACCTCGCCGGATCGACGGTTGGAGTGGAGCTGGCCAAGCGCGCCCTCTCCTCCAACGAGGGCACCGCATACGGGGACGTGCTCACCGTCGTGGCGCGGGAGATCGACGAGGACCGCGAAACGCTCAAGTCCCTGATGGACCGACTCGAGGTCAAGAGCGACCATCCCAAGGTGATGGCGGGGTGGGTGGCCGAGAAGCTGGGCCGCCTCAAGCCGAACGGCCAGATCCTCGGCTACTCGCCGCTCAGCCGCCTGATCGAGCTCGAGATGCTCGCCCTCGGCATCACCGGCAAGCTGTCCCTGTGGGAGGCGCTCACCGAGGTGGCCGGCGAAGACGAGCGCCTCGATCCCGCCGAGCTCGCCGAGCTGTCCGAGCGCGCCGACCGACAGCGCAAGCAGGTCTGGCAGCTTCGCCAGCGCGCCGCCGGCGAGGCCTTCAAGGCCGAGGCGCCCGTGCCCTGACCCGGCCGCGGATAGGGTCCCGGCGGTGAGCTGGGAGCCTGAGCTCGAGGAGCTGCGCCGCCGGGAGGAGCTGGCCCGGCGGATGGGTGGAGAGGAGCGCGTCGCGCGCCAGCACGCCTCCGGGCGCCGGACCGTGCGCGAACGCATCGAGCGACTGTTCGACGCGGACACCTTCCACGAAACGGGCGCGCTGGCGGGGCGGGCAACCTACTCCGACGACGGCGAGCTCACCGACTTCCTGCCCGCCAACACGGTCGTCGGGCACGGCCGCATCGGCGGTCGCCGCGCGGTCGTCCAGGGCGACGACTTCACCGTCCGCGGGGGCGCCGCCGACGCCGCCATCTGGGAGAAGGCCGTCTACGCCGAGCGGCTCGCCCACGACCAGCGGATCCCGCTGGTGCGCCTGGTGGACGGCACCGGCGGCGGCGGCTCGGTCAAGTCGCTCGAGCAGATGGGCTTCTCGTACGTTCCGCCCCTGCCGGGGTTCGACCTCGTCGTGGCCAACCTGTCGCGGGTGCCCGTGGTGGCGGCCGCGCTAGGCCCGGTGGCCGGCCTGGGCGCCGCCCGGGTGGTCTGCTCGCACTTCTCCGTGATCGTGCGGGGCAGCGCACAGCTGTTCGTGGCCGGACCGCCCGTCGTGGCGATGGCCGGCATGGGCGAGACGCCCGACAAGGAGGAGCTCGGCGGCGCGCGCATGCAGGCACGCGCCGGGGCGGTCGACAACGTGGCGGCCGACGAGGACGACGCGCTTGACCAGCTCAAGCGATTCCTCTCCTACCTGCCGGCGAACGTGTGGGAGGCGCCGCCGCTCGCGGACGCCGCGGATCCCGCCGACCGGCGTGAGCAGGAGCTGCTCTCGATCGTCCCGCGGGACCCGCGCCAGCCGTACAAGATGCGGCGCGTCCTCGACGCCGTGCTCGACCGCGACTCGGTGTTCGAGCTGGGCGCCGCGTTCGGGCGCCCGACGATCACGTGCCTCGCTCGCCTGGGCGGACGTCCGGTCGGCGTGCTGGCCTCCGACCCCGAGCACTACGGCGGCGGCGTGACCGCCGACGCGGCCGACAAGACCGCCCGCTTCGTCGACCTGTGCGACCAGTTCCGCCTGCCGGTCGCCAACTTCGTCGACGTGCCCGGCTTCGTGATCGGCACCGACGCCGAGCGGGCCGGCACGATCCGCCGCGGCGCCCGCGGGCTCTACTCGGTGGTGCAGGCGAGCGTCCCGTGGGTGTCGGTGCTGGTGCGCAAGGTCTACGGCGTGGCCGGCGCCGGGCACGGCGATGGCTCGCGGCTCAACCTGCGCTACGCGTGGCCGTCCGGCTCCTGGGGCTCGCTGCCGATGGCGGGCGGGCTCGAGGCCGCGTACCGCCGCGAGCTCGAGGCGGCCGAGGACCCCGAGGCGCTGCGCGCCGAGATCGCCGCGCGGCTGGAGGCTGTCACCTCCCCCTTCCGGACGGCCGAGCGATTCTCGGTCGAGGAGATCATCGACCCGCGCGACACCCGTCCGCTGCTGTGCGACTGGGCCGAGCGCGCGCACGAGATCGTGCGCCACGAGCTGGCCGCGGGACCCAAGGCGCGCGGGCTGCGGCCGTGAAGCTCGTGCAATAGCTGGGCGGGCCCAAAACGGCTGGAATCATCGGCCGGTGCCACGCAGAGGCAGGGGTCACCGGGGCTGGAGCCAAGCGCACGTCCGGCGCGTGTTCTGGCGCGCTGGCTTCGGCGCCACGCCGCGTGAGGCGCGCCACTGGGCGCGTCGCGGCAAGGCCGCGACGATCCGCTGGCTGCTGAACGGCGGGCCCTCCCCCGCCCCGCGCATCAAGGCGGCCAGGCTCGAGGGGCGGCACCTCGATCCAGAGAACGAGTGGGGCCACGACGTGCTCTGGTGGCTCGACCGGATGATCCGCTCGCGCCACCCGCTGGAGGAGAAGCTCACGCTCTTCTGGCACGACCACTTCGCCACCACCGAGCAGGACACGCCGATGATGCTGGCCCAGAACCGCACGCTACGAAAGCACGCGCTGGGCCGCTTCCCGGCACTGCTCGAGGCGGTCACGCGCGACCCGGCGATGCTGCTGTTCCTGTCGCTGGCCGACTCCGACAAGGAGGCGCCCAACGAGAACTACGCGCGCGAGCTGATGGAGCTGTTCACGCTGGGCCACGGGTACACCGAGCGCGACATCCGACAGGCGGCGCGGGCGCTGACCGGCTTCCGCGCCGAGTGGCGCGATGACGGCACGGTGGTCACCTCCTACGACCGCGAGTGGCACGACACGGGCGCGAAGCGGGTGCTCGGCAAGGTCGGGCGCTTCGACTGGAAGGACGTGCTCGACCTGTGCGTGCGCCACCCGGCCCACGCGCCGTTCATGGCGACGAAGCTGTGGGAGTTCTTCGTCGGCTCGCCACCGCCCGGCCCCGCACGGGCGCACCTGGCGCGCGTCTATCGCCGCTCCGGGTACCGCATCAAGCCGCTCGTCGGCGCGATCCTCGCCCACCCGGCCCTCTACCGGAACCTGGACACGCCGACGCTGGTCAAGTCTCCGGTCGTGTTCGTCGCCGGATCCCTGCGCAGCGCGGGGCAGGCCGTCGACCGCGACTCGTGGACGTGGCTGCTCGAGGGCATGGGCCAGTACCCCTTCCGTCCGCCGTCGGTGGCCGGCTGGGAATGGGGCACGAGCTGGCTCTCCTCGAACTCGATGCACGTGCGCTTCGACTTCGCCAACCACATGATCGACACCGCGCGCGTGGGCGTGGAGGACGGGTCGACCCCCAACTCGCTGTCCCCCAAGCGCGCCGTCGCGCGCGCCCGCCGCGCCGTCGGCGAGCCGTGGACCTCGCCGCAGACCGACCGCGAGCTGATGCGCATCGCGCGCCGGGTGCTCGCCGACGAGGACCGCGACGAGCGCGGTGACCACTGCCAGCGCGTTCTGCGCCACCTGCTGATCTCCGGCCCCGACGCCCAGGTGCATTGATGAACCAGCACCGTGCCTGCGACGACTTCCACCGCAGCTCTGCGGGGCCTCGGCTCACGCGACGTCAGGTGCTCGCCGGCGGGGTCGGCGGCGGCCTGGCGCTGTATCTCACGCAGGCCATGCCGATCCAGCGCGTCATGGAGGCCGCCGCCGCCGAGGCCGCGGCCGCGCCGGACGCGCCCGTGCTGGTGTCGGTGTTCCTGCCCGGAGGGGTGGACCTGCTCGACACGCTCGTCCCGCTCCACAGCTATGGCCGCTACGCGGACCTGCACCCGAAGCTGAAGGTGGGCGGGGTGCCGCTGGGCAGCACCGGGCTGGGGCTCAACCCATCGCTCGGCCAGGGCATCGGCGGCGGCATCAAGGGGCTCTACGACCGCGGCAAGCTCGGCTTCCTCCCCGGGATCGACTACGCCAACCCGGACCTGTCCCACTTCCACTCGCGTCACTTCTGGGAGACCGGCCTGATCACCGACCGCGACGCACCCGGCTGGCTGGGCCGCTGGGTCGATCGGGCGGGCAGCCGCGACAACCCGCTCCAGGGCCTGTCGATGGGCTATCGCCTGTCCCCGCTGATGCGCTCCGCCAACGCCCCGGTGGCGGCGGTGGCGTCACCGGGCGACGCCGGCTTCTGGATCCGCGGCGTGTGGGGCGACGCCTACGACGAGGCGATGGCCGCCTACACGCGGCTCGGCAAGACGAAGGGCGGCGGCGAGGCGCTCGGGGCGGCGCGCGAGGCGGCGCGTCTGGCCAAGCAGGTCGCCGACCGGCTGGCGCCGTACGCCGAGCACGATGACGTCGACCCGCTTGCCTCGAGCGTGGCCTACCCCGAGGACAGCGACTTCGGCCGCCGCCTGCGCTACCTGGCGGCGATGATCTCCAAGCCGCTCGGCATCCGGGTGGCCGACGTCGAGGCCGACGGGGACTTCGACACCCACGACAACCAGGCCGAGCTGTCCAACCTGCTGGGCGAGGTCAGCCAGTGCCTGTCGGCCTTCCAGGCGGACCTCGAGGCGCGCGGGATGTCCAACCGCGTGCTGACCTTCGTCTGGTCCGAGTTCGGCCGCCGGCCGGAGGAGAACGACAGCGGCACCGACCACGGCGCCGGCGGGCTGGCCTGGGTGCAGGGTGACCGCGCCCGGCCCGGGATCCACAGCGAGTACCCCGACCTCAACCGCCTCGACGACCACGACAACCTGCAGGTGACGATCGACTTCCGGCGCGTCTACTCGAGCCTGCTCGAGCAGCACCTGGGCACGGACGCGTCCGCCGTGATCCCGCGCGCCGGCGCCTTCGGCCGCGTGGCGCTGGTGAAGTGAAGCTCGCGCTCGGGCTGGCACTGGCGGTCGCGCTGCTGCTCGTGCCACAAGTGGTAGGCGCATCCGCGCCGCCGCCGACCTCCGTGGGTGTGGGCGAGCGCGAGTGGCGCGTGTCGCTCTACCGCAGCCGCGTACCGGTGGGCCGGGTGCGCCTCAACGTGCGCAACTTCGGCGAGGACGGGCACGACCTGTCCGTGCGCACGCGCGCGGGCCGGGTGCTGGGCACGCTCCCCGAGCTGCGCCCGGGCAAGACCGGCAGCCTGACCCTCCGACTGCGCAAGCCTGGGCGCTACGTGGTGTTCTGCTCGCTCGAGGGTCACGAGGAGCTGGGCATGCGAGCCCGGCTGCGGGCGGTGGCGCGACGCTGATATAGTTGCGCGCGCAACCATGAAGCTCGACGGCATCCACCACATCACTGCGATCACGGGCGACTCCCAGGCCAACGTCGACTTCTACGTCGGCGTGATGGGCCTGCGGCTGGTCAAGAAATCCGTGAACCAGGACGACCCGACCGTCTACCACCTCTTCTTCGGCGACGAGCACGCCCACCCCGGCCTCGACCTGACCTTCTTCGAGTACCCCGGCGCCGCTCCCGGCCGCGCTGGTGACGGCATGGTCCACCGGGTGGTCTGGCGCGTGGGCAACGCCGCCGCGATCGACTTCTGGGCCGAGCGGCTGGCCGGTGTCGGCGTGCAGACCGAGCGCCAGGGCGACAACCTGCTGTTCTCGGACCCCGAGGGACTCGACCACGAGCTGCTGGTTGCGGACGTCAGCGACGAGCCGCTGATCGCCGAGCACCCGGAGGTGCCGGCCGAGCACGCGCTGCAGGGCTTCCACGCCGTGCGCGCCTTCTCCTCGCAGCCAGAGGCCAGCCGCCACATGCTGGAGACGCTGGGCTTCGAGCCGAGCGGCGCCGGGTGGGAGGCCCGTGGCGAGCGGCGCGGGGCGGTCTACTACTACGACGAGCCGCCCGCCGGCCGCCCCGTCCAGGGCGCCGGAACGGTGCACCACGTCGCGTGGACCTCGGAGGACGAGGACCACGAGGCCTGGCGCGACCGGGTGCAGCAGGGCGGCGGACGCCCGACCCCGGTGATCGACCGCCACTACTTCCGCTCGATCTACTTCCGCGAGCCGAGCGGCGTGCTGTTCGAGATCGCCAACCGGTCACCTGGCTTCGCGGTCGACGAGCCGCTGGAGCACCTCGGCGAGAAGCTGTCGATCCCGCCGTTCCTCGAGGACCGCCGGGCGGAGATCGAGGCCACCGTGCGGCCGCTGCGGAACCCGCGCGTAGCAGCGCGTAGCTAGGGCGCCACGAGGCAGTCCGGGCCCTCGTAGTCGGCCACGTTGAGCACCGGGTTGGCGGGCGCGACCGTGAGGGCCTCCGCGGGCAGCGGAGCCAGAAGGGGGCCGACAGCGCCGGCGTCGAGCGCCGGGTCGAGCCAGGCCTCCCAGGCGGCGTGCTCGGCCAGCACGACCGGCATGCGGTCGTGCACCGGCGCCACGAGCTCGTTGGCCGCTGTGGTCACCACGGTGCAGCTCTGGACGAGCTCCCCTTCGTGGCCCCGCCAGGTGGTCCACAGGCCCGCGAAGCAGAAGCTCGCGCCACTCGCGAGCGAGAAGCGCAGCGGGAGCCGGGGCTGCTTGGGATCCTCGGAGGCGATCCACTCGTAGAAGCCGTCGGCGAGCACGAGGCAGCGGTGCGAGCCGCGCTCCACCAGCGCGCCGAACGCCCGGCTGCCGGCCAGCGTCTCCGCGCGCGCATTGATCAGCGTCGGTCCCGCCTTCAGCTCGCGCGCCCAGCGCTGCACCAACCCCCAGCGCAGCAGCTCCGCGCGGCGCCCGTGGCGGTCGTGGACGACGGCGGGCACGTCCTGCGTGGGTGCGACGTTGAAGCGCTCGTAGGCCTGGTCGCCGCCGAGCCGCACGCGCAGCTTCTGCGCGACCTCCTTCTCAACGTCCTTGCGCCGCTTGGTCAGCGAGTAGCGCCCCACCCGCTTAGCCTACGGCGCTCGGTGTCCAGTCCTCCTCTCCTCTTCGAAGGCGGAACGATCCGCACGCTCGACCCGGCCCTGCCGATCGTCGAGCGGCTCGCGATCACCGACGGCCGCGTGGCCACGGCGCCGGCGCCGGACGCCCGCCGGATCGACCTCGAGGGCCGCTGCATCCTCCCGGGCCTCAACGATGCCCACGTGCACTTCCCGACCTGGTCGCTCGCCCAGCGGCAGGTGCGGCTGGAGGGCGCCGACTCGCTCGCCGAGGCGGTCGGCCGGGTGGCCGAGGCGCTGCCGGCCACACCGCCCGGACGCTGGCTGCGCGGCCTGGGCTGGCGCGACGCTGCGTGGACCGAGCCGCCCACCCGCGCCGCGCTCGACGCGATCGCGCCCGACACGCCGGTGATCCTGACGTCCAAGGACTACCACTCGCTGTGGCTCAACACCGCCGCGCTGGCGCACGCCGGGGGCGACGTCGACGCACCCGGCGGAGTGGTGGAGCGCGACGCGAACGGTGAGCCGACCGGCGTGCTGCGCGAGAACGCGGCGTGGCGCTTCCGCGACCGCCACGCCACCCCGACGATGGACGAGATGCTCGACGCCTGCCGCGAGGGGCTGCGGATCGCCGCGTCGCGTGGCGTCACGGCCGTGCACGACAAGGACGGCTGGATGGGCGCGCTCGAGCTGTTCCAGCGCCTGCACGAGGGGGGCGAGCTGACGCTGCGGGTGTGGCAGTCGATCCCCGCGGAGCGGCTCCCACACCTGCGCGAGGTCGGGCTGCGCTCGGGCTTCGGCGACGAGCTGCTGCGGGCCGGCTACCTCAAGGTCTTCATGGATGGCACGCTCGGCTCGGCCACCGCCCGGCTGCTGGACGGGTCCGGGGTAGAGATCACGTCCGGCGAGCGACTCGCAGAGATCGTGCGCGACGCCGCGGCCGCCGGCTGGCCGGTCGGCGTGCACGCGATCGGGGACGCGGCCAACCGCGCCGCCCTCGACGCGTTCGAGGCGACTGCGGATGACTGGCGCCCGCTCGGGCTGCGCCAGCGCATCGAGCACGCCCAGCTGCTCGACCCCGCCGAGCTGCCCCGCTTCGCGGGGATCGGGGTGGCCGCGTCGGTCCAGTTCAGCCACGCGCCCTCCGACCGTGACCTGGCCGACCGGGTCTGGGAGGGGCATCGGGGGGCGTACGCGTACCGATCGCTGCTCGAGGCCGGCGCCCGCCTGGCCAACGGCTCGGACGCGCCGGTCGAGGAGCTGGACCCGCTGCGCGGCATCGCGGCCGCCGTCAGGCGCACGATCGACGACCGTCCGCCATGGCGTCCCGAGCAGGCGCTGACCGTGGAGGCGGCGCTGCGCGCCACCTGTATCGAGCCGGCCTGGCTGGCGCGCGACGAGCGCCGGCGGGGCACGCTGGCGGCGGGAATGCTGGCCGATCTGGTGGTCCTCGACCGCGACCCGATCGGGTGCCCGCCCGAGCAGTTACACCAACTGGAAGTGCTGCTAACCCTCGTGGGTGGACGCACTACCTATGTGTCAGACCGGCTGGGACGGGGCATAGAGTTGGAGTTATGAAGCGCGAGTCATGGCTTCCGGCCGCACCTGAAAGCGCCCCCGTGGCGCGAGCGATCGTGCGCGACGTCGCGGCCGAGTACGGCCTCAGCGGCGAGGCGACCTGGGATCTGATGCTGGCCACCAGCGAGGCCGTTGCCAACGCCATTCTGCATGGAACCGCGTGCAGCAGCGACGCGGGCCACGGAGTGCTGCTGGTCGTGGAGGCCGACGAGACCGCGATCTCGATCGAGGTCTGCGACTGCGGCAGCTTCGACGCGGAGCTGCGCCCGGCCACCCAGGAGGACATCGGCGGCCGCGGCATCCCGATCATCGCCGCCGTCGCCGACCACTTCGAGCTGGTCCCGGAGCCCTTCCGGACGCGAGTGCGCTTCGGCAAGCGCCTCAGCGCCGCGGCTGCGTAGGCGCCCGCGGCGCCTACGCCGCTGCCAGCTCGAACCACACCCGCGTGCGGTCGTTTCGCTCCACGCCCCAACGGGCCGCCATGCGCTCGACCAGCACCAGGCCCCATCCCCCCGGCTCGTCGATCTCGCGTTGGCGTCCGGTGGGCGCGAATCCCGCACCCGGGTCGGTGACCTGGGCGCGCAGCCCGGTCGCCGTCGTACGCAGCTCCACCTCGATCACGTCGGCCTCGCCGGCCTCGCCGTGCAGAACGCTGTTGTTCACGAGCTCGCAGGTGAGCAGCATCAGGTTGCTCTCGAGCGGGTCCGGAAGCCAATTCGTGTTGGCCTGTAGCCATGTGCGAACGCGCTCGGGGGCGTGTGGGCCCCCCGACGTGCGCAATCGGCGCACGCTGCGGCGCCGCCAATCGGCAGGTGGCTTCAGGCCGACAGCTGAAGGGCTATGAGCGGGCATTGGGCGGGGCGGGGCACAGGCGGGACGCGGATCGCGTCCCCCCGATTCCCTCGGCGCGGCCGCGGCGTCGGGGAGAGCCGGACCGCGTCGTCTGGACGGATGTCGTAGCTGCCGACCCCCCAAACGGGCCGCTCCTTGCAGGAGCGCGCAACCCCGCGGCGAAGGCGGTCCGGATGCGAGCCAGGGCCCTCGGGTACGGCGTGGTGCTTGCGCTCGTCGTCGCGTCGATATCGCTGCAGATGAGCATGAGCGACTCCGACGCGACCCGCTTCATCACCGTCGCGCTCCAGGCCTTCACGCTCGTGGCTGCCGTCCACGCCTCCGGCATCCGCCCCAAGGGCGCCCGGGTGGCCGCGCTGGTCGCGGTCGTGGCGGTGGTCGGCTCGACCGTGGCCTGGATCGTCCGCGGCGACTTCCCCACGGCGCCGGCCGCGATCGTGACCGGGCTCCTGGTGGCGGTGGCTCCCGTGGCGATCGCGCGCGGTCTGCTGCACGACCTGCGCCAGACGCGCGAGGTCACGCTGGCGACGCTCGCCGGCGTGCTGGCGATCTACCTGCTGGCCGGCATGTTCTTCTCGTTCCTGTACGGGGTCGTGGGGGCCGTGGACGCGGAGGCGCTGTTCCCCGAGGTCAGCCACGCCACCCGCGAGGACGAGCTCTACTTCAGCTTCGTGACGCTCTGCACCGTCGGCTACGGCGACCTGACCCCGGGCGGCGCGGTCCCGCGGGCGTTCGCCGTGAGCGAGATGCTCTTCGGCCAGATCTACCTCGTCACGATCGTGTCGCTGATAATCAGCAACCTCGGCGCGCGGCGCGCGCGCTCGGAGCCGAGCGACGCCTAGAGCTGGGGCTCGGCCGGCTGCGCCTCGGGGGCGGCCGCGGCGTGTGCGTGCTGCGCGCGGTCGACCGCCTCGACCACGCGGCTCGGGCTGCTGACCCCGCTGAACGTGAAGTCCGAGTCGTCGGTGCCCGCCGTGTCGAAGTCGACCGTGCCCACGCGCAGCAGGCGGTCGAGCACGCTCTGCTCGGTGTTCACGTTCTGGACGCGGTCGATGCGCGTCTGCTGCACCTTCTTCGCCAGCAGCCCGCGCTTGATGCGCAGGCGCTGGTTGGTGATCGTGTAGATCGTGGCCATCCGCTTGACGAAGCCGCCCACCACCATTAGTGCCCCGCCCACGATCACGACTATCGCGACCAGGCCCCAGTCCACTCCGTCGCCGAGCGCCGTGACCAGCGCGGCGATCGCTCCCAGCACGAACACGCCGAGCAACCCCTGGAGGTAAAACGCGAGCGTGGCTCGCCAAGAGGGGTGTCCCTCGAAGATGATCTCCTCTCCGGCGTGCAGGTCGATTGCCGGAAGATACCGCGAGCGCCTAGCGACCGCTGGTAATCCGGTTGGCGGGTTCGCTCGTATACGCGTCTAATGTCGCCAATGCGCCAGATTACGAACGCCGACGAGGGGGACCGATGAGGATCGCGATCGTCGGTGCCGGGATCGCCGGGCTCACCTGCGCCCACCTGCTGCACCCCGACCACGAGATCACCGTGTTCGAGGCGGACGATCGCCCGGGCGGCCACACCCGGACGGTCGACGTGGAGACCGAGTCCGGCGTGGACCGCGTGGACACCGGCTTCATCGTCTTCAACGACCGCACCTATCCCGGCTTCGAGCGACTGCTCGAGCGACTCGACGTCGCCTGGCAGCCATCGGACATGGGGTTCTCGGTCAGCGACGGCCGCGGCGAGTTCGAGTACAACGGCACGTCGGCGAACGGCCTGTTCGCGCGCCGGTCGAGCCTCGTCCGGCCCTCGTTCCACCGGATCGTGCGCGACCTGCTGCGCTTCAACCGCGAGGCGCCGGCGCTGATCGGCCTCAACGGATCCGGTCCCACGCTGCTCGACTACCTCGACGAGGGTGGCTACTCGCGCGAGTTCGTGGAGCGGCTGATCGTGCCCCAGGCAGCGGCGGTCTGGTCGGCCGACCCGCGCGACCTGCGCCACTTCCCGGCCAGCGTGCTCGCCGAGTTCTTCGACAACCACGGCATGTTCGGCTTCCGCGGGCGGCCCAAGTGGAGAGCGGTGACGGGCGGCTCTCAGCGCTACGTCGACCGCCTCACCGCCCCGATGCTCGATCGGCTGCGCCTGTCCACGCCGATCGCGCGCATCGAGCGCTTCGCCGACCGGGTGGAGGTGTCGCCCGCCGCCGGCGGCGTGGAGACCTTCGACGAGGTCATCCTGGCCGTCCACTCCGACCAGGCGCTGGCGATGCTGAGCGACCCGAGCGTGGCCGAGGTCGAGCTGCTGCGGGTGATCCCTTACCAGGCCAACGAGGTCGCGCTGCACACCGACGCCTCACTGCTGCCGCGCCGCCGCCGCGCGTGGGCGAGCTGGAACTTCCACCTGGCTGACGAGCCGGTTGAGCGCGCGACGGTGACCTACCACATGAACCGCCTCCAGTCGCTCGGCGCGGACCGGGAGTACTGCGTCACGCTCAACCGCACCGAGGCGATCGACCCCGACCAGATGCTGAGCGTGCGCGAGTTCTCCCACCCGGTGTTCAGCCACAAGGCGCTCGCGGCGCAGCGACGATGGGACGAGGTGAGCGGCGTGCGCCGCACCAACTACTGCGGCGCCTACTGGGGCTACGGCTTCCACGAGGACGGCGTGCAGAGCGCGCGCCGCGTGTGCACGCGCTTCGGGGCCGAGCTGTGACCGAGCTCTACGAGGGCTGGGTGCGTCACCGCCGCTTCGGGCCCAACGCCCACCAGTTCCGCTACCGGCTCTACATGACGCTCGGCGACGGCCCGGTGCGGACACTCGAGATGCCGCGCTCGCTGGGAGTCGGCTTCAACCCGGTCCGTTTCCACTACCGCATGGACGGCGCGGAGGTGGCGTCGGTGGCCGCGGAGGTGACCAACACGCCGTGGGGCGAGAGCCGCAGCTACGAGTTCGAGGGCCGGTCGGGGCGGGCGGAGAAGACCATGCACGTGTCGCCCTTCCTCGGCATGGACCACGAGTACTCGATCCACGCCGGCGTGCCCGGCCCGCACCTGACCGTGCACATCGAGAACCGGCGCGAGGGCGAGCGCGTGTTCGACGCGACGCTCTCGCTGGAGCGGCGCCCGGCGGGTGACCTGCGCCGCCTGCGCCTGCGCTACCCAGCCCAGCCGTTGCGAGTGCTCGCGCTGATCTACGGCCACGCCGCGCTGCTGGCGCTCAGGGGCGCTCCGTACCACCCGCATCCGCGCCGCGCCGGCTGAACATCCGCCGCGAGACCGCGTCGAGCACGAACCCGGGGCCGCGCGAGGCGAGCTTGGCGAGGCCACTGCGCCCGCCTGGGGCCAGCACGGCGGAGTCATCCTCGATCGCGGCGACCGTTTTGGCCGCCCACTCCGCGGCGGGCACCTGGTCCCAGCTGGCCGGGTCGGTGCCGTAGCTCTCGTAGCCGCGCTTGGTCTCGGCGAGCATGTCGGTATCCACGCCCGGTGTGACGAGGTGCAGCACGGTCACCGGGGTGCTCGCCAGCTCGCGGCGCAGCGACTCGCTGAACGCCACCACGCCGGCCTTCGAGGCGGCGTACGTGCTGGCCGCCGGGAAGAACGCGTAGCCGCTCATGCTCGCGTTGTTCACGATCTTGCCGCGGCCCCGGGCGAGCATGCCGGGCAGCGCCCGCCGGGTCAGGTCGATCGTGGCGAGCAGGTTCACCTGGAGCATCGAGTAGATCGCGTCCAGGTCCTGCTCCTCGAGCTGGCCGACGCTCAGCTGACCTGCGTTGTTGACCAGCAGGTCCACGTCGGGCAGCTGGGCCCAGCAGCGCGCGATCTCGTCGGGCGAGGAGAGGTCCACACGCACCGCACGCACCTCGCGCGCCCCACCGCGCGGTGACTCGATCGCGTCGAACGCCGACGGATCACGCACACCGCAGAGCAGCAGCTCGAGTGGCCGTCGCGCCAGCGCCTCGGCGATCGCGCGACCGATGCCGCGGTTCGCTCCTGTCACGAGTGCGGTGCATCGCGCCAGCTCCATCCCAGAACGGTACGCCGTGCGCAGATCTGCTGTAGCTTTAGGCCGCCCTAACAGTTAGGTGGGCCTAATGACATTTGCCACGGAGGACCCGATCCGATGACTCGCCCCGCCCTCGCACGCCGAACCGCGCTCGCCGCCGCCGCCTGCGCCCTCGCGTTCGGCGCCGCCGCCTGCGGCGACGACGACTCCTCGAGCGACAGCTCGGACACCGTCACCACCCCGGCCGAGCAGGCCGACCTCGCGGCCGTCAAGGACTACCTGCTCGAGCACACCGAGCGGCTCGTGACCGAGAGCGGCGCCGTGCGTGCGAACGCCGAGGAGTACTACGAGCTCGCGAAGGCGGCCGACTTCGACTACGCCGCCCTGCTCGAGCAGAACCGCGAGGAGGTCAAGGGTCTGGTCGAGGAGGCCCAGGAGGGCTTCGCGGCCGCCAACCCGGCCTATGAGGAGATGGAGGGCGTGGTGGCGGGCGTGCCGAGCCTCGCCGAGTACGACGTGATCATCGACGCGGGCTCCGACGCATCCGACCCCGAGAGCGCCGTGCCGTTCGACTTGAAGACGCCCGCGGGCAACACCTACAAGCAGCCCGGCAACTTCAACTTCCTGATCGAGACCGCCGCGTTCGGCACCGAGCCGAAGTTCCAGGCCAAGGGCGTGGAGCCCGACCTCGACGGCAACGGCAAGGTCGAGTTCGGCGAGTCCGTGCCCGACGCCGACTTCTATGTGGCCGCGGCGCGCGACTTCGAGAAGTACGCCAAGGAGCTCGACGCGTCCGCGCGCGAGTGGGAGCCCACCCCGAGCGACGCCCTGACGGCGCTCGTGGTGATGACCCCGACGATGTCCGAGTACTTCGAGGCCTGGAAGAACTCGCGCTTCATCGCCGGCGACAAGGCGACCGAGACTGCCTTCGTGGCAGCGTCGCGCCTGCAGGACATCGCTGACATCCTTGGCGGCCTCGTGCTCGTGTACGACAACGTCGAGCCGCTGGTGGCGAAGGCGGACAAGCAGCAGGCCGCGCAGACCAAGGAGAGCCTGACGGAGCTGCACGGCTTCGCCTCCGACCTTCAGGAGAAGGAGGCCGGCGGTCGCAAGTACACGGCCGAGGAGGCCGACACGCTCGGGTCCCAGGCCCAGGAGCGTGCCGAGGCCATCGCCGGGCAAATCACCCAGGCGGCGGCGAAGCTGGACATCCAGATCGAAGAGGGCTAGCCAGGGGTGCGTACCCGCCTGCTCGCGTTCGCCGGCGGCATTCTCGTCGCCCTGCTGCTGGCGGCGCCGGCGCAGGCGGCGGACACGCCCGCGAGCCCGCCCTGGCAGGCGGCGCAGCGGATGCAGGACCTGGTGTTCGACGCGCAGAGCGCGTTGCTGCTGGACGAGCCGCAGTCCGCGGAGCGGCTCGTCCGGCGTGCTGAGCGCGAGCTGCGCGGCGAGCTGGCGAGAGGACTCCGCCGCGACGCCCCGGAGGCGGGGCGCGCGGTGCGGGAGGCGCTGGCGGACGCACGGCGCTCCGCGCGCGCGCGCGACGAGATCGAGCTCGCCGCCGCGCGCGGGCGCCTGCGCGCCGCGCTGATGCGCGGCTCCTACGCGGTAACGGTGGCCGCGGTCGCGGCCGGCGACGCCGAGCGCGCGAGCACCTGGCTGCTGCTGCGCGAGTTCCGCAAGGCCACCCGCTTCGTCAGGCCGGGAGTGGACGGGACGCTGGCCGTGCGCGAGCTGGCGCGCGGCAAGAGCGGGCCGCGCAAGGCGCTGCTCGGCGTCAAGAAAGACCTGCTGGACGCCTACCAGGCCAGCCTGACCGACCACCTCGGCGAGGCGTCGGACGCGGCCGAGCGCGACTTCCGGGCGCGCTGGGCGCAGACAGCCGCCGTGGCGGCCGGCCTCTGGCAGATACTCGCGCCCGAGTACGAGAAGACGCGCGGCGCAGAGGCGCGCGAGCAGGCCACCGCCGCGTTCGCGCAGCTGCAGCGCACCGCGCTGCGCGGCGACCAGGCCGACTACGCGGAGGCGCGGGAGCAAGTCGCCGCCGCCCTCGACGGCTTCACCGCCGCGCCCTTCACCGCCGCCGAGCAGGCCCGCCGCGCCGGGCAGCTGATGCGCTTCGTCGAGCTGATCCCGGTCGACTACGACCACGGCACCGACGACGGCAAGGTCACGATTCCATTCGAGATCCAGGAGTCGATCGCGTTCAGCGAGGGCTCGATCTCCGCCTTCTCCGACCTCGAGGAGGACCTGACGAAGCGCGACCCGCGCGCCACGGAGGCGGTCGCGCGCACGCTCGACCAGCTGCGCGTGTACGTGGAGGACGCGCGCGACGGCAAGCGCGTGGTCTCCCAGGACACGATCGAGGGCGCCCAGGAGCGAGCCAGCGATCTGATCGACGACCTGCTGCCCGAGGAGTGGAAGCAGGACGACGCCCAGTCCGACTTCGACCTGATCGCGCTCACCCTCGACCGGCTCGAGGCCGCCGCCGGCGCCGGCCAGTACGCGCAGGCCGAGCAGTCGCGCCTGGAGGCGTACGCGTTCTTCGAGTTCGGCCCCGAGCTGAGCCTGCGCTCGATCGCCCCCGACGTAGTGGCCCGCGTTGAGGGGCTGATCTGGTTCGGCGCCGAGGGCAAGGAGGGCATGGCAACCCTGATCGCCCAGAAGCAGCCGCGGCGGGACGTGCACGAGACGCGCCTGGCGCTCGACGAGGCGCTGACCGACGGCGCGGGTGCGCTCGGCGAGGGCGCGACCGCGGCGACGGCTGTGACCAACGCGGCCGTGATCGTCTTCCGCGAGGGGCTCGAGGCCGTGCTGATCCTGGCCGCCGTGATGGCCAGCCTCACCGGCGCCGCGCGTCTACAGCGCCGCCCGATGCTGATCGGGGCGCTGCTGGCGCTGCTGGCGAGCGTGGTCACCTTCATCCTCGCCCGCACCGTGCTCACGGAGCTGTCGCGCTACGGGGAGAAGCTCGAGGCGGTGGTCGGCGTGATCGCCATCGCGGTGCTGCTGCTGGTGCTCAACTGGTTCTTCCACAAGGTCTACTGGACCGAGCACATCAAGAAGTTCAACAAGCGGCGGCGGGTGCTGCTCGGCGTGACCGCCGGGGGCCTGGTCTCGGCGCAGGTGCTCGGCTTCGTGCTGCTCGGCTTCTCGACGGTCTACCGCGAGGGCTTCGAGACCGTGCTGTTCCTGCAGGCACTGGAGCTCAACTCGGGCCTCGCCGTGGTGCTCGAGGGCGTCCTGCTAGGCGGGGTGGCGGTGATGGCGGTGGCGATCGCGACCTTCAAGCTCGAGCGCAAGCTGCCCTACAAGAAGATGCTGATCGTCACCGGCGTGCTGCTGACCGTCGTGCTGATGATCATGATGGGCAAGACGGTCCGCACGATGCAGGGCGTCGGCTGGGTGCCGATCACGCCGATCGACGTGGAGATCCCGTACTGGGCGGGGATCTGGCTGGGCATCTTCCCCACCGTCGAGACGCTGCTGGCGCAGCTCGCCGGCGGGGTGTTCGTGATCGGCTCCTACCTGCTCGCCGAGCGGCTCAAGCACCGCCCGCGACGACGGGCGGTTGCGGCCACGGCCACCGCGGCGTCTTCGAACGGCGAGGGTGCCTCAGCGGGCGGACACGCGGCGGTAGCGCCCCACAGCCAGCGGAGCGAAGATCCCGATCAGGACGAAGCACCACACGAACGCCATCCAGACGTCGGTGTGCGCGGGCGTGCCTAGCCAGAGCGACCGCAGCGCGTCGCTGATCGTCGTGAACGGGTTCGCCTCCGCGAACTGGCGCAGGCCGTCGGGCATCGATTCGGCCGGCACGAACATCGACGAGGCGAACGTGAGCGGGAAGATCAGCGTGAAGCCGATCGCGTTCGCCGTCTCCGGCGAGGACGAGAACAGTCCCACCAGCGCGAAGATCCACGAGAACGCGTAGCCCAGCAGCAGCAACAGCAGGATCCCGAGCGCGATCTCGCCCGCGGTCGCGTCCTGGAAGTTGAACCCGGCGACGAAGCCGACCGCAAACAGCACCGCGAGCGACAGGCAGTTGAGCGCCACGTCGGAGAAGGTCCGTCCCAACAGCACCGCGGCGCGCGACATCGGCAGCGAGCGGAAGCGGTCGATCAGGCCCTTGTGCACGTCCTCGGACAACCCGAGCGCCGTGACGAACCCGCCGAAGGCGATCGACTGGGCGATGATGCCGGGCATCAGGAAGTCGACGTAGTCGAACCCCGGCGTCTGGATCGCGCCGCCGAACACGAACACGAACAGCAGCACGAACATCACCGGCTGGATCGTGTAGGCGACCAGGAGGTCGGGCTGCCGCGGGATCCGCATCAGGTTGCGGCGGGCGAGCACCAGGGTGTCCGAAGCGGTCATGGCTAGCGCGCTCATGCGAAGGCCTCCTCCCGCTCCTCTTCCTCGGCGGGTTCCTCCTCGGCCGCGTGACCGGTCAGCGCCATGAACACGTCGTCGAGCGTCGGCCGTCGCAGCGCGATGTCCTCGATGCCCACGTCGGAGTCGTCGAGCCGCCGCACCGCCTCGGCGATACCGCCGCGGTCGCGGCGCATGGGCATGCTGAGCACCTTCTCCGGGCAGACCGGCTTCTCGTCGCCGGCGATCGGCGCCAGCGCGTCGATCGCGGTCATCGCCTGGGTCGGGTCCTCGAGAGTGACCTCGAGCCGCTCGCCGCCCACGCGCGACTTGAGCTCGTCCGAGGTGCCCTCGGCGATCACGGTGCCGTGGTCGATCACCACGATCCGATCCGCGAGCCGGTCGGCCTCGTCGAGGTACTGGGTGGTAAGCAGGACCGTGGTGCCTCCGGCCACGCGACCCTCGATCGTCTCCCACATGCCGAGGCGGCTGCGCGGGTCGAGGCCCGTGGTGGGCTCGTCGAGGAACAGCACCGGCGGCCTGAAGATGAACGCCGCGGCCAGGTCCAGGCGCCGCCGCATGCCGCCCGAGTACGTCTTCGCCGGCCGCTTGGCGGCGTCGGTGAGGTCGAAGTGATCGAGCAGCTCCTGCGCGCGGGCGCGCGCATCGGTGCGACCCATGTGGTACAGCCGGCCGACCATCTCGAGGTTCTCGAATCCGGTCAGGTTCTCGTCGACGGCGGCGTACTGACCGGCGAGGCCGATCTTGGCGCGCAGCTGCGCCGCCTCGCGCACGGCGTCCAAGCCGGCCACGCGCGCCACGCCGGCATCCGGCTCGAGCAGCGTCGAGAGGATCCTGACGACTGTGGTCTTACCGGCGCCGTTGGGGCCGAGCAGTCCGAGCACGCTGCCGGTGGGGGCGGCGAAGTCGACTCCACAGAGCGCACGGACGGAGCCGTAGGACTTCTGGAGCCCCTCTACTTGAATGGCATCTTCGGTCATCGCCGGCCACGGTAGCGAAGGGGTCGGGCCCAAGAGGTTCGGTTTTCCCCACAGTTTCGGACGACGCCGCTAACGCCGTTCGAGGGCCAGCCGCAGCCCCAGCGCGACCAGCACCGTGCCCGTCACCGCGTCCAGCGTCCGCCTCAGGCGCGAGCCTCGGAACGCCTCCACGGCGCGCGCGAGCAACCACGCGTACAGCGTCAGCCACGCGATGCCGAGCGTCACGTGCACGCAGGCCAGCAGCATCGAGACCGCCAGCGCCGAGTCGCCCGGCCCGATGAACTGCGGCAGGAACGTGGCGTAGAAGACCGCGATCTTCGGGTTGAAGAGGTTGGTCAGTAGGCCCTGCCTGAACGGCGAGGCGCGCCGTTGCTCGGGCTCGTCGGGGGGCGGCACCCCGCGGCGCGCGGCCAACAGGCTCTGCGCGCCGAGCCAGACGAGGTAGCCCGCGCCGACCAGGCGCAGCGCGTCGTAGGCCGTCTGCGACGCGGCCAGCAGCCCGGCCACGCCGAGCGCGGACGCGAACGCCCAGGCCAGGCAGCCTGCGGAGATGCCGAGCGTGGTCGCGAACGCGTCGCGGCGCCCGCGGGTGAAGACGCTGCGCGCCACCATCGCCATGTCCGCACCGGGCGTGATCGTCAGCAGCGCGAGGATCCCGACGGCGACGAACGGGTGCTCGGGCATCAGCCGTCGGCGATGCCCACGGTGCCGCCCAGCACGCCGGAGTAGAGCACCCCGCTGGGGCTGATCGTGAGGCCGGCGTAGTGCACGTTGAACAGCAGCCCGGTGCCGACCAGCCGGCGCCAGACGGTCTTGCCCGTGAAGAAGTCGACCGCGGTCAGGTACCAGGCGTCGGGCGTGCCCTTCGGCTTGGTGTAGAGGTAGATCAGACCGCTCGCGAGCGAGAGCTTCGGCACGGTGCTCGGCGAGATCTCCGAGCTGTTCCACACGGTACGGCAGCCCTTCCCGCCGCGCTTGATGTCCACGCGCGCCACGCCCGGCTGCGTGGTGTTCCCGTTGGCGGTCGCGTCCGGCGGCGGGAAGTAGCCGTAGTTGTTCTCGACGATCATCGAGCGGTCGGTCGCGATGATCGAGTTCTCGGTCGCCCCCGCACCCCTGCGGAAGACGGGCTGCTCGCACACCACACGGCGCTGCCTGCGCGGGAGGCGCTTGGCGCGCCGCATGACCACGACCTGCATGCGAGCGGCGTTGTCGGCGATCGAGAGGTACTGCTTGCCCATCAGCGTGGGCGTCGTGCCGGAGCCGGCGTCGAACTGGCCCGGCTTCTTGCGGCCCACGTTGTCGTAGCGCTGGCGCCAGCTGACCTTCGGGCGGCCCTTGCGGCTCAGATCGAAGCGGTACTGCGCCTTGTCGGTGACGACGAACACCCCGCCGGTCTCGTCCATGGCGAAGGAGTTGCCGATCGCCTCGTTGGTCCGAACGGTGCCGAGCACCCGCCCGTTGGCGGGGTTGAGGGCGCCGACGATCCCGTGCTCGCGCGACACGAACCAGAGCCGACCGCTCCAGTCCGGCAGCGCCGAGTTGAGCTGGTCGTCGCTCGGGATGACGGAGTTGAGGTCGTAACTGCGGACCCGCTGGAGGGTGTCACCGCGGACGGCGACCACGAAGATCTCCCGCCCGATCGACACCACCGCGCGGTCCTTGTTGTCGACGTAGAAGTAGGCGCCGCCCGGAGCCTGGAGCGGGTTGACCCCCGGCGGGATGATGCGCGGCGGCAGCATGTGGCTGGCGATCGTGTTGAGCCGGGTGTCCATCAGCCGCAGCTCGACGGTCGCCGCGGAGATGCACGTGGTGATCAGCCGGCCGCGCTTGTCGAAGGCGATCGTGATGCCGCAGGAGCCGATCCCGCCGGCCCCGTCGATCGACTGGGAGAACAGCCGCATGTCGCTGCCGCCCAGCGGTCCGAGGTTGCGGTAGGTGTCGCTCTGGTAGGCGTCGTTGTGCACCGCGTTGCGCCCGCTGGCGGCCATGAACGGGTGGCGCGGGATGCGCGGCGCCGGCACCCCGTGGGCCTTGGCCGCCTTCCCCGTGAACGCCGGCAGCCCCTGGAGCTCCGCCTGGCTCTGGGGTATCGGCGTGGCGGCGCCGGCGAGCGGCGGTGCGACGACGGCGGCGAACAGGGCGCAGGAGATCAGGGCGACGAGCTTCATGGCGGGCGACGCTACCAGCCTTATTGTTAGCCTGTCAATAAGCGATGGCAGCACGCTCCACAACGGCCACTCCCCGCACCCGGCTGGACCCGGACGCGCGCCGCGACCACATCCTCGAGGTCGCCGGCGCGGCGTTCGCCACCCGCCCATACGCCGAGGTCTCGCTGGGCGACGTGGCGGGCGACGCTGGCGTGAGCCGCAGCCTCGTGAGCCACTACTTCGGCAGCAAGCGCGGCCTGTTCGTGGAGGTCATGCGCGCGTTCGCGGCCGCGGCGCCCGAGGCGGTGCGCACGGATCGGTCGCTGCCGGTGGATCAGATGGTGGCCGCCAACGTCGAAGCCTGGCTCGAGTTCGCCGAGCAGCACCGCGAGACCGCGATCGCGATGTCGGGCATCGGCGCGCTCGGGCGCGACCCCGAGCTGCAGACGCTGGTCGAGGAGATCCGCGAGCAGGTCGTGGACCGCATGCTGATCAACCACGTCGGGACGACCGACGTGCCGCGCGAGCTGCGGATCGCGCTGCGCGCGTACACCGGCCTGTACGAGGTGGCCGTGTCCGAATGGCTGTACGCCGGGCGCATGACGAGAGCCGAGGTGCGCATCCTGATCACGCGCGGGCTGTTCGCGATCCTCGAGGACGTCGTGCCCGCGTTGCTGGCCGAGAACGAGTAGCTACGCGGGCGCGCCGGCGCCCAGCTCGAAGGTCACCCCGGTCATCCGCTCCGACGCCTCCCACAGCCGCCGGGCCACTCGCTCGTCCCTGGCCGCTCTGCTGGGCGAGACCGGCTGAGGGTGCCCGCGCTGCTCGGCGAACCCGTCCGGCCCCGCGTAGGTGCCGCCCGCTAGGCCTGGCTCGGTGGCGGCGTAGAGCGTGGGCAGCGCGCCCATCGCGCCGCTCTGGGCGATCACGCGGTTGGACACGACCATCACCAGTCGATCCACGAGCGGCGGGCCGGCCGACTGCAGGTTCGTGGCCGAGTAGCCGGGGTGGGCGGCCATGCTCTTCGTCGTCGAGCCGGCGGCGCGCAGTCGGCGATCGAGCTCGAGCGCGAACAGGAGGTTGGCGAGCTTGGACTGGCCGTACGCGCGCCAGCGGAAGTAGTGGTGCTCGCCGCCCAGGTTGTCGAACGCGATCCGCCCGGTGCGATGGGCCTGGCTGGAGAGGGTGACAACGCGGGCGTCGTCGCGGCCCTCGAGGCTGTCGACCAGCAGGCCGGTGAGCGCGAAGTGGCCGAGGTGGTTCGTGCCGAACTGGAGCTCGAAGCCGTCGGCCGTCCGCTGGCGCGGCGGTGCCATCACCCCGGCGTTGTTGATCAGCAGGTCCAGGCCCTGGTGGCCGGCGCGGAAGCGCTCGGCGAAGGCGCGCACGGAGTCGAGGCTGGACAGGTCTAGCTCCTCCAGCTCGACCGGGGCGCCGGGCACGGCCGCCTCGATCTCACGGCGCGCCGTCTCGCCCTTGCCCAGGTTGCGGCAGGCCAGCACGACGTTGGCGCCCTTGCGGGCGAGCTCGAGCGCGGTGATCAGACCGAGCCCGCTGTTGGCACCCGTGACGATCGCCGTGCGGCCGCCCTGGTCCGGAATCCGATCCGCCGTCCACTTCGAGTCCATCCGTGCTCCCTCAGTTGGGAGCCGACCGTACTACCTGGACCGCTTGTCGCTCTATTCCGGGGTGGCCGCGTAATGCAGCTGACGCGTGTCGAGTTCTACCCCGTATAGGACGCCAACTCGACAAACCCCGCGTGGGCGGGCCCCTAGTCGATGAGCCGCCGCGACATCCGCGCCACCGCCACCCGCCACAGCGCCACGGCGAACACCACCAGCGCGCCCAGCCTGAGCAGATCCGACGGCTCGTAGCCGAAGCAGGCGTGGCGCACCAGCTCCACGAGCTGGTGCAGCGGGTTGAACTGCGCGACCACCTGCAGCCACTCGGGCAGCTGATCGATCGGGAAGAACGTGCCGGCGACGAGGAACAGCGGGGTGACCACGAGCGTGGTGACGTAGGAGAACTGGTCGATCTTGGCCACGCTCGCCGCCGTGGCGATCCCGAATCCCGCGAAGCCGAGCGCCGTGATGAAACAGAACAGCGGCACGAGCAGCATGCCCGGAGCCGGGTCAAGGCCGAACAGCATCGACACGATCAGCGGGAAGCACCCGTAGAAGCCCGAGCGCAGGCCGATCCACAGCATCTCCGCCGTCACCAGCTCCTCCACGTCGACCGGCGCCGCGAGGATCGCGTCGTAGGTGCGCTGGAAGCGCTCCTTCACGAACGCGCCGAACATCGCCGGCAGCGCGCTCGAGAAGATCACCGCGGTGGCGACCATGCCGGTGCCGACGAACTCCACGTACTCGAGCCCGTCGACCTTCTCGACGATCGTCGACCCCAGGCCGAGCCCGAACGCCAGCAGGTAGATGACCGGCTCGAGCACGCTCGAGAACGTCGTGGACTTCCAGTAGCTGCGGAAGTTCGCGACCTCGCGGCTCATGACGCCGGTGATGGCGGCCGGCTCCAGTCTCCTCACTCGGCCTCCTCCCCCGTGAGCATCACGAACACGTCCTCCAGCGACGCCGCGCGGCGCACCGCCTCCGGCGGGATCGCGCCGTCGGTCGCCCGCTCGGCGCCCACGATCGCGATCGCCGGGCCGGCCGGTCGCACGTCCAGCCCGTCGGCCTCCGCGGCGGCGCGGACCTCGGCCAGGCGCTCCGGCGGCGCGTACACCTCGGCCGTCTCGCGTCCGGCATGCTCGGCGATCAGCTCGTCGGGACGGCCGCGGGCGATGATCTTCCCGTTCGTCATCACCGCGACCTCGTCTGCCAGCCGCTGCGCCTCCTCGATGTAGTGCGTGGACATCAGGATCGTCACGCCCTGCGACCGCATCAGGTCGATCAGCGACCACAGCTGCGTGCGGATCTGCGGGTCGAGGCCCACGGTCGGCTCGTCGAGCAGCATCAGGCGCGGGTCGTGCATGAGCCCGCGCGCCAGCAGCAACCGGCGGCGCATCCCGCCCGAGAGCCGCTCGACGGAGTCGGTCCGGCGCTCGGTCAGCCGAGCGAGCTCGAGCCCGCGGTCCACGGCACCGCGCACGTCCTTGACGCGGTACAGCCGCGCGAACACCGCCAGGTTGTCCTGCACGGAGACGTCCACGTCGAGGTTGTCGAGCTGCGGCACCACGCCCATCTCCGCGCGCGCCTCCTTGGCCTCCCCGGGCAGCTCGTAGCCGAGCACGCGCAGCGAGCCCTCGTCGGCGATGGCCTGCCCCGTCAGGAGCCGCATCGTCGTCGACTTGCCGGCCCCGTTCGGGCCGAGCAGCCCCAGGCAGATCCCCTCGGGCACGTCGAGATCCAGCCCGTCCACCGCCGTGATCGCGCCGAAGCGCTTCACGACCCCTTTTAGCTCGATGGCCGCCATCGGGTCGTCGACCCTAGCGACCTACCCGCGGGCGAAAGCGGAACTCCAATCTTTGTCCATGCGTACAAGCGGTCCGGCCTCCGGTCCAGCTACCTTCACGGTGGCCCACCTTCCGGAGAGAGAACGATCTATGCCTAGAGTTCGCCAGACCAACGTAACCGCCGCTCGCTGGAGCCCCAACGGCGGGGCCCTCGGGGCGGTCGACCTGACCGAGCCGGCCAGCTACCCGCATGGCGAGAACGTCTTCTCGCCGACGGTCCAGCGCCACCGGCTGCCCAAGGAGACCTACCAGCGCCTCCAGCGGGTCCTGTCCCAGGGCGAGGCGCTCGACACGTCGCTCGCGGATGCCGTCGCGCTGGCGATGAAGGAGTGGGCACTCGAGCGCGGCGCGACCCACTACACGCACTTCTTCCAGCCGCTCACCGGGCTCACCGCCGAGAAGCACGATTCCTTCTTCGGGCCGGCCGGTGACGGCGAGGCCCTCGCGGACTTCTCCGGCAAGGAGCTGATCCAGGGCGAGCCCGACGCGTCCTCGTTCCCGACCGGCGGCGTGCGCGCCACGTTCGAGGCACGCGGCTACACGGCCTGGGACCCCACCAGCCCGGCGTTCATCCTCGAGAACCCGAACGGCGCGCTGCTGTGTATCCCAACCGCCTTTGCGTCCTGGACCGGCGAGGCCCTCGACGCCAAGATCCCGCTGCTGCGCTCGATGGACGCGCTCTCCCGCGCCGCGATCCGCGCGCTGCGCCTGCTCGGCGACGACGAGGCCACCCGCGTGTTCACCACCGTCGGTCCGGAGCAGGAGTACTTCCTGATCGACGAGCAGTACTACTTCGAGCGCCCCGACCTGATCAGCACCGGCCGCACGCTGTTCGGCGCCAAGCCGCCGAAGGGCCACGAGCTCGACGACCACTACTTCGGCTCGATCCCCGAGCGCGTGCTCGCGTTCATGATGGACTCGGAGCTGGAGCTGGCGAAGCTGGGGGTGCCGGTCAAGACGCGCCACAACGAGGTGGCGCCCGGGCAATACGAGATCGCGCCGGTGTTCGAGAACTCGAACGTCGGCTCCGACCACCAGCAGCTCACGATGCAGGTGCTCCAACGCGTGGCGCGCAAGTACGGGCTCGTCTGCCTGCTGCACGAGAAGCCGTTCGCGGGCGTGAACGGCTCGGGCAAGCACAACAACTGGTCGATGAGCACCGACACCGGCCACAACCTGCTCGAGCCCGGCGACACGCCGGCCGACAACCTCAGCTTCCTGTTCTTCTGCGCCGCCGTGATCCAGGCGGTGGACAAGCACCAGGGGCTGCTGCGCGCGTCGGTTGCGAACATCGGGCAGGACCACCGGCTGGGCGCGAACGAGGCACCCCCAGCGATCATCTCGATCTTCCTCGGTGGGGAGCTGGAGAAGGTGTTCGACGCGATCGCGTCCGGCGAGGGCGACCCCCACACGCCGGCCGCGGTGCTGGGGCTCGGGACGCCGGTGCTGCCGCCGCTGCCGATGCACGGCGGCGACCGCAACCGCACCTCCCCGTTCGCCTTCACCGGCAACAAGTTCGAGTTCCGCGCCCTCGGGTCGAGCATGTCGCTTGCGTTCCCGAACACCGTGCTGAACACGATCGTGGCCGAGGCGATCGACGACCTCTCGGACAAGCTCGAGGCCCAGGACGGCGATCGCGACGAGGCGCTGACCGAGGTGGTCAGGGAGGCCTACGGCGACCACAAGCGGGTCATCTTCGCCGGCGACAACTACACCGACGAGTGGCATGCCGAGGCCGAGACGCGCGGGCTGAAGAACCTGCGCACCACGCCGGACGCGCTGCCCGAGGTGCTCTCCGACGAAACCGCGGCGGCGTTCGAGAAGTACGAGGTGCTCTCGAAGCGCGAGCTCGAGTCCCGCTACGAGGTCTGGCTAGAGCAGTACACGATCACGGCCAACATCGAGGCGGAGACCGCCGCGATGATCGCCAAGACGATGCTGCTCCCCGCGGCGCTCCGCCACGTGGCCATGGTCCAGGCGGCGGGCATGGACGAGCTGGCCGCCGAGGCACGATCGCTGACGGCGGCGTTCGTCGAGGCGATCGGCGAGCTGGAGCAGGCGAACTCCTATCCCGACGGCGTCGAGGGGCTGGAGCTGGCGAAGTACGCACGCGACAGCCAGCTGACCGCGATGGCGCGCGTCCGCGAGGTGGGCGACCAGCTCGAGAAGATCGTGGCTGACGACCTCTGGCCGCTGCCGAAGTACTCGGAGATCCTGTTCATCAAGTAGGTTCGGGCGTCCCATGAAGGCGCTTCAGATCACGGAGTTGAGCGGTCCGCGGTCGGCACTGTCGGCTGCGGAGCTCCCCGAGCCCGAGGCATCGCATCCGCTGACCCCCGGCAGCGGGGTGCTGATCGATGTGTACGCCGCCGGCGTGGCCTTCCCCGAGCTGCTGCAGACGCGCGGCGAGTACCAGCACAAGCCCGAGCTCCCCTTCGTGCCCGGCACCGACGTCGCCGGGGTGGTGCGCAGCGCGCCGGAGGATTCGGGGCTGTCCGAGGGCGACCGGGTCGCCTCGTCCTGCATGATTGGCGGGTTCGCCGAGGTGGTCGTGGCGCCGGCCTTCCTGACCTTCGTGCTCTCCGACGAGCTCGACTGGGCGCAGGGCGCCGCGCTGATCATGAATTACCACACCGCCTACTTCGCGCTGCACACGCGCGGGCGCATCGAGGCCGGCGAGACGGTGCTCGTTCACGGCGCCGCCGGCGGCGTCGGCAGCGCGACGCTGCAGGTGGCCAAGGGCCTCGGCGCGCGCACGATCGGGGTCGTGTCGAACGACGAGAAGGAGCAGGTGGCGCGCGAGGCCGGCGCCGACGAAGTGCTGCGCTCCGACGGCCCCTGGAAAGACCAGGCCAAGGAGCTGTCGGGCGGCGGCGTGGACCTGGTGATCGACCCGGTGGGCGGTGACCGCTTCACCGACAGCCTGCGATCGCTGACCGAGGGAGGCCGCGTGGTGGTGGTCGGCTTCACCGCGGGCTCGATCCCCGAGGTCAAGGTCAACCGCCTGCTGCTCAACAACCTCGAGGTGATCGGCGCCGGCTGGGGCGCCTTCGTGCTCGGCAAGCCGAACCTCAACGCCGAGATCGGCGCGGCCGTGAACAGGCTCGTGGACGAGGGCTTCGTCCGCCCGATCGTGGGTGCCCGCTTCCCGATGGATCAGGCGGCGGACGCCCTCGAGCTACTCGACGGCCGCGGCGCGATCGGCAAGGTCGTGCTGGACGTGCGCTCCTAGCTGCGCGAGCGGGAGCGCGACCGCCGGTGGCGGCTGTGCTGGCTGTGCTGGCGCTTCGGCCCACTGGGCCGGCTGTGGGTGCGCCCGCCGGCCTCGCTCATGCCGCTCTGGGCGAACTGGGCGTGCAGGCGCAGATCGGAGGCGATCTTGCCCACGACCTTGCTCTGCTCGCCCGTCACGAGCGTGATGCCGATGCCGCGGCGCCCGGCGCGGCCGGTACGCCCGACGCGGTGCACGTAGGTGTCGCGGTCCTCGGGCGCGTCGAAGTTGATCACGTGGGTCACGTCGTCGACGTCGAGGCCGCGGGCGGCCACGTCGGTTGCGACGAGCGTGTCGATCGCACCCGAGTGGAAGCGACTGAGCGCCTTCTCGCGCTGAGACTGCGAGCGGTTGCCATGGATGGCGACGGCGTCGACGCCGTGCCTGGCGAGGCGCTTGACGAGCCGGTCGGCGCCGCGCTTGGTGCGCACGAAGACGAGCGTGCGGCCGCGCTCGCCGGTGGTCAGCTCGCCGACCAGCGAGTCGAGCTTGGCCTCGTGGGCGACCGCCACGAAGCGGTGTTCGACGAGGTTCTGGGAGCGCTCGCTGGCGCGCTGCTCGTGGCGGCGCGGGTTGTGTGTGAACGCCGCCGCGACCTGGCCGGTCGCTCCCTCGAGGGTCGCCGAGAAGAAGAGCGTCTGGCGATCCCTGGGCGTCTGCTTGACGATGCGGTCGACGGCGGGCCGGAAGCCCATGTCGAGCATCCGGTCCGCCTCGTCCAGAACGAGTACGCGAATGGAATCGAGTCGGATGGCGCCGCGCTGTACGAGGTCCTCGAGGCGGCCAGGTGTGGCCACCAAGATGTGAGCCCTTCGGGCGAGCTTCGCCTGGCGCTCGAGGCCGGCGCCGCCATAGACGGCTGCCAGCGAGAGCGCGCGTGCCGATGCGATCTCGCGCAGATCGTCCGCCACCTGGCTCGCGAGCTCACGTGTGGGGACGAGCACGAGGGCGGCCGCCCTCGCGTCCTCGGCCTGCACGAGGTCCACGAGTGGGACGCCGAAGGCCAGGGTCTTGCCCGACCCGGTCGGCGACTGCACGAGCACGTCGTGTCCGGCGAGCACGTCGGGAACGACGGACCGCTGGACATCGAAGGGAGCGGTCACGCCGCGCGCCGCTAGGGCGCGCACGACCGCATCGGATACGCCGAGATCGGCGAAGGACTGCTCAGACATCTTGCTCCTTGCTCGCGGCCGCTCGGAGGCGGCCGCTAAAGATCTGGGAGATTCAACTGACCCAGATCGCTGTAGCGCTCGGAGACGAGAACCTCGCGGGCGACGACGCCACCCGCGTCGTTGACGCTAGCAGGTGCCTCCCCGGAACCGGCCCGCTGCAGGCCACCACCCGCAACCAGCCGGGCGGGGGCATAGGGTTTACGCCATGGCAATGAAGACGCCAAAGGAGCGCGCCGAGGAGCGCCGCCAGGAGAAGCTCGCCGACATCAAGGAGCAGGTGGACAAGGGCGAGCTGTCGATCAGGCAGATGACGCCCGCGGAGCGCAAGGCGAACCCGCCGAAGGAACGCAAGCCGAAGGGCTCGCGCTAACTGCTTCGGGCTAGGACCGCGGCGCGGCGCGCAACGGCGCTGCGGTGCTCTGGCGCTGCTGCTGGCGCTCGGGCGCGATCCGCACCACGTTGCGCGCGAGCCCGACCTTCTCGAGGCCCTTGATCAAGAGGGCCGACGGGTCGAGCGCCTGCTCCCAGCGACGCAGCCCGTGGGCGGCGGAGCGCGGGAAGGCGTGGTGGTTGTGGTGCCACGACTCGCCGAAGGAGAGCAGCGACAGCCACGCCACGTTGGTGGACTGATCGTCGGTCTCGAACCGGCGCGTGCCGAGGAAGTGGCACACCGAGTTAACGCTCCAGGTCACGTGGTGCACGATGAAGATGCGCACCAGCCCGCCCCAAAGCAGCCCGGTGGCGGCGCCGGCGAGCGAGCCGCCCGTGAGCGCCCAGCCCGCCAGGGCCGGTAGCCCGAGGCTCGCGAGCACCAGCAGGGGGAAGCGCCGGTTGATGAGCCGCATGCCGCGGTCCTCGTAGAGATCGGGGGCGTACTTGCGGCCGCTCGCCTGGCCCTGATCGGACCAGAGCCAGCCGACGTGCGCGTGCCAGAGCCCGCGCATGACCCCGGCGATGCCGTCGCCATGCCCCACGTGCGGGCTGTGCGGGTCGCCCTCCTGGTCGGCGTGCGCGTGGTGTTTGCGGTGGTCCGCCACCCAGGCCATCACCGGACCCTGGACGGCCATCGATCCGAGCACAGCGAACCCGTACTCGACAGGCTTGGGCGCCTGGAAGGAGCGGTGGGTGAGCAGCCGGTGGTAGCCGACGGTCACGCCGTAGCCCGTGAGGACGTACATCGCGGCCATGATCACGAGGTCGGTGGTGCTGACCACGCTGTTCCACAGCAGCACGATGGCGGCGAGCGTGGCGGCGAACGGAATCGCGACCGCGAGCAGGTTGACGCGCTTCTCGAGGGTGCTCATACAGAGAAGCCTGTCATCATTCAACGCCGGAATGTAGGGACGGAGACACCAATTCCTCAATTGTTTTAGGCATCTAGATGACAAAAACTGAGCCATGGCGGGCCCTGCCGCCCAGCATCGCGGACATCATGGAGCCCGAGCTCGACGCGATCACCGACGAGATCCTGGCCACGATCGCGCGCGAGGTGCCCGAATACGCCCGGCCGCTGGAGGGATCGTTCGGCCACGGCGTCCGCACCGGCGTGACGGAGGCGCTGCGCCAGTTCGTGGACCTGATCCGCAGTCCATCGGGCGCCCGGCCTGGGCGCGAGGTCTACATCGGGCTCGGCCGCGGTGAGCTACGCCAGGGCCGCACGCTCGACTCGCTGCAGTCGGCCTACCGCGTGGGCGCGCGTGTCGCCTGGCGGCGGGTGGCCGACGCGGCCCGCCGCGAGGACGTGGATCCCGAGGTGCTGAGCCTGCTTGCCGAGTCGATCTTCGCCTACATCGAGGAGCTCTCGGCCGACTCGGTCGAGGGCTACGCCGAGGCTCGCTCGCGACTCGAGGGCGAGCGCCGGCGGCGCCAGCGCGAGCTGGTCGCGCTACTGCTGCACGACCCACCCGCCGATGAGGCCGATCTGCGCGCCGCGGCCGGCCTCGCCGGGTGGCGCGTGCCGCCCACCGCCGCCGCGATCGCCTGCCCCGAGGCCGAGGTGGAGCGGCTCGCGCGGCACCTGCCGGCAGACACGCTCGTCGGCGCGCTGGACGGCGAGGGGTGCGCGCTCGTCCCCGACCCCGAGGCCCCCGGACGCCCGGCCGAGATCGAACAGGCCCTGTCGGAGCGGCGCGCCGCGCTGGGGCCGGCGGTGGCCACCGGCGAGCTGGCCTCGTCGTGGGCGCTGGCGCGCTCGGCGCTGAGGGCGGCCGAGGCGGGGACCGTGGCCGATCCGGGGGTGTTGCGGGCCGACGACGTGCTGGTCGACCTGCTGCTGCTCGAGGGGCGCGGGCTGGTGGACCGCATCGCCGTGCGGCGCCTGGCGCCGCTGGACGACCTGACGCCGAAGGCGCGCCGGCGCATGCAGGAGACGGCGCTCGCGTTCGTGCGCGAGCGCGGCAACGCGGCCGCGATGGCGCGCGCGCTCGACCTCCACCCGCAGACGGTCCGCTACCGGCTCACCCGCCTGCGGGAGCTGCTCGGCGAGCAACTCGACGATCCCGACGCGCGACTCGAGCTGGAGCTGGCGCTACGGGCTCAGTCGCGCGCGGAGCGCCCGCCCACGTAGGCGCCCAGGTCGATCACGAAGGCCAGCACGACGATGAACCACTCGAAGCCGTCGACCCTGTTGGTCCCTGACGACCACATGCCCGCGTAGGCGAGCGTCGTCCAGGGCAGCACGAAGAAGCCGATCAGCGGGAGCAGCCAGCTGTCGAACGCGCGGCTGAGGATGCTGCTGAACAGCCACATGGCCACCAGCGCCAGCCGCGGCGAGATCAACGCGAGCAGTACGACCAGGCAGGGCATCGCCTCGGCAGCGTACTGGGGTCAGCGGCAGCCGGGCCGGGCGCCGGTGCCGGCGCCCGGCCAAGACCTCAGCGGTCCGCGCCGCCGTCGTCATCCGAGCCTCCGTGGTCGGAGTCCTCGTGATCTGCCTGCTGGGCCTGCACGTTGAACCCACGGTCCAGCTGCACGTCGACCTGACTGCCGTCGGCGCGGGTGACCTCGACCTCGTAGTAGCTCTCCTCGTCACTCACCTCGGTGCCGGTGACCTTGCCGCCGCCGGTGGCGTCGAGCGCCGCGGCGCTGGCCCGGTCGAGAGGCTGCCCCGTGATCGCCTGGCCCTTGCCGTCGTCGTCGCCACCCCCGCTGGCAGCGCCGGCGATGGCGGCACCACCTACGGCGAGCGCCGCGATGGCCACCACGGCGATGATCGCGCCCTTCAGCTTGTCCCGCATATGTGCCTCCTAGGGGTCGGGTTGTCCATGGAGAGCACCGTACGTTTGCCCGCTGAGACGACCCTGAGCCGTCGTTCCCCCCACCGGCAGCACGATGCGCACGCACGTGGAGCCGTCGGAGACGATCTCGGCGCGGCCCCCATGGGCCTCGGCGATCGCACGGACGATCGCCAGGCCGAGGCCGGTGCCACCGCGCGTGCGGGCCAGGTCGCCGCGCGCGAAGCGCTCGAAGGCGCGCTCTCCCAGATCGGCCGGAAAGCCGGGGCCGTCGTCCGCCACGCTCAACTCCACCCCACCCCCGGGGAGCGGACTCGCGGCGAGCACGATCTCTCCGTCCCCGTAGCGCAGCGCGTTGTCGACGAGGTTGGCGAGCGCCTGGCGCATCCGCAGTGGATCGGCGTCGGCCCATAGCCCGTCGACCACGGCCACCCGGATCGGACGCCCGGCCTGCCCGGCGCGGTCGGCGAATCGCTCGCGGATGCCGTCGAGCAGCTCGGGCACCGCCAGGCGCTCCGGCCGCACCGGCAGGCCGCCGTCGCCCGAGCGCGCCAGCACCAGCAGGTCCTCCGCGAGCTGGGCGAGGTGGTCGCACTCCTCGACGGCCGCCACCAAGGCGGAACGCACCTCGGGCGCGTGTCCGCCGGCTCGCAGGGCGCCCTCCAGCTCGGTCTTGATCACGGCGACCGGCGTGCGCAGCTCGTGGCTGGCATCCGCCACGAAGCGCCGCTCGCGCTCGAACGAGCCACGCAGCCGCTCCAGCATCTCGTTGAGGGTCTCGCCGAGGCGCCTGATCTCGTCACGGGCACGCGGCAGCGGCAGCCGCTCGTTCGCGTCGCTCAGCGACACGTGCTGAGCACGCCGCCGCATCGCCTCGACCGGCCGTAGGCCGGCGGTCGCCAAGGCATAGCCGAGCAGCGACGCGACCAGCACCGCAATCGGCCCCCCGATCGCGAAGGACGCGACCAGTCCCGACAAGGCCTCGTCGCGGTCGCCCAGCGACTGCCCCACCACGACCACGCTCGCCCCGTCCCCGTCCGCCGGTCTCGCGAGCACGCGCGCCTCCCCATCGACCCCCGGAACCTGCCGCTCCACCAGCACCCGGTCGCCAGCCGCCGCCCGCCTCAGCTCGCCAGCGCTTAGGACCCGGCCGCGAGCGCCGCCCGCCGCGTCGAGCACCCCGCCACGGCTGTCGAGGAGCTGCGCGAAGCCCTCCTCCGGCTCGCCGGGCGCCCCCGCCGCCGCCGTGTGCGACGCGGCCACTCCCGCTGCCCTGCTGCTCAGGCCGGCGCTGACACTCTCGTCCAAGTCGGCCTTCAACCGCAGGTAAACGAACAGGCCGGCACCGGCGAGGACCAGCACCATGGCGACCGCGAACGCGATCGTGAGCCGCGCGCGGATCGGGAGCCGGCTCACGCGCCCCCGTCCTTGCGCATCCGGTAGCCCACGCCGCGCACCGTCTCGATCGATTCGACGCCGAACGGGCGGTCAATCTTCTCGCGCACGTAGCGCACGTAGACCTCGACCACGTTCGACCGCTGTTCGTAGCCCAGGTCCCAGGCGGCCTCGAGCAGCTGGGGCTGCGTGAACACCTGCCCGGGCCGGCGCATGAAGGTCTCCAGCAACCCGAACTCACGGGCGGACAGCTCGATGGCCTGGTCGCCGCGCCTGACCTCGCGCGTGGAGGGATCGAGCCGCAGGTCGCCCACCTCTAGGACCGCCGGGCGCTCGACCGGCCCGCGCCTCACCAGCGCTCGTAGTCGCGCAAGCAGCTCCGCCAGCGAGAAGGGCTTGGTCAGATAGTCGTCCGCGCCGCCGTCGAGGCCGCGGACACGATCTTCGATGGCGTCGCGGGCGGTGAGCATCAGGACCGGCACCCAGATGCCATCCGCCCGCAGTCGGCGGCAGGTCTCGAAGCCGTCGAGGTCCGGAAGCATCACGTCGAGGACGATCGCGTCGTAGTCGATGGCCGAGACCTTGCGCAGCGCCTCCTCCCCACCGGCGGCGACGTCCACGACAAGACCCTCGAAGCGCAGGCCGCGGCGGATGGCTGCGGCCATGCGCACGTCGTCCTCCACCACGAGCACGCGCATGGGCCCAATCATGGACGCTCAGCTGAGAGCCGGCTGAGAACAAGGCCCCGGACAGGCGTTCCGCTAATAGGTAGGTACCTAATCAATGCGTTGCTAACCTTTTGCTGTGGCCAATCAGACGCGATCGTCGGACCTACCAGCCCACGGTGCAGAGGCGGCGGCGGAGTTCAGCGAGGCCCTCGCGGAGTTCTTTCGGGCCGCACGCCGTGCCCGCGGCCGAGCGGCCAGCCGGCCCTCGCCGGACGGCATCTCGCTGGCTCAGTTCCACCTGCTCGAGCCGCTGCTCGCGGGACCGCTGACCAATGGGCAGCTCGCCGAGGCGGCGGGCGTGTCCTCCCCCACCGCCACGCGGATGGCGGACGTGCTGCTTGCACGCGGCTGGGTGTCGCGCATCCACGACCCGGGTGACCGCCGTGCCGTGCTCATCTCACTGACCGCGGCCGGGCGGCGCGCTCTGAGCGCGAAGCTGGACGGCTACGCCAAGGTGCGGGAGCAGATCGCGTCGTCGTTCGCGCCCGACGAGCGCCGCGTGGCCGCCGACCTGCTGCGGCGCCTGGCGGGGGTGATGGAGGAGCTGTGAGCGAGCCGCGCCCGGGCTATCTGCTCTCCCAGCGCGCGACGATCGCCGCGTTCTCCGGCGTGCTGCTCGGCATGCTGCTCGCGGCCCTCAACCAGACGATCGTGGCCACGGCGCTGCCGCACATCGTCGAGGACCTGGGCGGCGTGTCGCACTACTCCTGGGTCTTCTCTGCCTACATGCTCGCCTCGACCGTGACCGTGCCGATCTACGGCCGGCTCTCCGATGTCTACGGCCGCAGGCCCTTCTTCGCTGCCGGCATCGTGATCTTCATGGGCGGGGCCGTGATCGGCGGCACGGCCGACTCGATGACCCAGCTCGTGATCGCCCGCGCCGTCCAGGGCCTGGGCGCCGGCGCGCTGATCCCGCTCGCGATGGCCGTCATCGGCGACCTCGTGCCGCCCTCCGAGCGCGGGCGCTGGCAGGGCCTGACCGGCGCCGTGTTCGGGCTGGCCTCGGTGCTCGGCCCGTTCAGCGGTGGCTGGATCGCCGACCACGCCGACTGGCGCTGGGTGTTCTTCGTCTCGCTGCCGGTGGGGCTGGTGGCGCTCGCCGTCGTGCTGGTCACGCTGCGCATACCGCCCCACCCGGAACGCGCGGGCAGCATCGACTACCTCGGTGCGGGCCTGCTCGCGGCCGGGGTCTCGAGCCTGCTGCTGGCTACCGTCCGCGGCGGCCAGGAGGCGCCGTGGGGCTCCGCCGAGGTGCTCGGCCTCTACGGCGCCGGGGTCGTCCTACTCGCGGTGCTGGCCTGGCACGAGCGGCGCACCCCCAACCCGATCGTGCCGGTCTCGCTGTTCAAGCTGCGCACGTTCACGGCAGCGGCCGGGGCCTCGTTCGCCGTGGGGATCGCGATGTTCGGCGCGATCATGTTCGTCCCGCTCTACGTGCAGGGCGTGCTCGGCGAGTCGGCCACCGACTCCGGGCTCGTGCTCACCCCGCTGATGCTCGCCCTGGTGGTCACGAGCGTGGGCAGCGGTCAGCTGATCTCCCGTACCGGTCACTATCGCTGGGCGCTCGTGAGCGGCCCCGTGCTGATGGCGGGCGGCTTCGCGCTGCTCAGCGAGCTCAACCAGAGCTCCACCCACGGAGCCGCGACGCTCGCGATGGTGGTGCTCGGCCTCGGACTGGGACTGCTGCTGCAGAACCTCGTGCTGGTGGTGCAGAACGCGGTGCCCAGCTCGCAGCTGGGCGTGGCCACGAGCGCCGGGCAGTTCTTCCGTACCACCGGCGGCACCATCGGCGTGACCGTGATGGGCGCGATCCTGGCCGCCGGCCTGCCGGCCGGCGCGGCAGCCGGCGCCGCCCTCCAGGGCGACGGCGACGGCGTGGGCAACGCGGCGGCGCGCGACCAGCTCGCGCACGCGATCCATCCCGTGTTCCTGATCGGCCTGCCGCTGATGGCGCTGGCCCTCGCGCTCGTGCTGCTGATCCCCGAGACCCCACTGCGCCGCAGCGTGCGCGAGACGGTGCCGGAGGGCGCGGCGGCGTGAGCGACCAACCCGAGCGCCAGAACTACAACATCACGCTGGCCGTGCTGGCGGTGGCGGCGCTGTCGTACGCCCTGCTGCAGACGATGGTGGCCCCCGCGCTGCCGGCGATCCAGCGCGAGCTCGATGCCTCGACCACATCGGTCACGTGGGTGCTCACCGTCTACCTGCTCACGGCCTCGATCGCCACCCCGATCTTCGGCCGCATGGGCGACATGTTCGGCAAGGAGCGCATGCTCGTCGCCGTGCTGTGCCTGTTCGCGGTCGGATCGCTGATCGCGGCGATGTCGCACAGCATCGCCCTGCTGATCGCGGGCCGGGCGGTGCAGGGCGCCGCCGGCGCGGTCTTCCCGCTCGCCTTCGGGATCATCCGCGACGAGTTCCCGCGCGAGCGCGTGGCCACGGGAATCGGTCTGATCTCGGCCACGTTCGGCATCGGCGGCGGCGCCGGGCTGGTGCTGAGCGGCCTGATCGTGGACCACCTCTCCTACGAGTGGATCTTCTGGTTCGGCTTTGCGGTCGTGGTGGTCGCGATCGTGGCCACCCACTTCTTCGTGCCGGAGTCGCCGGTGAAGTCGCCGGCGCGGATCGACTGGACCGGCACCGTGCTGCTGTCGGCGGGGCTCGTGTGCCTGATGCTTGCGGTCAGCGAGGGCGCCCGCTGGGGCTGGGGCTCCGCGCCGATCGTAGGCCTGTTCACCGGTGCCGTGGTGATCCTCGCGATCTGGGTTCGCTTCGAGCAGCGCGTGCACCAGCCGCTCGTGGACGTGGACCTGCTGCGGCTGCGCTCGGTATGGACCGTCAACCTGACCGGCTTCTTGATCGGGTTCGGGATGTTCGGCTCTTTCATCCTGATCCCGCAGTTCGTCCAGGCCCCGGAGTCCACCGGCTACGGGTTTGGCGTCGGGGTCACCGGCGCCGGGCTGTTCATGCTGCCGTCGGCGGTGATCATGCTCGTTGCCGGGCCGCTGGCGGGCACGCTCGCGAATCGCGTGGGCTCGAAGGTGCCGCTGCTGCTCGGCACCATCTCCGCGTCGCTGAGCTTCGCCATGCTGTCGGTGGCCCACTCCGAGACGTGGGAGATCCTGGTGGCCGTCGCGTTGCTCGGCTTCGGCATCGGCCTGTCGTTCGCCTCCATGGCGAACCTGATCGTGGACGCGGTGCCGCAGAGCCAGACGGGCGAGGCAACCGGGATGAACACGATCATGCGCACGATCGGGGGAGCGTTCGGAGGCCAGATCGCCGCCGCGATCGTGGCAAGCCAGGTGGTGTCCGGGAGCGACTTCGCCTCGGAGTCCGGCTTCACCGCCGCCTTCCTGATGGGCACGGCCGCGCTGCTGCTCGCGGTAGTGGCCGCGACGCTGATCCCGGGTCGGCCCAAGCCGGGTGTGGCGCTCGCCGGGAGCGGGTCGCAAGCCCGCGCCCGCGGGTAGCCGCCTAGCTGAGCGCCGGCTGGGAGGACGCGCGCGTGGGCGCGCCGAACGACACGCGCACCAGGCCACCGCCGCCGGGGGCGTTGGCTGCGGACGCAAACCCGCCGTGGGCCTCGGCCGCCTGGCGGACGATCGCCAGCCCCAGTCCAGAGCCGGGCAGCCCGCGCGCGCTCTCCGCGCGGTAGAAGCGCTCGAACACGTGCGGAAGGTCGACGTCGGCGAAGCCCGGTCCGTGGTCGCGCACGGTCAGCTCCCCGCGCGTCAGCTCCAGCTCCACGGTCGCGCCGGGCGGGCTCCACTTGACGGCGTTGTCGACCAGGTTCGACACCGCCCGCTGGATGCGCTGCGGCTCGCCGCGGACCACGGTCGGCTCGGCCGTCACGCGGAAGTCCACGCGGTCGCCCGCCCGTACCCGTGCGCGCTCCGCGGCCGCCTCGACGATCTGGTCGAGGCGCACGTCGTCGGCCAGCTCGTGCGGCTTCGTGCCGCGCGCGAGCTCGACGATGTCCGCCACCAGCGCGGTCAGCTCGTCCAGCTCCTCGACGATGTCGGCGCGCAGCGCGCGCGCTCTCGTGCGCCGGCAGCCGGTCGGCGTCCTGGAGCGTCTGGATGTTCGCGCGCAGGCTCGCGATCGGCGTGCGCAGCTCGTGGCTGGCGTCGGCGACCAGGTGGCGCTGCGCCTCCACGGAGCGCTCCAGGGCGTCGAGCGTGGTGTTGAAGCTGCGCGCGAGCCGGCCGAGCTCGTCCTGGCCGGTCACCTCGATCCGTTCGGACGGGTCCGGGTCGGCCGCCAGCTCCTCGGTGCGGCGGGTGAAGCGGGCGATCGGCGCCAGCGCGGTGCGCGCCACCAGCGCCCCGAGACCCGCGCCGAGCGCGACGCCGGCCGCCCCCACGAACAGCAGCCCCTCGGCGGCGGCTCTTCGTCGCCGGGCAGCGGCGAGACACGACCCGCTCCCTCGGGGCGTCCCGTCGATGCGCACTCCGGATCTCCGTGCACACGGGCCCGCGGCTCGAGCGTCAGGCCATTGTCGAACGCGATTGTTAGAGCAACATAAGGAGCCGAACTCAGGGAACTCTCAGCCACGCCACAGGCTCCTCTAGCGGCCCGGGCCGATGGTGGCGCCATGAACTCCGCCAGCGCCCCGCATTCGGTCGACGTGGTCGTGCCGGTGCACAACGAGCAGGGCACCCTGCCCGCGTCGATCCGCCGCCTGCACGACTACCTCAGCAGCTCCGCGGGCTTCGCCTGGCGCATCGTGATCGCCGACAACGGCAGCACGGACGAAACGCCGCGGGTCTCGATGGCGCTCGCGGAGGACCTGCCCGGCGTCGAGCTGCTGGCGCTGGGCGACAAGGGGCGCGGCCGGGCGCTGCGGGCGGCCTGGGAGCGCACCGAGGCAGACGTCGTCTGCTACATGGACGTCGACCGCTCTGCGCCCAGGCGCTCGGCCACCTCGAAGCCCTCCATGTCGGGCAGCATCACGTCGAGGATCATCACCTGCGGGCGAAAGCTCTCGACCGCGGCCAGCGCCTCCTGGCCGGTGGCGGCCGACGCCGCCTCGAAGCCCTGGTAGCGGAGGGCCATCGTGATCACGTCGACGATGTTGGGTTCGTCGTCGACGACGAGCACTCGCGGTGATTCGGCCGACATCACGCGTCATTGTCGCGCCGAAAGCTTGGAACTTCCTGGGAACGGCCTGGGCGGAGTCTCAGGAAGCTCCCACCGATCTCCCAGCCGCCACGCCTAGCGTCGTCGGGGTCCATTTCCCCGACACGAGGAGCACCAGATGGACAGCCAACAGCCGGCCGCAAGCCGGCGCACGGTGGCGATCATCGCCGCCGCGGGACTGGCCTGCCTCGCGATCGCCCTGCCGGTGAGCGGAGCGTTTGCCGAGGGCGACGGCGGCGGCAGCGGCAACACCGCCGCGCAGTCGCAGGACCGGCAGGCCAACCCCTACGGCCAGGCCCCCGGGCCGGCCGCCCCTGGCGGAGCGCCCGAGGGTCAGCGCTCGCCGGACCACCCCTGCCCGAAGGAGCAGGGCAGCAACGACAGCTCCGACACCGCCCCATCGGGCGAGACCGTCGCGCTGTAAGGGACCAAGGAGCCGGCCGACGTCGGGGGTCGGCCGGCTCCTTCGCCCATCACGCCTCGACGCCGACGGTGATCGTCCCGATCAGCCCGTCGCGGATCGTGCTCGCCTTGCGCCGCCGCAGGCGCACCAGGCTGCCCGAGCCCGCCTGGCCGTAGATGCCGTCGTCGCGGTTGCGCAGCCGCGTGCCGCCGCGCCCGTTGTAGGGCGACAGCCGCACGATCCGGTCATTGACCGACTCGTTGAAGAACAGCTGGCCGGTGTACGCCGTGCGGCCGCCCCTGTACTTGCGACCGGCCGCCCGTCCACCGACGTGGGCCTTGAGGTGGATGTGGATCGCACGGCCCTCGTACCACCCGGGGTAGACCGTCCGGAACTGGGCCACGCCGTTCGCGCCTGTCAGCTGCACGCCGCGCAGGTACGTCTCTCCGGCGGTGCCCTCCTGGGCGAAGCCCGAATAGGTGCCCCCGGCGTCGGCGTGCCAGATCTCCACGGCCGCGTCCTCGAGCGGCTTGCAGGTGGTGGCGTTCACGACCTTGACGCGCAAATCCAGCCGCAGGCCCCGCTTGCCCTCGGTCACGTCGCGCCGGATCTTGTCCAGGTCGAGGTAGAAGGGGCCCTCGGTCAGCTCCGGGGTGAGCGTGCATGAAGGCGTAGCCGCGTCCGCCGCGCCCTTCTCCTCATCGGCGCAGCCGATCAGGCCGGCCCCGGCGATGCCGACCCCGGCGCCGGTGAGATCGCGCAGCAGCCGGCGGCGCGTTGGGTTGTACGGCTCGGCCATGTCGGTCTCCTTGTTCGAGGTCGACGCGCAGCTTCGGGGTGCCGCCTTCGACCCTGCTGGGAGCAACCTGGGAGCTTCCTGGGAACGGCCGGCCACGGCAACTTCCCAGGCGTCGCTCAGGGGCGTCACAGCAAACGCGCTTCAACGTGCCGAGGCATGGACCTCTACTCGTGCAAGCCGTGCGAACGGCGTTACCTCACGGCGGCGAGCGACCCCGTCGGTCGACGACCCGGCTGCGGCCGGCGGGGGACACGTCGAGGTGCTGGGCGTGACCGACCGGGCCGGCGTGGAGGCGGCGCTCGACGGCTGGCGCAGACGCTGCTACCGGGAGGGGTCGATCGCCTGGATCCGCCGGCGCGCCCGGCTGCTGCCCCAGCGGTCTCAGCCGGCGCCGACCGCATCGACGAGCGGCTGGACGCGCGGCCTGATCGGCCGGCTCAGCACGATGTAGCTGGTGGAGTGCCGGATCGCGTCGGTGGCGAGCAGCCGGTTGACGATCTCCTGGAGGTGCTCGGGGTCGCGTGCCGCCACCCGGCAGATCAGGTCCTCCGGCCCGCTGACGGCGTCGACCTCCAGCACTTCGGGCGTGGCCTCGAGCGCTTCGACCGCCTCGGCCAGGCGACCCTGGGTGAGGGCCAGCATCACGAAGGCCTGAATCGGATGACCCAGCTCCGTCGGGTCGACCTCGGGACCGTAGCCCGTGACCACGCCGCGGCGCTCGAGCTTGGCGAGTCGCGCCTGGACCGTCCCGCGCGCCACGCCCAGCCGCCGCGAGATCTCGAGCAGCCCGAGGCGCGGGTTGTCGCGCAGCTCGGCGATCAGCCGCGCATCGAGCTCATCCACTGGACTGGTCAATATGACCACAATCTAGCGCCGATAGCTGACAGAAGTAGACAATCTGTCCCCTGCCGCTGTACACACTTGCACTCAGGCCGCTGCGGTGCTGCACTGCGAGCATGTTCGAGGAGGGACAGCTCTACTCGCCCGTGACCGCCGCTGGCGACGGGCAGGTGACCGTCCACCTCAGCGACGACCACCCCGGCGCCGGCGACCCGGCCTACCAAGCCAGGCGAAACGAGATCGCAGCCCTTGCGCTCGCCTGGAGGCCCGGGGAGCCGGCGCCCCCGGTGCGCTACGACGACGCTGAGCAGAACGTGTGGCGCACGGTCGCGCGCGAGCTGGCGCCCAAGCACGACCGGCTCGCGATCCGCGAGTTCCTGGAGGCCAAGGCGGCGCTCGACCTGCCCGTGGACGGCGTCCCGAGCCTCGATCTCGTCAGCCAGCGGCTGCGTCCGCTGACGGGCTTCCACTACGCGCCCGCCGCCGGGCTCGTGCCGCTGCGCGACTTCTACGGGTCGCTGGCGCACCGGCTGTTCCACTCGACCCAGTACGTGCGCCACCCCGCCAGCCCGCTCTACACCCCCGAGCCGGACATCATCCACGAGGTCGTGGGCCACGGGCACCTGCTCGCTACGCCCACCTTCTCGGAGCTGCACCGCCTGACCGGCGAAGCGACCCTGCGCCTTCGTGACGAGGAGAACCTGCGCTTCCTGTCGCGCGTGTTCTGGTTCACCGTCGAGTTCGGCGTTGTTGTGGAGGACGGCGAGCTGAAGGCCTACGGCGCCGGCATCCTCTCCTCCTACGGGGAGATCGACGAGTTCCGCGACATGGAGCACCGCCCGCTCGACCTGATCGAGATGGGCACCGCCGACTACGACATCACGCACTACCAGCCGGTGCTCTACCGCGCCGAGTCGCTCGACGAGGTGCGCGAGGTCGCGGGCGGGTTCTTCGAAACGTGCACGGACGAGTCGATCGCCGAGCTGCGTGCCCGCCGCGCGGCCCCCGTGCGCTGACGACCTGTCACAGCTGGCATCGCCACCTCGTCTCTAGGGAAAAGAGATGAAAGGAGATGTCATGAAGGTCTTCGTCGCAGGTGCAACAGGGGCGCTCGGGCAGTACCTCCTCCCCCAGCTCGTCGCCAACGGCCACGAGGTCGTCGGGATGACCAGCAAGCCCGAGAAGCAGGACCTCGTCCGCAGCCTCGGCGCCCGGCCCGTCGTGGCCGACGCGCTGGATCCGGAGGCCGTCGCCCACGTGATCGCAGAGGCCGAGCCCGACGTGATCGTCCACCAGCTCACCGCGCTGTCCGGTCTGCAGGACCTGCGCCACTTCGAGCGCGACTTCGCGCCGACCAACCGCCTCCGCAGCGAGGGCACGGATCACCTGCTCGCCGCGGGGCGCGCGGTGGGCGTGAAGCGCTTCGTCGCCCAGAGCTTCGCCGGCTGGCCGTCTGCCCGCACGGGTGGCCCGGTCAAGACCGAGGACGACCCGCTCGACCCGACGCCGGCGGATGCGATGCGCACATCGCACGACGCCATCCGCCATCTGGAAGAGGCCGTCACCGGCGCCGACTGGACAGAGGGCATCGCGCTGCGCTACGGCGGCTTCTACGGCCCCGGAACCTCGTTCAGCGTGAAGCCCGAGGGCGAGCTCGTCGAGCTGATCCGTCAAGCGCAGGTTCCCGATCGTCGGCGGCGGCGACGGCGTGTGGTCGTTCGTCCACATCGAGGACGCGGCGACGGCAACGGTGGCCGCTGTCGAGCACGGCGACGCGCGGCCTCTACAACGTCGTCGACGACGAGCCCGCGCCGGTGCGCGAATGGCTGCCGGCGGCCGCCGCGACGCTCGGCGCCCGCAAGCCGATGCGACTGCCGCGCTGGATCGGGCGGCTCGCGGCGGGCGAGGCCGCGATGGTCATGATGAACGAGATGCGCGGCGCATCGAACGCCAAGGCGAAGCGCGAGCTCGGCTGGCAGCCGCGCTACTCGAGCTGGCGGCAGGGCTTCGCGGAGGGGCTCGGCTGAGCGTGGACGCCACCTACGAGGAGCTGCGGCCGCGGGCGTTCGCGATCGCGTACCGCATGCTCGGCAGCGTGAGCGAGGCGGAGGACGTGGTGCAGGAGGCCCTCCTCCGCCTCCACCGCGCCGAGCAGGAGGGGCAGCGGATCGAGTCGCCGCGGGCGTACCTGTCCACGGTGGTCACCCGGCTGGCGATCGACGAGCTGCGCTCGGCGCGGGCGCGGCGCGAGACGTATGTCGGCGAATGGCTGCCGGAGCCGCTGGTGACGGCCGCCGACGAGGACCCGGCCCGCCAGGCGGAGATGGCCGACTCGCTATCGCTCGCCTTCCTGGTGCTGCTGGAGAGCCTGTCACCGGAGCAGCGGGCGGTCTTCCTGCTGCGCGAGGTGTTCGACTACCCGTACGAGCAGATCGCTCAGATCGTCGGCAAGAGCGAGGCGAACGTGCGCCAGCTTGCCGTGCGCGCGCGGCGGCACGTGGAGGACCGCCGCACACGCTTCGACGCCTCGCGCGAGCAGCGCGAGCAGTTGGCCGACCGCTTCTTCGGCGCAGTCCGCGAGGGCGACCTCGCCGGACTCGAGGCGCTGCTCGCCGAGGACGTGGAGCTGCACGGCGACGGCGGCGGCAAGGTGCCGGCCCTGGCCCGGGCGCTGTTCGGTCGCGCCCGGGTGGCACGCACGCTGCGCAACTGGGGGCGCGTCGGGGCCCGGCTGGGCAGCATCGAGGTGCGGCGCGTATCGGTGAACGGCGAGCCGGGCGCGCTGCTGCTCGACGCCCAGGAACAGGTCCTCAGCGTGATGGCGCTCGACATCGCCGACGGCCGCATCCAGGGGATCCGCTCGATCGTCAACCCGGACAAGCTGGCGCACCTAGGCCGCGTAGCCGATGTGGGAGGCCTGCTGCGCCAACGAGACTGACTTTTGCGATGTATTACGTCGTCAAACGCAGTCTCGCGGTCCCCGACGAGGAGCTCTCTGGCTACAGCTCGTCGATCTCGTGCGCGATCGCGCTCAGCGCGCCCGTCACCGTCTCGCGCTCCGCGGCCGTCAGGCCGTCGAAGATCTCGCACTGGCGCGCCTGCACCCAGGCGCGCTTCTCCTCGAGCACTCCGCGCCCGCTCGGCGTGAGAGCGACCGTGACCAGGCGGCGGTCCTCGCCGTCGTTGCGCTCGCGGTCCACGAAGCCGCGCGTCTCTAGCCCGCGCAGGGCGCGGGTCGCGGTGGGCACCGCCACGCGAGCGGCGCGCGCCACCTCGCTGACGGTGAGGGCCTCGTCGGCCAGCGCGCCCATTACGAAGTACTGGGACAGGGTCAGCTCGGTCTCGCCGCCCGGCACCCCGCGGCCGCTGGCCTTCAGCACGGCGCGGATCAGGCCCTCCAGCGCGTCGCCGAACTGCTCGTGAGCAGATGTCCTAGTTGCATCCAGCGTGGCCACCGCATAAATTTAGCGCGCTAAGGACCTGGTAGACTAGTTAGCGCGCTAAAGGAATGGAGGGGCCGCGATGTTCCACCGGATCCTTGTAGGAATTGACGACAGTCCTGCCGCACGTGCGGCGCTCGCGCGCGCGATCGAGCTGGTCGAGGCCGGACACGGTCGTCTCGGTCTCCTGAGCAGCGCTCCCGGGGCCCCCCACCTGCCGATCGCCGGACCCGCCGTGGCACCCGTCACGCGTGAAGAGCTCGAGCGTGAGCTGATCGAATGGGCCGAGGGCAACATCGAGACGGCCGCGCAGCTCGTGCCCGTGGAGATCCCGCTCACCAAGATGGTCACACGCGGCTCGCCGGGTCGCGCGCTGCTGCGCGAGGCCCGCACCGGCTGCTGGGACCTGGTCGTCGTCGGCCAGGCCCCCCGGCGCTTCCACATCGGGCGGGTGGGCGACTGGCTCAACCGGCGCAGCCCCACGCCCGTGCTAGTCGTGCACGAGCAGCCCACTCGGACGCGCCCGAGCCGCCGGCGTCTGCGCCTGCGGCGCCGGCGCTCGCAGGTCAGCACGGCCTGATCAGCCGCAGATCGCCACGTTCACGAGCTGCCAGTTGCCCGTCGCCGCTGTCGTGTAGGCGGCCGCGACCCACGAGCTGCCGGCTGGTCCGTTGGCGGACAGGGCCACCGGCGCCGGCGCCGTCGCCGCCACCACCCGCGCTCCCCCACCGATCAGGCGCTTGCCCTTCGGACAGCTGGCGGGCGGTGCGGACTTGGCCGTCAGGGCGTCGTTGCCGCTGCGCGTTTCCACGCGGACGACGTTCTTGACGAAACGCGTCACGCTCACGCCGCCGAGGCGACTGAGGTCGAGTTGGGGCTCGTCGATCTCACGGTCGCCGATTGCGTTCGTGGCGAGGTCGACCCCGGCGAGCGACCCGTCCCTGACATCACGCCCCTGGAGGGTGCCGTTGGCGACGTCGCGCCCCTGTAGGGAGCCGTCGTCGATGTCGCGTGCCCGCAGACTGCCGTTGCCCACGTCCCGTCCCTGGAGGGCGCCGTCGCGTACGTCGCGGCTCTGCACGGTGCCGTTCTGGATCTCGCGGCTGTCGATCGATCCGCTAGCAACGCCGTACGAGACACCTCCCAACGAGATGAACAGCGCCAAGGCCGACAGCACGGTGGCCGGGGACATCCGGCCGAGCACGTCTTTCACGGGAGCCTCCCCTAGCCGAAACCGCCTTCCCGACGCGCTTACCCGGGTGGCCGGTCCGCACTCGGCTTTCGCGTGCGCCGGTCGTGCGGCGATACTCCACGAGTGGCCGACACGCTCGTCTTCATCCCGGCATGGAACGAGGAGGCGTCGCTGCCGGAGGTGCTGGCCGAGGCGCGCGGCGCGCTGCCGGAGGTGGACGTGCTCGTGATCGACGACGGCTCGACCGACGCCACGGCCGAGGTGGCCCGCGCGGGCGGCGCCCAGGTGGTCACCTTTCCGGAGAACCGCGGGCTGCGCGACGGCATCGCCGAGGGCTACCGGCGCGCCGCGGACGGCCGGTACGACTACTGCGGGCGCCTCGACGCCGACGGCCAGCATCCAGCCGCCGAGCTGGCCCGCATGCTCGCGCTCGTGCGCGCCGGCGAGTGCGACGTGGCGGTGGGATCGCGCTTCCTCCCCGACTCCGGGCTCGACGGCGAGCGCTACCGCCCCACCCCCGAGCGCGTCTTCGGCACGTCGCTGCTGCGCCTGCTGATGCGCCTGCGCCTGGGACAGCCGATCTCGGACGGCACCAGCGGCCTGTACGCCGTCAACCACCGCGCGCTGGAGCTACTGGCCGACCCCTACGTATGCGAGGCGCCGGAGGTGGAGGCGCTGGTGCGCATCACCGACGCGAAGCTGCGCCTGCTCGAGGTGCCCGTGCACATGCGCCAGCGCGAGCACGGCGAGTCCTCCTTCAAGGGCCGCCGCGCGGTGGAGCTGGTGGTGACCATCGGCCTCACGCTGTTCGCCGGCGAGCTGCTGCGCCGGCGCTATCAGCACAAGCATCGGAAATCCGTGCTGCCGTTTTGAAATTCATCGACTCCGCCTTGCGGGTCGGGCGGACGTCGACTTCACTGGCCTGCATGGCATCGGTGAGACTGCACCGCAGCGAGCTCTGCGTTCCGGGCGCCAACGTGCGCATGATGGAGAAGGCCCCCAAGCTGGGCGCCGACATAGTCATGCTCGACCTCGAGGACGCCGTCGCACCGGACGACAAGGAGCAGGCGCGCACCAACGTGATCGCCGCTCTGCGCGAGCTCGACTGGAGCGGCACGTCCGTGTCGCTGCGCATCAACGGGCTGGACACTCACTACTGCTACCGCGACATCGTCGACGTGATCGAGCAGAGCGGGGCCTGGCTCGACACCGTGCTCGTGCCGAAGGCCAGCTGCGCCGGCGACATCCACCTGGTCGCGACCCTGCTGACCCAGATCGAGGACGCCATCGGGCTCGACCACCGCATCGGCATCTCGGCGCTGATCGAGACGGCGAAGGGCATGCTGAACGTCGAGGAGATCGCCAGCGCGTGCCCTGACCGCATGGAGGCGCTGATCTTCGGCGTCGCGGACTATGCGGCGTCGATGCAGAGCCACACCGCGTCGATCGGCGGATCCGACCGCCAGTACGCGGTGCTCACCGATCCGGACGACGAAGGCGGCCGCGACCTGCACTGGGGTGACCAGTGGCACTACGCGCTGGCGCGCATCGCTGTGTCCTGCCGCGCCAACGGCCTGCGGCCCGTGGATGGCCCGTTCGGCGACTTCAACGACCCCGAGGGCTACCTCGCCGCCGCCCGCCGGGCCGCAGTGCTCGGCTTCGAGGGCAAGTGGGCGATCCATCCCAACCAGGTCCAGCTGGCGCACCGGGTGTTCTCGCCCGACGAGCGCCTGATCACGCGCACGCGGCGGATCGTGGAGGCGATGAAGGAGGCGGCCGCCGACGGGAAGGGCGCTGTCTCGCTCGACGGTCGGCTGATCGACGCCGCCTCGCTGCGGATGGCCGAGCACCTGCTGGCCAAGATCGCCCTGATCGAGGAACGCACCAACGGGACTGGCTCAGAGAGCGCAGCTGTGGGATCCTCGCCCCAGTGGCCCGCCCGATCGTCCTCGGCGTCGTAGGAGACTCCGGCGCAGGAAAGACCACGCTCACGCGCGGGCTCGCTCGCGTGCTGGGCGAGCGCAGCGTCTCGTACGTCAGCGGCGACGACTACCACCGCTACGAGCGCGCGCAGCGGACGGAGCTGGGCATCACGCCGCTCCAGCCCGAGGCCAACCACCTCGACATCATGGGCCAGCACCTGCGCCACCTGCGCAAGTGGGAGCCGATCCTCAAGCCGGTCTACGACCACCGCACCGGCACGCTCGAGGCCCCGCGCCACGTGCGTCCGGGTCCATTCGTGCTCGTGGAGGGGCTGCTCAACTTCCACACCGAGCCGCTGCGCGAGGCACACGACATCCGTGTCTTCCTGGCGCCGCCCGAACGCCTGCGTCGCAGCTGGAAGCTCACGCGCGACTGCACCCGACGGGGCTACACGACGCACGAGGTGCTCGAGGAGCTGGACCTGCGCGAGCGCGACGTGGCGTCGTTCGTGCACCCGCAGCGAGCGCACGCCGACATCGTGGTCACGTTCCGGCCCGGCGGCGAGCGGCCCGAGCACCTTGACGCCGAGGTGGTGCTGCGCGACACGTTGCGCCACCCCGACCTGTCCCCGCTGATCGGGGCCGACGGGCACGGCCCGACCCTCGTGCGGCGCGAGCACGAGTCGGTGCTGCGCATCCCGGGGCACACGCATCCGGAGCTGGCCGCCGATCTCGAGGAGGCGGTGTGGCAGCGGATGCAGTACGTGAGCCACCTGCGCGTCCAGCGTCTGGGCGAGTTCATGGTCGGCACGGAGCTCCGGCACTCGGAGTCGCTCGCCTTGGTGCAGGCGCTGCTGCTGTACCACCTGGTCTCGACGAGAGCCGCGATCGGAGCCGGGGTCGACCCGCACTCGCTGCACGTGCCCGGCGCCAGCGGCTCGGACTCCGCGCTGCACGCCTGAGTCGCCCGGGTCAGCCGGCGGCCAGGGCGCGGCGGGCCGCGGCCGACTGCACGTAGCGCGTGAACGCGTCGACCGGCTCGCGCGTGGGACCGGCGCCCGACCAGACGACGAACCACGACCGCTTCGGCAGCCCGCCGCGTGGCTTGACCTGCTCGAGCAGGCCGTAGTCGAGCTCGAGCTGGACGGCCACGCGCGACTGCAGCGCCAGCCCGAGGCCGATGCGGGCGGCGTTCTTGATGGCGCCATTGGAGCCGAGCGTGAGCAGCGACGGCTGGAGCTGCTGCGCGGTGAGGTACTCCTCGCACAGCCTGCGCGTGCCGGAGCCCTGCTCGCGGACGAGCCAGGGCCGGTTGCCGAGCTCCTCGACCGCCACCGACGGTCGCTTCGCCAGCGCGTCGCCGGGTGCCGTGACGAGGGCGAACTCGTTGTCGGCGAAGGCCACCGCCTCGAAGTCGCCCTCGTCCGGCGCGCGACCGCTGACGACGAGGTCGACCTCGTGCGCGGCGAGTGACCGGAACACCTCCTTGCGGTTGCTCACGCTGAGGCTCACCTGCAGCTCGGGTTGGTGCTCGCGGAAGTTCTGGATCAGCGCCGGCATCAGGTGCTCGCCGGCTGTGAGCACCGCGCCGAGCCGCAGCGTCTGCTGGGCGCCGGCGGCCACCAGGCCCGCGACCTCGGCCCCCTCCTTGAGCAGTCCTACGACGTGTGCCGCGTAGCGCGCGTACTCCCGTCCCGCCGGCGTGGGACGCACGTTGCGCCCAGCGCGCTCGGTCAACTCCACGCCCAGCTCGCGCTCCAGCGCGGCGACCGCCGCGGAGACGCTTGGCTGAGTGACGAACAGCTCCTGGGCCGCCGCGGTCACCGAGCCGTGCCGGACGACGGCGAGAAAGGCGGTCAACTGGGTATGAGTGACGGCCATGAGAAGCCCGAAAGCATATAGCGACGCCTATGAGTGCGATGGAGTCCGGCGCGAACGCCGACGCTAGGTCACGCGCTCGGTGTGCGTGTACACGTTCACGCGCCCGCCGCGGGCGAACCCGGCGAGCGTGATGCCGCGATCCTCCGCCAGCTCCACCGCAAGCGAGGTGGGCGCGCCGACGCCCACCAGGATCGGCGCCCCCGCCCGAGCCGTCTTCTGGACGAGCTCGAACGCCAGGCGGCCGCTCACGCAGAGCACGTTCTCGGAGAACGGCAGCGCTCCGGACAGCAGCGCGTGCCCGATCACCTTGTCCATCGCGTTGTGGCGTCCAACGTCCTCCCGCACCACCAGCGGCTCGCCTGCCGCGTCGAACAGCCCCGTGGCGTGCAGCCCCCCGGTGCGCTCGAAGGTCGGCTGTCGCAGTCGGTCGGGCAGCGAGGCGAGCAGCGCGCGCTCGATCGACGGTCCGCCCGACACCACCGGCGCGATCGCCTCCACCTCCTCGAGCGCGCCTTTCCCGCAGATCCCGCAGGAGGAGGTCGTGTAGAAGCGCCGGGTGGCCGGCGGCTGCGCCCCCGGCGCGGCCGCCTCCACGATGTTCGCCGCCAGGTCCTCCGGCAACGTCATCTCCGGCGGGTCGTCGACGATCCCCTCGCCGTACAGGAAGCCCGCGGCCAACTCGAAGTCGTGCCCGGGGGTGCGCATGGTCACGGCGACCGGATCGCCGTTCAGGCGAATCTCCAGCGGCAGCTCGACCGCGACCTCGTCGGTCCGGCCGTCGACCGAGACCTGCTTGAGCACCGCCTAGGCCGGGACTGCGCCTGCGGGCACCGGCTCCTCCACCGGCGCTCCGACGGGCTCGACCGCGACGGCCACGACCTTGTACTCGGGGCACGAGGTGTTGACGTCGGAGGACTGCCCGATCAGCAGGTTCGTCCTCACCTCGGGGAAGTGGAACGCCGTGAACACGTGGCCAGGCTCGATCCGCTCGGTGATCTGCAACGGCAGCTCGACCTGGCCGCGGCGGCTGCGCACGGCCACGACCTGGCCGTCCTGCAGGCCCAGCTTCGCGGCGTCATCCGGATGTACCTCGAGCCAATCGTGGTCCATCAGCGTCAGGTTGCCGGTGCGGCGCGTCATCGTGCCGGCGTTGTAGTGCTCGAGCCGGCGCCCGGTGACGAGGATCAGCGGGAAGTCGTCGTCCGCCTGGTCGCCGGGTGGCTTGTACGGCAGCGGCGCGAACTGGCCCTTGCCGCCGGGGAGCGCGAACTCCTCGGTGTAGAGGATCGGCGTGTCCGGGCCATCCGGAGTGACGGGCCACTGCAGTCCCTTGCGCCCGATCCGCGCATGGCTGAGACCCGAGTAGCGCGGCGTCGTCTCGGCGATCTCGTCCATCACGTCGCTGGGCGTGTCGTAGCCCATGTCGTAGCCGAGCGCCTTCGACACCGTCGTGAGGATCTCGAAGTCGGTCTTGGCCGCCCCGGGCGGGTCCATCGCCGCCTCGACCAGCTGCACGCGCCGCTCGGCGTTCGAGAACGTGCCGGTCTTCTCGAGGAATGAGGACGCCGGGAGGATCACGTCGGCGAACTTGGTCGTCTCGTTCTCGAAGATGTCCTGGCACACGAGGAAGTCGAGCGACTCGAGCGCGTGCGTAACGTGAGCGGTGTCCGGGTCGGTCTGCGCCACGTCCTCGCCGAAGATGTACATCGCCTTCAGCGTGCCGTTGACCGCCCCGTCGAACATCTCCGGGATCTTGAGACCCGGCTCGCGCTTCATCTTCACGCCCCAGCGCTCCTCGTACATGGACGTGATCGCATCGTCGGTCACGGGGCGGTAGTCCGTGTAGGTGTCCGGGAGCGCCCCGTGGTCGGAAGAGCCCTGGACGTTGTTCTGCCCGCGCAGCGGCAGCAGCGCGGCGCCCGGGCGACCGACGTTGCCGGTGAGCAGCGCCAGGTTGCAGAGCATCCGCACGCACTCCGAGCCGTAGCGGTGCTCGGTGACGCCCAGGCCCCAGAGGATGCTGGCGCGCTCGGCGGTCGCGTACATGTGCGCCGCCGCGACGAGCTCGTCGGCGGGCACGCCGGTGATCTCCTCGACCGCGTCGGGCGTGTAGGCGTCGACCAGCTCGGCCAGCGCGTCGTAGCCCTCGGTGCGCTCGGAGACGAACTGCTCGTTCACGAGCCCGTCGCGGATCACGACGTGCGCCATCCCGTTGAGCAGCGCGGCGTTGGTGCCGGGACGCATGCTCATGTGCAGCTGCCCGTAGTCGGCCAGCTCGATCCGGCGCGGGTCGGCTGTGATCAGCTTGAGGCCCTTGAGCGCGGCCTGCTTGATGCGCGCCCCGACCACCGGGTGCCCCTGCGTCGGGTTGACCCCGATCAGGAACGCGACCTCGGCGGCCTCGATGTCGTCGAAGGAGCCGGTGGCGCCGGACATGCCGAACGACCTACGCAGCGCGAACGAGGTCGGCGAGTGGCAGACGCGCGAGCAGTTGTCGATGTTGTGCGTTCCGATCGCGGCGCGCATGAGGCGCTGCATCACGTAGCAGTCCTCGTTGGTCGCGCGCGAGGACGCGAGGCCGGCGATCGCGTCCGGGCCGTGCTCGGACTTGATGCGCGTGAAGGCGTCGACGATGCGGCCGATCGCCTCGTCCCACGACGCGAGCCGGAAGCCGCCGCTCTCGCGCACGAGCGGCGAGGTCAGGCGGTCGCGCGAGCGCGCGAACTGGTGGGCGAAGCGGCCCTTGACGCAGGTGTGACCCTTGTTGGCGGGCCCGTCGGAGGCGGGACTGATGGACGCGATGCGCCCGTTGCTGCGGTGTGCCTCCAGGCGGCAGCCGACGCCGCAGTAGCCGCACGTCGTTGTGGTGGTGGCGTCGAAACGGGGAGTCATGGAGTGCCTCCTTCTCCAGTGTACGCAGAGGCCAAGTCGAGCAGCGTGTGCTCGGTGATGGCGTCTGTTGGACAGGTATCCGCGCACGCCCCACAGGAAACGCACGTCGAGTCTACGAACCCGCTGTCGAGGCCCGCCGTAATGCCGGAATGGAAGCCGCGGCCGGTGGCCGTGAGCGCAAAGGCGCCTTGCACTTCGTCGCACGCGCGCACGCAGCGCCCGCACGAGATGCACAGCTCGTGCTGCAGAGCCAGGTAGGGGTGCCGGTGGTCGTGGGCGGGCCGGCGCACCTCGCCCTGCCAGCGCGGCTCGCCGATCTCGAAGAAGCGCGCCACCGCGGCCAGCTCGGTGTGCTCGCCCGGCGGCTCCGGCAGCTCGGACAGCACCAGCTCGACTGTCGCCGCCGCGATTCGCCGCGCCGTCGCCTCCTCGGTGTCGACCTTCATGTCGTCGCGACAGGGCGTGGTGCAGGCGGCAACGGGCGCCCCGGCGCCCTCGATCGCGACCATGCAGACGCGGCAGGCGCCGAACGGGGCCATCCGGTCGTCGAAGCAGAGCGTCGGGACGTAGCGGTCCACCGCCTGGGCCGCCTCGAGGATCGTCGTCCCGGGCTCGACCTCCACGGCCTGGCCGTCGATCTCGACCCTCATGCGCCGCGCCCCCCGGGGTCGTCCTCGCGCCGCTCCTCGGGCCGGCGCATGAACGAGTCGTCGTCCACCTCCGAGTCGGCCTCGGCGGGCACGCCCAGCTCCTCCGGGAAGTGCGCGATCAGGCTCCGGATCGGCGCGGGCATACCGCCGCCGTGAGCGCACAGCGAGCCCAACTCGAGCGTCTCGAGCAGCGCCTCGAGCCGGTCGCGGTCGAGGTCGCCGGGCCGATCGACCATCTCGAACGCCCGCTGCAGCCCGATCCGGCAGGGGAAGCACTTGCCGCAGCTCTCGTGGGCGCCGAACTCGAGCAGGTGCCGCGCGAGCGCGCGCGCATCGGTGCGGTCGTCGAAGGCCAGGATGCCCCCGTGGCCGACCATGCAGCCCTCGGCGGCCAGCTCGTCGAAGTCGAATGGCGTGTCGAGCTTCCAGCCCGGGAGGATGCCGCCCAGCGGCCCGCCGATCTGAACGGCCTTGATCGAGTGGCCGTCCACCAGGCCGCCGCCGAGCCCCTCGCAGATCTCGGCCACCGGGGTGCCGAAGCGCACCTCGTACACGCCCGGACGCTGGAAGCGGTCGTTGAGGCACACGAGCTTGGTGCCGGGCGTGGCGCCCGGGCTGAGCGCCTTGTAGGCCTCCACCCCGTGCTCGGCGATGAAGGGGATGTTGCAGAGCGTCTCGACGTTGTGGACGACGGTGGGCTTGCCGTGGAACCCGCGCTCCGCGGGGAACGGCGGGCGGGCCGACACCGTGCCGCGGAAGCCCTGGACCGACGCCAGCAGCGCAGTCTCCTCCCCGACTACGTACGAGCCGGCACCCTCCACGATCTCGACCTCGAAGTCGCCGAGCTCCCCGCGCGACCGCTCGACCGCCTCGCGCAGGGCCGGAGTCGAGAGCGGATACTCGGAGCGGACCAGCACGTAGCCCTGGCGGGCGCCGACGGCGTAGGCGGCGAGCGCCATGCCCTCCAACAGCAGCTCCGGGTTGCGCTCCATCAGGTGCTTGTCGATGTAGGACCCCGGGTCGCCCTCATCACCGTTGACGACGATCACGCGGTCCGGGTCCGCCGCGCGCGCGGCGAACTCCCACTTGGTGCCGGCCGGGAAGCCGGCACCGCCGCGACCGCGCACGTTCGACTCCTTGACCGCCTCGAGCAGCTCTTCCGGGCTCAGCGAGTCGAGCGCGTGGCGCAGCCCCGCGAACGTCCCGCGGGTGAGCAGCACCGGCTCGTCGAGGACGCTCCCCGGCTCGGGCTCCTCCGCCTGGCGCACCGCGCCGGCGAGCACGCGCTCGACCACGTCGGCGCCGGCGTCCACGACGTCGCCGTCGCGCACGGCCGCTGCCGTGTGGCAGAACCCGAGGCAGACCGTCTGGCCGAGCGACACCTCGCCGTCCTCCGAGCGCTCGCCCATCCCGAGGCCGAGCCCCTTTTCGACCGCCGCCACGTGCTCACCGAAGTCCGCGGCCCAGCAGGCGGTGCCGGTGCAAACGGAGACGTGGCGCTTGCCGCGCGGCTGCACGAGGTCGTCGTAGAAGGTCGACACGCCGTAGACGGTCGCCTCCGGCAGACCCGACAGCGCCGCGGCCTCACGGCGATCGTCGTCGGAGATCTCCCCGCGCTCGTCCATCGCCTCCTTGAGCACGTTCAGCGCGGTCGGCCGCGCCTCGCGCTCACGGGTACGGAGCAGGTCGGTGAGGTTGCGTGACATCGCTAGCGGCTAGAACAGCCCGACTGTCCTTCCCTCCTCGTCGATATCGACGTTGAGCGCGGCTGGTGCCTTGCCCAGCCCGGGCATCTGCTGGATGTCGCCGCACAGCGGCACGAGCCAGCCGGCGCCCGTGTAGGCACGCATGTCGCGCACCGGCAGCGTGAAGTCCTCCGGCGCGTTGATCAGCGCCGGGTCGGCCGACAGCGACAGGTGCGTCTTCGCCATGCAGATCGGCAGCTTGTCCAGACCGTCCTCGGTGTACTGGCGCATCTTGCGCTCCGCGTCCAGGTAGAAGACGACGTCGGACGCGCCGTAGACCTGCTTGGCGACCTTGCGGATCTTCACCTCGATCGGATCGTCATCGTCGTAGGCGAGCTTGAACTCCGACGGCTCCTCGCACGCGTCGGCCACGGCCTGGGCCAGCTCCGCCGCGCCCTTGCCGCCGTGCTCGAAGGCGTCGTTGACCTCGGCCGCGAGCGCCCCGCCCTCGAGCGCGAGCGAGCGCACCAGCTCGACCTCCTCGTCGGTGTCGCCGGGGCGGCGGTTGACCGCCACCACACAGGGCAGCCCGAAGCTGCGCACGATGCCGAGGTGGCGGTGCAGGTTGGCCGCTCCGGTGGCGACGGCCGCCAGGCCCCGGGCGTTCTCCACGCTCGGGTCGTCCTCCACGCCTCCGTGGTGCTTGAGCGCGCGCACCGTGGCCACCAGCACGACCGCGTTCGGGCGCAGACCGCCGCCGCGGCAGACGATGTCGAAGAACTTCTCCATCCCCATGTCCGAGCCGAAGCCGGACTCCGTGATCACGTAGTCGCCGAGCTTCAAGCCGATCAGGTCCGCCACCAGCGACGAGTTGCCGTGCGCGATGTTCGCGAACGGGCCCGCGTGCATCAGGCAGGGCTGTCCCTCGAGCGTCTGGATCAGGTTGGGCTTGAGGGCGTCCTTCAGCAGCACGGTCATCGCGCCGGCCGCGCCGAGGTCCTCGGCCGTGACCGGCTTGCCGCCGTCATAGGACTGCGCGACCGTGATCGCGCCGAGCCGCTTGCGCAGGTCGTGCAGGTCGCGCGACACCGCCAGGATCGCCATCACCTCGGACGCGGCGGTGATGTCGAACCCGGTCTCGCGCGGGTAGCCGTTAGCGCGACCACCCTGGCCGATCGTGATCGCGCGCAGGGCGCGGTCGTTCATGTCGAGGGCCCGCTTCCAGCCGACACGCAGCGCGTCGATCTTGTGCGGGTTGCCGTGGAGGATCGAGGCGTCCAGCAGCGCGGCCAGCAGGTTGTTGGCGGCGCCGATCGCGTGGATGTCGCCCGTGAAGTGGAGGTTGAGGTCCTCCATCGGCACAACCTGGGCCAGGCCGCCGCCGGCGGCCCCGCCCTTGATGCCGAACACGGGACCGAGCGATGGCTCGCGCAGGCACAGCAGCGGCTTCTTGCCGATGTGGCCGAGGCCCTGGGTGAGCGATACGGCGGTGGTGGTCTTGCCCTCCCCCGCCTTGGTCGGCGTTACGCCGGCCACGCAGACGAGCTTGCCGTCAGGCTCGTCCTTGAGGCGGTCGAGTGCGCCCAGCGACACCTTCGCCTTGTAGCGACCGTACGGATCGAACTCCTCCGGCAACAGGCCAGCCTCCTCGGCGATCGACTCGATCGGCCTGAGCTCGGCTTCCTGGGCAATCTCCAGGCTGCTCTTCATCTCTCTCCTCCGACGTAAATTCTACTCGTGATATATCAGTGGCTTACCGCGGCTGCGGCCAGCTCCGACACGAGCTTGTCCTCGTAGAAGCGCTCGAGTGCGAACGGCGCGATCAGATCGGGTGTCCGCTCGGTCGCCACGAGCTCGGCCAGCGTCTTGCCAACGATCGGCGCGGCCTTGAAGCCGTAGGTGCCCCACCCGGCGCTGATGTGGAACCCCTCGACCTCGGTCTTACCCAGGATCGGGCTGTAGTCCGGGCTCAGGTCGCAGAGCCCGGCCCAGCTGCGCAGCATGCGGGCGCGCTCCAGCTGGGGGAACAGCTCCAGCGTGTGGCGCGTGACCTCCTGCAGGAAGTTGAGCGTGCCCTGCATGCGGTAGGTGGTCCACGGCTCGATCTCGGCGCCCATGAGCACCTCGCCGCGGTCCGTCTGCGAGACGTATACGTGCATCTGCGACGACACGATCACCACGTCCAGGAACGGCTTGAGCGGCTCCGTGACGCAGGCCTGGAGGATGTGCGTGGTGATCGGCAGGCGCACGCCGGCCATGCCCGAGATCAGCGAGCTCCAGCCGGCGGTGCAGTTGAGCACCGTGCCGGCCTTGATCGGGCCGCGGTTGGTCTGCACGCCGGTCACCTTGCCGTTCGAGCGGTCGATGCCGGTGACCTCGGTGTACGGGTGGATCTCCGCGCCGCCGCGGTCCGCGCCGCGCGCGAGGCCCCACACCACCGCGTCGTGGCGGATCACGCCGCCGGGCGGGTGGTAGAGGGCGCCCTGGATCGGATACACGGCCTCCGGGTTGTCCACCTGCATCGCCGGCGCCAGCTTCTTGATCTCGTCCGGGTAGATCAGTCGGGAGTCGATCCCGTTGATGCGGTTGACCTCGGCCCGGTTCGCCATCACGAACATCGCGCGATCGGAGTGCGCCAGCGTGAGGTGGCCGTTCTGCGAGAACAGCAGGTTGAAGTTGAGCTGGGCGCCGAGCCCCTCGTAGAGCTTCAGCGAGGCGTCGTAGAAGCGGGCGCCCTCCACGGTCTTGTAGTTCGAGCGCAGGATCGTGGTGTTGCGCCCGGCGGCGCCAGAGCCGATGTAGCTCTTGTCGAGCACGGCGACGTTCTTGATGCCGTGGTCGCGCGCCAGGTAGTAGGCCGCCGCCAGACCGTGCGAGCCGGCCCCGATGATCACCACGTCGTACGAGTCCTTGAGCTCGCCGGGCGGCCGCCACATGCGGCGCTTGCGGAAGATGTCAAGCATCGCCCAGGGCCTCCAGTCCGATCGGCCCGCCGCCGAGGTCGGCGGCAGCGTCCGCGACGACCGTCCACACGTAGCTGCCGAGCGCGGCGCCGAACAGCATCAGCCAGCGTTCCTCGTCCTCGCGCAGGACGGCACCGGGGGTGCGTGCCACCGAGCCCGGCCTGAACGCGTGCACCGGGGTTAGGCGCGGCCGTAGGTCGAGCGCCGTGAAGCGCGCGAACAGCTCCAGCGCCAGCGGCCCGACGATCGTCAGCGCGGCCATGGCGGAGGTGAGGTCAACCACCCCGTCCCCCAGCTGCTCGCGCAGGTCCGCCGTGCGGTCGGGCTCGCAGAGCACGAGGGCGCGGTCGCTCGAGGTCGGGCACCACCAGGCGTCGTCGCGACGTGTGGCCCGGCCCAGCTCCAAGCCGTGATCGGCCCGGAGCTCGAGCTTGCCGATGTGCGACCGATCGGCGAACGCGACGGTCGACCGGTGGCTCTCCTCGCCTTCGAAGGCGACGGCCACGTTCCAGCCGTCGCGCTGCTCCAGCCGGGCGCCGGCAGCCACCGCCTCGCGCTCCATGGAGCTGCGCGCGACGGCCGTCGGGGCTGGTGACAGGAACTCCAGGCTCACGAGCGCAGCACCTCACCATCCGGGTCGTAGAAGGGCGCCGTCACGACCTCTGCCTCGAAGCGCTTGCCCTCGTCGGAGATCGTCACGCGCGAACCGTCCTTGGCCAGCGCCGCGGGCACCCACGCCATGCCGATCACGCCGCCGAGCTGGGGCGAGAAGCGCGCGCTGGTGACCTGCCCGACGGGGCCGTCGCCATCCGGGAGCACCACGGCGCCCTCGGTGGGCACGTGGCCGTTCTGCATCTTGATGCCGACCAGCGCGGTCTCCAGCTCGTCGGTCGCGGCGCGCTCCAGCGCCCACTTGCCGATGAAGTCCTGCTCCTTGTCGAGCTTCACGATCCACGGCATCGCGGCGCCGAACGGCGTGGACTCCGAGTCCGTGTCCTGGCCGATCAGGATGTGCAGCTTCTGGAGCCGCAGCAGCCGCTGCGGCTCGAGGCCGAACGGCTTCATCCCGAACTCGGCACCAGCTTCCATCAGCGCGTCCCACAGGTGCTGGCCCTGCGCCGAGGGGCAGTGGATCTCGTAGCCGACCTCGCCGACGAAGCCGATGCGCAGGATCAGGCACGGCACACCTGCCACCGTGGCGCGCTTGCCGTCGAGGTAGGTGAACGCCTCGCTCGAGCAGTCGAGCTCGGTGAGCTTGCCCATGATCTCTCGCGCGCGCGGGCCGGCGAGGTTGACCGCCGACAGCCCTTGCGTCACGTCGGTCAGGCGCACGTCGAGGCGCCAGTCGGCCAGCCACCACGAGAACCACTCGTAGACCGCGCCGGCGCCGCTCGACGTGGTGGTCACGTAGAACGTGTCGTCGTCGAGCCGGCAGATCGTGCCGTCGTCCATGATCCGCCCGGCGTCGCTGGCGATCACGCCGTAGCGGATCCGGCCCGGCTTGAGGTTCGAGAAGCGGTTCGGGTAGAGCCGGTCGAGGAAGTCGCCGGCGTCGGAGCCGCGCACGATCAGCTTGCCCAGCGTGGAGACGTCGATCAGGCCGGCAGCCTTGTGCACAGCCAGCGCCTCGGCCTTCGGGTCGCCGTAGTCGTAGGCGCGCCGCCAGTCGCCGGCCCACATGACGGTGGCGCCCAGCTCGCGGTGGCGGCCGTGGATGGCGGAGCGCTTGGCCGGCTCGAACGGGCGGCCGGCGAGCACCCCCATCGGCACCGACACCCACGGCGGACGCGCGGTGGTGAGCCCTACCTCGCCCACGTCCAGGCCGGTCTCGGCCGCGAGCGCCCGGACGGAGGGAAGTTGCGAGAAGCGCCCCTGGGAGGGGCCCATGGTCACGGTCGTGTACCGCTTCGACAGCTCGATCGAGTCGTAGCCCTCCGCGGCGGCGAGCCCGATGTCCTTGGTGGTCACGTCCTCGTCGAGGTCGACGAACGCCTTGCCGCCGCCACCCGCGTCGCGGGCATGAGCCGGCGGAGCCACCGCGGGCGACTCGTCCCACTGGCCCAGCCGCTCGCGCAGCTCGTCGGCCTCGCGGCGGGCCTCGTCGCCCGCCACGCCGACGGCCAGTGCCGCTTCGAGACCCGCCAGGCGGCCCGACAGCTCGGCGGGCTCGGCGTCGTCGAAGCCCGCGGCGGAGCCGGCGGCCCACACTCCATCGGGGATCTGCTCGGGGACGAAGCGCGCGCTGCGGTCGTCGTAGCGCGCACGGGCACCGGCCTGCAGCAGCAGCGAACCGGCGGGCACCGAGCCGCCGTCGACCGCCAGCAGGTCGCAGGCCACGGCCCGCTCGGATCCGTCCTTCGCCTTGCCGTCGGCGCCGACCGGGGCCAGCAGCGCGCCGCTGACATGGTCGCGGCCGCGCGCGCGGACCACCGTGTGGCCCGGAAGCAGCTCGATGCCAGCGGCCGCGAGGGCGGCGGCGGCGGGGCGCTCGGCCGCATCCGGGCGCAGGTCGGCGACCGCCGCGACCGGGATACCGGCGGAGTGCAGGTGGTGGGCCGCGTCGAGCCCGGAGTCGGATACGCAAGCCACGACGGCGCGGTCGCCCGGCTTTACCGCGTAGACGGCGGCGAGCCGGCGTGCGCCGCCCGCGAGCATCACGCCCGGCAAATCGTTGTCGCCGAACACCAGCGGCTGCTGCAGCGACCCCGTGGCGGCCACGTGGGCGGCAGCCCGCACCTGGTGCAGCGTGTCGCCCTGCCAGATCGGCACCAGCCCGTCGAAGTGGCCCAGCGCGGGCGCGCGGGTCAGCACCTCGACGCCGGCCTCGCGTACTCGGCGCGCAAGCTCGCGAGCGTGCTCGTGGCCGCCCTCGGCGAGCAGCCGCCCGCCGGGTTCGACGTCCTCGTCGCAGAGCACGACGTCGGCGCCCAGCTCGGCGGCGCGCAGCGCCGCGGCGAGCCCCGCCACGCCGCCGCCCACCACGAGCACGTCGCAGTGGCGACGCCGGTAGTCCGTGCGCCACTCGCGGTCGGGCTGAGGATCCTTGATCTTCCCCAGCCCCGCGGCATGGCGCAGCACCTTCTCGTAGAGCGGCCAGAACCGGCGCGGCCGGATGAAGGTCTTGTAATAGAAGCCGGGCGGCGTGAAGGGGCCGCCGAACAGGTCGGTGGCGCGCATCACGTCGAACCGCAGGGAGGGCCACGCGTTCATCGGCTCGACCGTCATGCCCTCGCGTGCGGGCTCGCCGCACGCGCGCACGCCCGGGTAGCCGTCCACGTCCACGAGCGAGCTGCCGCACTGCCCGCAGCCGCAGAGCTCGCCGCGCGGGCGGTGGTACTTGAAGCTGCGCGAGAAGATTTGCGTACCGGACGCCAGCAGCGCCGACGCGATCGTGTCCCCCTCGAACGCCGTGACCTCGCGCCCGTCGAACCGGAACGTCAGCTCGCGCTCGCGATCGATGCGCTCCCCCGGCTGCGGCGACAGGCGCGTCACGCGGGATCCTCGGGCAGCTCCGTCAGCAACACGTGGTTGGTGCGCGTGTCGCGCTCGGCGAGGAACCACTCACCGCAGCCCGAGCGATGGAACCACCACTCGCGCTGCACCCCGGCGACGTTGTCGCGGAAGTAGTTGTAGGCCCCCAGCTCGCGCGGCGAGGGGGCCGCGCGCGGCCGAGGGTTCACCTCGCCCCCGAAGCTGAAGTCGGTGACCTCGCGCGGGCCGCAATTGGGACAGGTCAGGACGTAGGACACGTTGCAGGTAGGCCTCTCGTGCACGTGAGGGTAGTCCCGCGTAGTGATCGCGTCCAATACGCGTTTCTCGGATCAGTGATAGTGAACTAGTATCACCGCATGGAGCTTCGCCAGCTGCGCTACTTCGTCGCCGTCGCAGAGGAGCTGCACTTCAGACGGGCGGCCGAGCGCCTGCACATGTCGCAGCCCCCGCTGAGCACCCAGCTGCGCATGCTCGAGGAGGAGCTCGAGTGCCCGCTGATGATCCGTTCGCGCCGGCGCGTCGAGCTGACCCCCGCCGGCGAGGCGTTCTTAAACGACGCCAGGCAGCTCCTGCACGGGCTCGACGAGGCCGTCCAGACGGCCCGCAGGATCCACGCCGGCCGAGCCGGTCAGCTGCGGATCAGCTTCGTCGGCTCCGCCCTGCTGTCGCTCGTCCCGGTCGCGGTCCGGCGCTACCGCGCCGCCCGCCCCGACGTCGAGCTCCAGCTGCGCGAGCGCTCCACCGAGGAGCAGCTGCGCGAGCTGCGCAGTGGGGCGATCGACGTGGCGCTGGTGCCGCTGCCGGTCGACGCGCCCGATTTGCGTACCGAGGTGCTGCGGCGCGAGCGGGCCGTCGCGGCCCTGCCGGCCACGCACCCTCTCGCGGCGCTCAAGCGGGTGCCCCTGCGCCGCCTCGCCGCCGAGCCGCTGGTCCTGTTCCCGCGCGAGCAGGCGCCCGGGCTCCACGACCGCCTGCTGGCCAGCCTCAGCGGACCCGGTGGCCCGCCCGTCGTGGCCCAGTACGCACCCGAGACGCAGACGATCGTCGGTCTGGTGGCCGCCGAGATCGGCGTGTCGCTCGTGCAGGCTTCGGTCCAGCGGCTCGCCCTCCCGGGCGTCACCTACAGGCCCGTGCTGGGCGCGCCGATCGTGGAGCTGGCCGCCCTGCTGCGCCCCGGGGAGGAGTCGCAACCGGCGCGCGACTTCGTCCAGCTGGCGCGAGCCGCGTAGGCGGCCCCGCCGGGCGCCGCACCCGCCCTTAGGATGCGCGCCCGTGACACCCGACGACACCGCTCGCCTGCTGGTGCGCTGCAACGACAGGCCCGGCATCGTGGCCGCCGTATCCGGCTTCCTCCACGCGCAGGGCGCGAACATCCTCCAGTCCGACCAGTACTCAACCGACCCTGAGGGCGGCACCTTCTTCCTGCGGATGGTCTTCCACCTGCGCGGGCTCGCCGGAGCGCTCGACGAGGTCGGGCGCGGCTTCGACGAGGAGATCGCCCAGCGCTTCGGGATGACGTGGGGCCTACACGACGCGGCCAGGCCGAAGCGGGTGGCGCTGCTGGTCTCCCGCGAGGACCACTGCCTGCTCGACCTTCTGTGGCGTTGGCGCCGCGGCGAGCTCAACATCGACGTTGGCACCGTGATCTCCAACCACCCGGACTTCGCCGAAGACGTAGCCGGGTTCGGCGTGCCCTTCGAGCACATCCCGGTCACCAAGGACACCAAGCCCGAGGCGGAGGCGCGGCAGCTCGAGCTGCTCGCCGGGAGCTTCGACCTCGTGGTGCTGGCCCGCTACATGCAGATCCTGTCGGGGACCTTCCTCGAGCGCGTCGGCGCGCCCGTGATCAACATCCACCACTCGTTCCTGCCGGCCTTCGCCGGCGCCGGCCCATACGGACGCGCCAAGGACCGCGGCGTCAAGCTCGTCGGCGCGACGGCGCACTACGTGACCGAGGACCTGGACGAGGGGCCGATCATCGAGCAGGACGTGACACGCGTCTCGCACCGCGACGACGTCGCCACCCTCACCCGTCTGGGGGCCGACATCGAGCGCACCGTGCTGGCGCGCGCCGTGCGGGCGCACTCCGAGGACCGGGTGCTGGTGCACGGGAACACCACGGTCGTGTTCTGAGGGATGGCATCCGGGGGATGGCGCCCCGGCCCCCCGGTATCACCTGGCCAGCGGCTGCGGTGGGCGTGGTTGCTCGCCCTACCGGGAAACAAGTGCACCACCGCGCGCGAACCTCGCGGGCTCGTCGAGTTTCCGACTCATCAGGGGCACAACTCGACGAGCGCTCCGCCGCGGCCGCGGCCCGCCCGCTTGGGCGCCGGGGGTTTCCTGAAGAAACGGGAACATATGTCCCGTTTCGTGCGACCCCCTCGAGCGGCCCTCCAGCACCTACGTCCCGGGCACCCACTTCGTGCCAGCCAGCGGCACTCGCGCCATCGCGCTGGCTTCCAGCGTCAGCGCCACCAGGTCCTCCGGCTCCAGGTTGTGCAGGTGCGACTTGCCGCAGGCGCGCGCCAGCGTCTGGGCTTCCAGCACCATCGTGCGCAGGTAGTTCGCGAGCCGGCGCCCGCCCAGCTCGGCGTCGAAGCGCGCCGCCAGCTCGTCGTCCTGGGTCGAGATGCCCGACGGGTCGCGGCCCTCGTGCCAGTCGTCGTAGAAGCCGGCGGCCGCGCCGATCTCGCCGTACTCCGCGTCCAGCTCGGGCGCGTTGTCGCCGAGCGCGATCAGGGCGGCCACGCCGATCGAGACTGCGTCCGCGCCCAGCGCCAGCGCCTTCGCCACGTCGGCGCCCGAGCGGATCCCACCGGACACGATCAGCTGCACCTCGCGGTGCACGTCGAGGTCCTGGAGCGCGTCGACGGCGGGCCGGATCGCCGCCAGCGTCGGGATGCCGACGTGCTCGATGAACACCTCCTGCGTGGCCGCGGTGCCGCCCTGCATACCGTCGAGCACCACGGCGTCGGCGCCGGCCTTGACCGCCAGCGCGACGTCGAAGTACGGGCGCGTGGCGCCCACCTTGATGAAGATCGGCTTCTGCCAGTCAGTGATCTCGCGCAGCTCGTGGATCTTGATCTCGAGGTCGTCCGGGCCGGTCCAGTCCGGATGCCGGCACGCGCTGCGCTGGTCGATCCCCTTGGGCAGGTCGCGCATCTCGGCGACGCGGTCGGAGATCTTCTGACCGAGCAGCATCCCCCCGCCGCCGGGCTTGGCGCCCTGGCCGACGACGATCTCGATCGCGTCGGCGCGGCGCAGGTCGTCCGGGTTCATCCCGTAGCGCGATGGCAGCAGCTGGTACACGAGCATCTTCGAGTGCTCGCGCTCCTCCGGCGTCATGCCCCCGTCGCCGGTGGTCGTGCTGGTCCCGACCGCGCTGGCGCCGCGGCCGAGCGCCTCCTTCGCCGGCGCCGACAGCGCGCCGAAGCTCATGCCGGCGATCGTGACCGGGATCTCGAGGTGCAGCGGGTTGGCGGCGTGCCGGGCGCCGACGGTCACGTCGGTGTCGCAGCGCTCGCGGTAGCCCTCCAGCGGGTAGCGCGACATGCTCGCCCCGAGGAACAGCAGGTCGTCGAAGTGGGGCACCGGGCGCTTGGCCCCGAAGCCGCGGATGTCGTAGATGCCCTCGCGCGCCGCGCGCTGGATCTCGTGGATCGTGTTGCGGTCGAACAGCGCGGACTCGCGCAGGCCGGGTCGCCAACCGCTCATCAGTACTCCCCCGCGTTGTCGACGTCGAAGTTGTAGAGCCGCCGCGCCGATCCGTAGCGACGAAACTCGGACGGCTCGACGTCGTCGATCCCGGCCGCCTTCAGCAGCTCGCCCAGCTCGGCCAGGTGCTCGTCGGCCAGCTCCTTCTCGATGCAGTCGGCGCCCAGCCCGGCCACGGCGCCGCGCACGTACAGGCGCGCCTCGTAGATCGAGTCGCCGAGCGCCTCGCCGGCGTCGCCGCACACCACCAGCCGCCCCTTCTGCGCCATGAACGCGCTCATGTGTCCGACGGACCCGCGTACGACGATGTCCACGCCTTTCATCGAGATGCCGCAGCGGGCGGAAGCGTCGCCGCGGATCGACACCAGGCCGCCGTGCCCGGTCGCGCCGGCGGACTGGCTGGCGTTGCCGTCGACCACCACGGTCCCGGACATGATGTTCTCGGCCACCCCCACCCCGGCGTTGCCGTGCACCCGGACGGTGGCCTGCTTGTTCATCCCGGCGCAGTAGTAACCCGCGTGACCGTCTACGTCGACCTCGATCGGCGCGTCGATGCCCGCCGCGAGCGCGTGAGCCCCGCGCGGGTTCAGCACCCGCCAGGTGCCTGCGACGTCGGGTGCGTGGAGCGACGCGTTCAGCTCGCGCAGCGGCGTCACGCCGAGGTCGACCTCCTGCCCACCCCCCACGGCGGACATCAGACCCGTGCCCGCTCCCAGCTGTAGACACGGCCCGGCTCGGGCTCCCAGACCGTCGCGCTCTCGGCGCCGGGCAGCACCGCGATCGCGCGGTACTCGGAGGCCATCGCGACCCAGTCGTCGGTCTCGGCCATCACGGCCGGCTTGCAGGCGATCGGGTCGCGCAGGACCGCGAAGCCGTCGGCCGTGCCCACGGCGAACGTGTAGAAGCCGTCGAGATCGTCGAGGCAGCCCTCGAGCGCCTGCTCGAGCGTCGCGCCCTCGCGCATCCGCCAGGTGAGGTAGCCGGCGGCGACCTCGGAGTCGTTGTCGGTCTCGAACCGGATGCCCTCGCGGCGCAGCAGCCGGCGCAGGATGTTGTGGTTAGAGAGCGAGCCGTTGTGCACCAAGCACAGGTCGAGGCCGGTCGAGAACGGGTGCGAGTGCTCGGTCGTTACGGCGCTCTCGGTGGCCATCCGCGTGTGGCCGAGCGCGTGGCTGCCCTGGATCTCGTCGAGCGCGAATGCCTTGACGAACTCGCGCGGCGAGCCGGCCTCCTTGAAGATCTCGATCGTCTGCCCGGCGCTCATCACCCGCAGCTCGGGGTGGTGCTCACGCAGCCAGTCCTGCGCCGCCTCGGCGTCGGTCTCGACCACGATCACCGCGTGACTGGCGCGCAGCTCGGGCTCGCCGGCGCCGAACTCCCGCGCCAGGCCCTCGCGCACGACGTTCCAGTCCTGCGCGGGATTCGCCGAGTAGAGCGACACCTTGGAGGACCCGGCCGGGGCGGGATCGCGGTAGAACGCGACGCCGGCGCTGTCCGGCCCGCGGTCGCTGAGCTGGAGCAGCATCGCGCCCAGGTGACCGCCGAGGCCGTCGCTGACGTCGCTTGACTTCGAGAACAACCCGGCGATTCCGCACATAGACGATCGAGTCTAGGGCCGGGCAAAGCGCTCTCCCATAGGTGGCGGCGCACAATTCCGCGAACCAGTATGTGCGCTTTCCACACTGTTGGGTCCCACACTTACCGGTGTCGAAAGGTGTGCACTGACTACATTGGCCACCCCCGGTCGAAAAGGGTAGTTTGCGGCGCCAAATGACAGACAAGCCATTCACAGCCCCGGAGTCGCTCGACGACGTCCGCAAGCACATCAGCGACAACGACATCGAGTTCCTGTTCGCGCAGTTCGTCGACATGCACGGGAAGCCGAACGCGAAGCTCGTTCCGTCCACCCACCTCGACGGACTGATGGAAGACGGCGCGGGGTTCGCCGGCTTCGCGGCCGGCGAGATCGGACAGGGGCCGCACGAGCCCGACCTGGCGGCCATGCCGGACGTGCGCTCGTACACGCCGCTGCCGTGGCGGCCGGGGGTCGCGCGGATCGCGTGCGACGTGCACGTGGAGGGCGAGGAATGGCCGTACTGCCCGCGGACGATCCTGCGCCGCCAGATCGAGCGGGCCAAGTCGATGGGCTTCGAGTTCAAGATCGGCGCCGAGCTCGAGTACTTCCTCGTGCGCAAGCTCGATGACGGCTCGATCGAGCTGGCCGACCCGATGGACACGCTCGACCAGCCCTGTTACGACATGCGCGGCCTCACGCGCAACCTCGACTTCGTCTCGACGGTGGCGCGCTACATCACCGCGCTCGGGTGGGGCAACTACGCGACCGACCACGAGGACGCGAACGGCCAGTTCGAGCAGAACTTCGAGTTCGACGAGGCGCTGACCACCTGCGACCGGGCGGTCTTCTTCCGCTACATGGTCGAGTCGCTGGCGCAGGAGCGCGGGCTGATCGCCACCTTCATGCCCAAGCCGTTCTCGCACCTGACCGGCAACGGCTGCCACTTCCACATGAGCCTCTGGAGCGACGACGAGAACGTCTTCGAGGCCGACCCCGCGGACGACCCGCGCGGCATGGGCGTGTCGGAGACCGGCTACCAGTTCATCGCAGGGCTGAAGGCGCACGCGAAGGCGTACATCGCGGTGACGGCACCGACGGTGACGTCTTACAAGCGGCTCGTGGTGGGCTCGCGCAGCGGCGCGAGCTGGGCGCCCGTATACGTGAGCTACGGCTACAACAACCGCACACAGATGCTGCGCGTGCCGGGCCCGGGCCGCGTGGAGGACCGGACGATCGACGGCTCCTGCAACCCGTACCTGGCCGCCGCGGTGACGCTGGCCGCCGGGCTCGACGGCATCGAGCGCGGGCTCGACCCGGGCGACCCGACGACCGAGCTCAACCTGCACGAGGTGACCGAGGCCGAGCGGCAGAAGCTGGGCGTGGAACTGCTGCCGGCCACGCTGCTCGACGCGACCCGCGAGCTCGAAGCCGACGACGTGATGCGCGCCGCGCTGGGCACGACCCCCAAAGAGGACTACGTGGACTACTTCGTGCGCGTCAAGCAGCGCGAGTTCCGCGAGTGGCACGACGTGGTGACGCAGTGGGAGGTCGACCGGTACCTGCAGCTGTTCTAGGGGCCGTTCTACGCGGTCGCCGCAAACTGCAGCAGGTAAGCGGGCCGCGGCCGCCCCGGCGGCCGCTCGCCTGGGCCGCCATCCGCCGGCGATGGTTTGGCGCGTTTCCGACGCATACGGGGCATAACTCGACATGCGCCCGGCCGCGCCGCCCGCCCGGGGCCGTCAGGGGCTGTTGCTCGTCGGCAGCGGCTCGTCCAGCAGCCCGAGCCGCCCGGCCAGCCACGGCGCCGGTAGCGCCTGCAGCAGCAGCGTCGCGATGATCGCCAGCGCCACCACGCTGGCGTAGAGCTCGCCGTTCGGCACCCCCAAGCCGGCCAGCACCCCGACCAGCGCGGCCGGGACGACGCCGGTCTCGCGCGTCCAGCACAGGAACGTCAGCTCCTGCTTCGTCCACTTCGCCCTGCGGTCCGGCAGCGCGCACGTGAGCACCGTCAACGGACGCGCCACCAACAGCAGCGTCGCCAGCACCGCCAGCGACGGCAACAGGTTCTCGCCCAGCTCGGCGAACGGGATGTTCGCCCCGAGCACCACGAACACGAACAAGGTGACCAGGTCGGCGAGGTTGAACGCGAACTGGCGCATCTCGGTCTCGTGCTCGGAGTGCATGGCCAGCCCGAGGTGCTCCATGTTCCCCACGATCAATCCGGCCAGGAACGCGCCCAGATAGCCGCTGCCGCCGGCCGAGTCCAGCGAGAAGAAGCTGATCGTGACCACCGTCAGCACCGCCAGGGCGGACGACTCCCGCCAGATCCCCGCGCGCTGACTGGAGATCGCCGCGGCCAGTCCCACGCCGGCGATCACGCCGATCCCGGTGCTGATCAGCAGGTCGAGCAGGAAGTCCTCGGCGGGATGGGTGATCGAGCCGTCGCCGCTCAGTAGCACTCCCGCCAGCGCCAGCGCCAGCGCCGCGCCGGTCGGGTCGTTGAACGCCGACTCCGCCACCACCGTCTGCGCCACCTTCGCCCGCAGCCGTGAGCGCACGAACAGCGGGATCAGGATCGCCGGATCGGTCGGCGCCAGCACCGCGCCCATCAGCAGCGCGGCGGTCCAGTCGAGGTCGAACACCAGGTAGGCGGCGGTGCCGACCACCACAGCGGTGAGCACCATGCCCGGCACCACCAGCAGCCCCAGCCCGATCCACACCTTGCGCAGCACCGGCAGGGACAGGTTGAGCCCGCCGTAGAAGAGGATCATCGACACGCCGAGCGTGAACAGCAGCTGCGCGCCGAGCGAGTCGAGCGGCACGTCGATCACGTCCAGTGCCGAGTCGCCGAGCAGCGCTCCAACCACCACCAGGATCAGGATCTCCGGCACCGGGATGATGCTCGCGATGAAGCGTGCCACCAGCGCCGCGCTGAGGAGCAGGCTCAGCGTGAGGAAGAGGTCGTCAGTCATCGGAGCGGGCGCGCACGTGGCGCTCGCCCTCTAGCGCCATCCGCGCTACGTCCCAGGCGGTCACGAGCAGCAGCACGATCACGATCGCCGCCCCGAGCGCAACCGCGATCAGGCGCTTGCGGGCATCGTCGCGGGTCGTGTCGAACGCCTTCTCGGTGGCCGTGGCGCGCCGCTGCTCGTACAGCGCGAGCCGCTGGGCCGTGTCGGCGATCTCGCGGAACTGCGTGAGCTCGGGCCCGAGGAAGATCCGCTTGACCACCGCCTCGTCGCCGCGTTGCAGCGCGGCGTACGCGACCTGGTCGAGCCGCATGAACTCGGCGAACCCCGCCTCGAGCTCGCGCAGCAGCTGACGCTCGCGCGGGTCGCGCAGCGTGCGGTCCGCCACGCGCAGGGCCCGTCGAAACGTGGCCACCGAGTCCTCGAACACCGGTCGCGAGGCGCCGTCGTCGTACCCGTACGCGGTCTGCCAGCCGTTGACGTCGGTGACGCCGAACTTGAGTTGGAGCGCGATCGACTCGTGCCGGCCGCGCTCGCGCACCTCGTCGAAGCTGTCGCCGAGGTCGGACATCCCCTGCAGCGCCACGGCCGTCGTGACGAGCGGGCCCAGGATGCTGAGCACGATCGCCGCGTACAGCTTGGCGCGGATCGTCACCGAGGGCGCCCGTCTATATGGTGGCGACGCCCATGGTGGTGTTCGTGCTCACTGGCCAGGTGCCGCCGATCCTGGCCATCGCCCTGCTGATCCTCGTCTACCTGACGGCGCTGGAGCTCTGGCACGACGAGGAGTCGCCGTTCCTCTGGAAGGCGTTCTGGGTCCTGTTCGTGTTCCTGGGACACGTGTTCGGCTACGCGATCTTTCGCATCTGGCTCGCCCTCCGTCGCCGCAACACTGCGAGCAGCTAGCCGCCCCGCAGGTTGTGCAGCCGTGCGACCTTCAGGGCCAGCTCGAGCGAGAGCAGGTCCTCCTCGTGCAGGTCGAGCCCCGTGATCCGCTCGATCCGCTCGAGCCGCTGGCGCACTGTATTCGGATGGATGTACAGGCTGCGCGCGCTGGCGGCGACGCTGCAGCGGGCTCCGAGGTAGCGCTCGAGCGTCTCGACCAGCTGGGCGTTGCGGCGCCGGTCGTACTGCATCAGCTCCCCGACGGCCTGGCCGTAGCGGTCGTGGGGCGTCTCGTCGTGCTCCAGGTGCACGAGGTAGCGGTAGGCACCCAGCTGCTCGTACGAGACGGCCGCGCCGTCGGCCGACAGCGAACGGCCGATGCTGGCGGCGTCGGCGGCCTCGCGCATGCGCCGCCGCGCGCTGGCGGCGCCGCGGTCCACGTCGCTGAGGCCGATCTCGAGACCGTGCTCGCGGGCCAGCTCGTCGCACTCCGTCCGGACTGTCTCCGCCGAGGTGGGGTCGTCGTTGGGCAGCGGCACCAGTGCCCGCAGGCCGTCGTGGCGCGCGTCGAACAGGGCACGCGGGTAAGTCCGCGCGAGGCGGGCCTGCACGCGCGCCGCCAGCTCCGGCCAGTGCAGCCCGTCTGCCCGCCCCGGTGCGGGCTCAGCATGGACGAACAGGTGCGGGCGGTTGAGATCGCAGCGGGCGTCGGCCGCCTTCGCCTCACCGGTCTGAACGTCGCCCGCGGCCAGCGCCTGGAACATGTCCTTGACGATGTTCTCCGCGGTCAGCCGCTCGATCAGCTCGGCCTTCTTGAGCCCGACGGCGGTCTGATTCGCCACCGACAGCAGCAGCTCGGCGTCCTCGTCCCCGAAGGCCCGGCCGCGCACCACGCAGGACAGGATGCCGAGCTGCTCGGCGCCGGCCACCAGCGGCGCCACGAGCAGCCCGTCGTCGTCCGGCGCGACCACGCCCGACGCGCGCCGTGCGCCCTGTTCGCGGCGCATCAGGTCGAGCAGGAGCGCGGCACGACCCGGGCGCGCCCCGGCGTCGGCCGCGTCCGGTGGGTCGGATCCGGCCAGCATCAGCTCGTCGGCCTCCGTATCCAGGCGCCAGATCTGGCAGGCGTCGGCCCCCAGTAGGCGCCGCGTTCCCCGCGTGACCGCCTCGTACAGATCGTCTCGCAGCGTCACCGCCGCGAGCGACTCGCTGAGCTCGGTGAGGCCGGTGAGCACGTCCACCCGCCGGCGGGCGTCCTCGTACAGCTGCGCGTTCTCGATCGCGCCCGCGACGAGCGAAGCGGTGTGGACGAGGAAGTTGACGACGTCGTCGTCGAACTCGCGCGGAGCCTCGGTGTGCAGGACTGCCACGCCGATCACGTTGCCGTCGCGCAGCAACAGCGGCACCGCGACCATCGACTGGAAGCGCTCCTCGTCGAGCTCGGGGACGAACTTCATGCGCGGGTCCTCGAGTGCGCGCTCGCGGATGAACTCGGGTGTCTTGGTCCGCGCGACCCACCCGGTTAGCCCCTCGTCGAGGCCCCACGAGATCTTCCCGACCAGGTCGGAGTAGCGCGGCGAGGCGGCTCGCAGCACCAACCGGTCGCCCTCGAGGAAGTAGATGAACGCAGCGTGGCAGCGCGTCGCGTCGGTGACGATCTCCACGATTCCGCCGAGCACGCGGTCCAGGGCGAGCGACGACGAGACGGTCTTGATGACCGCGTAGAGCGTCTCGTTCTCGCGCCGCGTCCGCGCGAGCGCGTCACCGCCCTCGGTTGCCGGCGAAACCGTCAAGCGAGCCCTCCTCCGGGTGCCGTGAGTTGATGGTAGACCGCCGTCGAGCGTTCACTCTATGTCCATGTTCAACACTCAACGGTTAGAATCCCTGTAGGAAACTCTATTGCACCAATTCACACAACGCGGATAGCGTCGCTGCTGTCTTGGAGCGCCCGCAAGTGTGGAGGGGTGGATGATCGACTTCGTCTTTGCGCAGGTCCAGAACCTCGAGGAAGCAGCGAGCGCCGAGGCGCAGACGCTCGACAGCGCGATCCTAGGGGAGCAGTTCTACTTCTGGACCGTCGTGCTCATGTGGCTGATCCACGCCGGCTTCATGACCTACGAGGCCGGGATCGCGCGCCGCAAGAACGTGATGGCGACGGCGATGAAGAACATCCTCACGATCGCCGCAGTTACGCCGACCTTCTACTACTTCGGCTGGTGGATCTACAACTGCAACCAGCCCGGTCTGCCGATCGGCCCCAACTCCACCGACTTCACCGCGGCCGCGTGCCAGGGCGGCATCCCGTGGAGCGACACGTTCGGGCCGAACCTGACCAACAACATCAACCTGATCTTCTTCCTCGCCTTCCTGCTGTTCTCGTGGACCACGGCGTCGATCATGTCCGGCGCGCTGCTCGAGCGGGTGCGGCTGTCCGCCTACCTCGTGCTCGCGGCATTTCTCGGCTCGGTGGTGTGGATCCTCGATGCCGCCTGGGGCTGGAGCGCCGGCGGCTGGCTGACGCTGCGCTTCGGGTTCCATGACTCGATCGCCTCGGGCGTGGTGCACGGCGTGTCGGGCGCGTTCACGCTCGGCGTGCTCTTCCACCTCGGACCGCGAATAGGGAAGTACACGAAGGAAGGACTCGCCCGGACCTTCCGGCCCAACAACCTGCACATCACCCTGCTCGGGCTGATGCTGATCTTCACGGGCTTCTACGCGTTCTACGGGGCGTGTCTCGTGATCGCGTCCACCGCGTTCCCGGGCTGGGCCTCGATCTATCTCAGTCCAACGACGCTCGGGTCGATCACGATGGTGATCACGTTCGGATTCGCGGGCGGGTTCACCGGGGGTTACTTCGCCAGCAAGGGCGATCCGTTCTGGACGGTCTCCGGAGGGCTCGCCGGCGTGATCGGCGTGTCCGCGGGGGCGGACGTCTACGCCCCCACGCTCGCCTACCTGCTGTCAGCGCTCACGGCGGTCCTCGCAGTGTACGCCGGCAACTGGATCGAGAAGAAGGGGCGCGTGGACGATGTCGTCGGCGCGGTCGCCGTGCACGGCGTGTCCGGCTTCCTCGGAGTCTTCTGGGTCGGGGTGTTCGCGGCCGGCTACCCGACCGGCGTCAACAACGTGGACTCGAGTATCGGTGGTCAGCTGATGGGTATCGCCACCTTCGTCCCGCTGGGGTTCCTGACCGGCTGGGCCTCCGCCTGGGTCCTCAGGAAGCTGAACCTGCTGCGGGTGCCCCCGGAGGTGGAGATCGCGGGCCTCGACACCGTCGAATACACCCCGGACATCTACCTGCCGGAGGTGGGCATCGTGCCGGCCAGGCTGGTCGAGCCGGACGGCACGCTCACAGAGGCCGACCCGCTGATCCTGGAGGAGGCACTGGAGTTGATGGGCGAGGGACGCGAACGGGTGGGGAGCTAAGGAGACGAGATGCCAGCGATCATCAACAGCGCGCCCGACTGCGTCGTCCACAAGGAGGGCTTCGACGGCGACGACGTCGCCGACTTCATCGTCAACAACAACTACCAGGACTGCGCCGGGTTCATGACCTTCGGCCCGGGCTCGACCTATGGCGATGAGGGCGCCGGCGCCGCCGGGTCCTACATGGTCCTCACCTGGATCGGGATCGGCTTCATGGTGGCGGTGTTCGTCGCCTGGATCATCTTCGAGAACAGGCGCGTGCTCGAGTACGCCGCCCGTAACGCGGTCGGCGGCAAACGAGCCGACGAGCCGCCGCCCCAACCCGGCATGACGGCCTAGGGAGAGCTAGATGAACGGAAACGGAAAGCGACGCGGCCAGATCGAGTTCCCGGGCTTGCAGGGGCACTCCAAGGCATTCGAGAACGCCATGCTTGTCATCGCCATCGCACTTGCGATCCTGGTGCTCGTGATCGTCCTGTTCACGAGCCTCGGGAACGAGTTCCGTCCCTCCGCCTGACGCCACCCGCGCCCGGCCCACAGACAGCCGTTGGCTGCGCCTCGGCGTGGTCGTCGCCCTCGCCGGGGCCGCGTTCCTGTTCGCGCAGACCTGCCAGAAGGACCAGATCAGGATCAGCAAGGAACAGGCGATCGCGACCGCCGAGCGTCAGGTGGACTTCGATCCGACCCGTACGCAGATCCGGCTCCTGCGCCAGGGGCTGAACGCTCAGCCCTACTGGATCGTGTCCCTGTCGATCCCGCCCCGCGGCGCGCCGCTGAGCACCCAGGTGTTCAAAGAGCTGGCCGTCGTCCGGATCCACGCGAACACCGGGAAGGTGACCGACGTCCGCGTGCAGCGCTAGCCCGCGACCGGCACGCGGCGGGTCTCGAGCACCGCGGTGAGCATGTCGAGCACCCGGTCCGCGGTCTCGTCGGAGGCGTTCGGCCCCATCAGGCCGACCCGCCAGATCGGCGGGGTGGCGGTCCCGAGCCCCCCGCCAACCTCGAGCCCTTGCTCGACCAGCAGCTCCTTCTGCACGTCCTTGCCGTCGATGCCCTCCGGCACTCGCAGCGCCGTGAGCGGTGCCAGCCGGTGCCCGGGCTCGGCGAGGACAGCCAGGCCAGACTCCTCGGCGCGTGCCGCGAAGCGCCGGCCGGCCCGCTCATGGCGCTCCCAGCGCGCCTCGACCCCCTCGGCCAGCGTCTGGCGCAGGACCTCGTGGAGGGCGTAGACGTGCAGGATCGGAGAGGTGTGGTGGTAGGCCGGGGGCCGGTCGATCCAATAGGCGCTCAGCAGCTGCAGGTCGAGCGAGAACGGGATCGGCGTCGTGCGCGCGGCGATGCGCTCGAGTGCGCGCTGCGACACGGCGATCGGCGACATCCCGGGCGGTGCGCCCAGGCACTTCTGCGTGCACGAGTAGGCGTAGTCGATCCCCCAGGCGTCGAAGTCGATACGCACGCCTCCGAGCGTCGTGACGCAGTCCGCCATCAGCAGCGCGTCGCTGCCGCGCATCCCCTCGGCCAGCTCGGCGAGCGGGTGCTGCACGCCGGTGGAGGTCTCGCCGTGGACGACCGCCACCATGCGCGCCCCCGGGTTGTCCGCGAGCGCCGCGAGCAGGCGCTCGTTCGGCACGTGCGTCCCCCACTCCTCGGCCACCTCGACGACCTCGGCCCCGTGGCGCCTCGCGATCTCGGCGATGCGTGCGCCGAAGTAGCCGGACACCCCGACGATCACCGTGTCGCCCGGCTCCACGAGGTTGGCGATGCCGGCCTCCATCCCCGACGTGCCCGTGCTGGGCAGCGGGAACGTCACGCCATCGATGGCGCGATAGACCTCGCCGAGCATCGCGGTGACCTCGTCGAGGATCGCGTGGTAGGCGGGATCGAGGTGACCCAGCATCGGCTTGCCCATCGCCGCGAGGGCCGCGGGCTCGACGTTCGAGGGGCCCGGGCCGCAGAGCAGCCGCTCGGGCGGAGACAGGGCGGCGATAGGTTGTGACATGCGAGCAGCGTGCCACGCGATGATGCAGCTTTCCAACTAATAAATGCCGCACTCCCATAGACCACAGTCACTGAGTCCCGCCGCCGGCAAGGAGGCGCGCACGTCGCTCGTGGACGCGGCCGAGGACGCCCTGCGCCGCTGGCTCGCCACCGGTCGGCACCGGGTGGGCGAGCGGCTGCCGCCGGAGCAGGAGCTGTCCGGGCGGCTCGGCGTCTCGCGCGGCACCCTGCGCACCGCACTCGGGCGCCTGGAGAGCAGCGGCGAGATCGTCCGCCGCCAGGGCAGCGGGACGTTCGTCGGACAAGCCGCGTCCTGGGCGCTCGACGAGGGGCTCGAGAAGCTCGTCTCCTACAGCGAGCTGGCGCAGCGGCGCGGGGTGCGCCTGGAGGTCACCGACCTGGAGATCGAGCAGCGCCCGCTGGGCCCCGATCTGGCCGAGCTCTACGAGCTCGACGCCGAGACCCCCGCCACGACCATCACCCGCGTGCTGCTGATGGATGGCCAGCCCGGCGCGCTCATGACCGACGTCGTTCGCCCCGGGACCCAGCTGCCTCCCCCGGCGAAGCTGCGCCAGGCGCTGGAGCGCGGGCAGATGGTGCTCGACGTGCTGCTCAAGCAGGGCGTGCCGGTGGCCTACAACCGCTCGCGCATCGACGCCCGCGTGCTCACGCGGGACGACCCCGTGGGCATCGCCCTCGGCGTGACCGAGACCACCGGCGCCCTGGAGATCGAGCACGAGACCTGCACCGCCGAGGGGGCGCCGGTCGAGCACTCCAGCGACATCTTCCTGCCGCGCAGCCTCGACCTCCACGTGGTGCGCTGGCTCGAGGACGTGCCCCCCGTGCCCGCCATTGGGCGCGGCCCGCGCCTTTGAGGGGCGGCCTCACCGCCCTTGAACCAATTTGACCAAAGCAGGTATATTCGCAAGGCAATTCCGACCCCTGGAGGAGAGGGAATGACAAACCCCCACGAGGGAGCCGCCGCCAGCTTCGGCGGTGGCGTCCAGACGGTGCTGGAAACCCCGCAGTCTCAGCTACCGCCCGCAACCCTCGAGGAGGCGCGCAATCAGCCGGGCCGGCGCGAGCAGATCGAAGCGATCACCAAGCGCATCGAGGCCGAGGGGATCAGGTACGTCTTCTTCCAGCAGGTGTCGATCACGGGCCGCGTGATGGGCAAGGGCGTGGTCGCGGACTTCTTCCCGCAGGTCGCCGAGAAGGGCTACCAGCTCGTCTACGGCGCCACCGCCAACCTGTTCACCGACCGCGCCGGCAACTACATCGGCTTCGGGCCCGAGGAGTCCGAGCTGGCGGCGATCGCCGACCTCAGCACGTTCGCCCCGCTCCCCTGGGATCCGCGCGTGGCGCGCGTGTACTGCGACTGCTACGACACGGAGACCGGCGAGCTGATGGACGCCGATCCGCGCCAGAACCTCAAGCGCGTCGTGGCGCAGTTCGAGGAGGAGCTGGGCTACAGCTTCCTGATCGGGATCGAGCCCGAGATGATGTGGCTCAAGCGCGGCGAGGAGGGGTCCGACCCCGAGGGCGTGACCAAGCCGTACTGCTACCACATCCACCAGTTCGAGGAACTGCGTCCGGTCCTGCTCGACGTGGTCGAGTACGGGCAGGCGCTGGGGCTCGACATGAGCTACGGCGACCACGAGGACGCCCCCGGCCAGCTGGAGCTGAACTTCCGCTTCGACCGCCCGGTCAAGACCGCGGACAACATCACGACCTACCGCCAGATCTGCGCGGCGGTCGCGCGCAAGCACGACATGCTGGCGACGTTCATGCCGAAGCCGTTCACCGGGGTGTCCGCGAACGGCCACCACCACCACTTCACGCTGGTGGACGAGGACGGCAACAACGTCTTCCACGACCCGAGCGGGCCGGCGGAGCTGTCGGACATCGCCCGCCACTTCCTCGGCGGCATGCTCGACCACTTCGGCGCGCTGATGTGCGTGGGCAACCCGACGGTCAACTCGTACTGCCGCATGTGGGACTTCGGCTTCTGGGCCCCCGTCTACAAGAACTGGGGCTGGCAGAACCGCACCTGCACCGTGCGCGTGGCCTCGGGCGGGCGCTTCGAGTACCGCGGCGTCGACTCGTCCTGCAACCCGTACCTGAGCGTGGCTGCGCTGCTCGTGGCCGGGCTCGACGGGATCCGCAAGAAGAGCGACCCGGGCCCGCCCCAGGAGGCCAACACCTACGACCTGCTGCAGGACAACGGCGCAGCCGCGCTCGAGCGTGTGCCGGACAGCCTGGGCGACGCACTCATCGAGCTGGAGAAGGACGAGGTGCTGCGCGATGGCGCGATGCCCGGCCGGCTCTGGAAGGTCTTCCAGCACTACAAGCGCGACGAGTGGGAGAGCTACCTGGCCGCCGTGACCGACTGGGAGCGCGACCAGTACCTGGAGGTGCTCCCCTAGACCATGTGCGGCATCGCGGGCATCATCTATCGCGAAGGGGGTGGCGAGCACATGGTCGGCCGTGACATGACGGCCATGCTCCAGGCGATGAAGCATCGCGGCCCGGACTCCACGGGCTACGCGCTCTATCGCCCGGAGGCCGAGGGCTACGTCATGCACGTGAAGCTGGCGGAGGCCAACGGCAACCAGGACTTCGAGCTGGCCGACCGGCTGCGCCGTCAACGCGTGGACATCGAGGCTCGCATGAAGGCATCTGGGGCAACGATCACTTCGGTCGACACCACCACCAGCGACCACGCGATGACTGTGTCGTTCGGCTTCGACGGCGACCTCAAGCAGCTCGCCGACTACGTCGAGGACGCCCGCGGCGCCGAGGTGCTGTCACTGGGGCGCTCGCTGGAGATCATCAAGGACCTCGGCGACGCCGCGACGGTCGCCGCCGACTACAAGCTCGACTCGTTCGTGGGCACGCACGCGATCGGCCACGCCCGCATGGCCACCGAGTCCGACGTCGACATCGCCAACGCGCACCCCTACTGGGCCTATCCGTTCCCCGACGTGGCGGTGGTCCACAACGGGCAGCTGACCAACTACCACCAGTGGCGGCGCCGGCTGGAGCGCGCCGGCCACCGCTTCCAGAGCGAGTGCGACTCGGAGATCATCGCCGTCTACCTGGCCGAGCGGATGGCGCAGGGCGACTCGCTCGAGGAGTCGATGCGTCGCAGCCTGAGCGAGCTGGACGGCGTGTTCACCTACATCTGCGTGACCGAGGACGCCCTCGGCGTGGCCAAGGACGAGCTGGGCGCCAAGCCGCTCGTGCTCTACGAGTCGGACGACATCGTGGCGCTCGCCTCCGAGGAAATCGCGATCCGCAAGGTGGTGGATCGCGAGATCGAGACCTACGACCCCTATGAGGGGGCGGTGCTGGTATGGACGACGTAACGATCACCTACGACGCCCGCGGGCTCGTTGAGCTCGACGGGACGATCCCGAAGGTCTCGGAGATCGATGGCGAGCGCGCGGTGCTCGAGGCGCGCGACCTGTCGACCCGCAAGATCAACGCGGAGTTGCGCTGGCTCGTCTACGAGCAGGGCGTGAAGGACGTGACGATCCTCAACCCGAGCGCCCGCCACTCGCTGGGCGTGGCCCTCCTGACCCGCTGCCGCGTCACCTTCGAGGGCAGCCTCGGCTACTTCGGCTGCGGGCTCGGCGACGGCGCCGAGTTCCAGGTCAACGGCCGGGTGGGCTGGTCGGTGGCCGAGAACATGATGTCCGGGGTGGTCGTGATCGAGTCGAACGCCGGCTCGCTCGCGGGCGCGGCGCTGCGCGGCGGCGACCTTGTCGTGAAGGGCCAGGTGGGCGCACGCACCGGCATCGACCAGAAGGGCGGGACGATCATCGTGCTCGGCGACGCCGGCTCGATGACGGGCTTCATGATGCAGCGCGGCCGCCAGATCATCTGCGGCGACGTGGGCCCCGGCCTCGGCGACTCCATGTACGACGGCACGCTCTACGTGGGCGGCAAGGTCGCCGCGCTCGGGATCGACTGCGTCGAGGGCGAGTGGAACGACGCGGACACCGAGCTGATCGAGCGCAAGTTCTCGATCTACGGGCTCGGCAGCCCGCCGCAGTTCAACAAGTTCGTGTGCGGCAAGAAGCTCTACAACTACGACTCGCTCGAGCCGAGCGAGCGAAAGCTGGTGCTCTGATGACAGACGAGAACGCACCCAGCCAGAAGACGGTCCTCGGCCGGAGCAAGATCTTCACGCCGGAGGTCATCGACGACATCCACATGAAGGCCGAGCTGGGCCGCTACCGCATGCGCGGCTTCTCGATGTTCAAGAAGATCCCGCACTGGGACGAGCTGATCTTCCTGCCCGGCACGCTCACCCGCTTCGTGATCGAGGGCTACCGCGAGAAGTGCGTGACCAAGACCGTGCTCGGGGCGCGCTTCGCGAAGAAGCCGATCGAGCTCGACATCCCGATCTACATCACCGGGATGAGCTTCGGCGCCCTGTCGATCGAGGCGAAGATGGCGCTGGCCAAGGGCGCCTCGATGGCCGGCACCGCCACCTGCTCTGGCGAGGGCGGGATGATCCCGCCCGAGCGCGACCTCTCGACCAAGTGGTACTACCAGATCATCCAGAGCCGGTACGGGTTCAACCCGCACCACCTGATGCTTGCCGACGCCGTCGAGTTCTTCATCGGCCAGGGCTGCAAGGTCGGGCTGGGCGGCCACTTGATGGGCCAGAAGGTGACCGAGCAGGTGGCCGAGATGCGCTCGCTGCCGGCCGGCATCGACCAGCGCTCGCCGGCGCGGCACCCCGACTGGCTCGGCCCCGATGACCTGTCGCTGAAGGTGCAGGAGACGCGCGAGGCCACCAACTACGAGATCCCGATCCAGCTCAAGCTGGGCGCAGCGCGCGTGTACGACGACGTGCGCATGGCGGCCAAGTGCGGGCCGGACATCATCTACCTCGACGGCGCCGAGGGCGGCACCGGAGCCGGGCCACACACGGCTTCCGAGGAGACCGGCATCCCACTGATGGCGGCGATCCCCGAGGCGCGACGCGCGCTCGAGGACGTGGGGCTCGCCGACGAGATCGACCTGGTCGTTGCGGGCGGCATCCGCAACGGCGGCGACGTGGCCAAGTGCATCGCGCTCGGCGCCGACGCGATCGCGATCGGCCACTCCTCGCTGATGGCGCTCAACTGCAACAAGGAGATCCCCGGCGTCACCGACTACGAGGGGACGATCGGCGTGCCCGCCGGGCAGTGCTACCACTGCCACACCGGGCGCTGCCCGGTCGGCATCACCACCCAGGACCCGGAGCTGCGCAAGCGCCTGCACGTAGAGGAGGCGGCCAACCGCGTCTACAACTTCCTCCACACGCTCACGCTCGAGGTCCAGATGCTCGCGCGCGCGTGCGGGAAGACCAACGTCCACTCGCTCGAGCCGGAGGACCTGGCCGCGCTGACCACCGAGGCCGCCGCGATGGCGCGCGTCCCGCTGGCCGGCACGGACTACATCCCGGGCGTGAGCGAGTCGAACGCGCTCGAGGAGATCAAGACCATGCTGGACCGCTACCTCGAGAACCCGATCGACACCCTGCCCGCAACCGAGCCGGTGAAGCGATGATGAAAGAGAACGGTCCGGCGCGGGCCGAGCCCGCGCCCTCCCGCACTGCGGAACCACAAAAGATCCAGTCGATCGACGCCGAGTTCCTGTCGGGCGAGCGCTTCGCCTACCAGGAGGACATCGGGCTGATCGAGGACATCGACCTGGACGCCGCGACGCCGGGCCAGGACATCAACTGGCTGGAGGACATCGAGCTGCTCATCGAGGAGGGCACGCCGGCGGTGTTCGACCGCTACTCGAACTCGTTCATCAAGATCTACTTCGACATCCCCGAAGGACGCGAGAACGAGATCGCGCGCAAGGTGCTGATCGCCCACCTGCAGGGCGGCAACTCGTACGGGATCCGGCTCAAGGAGAAGCACTGCAAGTTCGCGCAGCCGGAGCTGGGCCCGTGGGTGGAGGGCTCTCGGACGGTCGGCGAGGACTGGCACGCGCCGGTGCTCGAGGGCTGGGAGCCGCCGCTCCACTGACGATGGCCGAGCGCTCCGTCAAGCACCTCGTGATCGGGGCCGGCGTGCACGGGCTGTCCACCGCGTGGCATCTCGCCGAGCAGGGCGAGGAAGTGCTGATCGTGGACAAGACCGCCATCGCGGCCGGAGCGTCCGGCATCGCCTGCGGCGTGGTGCGCAACAACTACTTCCAGCCCGCCATGTCCGAGCTGATGGCGGCCTGCGTGGAGATCTGGGAGTCCGATCCGGAGACGCTGCACTACTACGGGTCCGGCTACATCGCGCTCGGCGACGGCGCCCAGGAGGACGACCTCGCGGCGGTGTTCGAGCGCCAGCAGCGGATCGGCTACAACTCCGAGCTGATCACCGGCGAGGCGGACGTGGCGGAGCACATGCGCACGCTGTTCGGCGACTGGCGCGCCCCCGGCCTCAGCGTGTGCCTCCACGAGCACCAGGGCGGCTTCGCGTTCAATCGCGACTCGATGCTGGGCCTGGCTTCGAAGGCCCGCGCCGCGGGCGCCGAGATCGCCGAGGGCGTGGAGGTGACCGGCTTCGAGCTCGACGACTCGGGCGCGGTGACCGTCGTGAGTACCTCCGACGGCCCGATCGCGGTCGAGCAGGTCGTGGTGGCGGTCGGCCCGTGGGTCGCGTCGCTGTGGGAGCTGCTGGGGCTGCCGCGCCGGCTCGAGGTCGCCGGGGTCGAGCAGGAGATGTGGACCTACTGGTATCTCCAGGAGGGCGAGATCGACGTCGACCCGCGCGTGTTCGTCACCTCCAACGGGAGCGTGCCCCCCGTGCTGCACGTGGACAGCCACGCGCCGCTCTACGCCGACGACGGCTCCCTGATCACCGAGGAGCAGTGGGGCGTGTACTTCAAGCAGGACAAGCACAGCGTGCAAGGCGGCGCCGCGCCGCTGCCGCAGGGGCACGAGTTCCAGGTCGACCCCTACCCCACCGGCAGCGTCGAGCCCGGGTTCCCGGACCTCTGGTGCGCGTCCCTGTCGCACTGCATGGAGCGCTTCGAGGGCTCGCGGCCGCTCTACCGCCAGGTGCGCTCGGGCGGCGTGGGCGCCTTCACTGCCGACAACTTCCCCGTGTTCGACTACATGCGCCCGAACGTGTTCGTGGCGGCCGACAGCAACCACGGCTACAAGATGATCGCGGTCGGCCGAGAGATCGCGCGGGTACTCGGCGGCGAGCACTCGGCCCTGCTGCACCCCTTCCGCTACGAACGGTTCGCGACCGGGGACCTCCACCCCGTGTCGAACTCGCCGTACCCGTGGTCCTAGTAGTCGGCGGCGGCGTCAACGGGCTCTCCGCGGCGTGGGGACTGGCCGAGCAGGGCGCCGACGTCGTGCTCGTGGACAAGGGGCGCGTTGGCGGCGGCGCCTCCGGGATCGCGGGCGGGATCGTGCGCAACTACTACCGGGCCGACGCGATCACGGAGATCGTGCGGCTGTCGGTGGAGATGTTCGAGCAGGAGCCGGAGGCTTACGGCTTCCGGCAGGTCGGCTACCTGGCGGCGGTGCCCGAGGCGCAGGTCGACGACCTGGTTGCGATCCGCTCCCAGCACGAGCGGGTCGGGTACGAGTCGGAGCTGGTGGTGGGAGCCGACGGTTGCCGGGAGTACCTGCGGTGGAGCTGGCCGGACTGGGAGGCGCCGGTCGAGGCTCTGCTCCACGAGCGACGCGGCGGCTGGGCGGACGCGATGCAGACCGTGCGCAACCTCGCCTCGCACGCGCGCGCGGCCGGGGTAGAGATCCGCGAAGGAGTGGAGATCGTGGGCTTCGACGGGCCGCGGCGGGCGATCACCACGGACGGGTCGATCGACTGCGAGACGCTGGTGCTGGCCCCTGGGCCGTGGGCGGGGCAGGTGGGCAGGCTGCTGGGACTGGAGTTCGAGCTGAGCTTCCTGAAGGCGCAGGAGGGCGAGTTCGCGCTCGCCGGAGCCGGACTGTCGGGGCGCGCCGGCAGCGAGGCGCCGGTGGTGCACCTCGACCAGAGTGGGCCGCTGCGCTCGGACCGCGACGAGCGCGCGCTGGTCGACGGTCCCTGGGGGATCTACTTCCGGCTGGGACGCACCGGCACGGGGATCACCGGGGGTGGCCTGCCCGTGACGCTCCGCGAGCCGGGCCTGGACCCGTACGGGCCTGACAACCCCGAGCACGCGGCGGAGGCGACATTCGAGGAGTTCTTCACGTCGGGCCTGGCGGCGGCGATGAAGCGCTTCCGGGGGCACTCGGGCGAGTGGCGGGTGACCGCGGCCGGCGGGCTGCTGAGCCACACGCGCGACAACTACCCGATCTGCGGATGGGTGGGCGAGCACGTGTACGCGATGATCGACTCGGGGCACGGCTTCAAGACGCTGGCGATCGGGCGGCTGGCGGCCTCGGAGATCGCTTCGGGGGTGTCGGACCCGCGGCTGGAGCCGTTTAGGGCGGAGCGCTTCGAGCGCGGCGAGCTGCTGGCTGCGTCGAAGGGTCCCTATCCGTGGACGTGAGCATCTTGTTCGAGCTAGCTTTCCCGCCGCGCGGCAGCGGGGACGCGGTCATCGCCCGTCCGCAGACCTGGTCACTCGCTGCGCTCGCTCCCGTCGCTCGCCTTCGGCTCGACTCCGCCACGGTCTGCGGCCGGCCGACGACCGCGTCCCCTTTGTTGGCGGGGTCGGTGCCGATCGCGCGAACTGCCCCTTAGCCTTGGTCTCGATGACGAGTTTTCGGTTGGCAGATGTTGAGGTCTCTCGCATCGGTCTTGGGACCAACCGTCTTACGACGGCGTCCGAGCACGAGGACTTCATTCGGCAGGCCGTGGAGGCAGGGGTCAGCCATCTCGACACCGCACATTCCTACAGCGGGGGTGACAGCGAGCGTGCGATCGGCGCCGCGCTGGGCGGCGCCCGCGAGGACGTTCTGGTCGCCACCAAGGGTGGGTACGAGCCGGGCCACGGTCGCCCGGACGTGCTCGCTGGCCAGATCGAGCAGAGCCTGGCTTCCCTGCGCACCGAGGCGATCGGCCTCTACTACCTGCATCGGGTCGATCCGGAGACGCCGCTCGAGGAGAGCTTGGGGGCGATCAAGGGCTACGTCGACCGCGGCGCGATTCGTCATGTGGGGATCTCCGACGTGAGCGTGGAGCAGATCGAGCGGGCCCGCGCGGTCGTGCCGATCGCCGCAGTGCAGAACCGCTACAACCTCGCCGAGCGCGGACACGACGACGTCGTCGACTACTGCGAGCGCGAAGGAATCGGGTTCGTGCCGTACTTCCCGTTGCGCGGGGACGGCCTCCCGGGCGTCAAGCTCGCCTGGCTGCTGCGACGCTCGCCGGTGATCCTGCCGATCCCGGGCACCCTGTCGATCCACCACCTGCGCGAGAACCTCGCGGTGAGGGCGAGCATTTGATCCAACACGTGTCGTTCGAAGTCAGGCCGGACCAGCTCGACGCCTGCGTCGAGTTCTACGAGCTGCTCGGGTTCAAGCGCGTCACGGCGCCCGACAAGCTTGCCCACTTCGTTACCTGGCTCGAGCGCGACGGCCACCAGTTCCACCTGCTCCAACTGCCGCAGACCTCGCACATGAATGCGGGGCACGCCGCGGTGCCCATGGGCGATGACTACGAGGCCGCGCAGACGCGCCTTCGCGACGCCGGCCATCAGGTCGACGAGCACGAGGAGTACTGGGGCTCGCCCCGCTCGTTCGCGCGGGACCCGGCCGGCAACCTGGTCGAGCTGATGCAGTTCGCACCGCCGCCTCAGCTCGACCAGGGTCAGGCAGGCTAGGACTGCGAATACCTCAGCGAGCCGGGCGTGGTGAGCGACTCGCCGGTCTCGAGCAGCGTCTTCAGGCCCGAGAGGATCATCGGCCAGCCACCGTAGAGCTCCGGGTTGGCACCCTCGGGGAGCCGGTCGTGGATCACCGTCAGCTGGCACGAGTCACCGACCTGATGGATCTCCCATGTGACCCTCGAGGTACCGGCGGCCTTGACGTCGTCGCTCCAGAGGGCGTTGAAGGTCTGGACGAGCCGGTGCGGGGGATCGACCTCCAGGTTTTCGCCGGCTGCGATGTCCACCACCCCCGGGACGCCAGCCTGGTAGCCCGACCCAGGCGTCCAGTCCGAATGCGTCTCCACGCCGAAGCTGTACTTGGCCCTGAGCTTGGGATCGGTGATCGCGTCCCATAGGCGCTCCGGCGTGGTCTTGATGTAGATCTCGAAGACCGCCATCGACCCTTCCCCGTCGGGGCTCGGGCTGAGTGCGATGCGGTGCGGCACGTCGACTGCTTCCATCGTTTCCTCCTCGAGTTGTCGCTTCAGGCCCGTGAGAGTCGCGGCCCAAGGCTCGGCGTACTTGCTCACCCACCGGTCGTGGACGAGCCGGATCGGGACGGGGTTCAGGAAGTGGAGCTTTTCGCGCCCGCGCTTGCGCGTGGTCACGAGCCTGGCCTCCTCGAGTACCCGCAGGTGCTTCATCACGCCGAAGCGCGTCATCGGCAAACGCCTCTCCAGCGCGCTCAGCGTCTGCCCGTCGAGCTTGAACAGCTCGTCGAGGAGGCTGCGGCGCGTTGGGTCGGCGAGCGCTTTGAACACCTCGTCCATGCGCAAGAGGATAGGTGACCAAAAGGTCACATGTCAAGTCGTACGCTGAACACATGTCGAAGGAGAACAAGCGGCTCGTCCGCCGCGCGCTCGACGAGATCTACACCCACGGCAGGGTGGAGCTCGCCGACGAGCTGATCCATCCGGATTTCGTCGACCATGCCCCGAACCACCCTGACCTGCCGACTGGGCCGGACAGCGTGAAGGAGATCGTGGGGTCGCTCCACGCCACCTTCGGCGGTCTCCGCTTCCAGATCGAGGAGGAGCTCGCCGAAGGCGACCGGGTCGCCCACCGGGTGACCATGAGCGGTCGGCACACCGGCCCGCTCATGGGCTCGGAGCCGACCGGGAGGCGGTTCGCCGTCCAACACGCCTACAGCTGGCGGATTGCCGACGGCAAGATCGTCGAGCACTGGGGCACGCGGGACGACCTCGGCCTGCTCCAGCAGCTCGGGCTCCTGTCGGCGTCTTAAATACGGAGCGTGACCGTGACCGCTGCCATCGAGCGAGGCCGCGAGTCCTATGCGGAGCGCGCGTGGGTCCACGCCCACGAGGCGCTCTCGGAAGCCGACCGCGCCACGCCCCTCGGCGCGGACGACCTCGAGCTGCTGGCCCGCTCGGCCTACATGCTGGGCCGCGACGACGAATACGTGGCGACTCTGGAGCGCGCCCACCGCGCACACCTCGACGCCGGCCAGGTGCTGCCGGCCGCGCGCTGCGCCTTCTGGATCGGCCTCACGCTGTTCCTGCGCGGGGAGACGGCCCCCGCGACGGGCTGGTTCGCCCGCGCGCAGCGGCTGGTGGACAGCGAGGGCCGCGACTGTGCCGAGCGCGGCTATGTGCTCACCGCGCTGTGCGTCGAGCAGATGGCGGTCCGCGACTACGAGGCCGTATACGCCACCGCCTCCGAGGCGGCCGCGATCGGCGAGCGCTGCGGCGACCGCGACCTGGCCGCGTTCGCGCGGATGGATCAGGGCTGCGCGCTTCTGAGTCTGGGGCGCACCGACGAGGGCCGGCGGCTGGTGGACGAGACGATGGTGTCGGTGACGTCGGGGGAGCTGTCGCCGATCGCAGCGGGCCTCGTGTACTGCAACACGATCAGCTTCTGTCAGGACACGCACGAGCTGCGCCGTGCGCGCGAGTGGACGGCCGCTCTCTCACGCTGGTGCGAGCAGCAGCCCGACATGGTCGCCCACACCGGCATCTGCCATGTGCACCGCGCCGAGCTGATGACGCTCGGGGGCGCCTGGGAGGACGCGCTGGGCGAGCTGCGCCGGGTCGCGGGGCGCTTGGGTGGCGGCGTCGTCAACCAGCGAGCGATGGGCGCGGCCGCCTACCAGCAGGGCGAGTTGCTGCGCCTGACGGGCTCCTTCGACGCGGCCGAGGACGCATACCGCGAAGCCAGCCGGCTCGGGCGCGAGCCGCAGCCCGGTCTGGCGCTGTTACGGCTCATGCAGGGCAACGTCGGGGCCGCGGCGGCTTCGATCCGCCGGGCCCTCGGCGAGGCAACGCAGCCGCTGAAGCGGGGAGCGCTGCTGCCCGCGTACGTGGAGATCACGCTTGCGGACGACGACGTGGAGACTGCCCGGGTGGCCTGTCGCGAGCTCGAGGAGATCGCCGGTCGTCACGAGAGCGAGGTGCTCGAGGCCGCGGCGGCTCAGGCGGAGGGCGCACTGCGGCTCGCCGAAGGAGACGCGGACGCCGCGCTCGCCGCGACGCGCCGCGCCTGGCACCTGTGGGAGGAGCTCACGGCCCCCTACGAGGCCGCGCGTGCCCGAGTGCTGGTGGGCCGGGCCTGCCGGGGACTGGGTGACGACGACACGGCCGCGCTCGAACTGGAAGCCGCAGAGGAGGCACTCACGATGCTTGGAGCGGCCCCCGACCTGGCGGCACTCGGCTCGCTCACCGAACCACCCGAGCCCGGCGACACGGGAGGCCTGACGGCGCGCGAGCTCGAGGTGCTGCGCCTGGTGGCGACCGGCAAGAGCAACCGCGAGATCGCCGCGGAGCTGACGATCAGCGAGCACACCGCCGCCCGCCACCTGCAGAACATCTTCGCCAAGCTCCACGTGTCCTCCCGCACCGCCGCGAGCGCGTTCGCGTTCGAGCACCACCTGGTCTGAGCAGCGAGGCGTGGTCAAAATTGACCACGTCGGGCGTCGACCAAGTTGGTTGATCCGGGCGATGCGCGCCCCCTTGGGCGCGCCTACCGTCGCCCCCAATGACCAACGAATTCGACGCAATCGTGATCGGCGCGCGCTGCGGGGGATCGCCGACGGCAATGTTGCTGGCCCGCGCCGGTTACCGCGTGCTGCTGGTGGACAAGGCCACGTTTCCCAGCGACACGCTGTCCACCCACTTCCTCCACCCGCCAGCCATTGAGGCGCTGGGGCGCTGGGGCATCCTCGAGCGGCTCGAGGCCAGCGGCTGCCCACCCGTGACCACCTACGAGTTCGACCTCGGCCCGCTGCAGGTGTCCGGGTCGCCGCGTGCGGTGGGCGGCGAGGCACGCGCATTCGCGCCCCGTCGCACAGTGCTCGACGCGCTGCTGGTGGACGCCGCCGTGGCGGCGGGCGCGGAGCTACGGGAGGGCTTCTCCGTGGACGAGGTCCTGTTCGACGACGGACGCGTGAGCGGCATCGGCGGCCACGCCAGGGGCGGCGCGCGCGTGACCGAGCGCGCGAGCGTGGTGATCGGAGCCGACGGAATGCACTCGCTCGTGGCCAAGGCCGTGCAGCCCAGGCGATACCACGAGGTGCCTCGCCTCACCCCGCTGTACTACGCGTACTGGAGCGGCCTCCCCGTCGATCGGTTCACGAACTGCGACCGCGCCGAGCACGGCCGCGGCTGGGCGATCAGCCCGACGCACGACGGCCTCACCTGCGTGGTGCAGGGCTGGCACCAGGAGGAGTTCGCGGCCAACCGCAAGGACGTCGAGGGCACCTTCATGCGCTCCTTCGACCTGGTCCCCGAGTTCGCCGAGCGAATCCACGCCGCCACTCGTGAGACGCGCTTCATGGGCTCGGGCAACCTGCCGGGCTTCTTCCGCCAGCCCTACGGGCCCGGCTGGGCGCTCGTCGGCGACGCCGGCCACCACAAGCACCCGATCACGGGCTTCGGTATCAGCGACGCCTTCCGCGACGCCGAGCTGCTGGCGTCTGCCCTGGATGAGTGCTTCGCGGGACGCCGGCCCTACGAGCAGGCCCTCGCCGACTACCAGCGGGAGCGCGACGAGCGGGCGCTGCCGCTCTACGAGCTCACCTGCGACTTCGCGAAGCTCGAGCCGCCTCCGCCCGACCTGCAGCAGCTGATCGCCTCGATGCAGGACAACCAGGACGCGATGGACGACTTCGTGAGCGTCATGGCCGCCACCCTCCCGGCGCCCGAGTTCTTCGGCCCCGAGAACACCGGACGGATCATGGAGCGCGCGGCGGCCTAGCCATGGCCGGCCGCCGCGCGCTGGGACCCACCGTCAGGCGGGGACCGGGACCGGCTCCATGGTCAGGACCGACTGGCCGATCGGCTGGATCGGCTCGTCGAACGTCGACGTCACGTCGGCCTCGCAGAAGAAGCCGACGACCTTCAGGGTGTCGTCGCCGATGTTCCTCACGGCGTGCGGTGCCATCGCCGGGATGACCGCGAGCTCGCCGGCGGTCACCACGCCAACCTCGTCGCCGACCTCGGCCTCGGCGGTGCCGGCAACGATGTAGAGGATCTCCTCGGGGCTGTCGGTGTGACGGCCCACGCCCTTGCCCGGCTCGAGCTCGAAGTAGACGACGGCTCCACCCTCTGTGCCGGCCGCCCTGTTCAGCGGGAAGTTGACGTTCACGCGAGCGCGCTCGGGATCGCTGTCGAGCCAGGTCTCGATCAGATTCAGCGTGTTGGTGTTGACGGTGAGCATTTGGCGAGCCTCCTTTGAGAGAACAGCGGTGTGTTGTGAAATGCGACGGTACAGCCACTGTTCATCGATGTCAAGGGTTCGCTGCACATTCGTGTATCCTGAAATAGACATGGCCCGCAAGTACCAGCTCAAGCAACGCGCCGATGCGATGGCGGAGACACACCAGCGGATCACCCTGGCCGCGATGGACCTGCACGGGACCGTTGGCCCCGCCCGCACCACGGTCACAGCCGTAGCCGAACGGGCTGGCGTCCAGCGCCACACCGTCTATAGCCACTTCCCCACCGACGCCGACCTGTTCGCCTCGTGCTCGGGGCACTTCGCCGCCCTCCACCCGTGGCCGGACCCCGATGCCTGGAGCCAGATCGAGGACCCGCGCGAACGCCTGGCCACGGGCCTCGACGAGCTCTACGGGTGGTATGACGAGACCGGCGAGATGTGGACACGAATCCTGCGCGACCGCGAGCTGGTCGAGGCGATCGAGGCTGCCATCCAGCCGTTCTCCGACTACGTCGACCGCTGCGCCGCCGCCCTGTCGGCCGGCTGGGGCCTCCGCGGGCGCCGCAAGCGCATCCTCGACGCCTCGATCCGACACGCGGTCGAGTTCGCCACCTGGCAGTCGCTCGTGGGCAGCGGCGACATCGCGCGGTCCGAGGCGGTCGGCCTCATGACCACGCTCGCCGGGGCCAGCGCCTCCTAGCGGGGAAGCCCCGCGGCTTCGAGCGCCTGTTCCCGCTCGGGGAACGTGTCCAGTCTCGTCACCAGGCCGTCGCGGAGGGTCCAAACCAGAAAGGCGCGCTGCGCGGTCTCGATGCCGGTCGTCCGCCCGCGTGCGTGGAGCTTCGTCTCCACGACCACTTTCTCACCGACCGCCATGAACTCCAGACCCTCGAAGTAGAGCTCGTCCATGGCATCGCCGAACGAACCCCAATACCGGCGGACCCCCTCGTGGCCCCGGTACGTATCCGGCTCGGAGGCAAGCGAGGACGGGGTCGTGGTCTCGAACTCGGGGTGGGTGAACGCGATCACCCCCTCCACCCCCTGCTCGGCCAGCGCCGCGTAGCCGCGGCGGATGATTTCGAGGTTGTTCTCAGTCATCGCCAGCGCAGTATGTCGTCGTTAGTCGATCAGTGTCGGCTTGGCAACGGGCTCGGCGCGGGGGGATAGTGCGGGGGTGCCGAGCGCGTGGCCGCGAGGGGTCTGGACGGAGGCGTTCCGCGTCGAGCGGCGCGGGATCGACCTGCGGGCCGGTCTCGCGGGCGCGGCAGCGACCTGTACGCCGCTGGCGCTGGGCGTGGCGACCGGCGAGCCGGAGATCGGCGTGACCGCATGCTTCGGGGGCTTGAACGCTGCGCTCGCGGTCCCTCGGGGCGCTCTGCGCGAGCGCGTGGGCTGGGGCACCGGCGCCGCGCTGGCCTGCTGCGTCTCGGTCGCGGTCGCCACGGCGGTCCAGGGGAGCGTGGCGGGGTCGGTCGGCGCTGCGTTTGCGGTGGTCGGGCTGGCCGCGTTCCTGCGCACGTTCGGCCCCAACGGGGGCCTGACCGGCTTCGTGATCGGCGCGATCTTCGTGATCACCAACGGCATCCCCGCCGGCTCGCTCGACGTCGGGGAGCGCGTGCTGTGGTTCGGGCTTGGATCGCTCGCCGGGGTCGTGCTCATGGGCGCGGCCTACGCCCACACCGGCGGGCCGCCGCAACGGGGGACGGCGCCGCTGCGAAAAGTGCTCGCGGGCGGTCTCCACCAGCTTCGCCGCGCGATCGCCGCGGACGCGCTCCTGCGCGCACATGCGGTCCGGCTGGCGTCGATCGTCGCCGCGATGATCCTGCTCGCCGGGCTGTTCGACCTGGAGCATGGCTACTGGGTCGCGCTCACGGTGTTGGCTGTGCTGCAGCCCGACGAGCACGCGAGCGACGTGCGCGCGGTGCAGCGCGGGGCCGGCACGCTCGTCGGGACCGCACTGATCGCCCTGATCGCGATCACGACCGGCGCGGAATGGGTCATGGTCGCCGGTCAGGGCATCGCCGCGTTCGGGCTGTTCGCGCTCTATGCGCGCGGCTACTTCTGGCTCGTCGTCCTCCTCACGCCCACGGCGCTGCTAACGATCAGCGCGGTCGACTACCAAGGGGTCGCGGTAGCGCTGCAGCGCGCCGGCTGGAGCGCGCTGGGCATCGTGCTCGGCCTGGCAATCGCCGAGCTGTGGTGGCGACTGGCCCCTGCCGGCGATCAGCCGGCCAGCGCGCGGCGCACCGCGCCGGGATGACGGGCGACCTTCGGACCCAGGAGGGCGGCGAAGAGCGTCAGTGCGAGCCTCCCCGAGCACCACCCGGACGTCGCCGATCCCCACGGACTCCGTCCAGCGCAGACCGTTCAGCGTGGAGTAGACGCCGGCCAGCACGACCCGGACGTCCTTGCTGTCCCCGAAACACCATCCGTCCGGAGATCGGCGAGACGATCTCCACCTCCGGCGCCAGCGTCCCCATCAACGCGTCGATGTCGCCGGCCTCGGAGGCGGTGCAGTAGCGCGAGACGGCGTCGTCCATTGCGGGAGGATCGCATGGCCGGCAGGGGCAAGCCGCTCCGGATAGCATCGGCTTGATGCCAAACGGCACAAGCCAGGCAGGGTCCTACGCCCACGGCGCCAGCGCGGTCCCCCTGCTCGGGGAGACGATCGGAGCGAACCTCGAGCGCACCGCCGAGCGGTTCCCGGAGTCCGACGCGCTCGTGTCCTGCCACCAGCGGGTGCGATTCACGTGGGCCGAGTTCAACTCTGCCGTGGATCGACTCGCGCGGGGGTTGCTGGCGTTCGGCCTCGAGAAGGGCGACCGGCTGGGCGTGTGGAGTCCGAACCGCTGCGAATGGGCGCTGACCCAGTACGCGACGGCGAAGCTCGGGGTGATCCTCGTGAACATCAACCCCGCCTACCGGACCTCCGAGCTGGAGTACGCGCTGCGCCAGGCCGGCTGCCGGGTGTTGGTGGCCGCGCCTGAGTTCAAGGGAGCCGACTACAGGGCGATCGTCGAGGAGGTGCGCGACGGGCTCCCCGCGCTCGAACAGGTCGTCTTCTTCGACTCGCCCGAGTGGGACGCGCTCGCCGCGGGCGACGGCGGGCCGGACGCGACCGCGCTCCGCGCGCGGATGGAGGAGCTGGACTTCGACGACCCGATCAACATCCAGTACACCAGCGGCACCACGGGCCGCCCCAAGGGCGCCACGCTCAGCCACCACAACATCCTCAACAACGCGCTGCTGCTGAGCAGCACGCTCGGCTACACGGAGGCAGATCGAGTTTGCATCCCGGTGCCGCTCTACCACTGCTTCGGCATGGTCATCGGGAACCTGGCTTGCACCCTGACCGGCGCGTGCATCGTCTACCCCGAGGCCGCCTTCGATCCCGAGGCGACGCTCGACGCCTTGGCCACCGAGCGCTGCACGAGCGTCTACGGCGTGCCGACGATGTTCATCGCCGAGCTCGACCACCCACGCTTCTCGGAGTTCGACCTGTCCAGCCTGCGCACCGGGATCATGGCCGGCTCGCCGTGCCCAATCGAGGTCATGCGGCGGGTGGGCTCGGAGATGGGCATCGCGGAGATGACGATCGCCTTCGGCATGACGGAGACATCCCCGGCGTCGACGATGGTCCGTCCCGACGACACCCTCGAGCACCGTTGCGAGACGGTCGGCCAGGCCATGCCTCACACCGAGATCAAGATCGTCGACCCCGACAGCGAGCGGACCGTCGCGCGCGGCGAGTCCGGCGAGTTCCGCACACGCGGCTACTTGGTGATGTCGGGCTACTGGGACGAGCCCGAGCGCACCGCGGAGGCGATCGACTCCGCGGGCTGGATGCACACCGGCGACCTGGCGACCATGGACGAGAACGGGTACGTGCGGATCGTCGGGCGGATCAAGGACATGATCATCAGAGGCGGTGAGAACGTCTACCCCCGCGAGATCGAGGAGTTTCTGTACGGTCACCCCGCGGTCGCCGACGTCCAGGTCGTCGGCGTGCCAGACGAGCGCCTCGGCGAGGAGGTCATGGCCTGGGTGATCGCCCGCGAGGGGGTCACCGTCGACGAGGAGGAGCTGCGCGACTACTGCCGCGGGAAGATCGCCCGCTACAAGGTTCCCCGCTACGTCGCGAGCTGCAGTGAGTTCCCGATGACGGTCACCGGCAAGATCCAGAAGCACAAGCTTCGCGAGCAGGCGATCGAGGAGCTCGGGCTGCACGCGGCCGCGGGCGTCCGCACCGCGTAGCCCGATGTCCCTTGCTCAAGTGAGCGCGCCGGCGGGCAGCACGTAGCGAGCGGGCACACGCGGCCCGGACCGGAGCGGCTCGCTGAGGCGCGGGCTATGCAGTCCGCGCTTGGACTCCGCATCCACCGCCGCTTCAGGCTCGCCGGCGTGGTCGAGGATCCAGGCCACCACCTCGGCCGAATCGGCGCCCTCGGCGACGATCGCGGCGCGTTCGATGACGGTGCCGCCAGACGGATGGCTCCGCGACAGGCGGCTCAGCAGAGTTCGGATCTCGTCGTCATTGCGCATGAGGTGCACTTTCGTGCTGGTACGAGCATAGTCCCCCTGCGCTACTGACCGTCCGCGTCCCCGTCCGGCGGTGACGCCGGGGCCGGCGCTGGGCGTTCCACCGTTCGGAGCGCGGCCTCGCCGCTGTAGTGGCCAACGGCGTCGAACCAGCGCTTGGCGTGCAGCCCCTTCCGGAGGTCGCAGTCCGCGAACACCATGCCCTCCTCGTCGTAGAGCGGGCCGGCGATCAGCTCACCCGAGGTTGGCTCTGCAATGGCCGCGCCCCCGCGTCCGAACACCGCCTGGTCCGGCAGCTCGACGGGAAAGTCCTCGGGGAACGCGGTGCGCGGGATGTACTGCGGCACGGAGACGACGAACGCGCCCGACTCGATCGCGATGTGGCGCACCGTGGCGAGCCAGCCGTCGCTGTCGTCCGCGGTCGGTGCGATCCAGATCTGCGGTCCCTGCCGGTACACGGCCCAGCGGGCGAGCGGCATCCGGTTCTCCCAGCAGACGAGCCCGCCGATGCGTCCAAGAGGGGTTTCCGCGACGCCAAGGTCGTCGCCCGCGCCGAAGGCATGAAACAGCCGCTCCTGATGGGTCGGGACCAGCTTGCGGTGCTTCAGCTCCACGCCCTCGGGCCCGAGTAGCAGCAAAGTGTTGTACAGCGAGCCCGGCCGCTCGCTCTCGCGCTCGTTCACCCCGATCGCGACATGAACGTCGTGGGTCCGACAGGCCTCGACCAGCCGATCGACGAGCGGTCCCGGAACGTCGACGGAGTTCTGCCAGAGGCGCTCCCACAGCTCGTCGGAACCGGAGAACGCCGCCGCCTCGCGCGCCCAAGCGTTCGAGGGGTAGACCGGCACGAACGTCTCGGGCAGCACCGCCAGCCGCGCGCCCTCCCCCGCCGCCTCACCGATCAACCGAACCGCCTTCTCGACGGATGCTTCGCCGTCGAGGATCACCGGCGTGGCCTGTATGGCCGCTACCCGGACCGTCTCAAAGCTGGCCATGCCTCCGCGACTGTAACGACCCCTAGGCGGTCGGCGCCGCCGCCGCATTGAACAACGGCGCAAGCGTCTCGCCGGCCAGCGTTACCGCCTCCAGGTCGTGTACGTCCGGCATCGTGAAGGTCAGGCCCTCGATGCCCACCTCGCGGTAAGCATGCGCCCGCTCGAGGATCAGCTCCGGCGTACCGGCCGTGGTCGCGGCGATTCGCTGCTCTGGGAATCCCGCCGCCCGCATCGCGTCCAGCTTCGCGCGCGCGCCGTCCTCCGTCTCCGCGATCGCGAGCGTCATCATCGAGGTCTTGGTGATCTCGCTCGAGTCGCGGCCGACGTTCTCGCAGTGGCCCTCGAGCACGCCGAGTAGGTGCCTGGCCCGCTCGGGATCCCCGAAGAGGTTGCAGCCATCCGCGTACTGGGCGACCATCCGCAGCGTCTTCCGCTCCCCGCTCCCCCCGATCAGGATCGGGATGTCGCCGCGCAGTGGCTTCGGGTTGTTGTAGGCGTCGGCGACCGAGTGGTGGTCGCCCGCGACCGTCGCCTGCTCCTCAGTGAACATCGCACGGGCGATCCGGAGGTGGTCCTCCAGGCGCTCGAAGCGCTCCTTCAGCGGAGGGAACGGGTAGCCGTAGGCGTCGTGCTCTGCCTCGAACCAGCCCGCACCGATGCCGTGGAACGCGCGACCGCCGGAGACGATGTCCAGGGTCGTGGTGATCTTGGCGTGCTGAGCCGGGTTGCGGTACGTGACGCCGCCGACCAGCAGCCCGACAGCGATCGAATGCGTGCGCGCCGCGATGCCGGCGAGCATCGTGTTGCCCTCGAACATCCAGTTCCGCGGCGGCCCGACCGGCGGAATCTGGTGGTAGTGGTCCATCACCGACACCGAGGTGAACCCCGCCCGCTCGGCCGTCGTGGCGATGTCGACGAGCTTGTCGAAAACCGCCTCCGGCCCCACTCCGGGGTAGTTGAAGTTCGGCAGGTGGAGGTCCAGCTCGATGGGGGCGCGCATGTCGGAGGAACGTTACCCACGCTCGCCCACCTGAATCTCGAGCGGGCGGCCGAGGACCCGCGGCCGGGCGGCCCCTAAGGCCGCCCTTCCGCCGTCCCCGGCTGTCCCGTCGCCGTGCCGCGCGCCACGTGCTCCACGTCGAGCGTCGGCAGGATCCGTTCCAGCCAGCCCGGGATCCACCAGTTGCGGGAGCCCAGCAGCTGCATCACGGCAGGCACGAGCACCATTCGTACGACGGTGGCGTCCAGGAAGATCGCCGCGGCCAGTCCGATCCCGAAGACCTTCAGGAACACGTCCGGCGCCGCCAGGAAGGCGAGGAAGACCACGACCATGATCGCCGCGGCGGCCGTGATCACGCGGGCCGTCTTCGCCAGGCCGTCGGCGACCGCCCTGCGTGTGTCCCCGTCCTTGAGGTACTCCTCCCGGATCCGCGAGATCAGGAAGACCTCGTAGTCCATCGACAGGCCGAACAGGATCGCGAACATCATCACCGGCAGGAAGGGCGCGATCGGTACCTCGTGGTCGATGCCGATCAGCTGCCCGAGGGTCCCGCCCTTCGCGAAGAGCGTCATTACGCCGTAGGCGGCGCTCACCGAGAGCAGGTTCATGATCGCCGCCTTGAGCGAGATCAGTGGTGAGTGGAACGCCACCAGCAGGAGCAGGAACGACAGGCCCACGACGCCGGCGATGAACAACGGCATGCGGCCCTTGATGTAGTCGCTCTGGTCCTCGAGCGCGGCGGTCACACCGCCGATCTCGGCCCTGATCCCGGAGTCGCCGAGCTGCTGCGGCACGACTTCGTCGCGCAGCCGTTTGACGAGATCCGACGTCTGCTCGTCCTGTGGCGACCCCTTCGGGATCACCGTGAGTATCGCCGCGTCGCCCGCCTCGTTCACGCGCGGGTCCGCCACGAAGGCGACCGCCGGGTCCGCGCGCAGCTCCTCCGCGAAGGAGTCGATGGTGTCCGCGGCGTCCGGGTTCGGCAGGTCGGCCGCGATCACGAGCGGGCCGTTCGTGCCGGGGCCGAAGCCCTCGGTGTTGAGGTCGTACGCCTGCCGGGTCATCGTGTCCGGCGGGTCGTTGCCGGCGTCGGGGAAGCCGAGCCGCATGCCGAGCGCGGGCAGCGCGAGCGCGACCAACAGCGCCGTGGCGAGGATCGCGGCCGTCCACGGACGCCGCTGGACCGCGTGGCTCCAGCGCGCCGCGGGGGAATTGCTGTCGACCTGCTTGTCCAGGGACCGGCCGAGCAGGGGGATCCGCAGGCGGTCGACCCGGTGGCCCAGGTAGGCGAGCAGCGCCGGCAGCAGGGTGACGGCGGCCACCATCACCACCAGCACCGCGATCGAGGCCGAGATGGCGACCCCGTACATGTAGGGAAGACCGGTGAGGCACAGGCCGAGGACGGCGACCACCACGGTGGCGCCGGCGATGATCACGCTGCGGCCCGCGGTCGTGACGGACTCGACGATCGCGTCGTGGCGGGTCTTGCCGTCCTTGATCGCCGAGCGGAACCGGGTCAGGACGAGCAACGCGTAGTCAATGCCGACGCCGATTCCGATCAGGCCCGAGACGGCGGTCGTCCAGTCGGGGACGTCCACCACGTTGGCGAGCAGGACGATCAGTCCGCCGGACGAGATGCCCAGCCCGACCAGCGCAATCACCAGCGGCAAGCCGGCCGCCACAACCGAGCCGAAAGCGATCAGCAGCACGATCGCGGCTCCGAGGAAGCCGAGCCCCTCGGGGCTGGTCGCCTCCTGGGCGGCGTAGATCGGGTCCCCGCCGAGCTTGATCTGGACGCCGTCACCGCTGTTCTGCTCGGCAGCCTCGATCAGCTTCTCGCCGTCCTCCTTCTTGACCTCCCAGCCCGGAACGGTCAGCGGGAGCGTCGTCGATCCGATCTTGCCGTCCTCGGAGACCCGGATCGGGGCGTGCTCACCCACGTGCTCGACCTTCTCCGCCTGCGCGAAGAACGCGTCGGTCTTGGCTCGGGCGGCCGGGCTCTCCGCGCCGGCCGGGTCCTTCCAGACGACGTAGATCTCCTGACCGGAGTAGCCCGCGAAGCGCTGCTCGGTGAGGTCGCTGGCCGCCTTCGACTCCGAGCCCGGGGTGTCGTAGTCGGCCTCGTACTCGCCCGCGAGCGAGGAGCCGACGCCGATGATCACGACCGTGGCCACGATCCAGGCCAGCACCACGCGGCCCCGGTGCTTGCAGCAGATTTCGGCAAGGCGGGTCAGACGACGCGTCATCTCTTGGGGGCTCCTTCGATTGTCATACGGCCGTTGATCTACCTAAGACCGCGGACGTGATGCGGAATCATCGGTCGACACTCTGCGGCAACTCGCCGCGCCGGGTCAATGGGGTTAACCGAACCTTCAGGCCCCGGGGGCGCTCAGACGCCGGTCGGCCTCGTCGATGCGGTAGTCGTTGATGCTCGCGTCGCGGCGGCGCATCAAGCCGGTCTCCTCGTCGAACTCCCAGTGCTCGTTTCCGTGGCTGCGCCACCACTGGCCGCTCGGGTCGTGGCTCTCGTATTCGAAGCGCACCGAGATGTGGTTGCCGGTGAACGCCCACAGCTCCTTGCTCAGCCGGTACTCGAGCTCGCGCGCCCACTTCTCCCGCAGGAACTCCACGATGGCCGCGCGGCCCTTGAAGAACCGGTCGCGATTGCGCCACTCCGAGTCCTCGGTGTAGGCGAGCGACACCCGCTCGGGGTCGCGCGTGTTCCACGCGTCCTCGGCCAGCTGCACCTTCTGGCGTGCCGTGTCCTCGGTGAACGGCGGCAGGATCTTCGGGGGCGCCATGTCGGCCGACAACCTACCGTCCTCGTAGACTCGCGGCACCATGGGGCGGCGGGAGCGAAGCAGAGCTCGCAAGGGCGATCCGGAGCGCAAGCGCGTCCCGCGCGACTGGGAGCGCCCCGGGGCGGTCGTCAAGGGCCCTCCGATCACGGTCACTTGCGAGTGCGGCCAGAAGCGCGACCTCGCCTACGGCGAGCGCTGGCAGTGCGAGAGCTGTGGCCGCAGCTACGACACCGGGCGCATCCCGGCCGACCAGTACGCCGAGATCCGGCGTCTCAGCCTGCGCTTTCGGGCGGTGCCGATCATCTTCGGCGCCGTGGTCGCCCTGCTCGCGATCTTCTTCACGCTCACCGGCAACATCTTCGGCGTGTTCTTCCTGTTGCCAGCCGGCCTGGTGCTGTGGTTCGTGTTCGTGCGCCCGCTGCAGCGCAAGCGCTACCGCGCCGCCGTCAAGACGCTGCCGCGCTGGGAGCTGCGCGCCGACTAAACGCCGGGGGCGGCGCTCGGCGCAGCCTTCAGCTCGGCGTGGGCCCGCTCCTCCTCCGGCGTGGCCGGGACCTGCTCGCGCAGCCTCAGCGGGATCTTGTCCTGGACCACGTGGCGCCAGATGTACAGGATCAGCGCGGCGAGCAGCACAAGCAGGCCGGTGCGCGTCTTGTCCCAGCCGTAGCCGTAGCCGTCGATGCCGAGGAAGCCGCCGGAGTAGATGAACCCGCCGAAGATGAGGAACCCGAAGTTGATCAGGAACAGCACCCCGGCCAGCGGCACCCAGAAGTCCGGCAGCCTGATCGGCCGCGGCCAGTTCGGCCGGTCGCGCCGCAGCAGGATGAACGCCGACAGCGCCGTGCAGGTGGCGAACACGTAGCCAACGTTGCTGACCGCGAGGATCTCGAGCACGCCGGCGAAGGCCATGATCAGGAAGATGTTCAGGATCGCGTCGATCGTCATGGCGCGCCCCGGCACGTGGTGGCGGTTGAGCACCCCGAGCTCCTTGATCGTCATCCCGTCCTTCGAGATCCCGTACAAGGCGCGCGAACCGTCCATCGTCGCCGTGTTCATCGACAGCACCAGCCCGCCGACGACGCAGAAGATCATCACGTTCGCCAGGCCCGACCCGACGATCGCGTCGAATGCCTCGCCGTAGAAGGTGAGCGTCAGCGAGCCCTCGGCGATCGCGGTCGTGCCGAGCGTCCCGCCCACGCCGAGCGGCAGCAGCACGTAGACGACCGCTGAGAACAGCGCGGCCGCGCGCAGGGCGCGTGCGGTGTCCTGCTCGGTGTCCTGGTACTCGGGCGCGAAGGTGGCCACCACCTCGATCCCGTAGGAGGACCAGCACATGAAGTAGAGCCAGACGACCGCGAGCGCCAGCCCGCCGTTGGCGCCGATCTCCCACTGCATGTTCGAGCTCGACCACTCGCCCGTGACGTAGGGCAGGAACATCAGCACGAACGCGGGGATGATCAGCAGCGCGCCGGTGACGTAGCCGAACCACACCGCCGGTCGAACGCCGTACACGTTGAAGGCCCAGACCAGGACGATCAGGCCGATGCCGATGGCGATTGCGAGGTTGATGTCGAAGGTGCCCCAGCTCTCGGCCCAGGTGGAGTCGGAGAACCACTCGGCCTGGATCAGCGAGCCTGCGACGAGCCCGTTGATCGAGAGCACGACCGACCAGCCGATCCAGTACCCGAACGTGGCCAGCGGGCCGATCAGCGTGAGGTACTTGCGCCACGCCTCGTGCGCGTAGAGCGCGATCCCGCCGGACTTGTTCGGGAACATCGCCGCCAGCTCGGCGTGGATGTTGTTCTGCAGCGCGCCGAGGGTGATGGAGATCGACCACAGGACGAACGCCCCCGTGGTGCCCAGAGCGCCGATCGAGCCGCCCAGCGCAGCGATCAGGAACCCCGGGTTGGCGAGCGCGACAACAAAGCCGTCCCACCACGTCATCGCCTTGAGAAGTTGCCTCTCCTCAACCTCGGCGTGCGCCATGGATCTCCCCCCTTGTTGGTGGCTGCAGTACCCCACTCGTACCAATTGGTACAGGTCGAGTCCTGCGCTTTTCTACCACCACCTCCGGACAGCGTCAATGGCGCGTACTCTCCTTGCAGAGCGATGCCCAAGCTGCGCGACCGTCGCGATGACCTGGTGGAGCTCCCGCGGGAGCCCACCCGGGTACGCCCGGTGGTGCTGGCGACCATGGCCGTGCGAGTGCATCCGAGCGCGGAGCGGATGGCGATCGAGAGCGCGATCGAGGCGGGGGTGCCACTCGTCCTGGTCAACCTGATCCCGCTACCGCTGTTCGTGCGCACGATGGTGCTGGTGGGCCCGGCCGGCACGACGCTGCCGCACGAGGAGGCCCACGAGGACGTGCGCGCCGTGGCGGATCGAGCCGCGGCCCTCGGGATTCGGACCGAGCTGCTGCGCGTGCGGACCAGGCACGCCGTGCCCGCGCTGCTCGAGGTGCTGCGCGAGCGCGACGCCGGCCTGCTGGTGTTCGGCCCCGACCTCGGTCGCATGGGCCGCATGCGGTTCCGTGCGGCCGCGCGGCGGGTACGTCGCGAGGCAGATTGCCTAGTCTGGGTGGCGCCTGACGGGTGACCGGCGACGGTGGACACCGGGCGCTCGGCGCGATACAAGTCGCGTGTACAAACTTGTACGAGAACGCTCGACCCGGGAGGGACGATGGCGGAGAAGATGTGGGGTGACGAGCCTTTCTGGGGCCTCGGCTACGACTGGGACCCGAACTGGTTCCTCACCGAGCGCCAGCAGGAGCTTCGCGCCAAGCTGATCGAGCTTTGCGAGCAGGAGTTGCGCGCGAACGCCAAGCGCTCGGACGACGAGCTGCTCTACCCGAGGCGCAACTTCGAGATCCTTGCCGAGCACGGCTTCCTCGCCCTGACGGTGCCGGAGGAGTACGGCGGCCTCGGGGAGAACCACGTGGCGTACACGATGGTGTGCGAGACGCTTGCGCGCTACGGCTGTGCCTCCACGGCCATGTGTTACGTGATGCACATGAGCGCGGTGGCCACGATCATGCTGCGTCCCACCCCGGCGCTGGTTGACAAGTACATCCGGCCGCTGGGCGACTGCAAGATCGGCACGCTGTCGTACTCGGACCCCGAGACGGGCTCGCACTTCTGGTACCCGTTCTCGTCGAAGGCCGAGCGCTCCAACGGGGGCTACAAGGTCAACAAGAAGGCCTCGTGGACCACCTCCGGCGGCTTCGCCGACTTCTACGTCGTGCAGACGACCAGCCCGGACTTCAAGGGCTACGACGACCTGTCGGTGTTCGTGATCGACGGCGATCACGTGAAGGCGCAGCCGTCGCTGTGGGACGCGCTGGGGTTGCGCGGCAACCAGTCCGGGCCGATCCAGGTCGAGGACGTGGAGATCCCCGACGACCAGATCGTCGGGCCGATCGGCGACGGCGCCACCTCCAACGACGAGGCCGTGGATCCGTGGTTCTTGATCGGCTCGTCGGCGGTCTGGAACGGGATCACGATGGGCGCGATCGACATCGCCAAGCGCCACACAACGCGCAAGCGCCACGTGGACGTGGGCATGCGCGTGGCGGACTACCCGACGATCCAGGACTACGTCGGCGAGGCCGTGATGGACACCAACGCCTGTCGGGTGTTCGTGCTGTCGGTGGCACAGGCGATGGACCGCGTTACCGACGACAACCGGCGCGTGCTCGAGGTCGGTGAGACCGCCCGCGCGGACTACCTGCACTGGGCCTGGCAGATCAAGTTCGAGGCGGCCAAGAACACCGCCCACCACGTGGACAAGATGCTGCACGCCTGCGGCGGGTCCGGCTACAAGCGCGACATGGAGCTCGAGCGCTACGTGCGCGATGCCAAGGCCGGCTGGGTCATGGGCCCGACCAACGAGGTGCTGCGCCAGTTCGTGGGCAAGGCCGTGCTGCTCGGCTTCGAGGCGCTCGACTACTGGAACCAGACCTACAACCGCCGCGTCGTGGAGAACGAGGTCAAGAAGCTCGACGCCGCCGGCAAGCGCGAGCTGGCCAAGGAGCTTGCCGACCAGGCGGACAAGGACGAGGCGAAGGAGCCCGCGGCGAAGGCATGACGATCGAGGCCTCGCTCACCGGCGGACTGAAGCCGATCGACCGCTCGTTCGAGTCGTGGTGGGTCAGGCCCGGCTCCGCCACGGTCGTGGTGCTGCGGGGCGGCGACCGGGTCACGGTGATCGACCCCGACGGCGGCCAGCCAGCCGAGCTGACGGTGCTGGCATCGGATGGCCGAGACGACGCCGCCGCCCTCGGCACGAGCAGCGACGGGCCGGCGACGGTGCTCCGTGGGCTGCTGGACAGCGGCGCCGACGATGCGTTCCTGGGCGCCCTGCACGCGCGCGGGCTGCGCCCGCACGACGCCGCCGCGATCCGCCTGTTCGGCCCCGACGGCCCGCCGCGCGCGTCGCAGTCCTTCGACGTGGAGCGCGACGCCGTGCTGGTGGCCGCGGCGCCGGGCGGCCGGGTGATCGACGGCGATCCACCCGCGTCGGCGCTGATCGTGGAGGTCAGGCGTGCGAGGCCGCGGCCGGACGTGGACGTGGAGCTGCCTGGCGCCGCTGGCGGAGCCGCGGCTCGACTTCCGCGTCGACAAGGCGTCGGCGCTCGCCTATGAGGTGCGCGAGGGCGAGTACATCCAGATCATCGACGTGCAGGGCAAGCAGTGCTCGGACTTCCTCGCCTTCCACCGCCACAAGCTGGAGCGCGGGCTGGAGCGCGGCATGGACGGCGTGACCACGCGGACGCTGATGGGCTCCGCGTATCCGATGCCGGGCCTCTACTCGAAGTTCTTCGACGTGGATCAGGACCCGCTGGTGCAGGTGGTGCGCGACACGGTCGGCCGCCACGACACCTTCGGCCTCGCGTGTACGCCGAAGTACTACGAGGACATGGGCTACCCCGGCCACATCTCCTGCACCGAGAACTTCAACGGGCAGGTCACGCCGTTCGGGATCGCCGAACGCGCGGGCTGGGAGGCCGTCAACTTCTTCTTCAACACGACCTACAGCCAGGACAACGTGCTGATCGCCGACGAGCCGTGGTCGCGGCCCGGCGACTACGTGCTGCTGCGCGCGCTGAACGACCTCGTGTGCGCCTCGTCTGCCTGCCCCGACGACATCGACCCCGCGAACGGCTGGGAGATCACCGACATCCACGTTCGCGTCTACTCGCCCGAGAACCGCTTCTCGACGGCGATCGCCCATCGCGTGACCCCGGAGGCAGAGCCAGTGCTGACCAAGGAGACCGCCTTCCACCCGCGCACCAGCGAGCTCACGAAGAGCTTCACCGACTACCGCGGCTACTGGCTGCCCGAGTGCTACGACACCGAGGGCGCGATCAACCAGTACTGGGCCTGCCGCGAGCAGGCGGCCGTGATGGACCTCTCGCCGCTGCGCAAGTGGGAGATCTTGGGACCGGATGCCGAGGCACTCGTGCAGCACGCCGTCACGCGCGACATCCGCCGCCTGGCCGTCGGGCAGGTCGTGTACACGGCGGTCTGCAACGAGACAGGCGGCATGATCGACGACGCCACCGTGTTCCGGCTCGGCGACGACAACTTCCGCTTCGTGGGCGGCGACGAGTACGACGGCGTCTGGCTGCGCGAGCTGGCGGACCGTCTGGGCCTGAAGGCGTTCGTCAAGGCGTCGACCGACCAGCTCCACAACGTGGCGGTACAGGGTCCCGAAAGCCGCGAGATCATGAAGCAGTTCGTCTGGACGCCTCCGACGCAACCGTCGATCGAGGAGCTGAAGTGGTTCCGCTTCCTGGTCGGGCGAATCGGCGACTACGACGGGGTCCCGATCGTGGTCTCGCGCACCGGGTACACGGGCGAGCTCGGCTACGAGGTGTTCTGCCATCCCGACGACGGCCCGGCCGTCTGGGATGCGATCTGGGAGGCCGGTCAGCCCCACGGCCTCAAGCCGCTGGGACTCGACGCGCTCGACATGATCCGCATCGAGGCGGGGCTGATCTTCGCCGGCTACGAGTTCGACGACCAGGTCGACCCGTTCGAGGCCGGCATCGGCTTCGCCGTCAAGCTCGACACCGAGGACGACTTCGTCGGCAAGGAGGCCCTGATCGAGCGCTCCGCCCACCCCCAGCGCACGCTGGTCGGGCTGGAGCTCGAGGGCAACGAGACCGCCGGCCACGGCGACGAGGTCTACGACGGCCGCCGTCGCGTCGGCGTGGTCACCAGCGGCACGCGCTCCCCCACCCTGCGCAAGAACATCGCGCTCTGCCGCATTGCCGTCCAGTACTCGGAGCTCGGTACCGACGTCGAGGTCGGCAAGCTCGACGGGCTGCAGAAGCGCATCCCCGCCAAGGTCGTGCGCTTCCCCTTCTACGACCCCGACAAGACCCGCCCGCGGTCATGAGCGAACCGACCGAATTCCAGTTCCCGCTCAGCTGGACCGGGCCCGACGGGATCGGTGCCAGCCCATTCGACGAGTTCGCCGAGCAGGAGCAGCCCGACGTCGGCGGAGACGATCCCGCGGTGGCGCTGCGCAAGACGCTCGGCATGTTCGCGACCGGGGTGACCGTGATCACGACGCTGAAGGGCGAGCAGGTGCACGGCATGACCGCGAACGCGTTCATGTCGGTGTCGCTCGAGCCGCCGCTGGTGCTGATCTCGGTCGACCGCGGCACGAAGATGTGCGGGATGCTGCACGAGGGCAGCCACTACGGCGTCAGCGTGCTGTGCGAGTCGCAGGCGAAGCTGTCCGACCGCTTCGCCGGGCGCCCCTGCGACGACTGCCCCAACCCGCAGTTCGACCTGGTCCGCGAGACGCCGCTGGTCGACGGGGCGCTCGCGCACTTCGTCGCCCGCGTCGAGCGCTCCTACTGGGGCGGCGACCACTCGCTGTTCCTGGGGCGGGTCGAGTACGCGCGCACCGGTTCGGGCACGCCGCTGCTGTTCCACGGCGGGCGCTACGAGCGCCTCGGGCAGGCGTCGGCTACGCCTCAGTGATCAGGTAGCGGTAGCGGTTGGCGAAGCGGTAGGAGCCGTCCTCCCGCTGAAACGGCCGGGCCGCCTCGACCACCGTCGCCCGCACGAGTTGCTCCCCGGAGTGCTCGATCGCCGGCAGCACCGCGCCGGGGGCCAGCATCGCGCGCTCGAACGTCTCCTGGTCGGGTAGCTCCAACGGCACGTCGACCTGGTCGGTCACGAGCGGCAGCAGCCCCGCCCGCTTGGCCACGTCCTCGAGGGCACCCGGCTCACCCAGCCGCGGCGGTCCGGGCGGGTCGACACCCGGCGGGGGCGGCGGCTGCAGCTCGCGCAGCGGGCCGAGCACGGCGAACAGCTCGTTGTCCTCGGGCCGGCCCCAGTGGGAGATCGCAACCAAGCCGCCCGACCGGGTGACGCGCTTGGCCTCCTCGAGGGCGACGACGATGTCGCCGGCGAACTGGAACGAGTTGAAGCCCGTCGCCACATCGAAGCTGTCGTCGGGCCAGGGCAGCAGCTCCATCGCGCCGACGTGGAGATCCGCGTCCGGGGTGCGCCTGCGCGCGATCTCGATCATCCCCTCAGCCGCGTCGATGCCGCTCACGCTGGCCCCGCGGTCTGCCGCGAGGCGGCAGAACTCGCCGCTCCCGCAGCCGATGTCGAGCACCCGCGTGCCGCGCTCGATCCGCGTGGCCGCCGCCACCGCCTCCCACGCCGGCCTCGAACTCGGAGTGGACAGCTCCGCCCAGTCGTCGGCGCGGGCGCTCCAGCGCGGTCCGTGGACCGCGGCGCTGCTGATCGCCTCTGACACCCGGGGTCGATCCTAGGGGCTCTCGAGGTCAGGCAGCTCGGACAGCCACGCGCTCCGGGCGCCGCTCTCGTCCCAGAGCACCGGGAAGAACGACTCATCGAGCGACAGGTCGCCGCGGCGGCGGTAGCGCGAATAGATCTGGTCGACGTTGGACGGATGGAAGCGGGTATGAGCGGGCACCAGGTGGGACACGAGCGCGCGGCGGTCGCGCGCGGCCTCGTTGGCGCCCGATCCGTGGAAGGTGAGCGAGTGGTGGAACGAGCACCCGCCGGCCTTGACCACGACCGGCACCAAGTCGGGCTCTCCGCCCTCGGGCTCGGCCGCGCGCACCGGGGCCAGCCAGTCCTCGGGCGCGTGGAAGCTGCCGCGGTCGGGCGGCAGCTTGGGCCAGCGGTGCGACCCGCGCGCATACTCGATCGTGCCGCCCTCGGCGCGCGTGTCGTCGAGCGCCACCCAGCAGGTGATCATCTCCGGCGGCACCAGGTAGTCCGCGAACGACCCGTCCTGGTGCATCCCGAGCGACCGCGCGCCCGGAGGCTTCCAGAGGCAGTTGTCCTGGAGGATGCGTGCGCCGCCGTAGCCCATCAGTTGGGCGGCGATCCGACCGGTGCGCTCACTCAGGACCTGGGCCGCGATCAGGTCGTCGGCGCGCCAGCCGTTGCAGATCTGCCGGGTCAGGTCCTCGGCGTCGCGCCCGCGCCTCCAGTTCACTTCGTCGGGCTGCACGCCCGTCGCGTAGTCGCCGTCGAAGAGGCGGTCGAAGCGCTGTCGCAGAACCTCCAACGCGCGCTCGGAGAGGAAGCCCTCTTCGACGATCAGGAAGCCGTCACGGTGGAATCGCTCGACCTCTTCGTCAGACAGGCGCTCCATGACGGCCGCAAGCATCTCGCACTCCAATCTGGACCAATTTGTGCAGGCGACCCTACCGCGGCTCCGCGCGCCGGGCAAGGCACGAGACCTCTAGCATCGCCGTGATGAACGGCCTGGGAGATCAGCCGCTCGCGCGAGTGCTCGATCGCGTGGCGTCCACCGACCCCGCCCCGGGCGCCGGCTCCTCGGCGGCGGTGGCGGCCGCACTTGGGGCGGCGCTGCTGGAGATGGTCGCCGGCATCGAGCTCGCCCGCGACACCCCGCCCGCCGCGGTGCCAACCGATGCTCCGGAGCGGGCGCGCGGGCTGCGCGCGCAGGCGCTGGAGCTTGCCGACCGGGACCTGTCGTCCTACGTGCCGGTGCTGGAGGCGCTGCGCTCACCGAAGGAGGATCCGGAGCGCGGCGCGCGCCTGCGGGAGGCGCTGGCCGCCGCCAGCGGCACCCCGCTCGCGGTGGCCGAGGCGGCGGCAGAGACAGCCGAGCTGGCCGCGAAGGTCACTGCGGCCACCCCCGCCGCGGTGCGCGGCGACGCCCTGGCCGGTGTCCTGATCGCCGAGGCGGCGGCGGTGGCCGCTGCCTCGCTGGTCGAGATCAACCTCGCCGGCGGGGACACCCCCGACCCGGACCTCGCCCGGGCCCGTGACGCTCGCCGGCGCGCGCAAGAGGCGCGCGAGGACGCGCTGGCCACACTCCCGCGCGGCTAGCGCTCGAGCGCGTACGTGCCCGGCTCGATACGCGCGGTCCTGCGCCGGTAGCTCGTCAGCAGCCACGGCCACTGGCTGGGGTCGTTGCCGTCGGCGTCGACGTACCAGTTCGTGCACCCCGAGTGCCAGACCGTGCCGGCGAGTGCGACGCGCAGGTCGCGGTCGAACTGCTCCGCCGCGACCCGGGTTACCTCGATCCGGCGCGCGTCGGCTCGCTCGAGCTCGCCGAGCGCGGCGATCACGTGGTTGGTCCCGGCCTCGATCGTGTTGATGACCGATCCGGTGCCGCCGTTGGTGTTCGGGCCGTAGAGCAGGAACATGTTTGGGAACCCCGGCACGCTCAGCCCGAGGTACGCGCGCGCCACGTCTGACCACTCCTCCGACAGCCGTCGGCCGCCCGCGCCGGCGATCTCCATCGGCGCGACGAACGCGTGCGTCTTGAACCCCGTCGCCAGCACCACGGCGTCCGCCTCGCGCTCGCGGCCGTCCTGCGTGCGGATGCCCCGTGGGGTGACCTCGGCAATCCGGTCCGCCACGACGTCGACGTTGGGCTTGGCGAGCGTCGGATACCAGTCGTCGGTGAGCATCACCCGCTTGCAGCCGAGCCGGTCGGTCGGCGTGACCTTGCGGCGCAGCTCGGGGTCGGCGATCGCCTTGTTGATCTGGCGTCGACCGATCGCCTTGAACGCGGCGAGCAGCCACTGATACCTGGTCATGCCGGCCGCACCCAGCTCCTGGAAGCCGAAGATCGCCATGCGGTCGAGCCGCTGCAGGACCGGGAAGCGCTCGAACAGGCGCTTGGTGCGCTCGCTGTAGGCGAAGTCCATCTTGGGCAAGGTCCAGCCCGGCGAGCGCTGGTACACGTCCACGCGCTCGGCGACCGGCTGGATCGCCGGCACGACCTGGATCGCGCTGCAGCCGGTACCCACCACCGCCACCCGCTTCCCCGCGAGCTCCACGTCGTGGCGCCAGCGCGCCGTGTGGAACACCGGGCCCTCGAAGCCGTCCAGGCCCGGGATCGCCGGCACGCTCGGCACGGACAGCTGGCCACAGGCGGTGACCAGCACGTCCGCGGTGTGCGTTCCCGTGGTGGTCTCGAGCACCCAGATGCCACGCTCTTCCTCCCAGCGCGCCTGCTTGACCTCGGTATTGGTGCGAATGCGGTCGAACACGCCGTAGCGGCGCGCCACGTCCTCGAGGTAGGCCTGGATCTCAGCCTGGGGCGCGTACCGGCGCGACCAGCGCGGGTTGGGCTCGAACGAGAACTCGTAGAGGTGCGACGGGATGTCGCAGGCAGCCCCCGGATAGGTGTTGTGGTGCCAGACCCCGCCGACGCGCTCGCTGCGCTCGAAGACGGTCACGTCGTCGTAGCCGGCCCGCTTGAGCATCGCGGCGGCACCGACGCCGCCGAAACCGCCGCCGACTACAGCAACCGAGCGAGTACGTGAGCTCAGCTAGCCCTTCTTCTTCTTCTTCGAGGACGCCTTGGAAGCCGCCTCCCGCTTCGCGCGCCGGTCGTCGGTTTTGCCCTGGGCGCTCGGGGGCTCGAACAGCATCAGCATCAGCAGGGCGGCCTCGGAGTCCTGCACGCCATCGGCCTGGAGGCGCGCGGCGCTCTCGGCCTGGATCTCGAGCGCGTCGTCCACCACCTGCTGGAGGCGCTCGTTCAGCTCGTCCCAGCCCCGCTGGTCCAGCGTGAGCGGCGTGCGGCTGAGGTGTACGTCGTCGCGGTCGAAGCCGCCCTCGTTCGCTGCGGCGCCCATGTCGTCCGCGATCTCCGTTAGCACGGCGCCCGCCAGCGACTTGCGGATCGACGGGGGCAGTTCGGCCCAGTCCTCGTCGCTGAACACCGGCCGAACGACGGCGCGGTAGTAGTGCTCGATCGCCCCTCGGACCTGCTTGGTCTTGACCAGCTCGACGCAGCCCAGGCGGGCCAGGATGCGCGTGTGGTAGCTGACGTTGCCGATCGGCTCCCCAAGCTCCGCGGCCAGGTCGCTCGGACTCGCGACCCGCTCGTTGAAGATCGTCAGCAGTCGCAGTCGCAGCGGGTGCCCGATGGCCCGTACGAGTCGCTGGTCCACACCCGTTTTCGTGTTACTCATGCGTTTCCGTCAGCCTTTCACGTAGGCGGCCACGTATCCGATGGAGCCGAATCTTCACAGTTCCCTCCGGCATCCCAGCCAGGCGGGCCAAACGTGGCTGCGTAAGGTCCCCCTCATAACGTAACCGCAGTAGCAGCGCATCTCCAGGCGCCAGCTCTGCGATGGCGTCGCGGAGATCGAGGATTTCCGCAACCGCAGAGGGATCTTGGTCGGCCGCGTCAGGCTCCGAGAGCTCGGCGGATGCCCTTGCGTACAGATCGCGATTGCGTGTCTCACGTGCGAGTCGCCGCAGTGCCTCGTTGCGCGCGATCTGCCTGACCCACCAGCGCTCGGACCCGGGTTCCCGCTGGTCCTCGCGCCGTCGCCATGCACGCAGCAGAGCGTCCTGGGCCGCCTCCTCGGCGTCCTGCTCCGACGCGAGCAACCGTCGTGCTTCCCGCAAGCAGCTCGCACTGAGGGCTTTCCAGTCCCACTCTTCCCGTCCATGGCCTACGTCCAGTGTAGGGCGATTGTGCACTCGATCCTCCGATTCATCGTTGAAACGGTCTTGACCGCGGGAGGGTCTTACCGGGCATGGAGACCTCTGTGGCACCGGATGCACGAGCCGCATACGACGCGCTGGCCCCCGTCTACGACGACCTCACAGCGCACCACGACCACGAGCGCTGGCTGTCCCTGCTGCTGGAGTTGGCGGAACAGCACGGGCTAGAGGGGACGCGCGTGCTCGATGTGGGCTGCGGAACCGGGAAGAGCTTCATGCCGCTGGTCCGGCGCGGCTACGAGGTCACGGCCTGCGACATCTCCCCCGCGATGACCGCTCGCGCGCGGCAGCGGGCCCGTGGTCACGGCGTGCGAGTGGTGGAGGCGGACATGCGTCGCCTGCCGCTGCTCTGCGAGGGCGCCGACCTGGTCACCTGCCTCGACGACGCCGTGAACTATTTGCTCGACCCGGCCGAGCTGCGCGACGCGCTCGGAGGGATGCGGGCCAACCTGCGACCCGGCGGGCTGATCGTGTTCGACGTCAACACGCTCGCCACCTACCAGGCGGTGTTCTGCGACGGCCTCCGATGGGCGCACGGCGGCGATACGTATGTATCGGTCGGTAGCCCCCGCGCGGTGGAGGCGGGCGCCCTATTCGAGACGACGCTGCAGGCATGGCGCGGCGAGCCCGGCGAGGGAACGCTGCTGGCCGAAAGCCACCAGGTCCAGCGCCACCACGACGCATCCGAACTCGGCCAGGCGCTTCGCGACGCGGGCCTCGAGCCGCTCGAGCTCTACGGGAGCACGGCCGACGGGTCGCCCGAGCGCCCAGTGGACGAGCACACACACGTGAAGATCGTGGCGGTCGCGCGGCGGCCGTCTGCCATCGCTGCCATGGAGAGGAGGTGAGAGCCAGTGCTGAAGATCGAGAAGGTGAAGCGTCCCGTGACATCCGCCGTGGACTTCGTGAAGGGCGCCTAGCCCGGACTCGGCTCCCCTCACGGGTGCCCCACACCCGTGAGGGGAGGCCACGCCTGAGACGATCGGTCGAGCGGTTCCCGGCTCCGGACGGAACGCTCTACCTGCTCCGGGGCGGGCACGGCGAGGACCTGGCCCTCCCCGATCTGCCCGCGCGGCAGCGAGCGCTGCTGGACGGCCTCGACGGAACACGCACTTCGGCCGAGCTGGTGGCCCTGCACCCGGAGCTGACGACCCCGGAGATCACGGCCACGATCGAACAGCTCGCCGAGCTCGGGCTACTGGACGACGCGGCCACCGACGGCGACTGGCTGAGCACAGCCGAGCAGGACCGCTACGACCGCCAGCTCGAGTACTTCGGCGAGCTCGCGCCACCCGGCCAGCCGCGCGGCGCGTGCCAGGCGCGGCTGCGCGATGCACGGGTGGTCGTGATCGGCCTGGGCGGCCTCGGCGCATGGGCGCTCTGGGCGCTCGCCGCCGCCGGAGTCGGCAACCTGGTCGGGGTCGACGGCGACGTGGTGGAGCTGAGCAACCTCAACCGCCAGACGCTCTACCGCGAGCAGGACCTGGGGCGGCCGAAGGCGCTGGCCGCCGCCCGCACGCTCGCGGCGTTCAACTCGGCGATCTCCTTCGAGCCCGTCGCACAGCGCCTGGAGGACCGCGCCGCGGTGGCGGAGGTGATCGCCGGCGCCGACTTCGTGATCGAGGCCGCCGACTGGCCTCCCTACCGGCTCAGCCGCTGGATCGACTCGTGTTGCGGCGAGGCCGCCATCGCGCACGTCGGCGCGAGCCAGTTTCCGCCCCTGATCCGAGTGGGACCGACGTTCGCTGCCGGTCAGCCCGGCTGTCTCCACTGCCTCGAGGAGTCAGCCCGCAGGCGCGATCCCCTGTTCGACGAGCTGGCCGCGTGGCGCCAGGCGTCGGACACCCTGGCGGCCACGTTCGCCCCGGCCTGCGCGCTGATCGGGGGCATCCTCTCGAGCGACGCGGTCCACTTCCTGACCGGCCTAGCCGAGCCGGCGACGCTGCAGGCGTCCCTGGTGATCGACATCAGGACGCTCGAAGTGCACCGGATCCCGGTCGAGCCGGTGGCCGGATGTCCGGGGTGCGCGGCTAGGGATCGCCCAGCCGCGTATGCACCCAGTTGATGATTGTCCCGTTGTAGTCGGCGGCCTCGGCGGGATCGGTGTTGGTCCCGTTGCGAGCGGTCACCACGTGGGTGGCGCAGCTGCCCGGGCTGCCCGCGGGGCTCACGCACAGCCGGAGGTTGCGCGACTTGCTCGCGGGCCCGAGGCCCGCGATCGCCGCGCGCAGCGGCTCGTGCACGCAGTCCGCCGCGCCCATCGTCACGGTCGTGCCGTCGCGCAGGGGGCAGGACATCGGGGCAGCCCCGCAGACGTTCGGATCGGCCCTGCTCCACGTGTGCAGGATCGGAACGGTCAGGTCGCCGCGAGCGACCAGCTTGTCGGGCTGGTTTTCGAGGTTCGCGAGCACGGGGTGCACCCGCGACCTGATGATGTTGAGCGCCTCCTGGCTGCGGGCCCCGTCGGGACAGGCCTGCTGGGCGATCCGTGCCTGCTCCCAGGCGTAGTTGACGACGCCGGAGTCCGCCACCGCGCCCGCCGGCGCGATGCCCTGCTGCTGCAGCGCCCAGGCCACGCCGAAGACCCCGGCCGAGCCGGCGCTCGTGCCGTGCAGGAAGGTCTTGCTCGTGGGGTAGCGCGCGCGGGCGAACTGCACCGCGGCCTTGGTGGCGAACACGCCGTTGACGGTGCGACCGCGACCGTCGGGGGTTGTGTTCGGATTGTTCGGGTCGGGCTGGTCGCCGCCGGCGTAGATGTCGTGGTTGCACATCGACACCGACACCAGGCGAAAGTCCGCCGGGTCGGTGCGCACGCGCTCCATCAGCCCATCGCTCGTGGCGAACCGAATCGACGTCGCGGCTGACTCCTCCGACTTGTTGCCCGCCGTGGGCATCGGCTGGCCGTTGGGGGCGAAGAAGCCCACTCCCCCGCCCCGCATGCGCACCCACAGCGGGCGCGTGGCGGTGTCCGAGGAACCGACCTTGGTCCCGATGACGAAGGTCTGGTAGCCGCTGATGCTGCACGGGTAGGCGCGGTTGCGGTAGTGGTCGAACTTGAACCCGTCGACGACCGACGAGCCGACGAACTCGATCTTGTCCACGCTGGCCGGGGACTGGAGCGGGCGGCAGCCCGCCAGCAGAGTCACGGCCGCGCCGAGCGCGACGACCCCGACCAGACGACCGGCATGCGACCGAAAGCTCCCCACGCTGGCGCCAACACCACCTAGCCTCGGGAGTTGCGCGACTCACTAGCCGGCAAGTCGGTTTGCCGCCCGCCCAGCCACGCCGGGCCGCAGTCGGAACACCGAACCGGCGAGCGGCTCGGCCTGGAGCTGGCGCGAGCTGAGCCCGCGGCGCGCGCTGGTCACGTACAGGTCGCGCAGGTCCGGGCCGCCGAACGCGCAGCTGGTCACGCGGCTGACCGGCAGGCGGACCTCCCGCTCGAGCGTCCCGTCCGGCGCGTAGCGGCGCAGCGCGGAGCCGCCCCAGAGCGCCAGCCAGAGACACCCCTCCGCGTCGACCGTCAGGCCGTCGGGCGCGCCGTCCTGCGGCGCGATCTCGATCAGCGGACGCCGGTTGTCGAGCGCGCCACCGGCGAGGTCGAAGTCGAACGCGTCCACGCGCCGCACGAGCGTGTCCACGTAGTACATCGTCGCGGCGTCGGGACTCCAGTCGAGCCCGTTCGAGATCCCGACGCCCTCGATCATGCGCGTCGCTTCCAGGTCGGCATCTAGCCGATAGAGGGCCCCCTCGCGACCGCCGGCCGGCTGGCGCATCGTGCCAGCCCAGAAGCGTCCAGCGGGATCGCAGCGGCCGTCGTTCATGCGGTTGTGCGGCCGGTCGGACTCGACGGCGGCCACCAGCTCGAGCGACTCGCCGTCGGCATCCAGCAACGCGAAGCCGTCGCGCAGCGCGAGCGCGAGCCCGCCGCCGGTCCGCGGCGCCACCGCCCCGACGGGCTGGCCGACAGCGAGCACGGCGTCGCCGCGGTGCACCAGGCCCGCGTGCACGTCGACCCAGACCAGCCTGTCGCCGTCCCACACCGGACACTCGCCCAGCTCGGCGCGAGCGCGCACCGCAACCTCCACATCGACCATGCAGAAGACGATGAGGGCTGCGACCGGCCTGTCCAGGTCGTGTTCGGTCCCGCGCGCGCCCGCGCGACGCCCTACGCGCCCACGCGAGCGGCGCCCACCCGGTCCATCAGCTCGATCGTGCGCTCGTAGCCCTCGCGCACCCACTCCTCGACCTCGCGGCCCTCGGGCGGGGGCTCGAGCTCGACCGCGATCGTGCCGTCGAACCCGGTCGCCACCAGCGCGCGCAGGTAGTCCTCGAGCGGCGCAGTGGCGTCGCCGGGCGGCAGGTTGCGGTAGATCGTGCCGTCGCAGTCCGAGATGTGAGCGTGCGCGATGCGCCCGCTGAGCTGGCTCAGCTCCTCCGGAGCGATCTCCATCGGCCACAGGTGGGCCAGGTCCGCGTTCGCCTTCATCGCCTCCACGCCGACCTCGTCGAGGAAGCGCACCATCTCGGGGATCGAGTTGACGAACGCGTACTGGAACGGCTCGAGCTCCAGCGAGATGTCCACGCCGAGCCCCTGCGCGTGGGTGGCGATCTCGCGCATGTTGCTCACGGCCCAGCCCCACTGCTCGTCGCGCGGGATCACCTCGCCGCGCCAGACGTAGTCGCCGATCACCAGCAGCACGTTCTCGGCGCCGACGTCGGCGGCGAAGTCGACGTGACGCTTGGCGCGGTCCACGTGGAAGCGCTGCACGGACGGGTTGTAGTCGGCCATGCCGAGCGCGACGCAGACCACCGAGACCGGCGGCAGCTTCACCGCCGCCAGCTCGCCCTTCACCTTCGAGAGCTCCGCCTCCGAGCGGTCGAGCGGATCGCGGACGAGGTCGATGGCCTCGAACCCGATCTCCTTCGCCAGCTCGAAGCCGCGCCGCCCCTCATAGGGCGTGCCCTCCCAGATCGCCTCGATTACTCCGATACGCATGATGCTCCTCCCAATGGTTCCTCTGCCTAGCGGCGATAGAGGAACTTCTCGATTCGTCCAAACCGGATGACAAGAACCAGAACGCAGATCGCGACCACGATGAACAGCACCGCCACCGACGCCAGGAAGGGCGACACGGTGGTCCTGATCCCCGAGTAGACGAACACCGGGAGGGTCAGGTTGTTGAGGTTCACCAGGATCGCGCTGATGATGAACTCGGTGATCCCGAGCACGAACACCATCAGCCCTCCCGTGATCACGCCGGGCGCGACACCGGGGACAGTCACGAACAGGAACTGCTGAAGCTCTTCGGCGCCCAGGGTGGCGGCTGCCTTCTCCAGGTCGGTGCCGAGGTCGAGCACGCTCGACGCGACCGCCCAGAGCATGAACGGCAGGTTCACGATCGCGATCGCCACGGCCACCGAGGTCAGGTGGCTGAGCACGCCGAGCTGGGTGAACACGATCAGGAAGCCGATCGCCGACACGATGAAAGGCGTGGCCAGGCCTAGCGACAGGTAGGCCGTGAGGTAGGTGCCGCCGCGGACGTGGCGCCGGTGGATGGCGAGGACCGCGGGCACCACCACGATCACGTTCAGGACGACGGACACGAGCGCCACGTAGAGGCTGTTCTTCAGCGTCCGCCAGACCTCGCCGTCGGACAGCATGTCCCCGTACCAGTCGAGCGTGAAGCCCTTCGGCGGGAAGGCGATCTGCTGGCCCGCCGAGAACGACGCGGCGATGATGATGACGGTCGGCAGCATCAGGTACACGACGGTCGCGGCGGAGACAGCGCGGATGCCGGGGCCCATCCTCATGTCGACGCCCTGCTGCGCTGGCCGATCACCAGGATGAGGGTCACCAGCACCATCACCACGACCAGCAGGGTGAGCCCGATGGCCGAGCCCAGGTAGACGTTGTCGCGCCCCAGCACGACGCTCTGGACCAGGTTGGCCACGTAGTCGCGCACGCCCTGCCCGAGCAGCCCGGGGTTGGCGAACTCGGTCATGCTCACCGTGATCGAGACGGCCGCCGCCCCGGCGATCCCGGGCCGGATCAGCGGGAGGATCACGGAGATCCACACCCGCCATGGACGCGCGCCGAGCGTCGCCGCCGCCTGCTCCAGCTGACCGTCCACCCGCTGGAACGCGGGCAGCAGGATCAGCACGGAGAGCGGGACCAGGATCTGAACCGTGCCGATGCCGACCGCCCAGAGCGTGCCGAGCAGCTCCGGCCGTCCCAGCCCGATCGCATCGGTGAGCCACGGGATGTAGCCCTCGCGCCCGAGCAGCACCAGCCAGCCGTAGGCCCTAGCGATGTCGCCGGTGAGGATCGGCATGAAAATCGCGACGAGGATCAGCAGGCGCAGCGCCCGCGACCTCAGCCGTGTCATGACGTACGCCGTGGGCACCGCCAGCGCGACAGCGATCACGGTGGTGACCAGCGCCATCATGACCGTGCGGACGAACACCTCCCTGACCAGCGGCGTGTCGGCGAGCTCGCGGTAGTTGACCGTCGACAGCTCGCCCTGCTTGAAGAGGAACGGGTCGAACTCGTGGAAGCTGCGCCAGGCGAGCAGCAGGATGCCGGCGGCCAGCACCGACACCAGCAGCACGGCCGGCAGCAGCAACGGCGCCGACCCCAACCGGCCGCGCCCGAAGCCGAGGCGCTCCTTGGCCGCGATGGCCACGTCGAGCACGCGCCAGCCGAACGCGACGTCCGAGCGATCGCTCGCGTGCGGCTGGCTAGCCATCCGCGAGCACCGGAGCGTCGGCGACGTTCCAGGCCAGCCAGGCCTTGTCGCCCGGCGCCAGCGGGCCGCCCTCCGTCCCGCCGGGGGCGAGCACCTTGGCCGTGATGCCGTGGCCGGCCAGCGCGGCCTCGTAGTACATCCCCGTTCCTTCGAACGCGGCCAGCTCGACCTGCGCGGCCACGCGGTTGTCGAAGGTGGCCGCCCGCTCCTCGGACGCGGTCAGCGCCACGGCCTCGCTGCGCAGCACGAGCACGCCCGGCCCGCGCTGCCCGCCGTCCACGACGGCCACGCGCAGGTCGCCGCGCTCGAGCCAGCGACGGCCGCCGTCGTGCGTGAGCGTCCCGCGGATCAGGACAGGGTCGCCGAGGAACTCCGCCACGAACGGCGTGGCCGGCTTGCTGTAGAGCTGCTCCGGCGTGGCGACCTGCAGCACGGTGCCGCTCTCGATGATCCCGATGCGGTCGCTCAGCATCAAGGCCTCGCGCTGGTCGTGCGTGACGTTGACGATCGTCACGTCGAGGTCGCGGTGCAGCCTCATCAGCTCGACCTGCATGTCCTCGCGCAGCCTCCGGTCCAGCGCTCCCAGCGGCTCGTCGAGCAGCAGCAGCGGCGGCTCGTACACAAGTGCGCGGGCGAGCGCGATGCGCTGGCGCTGACCGCCGCTCAGGTCGGCCACGTGGCGGCGCTCCAGGTCCCCCAGCCTGACCATCTCGAGGGAGGTCTTCACGCGCCGCGCGATTTCCGCGCGCCCGATGCGGCGCATCCGCAACGGAAAGGCGACGTTGGAGAACACGTCCATGTGCGGGAACAGCGCCAGCGACTGGAAGACCATGCCGAGGTTGCGGCGGTAGGGCGGCTCGTCGGTGGCGTCCTTGCCGTCGATGACCACCGTGCCCGAGGTGGGCGCGATCAGGCCGGCGAGGACGTGCAGCAGCGTGGTCTTGCCCGATCCCGAGGGGCCGAGCAGGGTGAAGAACTCACCCCGGGCGATGCTGAGGTCAACGCCCGAGACCGCCTCGACCGTCCCGTACGTCTTCGTGATCTGACGCCAGACGGCGATGTCGCCGCCGGACGCAGGCGGAGGGCCGGTGCCCCGGCCCTCCGCCTCTACCCCCAGCTTCGCCTTCTCCATCGATCGTTACTTGACGGCCTCGTCGAACGACGCCTGCCACTTGTCCTGGTTGCGAGCCATCGCGGGGATCGGCGCGACGATGGCCGACGCCTCGATCTGCTCCTCGGTCACCGGGAACACCCGCGGCTCCTTCTTCATGTACGCGGGCAGCGTGGCGTCCGGGTTGACCGGGATCACGCCGAGCTTGTCGGCGATCTCGGTCTGGCTCTCGGCGGTCAGGCACTCGTTGATGAACACCTGCGCGTAGTAGGCCGACTCATCCGGGATGTTCTTGTGGATGTAGACCGAGTCACCCAGGATCAGGGCGCCCTCCTTGGGCACCACGTTCGCAACCGGCGCACCGGCGGCCTCAGCCTCGATCTTGTCGAACACGCCGTGGATCGAGATGTCCACCTGTCCCTCGGTCAGCGCCTTCACCGAAGCCGCGTCGTCCCCGAGGATCGCGATGTTGGGCTTGGCCTCGGCGATCTTGTCCCACACCGGGTCCATGGTCGACGCGTCCTCCGCCGAGGGCTCGACGCCCAGCATCTTCGCGATCGAGAACGCCGTGCTGGCGTACTGCTGATCCCACTCGATCGCGTTCTTGAACCTCGGATCGAAGAGATCCTCCCAGGACTTGATCTCCGACGGCTTGACCCGGTCGGTTCTCACGATCACCGGGATCATGAAGCTGTACATGTTCACATACGCCCAGCCGTCGTCGTCCGGCAGCTCGGGCGGCTTGGCCACGCTCGCCGTGATCCCGTTCAGGTTGGTCGCCACGTCCGGGCTGATCGGGATCGACAGGTCCTGCACGCCGCTGAGGTAGCCGCGCGTTTGAAGCTGGAAGCTCACGTCCACCGGAGGGCGCTCGCCCGCGCGGATCGCCGAGGTGACCTTGGTGTGGATCGGGCCCTCGTCGGCGGTGTCCCACTTGATCGGGATCCCGGTCTTCTCCGTGAATGTCGCCCCGCACCCTTCGGCGAAGGCGTCCTTGAGCGGCCCGGCCCAGATCCGCACCGTCAGCTGTTTCGGCTTCGTCGTCGGCTTCTCGTTGGCCGCGCTCGATCCGCCGCCTCCGCCGCCGCCTCCGCCGCCACCGTCGTCGCTGTCGTCGTCGCCGCAGGCGGCCAGCGCCATGGCTGCCACCAGCGCGATCGCGACCAGGAAGTACCTCATGCGCATTTCCCCTCTCCTCCTTACGAGCCCTTGTGAATGCGTGCTGCGTTCAATTGTCACTACGCGTCCCGGTAGGACAGCTCCTGTCGCTGTCCGCTGGCCGCGCTCTCGAGGATCGCGTCGCAGATCTCGGCCGCGCGATAGCCGTCCTCGAACGTCGCCCCGTGCGGCCCCACCGACCCGTCCTGGGCGATCGCGGTGAGCAGGTGGTGGATCTCGTGGATGAAGGTGTGCTCCCACCCGATGATGTGACCCGGCGGCCACCAGTACTCCCAGAACGGATGCTCGGCCTCGGATACGAGCACGGTGCGGAAGCCCTGAGCGCTGGCGCCGGGCGCGGAGTCGCTGAAGTGCACCTGCAGCTCGTTGAGGCGCTCCAGGTCGAAAGCGATCGACCCCTTGGTCCCGTTGACCTCCCAGCGGAAGGCGTTCTTGCGGCCCGTGGCGAAGCGGGTGGCCTCGATCGTGCCGACGGCGCCACCCTCGAAGGAGACCGCGGCCTCGACGGCGTCGTCCACCCCGCGGCCGGGCTGAAACGTCGCGGCCAGCGCGGAGACCGTGGCGATCTCGCCGACCAGATAGCGGGCCAGGTCGATCACGTGAGCGGCCAGATCCCCCAGCGCGCCCGAGCCCGCCTCGGCCTTGTCGAAGCGCCAGATCTCGGCGTCGGTCGCGCCCCAGTCCTGCAGGTAGGCGCCGCGGAAGTGCGTGAGCTCGCCCAGCTCGCCCGAGTCGATCAGCGCCCGCGCCAGCCGGACGGCCGGCACGAACCTGTAGTTGAACGCGCACATGTGCTTGACGCCCGTCGCGGCCACGCGCTGCCAGGTCTGGAACGACTCCTCCGCGTCGCGTCCGAGCGGCTTCTCGCACAGCACGTGCTTGCCGGCCTCGGCCGCGGCGATGCTGGCCTCGGCGTGAACGGCGTTGGGGCCGCAGTTGTCGAACAGGTCCACCGACTCGTCCGCGACGACCTCGCGCCAGTCCGTGGTGTGGCCCGCGAACCCGTAGCGCGCGGCGGCGTCGGCAACCTTGTCCGCCGAGCGCCCCGCCAGCGTGACCAGGCGCGGCACCATCGGCGGCGGCCAGGTCATGTAGGGCAGCGTCAGGTAGGCGTTCGAATGGGCTTTGCCCATGAACTCGTAGCCGAGCATCCCCACGCCCACCTCGGGCACGCCCTCGGCTGTCCCGCGCGTCTCACTGACCCCGATCCCCTCGGCCATCCTCAGCTCTCCCTGCGGAACGCCTCGTCGAAGCCGCCCTCGGCCGGGGGGAAGTCCGAAGTCCGGACGAAGGCGGCGGCCTCGCGCGCGCCCGCCTCACGGTCCATGCCGGCGTCCTCCCACTCCACCGAGAGCGGGCCCTGGTAGCCGATCCCGTTGAGCGCCCTGATGATCGCCTCGAAGTCCACGTCGCCGCGCCCCGGCGAGACGAAGTCCCAGCCCCGGTCCGAGTCGCCGAAGTCCAGGTGGGACCCCAGGATCCCGCGGCGGCCGTCGAGCCTGCACCGGGCGTCCTTGACGTGCACGTGGTAGATCCGCTCCGCGAACTCCTCGATGAACGCCGCGGAGTCGAGGAACTGGTGCTCGAGGTGGCTCGGGTCGAAGTTGATGCCGAAGCCGGGACGGTTGCCGATCGCGGCCAGCGCGCGGCGAGTGGTTGCGAAGTCGTAGGCGATCTCGGTCGGGTGCACCTCGAGCCCGAAGCGCACGCCCTCGGCATCGAACACCTCGATGATCGGGTTCCAGCGCTCGGCGAAGTCCGCGTAGCCGGCCTCGATCGCGTCCCAGTCGTTCGGCGGGAACGAGTAGAGCATGTGCCAGATGCTCGACCCGGTGAAGCCGTTGACCTGGGTCACGCCGAAGCGGGCGGCGGCCCTGGCGGTGTCCATCACCGTCTGGGCGGCGCGCCGGCGCACGCCCTCGGGGTCGCCGTCGCCCCACACGTCCTCGGGCAGGATCGCCCGGTGGCGCTCGTCGATCGGATCGCACACCGCCTGGCCCACCAGGTGGGTGCTGATCGCGAAGCAGTCCAGGCCGTGGCCGCGCAGCAGCTCGCGCTTGTCATCGCAGTAGGCCGGATCCGCGAGCGCCTGCGCAACGTCGAAGTGGTCCCCCCAGCAGGCCAGCTCCAGACCGTCGTAGCCCCACTCGGCCGCCTTGCCGGCCAGGTCGGCCAAGGGCAAATCTGCCCATTGACCAGTGAAGAGTGTGATCGGACGAGGCATCGATGGGGACGTACAGATCGTTCCACCGCGAGCCTAACGTCCACGCTGTTCGCTTGTCAAGGAACGGTCTCCAGCGCCCTGAGGCCTTGAGAGAAGCCTGCACCCGGTCTAGGCTAGTTCCCTAATGGAATCAAGATTCCAGGCTTTGCGGACACCCGCTCTGCGAGTATTTGGGCGCGCAGCGGCTCGACGCGCCGACAGCGCCGAAGGCGAAGCCGACACATGTTGCACCCCACCGAGCACCCCACTCCGCCTTCTGTCCCGTGCCGCCGCGATCGGGGACCCGCGTGTCCGGTGAGCTGCCCGAGACCCGGGCCAGGGGACCGGTCAGCTTGACCGGCGACGAGACCAACGGACCCCAGCCCGGACAGGGGGCCGGCTTCGGCAGCGCCAACCGCGCCATCCTGCTCCGCGAGCTGCGCATGCGGGCGCCGGTGTCGCGGATCGCGCTCTCCAAGCGCACCGGCATCAGCAAGCCGGCGGTGACCCGCGCGGTCGGAGGTCTGATCGAGGAGGGGCTCGTCCTCGAGACGCAGCTCGGCAGCGCCGGCAGCCACGGCGGGCGCAGGCCGCGCCTGTTGGAGTTCAACCCGCTCGCCGCCGCCGGCGTCGCCTGCATGGTCAAGGTGGGCCGGTTGGTGGGGTGCATCGCCGGCCTCAACGGCGAGGTCGAGCACCGCGAGACGGTCCCGTTCGACCCACTCTCAGACCCCCAAACCGTGATCGACCGGATGGTCGAGCTGTTGGAGTCCCTGATCGCGATGAACAAGCCAGGGCGACCGGTGCTCGGGCTCGGGGTGAGCGTGCCGGGGCTGGTGGACGAGGAGGGGCGCATCCTGACCACGCCTCACATGCCTGGCTGGCGCCACATCGGGCTCTCGCAGCTGCTGGAGCGCCGGATGGGGGTGCCGGTCTTCCTCGACAGCGAGTGCCGCGTGCAGGCGATCGCCGAGGGGTGGTTCGGCCAGGGGCGCGGCGTGGACAACTTCGTGTGCCTGGAGGCCGGCGTCGGGCTCAGTGCCGGCATCGTCATCAACGGCGGGCTCTGGCGTGGCACCCACTCGCTCGCGGGCGAGATCGGCCACACGAGCGTGACCGGCACCGGCGACCGTTGCTACTGCGACAGCCGCGGGTGCTTGGAGATGGTCGCGTCGACCACCCACCTGCTCACCGCGGTGAAGACCGCCTCGATCGCGCGCTCGGACCAAGCGCTCTACCAGGACGCGGACCTGACGATGGAGCGCGTGGTGACCGCCGCGGACGCCGGCGACGAGATCGCGCTGCGCGAGATCGAGCTGCACGCCGACGCCCTGGCCAGCGGCATCTGCAACCTGATCCTCAACTACGACCCCGAGCTGATCATCCTCCACGGCGAGTCGATCCTGCTCGGGGAGCGCCTCGTCGAGATGGTGCGCAAGCGCGTGGCCGAGCGCTTCAGCCTGTGGCTCGACTACGACGCGCCGATCATGCTGACCGAGCTCGGCACCGAGGCCGGGCTTGCCGGCGCCGTGGGCCTCGCCCTGCACGGAGCGTGGGGCTTCTGGGACCCCACGGCCCGCCGCGGCGGCGCGCTCGCCCGCTGACGCCTCACGCCTCGCGCGGCATGGTGACGCTCACCGTCGCGAGCGCCGCCAGCACGACCAGGCCGCCCACGATCTCGCGCGCGCTCAGGCTCTCGTCGAGCAGCAGGAATGCCAGCACCGCCACGAACACCGGCTCGACCGAGACCACGATCGCAGCGGTGACCGAGTCGGTGGCCTGCAGGCCGAAGCCGACCAGCACGGCCCACGCGGCGGTGGACACGCCCACCGCGAGCGCGATCGGGAGGCTGATGTCGTTCTCGGCGAGATCGCCCAGCTCCCCGGGGTTGATCACGAGCGCAAAGAGCCCGGCCCCGACCACGCCGAGCAGGAACCCGACGGCGACGGAGAGACTGTGGTTGCGCTCGAGAATCGCCAGGAACGTTGCGAAGCACACCGCGGTGAACAACCCGAACACCACGCCGAGCGGGTCGATGGCCGCACCGACCGGAGCCGCCATGATCGCGACGCCGGCCAGCAGCGCCACGACCGCGGCGCGCTCCAGCGGAGTCGGCACTCGGCCGATGCCGAGCCAGCCGAGCGCTGCCACCCAGACGGGCACGGTGGCGAGCAGCAGCACGAGCGTCCCGGCCGGGAGGCGCGCCAGCCCCTCGAGCTCGGATCGCGCGGCCACGCAGAGCGTCGCCCCCGCCGCCAGCCCGAACGCCGCCGCCCCGAAGCCCACCGACCGCCCGCTCGAGCGGATCGCCCAGGGCACGACCGGCGCGACGATCGCCGCCGCCAGCACGAGGCGGACGGTGAGGACGCTCTCGGTGTCGGCCCCGTCCGCGAACGCCTGCTTGCTCGCGACCACGCCGAGCGAGATCACGATCGCCCCGGAGACGAGGGCCGCGAACCCGCGCCGCGGGCTCGCGGCTGCGGCGATCTGACTACTCCGCTGCGGCGTTTTTCTCGATTGTGGTGAGGTGGGGCGGATCGGTGAGCCAGCTCAGCGCCGCGCTCGGCTCGTGCCAGAGCGATTCGCGCAGCAGCTTAACGGTGCGCTCGAGGCCCTCCATGACCGGCCCGAGCGGGTCCTCGTGCTCGATGCTCACGACGCCCTCGTAGCCGACCGTCCGCAGCACCGACGCCAGCTGGCGCCAGAACCCCACGTCGTGGCCATAGCCGAGCGTCGCGAACCGCCACGAGCGCTCCTCGGCCTCGGGCTCGGACGTGGCCAGCAGGCCGTCGCGCGCGGCCCGGGCCTTGTCGATGTAGGTGTCCTTCGCGTGGACGTGGAAGAGCATTCCCGACCGGCCGAGCTCGTCCGCAACGACCAGCGGGTCCATCCCCTGCCACCAGAGGTGGCTCGGGTCGAAGTTGACGCCCACGTTCTCGCCGCATGCTTCGCGCAGGCGGCGCATGCCGGGCGGGTTGAAGACGCAGTCGCCCGGGTGCGGCTCGAAGGCCAGCCTCACACCGTGCTCCCCGGCGTAGTTGGCGCCCTCGATCCAGTAGGGGATGATCTTCTCCTCCCACTGCCACTCGAGCAGCTCGGAGAAGTAGCCGGGCCATCCGCAGGAGATCCAGTTCGGGTACTCGCCGCCGTCGGGCGTCCCGGGGCAGCCGGCGAACAGGACCACGTTGCGCACGCCCAGCCGCTCGGCGGCGAGCACGGTCTTGCGGAAGACGGCGCCGGCGCGGTCGGCGTAGGCCGGGTTCGGGTGCAGCGGGTTGGAGTGGCAGGAGAGCGCGCTGATCTCGAGGCTGTTCTTGTCCAGCTCGCGCTGTAGCTCGTCGACCGCTTTCTGGTCCTCGACCACGGAGTCCAGGCCGACATGCCAGTCGGACGAGAACTCACCGGTGCCCAGCTCGACCGCGTCGAGACCGAGCTCGGACGCGATCTCGAACGCCCGCTCGCGCGGTTGGTCGCCGAGCACGCCGGTCAGTAGTCCTAGCTTCATCGCCCTCTGCTCCTCACTGAAAGTTTCACAATGAACCTAACCCGGCTGACACTACCGCAGCGATGGCCGCCTAGTCAACGCAGCGAAGGGCATTCCTGGGCTCGATGAGCTCCTGATCGCTCGTCCTATAGTTCCAATCGGGAACTTTTAGGGCGTAGTGGCAGCGGCGGGGAGCGCGGCGGCCAGCCGGTCGAAACGCGGCACGCCGAGGCCACTCGCCAGGTCGTAGCCCGGCGCCGCGCTGAACGCCGGCACTCTGCGGTCGTAGCCGTTGGCGCCCGAGACGACGTCGAACAGAACGCCGGGCGTGGTGGACTGCAGCGCATAGAGGAGCCCGTTGACCGGGCCCAAGGGTGGCCGCCCCGCCGCCCGCTCCCGCGCGCTGACGGCCGCGACCGCGCCCGCCACGAGCGGGGCCGATGAGCTCGTGCCCGCGTCCTCGACCCAGTTCTCGTCGATCACCACCGGCCAGCCCGGGAACATCGAGGCGTGCGCGGAGACGTCGGGGACCGCACGGCGCGTTCCGGGGAGCGGCAGCCCGCGCTGGAAGCCTGGCCGCCGCGAGACGGCGGAGACACCACCGCCGCCCACACCCCCGCCCGCGTCGGCCGTGGTCCAGGCGAGGTCGTTCCAAACGACCTCGTCGACACGGCTGTTGGCGGCGTCCAGCGCCAGCCGCGTGCCGCCGACTGCGGTGAGATAGGGAGACGAAGCGGGCCAGGCGACGCCCGCAAACGGCTGCCCGTTGCAGGTCGAGCCGAAGTCACCCGCCGACGCGAAGACGCTGACGCCAACCAGGCCGAGCCTGACCAGCAGCGAGTCCAGCAGCTCGGCGCCGGCGCGCGCGGCGCTGGGCGCGCGCGGCCCGCGGATCTGGCGCTCGCATTCGCCGTACGACATCGAAAAGGCGTCGGGCGGCGTGCGCGTGCCCAGCACCTCTGCGGCGCCGAGGAACCACAGCTCGGATGCGAGCCAGACCTGCGCGAAGGTCACGGATCCGAGCGCGGGTGCCATCCCGCGGACCAGCGCCAAGTCCTCCTGCGGCTCGAACGTGCCGCGGCCGAACGGACGTGCCTGGCCGTCCGTCAGCAGCGTGCGGGTGCGCAGCCTCGGCAGGCCGAAGCACTGAGCGCCCTCGGCGATGTCCTGGGTCGGGACCCCCTCGCCGGCGTTGAGGATCGCCACCGCCGCGCCCGTGCCGGGGCCCACCGCGGCGAGACCGTAGGCGCCGCGCACCTGCGGGAAGCTGTACGCACCGGTCGCACGGGCGGCCGCGCATCCGCCCGTCCAGGTGCCCGCGTTGCCGGGACCGGTGGCCGCGGCGCGTGCGCCTGCTCCCGGGCGGCCCGCGCGTGGCCGCACCGAGCGGCTGAACGAGGCGACCACTTCGCGCACCAGCGGCCGCAGGTCCCCGGGCAGGCGGGGCGTGCTGCCACCGGCAAGGAACCAGCCGTCGGCGAACACGTCGTTGTTGAACTGGCGGCGAATCCGGACGTTCAGCGCTCGCTCGAACTGACGCACGGTCCCGCGCACGCGCGCGAAGACGCGCGAGCGGTCCGCCCGGGCGGTCAGGCCATGGCGGCGGGCCGCGCGGCGGAGGGCCACGATCGTGGACCGGCTCGCGCCGTAGCGCCGCGCGGTCTGGCTGGCGGTCAGGAACGAGCGGTAGCTGGGCGACCCGGGCTTGCCTACCGCAGCGAACGCCGCCCGCGCCCCGGCCTCGGGCCGCTCCAGGCCGAAGTAGAAGGTGATCTTCGGCGTGGCGGCGCCGGCCGCCGGCACCCCCGGGGCGCCGAGGGCGAGCGCGAGCGCTGCGAGAGCTAGACGACGTGATGCCATCGGGCGCCCAGTATCCCCGAGCCCACAGCGGGACCATCCTCCCGTATGAGGGCAAGTCCATACTCGCGCCCGATGCGTTGCGACACGGCCCGGCAGATGATCTCGAGCATGAGCGCCCAGCATGCACCTTCCCGGGCCACCACGGTGGCCCTCGTCGTCCTCGCCGCGATCGTCCTCAACGTGGTGCCACGCGTTGTCGGACTACCGGACGTCGAGCTGCCGGCGATCTCGCTGCCCGACCCGCCGGGCTGGGTCGACCCCGCCGGGGACGCGATCCGCGCGCTCGTGCGCGTAAAGAACGTCGTGCTGGTCGGCGTGGTCGTCGCGATCGTGGTCAGCGCAGCAGCTCGCAGACCGCGGTCTCCTGCATCTTCCGCAGACGAGTGAGCAGCCCGCCGGTCGGCGCCGGGATGTTGAGCGACGTCGTGACCGCCCGGCTGCCGTCGCGCGTCGCGGCCGCGAACTGCACGTAGCCGGGGAAGTTGCCGGTGTGCCCGTAGACGGTCCCGCACCCGGTCCGGTAGCGGAAGATCGCCAGGCCGGCGGCATTCCGACCCGGTCCCGGCGGGCTGGACTGGCCGCCTGGCACGAAGCGCAGCTGGCGCCGCTGCAGCGATGCCGGGAACAGCCGCGCGGCGAGGTACCCGCGGATGAACGTATTGAGCTCGTTCGGCGTCGAGACGATCGCGCCGGACGCCCAGGCGCCCGATGGGCTGAGCAACGTGCTCACGTCCTCGGGCGCGGGCCCGTCCACCAGATACCCGTGGATGAACGGCCTCGGGAGCGGGGGGCGGACCGGGAAGCTCGTGCGCCTGAGCTTCAAAGGATCGAACACGAGCTCACGCAGCAGCCGCGCGTACGAGCGACCGCTGACGCGCTCGGCCATCAGCCCGACGACGATGTTGTCGGTGTTGGAGTACTCGTAGCGGCTGCCGGGCGCGAACTCGAGCGGATCGCGCTCGACCCATCCGATGAGCGTCGACGGAGACACGAAGCCGCCCGGATCGTCGGTGAACTGGGCGCGGAAGCCGTCGGACTGCGTGTAGTCCGGCAGCCCGCTGGTGTGGTTGAGCAGTTGGCGCACCGACACCGCGGACCACGCGTTCGGCAGATCGGGCAGCAGTGCGCCGATCGTGTCGCTCAGCTCGAGCTTGCCGTCTGCCACGAGGCGCAGCGCGACCGCGCCGCTGAACGCCTTCGCGACGCTCGCGATGCGCATGCGGTCGTTCGCGCGCGGCGGCCTGCGCGTCTTCGTGTCGGCCACGCCGGCGGTGAAGACCTTGGTGTGGCCTCCACGTCGCAGCGTCACGATCGCCCCGGGCGGGCCACCCTCGGCCGCGACCAGCGCGTCGAGCTGGCGCTGGAGGCGGGTGTCGGCGGCGAGCACCGGCGACGGCGCCGTCATGAGTACGGCCCCGGCAAGCAACAGCATCAGCGCGATCCGCCTCACGCTCTTGAGTATCACGCACGTCAGGAAGAAAGCCGACGACATGCCCGCCAATTCTTCGCTGCGGGACCCGCGCTGGCCCATCTGCTCGACGTCGAGAACATCGAGGAGGTCGTGTTAACCGGCCAGTGCGTGCTCTACACCGCGCTCGATGTGTACGTCCGCGGCTACTCCGTGGTCGGGATGCAGCGCTACGCATGATGGAGCGCAACATGGACGCGCGTCTGCTTACGACCGAGCGGTGGCGCGAGCTTCTTCCTCCGCGAGGCTGAGGCTGCTGGCGCGGACTTCCTCGAAGTGGCGACGCTGCACGTCGACCGCCCAGTTGGCCAGCTCGACCGCGTCCTGATCGCGCACGGCGTTGGCGATCGTCTGGACGATCTCCCAGTGCCCGAGCTCGCCCGCCTCGGCCATGGTGAGGAACTCGAACCCGTCCAGCGCCTCCTCCTCGTCCTCGAGGTAGGTCTTCATCATCTCCTCGGCCTCGCTCTTGGTCTCCTGCGCAAGCTCGCGGATCGCCGTCTTACGGCCCTCGAGGGAGTCGACCAGCGCGTCGGTCCGGCGCTCGGTCTCCACGGCCTCGTCGTTCATCCGATCGAGCTGCTCGCGGAAGTCGTCGGCTCCTTCCATCTTGGTGACGTGCTCCGTCGCCTTCTGGGCGGCCTGGGCGAGTCCGAGGACCTCGCCCAACTTTTCGTCAAGTGGGGTCAGTTCTGCCATGGCGCGCTCGTCCCCGGCGGGGGCGGCCCGAAACCAACTCCGCACCACTGCCGCCACGTCGGTTTGCGCACGATTCCCCCGGGCACGCGATGCGGACTGGAATCAATCCAATCTAGGGGTGTTTTCAAATGATCCTTCGCATCGACCGACTTCAGACCGAGCTACCACCGCCGTCAACGCCCGACCCAGCCGGCGCCGCTGTGGTCCAAGAGCTGTTGGGCGGCAAGTTCGGCGAGATGTCGACCTTCATGAACTACACGTTCCAGTCGTTCAACTTCCGTGCTCGCCAGGGCGCGCGCCCATTCTTCGACCTCGTCGCCAACATCGCCGCTGAGGAGTTCGGCCACATCGAGCTCGTCTCAGCGACGATCAACACGATGTTGACCGGCGCGGGCGAGAAGGGCGCTCTGCCGGCTCCCGGGGAGGCCCCGAACCCCCAGCAGTTCATCGGCGGCGGTGCGGCAACGCTCGTCCAGGACTCGAACGGCAAGCCGTGGAACGGCGATTACGTGACCTCCACCGGCGACCTGGTCGAAGACCTGACCCACAACTTCTTCCTCGAGACCGGGGCCCGCAACAACAAGCTGAAGGTCTACGAGATGGTGGACCACCCGGCGGCCAGGGCGCTGACCGGATACCTGCTTGTCCGTGGCGGCGTGCATCAGGTCGCGTACGCGCGCGCGGTGGAGAACCTGACCGGCGCGGACCTCAGCAAGCTGTTCCCCTCGCCGCGCATCCCCACCGACAAGATCCCGGAATGTCAGCCGCACATCGAGAAGGGCGAGCACACCAAGCTCTACCGCTTCTCGCCCAGCGACTACCACGAGCTGGCGGCCGTTTTCAACGGCACCCATCCGGAGACGGGTGACGAGCTCCAGGTCGTCGACGAAGCACCCGAGGGCGTGCCGCCGTTCGATCTGCCCGCGCAGGAGGGAGTGTTCGCCCCTGACTACGCGCCGGAGGAGATCGCCGAGATCGCCCAGAAGCTGCGTAAGGCCGCCGGACTGCCCGACGAGCCCACCGGCGTCGTGGCCAACGACACGAAGGGTGTCGTGGACAAGGTCAAGGACGCGGTCTCCTAACCGATGGCGACCCTGACGAAGCTGGAGAGCAAGCTCGCGGAGGTCCTGGGTCTGGCAATGGCCGCCCAGGACTCCGTCCGTCAGGTCCGCGGCATGCTCGACTCCGAGCACGCCGGGCTGGCGAAGAAGCTCGACCATGCCCGTGAGGAGGCCAAGGAGACGCAGAAGCGTTGCACCGCCCTGGCCTCCTCGTTCAAGGGCAAGAAGACGGCGATCCTCGACAAGGCCCGCGAAGTCAAGGGGGAGGCGACCGAGATGCGCCAGGCCTATCTCGGCGGCGAGGACGACCCGCTCGACGGGTTCGAGTTCCTGACCATGGCCGAGGCGGGAGAGGTCGGCCATTGGGCGATCGTCGCCAAGCTCAACGAGCGGGCCGACATCGCCGAGTTGCGCAAGCTCGCCGATTGGGCGCTGCCGATCCAGCAGCGCCATCTCCAGGAGGTCCTCGACGGCTCGCTGAAGCTGGCGGCCGACGAGGACCCTAGTGAGGAGGCGTAGGCAGGTTGCAGCTCAGGCAGCCGGGTAGGAGTACCCCTATGAGCGAAGAGCGACAAGATCACGCGGACGAGGAAACCCTCCCCGACACCTCACTGCATGCGTACAAGGAGGGTCGCGAGGACGACGTGGAAGGGGACGTCGAGAAGCTGAAGTCAGGTGACCCCGAGCAGTCCCAGCGCAAGGAGATCGAGGACGAGGGAGACGACTCAGGCGAACACCCGGAGCAGCCGTCCAAGCACTGAGGATCGGAGAGGTCATGGAGACTGAGGACACCCAGGAGACCGGCGCACTGAACGCAGACAACCCCGAGCCGCCGGACGAGGCGGGGCAGAAAGGCGCCGGCTCCCAGACCGACGCCATCGGCGGCGAACGGAAAACCGAGGCCGAGGAATCGGAAGGAAGCGGCGAGGGCTAGCGGCCCGAGGGCTGGCCCCCGCCGCCCTGGCTCCTAGCTGGACTTCCTACCGCCCTTGCGGCCGGCCCTCTGCTTCTGAGCGCGGTTGCCTCCACTGCCGGAGCCGCTGCTCTTGCTGCTCTGGCTGGAGCCGCCGCTGTGACTGCGCTTGCCGCCCTTCTCCGAGGCGTCGGGCGTGTTGGCGATTGCCGCTGCGCGGGACTTGCTCATCCCCTTCTTGCGCAGCCCCTCGTACTGCTTGTCGTCCTTGATGCTCGGACCGTGGTCTTTGGCCATGTCTGCCTCCTGTGCTCAGGGCGCGGCCGAGATCGCCTCGACCAGGTCGCCCACCTTGTCCTCGTCGATCGACGTCGCCAGGTCGGCTGTACTCACGACCCCGACGAGATCGTGGCCGTCGATGACGGGCAGCCGTCGTACCTTGTGATCCTTCATCGTGCGCAACGCCTCGTCCACCGGGTCGTCGGCGCCGATCGTCACCGGCTTGCCCTCACCGAGATCGCCCGCGGCAACATCGGCCGGGTCCTTGCCCTGGGCCAGCACCTTCACGACGATGTCGCGGTCGGTGAGCATGCCCTTGAGCCGGTTGTCCTCTCCACAGATCGGCATCGATCCCACGTCGAGCTCGGCAAGCCGCTTGGCGGCGTCGAGCGCGGTCTCCTTCTCACCCACGCACTCCACCCCGCCGCTCATCACATCTCGGGCGGTCTTCCCCATGGTTCCTCCTTTGGCCTTGGCGACGGGTTCGCGAGCCCACTACCCGGCCCGTCGGCCGTTACTCCGACGCGGTGCCCAGGATGCTCGCCACAACAACGCCCACGATCGCCGCGGCGATCGCGAGTACCAGCACGGTCTCGGAGGCGAGCCGTGCCTCCACCGCAAGCGCGCCCAGCCCAAGCGCAGCCACGACGCCGGCCGCGATACGCCAGTCGTCGCCGACGACGAAGTCGTACCAGAAGCGCCCAAACCCCCTGACGGCGTGCATCACGCCGGCTCCGGGACGCGCCCGCGCAGCGCTGTCACGCACGCATACGAGACGGTCGACCAGGCGACCAGCAGCCCGAGGATGGCCAGGTCGCCCCCGGGCCACTCGAGGCTCTCGCGGCTCTCGGCGACGACCCCGAGTCCCTCGACCGCCCAGAACGTGCCGAAGGTGGCCAGCAGCAGACCGACGGCGAACTTGATGGTGTTCTCCGGGACGCGCGCGAGCGGGCGGTGCAGCAGTGCGCCGGAGGTGAGCACCACCGCGCAGGCGGCCCCCGCGCCGGCCGCCGCGAGCGGGATGGAGTCGGCGTTCAGGCCGAAGGTGATCACGATGAACACCACCTCCAGCCCCTCGAGCAGCACCGCCTTGAAGGAGACGACGAAGGCGAACCAGTCGAGCCCGAGCTTGGTCTCGCCGCCCGCGCGCCGCGCGGCCTCCTGCTCGGCCCGGAAGGCCTCCTCCTCGTCGTGCAGCGCCTTGAGGCCCGACGCGCGCAGGATCGCCTTGCGCAGCCATTGCAGGCCGAAGATCAGCAGCAGGGTTCCGACCGCCAGCTGCAGCGCCGACTCCGGCAGCCACTCCACGAGCGCGTACCCCGCCACGGCGGTCACCACGACCAGCACCGCCAGGCCGGCGGCCGTGCCCCACAGGGTCGCGCGCCAACCGCGCGTCACGCCCATGGCGAGCACGATCGTGAAGGCCTCCACGAACTCCACCGCGGAGGCGAGGAACACCGAGACGAGCAGTCCGACCTGGGCGCTCGTCACGCCTGCGGGCGCTCTGCGTCCTCGGCGGAGCAGCTGGCGCAGAGTCCGAGCACCGTGACGGTCGCGCTGGCGGGCGTGAAGCCGCCGTCGCGCGCCGCCCCGATCGCACGGCTCACCGGCACGCGCACGTGCAGATCCTCGACCGCGCCACAGCGCTCGCACACGCTGTGGTGATGCTCGTCGGTCCGAGCCTCGAAGCGGGTCGACGGGCCGGGCGCGGCCACGCGGCGGGCCACACCCAGGTCGGCCAGCAGCGCGAGGGTGCTGTAGACGGTCTGCTGCGTGACGCCCGGCAGCACGGGCTTCACGAGCTCGTGAACCTGCTCGGCCGTGAGGTGACTACCGTGGTCGCGGAGAGCCCGCTCGATCAGCAGCCGCTGGGACGTCACGCGCATGCCGCGGGTGCGCAGCAGCTCGCTGAGCTCGGGCACCGATGCGCTCATGCGGTCCAGGCTAGCAAGCTGTTGTGAGGGTTCCCTAATTAGGCTCACCTCTCTATGAGTTAGGGTAGCCTATTTTGAATTGTTCTAATTAGATTGGTAGCCTCGCGGGGTGACTTGGCGCGGCCTCTGGCACGGATTCTGGGACTGGTACGAGCGCCACTACCTGCTCAATGTCTCGATCGCGTCGCTGCTGTTCATGCTGCAGCTCGTCCACCTCTACTGGCTGGGCGCCGAGCCGATCGCCCTGCGTCTCGCCGACGAGAGCTTCTTCAGCCCGCACGGCTTCGTGAAGCTCGCGATCTTCCTGGTCGACTACGCGGAGATCCCGGCGCTGATCACGGTCTCGCTCGTGTACGTGAACGAGCTGCGCGAGGGTTTCTCGTGGAGGCCGCTGCTGTTCCTGGTGTTCCTGAACTCGCAGTGGCTGCACATCTTCTGGATCACCGACGAGTACGTTTCGGCCGAGCTCGCGGGGGCTGGCGCCGCCTCCGCCCTGCCCGGCTGGCTGGCGTGGGTCGCGATCCTGATCGACTACCTGGAGCTGCCGGTGATCTACGACACCCTCAAGCGCCTGGCCACCGCCGTCAGGGAACGGCGGCCGGACGCCCTCGCCAGGGGCTAGCGAAACCTCGCTGCGGCTACTCCGACAGCCCCACGGCTTCGAGGGCTTCTTCCTTGTTTCGGAAGGCCTGCTCTCGCACCACCCGCTCGCCCTTGAACGTGAACACGAAGGCGAACGGCTCGTCCACGGCGATCTCGCTGGCGGGACCGGCGCCCACCGCCTGAGCGACCGCCACCACCTTGTCCCCGATATCGATCAGCTCCACGGGAACGACGTCGTAGCCCGACAGGGTCTTTTGGTTCTCCTCGTAGATCCAGCGGATGGCCTCGTTGCCGTGATGGGTTCCCAGGAGCAGCGTCTCGAACACCGCGTCCGGAGCGTAGACCTCGACCAAGGCATCGATGTCGCCGCTGTTGTGCGCCGCAAACCCCGCCTGGATCCTCTCCACGTTCTCCTGCGACATCGCCGCTCAGTATCCGCATCCACCCGCTGATCCCCCGTGACAAGGCGCGATACTTCCCGCAACGATGCCCGAAGAGTCCACGACACCCGACCCGGTGGAGCTTCATGGAGGTCGAAGAGTTCGTCGTCCTCGACGACGGGGTCGTGCTTGCGGTGGTCAAGCAAGAGGGTCGTCCGGTCGGCGTCGATGGTCAAGTCCATCAGCGGGAGGGATGGGCCATCTGCTGGTCGGCCGATGGCCTCCTCGTGCGATTGACGACCCACACCGACATCGACGAGGCCCGTGCTGTTGCCGAACGGCTCGCCGAGACGTAGAGGCTCCTCGTCGCCTGTCACGGCCACGTTGACCGTGGAGCAGCGTCCGCAGCGCACGCGCACCTTCTTCGTCATCTGCAGCGCGTGCATCGCCTCGGCGAGCACGTTCCCGCACTCGACGCAGACGTAGTCGTCCGGACCGTTCCCCCGACACGCGGGTCCTCCTGGATCGCGGTCCCTCCGTCGAAGGGCACCTCGCCCTCGCGGATCTGTCGCCGCGGCCGAGGGCGGCTAACAGAGGTCGGCGGCGGCTCCCACGATCGTGTCCGCGTCGATCCCGAACCGGGCGTAGAGGTCCTGCACGTCGCCCGACTGCCCGAAGTCGTCGACCCCCAGCGTGGCGATCGGGGCACCGCCCACCGCCGAGAGGAACGACAGGGTGTGCGGGTGCCCGTCGAGGACCGTCACGATCGGGGTGGTGCGGGCCTCCGGGAAGAGCGCGTCGAGCACCGCGTCGTCCCCATCCGCCAGCCCCTGCCGGGCCCGGATCGCCCTGAACACGAGGTCCGCCGAGGTGAGGCAGACGACGTCCACCCCCACCCCCGCCGCCTCGAGCTCGGTGGCCGCCTCGAGGATCTCGGGCATGACCACGCCCATGCCGACGAGCGTCACCTGCGGCGACTCCGGCGCCTCGCGGATGCGATATCCGCCGGCCAGCACCTCCAACCGGCGCCGCTCGCGGTCGGCCGGCTCCTGCGGCACGCCGGCAAGGTCCTGGTCGACCGGACGCGTGCTCAGGCGAAAGTAGGCGGACTCGCCACCCTCGCGGCCCAGCCGGCCGAGCGCGTGCAGGAGCGCCCACTCGAAGTCCTGCCCGAACGCCGGCTCCCACGCGGTGCAGCCCGGCTGCTCGAGCCCGACCGACGGGGTGATCACCGACTGGTGCGCTCCGCCCTCTGGAGCCAGCGTGACCCCTGACGGGGTCCCGATCAGGATCGACTGCCCACCCGCATAGATGCCGAACGACCACGGCTCGAGCGCGCGGTTGACGAACGGGTCGTAGAGCGTGCCGATCGGCAGCAGCGGCTGCCCGTCGCGTGACCAGGTGGCACCGAGCTCGCCGAGCAGGCCGACCAGGTTGCCCTCCGCGATCCCCAGCTCCAGGTGCTGTCCGTGCTCCGACTCACGCCAGCGGACGAGCGTGTCGGTGTCGTCGGCGAACCAGTCGATGCGGTTGCCCATGTTCCACACGCCCACGCGGTTGATCCAGCCACCCAGGTTCGTCGACGAGGCGACATCGGGGCTGACCGAGACGACGTGCTCGGCAACGTCCGGGGCGGCGTGCGCGAGGTCGACGAAGAACCGGCCGAACGCCTGCTGAGTCGACGCGAGCCCGATGTGCCGGCGCCCGACCTCGGTGGGCACGGACGGCGGGCTGCGATCCGTCGGCGTGTCCCGGCGCAACCGCTCGGCCGTCTGCCGGCACAGCTCGTGCTCGGGCGAGCCGGGCGCGAACGTGGCCCACGGGTCGGCGGGGTCGGTACCGAGCTCCTCGGCGAGATGCTGCCATTGCTCGTCGGACAGCAGCGCCGAGTGGTTGGCGGGATGGCCTTCCGTCGGCAGGCTCCAGGCCTTGATCGTGTAGGCGAACACCACGGACGGGCGGTCGGTGGCCTCGTCCGCCTGGCGGAACGCGTCGAGCAGGTCGCCGAGGTCGTGCCCGCCCAGATCGCGGATCGCGGCCGTGACCTCGGCGTCGTCGAGGCTCGCGATGACGCGCTCCACGTCGCGCCGGCCGCGCCCCTCCCCCGGCAGCCGCTCGCGCAGCTGGTCCACCGGGCTGCGCAGGAGGCGCTGGTACTCCTCGTTGGGCATCGCGTCGATCCGCCGCCGCAGCGCCTCGCCGCCGGGGCGTGCGAACAGCTCCCGCAGCAGGCGACCGTACTTCACGACGATCGTCTGCCAGCCGGCCGCCTCGAACATCGACCCGATGCGCCCCGCGGCGATGTCGGGGACCACGCGGTCGAGCGACTGCCGGTTGAGGTCGACCACCCAGAGCACCTCGCCGAGGCGCGCGACCATCGGGTCCACCAGCGCCTCCCAGATCGCCCCCTCGTCCAGCTCCGCGTCGCCCACCAGCGCGACCTGCCGGCCGCCCCGCGGCACGTCGAAGTGACCGGCGACGTAGCGGTGCGCCATGCTGCTCCAGAGCGTCGCCGTGGCGCCGATGCCCACCGAGCCGGTGGAGAAGTCGACGCGGTCGGGATCCTTCGCGCGGCTGGGATAGCTCTGCAGCCCACCGAAAGCGCGCAGCTCGGTCAGGTAGTGCGGATCGAGCTCACCCAGCAGGTAGTTGATCGCGTGCAGCACTGGGGCGGCGTGCGGCTTGACGGACACGCGGTCGGGGCCCTGCAGGTGGGCGAACCAGAGCGCGGTCATGATGCTCACGATCGACGCCGACGATGCCTGGTGGCCGCCGACCTTCACCCCGGAGGGCGTCTCCCGCACCTTGTTCGCGTGGTGGACGATGCTCGTCGCGAGCCACAGCACACGCCGCTGAAGCGCCTCGAGGGTCTCCTGCGAGGTACTCGCCTCACTCACGCTGGGCACGGACATCTCGGCGAAATGCTAGGTAGTGGCGCCGATCAGCGCCATTGACCGTCGCTGTCGACCGGGCAAAACGCATGTCTCGGCCACCAAAGCGCCTTATCGCTTACGATTCTTGCGTGATCGACGGTACGGATAACGAGATCCTGGAGCTGCTGCGCGAGGATGGGCGGCGGTCGTTCGCGGACATCGCCGAGCGCGTTTCGCTCTCCGCCCCCGCGGTCAAGCGCAGGATCGACCGCCTCGAGCAGACGGGCGTGATCACCGGCTACACCGTGGAGGTCGACTGGGCGCAGCTCGGGCGGCCGCTCGAGGCGTTCACCGAGCTGCAGTTCGCCGGGACGACGAAGGTCGACGACATCGCGGGCGTGGGCGTGGGCCTGCCCGAGGTCCAGGCCGTCTTCACGACCGCGGGCGATCCCGACGCGCTCGTCTGGATTCGCGTGAAGGACGTGGACGACCTCAAGCGGGTGGTCGACCTGCTCCGCCGCAGCGGACGGGTCACCGGCACCAAGACGCTGATGGTGCTCGGGACCTGGACCGCCAAGGACGGCGACCCGAGCCGCGCCGACTAGTCAGCCGAACAGGCCGTCGGCTCTCAGAGCCGCGGTGCGCTCGGCCGCGTAGCCGCACAGATCGCGCAGGATCTCCTCGGTGTGCTCGCCACGCGAGGGCGCCGGAGCGGCGGGCTTGGGCTCGTTGCCCACCCGCAGCGGGGTGGCCACCTCGCGCACCGTCCCAAGGCGGGGGTGCTCGAGCTCGATCACCGCGTCGCGCGCGAGCGCCTGGGGATCCCTCAGCGCCTCGGCCACGGTGTTGACCGGGCCGGTGGGGATCCCCGCCTCGGCGAGCAGCTCGAGCCATTCGGCGGTCGGGCGCCGCGCGAACGCCTCGTCGAGGACAGGGAGCAGCTGCTCCCGATTGGCGTCGCGGCCGGCGAAGTCGGCGAAGCGCGGGTCGGTCGACAGGTCCGGCAGCTCGAGCACCTCGCACAGGCGCACCCAGAACTTCTCCTTGGGACATGCGACGACCACCCAGCCGTCGGCGGTCGCGAAGTTCTGGAACGGGACGATCGACGGGTGGGCCGAGTTGGCCCGCCGGGGCGGCGCGTACTCGTCCCGCGAGGCGGCCCACGTCCCCACGTAGCAGAGCTCGGCGAGCGCGGTCTCGAATAGGGAGATGTCGCAGTCGCAGCCGGTCCCGTCCCGCCGCGCCTGCACCAGGCCGGCCATGATCGCGATCGCTGCGACGTAGCCGCCGGACAGGTCCACGAGCGACAGGCCGCTCTTCGTGGGGGGCCCGTTCGGGTCGCCGGTGAGGCTCATCCACCCCGCCATTCCCTGCATCACGTAGTCGTAGCCGCCCTCGCGCGCTCGCGGGCCCGTCATGCCAAAGCCGGACAGCGAGCAACAGACGATCCGCGGGTTGAACTCCTTGAGCTGCTCGTACGTGAGCCCGAGACGCTCCGGCTGGTCGCCGCGCAGGTTCGAGAACACCACGTCGACCGCCGCGACGAGATCGGTGAGAACGGCGCGCCCTCCAGGGTGGCGCAGGTCGAGGGAGATGCTGCGCTTGTTGCGGTTGAAGGTCTCGAAGAAGAGCGAGTCCTCGCCCTCCTGGAACGGCGGGACGTAGCGGCCGACGTCGCCGCCGGAGGCCGGGTCCTCCAGCTTGATCACGTCCGCGCCCAGGTCCGCCAGCTGCAGCGTCGCCCACGGCCCGGCGCCGAACTGCTCGACGGCCAGCACGCGGACGTCTGCGAGCGGCAGCGTCACCCGTGCTCGGCCGCCGTCAGGACGTCCCGCCACGCCCGTTCGTAGAACGGCTGCAGGAACGCCAGGTGATCGACCATCTCTCGCTCGGCCCGGTCGGGATCGCCGGCACTCACCGCGGCGGCGATGCGGTGGTGGTGGTCGTTGATCGCGCGGTGGAAGGAGGGGTCGAGGTTGGAGCGCCCGAGGTTGCGCTGAAGCACGGCGAAGATCGGCCGCGCCGCGATCGACAGCAGCACGTTCCCGGAGGCCTCGATCAGGATCGAATGGAACTCCTCGTTGTACGCGTACTGATCGGTCGGCGCGAGCTCGAGCAGCTCGATCGGGCTCGAGGCCTCGAGCCGGTCGACCTCCTCCTCGGTGCGCCTGAGCGCCGCGAAGCGCGCGGCCGGCACCTCCAGCAGCAGCCGGATCTCCAGCAGCTCCTCCAGCGAGATCTCCTGCGCCTCCATCAGCAGGTCCAGGCCGGATCGAAGCGAGTCCGAGATCCGTCCGCTGCTGGGACGCGCCACGAAGCTGCCTCCGCTCGAGCCCTCGGCGGTGTGGATCAGATCCTGGCCCGCGCACATGCGCAGCGCCTCGCGCACCGTCGCGCGGCTCACGCCGAAGTGCTCGGCCATGTCGCTCTCGCGCGGGAGCCGCTCGCCCGGCACGAGCTCCCCGCGCAGGATCTGACCGCGCAGCGCGCCCGCGATGTCCTCGTAGACCTTCTTCCTAGGTGTAGGGGCCGCGGCTATGTCTGACATATAACAGCATTATGCGGCGGCGGCATGCTCGGCCGCGATCAGCCCGAGCTCCAGGGCGGCGGCCAGGCCCCCGACGTAGCCGCCGCGCGGGCCCCCGTGCACGCCGCCCGCCGCGCTCCCCGCGGCGTATAGCCCCTCGAGTGGACGCCCGTCCACGTCCAGCACGCGCCCGTCGCCGTCGATGCGCACTCCGCCCATGGTGAACGTGATGCCCGGTGCCACGCGCGCGGCGTGGTAGGGGGGCGTGGTGATCGCCGCGGCGGCACCCCCTTGGCGGTTGTGCTCCGCGACCGACTCCGTCAGCCGGCCCGCGTCCATGCCGAGCTCCGCGGCCAGGGTCGCGATGTCGTCGGCCGAGACCAGGTGCCCGCCGCGCTCGACGAGGTCGGGGTTGGGGACCGCGGTGTTGTAGGGGTTGTCCCGGCCCGCCGTCTGCCAGAGGGCGTCGTCGAAGACGACGCAGAACCCGCGGGGGTCCTCCGAGCGAGCGAGCCTCGTGACCTGCTCGACGCCCGTGGAGGACAGCTCGCGGAAGCGCTCGCCCAGCCGGTCCACGAGCAGGCCGGTGAGGCACAGCTTGTCCATGGCGGGGTAGGGCCAGAGGGTGTCGTTCGTGAGCGCGTCGTGCGAGACCATGTGGCCGTACACGCGCCCGAGCCCGGACGCGCCCGCCCCGAGCTCCAGGAGCATGCGCAGCCCGTCGCCGACGGAGCTCGGCCAGGCACGCAGCACGCCGAGCGACGCGTTCGGGCCGACATAGGCCGAGAGCAGCTCCGAGTTGCCCTGGAACCCGCCGTCGGCTACGACCACCGCATCCGCGGCGATCGTGTCGCGCTGGTCCCCCACCCGGTGGTGAACCAGCCAGCGCGGCCCCGAGTGGGCCGAGATGCTGTGCGCGGGAGCCCCCAGCAGCACCTGCCCGCCATCGCGGCGGAAGTTCTCGTAGAGCGCCGTCATCATCCGATCCGGGCCGAACTCAGGGGCGATCCGGCAGCCGGTGCCGGGGCGGTGCGGGTAGAGCGCGTGCTGCTGGTAGGGCTTGTCGCCCTTCGGCCGCATCTCCACGCCCTCGTCCGCCAGCCAGCGGATCGCCCGTCCCGCGTTTGCGGCCAGGGCGTCGGCAACGCCTGGATCGATCTCGCCGTCGGTCTCGCTCTCCAGGTACTGCCGGAGCTGCTCGACCGGCTCGTCCATGCAGCGCCAGGCCAGGTGCATCAGGCCGCCCGAGATACGGGCGTTGTTGTGCCCGTAGTCGGACTCGCCCTTCTCGAGCACGATCGCCTCGCGCCCGAGCTGCTGCAGCCGCCGGGCCGCGCTCATGCCGGCCAGCCCACCGCCGATCACCACGACGTCGCTCATGTGAGGCACTCCGTGATCGGCGTGTAGACCGCCTGCGCCAGGCTCAGAGCCGGCGGTTCCGGCAGAGCCTCGGCCTCGCCTGGGTCGGCCACCCGCTCCCAGGCCACCGCCGCGCACGAACGGTCCAGGCCCGCCACGAGCGCGGCATGGAGCGCCGGCCGCCGCGCCGACAGGTCGGCCAGCCCGGCTGCCACGGCGTCATCGTCACCGGAGACGAAGGCCGCCTGCAGGAAGCCTTCGCGCGGGGTGGCGAACTCGAGATCGGCTCCGTGGCTCGACTCGTAGATGTCGCGCGTCCAGTTGTCGATCAGGGGGCGCCAATCGTCGAACCCCCAGATGTTCAGGTACGCCTCCGAGGTGAACACGTCCGGCGAAGCCACCTGGTACATCGCCAGGTAGGGCCTGTCGTCCACCGTGTGCGTGGAGTTGAAGCGCTGCGCCGCGAGGAAGCCCGGCACGGCCATCAGCTTCTCGAGGTGGCCGAGGTACCACGCATTCCACTCCTCCTCGCGCGCGGGATCGGTAAAGCGGCTGCGGACGGTGTAGAGGACCGGGGTCAATGCGCCTCCCCGGCGTCGATCGCCCGGAACGCGGTCAGCGGCTCGCCGCGGTGATAGCGCACGTAACGCGCCCAGCCCATCAGCGGCGGAGCCCCCTCCGGGAGCTCGCGGGGCAGGTCGGCCAGCGCCCCCGCCTCAACCAGCACGGCCGCCGCCCCGCCGTCGCGCGACTCGAACGCGCGCGCCTGGGTGACCCGCGGCTCGCCGGCGAGCGTGTCGGCCAGCGCGGTCGCCGTCCCGGCGCTGGCCACTCTCAACAGGTCGAGTGCCGTGGTCTCCAGATCCGTGACCGGTGTCCCGGCGGTGCAGCTAGCGAGCGCAACCCTGCGCCACCCCCGCACGCGGCTGAGGATCCGGCGCGTCCACGGCGTGAAGTTGCTGCCGGTGGCGCCGCGATAGGAGTCGCTCTTGAGCACCTCGATGTCCCCGAGGTCGTAGATGGCCAGGTAGCGCGGCCACCCCTCCACGCACATCCAGCGCGTCGCGTTCAGAACGCCCTCCACCCCCGACATGTGCGGGATGTGCTCCAGGTCGTACCAGTCGTTGAACTCCTCCTCCTGGCCCTGATCGGGCTCCATGATCGCCAACAGAACGCCGCCCTTGCTCGGCTCCGTCATCTGAATCTCTCCCGCAATTCGAGCTTCCTGATCTTTCCGCTCGCCGTCTTCGGCAACGCCCCGACCAGTTCGAGGCGCTCCGGCAGGAAGCGCTTTGACAAGCCTTGTCCCAACAGGTGGCCGCACAGCTCGTCCAGCGTGAGCTCCTCGTCCGGCACGGGCACCACCACTGCGCACGCGCGCTGCCCGAGCCGCTCATCGGGCACGCCGATGATCGCCAGGTCGCGCACCTTGGGGTGGTCGTAGAGCAGGCTCTCGACCTCCACGACCGGGATGTTCTCGCCGCCGCGGATCACGATGTCCTTGCTCCGCCCCACGAGCCTCACCAGGCCGTCGTCGTCCACGGTTGCGGTGTCACCGGTCGAGAACCACCCGCCCGCGAACGCCCGCGCGTTCTCCTCGGGCTGGTCGTGGTAGCCGATGAACAGGCCGGCGCCGCGCATCTGCAGGTCGCCCACCTCCCCGGGCGCCGCCGGCTCGCCGTCGCTGCTGACCACGCGCACCTCGGCGCCCGCCACCGGCGCGCCGTCGGTCTGCTGGGCGGCAGCCCCCAGGCGGGGCGCCCACGACACGGCGATGGCGTACTCCGTCATCCCCCACGCCGGGCAGATCACGCAGTCGAGCACCCGCCCGGCCACGTCCGCGAGCGAACGCGGGATCGGGGCGCCGGCAACCAGGATCATCTTCACAGAGCCCTGTGCCACAGGCTCGGCTCCGGCGACGTCCACGAGGTCCTGCACGAACGTCGGGGCGCAGAACATCGTGGTCACCTGTTGCTCGGTCATGACCCGCACGGCCACCTCCGGCTGCCAGCGGTCCAGATGGACGGCCGTGCCGCCGAGCAGGGCGCTGATCAGCACGCCCCAGCAGAACCCGGTGTGGTGGCCGACCGGGGAGGCCACCAGGTTCACCACCGGGTCCCCGATCGTCGCCGGGCCGCCCACATGCTCCACCCAGTTGCGCAGGATCGACTCGAGCGTCTGGGCGGTGTTCATGACGCCCTTCGGGGCACCCGTGGTGCCCGACGTGTAGCCGATGTGACACACCGAGGCGTGGTCGTCCGCGCGTGCCCCGCCGTCGTCGGAGGCGAGCAGGGAGTCGTACAGCAGCTCGCCGGCCTCCGGCGCCGGCTCCGCCCCGGGTTCGATCGGTAGCACGACCACCGTCTCCAGCGCCGGCAGCCGATCGCGCAGCTCACGGACGATCCCGAGCGCGCCCGCCTCCTCCACGACCGCCACCCGGGCGCCGCTCTGCCCGAGGATCTGGAGCACCTCGCGCGGCCCGTACGAGGCCGGGATGCCGGTGTAGATCGCCCCCGCCTCGTTGATCGCGAAGATCAGCGCACCGAACTCCACGCGGTTCGGCAGCATCACCGCGACCACGTCGCCCGCGCGCACGCCCAGCCCACGCAGCCCTCCGGCCAGCGACGACACAAGCGTGTCGAGCTGCTGGTAGGTGAGGACGCTCGCCTCGTCGAGCTGACCGTCGCGGTAGCCGAGGGCGGCGATCCGCTCCGGGTAGCGCTCGACGCTGTCCGAGAGGAAGGAGCGCAAGCTGCGCCCACGCCACTCGCCGGCGGCCTCGAGCGCCTCGATCTCGGGCGCGGTCAGACGACTGTCAGGCCGCAGGCGCGAGTCGGCCACGCTCACCGCACCACCGCCTTGGCCCGGTCCCAGACGACGCCGGCCGCCAGCAGCGCCTCGCGCTCGTCGGCCCCAACCCCCGCCTCTGCCAGCACCTCGAGGGTGTGCGCCCCGAGCAGCGGCGGCGGCCCCTGGGGCCCGCGGCCTGCCGAGGCGAGCCGCCACGGCGCACGCACTGCGGTGTACTCGCCCGCGGCAGGGTGCTCGTGGGTCCCGATCGATCTACGCGCCAAGACCTGAGGGTCGGCGACGACATCCGAGAGGCGCTGCACCGGCTCGCACGGAACCCCGAGCGCCGCGAAGCGCTCGAGCCACTCGCGCGCAGGTCGCGCCGCCAGCCGCCCCGCGATCGCCGCGATCACCTCGTCGCGGCGCGCGCGCCGCCCGGCGTTCGTCGCCAGCTCCGGATCGACCGCGAGCTCGTCCAGGTCCAGCGCCTCGCAGCAACGGGTCCACATGCGGTCGTTGCCCACGGCCAGCACGATCGGATCGTCGGCCGTCTCGAACGGCTGGTAGATCGCCAGCACCGAGTCGGTGCCGCCGCTCGGAAGCGGCTCGTCGGCGCCGGCGGCGAACGCCGCGATGCGCGGCGCCATCAGCGCGAGGTCGCCCTCGAGCAGGGAGACGTCCACCAGCTCCCCCTCGCCGGTGCGCTCGCGCCGAACGAGCGCCGAGCTGATCGCGAACGCCGAGATGACGCCGGCGACGACGTCCGAGAGGGCGGTGCTCACGCGCTGCGGCGTCCCGCCCTTGGCCCCGGTCACGCTCATCAGCCCGGAACGGGCCTGCGCCATCAGGTCGTAGCCGGGCCGGTCGTGGTCGGGACCGTCAAGGCCGAAGCCCGACAGCGCGCAGTACACGAGCCCGGGACACCGCTCGCGCACCGCGTCGGGGTGCAGTCCGAGCTGGCGCAGCTTGCCGGGGTTGAGGTTCTCGACGAACACGTCGGCGGTCTCGATCAGCCGCATCAGCAGATCGCGGCCGCCGTCGGTCGCGATGTCGATGCAGACGCTGCGCTTGTTGCGGTTGGCCGACAGAAACCACGCCGACTCGCCCTCGACGAACGGCGGGCCCCACGTGCGCGCATCGTCTCCGGTGCCCGGACGCTCGACCTTCACGACGTCGGCGCCCATGTCGCCGAGGTACATCGTGGTCGTCGGGCCGGCGTAGGACGTGGAGATGTCGACCACGCGGACACCGGCCAGGGGACCGCCGCTCGCCGTCATCGGACCTCGCCCCGTCCGTGCTCGCCGAGCTCCGGGGCGAACGGGTCGAGCTCCGCGGCGCGCAGCCCGGGATCGATCGGGAGCGGGAGTGCCGCCATCTGGGCGCCGGCTCCGTCGCCGGTGACGGCTCCGAACAGGCCGCGCTCCGCGAAGGCCGGATCGGCCGCGGCCTCCTCCACGGTCCTGACGATCGAGCAGCACACGTCCACACCGGCGAAGCGGTCCTCCCAGTGGGCAGCCGGCTGGGCCCCAATCAACTCGGCGACCGCCTCGGTCGTCGCGGCCGGGTCGCGCGCGTCGTCGCGGAGCGCCTGCGGCAGCTCGACCGCGTCGCAGAACGCGGCCCAGAAGCGGTCCTCCAGGGGGGCCGCCGCCACGTGGCGGTCATCCGCCGTGCGGTAGATGCGGTAGCGGGGCGAGCCGCCGGTCAGCAGCTCAGACCCGCGCCGCGGCCAGCGCCCGGCGCCGAGGCCGTTGCCGAACGCCCAGTACATCCAGGTCAGCACGTTGTCGGCCATCGCGACGTCGAGGTGACGGCCGCGACCGGTGCGCTCGCGCTCGGTGAGCGCGAGCAGGATGTTCATCACGGCTGGATAGGCGCCGCCGCCGATGTCCGCCACGAGCACCGGCGGCAGGACCGGCTCACCTCCCGGCCCGGCGACCAGGTCGAGCAGGCCCGCTTCGGCGACGTAGTTGAGGTCGTGCGCGGCCACGCCCGCGCGCGGGCCGGACTGGCCATAGCCGGTGATCGAGCAGTAGACGAGGCGCGGGTTGACCTCGGCGAGCGCCTTGTAGCCCAGCCCGAGGCGGTCCATCACACCGGGACGGAACTGCTCGACCAGCACGTCGGCGCGCGCGAGCAGGGGCTCGAGCCGCGCCAGCGCGCCCTCGTCCTTCAGATCGATCTCCAGGCTGCGCTTGCCCCGGTTGAGCAGCGCGAAGTTCACGCTCGTCGTACCGAGTCGCGGCTCGTAGCCGCGCATCTCGTCGCCGCCACCGGGTCGCTCCACCTTGGTCACGGCCGCGCCGGCCTCTGCCAGCAGCAGCGTGGCCAGCGGCCCCGGCAGCAGCGTGGAGAAGTCGAGCACCTCGATTCCGGCGAGCGCGGTCATCGACCCACCCGCACCTGCGGCAGCACCTCGGCGGCCAGCAGCTCGATTCCGGAGCAGATCTCGGCGGCCGTGTTGCCGGGCACGTTCAGCACCACGTGGTCGACGCCCGCATTCTGGAGGCGCGTCAGGCGCGCGACCGCGTGATCGCGCTCCGTGGGCAGCCCCGCCGACGTGCTCAGCTGGACTGCATCCGCGTCGCGGCCGGCCTCGCGCGCGATCCGCTGGACCTCCGCGAAGCCGTCCAGCAGCGTCTGGTCGTGGGACCCGAGCGCGTGCCAGCCGTCCCCCAGCCGCCCCGCTCGCGTCCAGCCGGCGTTGCCCATCCCGCCGACGAGGATCGGCGGCCCCCCGGGCTGCACGGGCCGCGGCTCGCAGACCACCTCGTCGAAGTTGTAGAACTCGCCGTGGTGCTCCAGGACCCCGTCGCGCCACAGCGCGCGCAGGATCCCGATCTGCTCGTCCAGCCGGCGGCCCCGCCTCGCGAACGGCACCCCCAGGGCGCGGAACTCCTCCGCCCACCAGCCCGCGCCGACGCCGATCGTCACCCGCCCGTTCGAGAGCACGTCGAGGGTGGCGATCGCCTTGGCGATCTGCAGCGGCTCGCGCATCGGCAGCGCCAGCACGCTGGTGCCGAGCAAGACCCGCTCCGTCGCACCGGCGATCGCGCCGAGCGTCGCGATCGCGTCGAGAAAGCCGTCCTCCGCCTCGAACGGGCTGCCGTCGTCGCGGTACGGATAGGTGCTCTCGGAGCGCACCGGATAGACCACGTGGTCAGCCACCCAGATGGAGTCCAGCCCGGCCTCGTCCGCCGCGCGCGCCACGGACAGCACGCCGGCCCGCGTGGCGTCGGGTCCCCACTGGGGCACGTGAACGCCGACCTTCATCCAGAGGTGACCTGCTCGCGCACGTCCATGCCGACCATGCGCCGGTAGTCCTCGTGGCTCGCGATGTCCCGGCCGAGCACCCCCGCCAGCGACTTCGCCATCTCGAGGAACTGCATGTTCGACTCCACCCGCTCGTTGCGGTGCGGCCACAGCCACACGGTGTCCTCCATGCCGACCCGGATGTGCAGCCCGAGCGCCGCCGCGGCCGTCACGACGTACATCGAGGCCCGTCCGGCGGCGCACACGAGGATCGTCGCGTCGGGATCCACGTCGTAGATGGCCGACGCCATCCGGGTCAGCCCGTGGATCATCTGGCTCGGGTTGTCCATCGGGCTGCAGCCCGGCAGGGCCGGCAGGATGCACCAGTACGACGGGGTCGACACGAGCCCGCTGCGGATCAGGTAGCGGTCGGCGTTGGAGACGTCGCCGTCGGTGTAGGCCGCGATCAGGACCTTCGCCCCGGCCTCCTGGACCAGCCGCGTCTTCTCGAGGATCACCGGAATCGGCTTGGCGAACAGCGAGTCGCCCGTGTACACGGCGGTCGTGTTGACCGGCACCGCGTCCAGCAGCTTCGCGTCGAGCACCCGCTTCATCTCGTCCCACTCGCCGTCCAGCGCGGCGACCAGGCAGCCGTCCACCGCCAGCTGCGGGAACTCGTCGCGCAGCGGCTCGATCACCTCGGCGAAACGCTCGAGCGACAGCGTGTTGTACCCCTGGTCGTCGCGCACGTGGATGTGAACCGTGCTGGCACCGCCACCGGCACAGGCGCGTGCCTCCTCGTAGATCCGCTGCCGCGTGACGGGCTGCGCCGGGTTGGCGGCGGCGGTAAAGAACGCGCCTGTGATCGCGACCGACACGATCATCTTGTCCGGGATCTCCCAGGGCGGCTGGATCGGGCCGTCGACGAACGCCGACTTCTCCGGGTCCACGATCTCCGGCAGGCCGTAGGGCCGCCAGATCATGCGGTGGCGCTCGCGTTCGAGCCCCTTTTCCACCCGAGCCCAGTCGATGCGGTCTGTCATCCCTACCTCCGAGCTGCCGCGTCGCCGGGCAGCGGTCGATATGTCTCGCCGACGTACTCGCCGTCGGTGATGAAGCGCAGCGGCACCCCCTGGTCGATCTCCTCGATCACGTGCGCCATCAGGCCCGGCAGAACCGCGAGCAGGGCGATGGCCACGGTCTGCTGCCCGGTCAGGCCGAGATCCATGCCGAGGCACGCGAGGCAGCCGTCGATGTTGATCGGGATGGAGGTCTTGCCGGTCTGGCGGACGAACTCCGCGTGGATGGCGCGGTAGAGCGTCGTGGCGTCTCCCGCTAGCCCGAGCTCGTCAGCGAGGTCGAACAGCACCGTCGCCCGGAAGTCGCCGTCGCGGTGGACGGGGTGGCCGAAGCCGGGGAAGCGCCGACCCTCCGCGCGGACCTCCTCGACGAGGGCCTGCGCGGTGCGCTGGTCGTCCCACCCGTTCGCCTCGCGCAGCCGGCGGGCGTGCCCGATCAGCTCGTAGGAGTGCTCCGGCGAGAGCGTGTTCTGCCCCGCCGCGAGCAACCCGGCGGCCACGGCCGGCACGAACTGGGGGTTGCCCGACGCCGCGTAGCGCGCCGTCGAGACGGTGGCCGCGACGAAGCCGTGGTCGAGCAGGCTCGTGAGCATCGCGTCCACGAGGCGCGCCTCCGCCGAGCTCGGCAGCCGACCGACGATCGTGAGGAACGCGGCGTTCGCATACGGCAGCCGGCCGATGATCTCCTCGTGCGAGTAGCCGCGGATGTTCACGTGGCCGCCCTCGACGTCGCTGATCGCCGTGCTGAACGCGGTCACCGCAGCGCCTCGCGCGTCGCGCGCGCGTCATGGGTGTCCGCTGTGACCCCCCGCTCGCGCAGCTTGTACTTCTCGATCTTCCCGCTAGGCGTCATGGGCAGCTCCTTGAGCAGTTCGACGAAACGTGGGACGGCGTGGCGTGGCAGGCGCTCCGCGCACCAGGCGCACAGCTCACCCGGGTCCAGGTCGGCGCCCGGCTGGACCACCACGGCGACCATGACCTCCTCCTCGATCAGCTCGGAGGGCACGCCATAGGCCGCGGCGAGCTGGACGTCCGGGTGGGCGACCAGCACCTGCTCGACCTCGTAGGAGCTGACGAACTCGCCGAGGCGCCGCACGACGTCCCCCATCCGATCCGAGAACCACAGGTCCCCGTCGCTGTCCAGCCAGCCGCGGTCGCCGGTGTGGAACCAGAGATTCCGCCAGGCGGCGACCGTGCGCTCGGGGTCGCGGAAGTAGCCGGAGAACATCGAATTGGGCTCGTGCGGTCGCACGCAGATCTCGCCGAGCGTGCCCGCCGCGACCGGCACGTCGTCCTCGTCCATCACCCGCACGTCGTAGTCCGCGAGCGGGCGTCCCGCCGCGCCGACCTTGCGGTCGGGGCTCGCGTTCCACGCCACGATCGTCGCCTCGGTCGAGCCGTAGCAGTGCACTAGGCGCAGGTCGAACCGCCGCTCGAAGGCCTCGTGGAGGTCAGCCGGGATCGGGACGCCGAACCCGACCCGCAGCGGGTTGCTCGCATCGTCGTCCGCCGGCGCGCGCTTGGCCAGCAGCACGAGCATCGCTCCGACGAAGGAGAGGATCGTCGCGCCGTGGGCGCGCACGTCGTCCCAGAAGCCGTCGACCTCGAAGCGGGGCGCGATCCGCACCGACGCTCCCGACACGAGCGAAACGCACACGCCGTAGCCCTGCGCCATGTTGTGGTGCAGCGGCAGGCACACGTACAGCGTGTCGCCCGCCCCGATCTCGAACAGCGACGTCGGCTGGTGCCCGTTCGTGTAGTGCTGGCCGTGGCTCAGCACCGCGCCCTTCGCCGGCCCGCTGGAGCCGGACGTGAACATCACCGCGGCGGGGTCGGAGAAGCGCACGGACACGTCGGGCGCGCGTGCCGGATCGGCGTCGAGCTCCGCGAACGGAATCGACTCGAAGCGCTCGCTCCGGCCCTCGCCCACCACCAGCACGCGCTCGAGCACCGGCAGCCGCTCGGCCACCGCGTCGACCTGACGCAGGCGGTCGGCGCCCACGACCAGCTCGCGACAGCCGGACTGGTTGAGGATGTGTGCCAGGCCCTCCCCCACGCTGGCCGGGTTGACCGGCACCTCGACGGCGCCGAGGCACGCGAGGCCGAACCAGCTGGCCAGCAGCTCGCGCCGGTTGTCGAGCATGATCGCGACCGTGTCGCCGCGGGACACGCCCAGCTCCGCGAACGCCGCGCTGGTGCCGCGCGCCAGGTCCAGCGCCTGCGCCCAAGTGAGCGTGCCGAGCTCGTCGAGCACGAAGGCGTCGTCCGGCCGCTGCTCGGCGTGGCCGCGCAACAGCGCCGGCAGGGTGCGCAGCTCCGGTGCGTGCCGGGCGCTCATCGCAGCGTCCCCGTCACGTCGATCCTCGTCCGGAGCAGGTCCAGCTGCTCGGGGGTGGGGCCCTGAGTGACCGGCACGTCCTCCGTGGTGCCGACCTCGAACCCGGTCTGCTCGCGCACCTCGTCGACGGTCGCGCCGGGGTGGACCGACTTCAGCCGCGCCGCATGCGTGTCGGGGTCGAAGTCGAACACGCACAGCGGAGTGATCATCGACGCCGGCCCCCGGGGCGGCAGGCCGTGGCGCTCGCGAAAGCCCGGCGTGCCGTCGCCGTAGCCGACGGCCGAGACGTAGTCGCAGCGATCCACGAGCACGCGCGGCGAGTGACTGGTGGTGACCAGGTGGTAGCGCCCGTTCTGGAGTGTCGCGTTGCAGGTGCCGATGCCACCCGGACCGCGAAAGTCCAGGTGCGTCGGATCCGAGCCGATGCCGATCAGGTTCGAGTTGCCGAAGCGGTCCAGCTGGATGCCGCCGGCGAAGAACACGCCGCGCCGGCGGAAGCGCATGTCCGAGAGCAGCCGGTCGTGCGGGTAGTACGCCTCGGCCCAACGTGTGGCGGCGACGTCGGTGATGAACGCGAACTCCTCGATCACCGGCACGTCGCGCAGATAGGCCTTGGTCATCGCGAGCATCACGGTCATGTTGGGTCCGTGGGTGAGGTGGGCCAGCAGCGCGCCGGCTCGCGGGACCGGCAGGTTCGCGCCGACCTCGACCCACTGCCCGTCCTCGAGGTCGTTGGCGATGACCGTCGCCATGACCTCCTTGGGCGTGGCAGCCGGGCTCACGCGTACTCCGAGAGCGACAGGACCTGGCGCATCCCGACCCGCTCGAGGTAGTCCACGTGATCGGCCGGCTCGCGCAGGTAGCGGTCGAGGTACTCGTCGAGGCGCGAGCGCGACCCGGTCTTCAGCCAGTCGGTCGCCGCCCCCACGTACTCGGTGATGTGCTCGCGATCGGCCGGGTAGTAGCCGTGCGACGCGAACGGGTGCGCGCCGTACGGCGCCCGCACCACGGCGTCAGCGCCGGGCACCGACGTGGCCGCCGGGTTCTGGCGGATGCGCTCGTTGGACACGAGCTGCTCGACCTGGACGACGGTGCGGTCCGCGGCGGCGTGGATCGCGCGGTCGCCGAAGCCGGTGCCCTCGTGCTGGACGTTGCCGTAGGCGTCGCTGACGGCGGCGTGCAGGAGGGCAACGTCGATCTCGATCGCCGGGACCGCGATCAGCAGCTGGTCGTCGACGGGGTCGCGAAACGTGCGCAAGCGCGGGTTCAGCTCGGGGTACGAGGTGCCGACCCCGGCGCGCCAGGGGTTGAACGGGAGCCGCTGGGCGGCGGCGCGCAGGCCGGCGTAGTAGTGGGCCTCGTCGAGCTCGAACAGGTCCAGCTCCCCGTCCTGCGCCGCGCGGCGGAACGCCGGGCCGATCGGGGCCAGCCCCTCCGCGCCGACGTACGGGGACACGAGCGTGCGCACGCACCCGGTGGCGATCAGCATGTCCACCTCGAGCCCCGACGACGCCGCGCCGACGATCGTGAGATCGCGCACCCCCAAGCGGACCAGCTGACGCACCAGCGCCATTGGGTGGGCGGCGTTGATGAAGCCGCCGATGGCGATCGTCATCCCGTCGCGCAGGTCGGCGAGCGCCGCCTGCTCGCCGACGACGACGGAGCGCCGCTCGGTCACGCGATCTCCCACTGCTCGGCGTGGGCGTCGCGGTAGTCGAGCCGGAACCAGCGCGGGTGGCCGTGGATCGTCTGCCCGCCGTCGATCAGGATGCTCTCGCCGGTGATGTAGCCGGCGTCGCCGGAGCTCAGAAAGCACACGAGGCCGGCCACGTCCGCCGCGACGCCGAGCCGCCCGGCCGGAGTCTCGGCCAGCATCGTCTCGCGGTGGCGATCGTCGGCGAGCATCGGGGCCGTCATGCCGGTCTCGATCACTCCGGGCATGACGCCGTTGACCCGGATGCGGTGCGTGCCGAGCTCGGCCGCCATGCCCATCACGAGCATCCGCAGGCCGGCCTTGGTCGAGCAGTAGGCGGCCAGCTGGTCGGCGTGCGTCACGGCGCCTGATGACTCGTTGACCACGATCGACCCGCCGCCGCGGTCCTCCGCCATCCGCCTGGCGACCGACTGGCACACGTGAAAGGTGCCGCTCAGGTTGACGTCCACGTGCCGGTGCCAGTCGTCCTCCGTGATCGACAGGAACGGGGAGAACCGGCCGTACCCGGCGTTTGCGAAGACCACGTCGATGCGGCCCGCCCTCTCCCAGGCCACGCCGACCGCCTCGTCCACCCTGGCCCGGTCGGTCTGGTTCACGCCGAACGCCTGCACGGTCGCGCCGGCCGACTCGCAGGTGGCCCGGGTGTCGGCGAGCAGCTCCTCCTTGCGATCGAACAGTACGAGGGTCGAGCCCTCTGCCGCCATCCGCTGGGCGGTAGCGGCGCCGATGTCCCCGCCGGCGCCGGTGATCAGGCACGTCAGCCCCGCAAACCGGCCGTCGCTCATCCGCCGAGCCCCATGGCGCGGCCGACGATCAGCTTCTGGATCTCGTTCGTGCCGCCACCGATCTCGAGGTACTTGGCGTCGCGGTAGTGGCGGGCGATCGGGTACTCGTCGGTGAAGCCATAGCCGCCGAACACCTGCGTCCCCTCGCGGGTCGCGCTCACGTACGCGCGGGTGGCGTGCAGCTTCGCGAGCGAGGCGTCGATCTCAGCCGGCCGGCCCGCGTCGACCCCCTCGGCGGCCCTCCACGTGAGCAGGTCGCCGGCCTCGAGCGCGAGGCGCATCTCCACGAGCTTGTCGAGCACGAGCTGGTTGGCGCCGATCGGACGCCCGAAGGTCTCGCGCGTCCGCGCGTGTGCGTGCGAGAGCTCGAGCACGTGGGCCGTCGCGCCCACACTGATGGCCGCTAGCAACAACCGCTCCGCCGCCAGCCCCGGCCTGAGCGCGGCCCACCCCTCGTCGACCGGACCGAGCACGTCCTCCTCGGGGACCTCGACGCCGTCGAGGAAGACTTCGCACAGGTCGAGCGCCTTGAGCCCGAGCTTGGACAGCGGGCGGACCGTGACCCCGGCCGCGCGAGGGTCGACCAGCAGCAGCGACAGACCGCCGCGACGGTCCCCCGTGCCGGGGTTGGTGCGCGCGACCGTCACGATCACATCGGCCACCGCCGCCCCGGTGATGAAGACCTTCTGGCCGTCGACGACGAAGCGCCCCTCCTCCCGGCGCGCGGTCGTGCGGAGCGCCGCGGCGTCCGAGCCGGAGCCGGGCTCGGTCAGGGCGAACGCGATGCGGGCGTCGCCGCGCGCGACCCGCGGCAGCCACTCGTCGCGCTGGCGCTCGTCGCCGAGGCGCAGCACGGCCTCCGCGCCGAGCACCCAGAGCGAGTAGTAGGCCTGGGCGAGGGCGAGCGAGTGACGTGCCAGGGCCCTGTGCACGCACACGAGGTCCGCCATCGACCCACCGGTGCCTCCGAAGGCCTGCGGTACGGCGAGCCCGGCCCAACCCGCCTCCGCCAGCGCGCTCATGGCCGCGTCCGGGTAGCGCCCCTCGGCGTCCCAAGCAGCGACCTCGTCCGGCGCGGCGTGGCGGCCGCAGAGCGTGTCGATCGCCTCGGCCATCCGGCGCTGCTCGTCCGTGTCGAAGCGGAAGCTGTACGCGGCGGCGCGTTCCGCGGCCCTGGTGTCGGCGCTCGGCAAGCTCTCTCCCTCCGGCGGCGATAATACCCGACAATTGACGGGCCTGGCCGTGGGATCCGGTAGGGCCGCAATCGGGTCTCGGTGAGCGGGACGATGGCGGCCGCGACTAATGCCAGACGTTAGAAGAACGCCCCCACCCGTAGTACGCTTGCCGAGGTTGGCGATTGGACATCCGGTACTCCGACCGCGCCGGCGCTGGGCAGCTGATGGCTGACACTGACAAGGAAATGATCTTCCAGCCCGACCGCGTTCAGCGCCCTCGCGAGCAGGTCGAGCTCCAGATTCGCAACGCGATCCTCGCGGGCGACTTCCAGGCGGGCGACCGCCTCCCGAGCGAGACCGAGCTGGCCAAGGGGTTCGCGGTCAGCCGCAGCACGGTGCGCGAGGCGCTGCGCGCGCTGGCCACGGCTGGACTGATCTCCACGTCGCCGGGAGCCGCCGGCGGCAGCTTCGTCGAGGGCATCGATCACCACTCCCTGGCGGAGCGCTTCGGCGAGTCGGTGGCGAACGTCGTCCAACTCGGCACGCTCAGCTACGCCGAGGTGGCCGAGGTCCGGCGCATGCTCGAGGTGCCATCGGTCCGACTCGCGGCGCGCAACCACACCGCCGATGACCTGGAGCGGCTGACCAACATCGTCGAGCGCCAGAAGAGCATCGAGGTCAGCGACCCGGAGGTCCCCGGGCTGGACGCGTCCTTCCACCACGCCCTCGCCGACGCATCCGCCAACCGCATGCTCGCCGCGCTCGTGTCAGCGCTGCACCGCGTCACGCAGCCGCTCAAGTACATCGACACCTCGCCGGAGCTCGGCCGCGAGAGCGTGATCCATCACCTGCGCATCGTGTCCGCGATCCGCGACCGCGACGAGGAGGCCGCGGTGGGCGCGATGGAGGAGCACCTCGCCTACCTGCGCGAGCATGTGGCCAACGGCTCGCGTGCGCCGTCTGTCGACGGCAACGGCGACCAGTCCTAGAGCACCCTCGAGGCTCCGGCAAACTGCCGGTTCCTTGCGGCCCGTGTAATTGTCCGGCTATTATCGCGCCGTTCCATTCCGACCTCTGAGCTCGTAGGAGCAACACATGACGGACGCCTTCGGAGAAGCTGCACGCCCGCGCGACCTGATCGGCTATGGCCGTCGCCCACCGAAGGTGGTGTGGCCCGACAACGCCAAGGTCGCGGTCAACCTCGTCATCAACTACGAGGAGGGATCGGAGCACTACGAGCGCCTCGGCGACGCCAAGACGGATGGCCTCGCCGAGCTGAACTGGAGTCTGCCCAAGGAGTTCCGCGACTTCGCGATGGAGGCCGTGTACGAGTACGGCAGCCGCGCCGGTGTGTGGCGCCTGCTCAACATGTTCGACGAGTACGGGGTGAAGATGACCTTCTTCGCCACCGGCATGGCGCTCGAGAAGAACCCGGAGGTCGGCGCCGCCATCGGCGAGCTCGGGCACGAGCCCTGCTCCCACGGCTACCGCTGGAGCGAGCCGTGGAACTGGACGCGCGAGCAGGAGCAGGAGCAGATCCAGATGGCCATCGACGCGATCCGGACCACGACCGGATCGCGCCCGGTCGGTTGGTACTGGCGTTACAGCTCGACCCCGTGGACGCGTGACCTGCTGGTCGAGGAGGGCGGCTTCCTCTACGACTCCGAGACCTACAACGACGACCTGCCCTACTTCACCGAGGTCCAAGGCAAGCAGCACCTGGTCGTGCCGTACAGCCAGACCTACAACGACGTCCGCTACGTGCTCAGCGAGGGCAACTTCGGCTCGCCGCAGGACTTCTACGACTACCTGCGCCGCGCCCTCGACGAGCTGCACCACGAGGGCGAGCGCGGCTACCCGAAGATGATGACTGTGGGGCTGCACTCGCGCTGGGCCGGCCAGGCAGGCCGTGCGAACGCATTGCGCGAGTTCATCGAGTACGCGCAGGCCAAGGGCGACGTCTGGTTCGCCCGTCGCGACGAGATCGCGCAGCACTGGATCGATCACCACGAGGAGTGGGACCGCTGAGCGGCGCCGGCGAGCGCGCCGGGATGCTGCTCGTGCAGATGCAGCCTCCCGCCACGCTGGAGGACGAGTTCCACTCGTGGTACGACACCGAGCACGTGCCGGAGCGAGAGGCCCTCCCGGGCTTCCTGACCGCTACGCGTTACGTATGCGTCGCGGGGTGGCCCCGCTACATGGCGTGCTACGACCTGGCCAGCCTCGGCGAGCTCCAAAGCGAGGCCTACAAGCGCATCGGCGGTCCGAACCTTTCGGTTTGGAGCAAGCGCGTGATCGCGCGCGTGGTCGGATACGAGCGGCTCGAGCTGACGCAGGAGCACCCCGCCGACGGCCTGCTGGTGGAACCGGGTAACGGCAAGGTGATGCTGCGCTTCGCCACGCCGGATCTCGAGCTGGTCACGCGCGGGGCCGAGGCGCTGGCCGCAGGGTGCCCGGCCGCCCAGCTGCGCGTGTTCGAGAACGCGCTGCCGGCCGATCAGTCCACGGTCATGCTCGACGCGGCAGCGCTCGAGCTGATCCCAGAATGGTCGCCGGCGCAGCTCGCCGAGGCCCTCGGCGAGGCCGCGCCCCGGCTGGTGGCAGTGTCGCGCTACCGGCGGTACAAGCGATGAGCCTGAACACGATCCGCTACGAGGAGGACGGCCCGATCGGGCGGATCACGCTGAACCGCCCCGACGACGGCAACATGTTCAACCCCGAGATGTGCCGCGAGCTCAAGGCGGTGCTCGAGGAGACGCGACTCGAGACCCGCACGCGCGTGCTCATCCTGACGGGAGCGGGCGACCGCTTCTTCTGCATCGGGGGCGCGAAGGAGGACCTCGAGGACACGCGCTCGTACCCAGGGGTGCTGCCGATCCTGGACGTCTACGAGGAGATCGAGCGCCATCAGAAGCCGGTGATCGCATCGGTCAATGGCTACGCGGTCGGCGGCGGCAACGTCATGCACGTGATGTGCGACCTGACGATCGCCAAGGAGTCCGCCGTGTTCCGCCAGGTCGGCCCGATCATGGGCAGCTTCGACGCGGGCTACGGCACCTGGCGGCTCGAGGACATGATCGGCCGCAAGCGCGCCAAGGAGATGTGGTTCCTCAACGAGAAGATCTCGGCGCAGCAGGCGCTCGAGTGGGGCCTCGTGAACCGCGTCGTGCCCGACGATGCGCTCCGGGAGGAGACCGACCGCATGGCCGCCGAGATCGCGTCGCGCGGACCGATCGCGCTCGCCGCCATCAAGGCGTCGTTCACCGCCCGCAGCTCCGGCGTCGCCGGCTTCTCGCGCGTCGCCCACGACCTGCTCCTGCGTCACTACCTCGACACCGAGGAGTCCAAGGAGCTGCGCGAGTCCTTCCCGAAGCGGTCCGCGCGACGGTCCGATGACGCCTGACGGCGGCGTCATCGTCACAGGCGCCAGCAAGGGCATCGGGGCGGCCACCGCGCTCACGCTCGCAGCACGGGGCCGCGCGGTGGCGTGCCTCAGTCGCAGCGGCACGGTCCCCGGGGACGCGACCGAGCTGATCCCGTACGAGTGCGACGTGACCGACGCCGCGCGGGTGGGCGAGGTGGTGGCCGACTTCGCCGAGCGGGCCGGTGGCGTATGCGGGCTAGTCAACAACGCCGGATCGCACGCGGACGCCAGGGCGGCCGACGTCCAGCCCGCCGACGTGCTGCGCATGCTCGAGGTCAACTGCGTGAGCGCGCTCGTCGTGGCGCAGGCGGCTCGCCCGCACCTGGCCGCCGGCGGCGGCGTGATCGTGGGGATCGGCTCCTTCTTCGACAAGCTCGGTGCCACCGGCAGCCTGGCCTACTCCGCGTCGAAGGCCGCGCTGAGCAGCGTGAACCGGACGCTCGCGGTGGAGTGGGCGCGGGACGGCATCTCGGTGGTGACGGTGGCTCCGGGCTACGTCCTGACGGAGCTGAACGCCGAGTGGCTCGCCGACGACGAGCTGCGCGGGAAGGTCGAGCGGCGCATTCCGACCGGGCGGGTCGGCAGCGCCGATGAGATCGGGCGCTTCGTCGCGACGCTGATCCTCGAGGACATCCCGTTCCTGACGGGCGAGACGATCTACATCGACGGCGGCCAGGGCATCCGCGTGTGACCCACCGGGTCTTCGAGCGAATCGTCCAGCGCCAGCCGTTCTCGGATGAGGAGCGAGAGGTCGTGCGGTCGCTGCGCGCGCTCGTCGAGGAACGAATCGCGCCACGTGCCGAGGCCCACGATCGCGACGCCGACTTCCCGTGGGACAACGTCGAGGATCTGAACGCCCTGCAGCTCAACCTCGCCTTCCTGCCCGAGGAGCACGGCGGAGCCGCGCTCTCCTACCGCTGCTACCTGCTCCTCGTCCAGGAGCTCAGCGCCGGCTGCGCCTCGACCGGGGTCACCTGGGCGACCACCTTCCATGCGGTCTCCCCGATCGTCGACTTCGGTACCGACGAGCAGAAGCGGCGGCTGCTGCCGGCCATCGCGGCCGGCGGCCTCGGCGCGCTTGCGATCACCGAGGCCAGCGGCGGGTCGGACGCCACGGCGATGCGCACCAGTCTCACGCCCGACGGGGACGAGGTCGTGATCGACGGCGACAAGCTGTTCATCACCAGCGGGGACGTCGCTGACCTGTACCTGGTGTTCGGCAAGTGGGCTGAGATCCGCGACCCGCGCGAGAGCCTGACCGCGATCGTCGTGGAGAAGGGCACGCCGGGCTTGGAGATGACCGGCAAGGAGGACAAGATGGGGCACCGCGCCTCGTCGACGGTCGCGCTGGGCTTTCGCGAGCTGCGAGTGCCCGCCGCCAACGTCCTGGCGGGGCCCGGCGAGGGCCGGCGGATCCTGTTCTCCGCGCTGAACAAGTCGCGGCCGAGCATCGCCGCGCACGCGCTCGGGATCGCGAGCGCGGCTTTCGAGGACGGGGTCGCGTACGTGAACGAGCGGCGCCAGTTCGGCCAGGCCGTGGTCGACTTCCAGGGCATCCAGTTCATGCTCGCCGACCTGGCCACGCGCCTGGCGCAGACGCAGACCTGGCTGTTTCACGTCGCGGATCTCGTCGAGGACGGCGAGGAGGCCGCAATCGAGGCGTCGATGCTCAAGCTGTCGGCCTCGGACGTGGCGATGGACGCCGCCACGACCGCCGTCCAGCTGTTCGGCGGCTACGGCTACTGCAAGGGCATGCGGGTGGAGCGCCTGTTCCGCGACGCCAAGCTCACCCAGATCTGGGAGGGCACCAACCAGCTGCAGCGCCAGGCGATCGGGCGCGCGTTCCGTGAGCGCCGCTAGGCGGTCGCGGCCGCCGGCTCCGGCAGCGAGAGCTCGCCGTCGGCGTACCTGCGCCAGATCGACAGCGCCTCGTCGGCCGTCACGACGTCGTGGCGCGCCTTCTGGATCTTGATCGAGGCGGCGTGCAACTCGGGGTCGCGCCCGGCGACGCAGTCCTCGACGAGCACGTTGTAGTAGTCGTGGTAGGCGGCGTCGCGGTAGGTCGCCTCCACGCAGCCGGGCGTCTGCTCGCCGATCACCACGACCGTCTGGACGCCACACGAGCGCAGCAACAGGTTGAGGTTGGTGCCGGTGAAGGCGCTGGACCGGTGCTTGGTCACGACGAGCTCGCCCGGGAGCGGCGCGCAGCCCTCCACGAACTCGGCGCCCCAGGTGCCCTCGACGGCGAAGTCGCTGACCCCGGCGATCAGCCCCTTCGAGCGCAGCCAGGACGGCGAGTCGCTCTCGCCGTCGGGGAGGTCCACGATGCGGACGTGGACGATCCTCACGCCAAGCTCGCGCGCGGAGGTCATGAAGTCGATGCACTTCGGAGCAAGGTCGAGCATCGCCGAAACGTCCGCGCCGCCCTTGGCGACGGCCCCGTCAGGGCTCATGAAGTCGTTCTGGAGGTCGATCGGCAACACCGCGCACCAGGCGGGGTTGAGCACCTCTTCGATCGTCTCCGCCACCTGCTTCCCGTGGATCTCCCTCATGCCGCCGAAAGCTACACAAAAGTCGGACCTTTAACAATGGCGTGCTTGACCTCCAGCTATGTCTGACATATAAGTACAGCTCACGACTCCCGCCGACCTCATCTCGCTGCGGTCCCTGCTGTTCGCCCCCGGCGTAGACGAGCGCAAGCTGACGCGCGCGCTCGAGGGCACGGCGGACGCCGTCATCGCCGACCTCGAGGACGCCGTGCCACCCGACGCGAAGGCGGAGGCGCGCCGGACCACGGGGGCGGTCTTGACCGCGAGCGACACGCCGACCACCCGCCTGATCCGCGTGAACGCGCCCGACACGCCCTACTTCGCGGAGGACCTCGCGCTGGTCGATCAGCTGCGGCCCGACGCTGTCGTGCTTCCCAAGGCGACCCCTGAGTCCACCCGGGCGCTCGAGGCGCTGGGCCTGCCGATCCTCGCGATCGTCGAAACCGCACTGGGTGTGCGGCTGGCCTTCGAGACGGCGTCCCAGCCGCCCGTGTTCGCGCTGATGATCGGCGCGGTCGACCTGGCCGCCGAGCTCGGCCTCGAGCCGCGTCCGGATGCGCTCGAGATCCACTACGTCCGCTCGAAGCTGGTCGTGGACTCCGCCGCGGCCGGTGTGCGACCCCCTTTCGACGTGGTCCACGTGGCCTTTGACGACCCCGACGGGCTGGCCGAGCAGGCCGCCCTCGCGCGCTCGCTGGGATTGCACGGGAAGGCCTGCATCCATCCCGCCCAGATCGAGATCGTGAACTCGGCGTTCACCCCGGATGCTGCGAGCATCGAGTGGGCCGAGAACGTCATCGCGGCCGCGGAGACGGCCGCCGCGGAGGGCACCGGAGCGCTGGCCGTCGGCGGAGCGATGGTCGATGCGCCGGTCGTTGCGCGTGCCCGCCGCATCATTAGCGAGAGCGAGAGGAGTCAGCAGCAGTGAGCACGGAACAGCAGGCGCCGAAAGAGTGGCGGGGGCGGTACTTCGAGGACTTCGACGTGGGCGACGTGCTCCGCAGCCGGCTCGGGCGCACGATCACCGACACCGACAACACCTGGTTTACCTGCCTGACCATGAACACCAACCAGATGCACTTCAACACGCCCTACGCGGAGCGCACCAGGTTCGGGCAGCAGCTCGTGAACAGCGTCTTCACGCTCGCACTGGTCACCGGCCTGACCGTGCCGGACACCAGCGAAAACGCCACGGCCAACCTCGAGTGGACGGACATCAAGCTGCCCAACCCGGTCTTCGTCGGGGACACGCTCTGGGCGGAGACCGAGATCCTCGACCTCCGCGAATCCCGCTCGCACCAGAACGCGGGCATCGTGTCGATCCGCTCCCGGGGCATCAACCAGCGCCGCGAGGTCGTGATGGAGTTCAAGCGGACCTTCATGGTGTACAAGCGCGACGCTCCCGAGGCGGACGCCGGCTTCCCCGGCACCGACGCCGACTGGACCGTCTGAGAAAGAGAGCAGATGCCCACCGCAGCCCAACGCCTCGCCCAGTTCGCCTCCCAACTGGCATACGAGGACATCCCGCCGGAGACGCTGGAGGCAGCCAAGCTGCATCTGCTCGACACGCTCGGATGCGGGCTAGCCGCGCACGCGGTCGGGCTGGCCGGCGAGGGCCGCGGCATGATGGCCGCCCAGGGCGGCCGCGAGGAGGCCAGCGTGATCGGGCTCGACGAGTCGCTGCCGGCGGCGTCGGCGGCGTTCGCGAACGGCATGCTCGCGCATGGGCTCGACTTCGACGACACGCATTCGGACTCGATGACGCACGTGAGCGCCGTCGTGGGCCCGGCGTCGCTGGCGGCCGCGGAGGCCGGTGGGGCCAGCGGCCGCGAGCTGGTGGTGGCGCTCGTGGCGGGCAGCGAGATCGTCACGCGCATCGGGATGGCGGTCACCGGCCAGTTTCACAGCCGCGGATTCCACGCCACCGCGATCTGCGGCGTCTTCGGGGGTGCGGCGGCCGTGTCCCGACTCGGGCACGCGTCGGCCGAGACGACGACCAGCGCGCTCGGGATCGCCGGCTCGTTCGCGGGCGGCCTGTTCGTCTACCTCGACGAGGGCACCGCGACGAAGCCGATGCACCCAGCCTGGGCGGCGCACGGCGCGCTGCTCGCCGCGGACCTGGCGGCTCGCGGGGCGGAAGGCCCGACGACGGTGCTCGAGGGCCGGTTCGGGCTCTACCACGCGTTCCTCGACGCCGAGCCCGGCTCGATCGACCTCGTCGGCCAGCTGTCCGACCTCGGCGAGCGCTGGGAGACTCCGCGCATCGCGTACAAGCCCTATCCGGTCTGCCACTTCATCCACGGCTCGCTCGGAGCCACGGAGAGCCTGCTCGACGCGATCCACCCGGAGGACATCGACGCGATCGAGGTCACGGTGCCCGAGCCCGCTGTCGCGATCGTGCTCGAGCCCGCCGACACCAAGACGACGCCGCGTACCGGGTACGACGGCAAGTTCAGCCTCCAGTTCTCCACCGCGGCGATGCTCAAGACCGGCAAGGTCGACGTAAGCACGTTCGGGGCTGAGGCGCTCGGCGACGAGTCGGTGCTCGACCTGGCCAGGAAGGTCACCTACGCCGTGCAGGACTACTCGACGTGGCCAGTCGCCTTCCCCGGCGGGGTCAAGATCACCATGCGGGACGGCACCGTGCACGAGGCGGATCAGCCGCACCAGCTCGGCGCCCCGGAGAACCCCATGTCGCGCGACCAGGTGCTCGGTAAGTTCCGCAACAACGCCGCACTCGCGCTCGACGACGCCGACGTGGAGCGTCTGGAGGAGGGCCTGCTGGGACTGGACGACGTGACGGACGTGGCCGCGGCGATCGAGCCCCTGCGCCGCGCCCGCGCTACGTGATCGCGATCGCCGCCGGCGGCCCGTGGGCCTGCTCCCAGGCGAGCGCGGCGCCCAGCACCGTAGGCATGTCCCGGCCCGCGAGCTGCAGATCGCCGATCGCTATCGCCGGCCAGCCGAGGAAGCTGAACATGCGCGTGTGCCCGACCATGCCCACGCGCACGTCGGGCTCCCAGACGTCGAGCCGCGGCACGGGCCCGGCGAGCGTCGGGGTGACGTAGAGATCCGGCCCAGGCGTAGCGAGGGCGCGCTCGCGCCAGCTCGGCAACTCTCGTCGGGCCACCGCGATGTCCGCCGGATCCACGGCGTGCGCGGCATCCCACTTCATCTTCGTGTCGGGGCCGTACTCGTCACGCCGGGCCGGGAAGGTGTCGCGGTGATTGGCCACGGCCTCCCCGAGCATCACCGGCAGCACGTCCGCTCCCGGCGGCTCGATCCGCCCTTCCTCGAGGCGCGCACCGAGGGCCTCTAGGCGCTCCAGATCGTTCGCGATGTCGCGCTGACCCCCGGTCGGGGGGCCGCCCGGGTCGTGGGTCGACATCTGCGGCGGCTGCTCGACTACGCCTACGGTCAGGCCGTCGATGGATGGCTCCGGGACCGGCTCGCGCGTGAGCACCGAGTAGGCGAGCGCGCAGTCGGCGACCGTGCGGGCCATCGGCCCGGCGGTGTCGAAGCTGGGCGAGAGCGGCTTGCAGCCCGCCAACGAAATGACCCCGTGCGCGGGCTTGAGGCCCACGGTCGCGCAGCAGGCGGACGGAATGCGGATCGACCCGGCGGTATCGGTCCCTAGCGCGATCGTGCCGACCCGCATCGCCAGGGCAGCCGCATTGCCGCCGGAGGAGCCACCGGCCACGTGGCCCTCGTGGACCGGGCTCTCGACGTAGCCCCAGTGCGGGTTCTGGCTGGTCGTGCCCCAGGCGAACTCGTGCAGGTTCGCCTTGCCGATCACCACCGCGCCCGCCTGCTCGAGCGCTGCGACCGCGGAGGCCGTCCGCTCGGGCACGTGGTCGGCGTAGATCTTCGACCCGTAAGTCGTGCGGACTCCGGCCGTATCGAACAGGTCCTTCACCACGAGCGGGACCCCGGCGAGCGGACCGCCGCCGACCTCAGCGGCTCGCGCCAAGGCCTGCTCGGCGCAGTCCGTGATCAACGCGTTGAGCCGCCCGAGCTCGCGGAGCCCCTCGAGGTGCGCCTCCACGACCTCCACGGCGCCGAGCTCGCCGGCGTCGACCGCCCGCGCGATGTCCGACGCCGACAGCGCCCTCAGGTCGTGGGTGCCGGCTACCACCGCTCCGGCCTCAGGATCTTCGCGACCTCCTCCAGGGACTTGCCCCCCGAGATGGCCGCTGTGACCTTGCCCTCGGCCTCCTCCGCCGCCACGACTATGTCTCGCACGGCCTCCAGCTGCTCGGCGGGGAACACGCAGACGCCGGTGTCGTCAGCCGCGACCACGTCACCGGGGCGGACGACGAGGCCCGCGAGCGTCACGGTGCCGTTGATCTCGATCGCCTGCACGCGATGCTTGCCGCTCACGGGGGTCACACCGCGCGACCAGACCTGCACCCCCTCCTCGCGGATCGAGCCAACGTCCCGGACCGCCCCGTCCACCACGCAGCCGGCGATCTGGACCCGGCGCGCCCACGCGGCCGAGAGCCCGCCCATCACCGACGCTCCGGTGAACCCCCCGCAGTCGAACACGGCGACGTCGCCCGAGCACCCCACGTTGTAGAGGTCGCGGTCCGCCAGGCGGGCGCGCTCCCCGCGCGCCGCGAGGGCTCCCTGCCCAGCCTCCTCCGACACGTAGCGGATCGTGATCGCGGGGCCGATCACGCGCTGACCGGCGGCGACCGGGGCCAGCGTGCTCGCCCCCACCCCGCCACCCACGCCGAGCTGGTCGAGCGCGTCGGAGACGGCCGACGACAGGTCCGCGACCTTGGCCAGCTCCGCCAGCGGGGCCGGATCGGGCCGGTCGATGTCGACCGCCGCGATCCGCTCCTCGGCGATCAGCCCGAAAAGACGCGGTCGGACCTGCTCCAGCTCCTGCTCGGTGGCCATCCTGCCCCCTAGTCGTCGATTCTCACGGCCACCGACTTCACCTGCGTGTAGCCGATCAGCGCCTCGAAGCCCTTCTCCAGCCCGTGGCCGGAGAGCTTGCGGCCGCCGAACGGAAGCTCCACGCCTCCGCCCGCACCGTATCCGTTCACGTAGACCTGGCCCACGCGCAGGTCCCGCGCCAGTCGGTGCGCTCTGCCGATGTCGCGTGTCCATACCGCGGCGATCAGCCCGTAGTCGGTCGAGTCGGCCAGGCTCAACGCCTCGTCGGCGTCGCCGAAGCCGGTGACCGACAGCACGGGGCCGAACACCTCCTCGCGGGCGATCTCCGCTTCCGGCGGCACCTCGTCGAGCAGGGTCGGCGACCAGAAGAAGCCGCCGCTGAGGCGATCGTCCGCGGGCGCGTCCCCGCCCACCCGGACCACGGCGTCCTCGCGCGCGCCTTCCACCAGCCCCGCCACCCGCTCGCGCTGCGCGGCGTTGATCAGGGGCCCCAGCTCGGGGTCTTCGCGCCCCGGTCCGATCGTGACCGCCTGGAAGCGCCGTTCGATCTCCTCGACGAGGCGCTCGTGCACGCTGTGCTGCACGAGCAGCCGCGACCCGGCCGAGCAGGTCTGGCCGGCGTTCTGCAGGATCGCGTTGACCACCACCGGGACCGCCGCGTCGATGTCCGCGTCCTCGAAGACCACATTGGGCGACTTGCCGCCCAGCTCGAGCGTCACCGGCACGCAGTTCTCCGCTGCCGCCCTGCCCACGCTGCGCCCCACCGCCACGGACCCGGTGAAGGCGAGGTGGGCGATGCCCGGGTGTCCGGCCAGCGCCGCCCCGGCCTCCTCACCGAGCCCGGGCACTACGTTCAGCACACCGGGCGGGAAGCCGGCCTCGAGGGCGAGCTCGGCCAGCCGTAGCGCGGTGAGCGGGGCGTCCTCCGATGGCTTCAGCACGCAGCAGTTGCCCGCCGCCAGCGCCGGGGCCGTGGTTCGCGACCCGATCTGAATCGGATAGTTCCAGGGCGTGATGTGTCCGGTCACCCCGAACGGCTCGCGCAGCGTGTAGGCGAACAGCGGCCCCTCCAGCGGGATCGTCTGCCCGTACACGGCCTCGGCCGTCCCGGCGTAGAACTCGAAGTAGCGCGCGGCCACGTCCACGTCGGCCCGGGCCTGTCGCAGTGGCTTGCCGGTGTCGTCGCTCTCGAGGTCCGACAGCTGCTGCGCGTCGCGGCGGATGAGGTCGGCGAGCCCACGCAGCAGCCGCGCCCGCGTGGCGGCCGACGAGCGGCGCCATCCGTCCTCGAAGGCGCTCAGGGCTGACTGCACCGCCGCGTCGACCTCGGTCGGGCCGCAGCGGGTCACCTGCGCCAGGGTCGCTCCCGTGGAGGGATCGAGCACGTCGAAGCAGTCCGAGCCGACGATCCGTTCGCCGCCGATCACGGCGCCAAGCGGCTTCACGACCCGCTCCTGATCCGGCGATGGATCTGCGCGTACTCGCTGCCGTCGATCGCGACGTCGATCACTGTGGTGGTCACGTCGACCATGGCCTGCAGGACCGCCTCGCGCAGCTCCTGCTCGGTGGACGCCCGCGTCCCGATCACTCCAAGCCCCTCGGCCACGCGTGCGAAGTCGCTGCGGACGAAGTCCACGTTCGAGCGCTCCAGGCCGATCTCGTCCTGCTTCACCCGGATCAGGCTGAGGCTGGCGTCGTTGAGCACCACCACGATCACCCTGACCCCCGACCGCGCCGCCGTCTCGAGCTCCGCGGCGTTGATGGTGAACCCGCCGTCGCCGGTGAACGCGACCACGGTCTCGCCGGGCAGGGCGATCGCGGCGCCGATCGCCGCCGGCACAGCGAACCCCATGGTCGCGAGCCCGTTGGAGATGTGGAACCTGTTCGGCCGCTGGCTCTGCCAGAACCACGTCGCGGCGAACATGTGCGCGCCGGCGTCGACCGTCACCAGCGCGTCGCCAGCGATCTCCTGAACCACCTCCACGGCGCGCCACGCCGGGAGCGGTCCGCCACCGGCCCGCAGCGGCTCCAGCATCGCGGCGGCCCGCTCCGCGGCATCGGTCGGTCGCCACTCCGAGCGCGGCTCGCCGACGGCGTCGCGCAGCTCGGAGAGCGCCGGGGTGATCTCCCCCGCGAGCTGCCACCGCGGCTGCAAGTAGGCGTCGTGCGCCCCCACCCGGCGCAGCGCGATCACCTCGGCCTCGTAGGGCCACGGGCGCGCCAGCAGCTCCACCGGGTCCAGCCCCACGCCGATCAACAGGTCGGCTTCGGCGAGCAGCGGGCGCTCGATCTCCGCGCCGGTGAGGATCCCGGCGGCCAGCCGGTGGCTCTCGGGAAAGACCCCCTTGCCCTTGTAGGTCGCCAGCACGGGCGCGTCGAGCAGCTCGGCGAGGTCGACGATTGCGGCCGGATCCACGTCGCGGCGCGCCTCCTCGCCCACGAGGATCAGCGGGCGCCGTGCGGCTCTCAGCGCGGCAGCCGCGCCGGCCACGTCGCGGTCGGCCGTGGGCTCCGCGACCACCGCCGGGCCGCTCTCGTCGGCAGGCCGAGCGGGCATGCGCGCCCGATCGCGGCGCATCTCGATCAAGACGGGCCCGCGCGGGGGCTCGAGCGCGAGCTCGATGGCCCGCGCCACCGCCTGGTGGGCGTCGTCGGGGCCGACGTCGACGCACCCCTTCGTAACCGGCGCGAAGAGCGCTGCCTGATCGAGCACCTGGTGACCGGTGGTCTGGGCATCCGCTTCCGAGTAGCGGTCGGCCACCAGCAGCAGCGGCGACCGGTCCAGCAGGGCGTGGCTCACCGCGTTGGTCGCGCTCGCCGCCCCAGGCCCGAGCCCGACGATCAGCACACCCGGTCTCCCCGTGATGTCGGCCAGGGTCGACGCCATCAGCCCGCCACCCGTCTCGCCGCGGGTCAGGACGGTCTTCGCACCGCGGGCCCGGAGCGCGTCGAGCAACGCGAGGTTGCTGCCGCCGCCGGGGAACGTGAACGCCACCTCGACGCCACCCTCGACGAGCGCGGCCGCGACGGCGTCGGCCACGGTGACGCTGCTGTCGGCGGGTGCGTCGACGGTCCGCGTTTCCGAGGCCACACCGTGGATTATGCAGCCCAGATCAATTTTTGAGAAACTCATTCCGAGAAATGCCTGCCACCACGCCCCCACATACGCTTCCCACGCTCAGCGCAGCTCGCCCGAACCGGCTGAAGCGCCTCCTCGCCGACGGCCAGGTCGGCGTGGGCTGCCTGCTCTCCTACAACTCCCCCTGGCTGGTCGAGGTGCTGGGAATGACCGGCCACGACTTCATCACGATCGACCTGGAGCACGAGCCCTTCGATCCCGAGAGCGTGGCCGCGCTGGTCAGGACCGCCGACCTGGTCGGCATGACCTCGATCGTGCGGATGCCTTCGAGCGAGGCGATCTTCCCGATGCTCAGCGCCGGGGCGCAGGCCGTCCAGGTACCCGACCTGCGCAACCGAGCGCACGCTGAGGAGATCGTCCAGCTGTGCCGGTTCGCTCCGGTCGGCAGGCGCACCTACTACACCCAGACGCGCGCCGCCCAGTACGGCATCGGCATCGACGAGCCCGAATGGATCCGGACGGCGGACCGTGAGCTGCTGGTGATCGCGATGATCGAGCACATCGAGCTGCTCGACGAGCTGGACGAGATCCTGGCGATCGACGGCATCGACGCGTTCCACGTGGGCACGCTAGACCTCGCCCAGAGCATGGGGTCGCCACCGGCTGAGCAGATCGACGAGGTCGTCGCCGAGATCGTCACGAAGTGCCGCGCGGCCGGGAAGTACGCGGCCGTTGGCGTGGTCACGCCGTGGAGCCTCGAGGCGGTGCAGAAGCGCGTCGACCAGGGCGTGCAGATCCTGAACGTCCCGTCGGCATGGATGCTCACGCACGCGGTCGGCTCGTTCCTCGGGGAGATCGAGAGCCGCATCCCCGGCGAGCTGCGCTCCCCCACCGCCCGCGTCCCCACGCCGAACAAGTACGTCAACCCCAAGCAGTGACCACCGCCGCGGGCAAAGCCGACGTCGTGGTCGTCGGCGCGGGGGTGATCGGAACGACGATCGCCTACCTGCTGTCGGCGGCCGGCATGGACGTGACGATCCTCGAGAAGGAGTCGATCGGGCGCGGCGCGACCGGCCATGGGCACGGCATCGTCTCGCTCGTCGGCAAGGACTTCCGGCCCGGCGCCCACCTCCAGCTCGGCGTGCAGTCGGCGCGCATGTACGGGGAGCTGTGCGAGCGCATCCTCGAGGACGGCGGCGTCGATCCGATGTACCACGAGCTGCCCGGGATCAGCTTCGCCGTGGTCGAGGAGGAGGCTCAGATCTTCCGCGACTTCATGGAGCGCGAGGACGCCCGCGACCTGGTCGACATGCGCTGGCTGACCGTCGCCGAGTGTCGCGAGATCGAGCCGCTGCTCACGGAGGACGCGATCGGTGGGGTCTACCACGCGCACGGCCAGGTGGACGCCTACCGGCTGTCGCTAGCGGCCGTGGCCGCGGTCGAGCAGCACGGCGGGCGCATGGTCACGGGCGAGGCGATCGGCCTGGTCCGCGAGGGGGACCGGGTGGTGGGCGTGGAGCACCGGCGTGGCACGATCGAGTGCGACCACGTCGTGCTCGCCGCCGGTGCCTGGGTGGGCGAGGCGGCGAGCTGGCTCGGGACGCCCGTGCCGGTGCGGCCCCTGCACGGAGAGGTGCTGCACGCGCGACTGCCGGGCGACCCGGTGCAGGCCTTCATCCTCACCGCGCTGCACGGTCCGATCCTCCCGAAGCGCGATGGCACGCTGATGGTCGGCAGCATCGGCGGCGTGACCATGAGCGGGATGGACGTGGACGCGAAGCACGTCTTCGATCCGCTCGACACGACCCCGCCGGACTTCGACGAAGGCCCGACGCAGGTCGGCCGGGACACGATGATCGAGCGCGCCGTGCGCGTGATGCCGGCGCTCGTGGACGCCGAGCTGACCGGACACCTCGCCGGCGTGCGCCCGCTGTCGGCCGACCGCATGCCGCTGATCGGCCCCGTGCCCGGCCTGGAAGGCGCGTGGCTGGCGACCGGCCACGGGACGAAGGGCATCCACCTCGCCCCGATCACCGCGCAGATGATCGCCGGCTACATCACGCGCGGTCGTCCGGAAGCGGAGGTCCCGGCCGAGGCGTTCCTACCCGAGCGCTTCGCCGCGGCACCATCCCGCTGACGGCGACCGCGAGGAACGTGAGCAGCACGCTCACCACCGTGCGCAACGTGACGACCTCGCCCGCTGCGGGGGCGAATAGGTCCACGAGGATGCCGCCGAGCGACTGACCTGCGACCACGGCCAGCATCAGCCGTAGCACCCCCAGCGTCTTGACCGTCGCGGCCATGGCCACCGCCGTCGCGGCGCCGATCACCCCGCCGATCCACAGCTCGGGCGGCGCGGACCACCCACCCGGCGCCGACCCGCCGGTCACCGCGAGCGAGACGATCAGGATGATGAGGCCGCCGGTGGCGAAGCTGATCGTGGCCGCCACGATGGGCTCGCCGGTGACCCTGGCCAAGTGACCCATACCCGCTTGCGTCAAGGCCATCCCGGCACCTGCCACGACCGCCAGCCCGAGCAGCGCCAGATGAGGGTCGGCATGCGGTCCGAGCGCGGCGATCGCCACCGCCGAGATGGCGAGCGCGACCCCGAGCACCCTGAAGGCCGTGAGCTGACGGGCGCCGGCTGGGCTCAACCCGAGCCGGTCCACGGCGAGGCTGCCGACAGTCTGGCCCGAGACGAGCGCGACGGTGAGCAGCGCGACGCCGACCTTCGGCGCCGCGGCGGCGGTGACCGCGAGGTAGAGAGCACCGTTCGCGCACGCGGCGAGATACCACCATCGCACCCGCCCCCCCGCCCGCAGCCGGCCCCGACCCCGCATCAGGGCGCCGGTGGCGATCGCGACGGCGAGCAGGGATGCGACGCCGACCGTCTGGTTCACCGAGCCGGCCAGAAGAGGCGAGCCGAGGCTCTCCCCTAGGCCGCCGTTGATGAACGCCTGGATCGACAATCCCGCACCGGCGGCAAACGTGAACGCCAGCGCCTGCCTCACCGCCCGGGCCGTTGTGGACGGGACCTGCGGCGTGGTCACCACGCCGCTCATCCGGGCCGTGGGATCGCACCTCGGTCGGGCAGCGTATGAGCCGCGACCGCCCCCGTCAGCCCGACCGCGCCCGCGATCACCCAGAGCGCGTCCCAGCCGGCGGTCTCGGCAATCGCCCCGACCAGCGGGCTGACGAGCGCGGAGCCGACGAACACCACCGTCGCGGTGACCGCGAAGGCGCGGCCGGCCAGCTCCGGGGTGGTCCACTCGCCGGCCAGCGCGTACACCACGGCATTCCAGCCAAGCGCCGCGAACGCGAAGAAGATGACCGCCACCAGCGTGAGCGCCATCCCGCCGTGCAGCGCTGCCCCGAACGCCAGCGCCCCGACACCGGCCATCAACCCGGATTCCACGAGCGAGCGCTTGCGGCGCGTCCCGCCGTCGCGGTCCGCGACGCGGCCCCACACCACCCGCGACACGATCGCCGCTACGTTCACCGCGAAGTAGGCGACGCCCGCCTGGAAGCTCGAGAACCCGGCGGCGTGCATCGCGGGCACCGTGTACACGAGCACGGTCTGGAGCACGAACAGGTACGCGATGATCACGACGAAGAGGCGCGCGAGGCCGGGGCCGTACCAGATGCCCCGCACGATCCGCACCGAGCTGTCGTGCTGGACGCGCACCTCGTCGGAGACCGCGGAGAAGGCCGCGCCCACGAGCGCGACGGCCACGGCTCCGATACCCAGGACGAGGCTAGGGCCGCCGAGCGCCTCGAGCCCTGGGACCGTGGCCGCGGCGACGAGACCGCCGACCGGCACCGCCATCTGCCGCACCCCGAGCGCCCACGCGCGCCGCTGCGGCGGATAGGACCTGAAGATGGCCCCGCCACCGGAGATGGGCACGATCGAGGCGCCCAGCCCGGCCAGCAGCAGCCCGACGAAAAGCAGCTCGGTCGACGGAGCGAACGCGGCGATCGTGAGCCCGCTCGCCGCGAGCGTGGTTCCCACCCGGGTCGCGGCGCGCGACCCGTAGCGATCGACCGCGCGTCCCGCGACGATCAGCGCGATCCCGGAGCCGAACTGCATCGTCGCCAGCAGCGCGCCCAGCGCGGGCAGGCTCAGGCCGAAGGCATCGCGCAGCTGGGGCCCGATCGCGGGCAGCCCGAGAACGATGAACGAGACGGCCGCCTGGGCGGCAGACGCGCCCACGAGCATGGTGGTCTCCGGCGCGGCCGAGCGCGGCCTGCCCTGAGCGGGGCGCGGCTCGTCGACACTTCCCGCGCGCACGGTTAGACGTCGATCGTTTCGATTCGGAAGGGGTCGAGCGGGTCCTCGGGCTGCACGACGTGGTTCAGGGTGAACCGGTAGACGGGCCCGCGGGACAGCTCGCCCGGCGAATACGGGAAGGCGAGCGCCGTGATCAGGCCGGAGTACTCGGGCACCGCGTAGTGCGCCGCCACGTGAGCCGCGGCCTTGCCGATCGAGTCGGCGATCTCCTGCGTCGGGGCCGTGATCTCCACGATCACGCCCACCTCGTGGGCCGGAGCGGGCGTCGGCTCGAGCGCGCCCATGACCCCATCGATCCCGTAGCGGCGGAAGGTCAGCCGCACCTCCGCCGACACATCGGCGCCGTGGACCTGGTCGATGCGCCGGCGAACCGTCTCCTCGACGCCCGCCAGCCAGCTGTCCAGCTGCCTGATGATGACCGGGTCGCGGACGCCGCCGACGATGATCGTCTGGTAGCCCACGAGCTGCGCCCCCTCGAGCTTGTTCGTGGTCTGCGCGGTCGGCTCGAAGCGGCTGCCGCTGACGCGCACGGCCCGGTCGCTCTCGGCGTCGAACACGGCCGCGTCCGAGAACAGCGTGCCGGACGGCTCGACCAGCTCGTAGGGCGATCCGTTCTCGTAGAGCGTGTGCGACGCGACGCTGACCGGGCTGCAGCGGTAGTCGGGATTCGGCGGCTCGACGACGAAGTGATCGTCCCGGACCCACGCGAACATCGGGTCCGCGTACTTACGCTGCACGACGCACGCCGCACTGCACTCGAGGATCTTGGCCGCGTGCCACGCGGGACCGGGCGCGAAGCCGCGCTGCGTCGGGATCGAGGCGAAGATCGCCGCGTCCGTCGAGCGCCCGCTCAGCACGACGTCGGCGCCGTCGGCGAGGGCGGCCTGATAGGGCTCGACTCCGGCCATCGCGACGATCTTGTCGCTCGTATCGAAGGTCGACTCGTCGATCTCGGGCGCGTTGTAGAGCGGTCGGATGTTGCCGCTGCGGTAGCGCTCCTTGAGGTACTCGCGGTCGGGCTCGCAATGGACGGCGGCCAGCCTGAAGTGCAGGTCGTGCTGTGCCGCGATCTCGTGGATCAGGTCCACGGCGACGGCGAGCTGGACGTCCGTGCCCGCACCCACGGCGGTGCCGACGAGCAGCGGGATCTTGGCCCCCCGAGCCGCCAGCAGCATCAGCTCCAGGTCGCGCTTGATCGCGTCGCGCGAGAAGTACAGGTCACCCGAGCCGAGGAAGTACGGACCGGGATCCGTCGACCCGCCGTCACAGGCGATCACGTCGGGCTTCCACTCCATGCCGCGCGCCAGCGACTCGGCGCGGAACCCCGCACCCAGGATGCTGGTCGGCGACAGCAGGCGGATCTCACGCGCGGCGGTCGCCACCTACGCCACCTCCAGGTCGACCAGCGGGCCGTAGAGCTGGCCCCCCATCATGTCGCCGTCGCCCAGATCCCCGGAGGTGATCGGGCGCGGGATCGTGACCTTGATCGCGTTGGCGGCGTCGTAGTAGATGATCTGCACGTCGGCCGCCGGCGTGCGGTACAGCTCGGAGAACTCGGCCTGTGAGATCGCGCCGCTGGCTCGCACCCGCTCGTAGGTCTCGGCGTCCTCGAACATGACGTCGATTGTGAGTTGGAAGGGGCCCGCGTTCTTGCTGCGGATCAGCATCGCGAGCTCGTAGAGCTTCGCCATTGTCAGTCCTCTCCGATGGTCAGGATCAGGTTGCCGAGGTCGTCCTTGGTGGTCCGTCCAGCCGGGCCGACCACGACCGTCGACTCGCGTTCCTGGATCAGCGCCGGCCCCTCGACGGCCTCGCCGGGGGCGAGCGCGTAGCGGTCGTAGACCGCGCATGTGACGAACCCGTTGGCCTCCGGGAAGTAGGTCTCGCGATCGGGGCGCCGTGCCTGGCCCTCCGCGCCCGAGTTGAACACGAGATCGCTTTCCGGGGCGTTCACCCGAGCCGTGATCCGCCAGTGGAGCGCCTCGGGCTCGGCGCTGGCGAGGCGCGCTCCGAAGCGGCGCTCGTAGGCCTCTGCGAATGCGGCCCGCAGCGGCTCGGCGAGGCCGTCGTCGAGCGGCCCGTCGGGCAGGGCCACCGACACCGTGTACCCCTGGCCCGCGTAGCGCATGTCCACGCGGCGCTCCAGCTGCGCGCCCTCGGCGGCCCCCGAGCGCGCGAGCAGGTCGCGCGCCTCCGTCTCCATCTCCGCGTAGCGACCCGCGACCTGGCTCCAGTCGATCGAGCCCACCAGCGCCGGGTAGGTGCGCACCAGGTCGACCGCGAACGGCGCTACCAGGAAGCCGAGCGCCGAGGCGACGCCGGCGGCCGGCGGGCAGACGACCGTGCGGATGCCGAGCCGGCGCGCGACCTCGTATGCGTGCACGGGTCCGGCCCCGCCGAAGGCGACCATGGCGAAGGCGCGCGGGTCCTCTCCCCGCTCGATCACGTGCGTCTGGAGCGCCAGCGCCATCTGGCTGTTGACGATGTCGAAGATCCCGCGAGCGGTCCCCTCCGCGTCCAGGCCGACGCCCTCCCCCACACGCGCCAGCGCGCGCTCGGCGAGCTCCACGTCGAGGGCCATCTCCCCGCCGAGGAAGTAGTCGGGGTCCAGGATGCCCAGCACGAGGTCAGCGTCCGTGACTGTCGGCTCCTCCCCGCCGCGGGCGTAGCACGCCGGGCCGGGCTCGGCCCCGGCGCTCTGCGGCCCGACGCGGAGCAGGCCGAGCGCGTCGACGCGTCCGATGGAGCCGCCGCCGGCGCCGATCTCCACCAGCTCCAGCGCAGAGATCTTGAGCGGCAGCCCGCTGCCCCGCTTGAAGCGGGCCACGCGCGCCACCTCGAGCTCAGGCACGCGCAAGGGGCTCCCGCCTGTGACGAGGCTCGCCTTGGTGGTCGTGCCGCCCATGTCGAACGAGATCAGGTCGTCGAGCCCGAGCCGCTTGCCGAAGTACGCGGCGGCCATCACGCCGCCCGCGGGGCCCGACTCCACGAGCTGCACCGCCAGGTCCGCAGCCACGCTCGCGGAGGTCATGCCCCCCTGGGACAGCACCACGTAGAGCCGGTTGCCGGCGGCGCGCTGCTCGAAGCCGTCCTCGAGGCGCGCCAGGTAGCTGCGCACCAGCGGGCGCACGTACGCGTTCGCCGCCGCGGTGCTGGTGCGCTCGAACTCGCGCCACTCGGGCGCCACGGTCGACGACAGGGTGATGTCCACGCCGGGCAGCTCGCGCGCCAGCACCTCCGCCAGCATGCGCTCGTGCGCCGGGTTGGCGTAGGCGTTCAGCAGCGAGATGGCGACGCTCTCGACCTCAGCGTCGCGCAGCACACCGGCTATGCGCACGGCCTCCTCCTCGAGCAGCGGCTCCAGCACCGCGCCGTTGCCGCGGATGCGCTCGTCGACCTCGAAGCGCAGCGAGCGCGGGATCAGCGGCTCGGGGCGCTCGAGGTTGAGGTCGTAGAGGTCATAGCGCGCCTCGCGACCGATCTCGACCGCGTCGCGAAAGCCGACCGTGGTCACGAGCGCCGTCCGGGCGCCGCGCCGCTCGATCAGGCTGTTGGCCACGAGCGTCGTGCCGTGCACGATCCGGTCGAGCCCCTCGAGCGAGAGGCCCGCGCGCTCGGCGATCTCGGACGTGCCCCCGAGCACCGAGGTGGACGGGTCGGTCGGCGTGGTCAGCTGCTTGTGGACGTGCACGCGGCCGGCCTCGTCGAGGCCGATGAAGTCCGTGAACGTCCCGCCGACGTCCACCCCCAGCGCCGGCATCAGGCACCCCCGCCCGAAGACTTGGCCGGCGTCACGTACTCCAGCTCCAGGTCGCGCTCGATGAGGGCGGGGTCGCGCTCCGACGCCGGTCCATAGCCGGCACCGCCCGCGGTGTGCATCTCGATCGTCTCGCCCGGCTGGAGCTGAGTGCGCGCCTTCGGGTGGACAGCGCCGCCATCTGCCTTGCGGATCACGTTCGGGGCCCCGTCGCCGCCGCCGAGCAGCCCGAGCGGCGGGTGGTCCACTCGGTCGGTCATCATCGAGACGGTGCACGGCTCGTCGCCGAGCAGCTGCATCTCGATCGACACACCCAGGCCGCCGCGGTGGCGCCCACTCCCGCCGGAGTCCGCGCGCAGCTCCCTGCGCCGCATCACCAGGGGCGTCCCCGCCTCGACGATCTCAGCCGAGGTGCCGCCCGAGTTCGAGGGGAACGGCGCCGCCGACAACCCGTCGCGCGACACCTGAGCCCCGACGCCACCGGACAGCGTCAGCGCCGCGACCCAGCGCTCGCCGGCGTCGGTGCCGGTGAAGACCACCCTCGGCGCGGGCGACCCGGAGTCGGCGAGCACGCGCTCGGGGGTCACCTTCGCCAGAGCGCCGAAGACGACGGCCGCGATGTAGTGGCCGATCATCTGGCGCGACGCGACGGCGGCGGGTGGCTGGGCGTTGACGAGGCAGCCCTCCGGGGCCTTCATCTGGATCGGCCGGTAGGCACCGTCGTTGTTCGGCATCTCGGGCGAGAGCGCGCACTTCATCGGGTAGACGGTCATCGCGTAGGCGTGGTTCCAGGTCTCGTTGATCGCGCGGTCCACCTGCGGCGAGGTGCCGGTCCAGTCGGCGCTGATCTCGTCGCCCGCGACGGTCAGCGCCACGCGCAGCACGAGCGGTTCGTGCACGCCGTCGATCTCGATCTCGTGGTCGTACGTGCCGTCGGGCAGGTCGGCGATCGCCGTCCGCATCGCGGTCTCGGTTCGTCCCTGCACCGCCGCGAACAGCGGGCCGGGATCGTCGAGGCCGAGGTCGTCGAGCAGCTCGAGCAAGCGCCGCTCGGTCACCTCCATGGCGGCGAGCTGCGCGTGGAAGTCGCCCAGCACCTGCTCGGGCACGCGCACGTTGGCCGCGATGAACGCCGTGACGTCCTCGTTGATCCTGCCCTCGGAGACGACCTTGGTGGGCGGGATCCGCAGCCCCTCCTCGAAGACCTCGCGCGAGTCGGCCGACCAGATGGCCCCGCCGATGTCGGCCCAGTGGGCGATGCAGCCCGCGTAGGCCACCGCCTTGCCGCCGCGGAAGATCGGCCGCACGGCGGTCACGTCGGGCAGGTGGCCGGTGCCGAGCCAGGGGTCGTTGGTGGCGAACACGTCACCCGGACGCCAGGACTCCGGCGGGAAGCGCTCGAGCCCGGCGCGCAGCGTGCGCGGGAGGGTGCCGACGAACGACGGCATACTGCGCTGCGACTGGGCGACCGAGCCAGCCTGCCCGTCCAGCAGCAGCACGCCGAAGTCGAAGGCCTCGCGGATCAGCGGCGAGAACGACGCTCGGATCAGGGTCGCCTCGGCCTCGTCGATCACGGCCTCGATCCGGCGCCAGGCGATCTCCAGGCCGACGGGATCGAGGATCGGGTCGGTCACCGGGGCGGTCATCGGACCCCCTCCGCGAGCGGCACCAGCAGCTCGTCGAGCAGGCCGCCCTGCTGGGAGCCGTAGATGTCGAGCTCGCCGAAGGCGCCGGCGGGGCGCTCCCGGATCAGGTTGATCTTGATCGCGTTGGCGGCCGGGTAGTCGATCACGTCGGACACGCGCGCCAGCGGCAGCGAGTACAGCTCGGCGATCGATTCCCGGCTGATCGCTCCCGAGTCGCGCACGGCGCGATGGGTCTCCGGGTCGGGGAACACGAAGTCGAGGCTGATCACGAACGGGCCGGCGTTCTTCGACCGGATCAGGGTCGCCACCTCGGTGATCGGCACGCCCGGCCGGCTCACGCTTCCACCATCTCGACCGGGAACAGGGCTGCCTCGTCGTCCACGCTGGCGAGGCAGAAGACAGACCACTCGTAGGCCGGCCCGACGTCGGTCACCAGCGGGGAGTACGGCACGGCGAGGTTGCCCGTGGCGCTGATGCCGCCCGGATAGGGCGCCGTGATCAGGGCGGCCTCGGCGGCCTGGGCTACGGCGTGCGCCAGGTCGGCGGTCGGGGCCACGGCCTCGCAGAGCACGCCCAGCTCGCGCGGCGGCGCCGTCTCGCGCTCGCTCGCGCCCAGCACGCCGTCGCGCCCGTAGACCCGGAAGGAGAGCTGGTAGGCATGCTCGCCGAGCGAGTCCGCCACGGCCTCCTCGACGACCCCGAGTACGTGGTCGACCTCGGCGATCAGGCGCGGGTCGCGCATGCCGCCGATGACGATGCTGCGGTACCCGGTCTGCACTGCCCCCTCGAGCTTCACCGTCAGCTGATCGGCGGGCTCGAACCGGGCCCCCGAGACGCGCACGCCGCGGTCACCGATCTCCTCCACGACCACGTCCTCCAGGTCGCACACGCCGTCGGGCTCGGCGAGCCGGTAGGGGTGGGCGTTCTCGTAGAGCATGTGCGCGGCCACGCCCTCGGCCGTGCAGCGCCGCTCCGGGTTCGGAGGCCGCAACACGAAGTGGTCGTCGTAGAGCTCGGCCACCATCGCGTCGCGCCCGCTCGCGGGCTCGGCGCAGTGCGCACCGCATTCCATGACCTTGCCGAGGTGGATCGCGAGCGCGGGATCGCCCCCGGCGCGGACCGCCGGCGCCGCGAAGATCGCCACGTCCGAGGCGCGGCCGGCCAGCACCACGTCCGGCTCCTCCTCGAGCGCGCGCTGGATCGAGGCGACGCCCATCTGCGCCACGATCCGCTCCGAGGACGACACGTCCTCGCGCGTCGGCGTCGGCGCCCCCGCGAACGAGAACACGCGGTCCTCGGCGAGCCAGGACTCCACCGTCGACAGCGGCTGCTCGGCGTGGATGACCGCCACCCTGAGCCCCTTGAGGCCCTCCGCGCCCGCGGCTTCGCGCAGGCAGTCGAGCGCGAACTCGAGATGGGGCTCCCCGCCCGCGCTGCCGGCCGTGCCCACGATCACGGGCGCGCCCACTTCGTTGCCGGCCCGCAGGCACGCCCGGAGATCGGACGTGACCATCTCGTGGCTGGTGAACGAGCGGCCGCTGCCCAGATAGAACGGCCCCGGATCGACGGAGCCGCCGTCGGCGCCGATCACGTGAGGGCGCTCGGCCACGGCCCGCGCGAGCGACCGCTCCACGATGCCGTACCCGATCATCCCGATCGGCGACAGCAGGCGGTAGCACTCTCCATGCGCTTCGGTCAGCGCGCGTCCCTTCTCATCGAATCTCTGTTCGGAAAAACTGTAACACCATTCTAAAAACTGTGCGGCCCGCTACAGGACCGCCAGCGTGGCGCTCTCAGCTACCGGCCGTGACGTCCCAGCGCGCGTCGTCCGCCGTCGCCTGGAGTCCCATGAAGCTGCGCTCGGCGATGCGTTCGGCCGTCAGGTCGCTGCCGGTCAGCTCCGACGCGACCCTGCCGTTGCGGAAGATCAGGACGCGCTTGCAGAGGTGGGCGAGGTCCTCCCACTCGGCGCTCGCGTAGAGCACGATCACGCCGTCGTCGGCGGCGTCGCGCATGCGCTGGAAGATCTGAGCGCGAGCACCCACGTCTACGCCCTGAGTGGGCTCGTGGACGATCAGCACCTCGGGCTTCGTCTCGAACCACTTGGCGATCACGGCCTTCTGCTGGTTGCCTCCGCTGAACGTAGCGAGCAGCCGGTGCGGGTCGCGCGGGCGGACGTCGAACTCCTCGAGCAGCTCCCTCACGCGGCGCACCTCGTGGCGCTTGCGGAGGAACCCGCCGGAGTAGTGGTTGCCGAGCGTGGTGAGCGTGATGTTCTCCGCGACCGACGCCTCCAGCAGCGCGCCGTCGTTGTGGCGGTCGGCGGGCACCAGGGCGAAGCCGTCGGCGATCGCCTCGCGCGGCGAGCGCTTCGTGAGATCGGACTCGCGGTCGTTGAGGCGACACGTGCCGCCGGTCACCTCCGAGGCGCCGAACAGCAGGTACGGCACCTCGTCCCAGCCCATTCCGAGCAGGCCGGTGAGGCCGATGATCTCGCCGCGGCGGGCCTCGACGCTGAAGCTCTCCAGCCCCGCGCCCGAGAGGTTCTCGATCTTGAGCGCGCGCTCGCCCTCGGTGTCGGGCAGGCTCGGGTAGAGGCGCTCGAGCGAGAACCCGAGGATGCCCTCGATCAGCTTCGGCTCGTCGAGATCGGCGGTCTGGTTGGTCTCCACGAGCTTGCCGTCCCGCAGGACGGTCACCCGGTCGGTCAGCTCCAGCACCTCGTCCAGGCGGTGCGTCACGAAGAGGATCCCCACGCCCTGGGCGGCCACGTCGCGAACGGCCTTGAAGAGCCGCTCCACGCCATCCCGGGGCAGGTGCGGCGTCGGCTCGTCGAGCACGAGCAGGGGCAGCCCGACCTCCTCGGACTGCTCGTCCTCGCGCACCTGCTCCAGCGCCCGGGCGATCGCCACCATTGCCCGGTCCACCGGCGGCAGGTCCTCGATGATCGCCGTGGGCGAGACGTCGATGCCGAAGCGGTCGAGCATCTCCTGGACGTGGCGGCGCTCGCGCCGCCACGAGATCCACCAGGCGAAGCGGGTGTCGAAGCGCCCGATGCGCACGTTCTCGAGCACGCTCGAGTCCTCGATCAGGCCGAGATCCTGGTGCACGAAGGACATCCCGATGCGCCGCGACTCCGCTGGCGACAGCGGCAGCGTCACATCGTGTCCGCGCACCCGGAGCGAACCGCCCTCGTCGGGGTCGTGATACCCCGCGAGGATCTTGATCAGCGTGGACTTGCCGGAGCCGTTCTGGCCCACGAGGCCGTGGATCTCCCCCGGCAGGACCTCGAGGCTGCAGTCGCGAAGGACCGTTCGGCCTCCGAAGGTCTTCGAGAGGCCGGTCGCGGAGATGATCGGTTCGGTGCTGGTGGCTGCCACGCGGCCTCCTGATTTGTGGGGCCGAGACGGGGCCCCCGCGCTTCCATGCGCGAGGGCCCCCCTCTCGACGGGACTTCAGCTCGCTACTTGATCATCCACTGGTTGCCGTAGAACTCCTCCAAGTTCGCCGGCCCGTACCAGCTCTGCGGGTCCTCGAAGTCGAGCGTGTCGATGTTGTTCGTGTCGAACATCCGCATCGCCAGCGCCGAGTCCTTCAGAGCCGCGGTGTCCTTCTCGCCGGCCAGCACGCGCGCCACGGCGTCGATCGCCGCGTAGCCGTGCTGCTGGACCCAGACACCGACGTCGGCGGTCAGCACGTCGCCCTTCTTCATGTACTCCATGATTCCGGGCAGCGCGTTGAAGCTGACGACCTTGACCTTGTCCTGCGCGTTCTTGGCGTGCACCGCCGAGATCGCGAAGGGCACCGCACCGTCGTACACGGGCGAGACGTAGGTCAGGTCGGGGTTCTGAGTCAGCTCCGCCTGGACGACGGTCGGGATCTTGGTCGCCCAGTCGCCGATCGGCACGTCCACGATCTTGTACTTGCACGTCTCCGGGCAGTACTTGTCGAGCTGATCGGTAGTCGCCTTGGCCTGGCCGGGCGCCGTGTACACCTCGTTCGAGGTGATGATGAGCGCGTTGGCCTCGCCGTCGGAGTCCGCGACCATGTAGTCGCCGATCGCCTTGCCGACTTCCTTGAACGGCTGCGGATCCTCGGCTGCCGTACCGGGCCAGAGCGGCTCGCCCGGGAAGTTGCTCGAGGTGGTGACGACGGGGATGCCCGCCTTGCCCGCCGCCGCGATCGAAGCCTTCAGGATCTTCGGATCGATCGACTGCGAGACGAGGATGTCGACGTTCTGGCCGATCAGCTGCGTGTAGCAGCGCGCCCACTCCGCCGGCTGTCCCTTGCCGTCGCAAACGTTGAGCTTGAGGCCGAGCATCTCGGCGGCCGGATCGACGCCCTCGAACATGCTTGTGGTGAACGGGATGCCGTTCGTGACCGTGACCCATCCGACGGTCTTGCCCTCGGTCGCCTTCCTGGCATCGAACGGCTCGCCGTTCGGCGTCAGCTCGGTGACCGGCTTCTCCAGCTCGGTCAGGTCGGCCTTGGCCTCCGAGATCGGTGCCGAGGCGCCCGGCTTCGTGCCCGAGTCGCTGCTCTGGCTGCTGGAGTTGTCGCTCGACGACGAATCGTCGTCGTCACCACCGCATCCGGCGATGACCGCACCGACGGCTGCCAACGCCACCAGCATGAACAAAAACTTTCTGAGACTCCTCACCTGCATACGAGCCCTCCTTGTGGGGTGAAACTGCGCGGCCGTTCCCCCGCTTGAGGAGGGCCGATCCAGCGGGTGGTCATGACGTGGCGTTCCTTCCGGCCGCCAGCCGTGACAGAGCCACGGCGATGATCAGGGCGGCGCCGTAGAAGACCTGCTCGATCCAGCCGATCAGGCCGAGCAGCTCGAGGCCGGTGATCCCTGTGATCAAGAAGTAGACCCCTACGAACGTGCCCCACGGGTTGAAGCGCCCCGGCGTGATCGCCGTGGCCCCGAGGAATACGGCGGCGAACGCCGGCAAGAGGTAGTGGCTGGACACGGACGGGCTGGACGAGCCCAGCACGCCGGCCAGGACAACCCCGGCGAAGGCGCTGATCACGCCGGCGGCGACGAGCGCGCCGGCGCGCAGGCTCTCGACCTTGATGCCCGAGAGTCGCGCCACGTCGCGGCCCGAGCCGACGAAGTAGAGGTAGCGGCCGAGTGGGGTCCGCGCGTAGACGTACCAGGCGATCACGGTCAGCGCGAGCCCGTAGTAGAAGGCGAGCGGTATGCCGAGCAGCTCGTTGCGGACGGCCTCCGAGATGAACGTGGAGGGACCCACGACGGTCGTCTCCGTCAGCCCATAGCCGATGCCCGTTAAGAGGGTCCCCATACCGAGCGTGACGATCAGGGACTCGACGCCGATCTTGATGATGAAGAACGCGTTGACGAGCCCGATGACGGCTCCGGACAGGATCGCCACGACGATCGCCGTGCCGAGCACCCAGCCGTGCTCGGCGGTGAGCCACTGGGTCAGGATCAGCCCGATCCCCAGGGTGCCGGCCACGGACAGGTCGTACTCGCCGACGGTGAGCGGGATCAGCAGGGCCATCGCGAGGATGACCAGCACGGCCTGCGACCCGAAGATGGTGCTGAAGTTCGAGCTCGTCAGGAACGTGTCGGGCTTCAGGATCCCGAAGACGATGATCACGATGAGCCAGGCGACGAGCAGCCCCCACTTGTACGCGAACAGCCCGAAGTCGAACTTGAAGCGAACGCGGCGTTCGGGCGTTCCCGCTTCCTCTCCCGGAGCGATCTGGTCTGAGGGGGCTGCCGCTGCCTGTCCTCCGGCGTTGGTCATCGAGAGGACGGCCCGGTCATGCCTGCGTTGACAATTGAGTCAATTGCTCGGAATGCCATTACAAATTCTCGTGCCCCGCTAGGAAACCACGTCTGCCGGACGTCTGTCAAGGGGCAACTGTCCGACCTCGACATCCTGGAGCGGGGCATATTGCCCGCTCCCGTACAGGTCTGTCTCGCCGAGGCCAGCGCCACCGGCCACGCGTGGCCGGAGAAAGGCGATCTTGAGCGCTAGCCCCTCGTCGAAATGGACCAGGTCGACCACGCTTTCGACCGGCACGCGGTACGCGCCCGCCACGCGTTCGCGCGTCAGCGTGGCCTTGACGCACTCGTAGCCGGCGAGGTTCTCGCACACCACATCAACGGTGATCAGTCCGATGCCGGCGTTCTTGGAGCGCAGCACCTTGGCCGCCTCGCCGACCGTCATGAGGTCGCTCCGAGGTCGCGCAGGTCGGTTCGGAACGGCTGCATCAGGTCGGGTACGCCGACGACGTGGTTGACCGTCCATCGATAGGCCGGCCCGCACTCCAGGAACTCGTCGATCATCGAGGCGATGCTGCCGCCGGTCTGCTTCTGGCCCGGGTAGCGAGCGCTGAACAGCATGCGCTTGGCCAGCAGCGCGGCGCTGTTCGCCTGCTCCTGGGTCGGTGCGACCGTCTCGACCGTCACGGCCACCTCGTGGCCGGTGACCCTGACCGGCTCCAGCGGCCCCATCACGGCATCGCGGCCGAACACGCTGATCGCGATCTCGGCGCCGGCCTCCGACACCCGCGCGCGCATCTCGTCGAGCACCGGCTCGAGCGCGGCGATCAGGTGGGGGTCGCGGCACCCCGCGATGGTCAGGGAGCGGTAGCCCACCTTGCCGGCACCCTCCACCTTCACCGCGGGCGGTGCCTCGCGATAGCGCGCGCCTCGCAGAGCCACGCGCCGCTCGTCCAGCTCCTCGATCGTGATGCCGTGCAGATCGAGCACCCCGCCGGGGCCCGACTGCTCGAACGGGGTGCCGCGCTCGTACATCAGCTGTGCCGCGACCGAGCTGCGCGTGCAGCGCTGGGCGGCGAGCATCGGCGACAGGACGACCCCGTCCTGCTCGATGTCCGCCAGCACCGACTCGCGCAGGACGAACGGCTCCGCGACCAGCGACGCGTTCTCGAGCAGCTTGCCGGCGAGGTAGGCCGGCGCCGGCTCGGCCCCCTGGGCCAGCGCGGCGGCCGCGAACAGCGCGTCGTCGCAGGCGCGACCGGCGAGGATCACCTGTGCGCCCTGCGCCAGGGCCGCGACGATCGGCTGTGCTCCCATGACCGCCACCAGATGGTCGCTCGCATCGATGTCCTCCGCCGCCAGGCTGGGGAGCAGCGGGGTGGTCGGATACGTCTCGGCGCGGTCGTCGAGGCGACCCCGCAGCCAGTCCGCCGACTGCTCCGCGTAGATCAGCGCACTGCGATAGGTCACGCCGCGCCGGCGGCCGATGGCGTCGACAAGGTCGGCGTAGGAGTCGACCGCGCGATCGGTGCCGGTCCCCCCGCAGGAGCCGATCACCAGCGGCACCCCGAGGCGCTCGGCGCCATCCAGGAGGCGCTCGAGGTCGAGCTCCTCCCACTCCCGTTCGTTGTACGGGGCATCCGACCCGAGGAACAGCGGCCCGATGTCGGCGCTGCCCGCATCGGCGACGATCGCGGACGGCGACTGCTCCAGGGCGGGATGGAAGGAGCGCGCCGGGTCGGGGGGCGTGAACCCGACCGCTCCGGTGGCTGCGAGCAGACGCACTTGCGGCGTTTGGAACGGCATTATAAGTTTGTCGCAGTTGGGCGGACGCTTGTCAAGCGGCGCCCACGACAGCATGGACCCCACGCCCGTCAATCCCCTGATCCGCACCCCCCAGCTGGAGCGCGCCAGGCGCGCTCCGAACGCGGTCGTGGTCAACGACGTGGGCCTGCGAGAGGGCGAGCAGAGCGAGGGCGTGTCGTTCCCGCAAGAGACGAAGGTGGAGCTCGCGCTGGCGCTCGAAGGCGCCGGTGTGCGCCAGATCCAGGTCGGCTATCCGGGTCGCTTCCCTCGCGACGGCGCCGCGACACAGGCGGTTTCGGACGCGCTGACCGAAGCGGTCGTCGAGGTCGTGGCGCTGGCGTTCGTGGAGGACTGGGAGGCCGAGGTCGACGCCTGCCTCGCCAGCGGCGCGGATCTCGTGAACGTCGTGTTCCGCAGCTCAGCGCGCCTGCAGCGACTGCTCGGTGTCACACCCGAGCAGGGAGTCGCCCGCGTCGAGGCGGCCGTGGGCCGCGCGGCCGCGCACGGTTGCGCGATCAGCTTCCTGCCCAGCGACTCGACACGGGCCGATCCCAGCTACCTCGAGGAACTGTGGCGCGCCGCCGCGGCCGCGGGCGCCCAGCGGGTCTACGTCGCGGACTCCATGGGTGCGGCCACGCCCGAGCTGATGGCGTGGCTGGTGGAGCGCGCGCGCAAGGCCGCGGGCCTGCCGGTCGGCGTGCACTGCCACAACGACTTCGGCCTGGTGGTGGCGAACACCGTGGCGGGCGTGACGGCCGGGGCCGAGATCGTGGACGTGGCCGTCAACGGGCTCGGCGACCGCGCCGGCAACGCTCCGCTCGAGGAGGTCGTGGCCGCGCTCGAGCTGCTCTACGAGATCGACACCGGGATCGAGCTCACCTCGCTGACCGACCTGTCCGAGCTGTTCGCCCTCGCCTCCGGGCGTCCCCTCCACCCGAACAAGCCAATCAGCGGACCCTCGGTGTTCGTGCACACGCTCCCGACGCACAAGGCGGCGATCGAACGCGACAGCCGCGCGATCCAGGCGTTCGAGCCGGGGATCGTCGGCAACAGGCAGCGCCTGGAAGACCGGCGCGACGCCTAGCCGACCTCCGGGGGCGCGAGCCCCCGGATGCCACTAACCGGCCAGCGTGCCACGGGGGTCCGGGGGCGCGAGCCCCCGGATGCCACTAACCGGCCAGCGTGCCACGGGGGTCCGGGGGCGCGAGCCCCCGGATGCCACTAACCGGCCAGCGTGCCACGGGGGTCCGGGGGCGCGAGCCCCCGGATGCCATCACCCGGCGCCCTGCTCGGCGTACCAGTCGACGATCTCGCCCGCCGTGGCCTTCCAGACGCCGTCGCGGTCGAGAATGTGCCGCAGCGCCCGATCCAGGTACCTGATGCGGAAGGGCTGGCCCATCACGTACGGGTGGACGTTGAACACGAGCAGCCGCCCGCTCTCGGCGCCTTCGTCGTGAAGGCGGTCGAACGATTCGGTGACGATGCGCAGCCAACTCGGCATCGTCAGGCCGCGCGAGCGCGCGGTAACGACCTCGTCGGCGTCGTGGGTCACCGGCAGCGCGAACATCTCGCCCGACGGCACCTTCATCCGGAAGGGCTGCTCGTCGTTCGGCCAGTCGCACACGTAGCGGAGCCCGGCCTCCGCGAGCAGCCGAACGGTCCTGGTCGACTCCATGTAGTCCGGGCTCAGCCAGCCGCGCGGCTGCCCGCCGGTGGCCGCCCCCACCGCCTCGAGCGTCTCCGCGATGTAGGCGCGCTCGGCGTCCTCACCCATCGACTCGGTGATCGCCCGGCTGGCCGACAGCCCGTGGGCGATGAACTCGTAGCCGCGCTCGCGGCACCGCTCGACGACGTAGGGGTTGTCGCGCGCGAGGGCCGCGTCGACGGCCGCGGTGGCTCGGATGCCGTTGCGGTCCAGCACGTCCAGGACGCGGAACACGCCAACGCGGTTTCCGTACTCGTGGATCGAGAGCTCCGAGACGTCCATCGCCCGCGGGTAGGGACCGAAGCGCACCACGCTCGGCGGCACCTCGGTGTCGGGCCCCGGCAGCCATTCGATCTGCTCGAGGCTCACGATCACGCAGACCGCCACGCGCGCGCCGTCGGGCCAGCGCAGCGCGGGGCGCAGCGGCAGCGGCGACCAGTCGTAGTACGGGTTGTCCATCCTGCCCGGCTCACGCCCCGCGGGCATCGCTAGCCCACCTCCGCGGCGTAGTTGTGCTCGAGGTAGTGGTCCGCGATCTTGTCGGCGGTGGTGGCCCACACACCGTCGTGGGAGAGGATGTACTCGAGCGCCTGGTCCAGATAGCCGACCCGGTGCGGCATCCCGAAGATCGACGTGTGCAGCGCGATGCACATCACCCGCCCGCTCTCGGCGCCCTCCTCGTAGAGCACGTCGAACTGGTCCTTGCAGATCTGGAGGAAGTAGTCGGCCTCGTGGCCGCCGAGCCCAAGCGCGAAACCCTCCGTCATGACCAGTCCGTCGTTGAGCTCCCAGGTGTAGGGCACGCACACGAGCGGCTTGCCCGACTTGGTCGCGAGCGGGAACGGCTGATCGTCGACATACCAGTCGGCCGAGTAGGTCAGCCCCGCCTCGGCCATCAGGTCCATCGTGTTCTCGGTGATCGTCCCGGACGGGCCGAACATCCCGTTCAGCTCGCGCCCGGTGTGCCTGCGGTGCGTCTCCACCGTGTCCTGGATCAGCTCCCGCTCCTGCTCGATCGTCATCCCGGTCAGGTACTGCGTGTTGAACAGGCCGTGGCTCATCAGCTCCCAGTCGCGGCTGATCATCGCCTCGGCGATCTCGGGGTGCAGGTCCAGCACCGCCATGTTCAGCGATGCGGTCACCCCGACGTCGTGGCGGTCGAGCACCTCGAGCATGCGCCAGAACCCGACCCGGTTGCCGTAGTCGCGCCAGGCGTAGTTGCGCACGTCCGGCACGCGCCCACCCCACGGCGGCTTGAGCGGGTTGGGAGCCGGCTCGAACTCGTAGAACTCGACGTTGGGCACGACCCAGAGCGCCACCCGCGCCCCGTCCGGCCAGTGGATCGGGGCCCGCTCCGTGATCGGCGAGTACCGAAATGGACTGAGGTCGGCTCCCGCCATCAGACCTCGAACTCCTCGTGGTGCTCGCGCCACCACTCCGCGATGTCGCGCCGGCGCGCGAACCACACGTCGCCCTGCTCGAGGGCGTACTCGATGAACTGGCGCAGCCCCGCGGTGCGCGCGGCCTGGCCGGCCCAGCGCGGGTGCAGGCCGATCGACATCATCTTCGGGTGCCCGGCGCGGCCCTCTCGCAACAGCTCGTCGAGCCCGAGCCGCATCGTCTCGAAGAAGTCGCCGGGCGAGCTGAAGCCCTGGGCCAGGACGAAGCGGCCGTCGTTGTAGAGCAGCGTGTACGGGACGATCAGCTGCTGGGTCCCGTTCACGTCCACGAAGTAGGGCAGGTCGTCCGCGAACGAGTCGGAGTCGTAGATGAACCCGCCCTCCTCCACGAGCAGCTCTCGCGTATTGACGCTGGCCGAGTAGCGCGAGAACCAGCCGTACGGGCGCTCGCCACAGGTGCGCTCGAGCGACTCCACCGCCGCGCGGATCTGCCGCCGCTCCTCCTCGATGTCGAGCGTCGACTGGTCCGTCCAGCGCCAGCCGTGGCCGGCCACGTCGTGGCCGGCCTCGCGCACCCACTGTCCGACCTCGGGGTTGCGCTCGATCGCGACCGCGGCGGCGAAGAACGTGGACTTGATCCCGTACTCGTCGAACAGCCGCAGCAGGCGCATGCTGCCCGCGCGCGCACCGAACTCGTAGACCGATTCGGCGTTGAGGTCGCGATGCTCGGGCGGCATCGAGTAGGGGATCTCCGCCATCCCCTCGTTGCGCCCGTCACCCGCGGGGATCGAGTACTCCGAGCCCTCCTCGTAGTTGACGATCACGTTCACCGCCACCTTCGCGTCGCCGGGCCAGCGCGCCTTCGGGGTCCGGCGGCCGTATCCGACGAAGTCCCGGCGCGGGCCCGGTACGTCCTGGTCCACGAGCTGCATGTCTTCCTCCCGACTCGGTGAGCGCGATCAGCGGTACCCGTCTAAAATATTCGAAACGGCATTCAAACACGGAGGAGCACCGGATGAGCGACAGCGACGAGTTCGGCGGCGTGGCCGATGTGGTCGGAGGTGGGCTGCCGGAATCGGTCGTGACCGCCGACTCCACGGCGCTGATGATGATCGACCTCCAGTACGTCGACGCGCACCGCGACTTCGGCATCGGCGCCGCCGGCCAGAAGAACGGCTGGACGAGCGACATGGAGTACTACTTCTCGCGGCTCGAGAGCGAGACGATCCCCAACGTCCAGCGCATCCTCGCCGCCTGCCGCGCCAGCGGGATCCCCGCGATCCACGTGCGCGTGATGAACCTCTCAGGCGACTCCAAGGACACGAGCTGGCGCTACAAGATGATGGGCATCTTCGTGCCGCCCGACTCCAAGGACGCCGAGTTCATCGAGGAGGTGGCCCCGGTTCCCGGCGAGGTCGTGCTGAGCAAGACGACCTCCAACACCTTCATGTCCACCAACGCCGACTTCGTGCTGCGCAACATGGGCATCGACACGCTGATCATGACCGGCGTCGTGACCAACAACTGCGTCGAGTCCACCACGCGCGGCGCCGGCGACCTGGGCTACAAGGTGCTGCTCGTGGGCGACGCCTGCGCCGCGTGGACCCAGGAGGGCCACGACCACTGCCTCAAGCACCTGCACCGCAACTTCGCGATCGTCAAGACGACCGACGAGATCATGGGCGAGATCGCAGCCGCCACGGCCGGGCGCGAGTCGCCCGCGCTGGCGTAGCCCGCCGTGCTGGCATACGTGAACGGCGAGCTCCTCCCCGAGGAGCAGGCCACGATCTCCGTGTTCAACGCGGGGTTCAACTTCGCCGACGGAGTGTTCGAGGGGATTCGCGTCTACGAGGGCAGGGTCTTCAAGCTCGACGAGCACATCGACCGGTTGTTCGCCTCGGCCGAGGCGTTCGAGATCGACGTGGGACTCGACCAGGACGAGCTGCGCTCCGAGATCTTGCGCTGGCTGACCGCCAACGGCGTCGAGCGCGACTTCCATTTCCGGCCGATCGTCACGCGCGCGGATCGCTTTCCGCCGCGGATGGACCCGCGCTTCTCGGAGGGCGACGCGCAGCTGGTCATCGTGGGCGGCCCCGTCCCCCCGGCCGGCAAGGGGTCGAAGGTCGTCATGTCCCCCGTCCGGCGTCCGGCACCGAGTGTGCTCCCGGCCCACGTCAAGAGCCTCAGCTACGGCCCGGCGCTGCTGGCCCGGCTCGACGCCATCCGCCGCGGCGCCGACGAGGCGATCCTGCTCGACGAGCTCGGGCTCGTGGCCGAGGCGAGCGTGGCAAACGTCTTCGCGTACTCGGGCGGCGCCCTGCTGACGCCGCGCCCGCGCGCCTGCCTGGACGGAATCACGCGGCGTGCGGTAATGCAGCTCGCGCGTGACTCCGGCTACACGGTGCTCGAGGTCGGCATGACGCCCGAGGAGCTCACGGACGCCGACGAGCTCTTCCTGACCGGGACCAGCGCGGAGATCACACCCATCCTGGAGCTCGACGGGTCGCCCGTCTCGGGCGGCGAGGCGGGTCCCGTCACGCGCGAGCTGGCGGAGGCCTACTCGAAGCTCGCCCGCGGAGCGGGCACGCCGATTCCGGCAGCGGCCTAGGGCACCTCGAAGTCGAGCAGCGGCGTGTATTGCTGGGCGCCGAACACGTCCGTCTCGCCGATGCTCCCGCTCGGGCGGGTGCGCCGGACCGCGACCTTGAAGGCGTTGCCCTGGTCGAACTCCACCACGTCGAGCACGTCGTCGACCGGCATGCCGTAGGCGGCGGCCACCGCTTCCGCCGTTATCACCCGCGCGTCTTTCACGCGCGTATAGGTGGCGGAGTCGTCGAAGACGATGTCGAAGGTGATCGAGAATGCCCCAGCGTTCTTGCTGGAGATCTCCTTCGCCAGATCGGCCAGGCGAGTCATCAGACCGTCTCCATCTCGATCGGGAACAGCTCGAGCGGGTCGCTCAGCGGCAGCACGTGGTCGAGCACCCACTCGTGGCCTGGCATCGACGACATCAGCACCTCGTCGGCGAGCATCGCGCACCCACCGGCCGTGCCCAGCTTGCCCGGGTAGTGCACCCGCAGCGAGCAGTACTTGGCGAGCTTCGTCACGTTCTTGGCGTCGTCGCGATCAGGGGCGACCACATCGATCACCACGCAGATCTCGTGCGCGGTGATCTCCCGCTGGGTCTCCCGCTCCCCGAGGATCGCGTCGCGGCCGTACACGTGGAAGTTGAGGTGGTAGCGGCCGTTGCCGGACGGCCCGTACTGGCGCGCGACCTCCTCCGTGATCCCGGCCGTCATCTTGTCGATGTTCGCGATCGAGAGCGGGTCGCGCAGCCCGAACAGGAAGATGCCGCGGTGGCCGACGAACGCGCTGCCCTCGAGCTTCACGGCGTACGGGTCACCGGGATCCCACTTGGCCCCCGCGACGCGGCAGACGCGATCGGTGTGCGCCTCGAACACGACGTCGTGGAGGTCGATCGTCCCGCCGGGCACCGGCAGCCGGTAGGGGTTCAGGCGCTCGTAGAGGGTGTGCCCGGCGACCGACATCGGCGTGCAGCGCTGATCGGGGTGGTACGGCACGACCAGGAAGTCGTCGTCGCGGACGGTGCCGACGATCGCCTCGCGCATGACGATCGGCGTGCCCACCAGCGGCCCGCACTCGATCGTCTTGCCCATGTGCAGCGAGAGCGCGCGGTCGTGCCCGCGGTGGATCGGAACCGCGCCGAAGATCGCGTCGTCGCACGAGCGCCCGGCCACGATCACGTCGGCGTCCCGGTCGAGCGCCTCGAGGATCGGCTCCACCCCCATCATCGCGACCACGCGCGAGCAGCGCCGCGCGTCCTCGGGTAAGAGCGGGCCGGCGGCGCCGAGCGGCGGTATCTCCTGAGCCTCGGCGCGCCGCGCCAGGTCCTCCGGGTCCAGCTCGGCGTAGATGCGCGCGATCGAGAAGTCCGCGAGCCCCTCCTCGGCGGCGATCTCCTTGATGATCTCCACGTAGCGGTCCACCGACGCGTTCGTGCCGGCGCCGCCGGCGGAGCCGACGATCATGGGAACGCCGAGCCGGCGGGTGGCCGTGAGCATCAACTTGAGGTCGTGCTTCTCCCACTCGCGCGGGTTGTACTCCGCACCCGAGCCCAGATAGTTCGCGCCGATGTCGCCGCTGCCGGCGTCCGCGACGATCGCCTCCGGCTCGTCGTCCACCGCCGCCCAGTACGAATCGTGGTGCATCGGGGTCAGCCCCAGGCTGCCCGACGCACACAACACCGACGTCTCGCTACTCACGGCCAAGCGGCCCCCTGTCGTACGTCCAGTTCAGCGGGCCGCGCTGCGCGACCAGCTCCTCGCGCTGCTTGCGCGTCGCTTCCTCGTCGACCTCGCGGTTCGCGATGACGACCCCATAACTCTCGGCCGCCGCCTCGGGAGACACCTTGCCGTTGAGCACGTCGGCGAGCACGTGATCGGGGTCCCGCTCGAACGGGTCCCCGTGGCCGCCGCCGCCCGTGGTCCAGACCTCCAGCCTGTCGCCGGGCAGCAGCCTCAGCTCCGCCTTCGAGGGAAACTCCTCCTCCGTGCCGTCGGCGCGGATCAGGCGCGACTTGCACATCGCTCCCGGACCGCCGCCGAACAGACCCCAGGGCGCCGTGTGGTGGCGCTCGCCGCGGTGCGAGATCGAGACCGCCCCGCGCAGCGCCTCGAAGCTCTTCTCGAACCCCATGCCGCCGCGCCAACGTCCCGCTCCGCCCGAGTCCTGGCGCAGGCGGTAGTGCCCAACCCGCAGCGGGAACTCGAGCTCGAGCGCCTCGACCGGCACGTTCTGGGCGTTCGAGGTGTCGGTCTGCACGCTCTCCACCCCGTCCTTGCCGGGGCGCCCGCCCATGCCGCCGGTTCCGACCTCGGCGGTGACGTAGGGGCGCTCCGTGAGCGGATCGATGCCGCCCAGCGAGCACACCAGCGGGTGGCCGTTGGAGGCCGCCGGCATCTTGTCCGGCAGCGCCGGCGCGAGCGCGCCGATCATCGTGTCGACGATCCGGCGCACCACCACCGCCCGGGCGTTCACCGCCGCCGGTGGGTTGGCGTTCACGATGCTCCCCTTCGGCAGGATCGTCTTGACCGGCCGGTAGCAGCCGGCGTTGTTCGGGATGTCGGGATCGGTCGCGACCTTGACCACGTAGTAGATCGCCGCCAGCGCCGACGCCGGAACGCAGTTGATCGGGCCGCGCACCTGCGGGTCCGAGCCGGTCAGGTCGGCGGTGAAGTCCGAGCCGTCGATGGTGATCGTCGCCTCGATGCGGATCCGGCGGTCGAGGTCGAAGCCGTCGTGATCGAGCCAGTCCACGAAGTGGTAGGTGCCGTCGGGGATCTTCGTGATCGCGTCGCGGGTCATCTGCTCGGCGCGATCGAGCAACTCGGCCATGTACGCCTGCAGCTGGCCGCTGCCGTACCGATCGGCGAGCAGGCGCACGCCGCGTATCCCCGCCTGGCAGGCCGCGATCTGGCCGTTCAGGTCGCCGCGCACGGTGTCGGGGATCCGGACGTTGCGCTCGAGCATCGCGAAGAACGTCTCGTTCGGCACCCCGGCGTCGTAGATCTTCAGCGGCGGGATCCGCAACCCCTCCTGGAAGATCTCGGTGGCATCCATCGGGGTCGAGCCGGCGCTGCGCCCACCCATCTCCTGGTGATGGGTGATCGCGACCGCCAGGGCGACGGTCTCCCCGTCGACGACGATCGGCACGGTCATGACCAGGTCCGGGAGGTGCGTGCCGCCGTCGAACGGATCGTTGAGGACGTAGATGTCGCCCTCCTTCATGTCCTCCGGCGGGAACAGCTCCACGAACCGGCGCACGGCCGGAATGATCATGCCGAGGTGGATCGGCGACGCGATCGCCTGGGCTACCTGGTTGCCGCCGGCGTCGAAGATCGCCGCCGACGCGTCGAGCGCCTCCTTGACGACGGTCGAGTGGGAGCTCTTGAGCAGCGTGATCTCCATCTCGTCGGCGATGTCGTCCAGCTTGTTGCGGACGACCTCGAGCGTGATCGGATCGAGCTCGCCGGCGTTCACGAGGCCACCGCGACCTTCGCCGGGGCGCCGAGACCACTCGGCACCGCGACGATCAGGTTGTGGGCGCTATCGAGGACGGCGGTGTGACCGGGGTACACGACCAGGGTCGTGTCGGCCTGCTCCACGATCGCCGGCCCGGTGATCTCGTCGCCCACCTGCAGCGCGCTGCGCTGGTAGATCGGGGTGTCCACATATCCTCCGAGCTCGTCGAAGTAGGCGGAGCGGGTGCCCTGCTCACGAGCGGCATCGCCGTCCGGCGCGGTTTGCAGGTCGGGGCGCGGGAGCCCCCACTCCTGCACGACACGCACGTTCACGAACTCCGTCTCCGCGCCCGGATGCGAATGCCCGTAGATCCGCTCGTGCGTCGAGTGGAACTCATCGACCACTCCGGCGATCGCCTCGTCGTCGAGGGCGAGCGGCACCGGCACGTCGAGGGTGTAGCCCTGGCCGACGTAGCGCATGTCGGCGAAGCGCGTGGTGATCGCCTCGCCGTCCGGCACGTTGTCGGCGGCCATCAGCCCGGCCACGTGGCGCTCCAGACGGCCGAACGATTCCTCCAGGGCCTGCGGCGACGCGGCGCTGGCGAGCACCGCGACGGTCTCGACCGAGTCGTGCTCGATGTTCGCGACCAGCAGCCCGAGCGCCGAGAGCACTCCCGGAACCGGTGGGACGACGAGCTTCGGAATGCCGAGCTCAGCGGCCAGTCGGCCGCCGTGCACCGGCCCCGCGCCGCCGAGCAGCACGAGCGCGAACTGTCGGGGGTCGTAGCCGCGCTTGATCGAGACCAGCCTGATCTCGTCGGCCATCTTCGAGTTGATCACCCGATGGATGCCGGCCGCGGCCTCCACGGGGCTCAGCCCGAGGCGCTCGCCGAAGCTGCCCACGACCTCGTGCGCCGCCTCCGGATCGAGGCTCATCGTGCCCCCCGCGAAATAGCCGGGGTTGAGGTAGCCGAGCACGACGCTCGCGTCCGTCACGGTCGGCTGAGCGCCTCCGCGGGAGTAGCAGGCTGGCCCGGGCTCGGCGCCCGCCGACTGCGGCCCCACGCGGAAGCCGCCGCCGGGGTCCACCCACGCGATCGAGCCGCCCCCGGCGCCGATCGTGTTCACGTCGACCATCGGCACCCGCAACGGGAAGCGGTCGATCCGGCCCTCGGTCGAGATCAGCGGCTTGCCCTCGGCGACGAGGCTGATGTCAGCGCTGGTGCCGCCGATGTCGATCGTGATCAAGCTCCCCAACCCGGAGCGCTCCCCCGCGTACTTCCCACCGATCACCCCGGCGGCCGGCCCCGAGAGGAGGCACGAGACCGGCCGCTGGGTGACCATCTCGGCGGACGTGATGCCGCCGCGCGACTGCATGATCTGTACTCGGCAGTCGACGCCTGTCGAGGCCAGCTCGCTCGCGAGCTCGCCCACGTAGTGCTCGATCACGGGCCGCACGTACGCGTCGAAGGCCGTGACGACCGTTCGCTCGTACTCGCGGAACATGGGATCGACCTCGCACGACAGCGAGACGCCGAGCCCCGGGTCCACCTCGAGGATCAGCTCGCGGACGCGCTGTTCGTGATCGGGATTGCGGAACGAGAAGAGGAAGCAGACGGCGAAGGCCTCGACGCCCTCCCGCTCGACGAGCTCCCGGATGACGGCGCGGGCGCCGTCCTCGTCGAGCGGGAGGACGACGCTGCCGTCCCCCGCGACGCGCTCGCGGATCCCGCGACGCCGGCGCTTCGGGGCCAGCATCGTGGGGGTCTCCGCATCCATGAAGAGGTCGTACATGCGCGTCCGCCGCATCCGGCCGATCTCGAGGACGTCCTCGAAGCCCTCCGTCGTCAGCACCGCGGTCACGGCGCCCTTCTGCTCGAGCACTGCGTTCGTCCCCACGGTGGTGCCGTGGATGAAGCGCTCGACGGAACCGGGGGCCGCCCCGGCCTGTTCGAGCACGTGGCGCGCGCCCTCTCCCACGGCCTGCACCAAGCGGGCCGGAGTGCTGGGAACCTTTGCCGTGTAGTACCGCCCCGCATCCGCGTCGGCGGCAACCACATCGGTGAAGGTTCCCCCGATGTCGACAGCGATGGAGATCAAGCGGCGCCTTTCGATCCGATTTGCAGTTCTTAGACTGCTGTTCTAAATTTCTGACAGATTACGGAGCCGTTGTCAAAACGACGGCTCGGCGGCGACGCGTCTGAGCGGAGGACGGGATGAGAGAGATCCACGGAAAGCAGGTCTGCGAGACCCTCGACGAAGTGCTGGACCCGCGGCGCTGTGCGGTGCTGGTGATCGACATGCAGAACGACCTGGTCAAGCCCGACGGCAAGATCGCCCAGACCGGGCTCGACATGTCGGGCATGTACCGGATCCTGCCCCTGTGCGCGAGCTTCATCGAGGAGGCGCGCGCGGCGGGCGTGCCGGTCGTTCACGTCCAGACCACGACCCTGCCCGACGGGGCGAGCGACTCGCCGTCCTGGATTCGCGCGAAGGGTGAGATGGTCCGCAGCGATGACTTCTGCATGGACGGCACCTGGGGGGCGCAGATCTGCGACGAGGTGGCGCCGCTGCCGGGCGAGGTCGTGGTGACCAAGCACCGCTCGAGCGCGTTCCGCGGCACGGAGATGGACCTGGTGCTGCGCTCGCTCGGCGTCGAGACCGTCGTGGTCATCGGCGAGCAGACCCCGGGCTGTGTGGAGGCGACCTTCCGCGACGCCGCCTACCACGACTACTACAACGTGCTCGTGGAGGACTGCATCGCCGCCTACGACCCGGAGCAGCACGAGGCCTCGCTGCTGGTCCAGCGCCGCCGGCACGACGTGTGCACGGCGGCCCGGGTGTTCGAGGTGTGGGCGCGCGACCGCGCGACGGCGCAGGCATAGCGGTGCCCTACCGCATCGGCATCGACGTCGGGGGGACGTTCACCGACTTCCTGATCGTGGACGAGAGCTCCGGCGAGAGCCGGCTCTTCAAGCGGCCGTCGACGCCCGACGACCCGTCGCGGGCGGTCATCGACGGCCTGGGCGCACTGCTCGCCCAGCACGACATCGCCCCCGCCGAGCTGGCCTCCGTCACCCACGGCACCACGGTCGCGACGAACGCCGTCCTGGAGGGCCGCGGGGCGCGCGTGGGCCTGCTCTGCACCGAAGGGTTCGAGCACATCCTGCACCTGGCTCGCGGCGAGACCCCCGGTCCACTCGCGGGCTGGGTGACCATGATCAAGCCCGAGCCGCTGGCCGCCGTCGAGGACACGCGCGGGGTCACCGAGCGCATCGGCGCCCACGGCGACGTGGTGACCCCTCTGGACGAGGCCCAGGCCACGGCGGCGATCGACGAGCTGATCGAGAAGGGCATCGACTCGCTCGCAATCTCGCTGCTCAACTCCTACGCGCGTCCCGACCACGAGCGGAGGCTGCGTGAGCTGGCGCTCGAGCGCCAGCCGGGCCTGTCGATCTCGATCTCCTCGGAGGTGCTCGCCGAGTTCCGCGAGTACGAGCGGACCAACGTCGTGGTGATGAACGCGTTCATCCGGCCGCGACTGTCGACCTACCTGGAGCGGCTCCGCGAGGACCTCGCCGGCATGGGAGTGGAGTCGTCGCTCGCGGTGCTGCGCTCGGACGGCGGCCTGATGACCGTGGCCTCGGCGACCGAGCGCCCGGTGCTCACGCTCTTCTCGGGACCCGCGGGCGGGGTCGCCGGGGCGGCGCGCGTCGCACGCGAGGCCGGCTACCCCAACTTCCTCTCGTTCGACATGGGCGGCACGTCGACCGACGTGGCGCTGTGCATCGGCGGCGAGCCGGTCATCACGAGGGAGACGAAGCTCGGCGAGTTCCCGCTCAAGTCGCCCACCATCGACGCCCGGTCGGTGGGTGCCGGGGGCGGCTCGATCGCCCACGTGCCGGACGTGACCAAGGCCCTGCGCGTGGGCCCGGAGTCGGCCGGCGCGGTGCCGGGCCCCGCGGCCTACGGCAACGGCGGGGAGCAGCCCACGGTGACCGACGCGAACCTCGTGCTCGGGCTGCTGCCGGCGCAGCTGCTCGGCGGCGACATGAAGCTCGACGTGGAGCTCGCGCGCAAGGCCGTGGGCACCGTGGCGGATGCGCTCGGGCTGTCCGTGGAGGCGGCGGCCGAGGGCATCGTCGACGTCGTGAACGAGAACATGGTGGGCGCGCTGCGGGTCGTGTCGGTGGAGAAGGGTCACGATCCGCGCGACTTCGCGCTGGTGGCGTTCGGCGGCGCGGGTCCGCTGCACGCGAACGCCTTCGCGGAGCTGCTCGGCTGCTATCCGGTGATCGTGCCGCCCACCCCCGGCGTGCTGGCCGCCCTCGGCGACGTGTTCTCCTCGTTCCGCAGCGAGTTCGCCGAGACCTACATCCGGCGCTTCGAGGACGTGACGCCGCAGGCCGTGCGCGAGCGGCTGGAGGGGCTCGCGGCCAGCGCGGACTCCTGGCTCGAGAGCGAGGGTGTGGACCAGGCGGCTCGCGAGATCCGCTTCGAGGTCGACGTCCGCTACCAGAACCAGGCACTCGAGATCCCGATCGCCGTGACGCTCGACGGGCTGACCTCGGAGGCCGGGTTCGCCGAGGTCGTCGAGCAGTTCGCCGCAACCCACGAGCGCGAGTACGGCTTCCGGCTGGAGGTCGGGACGGAGTTCGTGAACCTGCGCGCCCTGGCACTCGGCCGCACGGAGCTGCAGGAGGCGGACCCGCAGCCGCCCGCTGACACGCCGGTCGAGTCCGCCCGCATCGGCACGCAGCGCATCTACCGCAAGGGCGAATGGCTCGACGCCGCCCTGTACGACCGCGCGTTGCTGGGAACGGGTCACCGCCTCGAGGGACCGGCGATCGTCGTCCAGGACGACTCGACGACTGTGGTGCTGCCCGGCTCCGTCGTCGAGGTCGACGATCGGCTGAACCTCGTGATCCGGCGCGAGCAGGAGCTCCCGGCCCGTGAGCAGGCCGAGTCGCCGATCGTGATCGACATCATCGAAAACGCACTCAAGAACATCCGGCGCGAGATGGATGCCGTGATCTTCCGAGCGGCGATGTCCACGGTGATCCGCGAGGAGCACGACTCGTTCCCGCTGCTCTCCGACGGCAAGGGCCGGATGCTGGCCGGGCAGTTCGGCTGGCCGCTCGAGGACTTCTTCGCCACCCAGTTCCCGCTCGAGGACCTCGAGCCGGGCGACGTCCTGATGCTGAACGACCCCTACCTGTGCGCGGGCGCCGTGCAGCACACGCCCGACATGCTGGTCCTGCGGCCGATCTTCTACGAGGGCGAGATCGTGGGCTTCGCGTCCCAGATCGGGAACCTGATGGACATCGGGGGCCCGGTGCCGGGCAGCATGCCCGCCCAGTCGCGCTCGATCTTCGACGAGGGCATCCGGTTCCCGCCGGTCAAGCTCTACTCGCGCGGCGAGCTGGTCAAGCCGATCGCCGACATTCTCGCCCGCAACTCGCGCACGCCCGAGGTGACGCTGGCCGACACGCTCGCGCTCGCGGCGGCTACCCGCGCGGCGGAGCTGCGGGTGATCGAGCTGTGCGACCGCTTCGGCGTGGAGACGTACCGCCGCACCTGCGACCGGCTGCTGGAGCGGACGCGCAGCGCCGCGGAGCTGATGATCGGGTCGTTCATCCCCGAGGAGCCGCTCGTCTTCGAGGACGTGATCGACGACGACGGGCGCGGCAACGGGCCGTTCACGATCAAGCTCGCGCTGTGGCGCGAGGACGGCAAGGCGATCCTCGACTTCACCGGCTCCTCGCCCCAGGCGCCCGGCCCGATCAACCTGTTCATGGGCGCGAACATGTTCAAGATGGTCACCGGGATCGTCCTGATCATGGCTCTCGATCCCGACATCCTCTTCAACGCCGGCTACAACGACCTGCTCGACGTGCGCTTCCCGTCCGGCTCGATCGTCCAACCGGACTTCCCAGCGCCGCTGTCCAACCGCTCACACACCCTCGCGCGCATCTTCGACGTGCTCCAAGGCGCGCTGGCGGGGCAGAACCCGGAGCTCGCCACCGGCGCGGCATGTGGCTCCAGCCCGCACTTCCTGTTCTCCGGCGCCGACTCGAAGAACGAGTTCTTCTTCTTCTACGAGATCAACTACGGAGGCATCCCTGGCCGGCCTGCGGGCGACGGCATGGACGTGCACGCCTGGTGGCCACACGTGACGTCGATCCCGGCCGAGTACGCGGAGAGCTACTTCCCCGTGCGCATCGAGCGCGTCGCCAGCCGGATGGACTCCGGCGGAGCGGGGCGCCACCGGGGCGGGAACGGCGTGGACAAGGTCTACTGCTTCCTCGAGCCGGGCGAGGTCTCGATCCACGACGACCGCCACGTCTCGCAGCCGTGGGGCATCGGTGGCGGCCGCGCCGCGGAATGCTCGCGCAAGGTCCTGCTCCGCAAGGACGGCAGTCGCCAGGAGCTGGCCTCGAAGTTCGACTTCCTCGCGGTCGAGCCCGGCGACCGGCTGCTCTACCTGACGGCCGGCGGCGGCGGATGGGGCGATCCGCTCGAGCGCGACCCGGAACAGGTGCGGCTGGACGTCCTGCGGCGGTTCGTATCGGTCGAGAAGGCCCGCGCCGCCTATGGAGTGGTGGTGGACCCGGTCTCGATCGCCCTCGACGAGTCCGCGACCGAGGCGCTGCGCGGCGAGCTGCGCGCCGACCGCCCCGAGGAGCCCGACCTGTTCGACCTCGGCGAAGCACGCCGCGGCCAAGCAGGCGCGACCACCCCCTAGCCCGGCTGAGTGGAGCGTTTTCGCGACAACGACCTCCTGCATTTCTGCGGGACGGTGATCACGGCGCTGGGTGCGCTGCCGGCGACCGCGAACGCCGTCGCGGACAGCCTCGTGCAAGCCGACGTGCGCGGTGTGGGGACACACGGCGTCGTGCGCCTCCCCTCGTACCGCCGTCAGGTCGAGCTGAGCGAGGTCGACGTGGAGGCGCAACCGCGCGTCCTCCACGGGCACGGCGCCACGGCCCTCGTGGACGGGAACCTCGCCTTCGGCGCGCTGACCGCCAACTTCGCGGTCGATCTCGCCATCGAGCGCGCGGCGCGTAACGGGGTCGGTGCGGTGGCGGCTCGCCGGTGCATGCACTTCGGCGCCGCCGCGCACTATGCCCTGCGAGGAGCCCGCGCGGGCCTGATCGGCATCGCGGCCACGAACACCCCTGCCGTGATGGCACCGTTCGGCGGTGCCGAGCCCGCGCTCGGGAACAACCCGTTCGCGATCGCGGCTCCGATGCCCGACGGGCGCGAGCCGTTCGTGCTCGACATGGCGCAGACCGTCGTCGCGAGAGGTCGCGTGAAGCTCGCGGAGATGCGCGGCGATCCGATCCCGGCGGACTGGGCGCTCGACCCGACCGGGAAGCCGACGACCGACCCGGCCCTGGCGCTGGCTGGGACGCTGCTCCCGTTCGGCGGGTACAAGGGCTACGGCATCGCGCTCGCGGTGGAGGTGTTGACCTCCGTGCTGGCCGGCGCGGGGCTCAGCCCGGAGCTGGCGAACACGAGCATGACCGGCGAGCCGCTGGCGCGCGAGGGTGCTGCGCCGGGCAGCGTGGGCAATCTGTTCCTCGTCATCGACCCCGAGTCCTTCGCGGGCCGCGCGAGCTTCGAGGACGGGCTCGCGCGGCTGGCCGACGCAATGGTCGCCACCCCACCGGCGCCGGGCGCCGACCCGGTGCTCTTCCCCGGGCAGCTCGAGGAGCGCGCGGCAGCCGACGCGCGCGCCCACGGCGTCCCGCTCGCCCCGACCACCGTCGAGCTGCTCGCCGAGGTCGCCGCCGAGCTCGACCTGCCGGCCCCGGTGGCGCTGTGAGCAGCCCGCTGCGACTCGAGCTCGACGTCGGCGCGCTCCAGCGCAATCTCGCGCGGGTGGTCGAGCGGCTGCCCGACGACACGCGGCTGATCTGCTCGGTCAAGGCGAACGCGTACGGCCACGGGGTGCTCACGATCGTGCGAGCGCTCGACGAGCTGGGCGTGTACGGGGTGGCCACCGCGTCCGTGACCGACGCCCTCGCGCTCAGGGACGCGGGCATCCGCGCCCGCATCCTGCTGTTCGGCGGGCATCCGCCGGAGACAGCTCCCGAGCTCGCGGGCCGGGGGGTCACGGTCACCGTGGCGAACCTCGAGACGGCAGCGGCGCTGGCGACGGCTGGGCAGAGCCGGCAGTCCGTGTTCGTGAAGGTCGATTCCGGGCTCGGGCGGCTTGGCATCCCCGTCGAGCACGCGGCGCGGGTCGTGCGCGAGACGGTCCTCCCGTCCGGCGTGGCGATCGAGGGCATCTACACCCATCTGCCCTTCCACGACGGGCACGGCGAGCGGTGGGCGCGCGCCGGCCTGCAGCACTTCGCCGCCGTGATCGACGAGCTGCGCGCCGACGGCATCGAGATCCCGGTCGTCCAGGCGCTCTCTAGCCCCGGTCTCTCAGCCGGGCTGCCGCTGACCGGCAACGCGGTGTGCCCCGGCCGGCTGCTCTACGGCCTCGTGCCCGCGGTTGGCGATGCCCGGCACTGGGGTCTCGAACCGGTCCTGCGCTCGATCAGCACGCGGATCGTCCATCTGCGCCGCCACGCAAAGGACGCCGGCATCGGCGGCGGCGGGCGCTACCGCGTGCACGCCGGAGACACCACCGCGGTGATCCCGTACGGGCGCAGCTCCGGCAACCTGACGGACCTGGACGCCAAGCCGGTCGTGGTCCACCGCGGCCGCCGGGTGCCCGTGGTGTCGGTCTCGCTCGAGCACGCCACCCTCGACCTCGGGACGGCGCACGGCGCCGTCGGGGACGAGGTCTTCGTCCTCGGCGGCGACGTCGAGCCGGTCTCCCTGGCCGAGCTGGCCATGTGGTCGCACCTCGACGCGCTCGACGCGCTCGTGGCGATCGACCGCGGCGGCGCGACCTAGGCCAGGGCGGGCTCCAGCTCGCGCATCAGCTCCGTCATCGCGACCTGGAACAGGAAGTTCGCACCCTGGGCCATGATCATCCGCACGCCGTGCTCCTGCAGGTGCTCGATCCGCTTGCGGATCTCCACCATGCTGTACGCGTAGCTCGTGTTCGCGCCGATGGCCACGCCGTGCTCGCGCCCCAGCGCGACGGCCTTGTCGACGTACTCCCACAGCCGCGGGTCGTAGAAGTCGGGCTGGTGGCTGTCGGTGAGGACGCGCGACGCGTCGGTCATCGCGATGAACACCGCCTTGACCCCGGGCGTCTTGATCATCGTCTCGATGTCGTCGAGCGCCTGCTTGGTCTCGGGCTGCGGGATCACGAAGGTCTGCTCGACCGTGCGCTCGTGCACCTCGCCCCACTCGTCGAAGCTGGAGTAGGGGTGAATCGAGAGCGCCTTGCGGTGCCAGTCCTTCGAGACCTCGACGCACTCGTGGATCTCCTGCATGTTCGAGTTGGAGACCAGCACGAACTGCAGGCCGATCCCGAGCGCGCGCGACACGTCCACGGCGATGCGGTGGTCATATCCCAGCCACGGGTTCGCCTGGACGCGGACGACCGGGGTGATGCCGGCCGACTCGCCGGCGTACATCAGCGTCTCGGTCTTGCTCCAGTCGTTGGCCGTGAACATCTGATCGATCATGAACCAGTCCAGACCGAGGTGGCCGCACAGGTCGACCATGTCGGTGCTGTTGATGTAGAGCCCGAGAGCGGTCTTGCCGCTCTGCAGCTTGTCCAGCAGGGGGTTCGTCATCGGACGGGTCCTTTCATCGAGTCAGGTAGAGGCGCTTGGCCCACCGCTCGCCCGAGACGGCGATCAGATCGAGCTGATCGGCGTACCAGAGGATCTTGCCCTCGAGCGATACGGGGAAGCGCGGGGACTGCGGGGTGTGGTTCATGACGATCTCGCAGACCGCCATCGGCAGACCGTGCTCGAGCGACTTGTGAGCCGCCCAGAACGCGTGCTGGAAGTTGCGACCGAGCTCGGTCTGCTGCACGCCGTCGTCGGCGGGCACCATCTCCACGAGCTTGCTCACGTCCTGCAGCAGGCCCGCCGCGATCAGCACGTCGCGGTCGACGGTCAACCCGTGGAAGCGCTCGAGCGTGTCGGCGATCGCCAGGGACATCTCGACCACCGCGCGGTTGTGCGGCAGGTGCGAGTTCGAGATGTCGGGGCCGATCGGGACATCGCCCAGATCCTCGAACTCCGACGCTGCCCACAGCTCCTGCCAGACGGCGGCCACGCGTTCGCGCAGGTCCGCGTCGGCGATCAGCTCCAGCTCCGGCAACAACTCGGCGAGGTCTAGCGGCGCGCGCCCCAAGCTCAGTCGCTTCCGTACTTGAGCGCCAGCTGCTCGCGGGCGAGGAAGCGCGACTCGAGCTGCTGGATCTCCGAGAACCCCATCAGGTCGTGCAGCTCCTCGAAGGACACGAGCAGGTCGTCGCGGTCGGCGACCTCGCCCGTGCGGATCGACTCGTTCAACGCGTCGAGGGCGAGCTCCATCCCGCGCACCGCCGCCGCCGTCAGCATGCGCGGCGCGATCATCACCGCCACGCCCAGCTCCTGCAGCCGCGCGGGCGAGAGCAGCGGCGTGGTGCTGCGCGACCTGACGCCGAACCCCATGTTGACCGCGACCGGGCCGTCGGTACCCTCCGCGAAGCGCGCGATGTCGTCCTCGGTCATCAGCGCGTCCGCGAACAACAGGTCCGCGCCCGCGTCGGCGTAGAGGTTGGCTCGCTCGACGGCGGCATCGACCCCGAGCGAGGCCGCGGCATCCGTGCGCGCCATCAACACGAGGTCCGGGCTGGTCCGCGCGTCGACGGCGGCAGCCACCTTGCCGGCCATCTCCTCGGCCGGGATCAGCTCCTTGCCCGCCAGATGGCCGCACCGCTTCGGCCAGGTCTGGTCCTCGATCATCAGGCCCGCGACACCGGCCTGCTCGAAGGCCTGGACGGTGAAGTAGACGTTCACGGCGTTGCCGTAGCCGGTGTCGGCGTCGGCCAGCACCGGGATCTCGACGCTCCGGGCGATGTCGCGTGCGGCGCCGAGCGCCTCGGCCAACCCGGCCAGGCCCACGTCGGGCACGCCGAGGCGACTCTCCGATACCCCGGAACCCGTGACGAACGCCGCTCCGAAGCCGGCCCGCTCGATCAGCCGGGCGCTGAAGCCGTCGTACGCGCCGGGCAGGACGGCGATCTCGGGCGCGACTACGAGGCTGCGTAGCGTTCCGTCCGGCGCGTTCGTGGCTACCGCCCGGGTCGCCCGGCGGCGACGGGCTCGCCCGCCGGCTCGGGGGCCAGGCGCACACCGCCGATCGCCGCGTCCGCCACCAGCTGCGAGATCGCCTGGGTGGCCGCGGTCAGGGGCTCGACCCAGCGCTCGAGCTGCTCGCTCGAGCAGCGCTCGGAGGGCCCGGCGATCGTGAGCGTCGCGGCCGCGTGTCCCGCCGCGTCGAAGATCGGCGCGGCTATGCCCGCCACGCCCAGCAGCCGATCCTGGGTGCCGAAGGCGTAGCCCCGGTCTCGGATCAGCTCCAGCTCTGTGAGCATCTCGCCCTTGTCGACGACCGTATACGGCGTGAGCTTCTCCATCTTGACGGTGCGCCAGAACGTCTTGAGCTCGTCGGGCGTCAGGTAGGCGAGCAGCACCTTGCCAGTCGCGCCGCCGTAGAGCGGGGAGATCTTGCCGACGTCCTGGCGCCAGCTCACCTCGTGCGGGCCCTCGACCTGGTCGATGCACACGCGGTCCAGGCCGGAGCGCACGTTGAGGGTCGTCGTCTCCCCGGTCAGGTCACGCAGCTGCTTCATGTGCGGGAGCGAGATCGAGCGCAAATCGGCGTCGGCCGTGAGCCGCTGGGTGAGCGCCAAGATCGACCACGACATCGAGTACGGGCCGTTCTCCACCGACTGCTGGATCAGCCCCTTGTTCTTCAGCGCGGTGAGGATCCGGTGCACGGCGCTGCCGCTCGATCCGATCGCCCGAGCGAGATCCGTCAGCGAGGCCTCCCCCTTCTCGGCGATCAGAAACAGCAGGTCCGCCGCGCGCTCGACGGCAACCGCTGAGCTGTACGGCCGTTGCTGTGACTCCGGAGTCACAGCCCAGAGTTTAGAACGGCCTTCAGAATTTGGCAAAGTTGCCCGCTGTCGCGGCTAGTAGGACCGCGGCATTCCGAGCACGTGCTGCCCGAGGTAGGCCAGGATGAGGTTGTTCGAAACGGGGGCAACCGAATAGAGCCGTGTCTCTCTGAACTTGCGCTCGACGTCGTATTCCTCGGCAAATCCGAAACCGCCGTGCGTGTCTAGGCACACGTTGGCAGCCGCCCAGGACGCCTCCGACGCCAGCAGCTTCGCGGTGTTCGCCTCGGCCCCGCACGGGAGCGCCTGCTCGAACAGCCACGCGGCCTTGTAGCGCACGAGATCCGCGGCCTCTATCCCCGCGTGTGCGCGCGCGAGGGGCAGCTGGATCCCCTGGTTCGCGCCGATCGGCCTCCCGAACACCACGCGCTCGGTGGCGTAGCGGCTGGCGGTGTCGATGAACCAGCGCCCGTCCCCCACGCATTCGGCGGCGATCAGGATGCGCTCGGCGTTCATGCCCTCGAGGATGTAGCGGAATCCCTTCCCCTCCTCGCCGACTAGGTTCTCCGCCGGCACCACGACGTCGTCGAAGAAGACCTCGGTGGTCGCGTGGTTCATGAGCGTCTTGATCGGGTTGATCGTCATCGTCCCGTCCGCCAGCGCCTGCTTCATGTCGACGATGAACGTGGACAGGCCCTCGGTCTTCTTCTCGACCTCGTCGACCGGCGTCGTCCGCGCGAGCAGCAGCATCAGGTCCGATTGCAGCGCTCGGGAGGTCCAGATCTTCTGGCCGTTGACGCGGTAGCCACCCTCAACGGGCTTGGCCGTCGTCCGGATCTTGGTGGTGTCGGAGCCCGCGGCGGGCTCGGTCACGCCGAAGGCCTGGAGGCGCAGCTCGCCGGAGGCGATCTTCGGCAGGTAGCGCTGCTTCTGCTCGTCGGAGCCGTGGCGGAGGATCGTGCCCATCGTGTACATCTGGGCGTGGCACGCCCCGGCGTTGCAGCCGGACGCGTTGATCTCCTCCAGGATCACGCTCGCCGCCGTGAGGTCGAGGCCCGCGCCGCCGTACTCCTCCGGGATGAGCGCCGCGAGCCAACCGTGCTTCGTCAGCGCCTCCACGAACTCCTCGGGGTACCGGTCGGGCTCCAGCTCGCGCCAGTACGCCCCGGGGTAGTCGTTGCAGAGATCGCGCACGGCGGCGCGGATGTCGTCGAGCTCGGGCGGCATAGCGAAATCCATGCGCCACAGCATATGTCAGACATACGCGAGCGTCATCCCGCGCCGACTAGGATGAACGCTCATTCAACTTGAATGAACGTATGGCGACGCCTTCGAACCGCAGACCAGCAGTTGGCCCGGAGGCGGTCAAGGAGGCGCGCGCGCAGTGGCGGCGCGGCCAGATCATCGAGGCGGCCACGCAGCTCATGGAGGAGCGCGGCTTCCACGAGATGAGCGTCAGCGCGCTCGCCAAGCACGCGCAGCTCAGCGTCGGAACGATCTACCAGTACGTCGAGGACAAGACCGACATCCTGCTGCTGGTGATCCTCGACATCCTCGAGGCCTACCGGCACGACCTGCCGGAGGCGATGGAGGGGCAGGCCGACCCCATCGAGCGCCTCGCGATCGGGTTCGGCTCCTACTGCCGCGTGGTCGACTCGCGCCGCTACGCGATCGTCCTCACCTACCGCGAGAGCAAGACGCTCCCCGTCGACGGGCGCCGCACGATCATGACCCTCGAGGTGGAGACGACGGGGCTGCTGCAGGAGTGCCTGGACGAGGCGGTGGCCGAGGCGCTGGTCGTGCCGTGCGACACCCAGCTGATCGCTCACAACCTGATCGTGCTCGCGCACGGATGGGCGCTCAAGCACTGGCGCCTCAAGCAGCACCTCGACCTCGAGACCTACATCGCGCGCGAGCTAGCCCTGACGATCAAGGCGATCGTGGCCCCCGAGCACGGCGAGCGCTACCGGCACCTCACCGACGCGGCCGTCACCGCCGGCTAGAGCCCGTCGGGGAACAGCTCGGGTGCGTCCAGGCCGAGGCGCATCCCGAGGATCAGCCGGATGCGGGCCTTCACACCGGACAGATAGCCCGCGAAGACCGCGCCGCGGCGCGCCAGGTCGGCCTCGCCACCGGCGACGTCGTAGGTGTGGGTGAAGTTGCGCCCGGCGGCGCAGCGCGAAGCCACGACGACCGGGATCCCAGCGGCCACGGCCTCGTCCACCCCTTCGAGGATGGTCGGTGGGACGAGCCCCGGCCCGATTCCCTCCAGCACGATCCCGCCACGCCCGTTGGCGACCGCGGCGCGCAGGCTCAGGTGGTCCATGCCGGCGGCCGTGCGTATGACGTCCACCTCCCGGTAGCCACCGCCGTCCGGCATGCCGAGGAAGTCCTCCCACGCCGGCCGGAACCAGACGTGGACGTCGCCCTCCACCACCTCCCCCATCGGCCCGGCTCCGAGCGAGACGAAGCTGGCCGGCCTGGTGCTGTGGCCCTTGTGCACCCAGCGCGCGGCGTGGATCTCGTCGCCCATCACCACCACCGGCCCGAGGTCCCGGGCATGCGGCGAGGCGACCGTCGCGACTGCCGCCGCCAGATTCGCCGGCCCGTCGGCCCCTGGCAGCGTCGGGTTGCGTACGGCACCCACCACCGCGACCGCGCGGCCACGCGGGACCATGACCGCGAGACCGTAGGCGGTCTCCTCGAGCGTGCCGGTGCCGTGCGTGACCACCACGCCGTCGCAGCCCTCGTCGAAGGCCGTGCGGACCGCCGCGGCAACGCCGACGATGCCCTCGATCGTCATGGCGTTGCTGGTGATCGGCTGGAAGTCCGAAGTCTCCAGGTCGGCGATCTCCTCCAGGCCCGACACGCCACCGACTAGGTCGCCCGCAGAGAGCTTCGGCACCACTCCCGTCGCAGGGGTATCCGAGACGCTCGAGATGGTGCCGCCGACGGCGATCACGCGAACTCGCGGGCGCGCGGTCATCCAGCCGGCTCAGCGATTGCCCGCGGCCGCCCCGCGCCAGCTCGGCTCGCCCGCGGCGGTCAGCGCCGCGCGCGTGCCGAACACCAGACCGCGCGCGAGGGCGCCCGCGTAGCCGCGCTTGTACACGCCGCCCACGTCCACGCCGCCGGCCAGCAGACCTGGGATCGGCCCGTTCTCCGACAGCACCTCGGCGTCAGCCGTGGTCGACAGCCCGCAATAGGGGAACGTGATCGCCGGGCGCACCTCGAGCGCAAAGTATGGCGGGGTGTCGAACGCCTGCGGATGGCGCTCGGTGGGCGGGTCGAGCTCGCTCGGGTCGGCGGTGACCGAGCGGTTGTAGCCGGCGATCGCCTCCTCCACCCCGCCGGCGTCGTATCCCCAAGTCCCCACCTGCCGCGCGAGCGCCTCGACCGTGTCCGCGACCGCGTAGTTGGCGCCGGCCGCGCCGGCCACCTCGAGCTTGTCGATCACGTCCATCCCCTTGATGTAGGGCGACAGGACGTTGTTCTGCCGGACGCGCTCGTCGCCGACGATCACGCCGCGGCTGCCGGGCTGGCCGAGGATGGCCTGGGTGCTTATGTGGTCGCCGAGCGACTCGTCGGTGAACCGCTCGCCGCGCTCGTTGAGCAGCAGGCAGTAGCCGCTGTGGAGCTGCGCGTAGGTGAGGTAGTCCTTCGGCTCGAACTCGCGCAACGGATGGGCGATCAGGTGGCCGTAGAAGCCCGGGCCGCCGGTGGCGACCGCGCCGACCGCCAAGCCGAGCCTCAGGCCGTCACCCACGCTGTGCGGGTTGGCTCGCAGGATCAGGTCTTCGGCGCCGGGCCCGATGTAGGTCTCCCGCATGTCCGGGGCGCCCTGGAACCCGCCTGTGGCGAGCAGCGTCCAGGTCGCCTCCACCGTTACCTCGCCGCCGTCGCTGTCGCGCGCGAGCGCGCCGGTCACGCGCCCGTCGGTCTCGGTCAGGCGCTGCACCTCCACGCCGGTCGAGATCCAGCCGCCGGACGCCTCGAGCGCGGAGCGACACCGAGCGAGGTACTTGCCAATGTCCGTCTGGTACCCGTGGCCGAACCCGTAGATGCCGGTGATCTGCTCCGTCAGCTCGACTCCGAGCGACTTCACCCATTCCATGCCGTCGAGGAAGTGGTCGGCCAGCGCGCGGCCGAGCTCGGGGTCGGCCGTCGGGTCCTCGCCCTGCAGGGCCTCGAGCGTCGGCGCCGTCCACATGTAGCCGCTCGACATGGCCGCGGACCCGCCGACCTCGAGAGCCTTCTCCACCAGGACCACGTCGAGGCCCCTGCGAGCGGCGACGGCGGCCGCCGTGAGCCCCGTCATGCCGCCGCCCACGACGAGCAGTTCGACCCGGAGGTTGTCCGCCACTACGTCAGAACCACCGCTCGGCTGCACTGAACCAACACTCAATCGCACTGTAGTACCACCGGACTGAACGTGTCAACCAGCCCCAATCGAGCGTGATTTAATAGCCGAGTGAGCGTTCATTCGACAGAATCGAACGGCGAATCAGGGGCAGGTGAGGGCAGGGTCATCGACCTCGACGTGCGCGGCGCGATGGCCGTCGTCACGGTCGCTCGCCCACCCGTGAACGCGGTGGACGCGACGGTGGTCGAGCAGATCGCGGAGGTGGCCGCGACGATCGCCGCCACACCCGAGATCGGCGCAGTGGTCGTGCGCGGCGGCGCGCGTGCGTTCAGCGCGGGGGCCGACCTCAAGGCCATCCGGGCGGTCGTGGCGAGCGACGGGGCAGATGCGGCCGGCGAGCTGGTGGCGCGCATGCAGGCCGCGTTCACGGACGTCGCGAACCTCCCCGTCCCGACGATCGCCGCCATCCGCGGCGCGGCCCTCGGCGGCGGACTGGAGCTGGCGCTCGCGTGCGATCTGCGGATCGCCGCGAACGAGGCGAAGATCGGCTTCCCGGAGGTTGGGCACGGCCTCCTCCCCGGCGCCGGCGGTACGCAGCGCCTCACCCAGGTGGCCGGCCCGGCCGTGGCCGCCCGTCTGATGCTCTCGGGAGAGCTGGTCGACGGCGCGACGGCTCGACTCATGGGAGTGGTGCAGTGGGCGGTGCCCGACCCCGAGGTCGAGGCCCGTGCGTTCGAGCTGGGCGAGCGCTTGGCAGCGAGCCCGGCCGCAACGGCCGCGATCAAGCGCTGCATCGCGCTGGCGCCGAGCGAGGCGGGCTTCGAGCACGAGCGCGCTGCCACGCGCGAGCTTTACGGGACCAGTGCGGTCCAGCAACGGCTGGCGGACTTCTGAGGAGGAACTACCCATGTCACCGCTGACGATCGATCTCTCAGGACGGACGGCGGTGGTCACCGGCGCAGGCGGCGGCATCGGCGCGGCCATCGCCCAAGCGCTGGCGTCCGCCGGTGCCTCGGTCGCCGCGGCCGACCTCGACGAGGCCGCGGCGCGCGCAACGGCGGACGCGATCGGCTCGGGCGCGGCGGGCATGGCGGTCGACGTGACGGACTCCGAGTCGGTCCGGGCGCTGCGCGGCCAGGTGGAGAGCGCATTCGGACCGGCATCGATCGTGGTCAACAACGCTGGTTGGGGCGAGCCCCAGCTGTTCATCGAGAACTCGGAGTCGTTCTGGCAGAAGGTCGTCGCGATCAACCTGATGGGGCCGGTCCTCGTGAGTCGGACGTTCCTCGATCCGATGGTCGAGGGCGGTGGCGGTCGCATCGTCAACGTCTCGAGCGACGCCGGGCGCGTCGGCAGCACGGGCGAGACCGTCTACGCGGGCGCGAAGGGCGGGGTCATCGCCTTCACCAAGTCGCTCGCGCGCGAGCTCGCCAGGCACAGCGTGAACGTGAACTGCGTCTGCCCCGGCCCGACCGACACCCCGCTGTTCCGCAAGCACACCGAGAAGATGCAGGAGGCGCTCACGCGGGCGATCCCGTTCCGGCGCCTCGCCCGGCCCGAGGAGGTGGCCAGCGCGGTCGCCTTCTTCGCCTCCGACGAGGCTTCGTTCATCACCGGCCAGGTGCTGAGCGTCAGCGGCGGCCTGACCATGGCAGGCTGAGGCGATGGAGGATCTACGCGCTGCCCTGCGCTCCGGGGAGAACCGCTGGCGCATCGGGCTGCTGAACGGGCCGAACATGACGAACCTCGGTCGTCGCCCCAAGGAGATCTTCGGTGAGGTGCCGACGCTCCAGGACCTGGAAGCCGAGGTCTCGAAGCTCGGGGACGCCTTAGGGGTCACGCTCGAGACGTTCGCGTCCAACCACGAGGGAGACATCGTCGAGTGGCTGCACCGGGAGGGAGCCGCGCTCGATGGCGTGCTGATCAACCCCGCCGGCCTCACATCGTTCGGACTGTCGACGGTGCACGCGCTGGAGGACACCGGCCTGCCGGTGGTCGAGGTGCACTTCGCCAACCTGGAGCGCCGAGCGCTGACCTCGCTGTTCACTCCGGCGGTTGCCGGCGTGTGTCATGGGCTCCGCCGCCACTCGTACAGCGCCGGCCTGATCGGGTTGGTCGGCTTGCTCGACGACCAGGGCATGCAGCCATGATGCTTGCCAACTGACCGTCAGTTATATAGGGTCTCCGGCCTCTTGGAACACGGACGGGGAGACGGATGAGCATCGCGAGGTGGGCGGCCGCGGCGGCGATCGGGACGACCGTGGCGATCGGCGGCGCGGGCGTGGCCCAGGCGGCATCCTGCCCCACGCAGGTGGGGCAGGGCGACATCGCGTCGAGCGCGACGCTGCGCGCCTGGAATGCGATCGAGTACGGCTTCGGGCACCCTCGGCCAACCGGCAGCCCCGCCCAGCGCAAGCTCGTGGATTGGCTCGCGAAGCAGGTGCGCCGGACCCCCGGCGTGCGCCTGTCCTCGCTCCCCTACCGGATCCGACGCTGGTCAGCGCACGACGTGTCGCTCTCGCTGGGCGGCGCTCGCATCCCGATCGCGGGCCCGGTCCCGTACGCGAAGGGCACCAATGGCACCGGCGTCACCGCTCCCCTGGTCGCGCTGGGCCCCGATCAGCCGATCGACGCGGCATCGGCCGCGGGGCGCATCGTCATCCGCCAGGCCGACCCGGGCGTCGTGCCCTACGCCGCGTTCCTGCCTGGAATCTTCGGCACCTGGCTGTGGGACCCCGACAAGGCGATCGACCCCGGCGCCTCGTTCCGCGGCGACTTCATCACGTACAACTCGCGCGTGGAGGACCTGCGCGCCGCCAAGGCCGCCGGGGCGGCCGGCCTGATCTTCGTCAAGCCGCTCCCCCGCGCCCAGATCAAGGACCACTACGAGCCTTATGAGGGCACTCATTGGGGCGTGCCTGCGCTGTTCGTGGGCGCGGACGAGGGCAAGCGGCTGACCGACGCCGTCGCGGCCGGAGGCGCACCCGCGGCGACGATTCGGCTCCCCGCGCGCGTGACTCCGACCACCACGCGCACCCTGATCGCCACCCTGCCCGGACGCAGCAGGCAGAAGATCGTGGTCGACAGCCACACCGACGGCACCTCGGCGGTGGAGGACAACGGGCCGGTGGCGCTGGTCGCGATGATGCGCTACCTGGCCGACCTGCCGCGGCGCTGCCGGGCGCGGACGGTCCAGTTCACCTTCACCACCGCGCACTTCTACCAGCGCTTGACCAGCCCCACGCGACGCCACGGAGGTGCCGGCGACCTCGCGCGCAAGCTCGACCGGCAGTACGACCGCGGGCGCGTGGCCGGCGTGGTGGTGCTGGAGCACCTGGGCGCGCGCCACTACGAGACGACCCCGCGCACCGACGGGCCGGGCGGCATCCGCCGCCTCACGCGGCGCCCGGAGCTGCTGCTCGTGCCCGTGAGCCCCAGCCGTGCGCTGGAGCTGGCGGTACGGAGGGTGGTGCGCAGGCACCGGCTCGGCCCCACGGCGCTGATCACCGGCGCCGACACCGAGGTTCCCGGGCGGGCGCCGCGGCATTGCAGCTTCGGCGGCCAGGGCACGCCATACAACGAGCGGCTGCTGCCGACTGTCTCGCCGATCGCGGCGCCAGAGCCCCTCTACGACGGCGGCTCGGGCCTGGAGGGAATCGACTTCGGCCTGATGCGAGCCCAGACGCGGGCGTTCACCGACCTGGTCCTGCGGATGCAGACCATGACCCGGGCTCAGATCGCCGGAGACGTGACCAGGTTCCGCGCCGAGCGGGCCGACGGTGCCCCCGGGTGCAAGCCCGAGCTGTGAGGCTCGTCGCCCTCGCCGCGGCGGTATGGCTCGCGCTCGCGGCGGCGGCCGTGGCGGCCCCGCCGCTGAAGCTGCGGAGCGAGCGGCGCCTCGACGATCGGCTGGTGCAGCTCCAGCTGCGCAGCTCCCACGTGCGCGGGCCGACCGAGGTGCGCGTGCTGCTGCCCGAGGGTTACACCAGGTCGCGGCGACGCTACCCGGTGCTGTACCTGCTTCACGGCGCGCTCGACGACTACACCGCCTGGACGGCGAAGGGCGACGCGGAGCGGCTCACCGCCGGCTTGCCGTTGATCGTCGTGATGCCCGACTCGGGGCCCGGCGGCGGCTACACCAACTGGTTCAACGGCGGCGCCGGGGGGCGGCCCGCATGGGAGAGCTACCACATCGGGCAGCTGCTGCCGTTCGTGGACAAGCGCTACCGCACTACCGGCAGCCGCGCCGTGGCGGGGCTGTCGATGGGCGGCGGGGGGGCGATGAGCTACGCGTCCCGCCATCCGGACCGCTTCGTAGCCGCGGCGAGCTTCTCCGGGGCCGTCGACCTCACCAACCCGGCGATCGTGAGCGTCACCGGCGACGGGCCGTACGGGCCGTTCGCGACGCAGGAGATCCGGTGGCGGGCCCATAACTCGGTCGATCTGGCCGAGAACCTGCGCGGCCTGGCGCTCACCATCCGCGGCGGGAACGGGCAGCCCGGCGGGCCGCTCGGCGGTACCCAGATCGACCCCGTGGAGACCGTCACCCACCAAGCGGAGACGGCGCTGCACGAACGCCTCGGGCGACTCGGGATCGCGCACGTGTGGGACGACTACGGCGCCGGCAATCACACCTGGCCCTACTGGCGGCGCGACCTGCGCCTCACCCTGCCCAGCCTGATGAGGCGGCTCGCGCGCGGGCCGGCCAAGCCGGCGCGGGTCACGTTCACCGCCGCCGAGTCGGCCTACGACGTCCACGGCTGGCGCGTGACCACGCGCCGCCGGGCGCTCGAGTTCTCCACGCTGCGCGACGCCGGCAGGCACGGCTTCCGCCTCACCGGCAGCGGCAGCGCCACGGTCGCCACCCCGGCCCTGTTCCGCGGCTGCGGACTCGTCGGGGTGGAGATCTCCGACGCTCGCGGGCGGCGCACGGCGCGCCTGCGGGCTACCGGCGGCCGCCTGCGCGTGACGGTCGGCCTCGGGCCCAGCAACCGCTATCAGCAGTTCACGGCCGCGGACCGCCGCACCGGGCACCGGTCGCGGACCGCGAGGGTGCGAATCACGGACAGCGGCTGTGGCTAGCGGCACCGGGACCGGCCGGCGGCTGCCGCGCGCCGAGCGCGAGGAGCGCATGCTCGACGCGGCCGAGGTGGTGTTCGGCGGCCAGGGCTTCGCCGGCGCGTCGATGGAGGCGATCGCCGGCCAGAGCGGCATCACCAAGGCGATGCTCTACCAGTACTTCGGCTCCAAGGAGGGCCTGTACACGGCCTGCGTGGAACGAGCCCGGCTCGAGCTGTTCGAGCGGATCTCCGCCGCTGCTGCCGAGGCGAACGGCCCGGCCGAGCGGATCAAGCAGGTGACCGGCGTCTACTTCGCCGACCTGCTCGCGCACCGCGGCAGCCTGACCGTGCTCTACGGCGATGCCCCGCGCGCGGCCGTGGATGAGATGCGCGCGCGCAACGCCGAGACGATCGCCCAGATCCTGCGGATCGACTACCCCGAGACCGACGACGACGCCGTCAACCTCGTGGCTCACCTGATCGTCGGGGCCGGGGAGCAAGTGGGGCGCTGGTGGACCGAGCGACCTGAGCTGTCGATCGACGAGGTCCGCACGCGCTTCACGCGCGCGGTCGGCATGGCGGTCGACGCGGGGCTGCGGTGAGCGGCCGGAGGATCTTCGCCGCCTGCGTGCTGGCCGCGCTCGCCTGCGCCGCCCCCGCCGTCGCCGCGGTGCCGATCGACTCGACCAGCGGCTCCGGGGCGTTCGGGCGCTGGGGGGTCGACGACGCCGGCCTGCCGGTCTACCGCTACACGCTGGACCAGGCGCTTGCCCCGTTCGCGCGCCAGCCTGAGCTGCTCGGCCGCACCGACGCCTGGCACCAGATCGGCAACGAGCGCGCGATCGCGACCGCCTCCAACGACGGTCAGGTTCAGCTCTGGAGCCAGGACCGCCTCTACCAGTGGGCCAACCGCTATGACCCGGACGCCCGCCAGCTGGCCGGCGGCTTCGGGTGGCTGCGGTCGGGCGACACCGCGTTCAGCACCCGCTATGCCGACCGCCCCGCCGGCGCGCGCACCCGCCGGGAGTTCGGCATGGGCTACGTGAGACGGACGCTGGCCAGCGCCGGCTTCCGTGTCCACGAGCGGGTCTACGCCCCGCTCGGCGCCGGACCGGTGCTGGTGCACGAGGTGACGATCGCCAACGCGACCCGCCGCGTCCGCTCGGGCTCGTGGTTCGAGTACTGGGCGGCGAACCCCTATGACCAGGGGACCAAGCGGCAGATCGGCCTGGACTCCCCGCGCGCGGGCGCGGGGCGGCCGGCTGCTCACGGTCGCGCAGCGCGCTTCGGCGGTCGACCGGCGGCCGCTCACGATCTTCGCGGCGGCCCTCGACGGGCCGGTCACGGGCCGAGCCACGGACGCCGCTCGGTTCTTCGGGGCGGGGAGCGCGGCCCGGCCAGCCGCGGTGGCCGCAGGCCGCCTCGATCCCGCTCCCGCGCCGGCGGTCGAGTCCGGCGCCCGGGGGCAGACGATGCTCGCCTTCCAGAGCGGGTGGCGCCTGCGGCCAGGCCAGCGCGTGACCTTGCGCTACGCGTACGGCATCGCCCATCCGCACCAGATCCCCGCGCTGGTCGCCGCTCGCCGCGCGGAGCGGCGAGCCTTCGACCGCTCGCGGCGGGCGTGGGCGCGCTGGGTGCCGCAGATCAGGCTCGGGCACGGGCGCGCCTGGCTCTCGCGCGAGCTGCAGTGGTCGGCGTACATGCTGCGCTCCGGCGTCTCCTACGAGGAGTGCCGCGGGCGCAGGATCCTGTCGCAGGGCGGGTACTACCAGTACGACCTCGGCTTCCAGGGCGCGTTCCGCGACCCGCTCCAGCACGTGCTCCCGCTGATCTACTCCGAGCCGGGGATCGCCCGCGACGTGCTGCTCTACTCGGCGTCCGAGCAGCCGCGCGCGGACGGGCAGGTCCCCTACGCGATGAGCTCGCTGTGTCGTCCCAACGACGCGCTCGCGAACGCGAACGACATGGACCTGTGGCTGCTCTGGACGGCCGCCGAGTACGTGCTCGCGACGCGCGATCTGAGCGTGCTCGACGTGCCGGTGCGATTCGCCGACGGCGGTCGCGCGCCGCTCTGGGAGCACCTGAAGCGTGCCTTCCAGCACCAGGAGTCGCTGCTCGGACCGCACGGCGGCTACCTCACGCCGGGTGCCGGCGACTGGTCGGACTACTCCACGGCGTTCCTGCAGATGACCGAGTCGACGCTCGTGTCGGCGCAGCTCGCCTACGTGTACCCGCGCACCGCGCAGCTCGCGGACCTGCGCGGGGACCGGCGCTTCGGCGCCCGGCTGCGCAGGGCAGGCGCCCGCAACGTGCGTGTGACGCGCCGCGAGTGGACCGGGCGGGGCTGGTACTCGCGCGGCTACGCCGGCGAGCGCCAGCTCGGCAGCGGCGCGATCTTCGGCGAGCCCCAGCCGTGGGGGCTGCTGGCGGGCGCCGCGAGCCCGCGCCAGGCGCGCACCCTGGTCGGGAACGTCCGCCGGTTCCTGACCGGCGTCGGCGCCCCGGCGCAGGTGCGCGGGCCGGCGCAGATCGGCTCCGGCCAGTCACCGGCCTCCAGCGATCCCGCCGTGACCGAACGCAGCTCGCCGGTGGCGGAGGCGACCGGCGACAACAACGCCGTCTTCGTGGGCGGCTCCTGGTACGCCGTCAACGGGTGGCTCACCTGGGCACTCGGCAGGCAGGCGGGCGTGGTGCCGGGAGCGCGCCGGCTGGCCTTCGACGAGCTCGTCCGCAACACCCTGCGAGCGCACGCCCGTGCCTATCCGCGCCACTGGGGCGGAACCATCTCGGTTGACGACGTCTGCCGCTCCCACAACTCCACCCGGCCCGAGCAGTGCGGCATCGGCATCGCCAGCGGCTACACCGGCCAGATCATGCATCAGCCGGCTTGGCTGCTGTGGGACACGATCAAGCTGGCCGGCATCGAGGCGACCCCGCGCGGATACGCGATCGACCCGGTGCTGCCGATGCGCCGCTTCTCGCTGCGCCTGCCCAGCGTCGGGCTCGACTGGGGCCGGCACCGGGCGTCGGGGTACGTCCGGGCTCTGCGCCGCGACCGGCTGCGCATGGTGGTCCGGGTGCCGTCGCGAGGGCGCTATCGCGCCTTCATCGGCGAGCGACCGGTGCGGACGCGGCGCCGCGGGAACGCCGTGGCGTTCAGCCTGCCGGTCGGTCCCGGTCGCGTGGCGCGCTGGTCGATCGCCCGCTGACCCCGCGGGGCTGACTCGTACGCTTGTCGGGTGGGGCGCTATGGAAAGCGGGACGACCTGCTCGTGCACGAGGAGGAGCCGTTCAACGCCGAGACCGGGCGAGCCGCCCTGGCCGAGGCTTCGCTTACTGCGACCGACGCGTTCTACGTGCGCGGGCACGGCAACGTGCCGGAGGTCGACACCGCCGCGTGGCGGTTGCGCGTGCACGGGCTGGTCGAACGGGAGCTCGAGCTGTCCCTTGCCACCCTGCGCGAGCGCTTGCAAGAGCACGAGGTGACCGCGACGCTGCAGTGCGCCGGCAACCGGCGCGCCGGTCTGATCGCGATCCGCGACATCCCCGGCGAGGCGCCCTGGGGTCCCGGGGCCACCGGCACCGCGAAGTGGGCCGGCGTAGCGCTCGCCGACGTGCTCGCGCTCGCAAGCCCGCTGCCCGAGGCCGCGCACGTGGGCTTCCACGGCGCCGACCTGTGCCCGGAGGCGCGACCAGCCCAGCGCTTCGGCGGCTCGATCCCGCTGGACAAGGCCAGCCGCCGCGAGGTGCTGCTCGCGTGGACGATGAACGGCGAGCCGTTGCCGCCCGTCCACGGCGCGCCGCTGCGCGTGGTCGTGCCCGGCTACATCGGCGCGCGCAGCGTGAAGTGGCTCGAGCGGATCGAGCTGCGCTCGACACCGTGGGAGGGGTACTTCCAACACGTCGTGTACCGGCTGCTGCCCGAGGACGCGGCGCCCGGCCCGGGCGTCGGGATGCCACTCGGCCTGGTCGCGCTCAACGCCGACGTGCTGTCCCCCGACGACGGCGACACCGTCGTAGCCGGACCGGTCGAGGTGCGCGGCTACGCGTTCGCGGGCGGCGAGCGGCACGTCGCGCGCGTCGACGTATCCCTCGACGCCGGCGCGAGCTGGTCGCAGGCGGAGCTGCTCGAGGACCTCGGGCGGTGGGCCTGGCGACACTGGCGGATGACCGTCGACCTCGCGCCCGGAGAGCACGAGATCCTCGTCCGCGCCTGGGACTCCTCGGCCGCCACCCAGCCGGAGGACGAAGCCGCACTGTGGAACCCGAAGGGCTACGTGAACAACGCCCGCCCGCGGATCCGCGTGCGCGCGGTGGCCGAGTAGCCGGCCTCCTAGTGCTCGCGGGGCCCGTGCTGGTCCTCGGCGAGGAACACGAGCGTGGCCTTGACGCGCTTGCTCACGTCCTCCGCCTCCGACAGGTTGAGCTTGAGGAAGATCGAGTTGATGTGCTTCTCCACCGCGCGCTTGGTGAGCACCAGGGATTCGGCGATCGACGTGTTGCTCTTTCCCATCGCGATCTCCGCGAGCACCTCGCGCTCGCGGGGGGTGAGCTCCGTCAGCGGCGATCGCTCGGCCCTGGCCTTCGCGTCTACCAGCGTCTCCACGATCTTGGGGTCGATCACCGAGCCGCCGGATGCGACCGACTTGATCGCGCCCACGAGCTCGGCCCGATCGTGCACGCGGTGCTTGAGCAGGTAGGCGCGGCGGTCCGACCCGGTGTCCAACAGAGCCAGCGCGTAGCTCGGCTGCGCGTACTGGCTCAGAATGAGAACGCCGATCTCTGGGTAGGACTCGCGCAGAATGGCGGCCAGGCGAATCCCCTCGTCCGTTCCCGTGGGGGGCATGCGGATGTCGGTGACGACCACGTCCGGACGGTCGGTCTCCACGGCCTCGAGCAACGAGTCCAAGTCCTCGCACGCGGCCACGACCTCGATGTCGTCCTCGGAGGCGAGCAGCTGCTGGATCCCCTCCCGGACGAGGAGGCTGTCTTCGCCGAGGGCGACCCTGATGGACACGGCCACAAGATATCCAGCCGTGTCGCCGGCGGGCCACCGACAGGTGACCACCCCCCATCCCACACCGGCCGGCCCCATTGTCGCCGGCATTCTCGACTGCCAATCTGCGTAGACGGCCCGCAGCCCATGGCTCAACCGAACGCCCGAAGGCAGGAATCCGTGGTCGGTGTACTGATCGTCGACGACAGCGCCCCGTTTCGTCGGGCCGCTCGCGACGTGGTCGCAGCCACGCCCGGGTTCGTCGCGATCGGCGAAGCCGCCTCAGGCGAGGAGGCGCTCCGGGCGATGGAGGAGCTCGACCCGTCGCTTGTGCTGCTCGACGTGACGATGGGCGGGATCGACGGCATCGAGACCGCGCGCCGCATCACCACCTCGTACCCGGGTCCGACCGTCGTGCTCGTGTCCGTCAGCGACCCCTCCCGGCTCCCCTCGAAGGTCAACGGATGTGGGGCGGTGGCGCTCGTCGACAAGCGCGACCTCCGTCCGGGGCTGCTCGCCGATCTGTGGGCGTGCCACGGCCGGCACAGCTGACCCCGGCGGTCACCCCATACGGGCGCGGCCCCTGAAGGGGAGCCGCCGGAGCCTGCGGTGCGCGCGCTCGGCGGTCGCGGTGGGCCGACCCTTCAGCTCCTGCTGAACGGCGACCCAGACGATCCCGTGGTCGGGATGGTCGAAGACGACGATGCGCGCTTCGCACCACACGGCCGTGCCGTCCTTGCGGCGGTTGCGCACCTGTAGCGTCCGCTCGCCCTCTGGCGCCAGCTCCGTGGCCACCTCACGTACCGTGGTCTCAGCCTCGCCGGGCTCGTCCTCCCAGTTGATGTCGGCCACGGGGCGGCCGCTCAGCTCGCCCGCCGCGTAGCCCATGATCTCGCTGAAGCGCGGGTTCGCGTACACGATCGTCGCGTCCGACACCCGCACGAGGCAGACCCCCTCCTTGGCGCCGTCGAGCACGAGCGACTGGAGGCGCAGCTGCTCGCCCATGCGAGTCTGCTCGGTCACGTCGTGCCACGTGAGCACGAGCCGCCCACCGCCCAGCGGCGCCGCGCTCAGGTCGATCGCACGTCGCAGCGGCGGACCGTTCTCGTGGACGAGCTCGACCTTGGAGTCGGCGCGACCGCTCTCCAGCACCTGCCGCTGCCAGCGGAAGGCGGCCGAGTCGCGGTATTCGGGGAAGAGTTGCCCGAGCCGCTGACCGACCAGCTGCTCTCGGGGTAGGCCGAGGTCGCTCCGGGCCGCCTCGTTGACGTGCTCGACGAGGAAGTCGACGACGGCGCCGCGATCGTCCCGCACCGCCCGGTAGATCCCGAAGCTCTCCTGCAGCGCCTCGGTGGCGCGCTGGAGCAGCGTGTCAACCTGCGGTGGGATCTCGACCGCCCCCACCGGGACCCCGCCAGCGACGCAGGCCCCCTCGCCGGGGGTCGACTCGATCGTCAGGCGGCCCCCCACCGCGCCGATCCGGTCTCTCATGTTCGTGAGCCCGGCGCCGCGCTGGGTCCGCCCTTCCGGCAGCCCGACGCCGTCGTCTCGCACCTCGAAGCGGAGCTCCTGGTCCTCCCACAGTCCCACCGACACCGACGTGGCCTCGGCGTGCTTGGCCGCGTTCTGCAGCGCCTCCAGGCACACGAAGTACACCGCGCTCTCGATCTCGGGCGAGTACCGGCCCACTTGGCTCGCGGACACGGTCGTCGGCGGCGATCCGCCGTGGACCGCGTCGCGCAGCGCTTCGACCACGCCGCGCTCCACCAGCAGCGGGGGCACGAGGCCGCGCGCCAGCGACCGCACCTCGTCCACGGCGTCATCCACATCGCCGCTCAGCTCGCGCAGGCGCCGTGCGGCCCGCTCGGGGTTGGCCTCGACGAGCTCGCTGGCCAGCTCGAGCTGGATCCCAAGGGCGACCAGCCGCTGCTGCGCGCCGTCGTGCAGATCCCGCTCGATCCGCCGGCGCTCGAGGTCGGCGGCCGACATGATCCGTCCCCGCGACTCGCGCAGATCCCGAAGCGAGGAGCGCAGCTGGGTCTCGAGCCGCTCGTTCTCCAGCGCCATCAGAGCGAAGCCCCGCGCGACCTCGGTGATGATCGGTGCGTCGGTCAGGGCGGCGTCGTGTACCAGCAGCGCCACCCGCCCGCGGCCACCACGCACCTCCGTGAGCCCGCGATCGGGGCCGAACGAAGCCAGGCTGACCCGAGTTCCGGTGCTATCCGTCCACCCGACCGGATCCTCGGCATTCCAGAACACCACCTCGAGCGACGGGTCGCCGACCGCCTCCGCGATCGCGTCTCGCACGGCGTCGCCCTCGGTGCGGCTCCCGTAGCGCTCGCCGAGCCTGACCAGCGCCCGCCCGGCGGCGAGCTTGGAGCGCACCAGCCCGACGACGAAGGCCACCGAGAAGGCAGGCATGCAGAGCAGCGCCACATCGCCCAGCACGGCGGTCAGCTCCGATTCGGGCGAGCGGTTGCGGGCCACGATGAAGGCCGCCGCCACGGCCATCCGCAGCGAGGCGACTACCAGCACCGGCGTCAGGGCCGCGCGAGTCAGACGGCTCCCGCGCGCGAGCCGCACCGCGAGGGCGATGGCGACCGCCGCGAAGACAAGGGCGCTCGCCACCTGCGCGAGGGGCAAAACGACGTTCTCGATGAAGCCGGGCTCCGATCCGACCGCCTGGAAGGCGTTCGGGGGGCACTCGGTTCCACAGCTGCTCCACGGGTTGGGAACCGGGTACTGGTCGACGAACAGGGCGCTCGGCAGGAACAGGACGAGGACCGTGCCCAGCGCGGAGCGGAACAGCCACCTGTCCAGGGCCGTGGCGAGGCGACCGGACGGATACGCCAGCACCACGTAGACGAGCACCACCTCCGCCAACCACGCCGACACCCGGCCGGCGCTGTACAAGATGCTGTCGCCCGACGCCGTCAGGAGCGTGGGTGACCAGAGCAACCCGCTCAGCACCAGCAGGCGGCCGAAGCGCCCCGCGGACGCCGGCTGCGTATACAGAGCGAAGAGGCCGGCCGCGATCGGCGCGGCGATCACCAGCGCGTGCGCCGTGGCTGTCAGCCACCGCGAGTCCGACCCGGGCCCCGAGAGCCCGACGGCGAGCGCGGCCGTGGAGAGCACGAGCCCGGCCACGGCGAAGCCTGCCATGGAGGCGACCGGCGGTCGTGCGTCGTGGGCCGCGGGCCCGATGCGGTTTGGACGTTCCATCAGCTATGCGCGGCGCCCGCCCCGCCTCCGCGGGCAGGCGCTGCACATGCGTGGAGACCATCGCGCCCGCTAATGCGCCGCGCATCGGTCGCATGGCCCGATTGTGGGGCGACATTTGTCGCTCCGCCCTACGACATTTGGCGTAGGGTCTCGGGGTCTGTGAGCACTGAAGCTCAGCTCGCCCCATCGCAGCCGGTGCTGAGCCGGCGGGTATTGGATGGCGCACGGTCGGGGTGGGTCCGCTACGTCGGCGGCGTCCTGGCGTTGGCGGCCGCTTACTACGGTGCGGCGAAGCTCGGCCAGACGCTTGCGCTACACGGCCTCGGTGTCGGCCATCTGGCCGCCCGCCGGACTCGGTATCGCGGCGCTCTACCTGTGGGGATTGCGCTGGTGGCCAGGCGTGCTCCTCGCGGAGCTGGTGATCAACGGCGAGCTCCTGCTCGGCGACGCGGGGCTGCCGCTCGGCAGCCTGCTCGGTCAGCAGACCGGGAACATGGCCGAGATCCTCGTCGGGGCGATCCTGCTGCGACGGCTGATCGGCCCGCGGGCCGCCCTCGACCGCACCGAGCAGGTCGGCGGCATGCTGCTGGCGCTCGGCATCGCCACCGCGATCAGCGCGACGGTCGGGACGCATGTCGATGCTGGCCGGCGGGGTCATCGACGAGTCCGATGCGGTGACCTTCTGGCGCACGTGGTGGCTCGGCGACACCTCGGGCGGGCTGGTGGTCCTGCCGCTGATGCTCACGTGGGCTCAGGACCCGGTGGCCTCTTGGCGGCGGGTGTGCACCACGGAGGGCGCCGTGGCCGTGGTCACGGTGGCCGTGCTCGGCGTGATCGCGGTCTCGACCGACGAACCGATCACCTACATGGTCTTCCCCGCCCTGATCTGGGCGGCATTCCGCTTCGGTCCGCCAGGAGCCTCCCTCGCGATCGCGATAGCGGCGGGCGTGACGATCGGGGTGACCGCCAACGACGCGGGGCCGTTCGTCTCGCAGCCGATCGACCACAAGACGCTGAGCACGCAGATCTACATCGCGGTCGCGGCGCTCACCACCCTCTTCCTGAGCGCCATCGTCAGCGAGCGCGAGCGATCCTCGATCGAGCTCGCCGAAGCCAGGCGGCGCGAGGGCGAGCAGGCGCTCGAGGAGCGACACCGGATCGCCCGCGATCTGCATGATTCCGTTTCCCAGTCGCTGTTCTCCACGGCCCTACACACCCGCACGGCTCAGAAGGCACTCGCACGCGAGGGCGTGCCCGAGTCCGGGACGCTCGGACGGGCGCTCAGCTCGATCGGGGAGCTCACGCGCGGCGCACAGACCGAGATGCGCACGCTCATCTTCGAGCTCGGGCCCAACGCCCTCGAGGACGGGCTCGTCTCGGCGTTCGAAGAGCATGCGGCGAAGATCGGCACGAGGGATGGCCTGGCCATCCAGGTTCACGGCCCGGACGACCGCCTCGCGCTGGCCCAAAGCGTCGAGACTCAGCTGTTCGGGATCGGCCGCGAGGCGCTGTCCAACGTGGTGAAGCATGCAGGCGCGAGCACGGCCGCCGTGACGGTCGAGGAGCGGCGATCGGCCATCCGGGTCGAGATCCGAGACGACGGCTGCGGGTTCGACACGGCGGCTCGGCACCCGGGCCACTTCGGACTGGAGTCGATGGGCAGCCGCGCGGCCGAGATCGGCGCGCTCCTCACGATTCAGAGCAGGCCCGGCCACGGCACCTCGGTATCGGTGGAGGTCCCCAGTGCCGGGTGAGGTAGACGGTCAGATTCGCGTCATGGTGGTGGACGACCACGCGGTCGTGCGCCGCGGACTGCTCGCGTTCCTCGAAGGCGAGCCCGACCTCGAGGTCGTCGGCACCGCCGGTGGAGGCGCCGAGGCGCTCGACCTGCTCGCCGAGGCCCAGCGCGCGGACAGGCGACCGCACGTGGTCGTGATGGACCTCCAGATGGCGCCTATGGATGGCATCGAGGCCACCCGGCGGATCCGGGCCGGCTACCCGGACGTCGAGGTGGTGGCGCTGACCTCGTTCGGCGAGCAGGAGCGCGTGCACGCCGCCCTCGAGGCCGGCGCCTCGGGCTACCTGCTCAAAGATGCGGACGTCGACGACGTCGCGGCCGGCATCCGCGCGGCCCACCACGGCCGGCTCCAGATCGATCCGACGGTTGCTCGCCGCCTGATGTCCTCGCTCCAAGCGGCCGCCCGCGACGACCCGGGGGTCGAGCTCACCGCCAGGGAGCTGGATGTGCTCAAGCTCGTCGGCGTCGGCAAGGCGAACAAGGAGATCGCCTCCGAGCTCCACATCAGCGAGCGAACCGCCCGCACCCACGTGTCGAACATCCTCGCGAAGCTGAACCTGCGGTCACGCACGCAGGCCGCGCTCTGGGCCGTCCGCGAGGGCCTGGTCGACGCCTGAGGCGCCGGTAGGGGCCCTCCGCGCCGCCCGCGGGTGGTGGTGCCCGCCTACTCGAACACGGTGGCGCGCGCCCTTGTCCCGTGCGGAGCGGGACGAGGATGCTCTGCCGAGTGGAATCCGCTGTTGCGCTGAAGTCAGTCCCTACGGTGCGAGGCCGTCGCCGCCCGGCGGTTTCCGTCGTGGTCGGCGGGGCGCAGCGCGTCGAGGCTCGGCTCGCGCCTCCGCCCCGGCTGGCCGGGCTCGTACCGCGCCCACATGCCGTGGAGCGGCTCCTCCAGGCCCGCGAGACCCCGCTGGCGCTGGTCGTCGCGCCAGCCGGCTACGGGAAGACGACGGTGCTCTCGGAGTGGGCCGAGCGAGACACTCGCCCTTTCGCCTGGCTCCGCCTGGCCCGCGAAGACGACCACCCGGGGCGGCTGCTCGCATCGATCGCCGCCGCCCTCGACGCGAGCGAGCCGCTGGGCAACCTCCCCCGGCTCCTGAGGCACCTCGCCAAGCGGGAGCCCGTGGTGCTGGTGCTCGACGAGGTCGAGCACCTCGCGACGCCTGAAGCGTGCGACATGCTCCAGGCGATCGCGGAAGGAATGCCGCCCGGCTCGCAGCTCGCGCTGTCCGCGCGCGGGGATCCGTCGCTCGCGGTCGGCAGCCTCCGCGCCCGCCGTAAGGTCGTCGAGCTGCGCGCCGGAGACCTGGCGCTCGGGCCGTCGGAAGCCGCGATGCTGCTGGCCGGAGCCGGCCTGGAGCTCTCGCCCGACCTTGTCGAGACGCTGGTAGAACGAACCGAGGGTTGGGCGGCCGGCCTGTACCTCGCCGCGCTGTCCCTGCGGGAGGAGCCGGACCTGCGCGACGCGGTGTCGCGGTTCGGCGGCGACGACCGCCTGGTCGCCGACTACCTGCGCGATGAGTTCCTGGTCGGGGCCGGTCCTGAGCGTCAAGCCTTCCTGACCCGAACCTCGGTGCTCGAAACGCTGTCGGGACCGCTGTGCGACGCGGTGCTCGAACGGTCTGACTCGGGCCGCGCGCTCGCCGAGCTCGCCCGTGAGAACGGATTGCTGATCAGCCTCGGCCGCAACGGCGACTCGTACCGCTACCACCGCCTGCTGTCGGACATGCTCCGTGCAGAGCTTCGCCGGCTGGAGCCCCGCCACGAGCGCCACCTCCATGGGCTGGCGAGCGCCTGGCACGCCTCGCAAGGGAACGACGGCCTCTCGATCCGCCACGCGCTCGCTGCCGGGGACGTGCCGGCGGCTGCCGGCCTGCTCGGAGCCACGGCCGGGGACGCCATCGCACACGGGCGCAACGACACGGTCCGGCGTCTCCTGGACGAGTTCACCACGGAGCAGATCGCCGCATGCGCACCGCTCGCGCTCGTCGCCGCGAACAGCAGGCTGGCCGCCGGCGATGGAGCCGGAGCCGAGCGCTGGGCCGCAGCCACGGTCCGCGGGGCCTCAGAGGCATCCAACGGCGATGCCGGTCCCCTGCGCGCCGGCGCCATGCTCGTGCGGGCGATGTGCGCCCGAGGCGGGCTTGCCTCGGTCGGCCGCGAAGCCGCCCGCGCGCGCGAGCTGGATGCCGGTCCCGCCTCCCTGCTGTCGACCTGCAATCTCCTGGAGGGCGTGGCGCGCCACCTGATCGGCGACCGCGTCAGCGCACGCGACTATCTCGAGGAGGGCGGCCGCGGCTGCACGGCATCCGCGCCGAGCATCCAGGCCCTGTGCCTCGCTCAGCTCGCCCTGGTGCTCATCGACGCCGAGCGGTGGGACGCGGCGGCAACCGTGATCTCGCGGGCTCGGCTGCAGCTGGAGGTCGCCGGCCTGCGCAGCTATCCGATGCTCGCGCTCGTCTTCGCGGTGTCGAGCCTCGTGCGCGGGCACCGAGGCATGAGCCACGAGGCGTCCGCGGACCTGCGCGAGGCGACCGCGCTGCTCGAGCAGCTCACCGACTTCGCCCCCTGGTACGAAGCCGAGACACGCATCGTGCTGGCGCGCGCGGCGCTCCGGATCAGCCAGCTCGCGGAGGCTCGCACGCTCGTGGAGGAGGCGGAGGCGTTCATGCGCGACACACCGGATTCCCCGGTCCTGCGCGCCTGGCTCACCGAGTCCAAGGCCCAGCTGGCGGAGGCCGGTCGCGCGGCGGAGGCGGCCTGGACGCTCACGGCCGCGGAGCTGCGCGTGCTGCGACAGCTCCCCACCCATCTGTCCTACCCCGCCATCGCCAAGAGCCTCTACGTCTCACCTAACACGGTGAAGACGCACGTGCGAGCGGTCTATCGAAAGCTCGACGCATCGTCGCGCGCGGAAGCCGTGGCGCTGGCCGGCGAGGCCGGCCTGCTCGAACCGCACGGATCGACTACCAACGGAACAGGAGACCAGCTATGAGAGGTGCAGGTCGAGTTGTGTTCGCGGCCATCTTGCTGTTGATGGCCGGCACGCTCAACGTCATCTACGGCATCGGTGCGATCAGCGATGCGAACTTCTTCACCGAGAGCGGTTCGCACTACGTGTTCTCGAACCTGAGCACCTGGGGATGGATCACATTGATCCTCGGCATCATCCAGCTCACCGCGGGCTTCTCGCTGTTCAGCGGCGGGACGTACGGAAGGGTGATCGGCATCGTCGCGGCAACCCTCGGCGGGATCGGTGCTCTGCTCTCGGTCGGCGGGGCGTACCCGTTCTGGTCGCTCGGTATCTTCGCGCTGTGCGTCGTCGTGATCCACGGCCTCGTCGTCTTCGGCGAGCCCGAGCCCGGCGAGCCGGTCCGCCGCTAGCTAGCGCGCCCAGGGCCGAGGCGTGACCCTCGAGGTCGTCGTCTTGGCCCTTGGCAGCGCCCTGCGCCCCGCTGGGGCGGCAGCTCTGTACGCGCTCCTCAGCGCCTCGCATCCACGGCGGGTGCTCGTGTCGTACGTGGTGGTGGGGTTCCTGTTCAGCTCCGCCGTCGGTGTCCTGGTGCTGGTGGTCTTCCACGGCGCGCATCTCCGGCACGAAGACAACGTGGTCAACGCGCTCGTCCAGCTCCTGGGCGGCGTGGCGGCGCTGGGGTATGCCGCGGGCGTCGGCTCCGGACGGGCACAGCCGCCCTCGCACAACCGGTCCGCGGGCCCATCGCGCGTGGCCGAGCACCTGCGCAACCCCTCGGTTGCCACGGCGGCGGTGGCCGGCGTGGCCACGCACCTGCCAGGACTGTTCTACCTAGTGGCCCTGAACGCAATCGTGACCCACCGCGACAGCCTCGCCGCCGGGGTGGTCGAGGTGCTGCTCTTCAACGCGATCTGGTTCAGCGCCGGCATCGCGTCGGTCGTGATCTTCCTGATCCGCCCGGGCGCGGCACGCAGGGCGTTGGGTCGCGCGAACGATTGGGCACGTCTACACGCCCGCGGCGCCACCGTGCTCGTGTTCGGCGCCGTGGGCGCCTACCTCACCATCAACGGCGCGGTCCACCTGCTTCGCTAGGCGTGCGCCATGGCCTCGATGGCGTCGCGCACGGCCTCGTCGAAGTCCGAGTCCGGAAGATGCCGGAGCGTCGATCTGGTCGCCTCGACTGCGGTCTGCTCGATCCGTGGGGCATCGCCCTGAGTCCCGACGACGATCAGGGCCGCGCGCTCGTCGCCGACGAGCCCTCGCATCTCCTCGGCGGCGGCCCCGGATGCGCCCTGCATCAGGTGCCGCAGCCACGCGCCGATGCCAGCCCCGGCCACCCCGGCTCCCTGCAGGTTCGGCAACAGCGCGGGAAACACCATCGCGCCGCCGGCGGGAGCCGCGAGCCCGATCCAAGCGCCCTTCTCGGTCGGGGCCTCGGTCTTGTGGAGCTGGACCCCGCCGTCGGGATGCATCGCGATCACCGCCGCGTCGTAGGTGCCGACGTCGCCGACGGAGTGGAGGATCTTGATGACCTCGTAGTCGCCCTCGGCGCTGGCGATCTGGTCGTACACGCCGGCGAACAGGAAGATGGACTCGCCCATTGCGCTCGGGAGGCTCAGTACCCCGTCGCGCTCTTGACCTGCTTGCGCTCGGTTTCGTGGACGGATCCCTTCTCGTCGAGCGTCTGGCAGGCCTGGGCGATGTCGCCGGCCAACGTGTCCACCATCTCGCGGCTCAGCGTCTCCTTCACCAGCGCACGCATCACCTTCACGTTCTGGGCGTCCGGCGGAAGCGTGTAGGCGGGGACCATCCAGCCCCGCTCCGCCGAGAGCTGCCAGGCGATGTCGAACTCGTCGTAGGACCTGGCCTCGTCGAGCTTGAACGCGACCAGCGGCAGCTGCTCCTCGTCCTCGCCGATCAGCTCGAAGCGGTCGATCGACTTCAGCTCCTCGGCGAGCGCCCGCGCGTTCTTCTGCATCATCTTCATGACGTACGTGTAGCCCTCGCGGCCGAAGCGGACCAGGTTGTAGTACTGGGCCAGCACCATCGCCGATCCGGTCGAGAAGTTGAGGGTGAACGTGGCGTCGGTCTTGCCGAGGTAGTTCTCGTAGAAGACGAGGTCCTCGCTGAGGTCGGCGGGCTCACGGAAGATCAGCCAGCCGATGCCGGGGTACACCAGGCCGTACTTGTGCCCCGAGACGTTGATCGAGCGGACGTGATCGAGCCGGAAGTCCCACTGGGAGTCCGGATAGAGAAACGGCCAGACGAAGCCACCGCTGGCGGCGTCGACGTGCAACGGGACGTGCAGCCCCTTGCTGTCCTCGAGCTCGCCGAGCAGGTCGTTGATCCCGCGGACGTCGTCCATATGGCCCGTGAAGGTGGTGCCGAGCACGGCGGCCACGCCGATCGTGTTCTCGTCGATGTGCGGCTCCACGTCCTCAGGGCCGATCGTGTACTTGTGCTCCTGGAGCGGCACGATCCGCGGCTCGACGTCGAAGTAGCGGCAGAACTTCTCCCACACCACGTGCACGTCGCCGCCGAAGACGAGGTTGGGCCGGTCCACCGGCTTGCCGGCGTCCTCGCGGCGCTTGCGCCAGTTCCACTTCAGCGACAGCGCGCCGAGCATGATCGCCTCCGAAGAGCCCTGCGTACGGGCGCCGGTGGTCGCACCGGGGGCGTGGAAGAGATCGGCGAGCATCCGGATGCAGCGCTGCTCGATCTCCGCGGTTCGCGGATACTCGGCGTGGTCGATGAAGTTGCGGTGCAGGTTCTCGGTGATGATCCGCCGCGCCTCGGGCTCCATCCACGTGGTGACGAAGGTCGCCAGGTTGTGCATCGGATCGCCGTCGAGGGTCAGCTCCTCGTCGATCAGCCTCATCGCGTCCTGACCGGCCATCCCACCGGCGGGAAAACCGCTCTTGGGGACCTCCTCTGTGACGAACGAGTTGCCGTAGAGGCCGGCCAGGGCGTCGTCGCTCATCAGCTGGCCAGGATTCGGGCCTTCTCAGCCGCGAACTCCTCGTCGGTCAGGGCGCCTTGTGCCTTGAGGTCCGCGAGGTCCTTGAGCTCCTGCACTCGATCCTGTCCGGTCGCGACGGGCGCGGGAGGCGGAGCTGCCTCCTGCGGGTAGGGGTCCTGGTACGCGGGCTCCTGCGCAGCCCACCGGTTGGCCTGGCGCCGGCTGACGCGGTTCGATACCGCGGTCGCGGTACCGGCGACGACGGCCGTACGTGCCATGCCTCTGAGCAGTCCGGGCATTGGTGGTCCTTTCGATTAGGACGCTGCCTCGGCAGCGTCGAGAGCCTCGATCACTTCTTCCAGCGGAATGCGCTGATTCGCGATCACGAACCCGCCGTTGCGACGCACCGCGTTGGCGAACGGGGCCGCCCAGCGGTTCTCATAGACCAGGACCGCCGCTGCGGTGCCCGGCTCGAGTGCGTCCGCGGCCTTTGCGGCGTCGTCCTCCCCGAGCAGCCCGGAGGAGGCCCCTTCGAAGACACGGAAGTCCCCAACGTCTTGTTCGTTGAGGTCCTTGGCCTCGAAGCCGAAGTACGACCCGTCCTCGTCCTTCTTGACGAACATGACGTCGAGTACGCGGATGATGCCGCGGTCGACCAGGTCCAGCAGCAGCGGCGCCGCTTCACCGGTCATCGGAGCGCCCGCCGGATACCCGATGACGACGATGTCGATCGGGCCCAGTTCCTCTTCGTGCCCTTCCATTCATCCTCCGTTCGTAGGCGGAACTGCGCTGAGTGTCGAGGGATCGGACGGGACCCACATCATCCGTTTGGGGTGATGTCGCGCCCGCGGCCGTCGCACACCATCGCCGCACCCGCACATGAGCCTGTTCTCGAGCATCATCATCCTCTGTGGCGTCAACGTCGTGACGATCGCGGCGATGCTGCTGGTCCGGCGCAGGGCGCCGGAGGGCAGCTTCTTCGCGGACGGCGACCGCGCGTCGGGGGTGTTCGGCGTGCTCGCCGGGGGCTTCGCGATCTTCGCTGGGTTCATCATCTTCCTCGCATTCACGAGCTACGACCAGTCGCGCACCGGCGGGGAAACTGAGGCGCTCACCGTGGTGCAGCAGTTCGAGACTGCGGAGCTGATGCCGCGCGCGGTACGCGACCGCCTGACCGGAGAGCTCGTCTGCTACGGAAGGTCGGTCGTCTACAAGGAATGGCCGCGCATGGAGGACGGCACGAGCGGCGACACGATCAACCCCTGGGCCATCGCCCTGTTCCGCAGCCTGGAGGTGGCGGACCCGACCACCGCCGCCGAGCAGGCCGCCTACTCCAAGTGGCTCGACCAGACCTCCGACCGCGAGGAAGCCCGGCGCGACCGGCTCCACGGCGCGGAGGGCATCATCCCGGCCTCGATCTGGCTGGTCCTCTTCCTGATCGCCGGCGTCGTGTTCGCCTACATGCTGTTCTTCGCCGACAGCGCGGAGCTCGCGATCTCCCAGGCGATGCTGATGGGATCGGCCACCTCGGTGATCGTGCTGACGCTGATGGCGATCAACGCGCTGGACAGCCCATACCGGAACGCGGTGGGCCAGATCGAGCCGGTCGCGATGCAGCGGTCGCTGCGCATCCTGGACAGCGCGCGCACCATCGTGGGCGATCGGGCCCCGCTCCCATGCGATGCCCGCGGCGGCGCGGTCTCGTCGTGATGGAGGCTGCTCGACCGAGCCGCTTCGACCGCCGCTTCGAGCTCGCGGCGACGGTACTGCTCGCGATCGCCGCCGTCGCGACCGCCTGGGCGGCCTACCAGTCGGCGCGCTGGCACGGCCAGCAGGCGCGCGCGCAGAGCGCCTCCATCGCGGCGCGCGTGGAGTCCACGCGCACGGCGAACGTGGCCAATCGCCAGACGCAGATCGACGTCGCACTGTTCACCCAGTGGGTGGACGCCTACGCGAACGACGAAGCCGAGCTGGCGGCCTTCTACCGGAAGCGCTTCCGCCCCGAGTTCCAGCCGGCGTTCGGGGCCTGGGTGGCCACCAAGCCGCGGACGAACCCCGACGCCCCGCTGTCGCCATTCGCCATGCCCCAGTACAAGCTCGCGGCTACGGCCCAGGCCGACCGCCTCGAGGCGCAGGCCGGGGCGGCATCCGCAGAGGTGGGCGAGTTCATCCAACGCGCCGACAACTACTCGCTGGCGGTGGTGCTGTTCGCCGCGGCGCTGTTCTTCGCCGGCATCAGCACCCGGCTCCACACCACCGGTCCGCGGATGGCCGTGCTCGCGCTGGGCTACGTCCTGTTAGTCGGCAGCATGCTCTGGATCGCGACGTTCCCGGTGAGCCTGTCCGTCTAGCCGTGGTGGTCAGCTGATGAACTGGCGCACCTCGCGGTGCGTGTGGCGAGCGGCATGGATCTCCAGCTCGGGCAGCGTCGCGCGCAGGTCCTCCAGGCGCACGCCGCCGGCCACCTCGGCACAGTCCTCCAGGTCCGGGCCCAGCTCGTAGAGCAGCGCCTGGCTGCGAGCGGTGCCCAGCCGTCCCAGACGCACCGCCGCCGACAGCATGGCCGCCGCGTGGCCGCGGACTGCGATCAGCACCGTCTGATCGCGCTCGATCTCCATCGCCGACCCGACGGCGCCCTCGACCACCGCCAGGTTCCCGGGCATCGCACCGGCGTCGATCTCGTCCGACACGCGCCCGGCCAGACCCCCGAGCCCGAGCTGGCCGGCGAGGAGGGCGAGCTGGCGACCGCACAGCGTGGACGCGTCGCGCGCCGGCTGGCTGAGCTTGCGCGCGCTGAGCGCGGGATCGATCGCGCGCAGCCGGTCGAGGTCGGCGCCCGATGCGGCCGCGTGCGCCAGCGCCACGCCCGCCCCGTCGAGAGTCGCGAGCGAGCCCGCGAGCGTGCTGCGCACCAGCTCGTAGAGGTCGTCGGGACCCGCGTCCGGGTGCGCCTCGAGCCAAGCCTCCACCCCGTACGAGTGGGCGAAGCGACCGATCGGCAGCGTGCCGTCGGCGATCTGCAGCGCCCGCAGGAACGACGTGGCCTCACGCATGGGCATGCGCCGCCGATGGCGGGCGATCGCAGGCGAACGCCACGGAGCCGACTGCGATTCGCGCCCCCTCCAGGTCGAGCGCGTGCGCGGCTCGCAGCATCAGGTCGGGCGTGGTTGCGATGCGAACGCGGATCTCATCGCCGGCCGTCTCCACGAGCAGGTGCTGGTTGCCGGCCCAGTGCCCGACCCGCGCCGCCTGCTCCAGCAGGAGCGCCCGCGGGAGCTCGCCGTCGAGCTCGATCACCAGGGCCGGCTCGGGCGCGCGCTCGACGACGATGATCGTCTCGCCGTCGTCGTGGAGGACGGCGCGCTCGTGCAGGAACGACCCCCGCGGCAGATCCAGCGCGACGCGGGTGCCCTCGGCCGTGACGGAGCGCAGTCGACAACGCCGGGCTTCGTCGGACGCCACCGCAAGGGGGTCGCGGCGACGCCCGACGAAGCCCGCGTCGTCGACTTGCCCGAGGATCTCTCGTACGAGCAGGGTCACTTCCTCGTCCTCGGCGGAGGGGTGCCGATCAGCGCCACGCGCGCGGCCGACCATGCCGCCGCGAGCGCCCGACCCGCGTCGATCCCGGAGCCCGCCAGCACCCGCGTGAGCACGCCCGCTCCGGAGGGCAGGGTCCCCGTCGCGACGAGACTGCCGGGCAAGCCGCCCGTCGCCTCGGACACGGCGGCGGCGAGCGCCTCGGCGTCCAGATCCGGGGCGACGGCGAACAGCGACGCCAGGTAGGCCCGATCGCCCAGCACGCCCGCGCGGCGCGGATCGCGCCGGCCGGGCTCCAGCACCAGCGTGTCAACCGCCCGCTCTTCGCCGGTCGCACCGGATCCGCGTGGTCAGCGACAGCGAGGAGTACTCGAACGCCTCGCCACGCGCCACGCGGCCCGGCGCCACGGTCTCGCTGGCGATCAGGCGCCCGCCCGGCTCGACGTCGGCAAGCAGCTCCTGCCGCAACCGGGCGCCCGCGTGGGGGATCAGCGGATCGGGGACGTACTCCACGAACGCGCCGCCGGCAACGCGCAGCGTGACCCGCTGGCGAGCGCAGTGCGTGCCGGCCCGATACACCTTCGTGGCCGCCTGGGTGGTCAGGTGGACGAGCGCGCCCGGCTCGGCGTCGAGGCCGATCGTGTGGTCGTCGTCCTCGAACAGGCCACCCGTGGGGTTCTGCACATACAGGTATGCCATCCCGGGCTGGGCGGCGTCCAGGTAGAACGGGACGGTCAGCCGCAGCGGGAACCGCTGGCTGCGCCGGCTGAGGTGGGTTCGGCCGTCGGGGGCGACGCCGGCGACCAGCTCGAGCAGGCCTCCCGCGGCCCGTTCGCTCAGCGCGGCGTCAGGTCGAGGAAGAGTGCCGAGCGACATAACTCCTCGAACACCTCGCGAGCACCGTCGGGATCGCGCAGGTTGGTGAACAGCGACGGCCGCGCAGGGCGCACGACCGCTACGTCCGCCCGCATGCGCTCCAGATCGGCGCCCACGTGCTCGGCGAGGTCGATCTTGTTCACCACGAGCAGGTCGGCCGCCATGATGCCCAGACCGCGCTTGCGTGGGATGTCGTCGCCGGCGGCGGTGTCGATGACGTAGATCCACCAGTCGGCCAGCTCGGGGCTGAAGGTGGCGGCGAGGTTGTCGCCACCCGACTCGATCAGGACCAGGTCCAGCGGGCCGTGGTTGCGCTCGAGCCGCTCGACCGCGGCCTGGTTCATCGACGGGTCCTCGCGGATCGCCGTGTGCGGGCACGCCCCGGTCTCAACCCCCACCACCAGGTCCGGCTCGATCAGGCCGCTGCGCTGCACCCGCTCCGCGTCCTCCCGCGTCACGAGGTCGTTGGTGATCACCGCCACCGCGAGTCCATCCCCGCGGAGCATCGGGATGAGGCGCTCCAAGAGCTGGGTCTTGCCCGACCCGACCGGCCCGCCGATGCCAACGCGGACGGCGCCCCGGTCGCTCATTTCAACACGTACATCTGCCCGAGCGGGACCTTCGTCATCGGCTCGCAGGTGCAGAGCTCGCCGTCCACCTCGACCCGGTAGGTCTCCGGATCGACCTGGACGTCGGGGAGGGCGTCGTTGTGCAGTAGGTCGCCCTTGGTGAGGGCACGCGTGTTCACGGGCGCGGCGGCCTCCTTTTGCAGTCCGGCTCGCTCGGGCACGCCTGCGTCGATCGCGGCCTGTGCCATGAACGTCAGCGAGGTGGCGTGCCGCGCGGGCCCGCTGGCACCCCACTGGGGGCGGTAGCGCAGCGGCTCGCAAGTCATCAGCGACGCGTTCGACTCGCCCATCACCGACCAGGCGGGGAAGCCCCCCTTGAACACCACCTCGGGCTTGATGCCGAAGAAGCGCGGGTCCCAGAGCACGATGTCAGCGAGCTTCCCAGGCTCGAGCGAGCCGATGTGGCCGTCGATACCGAAGATCTTCGCCGCGTTGATCGTGTACTTCGCGACGTAGCGCTTGATCCGGTGGTTGTCGTGCCCGCCGCCGTTGTCCTCCGGCAGCGAGCCGCGCTCCCCCTTCATGTGCGCCGCGAGCTGCCAGGTGCGAGCGATCGTCTCGCCGATCCGGCCCATCCCCTGGGAGTCCGAGCCGATCACGCTGATCGCCCCGAGGTCGTGCAGCACGTCCTCGGCGGCGATCGTCTCGCGCCGGATGCGCGACTCCGCGAACGCCACGTCCTCCGGGATGCGCGGGCTGAGGTGATGGCAGACCATGACCATGTCCAGGTGCTCGTCGAAGGTGTTGAGCGTGTACGGGTTCGTGGGGTTGGTCGACGAGGGCAGGCAGTTCGCCTCGCCGCTCACCCGGATGATGTCCGGGGCGTGCCCGCCGCCGGCCCCTTCCGAGTGGTAGGTGTGGATCGTCCGTCCCCCGATCGCCGCGAGCGTGCGCTCGAAGAAGCCCGACTCGTTCAGCGTGTCGGTGTGGATCTGCAGCTGCACGTCCAGCTCGTCGCAGGCATCCAGCGACGAGTGGATCACCGCGGGCATCGCGCCCCAGTCCTCGTGGATCTTGAGCCCGATCGCGCCTGCCCTGATCTGCTCGAGCAACGGGTCGACGCTGGAGGCCGACCCCTTGCCGAGGAAGCCGAAGTTGAGCGGGAAGTCCTCGGCGGCCTGCAGCATGCGCGTGAGGTTCGTCGTGCCCGACGAGCAGATGCCCACGGTCACCGGCCCCAGCCCGCCGCCGATCATCGTCGTAATGCCGGCGGAGATCGCCTCCTCGCAGAGGCCCGCGCTGTCGAAGTGCACGTGCACGTCGATGCCGCCCGCGGTCACGATCATGCCCTCGGCGCTGCGCACATCGGTGTTCGCGCCCACCACGAGCTCGGGATGAACGCCGTCCATCACGTCGGGGTTGCCGGCCTTTCCGATCGCGGCGATGCGCCCGTCCTTGATGCCGATGTCGGCCTTCACGATCCCGAGCACGGCATCCACGATCAGCGCCCCCGAGATCACGAAGTCGGGTGCGCCGCTTGCGGCGGTCACCGACCCGTTCGTTCCGAGGCCGTCGCGCAGCGTCTTGCCGCCGCCGAACACGCACTCGTCGCCGTACACCGTCAGGTCCTGCTCCACCTGCGCCCATAGGTCGGTGTCCCCCAGCCGCACCCGGTCACCGACCGTGGGGCCGAACAGCTCGCAGTACTCCGCACGCGACAGACGCATCGTCAACCCCCGTCCGTGCCCGCGCCGGCGAAGCCGGCATCGCTGGCGCGCTTCAGCGCCGCCGCCCTGTCGGCGTCGCCCGTCTCCCCCTCCGTCAGCTGATTGAGCCCGTAGACGGAGCGGTTGCCGCCAAGCTCCACGAGATCGACCTCCCGCTCGTCGCCGGGCTCGAAGCGCACCGCCGTGCCCGCCGGCACGTCGAGCCGCATCCCGAAAGCGGCACCACGGTCGAAGTCCAGCGCGTCGTTGACCTCGAAGAAGTGGAAGTGAGAGCCGATCTGGACCGGGCGGTCGCCGGTGTTGCGCACCACCAGCGTCAGGGCCCGGCGTCCCGCGTTCAGCTCGATCTCGCCGTCAGCCGGGCGCACCTCGCCGGGCACCACGCCCTCGACGGGCTCGCTGCCGGCGCGGATCGGCTGGTGGACCGTGACCAGCTTCTGGCCGTCCTCGAACATCGGCTCCACCTGCAGCACGTCGATCAGGTCGGCCACGCCGGGCATCACGTCGTCCGTCGTCAGGATCCGGCCGCCCAGGTCCATCAGCTCGGCGACGCTGCGCCCGCGGCGGGCCCCCTCGCAGATCTCGTCCGCAATCAAAGCGCGCGCCTCGGGGTAGTTCAGGCGGACGCCATCGGCGCGCCGGCGCCGGGCAAGCTCCGCGGCGAGGAACAGCAGCAACCGGTCGGATTCCTTGGGGCTCAGGTGCATGGGCTGTCACCTACTGGACGGCGGCGGCCTCCTCGGCAGCGCCGTAGTCGTGGTCGTGGGGATGGCCATGATCGTGGCCGTGGTCGTGACCGTGGTCGTGGCTGTGACCGTGGCCGCGCCCTCGCCGGCGCAGCGACGGCGGGTTGGCGATCATAACGTCCGCGCGCAAGCACGACCGGGCCACCGACGCGGCGATCTCGAGCGTGGAGCGGACGATCTTGGCCGGGTCGAAGATGCCGGCGGCGACGAGGTCGACCGGCTGGTTGGTCTCGATGTCGATGCCGTGATCGGGCGGTGAGCTGCGCACCTGCCTGACGGCCAGCGAGGGGTCGATGCCGGCGTTGGCCGCGAGCTGGCGCAGCGGAGCCTCGAGCGCGGCGCGCACCACCGCGCGGCCGGTCGCCTCGTCGCCGTCGTCGCCGTCCTCGATCGCCTCGGCCGCGCGCAGCAGCGTCGTCCCGCCACCGGGCACGATCCCGTCGGTCAGCGCGGCGCGGCCGGCCTGGACGGCGTCGAGAATGCGATGCCGCGTCTCGTCCTGCTCCGCCTGCGTGTCGAGGCCGACCCGAAGGAGCGCCACGGCGCCCGCCAGCCTCGCCAGCCGGACCCGTCGCTTCTCGCGCTCGTAGTCGGACTCCAGGAACGCCAGCTCGGCCTCCGCCTGCCGCGCGCGCTCGGCGATCGCCGCGGGCTCCCCGTGTCCCCCGACGATCGTGGTGTCCGCGCGCGTGGCGATCACACGGTCGGCGCGACCGAGCTGCTCGAGCCCGGCCGATTCGACGGTCCTGCCGATCCCGGGCCCGACCAGCTCGGCGCCGGTGAGCACCGCGATGTCGCGCAGGGCGTCGAGGCGGTCGGGGCCGAACGCCGGGGCCTTGACCGCCACGGCGGGGAGCCGCCGCTTGCTCACGTTCAGGACGAGCAGCGTGAGCGCGTCGCCCGAGACCTCGTCGGCGATGATCACCAGCGGGGCGCGCTGCTCGGTGATCGCGGACAGCACCGGCACGAGCTGGCGCACCTGTGTGATGCGTTCGTCCGCGGCGAGGATGTAGGGCTGCTCGAAGACCGTCTCGCCCAGCAGCCGGTCGCTCGCGAGGCCGGGCGCCACCAGGCCGTTGTCGAAGCGCATTCCCTCGTGGAAGTCGAGCCTGATCCCGTAGGCCCGGTCGTCCTCGATCCGCACCACCCCGTCGGCGCCGACGCGCGTCAGGGCTTCGGCCACCAGCTGGCCGATGTGTGCGTCGCGCGACGCGATCGTCGCCACGCGAGCCAGCTCGCGCTCGTCCGCCAGCGGGCGCGCCCGGGCCTCGATCCAGTCTCCGGCGGCGGCTACCGCGGCGTCGATGCCGAGGCAGACCGATGCCGGCGACGCGCCCTCCGCGACGCGTCGGTAGGAGGCGTGCAGGATCGCCCGCGCCAGCACCATCGCCGTGGTGGTGCCATCGCCGAGGAAACTCTCGGCGGTGGACGCGACCTCTCGCAGCAGCTGGACGCCCTGGTTGGTCACCGGGTCCTGGAGCATCTCGACCGAGCGCGCGATCGTCACGCCGTCGTTGGTCACGAGCGGCGGGGCGTCGAAGCGCTGCAGCACCACGTGCCGTCCCCGGGGGCCCATCGTGGGGCCGACCAGGTCGGTGATCAGATCGACGCCGCGCAGCAGCGAGCCGCGAGCCTGGTCGGCATGGAGGATCGTCTTGCCGGGCACCAGGCCCTAGAGCCTCGCCTTCGCGTTCGAGTAGAGCGCCTCAGCCAGGACGCACCACACGAGCTTGCCGGTTATCCCGCTGAGGTCGTAGATCGGCGCGAGCTCCACGTTGTCGAGCGCGGTGAACCCGCGCTCGCCGATGATGCGCGCGGCGTCGATGATCTCGTGGGAGGTCAGGCCGCCGGGCTCGGGCTCGGTCGTGCCGGGCGCATACGCCGCGTCCACCGAGTCGGTGTCCCAGGTCACGTAGACGCCGTCGGTCCCGTCCCACACCCGGTCGAGCGCGTCCTTGAGCACGGCCTCCACGCCGCGCTCCTTGACCTCGCGCATCGGGTACATGTTGATCCCGCGCTCCCTGATCAGGTCCAGCCATTCGCGGGGGTTGAGGCTGCCCCTGACGCCCACGATCGCGACGTTCTCCGGGCGCACGTTGGGCAGCTCGGAAGCGCGCGCCACGCCAGAGCAGTTGGTCTCCTTCTCGCCGTCCACGCTGTAGCCGGCGTCCATGTGCGCGTCGATCGCGAGGTAGCCCATCCGCTTGTCCTCGCCGAGGAAGCTGGACAGCGCCCGCGCGCACGGGATCGGCAGCGAATGGTCCCCTCCGATCGCGATCGGGATCGCGCCGCCGTTGAGGATCTTCGTGACGTCGGCCTCGACGTTCTCGTGCGTGCGCACGGCGTTGCCCACGACGATCCGGGTGTCACCGCAGTCCACCAGCCCGTAGGCCTCGCGCAGGTCGATGTCCCACTCGAACGACCAGCTGAAGTACTCCTGCGAGGCGATCCGCAGGCCCTGGGGACCGAGGGCGGATCCGGGCCTGCCGATGCACACGTTGGCCCCGTCGTAGGGCACGCCGAGGAAGGCCAGTCGCGCGTCCGATCCCTCGATCTGGTCCGCCGGGACGTGAGGCGCGCCGAGCATCGAGATGATGCCGTGGGCCATCGGCCCGAACGCCTGCTTCTTGCCGCTGGGCGCCATCATGGCGAGCCTCCTTCTTGGCGGGAGCGTGCGCGTGGGCACACCAGTCTGTGTCCCACGATGCGGCCGGACTCAACATCATTCGTCAATGGAAGTCAAGCAACGTTCGGTTGATGCATCTGCCTAGCATGATTCGCCGGAGTTATTGCATCTAGTGACGAATCCTGCTTGAGTACGCCCCGCAGGCTCTGGATGCCGAATTCCTGCAGTGCAAAGGAGGGGATATGGCCACTTCCGATCCACCCGCGGACTCTTCCGCGGCGGGACCGCCGGACGCGGGGGACCAGCCGCGCTTCGCGCGTGCTTCCTCAGGGCTCGTACGCGAGCTGAGCATCACCGACGTTGCCGCCTACGGCATCCTCGCCACGGGCGCCCTGTACGGGGTCCTCTACCTGTTCCCGCTCCCCCAGGCCGTCTCGACCGGGATCAACGTGCCCGTGATGCTGATCTTCGGGTTCCTCTTCTCGCTGCTCGTCTACTACGTGTACTCCCAGCTCGGCTCCGCCATGCCGCGTGCCGGCGGCGACTACCTGTACGAGTCACGCGCCCTCCTCCCGTCGATCGGCTTCGTGGTGCCGTGGGCCTGCCAGGTGCTGTTCTGGCTGGCCTTCCCGAGCCTGGGCGCCTATGGCGTCAGCACCCTCGGCCTCGTTCCGATCGCCGACACGCTCGGCCTCGACGGTACGTCGGAGTGGCTGCTGACCAAGGACGGGATCTTCGCGGTCGCGGCGGCGTTCGTGGTGATCGGCTACTTCCTCACGGTCTTCGGCCTGTCGGTCTATCGGAAGCTCCAGCGCTACGTGCTGATCCCGGTCCTCGCCCTCTCGGTGGTGACCATCTACATCCTTCTGCTCGCCAACCTCGGCACCGACTTCACCGCCAAGTTCAACGCGTTCCACTCCGCCGACGGGATCACGGTGGCCGGCGTGCACAGCGCGGCCGAGAAGGCCGGCTTCACCGGCGCCTCGTTCAACCTCGGGAACACGCTGATCTGGATCTCGGTGTTCGCCGGCGTGCTGCCCTACACGATGTACGCGGCCCAGGGCCTGATGGGCGAGGTCAGGCAGGCCGGCAACGCCCGCAAGCTGTTCGGCGCGTTCGCGATCCCGGGGTTCATCGTCGCGATCGTCCTGATGGCGATCCCCTACGCGATGCTCAACAGCATCGCCGGGAGCAGGTTCATGGACGAGTACGCGATCGCCTTCACCAACGGCGACATCGTGCCGGCCTACGTCCCCAACTTCAGCGTCTTCCTCTCGATGCTGACCACGAGCGACCTGGTGATCATCCTGATCTCGCTGGGCTTCGTGGTCTCCAGCTTCGGGATCGGCTACGCGGTCTTCATGAACTCCTCGCGAGTGATGATGGCCATGAGCCTCGACGGCGCGCTGCCGAAGTTCTTCTCCGACGTCTCGCCGAAGTACCACACGCCCGTCAAGGCGATCACGCTGTGGTGCACGATCGCCCTGGGCGTGGCCGCGCTGTTCGCCTACCGGCCCAGCGCTCAGCTCACGGTGCTGATCGGAGGGGTGGTCACCAGCGCCCTGGTCGTGGGCGTGACCTGCCTGGCTGGGGCGTTCTTCCCCTCCCGCGCGAGGGACATCTTCCAGTCGGCCACGAGCTCGGGCAACCGGATGCTCGGCACCCCGGCGCTGGTGGCTGCCGGCGCCCTCGGGGCCGCCATCACGGCGGCGCTGATCTACGTGGCGCTCACGCGCGACGAGCTCGGCCTGACGTCGAACGACTCCCGCGTGGTGATCATCGGGGCGTTCGTCACCGGGATCCTGTTCTACATCGGGTGGCGCATGTACAAGCGCTCCCAGGGCGTGGACACCACGCTCGCCTACCGCTACGTGCCACCCGAATGAGACGAGGGCGAAGCCAATGAGCGCAGAAGTGATGGACCACTACCACACGTACGGCAGGCGCGAAGGGGAAGAGGACTTCCCGAACACGCTGATCTCCGGCATCTCGACGTTCCTCGGCGCCAGGGTGATCCCGCCGGTGAAGGATCAGCTCGTGGAGGCCGGCGTGAAGGCGGCCGTGCTCGGGATGCCGTGGGAGGGCACGAACACCTGCCGTCCCGGGGCCAGCTACGGCCCGCGGGCGATTCGCCGCGCGACCGAGCACTACCTCAGCTACCACGGCGAGTTCCAGGTCGACCTGTTCGACGAGCTCGGGCTGGCCGACTGCGGCGACGTGGCGATCGTCCCAGGCAATGCCCGCCGGACGTTCGACCGCGCCGAGCGCTGCATCACCGAGATCTACGAGGCCGGTGCCTTCCCGATCATCTTCGGTGGGGACGACTCCTGCCCGATCCCGGTGACCAGCGCGATGTCGAAGCTGATCGACGGGAAGATGGGCTACATCCAGATGGACTCGCACATGGACACGGCCGAGGACGTGGCCGGCGAGAAGCTCAACCACGCCTGCCCGGTCAGCCGCACGGCCGAGCTCCCGAACATGGACCCGACCAACCTGGCGCTGGTGGGCATCAACGGACCGCTCAACCCGCGCAAGGAGCGCGAGTACGTGGACCGGACCGGCATCCAGATGATCACGATCTGGGACATCGACGAGTGGGGGATCGACAAGACCGTCGAGCGCATCCTCGAGATCGCGTGGAACGGGACCGACGGGGTCGTGCTCCACACCGACCTCGACGTCCTCGACCAGGGCTTCACCTCGGGCGTCACAACGCCGGAGACCGGCGGACTGACGCCGCGCGAGGTGATCAAGATGATCCGCGCCTTCGTTCGCGAGGGCGTCGAGGCCTACGTGATCACCGAGTGCTCGCCCGTACACGACCTGGCCAACAAGTCCGCGCGCGTGGCTACGCGGCTGGCGCTGGATGCCCTCGGAGTGAGGGCCAATCCGCAGGGAACCGGCCGCGTCTAGCGCGCGCAGATGAGCCTGTTCGGAGGCCGAAAGCGCAGCGGGGCCCGCACCCGGATCCTGTTCGCGACCGACCTGCACGGTGCGGACATCGTGTTCCGCAAGTTCCTCAACGCGATCCCGGTCTACGAGGCCGACATCGCGGTGCTCGGCGGGGACCTCACCGGCAAGAGCATCGTGCCGGTGGTGGAGACGGACACTGGCTACGCGGCGACGGTGCGCGGCACCGAGGAGGTGGCCACCAACGACGAGGAGCTGGCACACATCGTCCAGCTGATCCGCGACACCGGGCAGTACCCGGTCACGATGACCGCGGCCGAGGAGGCTGGGCTGGGGCGCGAGGAGATCGACGAGAAGTTCTCGGTCGCCTGCCTGGAGCAGGTCGGGGACTGGATGGAGCGCGCCGCCGAGCGCCTCGAGCCGAACGGCGTGCCCATCTACGTGACAGGCGGCAACGACGACTACTTCTCGATCGAGAAGGTGCTCGACGACGCGCCCTACATCCAGAACGCCGAGGGGCAGGTGCTCGAGCTCGTCCCCGGCCTGCCGATGATCTCGAGCGGCTACGGCAACCAGACCCCTTGGGAGTGTCCTCGGGACATCACCGAAGACGAGCTCGCGGGGAAGATCGAGGCGATGGCTTCCCAGTTGAGTGAGCCCGGGGGAGCGATCTTCAACCTGCACGTGCCGCCGCTCGGGTCGGGCCTCGATATCTGCCCCAAGCTCGACACCTCGGTCTATCCGCCGCGCCCCGTGGTCGGAGAGGTGGCCGCTGTCGGCTCGGCTGCCGTTCGCGACTCCATCGCGCGCTTTGCCCCGATGCTGTCGCTGCACGGCCACATCCACGAGGCGGCGGGCGTGCGCGAGCTCGGACCGACCACGGCGGTCAACCCCGGCAGCGAATACGCCCAAGGCGTGCTGCGCACCGCCGTGATCGACATCCAAGGGGGCGAGGTTGCCGCCGCCCAACTACTCACCGCGTAGAGTGGCCCGGGCAATGGCGGAGGCCCCGCAACCGACGGTTCTGGAGCCGGTTCCCGCCGAGATCGGCCCGCGGCTGGAGGACCTCGACTACGCCCTGTTCGGCGAGCTCCAGCGCGACGGGCGCGCCCCGTTCACCACCCTCGCCGCCCGCCTGGACGTGTCCGAGGCGCAGGTGAGACGGCGGTTCAAGGCGCTCGTCGACGCGGACGTCTTCGCGATCGTCCCGATCGCCAACCCGCGCGTGCTCGGCCTCGATCAGCTGGCCTGCATGGGCTTGGTGGTGCGCGGCCCGTACATGTCCACGGTGATCGAGCTGCTGCTGGCCATGCCCGAGGTGAGCTTCCTGGTCGTCACGTCCGGCGAGTTCAACCTGATCGTGGAGGTGGGGTGCGTCTCGAGCGACGAGCTCTACCAGTTCGTCCTGAAGCTACGGCGCCTGCCCGGTGTCACGAGCAGCGAGACGTTCGTGTACCTGAACGTGCTGCACCAGCGCTACCAATGGATGGTGGAAGGGGGCCCGGGTGGGGTGATCGAGAGCTCCGTGGAGATAGACGCGCACGACTCGGCCATCATCGGCGAGCTCCAGCGCGACGGGCGCGCTTCGTTTCGGGACATCGGGCGTAGCCTCGGGCTCTCCGAGCGAACGGTCTCCAGTCGCCACAATCGCCTGGTCGAGGAGCGTGCCCTCCAGGTCATCGCCGTGGGCAACCCGCTCCACCTCGGCTTCAGGGCCGTGGCCTGGCTGGGCATCACGCTCAGCGAGGGCGCCGACCTCGAGCGCTCCGCCGGCCAGCTCGGCCAGATCCCGGGACTCGACTACGTCATCGTCCCGTCCGGGCGCTACGACTTGCTGGGCGAGCTGGTCTGCCGCAACAGCGAGGAGCTGCTGGCGAAGCTGGACAACGAGGTCGGGGCCATCAACCAGATCGCGCACGTGGACACGTTCATGTGCCTGCGGATGCTCTACAAGAGCAACGCCGGCGCCTGGGGAGCTGGGCGCTCGCTGGCCTGGAGCCCAGGGACCCGGACCGGCCGGACCCGGAGGCTGCCATGACGCCGATCGAGGATCACGTCGCCGAGGCTGAGCGGCTCATCGACACAGCCAACAGCAGGGGCGCGGTCCTGCGAGCGCTCGGGGGCGTGGCCGTGCACATGCGCTGCCCGTCGGCGCTGGCCCCGCCGCTCGCGCGCACCCCCAAGGACCTGGACTTCGCCAGCACCTCCGACGATCGCCAGACGCTGATCGACGTGTTCCAGGAGGCGGGCTACGAGGAGGACGCCGAGTTCAACGCCCTGCACGGAAAGACGCGGCTGTTCTTCTGGGACGCCGGCAACTCGCGCCAGGCCGATGTCTTCCTCGACCGCATCAGCATGTGCCACTCGCTCGATCTGGCCGACCGGCTCGGCGAGCACCCGGCCACGCTCTCGGTGTCGGACCTGCTGCTGCTCAAGCTGCAGGTGTTCGAGACGAACGACCGCGACTACAAGGATGCGCTGTCGCTCCTGCTCGACCACTCCGAGGGGGAGCTCGACCTCGACTACATCACGCACCTGCTGGGCACGGACTGGGGCTGGTGGCGCACCGCCACGATGGTCCTGGAGCGCCTCGACGGCTACGCGCGCGAGCTGGACGGCTTCGACCGCAAGAACGACGTGCACTACCGGATCCGCGAGCTGCTGGGAGCAATCGAGAGCGCGCCGAAGTCGAGGCGCTGGAAGATGCGGGCGCGGGTCGGTGAGCGGGCTCGTTGGTACGAGCTCCCAGAAGAGACGCTGCCCGGCTAGTCGCCGCTCAGGTCCTCCATCCTTGCCAGCACGTCCTCTCGGAGCTGTCCGGATGGTCGAGCGAGGCCCAGCAGGTCCGCGAACCACAACCCATCCGCCGCGAGCCTCGCGACGGTGGCGTCCACCGGATCCGACGCCGACGCGGCCAGTCGCTCCTGCCACTCCGAGTAACGCCGGCCGATGATCTCGAGGCGTCGGGGATCCCCTGCCACGGCCACCAGAATCGCCACGTCGGTGGCCGATTCGACCGAGCGACGATGGCTTTGGGCAGCCACGCGTGCGTAGGCGCGAGCCCAACCCAGCTCGCCGGACAGGGCGACCATGTCGGCCTCGAAGCGGTCGAGCCAGTCCTCGATCAACGCGTCGATGAGCGCGTCCTTCGTCGTGAAGTGGTAGAGCAGGCCGCCCTTGCTCAGTCCGGCCTCGGACGCCACCGTCTCGAGCGTTATCGCGGACGCACCATCTCGGCGCGCGACCACGGCGGCGGCATCGAGCAGGCGCTGACGCGTAGTCCGCTCCGTCAATGGGTGCTGCTCATCAGGTTGAGGCCGAGCACGCCCGCGACGATCACGACCAGGCACATGATGCGTATCGCGCCGGCCGGCTCGTCGAGCACGACCATCCCCACCAGCGCGATGATCGCGGTGCCACCAGCGGACCAGGCGGCGTAGGCCACCGACACGGGGATCGACTTGAGCGCCATGCCCACCAGTACCAGCGAGGTGGCGTAGCCGGCGATCGCGAGGACCGTCGGCAGGAGTCGGGAGAACCCGTGGGAGGCACGCAGGCAGAGCGTTGCCGCGACCTCGATCAGGATGGCGATCGTGAGCAGGGCCGCGGCGGGCATGTCCTCCAGTGTACCGTCCAGCCGGTACAGTAGACGGGCGCGCGATCAGGCGGTGAGCAGCTCGCGCAGCAGCGCCTGCGCGGTCTCGGAGTCGCGGAACAGCAACCCCGAGTTGTTGCCGGCGTTCTTGCGCTGGCCCGCGCGGGAGAAGTGCGCCTCCATCGCGCTACGCGCGCCCGGGCCGTCGCGCGCCACCAGCGCGTCCAGGATCGGATAGTGCGTCTGCACGTCCTCCTGGGTCCAGACGGATGCCGGGTCGCCCTCGCCGTCGCCCAGCGGACGGGAGCTGAGCAGGATGATCTGCTGCATCGGCTTGAGCAGCACCTTCAGCGCCGGCAGCTGCGTCGCCGAGAACAACGAGTAGTGGAAGTTCAGGTGGCTCTGCTGTGCGGCGGCCCAGTCGCCGGCGTCGACTGCGTTCGAGTAGCTCTCCAGCGCCGCCCGCAGGCCCGTCCAGTCCTGCTTCGTCCCGCGGTTGGCGGCGAGCGGAGCGAGCTCGGTCTCGATGGCGGCCCGCGCCTCGCGAACGTCGCCGTTCGACAGCTCGGATCGCATCAGGAGAATGATCAGGGCCTCGGAGAACGAGACGTCGCTCGGCTTCGAGGTGACCATCCCGTGCCCCTGGCGGATCTCGATCAGATCCCGTGCGGCCAGCGTGCGCATGGCGTCCCGGATCACGCTGCGACTCACGCCGTAGAGCTCGCACAGCTCGGCCTCGGTCGGGAGACGCGTGTCGGGCTCGATCTCGCCCTGGACGATCCGCGTGCCCAGCTCGATCGCGACTCGATCGCTCAGCTTCCCGCCCTCGGCTCGGACTGGGACGGTGGATGCGAAGTCCGTAGCGGTCATGAGCTCGGATCCGGTCCTTTCGTCGCCGCTGATAGTGCCCCTGCCCTTGACCGTCCGCAACTCTCCACGCTAGGTTACCCCATCATACATATGATGTTTCGTCAGGAGGTAGCAGATGGGTCTCGAGAAGGTCGGACGAACCGAAGGGGACGCGTTCGTGACGCTCGCCGTCAAGGTCAACGGTCTCGTCTACACGACGGGCAACATCGGCCTTGACCCGGAAACCGGCGAGGTTCCGCCCGACATCGAGAGCCAGACACGGTTCACCCTGGACACTCTGGTCGGGGTGCTGGAGGACGCCGGGACGACGTTGTCCGAGGTCATCAAGGTCAACGTGTACATGGACGAGATCGTCGACGAGTTCGATGCCATGAACGCGGCCTACGACGAGTACTTCAAGGCGAAGGGCATCACCGAGCCGCCGGCCCGCACGACCGTGGGAGCAAGGCTTCCCTGGGCGAAGGTCGAGATGGACATGGTCGCCCTCGCCTGAGCGGCGATCCCCGGCAATCCCCACCCAAGGAGACTCATGCGACGCGTGGCACTCGGCATCGATCCGGTGGAGCCCTTTTCCAAGATCATCAAGGCTGACGGCTTCATCTACATCAAGAGCCATGTGGGCCTCGACGACAACGACGAGATCGTGGAGGGGATCGCCGAACAGACGCGCGTGACCCTCGACTGGCTCCGGTACGCCCTCGAGAAGGCCGGCGGGCAGTGGTCCGACCTCGTGAAGATCAACGTCTATCTGGCTGACATCGACGCGGACTTCGACGGCATGAACGCGATCTACGACCAGTACATGCGCGACGCCGGGCTAAGCCAGCCGCCTGCGCGGACGACCGTGGGCGTGCCCCTGTCGTGGCCGGGTCTGCTCGTGCAGATGGACGCCCTCGCGGTCGACGCATAGGGATCCGCCTCAGATGCTCGGCAGTCCGTATCAGCGTGTGGTCGAGGATGAGTTCTCGAGTGAGCGCGCCTCCGCGCACGTGGCCGAGCTCGGCCAGTGGTTTCGCGCGCCCGGCTCGGCTGGCTACCACGCGGCGATCGACTACGTGCTGGACACGCTGGGCGCCAACGGGGTGCGCTCCGAGACGCTGACGTTCCAGCTCGGCGATGGAACCGAGCTGCTCCACGAGCGGACCCCGCTCGGGTGGGAGCCGCGGTCGGCCGAGCTCGAGCTCGTGCGGCCGACCCCGGCGAAGGTATCGACCTGGACCGACGCTCCCTCCTCGCTTCCGTGGTGGGTCCCCCCCACGCCCGCCGACGGCGTGGAGCTGGGCCTCGTGGACGTCGGGCTCGGGCTCGACGACGACAGCTACGCGGGCGTCGACGTGCGTGGCAAGGCTGTGCTGATCGCCGACAGCGGCGAGAACTTCGCATGGCTCGAGATCGTCGACCGCGCCGAGCGTCACGGGGCGGCGGCCATCCTGACCGACTACCTGCTGTACCAGTTCGAGCCGTGGCGGACGCGCGAGTCGGTCTCCGACGCCGTGCAGCAGTTGCGGCTTCGGCCCAAGCCGCAGAACCCGTGGGCGATGTCGCTCACCGGACCGGCCTTCCAACAGCTTCGGGCGGCCGCGGCGAGCGGCCCGGACGCCGCCGTTCGGCTGACGATCGATTCCGCCGTCTTCGAGGGAAGCTCGCGGAGCGTCCTGGCGACCGTCGGCCCCGAGGCGGCGACCGACCAGCATCTGTTCTTCGTGGCGCACGTGACCGCGGCGACCAAGCCGGGCGCGAACTGCGCCTCGGGAGTCGCCCTGCTGCTCGAGCTGGCCGCCGCTATGGAGCGTGGGCTCGAGTCCGGCCGGCTGCCGACGCTGAAGCGGAACATCCACTTCCTGTTCGGCAACGAGGACCTCGCGAGCACCTCGCTCGCCGAAGAGCGCCCCGAGCTGATCGAGCGCGCCCTGGGTGCGGTCTCGGTTTGCAGCGTGGCGCACGCGCAGGCGGAGACGAAGTCGGCGCTGATCCTCAGCCGCTCGCCAGACTCGCGCCCGACCTTCCTGAACGACCTCAGCGCCACGCTGATCGACACCGCCCGCGGAGAGCTGGCCTGGCCGTACCGGCTCGGCACACCGGAGATCTCCGCGGTGAAGTGGAAGCCGGTCCCCTACACGCCGTGGAGCGACAACGTGACCTGGACGCGCCTGGGCGTCCCGGCGCTTCTGTGCATGTCGCTGCCCGACCGCTACTTCCACACCCAGCTGCTGACGCCGGACAAGACCGACCCCGCCGCGTTCGAGCAGGCCGCCTCCGTCCTCGGGTCGACCGCGCTCGTCGCGGCCGCCGCCGGAGCCGCGGAGGCGGAGGCGCTGATGCGGCTCGTCGCGAGCGCCGGGATGAACCGGCTGGCCCGCGTCACGATGGGCGCGCTCCCGGCCGCGGCCGGTCCCTCCGCCCGAGAGCGGATCGCGTACCTCGCCGAGCGCGACGTGGCCGAGCTGCGATCCGTGCTCGGGCTGCTCGACTCGGGTCCCGAGCGAGACGCCGCCGACGCGCTCGCCGACGAGTTGGAGGAGGCGTTGCGCCTTCACGCGAACGCCGCGCTGACAGCACTCGGCGCGCCGGAGGACGGCGCGGACGAGCCCGGCGCCAACGGCGACAACCGCGAGGGCGATGCCGTACCGGTTCGCACGGGACAGGCTCCGCACGGCCTTTCGGGACTGCCGTACCCGGACGCGACGGAGCTGGTCCGGCGGATCCAGGCGCGCGATCCGTCGGTTCGCCTGGAGTCGCTCCAGCTGTTCGTCGACGAGCTATGGCGCCTGAGCGACGGCGTTCGGACGATCGCGGCGATCGCCCTGATCATCCGCAACGAGTTCGAGTTCCGCATCGAGGTCGAGGACGTGCTCGTCCTGGCGGACGTGCTGAGCAGCGCCGGCTGCCTGCGGCTGGCGGACGACGCGACGGCAGCGACCCTGCAACCCACCGGCGGCTAGGAAGGGAGTGCCGTGACTGACGAACGGCTTCGCACGTACCTCGAGGAGCATCTCGAGCAGCATGTCGAGAACATCGCCGAGTGGATCCGGCATCCGAGCGAGAGCACGGCGCAGAACGGCGTGCCGAAGTGCGCCGAGGTGATCTGCGCGACCTATCGCGAGCTCGGGTGCCAGGAGGCGGAGGTCGTCGATACCGGCGACGACTTCCCGGGCGTGTGGGCGTACTACGACGCGGGCGCCGAGCTCACGATCGGCTGCTACGGCTTCTTCGACACCTACGGGGTCGCCCAGGCCGAGTGGACACGCGAGCCGTACGCGGCGGAGCTCGGGTCCCTGGATGGGTTCCCCCGGGTGGTGTTCGGACGCGGCGCGAGCGTGAAGGGCCCGTACCGGGCCTGGCTCAACGCGCTCGAGTCCCTGAAGAGCGTCGACGGCGAGCTGCCCGTGAACATCGTCTTCCTCACCGAGGGCGCCGAGATGCTCGGCAGCCCGAACTTCCGGCGCATCTGCGACGCGGCGGGCGAACGCCTCGCCGGCATCGATGCCTTCCTCTCGCCGCGCCCCGCCGAGTCGGTCGGCAGCGCCGACGTGGCATTCGCCCTGGGCTACAAGGGGATGGTCACTTTCGATCTGACGGCATCGGCCCGCTCCTGGGGGCGCGGGCCACAGGCGGGCACGATCTACGGCAACGGCAAGAGCGTGATCGACAGTCCGACCCACCGCCTGATCCTCGCCCTGGCGACCCTGATGGAGGACGACGGCAATCGCATCGCGATCGAGGGGCTCGAGGAGCTCAACGACGTTCGCGCTGAGCGCACCGACGCGCAGACTCAGCTCGAGCGCGAGCTGCTCGAGCGGTTCCAGGACACGCCCTTCAAGGACGTCCTGCCCGTGGCCGGCGGCGTGGACGTGTGGGCCGGCGATCTCGACGGCCCCGAGCTGCTCGAGCGTTACCTCTACGGGGCATCGATCAACGTGAGCGAGATCTCGAGCGCCGGTGTGGGCGACCCGGTCCGGCTGACGATGCTGCTGCCGGAGAGCGCCACCGCGAGCGTCGAGCTCCGCCTCGTCACCGACGTCACGGCCGAGGAGGTCATCGAGCGCGTCAGGCACCATCTCTCCGCGCGGGGGTTCGCGGACGTCGAGGTCCTGCCGTGGGGCGTGTGGGACGGCAACCGCGACAGCCCGGACAGCACGACCGCCCGTGCCACCGTCGCCACGCTGGAGAGCTACGGACGCGAGCCCGTCGTCTGGCCGATCCAGCCTTTCGGCGGCCCGTGGGCGCACGTGCCCCGCCAGCTCGGCGTGCCGGCGCTGTTCGGCGGCGCGCTCGGCTACGGCGGAAACGGCGGCGGGCTGCCGGACGAGTACTACGTCATCGAGAGCGCCACGAACGTAGCCGGCCTCGTGGAGGCGGAGTGCTACTACGCCGACCTGCTCGCGGGCTTCGTCAAGGCAGCAGCTGACTAGGGACCGCACCGTGCGGGAGCTGCATGTCACCGGGCGCGATCGAGCGGGGCCCGTGGCGTGCGTCTCCGGCGCGTCCGGGAACATCGGACGGGCAATCGGCCGCCGCCTCGCTGAGGACGGCTTTCATGTCGTCGCGACGGTCTTCGACGGTCCCGCGTCGGGCGCGCAGCCCGGCGACCCGCTTTACTCCGACGCCGCGAGCGGCCACGCGCTCGGGACCGACGAGGGATGGGATGTCGTGACGTGCGATCTGGGCGACAGCGAACAGTGCCGGCAGCTCATCGCCTGGGTCGGCGAGCGCCACGGACGGCTCGACTGCCTCGTCAACAACGCGGCCACCTGGAGCTTCGGATCGATCTCCGAGACGAGCGACGCGGACTGGAGCCGCGTCTTCGACGTGAACGTGTTCGCGCTCGTGCGACTCGTGCGCGAGGGCCGACAGCTGCTGCGCGACGCACCCGCCCCGCGCGTCGTGAACATCGGCTCCACAGCCGGGGTCGTCCCCGAGGCGGGCATCGGTCCGTACTCCGTGTCGAAGGCCGCCGTGCACTCGCTCACCGCGTGGATGGCCATCGAGCTGGCGGACGACGGGATCCTGGTGAACGCGGTGGCGCCTGGGTTCATCGATACGTCCTCGAACGCCCAGTACATGTCAGCCGAGCGACTGCCCGGCCGCCTGGAGCGGATCCCGACGGGGCGGGCCGGCACCACGGCCGAGGTGGCGAACGTCGTCTCGTTCCTCGCCTCCCCCACGCTGGGGTTCGTGACCGGGGTCGTAGTGCGCTGCGACGGCGGGCAGGTGGCCGGCTCTCACACCCTTCCGAACGGATGACCGCGCCGCTGCGCGTCGGGTTCGCCGGGGCGGGTGCCGTGGCCAACCGCCACATGTCGCTCCTGGCGGAGATCGCCGACGTAGACGTGGTCGCCGTCTGCGACCCAGATGAGGGCAGGAGACACGCCGCCGGTGCGGACGCGCGGGGATATCCGGACATCGAGGGGCTGCTCGACGCCGAGCCGATCGACGCTCTCTTCGTGTGCACGCCCCCCGGATCCCACGCTGGACCGGCAATCGCCGCGCTCAGGCGCGGGGTACACGTGTACCTCGAGAAGCCGCTCGCCAGGACCCTGGAGGACGGGGCCGCGATCGTCGACGCCTGGACATCGAGCGGCGCGGTGTGCGCGGTCGGCTACCAGTGGCGCGCGCTCGACTTCCTCGACGAGGTCAGCGCCGTGCTCGCCGGCCGCGAGGTCGGGCTGCTCGTGAGCCGCAGCGTGAGCGCCGCGGAACACGGCCGGATCGAGCAGCTGACCGCTGCCGAGCCCGGTCGCCCGCCGTGGTTCGTCGACCGCGAGACGAGCGGAGGCATCCTGTTCGAGCTGGGCAGCCACGACATCGATCTCCAGAGCGCCCTGGGCGGACCGGTCACGTCGGTGCACGCCGTCTCGGGCGACGTGGCGCTGGCTCAGGCGGGCGCTCCGGAGTCCGACGTGGACGACGTGCTCCTGCTCACGCTGCGGTTTTCCTCGGGAGCGCTCGGAACGATCGTCGTCGTCTGGTCTGAGCAGGACTTGCCCGAGCTGTTCGAGCTCGACGTGTTCGCCCAGTCGGCGAGCTACCGCCTCGACCTCGATCCGCGCTTCACGGCATCCGGCCACGTCGACGGCGATCCCGTTACGCTGCGCGCCGAGACGGATCCGCTGCGACGGTCGGTCGCGCGGTTCATCGAGGCCGTCCGCCGCGCCGACCCGCGGCTCCCTTTCTGCACACCAACGGACGCCTATCAAACGCTCGACATCGCCCTCGCGTGCGAGCGGTCGCTCCTAGACGACGGCCGCGTCGCACGCACGTCCGAAGCCGAACGTAGTCCCCCACCAACTGTCCCAAGGAGATCGACATGAAGGCCGCACGTCTGCACAGCTTCGGATCCGACGTCACCATCGACGAGGTGGACGACCCGCAGCCGGACGACGGGGATGTGGTCGTCGACGTGAAGCTCGCGGCGGTCAACCCGCTCGACCTCTGGGTCTCCGAGGGCTCCGTGGCGGGAGGGTCCCAGCCGCTGCCGATGGCGCTGGGGACGGAGGGGGTCGCCGAACACGACGGTAGGCGCGTGATCGTCAGCGGCTTCGGCGTCGGAGTCGCCCGCGACGGCCTCTACCGCGAGCGCGCCGACGTCCCGGCGGCGGCGCTGACCGATGTGCCGTCCGGTGTGGACGACGCGCAGGCCGCGACCGTGAGCGTCGCCGGCGTGACCGCGAAGCGCGCGTTCGAGGTGTCGGACCTCGCCGAGGGAGAGGTCGTAGTCGTCCTCGGCGCTTCGGGCGGTGTCGGCAGCGTGGCGATCCAGATCGCCAAGCTCCTCGGTGCCCGGGTGATCGCCGTGACCTCCTCCGAGCAAAAGCGCGACGACCTGGAGGCGCTCGGCGCCGGCAAGGTGATCGTGTCGGACTTCGCCGAGCTCCCGGCGGCGTTCGAGCGTGAGGGGGAAGGTCCAGTGGACCTGGTTCTCAACCCGCTGGCGGGCACGTCGATCTCCCCGGTGGCGAAGATCCTCAGGGAGGGTGGGCGCCAGGTCCTCTTCGGTCGGTCGGCGGGCGACCGGACCGAGTTCTCCGCGGGCGAGCTGTACCGCAGGCGGATCACGATCATCGGGTACGGGGGCCTCGCCGACACGCCGGAGGAGAAGGCGTCGGCGCTCGCCTGGGTGCTCGACAAGATCGGCGCGGGATCTGTGTCTGTCCCGGTCAGCCGGGAGTTCGCGCTCGCCGACACGGCCGAGGCGCTCGACCTGGTCCGCACCGGAGGCGTGTTCGGGAAGTTCGTCGTGCGGCCGGGCGGCTGACCGGCCCTAGCCGGCTGACGGCGGGCGGTACGCGGCCGGTACGCGGTTCGCCAGAGACGGCAGCGATTCACGGATGGCCCGGAGGCGCTCCGGGTCGATCTCGGCGGTGATGACTCCGTCCTCGTCGGGCGCGCAGGCGAGGACGATTCCCCACGGGTCGATGATCATCGACCGGCCGTACGTCTCCTTGCCGTCCACATCGAGTCCCCAGGCCGCGGCCGCGAGTACGTAGCACTGGTTCTCGACCGCCCGCGCGCGCAGCAGGAGCTCCCAGTGGTCCTTGCCGGTGTGGAGCGTGAACGCTGCCGGAACGGTGATCATCGTGGCGCCCTCGACCGCGAGGATCCGGTACAGCTCGGGGAAGCGCAGGTCGTAACAGATCGTGAGCCCGATGCGCCACCCGGCGGCGTCCAACAGCGTGGTCGTGTCGCCCGCCTCCTGCGACTCCGACTCGCGATACGCGTGTCCACCCACATGCACGTCGAACATGTGGATCTTCCGGTAGGTCGCGAGCAGCTCCCCGTCTCGGTCGAACGTGAGGCAGGTGTTGGCCAGCTTCTCCCGGCCCGCGCGCGCTTCGGTGATCGAACCGCCCACCAGCACGATTCCGTGGCTCCGTGCCCAGGACCGCATCGCCGCCACGCTCGTGCCGTCCTCGAGCGTCTCGGCGGCGGCCCTGAACACGTCGGCCGATCCAAACGCGTTCCACTTCTCGGGCAGCACGACGAGCTCGGCGCCTCGTCCCGCGGCGTCGGCCACGAGGCGCTCCGCGGTCTCGAGGTTCTCCTCCTTCACCGACGACAGGCGCATCTGCACGCAGGCCACGCGGAGCCTTCCTGGAGCGCTCATCAGGGCCTGGCCTCGGCGATCACCCGGGGTGTGGCGGGGTAGCCCGGACGTGCGCGGAAGTGATCTTCGAGCGCCTGCATCAGCGCCAGCACGACGTCGTCGCGCCAGTGCCGAGCGGCGACCTGAACTCCCACGGGCAGACCGGCGCTGCCCTGGAGGACGGTCGCGGCGATGCCGGTCGCGGCGGCTGCCCCCTCCTCGCCCTCGCGAACCGTGGAGGCGGCCACGACGCCAGCCGGCAGCCCCACGATGTTGAAGACAGCGCAGGCGATCTCGGCAAGCTGGAGGTCCGGGTCCGCACTCGAGTCGTGGGGCAGCGCGGGCAGCGGGAACGGGGGGCACAGGATCGCGTCCAGGCGCCGCTCGTCGAGCAGCTCAACGAAGCGCTCGCGGTACCGCGTCCGCTCGTCGATGATCGAGAAGTACTCCGCGATGGAGAGCGCTCCGGTAGCCCTCATCGGCGCCACCATGCCCTCGATCCGCCAGTCGCGGGGACCGTCGGCCAGAACCCGTTCGAGGCCCTCGCCGCCGTCGGCGCTGAAGATCCGGTCGTAGAAGCGCTTCGCCTGCTCCGGCTCGGGGGGCGAGAACTCCTCGAGCTCCGCGCCGCGCTCCTCCAACGCGGCGGCGGCCTCCTCGACCACTCGCCGGACGGCTGGGGCAGGCGCGATCGCCGTCCCGCCCGCGAACACCCCGATCCGGAGGCCGCGGATCTCGACGCGGCCGGGATCGGGCCAGGCCATCGGTGGGAGCCGGCTGTCGGCCGCGTGCTGGACGGGTGCCAGGGCGGCCATGGCGAACGAGAGATCCTCCACGCGGCGCGCGAACGGTCCGGGCTGATCCACGATGCCCTCCTGACCGGCGAGCAGCCGTTCGTCGGCCGTGCCGCGGAGGGTCAGGCGCCCGTCCGTGAGCTTCAGCGTGTGGACTCCGCAGAAGTGCGCCGGAACGCGAATGCTCCCTCCGCTGTCTGTCCCGAAGCCGAGCCGCGAGCCGCCCAACGCGACGATCGCCGCCTCGCCCCCGCTGGACCCTCCCGGCGTGCGACCGAGATCCCACGGGTTGTTCGTGCGACCGAACACCGGGTTGTCGCACTCGTTGAACCACATCAGCTGAGGGAGGTTCGACTTGCCCAGCAGGATCGTGCCGGCGCGTCGCAGCATCGCGACGAACGGGCCGTCCGCGGTCATCGGCTGTCCACTCAGGGCCGGGACGCCGATCGTGGTCGGGACGCCGGCGATATCGAAGGACTCCTTGACGGTCACGGGAATCCCGAACAGGGGCGGCAGGGGGTCCTCGGCGCGGTCGCGATCCGCCTCGCGCGCGGCGGCGACGGCTTGCTCGAGCAGCCGGACGACGAGTGCGTTCACGGCAGGGTCGAAGCGCTCCACGAGCGCAACCTGCTCGGCCACGACCTCGCTGACGGAGACCTCGCGTGTCGCGATCAGCGTGGACAGAGCTTGGAGGGAGGCGTCAGCTAGGGACATCGGGCCCAGGTGGTTGACAACGAAGAGCGGTTTGGGCGAAGATCATATATATGATCTTCACCCCGGTGGACGTGCTCGGCCAGCCGCTCCACCCGGACACGACGCTGCTGCTCCACCACGAGCATCTGTGCTGCGACGCCACCTGCTGGCACCAGCCCTCGGACGATCCGCAGACGCAGCGCGCGGTCGCCGACGCCGACCTCGCCGACGTGCGCCGGCGGCCGTGGTCGTACGCCGACAACCTTCAACTCGGAGACGAGCTGGTCGCCCACGAGATCGGTCTGATCCAATCGCGGCGGCCGGCGATCATCGACGTGACCCCGGTCGACATCGGCCGCTCCCCCTCCGGGCTCCGCGACTTGGCGATCAAGACCGGAGTCCAGGTGTTCATGGGCTGCGGACGCTACGTGGAGGGTGCCCGCGCGGGCGAAACCACTCAGAGTCCCGAGTTCTACCGCGACGAGGTCCTGCGCGATCTCGCGACCGGCGTCGGCGGCGTGCGAGCCGGAGTGATCGGAGAGGTGGGCGTCTCGAACCCGATCACCCCCCTGGAGGAGGCTTCCTTGCGCGGCGCCGCCCAGGCCCAGGCCGAGACCGGCGCGCCGCTGCTCGTGCACGTGGACGGTTGGGACCCGAATGCCCACGAGGCGCTCGATGTCGTCGAGAAGGAAGGCGCCGACCTCGCCCGCACGCTCGTCTGTCACATGGAATGGTGCATCGGGTCCCGCAGCATCGACTACCAGGTCGGCGTGCTCGAACGCGGGGTCTACATCGCGTTCGACACCTGGGGCGACGAGCTCGAGTACGGGGGCAACCAGCAGCCGACCGACGATCAGCGCATCGTCGCCCTGCTCCATTTGGCGGAAGGCGGGTTCGGCAACCGCATCCTGCATTCGAACGACATCAGCACCAAGACGCAGCTGAGCCGTTATGGGGGGTCGGGGTACCTGCACATCCCGGCTGTTGTGTTCCCGCGGCTCAAGGAGCGCGGCCTGGCAGAGGCCGAGATCTACGACCTCTTCGTCCGCGCGGGGCTCGAGTTCCTCGGGGTGGCGGAAGGCCGGGAACAACCGGTAGCAGACCGATCCCAGGAGGGTTGAGAAATGCAGAGTGGCGACCACGGAATGGGCCCCGACGACAGGTATTTCCTGCGCCAGGTTTCCCGGAAGCGGTTCCTAGCGGGCTCGGCCACAACCGGGATGGGCCTCTGGCTGGCCGCCTGTGGCGGCGACGACGACAGCGCGTCGAGCACGACGGAATCCGACGCCAGCACGACCGAGCGAAGCGACGTCACGCTCCGCAACATCACCTACATCGACTGGATCGGCAAGGACGAGTACAAGGACTTCAAGGCGGAGACCGGGATCACGGTCAAGCAGGTGGCCGCCAACTCGAGTGACGACCGGCTGACGAAGATCCAGTCCGATCCGAACGCCGGCGACCTCGTGCTCGCCGACCTGTCCTTCGCCGGCCGCTTGAACGGACTCGGCCTGGTCGCCGAGCTCGACCTCGAGAAGATCCCGAACCTGAAGTACGTCGACGAGCAGTTCAGGATCGACCTCGCGAGCGCGGAAGAGGGCAAGATGACCCCCACCGACTTCGGCCGCAGCGGGATCCTCTACAACAAGGACGAGGTCTCCGAGCCGCTCGAGTCGTGGGCCGAGTTCTTCGACCTGGCACCGAAGTACAGCGGCAAGGTGAGCATGCTGGACTTCTCCGACGGGACGCTGCCGGTGGCGCTGATCGCGGCCGGGTACAGCACCAACACGACCAGCGAGAGCGAGGTCAACGCGGCGGCTGACAAGCTGATCGCCATCAAGCCGCACGTGCGCGCCTTCATCACGGCCGACGAGGCGAAGCCGCTGCTCGACGGCTCGGCGGTGATGGGACAGGTCGAGGACTGGGCCGCGGCCCCCGCGCTCAAGGAGAACAAGAGCCTCGCCTGGGTCGACCCCTCCGACGGCATCCACGCCTACGTGGAGGGATGGCTCGCGTTGAAGTCATCGCCCCACCTGGACGAGGTCCACCGGCTGATGGACTTCCACCTGAGGCCCGAGGTCGCGGCCAACTTCGCGAACACGCTGAGCATCGCGACGATCGAGCGAGAGGCCGTGCAGTACATCGACCCGGCCCTGAAGAAGAGCCCGATCACAAACCCCACTCCCGATGTGCTCGACCGGATCGAGTTCAAGAAGTTCGTCGGAGAGGATCAGAAGCTCTACGACGATGCCTGGGCTCGGTTCAAGTCCGCCTAGTCCAAACTCGGTCGTATGAGGACGTTGATCGCAGGCGGGACGTTGGCCGACGGCTCGGCCGAGCAACGCGCCGACGTCCTCGTAGAGGACGGGGTGATCTCCGCCGTCGGCCGTTCGCTGGACGTCGGCGTCGACCGCGTGATCGACGCGGGCGGCGCCTACGTGCTGCCGGGGCTGATCGACCCGCACACCCACTTCGACTCGCCCTACAAGGGGGTCAACACTCGCGACGACCTCGCGTCGGGCTCCATCGCCGCGGCGTTCGGCGGCACCACGAGCGTGATCGACTTCGCTCTGCAGCTGCCCGGCGAGCCGATCTACGAGGCGTTCGGCGCGTGGCGCGCCCGCGTGGAGGAGTCCGGCTCGGTCATCGACTACGGATTCCACATCACGCTCACCGACCTCGACGTCGAGGGTGCCGAGGCCGACCTGGCTCGGCTCGTCGAGGAGGGCGTGACGAGCTTCAAGTTCTACATGGCACCGGCCGGGCCCATCCGGGCCGACGACCGGACCCTGTTCCGCGGAATGCTGCTCGCCAAGAAGCTCGGCGCGATGGTGCTGGTCCACGCCGAGAACGCCGACGTGATCGCCGTGCTGTCGGAGGCGGCGCTCGAGGCGGGCCACACCGACCCGGTATGGCACGCGCGCACGCGGCCGCCCGAAGCCGAGGGAGAGGCGGCCCACCGCGCCATCCAGCTCGCCCGCACCGCGGGCGCTCCCGTGTACATCGTCCACGTCTCCTGCGCCGAGGCGGCGGCCGCGGTCGCGCTCGGTCGTGAGCGGGGCTGGCCGGTCTGGGGCGAGACCTGCACCCAGTACCTGTTCATCGAGGAGAGCGCGCTCGAGCAGCCCGGCTTCGAGGGCGCGAAGTACGTGTTCACGCCGCCGCCGCGACCTCGCGCCCACATCGACCACCTCTGGGCCGCGCTCGAGCTCGGCACGATCTCGGTGGTCTCCACCGACCACTGCCCGTACGATTTCGACGGGCAGAAGTCACTCGGCGCGACGGACTTCACCAAGATCCCAAACGGCGCTCCCGGGGTGGAGGAGCGCCTGACGATGATGTACCGAGGAGTGAGTGAGGATCGGATCTCGATGAACGTCCTGGTGGACGCGCTGGCGCGCAATCCGGCGCGCATCTTCGGGCTCTACCCACAGAAGGGGGCGATCCTGCCGGGCAGTGACGCCGACCTCGTGGTCTTCGACCCGACCGAGCGCCGGACGCTGTCCGTCGCGACCCAGCACTCGCGGGTCGACTACAACCTCTTCGAGGGCGAGACGGGCTTCGGGGCCGCCACCACGGTCATGGTTCGGGGTACACCCGTGATCCTTGAAGGCGAGCTCGTGGCCGAGCCGGGACACGGCCGGTTCCTGAAGCGGAACCGCGTGCCGTGACATCCGACGACCCCAGCCGACCCGTCGAGGCATCCGTCTGCCTGCGCGGGGTGACCCGGCGCTTCGGGGAAGTCGTGGCGGTCGACGAGCTGTCCCTGACGCTCAACCGAGGCGAGTTCTTCTCGTTCCTCGGTCCCAGCGGGTGCGGGAAGACCACGACGCTGCGGATGATCGCGGGCTTCGACCAGCCGGATGCCGGCGTGATCGAGATCATGGGCGAGGACGTCGTCCGGCTGCCCCCCAACGACCGTCCGGTGAACACCGTCTTCCAGAGCTACGCGCTCTTCTCGCACCTGGACGTGTTCGGGAACGTGGCGTTCGGCCTCAAGGAGCGGGGCACCCCCAAGCGGGAGATCGACGGCGCTGTTGAGCAGGCGCTGGCGCTCGTGCGCCTGACCGGCTACGAGCGCCGCAAGCCGCGCCAGCTGAGCGGGGGCGAGCAGCAGCGCGTCGCACTGGCCCGGGCGATCGTCAACGAGCCCGCGGTGCTCCTGCTCGACGAGCCCCTCGGCGCTCTGGACCTCAAGCTGAGGCGTGCCATGCAGGTGGAGCTCAAGGCGATCCAGCAGCGGCTCGGCATGACCTTCCTCTACGTCACCCACGATCAGGAGGAGGCGCTCACGATGTCCGACCGCGTGGGCGTCATGGAGCGCGGGAAGCTCGCTCAGGTGGGCACGCCGCAGGAGATCTACGCGCGGCCGGCCAACCCGTACGTCGCCGACTTCGTCGGCGAGGCGAACATCCTGTCCGGCACGGTGTCCGGAGCGGCCGACGGGAAGGTGACGCTCAGCCTGCAGGGCCTGCCCTCGCTGCAAGGGATCGGCCGGATGCTCAACCGGGGCGACACGGCTCAGCTCGTCGTGCGGCCGGAGGCGGTGCGCCTGATCCGCGGCGGCGCCATAGACGACTCACAGGGCCTCGCCGGGACGGTGACCGACGTCATGTTCGTCGGGGACCGCTGGAAGATCCTCGTCGACGCCTCCGAGGCCGGGATCCTCACGGTGACGTCGCCGAACCGGACCACGGAGGAGGGCCCCCCGCTGGTTGCCGGGGATCGCGTCCGCGCCACTTGGAGCGTCGACGATGCCTGGATCATCTGAGCGCCCCCGGCGGCGGTCGGACGCCTTCGCGCGCGCCAACCTGACGCTGGCGCTCGTCGCCATCGTGCCGTTCTTCCTCGTGCCGACGGCGATCATGCTGATCTACACGTTCGCCACGCAGGACTACCTGACGGGCAAGATCGAGTTCGGCTGGTCGCTGGACGCGTGGCAGCGGCTGAACGACTCCGATCTGATCCGCGCCTTCGTGCGCTCGGTCGGGCTCGCGACGTTCGCGACGGCGGCCTGCGCGGTGATCGGCTACCCGCTCGCGTACTTCGTCGCCCGCCACGCCGGGCGCTTCAAGACGGCCGCCGTGATCCTGATCATCGTTCCCTTCTGGGTGAGCTTCATCGTCAGGGCCTACGCCTGGCTCGACATCCTGGGCGAGCAGGGGCCGATCAACAGCGTGCTTCAGGACGTGGGGCTGATCGACTCGCCGCTCAAGCTGGTGAACAACGACATCGGGATCGCGATCGGCATGACCTACAGCTACCTGCCGATGATGGTCTTCCCGCTCTACGTCGCCCTGGACCGGATCGACTCCGCCATCCTCGAATCGGCGCGCGATCTCGGAGCGTCGAGCGTGTCGGCGTTCTGGAAGGTCACCTTCCCGCAGGCGATCCCCGGGCTCGTCGGCGGTTGCATCCTCGTGTGGGTCCCGGCGCTCGGCGAGTACGTGGTCCCGACGATCATGGGCGGCGGCAAGTCCTTCATGTTCGGAAATCTCATCGCCCTGCGCTTCTCGCAGCTGGATTGGCCGCTGGGGGCCGCCATGGCGGTGGCCATGATGTTGGTGGCGCTGGCCGTCGTCGCGCTCGTCATCCGGCTCGTGGGTCGAGAGCGCCTCGGCCCCGCCGACGTGGGGGCCGGCTGAGCGATGTATCGCAGGCGTCCCTGGGGGCTGTACGCGTACGCGCTGCTCGCGTACACGTTCCTGTTCGCCCCCATCCTCGTGGTCGCCATGAACTCGTTCAACGCGGACCGCTTCCGCATCGAGTGGGGCGGCTTCACCACGGAGTGGTACCGCAGCGCGTGGGAGGACCCGGCCACGCTGACCGCGGCGAAGAACAGCCTCATCATCGCGGCGATCGTGGCGGTCCTGGCCACCGTGATCGGCACCGCGACCGCGCTCTACCTGCGCCGGTCGGGACGCTGGACCGGCACGCTCATCCAGGGCACCACCTACGCGCGCCTGATCATCCCGGAGCTGCTGCTCGCGATCGCGCTCCTGATCCTGTTCAGTCGCCTCAGCTTCCAGCGCGGGCTGCCCACGATCGTCATCGGACACGTCGTTCTGAACAGCGCCTACGTGACGGTCATCGTCGGCGCCCGGCTCGCCCAGCGCGAGGCCTTCACCGAGGAGGCGGCCCGCGACCTCGGCGCCACGCCGTGGCGGGCGTTCCGGCGCGTGACCCTGCCCGAGATCATGCCGGCCGTGGTGGCCGGCGGAATCCTCGCGTTCACGTTCTCGCTGGACAACGTGGTGGGCTCGTTCTTCCTGTCGGGCTCCACCAACACGCTGCCACTCGTGATCCTGTCGCTGATCCGCTTCGAGGTCTCGCCCACCGTCAACGCGCTCGGGATGTCGCTCACGGCGGCGACGGGGCTCGCGATGATCGCGTTCCTGCTGCTGAACTGGCGCAGGGCGGGCGACTCGGCCGGCCGGGACTCACGGGGCTCGCCGGGGCCTTGACGCGGCCCAATTCGGCTCCGTAGACTGGTCATCGTACGTATTATCAATGCTTCCCTGGTGGGAGGAGACCGGACCGTGCGCATCACCGCCGATCATGTGGACCACTACCGCACCCACGGGTACGTCGCCGTGCCGGGATTCGTCGACGAGGCGACGCTGGCCGCCGTGCGTGAGGAGATCGCGCTCTACGCACCCAACGCCGGGGAGGTCCAGGACCGGCCGAGGAGGTACGCGGCGATGCTCCGCGAGCCCGGGCTGCTCCAGTGGGACTTCCCGTTCAGCGGAGGCACTCTCAACCGGATCTCGGTCGACGACGAGCTGATCGACTTCGTCGAGCAGATGTTGGGGGCGGACGACGTGCTGCTCATGCAGTCGATCCTCTGGGCGAAGTACGCCGGCACCGCGAGCTTCGACCAGGAGCTCCACGTGGACTTCGACGAGAACACGCTCGTCTACCCGCGCGGGGACAGCGGCTTCGACCAGATCCTCATGCTCATCTACTACAGCGACATCACCCCGGACATGGGTCCCACGTACATCGTCCCGTGGGAGGACGGCAAGCCGAGCGTGCCCGACGACGCGTTCTGGCCGCCTTACCGGAGCCGCGACGCCTATAAGGGGCTCTACGAGAAGGAGCGGCCGGTGCACGTCGAGGCGGGCACTCTGCTGATGATGAGCATCCGGACCTTCCACCGCGGGTCGGCGATCAAGGCGTCCACCGGCGCCCGGTTCACCCATCACCTGGGCTTCTGCTCAGCCTCCAACCCCTGGATGGGCCGCTACCGCCAGTGGCCGCACTTCGGAACCGAGCCGGCCATGGCGGACTTCCTGGTCGATGCGAGCCCGAGGCAGAGGACGGCGATCGGCTTCCCCCCGCCGGACCATCCGTACTGGAACCCCGACACCCTTACCGGCGTCGCGGCCCGCTATCCGGGAATCGACCTGTCCGGGTACGCGACCGTCGGCTAGCCGCGGGGCGCGCCACAGGGACCGATCTCATCATCGACTGCGACGTCCATCAGGATCACACGAGCCTCGACGAGCTGCGCCCCTGGCTGGATCCGGAGTTCAGGTCGAGCTTTCCGGGCGGAGCGAGCAGCTTCGCGATGCCGGTCTATCCGTGGATCAACCCGGTCGGCGTCATGCGCGAGGACTCGATCCCGCCGGACGGCGGAGTCCCGGGCTCGGACTACGAGCTGATGTGCGAGCAGCTGCTCGATCGCCACGACATGGAGTACGCGATCCTGAACGGGGGCGACATCCTCACCGTGGGGACCTTGCCCGACACCGGTCTTGCCTCGGCGCTCGCGCGCGCTTACAACCGGTGGCTGGTGGACGTGTGGCTCGCCTCCGACACGCGCTTTCGAGGATCGCTGGTAGTCGCGCCCCAGGATCCACACGCCGCTGCCGACGAGATCCGCGCCCGCGGCGACACCCCCGGTGTGGTCCAGGTCCTGCTGCCGCTCGCGAGCGAGACCGGCTACGGCCAGTCGAGATACCTGCCCATCTTCGAGGCCGCGGTGGAGCTCGGCTTGCCGGTGGCACTCCACCCGGCCGGCGGCGGCCTGGGAGTCAACCCACCCCCCACCTCCGCGGGACACCCGTCGTACTACATCGAGCTGCACTCGCTGTTCTGCGAGCAGGCGATGGCTCAACTGGTGAGCCTGATCTGCCACGGGCTGTTCGAGCGCTTCCCGACACTCCGCCTCGTGATGGTCGAGACCGGCGTGCTCTGGGTGCCCGGGATCGTGTGGCGCCTCGACGCGAACTGGCGCGCCCTGCGTTCGGAGGTGCCCTGGATGACCCGGCTGCCGAGTGAGACCGTGCGCTCACAGGTCTGGTTCACGACCCAGCCCCTGGAGGAGCCGCCCACGGTGGATCAGCTCCGCGACGGCCTGGCGCTCGTGGACGGAGCCGACGAAAGGCTGTTGTTCGCGACCGACTACCCGCACTGGAACGCCGACGAGCCCGACGTGATCCTCGAGCGCCTGCCACCCGCGTGGCGAGCGAACGTCATGAGCGAGAACGCCAGGAGCCTCTACGGGCTGCCCGCGGAGCGCGCGTCATGAGGGCGGCGCTGGAGGCGAACGCGAGACCCGGCGCGCGCCTGACCGTATGCCTCAGCTTCGACTTCGATGCCACGTCCCTCTGGATCGCGTCCGGGGCGGGGGCCACCGAGGTGTCCCGTGGCGAGTTCGGTGCGGTGGCCGTGCCACGCATCCTCGACCTGCTGCAGACCACAGGGGTCCTGGCGACCTTCTTCGTGCCCGGCCACACCGCGCTGGCGTACCCGCGCCTCGTGGAGGCGATCGCCGCGGCCGGTCACGAGCTCGCCCCTCACGGCTGGGTGCACGAGAGCGCTCGTGATTTCCCGAAGGAAGCCGAACGGGCGGTGATCGAGAAGAACCTCGCGATTCTCGCCCGGCTCTCGGGGGTCGACGCGAAGGGTCACCGTGCGTCGAGCGATCAGCTGACGCCGCACACCATCGAACTGCTCGAGGAGCTCGGTCTCGAGTACGACGCCTCGTGCTCGGGGTCGGACTTCGACCCCTACTACCTACGCATCGGCGATGCCTGGAGCCGAACGGAGGCGTACCGGTTCGGCGAGGTCTCGACGGTGCTCGAGATCCCCTTCTCGTGGACGCTCGACGACTTCCCGGCGTTCGAGTTCTGGCCGGGCTGGGGGAACAAGCTGGCGTCGCCCGGCGAGGTGGAGCAGCTCTGGAAGGAGGAGTTCGATCACGCATACGCCCGGGCTACGGGTGGCGTGTTCGACCTCTGTCTCCATCCGCAGTGCATCGGACGGTGGCCGCGGCTCGCGATGCTCGAGCGGCTGATCGGCTACATGGCCGGCCATGACGGGGTGGCGTTCGACACGATGCTCACGTTCGCGCGGGCTTGGAAAGCAGTGAACCCGGTGGCGGAGTGGGCCGAGCGGAACGCCACCTTCTGCGGCCGCGAGTCGCTGAGCGAATGACCCCGACACACCAGGAGGACGGATGAAGCCACAGGTGTTCCTCTCCCCCGACGACATCGAGGCGCTGGAGTGGGAGGCCTTTCCCGGCATGCCGGGCGTATGGGAGCGCGTGCTGTCGATCGACGAAGAGACGGGCGCCTACAGCCGGCTCATCAAGGCCGACCCCGGCTTCGAGAGCAACGAGGTGCGTGCCCACGATTTCTGGGAGGAGAGCTACATCCTCTCGGGTACCTTCGAGGAGGACGGGGTGGTGTACGGGCCCGGCACCTATGTGTGCAACCAGCCGGGCTTCGAGCACGGGCCGTACCGTTCCGAGACGGGCTGGCTGGCGCTCGAGTGGTGCTACTTCCCACCCGGGATGAAGGGAGACGCGCGTCGGTAGGACGCGGCGCGTGATCGACTGCGACATCCACCCCGGGCTCAGGGACGTGAAGGACCTGGTGCCCTGGCTCGACCCGGCTTTCCGCGACTACGTGCTCCACGGCGGCTACGGGGGCTACGCGCTGCCGACCTCGCCCTGGGCGGCCGCGGCCGGCGGGATGCCACCGGGCGACCCGGCCGCGGACTACGAGCGCATGCGGGACCGGCTCCTCGATCCGCTCGACATCGAGTACGCGATCCTCACCGCGGACGACATCCTCTCGATCTCGGCCATCCCGAACGGTCCGCTGGCGGCGGCGCTGGCGACCGCCTACAACCGGTGGCTCGTGGCGGAATGGCTTCCGCGCGACGAGCGGCTGAAGGGCTCACTCGTGGTCGCCCCGCAGGAACCGGAGCTCGCCGCGGCGGAGATCCGCGAGGTGGCCGGGCACCCTGACGTGGTGCAGGTGATCCTGTCGTGCGGCTCCGCCGCAGGGTACGGCGATGCTCGCTATCGGCCGATCTGGGCCGCATGCTCGGAGGTGGGGCTTCCGCTGGCGCTGCACGTAGGCGCCGAGGGGATCGGAGTCAACGCGCCCCCGACCTCCACCGGGCATCCGCGATCCGCCCTGGAGCTCCGCACTCTGCTGCCAACGACGGCGATGAGCCACCTGGTCAGCATCGTGGCCGGCGGCGTGTTCCAGCGCTTCCCCGACGCCCGGCTCGCGATCGTGGAGTCCGGCGTGACCTGGCTCACCCCCCTGCTCTGGAGGTTGGACGCGAGCTGGCGGTCGCTCCAGGGTCAAGCCGCCGCCCAGGAGCTCCCGAGCGAGACGGTTAGGCGGCGTGTCCGCCTCACGAGCGAGCCGCTCGACGAGCCGGGCGACCGGCAGCCATGGGGGGTGCTCGACGAGACAGCCCAGCTCGGGGAGATGCTCATGTTCGCGAGCAACTACCCGCGCGTGAACCTCGATCGACCGGGGGACCTCGCTCCCCCGCCGGGGCAGTGGGAGGTCGGGGTGAGAAGCGAGAACGCCCGCACGTTCTACCGGCTCCCGGCCCGGGCACCGGGGGGCGCGAGTGGCGGCTAGCGGACCGGACCGCGTGGCGATCCCGTTCGAGGACCTTCGCCCTGGCGCCGCCGTCGAGCTCGAGGCGTTCGGCACGACGCTTGCCCTCTTCAACGTGGCTGGGCGCCTCTTCGCGCTCGAGAACCGCTGCCTCCATCAGGGCGGACCGCTGTGTCGCGGCCGGGTCGGCGGCGCGCAGCTGCCGTCCGAGCCCGGACGGTACCGCTACGACCCCGACCGTCCGGTGGTCATGTGCCCATGGCACGGATGGGAGTACGACCTGGAGAGCGGTCGGGCGTTCTTCAAGCGCGCGGTCAGGGTTCGCACCTTCTTCGTGGAACGGGAGCGCGAAGAGATCGCCGTCTACAACCGGCGCTCGAGCCCGGGGCACTAGCGCTACCCGGACGCGGCGACCGTCGAGGCACGTCGCGACGCCCGCCGCCGCCCGGGCTTGAAGACCGAGAGCGTGGTCGCGATCAGAAGGACGAGCACGTCCCACGCCGCGGCGGCGATGAGCAAGCCTTCCGCCGAACCCGTTCCCTTGCGCAACCCGTCCACGGTCGGCCCAAGCACGAACGCGCCGACCAGGATCACGGACAGCAGCAGCAAGAGCTTGGTCATCACCCACGGGTAGCGCAGCACCCCCCACTTCGTCCCCAGCCCCAGAACGACGCCGGTGATGAGCGCCCCGAAGCTGAGCGGGATCCCGAAGACGACACTGAACATGGCGAGCAGGTCGAACGAGGCACCCGCGAAGCTCGGGTCGGCCGAGGAGGTCCCGGCGATCGCCACCACGAGGAATGCGCTGACGTCGCCCAGCAGACCGACCGACATGATGATGTGCATCGTCAGGACCGCCCGCCGCACGGTTGGGGAGAGCTGACGTCGAGCGCGCGAAGCCGAGGTGTTGGGAGAGCTTTTCATCAGGCCGTCGAGCTTGCCTGCGATGCGGCCTATCCGCGTCCCCCCGGAGGTGGATTTGCGGTCAACCGCGGGTAGGAGTCCTACGCCCTACCGCCGGCCGACTGAGAACGTGCGGCTCACGGCGGTGACGGTGGCGCCATCCGGCAGGGTGAGCACGACGCGGGCCTTGTGGCGGCGACCGCGGGCGATGGCGAAGCGGGCGCGAGAGGAGTGGTCCAGGTGTGTGCGGGCGACCGGCCACCAGCCGAACCGGTGGGCGAGCCGCAGCTGCAACACGACTGAGGCGTGGGGCGAGGGCGGCGTCACCCGGGCGCGTACCACCGTTCGCCGTCCGCGCGCGCGGGCCGAGACCGACACGCGCCGGTCGAGCACGACGAACGTCACCGGCGGGCTTGCCTCCGAGCCGAGCACGGCGCGGTAGGTCGTGGTGACCCGGGGCGTGATCCCGATGTGAAAGACCCCGTCCGTTTCCACGGTGGCCATCGCAGCGTGCACGAACCCCGAGCCGGTGTCTGCCTCGACCTCTACCTCGGTGCCTGGCTCGGCCGCGGCGCGGCCGGTCAGGTCCCGCGCGCGGCCCGGCCCCGCGGCGTCCGGCGACTCGTCGAGCAGGATTCGATGCACGTCGAGGCTGGCGGCGATGACGTGAAGCCGACAGTAGTAGCCGACCCGTCCCGGCTCGTCGAAGCGTCGCCTGAACGTGGTCCGCGCGCCGAGGCGCCCAGAGTCCCAGGACTCGTCGTCAGCCGTGACGGTGTGCTGCCGCACGCTGTCGTTGCGCCACGTGACCGTGTCGCCGGCCAGCACGTCGAGATGAGCAGGGACGAAGTCACCGAACCCGATCGACACCGTGTGCCCACCGCCTTCGTGATGGGGCGCCTGGGCGCCCGCCAGCGCGGCCGATGCGGCCAGGGCGGCCACCGCGCAGGCGAGCGCCCGCTTCATCGGCTCACCCTGAACGTGCCGATCATGCCGGTGGCCATGTGGTCCTCCACGTGGCAGTGGTACAGCCAGGTGCCCGGATCGCGCTCGCGCCAGCGCACCCGGAAGGACTCGGCCGGGCCGACGTTGGCGGTGTCGCGCGGGACGCCGTCCGGTGCGCGCCAGCGGTGGCCGTGGACGTGGAAGGTGTGGTGCTCGGAGCCCATGCCCATCACATCCCACTGGACGGTCTCCCCCACCCTCGCTCGGAACACCGGCGTGTTGCCGACGAAGGCGCGCCCGTTGATCGTGTGGAAGTCGCCCATCGAGGCGAACACCACCACGAACTCCCGGTCGGGCAGCGGCTCGCCGCGCGGCCGGATCGAGAGCATGCCGTACATGCCGCCGTCGATCGACTCGTGCATCGAGGGCGAGTGGTCGTGGTACGGCCAGACGCCCGCCGAGTTCCGGCCGGCCGTCAGCCGGTAGGTCCAGGTCCGACCCGGTCGGACGTTCCCGTCGGGCCCTGACACGCCGGGCACGAACGCCCCGTCGGAGCTGGGCTTGTAGCGCACGCCGTGAAAGTGCATCGAGTGCGACCGGCGGTAGAGCCTGTCCATGTTCTTGAAGTGGACCCGGATGCGGTCGCCGACCTCCGCGCGGATGAGCGGCCCGGGAATGCGGTCCTGGTTGCCCGCGACGTTGGGCAGCGGCCGCCGCCAGCCGCGCGTGTAGCGCCTGTAGGTGACGGTGGGAAAGACGGTCTGCGCCGGGCTCAGCTCCACCCCACTGATCGCGTCCCGCCCGTTCGGGGCCATGTTCCAGATCGGCGCGGGCGATGCGGCGACCCACACCTCACGCACCGCCCCAGACGCAGCTGGGGCGGCAACCGCGGTTGCCGCCCCCAGCACGCACAAGACGACTACCAGCGCGGCGCACCGCGTCACTGAACGATGACCGTCCCCTTCATGAACGGGTGGACCACGCAGATGTAGGTGAAGCTGCCCGCCTGGGCGAACGTCACCCGCGCGGAGGCCGGGAGCGGCGACCGCACGGCGTCGAGCAGGCCGGTGTTCCAGAACCCGTTGCCGTGCAGGGCCGAGGTGAAGGACGCCGTGGTTCCCGGCGGCTCGCTCGGATAGGTGGCCCGGGGGTCGAACTCCGCGCCCTGGAACGAGGCGGCCAGCTGCCCCATGTAGGAGTTCGGCTCCTTCTCGGGGTCACCGGGGCCGAACGTGGCGGTATGCACCTCGAAGGACGGTCCCGACATCGCGAAGTTGACCGTCGTGCCGACCGGCACCGTCAGCCGCTCCGGCAGCATCCCGAAGTACTCCACTCCGCTGCGGTTGGCCGCGCCGAGGAGGACCGTGTTGTCGGGCGCTTTGGCCTTCGCCAGCTTCCTGGCTGCGCTTACGGCCTTGGCCGCCTGCTCCGCCACCGCGCGCTTGTCGGCTCGCTTCGACGGAATCCGCCCGCGGCCCTTAACTCGCACCTTGCCCTTCATGCCGGGGTGCACGTCGCAGAAGTACGTGAAGGTTCCGGCGTTCGGGAAGCGCACCTTGAAGGGCTTCGGGCGGTTCGCCAGCGGCAAGCCCGAGTTCACGGCCTTCGCGCCCGTGTAACGCACCGTCTTTCCGAAGTTCGACTGCAGCAGCGGCGGATTGAGCCCCAGGACGGGCTGGCCGTTGAACCAGAAGGCGGCTCCGGCTGCGTCAACCTGGCCAGTCGAGGCGGCGCCCGGGGCGACGAGCGACAAGGGGCCGTCGCCGCGCTTGGGGAAGTTCGCGTTGTGGAACCCGAACGGGAGGAACCTGACCGAGTCGCCCGCGTGGATCGTGACGTTCCCGGGGAAGAACTGGTTGGCGTCGGAAGCGAGCTGCTGCTGCAGCACCTTCCCCTGCTTCGGGGTGGGGCCCATGGTCACGGTCTTCGTGGCTGCGCCGGCCGCCGCCGGGGCCGCCAGAACACCCACCGCCATCACCAAGACCACGAAACGACTCCCCATGACGCCTCCTCACTTCGAATTCATCGGCCAACCCGAACGTGGCGATCCTAATCGTCTGGGGACACTCAAGTAAAGGCCTGGGGCGTCAGGATGCCAGTGCCTGGATCACGTCCTTCGAGTGGGTCACGGGCAGCCGGTTGCCCTCGAGCTCGATGCGCGACCCGCTTGCGTCGTCGATCAGCTCCAGCACGCGGACGTTCACCCGCTGGTGGACCTTCGCCGTCAGGCCGGCCCGCGCCACCTGAAACGCCAGCCCCGTCGGCTCGCTGTGCCGCGTGGCCGCGGCAAGGCCGTACACCGTGGTCTCGGAGACTCCGATCAGCATCGTGTCGGGGAGGCCGGAGCTCGCGTCGGCGGCGTGCATCCCGGCCAGGGCGCCCGCGCCCGTGCCCAAGCTCTCCCCCACGCCACCCAGCAAGCCGCCGGCGTCGCCGCCAACGAGCCCTCCGACGAACATCCCACCGGTGTGGCCACGCGGATTGAACTGACCGGCAGCCACGATCTGATCCTCGATCCCGCGCGCCGCCAGCGCGCCCTGGACCAGTTCGACCATCCCCTCCTCGGACATCCTGACCTCCTGTCGGTCCCGCGATTAGATCACACGCCCTGCCGGTCCTAGGGTTGCGGCGTCGCGGTCCGTGCGCGAGGCTCCCTCGATGACCGCTCCCCCGGTGCTCCAAGGCTTCCTCGACGCGTTCAACGCCCACGACGTCGACGCGATCATGTCCTTCTTCGCCGAGGACTGCGTGCTCGACATGCCACGCGGGCCCGGGCCGGGAGGACGGCGGCTCGTGGGCAAGCAGCAGGTTCGGGAGGGAATCCAGTCCCGGCTCGACGGGATCCCCGACGTCCACTACGGCGACGACTCCCACTGGCTCTGCGGTGACCGCGGAGTGTCCGAGTGGACGCTGCGCGGGACGCAGCGAACGGGCGAGCGCATCGAGGTGCGCGGGTGCGACCTGCTCCAGCTGGTCGACGGCAAGATCACCCGCAAGGATTCGTTCTGGAAGATCGTCGACTGACAGAGTGCGGTCCTAGCCAGAGGGGATCTGAGCCGTGATCCGCGTGCCGCCCTCCGGAGGGCTGTCCACGTCAAGGCGGCCGTTGAGCGCCTCGACGCGGGCGGCGAGGCCGCGCAGGCCTGAGCCGCGCGTGGGGTCGGCGCCGCCGACCCCGTCGTCCAGGACCGTCACGGTGGTGGACCCATTCGACGGGCGGATCGCCACCGTCGCATGCGACGCTTGCGCGTACTTCGCCACGTTCGTGATCGCCTCGGCGACCACGTAGTAGGCCGCCGCCTCGACGGGCGCCGCGAGGCGGTCTTCGGGCAGCTCCTGGATCTCCACCGGGACCGGCGTACGCGTCAGCAGGGCGTCTAGCGCCGGGCCGAGCCCGCGCTCCGTGAGCAGAACTGGGTGCAGCCCGCGCGCGAGCTCGCGCAGTTCCTCCAACCCGCGAGCGAGGTCGTCCTGTGCGGCCGACAGCGTCTCACTTGCGGTGCTCGGATCATCGTTGAGCTTGGTCCGCGCCATGCCCAGCTGCAGCGCTACCGAGACGAGACGCTGCTGGGCACCGTCGTGCAGGTTGCGCTCGAAGCGTCGCCGCTCGGCGTCGCTGACTTCCACCAGCTCGGCACGCGACTCGGCTAGCCGCCCACGGGCGTCGGCATTCGCCAGCGCCTGGCCGACCAGATCCGCGAAGTCGCAGAGCCGCCGCTCGAGACCCTTCGGGAGCGGGTGCTCCGACGCACTCGCCGCAACCAACGACCCCCACAGCCCGCCGGCAACCACGACGGGGGCCGCCACCGCGGCGCGATACCCGGCGTCTCGCAGTCTCCGGGCGAGCCTTCCGCGTCCGTCGTAACGCTCCAGACGCTGGGGCTCCCCCGTGTGCAGCACCTTGGCGACGACGGTGTCGCTGTCCACGTCCAGCGACGAGCCCACCGGCAGAGGGAGCCGCCCCGTTTCGCTCCAAGCTCCGACGACGGTCGCTGCGTCTGTGCCGTCGTACTGGATGACGCACGCGCCGGGCAGCGCCAGCAGCCGGCCGACCTCTTCCGTGACCTGCTGGAACACCCGGCTCGGCGCGGCCTCTGACGCGACGAGGGTCGCAACCCTGCGCAGCGCGGCATGCTCGTCGGCCAGCGCGCGCTGCCCCGCCTCGCTGACCGCCAAGGCACGCGCCGCCCGGGTGCGCTCCGCGGTCACGGCGGCGAGCACGAGCGAGGTGAGCGCGGCGGTGGCGATGAAGAACTGCGTGGCGAGCAGGCTGTCGGTGATCGACTCACGCACGAACGGCCCCTCCTGCTGAGCCGTGTTCCAAACCGTGATCGAGCAGATGACGACGATCGCCGCGGCGGCGCCGCGAGGGCCCAGGCGCAGCGCCGCCCAGAGCAGGACCGGGAACACGATGTACGGGACCTCCCGCTGCGGCGCCACCTCGGCCAGCACGACGAGCGCGGCCAGGCACGCCAACCCTTCCACCACGTCGCGTCGGCGGATTCCCGCCATGCCGCTGGCCGCCCAGGTGAGCACGAGCGGCGCGACCACGAGGACGCCCGACGCGTCGCTCAAGGTCCAGGTACGAAAGACCTGCCCGAACTCATCCCCTGACACGACGTCGCCCAGCCACAGCGCCGTCGGGCCGAAGGCGGCGCTGACCAGGGACGCGACGACCGTGCAGAGCGCGAGCGCGAGCACGTCAACGGTGCGCTCCAGCGTGACGCGCGAGCCCGCCAAGCGGCGCAACAACAGAGCGGCGACGACGAGCGAGACCGTGTTGCCCACCGTCTGGCCGACGATGGTGCCGAACGGCTGAGAGAAGTCCGCGAGCAGGAGATCGCCGAGCGCGATGCCCGGCCACAGGCGGACGCCGTAGAGGAACAGCACCGCCAGGCCGAGTCCCGCCGGCGGCCACAGCGCCGCCACCGCGCCATCGAGGTATGCGAGCTCGAGGCCGAGCCGCCCCGCGAGGTAGTAGGCGGCGGCGAGCAGCGCAACCGAGCCTCCGTAGCGCACAGCGGGGTGCTCGGAGGCTTCGAGCATCGGGCGAATCTTGACAGGCGCCTGCCCCTGGAGGGTGCGGCTACCACCACCCAGGGGGCAGTGAGTCAGAGGTCGACGATGACCTCGAACCCGCCGTAGAGCATCCGCTTGTAGTCGGCGATCTCGCCCGCGGGATCCATCATGGCGTTCATGCGCTCGTCGGCCATCACCTTGGCGTTGACCTCGTCCCGATGCTGGCGTGACTCGTAGACGATCCAGGCGAAGATCACCGTCTCGTCGTCCTCGAGCTTGACGCTGCGGGGAAACGAGGTCACCTCACCCACCTCGACGTCGTCCGCGAGGCACTCCTTGTACGCGAGCGCTCCGTGCTCGATCCAGAGCTCGCCCGCCTTTGTGGCCATTTCGCGGTACCTGTCGACGTTCGACTTCGGGAGGGGCATGACGAATCCATCTACGTAACCCGGCATCTGCATCCCTTCGTTCGGCTCTCGGGGTCGTCCATGAGACCGCGCCGGGCGGCGAAACTCATCGCTGCGCCGCGGGTGCTACCGGCGCGTGCCGACGACGATGAGGTATTCCTGCTCGAAGCGCGCCTGCTCGGCCGTTCCGAGATTCCACTCGTCGCAGAAGGCGCTCAGGGCGGCGTCCAGCTCCCCCTCGCGGCCGTCCTTCTCGGCGTTCGCCCGCGCGACGATCGTCGGCCCGTACTTGGACTTGAAGTGCTCGCCGTAGTCCTGCGGCTGCTCGAATGCGGTGATGTCGAGCATCTCGCGGTCGAGCGTGTGGAGGTCGACACGGTCGCCGAACAGCTCACGGACGTGGTCCTCGCTGCCCCACAGCGGCGGCGGCTGCGCGCCCGGAGGCGGAGGCGGCGCAAACGGGCCCATGGCTCGAAACAGGGCGCCGATCATCCCCTCGGGAGTCCAGTTCAGCATCCCGATCGTGCCGCCCGGGCGGCAGACGCGCACCAGCTGGTCGGCCACCTGCTGGTGCATCGGCGCGAACATCGCGCCAATCGACGACATGACGACGTCGAAGGACTCGTCCTCGAACGGGAGGTTCTCGGCGTCGGCCTCGACCCAGTCGAGCTCGACTCCGGCCGCATGCGCCCGTTTGGCACCCGCATCGAGGAGCTCTGGCGTCAGGTCGCTCGCGGTCACCTGGGCGCCGGCTTGAGCGGCCGGAATCGCGGCGTTGCCCGTCCCGCTGGCTACGTCGAGCACGCGCATCCCCCGGCCGATCCGGCACGCCGCGACCAGCCGCGGCCCCAGCGGCAGGAGGAACGTCTCGACCATCCCCGGGTAGTCGCCCGAGGCCCACATCTTGCGATGCCGACCCTTCAGCTCCGAGTCCGCGGTAGTCAAGCCCAACCTCCTGGTCGTGGACGTGCGGGACCCTACAGCGGCGGTCGCGGTGGAGTCCACCTGCGACGATCACTCGATGCTCGGCGTCACCCACTTCACCGATCCCGGTTGCCCATGGGCCTACTCCGCCTGGCCGGCCCACGCGACGCTGAAGTGGCGCTACGACGACCAGCTGCGCTGGACGCTCGCGATGATCGGGCTCACCGAGGACGCCGGTCAGTACGCGGCGCGCGGCTACACGCCCACTCAATCCGCGGTTGCCTACCAGCGCTTCCGCCGGTTCGGGATGCCGTTTCAGATCACTCCGAAGGCGGGCCTCAGCGCAACATCTCCGGCATGCCGGGCGATCGTCGCCACCCGACTGGCGGCGCCGGCGCTCGAGGAGACGGCCCTGCGCGCGCTGCAGCTCGCGCAGTTCACCACGACCGGGACCCTTGAAGATCCCGCCACCTTGCGCGCGGCGCTCGCTGGCATCGAGGGCTTGGATCCCGACGCGATCGTGGGCGCCCTCGACGACCCCGAGGTCGTGGCGGCCTATGAGGCGGACCGCGCCCGCGCGCGCGTGGCAGCCGGATCCCCCACCGAGTTCCAAGGACGTGCGGCGAACACGGACGGTGCCGTGCGCTACACGGCACCGTCGCTGATCTTCGCCTCCCCTGACGGACTCAGGCTGGAAGCCGGTGGCTTTCAGCCGATCGAGGCCTATGACGTCGTGATCGCCAACCTCGATCCCACCCTCGAGCGCCGGGCGCCAGCCGACGACCCGCTCGACGTGCTGAACGCCTTCCCCTTCCCGTTGACGACCGTCGAGGTGGCTGCCGTGATGACCGAGCACCTCGGTGTCCCGGATCTGGCCGGCGTCGAGGCGGCGCTGATCGCGGCCACCGGCGAGGGACGCGCCACGCGCATGCCGGCCGGCGACGGCTCGCTGTGGGGCCCGGCTACCGCCCCGCGGCCCTAGCCGAGTCGAACCAGGCTCTCGGCGGTCGCGACGATCGCGTCCTCGTTCGAGCGCGGAGCCCAGCCGAGCATTCCCTTCGCCTTCGCGTTGCTCGCCTGCTTGACCTTGCCGAGCTCCGGGACGATCTGCTTCACCGAGGAGTCGAAGACGCGACACCACGCGGACGAGCCAGTTGGGCAACACGCGGGTCGGCACCTTGCTCGCGTCGGCGCCCATTCGCTCGCGCAGCACGCCGGCAATCTCGGACACCGTCATGAACTGGCCGGCGATCGCGAGAAAGCGCTCGCCCGCGGCCGCGGGGTCGGTCATCGCCCGTACGTGCAGATCCGCGACGTCACGCACGTCGACGATGCCGAAGGCCGATTGCGGTAGCCCAGGAACGGCGCCGTCGAGCAGCCGCTTCACGAGCTGGATCGAGGTCGAGAAGTCCGAGCCCAGCACGGGGCCGAAGACGCCCACGGGGTTGACGACCGAGAGCTCGAGGCCCGAGCCCTCGGCGGCGATGAAGTCCCAGGCCGCCCGCTCGGAGAGCGTCTTCGACTTCGCGTAGGCGCTCACGCCGTCGCCGTCCGGGTTGCTCCAGTCCTCCTCGGTGAAGGGCCGGTCTGGGGTCGGGACGCCGTAGCCGATCGCCGCGAACGACGACGTGATCACCACACGCTTGACCTGGGCGTCACGCGCGGCCGCGAGCACCCGCAGCGCGCCCTCGCGAGCCGGCACGATCAGATCGTCCTCGTGCTTCGGCGGGCCGAGCGGGAAGGGCGAGGCCACGTGCAGCACGAAGTCGCAGCCGGAGACGGCGTCCCCCCAGCCGGCGTCGGCCATCAGGTCAGCGGTCACGAACGACAGCTCTTCGGCGCTCTCGGCGCCGAGCAGCTCGCGCACGGTCGCCTCACGGTCGGGCGAGCGCACCGTCGTGCGCACGCGATACCCGGCTCGCAGCAGGTCGAGGATGCAGTACGAGCCGATGAACCCGGACCCTCCCGTGACAAGGACGCTCTCGCCGCTCACACGCGCAGTTCTAACGCACCGGCGCCGGTCATACGACTCCGTCGAGTCGCACCTCGTCGCGGCGGGAGCCGATCTGCACCACGCAGATCGAGACGACGACCAGCGTTCCGCCGATCAGCCGGCCGAGTGTGAGCTCCTCACCGAGGATCAAGACGGCCATGATCACGGTGACCACGGGTTCCCAGACGCTGAGGATCGCGGTGGAGGTCGCGTCCAGCCGTTCGAGCCCCATCAGCAGGGTCGGAAGGCCGATCATCGGGACCACCGCCAGCCCGAGGACGACCGCCCACCCGTCGCGCGTGTCCGGAAGCGAGAGCGTTCCACTTCCGAGGGCCACCACCGTGAAGCCCACGGCCCCGACGACCATCACCGTGCTGCTCGCGGTCAGCGGGCTGACCTGTCGCATGACCCGCTCGCCGATGATCAGGTAGATCGCGTAGAGAACGGGCACGATCAGCGCGAGGAAGATCGCCGAGTCCCCCGTGAAGTCGGCGCCGCCGACGAGGACGACCAGACCCACCATGCTCGTGACCAAGGCGAGGGCGACACGCCTTGTGATCGGCCGGCGGTAGACGAGCCATCCCCCGAGCGCGACGAAGCAGGGGAACGTGAACAGGAGCAGCTCGGCGAGCGACGCCGGCAACGACTTCAGCACCTCGAAGAACAACAGCGTCTGGGCCATGAACAGGAGCCCCATGACGACCAGCCACGGAAACAAGACGAATCGCTGGCCCTTCGCCCCGCGGTCGAAGCGGAGCGTGAGCAGACAGAGCCCCACGGCAGCGATCACGAACCGAAGCGAGAGCATCTGGTCGCGGGTGAGCCCGATGTCGTTCCCGACCTTGACGAGAACCGCGAGGCTCCCGAAGGCGGTGCCGGAGACGAGGACCAGCCCCGCCCCGGCCAAGCGTCCGCCCGCGAGCATTCCCCCTACTCGACGGCGACCGCGTCTATTGGCACAGGGACCGTGGTGCCCGACTCCAGCGCCTGCTCGCACGCCAGGGCGACCGTCAGCGCGCGTCGCGCGTCCGGTGGTGTCGAGAACACCTCGCCCCCACCCGCACGCACGACATCGAGGAAGCGGGCCATGTTGCGCCGGAAGGGTTGCTCGGAGACCGTGCGCGGCTCGAGCTGCCGGCCACGCGAGACGCCGCTGAGGCTGAACGCGGGGTCGAGGTCGATCCGCAGCGTGGCGTCCGTTGCCGCCACCTGAATGAAGAAGACCTCGGGGGTCCCGTCGGCCGTCCAGGCCGAGTTGCTCAGACCGAGACCGCCGGACTCGTAGTGAAGGGTCAGTGACATGGCGTTGACGATCGCGGCGGTCTCATCCGCACGCTGCGCGAGCGGCACCGCGCTCGCCGTCGCGGCAACGGCCACGATCTCGCCGAAGATCGCGCGGTGCAGATCGATGTCGTGCGTCGCCAACTCCAACAGGATCCCGCCTCCGGCCGCGTGGTCGAGAAACCACGGGCGCGCGCGGGTCGGACCGAGGCTGGCGCCGATCGCCAGCGCCGCCTCCTGGCCGGCGAGCAGCTCCCGCAGCGTGGGAAGGAAGTCGATCGCCCGCCACTGGTAGCCCACGGCGCAAACCTGCCCCGTGCGCTCGGCCGCGGCGACGATCGCGGCGGCATCGCCCGCTGTGCGGGCCAGCGGCTTCTCGACGAATACGTGCACGCCGGCCTCCAAAGCGGCCACGACCGGTGCCGCGTGCGCGGCTGGAGGTGTGCAGACCACGAGCGCCTCGATGTCCTCGGACTCGAGCAGATCGCTCCAGTCCGCGTAGCTGGCGGCATCTCGCTCGCGGGCAACCTCCTCCCGGCGAGACTCGTCGATGTCGGCCACCGCGACGACATCGGCCTGGTCCAGGTCGGAGAGCACCTGCAGATGGCTCAGCCCGATCCCGCCCAGGCCCACGACCCCCACGCGAACGGGCTGTACGCGGCTCATTCGGTCACGCGCGGGGACGACTGCGCATGACGTAAGATACCATATATCAAGAGCGTACCCTCCCGATCCACAGGCGTCAACCAGTCGGGGTCGGCGCCGCTGGGCTTCTTCATCCTCTGCGGGCTGGCGCTCGCCGCCGACACGATCCTGCTCGGTGTATTCACGCCGCTCGTGCCGCACTACTCCGATCGCTTCGATCTCTCGAGCGCGGAGGCCGGCCTGTGCGTCGCCGCGTTTCCCGCGGGCGCGACCTTCGCCGCGCTGCCGGCGGGCCGGCTCCCCGGGGCGATCGGCGCAAAGGCGACGGTCCTGCTGGGGCTCGGGCTGCTGGCCGCCGCGAGCGCGTGGTTCGCAGTGCTGTCGACACCATGGGAGCTCGCCGCGAGCCGGACGCTCCAGGGCGTGGGCAGCACGATCGCGTGGATCGGAACCTTCACGTGGCTGGTCTCGAGAGAGGCGGGCAACCGCCGCGGGGAGCTGATCGGCAGGACCTACTCGATGGCGATGCTCGGATCGCTCGCCGGGCCGTCGCTCGCGCTCGCGGTCACCTCGGTGGGCGCGCTGCCGACCTTCTCGGTGATCGCGGCCGGCTTCGGCGCGCTGCTGATCGCGTTCGCCTCGGTGCCCGGGATGCGCACACGTCCTCAGCGGTCACCGGTCCGCCACCGCACCCTCGTCAGAAACGCCGGGGTCATGGTCGGGATCGGGCTGCTCGCCCTGCAATCGCTCGCGTTCGGCGCGTTGTCGGTGCTGGGTCCGCTGCGCCTGTCCGATCTGGGTGTGTCGACCAGCGTGATCTCACTCGTGTACATCGCCACCGCCGTGCTGGTCATCTTGATCAACCCGTTCGCGGGCCGCTGGTCGGACCGCCGCGGCCACCAGGCCCCGGTCGCCTTCAGCCTGGGCGCGGCCGCCGTGGCGGTGATCCTGCTCGCGTGGATGGACACCGCCCCGGGCTTCGCCGCGCTGCTGATCGCCACGGAGGTCTCGCTGTTCGTCCTGTCGGCGCCGGCATCGGCGCTCGTGACCGACGCCGTCGAGGCCACATCCCTGGGGATCGGGGTGGCATGGGCGCTGATCTTTCTCGCGTGGGCGCCCCCGAACATGGTCGGAGCGCTCCTGGGAGGTGGGCTCAGGGAGGCCGCCCACCTCCCCTACCTGCTCCTCGGAGCTCTGTGCCTGATCGGACTCGTGCTGTTGATTCGCAGCCCGGTGTCCCAGCCGACCGCTGACACACTACGGCCATGACGCCTCGGCGAATCGCGCTGATCAACCCGAACGCCGACGCCGCGCTCACGGAACGCCTGGTGGCGGAGGCGGCGGCCGCGGTTCCCGGCGAAACGGTGGAGGGCCTGACCGCGATCCGCGGCCCGCTCTGGATCGAGTCGGCCGTGGACACGGCGATCGCCGCGGCAGAGGTCGCGACGATGGTGCGGGCTAATCCGGACTACGACGCGTACGTGATCGGCTGCTTCAGCGACCCCGGCGTCGACGCGGCACGCGAGCTGACCGAGGCCCCCGTGATCGGCATCGGCGAGGCAGCGATGCTCGCCGCGCGACTGGTCGCCCGCCGTTTCGTCGTCCTCACCACGCTGGCGCGCGGCATTCCCGAGCTCGAGGATCAGGTCGCGCGCAACGGGGCAACAAGCGCGTGCGCGTCGATCGTCCCGCTGGGCGCCGGCGTGGACGCCGCGGATCGTGAGGAGGCTGCCGCGCTCGCCATCGCCCGGGACGCCGTGGCCGAGACCGGATGCGACGCGATCGTGCTCGCCTGCGGCGGGATGGGTGGCCTGCAGCAGCGACTCGGGGACGAGCTCGGCCTCCCGGCGCTGACCGGTGTCGCCTCAGCGGCGGCGTTCTGCCGCGCCTTGCTCGACTCCGGACTGCGGACCAGCGGCTCGGGCGCATATGGGCCACCCGAGCAGATCCCGTACCGGGACATGCCCGCCATGAGCCCCGACGCCTGATGCGGGCCGCCGCGTTCGATCGCCACGGCGGCCCCGAGGTGCTCGCCTGGCACGAGCTCCCCGACCCGTCGCCCGAGCCTGATGAGGCCGTGGTGCGCGTTGGCGCCTGTGGCCTGAACCACTCCGACCTCGACGCGCGGGCGGGCACGTCGAGGTGGACCTTCAGCCTTCCCTGGGTGCTCGGGGCGGAGTTCAGCGGGACCATCGAGCGCGTGGGCGACGCGGTGTCCGGCCTCCAGCCCGGCACGCCCGTTACGGCGTACCAGCAGTACGCCTGCGGCAACTGCCCGGCGTGCATGCGCTGGCGGGAGGACCTGTGCGAGCGGTTCAGGGTGTTCGGGACCGACCGGTGGGGCGGCTACGGCGAGCTGGTCACGGTTCCCGCGCGGGCGGTTCTCCCGCTTGCACACGAGGAGGACGCCGTGCCGGCGGCGGCGGCGCAGTGCATCGTCTCGACGGCCCTGCACATGGTCACCTCCCTCGCCGCGATAAGACCGAGCGAGACGGTCCTGGTTCCGTCCGCGTCGGGGGGAGTCGCGGGCGCCCTCGTGCAGTGCGCCAAGCTCGCCGGTGCCCATGTCATCGCGACCGTAGGTGGAGCCGCTAAGCGCGAGCGGGTCGCCGATCTCGGCGCCGATGTCGTCATCGACCACCAGGTCCAGCCGGTGGGTGAGCGAGTGCGGGAACTGACCGGCGGAGCCGGCGTCGACGCGGTCCTGGACACCGTGGGCGGGCCGATGTTCGCGGAGCATCTCGGCTGCCTGCGACCCGACGGTCGGCTGGCCACGTGCGGCGCGCACGCCGGGGAGGTGGTCGACCTCGACATCGTCGACCTCTTCCAGACCGGCCGGCGGATCCTCGGCTTTCGCCTCGCGACCCCGGACGAGATACGAACCGCGATCGAACTCGTCACCTCCGGACGGGTGACCGTGCCGATCGACCGCACCTTCCCGCTGGCGCGCGCGGCGGAGGCGCACCGATACCTCGAGAGCCGGACGCACGTGGGCAAGATCCTGCTGATCGCGGAGTGACCAAACGGATCGTCCACGCCGTATTCTCGGCGCGATGACAGAGCGGAGCCTGCACGAGGCGACCCTCGCGGTCCACGGCCCGGACCCACCGGGGCCGGCGCCCCACGGGGTCTCGAGCCCGGTGTTCAACTCCGTCCTCTACGACCTCGACGATGCCGCCTACGCGGACATCCAGGCGACGGGAGGCGCGCAGACGTGGTGGTACAGTCGCCTCGGGAACCCGACCGTCGCGGCCTGCGCGCGGCGGATCGCGTCGCTCGAAGGCACGGAGCAGGCGCTGCTGTTCTCGTCGGGAATGGCGGCGATCTCCACCGCCCTGCTCGCGCTGGTGCCGGCCGGCGGCCGGGTGGTCGCCGCCAACGAGCTCTACGGCGACACACGCAAGCTCTTGCTCGAGGACCTCGCCGGCGCGGGCCGACGGGTCGAGCTGGTCGCCATCTCCGATCAAGCCGGCTGGCGAGAAGCACTGTCGACCGCCGCCGACGCCATCTACGTGGAGACGCTCTCCAACCCCATGCTGCGCGTCGCGGACCTGCCGGAGCTGGCCGCGCTCGCTCATCAGGCCGGCGCGCTGGCGATCGTCGACGGCACCTTCACCACCCCGATCGCCGTCAAGCCGGTCGAGCACGGCTTCGACGTCGTCCTCCACTCCGCCACGAAGTTCCTCAACGGGCACAGCGACGTGCTCGCCGGCGTCGCGGCCGGGAGCGAGGAGACGCTCGCGAAGGTCAACGCCACGGCCATTCGCCTGGGCGGCAGCCTGGACCCCCAAGCAGCCTTCCTGCTGGAGCGCGGGCTCAAGACGTTGCCGCTGCGGATGGAGCGCCAGACGGCCAACGCTCTCGCGCTGGCCGACTGGCTCGCGGGACTAGCCGAGATCGACGCGGTGGCGCACCCGCACCGCGCAGATCACCCCGACCAGCCGCTCGCCCGGCGACTGCTCGAGCCCGGCCCGGCACTGGTGACATTCCGGGTGCCGGGGGGTGACGCGCGCGCGAGGCGCCTGCTCGATGGGCTCTCGATCGTGCGCCAAGCGGCGTCGCTCGGCGGTATCGAGTCGCTTGCCTGCATCCCCGCGCTCACCTCCCATCTCGGACAGTCCGCCGAAGAGCTCGCGCGGCAGGACATCCTGCCCGGGACGATTCGGCTGTCTGTGGGGATCGAGGCCGTCGAGGACCTTCGCGACGACCTCGACCGGGCGCTCCGCGCATCGGCCTAGTCGTAGCGGCGCACCTCGGGCAGCGGCGCGGTCTTCATATCGTCCAGGAGCTCGACGAGCACCGCGGCGACACGCTCGATCGCCTCCTTCCCCGCCTCCTCCGTCGCTCCCGTGGGATCGCCCACACCGCCCGACTCGGTGACCTCGTCCCACGCCGTGAAGCCCATCACGGCCGGATAGCTGCGGTAGTACTTGAGGCCGTAGTCCTCCTCGGGGAGCTCGATCGTCACCCGCGCCGGGTCCGGCTGACCGCCGGCGGCGGTGACCACCGACGTCATCATCTCCCCCCCGTGGCCGAACGGCATCGCCCTCGTCACGGCGAGGTCGCGGCAATCGCGCTCCACCGTCCGCCAGAGATCGAGTTGCGCGACGAGGAGACCCCGGTCGCGGAGGGTCTCCGCCACCGAGGCGACCGGCCAGACGTTGCCGTAGTGGCCTGAAACCACGACGAACCGCCGGAAGCCGTGGAATGCGAGGCTGGTGCAGATCCCGGCTACGAGATCCGCGAGCAGGCGCGGGTCGAGTGCGATCGTCCCGGCGAACCCCATGTTCACCGACGAGTTCCCCCAGGGAATCGTGGGGGCGGTGAGCACACCGGTCCGCCGAGCGGCCTCCTCGGCGACTGCCTCGGCGGCGAGCGTGTCGCTGCCGAGCGGAAGATGGGGTCCGTTGTTTTCGGTCGACCCGAAGACGATCATCACGCGATCGTCTTGCTCCAGATAGTCACGAACTGCGGGCCAGCTGAGCGCGTCGAGAGTCGTCATCGACGGCAACGATAACCCCTTGATGGATGGCATATGATATCCGCTCTCGCGAAGTCAAAGGAGGACTCGATGTCGGTTGCAGCTACGCCCGGGCTCACCGAAGAGCAGCGCCTCTTCTCAGAGGCCAACGGATACCTCGTGGTTCCGAACGCGCTATCCCCGGACGAGCTCGAGACGCTTCGAACCGCCGCCGACAGAGCGGAGGAGACGTGGCGCGCCGACACCTCGCGTCCGGGCTGGCGCCGCGACAACATCGAGCAGATCCAGTCGATCATCGAGTACGGCGACGAGTTCGTTCAGCTCGCCGCCCACCGCGCGATCTTCCCGGTCATGCGGCAGTTGCTCGGCGACGACGTGACGTTGCTCTTCAGCGACTACTTCATCTCGCCGCCGCGCAAGCCGTCGACGATCCACTGGCATCGCGACGCTCGCATTCTCGGCCCGTACCACCCGCGGTCTCAGATGTTCGCCAAGGCGTTCGTGCTCTTGTCGGACGTGGCCCCGGACGGCGGCAGCACCGCGTTGATCCCTGGTACGCACAAGTTCGAGGAGGACTGGACCTTCCCGACTACCGAGGACCCCGGGGACATGCCCGGGCACGTGAAGATGGCGTTCCCCGCCGGGACCATCTGGTTCATGCACGGGCGCACGTACCACGCCGCTCTGCCGAACGCGAGCGACGCCACGCGCCGCCTGCTGATCTACTCGTACGGGCATCTGTGGATGAAGCCGTGGCAGGGCTACGAGCCGTCGCCGGAGCTCCAGGCACGCGCCGAGGGACCGATCATGCGCCAGCTGCTCCACGTGGGCGACCCCTATCGCTACGAGTACAACCTCGACGAGAACGGCGCCGACACGATGAGCGCCGAGGATGAGTTCGAGCAGCGGAAAACGCAGAAGGCCGGACAGGGCCTCACGTGAGGGCTGCCCGCATCCACGCCTTCGCGGGCGACCTACAGCTCGATGAGGTAGCGGCCCCCGAGGCGGGCCCCGGGGAGGTGCTGGTCGGAATACACGCCGTTGCGCTGAACCCGATCGACCTCTGGGTGGCCGAGGGGAGCGTCGCCGGCGGCTCGCAGCCGCTGCCCTTCGTCCTGGGCGTGGAGGGCGTCGGGACGGTCGACGGTCGTCGGGTGGTCGTCAACGGAGGCGGCCTCGGCACGGCAGCCAACGGCCTGCTCCGAGAGCACGCCGCCGTTCCCGAGGCGCTGGCGGTCGACGTCCCAGATGGCGTCGACGATGCTCAAGCGGCCGCGCTGAGCGTCGCCGGGATCACGGCGAAGCGCATCGTCGACCTCGGGGCCCCGGAAGCGGACGACGTGGTGGTGGTGCTCGGAGCGTCCGGCGGGGTCGGGAGCGTCGCAGTGCAGGTAGCGAAGCTCATGGGCTGCCGCGTGATGGCGGTAACGGGTAGCGCCGACAAGCGCGACTGGGTCGAGCGGCTCGGCGCCGACGTCGTCCTGGCGGGTCCCGGCGAGGACGTGCCGGGTGCCATCGAGAGCGCGTTCGGCCAGCTGGCAAACGTGGTCCTCAACCCGCTCGGCGGCGAGTTCGTGGGCCACGTCCTCAAGATGCTCGCACCGGGGGGCAAGCAGGTCCTGTTCGGCCGCTCCGCCGGAGACCGCGCCGAGTTCAGCACGGCTGAGCTCTATCGCAACAACATCTCCATCCTCGGATTTGGCGGCCTTGTCGACGACCCGAAGCTGCAGGCGGCCGCCCGCTCCTGGATGTTCGAGCAGATTGCCGCTGAGCGGCTGAAGATCCTCGTCGAGTCGGAGTTTCCGCTGGAACGGGTCGGCGAGGGCTTCGACCTGCTCAGGAGCGGAAAAGTGCAAGGAAAAGCGATCGTCCGTGTAGGCGACGGGCGAGCGGAAGCCAGCTGACCAGACTTCGAGACAAGACGATCGTCGTCTCGGGTGGGAGCTCCGGCCTCGGGCGGGCGATGGCGCTCGCGTTCGGTCGCGAGGGCGCGCACGTGGTCGTGGCCGACGTGAGGAGCGACCCCCGCGAGGGCGGCACCCCCACCGCCGAAGCGATCCGCGGCGAAGGCGGGTCGGGCGAGTACGTGGAGACGGACGTCTCCCGGTGGGAGGACATCGACCGCGCTGTCGGGACCGCGCTGGCCCACCGAGGACGACTCGACGTGATCGTGAACAGCGGCGCCTATCTCGGCTCGCACTCGAAGGGGATCCTCGAGACGTCCGCCGAGGACTGGGACGCCCTCATGGCGGTCAACTTCCGCGGCGTGTTCCTGTCGTGCAAGCGCGCTCTGGAGCAGATGGTCGACCAGGAGCCGGTGGCGGAGGTGCGCGGCCGGATCATCAACATGGCCTCGCAGATGGGCTTCGTCGGCACGCCCGGGCACGTGGCGTACTGCGCCCTCAAGGGTGGGATCGTGAACATGACCCGGCAGCTAGCCGTGGACTTCGGACCCCGAGGAATCCTCGTGAACGCGATTGCCCCGGGCAAGGTGCCCACGCACCCGCTGGTCGAGGTCGAGGGCGAGCGCGAGCCGATCGAGTACTCGATGAGCCGCACTCCGTTCCACCGGCTCGGCAGGCCGGAGGACATCGCGGGGATGGCGCTCTACCTCGCGTCGGATGAGTGCAACTTCGTCAGCGGCGCCACGTTGCCCGTCGACGGCGGCTGGCTGGCCTACTAGCGAAGTCCCCATGGAGCGCGAGACAACCATCGTGCGGGGTCGCTTCGTTGTCGCCGAGCCGGACGAGCTTCCGGCCGCGGGGGTCCTGGAGCACGGGGCAGTGCTGATCGAGGGCGATCGAGTGGCCGCGGTCGGACCGTACGACGAGTTGCGGGCGGCCCATCCCGCTGCCCGCGAGCTTGGATCGGACCGGCACGCCGTCCTGCCCGGTCTCGTGAACGCCCATCAACACGGCCAAGGGCTGTCGACGATCCAGCTCGGGCTGCTCGACGACTACCTCGAACCCTGGGGGGCAGCGTTCTTCGCTCGCTGTCACCCGCTCGACCTGTACCTCGACACCCTCTACGCGGCCGCGCGGATGCTCCGCGCGGGCGTGACCACCGCGGTTCACTTCGGCTACTCGCGGGGGTTGGGTGGCGTCGAGGCCGAAAGCCGGGCGGCGTTGCGCGCCTACGAGGACGCGGGCATGCGGGTCGCGTTCGGGCTGGAGGTGGCCGATCGGGCCAGCTTCGTCTACGAGGACGACGACGTGTTCCTGGACTCGCTCCCGAGCTCGCTCGCGCAGTCGGTGCGCTCGCTGATCGCCGACGTGGTCCCGTACGACAGCGAAGACCCGTGGGACCTGCTGGAGCGGCTCCGCGACGAACACGCCGACGACGAGCGCGTGAAGCTGTTGATCTCCCCGGCGGGGCCGCAGTGGTGCTCGGACGAGCTGCTCGGACGCGTGGCGGACGTGGCCCGCTCACTCGAGGTCGGCATCCAGGCGCACTGCCTCGAGTCGGCCCACCAACGGCAGATCGCATCCTCGCTCTACCCCGCCGGCACCCTCGAGCACCTGCACCGGCTCGGGGTGCTCGGCGAGAAGACGTCGCTGGCTCACGCGGTGTGGCTGAGCGACGACGACATCGCGTTGTGCGCCGACACCGGCACGTCGATTGCCCACAACCCGAGCTCGAACCTCAGGCTCCGCGTGGGTCTCGCCCCCGTCAATCGCATGCTCGAAGCCGGGGTGACCGTGGGTGTCGGCACGGACGGGATGGCGCTGGCGGACGACGAGGGCATGCTCGAGGAAATGCGGCTGGCGGCGCGCCTGCGGGGGCTTCCCACCGGCTCCCGGGACGCCCCCGCGCCGACAGCGGCGGACACCCTGCGCATGGGCACTGTCAACGGCGCCCACCTGAGCACCTTCGGCTCGTCGTGCGGTCGGCTGGCTCCCGGGGCCTTCGCGGACCTGATCGTGCTCGACTACGAGCGCGTCTGTCACCCGTTCGTGGACCCCGCGGTGGACCTGCTCGACCGGCTCGTCTACCGCGCGAAGTCGTCGGACATCGTCACCGTCGTCGCCGGGGGACGCGTGGTGCTCGAGAACGGCGCGCTGGTCGGGATCGACGAACGGGCCATCGCCAACCAGCTGGCGGAGGTCGCGGCATCGGCGGTTCCGGACCGAATCCGCGCAGCGATGGAGCTGCGGCGTTCGCTGGAGCCGCATGTGAGCGCCTTCTACGAAGGCTGGCGCCCCCACTATCAGCACCCCTCATACGACGTGAACGCACTCGGAGACAAAGGAGCGGACACATGACGTACAACCAGTCGCCGTCGGAGTTCTCGACCTACGGCTACGTTGTCCTGGAGTCCCTGATTCCGTCGGACGAGGCGGATGCGCTGTACGCCGCCTTCGACGACCTGCCGCTCGGCGGCTCGCCATCCGCGGTCCCGGGGGCGCCTCCCGGACGTCGGCAGGCGAACGAACGAGCGCTCGTCCGCGACCCGAGGTTCGTGGACGTGCTCAGCCAGCCGGCTCTGCTGGAAGCCGTCGAGGCCGCCCTCGGCGACGACTACCACCTGCTCGCCTACGAGGCGATCGAGATCCCCGCCGGGGGAGGCAGGCCTCGCGACTGGCACAGCGACTTCCACTTCCCGACGGAGGCGCCACTGGTCGTGAACACGGCCATCTACCTCCAGGACATGGACGACGAATGCGGTCCGCTCTACGTCGTCCCCGAGAGCCACCTCTGGAATCGCGAGCCCACAGCGGAGGAGGTCGAGAGTGAGGTCCCCGGCGAGGTGAAGATGTCGATCCCGCGCGGTAGCGGGGTCGTCTTCCACGGACGCCTGTGGCACACCGGATCCCGGAACTCGACGGACAGGCCGCGTCGCGCGATCTTCCCCTACTTCGGCCAGCGATGGATCAAGCGGATGGACGACTTCTATCGCTCGCCGCTACCCGAGGAGATCGAGACCAGCAGCGATCCCACGCTGAGGAGGCTGTTCGGATTCGAGCCGGGGACGCCGGTCCACGGAGCGACGTACTCGGCCGCCAATCAGGACTGGCTCTAGCGGGGGCCGCTCAGGGCTCGGGCGTGGGCGGAGCGATCGTGCTTCGCTGCCTGCTCTCGCCGATGTGACGGCGCAGGCAGTCGGTGGTCGCCTCTACGTCTCCGCTCCGCAAGGCGCTCACGAGCTCGGCGTGCGCGGCCGCGCAGTCATCGGAGGCCTCGAGTTGCGACGCCTGGCCCTGCCGGATCGCGGCGATCAGGTCGAGCGTGTCCCGCAACAGCTTCAGTCGATGCTCGTTCCCCGAGAGCTTCGCGAGCTCCAGGTGGAACGTGGCGTCCCAGCGCGAAAATCCTTCCTCGTCGCCTGCCTGCGCGGCGGCGATGGAGTTGGCCGCTGCCTTCTCGACCTCGGCGAGGCCGTTGGCTTCGGCGCTCAGCACCGCCTTGTCGAGGCCGGCGAGCTCGAGCGCCTCCCGCACCTCGTAGACGTCGTCCAGCACCTCGCTGGACAAGTCGACGACTCGCACGCCGCGCTGGCCGTCGGGACGAACCAGTCCCACCTCGCGAAGCCGTACGAGCGCCTCCCGCACCGGTGTCTTGCTCACGCCGAGCAGATTCGCGAGCCCGGACTCGGTCACCCGCTCACCAGGAGCGAGCGAGCGGTCGACGATCGCCGAGCGGATGCGCTTGTACGCATCCTCGGTCAGTGTCGGCGCCCGTTCGAGGGGAACGAACCCCTTGCTCTTCGTTGTTGTCAACGGGCTGAATGCTCCTTAACGGGGCCTTCATGTGGTTTTACATCGGATTCCGGCGGAACGCTCAACCACCTGAGACTATCCCGCGGCCGAGGCCATTGCCCTCGGCGTCCCGCCATGTTAGCCTGCCGCCCGGAGAAGCGGCGTACGATATACCGCGTGGCGCCGGAGGCGTTGCGGAGGAGGGTTTCATGGATCACCTGGAACGCCTCGGGATGAGCCGAATCCTGAGCCGGCGGGACCTGCTACGCCATGGTGCCGAAGTCGGTGTGAGCGCGAGCGCGCTCGCGCTCCTGGCGTCATGCGGTGGCGACGACAACGACGACGCGGCCTCCACGACCGACGGGGCGGCCAAGGAGATTACGGGCGACCTGACGTTCCTCAACTATCCCGACTGGATCGGGAAGGGCGAGTACGCGGCGTTCAAGAAGCTGCACCCGGGAGTCTCGATCAAGGAGGACTCGAGCGGGGCCGGCAGCACCTCCGCGATCGCCACCCGTATCAACGCCGATCCCCAAGCATTCGACTTCGCTCTGCTGGGTAGGGCGGGCGTGCCCCAGCTGGTCGCGAGCGACATCGTCGCCGACATCGACTGGGAGAAGATTCCCAACATCAAGAACATGCCCGACCGCTTCCGCAAGGAGTACCCGTGGGGGATCCCCACCGACTACGGGAAGATCGGGTACGCGTATCGCAAGGATCTGGTGTCCGAGCGCCCGGAGACGTGGAACGACTTCTTCGACCTCGCTCCGAAGTACTCGAAGAAGGTCATCCTGCTCGACGTGCTCGAGGACACGATGGGCAACACGCTGATCTCGCTCGGCTACGACGGCAACACCAAGGACGAGGGCCAGATCAACGAGGCCAAGGACAAGCTGATCTCCATCAAGCCACACGTCCAGGCGATCCTCGCCTCGGACGTTGCGAAGCCGCTGACCACCGGAGCCGCGGTGATCGGGATGGACTGGGACTTCGACATCGCGCTAGCGAAGAAGAAGGAGCCCAACATCGAGTGGGTCGCACCCCCGGAGGGCCTGATGGCCTACATCGAGGGATGGGTGGCGGTCAAGACGTCGGACAACCTCGAGGCGGTCCAGGCGTTCATGGACTTCCACCTGAGGCCCCGGCAATACGCCGACTTCGTGAACTCCACCGGCACCGCCTTCCTGATGCCCGCGGCGACCAAGTACGTCAACGCGGAGATCAAGGATGACCCGATCCTCGCGTTCGAGGACGAGGTGTTCGACCGCGTCACATTCGAAGCGTTCAAGGGCGAGGCGCTCGGCGTCTGGACCGAGGCGTGGAACGAAGTCAAGTCGGCCTAGGCTACGGCTGTGGCGACCCAGTCGGCCGCAGACAGCCAACCCGTTGACCATCGCCGACGTCGGATAGCCGCTTGGGCACGGCGCCAGCTGCTCCTGCTCCCGAGCGCGGGATGGACGCTGCTCTTCTTCGTCGTCCCGCTCGGGATCATGGTCGTCTACTCGTTCGGCCAACGAGACGCCGTGACCCTGGAGCTGCACTGGGGTTGGACGACCCAGAACTACGTGGACATCCTCCAGGCGCTCTACGTCAAGGCGATCGTCCGGTCCATCATCCTCTCGGTCAGCGCGACCGTGCTCTGCCTGGTGGTCGCCTTCCCGGTCGCCCTCTACATCAGCCGGCAGACGCCGCGACGCCAGACGCTGCTCCTGCTCGCGATCATGATCCCGTTCTGGACGAGCTTCCTGGTGCGCGCCTACGCGTGGGTGAACCTGCTGGCCAACGAGGGGCCGATCCAGCGGATGGGAGAGTGGTTGGGCATCCTGCACGGGTCGCTCAACGTGCTCTACACACCGACGGCAATCGCGATCGGCCTCATCTACAGCTACCTCCCGCTCATGGTCTTCCCGCTGTACATCGCGCTCGAGCGAATCGATCCATCGCTCATGGAGGCCGCTTCCGACTTGGGTGCGCGCCGGCATCGCGTCTTTCGCCGCGTGACGCTCCCGCTCGCCATGCCGGGGATCATCGCCGGCTGCATCATCGTGGGAATCCCCGCGACCGGCGAGTACGTGGTGCCGGCCATCCTCGGCGGCGGCAAGACGTTGATGTACGGGAACGTGGTGGCGAGTCAGTTCTTCGAGGCGGGCAACTTCCCGTTCGGGGCGGCGCTGGCCGTGTCGCTCATGACGGCGATGACGGTCGTGCTCGTCCTCTCTCGCAAGCGCGTGGCGCGCGCCGAGGCCGTGGCGTGAGACTGCGGCGACCATCGGGACTCGCGATCGCGACCGGCGTCGTGCTGCTCTTCCTGTATGCACCGATCGGCGTGGTGATCGCCAACTCGTTCAACGCCGACACGAGCCTGACGAGCTGGGGCGGGTTCACGAGCAAGTGGTGGAGCGGGGCGTTCCAAGACGGTCGCGTGCGAGACGCGGCCGTCATGAGCCTCGAGATCGCCGCGCTGTCGACCGCGATCTCGATCGTGATCGCCGTCTGCGCCGGGCTGTGGAGCAGAGGCGCCTCGTCGCGCACGCGCCAGCTGCTCGACGCGGGGACCTACATGCGGATCGTCCTCCCGGAGGTCGTTGCGGCGCTCGCGCTGTTCGTTCTCTTCCGGCGCATGGAGCTGGAGCTCGGCGTCTGGGCGGTCGTCGTGGGACACGTGGTGTTCAACTCCGCCTACGCGACCATCGTCATCCAAGCGCGCCTCGCCACCATGCCCGCGGTCTACGAGGACGCGGCCGCCGATCTCGGCGCCCGGCCGCGCCGCGTCTTCCGGCGGGTGACGCTGCCGCTGCTGGCGCCGGCCATCGGAGTCGCGGCGCTGCTCGCGTTCACGTTCTCGCTCGACAACGTCATCACCTCGCTCTTCCTCAACGGTGGGAACGCGGAGACGATCCCGGTCCTCCTGTTCGGGAAGGCTCGATTCCACATCACGCCCGAGCTGAACGCGATCGGCGCGGGCGTGATGCTGATCACCACGCTGGCCTTCGTGATGGCCGTGGTGGTCGGCAGGTTTGGGATGGGACGCGGCGGCCTCGGTCGGACAGAGGAGCCGCGCGCGTGAACGACAAGTGCCTGGTGGAGCTGATCGACCTGACGAGGCAATTCGAAGGCGTCGCGGCCGTGTCGTCAGTCTCGCTCGACATCCGCGACGGAGAGTTCTTCTCCCTGATCGGCCCGTCCGGCTGCGGCAAGACGACGACCCTGCGGATGATCGCGGGACTGGAGGTCCCGGACTCGGGTCAAGTGCGCGTGCGCGGGCAAGACATCACGCGGGACCCGCCGTACCGCCGGCCGGTGAACACGGTCTTCCAGCAGTACGCGCTCTTCCCGCACCTCGACATCTTCGAGAACGTCGCGTTCGGCCTGCGGGAACGGGGACTCAAGCGGCGCGCGATCGAGCCGCAGGTCCAGCGGATGCTGGAGCTCGTGGAGCTGACAGGACGTGAGAAGGCGCGGCCGCGGGAGCTCTCGGGGGGCCAGCAGCAACGGGTTGCGCTTGCGCGCGCGCTCGTGCTCGAGCCTCACGTGCTGCTGCTCGACGAGCCGCTCGGGGCGCTCGACTTCAGGCTGAGGCGGCAGATGCAGGGAGTCCTCAAGGAGCTCCAGCGGGATGTCGGGATCACCTTCATCTACGTCACGCACGACCAGGAAGAGGCGTTCTCCATGTCTGATCGCGTGGCGGTCATGAATGGAGGCGTGCTGCAGCAGGTCGGCACTCCGGAGGTGGTCTATCACCGCCCCGCGAACGCGTTCGTGGCCGAGTTCGTCGGCGCTGCGAATCGCCTCGAGGGCCTCGTCACGGCCACCCTCGGCGACGATCTCTACGCCGTGAAGCTCGGCCCCACGAACACGGTGCTGAAGATGAAGGGCACGCCGAGCCTAGGTGACGGGGACCGGGTCTGGATCGTGGTTCGGCCCGAGGCCGCGCTGCTCGCGGACGGCGCTCCCCCCGAGGGCCTCAACGCCGACGCACGCGTCGTGGACGTGTCGTTTCTCGGTCCGCAGACGATCTACAAGGTGGAGTCCGAAGAGCTCGGTCAGCTGACCATCGCCGCGAGCGCCCACGGCGTGCAACACGGCGTGGGTACGAGCGTGCGGGTCACATGGCCCCTGACGAGCGTCTGGGCGGTACCGATGAGCGCATCGCCGACCGAGGCGCCGCCCGGCGAAGCGGCGAGCGATGGCGCTCAGCTCAGCAGCCCGCGCGCCAGCCCACCGTCCACGAGCACCGTTACACCGGAGATGTAGTCGGCTTGCCGCGAGCACAGAAACGCGACCGTCGCCCCGATCTCCTCGGGCTCCCCGAAGCGGCGGGCCGGGATCGTCGCCGCATCATCCCGACGCGAGGACTCGGGGTCGTCCGCGAGCGAGTAGAGGTACTTCAAGCGGTCGGTGTCGATGTAGCCGGGCGCGACGCAGTTCACCGTCACGCCGTTCGGGCCCTCCTCATGCGAGAGGTGCTTCGCCCAGCCCACGACGCTCGGTCGAAGCGCATTCGCGAGGAGCAGACCGTCGGCGATCTCCTTCACGGTCGACGAGGTGATGTTGACGACGCGGCCGCGCCCGCTCTCTCGGAGCGCCGGCAGCGCGTTGCGGGTCAGCCGGAGAGCCGACAGGACAGTGAGCTCGTAGGCCTCCTGCCAAGTGTCGTCGTCGAAGTCCCCGAAGTCGCCTGCCTGCGGTCCCCCGGTGTTCGTGACGACGATGTCGAGGCGCCCGAAACGTTCCATGGCTTTTTCGACCACTCGATCTAGGGCAGCTTGGTCGGTGCTGTCCCCGGCAACAGCGAGCGCGCTGGAGCCGGGGAAGTCGGCCTCGATCCGCTGTGCCTCCGCCGTCAGCTCCTGCTCCCGGCGCGCGAACAGGGTCACGTCGCACCCCTCGGCCGCGAGCGTCCGCGCGATTGCCAAGCCCATGCCGGACGATGCGCCGCCCACGATCGCGGAGCATCCCTTCAGACCAAGATCCATGCCTTGCGAGTCTCCTTCGTACCGGGGGCCGAGCGATTCCGGCGAGGGAGGATATCCGTGTCGATTCTGATCAAGAACGGTCGCGTCGTGACCGCGACGAGCGAATTCGACGCGGACGTCTTCGTCGACGGCGAGCGGGTCGCTTTGATCGGGACGGACCTCGACGTAACGGCCGACATCGCTATCGACGCGACCGGAAAGATGCTTCTGCCGGGATGCATCGACCCGCACACGCACATCGATTCCCACTACGAGGGCTTGACCACGTGCGACGACTTCACATCGGGCACGGTGGCGGCGGCCGCCGGCGGGACCACGTGCATAGTCGACTTCTGCATCCAGTACCACGGGCAGACCCTTCGGGAGGCACTGGAGATCTGGCGAGGGAACCTTCGTAGAAACCCGCCGGTGATCGACGTCGGCTTCCACATGGCCGTGAGCGACCTGACCGTTCCGGGGGCCCTCGACGACCTGGGCTGGCTGTGCGAGGAGGGCATCACGAGCTTCAAGCTCTTCCTCGCCTACAAGGAGTCGATCATGGTCGACGACGAGACGATGTTCCAGACGATGCTCTCCGCGGCCGAGCACGGGGCGCTGGTGCTGATCCACGCCGAGAACGGCGACGCGATCGACCTCCTGATCCAGAGGGCGCTGGCCGAGGGCAACACCTCCACCGCGTGGCACGCCCGCACGCGGCCTCCGCTCACGGAGGCCGAGGCCACGAGCCGGGCCCTACACCTCGGACGCGTCGCGAACGCCCCGGTCTACATCGTCCACGTCTCCTGTCGTGAAGCCCTGGCCGCCGTGGCGAGGGCGCGCGAGCTGGGCTGGCGCTCTTGGGCCGAGACGTGCACGCAATACCTCTTCATCGACGAGACGGCGCTGGACGAGCCGTGGCCGGACGTCGCGAAGTACGTGTTCACGCCGCCTCCGCGCGACCGGGCCGAGCAGGAGGAGCTCTGGCGGGCCCTCCAGACGGGCCTGCTGTCGGTCGTGTCGAGCGACCACACGCCGTATCTGCTCCGGGACAAGATCGCCGCCACCGACTTCGCCGGCGTGCCGCAGGGCGCGCCGGGCATCGAGGAACGCCTGCTGATGCTCCACGACGAGGGCGTGCGCACCGGGCGCATCTCGATGTCTCGGCTCGTCCAGCTGCTCTCGACCAACCCGGCGCGCCTGTTCGGCCTGTTCCCCCGCAAGGGCACGATCGCCATCGGGAGCGACGCGGACCTCGTGGTCTTCGACCCGTCTCGCAAGCGGCGGATCTCGGCCGAGACCCATCATTCCCGAGTGGACCACAGCCTCTACGAGGGACGTGAGGTGACCGGGGCGCCCGATGTCGTGATCGCGCGCGGCCGGATCGTGGTCGATGACGGCGAGCCGGTCGAGGCGCCCGGGAGCGGACAATTCGTGGCCCGCGACCGTTTTCCGTCGACCTTCGTAGGGGCTTGAGCACAGACGTCCTCGACCGGCTCGATCAGCTCTACCGGATCGGACCCGGGGAGGGCGCGAACCGGCCAGGCCTCAGCGCGGCCGAGGAGGAGGCGCACGTCCTGGTCGCCGGATGGCTGGCGCGGGCGGGCGCCGACGTCACGCGCGACCGGGTGGGAAACACCCTCGGGCGTCTTCGCGGCGAGGACGACGACGCGGCGGAGATCTGGGTTGGGTCGCATCTCGACAGCGTCCCCGACGGCGGACGCTTCGACGGGGCTCTCGGTGTGGTCGCGGCCGTCGCCGCGCTCGAGCGCCTGCGGGGACGACGACTCAACCGCACGATCGCGGCGGTCGCCTTCCGAGACGAGGAGGGCTGGCGCTTCGGACACGGCTTCTTCGGGAGCAGGGCAGCGTGTGGCCTGGTCCAACCCGGCGATCTCGCGCTTCGTGACGCCGCCGGCACGACGGTCGCCGAGGCACTGGCCGAGCTGGGCTTCGCGGACGGCGCGACGGACGGCCCCGACCAACCTGCCCCAGCGGTGTTCATCGAACCGCACATCGAGCAGGGGCCCGTTCTCGAGGGGGCGGGTGAGCCACTGGGGATCGTGCGAACGATCACGGGAATGGCCGGCATGCGAGTCACATTCGACGGTCGGGGTGGCCACGCCGGCACCGTCCCGCTCGCCGATCGAAGCGACGCGCTCGTCGCGGCCGCGCGCTACGTCCTCGCGCTCCGTCGGGAGGCCAGCGGCCTTCCAGACGCCGTCGTAACCGTGGGCGAGTGCGTGATCCCTCGCGCGGCCTCGAATGTCATCCCCGAACGCGTCGCACTTAGCGTGGACGCGCGCGCTCCGCTCGATGACACACTCGACCGGCTGGTGGACGCGGTCGAGGGCTTGGCCCACCAGGCGGCGGACGCCGAGGGCGGCAGTGTCGCGGTCGAGCGCTTGTACCGGCACGGACCGGTCGCGCTCGACGAGGACATCCAGGCGGCGCTGGGCAGGGCATGCGCCGCGGTCGGCACGTCGCCCCCCGTCCTCGTGTCCGGGGCCGGGCACGACGCGGGGATCCTCGCGGCGGCGGGTGCCGGCGTCGGCATGCTGTTCGTGAGGAGCGGAGCGGGGGGCGCGAGCCATTCGCCGGAGGAGATCACCGACCCCGAGGCCATCGAGTTGGCGGTGCAGGCTCTGGTCGTGGCACTGTCCGAGCTCGCCGGGGCCTAGGGTATGACGAGGAGGACCATGAACGGCAAGGGCACTGCGATCGTCGGCGGAACCCTCGCGACCGACTACGGCGTGTTCGCCGCCGATCTCCTGGTTGAGGATGAGCGGATCGCCGCGATCGTCGCGCCCGACGGCACCGCCTCGAAGCGCGCGGACGACGTGATCGATGCCTCAGGGCTCCACATCCTCCCCGGGGCCATCGACCCCCACGCCCACTTCGAGGATCCCGGGCACACCGAGCGCGAGGACTTCACCACGGGCACGATGTCGGCGGCCGCGGGTGGGATCACCACGGTGATCGAACACCCCCTGACGTATCCGCCGGTCACCACCGCCGAGCTCTACCGCGAGAAGCGGGAGATGGCCAAGGGCAAGGTCGTCGTCGACTTCGGGCTCTGGGGCGCGCTGACCGCGCCGTCGCTAACCGAGATGCGGGAGCAGTGGGCGGAGGGAGCCAAGGGCTTCAAGGCCTTCATGCCGCTGTCCGAGCCGGCCTATCCGCACGTCACCGATGCCGAGTTCCTGAGCGGGATGGAGGAGGCACGTGCCGTCGACGCGCTGGTGCTGGTGCACGCGGAGAACGACTCCCTGCTGCGGGCGAACCTGGCGCGACTCGAGGCGGAAGGGCGTCGCGATCCAATGGCGCACCACGAGTCCCGGCCTCCGTTCGTGGAAGAGGAGGCGGTGCACAGGGCGCTCTATCTCGCCGCGCACGCCGGCGTTCGCATCCAGATCGTCCACGTCTCGTCCCCGCGCAGCGCCGAGCTGGTCAGGCAAGCCAAGGCGGCGGGCCAGCCGGCGAGCATGGAGATCTGCCCCCATCACCTCCTGCTCGATCTCGACGATCTGGTGCGCTTGGGACCCTACGGCCGCTGCGCACCGGCGTTGCGCGAGCGGGCGCTCGTCGAGCAGCTCTGGGAGTACGTCGTGAACGGCGTGGCCGACTCCCTCGTCTCCGATCACTGTGCCTACACGATCGAGGAGAAGGAGCCCGGCTGGGAGGACATCTTCGCCGCGCCGCTCGGATGCCAGGTGATGCAGGAGACGGTGCCGCTCGTCCTCGACGAGGCGATCAACCGTCGCGGGATGGGGCTCGATGCGTTCGCACGATTCAGCTCGACCAACGCGGCCCGCGTAACGAGGCTCTATCCGAGGAAGGGCACGATCCAGGTTGGGGCCGACGCCGACCTGGCCTTCTACGACCTCGACTCCGAGTGGGTGGTCGACGCACGGAGCCAGCAGTTCTCCAAGAACCCGTGGTCGCCGTTCGACGGCCGTCGTTCCCGAACGAAGCTCATGCGGACGATGGTGCGCGGTCGGACGGTCTACCTGGAGCACGCGATCTGCGTGGACCCCGGCTACGGGCGCTTTCTCTCGAGTCAGGACACGGGCGAGATCCCGAGCCCCTCCCCCCGTCTCAGCGGCGTCGCCGAGCCGTGATCAACCAGGAGCGCGACTCGAGGACCACGCCGCGCTCGTCGTCGTAGTGCGCGGCGAGCGTCTCGCGTAGGCGCTCGACAGCACGAGCCGCCTCATCCTCGCTCAGGGTCGCGAGGGCCGCGCTCGTGTCCTGGAACCCCCGGACGAACGCGAGCGCCGCGTCGAGGTCGTGTCCGTAGAGGACCGGCTCACTGACGTCCTCGAAGCGGATGCCGTCGAAGCCGGCGCGCTCGAGGATGGCCGCGGTGGCGTCGGCATCGCCGAGCGAGAACGGATCCGCGCCCGGTTGCGGTGGCAGCGCCGCAGCGCCCAGCGCGGCCTCGAGCGCCAGCGCCCAGTCGTTGTGCTCGTGTCGCTGCCAGACGAGCAGCACCAGACGCCCCCCGGGTCGAAGGGCGGCGGCGATGTTGGCGAACGCGGCGGCCGGATCGGCGAAGAACATCGTTCCGAAGCGGCTGATCGCCACGTCGAATCCAGCCGGATCGAAGCGATGCACCTGGGCGTCGCCCAGCTCGTACGAGACGTTGTCGAGCCGTTCGGCCGCCGTCACCTCGCGGGCACGCGCGAGCATGCGCTCGGACACGTCGACTCCAACGACGCGGCCCGGCGCCGCGGCGTGCGCTGCGTCGCGGGTCGTCAGCCCGGTTCCGCACCCGATGTCGACGACCTCGTCACCCGGAGTGATCCCGTAGGCGGCGCGAAGATGCTCGTGGTGAGCGCGCAGCTCGGCGTCGTAGAAGTCCAGGCGGTTCGGCGAGGACACCGACGCGATGCTATGGACTATCGGGTCAGTCGAGCGGTGGTCCTACGAGCTCGATCCCGTGCTCGCGGGCGGCCGCCGCTAGCGCTTCGACCTGCTCGGGCGTGGGCGGCCCGTCGTCCGCGGGCAGCTCGGGCCGCTCGGCCGGGCGGCTGAGCGCGCGCACGAACCGCTCGAAGTCGCCGCGGGTCGTGATCACGAGCCAGCGCGCTCCCTCGCGCGACGCGACGCGGTAGGTGTGCGGCACGCCCTTGGGGGCGAGGATCGTCTCGCCCGGGCCGAGCGTCAGGTCGCTGTCGCCGGCGCGCACGCGCAGCTGGCCTTCGAGCACGTGAAAGGTCTCGTCCTCGGTGTGGTGGACGTGCAGCGGGGGCGAGTCTCCGTGACGAGCGAGCGTCTCCATCACCGAGAGTCCATCCTCGCCTTCGTCGTGGCGGACGCGAATGGTGTGGAGGGTGTTCAGGAACCACAGCTGCTCAGTTGATGTCGCGGCGAGCGGCATGACGACCATCGTCTCCTCTAAACTCGGGTTCGGAGTTTATAGCTCCGTTTCAGAGCTTTGTCAACGCGATCGCTGACACCCTTCTCGTACGTCGTCCTGACCCTCGTCGGGCAGGGCGGCGCGGGGCCGCACGACCTCGTCCGGATGGCGCGGTCGGGCCGGATCTACTGGGACGCCGCGGACAGCCAGTGGTATGCCGAGCCCAAGCGCCTGGAGTCGCTCGGCCACCTGAGCTCGCACAAGGAGCCGGGCCGGACGCGCCCGCGCACCCACTACCTGCTCACCGACAAGGGCCGCGACGCGCTCGCCGAGTGGATGCGAGAGCCGGCCCGCTTCCCGCGCATCCAGCACGAGGCGATCACCCGACTGCTCGCCGCCGACCTCGTCGGCGAGGAGGCGGTGCTCGACAGCCTCCGGGCGCTGCGCGAGGAGATCGGTGACATCACCGCCCAAATCGACGCCGCCGAGGCCATTGCCGCCGCGATCCCCAGCCGCGAGCGCTACCTACGTCTCAACCACGGCCTCGCACGCCGCATCGTCGAGGCCCACACCGACTGGCTCGACGAGGTCGAGCGCGAGCTGGGGTGACGAGCGGGTCGCGGCCGGGTCAACGACCGCGGGCGCCGCTGACCGTGTAGCGCCGCAGCTTCGCGTCGCGCGCGATCTGCGCGCGCGTGAACGTGATCGGGATCCACTTGCCGGCCGAGAACAGTCTGGTCTGGTCGCCCGAGTGGGGCGAGCGCGGGTTCTCGGACTGCGAGTAGGTCATGATCGTCGTGCCCTTCGGGCCGCGCCTGGTCAGCTCGACCTGCATGACGATGCTCGATCCCTCGACCACCTGGCCGTAGCGCACCGCCACACCTTGGCCGGCGCTCTCACCCTTGGGATCGACGACGGCCTCGATGTCGTCGTAGCAGCCACTCGAGCAGCCGTGGAGCGGCACCTTGCGGCCGTGCCGGAGCACGTACTGCGCCTGGCGCATCGTCGCGTCGAGCGGCAGGCCGTGGTCGCGCAGACTCTTCACCGCCGCGCCTATCGCCGCGATGTTGTCCGCGCTGGTGGCCAGCCGGTTCGGGGTGGTCAGCGGCTGCTGCGGATCGAAGGGGTCCGAGAACGCCGCGCCGGACAGCCGCCACCAGACGCCGAACAGCCAGGCGCCCTTGCTGTCCAACCGCGCCGTCGTGTCCCAGTTGCGGAGCACCGGGCAGGCGGCGCGCACGTCTACCGGCTGCCCATCGACGATTACGCTCGGGTTCGCATCGCACAGCGCGGCCAGCTGGTCGGCGAGCAGGCGTCCGGCCTCGCTGTCGTCGCGCTCCCACAGCTTCCGCAGGCGACCGAGCGTGTACTTGCGTCCGGGCAGCCCGTCCTTCCCCGCCAGGCGGTCCGCGATCGTGCGCAGGCCGTAGCGGGTGCGCAGCCCGAGCTCGGTGCCCTCGCCGCCGATGATCGGCGAGAAGCCGGTGAGCGGCCGTTCCGGGTTCGTGTACCAGTAGGAGTCGTTGGAGTTCTGGACGTAGTCGCGCCGCTCGAGGATGGGCAGGTGGCTCGGGGCAAGGATGCCGGGCTGGACGGCGCCGCGCTCGTTGGCCCAGCCGCACTCGGGGCGGCTGCCGTCGAGCGTGACGACTCCGGCGGCCTCGTAGACGATCTGAGGCAGCCCGGCCGGAATGCAGGTGTCGATCTTCTGACGCGAGACCGCTGGCACGACGGAGTTGTCCTGGTAGAGCGCCTGGCCGCGCGAGTCGGCGGCGATCGTGTTCACCCAGGGAACGCCCTGGTTGCGCGACTGGGCGCGGACGAGGTCGTCGACGCTGCGCGCTCGATCGATGTCGAACCACACGTTGACGAGCCGCATGTTGTCGGCGTTCACGTCGCCGAGCGCGTAGGCCGTGGACGAGTCCCACGCGTAGCCGGCGTCCGGCACGTTGACGATCGGGCCGAAGCGCGAGTACCAGAAGGTGTGCTGCGGGTCTCTAGGCCGCCGCCCGGCTTGCGGGCCCGGACGCGCACGGTCCGACTGGTCATGGCCTCGTTCTTGCCGCCGTAGACGTACGCCCTGGGGTTGCCAGAGGCGAGCTGAAGCCGGAACGGCGTGAAGCGCCACGCGGTCGAGACCGTGTGCGACCACGCGACTCTGTCGTTGAAGCCGATGTTGACCACCGGGATCCCGTGCAGGCTGGCGCCCTGCACGTTGAGCTTGCCGGGAAGGGTCAGCTGGAACTGGTAGAAGCGCTCGCCGCCGATCCAGGGGAAGTGCGGATTCGCGAGCAGCATTCCCCGCCCACTCTCGGTTGCCTCGCTGCCGAGCCCCACCGCGTTCGAGCCGATCGGCTGCTCGCGCAGCGCGCGCCACCAATCGGCAGCCGCGGCCGGTGAGACCGACGCCGAGCGCGCGGCCGTAGCGGCGCCGGGCGGCCGCGTCGCGACCATGTCCCCCACGAACTGCCCGGCGCTGGCGATCAGGCCGAGTTGGTAGTAGCGGCGCCAGAGGTCGAGCGCGGTGATCGGGCGCACCCAGGCCTTGCCACGACAGCGCGGATCGGGCAGCCGCGCGACCCCCCGCGCGCGCAGGAAGGCGTTGTAGCCGGCCGCATAGCCGCGCACCAGCTTGCGCACCTGCGGCTTGGGCCCGCGCGGTGCGCGCTGAGCGACCAACCGCTCGACCACGCGCCGGTCGTTGATCTGCTGCCAGAAGAAGTCGGAGTCGATGTTCTTGTTGGAGCCCTTCGCCGACGCCACGGTCACGCCGTCGGGCCCGAAGAAGCGCGAGCGCTGCGCGCTGACGGTCACGATCTCGTCGGCGAGCGTGCAGAGGTTGTCCTCGGCGTACGCATAGCCGGCGCCGAAGCCCAGGTCGCCCCAGTTGTGCGCGAGCACGTGCGGGATGCCGTAGCTCGTCCTGCTGATCTGGGCGCGGTAGGCGGTGGCCGGCGCGGCGAGCACCCCGCACGCGGCGGCGACCAGCACGAGAAGAACCAGACGGCGCACCGCGCCATACCCTACAGATGTTAGGGTCCCCTAATAGCGCCGTGACGATCATCCCCACCCAATCCGCCGAGGACCTAATCGTCGGTCCCAAGGGCCACGAGGCCATCGCGATCAGCGTCCACTGCCCGCACTTCGGCCGCATCTCCCACGTGCGCCTCACCCACGACCAAGCGGCCTCGCTCGCCGGCGCGCTCACGGCGATGGTGCTGGACCACGGCACCGCTGCGTGGGGGCTTGCCGCCGAGTAGCTAGTAGGTCTACGGTTGTCGCAGGATGAGCGAGGGCAGCAAGCCAGGTGCCACCGAGCTCAAGGAGCTGATGGTGCGGGTGCTCGAGTCGAAGGCCTCCGAGGAGTTCGGGCATTTCATGGTGCGACGTGTCGCTCTCAGGGACATGGCGCCCAGTGCAGATGACGCGGTGCTCGACGGCATCGACGAATCGCCCGACGGAGGGGGCGCGATGGCGGAAGCCCACTTGCGCGACCTGCCCGACCAGGAGCGCGAGCTGCTCCTCGAGCGCGCCGCTCTCGAGACTGGCCGCCGACTGCACGCCGCGGGGTTCGCGCTACTCGAAGCCGTCGCGGCCGCGAGGCTTCCCGTGGACGTCACGCCGGAGATGGTGGCGGTGGCGGCGATAACGGAGCTCGGAGACTCGAGCCCGCCCCCACCCCCGCCCGCCCGCTAACGCACGGCGCGGCCTCGGGACTGGACCTCGGCGCGCCGATCGGTCAAGATGCCCAGGCAGACCCGTTGGCCCGGGTGTCGACTCGCCGCAGCTGTACCTCATGAACGCGTTGGAACCTCTCAGCCGTAGCTGGCTACCGCGTGGCCGCCTCGCGCGGCGAACGCGCGGGCTGCTGCTCGGCGGCGTGTGGCTGCGGTGGATCACCTGGCGTCAAGCTCACGCCCTAGACGAGCTGCTGGCCCACGGCGCGGATCCGATCGCCAGCGACGAGCTGAGCCTGCGCGCGGGGCAACTCGCGTCGGCTCGAACCAGGAGGCGATTCGCCTGCGTCCTGCGGGGAGCGGTGGCGCTCGCCGATGCGCCGTTCGACCCGGTGCGCCTCGGGCCGCCCGCGGTACGGCGCGCTCAGATCCAGGAGAGCCGCAGGCGCCTGTTGGAGCTCGCCGACCGGCTCGGCTCCGGCGGATACCTCGGCTTCCAAGGCTTGGCCATCACATCGCTGCTCGTCGGGGACGGGGTCAGCCCGCTGTACGCCAAGGCGAAAAGCGGCTCGCTGAAGACGTCGGTCGACCGCGCGCTGCTCGCGCTCGACCTGGGCTGAGCCGGCCCGGTCCACGACGCCGGGCGCTAGCCGGCGAGCACGCGCTCCAGCATCGCCGTGACGTCGCGAGCGCCGGCCCGATCGGGGGAGTCCAGATCCGGGTCGTAGCAGGCGAGGCTGAGCCCGATGCAGCGGGAGTCGGTCGCGAGCGGGGCGGCCAGGTCGACCAGCTCGTCGTGGCGCAGGCCGCCCGGCTGCTTGCAGGGCGTCGCCGGGAAGACATCGTCGGCGAGTACGTCGACGTCGATCGCGAGCCAGTAGTGGTCCACCCGCGCGGTCAGCCGCTCGAGCGCCTCGGTAGCCACGGTCGCCGGCCCGCGCTCGCGCACGGCGGCGTCGTCCCAGCTCAGGTCGATGCCGACCTGATCCGGCATCACGCTGCCGAGCCCGCGGGCCTCGTCGCTGTCGCGGTGGGCGAGCAGCGCGACGTGGCTCCCGTCCACGAGCGGCCGGACCGGTCCGACTCCGGCGAGCTGCTCGTCCCCATGGCCGACGCAGAGCGCCACCGGCAGGTCGGCGGCCTCACCGGTCTCCGACGTCTCGGCGTCGTAGAGGTCCAGGTGACCGTCGATCGTCACCAGCCCGACCGGCTGATCCGTGGCGCTGCGAGCGGCGGCTACCGCACCCGGGATCAGCGTGCAGCAGCCGCCCAGCACAATCGGGAAGCGTCCGGCCGCGAGATGCGGCGCCAGGCCGTCCCGAACCCCGCGGACCGTCGCCAACACAGTCGGGTAGCCGACGATTCCGGTGGCCGGGTCGCGCTCGGTACCGACGATCCGAACCTCGAGGTCCCCGGCGTCGCCGGCACGCACGGCCTCCACCACCCCGGCAGAGCGAAGCTCCTCGGGCGCCAGCTCCGTCCCGCCCGCCACACCCACGCTGTCGATCGGCACGCCGACGACGACTCGCTCCATCCGCGCAGCCTATGCCAGCGGCCGGGTAGGGTCAGCGGATGGCTTGGGGCACCAGACGAGTCCTGGCGGTCGCGGCGATCTGCGCCGTCTGCTCCTGCGTCGGGGCGGCGACCGCGTCGGCGCGATCAGTGCACATCCGCGGGACCGCCTATGAGTTCAACAACACGACTGTGCGGCTGGGAGGGGCGACCATCCGCGTGGCTGAGCGTCCGCGGATTCGCGCGACGGTCAGGCGCGACGGCAGCTACGACCTCGTGGTTCCGGACCGGGCGAACATCACGCCGTACATCAGGGCCGCCGGCTACCACACCGTTTATCTCCAGACCTTCCGGACCGCGGGCGAGAACCTGGCCCGTGTGAACTTCCAAACGCCGACGGAGAGCGTGTACCGCGCGCTCGCGGCGCTGCTCGAGGTGCCGCTCGACGAGCACGGCGAGCTGCGCCAGTGCGGGATCGTGTCGACGTTCAGCACGCGCAACGTCCGCGACCTCCCGTTCGGTGGGTTCACCGGCTACGGAGCTCATGGGGTTGCCGGCGCGACGGCGTTCGCGACTCCCGCCCTCCCGGCCCCCGTCTACTTCAACGAGAACGTCATCCCCGACCCGCTGCAGGAGCTGTCCTCGGTCGACGGCGGAGTGATCTGGACCCGGGTGCCCAGCGGGGTCTTCAGGATCAGGGCGCACCACCCCACGACACGGTTCGCGAGCTTCGTGGCGACCTGCAAGCCCGGACGGGTGGTGAACGCCAACCCGCCGTGGGGGCTCCACGAGCTCGGCAAGCGCAACCCGGCCAAGGTCTCGCTGACCTGGTCGGGCACCCAGCTCCGCCGGCTCCGGGTGACCGACGCCCCGCCGCGCTCGACCATCCGACTCAGCTGCGCCGGCAACGGTTGTCCCTTCAAGTCGCGCAGCACCGAGAGCGACGGCCGGTCCGCAATCGACCTGCTCCAGGATCTCGGAGCCGCACCGCGGGAGGTCACCGCGGGCCAGACGCTCGAGGTTCGCGTTTCCGCGCACGCATACAACGGCAAGCTGGTCCGCTACCGCCTGCGCAGCGGACAACGGCCCAGCGCTGTGATCCGCTGCGTTCCGCTCGGGAATACGAAGCCGCGCGGTCGCTGCTGACCGGCCGCCGGGCCTAGACTCAACCTGTGCGCGAGTGTCCGGGCTGTGGCGCCCAGTCGCCCGAGGGCGCGAGGTTCTGTCCCGTCTGCGGAACGGCCCTCTTCGCCACACCGATGCCCGAGGGGCTTCGGAAGGTCGTCACGATCGTGTATCTGCGACCTGGTGGGCTCGACCAAGCTTGCGGAGAAACTCGATCTGGAGACGCTGCGCCAGGTGCTGGCCCGCTACTTCGAGGCCATGAGCGAGGTGCTGATGCGCCACGAGGGGACGATCCAGCAGTTCATCGGCGACGCGGTGCTGGCGGTGTTCGGCATGCCTACCGTGCACGAAGACGACGCCGTGCGCGCGGTCCGAGCGGCGGATGAGATGCGGGCGGCGCTCCGGGAGCTGAACGAGCAGCTCGATTTGCGCTGGGGTGTGCGGCTGCAAGCTCGAACGGGAGTCGACACCGGCGAGGTGATCGCCGGAGACACTGCGAATGGCGAGGGCGTCGTGACCGGTGACGCCGTCAACGTCGCCGCCAGGCTCGAGCAGTCGGCGCCGGCGGGTGAGATCCTGATCGGAGCGCACACCATGGAGCTGGTGCGGGGTGCGGTGCTGGTCCAAGCCGTCGCGCCGGTCGAGGTGAAGGGCATGAGCCAACCCGTGCAGGCATTCAGGCTGCTCGACGTCGCGGGTCGGAACAGAGGCATCGAACGGGGTGTCCGCTCGCGCCCGCTGGTCGGGCGGGAGCGGGAGCTACAGGCATTGCGTGGCGCCTTCGACAGCGCGGTCAGCGCGGGGACCTGCCAACTCGTAACCGTCGTCGGGCCCGCCGGGATCGGGAAGACACGGCTGACGAGGGACTTCCTCGACTCGCTCGGCGATGCAGCGACGGCAGTCACCGGTCGTTGCCTCTCGTACGGGCAGGGCCTGACCTTCTGGCCGCTCCGCGAGATCGTGGCAGAGCTGGCCGGCACCGAGGACGGCGACAGCTCCGACGAGGTAATGGCCCGAGTCGCCCGCCTGCTGCCGGCGGACGACGACCGAGACATCGTGGCCGAGCGCGTAGCAGGGGCACTCGGGGTGGTGGACTCCACCGCCTACCCGGCCGAGACGTTCTGGGCGGTCCGCAAGCTGCTGGAGGCGGTCGCGCGCGAGCGCCCTCTCGTGGTCGTCCTGGAGGACATCCAGTGGGCCGAGCCCACGTTCCTCGAGCTCATCGAGTACTTACCCACCGCGACCGGCGAGCTCCCCGTCCTGATCGTCGCCGTCACACGGACCGAGCTCTTCGACACCAGACCCGACTTCGCCGCCAGGCTGCCCGGTGCCGGACAAATCGAGCTGCAGCCGCTGAGCGAATCCGACAGTCGAGCACTGGTAGAGCATCTGGTCGGGGACAGAGGCATGGCCACGGAGCTCTGCGACCGCCTGGCCGCGAGTGCCGAGGGGAATCCGCTGTTCGTAGAGGAGCTCGTCCGCATGCTGATCGACGAGCGGCGCCTCGAGGAGGACCTGTCTGCGCTGTCCATGCCAGCCACGATCCAGGCGGTGCTGGCCGCTCGCCTCGATCGACTCGAGTCGGACGAGCGCGCGATCGTCAGAGCTGCGGCCGTCATCGGCAGGTCGTTCGGCGACGAGGCCGTCCTGCTGCTGGCGGGTGGGCAGGAGCGCTCGGACCTCGAGCACCACCTCGGCGCGCTGGTGCGCAAGCAGGTGATCGAGCCTGACGGCGGACGCTTCGCTGGCCGAAGGACGTTCAGCTTCAATCACATCCTCCTGCACGACGTGGCGTATCAGACCATTCTCAAGGCGCAGCGGGCCGAGCTCCACGCCCGCTACGCCGACTGGTTGGAGCGCGGAGACGGGCGAGCGCGCGACCGAGTACGAGGAGATCCTCGGATACCACTTGGAGAGTTCCTACCGGAACCTGTCGGAGCTGGGACCGATCGAGGAGCGTGGACGCGAGCTGGCCACCCGCGCGGCCCGACATCTCGGCTCGTCCGGCGCTCGAGCCCTCGCGCGGGGCGACATTCGCCCCGCGGTCAGCCTGCTCGAGCGGGCGGTATCGCTCCTTCCGGACGACGATCCAGCCCGCGGCGACCTGACGGTCAAGCTGGGGATCGGCCTGGCGGAGAGCGGAGAGCTGTCCCGTGCCGACGCGCTGCTTGCAGACCGGATCCGGGCCGAGCGCCGCGGGAGGGCCTTCGTGGCCTTCCACGACGGCAGCGGAAGGCAGCAAGTGGTCACCCTCGAGGACGAGCTGTCCCCGATCACGATCGGCCGCCGCCCAGACAACGACATCGCCCTGCCGTGGGATGGCGAGGTCTCGCGCCGACACGCGCACCTGCTGCGCACGGAGAAGGGCTGGGCGCTCGCCGACGACCGGTCGCGCAACGGCTCTTTCCTGAACGGTGAGCGGGTGACGGGCCAACCCTCGCTGTCGGACGGGGACGTCTTCCGCTTCGGCGACACCGTGGTCCTGTTCCGCGCCCCCGTGCCGGACGAGGACCGCGAGCGGCGCGTGTTCCTCGAGCCCGAGCAGGTCACGTACATGGGACAGGGATCGACGCACGCGCCGAGACCGGACCCGGACGGGTCGGACGCGCCCTAGTCGAGGTCGAGCACGCTCACCGCATCCGTGGCTTGGACGTGGCCGGCAGCGGTGGCGCCGCCGATGGCGTAGAGGGAGTCGTCGAGTGCCGTCACGGCGACTCCGTGACGCGGGGCCGGCAGCGCGGGCAGCTGCGACCACCGTTTCGACTTGACGTCAAAGGCCTGCACGACGTCGAAGGGTTGAGTGACGCCTTCTCCGCCGACGGCGATCACCAGGCCGTCGACATAGGCGACCCCGACGCTACCGACGTTCTTGGGCATGGCGTCCAGCTTCGTCCAGGAGTCGCTGGCCGGGTCGTAGCGCTCGAGCGCCGGCAGGTTCTTGGCGGCGGACAGCTCACGTCCCCCAACCGCGTAGAGGTAGCGGCCGTCGGAGGCTGCGCCGAGATGCTCACGCGGCGTCGGCATGTCGGCCACATCCGTCCAGCGCTCGCCGTCGAACACCTCCGTCTGCGCCACCAACTTCCCGTCCGCCTGGCCCCCGACCACCACGATCTTGTCGCCCACGACCGCCGCAGCCGCCGCGGCACGAGGGTGATTCAACGAAGGCAGCCGCTCCCACGAGTCCCCACGCAGGACATAAACGCGATCCGACTGCTCAGACGTCAGCTCCTCGCCCGGAATGAACCCACCGATCACCACCGCGTCGCCCTCATACGTCACCGACGCCGCGTGGTGCAACGGCACCGGCAGCTCGGGTCCCGGTGTCCAGTTGTTGATGGCGCGGTCGTAGGCTGCCGTTTCGGTGCTCCCGCTGCCATCGGCGCCGATTCCACCAAGGAGCCAGAGTCTGCCCGCGATCTCGGTAGAGGCCGCGTACTGGCGCTTGGACGGCGCGCCGGCGAGCTCCCGCCACGCGAGGCCCGCGGTGGTCTGGGCCTCGGCCGGCTTGCCGGACAAGTCCAGTACCTCGGCCTCCTTCGTCGACCCGAGATGCCCGACCGACGTCGCGCCTCCGATTGCGTAGACGGTGTCCCCGATGGCCGCCACGGCGACTCCGTGCCGCGCCGTGGGTAGGGCAGGGAGCGACGACCACTTCTCGTGCTGGATGTCGTACGCCTGCACGCCGTCCGAGACCTCGGTCGCCCCCTCGCCGCCGATCGCGACAACTCGGCCCCCGGCGTAGGCTGCGCTCACGCCGCCGGTTGCCCGCGGCATGTCGTCGAGCTCGGTCCACCTGTCGTTCGCGGGGTCGTAGCGCTCGAGCGCCGTCGCGCTCTTGTCTGCCGACAGGTCCCTGCCGCCGACTGCGTAGAGGTAGCGGCCGTCGGAGGCTGCGCCGAGATGCTCACGCGGCGTCGGCATGTCGGCCACATCCGTCCAACGCTCGCCGTCGAACACCTCCGTCTGCGCCACCAACTTCCCGCCCGCCTGGCCCCCGACCACCACGATCTTGTCGCCCACGACCGCCGCAGCCGCCGCGGCACGAGGGTGATTCAACGACGGCAGCCGCTCCCACGAGTCCCCACGCAGGACATAAACGCGATCCGACTGCTCAGACGTCAGCTCCTCGCCCGGTATGAACCCACCAATCACCACCGCGTCGCCCTCATAAGTCACCGACGCCGCATGGTGCAACGGCACCGGCAGGCCCGGCCCGGTCGCCCAGCCGCCCGTGCCGGGGTCGTAGACCTTCGTCGTGGTGCTCGACTCCTTGATCCCGATCCCGCCGACCACCATCACCTTGCCGCCCACCGCCGTCGCCGCCGCGTACTGACGCCGGAACGGCGGGCTGGCGATCGGACGCCACGCGAGGTCCGGAAGCAGCTTCGTGGCGACCGGAGCAGCCGCGGTCGGGGGCGAGCTTCCGTCGTCGTCCCCGCCCCCGCCCCCGCCGGCGAGCAGCACGGCCGCCACCACGCCGAGCAACAGCACGAGGCCGGCGCCGGCGAGCAGCAGGCGGGACCTTGCGCCCTGCCCACCGGGCGTGGCCAGCGGGCCGGAAGGCGCGACGGGCGGGGGCGCCGTGCTCTCCGGCTCGGCGCTCGGGACCGACGCCGCACCCGCGGCGGGCTCGGCGATGAACACGTCGTGGCGGTCGATCGACGGTGTGGCGCCGACTGCGCGCGTCTCCTGAAGGGTGTCCGCCTCCGCGGTCTGCTGAGCGATGGCCCGATCGACCGCGGCGGCGAAATCCGAGGCCGTGGCGTACCGGTCATCCGGATCCTTGGCCGTCGCGCGCGACACCACCTCGTCGAAGGCCTGGACGAGATCCGGGCGCTTCAGGCTCGGGGAGGGAGGCGGGTCCTGCACATGAGCCCACAGCTTGGCCATGTCGTTGTCCTTCGGGTACGCGACGCTCCCCGTGAGCATCTCGTACAGAACGCACCCGAGCGAGTAGAGGTCGGCACGGCCATCTACCCCGCCTGCCTGGATCTGCTCCGGAGCAACGTAGTCCGGAGTTCCAACCCAGGCGCCGGTGCGGGTGAGGCTCTGCGGCGATCCGAGCTGCTTCGTCAGTCCGAAGTCAGTGAGATAGATCTGCTCGCGGGCGCCCTCTCCGGCGATCAGGATGTTGGCTGGCTTGACGTCGCGGTGCACGAGCCCACGCTCATGCGCCGCGTCGAGCGCCGATGCGACACAACCCACCACTCGCTGAACCCGGTCGAGGTCCAGCTGGCCTCGGTCGATGACGTTGCGCAAGTTGGTGCCCGGCACGAAGCGCATCGCCAGGTAGAGGACGCCCTGGAAATCGCCGCCGCGATGAATCGGGACGATGTTGGGATGCTCGAGCGACGCCGCGAGCCGAGCCTCGGCCTTGAAACGGGTCACCGCGTCAGCGTTCTGAGTGTGCTCGGGCGCGATGATCTTCAGGGCCACCGTGCGCTCGAGGTCTACGTCGGTGGCCTTGTAGACAACCCCCATCCCGCCGCGGTCGAGGATGCCCTCGATGCGGTAACCGGCGAACAGCGAGCCGCGCTCCAGGCTCGCGAGGCGCTCGGTGACCTCATCCACGAGGCACCGTTTCCGCCCAGGCGAAGGCCACTGCGAAGTCCATGTGCGCCACTAGAGCAGCGCCCGGCGAGGGAATCAAGTGGCAGCGCGTCGCCACGGGAAGAACCTCCCACCGGACGCGCCGGGCTTGTGAGCGATTGCGCACAGTCCGCCTGCAGGACGGGCAAGAGAGCGGGCCATGGAAGTGCTTAGGAGTTGAGCGCGAGCTTGACGAGCGTGAGTGGGTTGTGGACGTCGCCCGCGAGCACACAGGTGTGGCCGTTGCGCACCCACGTGACCACGTCGTCCTTGCCGAGCTTGAACCGGTGCAGCTCCATGTCGTTCACACGCAGCACGTCGGCGTGATCCGGCGGCGCGACGGGCGTTCCCGCGATCACCGTGTAGCCGATCCGATGGTGGGTGTGCCGGTAGAAGACCGTGGACGTCCGGCGCCCATCTACGAAGTCGGTGCGCCCGCCCACCTTGAACCATCGGAACCGTGCCCCCCAGTCTGCGTAGCTGATCCCGGCGAAGCCGCGCTGTGCGTCCTGCTGGGCCGGCAGCCGACTCTGCCCGCTGGCGGCGACCACGGGCGAGTCGCGCATACCGCCGAGGGTCAGAAGCACCGCCGCGATCACGAGGGCCAGCGAGACTGCCACGGCGCCGGCCAGCACCGGTCGCACCAGGCGCTGCCTCGGCACGGGAGCAGGCTCGAGATTCTGGATGTGGGCCAGCACGGAGTCGGGGATTGCGGGACCGCCCGACTGCAGCGCGCGGATGACGCCGCGGTGGTGCCGGGGAATCTCGACGTGCCCCCTCATCCCGTCCCCTCCATGTACTGGGCGACCCGTTCGCGCGCACGCGCCAGCCTGCTCATGAGCGTCCCCTGGCGGATGCGCAGCGTCCGCGCGGCCTCCTTGTACGCCAGCCCGAGCACGTCCACCGCCACAATCGCCTCGCGCTGCTCGGTGGACAGCTCGCGCATGCCCTCGTAGGCGAGCCGCACGTCCTGCGCGAGACCGCCCGGGTCGGACTCGACGTCGAGCACCCACTCGAGCGCCTCGCCGCCGACCGGGTCCGGCCGCGCAGCGCGGGCGCGCTGGAAGTCGATCCAGGTGTTCCTGAGCACGCGCATCAAATAGGCGCGCTCGCCACCGCGGCGCACTCGTCGCGGCCGCGACAGCACGCGCGCGAAGGTCTCCTGCACCAGGTCGTCCGCCTCGGCACCCGAGCCCACCAGCGCGTAGGCGGCGCGATAGAGGCGCGTCGCGTGATCTGGGAGGTGCGCGGGGTCGAGTTGCCGCGACGCTCCCGTCGCAAGCCGGGTGCTGCTGTACGCCACTGCAGTCACGGAGTACCCAAGACCGTCCTCACAGCCTCATGACGGAGGCGGGCGCCGTTTATTCCGCTAGCTCGTCGTCCTCGCCCACGCTCCGACCAGCGGGGGCGCCGCGACGACTCCGGCCGCGTCTTCGACCTCCCGGCGCAGCTCTGCGCCCAGCGCCTGCGGGTCGATCTCGCCAGGCCGCGCCAGGCCGAGGCGCTCCATCGCCGGGCGCAGGGTCTGCGTGACCCCCGTGATCATGTCGAAGACCGGACTCTCCGCTGCGCCGCCTATCAGCGACTCCGACCGCAACTCGGGCTCGGGTAGACCGGCGCTCAGGAAGGCCGGGCGCAGGTTGTCGCCGGCGTGACTGTCCGCACCTACCAGCTCGAAGGTCTCTGAGATGCGATCGAGCGCGGCCTGCGTCGCGGGCAGCGGAGGGTGAACACGGGTCGCGGAGGTCGTGAAGTCCTGGAACGCCACGATCCCACCTGGCCGGACGTGGGCGGCGGCGCCGCGCACGACGCTGACCGGATCGGGGACGTGCATCAGGATCAGCCGGCCGACGGCGGCGTCGAAGCGGAGCTCACCGAGGTCGAGGTCGGTGACGTCCGCGTGGACGAACTGCAAGCGCAGGCCCGCGCGCTCGGCTCGCTCCTCGGCGGCCGTGAGCATGGTCGGGTCCCTGTCGATCGCAATCACCTCGCCGCGCGGGCCGACGATCTGGGCGGCGAGCATCGCCACGTCGTCCAGCCCGCAGCCCACGTCGAGCACGCGCAGGCCCGCGCTCAGACCGGCTTCGCACAGGAAGCGCTCGGTGATCTGATCGAGCAGGCTGGCCTGGTAGGCGAGCCGCTGGCGTTCCTCGTATTGGCTCCCGAGCGAGTACGTCGTGGTGGTGGTCATGCCGAAATAGACGGACGCGGGGAGGATCTATTCCGACTAGGGGATGACCGCGATGGCCTCGATCTCGATCTGCAACTCAGGTCGCGCCAGCGCCCGAACCTCGACGAGGCTGTCGGCGGGGTAGGGCTGGGTGAAGTAGCGCCGACGAAGCGCGACGATCGTGTCGAAGTGGCTCGAGTCCGTTACGAAGATCGTCACCTTGACGACATGCTCGAGCCCGGAGCCACCCGCCTCGAGCGCCCGAGCCAGGTTTCGAAATACCTGGTGCCCTTGGGCCTCGAAATCGTCCACGCCGACGACGTTGCCGTCGTCATCGCTGGCCGCCTGGCCGGAGACGAAGAGTAAGTGGCCCACTCGGATAGCTTGGGAGATGGCGAACGGCTCGAAGCGGTCGGGCTCGGTCCGGACCCCCTCCATCAGCGGAGCGCCCACGGTGTTTCCTCCTGTCGTTGTCGCGCTAGATGCAGCGTCCCCTCGGCCGCCAGCGCAGCCGAGCCTGCCAGCTTCACCACGACGCCCGCTACTGAGACCTCGATTCGGCTCGGTCGGCCGAGTGCGTGGCCTTGCTCGATCCCGACCCGGTCGCCTGGATGTCGGCCCTGCATCGTCAGCCACCATGCCAGCGGCCCGGCGGCACTTCCGGTGGCAGGATCCTCCCATAGCCCAACGCTCGGATTGAAGAAGCGCGCATAGGCGGCCACGTCCGTGACGTAGTTGTCGACCGCGAACAGGTAACAGCCCTGGGCGTTCGCGTCGGCGAGCACACGCGCGAGGCCAGGCGCATCCGGTGCAGCGCGATCGACGGCGGCGCGGTCGACGACCTCGACGAGCATGTGCGGGGCCCCAGTCGACACGACCTGCGGAAGCTGGGGGCCGATCGCAGCGGGATCGAGGCGCAGCGCGCGAGCCAGGGCCGTCACGTCACTGAGCTCCACGCCCAGTTGCGGGTCGCTCTGCGTCATCTGAATCGTGACACGGCCCCCTTCGCGTGTGACCTCGACGGGCAGCACCTCGTCGCCGAGCTCCTGTCCGAACTCGCTGCCCTCAACGTCGTTCCGCGACGCGAGCACCCACCACGCCCCAAGGGCGTTGTGGCCCGCTCCGGTTACCTCAGCGCCCGAGGACGTGAAGGAACGCAGCCGCCGAAGCGCCCCCGGTCGGCGTGGCGGCAGCACGAAGGTCGTTTCCGATTGGTTGAACTCGCGCGCGACCGAGGCCATGACCTCGTCATCGAGCTCCTCTCCGCCAAACACGACGGCCAGCGGGTTCCCTGCCAATGGGGCATCGGCGAACACATCTACCAGGGCGAAGTCGAAGGACGTCATACGGAGCACAGTGCGTCATCCTCGTGCGTACAGCAACTGGGTTTCGAGGCGCTACCTTAAGCGGAGCTTGAAGCTCGATGCAAAGCGCTTGGCCATCCTCGAAGCCGTCTTCCGACACGGGTCGATGTCTGCTGCCGCCCTGGAGATCGGCTATTCGCCAGCCGCCGTCTCACAGCAGATCGCGGCGCTCGAGACCGAGGTCGGAACTGCGCTCATGACCCGTCACGCTCGCGGCGTCCGGCCCAACGCCGCCGGTGAGCTGCTGGCCATCCACGCGCGGGCGATCGCCAACCAGCTTGCAGAGGCCGAGCGCGACCTGGAGCGGGAGCTCGCCGCCGACAATCGCAGGGTCCGGCTCGGCATCTTCTCCAGCGCGGCCGTCGCGATCCTCCCGTCAGTGCTGTCGATGCTTCGCCCTCAGCGACCGCGTGTCGACGTGGAGGTAAACGTGCTGGACGTCGCCGACACCGCCGCCTACTTGCGCAGCGGCGAACTCGACGTCGGCATCGTCTTCGACCACCCGGACGGGTCGCTGCTGGATCGCAGCGGTCTAGCAATCGCCTCGCTTGGCTTCGACCCGCTGCTCGTGATGCTCCCGGCGGGCAACTCGCTCGCCAGCGACGAGAGCATTTCGCTGCGTTCGCTTAGCGAGCAGCCGTGGGTGCTGGCGCAGGGAGCGGACTGCGCCAGCATCGTCAACAGCGCCTGCGCCAGCGTTGGCTTCACGCCCACCGTTGCCATGACGACCGACGACTACGCCGCTGCGCGCAGTGCGGCCGCTGCCGGGATTGGCGTGGCGGTCGTGCCTGGGTTGATGGGTTATCGGAGCGACCGCTCCGTGGCCATCAGACCCTTGACGCCGGCCCTCCAGCGCGAGCTGCTGGTCGCTACCGCCACTGCCCCTCGAACCACGGCGGTCGAGACCGTCCGCCGCACTTTTCTGGCAGCAGGCCACACGGACGCCCTCCCCCACGCGGGCTCAGCGCGCGCGCCTGCGTAAGCGGATCAGAACGGCGCGATTCCCACTCCGAATTGGAGTGGCCGGCGGTCGTTGACGCGACCTCGCGGTCGGACCCCCCCATCTAGAGACCGTCCGCGCCCTACCAGCTCGCGATGCGCGAGCCAAATCACTCGAAGCAAGTTCCCAGGATCCTGGGATGGCCGCCGGCACCTGCGCTCGACATTCTGGAAGGCGTAGATGCCAACTATCAAAGGAGGTGCTGCGCATGCGGCTGCCCAAAACGTGGCTCGCCTTCGCCCTGACCGTCCCCCTGCTCGCCTTCGCGGGTTCGCTGACGGGACCGGCGCCGGCGTCGGCCACTTCATGGAACGAGAAGTGGTTTTACACACACTTTCCGCCCACCAGCAAAGACAACCGCTGTGTGATCCGGTGGATCACCACGGGGCCGGGCTATTACCGCTGGCAGCTACTCAGCTACCACTGGGCTCATCCCGACCCCAACAGGGTGTCGCCGCGGCGAATCTGGCTGCGCCGCGCAACCTACCGTTGGGTGGACTGCTGGGCCGCACAGAGGGTCTCATACCGACACAACTCTCGACTGTTCAACGAGACACACGGTGGGATGGTGGAGATCAAGGGCGACTTCCAGTACGGAGGTTACGGAGACGGCCAGTATCGCTGGGCGAGCAGGTTGGACCGGGTGCGCTAACACCCGATGCGGGCGGCCCCGCCGTACAGGCGAGGCCGCCCGCATCGCCCGCACGCCGTCAGCCGGGCAGCGGCTCGCCAGTCTCGAGCAGCGTCTTGAGGTCGCTCAGCACGAACGCCCAGCCGCCGCCGGCACCCTCGACTTCACCGGCGAGCTGCGCCGCCGTCCGCGGGGCGTTCTCCAGCTCATGCGTGACCGTCAGCCGGCAGACGCCGGCGTCCTTCTCGTCGATCTCGAAGGCGACCCGCGTCGGCCCCTCGGCCTTCACCTCGTCATCCCAGAGAAAGCGCCAGGTGTGCGCGAGCCTGCGCGGCGAGTCGACTTCGAGGACCTCGCCGTCGACCACCACCTCCGGCATCCCCATGGCCTGGAATTCCTCCGTTGCCCGGGCGCGGAAGGCGCCACCTGGACGAAGGTCGAACTCGGAGATTCCCCGGTAGCCATACCTCTGCGTCCGCTCGGGTTCGGTGATCGCGTCCCAGATCTCCTGGGGTGTCGCCTTGATGAAGACCCGATAGGTCTGCGTGGTCATGTCGTTGTCTCCAGTCATTCGTGGTTGGGTGGCATCAACGGACCAAGGTCAGGGGCGCACAAGACTTCCCTGCCCCAGTGGTAGAACGCGCCGACCTTGTCGATGCGTGACGCGACCTCGCTCTCAAGCGCAGATGACCAGGCACTTCATGGATCGCGGCATCCCCAGTCCTCCATGAGCCTCCCTGACGGGCACGGGTTCCTTCCTTGGCGCTTGCCTTCGGAGTTGTAGGCGTGGAGCGGCGTTCACACAATCCCAGGATCCTGGGGAAATCGAAGGCGGGCGGGGCGCGCGATGCAACAATCGTTCGATGGCCGTCAGCTCCCTGGACCCCATGCGGGCCGAACTTGTCTCCCTCGCCCACCGCGGGCACGAGGCGCGCGGTTTCGCCCTCAGAGCAGCTCGGATTGTCGGTCGCGCAGTGCCGTTCGACGGCGTGTGCGTTCTGACGCTCGACCCGGCCACCTTGCTGCCGACCGGCGGGGTCGTGGAGAACGGGCTCCCGCCCGCGGCGATGGCGCGTCTGGCCGAGATCGAGATCGGTCAGAACGACTTCAACGCGTTCTCCTCTCTGGCGCACGCAAAGCAGCCGGCGGCGGGGCTGCACGAAGCGACCAGGCGGAGACCTCGACCGGAGCGTGCGCCACAGGGAGGTCAGGCGGCCAAACGGCTTCGGCGACGAACTGCGCGCGGCGCTGGTCGGCAACTCCGCGACCTGGGGCGCGATCACCCTGCTGCGCGAGGCCGGACGCGCAGACTTCACGCCCGCCGAGTCGAAGCTCCTCGCGGCGCTATCGGGCGAGCTGGCCCAGGGGCTTCGTCGCGCGATCGTGCAGGGGGCGTTGTCGGCCATGGCACCCGAGCCAATGCAATCCGTCGGGGTCCTTGTGCTCGAACCCGACAACTCGATTGCCCACTCCAATCGGGCCGCCGAAGCATGGCTGGAAGAGCTGGCCGAATACGACCCGCCGAGCAAGGGTCTTCCCGATGTAGTCCTCGCCGTTGCAAGCCGCGCGCGCAACCACGGCCGGGGGACACACCGTGGCCGACGCCCGCGCTCGGGTACGCACGCCGTCCGGGATCTGGCTGCTTGCGCACGGGTCGCTGCTCGGCGAGGGCGCCAACGCCCGCAGCGTCGTGATCCTCGAGCCGGCCGGCACACTGGAGCTCGCCCCGCTGGTGGCACACGCCTACGGCCTGACGGAGCGGGAACGCGTCGTCACCCAACTCGTGGCGCAAGGCTTGGACACGGCCGCGATGGCCGACCGGCTGAAGCTTTCGGCCTGGACGATCCAGGACCACCTCAAGACGATCTTCGAGAAGACCGGGACCGGCACCCGCGGCGAGCTCGTCGCCCGCCTCTTCTTCGACCACTATGCGCCCCGCCTGGTAGGCACCGATGCCAGCGTCAGCGGGTCGTCAGCGTCGATCGCTAGCGCCGAGCTGGGGCCCGGGTCACCGCTTCGCATCAAGCGCCGGCTTCTCCCTCCGCCGCCTACCCGTCCAGAAACCCTCATGCTCGCGCTCGGCGTGACTACACAACCCGGTGCGCCCACAATCCGTATGTCGCGGCGTCCAACCTGGATGAGCTTCCGCCAGGTGGCGAAGCCGCCGAACTTCCACCTCGGCCCTGCAGGTCGCAACGGCCTCAACTTCCTGGTACAGGGCAACGGCCGCGATCAGCGCTCAATTATCGTCTGACCGTGATGAACGGTCTCGGTGCCCGACTTCCTGGAGCGACGTCATCGGCGGATCGGCAAAGCCCCTGCCGGTGGGTTCGTCCCCGTAAGGAACCGCAAAGCGCGCCGGCGTAGGCTGGAGGTCTGGGCCGCCATCTAGCCGCCCCCGATAACCGGCAGCTCGATCCACGACGGCCGGTCGGCGTCGTGGAAGACCCGCTGGTGCGCGACCTGCATCCGCGGCGAGCGCTGGTCGCCCGTGTTGAGGTTGCGATCCCAGCGCGGGAACGAGCTGCTCGTCACATGCACCCGCAGGCGGTGGCCGGGCAAGAACGCGTTGCTCGTCGACCACAGGTCGATCTCGTACGCGCCGCACCTCGTCCGCGCCCCCGACGACCCGCACGATCCCGTCGCACACGTTGAACGAGCGACCGTCGGGGTGGACGTCGCAGAGGCGCGCGACCCAGTCGGTCGACGGCGCCGAGCTCCGCGTGTGCAGCACGACCCGCACGCGCCCCGTCACCTCCAGCTCCCCGTCCAGCGGCTCGCTCGGTGAAGACGAGCACGTCGTCGCGCGCCTCGACGCCGCCTGATCGACCGGACCCGCCGGATGCCCGGCCACATCAGCCGTGTTGCCGCCCGTCCGTCGGGACCGGATCCGCCGGGTCGTAGACGAACGTGCGTCGGCGTCCCCGCAGGCTCGGGAGCGCTCAGGCTGAGAGGCCACGCGCCGCGCGTGCAGGTGCCAGCGCTCCTCGCGCGCCCGCGCAAGCGGCCAGCTCGGCTCGTCGCGCCACTCGTTGCGGCCCATCGACGAAGATCCGCACGAGCGCCTCGGGCAGCTCCGCACGTCGCGCCCGGATCGAGCTGCGCGCGCAGCCACGCGAGCTGCAGCTCGCCCCACGGCCGTCCGAGCGGCGCCCCGTCGCGGCTCGCCTGCAGGCCGAACAGCAGCTCCCCGATCGGGTCGCCGAACGACTGGTGCGTCCACGGCCCGACGATCGAGTCGGGCGCTCGCGGCCCGCGGCGGCCGCCGCCACGTAGTTGTCGAGCGTCCCCTGGGCGAAGATGTCGAACCAGCCGGCCGGTGTGCAGGCTGGGCACGTCAACCCGCTCGTGCAGGCCGGTGACGCGGCAGCGGTCGGCGATCTCGGGGCGGTCGAGCGCGCCGATGCCACCCAGCTCCGGCAGCCCGTGGCGAGCGAGCACGCGCGCCGTCGGCAACCGGCAGCTCCCAGTATGCGCGCTCCGCGACGCGGTCCCACTCGTCCACGACCGCGCGCCCCGCGCCGTGCGTGCTCCGCGCCGTCCAACCCCAGCCGCCCGAGCGCGTCCCAGCCGTTCTCCAGCGGCCACCGCAGCGCGAGGCCGAGCTCGACCGCGCCGCCGCGCGCGAGCAGCCCGTCCATCGGCTCCGACCACGTCAGCCCCGGCGAGATCGCCGCCAGCGACGGCGGCCGCTCGGCCGCCGCAAGCCACTGCGTGCTGCCGCAATAGCTGCTGCCGTACATGCCAACGCGACCGTTCGAGCCCGGCAGCCGCGCCGCCCACTCGACCGCGTCGTGTCCGTCGCGCGCCTCCCAGCGGTACGCCTCGAACGCCCCGTCGGAGCCGAAGCGCCCGCGCACGTCCTGCACCACGACGACGAACCCGCGCCGCGCCGTCTGCAGCGGGTCGAGCCCGCACCAGACGGCGTCGCCGTGGTCGTCCTTGTCGTAGGGCGTGCGCGTGAGCAGCGTCGGCCACGGGCCGTCGCCGTCAGGCCGGTACACGTTCGCGCGCAGCACCGTCCCGTCGCGCATCCGCGCGGGGACGTCGAGCTCGACCGCACCTTCACGCGCGAAAGGTGGCCGAAGCTCGTCGTCACGTCGTCCGCGCGCGCCGGCGTCAGCCCAGACGCCTGCGCGTTCGGCGTCCCGTCGAGTCCGTACCAGGTGCGAAGGAAGCCGCTCGGCGCTGCACTCGTCGAAGTACAGACCGTCCCGGCGAAGCCTGGGGTCTGGTGCAGGCTCACCAGCACGCCGACCGCGCCTCTTGACCAGTCGTGTCGGTTTCCGCACGCGTGTGCCGCGCAGGGCGCCGCCCAGGCGAAGCTGCTCGGTCCTGACGCAGGTGGTCGTCGCGGACCAGCAGGTGGTCACGCTCTGGCCGTAGTCGATGTCGTCGATCGAATCGCCGACTCGCGCCACGACGAGTTCCAGTCGATCCAGGTCGGCGGCTCGCCAGCGCCTGGAGCGGCGGCGCAGCGATGTCAGCTCCAGAGCCTCGGCGTCCGCCTTGCGCGGAGCCGGAGTAGACGGTTCGCGCCCAGCGAGGTTCGTGATCCCGTTGCTGAGCGTTCCGCGTACACATCTTGAGGTCGAAGAGCATTCGCGCGCCAAGATGGTCCGTCCGAGCAGAAGACGTGCCAACGACTCCGTGGTCAAGGCATACGCCGCCCCTACGAGTCAGCGAGACCAGGTGAGCGTCCTCGCTGCCGCACATCCAGGCCCGTACCACATGTCAGAATGAACGAGGCGAGCGCGGCGACGGAACCTCCGCGCCTGGCTGACCAGATCATGCCGAACGTGTGCAGCAGGTGAAGACATCATCGTCACGCTCGACCGCTTCGAGCCGGCTCGCCTTGCTGGATGCCCCAGCGAAACCCCGCGGAGCCGCGCACCGGCGCGGGGCCGCGTCGCGAACATACCGCCTCGATGCATCCATAGATCATCGCCCAGCACGTCGCTGTCGGCCAGGCGATCGTCGACCGCATCCAGGCCGACGCCGTGAACAGCCAGACATGCACCGCGCACATTCGCCAGGATTCCCAACAGCACGATCGACGGCTCGACCGACTTCGAGCGGCACGGCGGCGCAGATCGCCGCCCTGCACGCCCATCTCGGCCAGCGTGCCCCGCCGACTCGCTGAGAAGCCCTCCGACGACTCGGCGTACGTGGATGAACGACACCCATGGGCGCTTCGTCGACGAGCACAATCACGTCGTCGCCGACGTGCGCGTCGCAGAGCAGCTCAGCAGCGTCTACGCTACTGCCGTCGCGGCAGCAGTAGCTGTCGATTCCTTCGTAGCAACGTATACGGCTCGTCCCAGATCTCCCTTCATGTCGATCGCGGATCTCAGTCCGCCGCATCTTGCCGCAGCGACCATGGCCAGCGACAATTCGACGTCATGGCGCGCCGCTCGCTGCTCGAGCCGATCGCGACCGTCGCGCAGACGCTCGTGCGCGCGTATCTCAGTCGCCCGTCGGCACCAATCTCGGTCACTGCATCCGGCCCGCAGCAGCTCGGCAGCGACAGCTCGCCGCCCCATCGCCGCGCTGCTGACCAGCGCGCCGGTCGCGCCCTGGCTGTGCGGCGACGAGGGCGGCCGTGTAGGGGTGGCTGGGGTTCTCGAACAGCACCTCCGGCGGTCCGATCTCGACGATCCGTCCCAGGTACATGACGGCCACGCGGTCGGCGATATGTGCGACCACCGGCAGTTGGTGCGCGATGAACAGCATCGTCAGCCCCAGTTCCTCCCGGAGGTTCTCGAACAGGTTGAGAATCTGCGCCTGGACGGAGACATCGAGTGCGCTGACCGCCTCGTCGGCGATCAGCAGCTCCGGCCCGACTGCCAGCGCCCGCGCGATCGCGACTCGCTGGCGCTGACCGCCGGAGAGCTCGCGCGGAAGCCGGGTTGCCACCTGAGCCGGCAGCCCGACGCGCTCGAGCATCTCGTCGACGAAGGTCGTCGCCGTGCGCGATCGATTCGGCCGTGAACCAGTGCGGGCTCGGCGATCGCGGAGCGAATGCTGTGGCGCGGGTTGAGCGACGAGTACGGATCCTGGAAGACCATCTGCATTCGGCGGCGGACGGGCTTAGCCGGCGCGTGGGGATGTCGAGCACGCTCTCCTCGCCGAAGAGGACTCGACCCTGCATCGGGTTCGACCAGGCGGACGATCACGCCGGCCAGAGTGCTCTTACCGCTGCCGGACTCGCCGACGAGCGCGACCGTCTCGTGGCGGTCGACGGTCAGCGAGACTTCGTCGAGGGCGCGAACGGCCTCACGCCCGGCGCCGCCGAGCAGGCGCGCCGTCGAGCCGAAGCTCTTGCTGACGCCTTCGACCCGGAGCAGGGGCTCGCCGCTCATCCAGTCCTCTCGAGCTGGCGTACGAGGCACGCGGTTCCGTGCTCTCGCACGGGAGCATCCAGGTGCATGTCGAAGCTCTCGCATGCGGTCCGGGATGTACCGGCAGCGCGGAGCAAACGAGCAACCCGGGCGGAAGGTCGGAAAGCAGCGGCGGCTGGCCCCCGAGGGTCTGCAACGTCCGGTGCCATTTCGCCGGCGGCTCCCGAGCTCGGCGACGACCTGGGCAAGACCCTCCGTGTAGGGGTGTCGCGGGCGGTCGAGGACCGAGTCGACAGACCCCCGCTCCACGACTCGTCCGGCGTACATCACCGCGACGTCGTCGCAAACCTGGCCGATCACCCCGAGGTCGTGCGAGACGATGATCGTCGCCATGCCGAAATCCTCGCGGAGCGACGACGACAGTCCGGAGGATCTGGGCCTGCACGGTCACGTCGAGCGCCGTGGTCGGCTCGTCGGCGAGCAGCACCTGCGGGCGGCCGGCGATCGCGATCGCGATCATCACGCGCTGGCGCATGCCGCCGCTGAGCTGGTGCGGGTAGTCGCCGAGGCGCTCGCGCGGCCGCGGATGCCGACGCGATCGAGCAGCTCGACGGCCTCGAGCGCGCTGCGACTGCGCGACATCCCGCGCTTGAGCCGCAGGACCTCGGTGAGCTGGTCGCCGACCGTGAACAGCGGGTTCGAGCGACGTCATCGGGTCCTGGAAGACCATCGCGATCCTCGAGCCCCGTACGTCCTCCCAGCGGCGCTCGTCGAGCGCCGGCCAACTCGTCGCCGAAGAGCCGGATCTCTGCCTCCGACCACTTCGCCGGGGTACTGGACCAGGCCCATCAGCGCCCGCAGCGTGACGCTCTTGCCGCATCCCGACTCGCCGACAAGGCCGAGCGTCCTGCCGGCCTCGACCTCGAAGCTGACGCCATCGGCCGCCAGCGCAACATTTCCGCCTTGGGTTGGGAACCCGACGGAGAGTTCCTCGACAGAGAGCGCCGGAACGCCCATCAGACTCTCGCCAGCGCAAGGTCGCGGCCGAGGATGTCGGCGACGGCGTCGCCGACGAGGCTGAAGCCGACTCCCACCAGCACCACGACGACCCCGGGCAGGATCGAGATCCACCACGCCGTGAGCAGGTACTGCTGACCGTCGGCGATGATCGATCCCCACTCGGCGGTAGGAGGCTGGACGCCGAGTCCGAGGTACGAGAGAGACGCCACGAGCAGGATGTTGAGAACGACGTCGACCATGCTGAAGGCGAGCGCCGGGCGCCAGATGTTCGGTAGTGCGTGGCGCAGCAGCGCGCGCCGGCGCGAGTAGCCGAGGATCTCGGTTGCGCGCATGTAGTCCTGCTCGCGGATGACCAGCATCTCCGCGCGGGTGAGCCGCGCGTAGACCGCCCAGCCCACCAGCGGGACACCGATGATCACGCCCTTGAGGCCGGGTCCGAAGATCGCGATCACCACGATCACCAGGACGATGAACGGGAAGGCGATGACGATGTCGGCGAGGCGCGTGATCACCGCGTCGATCCAGCCCCCGGCGAAGCCCGCCACCGCCCGAGGCCGACGCCGATCACCGCCGAGAGCAATGTCACCAGCACCGCGACCGGCAGATCGATCCGCCCCGCGGCGAGCGTGCGGCTGAGCAAGTCGCGCCCGAGGTCGTCGGTGCCGAACGGATGCGACCAGGACGGGGCGCTGCAGTACCGCGTCGTAGTTCTGCTCGTTCGGCGGAGGGAGTGGCAGCAACGGGTAAAGCGCGCTCAGGATGACGACCAGGGCGATGAGCGCGAGGCCGATCGACAGGCTGATGTGCAGCCAGCGGCGCTCGCGCCGGACGCGACGCTGGACGCGCTGCAGGCGCTCAGAGCGATATCGTGGATCGACCCGTGCGCGCTCACAGCCGGATCCTCGGGTCGACGACCAGGTAGACGAGGTCGGTGACGAGGCTGCAGACGACGACCACCGCGGCGAAGACCAGGACCAGCCCCTGGATCACCGGGTAGTCCCGCGTGGTCACCGCCGCGACCAGCAACGTCCCGAGCCCGGGATCGAGAAGACGTTCTCGACGACCACCGCAGCTCAGCAGCATGCCCGACCGAGAGCCCGAGCACCGTGATCGTCGGCAGCGCCGAGTTGCGCAGCGCGTGCTTGAGCAGCACGCGGCGGCGGCTCAGCCCGCGTCGCCCGCGCCGATTCGACGAAGTCGCGCGAGAGCGTGTCGAGCATCCCCGAGCGCAGCGTGCGGACCAAGCGGCGGCGTCATCCACAGCGCGACCGTGACCGCCGGCAGCGTCAGGCTCTGCAGGTGCCCGAGCAGCCCGCTGCCGTAGCCCTGCACCGGGAACAGCCCAGCTGGAGGCTGAAGATCAGCACGAGCACCAGCCCGGAAGGAACGGCGGCGTCGCGTAGCTGAGCGTCCCGCCGATGCGGATCGCATGGTCCGCGGCCGGTTGCGCCGCGTCGCCGCCAGCACGCCCAAGGGGACCGTCACGAGCACGGCGAGCAGCGACGCGTACGCGATCAGCAGCAGGCTCGGCCAACAGGGGCCACAGGACGCTCGGAGACCGGTTGGCGCGGCCGCAGCGACTCGCCGAAGTCGAGCTGCACCGCGCCGCCGACGAAGCTGAGGTACTGCTCGACCAGCGGGCGGTCGAGCCCGAGCTGATGGTGCAGCTCCGCGATCGCCTCGGGGTCGCGTGCTCGGGTCCCAGATGATCAGCGCGGGGTCGCCCGGGACCAGGCGGGTGACCGCGAAGGCGAGGACCGAGATGGCGAACAGGACGAGCACGCCCTGCAGCAGCCGTCCGATCAGGTAGCGAGTCATCGTCGATCCCCGCCCCGCCGGAACCCCTACTGCTCGATCCAGGTGCGATCGAGGTAGAGCCAGTTCAGGAGGATGTAGTCGAACCCGTGCACGTTGTCGCGCATCGCGGTGCGCGCGGTGGCGACCGCGATCGGCACGAACACCGGGTTCTCCCTGCATTGGCGCAGGTACTGCGCGAACAGCTCGCGGCGCCTGTCCTCGTCCCAGGTCCCGTTGATCTGCCTGATCAGGGAGCGCAACTTCGGGTCGGCGTGCGCGAGGATGCTCTCCAACGCCGGCGTCGTCAGATTGATCGCGAACTCGTCCTCGGACGGGATGTCGCTCGAGGCCATGGTGGGCGGGAGCAGCGCGGCGGTGAAGTCGCCGCTGAAGATGCGGTGAACAGAGCGCGGCTCGATCGACCGGATCTTCAGGTCGACGCCGATCTCCTTCCAGGCGTCCTGCAGCATCGACGCCGTCTGCTTCGACACCGCGTCGCCGCTCTGAATCAGCAGCTCGAGGTCGAAGCCGTCGGGCTGGTCGGACTGCGCCATCAGCTGCTTCGCCTTCTCGACGTCGTAGGGGTAGACGGGCATGTCCTTGTCCCCGTACTTCATCGGCGGGATGAAGCTGTTGGCCAGCTCGCCCCTGCCCTGCAGGGCGACCTTCCGGATCGCCTCCTTGGGTGTCGCGTAGTTGAGCGCCTGTCGCACCTTGACGTCCTTCAGCGGCCCGCGTCCGGAGAGGAACGGGCCGAAGACGGCGGCCACCGGCGTCACCTTAAGCTTGACGCCCGGCGTCCCTTCGATCGATTCGAGCTGGGAGTACGGAACGTCGTCGGCGATGTCGAGCCGACCGGAGCGCAGGTCGAGCAGGCGCGTGTTGTCGTCGGGGACGTAGAGCAGGTTCACCCCGTCTAGGTACGGCAGCCCGTTGCGCCAGTAGTGGGGATTGCGCACGAGCTCGACCCGCTGGCCCTTGCTCCACTTCGCGAGCTTGAAGGGACCGGACCCGCGTCGGTCGGCGCTACGCCGAATCGCTTGGCCCCGATGCGCTCGAACGCCTTCTTGGAGACGATCGAGCACGGAGCCAGAACCATGTACGGAAGAATCGCGGGCTGCGGGCCGGTGAAGTGGATCACGACCGTTCGCGGATCGGGGGTCGTGATCGACGAGATCATCTGCCTCAGCGACGCCCCGAAGTTCGGGTCAGTCTCTTCGTCGGCGGCTCGATCGAGCGAGAACTTCACGTCCTCCGACGTCACCGGCGAGCCGTCGGAGAACTTCGCGTCGCGCAGCTTGAACGTCATCGAGCGCTTGTCGTCGCTCAGCTTCCAAGACTCCGCCAGGCCCGGCTTTACCTCCGCCGAACCTGGCTCGAGGCTCACAAGGCGTTCGAAGATGAGCACCTGTGCGTGCTGCGACCCTGGGTCGGTCTGCCCGCGGTTCGGGTCGAGCGTGATCGGCTCGACGGCGCTCGCCAGTTGAAGGGTCCCGCCGCGCTGGACCGGTCCGGCATTGTCGTCCGCCTCCGTGCCGGCGTCGGACCCGCTATCGCACGCCGCCGCGGTAAGCGCCACGACGATCACGGCCAATCCGTTCATCACTAGCCGGCCAAGGTTGCGCGCGCTCGCGCCAGACAACGTCCACATGGCTTTCTCCTCTGGTTTCACTATTGATCAGCCGTCGGCACGAGGCTCTCGTGGTCGACTGAGGCTGGTGGCGTGCTCGGATCGGCGTGTTCGGCGGCTCGGAGTGCTTCCGTACTCGTGACTGGCGCTCCGGCCTCGCCGCGCGAGATACGGCCTCGGAGCACGAAGACCCACTGCAGGAGGCCCAGGGCCACCGCTCCGAGTGAGTACTGCGCCGCGATGTGGTTGACCTCGGGGATCGTCATGTAGCCGATGACGATCAGGCACCAGCCGATGCCGAGGAGCGTCAGCGGCCCGAGCGCGCGTCCGAGGTCGAAGTAGCCGGCGGGCGCGTCTCCGAGGGTGCCGCGACGGCGAGCCAGGCGCGCGACCACCATCGTCATCAGATAGGTGCCGTAGTACATGACCGCGACGATCGCGAAGATGCGCGAGGCGATCCCAGCCGAGACGAAGTTCAGGCCGAAGGCAACGACTCCCACGAGCAGCAGCGCGTACAGCGGGATACGCGTCTCGACGTTCACCCGGGACAGCACTTGCCAACCGGGCAGCATGCGGTCGCGTGCGAGCGAGTAACACATGCGCGTCGCGACCGTGAGGTTGGCGAGCAGACAGGCGAACATCGCGATGAAGACAACGACCTTGGCGACGTCCGCGAACGCTGTCCCGATCTGCTGCTGAAACAGCGCAAACAGCTGATTCTCGGACCCGTCGGCCAGCTGGGCGGGACCGTGCGGAATCGCCATCGCGAAGATCGCGAAGATCGCGCACCCGACGCATCCTGAGAGCGCTACGGCGCGCAGCATCGCCGCGGGAGCGACCTTGCGCGGGTCCTTGGTCTCCTCGGCGAGATCGGCGGCGCCCTCCCAGCCGAGCAGCGTCGTGACGGGCAGCAGCGCAGCCAGCCCGAGCACCGTGAGATCGATGGTCCCGCCGCCGACAGGATCGGAGTCGAAGAGAATGTCGGGCCCGGCCTTGTCCTTGAAGAAGATGAGGCCCACGGCCACGACGGCGGCGATGCCCAGCGTTCCGATCAACTCGGTCGTGGCGCCGACGTTGTTGATGTGGGTGGCTCGCTTGATGCCGGCGGCGTTGAGCGCGACCGCAGCCACGACGACGACGGCGCCGATCAGCTGGACATCCCCCTGAGTCGCGTCGTCGAACAGCTCGCCGGCAAACACCGAGCCGATCGCGACGGCGATCGAGGCGGTTCCGGCGAAGAAGGCGCAGAGCGCGAACCACCCGGTGAACCAGCCGACGTGCGGGTTCAGTAGGCGCGACGACCACTGATAGGCGTAGCCCGTGACCGGCATTCGAGCCGCGAGGTGCCCGTACACAGCCGCGATCACCAGACCGAAGACCGTGGCGGGGACCCACAGCCAGATGCCGATGCCGCCGGTCTTCGTGAATGGATCGCCGAACAGCGTGAAGCTGGCGGTGGTCACCGAGACCATCGAGAAGCTCACGCAGAAGGAGGTGAACATCCCGATGGTGCGATCGAGCTTCTGCTCGTACCCGAACCCCTCGAGGTCGGCGTCGTCTCTCGTACCCAACTGTCCTCCTCGTCTCCTCTGCCGGTCCCAGACCAGGGCCGAGCCGCTCGCAGATCTTCCTGCGCAGCGCTCTGCAGACATTTGCATCCTGACAGTCATCTGTCAACATAAACGTGCAAACTATGTGCTTGCAAGATGCAGAACAGTCAGCGAGTGGCCGAGGCGAGGGCCCCGCCCTCCTCGTCCAGGGCGGCTACCTCGACAATGGGTCTCATCGAGGAGGCGGTATGAAGGCGCTGGTGGTCTCCACCCCCGGGCAATGGTCCGTCGTCGACGACGCGCCTGTCCCGAGTCCGGGGGAAGGCGAGGTGCAGGTGCAGGTCAAAGCCGTGGGCATCTGCGGGAGCGACCTTCACATCCTGGCCGGGGAGTTCCCTCCCACGCCCTATCCGATCACCCCGGGTCACGAGTTCGCGGGCGTCATCACGGACGTCGGACCTGGAGCAGCGAACGCCTCCGTCGGGGATCGCGTCGCGGTGGACCCGTCCCTGTTCTGCGGGCGCTGCCGCCACTGCCACGCCGGCCGCGGGAACCTCTGCGAGCAGTGGGGGGCGATCGGCGACACCGTCGACGGTGCCTTCGCCGAGTACGTCGTGGCGCCCGAGCGCAACGTCTATCCGCTCCCAGACGAGCTGAGCTACGCGGCGGGAGCCCTGGTGGAGCCGATGTCTTGCGTAGTTCACGGCTTGCACCGCCTGGCAATGCGTCCGGGCTCGGAGCTCCTCATCGTCGGGGGCGGCGCAATCGGACTCCTGCTGCTCCAGGCAGCCAAGCGCTCAGGGGCCGCACACGTGGACGTGGTCGACACCGATGTCGCGAGGTTGGAGCGGGCTCAGGAGCTCGGTGCGAACGACGTCGCCGGCAACCCGACTGACCTGATCCGCCACCGCGGACACGGTTACGAGTACGTCATCGAGGCCACCGGCTCACCGGCCGCGGCGGAGGCGTCGCTCGACGCGCTCGACCGGGGCGGGTCGCTGCTCATCTTCGGAGTCGCGCCCGAGCACGCTGAGATTGCCGTCTCGCCCTTCCGCGTCTACAACGACGAGCAGACGATCCTCGGCACGATGGCGGTGCTGGAGTCGTTCGCCCCCGCCATCGGCCTGCTGGCCGCCGGCGCGGTCGACGTCGAGCGCATGGTCACCCACAGCTTTCCGCTCGAGGCCTTCGACGAGGCGCTGGCCACCATGCGGGGCCGGCAGGGCATGAAAGTCCAGATCAGCTTCGAGTAAGCGCCCGTCCGTCTTGGCATCTCCAGAACAACCGAGCTTGTACATCGGCGTCGACGTCGGCACGACCGGTACCAAGGCGATGGTCGTAGACGCCGCCGGTCTGCCGCACGGCCGGGGTCAGGCCACCTACCCACTCGAGTGTCCGCGCCCGGGACAGGTCGTCCAAGATGCCACGGACTGGCAGGCCGGCGTTGTCACCGCCGTGCGCGCGGCGTGCGCGGACCTCGATCCCGACCGGATCGTGGCGCTGGCGGTCTCAGCCCAAGGCGCGACCTTGGTCCCTGTCGACGAGCATCACCAGCCGCTGTCCCGCGCGCGTTCCTGGCTCGATCGTCGCGCAACCCGGTCCGCGGCGACCTTCCAGCGGGTCTTCGGCCCGGACGACTTCTACCGACGAACCGGCTGGCCGATCGCCCCCAACAACACCGCGGCGCAGCTGCTCGACCTCGCGTCCAGCGAGGCTGAGGAGTTTGCCGCCGCCCATTGCTTCTGTGATACCGCCGCCTACGTGAACGGCTGGCTCACCGGAATCCCGACGATCGACACCAACGTGGCCGGTATCAGCCAATTGATGGACGCGGAGGCCCAGGTCTGGGACGAAGACATCCTGCGCGCGATCGGGGTGGGGGCCGCTCGCCTGCCCAAAGTCGCCGCGCCCGGAGCCCCCCTTGGCCCGCTCACCGAGTCCGCCGCCGCCGCGCTTGGACTGCGCCCCCGGACGGTGGTCGGCGCCGGTGCTCAGGACCAGTACTGCGCCGCCCTCGGCGCTGGCGCCATCGGCGACGGCGACGTCCTGCTGTCCACCGGCACCGCGTGGGTCATGCTGGCGGTGGCCGACGACGCATACGGCGATGCAGCGGCGGGCATCGGCTGCGGGCGTCATCTGGTTCCGGGACGTTGGGGGCACTTCGGCGAAATCCCGAACGGCGGTGTGTCGATCGAGTGGGCTCGCCGCATGCTCAACCATGGAGATCGGTCTCCCCTCGCCCTCGCGGAGCTCGATTCCGTCGTCGCGCGGGTCCCGCCTGGTGCGGACGGCCTGAGCTTCTTTCCCTTCTTCGACGGGACCACGCCGTACGACGACCTCGAAACGTCGCGCGGATCTCTACTCGGTCTCAGCATGAGCCACGGCCATCCCCACGTGCTGCGCTCCGTGGCTGAGGGCGTCGCGTTCGCGATGCGCATCCTGCTCCACGGATATCAGACGTCGGTCGCGTCCCTGAACGCCTCCCCCATCGTGACCGGTGGAGCAACCCGGAGTCGCGAATGGATGCGACTGCTGGCGGACGTTCTGGGCGCCGACCTACAGGTCAGCGTGGAACCGGACGCCGCGTGTGTCGGGGCCGCGATCCTTGCCGCGATCGCTGTGGGAGATGCCTCCGACTCGCGTTCGGGTGCCGAGCGAATGGCCTGCTCCACGGCGACCGTGGCGACAGATGGCGCCACGAGCCGAGCCTATGACCGGCTGTTCGCCGCGTATGAGCGCGACGCGCGGGCGATCAGCGAGCTCTACGCGGCTCGCACGCAGACGCCGGAGGGAAGCTCAGGTGCCAGCGAGGATTAGTCCGCCATTCTTCGAGATCGGGCCGAAGACCTTTCTCGACCGCGCCGCGCTGCTAGACGTCGTGGAGTCCGCCGCCGCGGCCTCAATGCGCCACCAGGTGGCGGTCATCGTCACCCCGCCGGCGCTTGACATCGAGGCCGTCAAGCGCGCCGCCCCGGGGCTGTGGGTGTTCGCGCAGTCCATGGACCCGGCTCGCCCAGGTGCGAGTACCGGTGCGATCGTCCCGGAGGCGCTCGCCGCTGTCGGCGCCGACGGAGTGATGCTCAATCATGCCGAGCGGCCGCTCGGCGAGTGCGAGCTGCCAGACGCGATGCGGCACGCGCGGGACGCCGGGCTGCTGACGCTGGTGTGCGCGGACGACATCCACGAGGCCAAGCGGTACGCGGAGTGGTCCCCGGACATGATCCTGCTCGAGCCGCACGATCTCATCGGCACGACCGACGGGCGTCACCGCCCTTCGATCGCGCATGCCAACGCCGCGATCGCGTCTGTCGATCCAGATGTGCTCGTCATGCACAGCGGGGGCGTGGCCGACGAACGGGACGTGCACGCGATAATCGCCCAGGGCGCCGACGGCACGGGCTGCACGTCCGCGATCGTGCGCGCCGGCGATCGTCGCGAGATGACGGCGCGCATGATCAGGGCGGTCCGCGGGGCGTGGGACGCGCGCGGCGCCCTCATGGCGTCCTCGACGCCCGACGCCGGAAGGGGGGCGCACTGACATGACTGTCCACCACGCGACAATCGACGTCCAGTCGGAGGCGCGCGTCACGTTCCACGACGTGACGGCCGAAGTTGGCGCGCACCTCGAGGCGTCGGGAATGGTCAGTGGACTGGCCGTCGTCGCGTCCCCCCACACCACCTGCAGCGTGGTCGTTCAGGAGGAATCGCACGACACCACCTACCTTGGCGTCGACTACCTCATGCAGGATCTCACCGATGTCCTTCGCCGCCTGGTCCCCGACTGTACGGCCGAGGGCCAGTACCTCCATCCGGGGCCGCAGCACATCGCCGGGGCGATCCAGGAACGCGCGGAGGCAGCTTGGTGGAGCCTCAACGTCGACGCGCATCTGCGTTCGGTCATTCTTGGGAGGTCCGAGAGCATCCCGGTCGTCGACGGCGCACTCGAGCTGGGTGAGTTCGGACGAATCTACTTCGCCGACTTCGACCAGATGCGACCCCGTCGGCGCCAGGTCCGGGTGACCTTCGTGGGAGAATCGGGCGCCCGGTCAACCGACTGAACGAGACCCAACAGGAGAACATGAGCGCGGAAGAGCGACGACCGCATCGGGATCGCATCGCGTTCATCCTCGACGCCCTCACCAAAGGGGGCCACGTCGACGTCGACGCGCTTGCCGAAGCCCTGCACGTCTCGACCGCCACGATTCGGCGTGATCTGGACGGGCTCGCGCTCAAGCAGCTGCTCATCCGTACGCGCGGAGGAGCCGTCACGAACTCCTCCACGTACGACCTCCCGCTCCAATACAACGCGCTTCGCCACGCCGATGAAAAGCGACGGATCGCGCGCACAGCGGCGGATCGGATCACGCCCGGAACGGTGATCGGTCTCAACGCCGGAACGACGACGACCGAGGTCTCCCGCGCGCTCGCCGTGCGCCCTGACCTTGAGGGCAGAAACGGGGAGACGACGCTCACGGTCGTCACCAACGCGATCAACATCGCCCACGAGCTCACGGTGCGCTCGCAGTTCCAACTGCTGGTCCTCGGAGGCGTCGTTCGACCCGCCTCGTATGAATTGATCGGTCCGCTGGCAGAGCGGTCCGTCGCCGAGATCTCCCTCGACGCCGTGATCCTGTCGGCCAACGGTCTCAGCTCCCACAGCGGCGCTAGCTGCATCAACCTCGGCGAGGCGGCAATCGGTCGGGCGATGATCGCCCGCGCCAAGCACGTTACGTTGGTGCTCGACTCGTCGAAGTTCGGGGTGTCCTCGCTAGCCACGATGTGCGACCTCGACGACATCGACACCGTGATCGCGGACGAGGGCGCGCTTCAGCACGGCGAGACCATCGACGCGCTCGAGCAGGCGGGCGTCCAGGTCGTACTCGCCTCCGACGCCTGAGAGCTGCTCCGACCCGCGATCACTTACCCGAGCGCTATGAGCACTACGCCGGCCAGGAGGACTGCTACCCCGGCGAGGCGCCTCGTGGAGATGTCACGACGCGGCAATCGCAGCAGGCCGTAGCGGTCCACCGCGATCGAGGCGAGCTGCTGTCCGGCGACGGTGAGGACCACGACCGGCGCGGCACCGATCTCGGGGAGTAGCAGGAACACAGCAGTGACGTAGGTCGCACCGCACAGCCCACCCAGCCATCCCCACCAGGGAACTCCTCGCAGGGGTGCCGCTCGCGGGCGGGGCGCCCCGGCGGCGAGGATGCAAGCGAGGGCGAGCCCCATCGCCACGGTCGCGACCAGGAACGAGAACGCCCCGACGGCGACTGCGGCGTCGAGCTCGGTGTTCAGCTTGGCGTTGATCGCCCCCTGTACGGGCAGCACGGCACCGGCCCCGAGCCCCAGCGCGAGCCATCCAGTCCGCTCGCGGGCGGCTTGCTCGAGCGCCTCCGCGCCCGCATTGGCGCGGACGATCATCCACGTCCCGGCCACGACCGCGCCAGCCCCGACGAGCGCGATCGCGTCCGGCGCATCCTGGGCGACTCCGAACCAGCCGAAGCTATCGAGCGCAAGCGAGGCCGCCATTTGCCCCGCGATGAACAAGCCGACGGCCACGAGGGCGCCGAGCCGCGGGAAGAGCAGGATGCCGGCGGTGATGTACACGGCGCTGCCGATCCCGCCGACCAACGACCAGGGCTCGGCGTCGTCGAGCAGCGCGAAGGCACCGAGCGAGCCGGCCAGCGCCCCGAGGGCCAGCAGTGCCGCGGCGCCGATCCCGAGCTGCAGCGCCGAAGCCCCGACAGGGCTCCCCATCGCGGTCGAGAGCTGCACGTTGGCCGCGGCCTGCAGCGCGAGCAGGCTGCCGACCACAAGCAGGACATGGAATGCCAATGCATCCATTGGAAACCTCCGGTGTCCCCCGGGGTGGAAATGGACTGAGCGTCCGGATCAAGCTAGCAGAATCGGACGCTCCGTCCACTTGAAGCGCTAGCATCGCGCTGTGGACCTTCCGCGCGCCGACTCACCCAGGCCACACGAACGCGCCGATGCCGCGCGCAACCGCGCCAGAGTGCTCGAGGCTGCCGCGGAGCTGTTCGCTGAGCGAGACGGGCGCGGGGTGACGATGGAACGGGTCGCCGCCGCCGCCGGGGTCGGGAAGGCGACGCTCTATCGCCGCTATCCCGACGTCCCCTCGATCGCGATCGCCCTGCTCGACGAGCACGAGCGCGAGCTCCAGGAGCAGATCCTGCGCGGGCCGCAGCCGCTCGGTCCGGGCGCCCCGCCCGCCGAGCGCCTGGCCGCTTTCTATGCGGCGATGGTCGAGCTGCTCGAGCAGCACGGTCACCTCGCGCTCGCCGCGGAGTCCGGTGAGCGCAGGTTCGCCACCGGCGCCTACGGCGCGTGGGCGCTTCACGTGGGTGGCCTACTGTCGGACGCCGGCCTGGGCCGCCACCCGGCGCTCGTGGACGCCCTACTCGCGCCGCTGGCGCCGGATGTCTTCGCCCACCAGCGTGCGGCCGGAGTGCCGGCGAAGCGGATTGCTGGTGATCTCGGCGTGCTTGCGCGGAGGGCGCTACAGGGCTGAGGTTCGCATCACCACGCCTGGATGACCTCTCCCGTTCGCCATCCCTCGACGCTGCGCACGAACGCGGACCCGATCGCGTTCATCGGCACCGGCAGGCGGCCGGGGTTGAACTGCCCGAACTGCTCGCTGCTGTCCTGCGCCATTCCCGGGCTGACCGCGTTGATCCGAACTCCGCCCGGCAGTGCGAGTGCGGCCGCGCGCACGAAGCCCTCGACGCCGCCGTTTGCGACGGCGAAGCTCGTGGCCTCCGGGATTGGGTCGTCGAAGATGTAGCCCGATGTCAGGGTGAACGAGCCTCCCTCGGCGATCAGCGACCGCCCGAGCTGCACCAGGCGGATCTGGCCAAGGAGCTTGCTCTCGATCGCCAGCATCAGGTCCTCTTCGGACATGCTGTCGAACGGTCCGAAGTACGCCTCGCCTGCCGCGCAGACGAGCGCATCGAAGGCGCCGACCTCGCCATACATGCGGCGCACGGATTCGGACGACTGGATGTCCACCTCCACGCTGCCCGATCGCCGCCCGGCGACGATCACCTCATGGCGTTCCGACAGCGTCGCGACGGCGGCTTTGCCAATCGTCCCGGCACCGCCAACGACAACAACTCGCATTTCAGCATCCCTTCAAGTGACTCTTCCCGCCATCTTCTGCGAGCGTAGCGACGCGATCTCCACGACCCTCCGTCTTTCAAGGGTTAGCTGTCTTGGTTACTTTTCCCTGCTCCACGGGAGATGATGTAGGCCATGTCGCAGGCAGACGTAGAACTCGTGCGCCGCTCGTTCGATCTGTGGAATCAGGGTGACCTCACGGAGTGGATCGCCGTGCACCACCCCGAGGTGGTCGTCGTCCCGCCGGACGGCTGGCCGGAAGGCGCGCAAACGCTCGTCTCTCGCGACGAGTGGCTGGCCCAAGCACTCCGCCTCATCGACTCTTGGGCCGAGCAGCGCTTCGAAATCCAGAGGGTCGCCGAGGCCGGCGACCGGGTCTTGGTCCTCTTCAGTTGGATCACTCGGGGCAAGGGCAGCGACATCCCTTTGGTGACCGACATGGCTGGGGTCGCCACCATGCACGACGGCCTCGTCACTCGGTGGGTGTTCTTCAACGACCCGTCCGAAGCTGTTGCATCCTTGGATCGTACGTAGGGTCGGCGTAGACGGGAGGGCAACCGCCAACGCTGGCTTCGGGCCGCAGTTCGTAGTGCCAGGGTTCGTTGCCGTAGACCCGGCACAGCCCGTAGCCGGCGCCGTGCTCGGACAGCCACGCCGCGGCACCCGAGGGCCCGATGTCGACCGCGTCCCCCGACACGTGAGCAGATCTGTCGGGTGTGGCCACCCACCGGGCAGCCTCCTCCTCCGAGCCGTACTTCGATATCGCCTCCCGGAGCAGTTGTTCCTGGTGCTCCGGGGAACGCCAGCCGCTGGTGACGACGAACTCGACCCCGTCGTCCGCGGCATCGGTTGCCGCTCGGCGCAGGGCACCGAGGAGAGCCGGATCGAGGTTGGCCACACCCGGAATCTCGTTCTCGAAGACCGTCGTGCCGTCGGGGACGACACCGCCGGCCTCGCCGAGCGCACCAGGGCGCTCACCGCGAAGGAGATCGATGGGTGATGCGGCCGTCGAGGACGAGGACGCCAGCGACTGGTAGCCGAGTACCGCGGCGATCGCCGCGACGGCGACCAGCAGGCCGGCGACACGCAATCTGCGAATCCGAATCCGACCGATCGCTGTTCGTGCTGGCTCTCTGGAGGTCACGCCGCCATTCAAGGCAGCCTGGCGTTGCCGGCTCGTATGTGGTTCTCGATACGCCGGCGATATGTGCCAGCCCTACCATCGGAGCATGCGCGTGCTTGTCGTCGAGGACGAGCCATACATGGCGGAAGCCATCCGCGATGGCCTACGCCTGGAAGCGATCGCGGCGGACATCGCAGGTGACGGCGACACGGCTCTGGAGCTGCTGAGCCTCAACGCCTACGACATCGCCGTCCTCGACCGAGACGTTCCCGGACCCTCCGGCGACGAGATCGCCAAGCACATCGTCGCCTCCGACAGCGGCATGCCGATCCTGATGCTCACCGCCGCAGACCGCCTCGACGACAAGACCACGGGGTTCGAGCTCGGCGCCGACGACTACCTCACCAAGCCGTTCGAACTTCAAGAGCTCGTACTCCGCCTCCGAGCACTCGACCGCAGGCGCGCCCACCACAGGCCCCCCGTACGCGAGATCGCAGGCCTGCGGCTGGATCCGTTCCGCCGCGAGGTCTACCGCGACGGCCGTTACGTCGCGCTCACCCGCAAGCAGTTCGCCGTGCTCGAAGTCCTCGTCACCGCCGAAGGCGGTGTCGTAAGCGCCGAGGAGCTTCTCGAGCAGGCGTGGGATCAGAACGCCGACCCGTTCACCAATGCCGTGCGCATCACGGTCTCGGCACTGCGCAAACGGCTCGGCGAACCCTGGATCATCGCCACCGTGGCCGGCGCCGGGTACCGCATCGATGGGGGAAATCGTGGATAGAGCCCCTGGTTTGAGCGTTCGCCTCAAACTCACCCTCAGCTACGCCGGGTTCCTCATGCTTGCGGGCGCCTTGCTGCTCGCCGTCGTGTGGGTGTTCCTGCTGCGCTACGTACCCGACATGTCCGGCCCTGGGCGGGTACCCGACGATGCCGTGCTAATAACAGGTCCCACCCGCTCCGACCTCCTGGACGCTTTCGTTCCGAAGGCGGCCATCATGTTGGGGTTCCTGCTCGTGTTCGCTCTCCTGGGAGGGTGGCTTCTCGCCGGCCAGATGCTCGCCCCCCTGACCCGCATCAGCGACGCCACACGCATGGCCACGGACGGATCGCTCTCCCATCGAATCCGGCTACCGGGCCGCAGAGATGAGTTCCGCGAACTCGCCGACGCCTTCGACGCCATGCTCGCGCGCCTCGAAGCACAGGTCGCCGAACAGCAGAGGTTCGCGGCCAACGCCTCCCACGAGCTGCGCACGCCGCTGGCGGTCACGCAGACACTTCTCGACGTGGCCCGCAAGGATCCGCACCGCGACAACGGCGAGCTCGTCGAGCGCCTCCACGCCGTCAACACACGAGCGATCGACCTCACTGAAGCCTTGCTCCTGCTCAGCCGCGCCGACCAGCGGTCCTTTGCCCGAGATCACGTCGACCTGTCCCTCATGGCCGAGGAAGCCACTGAAACGCTGCTCCCTCTCGCAGAAGAACGCGGCATCACCATGGAGACCTCCGGCGAAATGACCCCCACCCTCGGCTCACGCGCGCTCCTGCTGCAGTTGACGACGAACCTCGTGCACAACGCGATCGTCCACAACCTGCCTGAACAGGGCACCGTTTGGGTCACGACCAGCGTTCACCCCAAGAGCGCGGTGCTCACCGTCGAGAACACCGGCGAGAAGCTCACCCCACAGTTAGTCGCCACGCTTGGCGAGCCGTTTCAGCGCGGCACCGAAGCGCATACGCACCGACCACGCAGGTGTCGGCCTCGGCCTGGCAATCGTCAAGAGCATCACCCAAGCACACGATGGAACCCTCACCCTCACCCCCCGGGCCGCTGGCGGGCTCCGCGTCACGGTGCAACTTCCTGCCACGCCACGGCACACTGGCGGATGACGATCAGGGGATTGCCCGAGCCCCTCGAAACTTCGTCAAGTAGAGCCGCGTCAGCGCTCGCGGTCACCACCTACCCGCCGGCTTGGCCGCGATCCCAGAAGCCGGTCGCGTCGAGATGCGCGAAGCCGCGGTTCGGCTCCTGGATTAGGCAACCGTCCCGGGTCAGCAACAGCAGGGCCTCTCGATCGAGCGGAGCCGGTAGGCGAGCTCGAGCGGATGCGGCTGCGCTGATGGCCAAGCGGAGCCAGTGGAAGCAGGAGCCACGGGGGTTTCGAAACCCGGCTGGGCAGCTACTCGGACAGCCCCACGGCTTCGAGGGCTTTCTTCGGATCGAGATACTCGCGGACCCGAATCACCTTGCCACTCTTGAACTCGACGATCCAAGCGACCGCCGATTCGGTTATGGCCCCGCTCTCGGTGCCGCGTCCCCGGAGGTGACCGATCGCGACAACTCGCTCGCCAAGGCCCCGGATCTCTTCTTGCTCTGCCTGGATCTCAGAGAAGGCTTCTTCAAGTTCTCGGATTCCCTGGCGGACGCCTTGATGCCCCCGGTACACGGTGGCTCCCCCGCCGAACTGAATCTGCACCCACGGGTGCCACTCGATCCCGGGGTGGAGTTCGTCGAGCATCGCTCCCACGTCGCGGCGGTTGTAGGCGTCCGACACGCGCCGAACGATCTCCACGTTCTCCTGCGACATCGCCTTACTCCGACAGCCCCACGGCTTCGAGGGCACCGGCACGGTCCCAGTAGGTCTCGTAGCGCACGATCTTGCCGTCGCGCAGTGTGAACAGCTCTCCGAGTTCGTGTTCGATGGGCACGCCGCTCAGCTTGCCACGCGCAGTTTGCCGCGAGAGCACCAGCACCCGGTCCCCGCTCAGGTCGATGATGCGCTCGGCTTCGATGCGCAGGTCGGACAACGGCCGGAGATACTCGCGAATCGCGGTCGACATCTCGTCGAGACCGAACCACCGCCCCTCCATGTCAGGGGTTTGTGCGCCGATCCGCGCAAACTCGACCTCGGGGTCGAAGCAATCCCCCGAGAGGTCGCCACTAGCCCACCGCTCGTAGAGCCTGCGAACGATCTCAACGTTCTCCTCCGACATCGCCCGCCCAGTATCCCGCGAAAGGTTGCGCTTCCATGCAACGCAGCCGCGTTCCTGTGCCGACGCGTCTGTGAGGCCGCCTCGGCGGCGCCCGGCCAGGAGACATCGACGACCCCGACTTCGGCGAGGGGTTCGACGCCGGTCTCGGCGGAAAGGGCTGGTCGTGACTAAGGCTTAGGTCGGGCGCTGAGCCGCACCGGCGGCGATCTCGGCGAGAGGCAGGTAGTCCTCAAAGCTGCGCCAGTGAGCTATCGCCTGCCCGCGGAATGACGTGGCATCGAGACGCACTTCAAGGCGGTCGTCGCGCGTGACGCGCCTCCACGTGGCGGGCAGCCGGCTGGTGCGATAGGTCCAGTCTGGTTGGGCTATTGATCGTGCCGATCGCGGCGGGAGGGATCGTTACAACAATTCGCTTACGGCGCGCCGCGATCGTCGACTTGGTATTCGACGTCCAATGCGCCCAGGCACGCCTTGAGGACCTTGTCCTAGTCCGTCGCGGACTACGCGTTCCCCCTTCATTTGAGGTACGCGAAGCGGGTGACAACGCACCCGAAGCACTCGAGGACGAGGCGATCAAGGCCCTCCAGCTGATGCGCAGACGCTATTGGCAGCTAGTGGCGATGGGTGCTCGGCGTGAAGCGAGTGCAATTGCTCCGGTGCTACCCGAGACGACCCGGATGGCGCACGAGGTTGTAGGCGGTTCTGCCCCGCCGGGGACGGGCCGTCCTCAAGATGTCTCCTAGGGTTCAAGCGGCCCGGCTGGCGCTGCTTCTCGCCCTCATCTCCGGATTCTCCATTTGTGCTGCGGCTGCGATACCCCCGGCGATCGACTCGTTGTCCGACGAGGCGCCGTCGTGCTCCGAAAGGATCGCGGTTCTCGATGCGTACAGCCCCAGCTTGAAGCGAATCTACGCTGCGCCAGGACCTGCTCCTGACGGAGTCCCCGAGCTCGCAGTCAGGACGAACTTGCCGACTGGCAGGAGACGTGTGACGGAAACCCGGAAACGCTCCTGGAGAGGCAGGCGGGTAACTAACCACCCACTGCTAGCTCGCCTTAGGCCAGGGAAGCATGATCGGGACAGAGGTGCCCCTGCGGGTCGCCCGGCTTCTCGCGGAACCGGTTCGACTCGCCCAGCCGTCGGGGAGGACGCCGCCCATCTCGTTCTTGAACTTGGGGCTCGCGGCTGTGCAGAGCGGTCGTCGCAGGTCAGGTAGCTCTCGCCAGAGACTTGCGCGCCGACAACCTCGTGCAAGGTCCCTCCGGGCACCGTACCTGGCACGGCGTCGAGCGGGAGGTCGCCGGGCATCATCGGGAGCGTCGAGCGACCAGCGCTTCCCGATAGAAGTGATCGCCCCTGTCGTGGAACTCGGGCGACTGGAGGCTCACGACTACCTCGTATCGGCCCGGCTCGGGGATCGTGACCCTGAAGAAGAAGAGTTGAGCGCCTATCGGGATGGTCACGTCCCCCACCGCCCAGTACGGCGCATCGGGCCCCCGAAGCCGGTGGCCGTCGCCAAACGGATCGCCGTCCTGGTCGCATCGAAAAATCTCCGTCGACCCGACCACGTAGGCGTTCAGTAGGACCCGCGTGATCTCATCGCTTCGGCCTTCCTGGGCCGCCGCGCAAAGAATCGCATCCGCCGCGCCCTCCGGGCCCATCTCCAGCACCATCGGCTCGACCTCCTCCTCAAGGTGGAACCTGATCTCGGGCGGCTTGGGAGCACCGATCGCCGGCAGCCTATGCACGACGGGTAGCCGATTCGCGAAGGTCGCCACGATCGCCAACAACCCGATGCACACAAACACGGTGCCTAGGCCCACGTTGCCGCTGGCGAAGGCACTGGAAGCGCCGGCGATAGTGGCAGCAACCGCAATCCCCCTTGCCGTGCCTCGGTCGGATCGCACGGCGCGACCCTAACCATGGTGTCCCCCGTCGCCAAGGACGGCATTGCGCTCGCGCACACCCCGCAGATAGGCGAGACGGCGGTCGGCCGCCTCGCCCAACCCCATCGACCCGACGAACGCGCGCAGCTCCCGAACCGCCTCCCTATCGGTGAGAGAGCGGCGCCCGATCCGTCCCGCCTCGGCCAGGATCTGGTTCGACAACGCCTCACCCGCCGAGCCGCGCTCGGTCGCCATCAGCATCGACGCCAGCGAGCGGAACTCCAGGACCGGGTCTGAGGCCTCGACGGTCAGCGTCCGAGCCCCCGGTTTACGCCGCGCCACCGCGACCCTCTCCAAACAGCGCGCGGCGCGCCTCCAGCGACGCCACACGGTCATACCGCGCCCGTGCCGCGCGCCCGGCGCGCCTCGACGTGGCCGATCGCGGCTGCTCCTCCGCATCAGGCAACTCCAGCTCTCCCAGCATCCGGCTAATCGCCAGCCGGCCCTGTCTCACCTCGACCACCGCGGGGTGAAGCCTCGGCTGGCCCTTCGAGCCCGCGACCATCCTGCTGTCCCGCTTCATGATCCCCTCCAGCGCGGCCACGTCATCGGCCTGCCGGCCAGCCAACCCCAGAATCGCGAGCTCCCGCTCGTCGAACTCGAACCCCTCCGGGAGACCCTTCACAACCGAGCGCCACAACGCCCGCCCCGAGGGTCCAAGACGCTCAGGCGGCCTCATATCACCCCGAAAAAACCGTTGTTGGGCAATGCACGTTCCCGGAGACACCCTCCTCGGCGGTCGCCGGCTGCTCCGAGTAGGGGGCCTCCCCCTGGGTTAGAGCAGCCGCCGACGGGGTCCGCCGGCGGGATCGAGGCTGGGATCTAAGTGATTCACGGCGCCTAAGTGAGACACGAGCTGCGGCCACAGGCTTGTCGTCTGGACGGCTGCTTGGAAGACTTCCCGGGCCCGTGAACCACTGGACGCGAGAGAGGGGGACGTCGTGACGGTCGATGGGAAGGCTCGGGAAGAGATCGCCAACGAGATGGTCCGGCTTCACGCGGACTACTACGGACGCGGTCCTACCAGGGCGAAGGTCTATGCCCAGGACGACTTCGTAGCGGTCGTGCTCGAGGAGACGTTCACGCCGGCGGAGAAGACGTTGATCGCGCGGGGTGAGGCGGACGGCTCCAGGACATTCGCCGACGCTTCCAGCGAGTCATGGAGGAGCAGTTCACCGCGATTGTCGAGCAGGGCACCGGGCGTAAGGTGCGGGCGTTTTTGAGCGAGACCAACCTCGAGCAGGACATCTCGGTCGAGATCTTCCTGCTCGCCGCCTCCCGAACCGACATGACGGGATTCGAGCAGCTCGGCGAACAGCAGGAATAGGACCACTGGGGCGCGATCGCCTCCGCCCCGGCCCGGCGCAGGGCAACCCGGGATACTGGGCGGGCGATGTCGCAGGAGAACGTGGAGCTGGTGAGGGCGATCTGCACTCCATGGGAGAGCGGCGACTTCAGCGCCTCCGAGTGGGCGCACCCAGAGATCGAGTTCGTACTCGCCGACGGTCCCACGCCCGGCACCTGGGTCGGAGTCGCCGCGATGACGGCCGCGTGGCGCGAAGCCTTGAGTGCCTTCGACGGCCTCGACGTGAAGGTCGAGCGATACCTCCCGATTCACGACGAGCGAGTTTTGGTGCTGATGCGCAACAGCGGACGCGGAAAGGCAAGTGGATTCGAGCTGGGGGAGCTTCACACTCGCGGCGCAAACGTCTTCCACATCCGTGAGGGCAAGGTGACCAGGCTCGTCGCCTACTGGGACCGGGAACGTGCCCTCGAAGCCGTGGGGCTGTCGGACTAGGCGATGTCGAAGGAGAACGTGGAGATCATCGCTCGGCTGTACGACGAGTTCCTCGCCAAGCCGGAGCGACTGGCCAGCCCCGAGCAGTTGGCCTTCTTCGACCCGGCCGTTGAGATGCACCAGAGCGAGTCGATTCTCGGGACCCAGGGCGCTTTCCACGGCTACGGCGGCTTGGGACGGGCGACGCGAGAGGTCTTCGAGGTCTTCAGCGAGGCCCACTTCGTCCCCAAGCGCCTCGTGGACACCGGCGACCAGGTTGTGGCTACGGTGGAGTTTCGCGGGATCGGCAAGGAGGGCGGCGTGAGGATCGCCAGGACCGTCGCCCACGTGTTCACGCTCAAAGGCGGACGGATCATCGCCTGGCACGTCTACATGGACCCGGCCGAGGCCCTCGAGGCCGTGGGGCTGTCGGAGTAGCACGGCAGCGATCCGCGCGACGTCTGGGTAGCGGCACCGCGGTCGGGTACCGGCGAACAGAGAGCCGCACCGGACGTGCAGGACCCGAGGCAGGGGACGCACCGAAGGGGCGGCTCTCAAGATGCGTGCGGACCCCAGTCCTGTCACGCCGCCCACCTGCCGTTCATTGCCTCACCACTGACCTCCGCCGCTGGTGGGGGCGCGGAGCAGCTCGGCCATCAGGGCGGCATGGTCGCCTTCGGGATCGGAGGGCGGGGGTGCGGGCTCCCGGGCGCCACCGTCGAAGCTGGGAGGAGATGGAGATTCTGCATCTCCTGCCTCGCGGTGTTCCTGCTGCTCGGGGTCGGGCTGGCCCGTCAAGGCCCGCATCAGCGCCTCGTTGTTCATGCGTAGCGCCTGTTCGGATCGGGGAGCGGCACCGGCAGCTCGAGCGGCTCGAGGATGCGCCGCAGCTCCGACGCGATGTTGACGCCGGGGACGTTGCGGCCGTCGATGGTCCGCAGCGGGACCGTCAGCGCGACTGCCTCGCCATGGACGGCCAGGTAGCGGCCGACCTCGTCGAGCAGTTCGTCCGCCTTGGTACGCACCGACACGGCCGCCGTCTCGGCACGGGGGCGCAGATCGTCGACGAGCTGGGAGTAGTGCGCCTCGATGTAGGCGTCGACCTTCTCCTTCGCCCGCGCCTCGAGGGCGCGGGCGTGATCGAAACGGGCGTGGAGATCGACGAGGTCACCGACCTTCTCGAGTTCGGCGTCGATCTTGGCGATCTCGTTGCCGGCATCGACCGGGGCTCCGACGTGGTCGACGAGGCCGGGTTCGCGGCGGATGTGGTGTTGGCGATCCTCAGCCAGATCCTGGGCCTGGTTGCGCCTGGTCGTGAAGTCGCGCCCGAGGTCGTCCGCGGCGGCCTTGGCGTCCGCCCACAGTTGGCGTAGCTGCTGGAGCTCGTCGGTGGCGCTAGGCTTGGTCTTGGTGGTCATTCGGGTCTTCCTCGTTTAGACAATCATCGAAGTGTTCGGCGGCGGCGGGGGCGCATATCCCGCTGTCAGGTCGGAGGTACGCCCCGCCTACCGCCGTCTCTCGCCCCGCAGCGGTGCCGGGACGAAAGGTCTTGTGGCCGAGCAACGGGCGCGCCAGGGCAGGAGGAACAGCCCCTCGCGCCCGCGCTCGTGCTCCTCGCCAACCCCCATTGGCAAGATCAAGGTTCATGCGGCCCGCTCCCGGGCCAAGTAGTGCCGAAAGTCGTCGGGGTCGATGCGCACCAGCCGACCGACGTGCAGCGCCGGCAGCGTGCCCCGCTCGATTTCGCGGTAGATGGTGTCCCGCGACACCCTGGCCAGCGACGCGGCGTCTGCGGGCGTGAGGAGAACCACGGCGTCTCGGGTCGGCGTCTGCGTACTCATGCCCACAAGTCTGGGCACCGGCCGTGTTACGGATCTGTCCCCGTTCTGTCCCCGCGGAACGGCGGCGAACGCCCCGTGAACCGCGAAACCCCCGCGTTAGCAGGGGCTTCGTGGAGGGTGAGCGACGGGACTCGAACCCGCGACCGCCTGGACCACAACCAGGAGCTCTACCTGCTGAGCTACGCCCACCATGCGTACCGCCGGTCGCCCGGTCGGCTCCCGGAATCTAGCAGCGGGTCGGGCGCCAGCGGGATGGGTCAGCGGCGCAGGGTCTTGGCCAGTCGCGCGGTGCGGAGCGGGTCCGGCGCGGTCCCGGCGACCGCTTCGAGCAGGGCGCCCACCCGGCGCGCACGCTGGAACGCCCTGTGCGCGCTGCGGCGCACCCTTAGCGTCAGGACCCGCGGTGTCCGCGTTGAGGTGGTGCTTCCCGCCGCGACCTCGAGCCGTCGTGCGCGTCCGGGCTCGAGCCCCAGGCGGCGCGCCTCCGCGGCGCTGAGGCTGAGCTTCCCGCTGAGCGGGCACCTGCGGGCGCACGCGGCCCAGAGCTTCAGCCCCCGACTCGCGATCCGCCGCAGTCCGGCCCCTCGGCGCAGCGTGATGTTGCGCTCGACCGTCAGCTTGGCGTTGCCCTCGGTCAGCGTCACCCGCAGCCTCGCGCTGGTCGCCGGCTGGCGCCGCAGCGCGGCCTTGGCGCGCCGGGTGAGCCGCACGCCGACGGTGGCGGTGCCCGCCGACGCTCGCCGCTTGGCGCCGCTGCCCAGCTCGACGGATCGTCGTCCGAGCCCGAGGCGGCGTGCCGTCCGCGCGGACACCGTGAGGCGCGCGCCGGCACGGCAGGCCGTTGCGCAGGCGGCGATCACCCGGTAGCGGCCCGCCAGCGCCTCGGCGGTGCGTTCCTCCACCGGCGCCAGCACGAAGCTCGTTGCCGGCGTCACGGGCGGGTCGCCCGGCGAAGCGTTGATGGTCCATGCGTATGAGGCGGGCGTGGGGTCCTCGTTGTCGGAGCCGTCGATGGCGCGCGCGTTCACGGTGTGCGCGCCGACAGCGAGGCCGCTGAAGCTCGCCGAGCCGGGGCAGGGCCCGTAGGCGGCCCCATCGAGGCGGCATTCGAAGCTCGCGCCGGCGTCGTTGGAAGCGAACGAGAAGCTGGCCAAGGTGGAGGTCGTCGGGTCGGCGGGACCAGCGGTGATCTGCGTGTCGGGCGGGCTCGTGTCGACGTTGCACACCGCCTTCCGGCTCGCCACGCTCCATCCCTGGAGGGTGCCCTGATCCTTCGAGAAGAGGTCGCGCACCGTGAGCGTCCACGTGCCGCGTCGGCTCTTGCCGTCGAAGCGCGACAGCTGATCGTTCTGCGGCCTGAAGCTGCCTGTGTAGGGCGCGGAGGTCCCCACGTCGCCGATGCGCGGGCCGGCCTCGTCGTCGAAGACGGTGCCCACCATGTCGTCACCGCTGTTGTCGGGCCCGCCGGGCCGGTCCGCGAGCCTCACCGTGGTGCCGTCGGGCCCGGTGACGTCGATCACGAGGTCGCCCACCCACGGGTGGTCGATCCAGCCCACGGCAACGTCGAGGTCCTTGATGCGCCCGCGCTCCCCCACGAACACCGACGTGCTGACTCCGGTCGCGGAGTTGTCGGGTATGGCCCGCTGCGCGCCGGATGCCGCGGTCTGCGCCGCCGCCGCGGTTGCGCCGGTGGGCATCACCACCGGGATCGCCTGTGTCTCGGCGCCCGCGGTCATCGTCAGGGTCGTCGGCACGTCCTGGCCACAGGACGCCGCGTTCGCCAAGCGCACCCCGAAGCTGGTCGTGTTCTCGGCCACCCCGTCGTCCTCGGGGACGGTCGGATAGGCGGAGGTGCCCTGCGCGATCGCGAGCGTGGATGGACCGGTTAGCGTCGCCGAGAACCCCGTGGCGTCGGCGTTCCCGGCGTTGCGGACCTGCTCGGAGACCTCGACCTGCTCGTCGGACTCGAGCACGCCGTCGCCGTCGCCGCCGTCGATCGTGGTCGCGTCGTGCACCAGCACCGGCGCCGGCTGCTCGACCGCGTTGGAGACCACGAGCGCGAAGTCCTGGTCGGTGAGGTCGCCCAGCCCCGGCCGCCCATCCTGCGCGAGCGTGGTCGCCCTCACCGTCACCGAGAACCGCCCGGCCGTGCCGGCGGGCAGCACGACGCTCTCGACGTTGTTGCGGTGATCGGCGGCGCCCCCCGGACGGGAGAGGCTGCCTGCGAACACATTCCCCCGATAGGTCTCCCCCGCCTCGGCGACCTCGAGGTCCAGGTCGTTGACGAAGGCGTTCCCGACCACCGACCCGGGCGGGTCGGTCCAGACCAGCGTCACGCGCACCGGCTGCGAGGTGGCCTGCACGTCGTAGGCCCGCACCACCGTGGCGCCGACGTCGTCGAGCAGGTCGACCGGCTGTTGGTCGTAGAGCTCGCGCGCGGTCGAGTCGAACACGGCGCCGAGGTCCACTCTTCCGAAGCCCTGGTCGTTGCCGGGCCCGCCGCCCAGATCGCTGGCCGCGTTGATCAGCAGCGCCTTGGTCAGGGCAGGCGAGGGCGGCACCCCCTCGTTGTCCTCGTACCAGGCTCGAACCAGCGCCGCGGCGCCTGAGACCTGAGGCGCGGCCTGCGAGGAACCGGACACGAGCGAGTAGCCGAGCGTCCCGGCGAAGACCGGGTTGCAGGTGCCGCTGCCGTTGTAGGAGCTGTCGTCGAGCGGACGGGCACCCGTCACGTGCGTGCCCGGCGCCACCAGGTCGGGCTTGAGCCGGCCGTCGTCCGTGGGCCCGCGGCTGGAGAAGCCGGCCACCTGGCGCGCGTTGTCGGCGCTCGCGTCTACGGTCCCGCAGCCGTCTTCGCCGGTTGCGCGCACGCTCTCGGACGCCCCGACGGTGATCACGTTCTTGGCGCTGCCCTCGGTGTGGATCGTCGCGGTGCCGACCGCGCCGTCGTTGCCCGCGGAGAGCACCTCGACCAGCTCCTGGTTGCCGGGGGTCCCCGACTGGGCGTCGCGCACGAGCCCGTCGAACTCGCGCGTGCGCGCGGTGTACTCGCCCCAGCCTGTGGCGCCGCCGGCGCCCCACGAGTTGTTCGAGATACGGGCTCCACCGTCGTACGCGTTCGACGCGATCGCGCTGATGCTCGTGTCCGGGGCGAACGCGTGGTCCGGGGCCGAGCCGAGGTCCGGTCCGTCGTAGGTGCTGCAACCCTGGAACACCTTCGACACGCCGATCTGCGCCAGCGGGGCGACACCCAGTCCGTGGTTGAACCCGCCCGTGTCCTGGTTCTGCGGCCCGGTCCCGTCGTTGTAACCGGCCGCGATCGACGCGACGTTGGTGCCGTGGCCACTGCAGTCGCGCGCGTCGGTGTCGAGATCGACGCCGCCCGGCGGAGGCGACGTGTAGTCCGCCTGATACACGACGCGGCCGGGACTCGCGCCCGATCCGAGCTCGTGGAAGTCGGGATGCTCGGGGGCGAGCGTGCCGTCGTCGAGGCCGGTGTCGGTGACGTCGATCGTGACGTCGTACCCGCCCGGGAACTGCGCGTCGTGCCAGGGCAGGTAGCCCGGCCCGCTGGGCGCGGTGAAGGCCGGCGGTGCAAGGTTGCCCGCCACGATCTGGGCCGTGCGCTCGTCGTTGGGGGTCGGTAGGGGATCCGGTTCGATCGCCACCACCGCCGGGTCGCCCGCCAGCTCGGCCACGTCGGCGGCCGTCAGCTCGAGGTACTGGGTGCGCAACTCCCCGACCGTGGAAGCCCCGCTCACCGGCGAGCCGGCGTCGGCGGCCGCGTCGCGCGCGTCGGCGCCCGCCGGCCCGGCGACGGTCGAGACCGCGTACCGGCCGGGCGCGTCGGCCGGGCCCTCCACCTTGTCCGCCACCCCGAGCGGCACCACGGCGCGCACCGCGGGATCCGCGCCGACCAGCCCCGCCAGGCGCTCCACCGCGTCACCCGACGCGTGCACGACGTATGCGTTCTCGGCCTGGTAGGTCACGATCCGCGCGCCGGTGGCGCGCAGGCGTTCGAGCCAGGCGTCCTTCGGCGGGCCGATGAACTGAACCAGCGCCAGTACCTCGTCGCGGTCGGGCGCTTGCTTACCGGCCAGCGAGGCGCGGTCGGTCACGGGATCGAGGGCGCCGGCCGCGGTCACTACCTCGCGCATGTCGTCGCGCCGCTGGGCCCCCGCCGCGCGCAAGCGCTGCTCGTCGCCGCCCGCGGCCTCGACGAGGGCGAAGGAGTCGTAGCGGGCCAGAACCCGGGCGTCGGTCTGAGCGACGGCGGCTTCGTCGGGCACCAGCAGCAGGTGCTCGGCCGTCGGCGTGGGTTTCGGTGAGGGCGTCTGGGCGTCCGCGAGCACCGTCCCGCCGAGCGCAACGAGAACCAAGGAGATGATGCTGAACAGACCGAGGCGCGAAGCGAAGATGCGAATGCCTTTCACACGCGGGGCGCCGTCCGGAGACTAGTCAGGGGTACCGCAAATAGCGCAAATCCGCACCCAATCCAGTAGAGCACCGGTGGGCGGGTACCGCAAACCGGCGCAGCGCGCCGTGCTGGGGCGCTAGCCGACCTTGATCGGCTCGGCGGGGACCGTCTGCTCGGCTACCGCCTCGACAGCCTCGGCGGGCTCGCCCTCCTCGCGGGCGCAGACGACGCGGAAGCGCCCGGTGCCGAGCTCGGGGTTGCCCCGGATCGGCAGGCCGCGGATCGACTCCCAGCCGAGCCGCTCCATCTCGAACGGGTTGAGCTCAACGGCCACTGCGGGCCACTCGCAGCCCTGGTTGTGCTGGTCGATCGCCTTGGAGATCGCTTCGAGGTTCTTGGCCTCGGGACTGCTCATCGCGAAGCGGGGGCGCCGATCACTTTGGCGTAGTGCTCGATCGTGAACCTCAAGCCCTCGCGGATGTCGACCTGCGGCTCCCAGTCGAGCAGCTGCTTGGCGCGCGTGATGTCCGGCTGGCGCACCTGCGGGTCGTCGATCGGCAGCGCCTCGAACACGATCTCGGAGCGCGACTCGGTCAGCTCGATGATCACCTTGGCCAGCTCCAGCAGGCTCATCTCGTTCGGGTTGCCGAGGTTCACCGGCTCGTGGATATCGGACTCGGCCAGCAGCACGAGCCCGCGGATCAGGTCGTCCACGTAGCAGAAGCTGCGCGTCTGGCTGCCGTCGCCGAAGACCGTGAGCGGCTTGTCCGTCATGGCCTGGCGCAGGAAGGTGGGGATGGCGCGCCCGTCGTGCGGCCGCATGCGCGGGCCGGAGGTGTTGAAGATCCGGGCGATCGCCGTGTCCACGCCCTGCTGGCGCAGGTAGGCCATCGTCAGCGCCTCGGCGTAGCGCTTGGCCTCGTCGTAGACGCCGCGCGGGCCGATCGGGTTGACGTTGCCCCAGTAGGACTCGGGCTGCGGGTGCACGAGCGGGTCGCCGTAGACCTCGCTGGTCGATGCCAGCAGGAACCGGGCACGGTGGCTCTTCGCCAGCCCGAGCGTGTTGTGCGTGCCGTACGCGCCGACCTTCAGCGTGTGCAGCGGCAAGCGCGCGTAGTCGATCGGGCTCGCCGGCGATGCCATGTGGTAGACGAAGTTCACCGGCTCGTCGAGCTCGTAGTGGCTCGTGATGTCGAACATCTCGAAGCGGAAGTCCACACCGTTCTTGAGGTGCCTGATGTTCTCCAGCGAGCCCGTCTCCAGGTTGTCCACGCAGATCACGCGGTGGCCACGGCCGAGCAGGTAGTCGCAGAGATGGGAGCCGAGAAAGCCCGCTCCGCCTGTAACGAGGGAGGTTGGCATCGATTTAGAGGCTACCTGTGAAGGCGCTCAGCGGTCGAAGTCCACGACCACCTTCACGTCGTCGTCGCCCTTCTCGAGCGCCTCCTGCCAGTGCTGGAACGTGACCCGGCGCGTGATCAGGCGTCCCAGCCACGCGGGGTCGGCGCTCCCGAGGGCCTCCGCGGCCTGCTCGAAGTGGCGGCGATTCGCGTTCACCGAGCCGAATACCACGTCGTTCTCGAGCACGAGCTCGTTGTTGAGCGCGCCCACGTCGATGCTGAGCCTGCGGCTGGGCGCCACGCCGGTCAGGCACACGACCGCTCCCGGCGCGGTGTGGCGCATCGCGCCGACGACCAGCTCGCCCACTCCGGTGCACTCGATCACGATGTCCGGCGCGAGCCGCTCCGAGACCTGCGTGATCGGGTCGGTGTGGTAGCTCGCGCCCAGGCCGGCGGCCAGCTCCGGCTTGATGCCGGTCTCGGCGCGGTCGAGCAGATGGACCTCGAAGCCGCGCTGGACGCCCATCAGGGCTGCCAGCAGCCCGATCGGCCCGGCGCCGGTGACCAGCACGCGCTCGTGGGCCTCGCACGCGCGCGCGCGAATGCGGTCGATCTGATCCCATGCCTTGGCGAGCACGCTGGCGGGCTCGGTCAGCACTCCCAGGTCGCCCAGCGCGGGGCTGATCGGCACCGCGAAGTCGGCCTCGAGCGTCACGCGCTCGGCGCCGTAGCCGTCGCGCCCCTTGATGCCGCGCTCGGTGTAGAGGCCGTTGCGGCACATATCCCACTCCCCGCGGGCGCAGCACGGACACGGCACGGGATCCGGCCGGCGCACGATGCCGGCAACCAGCTCGCCCGGCGCGATCGGGCTCCCCTCCGGGCATTCGAGCACTCGACCCAGGAGCTCGTGGCCGAGGATCATCCGCTCGCGCCCCTCGGGCGACTCCCCGTGCACGCCCTCGACGATCTCGCGATCGGTCCCGCAGACGCCCAGCAAGACGACCTCGACGAGCAGCTCGCCCGGCCCCGGCTCGGGTTCCTCGACCTCTGACAGCTCGGCGCTGCCGGGGCGGCGGGGGACGACGGTGATCGCACGCATGGCAGCCGCATACCCGCCTGGCGGCGGAGTACGCTGCGCGCCATGGATCTCGGCCCGCCCGGCTCCTACCTCACGCTGTCGCCCGGCGTGGACGTCTACTCCAGCGACGGCCGGCGGCTCGGCAAGGTCGAGCACGTGCTCGCCGAGCCCGAGAAGGACATCTTCGACGGCATCGTGTTAGACGCCAGCCCGCTCCCCGGGGGGCATCGCTTCGTCGACGCGCCGGAGGTGGACGAGATCCACGAGCGCGGCGTGGTCCTCAAGCTCGACTCGGAGGCGGCGACCAACCTCCCCACTCCCGGCCCCAACCCGGCGGCGCTGTCCGCGAGCCCGGACGACGTGACGGAGAGCGAGCTCGAGCGCAAGCTGCGGCAGGCCTGGGACCGGATCTCCGGCAACTACTAGAGCAGTGCGCCGGCGAAGGCGTCGGGCCGCCCGCGAGCGAGCGTGCGCTCGAGGCGGTCGCGATATTCGGCGACACCCGCGGACCCGCTCAGCAGCCCGACCGAGTCGCGCTCCCAGTTGTCCGCATACACGCGCGCGACCCAGCCACGGATGTACGGCTGGAAGACCAGCGCATGCGGAGCGACCTCGAGCAGTTCGTTCACCTCGACGACGGTGCCGGCCACCGGCGACGCGATCGCGATCCGGCGCCCGTGACGCGCCCGGGCCGTAGCGATCGGGCTGCCGACCTCAACGCGATCGACCGCCCAGAACTCGACGTCCGGGGCGTGCCAGAGCACCTCGCGCAGCGGCGCGGCGACGCCCACGGTCACGAACCCGTCCTCTTCGGGGCGGGCCCAGACGTGGCGCTCGGCGTGGTAGTGCACGCTCGCGGGCAGGTGGAAGAGCACGGACACCGTGCCAGCGAAGGTGACCGCGCGACCGGACGGAATCAGCGGCTGTTGCGGTACAGCCGCACCGTGAGCGGCGCGAAGACGAGCGTCAGCGCCGCTGCGGTACCGAGCACGATCATGATGTCGCTGACGTCCGCGGTTCCGCCCATCAGCCCGCGCGAGGCCGTGACCAGGACCGAGATCGGGTTCGCATTGACGACCGCCTCGAGGCCGCTCGGCAAGGTGTCGGGCTCGACGAACGTGTTGCTGAGGAACGTGAGTGGGAACAGCGCCATGAAGCCGGCGTTCATGACCGCATTGGGCGCGCGCATCAGCAGCCCGACGGTCGTCATCACCCAGGCGAGGCCTAGCGAGAACACCACCACGAGCAGCATCGCCGCCAGCACGCCGTCGAGCCCTGCATCGGGCCGGAAGCCGAGGATGAAGCCCACCACCATCACGACCGTGGCGGCGAGGAAGTAGCGCACGCTGTCGCCCAACATCGCGCCGACGAGCGGCGCCGGGCGCCAAATCGGCAGCGAGCGAAAGCGGTCGACCACGCCCTTCGTCACGTCTGTGTTGAGGGCGACGCCGGAGTAGACGGTCGTGAACAGCGTCGTCTGCACGAGGATGCCCGGCAGGATGAACTCGAGGTATTCGCTGGTCGAGCCGGCGATCGCGCCGCCGAAGATGTAGGTGAACATCAGCGTGAACAGCACGGGCGTGAGCGTCACGTCGATCAGCTGCTCGGGCACGTGCTTGACCTTGAGCACCGCGCGCCAGCCGAACGTGACAGACGTGGACACGGCACCCGGGCGTCGCGGCCGGACGCTCGAGGAGAGCGCCTGGCGCACCGCCTCCTCGGCGGTGCGCGTGGGCCGTGTCTCCGTGCCCGGGTCGACGCTCATGGCGCCCCCGCCTCACCGTCGGTCGTGTCCTCCGCGGGGTGCCCGGTGAGGGCGAGGAAGACCTCGTCGAGGCTCGGCTGCCCGAGCGAGAAGTCAGCAACGCGCACGCCGGCGCGGGACAGCTCCGCAACTGCCTGGGCGGCGCGATCGCCGTCCGCGCACGACGCCGACAGCGCCGCGGGGTCGGGCTCCAGGTGGACGCTGTCGAGCGCCTGCGCCAGCAAGCGTTCCGCCTCCGGACGCTGGTCGGGGTCGAGCAGGCGCACGTGCAGCGAGGCGGAGCCGACGGACGCCTTGAGCTGGCCCGGCGTGCCCTCGGCGATCACCCTGCCGTGGTCGATGACGGCGATGCCGTCGGCGAGCTGGTCGGCCTCGTCGAGGTACTGCGTGCAGAGCAGGATCGTGGTGCCCTCGGCACGCAGCGCGCGAACGATGTCCCAGACCTGGTTGCGCGACCGTGGGTCGAGACCGGTGGTGGGCTCGTCGAGGAACATCAGCTCCGGGGTCACGACCAGGCTGGCGGCGATGTCGAGCCGGCGGCGCATGCCGCCGGAGTAGTTCTTGACCAGTCGGCCTGCGGCGTCCTCGAGCTGGAACGCTTCGAGCAGCTCGATGGCGCGCAGCTTGGCCCGGGCGCGATCGAAGCCGAGCAGCCGGGCGAGCAGGACGAGGTTCTCGCGGCCGGTCAGGTCCTCGTCGACCGAGGCGAGCTGACCAGTCAGGCTGACCCCGCCGCGGACGGCGTCGGCCTCGGCGACGATGTCGTGGCCGAGCACGGTGGCGGAGCCGGAGTCGGGGCGCAGCAGCGTGGCGAGCATGCGGATCGTGGTCGTCTTGCCGGCGCCGTTGGGGCCGAGCACGCCGTACACGGAGCCCCGGCGCACCGCCAGGTCCACCCCGTCGACGGCCTTGGTGGCGCCGAAGGCCTTGACGAGTCCGGACGCTTCGATGGCAAGCGTGGTGGTCATCAACCGCTCGGTAGCCCCGCGGCTTCGAGAGCCTCGGCGTGGGTCAGGAAGTCGCGCTGGCGGACGACCAGCCCGTCGCGCAGCGTCGCGACCGTCCCGTACGTCTCGGCCAGCGGCACACCGCTCGCCTGTGCCCGCATCGGCATGTTCGCGAGCAGAACGAGCTGGTCTCCCATGTCGATCAACTCGGTCGGCTCCAGGCGGACGTCGGCGCCCCAGACGTCATAAGTGCTCTCTATGTAGGCGCGATACCCCGCTGGACCGTAGTAGCGAGGCTCCACAAGCGCCGCCTCGACGAACTCGCGGTACGGGTGGTACTCCAGGTCGGGATGAAACGCAATCGCGGCCGCATCCAGGTCGCGGCGGTTGTAGGCCTCCAGGGCCAGCCGGGCGTTTCGCCACAGCCACGCGTGGCGCAGCCGCGACGATGGCGGCAGTCGCGCGATCAGGCGGGCCTGCACGGCAACCAGCTTGGGGAGCTGGACGGCGAGTCGCTGATCGAGCGTGCGGCTAGACCCTTGCCCCACCCGAAGCGGCTTGCGGACGAACTCGATAGGGCGTCGCCCTAGGCGATGCCGCCCGTACCGACCGGCCCCAAGATCTCGGTCACGGGCAGGATGACGGGCAGCAGCCGCTGACGCTGCGAGTCCACACGCGCCCGGACGGCAGACCAGCGGCGCCCCGCGGCGCTCCGCAGCCCGGCTATTGCCGCCTTGGGGCCGGTCGCGGGCGGCCGCAGGTCCGCGGTCACGCCGCCGCGTGGCGGCTTCGGAACCGCGCGCTTGGTCAGCGTGCCGGTGGCCTTGCGCCGGTAGAGCGTCGCCGCGACATCGCGCAGGGCAACCAGGCCGGGCACGCGCGAGCGGCGCATGATCGGGATCTGCCGCTCCTGCGTCCCGAACTTGCGCTTGAAGTCGCCGCCGCCGCCCATGTCCAGGATCGGGATCCCCAGCTCCTTGAAGTGGCGAATCGCATGCCAGAAGATCGGCTCGTTGGGGCGATGGATCTGGTGGCGGCGCCAGCTGGCCCCGCCCCAGAAGTACGCGAAGCCGTCGCGGAACGGGAAGATGGCGGACGCCATCCGCTCACCCTCAGGTCCCACCGCACGCAGCATGAGCAGGTTGCCGGTGGGCTCGAGGAACCGGATCAGGTGCCGTACCCGCTCGACGTCGTAGGGCGGGCGGCGTCCCTGTTTCTTGAAGACGTCGAGCAGCTGGTCGTAGTACTCGTCCGCGAACTCGACGCCGTGGGCCTCCTCGACGCGCACGCCCTCCCGGGTGGCCTTCTTCAGCGCACGCCGACACGAGCTCGACAACCCCTTGAGGAGCGCGTCCTCGTCCTTGGTGAGGTCGAGGTCGAACGTGCCGAAGGTCGCGATGCGCCCGCCCAGCCCCTCGAGGTCCTGGTCCGCGACGTTCCGATCGAGCATCTCGACGTGGAGGCAGCGCAGGTCCTTGAAGGCGAACCGGAGGAGTGCCCGCGTCGCCTCGCAGCGCGAGACGCCGGGTGCCAGGTCGAAGCCCATCGGGCCGGTGCTCCAACCCGCGAAGGGGCTCCCCAGGATGCGGACGCCGAAGCGCCGCACCATCAGGCCGGTGAACCACCCGACGTGCTCGTCACCGTTCAGGATGCGCGCGACGACCGGCTCGGCGTTCTGCGTCGCCGCTACGAACTCGACCCACTCAGGGGTCGTAAAGATGTTGGCGCCGGCATCGGGGAGAGATCCGTTCTCGCCGAATGCCACGCGTTCAAGCCGCAACACGCAGCGATTCTACGGGGTAATCCGGAAGTTTCCACCGGTCACCCGTCTACGACCCCCCTGCCGCTAGTGCGGCGGCGGCACAATCGGCTCCGCGTCCGGGTCGGCGGCCGGCGCGCCGCGGGTCTGGATGACGATCGCGACGATCACGATCGCCCCGCCCGCGAAGGTCAACGTGCTGGGTCGCTCGTCGACGGCGGCCCAGACCCACACCGGCCCCAGGACCACCTCGAGGAGGATGATGAGGGCGACCTGCGCGGCGGGGATCAGGCGCGCTCCGACCGTCAGGAGCATGAAGCCGAGCCCGATCTGACCGATGCCGAGCAGCGCCAGCCAGCCGACGGCGTCGCCGGTGATCTCCCCGGGACTGGCGAAGGGGATGAACGCCACCAGCAGGATCACCTGCGAGAGACAGGTGGCCGGCGTCATGGACACGTCGCGCCGCCAGCGGGTGATCACGAGCATCAGCGCGAAGGAGAGCCCCACGAGCAGTGCTAGCCCGTCACCCGCCAGGCTGCTCTCCCCCGGCGCCCCCAACATCAGGGCGACCCCCGCAAGCGCGAGGGCCATGGCCGCGCCGGTGCGCCGCGTGATCGGCTCGCCGAGGGCGACCCGGGCGAGCAGAGCGGCGAACACGGGAGACAGCGCCATGAGGAACAGGACACGGGCGACGCTCGTCTGGTTCAGCGCCGCGATGAAGCTGCCCGATGCCGTCGCGACGCACAGCGCCACGGCGAGGCCGGCGAGCCCGACGGACCTGAACGCCTCCACCACCCGGCCGCGTTCAACGACAGCCACGTACACGAGCAGCGCGACCATCGCGAACGCGGCGCGCCCCACGACCTGCGTGGGCGTGTCGAGCGTGAGCTGGCGCTGGAGGACGCCGGCGGTGGACCAGGCGACGGCGGCGAGCGCAACGTAGATCTGCCCGCGGCGCTGGCGCCGCGACTCGTCGAGCGCCGCCGTCGTCACGCCGTCAAGTGTCGCGCTTGGCCCGTGCCGACACGACCGGATCGGTGAAGCACGCCGCCGTTCCGTCCAGGACGACCGCGTCGTCGGCGGTGCGGGTGATGGTCGTGCGCATCTTCGTGATCGGCTTGTCCTCGCGTACGTCGAGCAGCTCGACCTCCGCCTTGATCTCGTCGCCCGGGCGGACCGGTGCCAGGAAGCGCCACTCCGCGCTCAAGAACACCGTGCCCGGGCCGGGCAGATCCTCGGCGACCACCGCGTTGAGCAACCCTGAGGTGACCCCGCCCTGCACGATGATCCCGCCGAACCGCGACGCCTCGGCCAACTCCTCGTCGTAGTGCAGCGGGTTGCGGTCGCCCGTGATCCGCGTGAACAGCTCGATGTCCTCGACTGAGACGGTGCGGATGCGCTCGGCGCGGTCTCCGGGCTTGGGTGCTCCGCGGGGCCAGGCATTCATGCTTCGATCCTCCTGTAGGCGGGTTGGACGAGCTTGTACATCGCGAGCGCGCCGGCTAGCGGTCCGGGCGCCAGCGCGATCAGTGCCCACTGCCAGCTCGTGGCGTCCGCTACCGCGGGCAGGAGCCGGATCGTGAGCACTGTGATGAGGAAGCCGAACGCCATCTGCGCCGTCAGCGCGGTGCCGACGTAGCGGGGGTCAGCGGCGTTGCTCAGGGCCGCCGAGAACTGCGCGGAGTCGGCGATCACGGCGAACCCCCAGACGGCGAGCACCGACACGAGCAGCACCGGGTGCGCGCCGAACACGACCGCGCTCAGCAGGCAACAGACACCGCTGGCCAGCAGCGCGTGGAGGGCGACCCGCTCGGATCCGCTGCCGTGCGCGCGCCAGCCCGCGACCACGCACCCGGCGGCGCCGGCCACCCCGATCACGACGAACGCCAGCACGCCGATCCCGGCGCGGGTGGGACCTCCCCCGTCCCAGGCGGCCAGGCTCGCGGCGATGTAGGTGGGCAGCCAGGTCCAGAGCGCGTATAGCTCCCACATGTGCCCCCCGTAGCCCAGGTTGACGAGCCGCTGGTGGCGATCCTTGACCATCGTGAGGACGTAGGCCGGTCGCAAGCGGCCCGTCGGCCGCGCGAACGGACCCTCGCCCAGAGCGAGTGCGAGCACGGCGGCCGCGAAGGCCAAACCGCTGGTGACCCCGAGCACGCCCCGCCACGGAAGCGAGCCGACCCCCTCGACCAGGTGCGGCGCCGCGCTGCCAAGCGTCAGCGCGCCGACCAGGACGCCGATGGCGAAGCCGCGGCCGCGATCGAACCACGACGCGATCAGCTTCACCCCGACGGGGTACACGCCGGCGAGCGCGACGCCGGCGACCACCCGCGCCGGCAGCGCGCTGCCAAGCCCGTCCGACACCAGCGCCACGAACAGGTTGGCAGCTCCCGCCAGCAGCGCCGACCAGGCGATCAGCGTTCGGCAGCGAACGCGATCGGCGAGGTTCAGCACCGCCGACGCCAGCGCCCCCGCGACGAAGCCGAGTTGCACCGAGGTAGTCAGCCACGAGGCGGCGCCGCTCGAAATGCCCCACTCGTCCTCGAGCGACGGCACCACCGCGGCCGTCGAGAACCACACCGACATGGCCAGCACCTGCACGATCGCGATCAGCCAGAGCTGGCGCCGCTGACTCAGCAGCTGCTTCGCCTCATCGATCCGTCCACACCTCGCGGGCCACCGAAGCGACGAGCTCCAGCTTTGCCCATTGCTGGTCCTCCGTGATCGGGCTGCCGCGACCGGAGGACGCGAATCCGCACTGCGGGCTCAGCGCGAGCCGCTCCACCGGCACGTACGCCGACGCCTCCTCGATCCGGCGCAGCAGCTCGTCGCGCGCCTCCAGCTCGCCGCGCTTGTTCGTCACGAGCCCAAGCACGACGACCTTGTCCTTGGGCACGAATCGCAGCGGCTCGAACGTCCCCGCGCGCGGACTGTCGTACTCGAGGAGCAGCCGGTCACAGCGCAACCCGTTGAAGAGGCGCTCGGCGAGCGCGTCGTAGCCGCCCTCAGCCAGCCAGCGCCCCATCGAGTTGCCACGGCAGAGGTGGACGCCGGTGAGCACACCGTCGTCGACCGCGTCGAGGATCGCGTTGTCGGCCTCGATCGCATCCCCGAGCATCGTGGTCATGTCGAAGCCTCGCGCGCGATAGCCCTCCCCCAGGCTCGCGTCGCCCCAGTGCGTGTACACGGGGGCGTCGAGGTGGAGGTACGCAACGCCGTCCTCCTGCAGCCGGCGGGCCTCGTCGGCGAGGATCCGCGCGGCGTCCGCCATGAACGCCGACGGCGTCGGGTAGTCCGGGGGAGCGGCCTCGCGCCGCCACCCGATCAAGGCGAAGTTCACGGGGCTCGGGAGGGTGATCTTGTACGGCCCGGGGGCGTGCTCCTTCAGGAATGCCGCCTCGTGGCCCGCAATCCGCTTGACCGGGTTCAGCTTGGAGCCGACGACGACCTGCAGATTGGGCGACGCCCCTTCGGTCCCAGTGCCGCCCTTCCACTCGAAGCCCTCGGCCGGCGCGGCGACGAAGCCCTCGACGCTGTCGGGAAAGCCTGTGAGGAACCCGCTGCGGCGGAACTCGCCGTCGACGTAGATGTCGATTCCCGTGGCCTCTTGCCGTGCCAGAGAGGCCCGAATCGCCTCGTCCTCGAGTTGTCGAAGGTCCTCTGCGGGCAGCTCGCCGGCGCGCGCCCGCTCCCGTGCGCTCAGCAGGTTCTCCGGGCGCATGAGGCTCCCAATCTGGTCAGCTCGGATCGGGGTCGGATTATCGGAACGCTGGTTCATTTAGTCGCGCGAATAGTCGCCGACCGCCTTCGAAAAGTCAAGAGCAGCCTCGACCGGGTGGCCCGATAGCTAGTCGATCGGGGCCAGCGACCGCGCCTCAGCCACGACGGTCGGCGTACGCGTATGCCAGTCGGTCGAGGCCTCGTACGCGTGGCCGATTCGAAGCACCGACGTCTCGTCGAAAGGGCGCCCGACGATCCCCAGGCCCACCGGTAGGCCCTCGGTGCTGAACCCGCAGGGCACGGTCAGGATGGGCTGGCCCGTGAGGTTGAACGGCGAGCACGTACGGAACAGCGTCCCGATCACCGACTGCTCGCCCGCATCTGGATACACCACCGTCTCCTCACCGACCCTCGGCGGCAGCATCGGAGTGGTGGGAACGAGAAGCGCGTCCAGACGGGCATCCTCGAAGCAGCGCCGCATGCCTTCCTTGATCAGCGTCCGTACCCGCTGGGCGTTCACGTAGTGCGTCGCGAGGTAGAGCTCTCCTAGCTCGAGGAACGTGCGCACGTCGATGCCGTAGAGGTCGGCGGTCCGCCGCAGATCGCGCTGGTGGTACGCGCTCGCGTCTGGCAGGAGGATCCCGAGCTCGGCCGGCACCGACAGCTCGACATCCGCGATCGTGACCTCGACCAGCGTGGCCCCCAACGTCTCCATGTGGCCGGCGGCCGCATCCACGAGCTCGAGCACCTCCGGCTCGATCACCTCGCGGAAGTAGTTCCGCGGCACCCCGAGCCTGACGCCCGAGACGCCGGCGTCGAGGTGCGACGTGTAGTCAACGACGGGCTCACGGGCACTCGTCGGGTCGGACCGATCGCGACCGGCGATGGTGTTCAGGACGACCGCCGCGTCAGCGACCGTCCGGGTCATGGGACCGGCGTGGTCCAGCGACCAGCTCAGGGTGGTGATCCCCGACTTGGGCACCCGGCCGTAGGTCGCCTTCAGGCCCACGATCCCGTTGAACGCCGCCGGGATGCGGATCGAGCCGCCGGTGTCGGTCCCGATTGCCGCCGTGCACATGCCAGCCGCGACGGCCGCGCCCGAGCCTCCGCTCGAGCCACCCGGGATCCGGCCGAGGTCCCAGGCGTTGCGGGTCGGCGAGGTCATCGGCCCGTAGGCGAACTCATGCGTGTTCGTCTTCCCGACCACGACCGCACCCGCCGCCTTCAGCCGCGACACGAGCGGTGCGTCGTTGGCGGGCACATGGTCGGCCCGCACGCGCGAGCTGGAGGTCGTCCGGACGCCGGCGGTGTCGATGAGATCCTTGATCCCGAACGGAATCCCGTGCAGCGGACCACGGAGGCGGCCGGCCGCGGCATCCTCGGTCAGCTCCCGCGCCTCCCGCCGCGCGTCGTCGGCGACTGGGGTCACGAAGGCTCGAAGCTCGGGGTCGAGCTGCTCGATCCGAGTGAGAGCGGCGTCCACGAGCTCGCTCGGCGAGACCTCGCGCACCGCGATCGCCCCGGCCGCTTCGACAAGGGACAGCCGCGTGAGATCCGACATCGCGAGCCTCAGTCCCAGCGCGGGTCGAACACCAGGTGCGGCGTGAGTTCGAGCGGCAACGCCCGCAGCTCGGCGTGCTCACCGATCATCGTTGCCAAGCCGTCCTCGAGTGCCGACAGTCGCTCCTCGCTCAGCGGCAGGTCGGCCAGCTGCGCCAGCGCGTCCACCAGCTCTGCCGTGGAGGCCGCCCTGTTCCGCTTATCGGAACCCCGGTCGTGCAAGTGCGTATGACTGTGCCCGAGCCGGCTCTCCAAGTCAAGCCCGTGCCGTGGCGGAACGCCCATCCCTCACCTCGCTTCTCTCGTGAGCGCGTCGCGGGCGAGGCCTTCGAATTCGTCGAGCGAGACGAGGCCCTTGCGTTGAAGCCCTCTGGACTTGACCTGCGCGAGCAGGTCGAGCTGTTCGTCCGAGTCGGCCTCCATGCCCAGCCGGCCGAGCGCGTCGCGAATCGAGTCGAGCCCGCTCGCCTTGCCGAGCACGATCTCCGGCGGCTGCTGGCCCACGAGCTCCGGGACGAAGGGCATGCACACCAGGCGGTGATCGGGGAGCGCACTAGCGAACCAGGCCGCGATGATCCCCGACTCGATCTTGGTGAGCGACTCTCCTACGACGGGCCGGTTCGGCGCGATCCGCACGTTCGCCCGCTCGAGCACGAGCTGGGAGAGCTCGCAGAGCTTCTCGGTCTGGAGACCGAGGTCCACTCCGTAGTGCATGAGCAGGGCCAGCGCGACATCCTCGAGCGGCGTGTTGCCCGCACGCTCGCCTATGCCGGTCACGGTGGTCTGCATGACCTCGACTCCGTGGGTGAGCGCGACGATCGTGTTCGCCACCCCGAGAGAGGTGTCCATGTGAAAGTGCGCCTCGAGCGGAACGTCGGCGATGCTCCGCGCCGCCTGCACGAACAGCGGCACCGCTTGCGGAGTCAGGACGCCGAACGTGTCGACGAGGCCGAGGGCGTCCATGTGCCCGTCCTGCGCCACGCCGGTGATCATCGACGTGAAGTCCTCGAGCGAGGCCCGCGTCGCGTCGACGGGGAAGAACGTGACCTTGAGACCAAGCTCGTGGGCGGTGCGAGTCGTCTCAACCGAGATGTCGATCGCCTTCTCGAGCGGCCACCCGTACGCCTGCTCGATGATGTGGCGCGAGCACGGTATCTCCATGATCAGCCCATCCACGCCGCAGTCCGCCGCCAACTCGACGTCGGAGACCATGCAGCGAGCGAAGGCCCACGTCTCGCAGGGCAGCCCAGCCTCCGCGATCGCCCGGGTGGCGCGCTCGTCGTCCGCTGTGGCCGCCGGCAAGCCGGTTTCGATTCGGTCGACGCCGATCTCGGACAGCTTCTCCGCGATGCGGATCTTGTCGTCGGCGGTGAATGCCACGCCGGCCTGCTGCTCGCCGTCGCGGAGCGTGACGTCGTGGACGAGGATCCGCTCCGCGAAGGCGTACGGCCGCCGTACCTCGGGGTGATAGTTCCAGGGACTCGAGAAGAACCGCTCGTTCAGCCACAGCGTCGTGGTGCCAGCCTCCATCTCATCGGCCTCCATCGGTCGTCGCCGGCAGGAGCGCGCCCAACCGGCTGAGCCCCTCCTCTACCTCGGATTGCGAAGCCCAGGCGAAGGAGAAGCGCCCGAAGGCCCCGTCGGCCATGTCGGCGCGACACATCGGAGTCGAGAAGAAGTTCACCCCTCGGTCCAGCGCCAGCTCCAGAAGCTCGGCACTCGACACGCTCTGCGCGAATCGCAGCCACAGGTAGAAGCCTCCTTCGGGCACGCGCACGACCGATGCGCCCGGGCAGTGGGCGCCAACCGCCTCGATGAAGCCATCGCGCTTGTCGAGCAATCCCTCGAGCAGCCCCGACAGGTGGTCGTGGCCCGCGTCCACGAAGAATGCTCCCGCGAGCGCGGAGGCGAGCATGTCGGTACCGCCATCGAGCTTGCGGGCAAGGAACTCGCCGACGGTGTCCGCGGGCGCGATGAGGTACCCGAGGCGCAGCGCGGGTGACAGGACCTTGGAGAGCGACCCGATCAGGACCGTTCGCTCTGGCGCCAGGGACCAGATCGACGGGACATGATTTCCCTCGAACCGCAGATCGCCGTAGCAGTCGTCCTCGACGATCGCGATGTCGCGCTCGCGGGCCACGTCCACGATCGCCCGCCGCCGCTCGGCCGTCATCGTGATCCCGGTCGGGTTGTGGAAGGTCGGGATCGTGTACAGGAGGACGCGCCTCCCGCGTTGCTGGGCGCCCGCGCACACTTCCTCCAGAGCCTCGGGCACGAGCCCGCCCTGATCGGTCGGAACCGGAACGATCTCGAGGCCGCGGTGACGGAACAGGGTCATCGCGACGTTGTAGGTCCACTCCTCGACGAGAACCGCGTCGCCCCGGACCGCCAGCACGTCCGTGGCCAGAGCGATCGCGCCCAGCGAACCGTTCGCGAGGACGACCGCATCGATGTCGGGTCTCGGCTCGTGCCTCCGCGATCGAATCTCCCCGACGGCGGTACGGAGCGGCTCCCAGCCCCTGCGGGCCGGATACCGCGCGAGCTCGTCGCCCAGGTCGCTGATGACCGAACCCGCGATGTCCGCTAGGCGGGCAAACGGCAGCGTCTCGGGGTTGATGTAGCCGACCCCGAAGTCGTATGGGATCCGGTCGTCGTAGTCGCTGGCAACCGTTCCGGTCGGTGACGGGACGACGAGGGTGCTCACGGGGCCGCCTCCGCTCCCTCGATCGAGGTCCGATTATCGGAACGCTGGTTCATGGAACCGGCGAATCGTCCCTAACCGGGCCAGAAAAGTCAAGCGCCCAGCAGCGGATGGCCGGCTTGGCAACCCGAGCGGGGCGACGCGGTCTCGGCCAGACGAATCAGTCGATTGGAGCCAGAGGCCGCGTGACGTCCTCGGAGCCGAAGTGATCGTTGATCAACGTGCGGATCTCTTCGGCTGACTCAACGAGCTCGTCGAGCGACATCCGCTGGAGGATCGACGCCACGCTGACCGCGCTCGAGGGAACGTTCGGTGACGCCAGAAACAACGGAAACCCGATGCAGACCACAGCGACATCGAGCTCCTGGTCGTCGAGCGCGAACCCACGCTCGCGCGTCCGCTCCAGCTCCTCGTGAAGGTGCTCGGCCGAGGCGATCGTGTGGTCAGTGCGCTTGACGAGCGGGCCATGCTCTTTGACATAGGCGCGGACGGCGGTTTCGGACGTCAGGACATGAGCGAGCTGTGCCTTGCCGACGCTGGCGCAGTGCGCGGGATTCCGCCCACCGACGCTCGAGGTCATGCGGATCTGGACGCCGGCCGGCTCGATCTTGCCCAGGTAGACGACCTCGGGGCCGACCAGCTTTGCGTACTGGGCGGTTTGACCAAAGCGCTCCGCGAGGGTCCTGAGCAGCGGCTCGACGAGCGCGACCTGGTCGACGCGCTCGTGGTACTCGAACGCAAGCCGCAGAAACTCTGAGCCGAGGTGATAACGGCCGTGCGCGTCCTGCGCTACGAGCCCGGCGCGACGGAAGGCGGAGAAGGCGCGGTAGAGGCTCGACTTGGGCATGCCAAGGTCGCGCGCGAGCTCGTTCAGGCCCACCGGGTCGGGGCTGTGCCCCAGCCGCTTGAGCGCGATCAGGGCCCGGTCGATGCCGGCGTAGCCCTCGGCCGGCAGCGCCTCGGCAGGCTTTCCAGTACTCGCCCCCGGGCTCTTCCTTGCAGTGGCTCTTGCCATGAGTCCGCACGGACGATACCACCGCGATTAACCACTGTTCCGTTTATTGGGACGGTGCTATTCGAGCGTCCGGAGCACCCGTCCCACACGTTCCACGGCTTCCGGTGAAGCGGGCGCCATCGGCATGCGCACCTGCGCGCTTCCGATGCGGCGGTCGAGATGTAGCGCGGCCTTGATCACGGCCGGGCTCGGCTCCGCGAACAGCGCCATCACGAGCGGAAGCAGCGCGTCCGCGTGCTCTCGTCCCTCGGTGAGGTCACCCGCGCGACCACACTCGATCATCCTGACGAACCTCTTGGTGCGGAGATGTGACGACGCCGCGATAGCGCCCGTGGCGCCGATCAACACGAGCGGGTACAGGAACGCGTCGTCACCGCCGAGGACCGCGAGGCGATCGCGCCCCTCGGCGAGAACCGTCAGGGTGTCGGCGTCGATACCGCCGACGGCCTGCTTGAGCCCGGCCACGTTGTCGGTGTCCGCCAGCTCGAGCAACGCCGGTGCCCCAAGGCCCCGCCCGGTCCGATACGGGATGTTGTAGACGATCAGCGGCACGGGGGACCGCTCGGCCACGAGTTGGAAATGGCGGACGATTCCCGACTCGCTCGGCCTGATGTAGTAGGGAACGACTGCCAACGACGCGGCCGCGCCGGGCACATCGGCAAGCGCCTCGTGCAGTTCGATCGTCGTTCGGGTGTCGTTCGTGCCGGCCCCGACGATCAGCGGCGCTCCGCGATCCGAGCAGACCTGACTCACGGTCTCGACGACGGCCACTCTCTCTCGGGTCGGTGAGCAGGTGCGGCTCTCCGGTTGTCGCGAGCGCCACCAGCCCGCGAGCTCCGTCGCGCAGGAGGTCGTCGGCGAGTGACTCCAGCGACGCGAGATCGACCGTTCCAGCCTCGGTGAACGGTGTCACCAGAGGCACGAAGATGCCTTCAGGTCGGAAGTCGCTCGACATTCACGGTTGGCTTCACGGGACCGGCGCCGGCTCGGGCACCGGCGCCGTCCTGGCCTCAGTCGGACCAGCCGAGCGCTTCGCGAGCCGGCGGGCGTAGACGTCGAGCGCAAGCGCGCCGACGATGATCACGCCCTTCACGATGTCCTGGTAGTAGGGGTTGATGTTGAGCAGCACGAACCCGTTCGAGATCGTGGCGATAATCGCGAGACCGACCGCCGTCCGCCACATCGAGCCGATGCCGCCGGCGAGCGAGGTACCGCCGACTACGACGATCGTGAGCACGTCGAAGACGATGTTCGGATCGATGTTCGCCTGCGCCGAGCTCAACTGGGAAGCGGTTAGGCAGCCGGCGACCCCCATCGAGAATCCCGACAGGACGTAGCTGCTGCCCTTGAGCGTCCTCACCCGGATGCCGGACAGCCTGCTCGCCTCCATGTTGCCGCCGATCGCGTAGATCGATTGCCCGTAGACCGTCCTGGCGAGCACCAGTCCGCCGACGATCAGGAAGGCGACGAGGATCATCCCGGAGTAGGGGATGGTGTGCCAGCGGCCCGAGCCGAGCGTGCCGAAGGCCGGATTCTCGACGACGTAGGCGAGATTTCCGGTGAGGACTAGGGCGATGCCGGTCAGGATGAACCCGGTGCCGACGGTGGTGATGAACGGGTTGATGTCGGCGCCGGCGATCAGGATGCCGTTGACGAGGCCGATCGCGAGGCCAACGCCGATCGCGGCGAGGAAGGCGATTCCGGGATCGACGTCCTGGCCCAGACCGGCGGCGACGACGGCGCACAGCGAGTAGCCGGCGGCGACGGAGAGGTCGAAGCCGCCCGTGATGATCACGAACGTCATCGCCACGGCCATGATCCCGGCGGGGGCCCACTGCTGAGAGATGTTGAGCAGGTTCTGTGTGCTGAGAAAGTCCGAGCTGAACGACGCCACCACGGTCACGAGCACCACGAGCGCCACGACGATGCCGTAGGTGCGCAGGATGACCGCCCCGTAGTGCGCGGCATTGCCGCGGAGCCGGAGAGCCTCGGTCCGCATCAGGCTGCGGCCTCGATCCGAAAGACGAGGTTGAGGACACGCTCGACGGAGGCCTCCCAGTGATCGAGCGTGGCAATCGACTTGCCGCGGGCCAGCACGAGGACCCGGTCCGCTGCCGCCACCACCTCCTCGATCTCGGAGGAGACCATCACGATCGACATCCCCTGGTCGGCGAGCCGCCTCATCACGGAGAACATCTCCGCCTTCGCGCCAACGTCGATCCCGCGCGTCGGCTCGTCCAGTAGGAGGATCTTGGGTTGGCGGTGAAGCCACTTCGCGACGACGAGCTTCTGCTGATTCCCGCCCGAGAAGGTGCCGGCGATCTGCCCGAGCCGACTGGGATCGAACGCGAGCGGCTCGACGGCCTCGCGCGCACGATCGAGCCGCCGGCCGCGCGACACCACCGAGGCCGCCGCGATCGCCCCCATGTCGGTCAAGGTGACGTTCACGGCCGCGGGCTGTCCAAGCACGAGCCCCTGGGTCTTGCGGTCTTCGGGAGCCAGCGCGATTCCGAGCCCGAGTGCCTTCCGGACGGAGCGGGGCCACGAAACCTCCCGGCCGTCGACGAAAAGGCGGCCGCGCGCCCCGGGCTCGGTGCCCGCGAGGGCGCGCAGGAGCTCCGTACGACCCGACCCGACGAGACCGGCCACCCCCAGGATCTCGCCTCGGTGCAAGGTCAGCCCGACGTCCTCCAGGATCGGCGGCACCAGCAGGCCCTCGACCCGCAGCACCTCGTCCTTGCTCGGCTCCCGCTGCCGGGGGACAGCTTCTCCTCGAGTTGGCGCCCGAGCATGGCCCGCACGAGCGACTCCTGCGTCCACTCCGGAACTGGCTTCGTCGCCACGAGCGAGCCGTCGCGCATCACGCTGACCCGATCGCAGAGAGCCAGCACCTCGTCGAGGTCGTGCGTGATGTAGAGCACCGATACGCCCTCGTCCTTGATGGCGCGGACGATCTCGTAGAGCTTCTCGCGCTCCTGGGGTCCGAGCGACGCTGTTGGCTCGTCCATGATCAGGATGCGATGGTTCGACTCGAGCGCCCGCATGATCTCGAGCATCTGCCGGCTGGCCACCGAGAGCGTCCCCGCGACCGCATCCGGGTCGATGTCCACGCCGAGCCGGTCAGCGAGCGCACGGAACCGCGCGCGGGCCGCTCGCTTGGCGAGCAGGACGCCGCGCCTCGGCGGGTTGCCGAGGAAGACGTTGGCCCAGGCCGACATCTGCGGGACGATGTTCAGCTCCTGGTAGATGGCGGCGATACCCGCATCCCGCGTGGCGCGCGGATCGCCAAAAGCGAGCAGACGGCCGAAGAGCTCCACCTCGCCCTCGTCCGGATCGTAGGCGCCGGTGATGACCTTGATCAGGCTGGACTTGCCCGCCCCGTTCTCGCCGACAAGCCCGTGCACCTCGCCCGTAATCAGCTCGAAGTCCACGCCGCCGAGGGCGTGCACGCCCGGAAACGACTTGAAGACGCCCCGGACGCGAACGGCCGCGGTGCTGACGGGCTCCGTCACCTAGAGATCACACTCGGATGACGTTCGTGGCCGCTAGAGCTTCGGGGAGAACTTGTCCGCGTTCGCCTTCGTGATGAAGATCGTGCCGGGCCCGTCCAGCACCGCTGGCGTGTACGCCTCGTTCGCGAAGCCAAAGTCCTTGCCCGTCTCCAGCTTCCTGATCATCCCGACCATCCCATAGTACGACTCCTCGTACGGGAGGACGAGGATCGTCTCCTCGTAGAGACCGGCCTTGATCTTGGCGAGCGCATCGCGCGTGCCGCCGGCGGTGAAGATGCGGATGTCCTTGCCCGGCGTCTTTCCCGCCGCCTGGACGGCCTGCAGGCACCGCGGGTCATGTCGTCCCATTGGGAGATGATCACCGAGATGTTCGGGTGCGCCCGAAGTGCATCCTGAATGATCTGGGACGCCTTCCGCGGGTCGTAGTCCGCGGGCTGGTTGACGACCAGCTTGACGTTCGGGTGGCGCGCCTGCGCCCCCTTGATGCCGTTCTGCCACTGCGTGAAGAGGTCGGAGCCGACGAAGCCGCCGATCGCGGCCATCTCGCACGGCTTGCCCTTGCACGCGGAGAAGTCGTACTCGGTCTGGCGGTTGTACCAGTCCTGGTCTGCATGAGGACGGCGCCGGCCGTACCGGGGTGCGCGTCCGCGTCGTCGCACATCGGAATGTCGATCGTCACAACCGGCTTGCCCGTCGGCTTGATGTAGTTGTTGTACATCGTGCAGGCGGGAGCCTTGGCCGTCGGGGCAAAGATGAACGCGTCGAAGCTGTTGTCGGCCACGGCCGTCTGGACGAGCTTAAGCTGCGTCGCCGCGTTGTAGTTGGCGTCGAAGACCTTGAACGTGGCGCCGTACTTCTCAGCCGCATCCTTGAGCCCTTGCAGGCGCGCGGCGCAATACGGGTCGTTGGCGCACTCGGTCAGGTATCCGATCCGGTAGCTCTTCTTCGGCTTGACGTTCTGCTTGTCGTACTCGAGGAGCAGGTCCATGCCCTTCTTGCCTGGCCCCATGTCCTCCACGTCAACGGCGGCCGTCGTGGCGTCAGAGCCGTCGGACGTACTGCCGGAGTCGGTGTCGCCGCACGCCTGCCCGGCGAAAGCCACCAGACCCGTCACCGCCAGTGTGATGAGGAGGCGCAACCTCCGGCCGGGCCTGTGCACAACCCGGAACGTCTCAACCATGTCGCTCCTCCTCCTACGTCCGCTGCGGCCAGGGGTGTTCCGATAATTGAACCGATGGTTCACAGATGAGCGCATGATACACAGCTGCATCGGCGCGTCAAGGACTTCGCCGGGCGCGCCGCGCGAGCGTCGCACCCGCGTCGGAGTCGCCTCGACAAGCGTGAAGAGATGTGGCATGCGGCCCCTCGAACGCGTCACGGGCGGCGCTGGGGCGGAGAAAATGGCCCGTTTGCAGGCCGTGCTGCTTAGAGGTCCAAGCGCTCCCCTCAGACCATCAGATCCCCGCCGTTGATGTCCAGTGCGGCGCCTGTGATGTAGGCGGCTTCCGCGCTACAGAGGAAGGCGACCAGCGCTGCGACCTCGTCCGGGTCGCCGAGACGCTTGACGGGAAATGAGTCCGCGTACGCGGCCAACACTTCCGGGCTGCAGTTCTCCCGCGCCATGTCGGTATCGAAGAGGCCCGGGCAGATCGCGTTTGCGGTGATGCCGAACTCAGCTGTCTCATTCGCGAGCGCCCGCGTGAGCCCGAGCACGCCGGCCTTGGCGGCCGTGTAGTGCGCCCCGCCTAGCGTCGAGACGTTCTTGCCGGCGGTCGACGAGAAGTTGACGATGCGCCCGAACCCGCGCTCGATCATGCCCGGAAGGCAGGCCTGGCTGGTGATGAACGATCCGGTGAGCGACACGTCGATGACCGCACGCCACTCGCTCTCCGAGATGTCCATGAACGCTGTCGGGAACAGGATCCCCGCTCCGTTGACAAGCACCGTCGGGGCGCCCAGCTCCTCCGCCGCCACCGAAACGGCCGCAGCGATGCTGGCGCTGTCCGTGACGTCGCCCTCGATTGCGCGATGTCGCTCCTGACCCCCATCGAGCGCGGCCAGCGAGGAGCGCGCCAGGTCGCCGTCGCGGTCCACGATCGCGATCGCCGTGCCGTCGGCTGCCAGCCTCTGAGCGCACGCGAACCCGAGCCCCCGCCCGCCGCCCGTGATCATCGCGACGCCCGGGGATCCAGGCGGGCCGGGCTCAGCCACGAGCGTCGGCCGCGGGCACGCTCGGCTCCCCTACCGCGCTCAGGGGCTCTCCGAGGTAGTACTCCTCCGCGCTCGCGAGGTGCTCGTCGATCGACGCTGCAATTCTCGCCGGCGACCCCTCCACGATCGCCTCGAGGGTGTCCCGCTGGTTTTGCAAGGCACGATCGATGTCGATGTGGCCCACGGGATAGTCGCTCCGGTCCGTGACGTACTGGCTCATGACGTCGCGCAGGAGCTGCGCGAGCACCTCGTTGTGCGAGGCCTCCGCGAGCCGTACGTGGAACTGGATGTCGACGGCGAGGAACTCCTCCTCGTCGTCCACGAGGCTCGGCAGCTTCTCGACCAGCGCTCGCAGCGCGCTGATGTCGTCGTCCGTGCGACGCCGTCCGGCGAGCAGGGCTGCCTGCTCCTCGAGGACCCGCCGGGTCTCCAACAACGATCGCATGCCCTCGTAGGTCTCGCCCTCGATCTCCGCGATGATCTCCCTCGGGATCCAGCGCGTCTTCACGAAGGTCCCGCCACGCGCGCCGCGTTTCACGGAAACCACGCCTGCCCGCTCGAGAATGCCCGTCGCCTCGCGGATCACCGCTCCGCTCACCTCGAGGGCCGACGCGAGCTCGCGGGACGACGGCAGCTTCTCCCCGGGCTCGTACAGACCGCCGCGGATCGCGTCGACGATCACCACGACCACTGACTCGGCGAGGTTCTTTGGGCGAAGCGGACGGAATGCTGCGATGCGACGGTCGTCTGCTCCGCTAGACATCGGGGAAGCCATAGTCGCTCCGCGCCGCCTCCTCCGTGATGTACCCGTCGAGGAGATCGTCGCGGACGCGCGCGGGATCCCGCTCTGCGGGGTCACCATATCCGCCGCCCCCGCCGCACTGGTGGGAGACGACGCTCTCGCCCGGGACGCGGACACCGCCAAGGATGGGCCGGTTCGCCTCATCCGGAGTGCCCAGGTTGAGCATCAGAGCCGAGCGCTTCCCCCCGCGACCGCCGAACAGGCCCGGTGGCTCGAAGCGAAAACGAGCAATGGATGCCGAGATCGTCGCGTCATCGCTGTGGATCCTGTAGTCGATCCGGACACCGAGCCCGCCGCGGAACTTGCCCGCCCCGCCTGAGTCGGGGATGAGGCCGTAGCGCTCCACGGTGAGCGGATATTTCGCCTCGATCACCTCACACGGCACATTGAAGTTGTCGCCGTTCAGCAGCGGGCAGAGAGCATTCATCCCATCCAGCGTGGCACGCGCACCCCAGCCGCCGGCGTACGGCATGAAGTGGATGTACGGCTCCCCGGTCGACGGGCTCTCCCCGGCGATCGCCATGGCCTGCACCCCGCCGAAGATCCCCGCCGAGACGCGCTCGGGAAGCGCGGGCGCCAGGGCGAAGAAGATCGCCTCCATGATCGCCCTGCCGATGTTGTCCCAGGGGGTCCCCGGCGCGGGCTCGACCGCATGCGTGACACTGCCCGGCCGCGTCAGGATCGTGAGCGGGCGGTAGAAGCCCTCGTTCGGATTGATGTCGGGGCCGAACAGGCATTTCATCGCGACGCGCGCTGCGCCGTGGGTGCAGGCGTGGTGCGCGTTCCCGCAGGCGCCGAGTCGCTGGTCCTCGCACTCCGTGAAGTCGAACGTGATCTCGTCGCCCTCGACCCTGACGTCGACGACGACCTTTACAGGCTCATCGGTGACTCCGTCCGAGTCGACCATGTCCTCACCCCGGTAGACGCCGTCCGGCACCTCACGCAGCGCGGCGCGGACACGGGCCTCGGAGTAGTCGAGCAGGCTGTCCACGCAGCGCTCGACCTGCTCGCGCCCGAAACGCCCCATCAGCTCCTGGAAGCGGACGTCGGCGGTGTGGGCGGCCGACACCTGGGCCATCAGGTCGCCCATGTTCGCGTCGCGCAGACGGACGTTGGCGAGGATCAGCTCCAGCACCTCGTCTGACATGGCGCCTTCCCGGCTCAGTCGCAGGGGCGGGATGGAGATGCCCTCCTGGTACATGTTGGTCGCGTCGGGCGACCAGCTGCCCGGGTCCTTGCCGCCGATGTCCGTCCAGTGGGCCTTCGTGACGGCGAAGTACACCGGCTCGTCGTCCCAGAACAGCGGCCGCAGCAGGTTGATGTCGTTCTTGTGGGTGCCGTTGCCGCTGTGGGGGTCGTTCGAGATGTAGAGGTCCCCGGGCCGCATGTCGGACAGCGGGTAGCGCTCGAGGATGGGCGGAAGCGTCTGGTGCATCGACCCGAGGAACACGGGGATGCCCTCGGCCTGCGCGATCACCGACGCGTCGGGCCGCAGCAACACGCTGCTGAAGTCCTTCACCTCGTAGATGATCGGCGAGTACGCGGCGCGCGCCAGGGTGAGGCTCATCTCGCGGACGACCGTGGTCAGCTGGTTCTGGACGACCTCTCTCGTGATCGGGTCGACGTCCGTCATGCCTACCTTTCTTCTCCGACGAGCTGCAGCGTGCCGTCGTCGAGCACAGTCAGACGCCACGCTTCCGGGATGTAGGTGGTGGAGCCCGCCTCCTCGACCACCGCCGGACCGACGATGCGGTCACCTGCGGACAACTCGCTGCGCTCGTAGATCCCGGCGTCCGTCGGGTTGCCTCCGGCGTACACCTGCCTGGTTGCTCTCGGCTCCGGTGTGCTCACCTCGTTCGGGGCCCCTAGCCCACGGCCGGCATCCGCGACCGCGAGGGTGCGCCCGATCACGGACACCTGGAGGCGGACGAGCTCCACGGGGGTGTCGTCGCGCTCGAAGCCATACAGCCGCCGATGCTTGTCGTGAAAGCGCCGCTGGGCCAGCTCGACGAGGTCGCCGGCGCCGCCGTCCGGGACGTCCACCGGAAGCGGATGATCCTGGCCGGCGTAACGGAGCTCCGCGGTGCGGAGGTAATCGATGCGCGCGTAATCGAGACGCTCTGCCTCGAGCTGCTCGCGGCCCTGCGCCTCGAGCGTCGAGAACATCGCCTCGAGATCATCCGGGCCCACGTCGAGCCCCATCACCATCCTGTCCGTGTCGTGGCGAGCGTCCGCGGTGAGGATCCCATAGGCGGAGAAGGTCCCGGGATGCAGCGGCACGAGCACCTGTTTCATCTCGAGTGCGGCGGCCAGCTCACAGGCGTGGAGCGGGCCGGCCCCACCGTAGGCCAGCAGCGAGAACGAGCGCGGGTCGTAGCCCCTCCCGATAACGGCCTCGCGGAGGAAGCGGACCATGTTCGAGTTGACCACCGTGATGACCCCCTCCGCCGCCTCCTCGCAGCGCATCCCGTACCTGGACGCGACCTTCTCCTCGATGGCGGCCCGGGCGCCGTCCACGTCCAGCCGCAGCTCGCCCCCAAGGAAGTTGTCCGGGTTGATCCGCCCGAGCAGGAGGTTCGCATCGGTGACCGTCGGCTCCTTGCCGCCCTTTCCGTAGCTCACGGGACCGGGCACGGCTCCGGCACTGTCCGGGCCCACGCTGAGCGCGCCGAACTCGTCCACCCTCGCGATCGACCCGCCGCCGGCGCCGATGGCCTCGATGTCGACCATCGGGACCATGACGGGCCAGCGACCCACGTGCCCGACCGTACGGGTGACGGGGTCGCCCTTGTCCACGATCGCGGCGTCGGCGCTCGTGCCGCCGATGTCGAGCGTCACGAGATCGAGCCGCTCCTCACCCCGCCTGGCGAGCGCGGCAGCCCCAGCGACCCCGCCGACCGGGCCCGACATCAGGGTCGCGGCCGGGCGGCGGCGCGCGTCTGCGGCGGCCATGTGCCCGCCGTTCGACTGCATGATCATCACCTTGCCGGTGAAGCCGGCATCACCGAGTGCGCGTTCCAGCCTCTCCAGGTAGCGCGAGACGATCGGCTTGGTGGCCGCGTTGATGACGGTGGTCGACGTGCGCTCGAACTCGCGCGACATCCGGCTGATCTCGCTTGACACCGAGACCTCCAGGCTTGCTCCGTTCTGTTGGAGGGCGAGCTCGACGCCCTGCTCGTGCTCGGGGTTGGCGTAGGCGTGGAGGAGGCACACGGCGACCGTCTCGATCCCCCCGTCGGCCAGCTCCCGCGCGATCGCGCTCACCTCCGCGGGGTCGATGGGCTCGAACGGCTCGCCGAGGTGGTTCATCCGCCCACCGACCTCGTACCTCCAACGCCGCGCCACGAGTGGAGCCGGCTTCTCCTGTTGCAGGTTGTACATGTCGGGCCGATTGGTGCGCATGATCTCGAGGACGTCGCGGAAGCCACGCGTGGTGATCAGCCCAACCGTCGGCGTCTTGCCCTCGAGCAGCGCGTTGAGGGCGACCGTCGTTCCGTGCACGAAGGCGTCGAGGTCGGCCGGCGACACGCCGACCTTCTCGACGGCCTCCATCACGCCGCGGCTGATGTCCTCAGGCGTGGTCGACGCCTTCGCGGTGCGGATGTTGCCGTCGGCGTCGTGGAGCACCGCGTCCGTGAACGTCCCCCCGATGTCGACACCGAGCCGGGTCACGCCACGGCCTCGCTCGGGGGTCGCATCCCGCCCATGCGGGCGCCGATCGCGTCACGGTCGAACCTGTCGAACTCGCCCACGATCTCCCCCTCGTAGAGGACCAGCGTTCGGTCGGCGAGGACGGTGAGCTCGTCGAGGTCCTCGGACATCAGCAGGATGGCCAGGCCCTTCGAACGCGCCGCCAGGATCTCGGAGTGGATGGTCTCGACGGCGCGCACGTCGAGCCCGCGCGTCGGGTAGGCCAGCACCAGAGCCCGGGTGTCCATCCGCATCTCGCGCCCGACCAAGAGGCGCTGCGCCTGGCCGCCCGAGAGGCTGCCGGCAGGGTCGTCGACGCTCTTCGCGCCAAGGCCGACCGCGTCACAGAGTCCCTTCGCGTAGGCGTAGGCCGAGGCACGGCGCATGATGCCCCCGCGGCGGGAGATGGGCGCCGCCCGGTAGGTCTTGAGGATCGCGTTCCGCCAGATCGCCTCGGTCTTCGCGAGGCCGGTGTTGAGCCGATCCTCGGGTACGGAACCGACACCCGCGTCGACGAACCGCCTTGGGCTCGCGCCCGTCAGGTCGCGTCCGCCGATCGAGACCGTCCCCGCTGTGAGCGGCCGGCAGCCGGTGAGCACCTCAGCGAGCTCGCGCTGGCCGTTGCCCGCGACGGCGGCGATCCCGACTATCTCGCCCGCGCGCACGGTCAGGTCGACGTTCTTCAGCGCGGGAAGGCCGAAGGCGCTCGTCGCCGAGCCCTCGCGGACCGCGATCACGTCCTCGCCCGGCTTCGCCGGCTCGCGGCGGGGGCGGCTGACGGAGCCCCCCACGACCATCTCCGCGAGCTTGCCCGCGTCCGCCTCGGATCGGTCCAGATTGCCCACCACCCGCCCGCCTCGCATGACGGTGATGCGGTCGGCCACCGCGAGCACCTCCTGGAACTTGTGCGAGATGAACACGACCGCCTTGCCTTCCGCCTTGACGGCCTCAATCAGGCGGAACAGCGCCTCCGTCTCGGCCGGCACGAGCGACGCGGTCGGCTCGTCGAGTATCAGGATGTCCGCCCCCCGGGCCAGCGTCCTGAGGATCTCGACCCGCTGCTTCTCGCCGACGGAGAGCTTCCAAACCGGCGCCTCGGCCTGGATCGCCAGTCCAAAGCGCTCCGCGAGCGCCCGAGTGCGCTCGTGCAGCGCCGCGCGGCCGCGGAAGACCGTGGGCGTATCGGGCCATCCAGCGTGAACGTTCTCCGACACCGTCAGCCCGTCGACCAGCCTGAAGTGCTGGTGGACCATCCCGATCCCGAGGCCCAACGCCGTCTTCGGCGAGCGCACCTCGACGGGGTGCCCGTCCACCTCGATGGTTCCATGATCCGGCGCGATCACGCCGCTCAGGATGTTCATCAGGGTGGTCTTGCCGGCCCCGTTCTCGCCTAGGAGGGCGTGAACCGAGCCGCCGAGCAGCTCCAGGTCCACGCCCTCATTGGCCACGAGGTCGCCGAAGCGCTTCGTGATCCCACGCATGCGAACACGAGGCCCCATCGGCTACTTGGCGACGACGCCCTCCACGTACCAGTCCCACTCGTTGAAGAAGAACGGCACCGGGAGCTCCTCGCCCTCCTTGACCCTGACCTCGCCCTTGTTGTCCTTGATGGGCCCGACGAAGGGGTTCTCCTCCTCGGAGACCAGTGCGGCAAAGGACTCCTCCGTCTCCGCCTTCACGTCCTCGGGCACCTTCGGCCCCCACGGTCCGAGCGTGTAGAGCTCTTCGCCCGGAACCACGTCGAGCTCAGGGCTGGCCTTCCAGCTCCCGTCGAGCATCTCCTGGGCGGTTCGCACCATGTAGTCGGACCAGTTCCAAACCGTGGACGTGGCGATCTGAGTCGGACACTGAGGCGTGCCATCCCAGAACTCGGCGATCGCGAAGACGCCGCGCTCCTCCGCCACCGAGCAATAGCTCGGGTCGTCGATCCCGCCGCGGAGCACGTCCGCGCCGGCGTCGACCAGGGAGTTCGCCGCCTGCGACGACTTGGGTGGGTTGAAGTACTCGTTGACGACGACGACCCGCACCTTGCAGTCCGGATTGGTGTCCCGGCAGCCCATCGCGAACGAGTTGATGATGCTCCGAATGAACGGGGCGTCGAGCGGCGAGACGAACCCCACGGTGTTGCTCTTCGTCAGTCGCCCGGCGAGCTGTCCGGCGGCGTACTCCTTCAGCCAGTACTTGCCCCAGACGCCCTGGGTGTTCTCCGGCATCTCCCCGATCGCCCCGTAGGCGATGCAGTTCACGTCGGGATTGTCCTCGCAGACCTTGAAGAAGATGTCCGCGAGTCCGACCGTGTCGACGACCGCCGTGGCGCCCTGATCGATCTGGCGCTGGACGATCTGAGCTGCCTCTTCGGCGAAGGGCACGTTGTCGATGTAGTTGATCGAGACGTCGCCGCCAAACTCCTTCTCGAGGGCTTCCGCCGGTGCCGTGTTGGCGAGGTTGAACCCGCCGTCGTCCTCGGGTCCGTAAAGGAGCTGCGAGAACTGGACCTTCGCCTCGCCGCCATCTCCACCGCCACCGCCACCGCCGCCGCCGTCGTCGCCGTCGTCACTGCCGCAGGCGGCGGCGAACACCGCACAGGCGAGTAGCGCTACGACCGCTCCGACCAGGCTCGCGAAACTCCGTTCGCCCACTCTGGCCCTATCTGGCTTGGGTTCTGCTGGCATCGTCTCTCCGCTCCTCGCTCACCGGTTCACTGACGAATGGCCCATCTGCGTGAGCAGCTCCATCGACGCCGCTCGCGCCTCTTCGAAAACCTGCTCCTCGTCGACTCGTACGCACCGACCGTCCTCGACCACCACCTCGCCGTCGACGAGGACCGTGCGCACGCTCTTTGCCCGGCTCGATGTCACGAGCGCCCGAACCGGGTCCACGGTCGGCTGCGCCTCCGCCAGGTCGCTGCGCCGGATCACGATGTCCGCGCGCTTCCCTGCCTCGAGGGTGCCGATCATGTCCTGGAGGCCGAGCGCACGGGCACCGCCCGTCGTCGCCATCGCGAGCACGTCCTCGGCCTCCAGGCCGGCGCCGCCTCCGCCCGTCTTCTCGCAGCTCGTCAGCAGGGCGATGTAGCCCTGCTCGCCCACGTCCAGCGGGCCTGCCCAATTGGGGGCGTCGGAGCCGAGGCCCACGGACACCCCCGCCCTGTACAGCTCCAGGTGCTTGCCGTTGATGGTCCCGCCGACCCCGAACAGCATCGAGGCGGTCGGGCACCACGCGACCGCCGGACCCACCTCGCAGAGCGCGTGGAACTCGTCGTCCCTGACGACGTTCATGTGCGCGAAGGTGCTGTTCGCGCCCATGATTCCCGTTTCCGCGAAGTGACGCAGGACGTGCGTCCCGCCGCAATGCGCATCCTCCTCGGCGACTATCTCCTGGTTGTAGGACTGGTGCTGGTTGCACACCACGCCGTGCTCGTCCGCCAGCGCCTTGGCCGCCAGCTGCAGCTCGTCCGACACCCAGCCGTTGCCGTGGACGCAGACGTGACCGCCGACGAGGGAGTCGGAATCGCGATTGCGCCACAGCTGAGACCCCAGCCTGGAGATGGCCTCATCAGTCGAGAGCGGCGAACGGGCGCCATCCGAGGTCTCGATCACGGGGCCGCGGTCCATCACCCACGAGTCGGCCAGGTTGCCCCTCATTCCGATCTCGACCACACCCTCCGCCGCGGCATCGTTGTCGAAGACCGTGCCGCCCTCGAGGAAGGCGGTCGTTCCGTTCTGCACCATCTCGAGGCATGCCAGACGGCTCGACGCGTGCTCCTGCTCCGGCGTGATCAGGGGAAGCCATCCGCCCCAGAAGAACGTGAGGATGTCGGGCCACGTCGCCGTCCCGGAGAACGCGTGGCGGAAGAGGTGCTGGGTGATGTGCACGTGCGACTCGATGAAGCCCGGGTGAACGAGCCCGCCGCGCGCATCGATCGTCCGCTCGGCCGCGAACTGGGCCGCCACGTCGTCCTGTGGGCCGACGCCCACGATCTCCCCGTCGCGGATCGCGAGCGCGCCCGGTTCGTAGGACTGCCTGCGGCGTCCAACGTCAGGACATGGCCGTTCACGATCAGGGTGTCGGCGGACTCGGGCTCAGGCATCTCGATCCCCTCCCACCAGCAGGTCCGTGACGACGCTCGCGATCGTCATTGCCGCCAGCTCCAGCTCTGCGGTCGGCACGCGCTCGTCCGGGCAGTGGCAGAAGGCGGTGTCGCCTGGCCCGAACGTGACCGCCGACATGGATGCGTCGTTCACCAGGTTCCGCACGTCGCTCGAGAACGGCGCGCCCCAAATCTCGCTCGGCTCCCCGGTGACGTCCCGCACCGCGGCGAGCAGCCGCTCCGCGAACGGGCTCTCGCGCGGGATCTCCGCCGGCTCCACCAGATAGTCCACTCCGAGCTCGTACTCGAGACCAGAGTTGAGGGCCTCGAGCGCGCCCATGCGCTCGAGCAGCTCCGCCCGCTCGCCCTCGGCGGTTTCGCCGGGCAGCAGCCGCCTGTCGATCCAGATCTCGCAGTCGTCGGGCACCGCGTTCTCCTTGACACCCGCCCGCACGCGCGTAGGTGTGCAGGAGCCGCCCGGCAGCAGGTCGTGATGGCGCGCCCGGACCTCGGCGTCGTATTGCTCGAGCATGCCGAGGACGGACGAGAGCGCCCACACGGGGTTGAGGCCCGCCTCCGGCCGGCTCGCGTGGACAGACCGCCCCTTGAGGCGCAGCGCGTACATCGCGAGGCCTCGGGTTGCCGTCGCCACCCTCAGGCTGGTCGGCTCCGTCGTGATCCCGTAGTCGCCGCCGAACCCGGCGTCGAGCAGTGAGCGGGTGCCCGGCTCCCCTCGCTCCTCGCCGGCGGCGAAGTGGAGCACGAGTGAGCCCTTCAACTCACCGGGGTCGAGCTGGCTCAGGTAGTGCGCCACGCCGACCTGGACGGCGAGCCCGGCCTTCATGTCGCAGGCGCCGCGGCCGTAGAGGAAGCCGTCCCGTACCTCGCCCCCGAAGGGGTCGGTCGTCCACAACTCTTCGTTGTCGATCGGAACGGTGTCCATGTGGCCGTTCAACACCACGGTCGGTCCCCCGGGCGCGCCCGCGATCACGCCGGCCACCGACGGCCGCCCGGGCGCGAACTCGATCCGCTCGGTCCGGATCGACCTCTCCGCCAGCCACCCCTCGACCACGTCCGCCATCGCCCCCTCAGAGGTGCCGGGGTTCACGCTGTTCGTCCTCACCATGCTCTGGAGGACCTCCACGAGAAAGGGCTCGCGCAGCGCGGGGGCGTGTCGGAAAGCGGTGTTCTCGGGGGTCACGGCGGCGGCGAGCCTAAACCGCTCCTCCTAAAATGTCAATGCTCGATGCAATATGCAATTAGCTCGAGATCGGGGTATGCTGGCGCCCGTGAACGTCACGGCTACGGACATCCCGGAACCCGTCGGCCTCTACGACCCGTTCGTCCACGCGATGGTTCAGGATCCGTACCCGCTCTATCGGGAGCTGCGGGACAGCCATCCCGCCTACTACAACCCCGAGCGCGATCTCTGGGCGATCTCGCGGTTCGAGGACGTCCAGCAGCTGGCGCGTCGCTGGAAGACGTTCTCGAACACCGGCGGCGCCGACGTGGACGTGGGAGCGCAGTGGTTCGGGATCGGAGACTTCGTTGACTCCGACCCGCCCCGCCACGACCGCCTTCGCGGCGTCGTGAAGAACCCGTTCTCGCCGCGCGCGACCGCGGAGATGGAGGCGGACATCCGCCGGCAGGTCGACGATCTGCTCACGCCGATGCTCGAGCGCGGGCACGGGGAGCTGGTCGGCGAGTTCGCGTCGGTGATTCCGCTCGTGATCATCTTCAATCTGCTCGGCTATCCCAGGGAGGACGTCGACGCCCTCAAGCAGCTGCTCTATCAAGTGCAGCTGCGTACCCCAGGCGCCACGGAGCCTCCCGAGACGGCCGTTCAGGCTCGGGGCGAGCTGCACGCGTACATCGAGGCGGCCGCGGAGGAGAGGCGGCGAAATCCGCGCGACGACCTGCTCACGCGCATCGTTGCCGCCGAGCAGACGGGCGGCGTGACCCGCGACGAGATCCCCGGTATGGCGCTACTGCTCATGATCGCCGGCTGGGAGACGTCGTCGATCCTGATCACGAACTCCATCTGGCTGTTGAGCGAGCATCCCGAGCAGCGCGAGCGGCTCCGGCAGAACCCCGGCGCGATACCAACCGCCGTCGAGGAGGTGCTGCGCTTCGACGCGCCCGTCCAGCACCTCGCCCGGCTCACGCTCGAAGACGCCACCGTCCACGGTCAGACGATTCCGGAAGGCAGCCGCGTGCTGCTCCTGTGGGCATCCGCCAACCGCGACGAGCGACGGTGGGATGAGCCGGACAGCTTCGACATCGGCCGCGACTCGAAGCGCAACCTGGCCTTCGGCGAGGGCATCCACCACTGCCTCGGGGCGCCGCTTGCGCGCCTCGAGAGCCGCGTGGTGCTCGAGGCGTTGCTGGCGCGGGGCGTGGAGTTCGACGTCGGCAGCCCGGGGCGCCTGCCCCAGGTGATCATCCGCGGGATCTCCAATCTGCCGGTCCGGTTCAGCTAGCGGCGACGAACTGCTCCACGGCGAAGTCGAGGTCGGAGAGGCTGTGCTCGGCCGACATCTGGGCGCGGATGCGAGCGGCTCCGCGCGGAACGACCGGGTAGGAGAAGGCAACGACGTAGATGCCCCGGTCGACCAGCGCCGCGGCGATTCGAGCTGCCTCGATCGCGTCGCCGATCATGATCGGCACGATCGGGTGGTCCCCCTCGAGGACACGGAATCCCTCATCCGTCATCCGGCGCCGGAAGTGAGCCGTGTTCCGGCGGAGCTTCTCCCTGAGATCGGCGGATTCGGCCACGAGCTCCAGCGCACGAAGGCTCGCCCCCACCACCGGTGGCGCGACGCTGTTCGAGAACAGGTAGGGGCGCGAGCGCTGGCGCAGCATGTCCACGACCGTCGCGCTCGACGCGATGTACCCCCCGCTCGCGCCTCCCAGCGCCTTGCCGAGCGTGCCGGTCAGGATGTCGACTCGCTCTCGCACCGAGAACAGGTCGGGCGTGCCCGCTCCGTCCGGGCCCACGAACCCGACGGCGTGCGAGTCGTCGACCATGACGAGCGCCTTGTGCTCGTCCGCGAGATCGCAGATCTGGTCGAGCGGCGCCACGTAGCCGTCCATTGAGAAGACGCCGTCGGTGGCGATCATCCTGTGGCGTGCATCGCCGGCCTCGACCAGCCGCCGCTCGAGGTCCTGCATGTCCCGGTTTCGGTACCGCAGGCGACGCGCCTTGCACAACCGGATCCCGTCGATGATCGAGGCGTGGTTCAGCTCGTCTGAGATCACCGCGTCCTCGGCGTCGAGCAGCGTCTCGAACACCGCCGCGTTGGCGTCGAAGCACGAGGAGTAGAGGATCGCGTCCTCAGTCCCGAGAAACTGAGCCAGACGCTGTTCGAGCGAGCGGTGCACGCTCTGCGTGCCGCAGATGAACCGGACCGACGCCATCCCGAAGCCCCATCGGTCGATCGCCTCGTGCGCCGCGCGGATGACCTCTGGATGACTCGCGAGCCCGAGGTAGTTGTTCGCACACAAGTTGAGCAGCTCGCGACCGTCTCCCAGGCGCACGTGGGCGCCCTGAACGGATGCGATCTCGAGCTCGGTCTTGTAGAGGCCCTCCTCCTTGATCGTCCCGAGTTGGTCGTGAATGGCGGCTTGGACAGCCGAGTCGATCACCGCGCTCCTTTCAGTGGGCGAGGTACCCGCCGTCGATTACGAGCTCCGTGCCGGTGACGAACGACGACTCGTCGCAGGCGAGGAACAGCGCGCCGTAAGCCACCTCGATGTCCTTGCCGGCACGGCCGAGCGGCGTCTCGCGGATGTTGGCCTCAACTGCCTCCCGCGGCTCGGTCTCGGTCATCGGGGTGATGATCAGACCCGGGCAGATCGTGTTCACGCGAATCTTGAACGGCGCGTACTCCACGGCCGCGGCCTTGGTCATCATCACGACCGCTCCCTTGCTGGCCTGGTAGGCGAAGTAGCCCGGAACGGCCGCCTTCGCAAAGCAGGATGCGATGTTCACGATCGAGCCGCCGCCGGTCCGCTGCATCGCCGGGATGCACGCCCGCAGCCCGTAGAAGATTCCTTTCTGATTGACGCCGACGTTGTGCTCCCACTCCTCGTCGCTCGTGTCGACCGCTCCGGAGAAGGTCGCGACGCCTGCGTTGTTCACGAGCACGTCGAGCCGACCGAACTCGGCCTCGGCGTACGCCGCCACGTCGTGCCACTGCTTGGCATCGGTGACGTCGAGGTGCCGGTAGTGCACGGTCGCGCCGCTCGCCGCGATCTGGGCGGCGGTCTCCTCGCCCAGCTCGTCGCGGATATCGCATAGCAGAACCACCGCCCCCTCCTCGGCGAACAGGGCCGCCTCCGCCGCGCCCTGGCCGCGCGCGGCGCCGGTGATCAGCGCGACCCTTCCTTCCAACCTCCCGGCCATCGTCACGATTGACCGCGGCTGAAGGCGAGTCCGAGGGCGGCCGGCCATGGCGGCTGCTCGGAACGGCGGCTCCTCAGCGCCGCCAGGGCGACCAACACGAAGATCGTGCCGAGGTACGGCAGCGCCGAGAACACCTCGGACGGGATGTTCCACCCAAGCGCCTGAGCGACGTTGCCGAGGGTCCCGAGCGCGCCGAAGAGCATCGCCCCGGCGATCAGCCGCAATGGCCGCCAGTTGGCGAAGATCACGATAGCCAGGGCGATCCAACCGAGCCCGGCCGTCATCTGGGCCAGCCAGGTGCCGATCGGCCCGAGGGACAGGAACGCCCCGCCGAGCCCGGCGAAGCCACCGCCTACGCCGACGTAGAACATGCGCCAGCCGTTGACGTTGATTCCGGAGATGTCGGCGGCCGCGGGATTCTCCCCGATCGTCCTCATGTTCAGGCCGTGGCGGGTGCGGTACAGGATCCACCAGGCGGCGATCGGCATCAGGAACGCGATGTAGGTGAGCGAGAGATGGTCGAAGAACGCATCGCCGAGATAGCCGATGTCCGAGAGCACCGGGACGTCCCAGTGGGGAATCCTGGCCTCGGCCGGCTCGCGGATCTGGTCCACGCCCACGACTCCCGTGAGACCTATCCCGAGGAAGGTGAGCGCCAAACCCGCTACGACCATGTCGGCCTGCACGTAGACCACCGCGACGCCGAACACGAGCGACATCAACGCGCCCATCACGATCGCCGCGAGCAACCCGAGGATGAGGCTGTTCGTGGCGTTGGCGGCCATCAGTCCGCTCAGGGCGCCGACGAGCATCACGCCCTCGATCCCGAGGTTGTAGACCCCCACCACTTCCTCGAACAGCTCGCCCGTCGCCGCAATCAACACGGGCGCGGCCGCCAGGATCGCCGTCCCGATCGAGACGAAGACGAGATCCCAGTCAATCAAGGCCAGGCTGCTCCAGCGCCAGCCGGCCCTGTGGCGGCGGTTCGGGGGGGTCGTCGCTCTGCGGTGGCGGGAGGCGGCGAGCGACGCGGAAGCTCGACAGCGCCTGAGCGACGGAGGCGACGATGAGCGTGATCCCGTACATCGCGAAGATGATGTCCGAGGAGGTGCCCTCGGCCCGCATGATGCCGCCGACGATGGCGATCAGGGCGAAGACGATGGCGATCGCCACCACTCCGATTGCGGACCCGCCGGCGAGCACGGCGACCACGATCCCCGTGTAGCCGCTGTTGTTGGAGAGGGCCGATCCGTAGCGGTGCTGGTTCCCCATCATCTCGACCGTCCCCGCCAGTCCCGCCATCACCCCGCCGATCAACAGCGCCCAAATCAGCAGCCGGCGCGTGGGGATTCCGCCGAACCGCGCGCTGTCGGGGCTCGCGCCGAGCATCGTCAGCTCATAGCCGACTCGCGTGTGGCGCAGGACGAGCCAAACCACGATGGCGACGGCCGTGGCGAGGAAGAAGCCGAGCGGCACCTCGGCCGAGCCGAAGGCTAGCTCCGGCAGCTCGGCCTGGCTCGGGATCAGCTCGGACTTCACGCCGCCGACGGAGGTCCGGTCGCGCCACGGCTCTCCCGCCCAATAGATGACCCAGTAGACCGCGACGAAGTTGAGCAGCAGGGTGGTGATGATCTCGTTGACGTTGAACCGGACGCGGGCGATCGCCGGGAGGAGCACCCAAGCCGCGCCACCGATCGCGCCGGCCACGAACATCGCGGGCACGAGCAGTGCCCAACCGAGATCGGGCAGCAGGAAGGCCGTCCCGGCGGCGGCCCACGCCCCGATGAAGAGCTGGCCCTCGGCGCCGATGTTCCACAGCCCGAGGCGGAGCGGGATCGCGGCGGCCAGGCCGGTGAGGATCAGCGGCGTGGCGAGCGTCGCCACGTCCTCGATTCCGGTCGGGCTGCCGAAGCTGAACAGCCACAGATCCTCGAACACCACCAGGCTCGAGCCGGAGACGATCACCCCGAAGGCGAGCGAAGCGGCCAGTCCCAGCACGATCGCGACGAGCCTCGACCACGCGCGTGACTCGGAGGCGGGCCTCCGCTCGAGCTTCCACCCCGTACCTTCACGTTCTCGACGAGCGAGCCTCAAAGCGCGGGCATCGTATGCTTGGCGGCCGAATAAGTCAATGAAGCACTCATTAGCGCTTTGACGGCCGTGACGATGCCCCCGGGAGGACTCGAACCTCCGACCCGCTGCTTAGAAGGCAGCCGCTCTTTCCAGCTGAGCTACGGGGGCGCACCCGCGAGGATAGGCCGCGAGCGGGCGGGGTTCTAGCGGCCCCCGCTGCCGCCGATCGGCGAGCCTGAGAAGAAGAAGAACCAGACCTCGAACGCGAGCACGGCGACGAGCACGGAGACGATCACCACGCGCTCGGCCGCGCCGGTGGCGGCGGAGTCGCCGCGCTCCTGGCGCTCCCCGCTCATGGCGCGCAGCCACGGTGCGTGGGTGCGCACCGTCGGCAGCGTGCCGGTGGTCTCCTGGTAGGCGTGCTGCACGCGCTTGAGGCCCTGGTAGAGCAGGACGCTGAACAGAGCGAGGCAGCCCACCACGGCCGCGAACGCACCCATCGACGCCTGGCTCTCCTCCCCCTGGATGCGCGATCCGATCCAGAGGGCCAGCAGCGGGCTGCCCGTCCAGATGTTCAGCGCGAGGAACGCCATCAGAGCCGCGAGGCCAACGCGCTTGGCGCGTTCCATGCACCGCAGGGTATCTCCGGCCACCCTCGGGCGTCGAGCGCTAGTCTCGGACCATCAGGGCCCACTTCACCGCCCTGCGAAGGACTCGCGTCGGACCGAAGAAAGCCGTCTCCCAACAGGCCCACTGCCGCGGCAAGCCGGGCTCGGAAGGTCAACTCATGCAACGCAGCAGCACTGAGGGGTTCCTCGCGCGCGTGGCGCGCACACTGGCCTCGCACTGGAAGCGCAGCCTCGCGGCGGCGGTCGGCGTCCTGGTGCTGCTGGTCATCGCCGCCGGCGCCAGCAGCGAGGCCACCGACGACTTCTCGCTTCCGGGAGCCGAGTCACAGCAGGCGATCGACCTCTTCCAGGCGCACTCGCCGGAGTTCGGCGGCGTCGATTCGACCCTCGTATTCACGGTTGATGAGGGCAGGGTCTCCGACCCAGGGCCCAAGGCGGCGATCGAGGGCGCGCTCGCGGAGGTCCGCGAGCTCGACGGCGTCGAGCTGGCGGCGAGTCCGTTCGATGCCGGCGGTCAGGTCTCGGAGGACGGGCGCCTGGCGTCGGTCGACGTGCGCTACTCGATGGAGCCCGGGGAGATCGAGAAGGAGGACGGCAAGGCGCTGATCGCGGCGGGCGAGACCGCCGAGCCGGACGTTCAGGTCGAGGCGCGCGGTGCCCTGATCGATCTGGCGGTTGAGCAGGAGGCGCCCGTCGGCGAGGTCATCGGTGTGCTCATTGCGATCGTGCTGCTGACCCTGCTGTTCCGCTCCGGGTGGGCGATGGGCGCCACGCTGATCGGCGCACTGATCGGCGTCGCGGCGGGCCAGATCCTGCTCGGCGTGCTGGCCGCTCCGCTCGGCTTGCCCTCGTTCGCGGCGGTGATCGCGGTGATGCTCGGCCTGGGCGCCGGAATCGACTACTCGTTGCTGATCATCGGTCGCTACCGCGAGCAGCGTGCCGCCGGCGACAGCATTCAAGACGCGGCCGCGCGTTCGGCCGCAACCTCTGGCAGGACCGTCGTGGCGGCGGGCCTGATCGTGATGGTCGCGATCGCCGGCCTGCTCGTGATCGGTGTCCCATTCGTCGGAAGAATGGGCCTAGGCGCGGCGATCGCTGTTGGCGCCGTGGTCGTGTCGGCGCTGACGATCCTGCCGATCATGATGGGCGCCTTCGGGCGCAAGCTGGTGCCGAAGAAGCCCGAGCACGTCGCATCCTCGCCGGCGTTCAGCCGCTGGGGCGAGGCGGTGAGCCGCCGTCCGTGGGCAGCGATCGCCGCCGGGGTCGTGGTTCTGCTGATCTTCGCGTTCCCGGCCACTCAGCTGCGCCTCGGCCAGCCGGACGACGGCAATCAGCCCGAGTCACGCACCCAGCGTGTCGCGTACGACCAGCAAACCGAGGCGTTCGGTCCAGGCTCCAACGGCCCGTTCCTGCTTGCCGTCGACACGCCCAAGGACGCGGCTGAGACCGATCAGCAGCTGCGCGCCCTCCAGCAGGCGGTGGCAGACACGCCGGGCATCGCCTCGGTGCCCGCGGCGTCGCTGAGCGAGGACGGCGAGATGGCGACGATCTTCGCCATCCCGACCACCGCTCCCCAGGACGCCAAGACGTCCGCGCTGCTCGACCGCCTGCGTGGGGACGTCATTCCGCGGGCGATCGCTGACACGCCCTTGAAGGTCTACGTGGGCGGCAACGTCGCCGGCTTCGAGGACGTCTCCGACAAGGTCGCCAGCCGCTTGCCGCTGTTCATCGGAGTCGTGATCGGCCTGTCGGTGCTGCTGCTGGTGGTGGTGTTCCGCTCGCTCTGGATCCCGCTCGTCTCCGCGGTGTTCAACCTGCTCTCGGTCGCGGCCGCGTACGGCGTGGTGGTGGCGGTGTTCCAGGAGGGCATCGGCGCCAGCCTGATCGGCGCGGAGTCGGGCGTCCCGATCATCTCGTTCCTGCCGGTCATGCTGTTCGCGATCCTGTTCGGGCTCAGCATGGACTACAACGTCTTCCTGCTGAGCCGGATCCATGAGGCCTACAACGAGGGGGACGGCCCGCGCGAGAGCGTGATCCACGGGATGGGCAGGATCGGCAAGGTCGTCGTGTTCGCGGGTCTGATCATGTCGGCGGTCTTCCTCAGCTTCGTCACGGCCAGCGACGTGATCAGCAAGATGTTCGGCATCGGCCTGGGTCTCGCGATCCTGATCGACGTGCTGATCGTGCGCATGGTCATCGCGCCCGCCGTGGTGACGCTGCTCGGCGACCGCGCGTGGTGGCTGCCGGCGTGGCTGGATCGGGCGCTCCCGCGTGTCTCGCTGGAGGGGCCCGAGGTCGACGCGCAGCAGGAGCAGGTGGCGGAGGGCGGGAAGGTCCTGGTCTGAGACCGGGCGACGCTCGGACCGCTCTGCGGTCGGTCGCAGAGGGTCCAAGGTCACCACCATCGGGGCGCCCGGATTTGAACCGGGAACCTCCGCCACCCAAAGGCGGCGCGCTACCAGGTTGCGCTACGCCCCGCGCGCGACAAGTGTAGGCACGCTCTTCACAGCGCCCCGTTCGCATAGGCCGCCCACAGGAGCAACGTCGACCCGACCGCGAGCAGCACCACGCCGGTCAGCGGCACCGTGCGGGCACCCGATGGCTGCGTCTTCTCGTGCACCATCAGAGCGGTCAGGGCAGCCATCCAGATCAGGCTCGCCGCCCCGGCCGCGAACATCACCAGCATCAGCGCCCAGCAGCAACCCACGCAGAACGCCCCGTGGCGCAAGCCGAGCGCCATGCCGCCGCGCGGGCCGCGCCGGTAGTGGCGGCGCAGGAACGATGCGGGATGGCGGCACGCCTTCAGGCACGCGTCCTTGAGCGACGAGAACTGGAAGGCCCCGGCCATGATCAGCACCGCGGGCGCGATCGCCCAGTCGTTCGCCGCCAGCCACGGGCTGGCCGCCACGCCGGCGTGCAGCGCGGCGTCGCCCGCGAAGGCCAGCGCCCCGAAGGCCGACCACACGATCGCGTAGCCGCCCAGGAAGGACGTGAGGGAACGCCCGCGGTCGGGTGCGCCGGCCGTGGTGGCCGCGTACATCCGCACCAGCGGCAGGCTCGACGGCACCATCATCGCCGCGACCATCACCTGCCACGCGAACAGGAACAGCAGGAGGGCGGGACCGAAGCCGGGCCCGCCCTCCAGCAGCGAGTCGTGGTGGAGCGACCCGGCCGCGCCGCTCACCTCGGCGGCCACCGCGGCCGCCCAGGCGGCGCCGATCGCCAGCAACACCGGCGACGGAACCCCGCCGAGGAACGGCGTGGCCGAGGCAGCCGGGCGGCTGACGCTCACGCGGCCTCGCCGCGGTAGTCGATCTCCCAGTCCGACTGGATCGCGTTGCGGCCGGAGAACTCGTAGGTCCAGCCGTGCTCGGGGATGTCGACCGCGAAGCGCTCGGCCTTCCCCACCCACGCCGGCGACCCCGGCACGGTGGAGAAGATCGAGTTCTGCAGCGTGGTGATGCTGCCGTCCGGCCCGCGGTACGGCTCCATCGTGGCGACCACCGTGTCGTCACCCACTCGCAGGGTTCCGCGGCCCTCGACCACCTCGTGCGCTATCGGCGCGCGCACGATCCCGAGCTGCTCGCCGATCAGCTGCGCCAGGTCGGCCAGCGGTCCCCCGAGCTTGCCGGAGAAGGCGTCGACGAGCGCCTGCGCCTGCTCGTCGGTCGCGGCGTCATCCACGTACAGCACCTGTTTCCAGTTGCCGGCCAGGACGTTGCCCGGGATGAACACGACGCTCGCGAGCGTCAGCCCGCTCACGTCGATGCCGCGGATGCTGCCGGCGTCGACGTGGTACGCCACCACCGAGCTGCACGTGCCGTTGTCCGGGTCCTCGCCGATCCAACAGGGGCACAGGACATCGCAGTTGCACGCCTCTAGCAGCGTGCCCTGGAACTGGTAGCCGGCGGCCGCCGGCTCTGTCTGAGCGGTCGTTTCGACCGATGCCATGCGTTGTCTCCTTTCGCTTGGCTGGCCGCATAGGGTCGCCGACGCCCCCCAGGCGCACTGTGACGGTGGCCACGATCGGATGCAACCCGGCATCTCGACCGCGATGGCCTCGCGCTAGGGTGCCGCCTTCGATGGCCGACCTTCAGCCGCTGCGCACGCTCCGGTACGAGCCCTCCGCCGTTGGCTCGCTGGAGGACGTGATCGCCCCTCCTTACGACGTGATCGACGCGGAGCTGCGTGCCCGGCTCGCCGCGCGCAGCCCCTACAACGTGGTCGAGATCGACCTGCCCCCGAGCTATGCCGCAGCCGCCCAGACGATGGCCGACTGGCAGGGACGCGGGGTGCTCGTGCGCGAGGACGAGCCGGCGGTTTGGGTGCTCCGGCAGGACTACCGCGCGCCCGACGGCGAGGCCCGCACGCGCACGGGGGTCCTCGCGCGCGTGCGCGTGGACGAGTACGGACCCGGGCGCATCCGCCCCCACGAGCGCACCCATCCGGGCCCCAAGGAAGATCGCCTCAAGCTCACGCGCGCGACGCGCACCAACCTCTCCCCCATCTTCACGCTCTTCCCCGACGCGGAGGGAGTCGGGGGCCGCGCCATGGAGCAGATCGCGGGCACCGAGCCGTTCGCCTCGGCCGAGGACCTCGACGGCACGCGCAACACGCTCTGGCGCTCGACCGACGACGACCTCGTCGCCGAGCTCCAGATGGCGCTCGCCGACGCCGAGCTGCTGATCGCGGACGGCCACCACCGCTACGAGACCGCCCGCGTGTACGCCGACGAGGTCGGTGGCGAGGGTGAGCACCGCTACGTGCTGATGCTGCTCTGCTCGCTGTCGGACCCCGGGCTGCTGATCTTCCCCACCCACCGTCTGCTCACCGGGCTCAAGGACGACACCGACAAGCAGCTGGCGATCCGCGAGGTCCTGACGCGCGACTTCGAGATCGAGGAGCTGGCCGACGCGTCCGAGCTCGAGCCGACCGGCGCCGACGGGCGCGTGGCCTTCGGGTACATGGACTCGTTCCACCGCAAGCCATACCGGGTCACGCTGAAGGACCAGTCGATCGCCGACCGCGCCCTCGACGGCATGCCGGAGCCCTACCGCCGCCTCGACACCGCGGTGCTCGAGTCGATCGTGCTTCGCGAAGCGCTCGGCATGTCCGAGGACGACATCTCCCACCTGCGCGGCCTCGATTACTCGAAGGACCTGGCCGACGCGATCGACGCGGTGCAGACCGGTCGCGCCGACGCCGGCTTCTTCATGCGCGCCACGCCGGTTGAGCAGGTGCGCGAGGTGGCGGAGACGGGCGAGTCGATGCCGCCCAAGTCGACCTACTTCTACCCCAAGGTGCCGACCGGCCTGGTGTTCAATCCCCTGACGTGAAGATCTACACGCGCAAAGGCGACGACGGCACGACGGGTCTCTGGTACGGCGGGCGCGTCGCGAAGCACGCGGGTCGGCCCGAGGCATACGGGTCGGTGGACGAGGCCGCCTCGGCGCTCGGCCTGGCGCGCGCCGCCGCCGAGCGCGGCGGCGAGCTGTACGCGGACATCCTGCGCGTGCAGCAGGAGCTGTTCGTGGCCGGCGCGGAGCTAGCCACGGCCCCAGAGGCAGCCGGGCGCCTGGAAGCCGGCGTGTCGAAGGTCACCCCGGAGATGGTCACGCGGCTCGAGTCCGACATCGACCGCTACATGGACCGCGTGGACCTGCCCCCAAAGTTCGTGATCCCCGGCGGAACCGAGCTGTCGGCGCGCCTGGACCTGGCGAGAACGGCCGTCCGGCGTGCCGAGCGCCGAGTGACCGTGCTCAAGGACGCGGACGAGCTCGCCGACGACATCGTGGTGACCTACCTGAACCGGTTGTCCGACGCGCTGTTCGCGATGGCACGCTTCGCCGACGAACCGGAGCCTGAGCTGTTCGAAGGGAGACGATGAGAGCGATTTCCCGCCGGCTGGACGGAAAGCTGCAGCAGGACGTGGCGATCCGCGACCACCGCATTACGGCGGACGAGCCACGCGCCCACGGCGGTGAGGACAGCGGTCCGAGCCCGCAGGAGCTGCTCGCGGCGAGCCTGGCCTCGTGCACGGCGATAACCATGGAGATGTACGCCCAGCGCAAGGGCTGGGACGTGGGCGAGATGACGGTCGACGTGGACTACGAGCCCGCCCAGCGCGGCTCCCCGACCCGCTTCGTAATGGCGGTTTCGCTGCCCAAGGAGCTCCCCGAGGACGTTCGCGACCGGCTCATGCAGATCGCCGCCAAGTGCCCCGTGCACCGCGCGCTGGAGGGCGAGGTCATGTTCGAGGAGACGATCGAGCTCCGCTAGCACTGAAAGTGCGGGTCCATTCTGCCGATCTAGGTGTAGGTGGACCGGAAAACGCGCTTCGACGTGCTCGCTGAGCACCTCCCCGTAGGCGTCTACGAAACCGACGCCTCAGGCCGCTTCCTGTATGTCAACGAGCGTTGGTGCGCGCTGGCCGGACGCGAGGCGGACAGCGTGATCGGCGAGAACTGGGCGATGGTGGTCCACAAGGAGGACCTCGAGCGGGTGGTGGCCGAGTGGCGCCGCAGCAAGGCCGAGCAGCGCCCGTTCAGCCTGGAGTACCGCTACGTGCGTCCGGATGGCTCCGCGGCATGGATCTGGTGCCGGGCGGTTGAGCTGCATGGCGACGACGGCGAGATCACCGGCTACCTGGGGACGTGCGCGGACACCGTGGTCAGCCCGACGGTCGACCGCGCGCTCGAAGAGGCCGAGGAGCGCTTCACCAATGCCTTCGACGACGCCCCGATCGGGATGGCCCTGGTGGCACTCGACGGCAGCTTCATGCGCGTGAACCGCGCGCTCCCGGAGATCGTGGGCCACGACCCCGAGGATCTGCTCGGCCTGACCTTCCAGGACATCACGCACCCGGACGACCTTCAGACCGACCTCGAGCTGGTGCGCCAGGTGATCGCGGGGGAGCGCCGCAGCTACCGCCTCGAGAAGCGCTACGTGCGCGCCGACGGCGAGCAGGCGTGGGTGCTGCTGTCCGTCTCGCTGGTGCGCAACGAGGCCGGCGAGCCGCTCTACTTCGTCTCCCAGATCGAGGACGTGACCGAGCGTCGCCACCAGGAAGACGCGCTGCGTGAGGCCGAGGACCGCTTCCGCTCCGCGTTCGAGGAGGCCCCGATCGGAATGGCGATGACCGGCCTGGACGGCCGCTTCCAGCGCGTCAACCGCGCCCTCTGCGAGATCACCGGATACTCGCGCGAGCAGCTGGAGGCCACCAGCTTCCGCTCGATCACGCACTCGGACGACCTGGAGCGCAACGACGAGGGTCTCAGCCAGATCCTGTCCGGCCGGCTCGCGCACTACCGCAGCGAGAAGCGCTACCTGCACGCCGACGGTCATGTGGTGCCGGTCGACCTCAGCTCGACCGTGATCCGCGACAGCGAGGGCGAGCCGGTGCACCTGCTCACGCAGATCCAGGACATCACCGAGCGCAAGCGCTTCGAGGGCCAGCTCCAGTATCTCGCCGACCACGACTCGCTCACGGGCCTGTTCAACCGGAGGCGCTTCGAGGAGGAGCTGACGCGGGAGCTGGCGAACGCCGAGCGCTACGAGAGCAAGCTGGCCGTGCTGGCCATCGACCTGGACGACTTCAAGTACATCAACGACTCGCTCGGCCACTCCGTCGGCGACCAGCTGATCACGCGCGTCGGCGAGGCGCTGCGCGTCCGGCTGCGTCGCACGGACGTGCTGGCCCGCCTGGGCGGCGACGAGTTCGCCGTGATCCTGCCGCGCATCGAAGAGCACACCGCACTCAAGGTGGCCGAGAACCTGCTCGACGCCGTCGGCGAGGTCGACCTTGCCGTGCTCGGGGCCCGGGGCGGCGGGAAGGTCGGCGCGAGCGTCGGGGTGGCGATGTTCGAAGCCGCGTCCGAGCTGACCGCGGAGGAGCTGCTGGTGGAGGCGGACATCGCGATGTACGACGCGAAGGAGGCGGGCCGGGCGCGCGCGGTCGTCTACGACGCGACGGAGGATCGCCAGGAGCGGATGCTCGCGCGCATGACCTGGGCGGATCGGATTCGCGACGCGCTGACGAGCGATGCCTTCGTCCTGTACGCCCAGCCGCTGATGTCGTTGACGGGCGACCCGGTCCCGCGCAGCGAGCTGCTGCTGCGGATGATGGGCCACGACGGCGACATCATCCCGCCGGGCAGCTTCCTCTACATCGCCGAGCGCTTCGATCTGATCCAGGAGATCGACCGCTGGGTGGTGTCGAGGGCCATCGAACTGCTCGCCGAGGAGCAGGCCGCCGGTCGCGAGGTGGTCCTCTGCGTGAACCTGTCCGCCAAGTCCGTGACCGACTCGACGCTGCCGGACCACATCGGCCACGAGCTCGAGGCGAAGGGCGCCGACGGTCGCGGGCTCTGCTTCGAGGTGACCGAGACCGCCGCGGTCGTGAACGTGGACCGCGCCCGGCACTTCGCCGAGCTAGTCGGCGAGCTGGGCTGCGAGTTCGCCCTCGACGACTTCGGCGCCGGCTTCGCCTCCTTCTACTACCTCAAGCACCTCTCGTTCGACCTACTGAAGATCGACGGCGAGTTCGTGCGTGACCTGGCCAACAACGCGACCAACCAGCTGATCGTGAAGGCCGTGGTGGACATCGCGCGCGGCCTCGGCAGGCGCACGACGGCGGAGTTCGTCGAGGACGGCGCCACGCTCGAGCTGCTGCGCGGCATGGGAGTGGACTTCGCGCAGGGCTTCTACGTGGCCAAGCCGGCGCCGCTACCCCTGGTCCAGACGACGCTCCCACATCTCGAGAACGCCTAGCGCCTGGAAGCCGAGCCGCTCGTAGACCGGCCGACCCAGCTTGGTGGCCACGAGCGTGCTGGTCCGCTGACCGCGCTCGCCGGCGTCGGCCAGGGCGTGGGCGAGCAGCTTGCTCGAGAGACCACGGCCGCGCGCCTCGGGCACGACCGCGACCATCTGCACCTCGGTGTTGGAGTCGGTGTCGATCATCGCCGTGCAGGCCACCGGCTCGCCGGCGTCGTGGGCGACGTAGAGCTGGACGGCCCCGTCGGGCAGCTGGGCGATCCCGGGGGAGAGCGCGTCGCCGGGGAACGAGTACGCCCGGTCGTTGATCGCCCCCAGCTCGGTGAGCGACCCCGCGGCGGTCCAGTCCGCGGGCTCGCTCTCCGGCGGGCGCGTCACCGGGTGCGCCGCTAGGTCCAGGGCCATGGCGGTCGGGTTCGCGTCGAGCACGTGGCCGGCGCGCTCGAGCAGCGTCGTGGTGTCGGAGTCGCCGTCGTGCACCCAGACCGTCCACTGAGCGCCGATCTCGTCGTACGCCGCCGCGATCTCGTCGTAGGCGGCGGCCAGCGCGTCGGCGGACTCGTAGACGACCGAGTTGATCACCGAGCGTCCGCGGGCTACCGGGACAACCGCGGCGACGACGCCGTCACGCTCGAGCGCACGCGCACCGTCCGAGCCCTGTCCGACCAGGCGGTACCAGTGCCGCATCGAGGCGTGTAGCTCGGCCCACACGATCAGACCACCTTGGCGCCAGCCGCCTGGAGCTCGCTCAGCGCGCGCTCGGAGTCGCCCGGCTGCACGTCGATGCCGCGGATCGCTGACCGATCGACGGTTACCGCGAAGCCCTCGCAGAGCGCGTCGGCCGCGGAGTGCTTGACGCAGTAGTCGGTGGCCAGGCCGACGACGGTGACCTCGTCGACGTCGTGCGCTCGCAGGATCGCGGCGAGGTCGGTCTCCTCGAAGCCGGAGTAGCCCTCGAGCTCGGGCTCGTAGCCGGCGTCGACGACGGCGTCGATCCGGTCGCGCGGCAGCGACGGGTGCAGCTCCGCGCCGGGTGTGTCTTGCACGCAATGGGGCGGCCAGGGGCCGCCCTGGGCGGCGAACGAGGCGTGGTCGGGCGGGTGCCAGTCGCGCGTGGCGACGATGAAGTCGAAGTCGCCGGAGGCGATCAGCTCGTTCACGCGATCGGCGATCGCGGCCCCGTCCGGGACGGCGAGCGCACCGCCATCCGTGAAGTCGTTCTGGAAGTCGATGATCAGGAGCGCCCTGGCCACGTCCCGATAATAGGCCGGTGAGGGAATATCTCCTGACCCCGGAGCAGGCCGCCGCGATGGACGCGCACGGCACCAAGGACGCCGCGGTCCTGGTGGCCCTCTACGGCGACCCGCTGACCGCGGTGTTCACCGAGCGCCGCGCCGACCTGCGCCGCCACGCCGGCGAGATCTCGTTCCCCGGCGGACGCCAGGACGAGCCCGACGAGGACCTGCGGATCACGGCGCTGCGCGAGGCGGAGGAGGAGATCGGCCTACCCCGCACCGCGGTCGACCTGCAGGGCGCGCTGCCTCCGGTCGGCACGTTCGTAACCGGCTACCGGATCTTCCCGTTCGTCGGAACGATCGAGCGCCCCGCCCAGCTGCATCCCCAGGAGGCCGAGGTCGCCCAGATCCTGGAGTTCTCACTGCCCGACCTGGCGGCCGGGTACGAGATGCGGCGTCTGGTCCGCAAGGGCGTGCCGATCAAGACGCCCACCTACACGGTGGACGGGCACCTGGTCTGGGGAGCGACCGCGCGGATCGTGGAGTCGCTGCTGGAGCGGCTGGCGCCGCTGATCTGAGGCGGCCGACGGAGGCTGGGCCTCGAGCGCCTAGCGTGGCATCGAGTGTGCGGGGCCTGGGCCGCTACGGAGCGCGTGTCGAGTTGTGCCCCTTATGCACCGGGAACTCGACACGCCCGCGACCTAAGCGGGCGGCTGTGGCGCATTCGGTCCTGTCAGGCGAGCAAAGCGCGCCCAGCAGCGCGCAGCGACGGAAGGTGTGCGCGCTTTTCGCGCGCACGGGGTCTGGGGGCGCGAGCCCCCGGACGCCACCAACCGGCCAGCGTGCCACGGGGGTCTGGGGGCGCGAGCCCCCAGATGGTCTCCGTTAAACGTCCTTCTCGATCGGCACGTTGACCATGTTGCCCCACTCGGTCCAGGAGCCGTCGTAGTTCTTCACGTCGTCATTGCCGAGCAGCTCGTGCAAGACGAACCAGGTGTGCGCCGAGCGCTCGCCGATGCGGCAGTAGGCGATGATCGGGTCGCTGCCGTTGATGACGCCCTTCGCGCTGTAGAGCTCACGCAGGTCGTCCGCGGACTTGAACGTGCCGTCCTCCTGGACGGCCTGGGCCCACGGGACCGAGGCGGCGCCGGGGATGTGGCCGGAGCGCTGCGCGCCCTCCTGCTCGTAGCCCGCCATCGCGATCAGCTCGCCCGAGAACTCCTGTGGCGAGCGCACGTCGACCAGGCGCGTGTCCGCGTCGAGCGCGCCGAGCACCTCGTCGCGCTTTGCGCGGATCGCCGCGTCGCCCTCCTGCGCGGTGAACTGCTGCGCCTCGTAGCTCGGCACGTCGGTGCTGGTGGGGCGCCCCTCTGAGATCCACTTCTCGCGCGGCCCGTTGACGAGCTTGACGTTGTCGTGCCCGTAGTACTTGAGGTACCAGTAGGTGTAGGCGGCGAACCAGTTGTTGCGGTCGCCGTAGAGCACGATCGTGTGCTCGTTCGAGATGCCGCGGCTCCCGAACAGCTCGCCGAACTCCTTCGGGCCGAGGAAGTCGCGCTTGACCTGGTCCTGAAGGTCGCGCTTCCAGTCGAAGCCGATCGCACCGGGGATGTGAGCCTCGGCATAGAGGGCGGTGTTCTCGTCGACCTCGACGATGCGGATCGAGTCGTCTTTCAGATGGTCCTCCACCCACTGGGTGTCGACCAGGACGTCCTTCGCATAGTCGGCCATGCGAGCTCCTTCAGTTGAATCTCAGTAAAGCCAGTCGGGATTGGCCCATATTTCTAGCACGCTGCCGTCCCCGGACGGGGTCCCTTGCGACCACGAGCCTAACTATGCTGCGGGGCGCATGGAACGCGCCCCCCTTCGTCCCGTTCCGGCCCGCCCGAGCGGACCGATCTCGGACCCCGCCGCTGTGGCCCTCGTCGCCGCGGCCCTCCCCGGCCTCGGCGAGCGCGAGCGGACCGCCCTGGCGCTCGCCGCGGTGGCCGGCATGCCGCGCGCGCAGGTCGCGCTGCGCCTCCAGGTCGACGCCCAGGAGCTGTCCGCGCTGCTCGCCCGCGCCCGCAAGGAGCTGCGGCGCACCGTGTCGCCGCTGCCGGGCAGCGGCTGGTGCGAGCGCGCCGAGCGCCTGATCTCGGATCGCATCGACGACGCCCTGGCCGAGCGCGACGAGCCGCGCCTCGACGTGCACCTCCGCAACTGTCCGCGCTGCGTCGAGCACGAGCTTCGCCTCGTGCAGGCCACCGACGCGCTGGTCGGCGGCGTCGCCCCCGCCCCTACCCCGCAGGACGAACCCAAGCCCGAGCCGCAACTGGCCGTAATCGAGCCCACGCCCCTGCCGGTCCGCCGTCCGCGGCGGGAGTTGGCGACCGTCGCCTCGTGGAACCTGATGATCGCGGTCGCCGTCGTGCTGGCCCTTGCCGCGCTGGCGCTCGCCCTGGCCGGCGCGCTCGGCGCCCAGCTCTAGAGCAGCCGGCCGACCGCGGCCTCCATCGCCGCCAGCCAGGCGGCGTGGTCCGTGGGATCCGCCTCGACCACCTCGGTGGGCATCCGCCACCGCTCCGCCGCGGCCCGCACCGCGATCGCACCCTGCGCCAGCAGTCGCGGCTCCACGGTGCCCGACGCCTCGTAGGCGATCCCGCGCACCGGGGTGTCGACCAGGCGCTCCAGCAGCGTCTCGAGGCGCGGCCCGTGCAGATCGGCCGCGCTCGCTCCGGTCGCGCTCCCCATCAGCCAGCAGATCGCCGTCACGCCGGCCAGCTGGGTCATGATCGTCCCGAGCCGGTCCGGGTCGGCCACCACCGCCTCCGCTCCCGCCGCCTCGATCGCCGACAGGCCGGCCGCGTCGCGCGTCGTCCCGCGCGCAGCGTGCCCGTGCGCGCGCAGCGCCTGCGCAAGCGCCCGGCCGCGGCAGCCGCAGCCGACGATCAGCACCCGCGCCATCCGGATGCGGCCTAGCCCTCGTCCGCCTCGCGCACGCGCCGGCGCAGCTCCTCGCGCCAGCGCTCGTCCTCGGCGACCTGGATGCGCACGTCCTCCTCGGTGCGCTCGGGCCGCCCACTCGCGCGGCGTCGCGCGTTCTGCGCCTCGAGCATCTGGTCCACGTCGTCGAGCTCCAGCTCCGCCTCGACCTCGGGCGATCGCGTGGGACGCCAGTCCACCTGCTCGGCGCCCGAGCCGGGGTACCACTTGCCGAGCGCGAGCAGGATCCCGATGGCGACGATGAAGCCGAACAGCACGAACACCGCGAACTCGTCGATCCGGCGAGTGTACGCTCCTCGGCCATGACCGACGCCGTGATTGTCGACGCACTCAGGACCCCGATCGGCCGCTACGGAGGCATGCTCGCAGGCGTCCGACCCGACGATCTCGCCGCCCACGTGGTGCGCGCCGCGGTCGAGCGCAACGGGCTTCCGCCCGACTCGGTCGACGAGGTCTACATGGGCTGTGCCAACCAGGCCGGCGAGGACAACCGAAACGTCGCCCGCATGGCCAGCCTGCTCGCAGGGCTGCCCGAGGAGGTGCCCGGAGTGACGGTCAACCGCCTCTGCGCGTCGGGCCTCGAGGCGGCGGTTCAGGGCAGCCGGATGCTGAAGCTGGGCGAGGCCGACCTCGTGCTGGCCGCCGGCGTTGAGTCGATGACGCGGGCGCCGCTCGCCGCGCTCAAGCCCGAGCGCGGCTTCCCGCGCGGGAACGTCGAGCTGGTGGACACCACGCTCGGCTGGCGGTTCGTCAACCCGCGGATGGCCGAGAGCCACTCCACCGAGTCGATGGGCGAGACGGGTGAGAACGTGGCGGAGCGCTACGGCGTCTCGCGCGAGGACCAGGACGCGTTCGCGCTCGAGTCCCACCGGCGCGCGGTGGCCGCGGCCGAGGCCGGGCGCTTCGACGACGAGCTCGTCACGGTCGACGTGCCTCAGCCAAAGGGCGAGCCTGTGACCGTGCACGCGGACGAGGGGCCGCGGCCGGACACCACGCTCGAGCGGCTGGCGCGGCTCAAGCCGATCTTCCGCGAGGGCGGCACCGTCACGGCCGGCAACTCTTCGTCGCTCAACGACGGCGCGGCCTGTGTCGTACTGGCCAGCGCCGAGCGCGCCCAGGAGCTCGGGAAGGAGCCGTTGGCCCGTATCGTCGCCTCCGGCTCCGCGGGTGTCGATCCCGGCTACATGGGGATCGGGCCGGTGCCGGCCTCGCGCAAGGCGCTCGACCGGGCCGGACTCACGGTCGAGGACCTCGACCTGGTCGAGCTGAACGAGGCGTTCGCGTCGCAGGCGCTCGCCTCGATGCGCGAGCTCGGCATCGACCACGACAAGCTCAACGTCAACGGCGGCGCCATCGCGCTCGGCCATCCGCTGGGCTGCTCAGGCGCCCGACTGCTCGGCACGCTCGCCCACGAACTACGCCGGCGCGGCGGCCGCTACGGCCTCGTGACGATGTGCATCGGCGTGGGCCAGGGCCTCGCCGCCGTGATCGAGAACCCCGCGGCTTAGACTCGGCCTGCACATGATCGATTTCGAGCTGACCGACGAACAACGACTGATCCGCGAGACGGCGCGCGAGTTCACCGACGGCGAGATCGTGCCTCGCGCGCGCGAGAACGACCGCAACGAGCATTTCGACACCGAGCTCGTCCAGAAGATCGCCGACATGGGCTTCCTCGGGGCGATCGTGCCCGAGCAGTACGGCGGCCGCGGCGTGGACTACCGCACTTACGCGCTGATCGTGGAGGAGGTCGGCCGCGGCTGTTCGGCGATGCGCACCGTGGTCTCGGTGGTCACGTCGCTGGTGTGCTCCTCGATCGTCCGCTGGGGTACGGAGGAGCAGAAGCAGGAGTGGCTGCCGCAGCTGTGCTCCGGCGAAAGCCTCGGCTGCTTCGGCCTGACCGAGCCCGACACCGGCTCGGACGCATCGAACCTCAAGACCCGGGCGGAGAAGATCGACGGCGGGTGGCGCATCAACGGCGGCAAGATGTGGATCTCGCTCGGCAACTACGCCAAGCTCGCGATGATCTTCGCGCAGACCGACCCCGAGTTGAAGCACAAGGGGCTGGCCTGCTTCCTCGTGCCGACCGACTCGGACGGCTTCTCGAGCCAGGAGATCCACGGCAAGTTGGGCCTCAAGGGGTCGGACACGGCCGAGCTGTCGCTGGACGGCGTTGAGGTGCCGGACACCGCGCTGATGGGCGAGATCGGGGAGGGCTTCAAGATCGCGATGAGCGCGCTCGACTCCGGCCGCTACAGCGTCGCCGCCGGCTGCGTCGGCATCTGCCAGGGCTCGCTCGACGCCTCGATCGCCTACTCCAAGGAGCGCACGCAGTTCGACCGCCCGATCGCCTCGTTCCAGCTCGTGCAGGAGATGATCGCCGACATGGTCGTCCAGACCGAGGCGGCGCGCGGGCTGGTGTGGCGGGCCGGCTGGCTCAAGGATCAGGGCAAGCCGAGCACGACCGAGACCTCGATCGCGAAGCTGTACGCCACCGAGGCCGCCGTGGCCTGCGCGGACCGCGCGATCCAGGTGCACGGCGGATCCGGCTACGTGGACGACTATCCGGTGGAGCGCTACCTGCGCGACGCGCGGGTGACCACGCTCTACGAGGGCACGTCCCAGATCCAGAAGCTGATCATCGGGCGCGCCTACACAGGCGTGAACGCGCTGGTGCCTTGAGCCTGATCGCCGCCGAGACCCGCGGGGCTGTGGGGCTCGCGCAGCTGAACCGGCCGGAAGCGCGCAACGCGCTGTCGCCCGACCTGATGGAGGAGCTCGGGTCCGTGCTGGAGCGCTGGGACGACGACCCCGAGGTCGGCTGCATCGTGATCGCGGGCGGCGACGAGTGGTTCGCCGCCGGCGCGGACATCAAGGCGATGGCCCAGCGCAGCTTCCAGGAGGCGCTGGTCTCGCCGTCGGCGCGGTTCTGGCCGCGCCTGGCGCGCGTGCGCACCCCGCTCGTGGCGGCCGTGTCCGGCTACGCGCTCGGCGGCGGCTGCGAGCTCGCGCTCGCCTGCGACATGATCGTCGCCTCCGAGTCGGCCGAGTTCGGCCAGCCGGAGATCCTGCTGGGGATCATTCCCGGCGGCGGCGGAACGCAGCGGCTGGCGCGCGTGATCGGCAAGCAGCGGGCGATGGAGCTGGTGCTGACCGGGCGCCGCATCGACGCGCTCGAGGCCGAGCGACTCGGGATCGTCAATCGCGTCGCGCCGCCCGACGGCTGGCTCGACGCGGCGCTGGAGCTGGCCGGCGTGGTGGCCAGCCGGCCGCCGCTGGCGGTGCGGCTGGGCAAGCAGGCCGTGCTCGCGGCGGACGAGATGGCGCTCAGCGCAGGGCTCGAAGCCGAGCGTCGCCTGTTCGAGCTGGCGATGGCCACCGAGGACCGGGTGGAGGGCATGACCGCGTTCGTCGAGAAGCGCAAGCCGGAGTTCCGCGGACGGTGATCCTCGGGGTCGTCGGTGCCGGCACGATGGGCTCCGGAATCGCCCAACTCGGCTGCGCGGCCGGCTTCCGCACCCTCCTGCACGACCCGCTGGAGGAGGCGCTCGAAGCCGGCGAGCGGCGTGCTCTCGACGGGCTGGAGCGCTGGGCCGCCAAGGGCCGGGTGGACGAGGCGGCGGCCGGGCTGCTCGAGACCGCCTCGACGCTGGAGGGTCTGGGCGGCTGCGAGCTCGTGATCGAGGCTGCGCCGGAGCGGCCCGACCTGAAGCGCGAGCTGTTCCAGGCGCTGTCGGCGGCGTGCGGACCGGACGTCGTGCTGGCCACCAACACCAGCTCGATCCCGGTGACCTCGCTGGCCGGCGCGGCGGAGCACCCCGAGAACGTCGTGGGCATGCACTTCTTCAACCCGCCCCCGCTGATGGACCTGCTCGAGGTGATCCGCGCCGACCAGACGAGCGACCGCGCCCTCGAGCTCGCCCGCGACGCCGGGGAGGCGATGGGCAAGCGGGTGATCCTGGCCGCGGACGGCCCGGGCTTCCTGGTGAACCGTTGCGGGCGTCCGTTCAGCGGCGAGGGGCTGCGGCTGCTCGCCGAGCGGGTGGCCACGCACGAGCAGATCGACCGCATCTGCAGGATGGGCGGCGGCTTCAGGATGGGGCCGTTCGAGCTGATGGATTTGGTCGGCATCGACGTGGGCTTCGCGGTCGCCAAGTCGTTCACGGAGCTGTCGTTCGGGGAGCCCCGCTGGCGCCCCAGCCCGATTCAGGCGCGCATGGTCGACGCGGGACGGCTGGGCCGCAAGACCGGGCGCGGCTACTACGAGTACGCCGAGGACGGCTCGTACCGCGACCAGGACCCGGAGCCGCCCCAGACCGGCGGCGGTGCGGGCACGCTCGTCACGATCCTGGGCGACGGCCCTGTCGCCGACGGCCTGCGCGAGCGCGCCCGCGAGGCGGGCTACGAGCTGCGCGAGGGCGGCCCGGCCGAGTTGGTCGTGGACGCCGGGGCGACCGCGGCCGAGCACCCGCCCGGTGGCGCGCCGCTGGTGGCGCTGTGCGCGTCGGGCAGCCTCGCGTCGCGCGGCGAGCCCGGCGCCGTGGGGTTCCACCTGCTGGCGCCGCTCGCCCAGCTCGTGGAGCTGACCAAGCTGCCCACCACCCAGTCCTTCGCGGCCGAGGCGGCCGAGCAGTTCTTCGCGCGGCTCGGCTTCGTGGCGGAGTGGGTGGAGGACGCGCCCGGCCTGGTGCTGGGACGGATCGTCTGCCAGCTGGTGAACGAGGCATGGTTCGCGATCGGCGAGGGCGTCGGCTCCGCGGAGGACGTGGACACCGGGATGCTGCTCGGCCTCGGCCATCCGCGCGGCCCGGTCGCATGGGGCGAGGAGATCGGGGTGGAGCACGTGATGGCCGTGCTCGACGGCCTCTGGTTCGAGCGCCGCGAAGAGCGCTACCGCCCCGCGCCCCTGCTCACGCGCCGCAGCGCAACTTTGCGGAACGCCCGGGGTTAGACGGGCCATGCGCAGCCTGGTCGCCCTCGCCGTGGGCGCCACCCTCCTGGCCGGCTGCACCGTCCCCCGGCCCCCGGGCGACGGCGCTCTGCGCTACCGCGACCCGGTCTTCGCGAACGCCACCGTCACGAACGACCTGACCTACGGAAGTGCGCCAGGCGCCAACGGCAACCCGGTGGCGCTCAACCTCGACCTCTACCAGCCGGCCGCCGACACGGCGGGCGGCCGCCCCGCCCTCGTGTGGGTGCACGGCGGCGGCTTCACCGCCGGCGACAAGGCAAGCGGCCGCGCCAGGGCGACCTTCTTCGCGCGGCTCGGCTACGTGGCCGTGTCCATCAACTACCGCCTGCTGTCTCCGACCGGCTGCGGTGGCGACCCGACGCCCGACGAGATCTGCCAGAACGCCGCGCTGGCCGCCCAGCACGACGCCCAGGCCGCCGTCCGGTGGCTGCGCGCGAACGCGGCGACGTATCGCGTCGACCCGAACCGGATCGCGATGGGCGGCGCGTCGGCCGGCGCCGTCACCTCCGTGCTCGCGGCCACCCACTCGGAGGACCCAGGCACGAGCGGCAACCCCGGCTACCCGTCGCACATCCGCGGCGCGGTGTCGGTGTCGGGCGGCACGCCGACCAACGAGCTGATCAACGCGGGCGACGCCCCCACCCTGTTCATCCACGGCACCGCCGACCCCGTCGTACCGTACGCGTGGGCCTTCCAGAATGCGGCAGCGCTGTACAACCTGCGCATCTTCACCGTGCTCGAACCGATCGACGGCGCGGGGCACGGGCTCAGCGACGAGTACGGTGCGCTGATCAACGAGCAGTCGGCCTACTTCCTCTGGTACGCGCTGGGCCTCGGATGAGGCGCCTGCTCGCGATCGGCATCGCCGCGGCGCTGCTCTCAGGGTGCGCCGTCAAGCCGAGCGTGCAGTGGCAACGGTCGACGTTCGAGGGCTTCGAGGTGATCTCGTACGTTCCGCAGCAGCCGCGCGGGATGGTCTACCTGTTCCACGGGACCAACGGCAGCGCTCGGTTCGCCGACCGCATCGAGACGACCGACGTGATCAACCGCCTGGTGGCGAGGGGCTACGGCTTCGTGTCGACCTCGTCCACCGAGCGGACCGGCGACCAGCGCTGGAACGCGGCCGATGCGTCGCGGACCACCAACCCGGACCTCGCGCGGCTGGGCAGGCTGCAGACCCACCTGGTGTCCACCACCGGGCTCGAGGCGGCCACCCCGCTGGTGGGGATCGGGATGTCCAACGGCGCTCGCTTCGTCACGCTCTGGGGGCAGGCCTGGCGCAACGCGGGATACCCGGTGAAGGCGATCTGGGCCAGCCACGGGCGCACGGCAGCGCCCTTCGAGCAGGTCGGCCAGTTGACGGTGCCGACGGCGTTCTCGACCTCGGTCAACGACTTCACAGTGCCACCCGCCCAGGTGGTCACGAGCTTCGGCCGGGCGCAGCAGGCGGGCACGCCCACCGAGTTCTACCTCTCCCAGGAGCGCAAGCTGAGCGCGCTGCAGTTCGAGCGCATCCCCGAGGTCGACGCGAGCGAGTCGAAGCAGGTGGTGGCGGCGCTGATCGCCACGGGCGTGTGGAACGCGCAGGGGGTGCGCGTGGAGCCGAACGTCCAGACCGCGGTCACCCGCGCCGCGAGCGTGAGCCTGCCGGCCTCGGTCGTGGCGGTGTCGAACGAGATCCAGAACGAGACGGCGGTGCAGCTGGCCGTCCACGGGTTCACGGCCGAGTACGCCGACCGGGCGATCGCGTTCTTCAACCGCTTCGTTCCGTAGAGCGGGCGGGCTTGGAGATACCACCCCTGTGGGGGTTAGCGGCGCTCCGGTCCGTGGCGTAGGTTTGCGCCACCATGCTGCCTAACCGCTCCGCTTTCCTGCTGTCCCTCATCGTCCTCGCCGTCTCGGCTGGTCCCGCCGCCGCGGCCGGCCACATCACCTACAGCGTCGGCGAGGGCCCGCTCTTGCGGGTGGAGGCTCGCGCCGGGGCGAAGCCCCAGGACGTCTCGGCCGGGCTCGACCGTCGCTTTCCCGGGGGAGGAGACCAGTTCCTCAATCAGTCGCCTGACGGCAAGGCGCTCGTCCTCCAGAGCGAGCGCTTCGGCTGCGGCGGGAACCCGTGCCTCGCGGTCGTCTCGAGCAACTTCAAGAGCGGCCAGGCGGTGCGGGGCGGCACAGTGCACGTCCAGGGCTTCTCCGCGGTAGGCAACGGCGGGCGCGTCGTCGTCTACCCGGCGCAGTCGAGCGGCGACCGGATCGACCTGTTCGTCAGCCGCAAGACCCGCGACGGATGGAGCCGGCCGCGCAACGTGACCGCCAAGTCATCCATGCCGATCCATGGGCATCCGGCGATCTCCGCCGACTCGAAGCGCGTGCTCCACGACTGCGGCGACGCGCCCGACCCGTCGGCGGGCACTCTGTCCGTCTGCGAGTCGCGCCTCGACGGCAGGGGGACGCGCGTCCGGGTGCGCCCGACCGACGGCCGCAAGCCGGTGGACGGCGTCTTCGGCGACGGGAGCCTTCACCACGGGGACTATCTGGGGCGCGGCAAGGGGCTCGTCTTCGAGTCCCAGTGGTGCTGCGAGGGCGAGTCCATCTGGTGGCTTCCGAAGGGCAAGCGCAAGCCCAAGCACGTGCGGGGAGCGAGCGGGAACAACGTGGCACCGTGCGGCTTGCCGGACGGTCGCGTGGTGAGCCTCGACCTCAGCCGCCCCGCCGGCGGTGGCGTCCACGAGCTGATGATCACCTCGCCGACGTCCAAGAAGCGCAGCTTCGTGCTGCCGCCCGGGATCGACGTGAACGACATCGGGATCGGCTGCGGGCGATGAACCAGAACAGGGTCAGAGGTCGCGCACGGCCCTAGCGAGCTTGCGCCGTGCCTGGCTCAGGCGCTCCGAGCCACGCACCAGCTCGATCGTCGCGGCCCGGGCCGCCGCCGCGTCCCCGTGCTGTGCCGCCTCGGCGATCGCACCCAGCGAAGCGCGGACGGCCGCTGTGGCCGTGAGCAATCGTTCGTGCTCGCGCTCGATCGACTCGGGCGCGTCCAGCTCGTCGAGCTGGCCCCGGAGCTGCGCGAGCCGGCCCGCATAGCCGCGGAACTCCCGGGTCAGCTCGGCATCGTCCGACTCGCCGGCGTTGCGCAGCCCCGCACCGACCAGGTCTCCGAGGGCGACCAGCTGACGGTTCACGGTCCCGAAGCCGTCGCGGTACTCGTCCTCGGTGCTGTCGCCGCAGCCGAGCAGGGCCAGCGCGATCAGCGGGACGCTCAGGAGCCGGCGCACGACGCGCCACACTAGGCGAGCCCCATGCTCGACGAGTTCCTCCCCGGCTACGACGTCAACGAGGTTCACTCGGTGACCACCTCTGCCAGCCCCGCCGCGACCATGGAGGCGATCCGCTCGTTGACGGCGCGGGAGGTGCCCGTGCTGGTGGCGCTGATGGCGGTCCGCACGTTGCCGGTGCTACTGCGCCGGCGGGCCCCGGTGCGGGGCCCGCTGCTCGACGCCTTCCGCCGCGGCGGGTTCGTGGTGCTGCGCGACACGCCGGGCGAGCTGGTCGTTGGTGGCGTCGGTCGGTTCTGGCTGCCGTCGGGCGGCCTGCGCCGCATCGAGGCGGCGGAGTTCCGGGACTTCGCCGAGCCGGGCTGGGCCAAGGCCGCGTTCAACTTCGAGCTCGAGCGGGTCGGCGACCGGACGCTGGTGAGGACGGAGACCCGGATCGCCGGCACCGACGAGTCGGCGCGGCGGCGCTTCGCCCGCTACTGGCGCCTGATCCACCCGGGCAGCGCCCTGATCCGGGTCGCGTGGCTGCGGGCGATCCGACGCCGCGCAGAGCGCTCCTGAGGGGATTTGCGCTGGTACAGAAGTGCGCTTAGGCTGGATCCAGTCCGGCCCTCCGCCCCGGCTCGCCCCGCCGGAGGACTCTCATGAATCCAACCCTCCCGTATCACCAAGCGTCTCACTACCGGCCGCGCTGGTCGCCGGTCTCCTCGTGCTGGCCCAAGTGGTCGTCGCGACGCCGCCGACGGCGAACTTCACGCACGCGCCGACCGACCTGAACCCCGCGGGTGCCTGTCAGACAGTCACGTTCACGGACACCTCGTCGGACCTCGAGACCGATATCCAGTCGATCACGTTCGACTTCGGCGACGGGACCAGCTTCACCGGGCCTCCCGGCAGCACGGTGCCGCACAGCTACGCGACCGGCGGCGCCAAGAGCGTGACCCTGACGGCGACAGATGCCGACACCGACCCCGACGCTGACGGCCCACTCCTCGGCGACGGCGTCGAGGTCGGCTCCACGACGCAGTCGGTCCCACTGGCCTCCGCTCCGCCCACTGCCGCCATCAGCCCGTTCGCCCAGAACCCCGTCGACCCGGGGCTGGTGGCGACATTCGAAGGAAGCGGCACCGACGACGGACGGGTCGCGACGTACCAGTGGGACTTCGACGGGAACGCCACGTTCGAGCCGGACGCGACCGCGACAGGACCGTCCGTTACCCACACCTTTGACACGTCCGGGCCCAAGCCCATCCGGTTCCGCACGCTCGACAACTGCGGGCAGGCGTCGGCCGTCGACAGCGAGACCTTGGTTGTGACCGACTCCGCGCCGATCGCGTCCATCTCGGCGGACCGGACCATCACACTCCAAGGCCTGCCCGTCACGCTCACCGCTACGGCCTCCGACGTTGGCGGCGCGGTCACGCTCTACGAGTGGGATCTCAACGGTAACGGCACGTACAACGAGGCCGGCGAACCGAGCGGGGCCACGGTCAACGAGGTCCAGGCGGCGTTCGCGACGTCCGGTAGCCACAGGGTCAACGTGCGCGTGACGGACAACTCCACGCCGGCGAAGATGTCGGTCGCCCAGTACCCCGTGTGGGTCAACTTCCCGCCGAAGGTTGACTTCACGTTCAATCCCGCTCCACCGCTGATCGGGGACCCCGTGACCTTCCGGCTCACGCGCGCCGAGGACGACGACGGGAGCATCGCCCGGTACCAGTGGGACCTCGATGGGAATGGCGTATACGAGACCGAAGGCCCGACGCCGGCGGCGCGCAGCTACGCGACCGCGGGTGCACGGTCTGTGCACCTGCGCGTGACCGACAACGACGGTTCCCAGGCGACGGTTACCAAGTCGCTTGCGGTCGGAAGCAACGTGCGCCCCGTGGCGTCGTTCCGCATCTCGCCTGCCCGCCCACTCGAGAACCAGTCCGTGACCTTTGCGTCCACCTCCGACGATCCGGACGACCGCTTGACGAAGCAGGAATGGGACTTCAACGGCGACGGGCGCTACGAGGCCCAGGGCCGGGTCGTGTCGCGCAAGTTCAAGCGGGGGAACCGCAGAGTGGTGTTGCGGGTAACTGACAGCCGTGGGGCGACGGCCACGCGCGCGAGAACCTTCGTGGTCAGGACCAAGCCGCTGCGCCAGCCGCCCGACGTCGACAGCACGGTCTCGTACCTCCCCAGGCAGTGGGGTATCACGCTGACCAGGTTCACGGTCCAGGTCCCCTCCAAGACGAGTCTTGCGGTCAGGTGCAGCGGGAGCGGCTGCCCGCGCGGCACGTTCCGCAGGCGTTCGACGAAGAAGGCCGCGCTGCTGACGTTCAGCGGGCTGACTGGCATCCTCCGGGCCGGTGCCAAGATCTCGATCATCATCACCCGGCCCGGGCATCTCACCGGATGGGACACGATCACTGTCCGCGGCGGGGCATCGCCGGACCGTGCGGCGCGAGCAGTGCCGGCTGCCCGGGGCGAAGCGCCCGAAGCCCTGCCGCGGCGCCTAGAGCGCAGCTAGCTCGGCCAGCAGCCGGTCCACCTCGTCCTCCGAGGTGTAGTGCAGGAAGCCGGCGCGCACCGCCCCGCCGCGGTCCGCCAGCCCGAGCGCGCGCATCGGCTCGAGCGCGTAGTAGTCGCCGTCCCAGACGTACAGCCCGCGCTCGCCCAGGCGCTCGGCCACCGAGCGTGGTGAGCGACCGGGGAGGTTGAAGCAGAAGGTCGGCGTGCGCCCCTCGACGCCGCGGATGCCGAACAGCTCGACCGACTCCGGCAGCGCGCCGAGGAAGCGCTCGGCCAGCGCGTCCTCGTGGGCGCGGATGCGCTCGAAGGCGAGGTCGAGCGAGCCGTCGCCCAGGGAGCGCAGGTAGTCGATCGCCGCCACCGCCCCGGCGACCGCTTCGTGCGACTGGGTGCCGGTCTCGAAGCGGTGCCCGGCCGGCACCTGGGCCGACGGCCGCACGCGGTCGGCCGGCAGCGACGCGGCCAAGTCGGGGCGAATCGCCGCGACGCCCAGGTGCGGGCCGAAGAACTTGTAGGGCGAGCAGAGCAGCACGTCCAAGCCCCACTCGCCCGCGCGCAGGCGCCGGTGCGGCGCGAGATGCACGGCATCGGCCCAGGCCAGCGCCCCAACGCGGTGCGCCGCAGCGGCGATGCGCGCCGGGTCCGTGACGGACCCGACCGCGTTGGAGGCGAGCGTGAAGGCGACCACGCGCGTGCGCTCGCCGATCAGCTGCTCGAGGGCGTCGTGGTCCAACGTCACGTCGCCGGGGCGGATCGGCGCGTGGCGCACCACCAGCTCGTGGTCCGCGGCGATCAGCAGCCACGGCGACACGTTCGCGTCGTGGTCGAGCTCGGTGACCACGATCTCGTCGCCGGGCTGGAGCGTGCGCGCCACCGCGTGAGCGAGCAGGAAGTTGAGCGTCGTCATGTTCGCGCCGAAGGCGATCCCGTCGGGCTCCCCGCCAGTGAAGTCCGCGGCCGCCGCCCGACCGCGCTCCATCACGTCGTCGGCCGCCGCCGACGTGGCGAATGCTCCGCCGAGGTTGGCGTTGGCCTCGCGCAGGCACGCGTCGATCGCGTCGATCACCTGCTGGGGAACCTGCGAGCCGCCCGGCCCGTCCAGGTACGCGGCTCCGCCGGCCAGCGCCGGGAAGCGCGCCCGCACCGCCGCTACGTCAAGCGGCTCCGCGCTGCTCCTTGAGGTAGTGGAGGAGGCCACCGTGCAGCAGGATCTCACGTTCCTTGGCAGCGAAGTCATGGGTCACCGTGAACTCGTCGCCCGACTCCTCGATCCGGACGCTGATCTCGTCGGCCCCGTCGCCGAGCTCCTGGCGAACGCTCGGGAGCGTCCAGGTGTGCCCCACCTCGGCGCGGTCGTAGTCGGACTCGTCGGCGAACGCGAGCGCGAGAATCCCCTGCGCCACCAGGTTGCGCCGGTGGATGCGGGCGAACGACTTGGCGAACACGGCGCGCACCCCCAGCTGCAGCGGGGCCAGGGCGGCGTGCTCGCGCGAGGACCCCTGGCCGTAGTTGTGGCCGCCGACGATGAAGCCGCTGCCCCACTCCTGCATGCGCTTGCGGAACTCCGGGTCGCGGTGCTGCAGGGTGAACTCGGCGATCGCGGGGATGTTCGAGCGGTAGGACATCACGATCACGCCGTCAGGAGCCAGGTCGCCGGTCGAGATGTTGTCCGGCTGGACGGTCGCGATCTTCGCGCTCAGCTGCTCCTCGAGCGGCTCGTGCTCCGGCGGCGTCTTGATGTTCGGCCCGCGTGGGATCTCCACGGCCTCGGCCTCGTCCTCGGCCGCCGGCGGGAAGATGTGGCGGTCGTCCACGTACGGCTTGAGCTCGGGCATCTCGAGCAGCTGGGGCGGCTCGCCCTCGGAGCGCGGGTCGCGGATCTCGCCGTGCAGCATCGACACCGCCGCCACCGCCGGCGAGCACAGATAGACCTGGTCCTCCGGGGTTCCCGAGCGGCCCGGGAAGTTGCGGTTGAAGGTGCGCAGCGAGTTGGCGTCGGACGGTGGCGCCTGGCCCATCCCCACGCACGGTCCGCAGACCGGCTCCAGCATGCGCACACCGCCCTCGACCAGCTGGCGGTAGACGCCGGACTCGGCGATCGCCACCAGGATCTGGCGCGACCCGGGCGTGGCGGTGGCCGTCACGCGCTCGTGCACCTGGCGCCCGTCGTCTCCGGCCAGCAGCGCTCCGGGGAGCGCGAGGTCGAGGTAGGCCGAGTTGACCGAGGAGCCGATGCAGACCTGCTCGATCGGCGTTCCCACCACCTCCTCCACCCCAACGACATTGTCCGGGTTCTGCGGCTTGGCCACCAGCGGCCCCAGCTCGGCCAGGTCGATCTCCACTCGCTCGTCGTACTCGCAGCCCTGGTCGGGGGCCAGCTCGGCGAAGTCGTCCTCGCGCTGCTGGCGGCGCAGCCACTCGCGGGTGTTGTCGTCGGGCGGGAACACGGCCGCGGTGGCACCCAGCTCGGCGATCATGTTCGCGATCGTGGCGCGCTCGGGCACCGCGAGGTCGGTGGTGCCGGGACCCGTGAACTCGAACACCTTGTTCTTGCCACCGCGTACGGTCAGGCGCCGCAGCAGCTCGAGGATCACGTCCTTGGCCTGCACCCAGGGGCGAGCGAGCTTGTTCTCGAGGTGCACCTCCACGACCTCGGGACAGGCGATCTCGTAGGGGTGGCCCGCCATCGCCACCGCCACATCGAGCCCGCCGGCGCCGATGGCGATCATCCCCAGCGCTCCGCTGGTGGTGGTGTGCGAGTCGGCCCCGACGAGGATGCCGCCCGGCCGCGCGTAGCGCTCGATGTGCACGTAGTGGCAGATGCCGTTCCCGGGCCGCGAGTAATGGATGCCGTAGCGGCGGCAGAGCGCCTGGAGCATGCGGTGGTCGTCGGGGTTCTTGAAGTCGAGCTGGATGACGTTGTGGTCGACGTACTGCACTGCGCGCTCCACCTGCACGCGTGGCACCTCCAGCTGCTCGAACTGCATCAGCGCCATGGTGCCGGTGGCGTCCTGCAGCAGCGTCTGGTCGACGTTCAACGAGATCGCCTGACCCGGCACGAGCTCCCCGTCGACGAGGTGCTCGCGCAGGATCTGGCGCGTGAGGTTGTCGGCCATCGCTCGAATTGTTGCGCGGACCCGGCTAGGCCGGAACGCGGGCGACCGCCAGCCGGGCGCCGTCCGCTCCCCTGGCCTCGGCGCTCAGCTCGGTCGCACGCACCTCCACGAACGATCCGATCGGGGCCGGCGCCAGCAGCTCGACCTCGAGACGGGCCGCCGTGTACCCGGCCGCCAGCGCCAGTGCCTCCTCGAGCGCCGCCGTCAACACCCCGGGGTGAGCCGATCCGTCCGGGCCCTGATGGTCCTGCTTGACGAAGAAGCGGCCCTCTACTCCCCCGTCGGCCGTCCGCTCGAGCTCCAGCTGCAGGCCGAACAGGTTGGCCTGGCCGCAGCCGAAGCAGAGGTCGTGGTGGCGGAGCGGGTCGCCGCGCTCAGGCACGCAGCCCGCGCAGCACGAAGTGCAGGATCCCCCCGCCGCGGTAGTACTGCCACTCGTTCGGCGTGTCGATGCGGACGCGGGCGTCGAACGAGACGCCACTGTCGGTCGTGACCGTCAGCGTGCGCGCGCCGTCCTCCAGCGACCCGAGGTCGAACGTCTCCTCGCCGCTGAGGCCGAGCGACTCGACCGACTCCCCGTCGGGGAACTGCAGCGGCAACACGCCCATGCCGACCAGGTTCGATCGGTGGATGCGCTCGTACGACTCGGCGATCACGAACCGCACACCCAGCAGGCGCGGCCCCTTGGCCGCCCAGTCGCGCGACGAGCCGGAGCCATACTCCTTGCCGGCGAGGACGCAGGTGGGGACGCCCTCGTCGGCGTACTCCATGGCCGCCTCGTAGATCGTCGTGACCTCGCCGTCCTTGGTGGTGAAGCCACCCTCGGTACCGGGCGCGAGCCGGTTGCGCAGACGGATGTTGGCGAACGTGCCGCGCATCATCACCTCGTGATTGCCGCGCCGCGACCCGTACGAGTTGAACTCGCGCTGCTCGACATCGTGCTCGAGCAGGTAGCTGCCCGCCGGCGAGTCCTTCTTGATCGCGCCGGCCGGGGAGATGTGGTCGGTCGTGACGCTGTCGCCCAGCACCGCGAGCGCGCGCGCCCCGGTGATCTCCTCGAAGCCCTCGGGCGCCTCCGCCGGCATCCCTTCGAAGTAGGGCGGGCGCCGCACGTAGGTGGACTCGGGATCCCAGGCGTAGCGATCGCCCTCGGGCACCTCGAGGTCGTTCCAGTTCTCGTCGCCCTCGTACACCTCGCCGTAGCTCTTGCGGAACATGTCCGACTCGATCGCGCTCTCCATCACCTCGTTGACCTCCTGGCGGCTCGGCCAGAGATCGCGCAGGCGCACGTCGCCCTGCAGCGGCTCCTCCACCAGGTCGATGTCCATCCGCCCGGCCAGCGCGTAGGCCACGCAGAGCGGCGGAGAGGCGAGGTAGTTCATCTTCACCTCGGGGTGGATGCGTCCCTCGAAGTTGCGGTTGCCCGACAGCACCGAGGCCACGATCAGGTCGCGCTCCTCGATCTCGGCCGAGATCTCCTCCGGCAGCGGGCCCGAGTTCCCGATGCAGGTGGTGCAGCCGTACCCGACCAGATCGAACCCGAGCTCCGACAGCGGCTCGATCAGGCCGGCGCGCTCGAGGTACTCGGTGACGACCTTGGAGCCGGGAGCGAGCGACGTCTTGACCCACGGCCGGCGCGTCAGCCCGGCCTCGACCGCCTTCTTGGCGAGCAGGCCGGCGCCCAGCATCACCGACGGGTTCGACGTGTTGGTGCAGCTCGTGATCGCGGCGATCACGACAGAGCCGTGCCCGAGCCCCTCGCTCCGCTCCGCCACCGCCGTCTGCGCGTGCTCGTGGCCAGGCTTGGGCGCGGTGCCACCGCCGTTAGAGGTCGGGGCGTCGCTCGCCGGGAAGCTCTCCGCGGCCGCCTCGTCGTAGCCCGCGAGGCTGCCGTCGCCGTTGTCGTCGCGCATCTCGGCCAGCTCCGAGAGGAAGTCCTGGGCTGCGTCGGCGAGCGCAACCCGGTCCTGCGGGCGCTTCGGGCCCGCCAGCGACGGCACCACCTCGCCGAGGTCCAGCTCCAGCGTGTCCGAGTACGCGGCGTCCCGCGACTGCTCGTCGTGGAACATGCCCTGCGCGCGGCAGTAGGCCTCCACCAGCTCCACGCGCTCGGGCGGGCGGCCCGAGAACTCCAGGTAGCGCAGCGTCTCGGCGTCGACCGGGAAGATCCCGCACGTGGCGCCGTACTCGGGGGCCATGTTGCCGATCGTGGCGCGGTCGGCCAGCGGCAGCCCGGCCAGCCCCTCGCCGAAGAACTCCACGAACTTGCCGACCACGCCGCGCTCGCGCAGGCGCTGGGTCACGGTCAGCACGAGGTCGGTCGCCGTGGCGCCCTCCGGCAGCTCGCCGACGAGCCGGAACCCCACGACCTGCGGGATCAGCATCGACACCGGCTGCCCGAGCATCGCCGCCTCGGCCTCGATGCCGCCGACGCCCCAGCCGAGCACCCCCAGACCGTTGATCATCGTGGTGTGCGAGTCGGTGCCGACCAGCGTGTCCGGGAACGCCTGGCCGTCGCGCGTCTCGACCACCCGCGCCAGGTACTCGAGGTTGACCTGGTGGCAGATCCCGGTGTTGGGCGGCACGACGCTGAAGTTGTCGAAAGCGGTCTGGCCCCAGCGCAGGAAGGCGTAGCGCTCGCGGTTGCGCGCGAACTCGAACTCGGCGTTGCGCTGGAACGCCAGCCGCTCGGCGAACACGTCGACCTGGATCGAGTGGTCGATCACCAACTCGACCGGCACCAGCGGGTTGATCCGCGACGGATCTTCGCCCAGGTCTTCCATGGCGTCGCGCATCGCGGCGAGGTCGACGATCGCGGGGACGCCGGTGAAGTCCTGCATCAGCACGCGCGCGGGCGTGTAGGCGATCTCGACGGAGGGCTCGTCGGAGGCGTCCCAGCTCGCCACGGCGCGCGCCCCGTCGTCCTCGCCGTGGCGGAGCAGGTTCTCCAACAGCACCTTCAGCGAGTACGGCAGCCCGGCCACGTCGTAGTCGTCGCCGACGGCGTCGATGGGGAAGATCTCGTAGGACTCGCCGCCGACTTCGAGCGTGGAAGGACTCACGTCCTAGACACTACCCAGCATGCACGACCTGGCCTGCGTGGTCCATCTGCACTCGACCTACTCCGACGGCACCGGCACGGTGCGCCAGATCGCCAGGGCTGGGCGGCGCGCGGGCGCGGACGTTGTGCTGCTGACCGACCACGACACGCTCGCCGCCAAGCGCAACGGCGAGGAGGGCTGGTACGGCGACGTGCTGCTGCTCGTGGGCGAGGAGGTTTCGCCGCGGCGGCGCAACCACTATCTCGCGTTCGGCCTCGACGAGGAGATCGACCACTCCCGGCTCGACGCGGCCGGGATCGTCTCGGCGGTGCGCGCCGCCGGCGGGTTCGGCTTCGCCGCCCACCCGTTCTCGCGCGGCTCGGAGCGCTTCAAGCGGGCCGGACCCGGCATGCCGTTCGACGCTCTCGACGCGGTCGACGGGATCGAGCTGTGGAGCTTCGTCAACGACACCGGCGAGTCCGTGTCGAGCGTCGCCCAGATGCTGCGCTTCGTGGTCGCGCCCGGGGCGCGTGCTCGACCACCCGCCCCAGCGCAACCTGCGGGGTTGGGACGAGCTCGGGGCCCGCCGCCGGGTCGTGGCGATCGGGGGGCTCGACGCTCACCAGTTCGGCAAGCGCGTGGGGCCTGTCGTGCCGCTGCGGATCATGGCCTACCACCGGTCGTTTCGGTACATCCGCACACACGTGCTCTGCGAGCGTGCGCCACGGCACGAGCTCGAACACGACCGCGAGCAGGTCTACGCGGCGCTGAGGTCCGGGCGCTGCTACATCGCCGTCGACTCGCTCGCGCCCGCCCGCGGCTTCCGCTTCGAGGCCGACGACGTTCCGATGGGCGGCGAAGCGCCCGCGGGGCGGCGCCGGCTGGTCGCGCGCACCCCGCTCGACGCAAGACTGCGCCTGCTGCGCGACGGGCGCGAGATCGCCACCGCGGACGGCCGGTCGCTCGAGGCGGAGGTCGAGGAGCCGGCGGTCTACCGCGTGGAGGCGCTGCGCCGCTCCAAGGGGCGCGAGCGCACGTGGATCCTGTCGAACCCGATCTACTTGCGGAACGGGTCCACGTAGCCGCCGTGCTTGCCGTGCGCCCGCAGGCGGACGATGTCCGCCTCGGAGGCGTCCGGGCGGTCGAAGCGGGCGTTGACCGCGTACACGAAGTCCTTGAACGGCGCGAGCGTGGTCGGCACGTCCAGGTTGCGGTTGCGCAGATAGCCCTTCACGCGCGCCTTGCGCAGCCCGCGGCCCAGCTTGACCACGGCGACCTTGTTGTCGCGGTTCTGCACCACGTACAGGGTGCGTCCACGCAGCAGCAGGCCGTCCCCGTTCGTGACCGGGGTGTCGAGCCCGATCTCCCGGCTCGCCCCCGACGCGGCGTTGACCGCGAACAGCTTGCCGGGGCCGCTCTGGACGACGATCAGCGTGCGCCCACCCGGTAGCGCGGCGATCCCGTTCGCGTTGAAGCCCGGGCCGTACTGGAAGTCACCCGTGATCGGGACGCGGCTGGGCTCGCCGACCGACCCGCCCTTGTGGATCGCCACGCGGTAGAGCTGCTGCACCTGCGAGTCGGTGAAGTAGGCGGCGCGGCGCGTGAGCGTCACGTCGTTCACGAAGCCGGCGTCGGCGAGCGCAAAGCTCTCGACGTCGGCTCCGGTACGGGAGTCGTAGACGTAGATGCCCTTGGATGCGCCGCCGGAGACGAACAGCAGGTCATGGCGCGTGTCGACCTTCAGCCCGGTGTGGTTGCGTCCCTCGTGGGGCGGCACCAGCACCTTGCCCTTGCCCGTCCGATACGAGCCGCGATAGACCGATCCCTGGGGGATCGAGCCCGTGTAGAACGAAGCGCCCGCCCCGCTTGCGATTCCCTCCGGCCGGAACTCGTCCGGCAGCGGGATCGTCTTCTGGGCGCCGCTGCCGGCCGGGGCGGCCGGAACCAGCAGCAGAAGGGCACCGATGGCTGCAACAAGGGCGTTTCTGAACATGCTCGGTGCGTACCCACGTTCGCGGATCCCTATCGCCTAGGCGTCCCGAGGCGGCAACTTGGCGCCTCTGGCAGCCCCCGCGCTCGCGGCGACGACGAGCAGGATCGCCACCACCTCGCGGGTGGTGAGCTGCTCGTCGAGCACCAGGAACCCCGCGGCGGCCGCGACGGCCGGCTCGAGGCTCATCAGCACGCCGAACACACCGGCGGGCATCCGCCGCAGCGCCTCCAGCTCGAGCGAATACGGGATCGCCGACGAGAGCATGCCGACAGCGAACCCGACGGCCAGCACGGCCGGGGCCAGCAGGTCCGCCCCACCGTCCGCGATCCCGATCGGCGTCAGCGGCACCAGGGCCACGAGCATGGCCAGACTCAGCGCGCCCCCGCCTGGGAAGGCCTGCCCCACGCGCACGGCCAGCAGGATGTACGCGGCCCAGAAGCCACCCGCCAGCAGCGCCAGCGCCACGCCGAGCCCGTCCAGGTCGGCGCCGCCGAAGTCCGACAGCAGCAGGATGCCGGCCGCCGCCAGCCCCACCCAAACGAGGTCTAGCGCCCTGCGCGACCCGAACACCGCCACCCCCAGTGGCCCGACGAACTCGAAGGTGACCGCGATCCCGAGCGGGATGCGCTCGATCGACTCGTAGAAGGCGAGGTTCATGAGACCCAGCGAGAGCCCGAACAACGTCACCAGGACGAGGTCTCCGCGACTGTGGCCGGCCACCCGCGGGGGCCAGATCAGCGAGAGCACGATCGCGGCGGTGAGCACCCTCAGGAACACCGCACCGCCGGCGCCGACCTCGTCGAACAGCGACTTGCCGAAGGCGGCGCCGAACTGGACGGAGGCGACCGCCCCCACCACCAGCACGGGCGACGGAACGCGTTCCGCCGGGGAACTGCGAGTCGGCACGGACGATCACGCTACTCATGGCGCGATAATCCGTCCCGTGGCCGCCACAGACGTCGTCCGGCCCCGCGTGCCAGCGGCGCGGGAGCGCTCGTACGAGGAGCTCGAGCAGATCTTCGCCGGAGTCGACGCTCCGTTCGCGCTCGTGGACCTCGACGCGATGTGGTCGAACGGGCGCGAGCTGCTGGCCAGGGCGGCGGGGACGCCGATCCGGGTGGCCAGCAAGTCCGTGCGCTGCCGGTCGCTGCTGGCGGCGATGCTCGGCCGCGACCCGGGCTTCCGTGGCCTGATGACGTTCACCCTGCCGGAGACGCTGTGGCTGCACGGCCACGGCTTCGACGACCTGCTGCTCGCCTACCCGACCGCGCACCGGGGGGCGCTCGCCGAGCTCGCCCGGCTCGAGACCGAGCATCCGCCGATCGTGATGGTCGACTCCTCCGAGCAACTCGACTACATCGAGTCCGCAACCGGCGGCGACGGGCGGCCGATCCGGGTCTGCCTCGAGTTCGACACGAGCTGGTGGCCGCTCGGCGGGCGGATCAAGGTGGGCGTGAAGCGCTCGCCGATCCGCACCCCGCAACAGGCGCAGGCGCTCGCGCGCGAGGTTGTGGCGCGCTCCGGCGTTCGAGCTGGCGGCGGTCATGGGCTACGAGGCGCACATCGCCGGGGTCGGCGACCGCCCGCTGGAGCAGCGGCTGCAGGGCCCGCTGATCCGCGTCATGAAGCGCCTCTCGGCCCGCGAGCTGGCCGAGCGCCGCGCGGCTGTCGTCGCGGCGGTGCGCGAGGTCGCGCCGGTCCCGATCGTCAACGGCGGCGGCACGGGCAGCATCCACACCACCGTCGCCGAGCCCGTCGTGACCGAGGTCACCGCGGGATCGGGCTTCTTCGCCCCCACCCTCTTCGACCGCTACGCCGGCTTCAAGCTCACGCCCGCGGCGATGTTCGCGATGCCGGTCGTGCGGCGGCCGAGCCCCGCGGTGGCCACCCTGCTGGGCGGCGGCTACCACGCCTCCGGCGCCGCCGGCAAAGACCGCCTGCCCGCTCCCTACCTGCCGCGCGGGCTACGACTCGACCCGCTCGAGGGGGCCGGCGAGGTGCAGACGCCGGTCGCTGGCGCGGCGGCCGCTAGCCTCCGCATCGGCGACAGGGTCTACCTTCGCCATGCCAAGGCGGGCGAGCTGTGCGAGCGTTTCAACGGGCTATATCTGGTGCGGGGCCAGGAGATCGTGGACGAGGTGTCCACGTACCGTGGCGAGGGCCTGTCGGCCCTCTGATTGCATCCGGGGGCTCACGCCCCCGGTCCCCCGTGGCACGCTGGCCGGCCCGCGAGGGCGCGCCACGCCCCCGGTCCCCCGCGGCCCCCCGCCTAGGGAGCTCCGCGCCGGGGTCCCTGAAGAAACGTCGCTATACGCGACGTTTCGTGCGGAACCCCCTTCGGGCCTCGCGCCCCCGGTGCCCCGTGGCACGCTGGCCGGCGCGCTTGGGAGCCTGGGGGTTCCTGAAGAAACGGGAACATACGTCGCGTTTTGTGCGGAACCCCCTTGCGGGCTCCCGGGTAGCCGCCGTCTGCGCCCCCATGCTCGCCATCCTCGCGCTGGCCGGGCCGGCGCTGGCGAAGCCGAACGTCGTCGTCCTGATGACCGACGACCAGACCGCGGCCTCGCTCGAGCACATGGCGAACGTGAACGCCCTGCTCGCGCGCGAGGGCACGCTGTTCGAGCAGTCGGTCGCGACGTATCCGCTCTGCTGCCCCTCGCGGTCGACCCACCTCACCGGCCAGTACTCGCACAACCATCAGGTGCTCCACAACGCGGGGCCGTTCGGCGGCTTCAGCCGCCTCGACCACGCGAACACCCTTCCAGTGTGGCTCCAGGCTGCCGGCTACCGCACCATGCACGTCGGCCGCTACCTCAACGGCTACGAGTACTCCGACGGCGTACCGCCCGGCTGGAGCGACTGGCACGCCGCCCCGCACTCGCACGCCTTCAACTACGCGAGCTGGCGCGTCAACGAGAACGGCTCGCTGGTGTCCTACCCCGACGACGCCCACCCGGGCGAGTACGGGACCGACTTCTTCGGCCGCCGCGCCAGCGAGCTGATCGAGCAGGCCGCGCCCGGCGACCGCCCCTTCTACCTGCAGCTCTGGTTCGTCGCCCCGCACCGCGGCTCGCCGCGCGACCCCGACGACCCGGCCGCCGTCGGCACGCCGTCGCCTGCGCCGCGCCACCGCGATCTGTTCTCGACCACTCCGTTCCCGCGCCCGCCCAGCTTCGACGAGGCGCAGATGCGCGACAAGCCACAGGTGGTGGCGGACCGGGCGCGCCTGGACGCCGACACCGTGGCGGCGATCGAAGAGAACTGGCGCCAGGAGCTCGAGAGCCTGCAGGCCGTGGACGAGGCGGTCGCGCGCGTAGTGGACACGCTCGCCCGCACCGGGGAGCTCGGCAACACGCTGATCGTGTTCACCTCCGACAACGGCTTCATGCACGGGGAGCACCGCGCGAAGGCCGAGAAGGTGCTGCTCTACGAGGAGTCCGTACGCGTGCCGCTGGTGATGCGCGGCCCTGGCATCCCGCGCAACTGGCGCGACCCGCGTCCCGTGGCCAACATCGACGTCGCGCCCACGATCGTCGACGCCGCCGGTGCGACCGCCGGCCGCCGGCCCGACGGCCGCTCGCTGTTCTCGCTGCTCGCCGACCGCACCGCGTGGTGGGGCCGTGACCTGCTGCTGGAGAACGGCAACGGCGCGAACGGAGTACCGCCCTACCGCGCGATCCGCACCAACCGCTTCGTGTACGCCGAGCACCTCACGACGGGCGAGTACGAGCTTTACGACCTCGAGCGCGACCCGTACGAGCTGCGCAGCCAGGACGGCAACCCGGCCTACGAGGCGATCCAGCGTGACCTGGCGCAACGCCTGCGGACGCTGAAGCGCTGCGCCGGGCGTGGCTGCGGCAAGCGTCCCGGCCTGAGGCTGGTGGTGCGCTCGGCCGGCCGCGCCCTGCGCGAGGGCGCCTGTCCGCGCGGTGACCTGACCCTCCGGATCATCGGCCGCGACCGCGGCCGGGTCACGGCCGCGCAGACGTTCGTCGGGCGGCGTCGCATCGCGCGTGGCGCGGCCGCCCCGACCGCGCAAGTGATCCGGCGCCCGCGCGTGCGCAGCGGCCGTCGCTACCTGCTGCGCGTGCGGGCCGACCTGCGCGACGGCCGCAGGTTCACGCTCGACCGCAGGCTGCGCGGCTGCGCCTGATCAGGGAACGACGCGCTCCATCAGTAGCCCGGCGGGACGCCCGCGGAGCTGCTCGCGCACATCCAGGCGGTAGTCGACCAGCGCCAGGCTGGTGGCGATCTGGAAGTCGGCGCAGTTGAGCTGCTCGCCGCCGAGCACGCCCTCCGCGATCAACCCGTCCACGCGGTCGAGTATCTCCCCCACGCGGCGCTGGTCGTCGCGGAGCTGTTCCGGCGTCATGCGATAGACCAGCTTGACGGCCCGGGCGATGCGCGGCCGGGCGCGCTCGTTGGCGGTCAGCAGGAAGCCGAGCCGGCCCTCCCCTCCGCGCGCGTCCAGGGCGTCGGGATCGCGAGTGCCGGCCTCGACCACCATGCGCCGGGCCCACTGCTGCATCACCTCGTCCCCCCAGCGCTCCGCCTCCTCGACGCGCGGATCGGGCGGCACCAGGCGCGGCTCGGGCTGGACGTCGTCGAGCGCCCGCGCGAGCGGACGCGTGCCCTGGGCGCGGCGGCCGTCGGCGAAGCGCACCGCCGGCACGCGATCGCCGCGGAAGCCGCGCAGCCGCACGATCAACCGGTGCGCCCCGGGCGGAAGGTCCACCCGGCGATAGGGGATCCCCTTGTGGGCGACCATCAGCTCGCCGGTGAGCGCGGCATGCGAGCCCGGGATGCCGTAGAACGTGGCCTGCGCGCTCATCCCAGCACCCGCCTCAGGTACTCGTTCTCGAACTTGCGCCGCGGGTCGAGCCGGTCGCGTACCGCTGCGAAGCGGTCCCAGCCCGGATAGCGCGGACGCAGCGTCGCGGCCGACTGGTAGTGGCGCTTGCCCCAGTGCGGCCGGCCGCCGTACTCGTCCATGATCGCCTCGACCGCACGGAAGTAGCTCTCGAACTCCATCCCCCGGTACTGGTGCACGGCGATGTAGCCGGTCGGGCGCCCGTGGGCAGTCGAGAGCAGGCCGTCGTCGGACGCCACCGCGCGCACCTCGATCGGGAAGCCGATCGGCAGCCGGCGGCGCTCCACCAGCGCCAGCACGCGCTCGAGCGCCTCGGGCACGTGCTCGCGGGGTATCCCGTACTCCATCTCCGTGAAGCGCACCGAGCGCCTGTTGGCATATACGCGGTGGCTGGCGTCGAGATGCTCGGCGGGGCTCATCAGCCGGGTGATCGCGCGGTTGATCGTCGGGATCGCGCGCGGCACGAGCCGGCCGGTCCGGCAAGCCAGCTCCAGCGCGGCGTTCTCGAGCAGCACGTCGCGAACGAACGCGTTGACCGGCCCCGCCGGGCGCGGCTCGCGATCGGTCCGCTCCGACGTCAACACAAGCGCCGTGCGCGTGTACGGGAACACGAACAGCTCGAAGTGGTCGTGCGCGTCCACGAGCTCGTCGAAGCGGGCCAGCACGTCGTCGAGCGGGCCTGGCTCGTCGACGCGGTGGATCGTGAAGGCCGGAACGCACCGCAGCGTGACCGCGGAGATCGCACCCAGTGCCCCGAGCGATACGCGGGCGGCGAGCAAGTCGTCGCCCTCGCGCAGCTCGAGCACCTCGCCCGCGGCCGTGACCAGCCGCAGCGCGGTCACCTGCGCGGACAGGTTGCGAAAGCCGCCGCCGGTCCCGTGAGTGGCGGTGGAGATCGCCCCGGCCACCGTCTGCGGGTCCACGTCGCCCTGGTTCTCCATCGCCAGCCCGCGCGCGGCCAGCTGCGGGCCGAGCTCGTGCAGGGTGATGCCGGCCTCAACGGTGGCCTCGTCGCCGTGCACGCGCAGAACGCGGTTCATGCGGGACAGATCCAGCATCACGCCATCGGTGCACGCGATGTCGGTGAACGAGTGGCCCGAGCCGGCGACCTTCACCCGCCGCGCGCCGGCCACGGCGTCCACCAGCTCGGCCTCGCTCGCGGGCCGCTCGATCCGCTCCGGCGCGCACCGTTGGTCGCGCGCCCAGTTCCGCCAGGTCCGGGCCACCAGGCCCGGGAGGCTACGACGCGGCGGACTCCGCCGCTGCCTCGACCTTGACGGGGTCGGGCGCCCAGTGGGCTTCGGCGTCGATCGGCGTGTCGCGCAGGTACGCCTCGGCGTCGAGCGCGGCCATACAGCCGGTGCCGGCCGCGGTCACGGCCTGGCGGTAGACGCGATCGGTGAGGTCCCCGGCCGCGAACACGCCGGGGAGCCTGGTGCGCGTGGAGCGCCCGTCGACGAGCACGTAGCCCTCATCGTCTAGATCCAGCTGACCCTCCACGAGCTGCGAGTTGGGGCGGTGCCCGATGGCGATGAACGCTCCGGTGATCTCGATCTCCCGGGTCGACCCGTCCTCGGTGTTCTCGAGCACGGCCTTCGACAGCGCGCCGTTGTCGCCGGGCTCGAACCGCTGCACCACGTAGGGCGTGACCAGCTCGATGTTGTCGGCGTCCTTCGCACGCTGGAGCATGATCGCCGAGGCGCGGAACTCCGGCCGGCGGTGGACGATGTCCACTTTGCCCGCGAACTTGGACAGGAAGGTGGCGTCCTCCATCGCGGTGTCGCCGCCGCCGACCACGATCGTGTCGTGGTCGCGGAAGAACGCGGCGTCGCAGGTGGCGCAGTAGGACACGCCGCGCGCGGCCAGCTCGTCCTCGCCGGGCACGCCGAGCTTCTTCGGCTCTGCGCCCATCGCGAGCACGACGGCGCGAGTGCGGATCTCCTGGCCGCCGACGTGGACCACGTGGATCCCGCCGGGCTGGTCGGACAGCTCGACCTTGGTGGCGTCGTCGGTGATGAAGCGCGTGCCGAAGCGCTCGGCCTGGTCGCGCAGGTCCTGCATCATCTCCGGGCCCATCACGCCCTTGGGGTAGCCCGGGTAGTTCTCCACGTCGGTCGTCTGCTGCAGCAGGCCGCCCCACGCGAAGCCCTCGATCAGCAGCGGCTCCAGGTCCGCGCGCGAGGTGTAGAGCCCGGCCGTGTACCCGGCGGGGCCGCTTCCGATGATGACGACGTTCTCTGTTTCCTTGATCTCCACGCTCATCCACTCATCACTTTACTTTGTGAAGTATAGTCGCCGCGCTCGAAGGCCTCCTTGCGCTCGCGCTCCCACCCGGCGACCGTGGTGCGCAGCTGGAAGAAGGCCACGATGCCCGGCGGGATCGGCAGCCAGAACGCGATCACCCGGTAGGTCAGCACGGCCGGGAACACCGTCGACTCGTCGATCCCGAAGAGGACGAACGCGCCGATCATGCCAGCGTCGACGGACCCCACACCCCCGAACGGCGACGGGATCAGGTTCGCCGCCATGCCCACGAAGAACCCCTGCACCAGCACCGCGAACGGCACGTCGCCGCCGAACGCCTCGAAGCTCGCCCAGAGCACGGCGATGTTGGCCGCCCAGAAGCCGACGGCGCCGCCCACCGCCAGCGCCCCGCGGCGCGGATGGCGCACGTAGTGGATCGCTGTGCGCACCCCGGTGGCGACCGTCGCGGGCCCCTTCGCCAGGCGGGTCAGGTAGCGCGTACGCCGGTAGCCGCCGGCGAAGCGCTGGATACGGCGCTCCACGTCCTGGGGGATAAGGGCGATCAGCAGGAACACGCCGATCACGATCGCCGACACGGCCGCCGGCACGACCGTCCCGCCGAACGGGGCGTCGCCGGGGAGCACGTGCGTGCGCAGCAGGATCCCGAACGTCACCAGAGCGAGCGTGTAGACGCCGTAGGTCAGCACCATGAACGCGACCATCCGGCAGGCCGAGCGCCGCCGCGGCATGCCGGCCTTGCGCAGCGCCCAGTAGGTGAGCACGATCCCGCCGGCGCCCGCGGCCGAGAAGATGCGCGTGGCCGCCAGCCCCGCCATCGTGATCTGGTAGGAGGCCTTGAGGTTGAGCCGGCGGTGCAGCGCGTCGTCGTGGGTGCCGCCGAGGATCCCGCGGAACAGCATCGTGTAGGCCGCGAACGCCAGCACGTTGAAGCCGATCGCGATCACGATCCAGTACCAGACCGCGTCGTCGAGCTTCTTGACGGCGTCGTCGAGGCCGACCAGCTTCGGGAAGACGACGTAGATGCCGAAGACCAGCAGCGCGACCACCGCGGCGCCCCCGACCAGCTTGCGCCGGTCCTGGAGCAGCGCCTGGAGCGCGCCGACCGACTCGTCGTCGCCGGAGCCCTCGACCTCCCCTTCCTCGAACCCAGTGTCGAAGTCGGCCTGCTCGGCGCGGAGCTCGCGCTTGCGCTCGGCGCGGAGGCGACGCTCCTCGGTCGGCATCAGGAGGCCCGGGGCTCCAGCCGCTGCACGGCGGCGGCCACCGAGCGCACCAGCGGCTCGGCATGGGGCGCCAGGCGCCAGATGCCCTCAGCCAGCGCCAGCCCGGCGAGCAGGTCGGCCACGTAGTGCTCGCCCAGGTAGACCAAGCCGAAGCCCAGGGTGAGCGCGTAGGCCCATCCGAGAGCTGCTTGGCCAGGCCCGACCTGCGACAGGATGCGAGCGGCCATCACTGAGGTACCGAAATGAAGTGAGGGCATTGCTGCGAACGGGTTGCCTTGTAACGAATGGTAAAGCGGGTGCCAGAGACGTCGCCAGAAGCGCTCGCCCGCCTCGGCCATGATGCGCCGCACCGGGGGCATCCTGCCGTTGGCGGCGGCCCACCACGGCGGCGCGGTCGGCACCAACCAGTAGATCACGCATCCGATGTCGAAGCACGCCGCCATCAGCACCGCCGACCGCTGGTAGTGCTCGCGGTGGCGCAGCAGGATGTAGGCGAGCGTCCCGTGCGGCACGAGGAACCAGCTCCAGTGGATCGCCGAGAGGCCGTACTCGAGCGGGCCCACCCGGCCCTCGCGGCCGAGCGCGCGTTGCAGCCGGGTGGTGGGCGCCGTGCCGAGGCCGAGCGCCGTGTCGAAGCGGATCGGGTATTCGACCTTCAGGCGCTTCATCAGCGCTTCGGGATCGTCGTCGGGCATGTCGAAGTGGGCGAAGTAGGCCCACATCTGGAGCGTCCAGATGCCCGCGTCGCGCAGCGGCGAGCGTGGCTCGGCGAGCGCGAGCGCGGCGGGCGCCGGCCATGAGAGCGCGGAAACGACCGGCGGGCGCAGCTTGAGCCGGTGCCGCAGGAGCGGCGTGACGACGCCGATCGCCACCGCGCCCCACGCGAGCCGGCGCCGGGCGGACTTGCGTCGGGGGCCAGACAAAGCGGGCGGAGCATAGCCCGCATGACCGCTTGCACGAACGAGGAGCCCGGCCCACACCGGCGAAACGCGATCCGCGATGACTTCGTTGCGCCTCCCTGCCCTGGCCGCGGTGCTGCTGGCCACGTCGATCCTGGCCGCGCCGGCCGCTGCCCAGGCTCCGGTCGAGTGGTACATCAACACCGGCGGTGGCGGCACGCTCGCGCAGCCGGTCGAGCAGACCCCGGGCGGTGGCATCCAGGCACCCGTAGGCGAGGGAGCGGTGGATGAACCGCTGTCCGACATCAGCGCGGCCCCGCCCGTCGTGTCGAGCTCCCGGGTGACCCCCGCTCCCGCAGAGCCGCAGCCCGAGCGCGACGTCACGGCCTCCGCGGCTGCCGAGCCGCCGGCCGCAGCCCCCGCTCAGACCACGCCTGACGAGCCCGCGGCAACCGGCGCCGAGCCGGGCGGCTCGCTGCCGTTCACCGGCCTCCAGCTGGGCGCCCTGGCGGGCGCCGGCCTTGCGCTGCTGGTCGCCGGCCTCGCGCTGCGACCGCGCCGCGCCGCCTAGACAGCGACCCGGTCGAGAATCCGCACGTCCACGGTCGCCTTGTCGGCGAACGCCCGCGCGTCGGCCTCCGTGCCGATGTGCTCGCCCCAGTGCATCGGCACCGCCACGCGCGGCTGGATGCGCCGGGCCGCCTCCGCGGCCTCCTGCGGGGTCATCACGTAGATCCCGCTCACGGGCAGCAGTGCCACGTCAACGCCGGTCACGGCATCCATCTCGGGGATCACATCGGTGTCGCCCGAGTGGTAGAGCCGCTCGCCCCAGACGGTCAGCTCGTAGCCCACCCAGCCCGCCTCGCGCGGGTGGAAGACCTTGCCGTCGGCGTCGCGCTTGGAGGTGTTGTACGCGGCGACCGCGGCCACGTGCACGCCACGCACGAGCTCCTCGTCGAGCAGCTCGCCGGGGGCGATCGAGTGCACCTGGCCGCTGACGCGCTCGGCGACCGCCGGAGGCCCCACGAGCCAGGTCTCCTTCGTCGACAGCCGCTCGATGTCCTGAGGCGAGAAGTGGTCGTAGTGGCCGTGCGTGATCAGGATCAGGTCGGCGGGCGGTGACCCTTCGGGCACGCGGTAGGGATCGATGTAGACGATCGCCCTGCCCGCGCGGATGCGGAAGCCGGAGTGGCCGAGCCAGTCGAGCACGTCGAGGAGCACACCGACAGGTTAGGAGGCCACCGGCAGCGGCTCGGGGGCGCGACCGCCAACGGCGCGCACGCCGAGCGTGACACCAGCCGCCACGACGCCGACGGCGAGCAGCCGCTCGGGCGTGATCTCGGCCACGCCGAGCACGGCCGACACCAGCAGCGCGCTCACCGGCAGCACGCCGGAGAAGAGTCCAGCGCGCTCTACGCCGAGCAGGCCGACGGCCGTGTACCAAGAGGTGAATCCGAACACCGTCACGCCGAGCGCCAGGTAGGCCAGCGCGGCGGCCTGCCCCGCGTCCGGCAGCGGCAGCGCGGCGCCGTCAGCCACCAGGCTCCAGACGGCCAGCATCGGGACCGCGAACAGGCACGCGTAGGCTGACACCGCCAGCGCCCCCAGCCGTTCCAGGTGCGGCACCGCGAGCAGCGAAAACGCCGCCTCGCACCCCAGCGCGCCGAGCGCCAGCAACAGTCCGAGGCCCGTGATGCCACCGCCTGCCCACTGCACCCCGGCGGCGCCGATGGCCACCACGACGGCGGCCACGATCACGCGCCCACTCAGCGGCCGGCGGTCGAGCAGCGGTCCCGCGAACGCCAGCAGGACCGGCACGCAGCCGACGATCACCCCGATCGTGGCCGGGTCGGTCTCGCGCACCCCCTCGATCACGAACAGGTTGAACAGCACCAGCCCCGTCGCCGAGAGCGCGACCAGCCCGGCCAGCTCGCGCGGCTGCAGGCGCGGGAGCCGCCCGCGCGCGAGCACGAGCAGCGCCAGCCCGGCGGCCGTGTAGCGCAGCGCCTGCCCGGCGGCGAACGGATAGCCCTCGACGAGGTCTGAGGCGGCCACCAGCGAGCCGACCAGCGCCAGCGCGCCGGCGGCGAGCAGGGAACCTCTCAGCGTCGGGCTCATCGCACGCAGGGTAGGCTGGCACTGGTTCTATGGGAAGGTCCAGTTCAACCGCTGAAACCCGGACCAGTTGGCCGCGGGACCTCGACCTGCTCGTGCGCGTCGCCCGTGGCGCCGCGCCCCTGCGCACCCAGCTCGAGGAGCAGCTGCGCACGGCGGTCCGCTCGGGCCGGCTCGCGCCCGGTGTGGCGCTGCCCTCCTCGCGCTCGCTGGCGCGCGAGCTGGGCGTGTCGCGCGGCGTGGTGGTCGACGCGTACTCCCAGCTGGGCGCGGAGGGCTATCTCGTCGCCCGCCAGGGCGCGCCCACGCGCGTCTCCGACGCGGCCTCTCCCGCGCCCCACACGCCGGCGGCTACCGCGGCCGAGCGGCCGCCGCGCTTCGATTTCCGCCCCGGGGGCCCCGACGTGTCGCTGTTCCCGCGGGCGGCGTGGCTCGCCTCGCTGCGCCGCGGGCTGCGCGACGCCCCCGACGCCCGCTTCGACTATGGCGACCCGCGCGGCGCGCCGGAGCTGCGCGTGGCGCTGGCCCGCTACCTCGGCCGGGCCCGCGGCGTCGCCTGCGAGCCCGAGCGAGTCGTGGTCACGTCCGGGATGGCCCAGGGCATGGCGCTGATCGCGCGGGCGCTGCTCGCCCAGGGCCGCCGGCGCATCGGCGTGGAGGACCCGTCCAACACGCCGGGGCGTATACAGCTCGCGTCGAACGGCCTGGAGGTCCTGCCCGTGCCGGTCGACGGCTACGGCCTGCGGGTCGACGTGCTGGAGGAGCTGGCCCCCGATGCGGCCTTCGCGACGCCCGCCCACCAGTTCCCGCTCGGCGTGGTGCTCGCGCCGGAGCGCCGCGCGGCGCTGATCGACTGGGCCGCCCGCACCGGGGCGGTCGTGCTGGAGGACGACTACGACGCCGAGTACCGCTACGACCGCGCGCCGGTCGGCGCGGTCCAGGGCCTGGCCCCCGAGCTGGTGGCCTACGGCGGCTCGGTCAGCAAGTCGCTCGCGCCGGGGCTGCGGCTCGGCTGGCTCGTAGCGCCGGCGTGGCTCGACGAGGGCGTCGTGGCCGCCAAGGGCGCCGACGACCTCGGCACGCCGGTGGTGGAGCAGCTCGCCCTGGCGGACTTCCTGGAGCGCGGCGGCCTCGATCGCCACCTGCGCCGCACGCGGACCGTCTACCGCGCTCGCCGCGACGCACTCGTCGCGGCGCTGGCCCGTCTGCTCCCCGGCTGCCGGCCCGCGGGCGTAGCGGCCGGGCTGCACCTGGTGGTGCACCTGCCGGAGCCCGCCGACGAAGGCGCAGTGCTCGCTCGCGCGCGCTCACGCGGGGTGGGCCTGTCCGGCCTGTCGGAGCACCGCATCGAGCCTGGGCCGCCCGCCCTGCTGCTCGGCTACGGGCGTATCGCCGAGCCCGCCATCGAAGCTGCCGTCGCGGAACTGGCCGCGGCCGTACGCTACGCCGCATGAGCTACGAGCACTTGATCTGGGAGCAGGACGGGGGCGCCGCGCGCATCACCCTCAACCGGCCGGAGACGCTCAACGCGTGGCACGTGGGCTTCGGCCGCGAGCTCAAGCAGGCGATCGTCGACGACGCGGCCGACCCGTCCGTCCGCGCCGTGCTCATAACCGGCGCGGGCCGCGGCTTCTCGTCGGGTGCCGACCTCAAGGCCGGCTTCGACGTGGCCGACGACGGCATGCCCGACGTGGCCAAGGAGCTGAACGAGCTCTACCACCCGATCATCGCCGGCGTGCGCCGCCTCGAGAAGCCGGTGATCGCCGCGGTCAACGGCCCGGCGGTCGGGATCGGGGCGTCGCTGGCGCTTGCCTGCGACCTGGTGCTGGCGGCCGAGTCGTCCTACTTCGGGCTGGCCTTCGTGAACATCGGCCTGATGCCCGATGGCGGTTCGACCCTGTTCGTCCCCACGGCCGTCGGCAAGGCGCGCGCCTTCCAGATGGCGCTGCTGGGCGAGCGGATCGAGGCCGCGCGGGCGCTCGACTGGGGCCTCGTCAACTTCGTGCACCCGGACGATCGCCTCGCCGAGGAGGCGGACACGCTGTTGCAGCGGCTCGCGGCCGGCCCCACGCGCTCCTACGCCGGGTCGAAGAAGGCGCTCAACCGGATGCTCTACCCCGACCTCGACGGCCAGCTCTCGCTCGAGGCCGAGCTTCAGCACGGCCTCGCGCGCACGCGCGACTTCCAGGAGGGTGCGCTGGCGTTCCTGGAAAAGCGCGACCCGGCCTTCCAGGGCGCGTGAGGATGGCCCACCGCCGCCCCGAGGCGCTGCCCGCGCACGCGGTCGGCGCCAGCGCGATCGGCACCCGGGCGATCGGCAGCAAAGCGATCGGCGCGCTCGCCGTCGGCGCCGCCGCGCTCGGCGCGCTGGCGATCGGCCGGCTGGCGATCCGGCGGGCCGCGATCGCCCAGCTGCAGATCGGCGAGCTCCAGATCGACCGGCTGCGGGTGCGCGAGCTGGAGGTCGAGTCCGAGCGCCGCCCCGCCCCGTAGCTCGGGACAACCGGCACGAAGTGGAGCGTCCGCGTTGAGCGCAGATATGATCCGCGCGCCTTGCCCACCGGCATGCCACGACGCCTAATCCTCGCCGCGCTCGCCGCTGTGCTGCTCGCCCTTCTGGTCGCAGCGCCGGCGCTGGCGGATACGTTCACCCCGGAGTCGGGCGGCTCGCCGAACGCGGACGACATCGACACGCTCTACAAGATCGCCCTGTACGTGGCGATCGTGATCTTCGTGATCGTCGAGGGCACGCTGATCTGGTCGCTGCTGCGCTTTCGCGGCCGCCGCAGCGCCCCGGACGCCGTGCAGATCCGCGGCAACACCCCGCTCGAGCTGGGCTGGACGGTCGCGGCGGCGCTGATCCTGGTCGTGCTGACCGTGGTCACGTTCCTCTACCTCGGCGACATCGAGAACCCGCCCGAGTCCGGTCCGGAGGGCCTGCAGGCCTCCCAGGCGCGCTTCGCCTCGATCGATCAGCCCAACCCGCCGTCGGGCCGGCCCTACCTGCGGATCAAGGTCAACGGCCAGCAGTACCTCTGGCGCTACGACTATCCCGGCAAGCGGACGCTGTTCAGCTACCACACCATGGTGGTGCCGGTCGACACCACAGTCGTGCTCGAGGTGACCGCCTCGGACGTGATCCACTCCTGGTGGATCCCGAAGCTCGGCGGCAAGGTCGACGGCGTGCCGGGCCACGTGAACGAGACCTGGTTCAAGATCCCGCCCGACAAGGTGGGCACCACCTTCGACGGCCAGTGCGCCGAGCTGTGCGGGACCGGGCACGCCGACATGCGCGCGGCCGTGCGCGCGGTCAGTCCGGACGAGTACCAGGCGTGGGCGGAGCAGCAGGCCAACGACATCGAGGAGTCCGGCAAGCTGCTCGCCGAGCAGCGCAAGGGGTCTGAGGGCGAGGAGAGTCCCTGATGGAAGCCGGAACCGTGTCAACCCCGAAGGTCGCCCGGCCGGAGGTCGTGCTGCACGGGATCAAGCCGGAGCCGCGCGGCTGGCTCGCCTGGCTGACGACCACCGATCACAAGAAGATCGGGATCCTCTACCTGTTCGCGACCTTCCTGTTCTTCGTCCTGGGCGGCGTCGAGGCGCTCATCATGCGCCTGCAGCTGGCCCAGCCGGACAACACCCTGGTCCAGCCCGAGACCTACAACGGGCTGGTGACGGTGCACGGCACCACGATGATCTTCCTCTTCATCGTGCCGGTGCTGGCGGGCTTCGCCAACTACCTGGTGCCGCTGATGATCGGCGCGCGCGACATGGCCTTCCCCAGGCTGAACGCGCTGTCGTTCTGGCTGCTGCTGTTCGGCGGGGTGGCGTTCTACTGCAGCATCTTCTTCGAGCCGCCGCAGGCCGGTTGGACGATGTACCCGCCGCTGTCCGACGACACGTTCTCCGCCGGCGGTGGAGTGGACGCCTGGATCTTCATGATCCACCTGACCGGCATCTCGTCGATGATCGGGGCGATCAACTTCGTCGCCACGATCCACAACATGCGCGCGCCGGGGATGAGCTGGGGCCGCATGCCGCTGTTCATCTGGACCGTGCTGGTCTACAGCTACCTGCTGATCCTGGCGCTGCCGGCGATCGCGGCGGCCGTGACGATGCTGCTCACCGACCGCCACTTCGGCACGGCGTTCTTCGACCCGGCCGGCGGCGGCGACCCGATGCTGTGGCAGCACCTGTTCTGGTTCTTCGGGCACCCCGAGGTGTACATCATGGTGCTGCCGGCCTTCGGGATGGTCTCGGAGATCCTCCCGGTGTTCGCCCGCAAGCCGATCTTCGGCTACAAGGCGATCGCCGCCTCGACCGTGGCGATCGCGTTCCTCGGCCTGCTGGTCTGGGCGCACCACATGTTCGCCACGCCGACCGCGACCGTGGTGCTGGCCTTCTTCATGCTGTCCTCGTTCACGATCGCTGTGCCCACCGGCATCAAGATCTTCAACTGGATAGCCACGCTGTGGAAGGGCCGGATCGTCTTCAAGACGCCGCTCTACTTCGCCGCCGCGGTGCCGGGCCTGTTCGTGATCGGCGGCATCTCGGGAGTGATCCTCGCGATCTTCCCCGTCGACTGGCAGCTGCACGACACCTACTTCGTGGTCGCCCACCTGCACTACGTGCTGTTCGGCGGCTCGGTGTTCGGGATCTTCGCGGGCCTCTACTACTGGTTCCCGAAGATGAGCGGCAAGATGATGTCGGAGTCGCTCGGGAAGGTCTCCTTCTGGCTGATGTTCGTGGGCTTCAACGTGACCTTCCTGGTGCAGCACTCCGCCGGCTTGTCCGGCATGCCACGGCGCGTCTACGACTACTCCGACGATCTCGGCGTGACCGCCTACAACCTGATCTCGACGATCGGCGCGTTCATCCTCGCGATCGGCGTGCTCGTGACGCTCGTGAACGTGCTCGTCTCGATCAAGAACGGCAAGCGCGCCGGGAACGACCCGTGGCAAGGGAACACGCTGGAGTGGTTCACGGCCTCCCCCCCGCCGGCGAACAACTTCGACTCGATCCCGCGCGTGCGCAGCGTCGAGCCGATGAAGGACATCCGGCGCGAGGTGCTCGCCAAGAGCCGCCCGGCGGAGACCGTGGCGCAGCCCACGGCGCCGCGCAGCGTGTAGGTCTGTAGCCTCGGTTCGCCTGTGAGAACGGCTCCCTCCAACGGCTTCCGACAGCTCGTCCTAGCCACCGGCATCGCGACGTTCGTGCTGATCATCGTCGGCGGGATCGTGCGTGTCTCGGACTCCGGGCTCGGCTGCGGCCCCGGCGGCTCCGGCTTCCACGGCTGGCCGTTCTGCAACGGCGACGTGGTGCCGGGAGTAGACCTCAACTCGATCGTCGAGTACACCCACCGCGCCCTCGCGGGGGCGGTGGGCCTGATGATCCTCGCGCTGGTGGTGCTGGCCTGGCGCCGGTACCGGCAGTTCCTCGCCGTCACCGTTGCCCTGTTCGTGCTGGTGCTGGCCCAGGCGGTGCTGGGCGGCGCGACGGTCGAGGAGAACCTCGAGGAGGCGCTGGTGGCCGCGCACCTGGGGCTGGCGATGCTGCTGCTGGGCGGCCTGCTGTACCTCTGGCGCGGCGTGTCGGGAGCGCGACCCGAGCGTGGTGGGCCGCGGCTGCGCCCGCTGGCCGTGGCCGCGACGGCCGCGGTTTTCTGCACGGTCGTCGCGGGCGGCTACATGGCCGGCACGCAGAACTACGGTCGGGCCGACTACCAGCTCGGCGACGGTGCCCATCACGCCTGTGGCAAGGAGTTCCCCACCTGCAACGGCGACTTCATGCCATTCGGGCAGGCGCGCCTGGTCGACATCCACCTGACCCACCGAGCGTTCATGTACCTGGCCTCGGCGTTGCTGATCGCGCTGATCGTGGTGTCGCTGCGCCGCCGCGTGGCGGTGCGTTACGCGCTCGGGCTGACCGCGCTGCTGGTGGCGCAGATCCTCGTGGGCGCGCTCAACGTGTGGCTCGACGAATACGAGACCCTGATCGTGCTGCACCTCGCCCTCGGCACGCTGCTGTGGGCCACGACGCTCGGGCTGGCCCTCCAGCTCGCCCCCGCGCGCGAGCGGGCGCGCGGGCGCGCGGAAGCGGTGACCGCGTGAGCTCGCAGGCGCGCGCGGAGACGCTCACCGGCTCCTGGCGGACGGTTCTCTCCGACTACGTGGAGATGACCAAGCCCAAGGTCCAGTCGCTGCTGATCTTCACGACGATCACCACGATGTACGTGGCGGGCGACCCGTCGCTCGGCCTGGTCGCACTGACCTGCCTCGGCGGGGCCCTGTCGGCCGGCGGCGCCGGGGCGATCAACCACGCGCTCGACCGCGACCTGGACCGGATGATGAAGCGCACCGCCGACCGGCCGGTGGCATCCGGCCGCGTCTCACCGCGCGCGGCGATCGTCTACGGCGTGCTGCTCGGCAGCGCCTCGTTCGCGCTGCTGTCGCTGACCGTCAACCCGCTGGCCGCGGTGCTGGCGATGTCCGGGCTGCTCGGCTACGTGCTCGTCTACACGATGTGGCTCAAGCGCACGACGCCGCAGAACATCGTGATCGGCGGCGCCGCGGGCGCCGTGCCGCCGCTGGTGGCGTGGGCCGCCGTGACCGGCGGGCTCGGCGGGACGCCGCTGTACCTGTTCGCGATCGTCTTCTTCTGGACCCCGCCGCACTTCTGGTCGCTGTCGCTGCTGATGAAGGACGAGTACGCGCGGGCCGGGGTGCCGATGCTGCCGGTGGTGCGCGGCGAGGCCGAGACGCGCCGCCAGATCCTGCTCTACGCCGTGCTGCTGTACGCGGTCAGCCAGCTGCCGTTCTGCGCCGGCGCGTTCGGCCTCACCTACCTGGTCTGCTCGGTGCTGCTCGGCGCCGCCTTCATCGCCGGCGCCTACCGGCTGCTGCGCAAACCGTCCCGCCGAACCGCGCTGCGGCTCTACTTGTTCTCGCTGGCCTACCTCGCCCTCCTGTTCGCGGCGATGGTGGCCGACGCTCGGCTGTAGCCACGTTCGCTCCGTGCTACACTGAACCACATGGTTCAGTATGACGAGCAACTCGATCGGACCTTCGCGGCGCTCTCGGACCCCACACGCAGGGGAATCCTGGAGCGGCTCGGCCGTGGCGACGCCACGATCACCGAGTTGGCGGAGCCGTTCGGGATGACTCTGACCGGCCTCAAGAAGCACGTGCGCATCCTCGAGGAGGCCGCGCTCGTGACGACCGAGAAGGTCGGCCGGGCCCGGCAATGCAGCCTCGGCCCGCGCAAGCTGGACGACATCCAAATCTGGATCGCGGGGTACCGGCGGATGGCCGACGGACGCCTCGATCGCCTCGGAGAGCTTCTCGAGGAAACAAAAGGAGAGCAGGCATGAGCGAGCAGACGCAGACCCTGAAGGTTGCGGCCCACGGCGATCGGGAGATCGTGAGCGAGCGGATCTTCGATGCTCCACGCGAGCGCGTCTTCGAGGCGTTCGTAGACCCCGAGCTGATCCCTCAGTGGTGGGGCCCGCGGAACATCACGACCGTGGTCGAGAAGATGGACGTGCGGGCAGGCGGCGACTGGCGCTTCGTCTGCACGGACGACTCCGGAGACGCCCAGGGCTTCCGCGGCACGTTCCGCGAGATCGAGCCGCCCGAGCGGGTGGTCCAGACGTTCGAGTGGGAGGGCATGCCCGGCCACATCGCCGTCGAGACCGCGACCTTCGAGGACCTCGACGGGCGCACCAAGGTCACGAACGTGTCGCTCTTCCACACCACCGAGGAGCGCGACGGGATGCTCGCCTCGGGCATGGAGGGCGGGCTCGGCGAGTCCTACGACCGCATGGACGAGCTGCTCGCCCGGAGCTGAGCGGCTTCAGGCCGCGGCGGCTTCCAGCTGCGTGACCACCTCGGGCCCGGTGAGCGGCCCGAGGTGGCCGGGCAGCGCGACGGCGGGCCGGCGAGCGGCGAGCTTGGCGATCGACCGCTTCGCCTGGGCGGTGTCGAGGTTGTAGGCGTCGAGCGGGACGGCGGGCGGCTGTGGCCTGCCGCGCATGTCGGTCATGTAGAAGCAGTCGGACACGAGTGCGACCCGATCGCGTTCGCGCCACAGCCCGATCAGCCCGGGGGCGTGGCCCGGCAGATCGATCACCTCGAACCCCGCGACGACGTCGCCCTCCTCGACCGTGCCGTCGATGTGGACCGGTCCGCCGTCCCACACGAAGCGGTGGCTGAAGGCGTGCAGCAGCCGGACGTCGGGGGGCAGCAGGTCCATCCGCCAGTAGTCGCGGCCGCCGGAGCCCTGGGCCTGCTCGACCGCGGCGGGGTGGCAGAGCACGTCCGCGTATGCGCGTAGCGCCGGCGCGGTGCCGCGGTGGTCGGTGTCGCCGTGGCCGAGCACGACCCGGGTGATGCCGCCGAACCGCCGAGCGGCGGCCACGATCGCGGCTGCCATGCCCTTCTCGCCGGCGTCGTAGACGGTGACCCCAGAGCCGCCCGGCTCCTCGACGAGATACACGTTCATCGTCCGGAGCAAGCCACCGCGCAGCAGCCACACGCCGTCCGCAACGCGCTCTGGCTCGGCGCTCGAGAGCTTCTGCAGCCGTGGGCGGGAGCGGATCGGGGCCGGGCGCGCGGCCGTCGGGGCGGTCATCCCGGCAGTTTCGCCGAATCGCTCGCGCCTGTGGCAGACGAGGTGGGCTCGATGCTGGGCTAGCCGCTACTACTCAGGTCCACTTGCGTTAATCGAGTGGGCCAGAGAGGATGGGCCATGGCCGCGCGTGAGCTGATCGCAGCGCACCTTCGGGATCGCCGGCGCGATCTGGGCTCCGGGTTCGCCCTGTCCGGCTTCATCTTCTGCCTGGTCGCCGCCCACCAGCTCGGAATGGCGGCCGCCGAGCTGTTCGAGCTGAAAGCGGAGCCCGACCCCCTGCTGCGGAACCCCACATGGCCGAAGTGGGCTTGGCCTCTCGTGTTGGTGCCGCTCGGCGCAGCGCTCACCTGGGTGGTCTACCGAGCCCTGCTGGTGCGGCTGGCGGGCGTGTCGTCGGGGACGCGGACGGCGTTCACGTGCCTGAGCGTCCTCGGATTCGCGCTCTGGCTCGGCTGGCAGGCCGTCGGCATCGCGGTGTTCTGGGGCGCAGATCGTCCCGACTGGGCCGACGTTCTGCTGTACGCCGCCGCCGCCGTCACCCTCGCGGCGCTGGCGGTGGCCGGAAGAGCGGTCGGCAACCCGATCCAAGCCGCCCGCGGCAACGCAGCGGTCCTGATCCAGGTGATCGTCCTCGGCGCGCTCGTGCTCGCCACGTTCGTCATCCCGATCACCTCGGCGCAGATGAACGACGTGCTCCGCGCGTGGGGGGACGGGCCGCTGAGCCGAGTGGCCGTGGGCATCGCCGGCGCTCTGCTGATGGGCGCCGTGGTACGTACGAGCGCGAGCCGGCTACTGGCTCCCTTCCCGCGGGGGGAGCGCTGGCAGAAGGGCAGGATCCCGGGCTTGGTCATCGCCGTGGCCGCCGCGCTGGCGTTCGTTGCGCTCCACGCGTGGCTCGGGCTCGTGCTGCTCGCGGCGGTGGTGGCGCTCGCCTGGGCGACCGAGTGGACCAAACGGCCGGAGCCAACCGATCCCGAGCGCTACGAGAAGCTGCGGCTGGCGGGAACGCTCGGCGTGCTCCCACTGGCCGTCGTCTATGCCGGGCTTGTCGCAGCGCTGACCGACTCGCTCCTGCTGCCGTCGCACCTCACGGGACCCGACAAGTGGCTGCTCGGGGCGACCTTGGGGGTCGCCGTCGTATTCGGGCTGCTCACCGCCTTCTCGCACCCGCTGGAGCAGCGAGGCTTCGAGCAGACGCGGTCATATGCCTCCGTCGTCGGCGTGGTTGCTTTCCTGCTCGCGGCCTTCGCCTTCCTGGACGTGGTGAGCGTGCTGTTCGCCATAGGGGCGGCCTTCGTCGCCTCGTGGGCCCTCCCGGAGCGCGGGGGCTCGCCGTTCTGGGCCGCTGCCGGCGCGGCCCTCGGCATGGCGACAGCGGTGTACGTCGACCCGGTTGGTGTTCCGAGTGAGCTCGGAGCACTCGGGATCGTGCTCGTGGCCGGCGCTGGAGCGCTGGCTGCGCTACACCTCGTGGCCTCGCTCGGAGCGCGGCGGAAGTTCCGCGGACAGACCAGGCTTAAGGGCGTTCCGGTCCTCCTGCTGCTGATCGCCTGGGTGGTGGCTGCTTGGCAGCTTGGCTCGAGCACGCTCCACCAGGTCCCGACGGACCCCAGGGGAACACCTCCGAGTTCGCTCGTCACGGCGGTCGAGACCTGGCTGGACCGAGAGGCCGGCGGCGGCGAGCAGCGGGTGCCGATGGTCGTGGTAGCCGCCAGCGGCGGCGGGGCCAAGGCCGCGTACTGGACCGACCTCGTGCTCGATTGCCTGTTCGGCGGCGGTCCGCCGCCGAAGGACGCCCGCGAGTGCTCGGCACCACCGCCCGACCAGCAGGATCGCTTCGGCCGGCTGTTCCTCACGAGCAGCGTGAGCGGCGGCTCGATCGGCGTCTATCACGCCGTTCTCGATCGCCACCCGTCCGAGCCGTGGGTCGACCTGAGCAACGACCCCGAGGTGCTGTCACCGGTTCTGGCGTGGGGCCTGTTCCACGACCTCCCGGCCTTCATGCTCGGGGTTCCCACGGATCCGCGCGACTGCACGAGCGGCCCGTCGTGCCTCCGTGGCGCGGACCGCGCACTGGTACAGGAAGCGGCGATCGCGCACCGGGACGAGATCGATCCTTCCGGCGAGCCGATGTTGGTCGAGAACCCGCTTCGGCTGCCCGTCACCGTCTTCAACGCAGCCCAGGACGGAGCCGAACGGCGAGTGCTGATATCGCCGGTGCTGCTGGACAGTCGTGAGCCGGGCAAGTGCCGTAAGTCGGGGGCCCCACTGCTGGGACCAGACGCCCTCGACGCCCATGAGCTGATGGCGGGATCACCGATCCAGGCTTCAGCGCCGGACGTCCCGCTCGGCGTCGCAGCTCACATGAGCGCACGGTTCCCGGTCGTAGAGCCAGCCGCGACGCTGGGTGAGGATCGCCCACCTGTCGAGAAAGCCCACTGCTCGGTGGGGGCCAGGTCTGTCGTGCTGCGCGACGGCGGCTACGTGGAGAACTCCGGCGTGCTTACGGTCGAGGATCTGCTGCCCTACCTGCGCTCGGCGATCGACGGCTGGAAGAAGGCGATGCACCGTGCCTCCCTCGACGTCCCGATCGTCGTGGTCTCGGTCGACGACGACCCCATGTCGGCGAGCGGTGAACCGGAGCTGGAGCTGGTCCCGAGCACCCTCGGGATCACGAAGCAGGCGGGCAAGGCCGCGCTCACGGCCGGCTCACGCAACCGGATCAGGCGATGCGTCTACGACAACGTGCACTACGAGCGCATCAGCCCCGGCCTGCACGTGGGCGCCGAGGCCGCGACCGGGTGGGAGATATCGGAGACGGCCAGGACGGAGGACCTGATCGCGAGCCTGCAGCCCACTCAGCCCGCGTGGGAGGATCTCGAGTCGGTGAAGGAGGTCATGGAGGGCACGAGCAAGGTGAGCTGTCCCGCCCCATGAGCAAGGGCGACTCGAGCGGCTCTGCCACCTTCCGCACTCCCGCCGACGCGTACGACCGGCACGTCGGCCGGTACACCCGCGAGCTCGGCCGTGCCCTGATTGCCGCGGCGGGCGTGCGCCCCGGCCAGAGCGCGCTCGACGTCGGCTGCGGGCCGGGCGCGCTGACGGCGGAGCTCGTCGCGCTGCTGGGTAGGGAGCGCGTGACGGCCGTGGATCCCTCGACCCCGTTCGTCGAGGCTTGCCGCCAGCGACTGCCTGGGGTGCGCGTGGAGGTGGCGGTCGCGGAGCAGTTGCCCTTCGAGGACGACGCGTTCGACTGTGCGCTCGCGCAGCTGGTCGTGAACTTCATGACCGATCCGGCGGCCGGCGTGCGCGAGCTGAGCCGCGTTACTCGGGCCGGCGGCACGGTTGCGGCCGCCGTGTGGGACTACGCGGGAGAGATGACGCTGCTGCGCCGCTTCTGGGATGCGGCGGTCGCCCTCGACCCGGCCGCCACCGACCGCGACGAGGGCCGTTCCATGCCGCACTGCGCGCCCGGCGAGCTCGAGCGGCTCCTGTCACAGGCCGGCCTGCATGAGGTGAGCGGGTCCGAGGCGGTCGTCTCGGCCAGCTACGACGCCTTCGAGGACCTGTGGGAGCCGCTGGAGCGCGGGGTCGCCCCATCGGGCGCCTACGTGGCCTCCCTCCCGCCCGATCGCCGGGCGGCGCTGAAGCAGGAGCTACGCATCCGGCTCGGCGCCGGCGACGAGCCTTTCGAGCTGACGGCACGCGCGTGGGTGGCCACCGGGCACGTCGGCGGCTGACGCCCTTGAGATCATCCCGCCATGGCAACGCTCACCGCGAAGCAGCGAGCGCAGCTCCCCGATAGCGCCTTCGCGTACATCGACTCGGAAGGCCGGCGGCGCCTGCCGATCAACGACGCGGCGCACGTGCGCAACGCCCTAGCGCGCTTCGGTCAGGTCGCGTTCGAGGACGAAGCCGCGCGCGACCGGGCGCGCAACCGGCTGCTGAGGGCGGCGAAGAAGCACGGCATCATGCCGATCGGCTTCATCAGCGCGCAGCTGCAGCCACAGCGCAAGCTGCCCAAAGGGCACCTCACCTTCCTGCTCACCGACATCGAAGGCTCCACCGAGTTGCTCGCGCGCCTGGACGACAAGTACGCCGACCTGCTCGCCGACGTGCGTCGCCGCGTGCGCTCCGGCGTGCGCCCTGCCGGCGGCCACGAGGTGTCCGCGCGCGGCGACGACGTGTTCGCGGTGTTCGAGGCCGCGCCGGCCGCGCTCGAGGCGGCGCTGGCGATCCAGCGCGCGATGCGAGCCGAGCCCTGGCCCGGCGGGAACGACGTGCGCCTGCGGATCGGACTGCACCGCGGGCGGCCGCAGCTAACCGAGACCGGCTACGTCGGCATCTCGGTGCACGCCGCCGCGAGGATCTGCTTCGCCGCCCACGGAGGCCAGATCGTGATGTCCTCGGCGGTACGTGCCGCGCTCGGCGATCCGCTCCCCGACGACGTCGGCCTGAGCCGTCTCGGCGCCTGGCGGTTCCGCGGGCTGCCCGAGTCGCTGGAGATCTTCCAGGTCGACGCTCCCGACCTGCACGCCGACTTCCCTCCCTTGCGATCGGCGATTCCTGGGTAGGGTCTTCCAATGAGGCTGACCCCGCGTTGCTCCGCCGCCGTCCTCGCTTCGCTCGCAGTGCTGGTGGCCGCCGCCCCCGCGGTCGCGGCGCCCTCGCCCGGCGCCGCCGGGCTGGATGACCGGCTCAATCCTGGGATCGGCAACGGCGGGTACGACGTCCTCCACTACGACCTGGACCTGCGCTACGCGACCAGCGAGCCGTCGCAGTCGATCGACGGAGACGCGACGATCGTGGCCCGCGCCACGCAATCGCTGTCGCGCTTCAACCTCGACTTCGCCGGCGAGGGTGTGGCCGGGGTGTGGGTCAACAGGAGGCGCGCCGAGTTCGTGCGCGACGGCGAGGAGCTGGTCATCACTCCCCGCCGCCCGCTGCGCGACGGGAAGCGCTTCGTGGTCAGGGTCAAGGACTTCGCCGCGACGCCGACCGTGCCCGGTGACGACCCGGCCTCGACGGCGTTCTTCACCACGCCGGACGGGTCCGCCACCGCGCCCCAGCCTTACTACGCCCACCTGATCTTCCCCTCCAACGACCACCCGCGCGACAAGGCCAGCTTCAGGTTCGACTTCGACGTGCCCGCGGGCACGGATGCGGTCGCGAACGGTGTGGAGGTCGGCCATCGCACGCGCGACGGTCGCACCCGTTGGACCTACGTGATGCGCCAGCCGATGTCCACGGAGCTCTCCCAGATCGCCGTGGGCGACTGGGACTTCAGCGTTCCCAAACGCCACAACGGCGTGATCCTGCGCGACGTGACGGCGCCGAGCCTCACCGCGTCGCTGCAACCGGCCCTGGCCGTCCAGCCCGGGCAGCTCGACTACATGGAGGAGCGGGTCGGCCGCTACCCGTTCGACATCTTCGGGAGCCTGATCGTGGACGCCGACCTCGGCTTCGCGCTGGAGACGCAGACGATCTCCCTGCTGGACGACACCTGGTTCGCGGAGCCCCAGGGCTACTGGGACCCGACGCTGCTCCACGAGCTCTCCCATATGTGGTTCGGGGACAGCGTCGCTCCGTACGAGTGGAGCGACCTGTGGCTCAACGAGGGCCACGCGAGCTGGTACGAGTTCACCTACGCCGACGAGAAGGGCTTTCTCGAGATCGACACGGAGAACTACCCCGACGAGCAGGGCTACGCGACGCTCGATGAGCTCATGCGCGCGGTCTACGCGCACGGCGACCAGTGGCGCCACGACAACGGCCCGGTCGCCAAGCCGAGCAGCGGCGACCCCGGCGACCTGTTCAGCTTCAACGTCTACCACGGCGGCGCGCTCGTGCTGTACGCCCTGCGCCAGAAGATCGGCGAGGCCGCGTTCGGGCGCGTCGAGCGGGCGTGGGTCAGCCGCTACCGCGACGACGTGGCCAGCACGGACGACTTCATCGCGCTGGCCACGCAGGTGTCGCGCCGCAACGTGACCGGCTTCCTGCGCAACTGGCTGTACGGCGACACGACGCCGCGGATGCCGGGCCATCCGGACTGGACGGTCGATCCGGTGGTCGAGGAGACCGGCCTCCGGGCGCTGGCGGCACCTGTGCTGCAGCGGCACCGCTGACCGCGCCGGGCTGCCGCTGGACTATCCCCAGACGAACGGCGGGTAGCGCTCGCTCATGAAGTAGGCGTAGACGCTCCCGCGCAGGTTCCACCGCATGCCGGGCACCATCAGCTCGAACAGCCCGCGGGGGATCTGCTTCGTGAACAGCACCGTGAAGAACGCGACGAACGTCAGGACGCCCGTCAGCCAGTACAGCGCGCCGGCGACGATCAGGTAAGGGATCGCCAGGATCCACTGCACGAGCGGACGCCAGCGGTCGACCTTCTCCGGGTATTCGATCGTCAGCCGCACGGGGTAGTCGGGATCGTCGGCCAGCGAGAACGGCGGATACGCGTCGACCATCAGGTGGAAGTAGGCGATCACGCGGTAGGCCCAGCGGAACGTGCCGACGAGGTAGTCGAAGGCGCCACGTGGCCAGCGGCCGGTGATCAGAACGGCGAAGAACGCGTAGACCGCGACGAAGAACGCGCCGAACCCCACGAACGCCAGGACGAGGAAGTGCGGGATCACCAGCAACCACTTGACCAGCGGCAGCCAGCGGTTGAGCTCCGCCGGGTACGCGACCTCCATGCGCGCCGGGTAATCCGGTGAGGGCGGGCCAGATGGGTCGGGCACGCGAAGTGGCTCCGGTCCTTGGAGAGGCTGCTCAGGTGCGTTCACAGGCCCACCCTAACCGCCGGGCGAGCAGGACCGCGGGCGTGTGGCAGGCTAGCGGCGTGGGGAGCACGCACGATCAGCGAAACCTGCGGATGGCGGAGCGCATCAGCTCCACGCCGGTGCGCTACCCGTTCTCCTTCGTGATCGCCGGTGACAGCGGAGCGTGGCCCGACCCCACTGCCGACGCGATCTTCACGGCCCTGCTGCACCAGACTGCGCGGCTACGGCCCGAGCCGGTGTTCTTCGCGAACCTCGGAGACTTCGCCGGCCCGGGGACGGTCGAGCGCCACGAGCACTACCTGCAACTCCTCGAGCCGCTGCGCCTGCCCAGCGTCTGCGTCGTCGGCAACCACGACCTCGACGAGTCGAGCGCCCGCGACGCCTGGGCTCGGATCCACGGTCCGGTGAACTTCGAGTTCAGCTATGGACACACCCGCTTTGTCGTGATCGACGCCGCCCCTGGTGTCGTTGGCGAAACGGTCGTCGAAAGTGGCGAGGGCACCGAGGGGCCACGGGACGAGGCTCTGCACTTTCTGGCGCACAGCCTCGAAACCGCACCGGAGCCGCACAGCGTCGTGCTGATGCACTGCCCGCCCCACTTCGACGGTCGCTTCACCCCGCACCCCGAGTGGGGCTTCGACGTTCGCGAGGGCGAGTTCCTGAGTCTCATCCGCAGACACGACGTAAACCTCGTGTGCTGCGCCCATGCACTCATCTTCGACCACCATCTGCACAACTCCACGCACTTCGTGGTCTCGGGTGGCGGCGGTACCGCACTGTGTTCGCACTTCCGCGGAGTCTGCTCGGAGGGTGAGGGGCATCCGGAAGACCGCGGAGCGCCCTTCCACGCCGTCCAGATCACGCTCGACGAAGACGGCGCGATCTCTGGCCGGGTGTTGCAGGCCTTCGATCCGGTGGACGGACACGCACGCCTGACGTTCGGAGACCAACCACCTCCCTAGGAGCGTGCTGTCCGCTGAGCCGACACTCGCCGGCGCCAGCGGCGTCGCCAGGCCCAGACCGTGGCGGAGGCGAGCCGAAGGCGAGCGACGGGAGCGAGCGAAGCGAGTGACGAGGTCTGGGGCGGGCGGGCGCCGCTGGCGCCGGCTGCCGCGCGGCCCGGGCGCCAGTCCTACGTCTGCTGCGACCGCTGCCGCGCCAGCTCGCGCCCCAGCGGCAGCATCCCCAGCTCCAGCCCCTGGTCGGCCCGGATCACGTGCATCACCGCGTTGATCAGCGCCAGGTGTGTGAAGGCCTGCGGGAAGTTTCCGAGGTGGCGACCTGTGCGGGGGTCGATCTCCTCCGCGTAAAGGCCCAGCGGGCTCGCGTACGACAGCAGCTTCTCGCACAGCGCCCTCCCCCGCTCCACCTCGCCGATCTCGACCAGCGCCGACACCAGCCAGAACGAGCAGATCGTGAACGTGCCCTCCTCCCCGGAGAGGCCGTCATCGGTCTCGTCCACGCGGTAGCGCAGGACCAGGCCGTCGTGCGTCAGCTCGTCCGCGATCGCCAGCACCGTGCGCTTGAGCCGTTCGTCGTCATTCGGCAGGAACCGCGTCATCACCATCAACAGCACCGACGCGTCCAGGGCGTCGGTGTCGTAGTGCTGGCAGAACACGCCGCGCTCGTCGATGGCGTTGTCGAGGATGTCTTGCTTGATCTCGTCGGCGGCGGACTGCCAGCGAGCCGCGTACTCCAGCTCCTCGCGGATCTCGGCCAGGCGCGCGCCACGGTCGGCCGCCACCCAGCACATCAGCTTGGAGGAGGTGAAGTGCATCGGCTCGCCGCGGATCTCCCAGATGCCGCGATCGGGGTCGCGCCAGTTCTCCAGCGCGGCCTCGACCTGGCGCTTGAGGATCGGCCAGATCCGCTCGGGCAGGTGGTCGCGCGACTTCGTGTGCAGGTAGACAGAATCGAGCAGCGCGCCCCATACGTCGTGCTGGTCCTGCTTGTAGGCGTTGTTCCCGACGCGCACCGGCCGGGCGCCCTCGTAGCCGGACAGGTGGTCGACCGTGCTCTCCTCGAGCGTGGACTCCCCGTCGATCCCGTACATGATCTGCAGCGTGTTCTGCTCCGACTCGGTCACGTCGGCGATGAAGAAGAAGAAGTCGTTGGCCTCCCAGTCGAAGCCGAGCGTGTACAGACCCCAGAGCATGAACGTGGCGTCGCGGATCCACGTGTAGCGGTAGTCCCAGTTGCGCTCGCCGCCGGGCGTCTCCGGCAGCGACGTGGTCGCCGCGGCCACCAGCGCACCGGTGGGCGCGTACGACAGGCCCTTGAGCGTCAGGGCCGAGCGCTGCAGCGCCGTACGCCACGGATGGTCCGGGAACGTGCCGTGGTCGAGCCAGTGCTGCCAGTGGTGGGCCGTCCAGACGAGGCGGTCGTAGGCCTCCTCGTAGGTCTCGGGCGCTGGGTGCTCCGACCAGGACAGCGCCACGAAGATCGTGTCGCCCTCCTTCATCAGCGTGCGCCCGGTGACGCGCGGGCCCTCGAAGCCAACGTTCATGTCGGAGGAGAGCGTCAGCTCCACGTCCTGTCCCTCAGCCCGGCAGACGGCCTCGTGGTAGCTCGAGCCGGTGTACTCCCAGGTGCCCGGGCAGCGCCCGTAGTCGAAGCGCGGCTCGCAGTCGAGCGTGACCTGCACCTCGCCGTTGACGCAGCGGATCAGGCGCACCAGCACGTGGTCGGCGTCGTAGTCCGTGGGCGCCCGGCGGTGGGTGTGCGAGCGCTCGTGCTCGTGGTGCCACGGGCCGATCAGCAGCACGTCGCGCACGATGATCCAGCCGCTGCTGGTGCCCCAGCTGGTCTCCAGCACGTTGGTGCCGGGCAGGTAGCGCCGCGCGGCCGGCACCTCGATGTCTGCGGGCGCGAGCCGGAAGGTCCCCGCGTCGCGGTCGAGCATCGCGCCGAACACGCTCGGCGAGTCGAAGCGCGGCAGGCACAGCCACTCGATGTTCGAGTTGGGCGCCACCAGCGCGCAGGTCTCGCAGTCGGAGAGGAACCCGTATTCGGCGATCGGCGGGAACGAGCTGGTGCCGACCCCGCCGTCGGTGACCCACTGGGTCAAATGCGTCGTGCCGCCGCCTCGTCGAGCAACACCGTCACCTCCCCGTCCACGAGCGAGGCCGGCGCCATCGGGTCGGGGCGCCCCGAGAAGGCGCGCGCGACCGCGTCCGCCTTGTCTTCGCCGGTCACGAGGAACACGATGCGCCTAGCTGCGCTCACCACCGGAAGCGTAAGGGTGATGCGGGACACGAACGGTGCCATGCCCGGCGTCTCCACGCCAACGACGGGGCGCTCGCGCTCGCCGAGAGCGTCGTCGCCGGGGAACAGCGAGCAGGTGTGCGCGTCGGGGCCGAGGCCGAGCAGCATCAGGTCGAAGAGCGGCTCGCCCGCCGCCTCGTACTCGCGCTCGTAGGCGGCCGCGCCCTGCGCCGGCCCCGCCTCGCCCTCCATCCGGTGCACGGTCGCGCCCGTCGCCCGCTCGAGCAGCGCCTCGTTGGCCATCCGGAAGTTGGAGTGCTCGTGGTCGGGGGGCACGCAGCGCTCGTCGGTGAACCAGAAGTCCACGCCGGACCAGTCGTCGCGCAGCTCGGCCGCACGCTCGTAGGCGACCCGCGGGGTGGAGCCCCCCGTCATGCAGAGGTGGCCGGTGGCCTCCGCGAGCAGCGCCGTCGCCGCGCCGGCCGGATCGTCCGAGACCTGGAAGTCGGCGTGCACAGCGGCGGATGCTAACCGCCGCCGCCTGGCGGTTCCGAACTCTTCACACGGCGGCCCCGCCCAGGGATGATATTTCCCGCGACCCGATCTCCTGGAGGAGCCTGATGGCGCTGCGAAGGATCCTGATCGTTTCCGCCCTGGCCGCCCTGGCCGTGACGCTCACGCCCGCCGCGGCAAGGGCGCACGGGTCGGGCGCGCCCGACCCCCTCGTGATCGGTCACCGCGGGGCCGCCGGCTACCTGCCCGACCACACGCTCCCCGGGTACGCCCTCGCGATCAAGCTCGGGGCCGACTTCATCGAGCCGGACCTCGTGGCAACGAAGGACGGTCGGCTGATCGCCCGCCACGAGCCCAACATCACCACCACGACCGACGTTGCCTCGCACCCGGAGTTCGCCGCCCGCAAGCGCACCGCCGTGGTCGACGGCGCGACCGAGGAGGGCTGGTTCGCGTCCGACTTCACGCTGGCCGAGATCCGCACGCTGCGCGCCGTGCAGCCGCTGCCCCACCGGCCGCAGCGGTTCAACGGCCGCTTCGGGATCCCCACGCTGGAGCAGGTGATCTCGCTCGCCAAGCGCTACTCGAAGCGCTACGGCCGCACGATCGGGATCTACCCCGAGACCAAGCACCCGACCTACCACAAGAGCATCGGGCTGCCGCTGGAGCGGCGACTGGTGAAGGTTCTGGACCGCGCCGGGCTCAACCGGCGGCGGTCGCCGGTGTTCATCCAGAGCTTCGAGCAGTCGAACCTGAAGAAGCTCGACAAGCTCACGCCGGTGCGCCTGGTCCAGCTGATCGATGCCAACGACGTGAACCCCGACGGCACGCTCGCCTACGCCGCCCCGTTCGACCGGCCCTATGACTGGACGGCCTCCGGGCGTCCCGAGCTGCTGGCGCGGACGTTCGGCTATCTCACGACCGCGGCCGGGCTCGACGAGGTGGCGGGCTACGCCGACGGGATCGGCCCGTGGAAGCCGTACGTGATCAGCACGGCCGCCGTCGACATCAACGGGGACGGTGTGGTCGGAGACGAGAACGGCGACGGGCAGACCAACGGTGCCGACCGCAAGGTGCTGCCGCCGACCGGGCTGGTCGCGCGCGCGCACGCGCGAGGGTTGGTGGTGCACCCGTACACGTTCCGCAACGACGCGAACCAGCTGGCGTTCGACGACGGCGGCAACCCGGTCGAGGAGTACCTGCGCTTCTACGAGGCGGGCGTGGACGGGCTGTTCTCGGACTTCGCGGACACGGCGTTCGCCGCCCGCGAGCTGTTCTGGCTGCAGAGCTCGGGCTGGACGGAGGAGGACGGCGACTAGGTATGACGTAATACTCAAGCCAATCGTCGGTCCTGCCGATGGGCAGCGGAGAGGTATTCCGCTTGCCCACGACAGCTATTAGAGGCGGCCAGCCGGAGGCCGGCGGTGCCGAGGGGGCGCTCGCGCGGCTGCGGCTGCTGCTTCCAGAGGGCCGCACGCTGCCTGACGAGGCGTGGCGGCACCGCCACCACGCGATGGTCGGCGTGCTGTTCGCCGAGGCGATCGGCCTGACGATCTTCAGCTTCGCGCAGGGCAACAGCTGGCACCACAGCCTGGCCCACGCAGCAGCGCTGATCCCGATCGGCGTGATCGCGCTGCTGATCGAGCATCGCCGCCGGGCGGCGTCGGTGCTCGTGTCGCTCGGCCTGATCACCGCATGCGCGCTGCTCGTGCACATCTGGAACGGCGCGATCGAGGCCCACTTCCTCTTCTTCGTGACGATCGTGTTGCTCGCGCTCTACGAGGACTGGCTGCCGTTCCTCGTGGCCGCCGCCTACGTCGTGATCCACCACGGAGCGATGGGCGCGCTGGACCCCGGTGGCGTCTACAACCATCAGGACGCGGTCGACCATCCGTGGAAGTGGGCCATCATCCACGCCGCCTTCGTGTCGGCCGCCGGCTTGGCGAGCGTCGCCGCCTGGCGGTTGAACGAGTCCGTGCGGGCCGAAGCCCAGCGCTCCTACGAGCGTGCTATCGAGAGCGAGGCGCGCTTCAAGGGCGCCTTCGAGGGCGCGCCGATCGGCATGCTCCTGTTCACGTTCGGCTCCGAGCCGGGCCAGGGTGGGGTGACGCAGGTCAACCGCGCCATGCGCGACATCACCGGCTATCCCGCCGAGCACCTGATCGGGACCGACATGCGCGACGTGGTCCACCCGAAGGACATGGGCACGGCCACCGACGCGGTGGCGCGCCTCGCCAGCGGCGAGGACCAACGCCCGGAGTTCGAGATGCGCTACATCCACGCAAACGGCCACACGGTCTGGGTGTCGCTCAGCCTCTCCCTGCTGCGAGCCGAGTCGGGCGAGCCCGGCTACGCGATCGCCCAGGTCCAGGACATCACGGAGCGCAGACTGGCCTCGCAGGAGCTCGCCTTCCAGGCGACCCACGACCCGCTCACGAGCCTGGGCAACAGGCGCAGCCTGCTGGCCGACCTCCAGAGCCGGCTCGCGCAGGCCACACGGGAGCGCCCGCTGCTGCTGCAGCTGTTCGACCTCGACGGCTTCAAGAGCTACAACGACACCTTCGGCCATCCCGCCGGGGACGCGCTGCTGACGCGCATGGCCCACCGCCTCCGGACCGGCCTGACCGACCGCGCCACCGCGTACCGCATGGGTGGCGACGAGTTCTGCGTGCTCAGCCTGCTGTCGTGCGCCGACCACGACGCGATCGCGCAGATCGCATCGGCGGCGCTGTCGGAGCGCGGCGAGGGCTTCGAGGTGAGGTCCTCGTACGGTGCCGTCGTGCTGCCCGCGGAGGCCGCCACCCCCACCGAGGCCCTGCGCAAGGCCGACCGGCGCATGTACGCGCGCAAGAACGCCACCAGCCGCAGCTCGGCCGGGCGCCAGAGCGCCGACGTCCTGCTGCGGATCCTGTCCGAGCGCAGCCAGGACCTCGGCATCCACCTGGACGAGGTGACCTCGCTGGCGGCGGCGGTAGCCGAGCGCTTGGACGTGCCGGAGGAGGAGCGTGCACCGCTGTTGCAGGCCGCCTCGCTGCACGACGTAGGCAAGGCCGCGATTCCCGACGAGGTGCTCGAAAAGCGCGGGCCGCTGGATGACGAGGAGTGGGAGTTCATGCGCAGCCACACCCTGATCGGCGAGCGCATCCTGTCGGCAGCGCCGGCCCTCTCGAGGGCGGCCAAGCTCGTCCGCTCGAGCCACGAGCGCTTCGACGGCGAGGGCTATCCGGACCGGATCGCCGGCGCCGAGATTCCGCTGGGGTCCCGCATCATCGCCGTCTGCGACGCCTACGACGCGATGGTCTCCGAGCGCCCATACCGCGCTCGGGTCGAGCCCGACGAGGCGCTCGCCGAGCTGAGGCGGTGTGCGGGAAGCCAGTTCGACCCCGACATAGTCGCGGCGTTCGGAGACGTGCTCGGGGCGCGCGAGCAGCAGACGGCCGGCGCCGCCGGGCAGTTCTAGTCGCCGAGCTGCGAGCGCAGGCCGAGGAGGTCCACCTCGTCCCACGCCTCGGCGATCATGCCGTCCTCGACGCGCAGGATCGCGGTCGAGGTGAATTCGACCGCCCTCCCGGTCGCCGCGACGCCGAGAAACTCCGCGCTGTGGGTGCCCCGCCAGCGCTGATGGGCGGCGACGAGGTCGCCCTCGGCGACCACGATCAGGATCTCGTTGCTGAGGTCCGGGAACGCCGTCAGGAAAGCCGCGACGCCCCGGCGCTGGCCCTCCCGCCCACGCTGCTCGCCGTTGTGCACGAAGTCCGCGCTCAGCAGGCGGTCGATCGCGTCCAGGTCCTGCGCGTTGATCACCTCGCCGTAGAAGCGGCGGACAAGCTCCTTGTTGGCGTTCTGGGTCATCAGCCCCCGAGGGGGGACGGCGGGATGCTGGTGGAGCCGTGCACCTCCGGCGTCGGAATGCCCACCTGGTCGGCGTAGCACCAGCCCCAATCCTCACCGGGCTGAAGCGAGCGGATCAGCACGTGCCCGGTCGCGTCGGCGTGCGCGGTCGCGTGCCGGTTGGGAGAGCTGTCGCAGCAACCGACGTGGCCGCACTCGAGGCAGATGCGCAGGTGCAGCCATGGAGATCCGTCGGCGAGGCACTCCTCGCACCCGTCGACGGCCTCCGGCAGCTGGTGGACGGCGATGCGGTCGCGGTGGTCGCAGTCGGCCATGACCCCATCCTGCCAGACCGTCTCAGTCGGGCAGCAGCGGCACGCTGATCCCCTGGTCGCGGCCGAGCAGGACCGCGCGCGTGATGGCGTTCGGGCCGAATCGGTCACGCACGTCGTCGAGCGTCGCGTCGAGGGCGCGCTGGCGGTCGAGCGGGAACGCGAGCTGCACCGCATCGTCGTTCTCGAGGTTGCCGAGGGCCACGCCGACGAGCGTCACGCCACGCTGCTCGATCATCGGCATGGCGACAGCCAGCAGCCCTCGCGCCGTGATGAGGATCGTGCCCGTGTGGGCGGTCGCCTCGGCCAGCGTGTGCGAGCGCGTGGCGCGCGCGAAGTCGTCGAAGCGAAGCCGCAGCACCACGGTGCGGCAGACACGCCGGGCGGCGCGAAGGCGCCGGGCGAGCCTATCCACGAGCGCGACGACCGTTGCGTCGAGGTACTCGGGCGACTTCGGCCCGCGGCGGCCGAGCGCCCGCTGGGCGCCCACAGAGCCGCGCCGGCGCCCCACCCGCACCCTCCGCACGTCCTGGTTGTGCGAGAGCGCGTGGATGTGCCGTCCCGACCCGCGCCCCAGCATCGAAACGAGGGCCGCCTCGCCGAGCCGCGCCACCTGGCCGACGGTCTCGATCCCGCGCGCGCGGAGCTTCGAGCCGGTGACCGCACCCACCCCCCAGAGGCGCTCGACGGGCAGCGGGTGGAGGAACTCGAGCTCACCGTCCGGCGGCACGACCAGGAGGCCGTCGGGCTTGGCAACGCCGCTGGCCACCTTCGCGAGGAACTTGGTCCGCGCCACGCCGATCGTGATCGGCAACCCGACTCGCTCGAGCACGTCGCGGCGCAGCCGGACCGCGATCTCGGTCGGCGTGCCGGAGATCCGCTCGAGCCCGCGCACGTCGAGGAAGGCCTCGTCGATCGACAGCCCCTCCACCAGCGGCGTGGTGTCCTCGAAGCGCTCGAACACGGCACGGCTGGCCTCGGTGTAGGCCGACATGCGCGGCGGCACCACCACCGCCCGCGGGCACAGCCGTAGCGCCCGGCTGCAGCCCATCGCCGTCCGGACGCCGTGGGCCTTGGCCTCGTAGCTCGCGGCGAGCACGACCCCGGCTCCCACGATCACCGGCCGCCCGCGCAGCCGCGGGCTGTCTCGCTGCTCTACCGACGCGTAGAAGGCGTCGAGGTCCGCGTGCAAGATCGTGGCCTGGCCTGACACGAACATATGTTCGCAGGATGGAGCGGCGGAATCGGAGGCTTCGATTACTCTCGCCCACCGCCGCGGTCTCTATCCATGCAACCGATGCCAACCCCCTACTCCATCCAGCGCACCTACCTGGTGCTCCTGTTCGGGAACACGCTCGCGGCTTCGTTCATCTGGGGGATCAACACGATCTTCCTGCTCGACGCCGGGCTCTCGAACCTGGAGGCGTTCGCGGCCAACGCGTGCTTCACCGCCGGCATGGTGCTGTTCGAGGTGCCGACCGGCATCGTGGCCGACACGATCGGGCGCCGCACCTCCTACCTGCTCGGAACGGTGACGCTCGCCGCCTCCACGCTGCTGTACGTGCTGCTCTGGCAGATCGAGGCGCCCTTCTGGCAGTGGGCGGGCGCCTCGCTGCTGCTCGGCCTCGGGTTCACTTTCTTCTCGGGCGCCGTGGAGGCATGGCTCGTGGACGCGCTCACCGCCACCGGGTTCACGGGCCAGCTCGAGTCGGTCTTCGGGCGCGGTCAGGTGGCCGGCGGCGCGGCGATGCTGAGCGGCTCGGTCGCGGGCGGCTGGATCGCCCAGCAGACCAGCCTGGGCGTGCCGTTCGTGCTGCGCGGCGTGGTCCTGGTCGTCATGTTCGCGCTCGCGTTCCGGATGATGCACGACGTCGGCTTCACCCCGGCGGAGCGCGGCCGGCCGCTCGCGGAGATGCGCAAGATCGCGGCCAACTCGATCGATTACGGGTGGCGCCGGCCGCCCGTCAAGTGGCTGATGGTCGAGGCCCTGTTCACCGGCGGCATCGGCTTCTACGCCTTCTACGCCCTCCAGCCCTACCTGCTCGAGCTCTATGGCGACCCGGAGGCGTACCAGATCGCCGGCCTGGTGGCCGCGATCGTCGCGGGTGCCCAGATCGCCGGCGGGCTGGCGGCGCCGCGGATCAGGAGGCTGTTCCGCCGCCGCACCTCGGCGCTGATCGCGACCGCGTCGCTGAGCGTCGCGACGCTCGGCCTGATCGGAGTCTTCGAAAGCTTCTGGGCGGTAATCGCGCTGATCGTGGTCTGGGGCCTGCTGTTCGCGGCCACGCTGCCGATCCGCCAGGCCTACCTCAACGGGATGATCCCGTCGCGCCAGCGCGCCACGATCCTCTCCTTCGACTCGATGATGACCTCGACCGGCGGTGTCTGGTCCCAGCCGGCGCTGGGCCGGGCCGCGGACGTCTGGGGCTACGCACCGTCCTACCTGATCGGTGCTGGCATCTCGGTGCTCGCGCTGCCGTGCCTGGCGCTGTCGCGCCGCCAGAACGCGCCGGCCGACTTCGCCGAGTCCGAAGAGCTCGACGCCGCCGACCAGCCCGTCTGAGCGCTATGCCTCCAGCAGCTCCTTGAGCTCGCTGACGCGCGCGCGCCAGAACGCCTTCATGCGCTCCGCCTCCGCGCCGTCGGGGAGCCGCTCGTGGGCGAGCGCGATCGTGCTCTTGGCCTCGCCCTTGTCGGCGAACCAGACGACGATGCGCGTGTCGCCGTCGCCCCAGTCGAACCGAGCCCCCTTCGGACGCGTGGCCGTGCGCTCGCGCAGCGGTGTGTCCGGCAGCCAGCGCCGGCGCTGCGATTCGTCGAGGACGGCGTCGTAGAGCTGCTCCACGGGAACCGCCACCGTCTTGCTCGCGGTGATCGAGAAGCCGTCCGGCCGCTCCCCGACGGCGCGCATGCCGCGGGCGCGCTCGTACGAGACCGTGACCGCCTGCGAGCTCCATCCGCCGGTCTCCTGCTCGTCCGCGAGCCAGCTCGCGATCTCCTTGTGGCTGCGCTCGGCGGCACCCCACTCGTCGAGCAGGTCGAACCACTCCTCCCAGCCCCGGCCGGTGCGGCGCCGGATGGCGGCGTCGGACATCGTCGGGGCGGCGGGGTCGGTCTCAGCCGGGTTCTCGGCGGCCAGCAGCGACGCGCGCGCCGCGGTGTAGCTCTCGCCCGTCTTCTGCATGCGGGTGCGGACGAGGCGCTTGAACGACTTCCGTGCGGTCATGTGGTGCTCCCCTCGTGGCGGCGGCCCCGCGACTCACGCTCACGACGCCCCACCGGAAAGGGCAACTTCCACACCGGCGTTCCGACGGCTCGAGGCCCCCTTTGCCCCCGCTAGAGCCGGCGGCGTGAGCGCCGGAATCGGAGGTTGGGCGCGGAACGGGCGCCGCAGACAGGATAACCGGGCGGGGGCCCGGGGGCGCGAGCCCAGCGCGGCAGGCCAGCGTGCCTCGGGGGTCCGGGGGCGCGAGCCCCCGGCTGCCATCACCTAGGCGGGCGCGTAGCGGTGGTGAATCGCCAGCGCGTTCCCGTCCAGGTCCTCGAAGAAGGCCTGGAAGCACACGCCGGAGTCGAGCGTCTCGCCCCTGAACTCGATCCCGCGCGACTCCAGCTCGGCGCGGGCCGCCTCGAAGTCGTCGACGTGAAACTCGATCGGGCTGTTGTTGGACTGGAACTCCTGGCCGAACGCGTCCGACTGCATGACGGCGATCGTGAGGTTGCCCGTCTCGAACTCGCCGGCGGGCATGCTGCCCCACTGCTTCGAGAACTCGAGCCCCAGCACCTCGCCGTAGAAGCGCCGCGCCGCCTCGAAGTCGCGCGTCGACACGGTGATGAAGTCGGTCCCGCTGATCAGAGCCATAACCTGGATCCTAGGCAACCATCGCCTCGGCCTGCTCGAGCGCCCGCGCGTACACGGGGTCGCGCAGCAGGGCCTGGCGGATGCCCTCGCCCAGGATGCCCGCCTCGCCGCGCGACGCGCCCAGCACCGTCCAGGAGGACTCGCGGCCCTTGCGGTCGCGGCGCCGCGCGGTCAGGCCGCCGGGCCCGCGATTGAGCGCGATGCTCATCCCGCTGGCCGTCTCGATCTCCACCGCGGCCAGCCCCGGCACCGACATGCTCGGATCCGGCTCCAGCTTGAGCGCCACGTCCTGTCGGCGCCCGTGTGCCTTGCCGTGCAGCGACCCGTCCGCGCTCAGCAGCGAGGCCGGCTCCCAGCCCAGCCGCGCGGCCAGCCAGCCACAGAACAGCAGGCCCGCGACCGCCGACTGCGGGTGGTGGCGCACCGTTACCGCGCTGATCCGCCCCAGCTCCTCGCGCCACTGCGATGGGTCGAAGGTCGACGCGACGCGTTCGCGCCACGGCGTGGAGCGCAGCCAGGCCAGGTCCACCACGTAGGCGTCCGCCGCCAGCTCGCCGGCGCGGTCGACCGCCGAGCGCGGGTCCAGCTCGTTGACGGAGTCGACCAGGATCACCTGCGACAGGTGCAGCATCGCGTCGACGGCCTCGGGGTGCCCGTGCGGAGACCAGGTGACCGTCGCGATGTCCGTGACCACCAGCGGGTCGACGATCGTGCCGAGCTTCTCCAGGTGGCGCGGGCCGAGATCGAGCACCAGGCGCTCGCGCACCAACGCCATCTCCCCGGGCGCCGGATCGCCGTCGGTCGTGATCGCCACCGTCGCGTCGATGGTCGTGCGGCCCTCCTCCACGGCGCACAGGATCAGCCTCGACGGGTGGTAGCGCCCGACGCGCTCCAGGCGGTTGAGGATCTCGCCGCGCCATTCGCGGTCGACCACCACGACGAGGTTGAGCACGCGCGCCGGCGAGCACGCCCCGTCGCGCGCGTACTGCTCTTGCAGCAGCCCGCGTAGCGCCGCCTCGATGGCGCCGGGGGTGGTGTCCTGCTCGCTCCAGATGCCCCCGGCGTCGGTCATCGGGTCAGATCGTCCGCCACTTGTGCCCCGGCGCGAGCAGGTTGTCGGCCTCCGCCGGTCCGGCGGTGCCGGCCGCGTACTCGACCAGCGGCGGCGTGCCGCCTCCCCACGCCTCGATGATCGGGTCGATCACGCGCCACTGGGCCTCGACCTCGTCGTCGCGCGTGAACAGCGTGGCGTCGCCGCGCATCGCGTCGAGGATCAGCCGCTCGTAGGCCTCGGGCGACTGCGACAGGAACGCGGTGCCGTAGAGGAACTCCATGTTCACCGGCCTGATCCGCATGCGCGTGCCCGGGATCTTCGCCCCGAGCGAGAGCGACACGCCCTCGTTCGGCTGCATCGTGAGCACGAGCTGGTTGGGCTGCACCCCGACAGAGCCGTCCGACTCGAACGCCAGGTGGGGAACCGGCTTGAGCGTGATTGCGATCTCGGTGATCTTGCGCGCCAGGCGCTTGCCGGTGCGCATGTAGATCGGGATGCCGGCCCAGCGCCAGTTGTCGACCTCCAGACGCAGCGCGGCGTAGGTCTCGGTCTGCGAGTCGGCCGGCACGCCCTCCTCCTCGACGTACCCGTGCACCTCCTTGCCCTCGGCCATGCCCGCCGTGTAGCGGGCGCGCACCGTGTGCTCGACGTCGACGGGCTTGATCGCGTGCAGCACCTTGACCTTCTCGTCGCGGACGTCGTCGGCGGTGAAGGTCACCGGCGGCTCCATGAAGATCAGCGTGAGCAGCTGCATCATGTGGTTCTCGACCAGGTCGCGCAGCGCCCCGGCGCCGTCGTAGTAGCCCGCGCGCGACCCGATGCCCAGGTCCTCGGCCGCCGTGATCTGGACGTAGTCGATGTAGTTGCGGTTCCAGATCGGCTCGAACATGCCGTTGGCGAAACGGAACGCCAGCATGTTCTGCACGGTCTCCTTGCCGAGGTAGTGATCGATGCGGAAGACCTGCGACTCGTCGAGCACCGACAGCACCTGGCGGTTGAGGTCGAGCGCCTCGCTCAGGCGCGTGCCGAACGGCTTCTCGATCACCGCGCGCACCTCGGCGCCGTCGTGGCGGTTGAGGCCGTGCTCGCCGAGCTTGCCGACGATCACGGGAAAGAACGTCGGCGAGGTGGACAGGTAAAAGAGCCGGTTGAAGTCGATGCCGGCCTCGGAGTCGAACTCCTCGAGCTGCTCGTCGAGGCGCCCGTAGACGGAGTCGTCGTCGAACGTGCCCGGTACGTAGCGCACCTGGGCGAGCAGCTTGTCGAGCACCTGGTCGTCCGGCTTGCGGCGCGAGTACTTGACGATCGACTCCTTCGCCATCCCGCGGTAGTCGTCGTGCGGGATGTCCGAGCGCGATACAGCGATCAGGTTGAAGCGCTCCGGCAGTGCTCCCTCGTGCGCGAGGTTGTAGATCGCCGGCAGCAGCTTCCGGTGCGCGAGGTCCCCGGTGCCGCCGAAGATGACCATCGTCGTGGGGTGGATCGGGAGCCGCTCCAGACCCTGCACGAGCGGGTTCTCGCCCTGCACGACCGCCATCGGGCTACTCCTCGCGGGCGTGCACAGCGTGCCCGCCGAACTGGTTGCGCAGCGCCGCGTTGACCTTCGCGGCGAACGCGTTCTGGCCGCGTGACGAGAAGCGCTCGTAGAGCGCACTGGTGATCACCGGCATCGGGATCCGCTTGTCGATCGCGTCCTCGACGGTCCAGCGGCCCTCGCCCGAGTCCTCGACCCACGGCTCGAGCCGAGCCAGCTCGTTGCCCTCCTGCTCGAACGCGAGCGCCGCCAGCTCGCACAGCCACGAGCGGATGACCGAGCCCTGCATCCAGAGGTGGGCGATCTTCGCGTTGTCGAGCTCGTACTCGCTCGCATCGAAGATCGAGAAGCCCTCGGCGTAGGCCTGCATGACCCCGTACTCCACGCCGTTGTGGACCATCTTCACGTAGTGCCCGGCGCCGGTCGGGCCGAAGTGCCCCCAGCCCGGTCCGTGCTCCTCGGTGCGCGGCGGGGCCAGCACGTCGAGGATCGGGGCTAGGCGCTCGACGGCCTCGTCGTCGCCGCCGACCATCATGCAGTAGCCCACCTCGAGGCCCCAGACGCCGCCGCTGACGCCCACGTCGACGTAGTGCAGGCCCTGTTCGCGCAGCTCCTCCTGGCGGCGCTTGTCGTCGCTCCAGCGCGAGTTGCCGCCGTCGATGATCGTGTCGCCGTGCTCCAGCAGGCCGGCGAGCTTCTGCACCGTCTGCTCGGTGGGGTCGCCCGCCGGGACCATGATCCAGACCGCGCGCGGCGCCTCGAGCTTCGACACCAGCTCCTCCAGCGACGCGGCGCCGGTGGCTCCGTTGCCCTCGGCCTCCTTGACGGCGTCCTCCGAGAAGTCGAACGCGACGCATGTGTGATCGGAGTCCCGGTGGATGCGGTGGACCATGTTGCCACCCATCTTTCCGAGACCGATGAAGCCGAGCTGCATCAGGGAAGCCTCCTTACGGCGTCCGCGGGGTCGCCTTCGAGGCGGATCTGTACCGCCGGCAGGCCGTGGTCGCGCAGGGTCAGCAGGTCGCCGATCGCCTGCGCGTTCTTGAGGTGGCGGAAGCCGTAGCCGGCCTCCGGGATCTCGACGTCCTCGTCGCCGTCGTGAATGAGCTGCAGGAACAGGCCGTTCGGCGGACCGCCCTTGTGGTACTGCCCGGTGGAATGCAGGAAGCGCGGGCCGTAGCCGAAGGTCGTCGTCGACTTGGTGTGGTCGCGGATGCGCGCGCGCATCTCGTCGATCGCGGCGTCGAACCGCTCCGACGGATTCACGTAGGCCATGATCGCCACGTAGTGCGGCGGCCCGGACTGCGCGAACAGCTCCTCCGGGTCGCCGGGGTCCACCTCGGGCAGCTCGCCGGCCCCGAGGACCTCGGCGGTCTTGTCCTTGGCCTCCTGCACGTTCGGCTGGTCGAACGGGTTGATCCCGAGCGTCCAGCCGGCCACGGCGACCGCGAACTCCGCGAAGAAGAAGATGCGGCCTAGGTCGGCGGCTCCGTGGACCGCGAGCGTGATCGTCGGGTGGCCGGCCCTGGCGAGTGCCTCCACGCCGGCGTCCTGGTCGGGGTCCGGGTCGTCGGGGTCGCGCAGGTACACGAACACGCGGTCGTCGCCGTAGGCGTCGGGCTCGCCCAGCGGCTCGCCGGCCACCGGCAGGATTCCCTTGCCCTGCTTGCCGGTCGATTCGGCGATCAGCTGCTCGACCCAGAGCCCGAAGCTGGCGATCTGCTCGGACACGACGAAGGTCGCCTTGTCACGCCCCTGATGGGCCAGCTCGCCGAGGGCCACTCCCAGCCAGAGGCCCGAGTTCTCGGAGCTGGCGCCGAACTGCGAGCAGCTCTGCTCCGCCACCTGGCAGCTGTGCAGCATCGCCTCGACGTTCACGCCCGCCAGCGCGGCCGGCACGAGCCCGAAGTAGGACAGCACCGAGTAGCGCCCGCCGATGTCGGGGTCGTTCTCGAACACGTGGCGGAAGCCGCGCTCGTTCGCGAGCTCGACCAGCGGACTGCCCGGATCGGTGACGGCCACGAAGCGGTTGCCGTCGTGCCCGCACAGCTCGTAGAAGTGGCGCATGTGGGAGAGCGTCTCGACCGTCCCGCCGGACTTGGACGACACGATGAAGAGCGTGGTCTCGAGGTCGATCGAACGCTGCACCTCGAGCACGGCGCCCGGGTCGGTCGAGTCGAGCACGTGCAGGCGCAACGCGTCGGGGATCTGGCCGTAGGAGCGGCGGATCACCTCGGGGCCGAGGCTCGAGCCGCCCATGCCCAGCAGGACGGCGTCGGTGAATCCCTCGGACTTGACCTGCTCGACGAGCTCGTTGAGCTGTGGCGCGTGCTCGAGCATCTTCTCGCTGATCGTCAGCCAGCCGAGGCGGTTGCCGATCTCGGGCACGCCGGGACCGCCCCAGAGCGACTCGTCGTGCTGCCAGATGCGACGAGCCACGTCCTCCTCGGTGGCCTGCCCGATCCGCTCGATCAGGGCCGGCTCCAGATCGTCGGGGATCGACGAGGCGATCGTCGGCGGGCGGCCGGTCACGATGCCCTCGCGAGTCAGCTCGACGCCGGCGATCAACTTGTCGAACGGCTCGACGAACTTCGCGATGCCGTCGCGCAGCAGCTTCTCGGTCACCTCGCCCATGTCGATGCCCGCGTCGGCGAGCGCCTCGAGCTCCGGGCCCGGCTCCTGGTCCGCGGTCGGGCCGGTCACCTCGAGCTGCTCCTCGCAAGCCAGCAGCGTGGGCATCGGCATCGTGTTGACCGTGTGCGGCGCGACCAGCGAGTCCACGTACTTGGTCTCCGGGTAGTGCGGGTCCTTGACCCCGGTGGAGGCCCACAGCGGCCGCTGCACCGGACAGCCGGCCTCGAGCAGGCGAGCGAAGCGCTCGCCCTGGAAGAGCTCCTTGAAGCGCACATAGGCGGCGCGCGCGTTGGCGATCGCGGCGGTCCCGCGCAGATCCTCTCGCCCCACCTCGGCCAGGCGCTTGTCCACCTCGGTGTCCACGCGCGAGACGAAGAAGCTCGCCACCGAGTGCACCGTCAGCGGCTCGCCGGCGTCGAGCCGGCGCTCCATGCCGCGGATGTAGGCCTCGGCGATCGCGCTGTAGGACTCAACGCTGAACAGCAGCGTCACGTTCACGTTGATGCCGGCCGCCACGGCCTCCTCGATCGCCGGGACGCCCTCGTCGGTGCCCGGGATCTTGATCATCAGGTTCGGCCTGTCCACGCGCGCCCAGAAGTCGCGCGCCTGCGCGAGCGTCTTGTCCGTGTCGTGGGCGAACGCCGGCTCGACCTCGAGTGACACGAAGCCGTCGGCGCCGCCGCATTCGTCCCACACGCCGCGCAGGACGTCGCACGCCAGCTGCACGTCGGTGATCGCGATCTCCTCGTAGATCTGCCGGGCGTGGAGGCCCTGGCCGGCCAGCTCCGCGACCTGCTCGTCGTAGTCGGCTGAGCCGAGGATCGCCTTCTCGAAGATGGCGGGGTTGGACGTGACGCCGCGCAACGAGTCCTCGCGCATCAGCCGCGCGAGCTCGCCACCGGTGATCAGGCTGCGCTGGATCTGGTCGAGCCAGATGCTGGTCCCGGCCGCGGTCAGCGCGGCCAGCCGCTCGCGCGCGTTCACCCTCATGTGCGTGCCGCCAGCCGCTCGACGACCGTCCGCCCGCGGTCGGCGACGTTCGCGGCTGTGAAGCCGAAGTGCTCGTAGAGCTCCGGCTGCGGCGCCGACGCGCCGAAGTCGGTCATCCCGACCTGGTCCCCGTCGTCGGTCGTCCAGCGGTCCCAGCCGAGCGTGGCGGCCGCCTCGACCGACACGCGCGCCCGCACGGACGGAGGCAGCACTGCGTCGCGGTAGGCGGGCGCCTGCTCGCCGAAGCGCTCGAGACAGGGAGCCGAGACCACACGCGTGGAGATCCCGTCGGCCTCGAGCAGCTCCGCCGCGTCCACGCAGATCGACAGCTCGGACCCGGTACCGATCAGGATCAGGTCCGGATCGCCGTCCCCCTGCGAATCGCGCAGCACGTAGGCGCCGCGCTCGATCGCGTCCTCGGGCACGTCGTCCGGGCTCCAGATCGGCAGGCCTTGGCGGCTCAGCGCGAACGCCACCGGCACCTCGGTCTGGCCGATCGCGAACCGCCAGGCCAGCGCCGTCTCGTTCGCGTCGGACGGGCGCACCATGTACAGGTTGGGCACCGCGCGGAGATGCGCCAGCTGCTCGATCGGCTGGTGTGTCGGGCCGTCCTCGCCCAGCCCGATCGAGTCGTGCGTGAAGACCACGATCGCCGGCAGCTCCATGATCGCCGCCATCCGCAGCGCTCCCTTCAGGTAGTCGGAGAAGTTGAAGAAGGTGGAGCCGAAGGCGCGCAGCCCGTGGAGCACGAGGCCGTTGACGACCGCGGTCATGCCGTGCTCGCGGACGCCGTAGTGCACGTTGCGGCCGGTGTAGTCCCCCTTCGCCACCGACCCCCCGCCCTCGATCTCCGTGAGTGTGGACGGCTCGAGGTCGGCGGAGCCGCTGATCAGGTTCGGCACCTGGGCAGCGGCCCATTGGATCACCGTCGACGAGGCCTTGCGCGTGGCCACCGGCCCGTCGTCGGGCGCGAAGCGGGGCGGCTCGGCGTCCCAGCCGTCGGGCAGCTTTCCGTTCATCACGAGCGCTAGCTCTGCCCACTCCTCGGGATGCTCGGAGCGGTAGGCATCGGCCCGCTCGCGCCACTCCGCCTCCGCGGCGGCGCCGCGCTCACCGGCCGCCTCGCGATAGTGGTCGAGCACCTCGTCGGGCACGAGGAAGTGGGCGTCTGGATCCCAACCGTAGGCCTCCTTGGTGAGGCGCACCTCGTCCTCGCCGAGCGGTGAGCCGTGCGCCTTGTAGGAGTCCTGCTTGTTGGGGGAGCCGTAGCCGATGTGCGTGCGCAGCACGACAAGCGAGGGCTGATCGGGCACCGCGTGCGCCGCCTCGATCGCCTGCTCCATGTCCTCCAGGGCGATCTCCTCGCCGAGGTCCTGCACGTGCCACCCGTAGGCCTCGTAGCGCTTCGGCACCTCCTCGGAGAACGCCATCGCGGTCTCGCCCGCGAGCTGAATGTGGTTGTTGTCGTAGAAGACCGTGAGCTTGCCCAGCCCGAGGTGCCCGCCGAGCGAAGAGGCCTCAGACGCCACACCCTCCTGGATGTCGCCGTCGCTCGCGATCACGTAGGTGTGGTGATCGATCAGGTCGTGTCCGGGGCGGTTGAAGCGGGCGGCGAGCATCGCCTCGGCGAGCGCGAGGCCGACGGCCATGGAGATGCCCTGGCCGAGCGGGCCGGTCGTGGCCTCCACACCGGCGGCCACACGGCGCTCGGGATGACCGGCCGTCGGGCTGCCGAGCTGGCGGAAGTTCTTCAGGTCGTCGAGCGTGAGCCCGTAGCCCGACAGGTAAAGCGACGAGTACAGGAGCATCGAGGCGTGCCCGGCCGAGAGGATGAAGCGGTCGCGGTCGAACCACTCGGCGTTGGCGGGATTGTGTTTCAGCGCCCGCGTATACAGGAGGTACGCCAGCGGAGCCAGCGCCATTGGCGCGCCCGGGTGCCCCGAGTTCGCCTTCTGCACCGCGTCCATCGAGAGAGTGCGAATCGTGTTGATGGACAGCTCGTCGAGCGCGGTCGTCATTCCGCCCTTTCTGTTGTCGTCGCTTCCGGCCTGGGAGTATCGCGCGCTGCCACCTCCTGCGCGGCGAGGACGGCCGCTCCGATCGCTCCGGCGTCGGCGCCGCCCTCGGCCAGGGCGATGTGCGTGCGGCTCCAGAGGGCGGGCAGGGCGCGGGCAGCCGCCTCCTGCACGGCGCGGTCGAGGAACAGGTGGCTGGCGCGCGAGAGCCCGCCGCCGATCGTGAGGCGGTCCGGCTCGAACACGTTCACGTAGCCGGCGATCGCCACGCCGAGCATGCGCGCGAAGTTGTCGAAGATCAGCAGCGCGTCGGAGTCGCCTTCCTCGGCGGCCGCCACCAGCTCGGGACCCGAGACCTTGCCGTCGTCGGCGATCGACTTGGCCAGCCTGCTGTCCGGCTTGTCGGTGGCGAGCTCCGTGGCGTCGCGCTCGAGCGCCTGCCCCGAGCAGTAGGCCTCGATGCAGCCGCGGTTCGGGCAGCTGCCCGGACACGGCGGGCCGTCGGGGTTGAGCGTCATGTGGCCGAGCTCGGCGCCGAGCCCGTGCGCGCCGCGGAAGGTCATCCCGCCGGTCACGACGCCGCCGCCCACTCCCGTGCCGAGCGTGAGCATCACGAGGTTGTCCTCGCCGAGGATGTGGGCCTCGGCGAGCGCGGCGCAGTTGGCGTCGTTGTCGACGAACACCGGCACACCGAAACGCCCACCGAGCTCCTCGCGCAGCGGAACGCCGGTGAGCGGGATGTTCACGCTCGTCTCCACCGTTCCGGTCGAGAACTCGATCTGCGAGGGCACCCCCACGCCGATCGCGTCGGGCGCGCCGACCTTGTCGATCATGCGCGTCACGACCGCCTCGATGCCGTCCAGCAGGGCCTCGGTCGTGTCCGTCTTGGTCGGATCCTCGGTCGCCTCGCGCACGGTCACGCCGTCCACCGCCGCCACGGCGACCTTCGTCCCGCCCACGTCGACGCCGAGGACCATCGCTGGAGTCCTATCCCCCAGACGCCCAACAAGCAAGCCCGGTTACCGCGCATTCACGCCGACGGCAGCGCAGGTCGGCTCCGGGTGGGCAAGAATGGGCACATGAGCCCACCACGGCGCCGTCTCGTCGGCGGACTGGACCTCGGCGGCACCAAGATCCAAGCGGTCATCCTGGACGGACGCCGCGCGGTGCTCGGGCAGGCGCGCAGCGCCACGCCCACGACGGACGGGGCGCAGGACGTGATCCTGGCGCTCGTCTCGACGCTCGGCTCGGCGTGCGCGGAGGCCGGGATCGAGGTAGCGGACCTCGCCGGCGTTGGGGTCGGATCCCCAGGCGCCATCGACGCTCGTCGCGGGGTGGTCACGGGGGCGCGCAACCTGCCCGGCGAGGGCGCGCCGATCCGGATCGCCGCCGGCTTCAAGACGATCGCGGGCATGCGCGCGTACGTGGACAACGACGTGACCGTGGGCGTGAACGCCGAGTACGTGCTCGGCGCGGCACGGCGGTCGAAGTCGCTGCTGGGCGTGTGGTGGGGCACCGGCGTAGGGGGCGGCATCGTGCTGCACGGCGAGCCGTGGGAGGGCCGCGGCGCGGCGGCCGAGCTAGGCCACGTGGTGGTGAAGATCGGCGGCGCGCAGTGCACCTGTGGGCGCCGCGGCTGCCTGGAGGCCTATGCCGGGCGCGGCTCCATGGAGATCCGCGCGCGGCGGCTGCACAAGCGCGGGCGCAAGACGGACCTGTTCAAGATCATGGAGAAGCGCGGGCGGCCGCGGCTGACGTCCGGCGTGTGGGCGCGGGCGCTGGAGGCGGACGACGAGCTCGCCCACGAGCTGGTCGAGCGCGCGCTGGAGGCCCTCGGCGCGGGCATCGCCTCGGCCGTGAACCTGCTCGACGTAGAGACCGTGGTGGTGGGCGGCGGGCTGGGCACGCGCCTCGGCGAGCCCTACGTGGAGCGCATCCGCGAGGCGATGCAGCCCCACCTGTTCGTGGCCGAGCGCCCCCCGCGGGTGGCGCTGGCAGAGCTCGGCGACCTCGGCGGCGCGATCGGCGCGGCGCTGCTCGTGCCGCCGGGCAACCCGGGCCGCAAGCGGTAGGGCGCAAGCAGCGGGCTCGGCCCGCTGCGCAGCGATGGGTAGGCGGCCGTCCCCACGGAGGGGTTGGGCGCGTTGTGTACCGAGATGGGTACAGAAAGCGCCCAACCCGGCTGGAGCGGGCGGCCTAGCCCGGGCGGACGCCCACCTCGTCGAGGTGGGCCAGCAGGTCGCCGGGGTCCTCGTACACGCGGAACGCCCCCGCGTAGATCAGCTCCTCGCGGCCGTACCCGCCCGACAATAGGCCGATGCCGAGCGCGCCCGCCCGGCGGGCGGCGAGCAGGTCCCAGACGCTGTCGCCGACGACGATCGAGTCGCGAATGTCGGCGCCGATGCGCGTCGCGGCGGTCAGGAACAGGTCGGGGTCGGGCTTGGCGTAGCGCACCTCGTCGCGGGTCACCATGGGCACGTCGTCGGCAAGGCCGAGCAGCTCCCGGGCGCGACCCGCTGTGCGCTCGGCGCCGCTCGTGGCGATCGCCCAGGGGATGCCCAGCTCGGTGAGGCCGGCGAGCAGCTCGGTCGCGCCCGGCAGCGGGCGCACGCCGCCGTAGTGGCCCATGTAGGCCTCCGCGTGGAGGTCGGGCAGCTTCGCGAGCAGCTCGTCGTCGAGCTGATCGCCGAGCTCGCGCCGCAGCGCGGTTACGAACAGGCCGCCGCTCATGCCGATGCGGCGGTGGATCTTCCACACCGCCAGCGAGACACCGACCTGCTCGAGCGCCTCGCGCCACGCGATCACGTGCTGGTAGACGCTGTCGATCAGCGTCCCGTCGAGGTCGAACAGGAACGCGGAGTCCTTGCGGTCGGTCACGCACCAGGTTTTACTGCGTCCGCATGCGACGCGGCTCGGTGGGCTCGATGGCCAATTCGATCTACGGCACCGTGCTCTCGATGGCGATGGTCACCGCGTACAGCGCCGACGATGCGCTCGACCCGGAGCTGATCGCGGTGGGCGTGGTGGTGACCGTCGTGGTGTTCTGGCTCGCGCACGCGCAAGCCGAGCTGCTCGCGCTGCGCTACAAGGTGGGCCACGCGCTCGCCGGCGCCGAGATCCGCGAGCAGCTGCGCCATGGCTGGCCGATGGTCGAGGCCTCCTATCCGCTCGCCGTGGCGCTCGTCCTCGGCGGAGTCGGGCTGCTCGGAGAAGAGACCTCGATCTACCTCGCGCTCGGCCTCGGTGTGGCCGAGCTCGCCGGATGGGGCGTGGCGATCGGGCGGCGCGAGCAGCTCTCGGCATTCCGCCTGATCGGGGTGACCGCGCTAAACGTGGCGCTCGGACTGCTCGTGGTGGTCCTCAAGCTCGTGATCCACTGAGAGCATCCGGCCCATGTACGAGCACCTCGGCTACAGGCAGGACGGCCCGGTCACGCTGATCACGATCGACCGGCCGGAGCGGATGAACGCGATCGGCCCGCACACCCATCGCGAGCTGGTCCACGCCTGGGAGCGCTTCCGCGACGACGAGGATGCGCTAGTCGCGGTCCTCACCGGCGCCGGTGATCGGGCGTTCAGCGCGGGCGGGGACCTCAAGGCCGCGTCCGAGGGCGAGCCGCCCGTGGCGCTCGACCCGGAGGAGCGCGCGGCGCACGTGCGCGGCGAGCGGCCCGGCGTGCTCGGCCCGTCGCGCTGGACCGACCTCTACAAACCGACGATCGCCGCGGTCAACGGCGCCGCCTACGCGGGCGGGCTCGAGTGGGTCTGCTGGACCGACCTCGCGATCGCCGACGAGCACGCCACCTTCGGCGTCACCTGCCGGCGCTGGAACATCGGCCTCGCAGACGGTGGCACGCAGCGGCTGCCGCGCATCGTTGGCATGCGCCGCGCGATGGAGCTGATCATCACCGGCCGCGTGATCGACGCCGAGGAGGCGCTGCGCATCGGGCTCGTGAACGAGGTCGTCCCGAGCGGCAGCTGCGTCCAGCGCTCGCTCGCGCTGGCGCACCAGATCGCCGCCCTGCCGCAGCCGGCCATCCGTACCGACAAGGAAGCTGCCGTCCGCGGCTTCGGCCTCCCACTGGACGAAGGCCTGCGCATCGAGGCCGAGTGCTTCGACCGCTCGATCTTCAGCGAGGAGACCGTGGAGGGCCTGCGCCGCTTCCTCGAGCGCGACCACCCGGACCGGGCGCGCGGCGGAGTGCCGGGCCACCCCTGAGGCCCGGGGGACCGCCCGGAGCGGTCGGGCCGTACAAGGAAGGTGCTGCACTTCGTGATGCTGCTGGTTGCCGCGATCGCTGCGGTGGCGCGGCCTGAGCCGGTCCGCTGGCAGCACTCGGTGGCCGTCGGCAGCCCGTCGGCGGGCCGCCTCGAGAGCGGAGTGCAGCTGCCGGCTGCCGGGCCGCACTTCTTCACCTGGGACCCCGTCCTGCGACGCTCGCCCAACCGGCCCTGGCGGCGCTGGGGCACCGATCGGATGGTGCGGATCGTCCTCCGCGTGGCCCGCGAGTACGGCTCAGCGCATCCGCGAGCGCCGCGCCTGTCGGTGGGCGACCTGAGCCGCCCGCGCGGTGGCGACTTCGGCCCGCGCTTCGGCTACATCGGGCACGCCAGCCATCAGAACGGGCTCGACGTGGACGTCTACTACCCCCGCGCGGACGGCCGTGAGCGTGCGCCCCGAAACGCCGCCCAGATCCACCGGCGGCGCTCGCAGGAGCTCGTGAACCGCTTCCTGGACGCCGGCGCCGCGACGATCTTCGTCGGCCCGAACACCGGGCTGACCGGCCCGCCGGGCGTCGTGGTGCCGTTGGCGAACCACGACAACCACCTGCACGTGCGGATCGGGCCCTAGGGCCGGGCGACTAGAGACCGACGCGCCGCGGGCGCGGCGGCTGCGAGAAGAGCCGCCACAGGCCCGCCTCGGGCATCCGCTCGACGGCGAAGCCGTTTGCGCTGGCCTCGTTCTCGAGCAGGTTCGCCAAGCGCGGGTTGGTCGCGAAGCGGCTAATCGCGACAACGGAGCGCAGCCGGACGGCCAGCGGACGCTCACCGACCCAGAGGATCACGAGCGGCGGGACGTTCAGGGGCCAGCCGGACCTAGGGTCCGTCGTGGGCTCGGACGGGCGCACCTCCACCTCGATCTCGTCCCTTACGAGCTCCTCCGCCCCAAGGAAGGCCCGTACCGATCGCTGTTCGCCGATCACCTTCTGACCCTAGGATCGACTTGCCGGATGCGCCACTCGAACACCCGTCTAGTACACACCCGCGCACGCGGGCCGCGTGTCCAGGCGTTCGCGCCGGGACGGGTCAACCTGATCGGCGAGCACACCGACTACAACGACGGCCTTTGCCTCCCGTTCGCGGTCCAGCGCGGCGTGACGGTCACCGCCGAACCCACCGGCGGCGGGGCGATCGAGGCGCGCGCGCTCGACCTCGATCAGCACGACCGCTTCGAGCTGGGCGGCGAACTTGGCGTCCCAGCGCCAGACGGCGACCCGTGGCGGCTGTTCGTGCGCGGCGCCGCGGCCGAGCTGCGGCGCGCCGGAGTCGAGCTGCGGCCGTGCAGGCTGGAGATCGCCGGCGATCTACCGCGCGACTCCGGCCTGTCCTCGTCGGCCGCCCTCTGCGTGGCGGTATGCCTGGCGTTGTGCGCGGTTGCGGACGCCGAGCCGCCCGAACGGATCGCGCTGGCGCGGCTGTGCTCGACGATCGAGAACGAGTGGACGGGTGCCGAGACCGGCCTGCTCGACCAGCTCGCCGTGCTCTGCGCCGAGCCGCGGCGGGCGCTGCGCATCGACATGCGCGGCCCGCTGCTGCAGGCCGTGCCGCTCGACCTGGGCGACCACGTGCTGGCCACGCTCGACTCCGGCGCCCCCCGCTCGCTGGCCAGCTCGGGGTACAACGAGCGGCGGGAGGAGTGCCGGGCGGCCTGCCGTGGGCTGGGTGTCGAGTCGCTGCGCGACGCCGCCGGCGCTGAAGGCCTACCCGAGCCGCTCGACCGCCGGGTGCGCCACGTGCTCACGGAGAACGAGCGCGTGAACGACGCCGTGGCCGCGCTCGAGGCCGGGGACCTCCCCGGGCTGGGCGCCCTGCTCGACGCGTCGCACGCCAGCCTGCGCGACGACTACGAGGTATCCGTCCCGCAGGTCGAGCGCGCGGTAGAGGCGTGCAAGCAGGCCGGCGCCCTCGGTGCGCGCATCATGGGCGGCGGCTTCGGCGGCGCGGTGCTGGCGCTGTTCGGACCCGGGGCACAGCTCCCGAGCGCGGCGCTCACGGTCGAGCCGGGGCCTCCGGCTCGCCTGCGTTGACGTCGGGCTCCGCCTCCTCGAGCTCGTCCAAGAGCGCTCGAGTGGATGCCCACAGCCAGAACAGCCCGGCCACCACCAGGAGCACCAGCCCCACCCACAGGTTGATGTTCACGCCCGCCGCCTTCTCCTTGTCGGCGTCGCTGGCGAACAGGCCCGCGCCCAGCAGCAGCAGACCGTAGAGGCCGAGCACCGACCCGATGATGCGGCGGATGTCGAGCACGTTGGTGGCGCGTTCGACCTCCTCTTCGCTCAAATCGGGCTGTTGCTCGGCCACGGCGCGCTCCTCAGATGAAGATGATGTTCAGGATCACGACAATCGCCAGCGCGACGCCGCCGAGCAGGCGCGGGTTGCGCCACCAGAGGTGGTCGCCCTTCGCGGGCGGCTCATCGGGCTCGGCGGCCATCCCCCAGACCAGCCCGTCCAACTGCTCCACGGGCTTGGGCCGCGTGGCGAGGCTCACCACCACCGTCACCACCGCGTCGGCGACGAAGGCGACGATCGCCCCCCAGAAGTCGGCGGCCAGCGGGGACGGGAAGTCGATCGTCCCGCGGGAGTAGAGCTGGTGCGTCATGAAGGCTCCGAACGTGCCCGACACGAGCCCCGCGAAGCCTCCCCATGGCGTCGCCCGCTTCCAGAACATGCCGATGATGAACGTGGCGAACAGCGGCGCGTTGAAGTACGAGAACAGCAGCTGGACGTAGTTCATGATGTTCTCGTAGCCCTTGGCGATGAACGCCGTGCCGATCGAGATCGCCACGCCCACGACCGTCGCGATGCGCCCGACGCGGATGTAGTGCGCGTCGTCCGCGTCGCCGCGCACGTAGTCCTGGTAGAGGTCGTAGGTGACCACGGTGTTGAACGCCGAGACGTTCGCCGCCACGCCCGCCATGAACGCAGCGATCAGGCCGGTGATCGCCACGCCGAGCATGCCCGAGGGCAGGTACTCGGCGATCAGCGCCGGGATCGCGTTGTTGTACTCGGTGGCCGTCGACGAGCCGCTGCCGAAGCCCTTCACGGTCACGAGGGCCACCAAGCCCGGGATCACCACGAGCGCCGGGATCAGGATCTTGGGGAACGCCGCGATCAGCGGCGTGCGCTGCGCGGCCGACATGTTGCGCGCCGACATGGCGCGCTGGACCTCGGCGAAGTTGGTGGTCCAGTAACCGAACGAGAGCACGAACCCCAGACCGAAGACAGTCGCGATCCAGTTCGCCCCGATCGGGTTGTCCCCGCCGATCCCCATGCCCTGCCACGCGTGCAAGCCCGCCTCGCCGAGGTCGCTGTCGCGCACGCGGTCGGCCAGCCCGCCGATCCCGCCGACGTCGATCAACGCCACCGTCACGAGCGGGATCAGCGCGGCGAGGATCACGAAGAACTGGAGCACCTCGTTGTAGATCGCCGAGGACAGCCCGCCGAGCGTGATGTAGACGAGCACGATGCCGGCGGCGACCACGATCGCGGTGTTGATCGACCAGCCCAGCATCAGCGACAGCACCAGGCCGAGCGCGAACAGGTTGACGCCGCTGATCAGCACGGTCGCGATCGCGAAGGAGGTGGCGTTGAAGAGGTGGGTGGGGCGGTTGTAGCGCCGCCGTAGCCACTCGGGCACCGAGCGCACCTTCGACCCGTAGTAGAACGGCATCATCACCAGGCCGAGGAAGACCATGGCCGGGATCGCGCCGATCCAGTAGAAGTGCACCGTCGCCACGCCGTACTGGGCTCCGTTGGCCGCCATCCCGAGGATCTCGAGCGCGCCGAGGTTGGCCGCCACGAAGGCCAGCCCGGTGATCCACGCGGGCAGCGAGCGGCCCGAGAGGAAGAAGTCGAGGTCCGTCTTCACCAGGCGGCGCGCGGCGAACCCGATCCCCAGGACGGTGATGAAGTAGATCGCGATGATCGCGTAGTCGAGCGGGGACGCGTCGATCCTCAGCATCGCGCCACTCGGTACCCGCGGTGCCCCCCGCCGTAAACGAGTCTGATACAACCGCCCCCGGAAATGGACCGTCGCCTCGCCTACAAGAACCTGCGCACCGGGCTGATCGCCGGGGCGATCGCGCTGATCGTGTTCGCGCTGGCGTGGGTAGTCGGGTTCGTCTACTGATGACCGACGAGCAGGTCCATACCGACGGCGCCCCGGCCCCGGCCGCCGGCGAGGCCGTGCACCTGCCCGGACCGACCTACCTGCCGGTCATCACGGCGCTCGGGCTCACGCTCGCCGTGGTCGGCATCGTGCTCTCGCTGATCCTCGTTGTGCTCGGACTCGCGATCACCGTCGTCGCGATCTGGCGCTGGGTCGCCGACACGCGCCGCGACATCTCAGAGCTGCCGCTAGAGCACTAGCTCCGGCAGCTCAGCGAGCGACACCCAGGTCCGACGGCAGCTCGCTGGTCGCCCCGTCGGAGACCCAACAGCGCACGATGTCGCGCATCGAGAGGATGCCCTTCATCTCGCCGCCGTCGACGATCACCAGGTGCCGGAAACCCCCGCGCACCATCGCCTCGGCCGCCGCCTCGAGCGACCAGTCCGGCGCGGCGAAGGTGAGATCGGACGAAAGGTGGTCCGCCACCCGCTCGCGATCCGGGTCCTGACCTTCGCCGATCGACATCAGGATGTCCCGCTCGGTGAGGATGCCCGGGCCCGGCTGCTCCGGATCCATGACCACTGCCGCACCAACGCGGCGGTCGGCCATGGACGTCGCCGCCTCCCGCAGCGAGTGCCCCGGGTTGACGGTGAGAACGACGCTGCTCATTCCGTCCCGGACGTGCATCCAACCCTCCTTGGGCGCTAGTGACGATTGCCGCAAACTAAGCGTACAACAAGACAATTCAGATCCAAACGCGCCGAACGGACGTATACCCAATCGGTGCGGCAGTCGACCCAGCACAGACGGCGAACCTTGTTCGAGGAAGCCTTGATGGCGATCCGGCGCGACTACGCGGACGAGGAGCTCTCGCTGGGCGGCGTCGCACACTCGATCGCGACGTCGCGGCGCCAGCTGCAGCGCGTGTTCGGCGAGCAGGGCACGAGCTTCCGCGCCGAGCTGCAGCGGGTGCGGATGACGCGCGCCGCCCAGCTGCTGCGCGACGATGCGCTGCCGGTGGCCGCCGTCGCCCGAGCCGTCGGCTACCGCCAGGCCGCCCAGTTCTCGAAGGCCTTCCGCCGTCACCACGGCCGCCCGCCCTCCGCCGTCCGCTCGACGGCCCGCCGGCAGCCGGCGGCGGTGGACTCGGCACTAGCCGCCTGACTCCCCGCCCAGCCGCCTACTCCAATACACTCGCGCGCCGATGAGCGAGAGGGACCCAGCGGCCGGAACGCCGACAGGCCCACCCGAGGAGGATCCGCGGATCGCCGGGGAGAAGCACCCCGTCGCGAAGATGATCGCCCTCGGGATCGGCGCCTCCGTGGTGGGGATCGCGATCACGCTGTGGATCGACTGGTTCCCCATACCGGCGGCTGACTCGGCCGGCCAGATCGACACGGTCTACGACGTCCTCTTGATCTGCTCGGTGCCGGTGTTCGTGCTGGTGATGACCGTCGCGATCTACAGCGTCATCCGCTTCCGCGCGATGCCCGGCGACATGCGCGACGGCGCGCCGATCCACGGCAACACGCGGCTCGAGGTCGTGTGGGTGACGATCCCGTTCCTGATGGTCACCGCGCTCTCGATCTACGGCTGGATCGTGCTCGACGACATCGAGGCCAAGCAGCCCGACCAGATGGTGGTCAAGGTCACCGCGCAGCAGTTCACGTGGACCTTCGAGTACCCCGGCGAAAAGGTGAAGTCGACCGAGTTGGTGCTGCCGAAGGACCGTCCTGTGGAGTTCCGCATCCAAACGAAGGACGTGCTCCACTCGTTCTGGGTGCCCGAGTTCCGCCTCAAGTCCGACGCGGTGCCCGGGCTCACGACCAAGATCCGCCTGACCCCCGATCGCATCGGCCGCTACCAGGTGGTGTGCGCCGAGCTGTGCGGCATCGGCCACGCCGCGATGCGCCAGAACGTGCGCGTGGTCCCCGCCGCAGCGTTCGAGAGCTGGCTCGACAGGCAGGGCGAGGCAGCCGCGCCGGGTGGAGGCGGAGGCGGAGGCGGCGAGAGCGAGGAAGACAGCGGCGCCGACGCCGGGGGCGGTGGTGGCGGCGGCGGTGCCGACGGAGGGGCGATCTTCGCGGCCAACGGGTGCGGCAGCTGCCACACGCTGGGCGCGGCGAACGCGACCGGCACCGTCGGGCCCGACCTCGACCAGATCTCGAGGCCCCAAGCGGCCTACGTCCGCGACGCGATCGTCGACCCCAACAAGGCGATCGCCTCCGGATTCTCGCCTGACATCATGCCCGACGACTTCGGCGACAAGCTCTCGCCGGAGGAACTCGACGCTCTCGTGGAGTACCTTCTGAAAGCGCAGAAATGACCCTCACCCGTCGTCTTCTCGCACCTGGCTGGTACCGCGCCGCTCTCGGCGTGCTGATCGCGTTCGGCTTCGGCATGGGTCTCGTGGTCGGCGTCCGCGCCCTCTACGGCTGGGATCCGCTGTTCGACTGGGACGCGATCATCACGGTCGGCGCGCTGATCGCGGCGCCGTTCGGCTACCTGATCGGGATCGGCTGCTTCGACTACTGGTTCCGCTGGGCCTCCGGCGCGCCCACGATCCCCGAGGACCACTCCGGGCACGGTGCCTACTCGTGGAAGGACTACTTCCGCGTCAACACCGACCACAAGGTCATCGGCATCCAGTACATCTGCACCACGTTCTTCTTCTTCGTGGCGGGCGGCCTGATGGCGATGCTGATGCGCGCGGAGCTCGCCCAGCCCGGCACCCAGTTCGTGGACCCGAACACCTTCAACGGGCTGTTCTCGGTGCACGCGTCGCTGATGATCTTCCTGTTCATCATCCCGGTCTTCGCCGGGATCGCGAACTACGTGATCCCGCTGATGATCGGGGCGCCGGACATGGCGTTCCCGCGGCTGAACGCGCTCTCCTTCTGGATGCTGCCGGTTGCCGGCGTGATGATGCTGTGCTCGTACTTCGCCGAGGGCGGGGCCTTCGCGACGGGCTGGACGGCCTACGCGCCGCTCTCCACCGAGACGCCGCTGGGCCAGCAGTTCTTCACGGTCGGGGTGCAGTTCGCCGGCGCGTCGTCGATCGCCACCGCGCTCAACTTCCTGGTCACGATCATCACGATGCGCGCGCCGGGCATGACGTTCTGGCGCATGCCGCTGCTGGTGTGGGCGAACTTCACGACCTCCCTGCTGGTCGTGATCGCCACCCCGTTCATCGCCGGCTCGCAGTTCTTCGTGCTGCTCGACCGCACGATCGGCACCCACTTCTTCACCCCGGCGCTGAACGGCGACGTGCTGATGTACCAGCACGTCTTCTGGTTCTACTCCCACCCGGCCGTCTACATCATGATGCTGCCGGGCTTCGGGATCATCAGCGAGGTCATCTCGACCCACGCCCGCAAGCCGATCTTCGGCTACCGGATGATGGCGTTCTCGCTGGTGGCGATCGTGATCCTGGGGTTCTCCGTGTGGGCCCACCACATGTTCGTGTCGGGCATGTGGAGCTGGCTGCGCGTGCCGATGATGATCACCACGATGCTGATCGCGGTGCCGACCGGCATCAAGATCTTCTCGTGGCTCGCGACGCTATGGAGAGGCGTGATCCATCTCCGAACGCCCATGCTGTTCGCGCTGGGCTTCATCACGATGTTCACCCTGGGCGGGATCAGCGGCATCATGCTCGCGGTCGTGCCGTTCGACATCCACGTGTCGGACACCTACTTCATCGTCGCCCACATCCACTACGTGCTGTTCGGCGGCTCGGTGTTCACGATCTTCGCCGGGATCTACCACTGGTTCCCGAAGATGACGGGGCGCATGTACGACGAGACGCTCGGCAAACTGCACTTCTGGCTCTCGTTCATCTTCTTCAACCTGACCTTCGGCCCGATGCACCTGGTCGGCATCGAGGGCATGCCGCGACGGGTGGCCGACTACGCCGACCAGTTCGCCACCTGGAACGCGATCATCTCGATCTCGGCGTTCATCTTCGGCCTGTCGTTCCTGATCTTCGTCTACAACGTCGTCGCCTCGTGGCGGCACGGTCCGCTGGCGGACGGCAACCCATGGCGCGCGCACTCGATCGAGTGGCAGGTCTCGTCGCCGCCGCCGGTGTTCAACTTCGACGAGGTGCCGACCGTCGTCGGCGGCCCCTACGAGTACGGCGTGCCGGGCGCCGTGCACGCCGTGTTCAAGGAGAAGGCGCCCGCGAGCGCCGCGGTGCCCGCCCCCGCCGGTGGCGGCGGAGCTCCGCCCCCGACTGAATGAAGCGCATCCTCGTCGTAGCCAACGAGACGGTGGCCGGCAAGCCCCTGATCGACGCGGTGCGCGCGCGGGCCTCCGGCGACGAGGTCGACGTGCACGTGATCTGCCCCCAGAACCAGCCCCGCCACGGCTACGTGATCTACGAGTCGATGGTCCGCGACGCGGCCGAGAACCGCCTCCAGATGACGATCGCGCTGCTGCGCGAGGCCGGCATCGAGGCGGACGGCGAGGTGATGGACCCGGACCCCTACGCGGCGGTGATGGACGCGCTCGGGGAGCAGGAGTACGACGAGATCGTGATCTCCACGCATCCCGAGACGCGCTCCGGCTGGCTGCGCGAGGGCCTGGTGGACCGCGTCAGGCGCGCCGCACGCCGCCCCGTCGAGCACGTGGTGGTGGACCTCGACACCGAGCGCGACGACGTGAAGCGCACGCTCGTGGTGGCCAACCAGACCGTCGCCAGCCCGGCGCTGCTCGACCTGCTGCGCCGCAAGGCCGCCGAGGAGACGCGGCGCTTCATCGTGATCTGTCCGCAGGCCGAGGGCAACGGCGACGGCAGCGCTTCCGGGGACGCCGCCACGCGGCTCGCTCACACCCTCAAGGCGATGGAGGACGCTGGCCTCGAGGCGGTCGGGCAGGTGGTCCACCCCGACCCGTACACCGCGATCCAGAACGCGCTGCAGTTCTACGCGCCCGACGACATCGTCATCTCGACCTTCCCCGAGACGCGCTCAGGCTGGCTGCGCGGCGACCTGATCGGGCGGGTCCAGGCGTCCACCGGCAAGCCTGTCGAGCACGTGGTCACCGAGGAGGACGGCTGATGGAATCGGCATCGATCGCGTCCGGACACGCCGCCGCGCACGACGAGCACGAGGAGCACCACGGGCCGCCGCCGGCCAACCAGTCGTCGCGGGTCGAAGCCCAGTTCCTCGGGATGCTGCTCTTCATCGTCTCGGAGGTCATGCTCTTCGGAGCGTTCTTCACGGCCTACTTCTTCATCCGGGTCGTGGGCGAGGCCCAGTGGTTCCCGGTCGACGGCATGGAGCTGCCGAAGGTCATCGCCGGCGTCAACACCGCGGTCCTGGTCTCCTCCAGCTTCACGATGCACTGGGCGCTCGAGGGCGCGCGCCGCGGCAACCCCCGCGCGATGAAGGTTGGTCTGCTGTCCACCGCGCTCCTCGGTCTGACCTTCCTGTCGGTCCAGATCAACGAGTACATCCACATCGGCTTCGCGCCGTCGGACAACGCGCAGGCCACGATCTTCTACGGCCTCACCGGGCTGCACGGCGCGCACGTGTTCGTCGGCCTCACGCTGCTGGCGTTCGCCACCATGCGCGCATTCCGGGGTCATTTCACCCCCAAGGAGCACCGCGGCGTCGAGGTGCCCGGCATCTACTGGCACTTCGTCGACGTGATGTGGATCGTGGTGTACACGACCGTGTACATCATCTAGCGAGTGCTCAACCCGATCCGATCCGAGCAGGAGGCCTTTCGGTTCCTCCTGTGGGTCATCGTCGTAGCGGCGGTAGTGGTCGGGCTCGTCATTCTCGTCCGCGCGCTGTGAACGCCGACCTCGACCTGGCCGACCGCGCCGCACGCGCGGCCGGCGAGGTGCTGCTGTCCTACTACGGTCGCCCGCCCGAGGGGGTCGCGTCGAAGTCGTCGTCCACCGACCTGGTCTCCGATGCCGACCGCGAGGCGGAGCGCACGATCCGCGACCTGCTCGCGCGCGAGCGGCCGGACGACGGGCTGGTGGCCGAGGAGGGCTCGCACGCCGAGGCCGCCAGCGGGCGCCGCTGGGTCGTGGACCCGCTCGACGGGACGATCAACTTCCTCTACGGCTTCCCGGCGTGGGCTGTGAGCGTGGCGCTGGAGGACGGCGACGGGCTGGCCGCGGGGGTCGTGCACTCGCCGATCCACGCCGAGACCTTCAGCGCCGTGCGCGGCGAGGGCGCGTTCCTCGGCGACCGGCGCCTGAGCGTGCGCGACCCGCGCCCGCTGGCGGAGGCGCTGGTGGCGACCGGGTTCTCCTACGAGCCGCACCGCCGCGCCGTCCAGGCCGAGGTGATCGGTCGCCTGCTGCCGCGCGCCCGCGACATCCGCCGCGCGGGCGCCGCCGCCCTGGACCTCGCGTGGCTGGCAGCGGGCCGGGTGGACGCCTTCTTCGAGCGCGGGCTGCAGCACTGGGACTGGGCCGCCGGGCGCCTGCTGGTGGAGGAAGCCGGCGGCAGCGTCACCTGGCTCGACGACGACTGGCCCGGCATGATCGCGGCGTCGGACGACGACCTGCTGGCCGAGCTGCGGCAGTTCGTCGCGCCCTAGCGGAGCGTTACTCGCCCAGCAGGTACTGCACGAGCGCCTGGACCTGCTTGTCGGTCAGCTTGCCCTCGAACGACGGCATCACGCCGGCCTGGAAGCCGTCGGCGACCATCGCGTCCGGGTCGAGCAGCGCCTGGCGCACGAACTCCTCAGGGGAGCCCTGGATGTCGCCGGACGAGGCGAGGTCGTCGAGGCTGGGTCCGATGTTGCCGTTCGCGCCGGCCTTTGAGAGCGCGTGACAGCCCGCGCAACCGGCGGCCGTGAAGATCTGCTCGCCTGTGGTGGCCCCGGCCAGACCGGCCTGCGCCAGCGCGCCCTGGTCCTCCCCGGTCCGCTGCGCCGCGTAGCCGACGTACGCGGCCACGTCGTCGGCGTCCGAGCCCTTCACGAGGCCGGCCGGCATCGCGCTGTTGCGACGCGGGTGCAGGATCTGCTTGTGGACGATGCCCTCCACCGTCTCGCGGTCCATCCCCACCGCCAGCGACGCGCGGAACGCGGCGTCCAGGTCAGGGCCGGTCTGACCCTGCGTACCGGCGCGAGCCAGCGCGTGGCAGGAACCGCACTTCTGCGTGAACAGGGCCTTGCCGTTGGACAGGTCGGGCTCGTCGCGGCCACCGCACGCGCCGAGCGGCAGCGCAACGGCTGCCACCGCCAACACGGCGAGCAGCCCGGCTCGGCCGGGCTTCTGCCAAACGCAGAACCGCACGCGCCCGGCCGAGCCGGTCGCTTGCGGCTGTGCCGTGTTCCGGGTGAGGCTCACGGGGCGGGAACATTATCCGCTGGCGGAGCCGGATGGGGCAGAGCGTCGAGCCTGCCCTCGGCGGCCGCGATCACCCCTTCCGCCACGCTCTCCCACGAGTAGCGGCGGGCGGCCTCCGCGGCCAGCGCGGCGCGGGCCCGCCCGCGCTCGGCGGGATCGAGCGTGAGCCACGCGATCAGCTTGGACGCGATCTGGTCGACCGCGTCCGGGCCTACGTCGAATGAGAGCAGCGGGCGCAGCTCGGGTGCCAGCGCCGGGGCGAGTGCGGCCGTCACCTCCGCCATGCCGGAGTGGCCCGCGGAGAGCGGCAGCGCGCCGCAGGCGGCCGCCTCGGCGGCGACCATGCCGAACGCCTCCGGGAACGTGCTCGGCATCACCTGGGCCTCGCAGGTGGGCAGCAGGTCGGGCAGGTCGTCGTGCTCGAGGCGGCCGGTGAAGTGGACGCGCTCGGCGGCCGCCGGCGCGGCGGCGAGCCACTCCGGCCCGGCGCCCTCGACGAACGCGCGCAGGTGCTTCAGCTCGCCGGGCGGGCCGCCCTCGAGCTCGCGCCCGCGCGCCGCGATCGCGCGCAGGTCCTCGACGTCGCGGCGTCGCAGCGCATCCACGAAGCGCCCCAACGTCTCGCGGTAGGTGCCGAAGCCCACGATCACGAGCCGCGCCTCGGGCACCCGGTCCACCACGAGCGGCCAGGCGGCGAGCAGCAGGTCCACGCCCTTGGACACGATCAGCTTGCCGACGTAGGAGACGATGCGGTCCTCGCCGGGGTCGAGCGACAGCAGCGCCTCGGCCGCGCCCGCCTCGCCGCCCCAGGAGGCGGTGTCGCCCGCGCCCACGCGCTCCGCCAGCCGCTCCAGGTCGCCCGCGCCCGGCCGGAAGGCGTGCACGTCCACCCCGGGCGGGCCGAGCCGCGTGTGGGCTGGCAGCCCGGGCTCCTCGGCAAGCACCTCCCAGAGGCTCTCCGCGGTGTGTCGCGACCCGACCAGCACGCCTGCCGATCCGCGCACCCCCTCGAGCGCGTACGGCAGGAACCGCTCCGGGTGCGGCCGCACGGTGTACTCGAGCGCGCTGCCGTGGACCTTCACGGCGTAGGGCGCCCGCCCAGCGAGCCCGCGGGCCAGGATCGCCGGGCCCATCACGAGGTGATTGGCGAGCGCCACGTCGGGAGTCGGCGCGTCGCGCACGGCCGCCACGTTCGCCTCGAGGTAGTGCTCCAGCTCCGCCTCGCTCAGCTCGGCGTACGGCTTCGCCTCGAAGCCCTCGTAACGGTCGGCCACGTACACGGGCAGCACGGTTCCGATGTCCGGGTTGTGCACGGTCACACCCTCCGGGGCGTCCCAGCCGCGGTCCTGGCACAGCAGGTGGACCTCGTGCCCGAGGCGCGCGAGGGCGCGCACCAGGCTGGCGTTGTAGATGTTGCTGCCGGTGCCCCGCAGCAGGTAGCCGTGGAAGATCAGGATGCGCATTGCCCGTGGCTCTTTCCGGGGTATCGGCAGCTATCCTTCCGCGCCCATGCCCGCCCGCCAGAAGTATCGCCTGCGCGCCCGCTCGGACCGCGAGATCATCCGCGAGGCCGAGCCGGGCAAGGTGTACGTCGATCGCGAGAGCGGCGAGGAGCTGAAGGTCGTCGCCGCGGTGCTGCCGCTGGCGCCCTCGCCGAGCGAGCTGCCGTACTCGGTGGAGAACCTGCGGCTGTGTGGCTGCTCGCTGGAGCAGCTCGTCCAGAGGGATCTGAACGATTGCCCTCACTGCGGCCGGCGGCTGCCGGCCGTCGAGCGCTGATCGCGCGCCTCGGCGCGCTGGCGCTGCTCTGCCTCGTCCTCGCGGCCGTGGGCTGTGGAGGCGACGAGGAGCCGGCCGCGGGGCCGCCGCCCACGGCCCCGGAGCTCACGATCCCGGAGACGGACCCGGAGCCGGCGCCCACGACGGAGACGACCGCCCCCACCGAGACCACTCCGCCGGCCACCGAGCAGCCCGCACCCCAACCCGAGCCGACTACCCCGACCGACACGCCGGAGAACGACACCCCGCCGCCCGCAGACAGCCCGGCGGAGCGCTTCGAGGACTTCTGCAACGACAACCCGGGGGCTTGCGGCTAGGTGCGATGGGTCGGCAGCGGTGACCGCGGCCGACGCACACGGGAAGGCAACGGCGTCCGGATCGGCGGCTCCGCCCCTCGACGCCGCGATGGCCGCGGGGGGCCGCCGTGGGAGCGATCGCGGCCGTTGCCGAGATGCCAGCGCCCGAGCGGCAGCCTGATGCCGTCACCGCCGGGCCCGTCGTTGCCCGGGCGCGGACCGGGGCCCTCGCCCCCGCCACCGTCGTCGCCCTGCGAGTCGTCATCGTCGTCGCGCAGCCGGAAGAACCAGATCAGCCACACGATCAGCAGCCCGACGTCGAAAACCCGGAAGCCAACCATGAAGATCCACCCCTCGGTGGTCACGTGTCGATGCTAGCGCGGTGGGGTAGCCGGGGAAAGGCCCTATCCGCCTAGTTGGGCTGCTCTTCCTTGGTCTCGTCCGTCGGCCGGTTGTCCGGGACGTACGTGACCGAGTAGAGCGGGCGGGCGCCGTGGTAGGTGCAGCCGAAGACGTTGACCTCGCGCAGGTCCGTCATGGCGTACTGGTTGAGGCTCTGCGGCGCCTCGCAGCGCTTGCGCGCGCGCGACGAACGCCACCAGTTGCCGTTGCCGAGGTTGTTCGCGAACGCCGGCAGCCAGGTGGCCGACGTGAGGGCGACGATGTTGCCCTTCTTGACGCGGATTGGGTCGCGCAGGACGAAGGTCGGCGACGAGCCCAGGTTGTGGGTCACGTCGAACACGGGCGACTGCGAGATCAGCCGATGGTCCAGCCGCGTCTTGCGCTTGGTGCCCTTGCGCAGCACCGAGAGCTGCACCTCCGGCTCGCCGAACTGGGGTCCGGCCGGGTCGTCGGTGAAGTAGGCGGCCTGCTCGGGCGTCGGCTTGCCGAGCGCCACCGTGAACGCCACGAGATAGCCGTCGCGGCGGATCAGGTACGGGTTCTTGACGGAGCCGGCGCGGCCGGGGTAGCCGGTCACCCGGGCCAGCACCTCGCAGGGGTCGGTCGGGCAGCTGGCCGTGGCCGGGGGGTTCTTGGCTCCCAGCTCGACCACGCGGGCCGACGCGCCCGGCGGGAGCGCGAGCACCAGCGACACAGCGGAAATCAGCAGCAGGATTCGCTTCATGGCCGGGGTTGCAACACTCGGCCGGCTGCCGAGTTGCGCCCTCCTCACTTGTACCTGTAGGTGATCCGCCCCCGGTCGAGGTCGTACGGAGACAGCTCGATCTTCACACGATCTCCGGGCAGGATGCGGATGTAGTGCCTCCGCATCTTGCCGGAGATGTGTCCGAGGACCTCGTGCCCGTTGTCGAGCTGGACTTTGAACATGGTGTTCGGGAGGGCCTCTACGATCTCGCCCTCCATTTCGATCTTCTCTTCCTTGGGCACGATGAGATCGCCTCAGATGAGGCGGACGTTCACCGCCTTCGGCCCCTTGTCGCCCGTCTCTTCCTCGTACTCGACCTTCGAGTTCTCGGCGAGCGACTTGAAACCCTGGCCGTCGATGCCGGTGTAGTGGACGAAGAGGTCTCGGTCTCCTTCGTCAGGAGTGATGAAGCCGAAGCCCTTCTCGTCGTTGAACCACTTGACGATTCCGGTAGGCACGTGCTGCCCCTTCCTGCGTGTGCCCGGTCCTGCGAGTCCCGATGCACGCATGTAACGAACTACGCCGGCTAGAACCGGCCCAACGGGGACCAAACTACCAGCAGATGGTGGCGGAAGGGCGAAAATGTCAGCCGCCTCGCAACTCGGCTGCCACCCGTGCGAGCTCGTCCTGCTCGGCCTGGTGTGGATGGACGGGCAGCCGCAGCGGATCGTCGTCGTAGCGCGGGATCACGTGGATGTGCGTGTGGAAGACCGTCTGCCACGCGGCGGGCTCGCAGGCGTTCAGCAGGTTGATCCCGTCGCACTCCAGGCGATCGCGCATCCGCAGCGCCAGGCGCTTCGCGGCCACGATCGCGTGCTCTAGATCGGAGTCCTCCGTCTCGTACAGGTTGCGGGCGTGACGGCGCGGGATCACGAGCGCGTGCCCGCGCGTCCACGGGTTGAGGTCCATGAACGCGATCGTGTGCTCGTCCTCCTGAACGATCTCGGCCGGCAACTCGCCGGCCAGGATCTTGCAGAAGATGCAGTCGTCCGCCACGGCCGCGCAGTCTACGTAAGCGCGAGAGGCCGCGACTACAGCCAGCCGGCCCGCTTGAAGCGCCAGAACAGGAAGGCGCAGATGCTCGCCATCAACAGCAGCACCGCCGGATAGCCGAGCTCCCAGCCCAGCTCGGGCATGTGGTCGAAGTTCATGCCGTAGATCCCGGCCAGCAGGGTGGGGACCGCAGCCATCGCGACGTAGGCCGAGATCTTGCGCATGTCCTCGTTCTGGCGCACCCCGACCTGGGTCAGGTTGGCTTGTAGCACGCTCGTGAGCAGGTCGTTGAGGCCGTCCAGCTGGTCGCGCGCCCTGATCAGGTGGTCGTTCACGTCGCGGAAGTAGGTGCGCACCTCGGGGTGGACCTGGCCGTAGTTCCCGCGCGCGAGACGCTCGACCGGGTCGATCAGCGGCACCGTGGCGCGCAGGAACTGGAGCACCTCGCGCTTGAGCCTGTAGATGCGCTCGGCCGGGTTGGCGCGCTCGGGCGTGAACACCTCCTCCTCGACCTCCACCACGTCAGCCTCCAGCCCCTCGATTGCCGGCCCGTAGTCGTCCACCACGCGGTCGACGATCGCATGCAGCACGGCCCCGGGGCCGTGGCGCAGCAGGTCCGGGTCGTCCTCGAGCGCGCGGCGCACGCCGTCCAGCGGGCTCGCCTCGCCGTGACGGACCGTGATGATGTAGTCCTCGCCGAGGAACACGAGGATCTCACCGATCTTGACCACCTCGTGAGGGTCCACGTAGCGCGCGGTCTTCAGCACCACGAAGACCATGTCGTCGAAGACTTCGAGCTTCGGCCGCTGGTGCGACTCGATCGCGTCCTCCACCGCCAGCGGATGCAGGTTGAACTCCTTGCGGATCGACTCGAACTCGGCCTCGCTCGGCTCGTACAGGCCGAGCCACCCGAACGCCCCGTGCTTGTGGCACTCCGCGTAGAGGTGGTCGAGCGGCACGCCGTCCTCACGGCGGCCGTCGCGGTAGACCGCGCTGTCGACGATCACGCGCGGAGCCTACGCGCCAGCGCGAGGGCCTGCTCGCGGTCGCTCACCTCGCCCGCGTAGGTGGCCTCGGCGAGCTCGGCCAGCAGCCGCCCCAGCTCCGGCCCCGGCTCGATCCCGAGCTCGTGAGCCAGCTCGTCGCCGCGCACAGGCACGCGCGGGGGGCCATGCTCGCGCCAGTCGAGCGCGGCGGCCATCAGCTCGCGGGCCAGGCCCAGGTGGGCCTCCGTGGCCTCCTCGGCGCGGCGGCCGCGGGTAGCCAGGCGGTCCGCGCAGGACAGCAGCGTCACCTCCACCTCCACCGGCGCCGTGCGACGCAGGTAGCGGTAGACCTGAGCGCGGTCGAGCGGTCGCTCGTGGACCATGAAGCCGAGCACCAGGTGGTGGCGCGTCAGTCCCTCGAGGAAGCGCGAGAAGCGCTCGCTGGTGCGCAGCCGGCGGCACAGCCCGCGGACCATCTCCTCGCCGACCGCGTCGTGGCCCATGAAGGTGATGCGGCCGTCGGCGCGAACGCCGCGCGTGGCCGGCTTGCCGATGTCGTGCAGCAGCGCCCCGAAGCGCAGCGCCTGGCCGCGGGTCAGCTCGTCCCCGAGCGGTGCGGCCAGTGCGGCGCCGAGTCTGTCGGCGTCCGCGCCGAAGCGCTGCTCGAGTGCCGACTCGAGCTCGATCAGCTGGGCGAGCACCTCGAGCGTGTGCCCGTGGACGTCCAGGTGGTGGTAGTCGCTTTGCTCCACCCCGCGGAGCGCGGTCAGCTCGGGCAGCACGGCGTCGAGCACGCCCACGCGGTCGGCCAGCTCGAGCCCGCCCAGGACACCGTCCGCGATCACGAGCCGGCGCAGCTCGGCAAAGACGCGCTCTCCCGCGGCATCGATCACGCGCGGCGCGGCCGCGCGCGTGAGGCGCTCGGTCTCCGGATCGGGCGCGAATCCGAGCTCGGCGCCGAAGCGCGCCAGCCGCAGGGCGCGCAGCGGGTCGCTCTCGTAGGCATCCGCGCCGAGCACGCGCAGGATGCGCGCCTCCACGTCGGCGCGACCTCCGAGCGGGTCCACCAGCTCGGCGGCGCCGCCGGTGTCGGCGATCGCGTCCAGCTCCACGGGCCGGGCCATCGCGTTCACCGTGAAGTCGCGGCGACGCAGGTCCTGCTCGATCGTCTCGCCCTGCAGCGGTGCGAAGTCCCAGACCCGGCCGCCCTTGCGGTCGATCACGCGCCAGGCGCCGAACGCCTCCGAGAGCCGGAACACCGGACCCCGCAGCTGCGCGGCCAGGGCGCGTGCCGCGCGCGCGGCGTCGCCGGTCACCGCGACGTCCACGTCGCGCACCGGGCGACCGAGCAGCTCGTCGCGCAGCGCCCCACCCACGATCCAGGCCTCGCTCACGGCAGATGCTGGCGGCGCACCCGCGACGTGAGCGCGCAGGTGACCTCGTAGTTGATCGTGTCGAGCCGGCGCGCCACCTCCTCGGCCAGTATGCGCTCCTCGCCCTGCCGGCCGATCAGCACCACCTCGTCCCCGACCGCCACGTCCGTGTCCGGTCCGAGCGAGACGGTCACGTTGTCCATGCTCACGGTCCCGACCAGCGGGTGCCGGCGACCGCGGATCAGCACGTCGCAGTTGTTGCTCAGCGACCGCCGCCAGCCGTCCCCGTAGCCGATCGGCACGGTCGCGACCCAGGTCGGCTCGGCCGCGGTCCAGCGCCGCCCGTAGCCTGCGGAGTCGCCCGTCTCGAAGCGGCGCACGGCCGCCACCCAGGAGCGCAGCGACAGCGCCGGTTCGAGCCCGTGGGCCGCCGGATCCTCGCCGAACGGGTCCATGCCGTAGATGGCCACGCCGCAGCGGACCATGTCGAAATGGCTGTCGGGATCGCGCAGCGCGGCGGCGCTGTTGGCGGCGTGCGCGATCAGGTCGCCGCGGTCCGCCTCCTCGACGAACTCGCGGAAGGCCTCCAGCTGTGCGCCGAACGCGTCGCAATCGAGCTCGTCGGCGGTGGCGAAGTGGGTCATCAGCCCGACGACGTTGTCCCTGTCCGCCAGCCGCAGCGCCAGCTCGCGGTCCTTCGTCCCGAGCCGGCCCATGCCGGTGTCGAGCTTCACGTGCACGCGCGGGGCCGCCGCGGCGACCTCCTCGGTCCAGGCGACCACGTCCGCCCCGGCCTCGGCTGCCGTGCGCAGCTCGTCCGCGGTCACAGCGCCCATGACGAGCACCGGAACCTCGATGCCTTCGCGACGCAGCGCCACCGCCTCGTCGGCGGCGGCCACCGCCAGCCACGAGGCCCCGCCCGCCAGCGCCGCCGCGGCGACCTGGCCGTGCCCGTACGCGTCGGCCTTGACGACCGCGCAGAGCGGCTTCGGGAGGCGCGCGCAGTTGCGTTCGATCGCGCCGAGGTCGACTGTGGCTACCGCGCGCTGGGAGAGCCCGGGCTCGCCCGCGCCGCGCGCTCGCCGTTCTGCGCTGGTCACGCCGCGAGGGCGCCGAGCACGTCCAGGCGCGTGACCACGCCGACGAGGCGCCCGTCGTCCACCACGGGCAGGCGGTTGTGGCCCGACTCGTGGATCAGGCGCGCCGCCTCCTTCGCGCTGGTATCCGGGGCGACCGTGTCGGGGTCGCTGGTCATCATTTCCTCAGCGGTCGAGGCGAATGCCTTGCGCAGCCGCTTCTCGAAGCGGCCCAGTGGCTCGAGGAAGACCGTTCCCCCGAACAGGTTGATGTAGTGCGGCAGGTGCAGGTCGCCCTGGTCGTCGGGCAGCACGAGGTCGGCCTCGGTCACGATCCCCACGCACTGCCCGTCGTCGTCGACCACCGGCACGCCGGGCAGCTCGTTGCTGCGCAGCAGCGTGATGACCTCCTCCACCGGGGTATCCGGGCGCACGGTGGCGGGGCTCGCGTCCATGATGTCGCGCACTGCGGGCATCGGCGGCGAGACTATCGGAGCGTCAGGCCGTAGGGCAGCGCGTCGATCACGTCGCCGGCCATCACGTGGTCCACCCCGACCCGCTCCGCAGCCGCCCGCGCCGCGAACACGTGCGCGAGCGCTCCCAGGCAGGCGGCGTCGAACGCGTCGAGCCCCTTGGCCAGTAGGGCGCCGATCAGGCCGGAGAGCACGTCGCCGGTGCCCGCGGTCGCGAGCGCCGCCGAGCCGGTCGGGTTGACCGCGACCTCCCCGCCGGGGAGCGCCACGATCGTGTCGTCGCCCTTGAGCAGCACCACGGCGCCACTGCGCTCGGCAGCCTCGCGCGCGCACGCCAGCCGGTGGTGGGCGACCGCGTCGGTGGGACGCCCGAGCAGCCGGCCCAGCTCGCCCTCGTGGGGAGTCAGGATCGTGGGCGCCGTGCGTTCGCGCAGCAGCTCTAGCTGCTCGGCGTGCGCGTTCAGGCCGTCGGCGTCCACCAGCAGCGGCGCCTCGACCGCGCGCGCCACGCCGCGGGCGAACTCCTGCGCGCCCTCGTCGCGGCCGAGCCCGGGGCCGAGCACCACCGCCCCGGCGCGCTCGGCCATCTCCTCCACGACCTCCACACCGGCCGGCGTGTGGAAGCCGCCGGCGTCGGGCAGGCCGCGGCTCATCTGCTCCAGTAGGCGCAGGTCCACCGCCGGCTGCACCGCTTGCGGCACGGCCACCTGGACGTAGCCGGCACCCGCCCGCTGGGCGGACCGCGCTGTCATCGTGGGCGCGCCGGTCAGGCCCATCGACCCGCCCGCCACCACGACGACACCGGACACGAACTTGGAGCCGCTGCGCTCGCGGTGCGGGTAGAGCTCGCGCACGCGCGCCGAGATGAGACCGGCGCGCTCGGCACGCGGGGCACCTCGGGGGATGCCGATCTCGACGGTCTCCACACGGCCCGCGTGGTCCTTGCCCGGGCTCACGTAGAGGCCGACCTTGGGGCCATGGAACGTCGCCGTCGCGGCGGCGCGCACGGCCTCCCCCTCGACCTCGCCGGTGCTGGCGTCGACACCCGACGGCACGTCGCAGGCCACGACGGGGGCGTCCTGGGCGTTGATTGCCGCGCTCGCGCCGGCCACGGGGTCACGTGGGACTCCCTGGAACCCGGTGCCGAGGAGGGCGTCGACGATCACGCCCGAGCCGTCGAGCCGCGCCGGGTCGAACGGCTCCGGCGGTGCGCCGGGTAGCCGCTGGAGGTTGGCGAGCGGGTCGCCACCCAGCTCGTCGAGCGAGCCCGCCGCCAGCACGTCCACCTCGTGGCCGTCCTCGCGCAGCAGCCGCGCCACCACCAGCCCGTCGCCGCCGTTGTTGCCCTTGCCGACCACCACCCGCACCGGCCCCGGCCGCGCGGCGGCAGCGGTGACCCGCGCCAGCCCCTCCCCGGCCCGCTCCATCAACTCGATCGACGGCACGCCTTGGTCCTCGATCGCCCAGGCGTCGACCGCGCGCATCTCGTCGGCCTCGTACAGCGGGTCGAGCCAGTCGGGGAGCGTCATCCCGGTTGCAGCAGCGCCACCGCGCCGGCGGTCGTGTCCGTGTGCGTGAGCGAGACCACAGCGGTCACCCCGAGCTCGGATGCGCGCGCGGCCACGCCACCGCTGAGGCGCACCTCGGGCGCGGCACCGGTGGCCACGACCTCCACGTCGCGCCAGCTCCAGGCGGTCATGCCGAGCGCCTTGGCCACGGCCTCCTTCGCGCAGAAGCGCGCGGCCAGGTGCAGCCCGGGCCGAGCGCGCGACGCCGCGTACGCGCGCTCGTCGTCGGTGAAGACCCGCTCGGCCAACCGCGGCCGGCGTTCGAGGGCGCGCTCCAGCCGGTCGACGTCGAGGAGGTCGATGCCGACGCCGCTCACGGCGGCGGAAGCTACTCGACCGTGACGGTCTTGGCCAGGTTGCGCGGCTGGTCTACGTTGAGCCCCCGCTCGCGCGCGATGTAGTAGGCCAGCAGCTGCAGCGGGATGATCGCCAGCGCCGGCTGGAGCAGCCAGTCGGTGCGCGGGATCTTGATGACCTCTTCGGCGTCCACGTGCGTGCCCTCGGTGGCCACGGCCACCACGTGCGCGCCGCGCGCCTGCACCTCGGCGACGTTGGACATCACCTTGTCGAGCACGGGCGAGTCGGTCGCCACGCACACCACCGGCGTGTCCTCGTCGAGCAGGGCGATCGGGCCGTGCTTCATCTCCCCCGCCGCGTAGGCGTCGGTTGGGATGTACGAGATCTCCTTCAGCTTGAGCGCGCCCTCGAGGCAGATCGCCAGGCCCACGTGGCGGCCGAGATAGAGGAAGAACCCGCAGTCCTTCCAGTGCTCGGCGATGCGGCGGACCGGCTCGTCGACCGTCTCGACCGTCTCGGCGATCAGGTGCGGCATCTGGCGAAACTCGGTGACCAGCTGGCTCGTGACCTCGGGGCCGAGCGTGCCGTGCAGGCCGGCCAGCTTGAGCGCGAACAGCTGGATCGCGACCACCTGGGCCACGAACGTCTTGGTCGCGGCGACGCCGATCTCGAGGCCGGCACGCGTGAAGATCACGCCGTCCGCGTCGCGCGTGGCCTGGCTGCCCATGATGTTGGTGATGGCGAGCACCTTGGCGCCGCGCTCGCGGGCCAGGCGCATCGCGGCCAGCGTGTCGGCCGTCTCGCCGGACTGCGAGATGCCGATCACGAGGTCGTGCTCGTCGATCAGGGGGTTGCGGTAGCGGAACTCGGAGGCCACGTCCATCTCGACGGGCAAGCGGGACCACGTCTCGATCGAGTAGCGGCCGACCAGGCCCGCGTGGTACGAGGTGCCGCAGGCGACGATCACGATCCGGCGCACCTTGCGCAGGAACGCGTCGGAGATGCCGATGTCGCCGAGGTCGACTCCCTCGGGGTGCAGCCGGTCCGCCAGCGTCTCGGCGACGGCGTCGGCCTGCTCGTGGATCTCCTTGAGCATGAAGGTCTCGTAGCCGCCCTTCTCGGCGGCCTCGTCGTCCCACTCGACCTCCTCGACCTCGCGCTCGATCGGGGTGCCGGCGACCGGTTCGATGAAGCGCGACCCGGCCGCTGTGATCTCGACGATCTCGCCGTCCTTGACCAGCTGCACGTTGCGCGTCTCGGCGAGGAAGGCCGGGATGGCCGACGCGATGAAGCTCTCACCGTCGCCGAGGCCCACGACCAGCGGGCACTCCTTGCGGGCGCCGACGATCACGCCCGGGTGATCCGCCGACATCGCGACGAAGGCGTAGTGGCCGCGCAGCTCGTTGTAGGCGAGGCGAACGGCCTCCGTCAAATCACCGTTGAGGTGCTGCGCGATCAGGTGCGCCACGACCTCGGCATCGGTCTCCGAGGTGAACTCGGCGCCGTCGGCCTGCAGCCGCTCGCGCAGGCCGGTCCAGTTCTCGACGATCCCGTTGAGCACGATGTGCACGCGGTTCGAGGTGTCGGAGTGCGGGTGGGCGTTCGCCTCGGTCACGCGGCCGTGAGTGGCCCAACGCGTGTGTCCGATTCCTGTCGACCCGCGCAGGTGCCCGTTCGACTCTCCGACGGCGTCGCGCAGCTTCTGCAGGTTGCCCACGGCGTGGACGCTGCCGATCTCGTCGCCCGCAAGCAGCGAGACGCCGGCTGAGTCGTAGCCGCGGTACTCGAGCCGCCGCAGACCCTCCATCAGGAGGTCACGGCACTCGCGCGGCCCTACGTATCCAATGATCCCGCACATGACCGACTCAGCGTACGCACGATTCCACGGTTTTCGCCAGCGCTTGCACTATCTCCTCACACTCATCGGCACCCGGAGCCTCGACCATAATGCGGATTAGCGGCTCCGTACCGGACGAACGTACTAGTACCCGGCCCCGCCCTTCGAGACGCGCACCCGCCGCTTCGACGGCCGCCCAGACCTCGTCGGCACCCTCCAGCGCGTCGCGATCGGGCACCCGCACGTTGACCAGACGCTGCGGCAGCTTGCGCATCGCGTCGCGGTCGGCCAGGTCGCGGCCGGCCAGCGCCTCGAGGGCCAGCAGCGCGGCCGCCGTGCCGTCGCCGGCGGGCACGAAGCCGGCGTCGATGATGTGGCCCGACTGCTCCCCGCCGAGCGCCCAGCCGCGCCTCAGCAGCTCGGCCAGGACGTGGCGGTCGCCGACCGGCGTGGTCGCCACCTCCACCCCGTGCTCGCGCATCGCCTGGTGGAAGCCGTAGTTGGTCATCACGGTCACGGCCACGCCGTTCCCGGGGAGGCGCTCGTGGTCGCGCAGGTGCAGCGCGGACAAAGCCAGCAGCTCGTCGCCGTCCACGACCGCGCCGTTGCGGTCGATCGCCAGCACGCGGTCCCCGTCACCGTCGAAGGCGAAGCCGATGGCGTGGCCGTCGAGCTGCTCCGCGAGCTGCTCGACATGGGTGGAGCCGCAGTCGCGGTTGATGTTGCGCCCGTCCGGCTCGACCGCCACGGCGTCCACGTCCGCGCCGAGTCGCCGGAAGATCTCCGGGGCCACCCGGTGCGTCGCCCCGTTGGCGCAGTCGAGCAGGACCTTCACGCCGTCGAGCTGGAGGTCGGCGAAGCGCGCCTCGAGCTCGCGCAGGTAGTCGGCCGGGGCGCCGTGCAGCTCCCTCACACGGCCGAGCCGGGCCGCAGCCGGCACCTCGAGCAGGCGCTCGATCTCGGCCTCCTGGGCGTCGTCCAACTTGGTGCCCTGAGGCCCGAAGAACTTGATCCCGTTGTCCTCGTAGGGGTTGTGCGACGCAGACACGACGGCCGCCAGGTCGAACCCGTAGCGGCGCACCAGCAGCGAGGCGCCGGGAGTGGGCAGCACGCCGCCGAGCAGGGCGTGCCCGCCGCCGGCGGCGACCCCGGCCGCGAGCGCGGCTTCGAGCATCTCGCCCGACTCGCGCGTGTCGCGCACGATCAGCACCTGGGGCGCGTCCTCGTCCGAGATCGCCGCGGCCGCGCGGCCGAGCGCCGTGGCCAGCTCGGCGGTCAGGAACTCCCCGGCTACGCCGCGAACGCCATCGGTGCCGAACAGCTTGCGGGGAGCGGTGTCCCCGGCGCGCGCCCCCACGGGCGGTCTAGCGCTTGGAGAACTGCGGCCGCTTGCGGGCCTTCTTCAGCCCGGCCTTCTTGCGCTCCTTCACGCGCGGATCGCGCGTCAGGTAGCCGCGGCGTTTGAGCTCGCCGCGTAGTGCCGGGTCGGCCTCCACGAGCGCACGGGCGATCCCGTGGCGCAGCGCGGTGGCCTGGGCGGAGGTTCCGCCGCCGTGGATGCGGGCCACGACATCGAGGCGCGTGTTGTAGCCGGCCGCCTCCAGCGGCTGGCGCGCCACGCGCTGCAGCTTCACGCGCGGGAAGTACTCGTCGAGGTGGCGTCCGTTGACGTTGAAGGTCCCCTCGCCGGGCCTCAGGATCACGCGCGCGATGGCGCTCTTGCGCTTGCCGGTGGCCCGGTAGCGGGCGTCGGCGGCCAGGTCCAGCGGCGTGTACTCCACCGGCTGCGGCTCGGCGCCGTCCTCGCCTGCCTCGTCCCCGCCCTCGTCGTCGCCGTAGGCCCCGTCCTCCGCGTACTTGCCGAACTCGTCGTCCTCGCGCGCCTGCTCCTCGAGCACCAGGTCGGGCTCGAGGTGCATGCCGGGGATGACCTCGTCCTCGGTCTCCTCGGAGCTTGCCTCGCGGCGCGGGCGGCGCTCCGCAGCAGCCTCGGCGTCCGCGGGGGCCTCCTCGCCCTCTGCGGCGGGAGCCTCTTCCTGCTCGGCCGCAGGAGCCTCTTCCGGCTCTGCGGCGGGAGCCTCTTCCTCCTCGGCCGCGGGCTCCTCGCCCTCGGCCGCGGCGGACAGCGCGTCGATGCCCTCGATCTCGGGGCCTACCGCGGCGTCCTCGTCGGGTGCCGGCGTGCTCTCGCCGGGCTCGCCCGGGGCGCCCTCGGGGCTCGCGCCCTCCGGCGCGTCGTCCTCAGGGCTATCCGGCTCGCGTTCCTCGGCGAACATCAGGCTTCGACCTCCAGGGGCTCGGGCTTCTGTGCGGCGTGGGGATGCTCTGGCCCCGCGTACACCTTGAGCTTGCGCAGCTGCGCCCGGCCGAGCCGGCTGCGCGGGATCATGCCCTTGACGGCGAGCCGGATGACTTCCTCGGGTCGCCGCGCGAGCATCTCCTCGAGCGTGCGGCTGCGTAGCCCGCCCGGATAGCCGGAGTGCCGGTAGTACCGCTTCTCCTGGCGCTTGTTCCCGGTCACGGCGATGCGCTCGGCGTTGACGACGATCACGAAGTCGCCGACGTCGACATGTGGGGTGTACTCGGGCTTGCGCTTGCCGCGCAGGGTGTCCGCGATCTGGGTCGCGAGCCGGCCCAGCGTTTTGCCGCTCGCGTCGACCACGAGCCAGTTGCGCTCGCGCGAATCAGGTGTCGCCACGTACGTCTTCATTGCAGAGAGGCCGCCTACCCGGCGGCCGGCTCGAACAGTGTAGAGACCGCTCCTCCAAGGCGCGGCCTGGAACCCGCCAGGAGCGGGTATATAGTGCGCGCGTCACAAGCCTGCCGAATCTCCGCCGGCGACATGCAGTGGCCGGAGGGGAGCGGGGGAACCGTTCGGAGACCGGGTGAGCTCGGTCTCCGAAGGGGCGAATCCACCGAATTGCCGCGGTGGTAGCGCCGTCTTCCAGGCGCGAGCCCGTCAGCTAACCCCGTAGGCCGGAGGAAGAAAAGGCCGGGACGAGTGCGAGACAACCATCTTGCCGCGGGGCGTTGCGCCGGAGCGCTTGCCCTGTCCTTGGGCATGCTTGCCCCGGGCGCCGCGGCGCAGACCACCGGCAGCGGCGGCGGCGAGGTCTACGTGTCCACCCCCAAGGTGGCCAAGGTCACCTGCGCGCGCCGCTGCGCGTCACGCGCGCGAGCACAGGGCGGGAGCACGATCAAGATCGCCGGCTCAGGACTGGCGTCGGTGGCGAAGGTGGTCTTCAACGGCAGCTACGGGCGCGGCGACGACCTGTCCGCCCCGGCGCGCGCGCGATCCGACTCGCGCGTATCGGTGCGCGTGCCGACCGGCGCGGTCAGCGGGCCGGTGACGGTGGTCACCGCCCAGGGAGTCAAGTCCCGGCCCACGCGGGCGATCGCGATCCTGCCCCCGCCGCCACCGGCCCCCAACCCGGTGCTGAGCCTGGTTCCCGGCGTGCGCGCCGACGCGGCCCTGCGCATCGAGACCGGCACCAGCCGCACGCGCGCCTACGTCGGGGCGCGCCGCGCCGTCACGTTCTCGTACAGGGTGACCGGCACGCTCGCGACAGCGCCCACCGTTGAGCTGGTGCGAGCCAGCGACGGCGTGGCCGTCAGGAGCTGGGCGGCGACCGCACCTTCCGGCGAGGTCGAGAGCGTCACCTGGGACGGCCGGCTCGGGCGGACCGCGGCCAAGCCCGGCCGCTACTCGTTCCGCCTGACCGCCGCGAGCGTCGCGGGTGCCGAGGTGCGCACCGCCCAGACCGGAGACCTCGAGCGCGACGCGTTCGACCTCTACGACAACATGTTCCCCGTGCGCGGGGGCCACGACTACGGCGGCGCCAACGCGGACTTCGGCTCCGGCCGCTCCGGGCACAGCCACCAGGGCCAGGACGTGTTCGCCAAGTGCGGCACGCCGCTGGTCGCGGCCCGCGGCGGGACCGTGCAGTTCAAGCAGTACCACGCCGCGGCCGGCAACTACGTGGTGATCGACGCGGCAGGCACCGACGTCGATTACACGTACATGCACCTCGCCGAGCCCACGCCGTTCCGAGCAGGCGACCGCGTCTACACCGGCCAGCGCATCGGCGCTGTGGGCGACACCGGCAACGCCCGCGGGTGCCACCTGCACTTCGAGCTGTGGAACCGACCCGGCTGGTACGACGGCGGCAAGCCGTTCGATCCGCTGCCCTCGCTGCAGGCCTGGGACACTTGGTCCTGAGCGCGATGCCCGGCTACTCGATCAAGCGGCTGGAGGAGATCCCCGACGTGCTGGGCGACTATCCGGGCGAGATGCGGATGACCGCGGCCAGCGACATCGACACCGAGCAAGTGTCGTTCACCTGGCGGCGCATGCCGGCGCAGACCGGCGGGAAGGGCAGCTACGGCCACCGCCACCGTACCCAGGAGGAGATCTACTTCGTCGCGTCCGGGACGCTGCAGTTCAAGCTCGAGGACGAGGTGATCGACGTGCCGGCGGGCTCGGTCGTGCGCGTCGCGCCGGAGGTCGTGCGCTCGGTCTGGAACGAGGGTCCCGACGACGCGGTGCTGATCATGTGCTCCATGAAGAACGACGACCCCGACGGCGACCACGAGACAGTGCCCGACTTCTGGCCCGAGTAGGCCACGCCGCCTACTGGCGGTACTCGCGCAGGCCGTCCCCGTCGGGTAGAGCCTCGAGCGCCGCGCGACAGCAGAGCGCGAACACGACCATCACCAGCAGCGCCTCCATGGCACCGTCGGCGCGACTCGCCGCGTAGCCGACCACGATCGCCGCGCCCACCCAGCGCCAGATCCGCCAGTTCGGCTCCCACGGAGGGCGCGGGTCGTCGTCCGGCCGGTCCGGCTCGGGCGCGTGGACGTAGGCGACGAAGGGCATGGCGGCTGCTCGCTTCGGAGGGTACTCCGGCTGGGCCAGACGGTGAAGCAATTGGTTCAAGGCTGCGGGGTATCGGCCGATTAACCCAGGGATGGGTGAGCGGCCCGAACGCTTCGTGCTGTCCGCGATGGACTGGCAGACGATCGTCGATGCGCTGCAGGACGGCGTGGGCGTGCTCGATGCCGACGGCAGGATCCTCGCCTGCAACCAGGCCGCGGCGGCCATCCTCGGACGCCCGGCTCGCGATCTCCTCGGCCAGCTGCCGCGCGACCTGGAGCTGAGCGCGGTCGGCGACGACGGCATCCCGCTGACCGAGGACGCATACCCGACGACCCTCGCGCGCCGCTCGGGCGCGCCCGTGCGTGAGCGCGTGCTCGGCGTCCGCCACTCCGACGGGCACCTGCGGTGGCTGTCGGTGAACGCCACGCCGATGGGTCCGGAGGCCCGCCCGGCCGCGCTCGTGCTCACGTTCCGCGACATCACTGACCGCCGCCACTACGAGGCGGAGCTGCAGCGCCTGGCAGAGGTCGACGAGCTGACCGGCCTGCCGAACCGGCGCGCCTTCCTGAGCGTGCTCTCGGATCACCTCGCGTCGCGTCGTCGCGAGGACTCGCGCGGTGCGCTGCTTGTGCTCGACCTCGATCGCTTCAAGGAGGTCAACGACACGCTCGGCCACGCCATCGGCGACCGGCTGCTGGTGCAGGCCGCCCGGGCGATGGAGGAGCGCCTGCGCGACAGCGACTGCCTCGGGCGGCTGGGCGGCGACGAGTTCGCGGTCCTGCTCCCGCGCGCCGACGAGAGCGAGGCCGAGCGGGTGGCGGACGCGCTGGCGGCGCGATTGCGCGATGAGATGGTGCCGACCGCCGAGGGCGCCGTGCGCCCGGTCAGCGCCAGCATCGGCGTGGTGCCGCTGTCGGGCGCGGCCGGCGCCAACGTCGATCGCGCGCTCCGGACCGCCGACGACGCGATGTATGCGGCCAAGTCCGCGGGCCGCGACAACTGGCAGCTGGCCCGCCCGCATGGCCCGGCGCCGGCCGAGAGCGCGGTGCAGATGGGCGTCCAGCTGGCCAAGCGCTCGCGGCAGCTGGCGCTCGCCAACGCCCTCGGTACGCGCCTGCACGGGATGACCGATGTGCCGGAGATCGCGGAAGCGACCGTGGAGGAACTGCACCGCGCGCTCGGCTACCACATGTGTGCGGTGATCAGGGTGCGCGAGGACGACCAGGTGGAGGCGCTCGCCGTCCGCGGCTCGCCCTTCGTGGCCCTGGCGCTGCGCGACTGGTGCCAGCCGGTCGACGACGGCATGATCGGGCGCTGCCTCGAGGAGCGTTTGCCGCTGTTGGTCAACGATGTCCGCCGCGAGCCCGACTACGCCGTCACGCCGGAGACCGCGGACGTACGGGCGGAGCTGGTCGTGCCGCTGATGGTCGACGGCAAGGTCTGGGGCGCGATCAACCTCGAGGAGCTGGTGGAGGACGCGTTCGACGAGGGCGACGCCCGTCTGCTGAGCATCCTCGCCAACCAGGTCGCGGCGGCGATCCGCTCGGCCCAGCTCACACAGCGCCTCCAGCGCGCCGAGTCGGCCTCCTCTCGCTGACGCGGTCGGGCCGCTGCCGGGCGTAACGCCGGCGGCCGCTCGCGGCGTAAGCCAGCTGAGACCATTGACCGACTTGGACGACGCCCAGCTGATCCTCGCTTCCCGGGAGGACCCGCAGGCCTTTCGCGAGCTCTACGACCGCTGGGCCGAGCGCCTGCTGGTGTACCTGTACCGCCGGGTGCTTGACGCCGAGGTCGCCGCGGACCTGCTCGCGGAGACGTTCGCCGTGGCCTACGAACGCCGCCACCGCTTCCGCGACGTGGGCCGGCCCGGCGGCGCGTGGCTGTACGGCATCGCCGCCAAGGAGCTGTCGCACTGGTTCCGCCGCCAGGAGGTGGAACGGCGTGCCATCCGCCGCCTCGGCCTGTCGGTGCCCGCGCTCGACCAGGATTCGATCGCGCGCATCGAGGCGCTAGCCGACGTGGACGAGCACCGCGCCGCGCTGACGGCGGCGCTCGAGCGGATGACCGGCGGCGAGCGCGACGCGGTGCGGCTGCGCGTGGTCGGCGAGCTGGACTATCGCGAGATCGCGACGCGGCTCGGCTGCAGCGAGGGTGCCGCCAGGCGGCGGGTGCACCGCGGTCTCGCCCGGCTCAACAACCTGATGCAGGCGGAGGCCACCCCATGAGCGAGATCCAGTTCGTCAACAAGCTCGGCGACGCCATCGAGGCCGCGATCGACTCCCCGCGGCCGGTCCGCCTGCGGCGCCGCCGCCGCATCGTGGTGCTCGCGCTGGCCGTGTTCGCGCTCGGCGCGACCGGTGTCACGGTCGCGCGCGTGCTCACCGACTCCGACCAGGTCGCCGCCGGCACGGTCGCCTGTTACGAGCGACCGGACCTGGGCGGCGACACGACCGTCCTGGGCACGGTGATCGGGTCTCCGACGGCCGCGTGCGCGAGGGCCTGGAACGGTGCGCCGCCGCCGCTGGTGGCGTGCGCGCGTGGCAGCGCGGTGGCCGTGATTCCCGGGCGCGGGTCGCGCGCCTGCGAGCGCGCCGACCTGGAGCCGCTGCCGCCTGGGTACCTCGAATCGCGCGCCAAGGTCGCGCGCCTGTCGCGCGACGTGGCGACGCTCGAGGCCACCGCGGACTGCATCCCGCCCCGCGAGCTGGCGCGGCGGGCGCAGGAGCTCCTCGACCGGACCGGCTGGACCGACTGGCGAACCGTGTTGCGGGCCGGCGACCAGGGACCGTGCGGGCGCATCCTTCAGCGTGGCGGCACGCCCGAGCTGGGCCTCGGCGGTGCCGTGCTCGCGGACGTCCGCCGGCTCGAAGTCAAGGGCGGCCCGCCGCGTTCGCTCGACCGCCAGCTGTTCGGCGAGCGTTCGCTGGTGGTGGGCCTGATGGACGCCTCGGGCGAGCGCTGCCTGACGGTGGCCGGCCTGCAGGCGCTCGCGCGGCGCGAGCTCGCCGTGACCGGCAGGACGATCCACTTCGAGCTCGCGCGCCTGCCCGCGAACAGCGGCATCGAGCCGCCGCGCGGGGACCGCTACGAGGAGGGCTGCGCGATCGTGGTCGGGGCCTACCCGGTCTACCCCGAGCCCGGCGCGGTGGACGTCGTGGTCGAGATCTGGAGCAAGGCCGGGTAGTTATCGTGCTGGTCTGTGGCGCGCTCCCCGATATCGCTCGTCGAGTTCCCCGCTGACGACCCCGAGCGTGCGCGCGGCTTCTGGGAAGGGCTGCTCGAGGTCGAGCTCGAGGCGCGGCGCGACGGAGAGGGCGAGGGCTGGCAGACGCGTTCGGACGGTGCCCAGCTCGGCGTGCACGCGCGGGGCCTCGGCCCCGGCGACACGGTCTCGCTGCCCTACTTCGCGGTGAGCGACATGGCCGCGGCGCTCGAGCGCGTCGAGGCGCTGGGCGGCGCGGTGATCCACCCGGGCGAGTCCTGGGCGGTCTGCCGCGACTCCGAGGGCAGCCCGTTCGGCCTGGCCTCGGAACCGCTCTAGTTCAGGTCGCGGCGGCGCAGCAGCACTGCGCCCGGCGCGAACACGGCGCCTATCCAGGCGAGCAGAGCCAGCGCCGCGAGCCCGGGGGAGAGCAGATCGACCTCGTCGAGGCCGACGTCTCCCGGCGGGATTTCCTGGATCGCCGAGGTCAGCGCGCTGAACGGGGCGAAGCGGCCGATCTCCGGGAGCAGGGCGATCACCGTGGGCTCGATCACGAAGGAGAGCACCAGCACGCCCACGATGGCGACCGGCTGGTTGCGCACCAGGGTGCCCAGCGCAAGGCCGAACGCGCCCAGTAGCGCCGCCGCCTCCGCGTTGCGCACGACCTGCATGGCGATCTCCCCCAGCTCCGGCGTCGGGAGGTCGCGCACCGTCAGGATCACCGTCCCGACGATCGCGATCGAGATCGAGATCAGCACCGACAGCACCAGGCCCGCGGCCGCGAAGGCGAGCGTCTTGGCGGTGAGGAAGCGGAGCCGGTCGGGCGCGGCCAGCAGCGAGCTCGTGATCGTCCGGTGGCGCCACTCGCCGGTGATGCCCACGATCGCGAGCACGACGATGAACAGCCCGGTGGTGTCCGCCGTGTACACGTCGGTCAGCACGGAGTCCTCGGTCGGGTCCGACAGGATGCTCACCAGCACGCAGATCAGCAGCGAAGTGCCGAGCGCGACCCCCGTCAGCGCCACGAACGTCCGCGTGGTCCGCAGCTTGATCAGCTCGGCCTTGAGCAGCGGGGTCATTCGGCCGTCTCGGTGAGCTCGAAGAAGGCGTCCTCGAGCGAGCGCGAGACCGCGACCAGCTCGGACAGCGCCACGCTCCCGGCGGCTGCGACCTCGCCGACCGCCTCCGGCAGGGCGCCGCGTACCAGCACGCCGCCCGAGCCGTCCGCGTCCACCTCGTGGCCCTGTTCGCGCAGCAGCTCCGCGAGGCGGCCCACGTCTCGGGCCCGCACGCGCGTCACGGGGCCGTCGGCCCCGCCCAGAACCTGCTCCAGCGGCCCGGCGCCGCGCAGCACCCCGTGCGCGATCACCACCACGTCGTCCACGCTCTGAGCCACCTCGCTGAGCAGGTGGCTTGACACCAGCACGGCGCGCCCGCGGGCCGCCTCTGTGCGCAGCAGACCACGCATCCAGCGGATGCCGGGCGGATCGAGGCCGTTGGCCGGCTCGTCGAGGATCAGCACGTCGGGGTCCCCGAGCAGCGCCGCCGCGATCGCAAGCCGCTGGCGCATGCCCATCGAGTAGCCCTTCACGCGCCGGTCGGCGGCGCCCGCGAGATCGACCTGCTCGAGCACTTCCGCGACGCGCGCGTCCGGATGGCGCCCCGCGGCGGCGAGCACGCGCAGGTGGTTGCGGCCCGTGCGGCCCGGATGGAAGCTCGCCTCCTCCAGCACCGCGCCGACGTGAGAGCTGGGGTGCGGCAGCTGCTCGTAGCGCGTGCCGGCGAAGGTGGCCGTGCCGGCGTTGGGGTGGATCAGGCCGAGCAGCATGCGCAGGGTGGTGCTCTTGCCGGCGCCGTTGGGACCGAGGAATCCGGTCACGCGCCCGGCGTCGACGGAGAAGGACAGGTCCTTCACCGCCTGGACGGAGCCGAAGCGCTTGCTCAGGCCCTCGAACTCGATTGCCGCGTCAGCCATCGCGATCAAGATAGGCGCGCGGTCGGCTGCCCACATCGGGCGCGAGTATGGGATTCGCCCTCATCCCTCAGGCTGAGCGCGGACGCACCAGGCCCACGTCGTACGCGAACACCACGGCCTGCACGCGGTCGCGCAGGGACAACTTGCGCAGCACGGACGAGACGTGCGTCTTGACGGTCGCTTCGGTCAGCACCAGGCGCGCGGCGATCTCGGCGTTCGACAGGGCCAGGGCCACCAGGCGCAGCACCTCCACCTCCCGGTCCGTCAGCTCCTCGAGGTCAGCGGGTGCCGCCGAGTCGTCCGGCAGGACGTTGGCGAACCGGTCCAGGAGGCGACGGGTCACGCTCGCCGCCAGCAGGGCGTCGCCCCGCGCGACCACGCGGATGCCCTCCACCAGCTCGGGCGGTCGCACGTCCTTGAGCAGGAAGGCGCTGGCACCCGCGCGCAGGGCCGCGAACACGTACTCGTCGAGATCGTGGGTGGTGAGGATGATGATGCGAGCGGCGCTGCCGGAGGCCACGATCTGGCGCGTGGCCTCGATTCCGTCCACGTTCGGCATGCGTACGTCCATCAGCACCACGTCGGGCGAGTGCCGCTCGACCAGCGCGATCGCCTCGGCGCCGTCGCTGGCCTCGCCCACCACATCCATATCCGCTTTGGAGTCGAGGATCATCCGAAACCCGCCGCGAACCAGCGTCTGGTCGTCGGCGATCACGACGCGCACGGTCACGGCGCGGGCTCCAGGGGGAGACGGGCGCACACGCGGTAGCCGCCGCCCGGCAGCGGGCCGGCCTCGAGCGTTCCGCCGAGCAGGGCCGCGCGCTCGCGCATGCCCACCAGGCCGTGGCCGCCGGTGCCGTTGGAGGGCGCGGCCCGGCCGTCGTCGCGCACCTCGACCTCCAGCTCGCCGGGGAGGTAGCTGACGGTCACCTCGGCGTGGGTCGCGCGGGCGTGGCGCAGCGTGTTGGTCAGCGCCTCCTGGACAATCCGGTAGGCGGACAGGTCGAGGCCCGCCGGCAGCGCCGCGGGCGCCCCCTCGCGCCGGACGACCACATCGAGGCCGCCTGTGCGCAGCGACCCCGTCAGCTCGTCGAGGCGGTCGAGGCCGGGCTGAGGGTCGGTGGAGTCGCCTGCCACCCCCGGCCGCACGGCGCTGAGCAGGCGGCGCAGCTCGCGGAGGGCGTCGCGACCCGCGTGCTCGATCGAGCGGAGCGCCTCGCGCGCCTGGTCGGGCCGGTCGTCGAAGACCTCGTCGGCGGCCGCCGCCTGGACGACGATCATCGAGACACTGTGCGCGATCACGTCGTGCAGCTCGCGCGCGATGCGCGCCTGCTCCTCCCCGATGGCGCGCTGCGCCTCCTCATCGATCGCGACGCGGCGGGAGCGCGCCGCCTCCCCGAGCGCCCACGCGCCGACCCCCATCGACATCGTGAACACGGTGTCCTCGACGGAGGTGGTGAAGAAGTTCGTGGCGGACAGCGCCAACAGGCCGGCCAGCCCGACCAGCGACTGGCGTGGCGGGCGCGCCGCCGCCAGCGACCCCACGGCGAACAGGCCCGGGAAGGACACGACGACCTCGGGGTACAGCGCCTGGAAGACGACCCCAGTCGCCAGGACAACCGCGGTGACGCGGACGGGCTGGCGGCGGCGCCAGCGCAGCGCGGCCGACTGGACAGTCACCAGCAGCAGGCCGGCGAGCACCGCCACCGAAGAGTCCTCGCTGCGACCCTCGTCGAGCACCACGAGCACGAGGAAGAGGCCCGTCCCCCAGGGAATCGCGAAGTCGGCGAAGCGCCCGAACAGCCTGCGGGAGCCGCGAGACATGCCCGTCATGGTGGCCGATCGCGGCTCCCGCCGCATCGGTCTCGAGTATGAGGTTGCGCGTTCCGCGCGCGCTGCTAGGACGCCTCGACGGCGGCCTTGATCGCCCGGCCGAAGTCGTCGGCGCCCTTGCGCGCTCCGCGCAGCGCCAGCGGCATGATCAGCTTGCCGAAGCCGTGGGCCTCGAACAGGTTGTGCAGCGTCACGCGGGTGCCGCTGCCCTCGGGGGCGAGGTCGTAGCCGCCCTCGGGAACCGTGATCATGTTCTTCGAGAGCTCGGTCCAGCGGATCCGGGTGGGCGCGTCGAACGAGGTGATCTTGAACTCGCGCTTCGTCTTGACACCCGCGTCCTTGACGGTGCTGGCGTAGACCGTTCCCACACCCGGGGGCTCGTCGGTCGTCTTGGCGATCTCGAGCACGCGCGGGCTGAACTTCGGGTCGTTCGTCCCGTCAGCTAGGAACGCGAAGACCTCGTCGATCGGCCGATCGATCACCGTCGTCACGTCGAACCGGTTCGCCATCAGACCTCCTGTGCTTGGTGGGGCGGCGGGGCCATGCCGCACACGGATCATCTCAGGGCGCTCGCCACCCGTGCGGCCGCGGTACATCCACGGGGCCGCGCCGGTCTACGAGCGGGCGGCCGAGCAGGGCCGGATGCTGCCGGCCGGGCTGGAGTACCTGGACAGCTGGGTGGACGAGCGCCTCGATCGCTGCTTCCAGCTGATGGAGACCCACGACGTGCGGCTGTTCGACGAGTGGACCGCCTGCTGGGGCGACCTCGCCGAGTTCGAGATCGTCCCTGTGATCACGTCGGCCGAGGCGTTTGCAGCTTTTTCCGGTCCATAGCCCGGAAAACCCTTCAAGAGTTCATCGGCGGGTTGGCCAGCACCACCGAGGTCTCGACCTGGCGGTCCGGGATCGTCCAGTAGGCCCTGAGCAGGGCGGTCTTGCGCTCGGGTGAGACCTGCTCGAAGCCGTGCCGGCGATAGAAGCGGATCGCCCACTCGGCGGCGGCCCAGGTGCCGACGAGCATGCGCCTCGTCGCCGCGCTCGCGAGCTGCTCCAAGAGCGCCGCGCCCACGCCACGCCGCTGGCTCCCGGGTGCCACGTACGCGTGTCGGATCAGATCGACGTCGCGGACCGCCTGGATGCCCATCACGCCGACCAGCGCGCCGTCCGCCTCGTAGCCCCAGAACTCGACCCCGTCGGCCAGCTCGGCCTCGAGCTCGCCCATCGGCATGTAGGGCTCGCGCCAGCGATCGGCGGGGATGACGCCGCGATAGGCCTCCGCGGCGGCGTTGACGATCGCGCAGATCTGCTCGCGCTCGTCCTCCCGGCAGGGCCGGATCGCCTCCGTCGTCAAGGCTCCAGGCCCACGGCGCGCAGCGCGTCGTCCGGGTCGCGAAACGGCTGATTGCGCAGCAGCTTGCCGTCCCTCAGTGTCCAGACGTGCCCGGTCAGCTCGGACCACGAGGCGCCGCTGCCCTTGCCACGTGCGTGCATCGTCATGACGATGACCACCCTCCCGTCCGCCGCTGGGGTGATGCGGTGCACCTCCACCGTCCACTCGGCCCACGCGGAGGCCACGTCCTCGAAGTACTGCCGGATGCCGTCGTGCCCCACGTAGGCCTTCCCGCTCACCGCGAGCACGGAGAGGAACTCGACCTCCGGGTGGCACACGGCCACCGCCGCATCCGGATCGACCCGGGTGATCGCGTCCGCGAGGCCTTGCACCGGCTCCTCGGGCTTCCCCGCCATCGGCTCAGCCGCTCTTGGCGTCGAGCAGCTGCAACAGCTCGTGAGCGGCGAGCTCGACTTCCTTGTGGCGCCACTCGGCGGCCCGGTAGTGGCACGCGATCAGCCCGGACCGATGGACCCTGCGGAAGTCGCCGTAAACGAACCCGTATCTGGCCTTGGTCCCGTCCGAGGCGCCCTCGGTCAGCCCGAGGTGCCACTCCGCGTACTCGTCCCACGAATGGGACTCGAGGAAGGCGTTCTCCTGCTCGGCCGCGGGCTGGACGTCACCCCAGTCGCTGTCGAGCACGTACTGGCGCGCCTCGATCAACTCGCCGGCGCGAGCGACGGCGCGTTCGTTGAGGGAGTACGACGCCACGGCCTACAGGTCCCGCTCGTAGAAGTAGCTGATCGGACCGTCCGGCCGCCCTTCGCGGTTGCGGAACCCGAGGCTCTCGTAGAGCGCCCGGGCCGCCACGTCGTCCTCGCTGGTGCCCAGGTCCATGTAGTCCGCCCCCTCCGCTCGCGCCGTCTCGATGGCCGCCTCCATCAGCGCGCGCCCGAGCCCGTGCCCGCGCTGGTCGGGCACCACATAGAGCTCGGCCAGGTAGCACTCCAGCGCCTCCGACCAGATCGAGGGACGGAAGCGCAGCACGGCGAGTCCGTCCGGGCCGCCGCCCCCGACGAGGACGGTCAGCTCTCCTTCCGGGAGCAGCTGACGAACGCGGCCGGCGAGCGCTTCAGGACCGGGCGTGGGCTGGTCGTACTCGGTGTTGAAGTCGTGCAGGAGGCGTCCGATCGCCTCGGAGTCCGCGATCTCCCCACGGCGAACGGCGAGGTTCGGGGCAACGCTCACGGAGACGAAGGATGCCGCACAACGGAGCTCATGTGGGGTCCGCCCTAGCCGAATCGGTACCTGGTCTGGGCGTGCGGTTCCTTGGCGAAGGCCAGCACCTTCGCGGGCTCGATCCGGAACACGGCGGCGGCGTCCTCGCCCTCGCCGAACAGGCCGTCGCCGACCTCGAAGTGCCACACGCTCCCGTACTTCGCGTCCAATGCGTCGGCCACTTCCTGCAGCGCGTCCCGGTCGGTCACCCGGACCGCTGTGCCCTCGACCACCACGTCCAGCCCCGCCGCCCAGCTGTTGCTCCCGGTCGTGAGCGCGACCCGCCGGTTGTGCTCGAGATTGCGGGCCTTCTGCTCGCGCAGTCCGGTGCAGAAATGCGCCACCCCGTCCGCCGCCACGCCAATCAGCGGGGTCACGTGCGGCCGCCCGTCGCCGCGCACCGTGGTCAGCCAGTACAGCTCGGCGCGCTCGAGCGCCTGCGCGGCCACCGGCCACGGCGTCGGGCCGGCCTCGGGGTCGCTGAAGCGGCTATCGAACTCGGGGGTCGGATCGGAGTGCTGGGGTGCCATGCCACCAACGACCCGGCGGCCGACCAAAACTCATCGCCCGGCGACTAGTCTCGGCCGCAATGGCCTACACGAGCGCGGAAGCACGACAGGAGCTGCTGGACATCTTCGCGGAGGCCATCGAGCACATCGGGACCGCGCTCGCGGCGTTGGGCGCCGCGTACGAGCAGCTCGACGAGCGCAACGCGGACCGGCTCGAGGACGAGCTGTTCGGGCCCGTGCAGGTGGCCTACGGCAGGGCCAAGGCCACGCACACGCAGTTCGCCAGCCGCCACAACATCGCCGCCCGCGGCTTCGAGGCCCCGGACCCGGGCATCCCGTCGACCGGCGCGAAGGGCTTCATCGACAACGCCGTCGATGCCGTGGCCCACGCCGACGCCGCCCTGTCCGAGCTGCAGGACTCGATGCTGCCCGCCGAGGTCGGCGACGTGGAGCTGCGCGCAGCGCTCGCGGACGTGCGAGAGCGGCTCGGCGGCGTGCGCCACCGGGCGCGCGAGCTGGAGCGGACGCTCGGGCGCTAACTTCCCGGCATGGCCACCTGGGACGACGTCCAGCGCATCGCGCTCGGGCTGCCCGAGGCCACGGAGCGCGTCTCGCGTGAGCTGCGCCAGTGGCGTGTGAAGGACAAGCTGTTCGTCTGGGAGCGCCCGCTGCGCAAGGCCGACCTCGAGGCCCTGGGCGCCGACGCGCCCGACGGCCCGATCATGGGCGCTCGCGTCGAGCATCTGGTCGCCAAGGAGGCGCTGCTCGCCGACGACACCGGCGTGTTCTTCACCACGCCGCACTTCGACGGCTACCCGGCCATCCTCGTCCAGCTCGACCGGATCGGGATCGAGGATCTCGACGAGGTGGTCGTCGAGGCGTGGCTCGTGCGGGCCCCGAAGCGGCTCGTGCAGGCGTACCTGAGCTAAGGCGCGAACAGCTGCCGCGCCTCGGCCGAGTACGCGCCCTTGTCCCCAAGGCTCTCGCTGAGCGCCCCGAAGAAGCGCTCGCGGTTGTTGCCGAGCGACGCGTTCAGGTCGTAGGCCGAGTAGAGCATGAACAGCCGCAGGCGCGGCCCGATCGCCGGGTCGCCACGCATGCCGGCGACCGTCGAGTCGAGTGCCGACGCCGCCTGGAGGAAGGTCAGGTTCACGGGCCAGCCGTAGTTGTCCGATAGCACCACGCCGTTGTTCGAGCTGAGCCCGTATTCGGTGATGTCGATCGGGATCGTGGCGGGCGCCCCGTTAGCCGCCGTCTGGGCGATCAGCCGGTCGAGCTTCGCCTCCCATACGCCGCGCGGTCCATACGGGTGCACCGTCCACCCGTCCACGAGCCGCGCGAGGTTCGGAACGGCGTCGAACATGTTGTCCACCCAGGCCGAGGAGCCGGTGCCGCCGTCCTCGCCCTGCGCGAGCAGGCCCACGCGGCGGCCCGTGGCTGCGATCGCCGCGTGCGCCTGGGCGAACCGGGTGGCGTAGAGCCTGGCGCGGTCCTTGTAGGACTGGGAAGACCAGGTGTCGCCGTACTGGTGCGAGTACGAGGTCTCGTTCCCGAACTCGATCTCGCGTACCGCCAGGTGGGCGTCCCGGCGCCCGTTCCAGAACGAGCCCCCGGGCCCGAACTCGGTCGCCCATCCGGCGAGGTTGCGGGCCTCGGCCTCGGTCGGCATGCGGCCGTGGAACCCGGCCAGCAGGAGCGCCTGGGCGCCCTGACCGGCTACCGCGGCGACGCTCCCGCGCAGCGCCGAGGCCGGCGTGTTGACGTCGAACTCCAAGCGCACGACGTCGGCGCCGAGGCGTCCGGCGGCGAGCGCCGACCGCCCGTGGTCGGCGGACCCCACCAGGCCCGGCGTGAAGCCCCTGACCTCGACCGGAGTCACGACGAGCGGCCGCCGCGGCGCGGACCGCTTGCCGACGCGGTGCGTTCTGAAGCGCCTGGCTCCGAGGTAGAGCCTGCGTCCGCCCGGGCGCCTCGGGTCCACGGCCAGGCGGAACTGGTACTCCACCCCGGCGCGCAGGCCGGTGACGCGCTTCGAGATCCGGATCCGCTTGCGCCGCTTGCATACGAAGCCCCGCTTGCGGCTGACGGCCTTCCAGGCCGAGGTGCCGGATTGGCGCAGTTGCCACCACAGCCTGCCGCGCGGACGCACGTTCTGGCGGGCCCCGCAGTGCACTTTGGCCTTCAGCGTCGCGGCGTTCGCGGTGACGTTGCTGGCTCGCTTGGTCTCGAAGCTACACCCGCTCAGAAGGCCGGTTATGAGGACGGCGAGGGCGGCGGCATGACGTTTTGTCATGCATTTGACATCGGGGCCCTCCGCGCCGGCGGGAAACTGTGGTCGAGGTCTTGCGCCCGGGGCCTAGGCGCTCATTCCCACTCGATCGTGCCGGGCGGCTTGGACGTGATGTCCAGCGTGACCCGGTTCACCTGGGCGATCTCGTTGATCATCCGCGAGGCCACCGTCTCGAGCAGGTCGTAGGGCAGACGCGCCCAGTCGGCGGTCATCGCGTCGTCGGAGGTGACCGCCCGGATCACCACGACGTAGCCGTAGGTGCGCTCGTCACCCTGGACGCCCACGCTCCGCAGGTCCCCCGGCAGCACGCAGAACGACTGCCACAGCTCGCGGTACAGGCCGGCGCCGCGAATCTCCTCCTGCAGGATCGCGTCCGCGTCGCGCAGGATCTCCAGCCGCTCCTTCGTGACCTCGCCGCCGACCACGCGGATCGCGAGGCCCGGGCCGGGGAACGGCTGGCGCCAGACCAGCTTCTCGGCCATGCCCAGCTCCAGCCCGACCGCCCGCACCTCGTCCTTGAACAGCATCCGCAGCGGCTCGACGAGGTCGAACTCCAGGTCGTCGGGCAGGCCGCCCACGTTGTGGTGCGACTTGATCGTGGCCGCGCCGGTGCCGCCCCCCGACTCGATCACGTCCGAGTAGAGCGTGCCCTGCACCAGGTAGTGCGGGTTCCCGAGCCGCTCCGCCTGCTCCTCGAACACGCGGATGAACTCCGCGCCGATGATCTTGCGCTTCGTCTCGGGATCCGTCACCCCCGCCAGCCGCGCGAGGAAGCGCTCCTCGGCGTCGACAGCGATCAGCGGCACCTGGAACTGGTCCCGGAACGCGGCCACCACCTGGTTGCCCTCGTTCTTGCGCATCAGCCCGTGGTCCACGAACACGCACGTGAGCTGCTCGCCGACGGCTCGGTAGGTCAGCAGCGCCGCCACGGACGAGTCCACCCCGCCCGACAGCCCGCAGATCACCTTGCCGTCGCCCACCTGCTCACGGATGCGCGCCACCTGCTCCTCGATCACCGACTCGGCCGACCAGGCCATGTCGCATCCGCAGATGTCGCGCAGGAAGCTCTCGAGGATCTGCGTCCCGTACGGCGTGTGTACCACCTCGGGGTGGAACTGGATCCCGTACAGCCCGCGCTCGACGTTCTCGATCGCGGCGACCGGAGACTCGGTCGACGACGCCAGCGCCGCGAAGCCCGGGGGCGCCTCGTAAACGGTGTCGCGGTGGCTCATCCAGCAACTCTGCTCCGCCGGCGTGCCGGCCAGCAGCCGCCCCGACTCGGTCACGACCAGGCGCGAGCGCCCGAACTCCCCCACCTCGGCGCCCTCGACCCGGCCGCCCAGCTCCAGCACCATCGCCTGCATGCCGTAGCAAATGCCGAGCACAGGGACCCCGAGCTCGAGCAGCTCGGTCCTCAGCTTGGGCGCGCCGTCCGCGTACACCGACGCCGGGCCGCCAGACAGGATCAGTCCGCGCGGTTGGCGGCGCGTGACCTCCTCCAGCGCGACGTGGTGCGGCAGCAGCTCGGCGAACACGCCGCACTCGCGCACCCTCCGGGCGATCAGCTGCGAGTACTGCCCCCCGAAGTCGAGCACCAAAATCTCATCGGTGGCAGCCGCAGGCGTCTCCGGGGAGGCGCCTGCAGTGGCTGCCGAACTGCTCACTCGCCTACGAGCGCGGGGTCCGCGGTCGGGGTCGGCAGCGGCTCGTCCGTGGGCTCCATCGCACCGTCCGCCGACGGGTGCGCGGCAGCGGCCGAGGTGGCCCCCATGCCGACCGCCTGCTCGCGCTGGAGCTGCTTGCCCTCGCTCTGCAGCGCGGGCGCGACCATCACCTCGGCCTTGTGGAACGCGGGGATGTCCTCGTACCCGCAGGTGGCCATCGAGGTGCGCAGGCTGCCCATCAGGTTGAACGTGCCGTCGTTCTCGTGGGCCGGCCCCAGCAGTATCTGCTCGAGGCTGCCGTTCTGGGTGGTCTTGACCCGGGCGCCCCGCGGGAGCGACGGGTGGAAGGTGGCCATGCCCCAGTGGTAGCCGCGGCCGGGCGCCTCGTAGGCGCGCGCCAGCGGCGACCCGATCATCACGGCGTCGGCGCCGCACGCGATCGCCTTCGAGACGTCGCCGCCGTTGCGCATCCCGCCGTCGGCGATCACCTTCACGTACTCGCCGGTCTCGAGCATGTGCTGCGAGCGCGCGGCAGCCACGTCGGCGATCGCGGTGGCCTGGGGCACGCCGATCCCGAGCACGCCGCGCGTGGTGCAGGCGGCACCCGGGCCGACGCCCACGAGCACGCCGACCGCGCCGGTGCGCATCAGGTGGAGCCCCGTCGCGTACGAGGCACAGCCGCCGACGACGACCGGCACCGGCACCTCGCGGATGAACTCCTTCAGGTTGAGCGGCTCGGTCTTGGTCGACACGTGCTCCGCCGAGATCACCGTGCCCTGGATGACGAGGATGTCGAGGCCTGCCTCGATCGCCGTCTCATAGAAGCCGCGCACGCGTTGGGGCGTCAGGGACGCGGCCGCCACCACGCCCTGGTCCTTGATCTCGCGGATGCGCTGAGCGATGAGCTCCTCACGCACGGGCTCCGCGTAGATGCGCTGCATCGCGGCGGTCGCGGCCTCCTTGTCGTAGGTCGCGATCCGCTCGAGCTCCGCGTCGGGATCCTCGTAGCGCGTCCAGATCCCCTCGAGGTTCAGGACCGCGAGCCCGCCGAGCTGGCCGAGCCGGCTGGCGGTGTCGGGCGAGACGACCCCGTCCATCGCCGAAGCGACCAGCGGCAGCTCGAAGCGGTACGGGCCGAGCGTCCAGGCGATGTCGATGTCGTCCGGGTCGCGCGTGCGCCTCGAGGGCACGATCGCGATGTCATCGAAGCCGTATGCGCGGCGGCCCTTCTTGCCCCGCCCGATCTCTACTTCCATTGGCTGATCCTAGGTTCGACGGCGGACGAAAGCCCGACCTTAGCAGCGGCCTAGAGCGCGCCTTTCGCGGAAACTGCGGGGGTTCCGATGCTCTCCAGGCGGACCTCCGGGAGCAGGCGCTCGACCTCCCGCTGCTCGAGCTGTCCGGCGCCGAAGTGCTGGGTCGACTCGGCCCCGCAGGCGACCGCGAAGCGGAGGCATGCCTCGGGGTCGCGGCCGCCGTAGCGGGCGGCGACGAAGCCGGCCAGGAAGGCGTCCCCCGAACCCACCGAGGAAACCGGCTCGAGCGGCTCCAGCGTCGCGCGAAAAAGGCGCCGGTCGGCGCCCTCGCCGAGCACCGCCATGCAGCCGTCGGCGAGCGTCATCACGCCCTCGCGCGCGCCCATCTCCACCATCTCCTCGAGGCCGCGCCGGCGGTCGTCCTCGTCGGTGAACTCGCGCCCGACCAGCCCTTCGGCCTCGAGCTCGTTCGGGGTCACCACGTCCGGCCCCCTGCGGGTGGCCACCAGCAGCGGCTCGCCCTCCGAGTCGAGCACGGTGGTCACGCCGAGGCGGCGCATCTCCTCGATCAGGCGGCCGTAGAGCCCGGCGTCGACGCCGCGCGGGAGGCTGCCGGCGAACACGCACACCGCCGCGCCCTTCGCCAGGTAGAGCAGCTTGTCCACGAACAGGTCCAGCTCGGCCTCCGACACGTGCGGGCCGTGCTCGTTGATCTCGGTCTGGTCGCCGCTCGTGGGATCGACCACGGCGGTCGACGTGCGCGACTCCTCACGGATGCGCACGAAGTCGTTGAGGATGCCCTCCTCGGTCAGGTGCTCCACGATGCGCGTGCCGGTTGGGCCGCCGGCGACGCCGGTCGCGATCACCGGCTGACCCAGCGCCCGCAGCGCCCGGGCCACGTTCACGCCCTTGCCGCCTGCCATGGCGGTCTGCTCGACGGCCCGGTGGCGGCGGCCGAGCCGGAAGTTCGGCACCGCGAGGGTCTTGTCGATGGCTGCGTTGAGGGTGACGGTGATGATCATCTCTTGACCAGTCTGAAGCGCACGCGAAGCCGGAGCGCGAGCAGGGCGACGCCGAGCAGGATGGCGAGGACCGCCAAGGCGGTCAAGGGGACGCCCAACACCGAGAAGAGCACCCGCAGCGTCCCCGCTTCGGGTACGTCCGCCGCTGCCACAAGCGGCACCCGGCGTACCCGCTCTCCGTCGACTAGCACCGTCACCGAGCCTAGCCGTTCGCCCTTCGGGAGCGGCCCGGAGACCTCGTCCGGGGACCTGACGCGGCGGCGCACGCGCTGGCCGTCGCGCAGGGTGAGCACGACCCCTCGTTGGGGTACAAGCTCGGCCCGCTCGTCGTAGTACTCGATGTCGGCGCGCGCGAGCGGACGCCGCGGGTCGACCACGCGGACGCGGCGGAACCGCGACAGACCCCAGCGCAGCAGCTTGATCGTGTCGGCGTCGCGCGCCGCCTCGCTCGGCTCGCCCATCACCACGGAGATCACGCTGCCGCCGTTGCGGCTGCGGCCCGATCCGATCAGCACGTAGCCGGCCTGAGACGTGTGGCCGGTCTTGACCCCGTTCACGAACGGGTAGGCGGCGATCAGCGAGTTGCGGTTGTCCACCACGCGTGGGCGGCTCCCGGACTCGAGCTCCGCCACCGGCAGATCGACAACGCGGGCGAAGCGCCGCCGCTGCATCAGGTCGAAGGCGAGTACGGCGAGATCGCTCGCCGTCGAGTAGTTGTCGGGGTCGTCGAGGCCGATCGGGTTCGCGTAGCCCGTGTCGTTCAGCCCCAGCTGGGCGGCGCGCTCGTTCATCTGCCCGACGAACCGGGCGCGCGAGCCGGAGATCCCCTCGGCCAGCGTCTCGGCCGCGTCGTTCGCGCTCTCCAGCATGAGGGCCTCGAACAGGTCGCTCACGCGCATCCGCTCGCCGGGCCGCAGGCCGATCTGAGACTCCACCGGCGCCGCGTCGTAGTCGGCCGCCTTGAACACCTCCCGCGGCCGTGTGCGCTCCAGCGTGAGCAGCGCGGTCATCAGCTTCGTCGTGCTGGCGATCTGTCGCCGCGACCCGGCCTGCTTGGCGAACATCACCTCGCCGTCGCGCCCGTCGATCACGATCGCTGCCTTCGCCCCTGGTGTTGCGGGCGGACGCTCCGCGGCCTGCGCGGGAGCGGCGAGCGCCCCGAGCGCGAGCAGGAGTGTGGCCGCGCGCCTCACTCCCGCAGCTTGATCTTCTGTCCGACGATCAGGTTCTGTGGGTCGAGCTCAGGGTTGAGCATCTCGATGCGTTCCACCGACACGCCCGTCTTCTCGGAGATCAGGCCGAGCGTGTCGTTGAGCTTGACCGTGTAGCTCGGACGCTGCTGGCGCTGCTCCTGGGCCTGCTGCCGGGGGGTCTGCTCGGTGGTGGTCTCGCGCGCGCTGCCGCCGTTGCCGTCGTCGTCGTCGCCGGTCGACATCTGCACGACCACCAGGACGGCGGCGACAGCCAGTAGCAGCGCCACGGGGGCGAGCAGGCGTGCGGCACTTCGTCGTCGTCCGTGATCCATGGATCCTCCCCCTCGCAGGCGCCGCGGAGCTTAGACCGCGCGGCGGGCGCAGACGCGCAGTCAGAGGTCCCAGGCAGCGACCCGGAGCTCTTCCGCGGCGGCCGCCGCGGCCGCCGCGGGCTCGCCGCCGCGCTCCGCGTGAGCGTTGACGATCGAGCGCGACGCCGTGACGAGCCCGGCTGCGGGATGCGGCCGGAAGGCCGCTTCGAGGTCCTCCACCCGCCCGCCCTGGGCACCCACGCCGGGCAGCAGGAAGACCGCGCGCGGCATCAGCTCGCGCAGGCGCGCGAGCAGCCCCGGCTGCGTAGCGCCGGCGACGGCGCCGACGAGCGAGAGGCCGCAGTCCCCGGTGAGCGGGGCGCCGAGCTCGTCCACCAGGCGCGCGAGCCGCTCGTGCAGCGGCGGGTCGCCCTCGTCCTGAATCTCGGCCGCGCCCGGGTTGGAGGTGCGCACGAGCAGGAAGCAACCGGCGCCGGCCGCCGCGGCGCCGTCGATCAGGGGCTCGAGCGAATCCCGCCCGAGCAAAGGGTTGGCCGTGAAGGCGTCCGCCCCCAGTCCGGCGACCGGGCCGAACGGGCTCTCGGTCTCCCCCACCAGCGCTTGGGCGTATGCGCGCGCGGTCACGGGCACGTCGCCGCGCTTCGCGTCTGCAAGCACAAGCAATCCGTGGTCGTGCGCGATCGCGACCGTGCGCTCCAGGGCGTCCCAGCCCGGCGCACCGAGGCGCTCGAAGCAGGCAAGCTGGGGCTTGACGGCCACGCACGAGGGGCCTGCGGCGACGATCGCGGCGCGGCAATGCGCGGCAACCGCCTCGGCCGTGTCGACACGGGCGAGGTGACCGCCCTCGCCGGTACCGGTGCCGGCGAAGCGGGCGAGCGCTTCTGGCCACAGGGCGGCCGGATCGGGATCGAGCCCGAGTACGACGCGGCTGCGACGCTCCTCAACGAGCGCCGCCAGCCGGTCGCAGAAATGCGGTCGCGAACCCCCGGTCAAGGTCGCGACTCAGCGTCCGTCAAACCTACATGGAGGACTTGACAGCCTTCTTCAATGCGGAGCCGGCGCTGAAGCGCGGCACCTTGCTTGCGGCGATGTGAATCCGCTCGCCGGTCTGGGGGTTAACGCCCTGCCGGGCGCCGCGATCGGCGACCGAGAACTTCCCGAAGCCGGTGAAGTTGATGTCTCCCCCGCGCGTCAGGACCTCTTCGATCGTCTCCAGAACTGCGTTGACGGCCTTGTCGGCCTCGCCCTTCCCCAGGCCCGAGCGGTCGGCCACCTGGTCCACGAACTCGGACTTCGTCACGATTTCCTCCTTGCCGGGGGCAACTGAATCGGGGCGCAACGTAACAACGACTGCGGACGACAGAAGCGGAATTTCCGCTTCCAGAGCGGAAAAGGGCGCTCATTACGTGGGTTTCCGGGCCGCAAACGCCGCTCAGACGCCCGAAACGGCCATCTCGCCGACCAGGATCGGGGGTGCCTTGACGCTCCCGCCGAAGGGCACCCAGCGGGCCTGAGAGCCCACTGCTCGCACCGCCTGGAGCATCGACACCAGGTCGCTCGCGATCGTCAGCTCCCTCACCGGGGTGCCCGGCTCGCCCCCCTCGATCAGCCGCCCGGAGGCGCCAACGGAGAAGGTGCCCGACACCGGGTTGACCCCCGAGTGCAGTCCGGCGACGTCAGTGACGAACAACCCCTCGCCGGCCTCCCGGAACAGCCCCGCGAGGTCGTGCGAGCCGGTGTCGAGCACGAGGTTGGTGGTGCCGACCGAGGGCGGCGACCGGTAGGAGCCGCGGCTCGCGTTGCCCGTGGTCGAGCGCTCGGCTCGCCGGGCGGTGCGCGCGTCGAAGAGGAAGGTCCGCAGGCGGCCGTCGCCGATCAGCGGGGTGCGCCGGGTAGCCGACCCCTCGCCGTCGAAGGGAGCGCTCGCCGGCCCGCCGGGATCGGTGGCGTCGTCGGCGAGCGCGAGTGCGGCGTCGGCGATCTCGTCCCCCTCGCGATCCGCGAACAGCGAGCGGCCGCGCTGGACGGCGTCGGCCGACAGCATCGCCCCGATGAAGCCGATGAACGACGCGGCGACGAAGGCGTCGAGCACGACGGGGCAGCGCCGGCTCTCCGGCTGGCGCGCGCCGACCAGCGCGAGCGCCCGCTCGGCCGCCTCGCCGCCGATCGCCTCGGGATCGAGCGAGCCGGGATCGCGGCCCAGGTCCACGCCCAGCCCGGTCATCAGGTCCGCGCCCTCGCCCGCGAAGGCAGACGCGTAGGCCCACGCCTGGGTGGCGTCGTAGCCGGCGCTGAAGCCGCGCGAGTTGGCGAGCGCCACGCTGCCCTCGGCGTCCGAGTACACGGCGTTCTCTACCTGCGTCACGCCCGTCCGGGAGCGCGCGGCGCGCTCCACCGCGAGGGCCAGCTCGACCTTGCGCTCGGTCGACCAGTCGCGCAGCTCGGCCGACGCGAGCCCGTCGACTGGGGTCACGCCGAACTCGCCGGGCAGGCCGCCGTACTCGTCGGGATCGGCCGCCTCGGCGGCCGCCCGGGCCGCGCCGGCGACCTCCGCGACCCCGCTGTCCGACAGGTCGGTCCCGTACGCGTAGCCCGAGCGTCCGTCCACGAACGCGCGCACGCCGACGCCGCGGCCGCCCGCGTCGCTGAGGCTCTCAACCTCGCCCTCGTAGACGCGGATGCGGCGGCTGACGGCCTCCTCGACCCAGGCCTCGGCGTCCGTCGCACCGGCGGCGGTGGCAGCCTCGACCGCGCGGCGCGCGACGTCGTCGAGGTTCACGCCGTGCCCCCCACGGTCAGCTCACGGATGCGCACGTGCGGCTGGCCCACCCCGGCCGGCACCGACTGGCCGCCCTTGCCGCAATAGCCGCTGGCGATCTCGAGATCGGCGGCTATGCCATCGATCGCGCTCAGCGCGTCGATGCCGTTGCCCACGAGCGTGGCGCCGCGCACCGGCGCCGTCACCTTCCCGCCCTCGATCAGGTAGCCCTCGGAGACGCCGAACACGAAGTCGCCGGTGGCGGGCTCCACCTGGCCGCCACCGAACGACACCGCGTACAGCCCGCGGTCGATCTCGGCGATCAGCTGCTCCGGCGTGGCATCGCCGGGAGCGAAGTAGGTGTTCGTCATGCGCGGCGCCGGCACGTGGCGGAACGACTCGCGCCTGCCGTTGCCGGTCGGCTCGACCCCGTCGCGGCGCGCGGTGACCACGTCGTACAGGTACGCGGTGAGCCGCCCGTCCTCGATCACCGTGGTGCGCTGGGTGGGCGTGCCCTCGTCGTCGATGCCGTCGCTGCCCCACTCGTTGGGGCGGCGGCCGTCGTCGTAGGCGGTCACGAACGGCTCGGCGAGCTGGTCCCCGATGCGGCCGGCGTAGACGCTCGCGCGCTTCTGCACGGCGTCGGCCTCCAGCCCGTGCCCGACCGCCTCGTGCAGCAGCACGCCGCCGAAGGCGTTCCCGACCACTACCGGCAGCCGGCCGGTGGGCGCGTCCACAGCGTCGAGCAGCGTCAGCGCGCGCCGGGCCGCCAACTCGGCCACCCGCTCCGGCTCGGCCTCGATCAGCTCCCAGCCCGCGTGGCCGCCGCGGGTGTCGCTGCCGGTCTCGACCCGCCCCTCGCGCCGGGCCACGACCTGGGCGCTCAGGCGCACGCGGGTGCGGTCGTCGGCTGCGGCATTGCCCGCCGAGCTGAACACCTCCACCTGGCGCCGCGACTCGGCGTACCCGATGCGTGCCTGGGCCACCTCGGGCGCCATCCCGCGCGCGTGCTCGTCCAACGCGCGCAGCATCTCGGCCTTGCGCTCGACCGCCACGTCCTCGGGGCGCGTCTCGATCGCGTGCCCGCCCGCCGGCCGCGCTGCGTCCACGCGAGCAGCCGCGCCGGCGTCCCCCCGGAGGGCCTGGGACGCCGACTCCGCCACTCGCAGCAGGTCCTCCTCGGCCAGCCCGTCGACGTACCCGTAGTAGGTGGAGTCGCCCAGGACGACGCGCACGCACGCGCCGCGCTCCCGGCCGCCCTGGGGGCGCTCCACGCGGCCGTCGTCGAGCGAGATCGCGAACCCGTTGCGCGCCTCGGCGTAGAGCTCGGCGAAGTCGCCGCCGCGGGCGAGCGCCCGCTCGAGCACGCGCTGCGCGAGGCCGGGATCGACGAGGCTCATTCGTCCTCTCCGCGCTGCCGCCGCGGGCGGCGGGGCTTCGGCTCGGTGTCCGTCTCGGTGGTCAGCTCCACCATGCGCTCGGCCGTCTCGAGCAGCCGCTCGTAGGCGCGGCCGTCCGGCTGCACGAGCCGCGCGTAGCCGGACTCGTCGTACAGGAGCACGCGCGGCTCGCGCTCGCGCTGCATGCGCCGGACGGTCGCCGCCACCCCACCCGCCAGGCCGGCGGCGCGTCCGATCGGCCCCTTGCGCTTCTCCCTCACGACTCGTCGACCCCCAGGTCGGGCACCGGGGACTCCCGAGCCGCCTCCTCCTCCGTGGCCGGGCCGGGCGCGGCCGTTTCCGCCGCCGGGGTGGAGCGCCGAATCGAGGGGCCGCCCTCGAGCTCGGACAGCACGGCGCGCAGGTCCATCAGCATCAGCGACGACAGCGCCGTGCGGCGCGCCACCACTGCCAGCGTCCAGCGCGGCGTGCGCGACCCGTAGACGGTGCCGCGGTCCACCTGCGCCTCGACCTGCTCGGGCGGCCCCCCGGGCATGTCACGGTGCGCGCTGTCCACCGCATCGAACAGCTCGCGCGCCAGCTCAGCGAGCTCGGCGGAGCGCTCGGCGCTCACGCCGTGGGAGCCCGCGGGGGCCCCGGCGGCGTCGAGCAGGACCGCCGCGCGAGCGTCTGCCGAGAGCTCGCAGAGGCGCTGCGCGGTCCGCTCGGGAGTGAGCGTCCCGGCCATCAGGTCAGAATACCGGCGTGCCCCTGTCCCGAATCTCGTGGCTGGTGACCGTCGCGATCTGCCTGATCGCGGCGCTGCTGCTGCTCCTGAACGGCTACTACGGCTACTCCGGGGTACTGCTGGCGGTCGGTGCCGCGGCGGCCGTCAACCTGCTGTAGGTCCCTCGACCCGGGGCACCGCATCGACGGGCTCGGTGTGCACGATCACGTCGCCCAGCGTCGGGCAGCGCTCGCGCACGGCCTCCTCGATCGCGCCGGCGTGGCGGTGCGCCGACGGCAGCGGCTGCTCGCCGGGAAGGGTGATCGTGACGAGCGCGATGCGCCCGCCCTCCCCGTCGCGGAACGAGACCGCCGCCGGGTCCGCGCCGGTCACCCGGCGCACCGTGTCTACGATCGCCGCGCGCTCGGCGGCGGTGTCGTCGAGCGGCGGCTGGCGCACCCAGTCGGTGCCAGCCAGCGGCTCGATGTGGGTGTGCACGATGCGCAGGTCGGGGATCGCAGCGCGGATCAGGCCCTCGAGGCGCTCGACCACGCCGTGCGCCTCGGTGAGCGAGAGCTCGCTCGGCAGCTTCACGTGCAGCGACAGCTCGTAGCCGTCGGGCAGGTGCATCACGCGCACGTTGTGGACCTCGCGCACCTCCGGCACGCTCGACGCCGCGGCGGTGGCGCGCTCGCGCAGGTCCCCGGACGGTTCGCTCGGCTCCACGTGCACGACCACGTCGGCTCCGGGGAGCGACTCCTGCACGACGTGCTCGACGTCGTCGGCGATCGCGTGGGCCTGCGTCACGCCGGCGTCGGAGGGCACGGCCACGACAAGGTCGGCGAAGTGGCGCCCCGCCGCGCTGCGCACGCGGATGCGGCGCAGCTCCAGGGGGTCGGCGAGCTTGGCCAGCACCGACCGGATGCGCTGCTCGGCCTCAACCTCGGTGTGGTCCATCAGCACGTCGATCGACTGCCGCGCCAGCCGCAGCGCCGCCGCCACGACCAGGCAGGCCACGAACAGGGCCGCCGCGGCATCGGCGGAGGGCTCGCCCGCGGCCACGAAGATCAGCCCGATCAGCACCGCCACCGAGCCGGCCAGGTCCGAGCCGAAGTGCAGGGCGTTGGCGGCAAACGCGGGAGAGGAGAAGCGCCGGGCGGCGCGCCGGCTGGCAACGGCACGCGAGGCGTCGAGCCCGATCACCACCGCGAGCACCACGAACGCCCACCAGGCCGCCTCGACGCCGTGCCCGTCGCCGGTGATCAGTCGCCGCAGCGACTCCGCCGCGATCGCGACCGAGACCACGATCAGGAACGCGCTCTCCGCGAGCGCCCCCAAATGCTCCGCCTTGCCGTGCCCGTACTGGTGGTCGCGGTCGGGCGGGCGGATCGCGACCCGGACCGCGAACAGCGTGAGCAGGGCGGCGACCAGGTCGGTGCCGGAGTGGACGGCCTCGGCCACGAACGCCAGCGAGCCGGTGATCAGGCCCGTGACGAGCTTGATCGTGACGAGCAGGACGGCCGCGGCCACGCTGAGCAGCGCGGTGCGGCGACGCGCGCGGCTGTCGGTCTCCACGGTCACCGCTTGTTCCGCCGCAGCAGGTCGGCGATCGGCCCGCGCGGCCGCGCTTCGTCCTCGGCGCGCGCCAGGACGAGCGCGAGCGCGCGTGCGGCGCGGCCACGGTGGCTGATCGCGCCCTTCTCCTCGGGCTCGAGCTCGGCCATGGTGCGCTCGTCGTCCGGGTAGTCGTCGGGCACGAAGGCGGGGTCGTAGCCGAAGCCGCCGCTGCCGCGGGGTTCGTGGGTGAGCCTGCCCTCGCAGCGCCCGTGCACGATCTCCACGGGGCCGCCCGGCTCGACGAACGCCATCGCGCAAACGTACGCCACGCGGGTGTCGCCGTCAGGCGGCACGTCACGCAGCAGCTTCGCCAGGTTCTCCTCGTCGGTCGCGTCGTCGCCGGCGAAGCGCGCCGACCACACCCCCGGGGCGCCGTTCAGCGCGGCCGCCTCGATGCCGGAGTCGTCCGCGATGGCGGCCCTCCCCGTCGCGGCCGCTGCGGCGCGCGCCTTGACGAGCGCGTTGTCGGCGAAGGTGGTACCGGTCTCTGGCGGCAGCTCCACCTCGTCCGGGAGCGGGTCGAGCCGGTGGGGGCGCATCAGCTGCGTGAGCTCGCGCAGCTTGTGCTCGTTGCGGGTGGCGAGGACGAGCCGCACCGCTACGTGACTGCGGCGCCGACGGCCTCCTGCTGGGCCGCCCGCAGCCGGTCGATGCCGGAGGCCGCCAGGGCGAGCAGCTCGTCGAGGGAGGCCCGCGAGAGCGGCGTGCGCTCCGCCGTCGCCTGTACCTCCACCAGCCCGCCGTCGCCCGTCATGACCACGTTCGCGTCGACCTCGGCGGTCGAGTCCTCGGAGTAGTCGAGGTCGAGCAGCGCGCGCCCGCCGACGACGCCGCAGGAGACCGCCGCGACCGACTGCGACAGCGGCAGGGTCGCCAGCTTGCCCTCGCCCACGAGCCGGTGCAGGGCCAGCTCGAGCGCCACGTAGCCGCCCGTGATCGCGGCGCAACGGGTCCCGCCGTCCGCCTCCAGCACGTCGCAGTCGATCCAGACCGTGCGCTCGCCGAGCGCCTTGAAGTCGATTACGCCGCGCAGCGAGCGCCCGATCAGGCGCTGGATCTCGACGGTGCGGCCGTCGGGACGGCCCTTCGACACGTCGCGGCGCTTGCGGTCGCCCGTGGACGCGGGCAGCATGCCGTACTCGGCCGTGACCCAGCCCCGGCCCTGGCCGGCCATCCAGCGCGGCACGTCCTCGTCCACGCTGGCGGTGCAGATCACGCGTGTGCCGCCGACCTCGATCAGCGCCGATCCGGTCGCCGTGCCGACGAAGCCGGTGACGATGTTGGTGTCGCGCAGGCCGTCCGGCGCGCGGCCGTCGTTGCGGGGTTCCGTGCTCATGCGGCCCTCCTGCCCGGGGCGGTGTCGGCGACCTCGACATGCTCCACGCTGCCGATCGGCAGCTGGAGGAAGCGGGTGCCCGCGCGCCGGAACTGCTCGGGGTCGCCGGTGGCGAGGAAGCGGTAGTCGCCGCGGCGCGTCTCGTCGTTCTCCAGGCCCGCGTCCCGCAACCGACCCTCGACCTCGGCGGCGATCGCCTCGCCGGAGCTCACGATCGCGACCCGCCGGCCCAGCTCGCGCTGGAGCACCGGCCGCACGAGCGGGTAGTGGGTGCAGCCGAGGATCACGGTGTCGACCTGCGCGCGCTTGAGCGGCCGGCAGGCCCCCTCGACGCATGCGAGCGTGCGGTGGTCCACCTCGCCGCCCTCCTGGATCAGGGGCGCGAGCTCGGCGGACGCGACGGCGTGCAGCTCGGCGTCCGGAGCCTCCTCGGCGAGCGCCGCCGCGTAGGCGCCGCTCGCCACGGTGGCGGGGGTGGCGATCAGGCCAACGCGCCCGTTCCTCGAGGCGGCCGCGGCGAGGCGCGACTCGGGGCGGACAACGGTTACCACGGGCACCCGGCGCTCCAGCTCGTCGCGCAACTGCGGCAGCGCGGCCGCGGTCGCGGAGTTGCAGGCGACGACGAGCAGCTTCGCGCCGCGGTCGAGCAGGATGCCGGCGAGCTCGCGCGCGAACGCCTGCAGCTCGGCCGCCGTGCGGTCCCCGTACGGGAAACGCGCGGTGTCCCCCAGGTACAGAAAATCCTCATGCGGAAGCGACACGAGGCACTCGTGCAGGACGGTGAGCCCACCGACGCCGGAATCGAAGACGGCGACGGGCAGAGAGCGATCCGGAGCCGCCACGGGCGCCAATGGTGGCAGGCGGGGATGTCGATGGCGATGGCGATGGGATGGCAGCCGGGGGCTCACGCCCCCGGACCCCCGTGGCACGCTGGCCGGTCGATGGCAGCCGGGGGCTCGCGCCCCCGGACCCCCGTGGCACGCTGGCCGGTTAGATGGCAGCCGGGGGCTCACGCCCCCGGACCCCCGTGGCACGCTGGCCGGTTAGATGGCAGCCGGGGGCTCACGTCCCCGGACCCCGCGGCAGGCTGGCCGGCCCGCGGAGGGCGCGGCGCGCGCCCGTACCCTCGCGTCACGCTGGCCGGTCGGGACTCCCGCCCAGGCCCCGCTCCGCGCGAGAAGCGCGCCCACTTCCTCCCCGGCGCTCCCGTGGGCGTGATTACTCGCCTGACGCGACCAAGATGAGCGCCAGCCCAGGCGAACCTCACGGGCGTGTCGAGTTTCCGACTTATAGGGGGCACAACTCGACACGCGCTCCCCAGCGGGCCAGCCGCGACTCGAGCCTCTTCCTCGCTGCAGTTCGACACGCGACGCCGCCACCGCAACTCGAGCACCCATCCTCGCTGCAACCGGCCGAGCCGCTGCTGCCCCCCGCCTAGAACTGCACCTTCTTCACCGCCTCCTTGATCTTGCCGATGATCACGTCGCCCAGCTCCTTGCCCTCGCCGGTGCGGAAGCCCTTCATCGCGGCCACCACGCCGGCCATCACCAGCGCCACCAGCAGGATCAGCGCCACGTATTCGACCGTGCCCTGACCGCTGCCGGAGCGCAGCATGGTCCCGGCGCGCAGCAGCTGAACGTGGGCGAGTCCGATGAGGCGGTACATGTCGACCTCCCAGGTCGGTGGATTGCCAGGAGGTCGATGCTGCGTCGGGGCGACGCACGGCTCCAGACGCGAGTGTGACTAAAGAGAGACAACGGAGCCCCATGCCAAGATGCGGAACGCTGATGTGCGGCATCGGAGCCATCCTCGATCCGGCCGGTGCGGCCCGGCCGGACGCCGCCCAGCGCATGGTCGAGGCACTGCGCCACCGCGGCCCGGACGGCGACGCCGTCCGGCGCATCGGTCCGATCACGCTCGCCCACACCCGTCTGGCGATCATCGACGTCGCCGGGGGCGACCAGCCGCTCGTGTCCGAGGACGGCCAGACGACCCTGATCGCCAACGGTGAGATCTACAACCACCGCGCCGTGCGCGCCGAGCTCGAGCAGCGCGGCCACCGCTTCGCCACCGACTCCGACTGCGAGGCCATCCTCCACTCCTACGAGGAGCACGGGACCGACTGCGTCCGCCGACTCAACGGCATCTTCGCTTTCGTCCTCTGGGACGCCCGCCGCAACCGGCTCGTCGCCGCCCGCGACGAGTTCGGCGTCAAGCCGCTCTACTGGTGCGCGGACGGGCAGCGCATCGCGGTCGCCTCCGAGATCGGCGCCCTGCTCCAGGCCGGGCTGGCGCGACCCGAGGTCGACCGCACCGCCCTCGACCACTACCTCGCCTGCCGCTTCGTGCCGGCTCCGCGCACCCTGTTCGCTGGCGTGAGCAAGCTGCCTGCCGCCTCCACCCTCGTCGTCGAGGCCGGCGGCGCGCCCCGTATCGACACCTGGCGTCAGCCTCCCGGCGACCCTCACCAGGACCTCTCCGACGACGACCTCGCCGACCTGCTCGCCGAGCGCTTCACCGACGCCGTCGAGCGCCAGATGATGTCCGACGTCCCCTACGGCGCCTTCCTCTCCGGCGGCGTCGACTCGGCGGCGGTGGTCGCCGCCATGGCGGAGCGCTCCACCCAGCCGCCCAGCACCTTCACGATCGGGTTCCCCGGCCACGACGGCCTGCTCGACGAGCGCGGTCCCGCCGCGGAGAGCGCCCGCATGATCGGTGCCGACCACCGCGAGACCGCCATGGTCGAGACCGACTTCCTCGCCGAGCTGGGCAGCGCGATGCCCCACCTCGAGGAGCCGTGCGGCATACCGTCCGCCCCGGCGCTGGCCCAGCTCTCCCGGTTCGCCGCCGAGCACGTGAAGGTCGTGCTCGCCGGGCAGGGCGCCGACGAGCCGCACGGCGGCTACGGCCGCCACCAGGCCGCCGCGCTCCTGAACCGTGTCCGGCTCGCCCCGGCCGCGCTCGCCACCCCGGCCGCCGCGCTCGCCCGGGCGCTGCCGCGCGCCGCCCGCGCCCGCCGCGCCGCCCACCTGCTCGGAGGCCGCGGCGACGCGGAGCGCCTGCTGCGCCTCGTCGAGATCACTGATGCGCCGGTGCGCCACGCGCTGCTCGGCGGTCCCGGCTCGGGCGGTGCGGAAGCCGAGCGCCTCGCCCTGGCGCAAGCCGTGCTCGGCGACGTGAAGGGCCGCGGCCTGCTCGAGCAGGCCCTCTACCTCGACACCCGCATGTTCCTGCCCGACGGCATCCTGATCTGCAACGACAAGATGTCCATGGCCGCCAGCCTGGAGCTGCGCGTGCCCTTCCTCGACGTCGACCTGATGCGCTTCGTCGAGCGCATCCCCGCCCGCTCGCGCGTGCGGCCGCGTCAGGGCAAGCGCCTGCACCGCCGGGCCATGGAGCGCCTGCTCCCGCCGGCGATCGCCAAGCGCCCCAAGCACGGGTTCTCGACCCCTTACGACGACTGGCTGCGCGCCTCCCTCGGCGAGGAGGTCGAGCGCCGCTACGCCCCGGGCGAGCCCCTGGCCGCCCTGGTGCGCCCGGAGGCCGTCCAGAAGCTCGTCGGCGAGCACCGCCGCGGCCGGGCCGACCACAAGAGCATCCTCTACTGCCTGCTCGAGCTGTCCGAGTGGCACCACGCCTTCGTCGAGGCCCGCCAACCGGTCGCCGCGTGAGGCTGCTCTTCGTCCACTCGCGCAAGGCGAGCTTCATCGCGATCGACCGCGAGATCCTGGCCGAGCGCTTCGAGATCGACGACCTGTACCAGCCCGGCCGCTGGCCCAACCCGGTGAAGGTCGTACGAGGCGTGATCGGTGCCGACGTGGTCTTCGGGTGGTTCGCCTCCTGGCACACGTTCTTCCCCATCGCGCTCGCCTGGCTGCTGCGCAGGCCGTCGGTGCTCGTGATCGGGGGCTTCGACAGCGCGAACATGCCCGACATCGGCTACGGCTACCAGCAGGGCGGCCTGCGCCGCTGGGCCAGCCGCTGGATCATGCGCCGCGCGGGCCGCCTGATGACCTTCTCCGAGTACAGCCTCAGCGAGATCGCGCGCAACACGCCGATCCCGCCGCACGAGGTGACCGTGGTCCATCTCGGCGTGCCCGATCCGTTCGGCGACGTCGCGCCGGACAAGGAGCGCCTGGCCCTGACGGTCGGCGCGATCGACCACGGCACGCTCGTCCAGAAGGGCCAGCTTCCGTTCGTGCAGGCCGCCCGCGAGCTGCCCGACGTGCGCTTCGTGTTCGCGGGCAAGTGGCTGGACGACGCGGTCGAGCAGCTCCGAGCGGTCGCCCCCGAGAACGTCGAACTCACCGGCTGGCTGTCCGACGAGGAACTGGTCGCGCTCTACCGGCGCGCAGCCGTCTACGTGCAGGCCTCGCGCCACGAGGGGTTCGGGCTCGCGGTCGCCGAGGCGATGCTGGCCGGCTGCGTGCCGGTCGTGATGAACGTAACCGCGATGCCCGAGGTGGTCGGCGACGCCGGCGTGCTGATCGACTCGCAGCGGCCGGAGGCGGTCGCTGACGGCATCCGCCGCGCGCTCGAGCTCGGCCCGGCGGCGAATCGCTCTGCGCGCGAGCGTATTCTCACGAACTTCCCGATGGCGAGTCGGAGGGACGGGATCCTGCGAGTGGTGGACGAGGCGCTGGCCGAGCGTGGGTGAGCGGGGACAGATGCGGCGACGGCTGCGCGAACGGCGCCGCGAGCGCGAGACGATGCTGCTCGACCTGGGCGCGCTGGTGTACGAGCTGCACCGCCACGGCCGGCGCGCGCCCGAGCTGCTGCAGCAGAAGGCCGCCGAGCTGACAGTCGTCGACGACGAGGTGCGCGAGCTGGAGCGGACGCTCGCCGGGCTGCCGCCCGACGCCGAGCCCGAGTACGCAGCCGGCGACACCACGGAGGAGGTCGACGCGCTCGAGTACGACGACTACGAGGACGACGAGGAGACCGCGGTCGCCGAGCACGAGGAGCCGCGCGCATGACGTCCTGCCCGAACTGCGGAGCGAACGCCGAGCGCGGTCAGCTCGTCTGCATCGAGTGCGGTAGGCGCATCGCCCTCAAGGAGGAGGGTCGCGAGCGGCGCTCGTTCGAGAACCTGCCGGCGGTTGCGCTGCTGCTGTGCGTGGTGGTGCTCGGCGCGGCCGCGTTCGGCTTCGCCCTCAGCGAGCTGACCGATGACTCGGACAGCGACGCCGCCGACCGCAGCGAGCAGCCGGCGCCCTCGGCCGCGACGGGCACGCCCCAGACGGAAACTGACGCCAGCGCACAGGAGCCGAACCAGAGCCTGCTGCTCCAGTGGCCCAAGGGCGTGACTGCCTACACGGTGGTGCTCGTGACGACCGGCGACCGCCCCGCGGCGCGCCGCGTGGCCCGCGAGGCCGCCAGCTCAGGGCTCGAGGCGGGCCTGTTGCGATCCGACGACTACGGACTCGGCACCGGCCTATGGATCGTCTACGCCGGGCGCTTCGACACCCAGGCCAGCGCGGAGCAGCAGGCGGCCAACCTCGGCGAGCGCTACCCGGGCGCCTACCCGACGCTCGTCGAGCCCGCCGGCTAGAGCTGCCAGTGGCGGCCCACGGTCGCCACCGCCTGCTCGACCAGCGGGCCGCGCGGATGTGAGCCGGGGTCGCCGCCGGCGACCAGGGTCTCCATCGACGCCGCGACCGAGCCGGCCAGCGCGTCCAGGTCGTAACCGCCCTCGAGCAGGTAGCCGACCGGCTTGCCGAGCGTGAGCACCTGGCGCGTCAGCTCGGCGTATGACGACGTGTCGAGCGCGCACTCGCCGAGCGGGTCGTCGCGGTGGGCGTCGTAGCCGGCCGACACGAGCACCAGGTCGGGGTCGAACTCCCGCGCGGCGGGCAGCACCACGTGCTCGACCAGCCCGCAGAACTGCGCCTCGCCCGAGCCCGCCGGCACGGGCAGGTTGATGGAGTAGCCCTCGCCGGGTCCGGCGCCGACGTCGGACAGCGGCCCGGTGCCCGGCCAGAAAGGGGACTGGTGGAGGCTCGCGAACAGCACCTCCGCCGAGTCGCGGAAGATCGCGTTGGTGCCGTTGCCGTGGTGCACGTCCCAGTCGAGCACGAACACCCGCTCGGCGCCCAGCGAGTCGAGCGCGTGGCGCGCCGCGATCGACGCGTTGGCGAACAGGCAGAACCCCATCGCGCGCTCCGGCTCCGCGTGGTGCCCGGGCGGGCGCAGCGCCGAGAAGCCGGCGCGCTCGCCGCCGCCGAGCAGCGCCTCGGCGAGCGCGCAGGCGCCGCCGGCGGCCCGCAGCGCCGCGTCCCAGGTGCCGGCGGACGTCGGCGTGTCCATGTCGAACGCGCCCTCGCGCGCGCTCGTCTCGCGCACCGCGTCGACATACGACTGGGGATGTACCGCCAGCAGCTGCGCGACCGTGGCCTCCGGTGCCTCGCGGCGCTCGAAGCCGAGCCAGTCCCGCGCCCCCAGCTCGGCCTCGATCGCGCGCATCCGATCGGCGCGTTCGGGGTGGCCCCGACCGGTGTCGTGCTCGAGCGAGGAGGGATGGCCGAAGTAGACGGGCACCGGCGCAGGTACGGTATCGGCGGTGAGCGCCTCGGACCCGCTGCGTGTGGACGTGGCCGTCGTGGGCGCTGGCGCCGCCGGCCTCTACGCCGCGCTGACCGCCGCCGACGAGGGCGCGCGCGTCGCGCTCGTGAGCCGCTCGCCGCTCGCCCAGACCGCGTCGTTTTGGGCCCAGGGCGGGATCGCCGCGGCGCTGGCCGCCGAGGACTCCCCCGAGCAGCACATCGCCGACACGCTCGCGGCCGGCCGCGACGCCGCCCGCGCGAGCGCCGTGACGGTGCTGTGCGAGGAGGCCCCCGCGCGGGTGCGCGACTTGGAGCTGCTTGGCGTCAGCTTCGACGCCGACCGCCACGGCAACCTCGCGCTCGGCCTGGAGGGCGGCCACTCGCACCGGCGCATCGTGCACGCGGGCGGCTCGGCCACCGGTCGACGCATTACGCGCGAGCTGTCCGCCCGCGCCGCGCTCGACGAGCGCATCGAAGTGCTGGAGCCGCGCGCCGCGACCTCGCTCACCACCCACGACGGCCACTGCGTCGGGCTGGTCGCCCGGCCGCGCCGCGGCGACGCGCTCCCCGTGCTGGCCCGCGCCGTCGTGCTCGCCACGGGCGGCATGGCCGCCCTGTGGCAGCGCAGCACGAACCCGCGCGGCGCGGTCGGCGCGGGCCTGCTGCTGGCCGGCGCGGCGGGAGCCGAACTGGCTGACCTCGAGTTCATGCAGTTTCACCCCACCGCACTGCGCCACGACGGACCGCGCGACGGGTTCCTCATCACCGAGGCCGTCCGCGGCGAGGGCGCCACCCTGCACGACGCGGACGGCCAGCGCTTCGTCGACGAGCTGGCCCCGCGCGACCACGTGGCGCTGGCGATCCAGGCCGAGCTGGCGCGTAGCGGACAGCCCGCGGTGAGCCTCGACATGCGCGCGGTCGACGTGGCGCGCTTCCCCAACATCGCCGCCGCGCTCGAGGAGGTCGGGATCGACCCGCGCCGGGACCTGATCCCGGTCGCGCCGGCGGCGCACTACACGATGGGCGGCGTGGCGACCGACCTCGACGGCCGCTCGTCGGTCCCGGGCCTGTACGCCATCGGCGAGGCAGCCTGCACCGGGCTGCACGGGGCCAACCGGCTGGCCTCGAACTCGCTGGCCGAGTGCTTCGTCTTCGGCCGTCGGGCTGCGCTCGCCGCCACGTCCGACCCCGAGCCGCCGGCGACCGCCGCCCCCGACGACAAGATCCACACCGCGCCGCCGTCCGACGACACGCGCGCGGCCCTCTGGCGCCACGCCGGGTTGCGGCGCGAACCGGCCGGCCTGGGCATCCTGCTCGACGACCCGTTCCCGCTGGCGCGCCTGATCGCGGCCTCGTGCCTCGCCCGCGAGGAGAGCCGGGGCGCCCACCAGCGCGTGGACCACCCGGAGACCGACCCGGCGCTGGACCACATGCATACGCTTGTGGCCGGCGGAGCACCGCCGCGGTTCGAGCAATGGAGCTGAAACTGGAAGAGCTGTTTCGCGAGGCGATGGCCCACCTGGCGTCGGGGGTCGCCGTCATCACCACCCGGCGACCGGACGGGCTGCCGTGCGGGATCGCGGCCACTTCGCTGGTCTCCTACAGCGCGCACCCGCCGTCGCTGCTGGTCTCCGTCTGGCACGAGTCGCGCTGCCACACCGCCCTGGCGGAATGCGACCGCTTCGGCGTGCACCTGCTCCGCTCCGACGAGTTGGAGCTGGCCCACCGCTTCGCCGACCGCCAGGCGGTGGACAAGTTCGCCGGCCTCGAGTGGGCCTGGGACGAGGGCGTGCCGGAGCTGGCGGGCTCGCTGGCCTATCTGCGCTGCCGGCGCGTGGCGAACTTCGTGCGCTACGACCACACGGTCCTGATCGGCGACCTCGAGCAGGGGCGGCTCGAGACCGGCGAGCCACTCGTCTACTCCCGCAGGCGCATGGACTGGCTGATGCAGCCGATGATGCCCTAGGCGATCAGCGACGCCTTTTCGCGATCGCAGGCTGGCCAGCCAGCCAAGTCCAGGCTAGATTGGTTTCAAAACCTCCATAACAGGGGTAACTGAACGGCCAGTCGGTTTAACGCCACCTCAATACCCAATGGCGTTGACCCAAGGTACGTTTCGACCGCCGCACCGTCTCGGGCACGGCAAGCCCGCGGCAAGTTGACTGGGTAAGGGAGGCCCGATGTACCAGTTCAGTCGCTCGCTCTATCGGGAGCTGGCGCACGATGTGGTTTCCGACCGAGGTGATGACCTAACGGCCGCGCGCCTGCGGTTCCTGCGCGCGTGCGAGTCGTCCATGGAACGACTCGCGCTCGATCGGCACTACTTCGCGAAGCCGGTGCGCACGCTCTTCAACGACGTGCGCCACTACTTCCCGATGTCGGAGCAGATGCGGGTCTACCGGATGTGCGAGAAGCACATGCAGCTGGCAACGGAATACGTTGACACCCAGCTGCGCGAGGGCGTGACCTTCGACGGTAGCCCAGCCTGCTGCCACGCCAGCACCCGCAGGGGCACGGCGTGCCAGCGAGTACCGCTGCCGGGCAGCAAGTACTGCCCGTCGCACAAGCACCTCGACGAAGAGTTCGAGGTCGCCGCGTAGGAGAACCATCCGCGCGACCTGACCCTCGCCGTTAGCGTCCACGCCGATGATCCTCGGCGTGGACATTGGCGGCACCTTCACCGACGCCGCGCTGCTGACTGGCGAGCGCCTGGTCACCGGCAAGTCGCCGACCACGCCGGCGGACCAGTCCGAGGGTGTGATGGACGCTGTGGGCCAGGCGCTCGCCGCCGCCGCGGCCGAGCCCTCCCAGGTCAAGCGCTTCGTGCACGGGATGACCGTGGGCACGAACGCCCTGCTCGAGGGCCGCGTGGCGCGTACCGCCCTGCTCGCCACGGCCGGGTTCACCGATCTCGAGGAGCTGGGCCGTCAGGCGCGGCCAGAGTTGTACCGCCTCTGCGCGGGCCACCCGCCCCCGCTGGTGCCGGCGGAGCTGCGGGTGGCCGTACCGGAACGGACCGGCCCCGAGGGCGTGCTGCGCGAGCTCGACGAGGACGCGCTGCGGGAGGCGCTCGAGGGGATCGACTGCGCGGCGGTCGCCGTCTGCCTGCTGTGGGGCTTCCGCCATCCCGGGCACGAGCGCCGCGCCGCGGAGATCACGGCCGAGGTCATCGGCGGGGTGCACGTGTCGACCTCCCACGAGACGGCCGGGGTGTTCCGCGAGTACGAGCGCTGCGTGACGACGATCGTGGACGCCGCCCTCTCCCCCCTGCTGAGCGGCTACCTGGAGCGCCTGACCGACCGCGCCGAGGCGGTCGGGCTGCCCGAGCCGGAGGTGATGCTCTCCAGCGGCGGCACGGCCCGCGCGGACACCGCCGCCCGGCACGCCTCGTGGACCGTGCTGTCGGGCCCTGCCGGCGGGGCGGTGGGAGCCGCGCACGTGGCCGGCACGGACGCCGTCGGGCTGGACATGGGCGGCACGTCCTGCGACGTGTCGCTGCTGCTCGGGGGCGCCGCGACCGTCGGCGGCGGGCGCAGCGTCGGCGGCCGTGCGCTGGCGCTGCCGATGGTGGACGTGCACACGGTCGGCGCCGGCGGCGGCTCGATCGCGTGGCGCGACCCCGGCGGTGCCCTGCGCGTGGGGCCGCGCTCGGCCGGGGCCGATCCCGGGCCAGCCTGCTACGGGCGCGGCGGGACCGAGCCGACGGTGACCGACGCCGACTTGCTGCTGGGCTGGCTCGACCAAGACTCGCCGCTGGCAGGGGGCGTGCGGCTGGACGCCGCTGCCGCCGCCGCGGCCGTCGCCGGGCTCGCCGCCGAGCTGGAGCTGGCCCCGGAGCAGGCCGCCGCCGGGATCGCACGCGTCGCGGGCGCCGAGATGGCACAGGCGGTGAGGGTCGTGACGGTGGAGCGCGGCGTCGACCCGCGTGACCTCGCGCTGGTGGCCTTCGGCGGTGCCGGTCCCCTCCACGCTGCGCAGATCGCCACCGAGCTGGGGATGCGCCGGGTGATCGCGCCGATCGCATCGGGCGTGCTCTCGGCCCTCGGGCTGATCGTCTCCGAGCGGCGCCGCGACGTGGTCGAGAGCGTGCTGCTCGCCGGCGACGCGCTCAGCCGCGACGCGATCGGCGCCGCCGTGCGGCGGCTGGGCGGGCATGCGCGCCGCGAGCTGGGCGAGCCGGACGCCGGGCTGCGCGCCACCTATGACCTGCGCTACGCCGGGCAGGCCTTCGAGCTCTCGATCGACGGCGACCTGGAGCCAGACCCGGCCGAGCTGCGCTCCGCCTTCGACCGCGCCCACGAGGAGCGCTACGGGTACTCGGACCCCCAGGCGCAGCTCGAGCTCGTGACCGTGCGCGTGGCCGCGGCGCTCCCCGGCGCCGAGCCGCCACCAGCCACCGCCGAGCCGGCCGAGCGCCGCGGCACCCGGCGCGCGCTGTTCGATGGCGAGTGGGTCGACGCCGAGGTGCTGGGCCCCGGCGAGGCCGACATCGGTGGTCCGGCCATCTTCGAGCTGCCCGGCGCGACGCTGGTCGTGCCGCCCGGGTGGAGCGCCCGGTCCGGACCCGACGGGGTGGTGATGGAACGTTGAGCGCCCTCGACCCGGTCGCCCTCCAGGTGCTGCTCGGCGCGCTGCGCGCGGCCTGCGACGAGATGGGCGCCGTGCTGGTGCGCTCGGCACACTCGGCCAACATCAAGGAGCGCCGCGACGCCTCGACGGCGCTGTTCGACGAGCGCGGCCGCATGGTCATGCAGGCCGAGCACATCCCCGTGCACCTCGGCGCGATGCCGTCCGCGATCGCCGCGGTGCTGGACGAGGACCACGAGCCGGGCGTCGCCTGGATCCTCAACGACCCCTACCGCGGCGGGACCCACCTGCCCGACATCACTGTGATCGGCCCCCTCTTCCACAGGGGCGAGCTGGTCGGCTTCGCCGCCAGCCGCGCCCACCACGCCGACGTCGGCGCCACCGAGCCCGGCAGCATGCCGGCGGACTCGCGCACCCTGGCCGACGAGGGCGTCGTGATCTCGCCCACTCGGCTCGACGACGCCGCGCTGCGCGAGCTCGCGGCCCGCATGCGCAACCCGCGCCAGCGCGAGGCCGACCTGCGGGCGCAGCTGGCGGCGGGGCGCGCCGGCGCCGACCGGGTGGAGGCGCTGATCGAGCGCTTCGGGCTCGACAGCTTCCGGGCTGGGCTCGAGGAGACCCTCGACTACGCCGAGCGGCGCACGCGCTCGCGCATCGCGGAGCTGGAGGACGGCGTCCGCACCGCCACCGACGTGCTGGAAGCGGTGGACGGCGACCTCGAGCTGCGGCTCGAGGCGCGCGTGGAGGGCGAGCGGATCGCGCTCGACTTCTCGGGGTCGGCGAGCCAGCACGACGGCAACCTCAACTGCCCGCTGGCCGTGACGCTGTCGGCCTGCTACTTCGCCCTGCGCGTGCTGACCGATCCCGACGTGCCGCCGTGCGAGGGCGCCTACCGGCCGCTGACGGTGGTCGCGCCCGAGGGCACGCTGCTGAACGCGCGGCCACCTGCCGCCGTGGCCGCGGGCAACGTCGAGACCTCCTCGCGGGTGGCCGACCTCGTGCTGGCGGCCTTCGGGCACGCGCTCGGCCAGGGCACCATGAACAACCTCACGCTCGGCAACGACGAGTTCACCTACTACGAGACGCTCGGCGGCGGCCAGGGCGGGTGCGCCGACGCGGACGGCCCGAGCGCCGTGCACGTTGCGATGTCGAACACGCTCAACACCCCCGTCGAAGCGCTCGAGCTGGAGTTTCCACTGCGGGCCGTCGAGTACGCGCTGCGACGCGACTCGGGCGGCGCCGGCCGCCATCGGGGCGGCGACGGCGTGGTACGCGAGCTCGAGGCGCTGGCCGAGATGCGCTACTCCTTGATCACCGAGCGCCGGCGGCACCCGCCGCCCGGGGCTGACGGTGGCGAGCCAGGGCTACCGGGTAGGAACCTCGTGAACGGCGAGGAGCTCCCCGCCAAGGCATCGGGCACACTGCGCGCCGGCGACCGGCTGCGAATCGAGACACCCGGAGGTGGTGGATATGGCACGCATTGAAAACTCACCCGGTGCGCACCCGGCCGAGCCGGGTGCTTCCCACAACGTTGGGTTCGCCGGGCTCGGCATCATGGGCGGGCCGATGGCGCGCAACCTGCTGGAGGCGGGCTTCGAGCTGTCCGTCTACACACGGACGCGCGAGAAGGCGGAGCGCTTCGCGGCCGAGCACGGCGCCCACCCCGCCGCGACCCCGGCCGAGGCCGCCGAGGGCGCCGACGCCTTCATCACCATGGTCCCCGACGCCCCGCAGGTCGAGGAGGTCCTGTTCGGCGACGCGGGGGCAGCCGCTGCCCTCGCCGACGACGCGCTGGTAGTGGACATGTCCACGATCGCGCCCACCGCGTCGCGATCGCTCGGCGAACGCCTGTCCCCGCGTTCTTACGTCGAAGCGCCGGTCTCGGGCTCGAAGCCAAAGGCGGAGGACGGCACGCTCACGATCTTCGCGGGCGGCGAAGCGGCGGCCTTCGAGCGCGCCCTCCCGCTGTTCGAGGCGATGGGCGAGCGGATCGTGCACGTCGGGCCCGTCGGCCACGGGCAGATGGCCAAGCTGCTCACCAACACGATGGGCGCGGTCAACGCCGCGGTGCTGGCCGAGGTCGTGCGCACCGCGAAGGCCGCCGGCCTAGATCGGGACGCATTCCTCGAGGTGGCGGCGGGCAGCGCCGGCGCGAGCGCGATGCTCAACCTGAAGGGCGGCCCGATGTTCGAGGAGAGCTTCGAGCCGGCCCTGTTCAAGCTCGAGCACATGCTCAAGGACCTTCGCCACACGCTCGACGAAGCGCGCGCGCTCGGCATCGAGCTGCAGCTGCCGAGCGTGGCCGAGGGGTTCTACGAGCGCGCGGTCGAGGGCGGGCACGCGGAGGAGGACTTCGCTGCCGTGTACACGGCGGTCGACGGGCTAGAGTGACCTCGATGGCGGTAACGCCTCCCCTCGCGGTCCGGCCCCGCTTCCGCGGCGTCGTGCACCAGTGGTCGTTCTTCGTGGCCCTCGTCGCCGGCGCGGCGCTGGTCGCCTGGGCGCCGGCCGGCCGCGCGACCGCCGCCACCGCGATCTATGCCGTAGCACTCGCCGGCCTACTCGGCACCAGCGCCCTCTACCACCGCATCACGTGGCAGCCGCGGGCGCGCGCGTGGCTGCGGCGTCTCGACCACGCGATGATCTTCGTGCTGATCGCCGGCACGTACACGCCGTTCGCGGTGCTGGTGCTCGAGGATCCGCTGCGCCAGGTGGTGCTGGCGGGCGTCTGGAGCGGCGCGGCGGCCGGGATCGTGTTCACGCTCGTGTGGGTGGACGCGCCGAAGTGGCTCGCCGCCAGCACCTACGTGGCGCTTGGCTGGTTCTCGATCATCGCCGTGCCGCAGATCACCGAGCGCGCCGGCGCCGGGGCGCTCGTCCTGCTGGCCCTGGGTGGCCTGGCCTACACCGCGGGAGCCGTCGTGTACGCCAGCCGGCGGCCGGATCCGCGGCCCGCCTCGTTCGGCTACCACGAGATCTTCCACGTGCTGGTGGTGATCGCCGCCGCAGCCCATTTCAGCGCTGTGGCCGCGTTCGCGGTGCCCCACGGCGGCTGACGCCGGCCGCGGCAAAGTTCACTACGCACGATATTTCCCTTGAAACCGGGTACGCACTTCGCAAGAATGGGCGTCCGCGCCCTTCGCCGCCGTAGGGCAATCGAAGCCGGGCGCGTCGACTTTCGAGGTTTTCCTCTCTTATGCCAGTTGCATTCAAGGAATGGGCCATTACGGTGCGCGCGCTTGCCGAGGGCGAGCAGCTGCTTACGCTGCGCAAGGGCGGCATCCGCGAGGAGAACAAGCACTTCGAGATCGAGCACGATCGGTTCTTCCTGTATCCGACGTTCGATCACCAGCGCAACGACTGCGTCCGTGACGCCCACGTGCCCGAGCTGGGCCGCGCGCTCGAGGAGGGCGTCTGGCCCGACAACGAGCCGCCGGCCAAGGCGCTCGTCCAGGACGGCGGGATCCCGCAGCCCGACCGGGTGCGGATCCGCTCGTGGGCCGAGGTGGCGGCGAGCTACCTGATCACGGACCCGCGCGCGATCGACGCGCTGTCGCCGTACTACATCTGGACGACCGACTACGCGGAGAAGCGACTCGCTTGGAAGCGGCGCCATCCGCTGCACGTGATCGTCCTGCGCACGTACCGGATCCCGCGTCCGGTGACGGTGAAGGTGCGGCCCGAGTACCACGGCTGCCGGTCGTGGATCGAGCTGTACCGCGACCTCCCGTTCGAGGGCACCCCGGTGCTGTCGGACGAGGAGTTCGAGCGCGCCTCGGAGGAGATCGAGTCGATCGCCTCGGGTGCTGCGCTCCCAGTGCTCGCCTAGACCGACGGCGGGACCTCCCCGCCGGCTCTCCGCGTATGAGTGTCCATGGGGAAGTCCCTCTTCCTTGCGCTCGCGATCAGCGCCCTCGCCGCGGCACCCGCCGGCTCGGGCGGCTTCGATCCGGGCGTGCCCGACGGGCTGCTCGTGCTGAGCGTGGCCGGCCACGACGCCAAGTCGCGTGCCGTCACCCGCGAGTGGGCCGGCGTCGCTGATCCGCGCACCGGCGTCACGCGCAAGCGACGGCTCCCCGGCGGCACGCTGTGTCGTGGGCCGGTATTGGCGGTCGGCGACTCCGTGATCTTCGGCGGCTTCCGGGGGCGCCGCGCCGTGGCGCGCGCGCTGCCGCTGTCGCTGCGCGGGCCGGTGCGGACGCTGGGCGCGGCCCAGAGCTACGCCGCGTCCGCCGCCCGCGACCGCGTGGTGCTCGGCCGCGGGCTACCCCGCCACAGCACGCTGCACGCGGTCACGCGAGCCGGGCGGGTGATCACGCGCCGTGGCGCGCTGACGCTCTGGGACGCGCGGGCCAAGCGCGCGCTGCGCACGGTGCGCGAGGGCTGGTTCGTGGCCGCCGGCCCGTCTCGGGTGGCCTGGTGTCGCGGGCGCTGCCGCTCGCTCGGGATATGGACGGCCGGTGCCGTGCGAACGCTGACGCCGCCCGCCCGGATGCACCCACTCGGCACGGTCGCCGCCTTCTCGCCCGACGAGCGCCACCTGGCCGCCCCGGTGATCGTGGACGGCAAGGAGCGCGCCGCAGTGGTGGACCTGCGCAGCGGCGAGTGGTCGCTCGTGCCGGGCGGCCGGCTCGGCGGCTACCACACGCTCGCGTGGTCGCCCTCGGGGCGCTGGCTCTACTTCACGGCCGGCAAGGAGAGGCTCGGCGCCTGGCGAGTCGGCACCCCGGCCGCGGTGGCATTGCCGACCCGCCCGGGCGGCACCGTCATCTCGATCGCCACGACGCCGTTTGCAGCTTTTTCCGCGCTATAGGCCGGACAATCCTGCAAACGGCCGCCCATGCGAGAGTTCCGAGCCCGTGGCCTGGGTCGAGTCCCACTCGCTGTCCTTCGCCGCCCGCCACGACTCCGCCCACGCCGAAGAGGCCGCCGCCGTGCTGGCGGCGCTCGAGGTGCTGCGCGAAGAGCTGGGCGGCCTCTACGAGGGGGTGCCCGACGACGTGGAAGTGGTGCTCCACCCGCGGCCGGCCGCGCTCGCCCTCGCCCAGCCGTGGCTGCCGCTGGCCCGCCGCGCGGCCGCCCCGGCCGCGCGGCGCTACTACGCCGGGTGGTTCAGCGAGTTCCAGATCCACGTGCTCGCGCCGCCGGCGCTCGAGCAGCGAGCGTCCGGCGTGCCCGGCTCGCGCGAGGCGCTGCTGCTGACGCCCCAGCACGAGTACGCGCACCTCGTGGTGGGTGCCAACAACCCGTACCTGCCGCCCCCCTTCTCGCTGTCGACCTTCCGCCGCTACGTCCGCTGGGCCTGGCTGTGCGAGGGCGCGGCCACCTGGCTGTCGGGACAGGCGCCGATGCTGCGCCCGGCCATCGTGCGGCGGCTGCGCGAGGGCGGCCGGCCGGCGTTTCCGCCCGAGCCGCGCGACGCCATGCTGCTCGGCGGCACGCTGTTCTCCCTGCTCGAGCAGGAGCGCGGCGGGCGAGCCGCTGCGGCGCTGGCGACTAGCGACCTGGAGCGCGGACCGCGCTCGGTCCTCGTGGATGCCTTCGGCCGGCAGCTCGCCGGCGTGGAGAGCGACTGGCGCGAGCTGCTGGCCGGCCTGTCGGCCTCGGGCTAGAGGCCCAACGTCTTGGCGATGATGTTCTTCTGGATCTCCGAGGTGCCGCCGTAGACCGTCCCGACGACCGCTGAGCGCAGGTAGCGCTCCATCGGGTACTCGGTGGCGTAGCCGTAGCCGCCCATGATCTGCATGCCCTCGAGCGCGCAGCGCTTGGCCAGCTCGGTGGCCGCCAGCTTGGCCATCGACGCCTCCTGGGGCAGCATCCGACCGGGGTCCTCGTCGGTGAGGGAGGCGACCCAGCGCACCAGCAGCCGCACCTGCGCGAGCTCGGTCGCCAGGTCCGCGAACTTGTGGGAGATCGCCTGGAAGCTCCCCACCGGTCGCCCGAACTGGCGCCGCTCCTTGGAGTACGCGAGGGCGTCGTCGAACGTGCGCTGCGCGAGGCCGAGCGCGGTGGCGGCGAGGATCGTGCGCTCGTAGTTGAGCCCGGCCATCAGCTGGGTCCAGCCCCCACCCGCCACGCCGAGCAGGGCCTCCTCCGGCACTCGCACGCCGTCGAGGTGGATCTCGTTGGTCTCCTCTCCGCCGAGCGTCGGGATCGGCGTGATCGTCATCCCCTCGGCATCGCGCGGCACGAGGATCATCGACATGTCCTCGTGGCGCTCGCCCTCGCCGGTGCGGCACACGATCAGGATGTGGCTCGCCTTGTGGGCGTAGGAGCACCACATCTTCGCCCCGTCGAGCACCCACGATCCGTTGTCGCGCCTGGCACGCGTCTTCAGCGCGGCCACGTCGGAGCCGGCCTCCGGCTCGGACATCGCGATCGCGAGCGTCCCGCCCGCCGCCACGTGCGCGAACAGCTGGCGCTTCTGGTCCTCGCTGCCGAAGCGGTTCAACGCCCCGACCACGATCAGCGTCACGCCGTAGGCCGCCACGGGGATGCGCCCGTGGGCGGTCTCCTCGAGGAACAGCGTCGCGTCCAGGAACGAGCCGCCCGAGCCGCCGTACTCCTCGGGGATCTGGAGGCCGTACCAGCCCAGCTCGCCCATGCGGGCGGCGACCTCGTGGGAGTGGCCGTCCTCGACCGACTCGAACGACTCACGTCCCGCGAAGTCGCGGATCGCCTCGACGAAGGCTTCCTGCTCTGTCGAGAGCTTCACGAAGCCGTGGCTGCGGGCTCGCGCGGCTTGAACCGGTTGAGCTCGCGCACCGCGATGACCATCTTGTGCACCTCGTCGGGCCCGTCGGCGATGCGCAGCCAGCGACCCTGGCGCCACTGGGCGGCCAGCGACACGTCGTCGGACATCCCGAGCGCGCCGTGCACCTGCATCGCGCGGTCGAGCACCTCCTGGTGCATCTGCGCCGCGATCACCTTGATCATCGAGATGTCCTGCCGCGCGGCTCGCTTGCCCTCGGTGTCCATCTTCCAAGCGGCGTGCAGCACCATCAGGCGCGCGGAGTCGATCTCCATGCGCGACTTCGCGATGAAGTCCTGCACGAACTGCTTCTCCGCCAGCGGGCCGCCGAAGGACTCGCGCTCGTGCGCGCGGCGGCACATCAGCTCGAAGGCGCGCTCGGCCGACCCGATCGCCCGCATGCAGTGGTGGATGCGGCCGGGGCCGAGCCGGTCCTGCGCGATCGCGAAGCCGGCGCCGCGCTCGCCGAGCACGTTCTCGGCCGGCACACGGCAATCCTCGTAGCGCACCTCCCAGTGCCCCGGCCCCTCGTCGTGGCCCATCACCGGGACCGGCCGCACGCCGCTGAACCCGGGCGTGTCGATCGGCACCAGGATCATGCTGGCGCGCTTGTGCGGCGGCGCGTCGGGGTCGGTCACGACCATCGCGATCGCGATCGCTGCCCCGTTGTAGCCCGAGGTGAACCACTTGTGGCCGTTGATGACCCACTCGTCGCCGTCGAGCTCGGCACGCGACACCAGCTGCGTGGGATCGGAGCCGCTCGTGTCCGGCTCGGTCATCGAGAAGCACGAGCGGATCTCGCCGTCGAGCAGCGCCGCCAGCCAGCGCTCCTTCTGCTCGGCGCTCCCGTGCTCCGCGAGGATCTCCATGTTGCCCGTGTCAGGCGCGGCGCAGTTGAAGACCGTCGGCGCCACGGCGCTGCGCCCCATCTGCTCGCAGAGCATCCCGTACTCCCAGTTGGTGAGCCCGGGGCCGAAGTTCTCGTCAGGCAGGAACAGATTCCAGAGGCCCTCGCTCCTGGCGCGCTCGCGCAGCTCCAGGACGATCTCCGGGAACGGCACGCCCGGGCGCACGTCGCGGTCGGTGGCCTCGACGGCCTCGCGCTCGACGGGATCGACGTGCTCCTCCATGAACTCCCCGACCCGCTCCAGGAGGGCGCTCACGCGGTCCGAGGGGGCAAAATCCATGCGGCCCGAAGCCTACCGGTAAGGTGGCCGCGCCCGATGCAGAAGCTCCTGTCCGAGAAGCGCGACCGGATCGCCTACCTGACCATCAACAGGCCGGAGGCGAAGAACGCGATCGACCAGGAGACGCACGATTTGCTGTGGGCCGCCTGGGAGGACTTCCGCGACGACGACTCGGTGGACGTGGCGATCCTCACCGGAGCCGGCGACGCGTTCTGCGCCGGGGCCGACCTCAAGACCTACATCCCGCCGTGGATCGAGGACGCGACGCCGCGCAAGGTGCGCGACAACGTCGCCACCGGGCTCGGCGGGCTCACCCGCGGGCTGCACCGCATCTCCAAGCCGACGATCGCGGCCGTGAACGGGTGGGCGCTCGCAGGCGGGCTGGAGATCGCGCTCGCGTGCGACATCCGCATCGCCTCCGAGCGCGCTCAATTCGGCTCGTTCGAGGCACGCCGCGGCTACCACCACGGCGACGGTGGGATCGTGCGCCTGGTCAACACCTGCGGGACCGGTGTGGCGCTGGAGCTGCTGCTGACCGCCGAGCCGATCGACGCGGAGCGCGCGCTGCGGTGCAACCTCGTCTCACGTGTCGTGCCGCACGACGAGCTGCTCGCGGCCGCGGAGCAGGTGGCCGGCCACATCCTGCGCAACTCGCAGACGGCGGTGCGCTCGGCGAAGGAGACCATCCTCGACGTGGTCGGCCGACCGCTCGACGACCAGCTGCGCATCGAGGCGCTCAACGCCTACGCCTGCGCCGACCCGGAGGAGACGATGGAGCTGCTGCGCCGCTTCTACGACCGCACGGACGCGGGGCGCGCCTAGGCGCCCTGGAGCAGCCAGGCGATCAGGGCGGCGCCCGCGCCGCCGAGGCCGATTGCCGCGATCAGCTTGACCGGGTTCGGGCGTCCGGCCATGCCAGTCGCAGGACCCAGCTCGGACTCGTGCAGCACCTCGCGGGCGGCGACCGAGCCGGACTGGGGCACCATCACGTCGCGCGGCCCGGCGGCGAGGAAGTCGGGCACGTCGAAGCCGGCGGTGCGCCGCAGGATGCTCGGGATGCCCTCCTCGAGCAGCAGCCCCTGGATCAGCTCGGCCTCGGCCTGATTGCGACCGCCGGCCACGCGGATCAGCTCGCCCTCGGTGTAGCGCGGGTCGATCTTGCGCGCGCGCTCGTGCGCCTCGTTCAGCGGCTGCTCGAGTGACCCGGCGCCCGAGGCCACGAGCGGCATTCCGCAGCGCTCGCAGAAGGCCCCGCCCCCTGGGGAGGCCGTCCCGCAATCCGGACACACGAGCTCATTCGACGTCGAGGGGTTCCTCCTCGACCTTGCCGTCGGCGATCCGCCAGACGCGCACCTCCGGCTCCCCTGCGAGCGAGACGATCAGGTAGCGCCAATCGGGGTAGTGGGCCAGGTTGATGTCCGTCTGCGACGGCTCGGCGGGGCTCTTGGGGTGCGAGTGGTAGATGCCGACCTCGAACCCCTCGTCGTCGAGCTCGTTCGCGGCCCGCAGCGCCTCGAACTCGAACTCGTACCCGTAGGGCGAGTGGCGCTTGTTGACGGCGCGGAACACCTCTTCCACTGCACCGTCACTCGCGCGTAGGTAGCCACAGCATTCGTTCGGCGCCTCGTCGCGGGCGTGCGCCACGAGCTCGTCCAAGTGGGCGCGCGAGATCCTCACGTGGCGAAGGCTAGTGTGCGGCGAGATGGGATCGACGCTCACCCGGAGGGGCGCGCTCGGCGGCGCGGCCGCGCTCGCGCTGTCCTCCTGCGGTGGCGGCGACCCGCCCCCGAACGGCCGGCCACAGGCCGGATCAGGCGCGGGCCTGCTGAACTCGATCGTCGCGCTCGAGCACGCCGGCATCGCGGCGTGGGCGGCGATCGGCGACGTGTTGAGCGGCGACGCGCGCCGCTACGCGCGCGCCATCCGGCAGCGCGAGCGGGCCCACGCGGCGCGCATGGCGGGCCTGGTCCGCCGGCTCGGTGGGACCCCGCCCCAGGCGCGCTCCGCCGCCGAGTACGCGGGACTGTTCCCGCGCCTGGGCTCCGAGGCCGACGCGCTGCACTTCGCCCGCGACCTCGAGGAACGGCTGCTGAGGGCGTACCTCGACGCGCTGCGGTCCCTGCCCGACGAGGACCAGCGCCGGGCGGCTGCGGAGATCGCCGCCCAGGAGGCGGAGGACCTCGGTGTGGTGCACGTGCTGGCGGGCGGCCCGGCCGCGCCCCAGCCGTTCGTCACGGGGACGCTGTGAGCGAAAGCCGTCGTCAGCTGCTGGTCGGCGCCGCGGCGGCATCGCTCGCGCTGGCCCGCCCGGCCGGCGCGGCCACGCCCTCCGACGCGGAGCAACTCGAGCGCCTGCTCGGGCTCGAGCGCCGGCTCGAGGCGGCGTACGACGCCGCCCTCGCCCGCGAGGCGATCGACCCCGCGCTCGGCAGGCTGCTGCTCGGCCACGAGCGCGAGCACGTGCGAGCGCTCGAGCAGACGCTGAGCGCGCGCGGGCCTCAGGCCACTGCGCCGCCGGCGAAGGACGAGCTCGCGTTCACCAGCCGCCGAGCCTTCGCGCGGTCGGCGCTGCGGCTGGAGCTCCAGACGGTCCTGGCGTACGAGGGTGTGCTGACCAGCCTCCGCAACGACCGGCTGCTGCAGCCGCTCGGCTCGATCATGGCCTGCGGCGCCCAGCACGAAGTGGCACTGCGCCAGGTGCTCGGTGGGGCCCTGCTCTAGCGCAACTACCGCCACCGGCGGTGGTTAGGAGCGGCGGATGCGCCGCACGCTCCTCATGCTCGGGCTGTTCTGCGCGCTCGCCCCGGCCGCCCAAGCCGCGTGGCACTTCGAGCTCGGCATCGGCGAGCAGCAGCCGCGCATCTTCGACGACCCGCGCTTCGCCGCCCTCGGGCTCGAGCACGTGCGGCTCGTGACCTCCTACGACGTCGCGTGCCGCCCGGGCCCCGACCTGGCCTACGTGGACGCCTGGCTCGCCGGCGCCCGGCGCGTGGGCGCCCGCCCGCTGATCGCGTTCTCCTTCAGCCCGCGTCCTGGGCAACGCTGGAAGCTGCCCTCCTACGGCACGTACCTGCGCTGCGTCCGCGCGTTTCGGGCGCGCTATCCCACGATCCGCGACTTCAACCCGTGGAACGAGGCGAACCACTCGTCGCAGCCCACGTTCCGCCACCCGAAGAAGGCAGCCGGCTTCTACAACGCGATGCGCCGAGCGTGCCGCCGGTGCAACGTGGCGGCCGGCGACGTGCTCGACTGGAGCCACCTGGTCCGCTGGCTGCAGAAGTACCGCGCGCATCTGCGCGGCCGGCCGCGACTGTGGTCGATGCACAACTACATCGACGTCAATCGTCCGCGCAGCTGGCGAGCGTCGGGGACCCGGACCGTGCTCGGCATGACGCGCGGCAGGCTCTGGATAACCGAGACCGCCGGCGTGGTGCGGTCGCGGCGCTACTCCGGGTACGACGAGGATCGCGCCGCGGACGCAACCCGCCGGATGTTCGCCTTCGCCCGTCGGTCGCGCCGGATCACGCGGCTGTACGCGTACCAGTGGCAGGCCAGCTGCAACCCGCGCGCCTGGGACTCGGGCTGGCTGCGCGCCGACGGCGAGGCGCGGCCGGCCTACCGCGTGGTGGTGCGCCAGCTGGCGCGGGCGCGCAGGCTCGGCGCGGACGCGATCGCGGAGCTTGACCCCCCGCTCACCCCGGCTATGCGAACAGTTTGTGTGCCGACCGGTCCGGAGGGAGTACGCTGATGTTCGTGACCGGCTTCATCTCAGCGCCCGGGCCGCTCGAGCTCATGGTGATCCTGGTCGTCGCGCTGCTCGTGCTCGGACCGCAGCGCCTGCCCGAGGCCGCTCGCTCCGTGGGACGCGGGGTGCGCGAGCTGAAGGAGTCGCTGTCGGGCTTCGGCGACGACGATGACGACGATCAGTACGCGGACGACGTGGACGACAAGCCCGTCGCCGCCAAGCCGGTCCCGTAGGCGCCGGATTTACCAGAAGCTGCCGGACTCGAGGACGCCCTCGGCCTCGAGCTGCTCGATCGTCTTCGAGTAGACGCCCGAGCTGAGGTACTTCCACCCGTCGTCCGGGGCCACGAACACGACGTTGCCCTCGTCCAACTCGGCCGCGACACGCACGGCGATTGCCGCGATCGCCCCGCTCGACACGCCGAGGAACAGCCCTTCCTCGTCGAGCAGCCGCTTGGTCCAGACGATCGCGTCGCGGTTGGAGACGAAGATCTTGCGGTCGAGCAGCGACAGGTCGATGATCGGCGGGATGTAGCCGTCCTCGAGCGAGCGCAGGCCCTGGACAAGCTCGCCCTGGAGCGGCTCGGCCGCCACCACCAGCGTCTCCTCGTTCTCCTCCTTGAGGCGGCGGGCGTTGCCCATCAGCGTGCCACCGGTCCCGAGCCCGCCCACGAACGCCTCCACGCTGTCGAGCTCCTCGAGGATCTCGACGGCCGTCCCGTTGTAGTGGGCGTCCGGGTTGGCCTGGTTGCCGTACTGGTAGGGCATGTAGTACGAGGCGTCGGCCTGGGCCAGGTCGAGCGCCATCGCCACGGCGCCGTTGGACCCCTGCTCGCCGGGGGAGTAGATGATCTCGGCGCCATACATCCGCAGCAGCTGAGTGCGCTCCTGGGTCACGTTGTCGGGCATCACGACCGTGAGCGGGTACCCCTTGCGCGAGCAGATCATCGCCAGGGAGATGCCGGTGTTGCCCGACGTCGGCTCGAGGATCGTCTGGCCTGGGGCGATCAGGCCCTCGTCCTCGGCCCGCTCGATCAGCGAGCGCGCAACGCGGTCCTTGACCGAGCCGGTCGGGTTGTAGCTCTCGAGCTTGGCGTAGATGCGTACGTCAGGCTTGGGGGTGAGCCGGCGCAGCTCGACGAGCGGCGTGTTGCCGATCGCCTGGACGATGTCGCCGTACTTTCCCCCGCACGGCCGGTTGTCAAGCCGCGGCTCCAAGGCTTCAGAAAGTATAGCCTTGTCTACTTCCGGGCGGCCGCAGAATGACGTCGACGACCGGCGCGGCCGACGACGCGCGTGACTGGACTAGGTCGAGCGGCCGAAGGCGCGATTGAGATCGCGCGTGTTTCGGGGCGCGTTTCCTCGTCCTCGGACGTTCCCCGTACGACTAGGCAGCACCTTCGATGTGCTCGAATCGGACTGAGACGACTTCCGAGGCGTCGATGTAGATGCCTTCGTGTTCTTGGACGGCAACGTCATCTCCCTCCCAACGATACTCCGTGTCGAAGAACAACTGGCGAGGGGCGGGTGAGAGCCCCACCACGGACCCAGCGTCGAACAGGACGTTGAACTGGTCGCCGTTCTTCAAGCGGATCTCTACCGCGGCCCAGGCAGCGGTAGACGCGAAGCGCCACGCCGCGTCCCAGGCTGTTGGTGGCTCGAAGATCCCAGTCCACGCCAGCGATCTCGCCAGGCCGGTTTCCTCGCCAATGGCGGCCACGATTCTGCCGATGACCGCGCCTGCCACCAGGGCGAGCACGAGGTTTCCCACAACGATGCTGAGGAAGTCCAACTGATGCTGATCGAGACTGTCGTCCACGGTCCAATCGACGACGCTGCTGCCGCCCAACACCCACAGAACAGGTAACCAGGCAAGGCTGAGTACTAGCGCCTGGGCGAGCGCGTACAGGTCCCGGCTGGGGAGGGCGTGCGCACGACTCCGGTAGTAGCCCCGCAGCAAGCACAACCCCGGTACCACCAGGACTCCGAGCACGGCGGCCGCCTCGAGCGAAGCTGGCACGCGAAGAAAATATCCGAAGCGTCGGTCGAACTACTCAGTAACGGCTCAGCATCCTCGTCTCAGGTGAGGACCGTGTCCGCGTCCGAATACGCGGGCGCGCAGCAGCACAGGAGGCGCAGCGGCTCGGCCCCGGTGGCCCACAGCTTGTGCCGCACGCCCGGCGCGATCACGACCGTGTCGCCCGGGCCTACGTCGCGCTCCTCGTCGCCCAGGCGCAGGCGCCCGCTCCCGTGCGTGAAGAAGTAGATCTCCTCGGTGACCTTGTGGAAGTGCTCGATCGTCTCGCCGCCGGCCGGCACGGTCGCCTCGGCCAGGCTCTGGTTCTCCGCGTTGCCCGTCGGCGGTCCGGCCACCTCGCGGATCTCGGAGCCGTCGAGGGTGGTGAAGGGCTCCACGCGCTGCAGGTTCTCCACACGCACGCGCGCCAGCCTACGGCAGCGATCGCCGCAGCCGCACCTCGAGCTGGTCGGCCCAGATCTCCTCTTCGCGCTCGGTGCCGTCGGGGCTGAAGCCGTGCGCCGCGTAGAAGGCGTTGGCGCGCTCGTTGGCGGCGAACGACCAGACGGTCGCCACGGTGTAGCCCCGCTCATGCAGGTCGGCGAGCGCGTACCGCATCAGCGCCGTCCCCACGCCGCGGCGCCAGCTCGTGGGCGCTACGAAGAAGCTGCGCACCTCGCCGACCTCGGGGCCGACGTCGGGGTCGCGGGTCGCGCCGAAGCTCGAGTGTCCGAGCAGCGCTCCCTCGTCCTCCGCCACTGCCGTCATCACCCCGTCGTCGGCGAGCAGCTCGTGGAAGCGCTGGGGGTCGAAGGCGGGAAACGGGTGCCCGTCGGGCAGCAGCGCCGCGAAGCCATCGCGCGCCGAGCGGTCCCAGTTGCGGGCGATCGCGCCCGCGTCGGCGGCGGTCGCCGGCCGGATCAGCGGGCGCCGCCGGCCATCGCCGGCAGGATCACGATCGTGTCGGAGTCCGACACGCCGGTGCCCAGTCCGTCGAGCACGCGCACGTCCTCGTCGTTGAGGTAGACGTTGACGTACCGGTTGAGCTCGCCCTCCTCCGAGAACAGCTGCGACTCGGTGGCGGGGTGCTGGTCGGCCAGCGAGCGCAGCACGTCGCCGACGTTCGCGCCGGAGGCCTCGACCTCCTTGGCGCCGCCCGTCGAGGCGCGCAGGACCGGGGGGATCTTGACGGTGCTCATGCGGCGGGCAGACTAACCGCTAGCCGGCGCCGGCGCAGAACAATTCGTAGTCCGGGAAGACGCCCATCTCGTCGTCGGAGATCGAGTCGGGGTCCCGCGAGCAGATCGGGCAGTCGGGGTCACGCCGCACCTTCAGCTCGGTGAACGTGGTGCCGAGCGCGTCGTAGAGCAGCAGGCGCCCGGCCATCGTGTCGCCAGCGCCGGTGATCAGCTTGATCACCTCGACCGACTGGAGCAGCCCCATCACGCCGGGCAGCACGCCGAGCACGCCGGCGGCGCCGCAGGAAGGGGCCAGCTCGGCCGGTGGCGGGGTCGGGTAGAGGCAGCGGTAGCAGGGGCCCTCGTAGGGGTGGAAGACCGACAGCTGGCCCTCGAACCCGAGGATCGAGGCCGACACCACCGGGATCCGCAGGCGCACGCTCGCGTCGTTGAGGAGGTAGCGCGTGGGGAAGTTGTCGAGGCCGTCGACGATCACGTCGTAGCCCTCGGCGATCTCCATGATGTTGTCGGCGCCGAGCCGGACCGCGTGCTTCTCGACGTTGACGTCGGGGTTGATCTCGTGGATGGCGATCTCGGCGGAGTCGACCTTGGGTACGCCGATGCGGTCGTTCGAGTGGGCGACCTGCCGCTGGAGGTTGGAGAGGTCGACGACGTCGTTGTCGACGATGCCGATCGTGCCGACGCCGGCCGCGGCGAGGTAGAGCGCGGCGGGCGAGCCGAGGCCGCCCGCGCCGAGCAGGAGCACCCTGGCGTCGAGCAGCTTCATCTGGCCCTCGAGGCCGATCTCGGGAACCAGCAGGTGGCGCGAGTAGCGCTCACGCTGCTCGCCGGTGAGGGCCCGCGGGACCTCGACGTCATAGCCGCGGTCCTTCCACAGGGTGATGCCACCGCGCATCGACGCGACGTCCTCGTACCCGAGCAGGTCCTGGAGCGTGTGCGCTGCGAAGGCGGACCGGTTGCCGGAGGCGCAGTAGAGGACGACGCGCTTGGAGCGGTCGCTGACCGCGCCCTCGATGCGCGACTCGAGATGGCCGCGCGGCACGTGCACGGCGCCCGGCAGGTGCGACTCCTCGAACTCGTGCTGCTCGCGCACGTCGACGATCACGGGAGCGTTCCCGTTGCCGTTCTGGCTCAGATCGTGGACGTCCTTGGGATCAACTTCCTCGATCTGCTCCTTGATCTTGCGGAGCACTTCTGCGCCCGAAGCCATCTCAGAAAACCTCTTAAACCGGGTGGGGATTGATACTTCAGAAAGTGTAGCGCCGTGGAGGCGCGAGGCGAGCGCGTGTCGAGTTGTGCCCCTTATGAGTCGGAAACTCGACACGCCCACGAGCTTCGCGCGCGAGTGGCGCACATATTTTCCCGGCGAGGCGACCCAACACGCCCACCAGGTCGCAGCGGCGAAGCTGGGCGCGCTTCCCGCCGCGAAAGCGGGGGCCTGGGACGGGCCGCTGTAGGGGTCCCGCACGAAACGTGACCTATAGACCCGTTTCGTCAGGAACCCCCTGGCGCCCTGGCCAGCCGGCCAGGTGCCACGGGGGCCTGGGGGTGGGAGCCCCCAGCTGCCATCCCTCTAACGAGCCGGGGCGCCCCCAAAGGACGCCCCGACAAAGACCCAGACCTAGTTGATTCAGTGCGGAAGCCCCGAGTGCAGTTGCCTGCCTGATCGAAGCCTCATCAGCAGTTTCGACGCCGGGGCTGTTTGCCGATATGGGGTGGAGACCCCATTTGTCCCTACCTGGCGCATTCCGATCATGGATAGACCACGCATGACACGCCGCGACGACTCACTCATCGGCCAGATTGTCGCGGCGAACGTCGTCCTGTTCGCGCTGACGCTGCTCGCCGCGAGCGTGGCGGCCGGCCTGGACCTCGGTGACAGCGACGAGCGCTGGGAGCTGCTGATCCTGGCGCTGGCGATCGTGCTGACGCTGTGCACCAACCTCTGGATGCTGCAGCGCCGCTTCCGGCCGCTCGAGCGCCTGATCGACCAGATCGAGGCGATCGACCCCGCGGAGCCGTCGCCGCTGGAGTTGCGACGCGACGACCCGGTCGAGGAGATCGACCGCCTGGCGAGCTCGTTCAGCGGGCTGCTCGAGCGCATCGAGGAGGAGCGCCGGCGCTCCGGCCAGCTCGCGATGCGCGCCCAGGAGGAGGAACGCCGTCGCCTCGCGCGCGACCTCCATGACGAGGTCAACCAGGCGCTCACGGCGATCCTGCTGCGGCTGGAGGCGCTGGCGCAGGACACGCCGCCAGAGCGGGCTCCGGAGGTCGCGGAGCTGAAGCGGCTGGTCAACCAGGCGATGGACGAGCTGCTCAACCTCGCTCGGCAGCTGCGCCCCTCGGCGCTGGACGACCACGGGCTGGTCCCGGCAGTGGAGACTCAGCTCAAGCGCTTCTCGGCCCGCACCGGCATCGAGGTGCGGCTAGGCACGGACGGCGATCCCGACACCCTCCCCGACGTCGTCCAGACGGCGATCTACCGCGTGGCCCAGGAGGCGCTCACGAACGTCACGCGCCACGCGGGCGCGACGGTCGTGGAGCTGGAGCTGGAGGAGCAGGGCGGCGACGCGGAGCTGAGGGTGCGCGACGACGGCAGCGGGTTCGACCCGAGCACGGCCACGCGCGGCACCCAGGAGGGCCACACGGGGGGGCTCGGGCTGATCGGCATGGCCGAGCGCGCCCGGCTGGTCGGCGGGGAGCTGGACGTGCGCTCGGCGCCGGGCGGCGGGACCACGATCACCTTGAGGGTGCCGCAGTGATCCGGGTGCTGATCGCGGACGACCATGGGATCGTGCGCTCCGGCCTGCGCATGCTGATCGACCGCCAACTCGACATGGAGGTCGTGGCCGAGGCTCACGACGGGGTTGCGGCGTTGGAGTCCAGCCAGGTCCACCGCCCCGACGTGGCGGTGCTCGACGTCTCGATGCCGAGGATGACCGGCCTCCAGGCCGCCCGCGAGATCCGCTCGCACGTGCCCGGCACGCGCGTGCTGCTGCTCTCGATGCACGACGATGACCGCTACTTCCTCGAGGGGCTCGCCTCGGGCGCCTCCGGCTACGTGCTCAAGCGAGCCGCCGACACCGATCTGATCGGCGCTCTGCGCACTGTGGCGGGGGGTCGGCCGTTCCTGTCGAGCGACTCGCAGCGCGAGCTCATGGACGACTGGCTCGAGGGCGGCCGCGCCGAGCCGGACGACCCCCTCACCCCACGCGAGCTGGAGGTGGTCAAGCTGATCGCCGAGGCGTACACCAACCGCCAGATCGCGGAGACGCTGAAGGTCTCGCAGAAGACCGTGGAGTCGCACCGCGCCAACCTGCTCGCAAAGCTCGAGATGCGCGACCGCGTGGAGCTGGTGCGGTACGCGATCCGGCGAGGGCTGGTCGAGCCCTAGCCCGAAGCGCGGCTCGGCCGCGTGCGCAGGTCCGCTTACCGGATCAGGCAGGTCGAGGTGCCGTGGGCGAGCAGCGTGCCGTCCGCGGTGCGCAGGCTGGCCTCGGAGGTGGCGACGGTCCTGCCCCGATGGATCACGCGCCCCTCCGCGAGCGCGCGCCCGGTCTCCGCCGTGATCGCCCGGACCAGGTTGAACTTGACCTCGAGCGTGGCGTAGCCGGACCCCTGCGGCAGCGTGGAGTGGACGGCGGCGCCCAAGGCGCTGTCGAGCAGCGTGGCGGCCACGCCGCCGTGGACGCTGCCGATCGGGTTGTAGTGCCGCTCCCCCGGCTCGATCGAGAACACGGCCCGGCCCTCGTCGGCCTCCTCGAGCACGAAGCCGAGCAGTGACTGGATCGGCGCCGGCGGCAGGTCACCGGCGATGATCGCGCGCAGGAACTCGAGCCCGCTCATGGAGGGCGCGCTCCCGGCGAGCTCGGCCGGGTCGCTCCAGCTGACCGTCACGGTGCGTTCGTCCATGTCCGCGGCCGGACACTAGCCTGAGCGGGGTGCACGCGCGCGTCCTGATCGCCCTGTTCCTGGTGGCGGTGTTCGCCCTCGGAGCGGTCGTGCTGGCGGCGGACTCGGGCGACGAGGCGGAGTCCGGCACCGGCTTCGAAGGCGCCGTGATGCCCGCGGGGGTGCCCGCGCCCGATTTCGTCCTACGCGACCAGGACGGCAACCGGGTCTCCATGCGCTCCCTGCGGGGGCGTCCGGTGATCGTGACGTTCCTCTACACGACCTGCGAGGACACCTGCCCCGCCTCGGCGCAGACCGTGCGCGGCGCCCTCGACGACCTCGGCGAGGACGTGCCCGCGCTCGCGGTCGCGGTCGACCCGCCGCGCGACACGCCCGAGCGCGCGCGTGTGTTCCTCGCCAAGCAGCGCGCCCTCGGGCGGATCGACTTCGTGCTCGGCAGCCGCGCGCAGCTGCGGCCGCTCTGGAAGGGCTTCTTCATCCGGCCGCAGTCGATCTCGCAGGAGCACCAGGCGCGCTTCACCCTCGTCGACAAGCGCGGCTTCCAGCGGATCGGCTTCCCGGGCGACCAGGCGACGCCGGAGGCGCTGGCGCACGACCTCAGGCTGCTGGCCTCCGAGTAGCTCGGCTTCTCCTACCCGATAGGTAGGATTTGGCGACGATGATGTTCTCGACCAAAGCCGAATACGGCATCCGCGTGATGACGTACCTCGCGCGGCACGACGGCAGCCAGCCGATCAGCCTCGGCTCGATCGCGGATGCCGAGGGGCTGCCGCTGGCGTACCTGGAGCACCTGGTGCAGCGCCTGCGCAAGGCGGAGTTGGTGGACTCCCGGCGCGGCGCGCGCGGGGGCTACACGCTCGCCCGTCCCGCGGCCGACATCACGATGGCGGAGGTGGTGTCGGCGCTCGAGGGCGACATCGCTCCGATCGAGTGCATCACCGCAGACGCGGACGGCGTGCTGACCTGTGCCCGTGAGGGAGCCGAACCGTGTCCCACCAAGCTGCTCTGGACCCGGGTACAGGGGTCCATCGTCCGAACCCTGAACGAGATGACGCTGGACGACCTCGTCCAGCCACTGAGGAAGGCTGAGAAGGCAATTGCTTGAGATCCAGAACCTGCACGTCCGCACCGAGGACCGCGAGATCCTCCACGGCGTCGACCTGACCGTGAAGCGCGGGGAGACCCACGCGCTGATGGGCCCCAACGGCTCGGGCAAGTCCACGCTCGCGAACACGCTCATGGGCAACCCGACCTACGAGGTCACCGAGGGCCGCATCCTGCTCGAAGGGGAGGACCTGACCGAGGCCGATCCCGACGAGCGGGCCCGCGCGGGCCTGTTCCTGGCCTTCCAGTACCCGGCCACCATCCCCGGGGTCTCGGTCGCGAACTTCCTGCGCATGGCGGTCAACGCCGGGCGCGAGGAGCCGATCAAGGTCAAGGAGTTCGGCGCGCTGCTGCGGAAGAACGTCGACCTGCTCAAGATCTCCGGCGACTTCACCAAGCGCTACCTCAACGAGGGCTTCTCGGGCGGCGAGAAGAAGCGTGCCGAGATCCTCCAGCTCGCGATGCTCCAGCCGGCCTTCGCGGTGCTCGACGAGACCGACTCGGGGCTCGACATCGACGCGCTGCGAATCGTGTCCGACGGCGTGAACGCCATGCGCAACGACGAGCGCGGCTTCCTGATCATCACGCACTACACGCGCATCCTCAGCTACGTGCGCCCGGACTTCGTGCACATCATGCTCGACGGCCGGATCGTCCGCGAGGGCGGCGCCGAGCTCGCCGACGAGCTCGAGGAGAAGGGGTACGAGTTCGTGCGCGAGGAGGTGGCCGGGAGTGCCGGCTGAGTTCGTGGAGGAGCGCAGGCGCGAGGCGCTCGCCGCCTACGAGGCCGACCCCGTGCCGACCTGGCGCCGCTCGGGCTTCTGGACCACGACGCTGCGCGGGCTGGACCTCGACGCCCTCGAGCCGAAGCGCTACGAGCAGGGGCTGCCCCAGCTCGACCTCGGCGACGAGCAGCACGCGGCGCTGATCGTGCAGCGCGGAGCGACCGTGGTGCACACCGAGGTCGCCGACGACCGCATCGTCGTCATGCCGCTCGAGCAGGCGGTCGAGGAGCACGAGGAGCTCGTGCGCGAGCACTTCGCCAAGCGCCTCCCCCTCAGCGAGAGCAAGTTCGCGGCAGGCACGGCCGCGTTCTGGACAGGCGGCATCTTCATCCACGTCCCCAAGGACGTGCAGGTGGAGCATCCGATTCAGGTGGTCTGGCTGATCGACGAGCCCGGCACGGCGCAGTGGGCGCACACGCTCGCGGTCGTTGGCGAGCACGCCGAGGTGAAGATCCGCGAGTACTTCCGCGCGCCCGACTTCGAAGGCCAGGCGCTCCACTCTGGCGCGTTCGAGCTGTATGCCCTGCCCGGCGCGCAGGTCGACCTCGCGCACTACCAGGACTGGGGTCGCGGAGAGATCTACGATCTGTCCACGCGCCGCGTGGAGATCCGCCGGGACGCGCGGGTGAAGTGGGTGCCCGTCCACCTCGGCGGCCGGCTGACCAAGCAGACGCTCGACATCATCACCGCCGAGGAAGGCTCGGACATGAAGCACACGGGCCTCTACTTCACCGAGCGCGACGAGCACCTCGACCTGTTCACCTCCGACCGCCACGAGGCGGGCCACACCACGGGCGACACCGTCTGGAAGGGCGTGCTGACCGGCGAGTCGCGCGCCTCGTACGAGGGCCTGATCCACATCCTGCCGAAGGCGCCCGAGGTCGACACCTACCTGCAGACCCACCAGATGCTGCTCTCGCCCAAGGCGCGCGGCGACGCGATCCCGTCGCTGATCGTGGAGGTGGACAACGTCAAGGCCTCGCACGGCGGCACCGTCGGCGAGCTCGACGAGGAGCAGATCTTCTACATGATGAGCCGCGGCCTCCCGCGCGCCGAGGCGGTGCGCGTGCTGGTGGAGGGCTACTTCGAGGAGGTCGTTCAGCGACTCGAGGACCCGGGGCTCGAGGAGCTCGTGCGGCGTCGCATCGCCGAGAAGCTCAAGGGCGCGGAGGACCAGGTGCGCGAGTTCATCGGGGAGCGCGCGGAGGCCGTTTGATGGCCGTAGCCACCAAACCGCTCGCGGAGGTGCGCGCCGACTTCCCGGTGCTCGAGCGCGAGTTCAACGGGCACCCGCTCGTCTACTTGGACTCGGCCGCGAGCGCCCAGAAGCCGCGCGCGGTGATCGAGGCGATGGAGCAGTTCTACTCGCACTCGTACGGCACCGTCCACCGCGGCGTCTACGAGCTCGGCCGCGAAGCCACCGAGCTGTTCGAGGGGGCGCGCGAACGCATCGCGGCGTTCGTGGGCTGGGAGTCCGCCTGCTCGATCTTCACCCGCAACGCGACCGAGTCGATCAACCTGGTGGCCTACGCGTGGGGCCGGAGCAACGTGGGCGCAGGCGACGAGGTGCTGATCACGGAGATGGAGCACCACTCCAACATCGTGCCGTGGCAGCTGCTCTGCGAGGAGACCGGGGCGCGGCTGCGCTACCTGTCGGTCGGCGACTCGGGCGAGCTGTCGCTCGACGAGCTCGATGCCGTGCTCGCGGAGGGTCGCGTGAAGCTGGTCGCGGTCGCGCACGTGTCGAACGTGCTCGGCACGATCAACCCGGTCGAGGAGATCGCGCGGCGCGCCCGCGCCGCCGGGGCGGTCACGGTGATCGACGGCGCGCAGGCCGTGCCACAGCTGCCGGTCGACCTGACCGCGATCGACGCCGACTTCTACGCCTGGACCGGACACAAGGCGCTCGGACCGACGGTCGGAATGCTGCACGGCCGCCGCGAGCTGCTGGCGGAGATGCGGCCCTTCCTCGGCGGCGGGCACATGATCTCGCGCGTGGAGCGCGAGCACTCAACCTGGAACGAGCTGCCCTGGAAGTTCGAGGCGGGCACGAACGCGATCGCCGAGGCGATCGGACTGGGCGTCGCGATCGACTACCTCGGCGAGATCGGCATGGAGCACGTGCGCGAGCACGAGCGCGACCTGACCGCGTACGCGCTGGAGCGCCTGCCGGAGGTGCACGGGATCACCCTGTACGGCCCGGACAGTCCCGACCGACGCGGCGGGGTCGTGCCGTTCACGATCGAGGGGATGCACCCGCACGACATCGCGGAGCTGTGCGACCGCGAGGCCGTCTGCGTGCGCGCCGGACACCACTGCGCGCAGCCGCTGATGCGCTGCCTCGGCGTGGGCGCGACCGCGCGGGCGTCGTTCCACGTCTACAACGTGCGCGAGGACGTGGACCGGCTGGTACACGCGCTCGGCAGCGCCCGCGAGGTGTTCGAGCTCTGATGGATGCCCTCTACCGCGACTACATCCTCGACCACTACAAGAACCCGAGGAACTTCGGCGAGCTGGACCCGCACGACCTCCAGTGGCACGACCACAACCCGCTGTGCGGGGACGAGCTGGGCGTGCACATCGTCGTCGTCGACGACAAGGTCGCCGAGCTGCGCTTCCACGGCCACGGCTGCGCGATCTCGCAGGCGGCAGCGTCGATCACCTCGGAGGAGCTGGTCGGCATGCCGCTCGAGGAGGTGCGCAAGCTCGGCGCCGACTGGGTCATCGACCAGCTCGGCATCGACATCTCCCCCACGCGCCGCAAATGCGCCCTGCTGAGCCTGAAGGTGATGCGCGGCGCGACGACCGGCGACGCCTCCTGGCCCGAGTGATTGCAGCCGGGGCTCGCGCCCCCGGACCCCCGTGGCACGCTGGCCGGTTTCGGCTAGGGCGCTGCGGCGAAAGCGCGCCCACCCCCGTCGCTGCACGGCGGGTGGGAGTTGTCACTCGCCCGACAGCACACGGATGTGCCCCACCCGCCCCGCGACGCCCGATGCGTGTCGAGTTACCGACGCATATGGAGCACAACTCGACACGCGCTCCGCACCGGCCCACGCGCCGGCCGACCCGCGCGGTGCACCCGCCCCCCGGCTAGACGGCCCGGTCCGACGCCGTCGCCGGGTTCGCCTTCGCCCACTCGATGATCTCGTGCGAGCCCGGGATCAGCTCGTCCTCGTCGGTGACCAGCACCGGCACCCAGTTCTCCCCGGTCAGCTCGCGGACCGGCTTGCGGGTCGGGTTGAGCGCGTTGCCCAGCGCTCCCCAGCCGTAGGTTTTCTGCACCTCCGGGTGCCAGCCCGCTTCGACGAGCGCCGCGTGGGCGTTGTGGCACGGGTGGCCGCCCGGGCGAGGCGTCTGGAAGGTTCCCCAGCACACGTAGAGCTTCATGGGCGGACCCTATTCCAGAGCTGCTGGAAGCCCGCGTAGCTGCGCGCCGGCGCCGGGCTGTCCCACGTCTTCTGAGCGAGCACCCGCAGGCGCGGCGCGATGCCGCGCGCGATCTCGGCCCGGGTCTTCGTGAACGGGACGTCGTTCCACACGTGCAGCTCCGACCCCAGCACCCTGCGGCTGCGGGCGGGGAGTGGCTGAAGGGGGTTCGGCGGCGTCGGCAAGTTGAGCGCCAGCCCCCCGAACAGGTTCACTTCCCAGCTCTCGTAGGCGGCGCGCACCGAGGGCTGCACCGCCGACAGCGGCCCGCCCGCGAGGTAGTAGGTCGGGAACCAGCCGGCGTTGAGCACGCGGTGGCCGCGCGCCAGCAGTGCGCGCGGACTTGGACCCGTGTGGTCGGCCCACCACTCCACGACCACGTCGCGGCGCAGGCCCTCGGCCGCGAGCCCGTCGTTCCACACACGCAGGGTGCGTCCGTGCGCGCGCACCAGGCGGGCCATCCAGTTGATGAAGTCGATGTAGGCGGCGCCCGTCGCCCCCTGGTACTCGTCCGCGCCGGCGTGCCAGTAGCGGCCGGGGAACAGGTCCAGGTACTCGAGGATCAGCTCCCGGCAGAAGCGGCGCGCCGCCGGCAGCGAGATGTCGAGCGCGTCCGTCGAGCCGGGCAGCCGCAGCTCAGGGTGCTTCGCCAGCGCCGTGCGCAGGTGCCCGGGCATGTCGAGCTCGCCGATCACGCGCACGTGGCGGCGGCGTGCGTACTCGACGATCCCGCGCACCTGGCGCTTGGTCAGGTGCCGCGGCGACACGATCTCCGGATGGCTCTCACTCTCGATCCGAAAGCCCTCGTTGTCCGAGAAATGCAGGTGCAGCTGGTTGAGCTTGAGGTAGGCGAGCTCGCGGATCCGGGCCTTGAGCCACGCCGGGCTGAAGTAGCGCCTGCCGTTGTCGATCATCAACCCGCGCTCGGGGTAGCGTGGCCAGTCGCGCGCGCGGCCCGCGGGTATGCGCCGCCCGCGCCTCAACAGCTGGAGCACGGTCCGCGTCCCGTAGAACGCACCGGCGGCGGTGCGCGCCTCGATGCGCAAGGTGTTGCCCACGTCCAGGCTGTAGCCCTCGCGTCCGAGCCCGCGGACGGCGGAGCCGCGCACGACCTCGATGTCGCCGGGCGCTGGCACACCGGCCACCACCACCGGCCGCTTCAGCGCGCGACCGAGCATGGCCGCCTCCCGGCCGGTGCCGACCACCTGGCTCGACGCGCCCAGGTGGAACGCTCCGGGCGCGGCGTGCCACTCGCGCAGAGCCGGGATCGTGAGCGGCTTTGCGGGCTGAGGCGGTGGCACTACCAGCGCCACCGCTGCGAGGACGCCGACGAGCATTCGCCGCGAGCGTATCCGAGGGTCGTTGCAGGTCGCACATAAGTCCGACCTGCCAGGTAGGGAAAGCCTCCCGGAGCGCTAGACTGAAGGTCGATGGCCGCCACAGACAAGACCCGCATCGCAAAGCCCAGCCCGATCAAGGAGAACGAGCAGGGACAGCTCGTCGTGCAGAAGGGCGTTTCCCGCGAAGTGATCGCGGAGCTCTCCAAGATCAAGGGCGAGCCTGACTGGATGCGCGAGAAGCGGATCAAGTCGTACGAGATCTTCGAGCGCAAGCCGATCCCCACGTGGGGCGTCGACCTGTCCGACCTCGATCTGTCGGAGCTCGTGCTCTACTCCCCGCCCGAGGCCGGCCGCTACGACTCCTGGGACGACGTTCCGGAGGAGCAGAAGCAGACCTTCGAGAAGCTCGGCATCCCGCAGGCCGAGCGCGAGCATCTCGCCGGCGTCGTCGGCGTCTGGCGCCAGGAGCCCTTCTACGAGGGGCTCAAGAAGGAGTACGCGGACCAGGGAATCATCTTCTGCGCGATGGACACCGCGGTCATCGAGCACGAGGACCTGGTGCGCGAGCACTTCATGAACAAGTGCGTGCCGCCGCAGGACAACAAGTTCTCGGCGCTGCACGGCGCGGTCTGGTCGGGCGGCTCGTTCCTGTACGTGCCGAAGGACGTGAAGGTCGACCTGCCGCTGCAGGCGTACTTCCGCATGGAGGGCGCCAACGAGGGCACCTTCGAGCACACGCTGATCATCGCCGACGAAGGCTCCGAGGTGAACTACATCGAGGGCTGCACGGCCCAGACCTACTCGGTCAACTCGATGCACTCCGCCGTCGTCGAGATCTTCGTCAAGGAAGGCGCCAAGGCGCGCTACACGACCGTGCAGAACTGGTCGAAGGACGTCTTCAACCTCAACACCAAGCGCGCCATCGTCGAGGCACACGGCACCGTGGAATGGGTCGGAGGCTCGATGGGAGCCAAGAAGGTCATGCTCTACCCCGGCTCGTTCCTCATCGGAGAGGGCGCCCGTGCCGACCACCTCAACGTCGGCGTGGCGAGCGGCGACGTGTGGAAGGACACCGGCGCCAAGGTCGTCCACCTCGCGCCCAACACGAACTCGAACATCCTCGCCAAGTCGATCTCCAAGGACGGCGGGATCATGGGCTACCGCGGCCTCGTCCGCATGGGCCACAACTCGCAGGGCTCCAAGGCCCGCGTGCAGTGCGACGGTCTGATGATGGACGACCGCTCGCGCTCCGACACCTGGCCCGACATCCAGATCCAGAACCCGCACGTGACCGTGGCCCACGAGGCCGTGGTCGGCAAGATCTCCGACGAGCAGCTCTTCTACCTGCAGTCGCGCGGCCTCTCCGAAGAGGAGGCGGCGGCGATGATCGTGAACGGCTTCATCGAGCCGGTCACGAAGGAGCTGCCGATGGAGTACGCCGTCGAGCTGAACCGCCTGATTCAGCTCGAAATGGTCGACTCGATCGGCTGAGCCGGCTGCGGAGCATCGCCAGGCTGCGTCATCGGGCCTCGGCTTGCTCAGCAAGCCTTCGGCCCTGCTTCCTTGCCTGCCGGGCTCCTCGCCGGCTCCGCAGATCGAACGCGTTAGCCTCAGCTCCGTGAGCCAGCTCGACTTCAACGAGGACCTCTCGAAGCAGATGGAGGTGGCCTACCGTCGACGCGACATGCGCCGGCGGCGCGAGCTGGTCCACGAGACCTTCGCGGCCGCCCCCGGTGAGCGCATCCTCGACGCGGGCTGCGGTCCCGGCTTCTACACCTCCGAGCTGCTCGACCGGGTCGGACCCGAGGGGTCGGTGGTTGCCGTGGACGCCAGCCCCGCGATGCTCGCGCTCGCCGCGGAGCGCTGCGCCGGCCAGCCCAACGTCAGCTTCCACGAGGGCGACGTGACCGCCCTGCCGGTCGACTCGGAGGCGTTCGATCGCGCGCTCTCGGTGCAGGTGCTCGAATACGTGGACGACATCCCGGCGGCGCTCGGCGAGCTGCGCCGCGCTGTGCGCCCCGGCGGTCGCGTCCTGGTCTGGGACATCGACTGGGGCACGCTCTCGTGGCACTCCGACGACCCCGCCCGGATGGAGCGCGTCATGCGTGCGTGGGACGACCACCTCAACGATCCCTACCTGCCGCGCAGGCTCGCGGCCGCCCTGCGGGCCGCCGGGTTCGAGGACGTCGAGATGGAGGGGCACACGTTCGCCACCACCGAGGTGACCGAGGAGACCTACGCGGGCGCGCTCGCCGGACTGATGGGCGACTACGTGAGCGAGCGCATCGGGGCCGAGGAGGCCGCCGCCTGGGCTGATGAGCAGCGCGACCTGCTCGAGCGCGGCGAGTCGTATTTCGCCTGCATCCAGTTCTGCTTCACCGGCACGCGTCCGGCGTAGCGCCCAGCGGCGCCTACGGCAGGACCAGGTGCAGGTCGCCGAACTCGTGGCGCAGGTAGCCCGCGGTCGTTGCCTCCTCGTAGGAGCGCTCCAGCCGGGCCGGTCCCGCGATCGCGGCCAGCATGTCCATGTGGGAGGAGTCGCGGTCGTGGAAGCCGGACAGCAGCCCGTCGACGGCCCTGATCGGCGTGTCCGGCGCGATCACCAGGTCGGTCCAGCCCTCACGCGCGCGCACTCGGCCGTCCTCGCCGGCCGCCGACTCCAGCGCCCTCACGGCGGTCGTGCCCACCGCAATCGCACGTCCGCCGAGCGATCGCGCCAGGTTGACCCGCTCGGCGGTGAAGGAGGGCACCCGGTACCACTCGGCGTGCGGCGTCTCCCCCGCCTCGAGCGAGGAGACCCCGGTGTGCAGCACCAGCGGCGCCACGTCGACCCCGGCGGCCACGAGCCGAGTCACCAGCTCCGGCGTGAAGGCGCGCCCCGCGCTCGGCATCTCTGCGCTGCCGGCCGCGTTGGCGTACACGGTTTGGTACCGCTCCAGCGGCCACTCGCGACGAGCGTGCGCGTAGCGGATCGGCTCGCCGTGGCGCGCCAGGTAGTGCGGCACCGACCCCGGCACGTGCAGCGACGCCAGCCACAGCCGGCCGTCCGGGTCGCGCTCCAGCAGCGCGGCGGTCCCGCCGCCCGGCAGGAGCAGCACCTGACCCTCGTCGCCACCGTCGTAGCGCTCGCCGCCGCGGCGCAGCTCGACCAGCCACACGCCCTCGCCCCGAGCGCGGGCGGGCGACGAGAGATGCAGGCGCAGCTCCGCCTCCGGCGCGCGCAGCGGGATCGCCGCGGGCAGGGTCGCCGAGGTGTTGACGGCCAGCAGGTCGCCCGGCTCGAGCAGCTCGGGCAGGTCGGTGAAACCGGCGTGCACGATCGTGTCGTCCCCGTAGGCCACCAGCAGCCGCACGTCGTCGCGGCCCTCGCCGCGGATCTCAGCGGGCTCGCGGGCCTCGGCCGGCTGGGCGGGGGCGGTCGCGATCACCGCGGCACCCCGGCCAGCTCGCGTGCGGCGTAGCGCCCGCTCGGCAGGTCTCCCTCGATCAGCTCGAACAGCCCCGGCACGCTCGCCTGCGGCAGCGGGCGGTCCGAGATGTCCTCGCCGGGGAAGGCGTCCTGCTGCATGCCGGTGCGCATGTCCCCCGGGTCGACCGCGTACACGCGCAGCTCGGGATGCTCAGCCGCAAGCACGCGGCTCAGCTGCTCGAGGGCGGCCTTTGAGGAGCCGTAGCCGCCCCACCCCTCGTAGGCCTCCACGGCCGCGTCCGAGCTGATGTTGAGGATGCGCGCGCCCGCCGGCATCAGCGGCAGCGCCAGCTGCGCCAGGGCAAGCGGCGCCAGCACGTTGACGCGGTAGACGCGCTCGAGCTCGGCGAGCGGGTAGTCGGCCAGCGGCGGCAGCGGGCTGGGCCCGAGCGCGCTCGCGTTGTTCACGAGCAGATCCACCTGCGCGCCGGCCGCCGCGACGAGCGCGCGCCGGTGGGCCGCGTCGGCCACGTCGCCGGCCAGCGCGACCACGTCTGCCGCGGGGTCGAGCTCCGCCGGCACGCCGGGCATGTCGCGGGCGTCGATCACGAGCCGCCAGCCCCGCTCGGACAGGGAACGGGCCAGGGCAAGGCCGAGACCGCGTGAGGCGCCGGTGAGGATCGCTGCTGAAGCCATCGACGCCGAGGCTAGGCGCGCGGGGCGCCCGCCACCATCGGGAATTGGTCCTAGGACTCCACGAGGCCCATGCGCACCGCGTAGAGCGCTGCCTGGGTGCGATCGGTCAGGCCGAGCTTGCCCAGGATGCTGCTCACGTGCGTCTTGACGGTCTTCTCCGCGATGCCGAGGTCGCGCGCGATCAGCTTGTTCGGCAGCCCGCGGGCGATCAGCTCGAGCACCTCGCGCTCGCGCGCGGTCAGCGCCTCCTCGGCGGAGGGCCGGTCGGTATCGGAGAACTCCTCCATCAGCCGCGCCGCCACCGCCGGGTGCAGCAGCGCCTCGCCGTCACCGACCGTGCGGATGGCCCGCACCAGCTCGGCCGGCTGGACGTCCTTCAGCAGGTAGCCCGCCGCACCCGCGCGAACGGCGGGGAACAGCTTCTCGTCGTCTAGGAAGCTGGTCAGCACGAGCACCCTCGCCTGCGGGCGGACCTCGCGCAGCCGACGGATCGCCTCGACGCCGCCCACCCCCGGCATGACCAGGTCCATCAGCACGACGTCGGGCTCGTGCTCCTCGGCCGCGCGCAGGGCCGCCTCGCCGTCGGCCACGTCCGCCACCACCTCGATGTCGTCCTGCAGCTCGAGGAACGTGCGCAGCCCCTGCCGCACGACCGCGTGGTCGTCAGCGATCAGGACGCGGATCCCCGTCACAGTCCACCTCCAGGTCGATCGTGGTTCCCCGCCCGGGCGCGGACTCGATCCGCAGCCGGGCGCCGAGGGCGCGGGCGCGCTCCTCCATCGAAGTCAGGCCGAGCCGGCGCGAGCGCAGCCCGGCCTCCTCCGGCTCGAAGCCCACACCATCGTCGGCGACGGTCAGGCGCAGCCCGCGCTCGCTCTCCTCCAGGCGCAGCTCGACGTGCTCGGCACCGGCGTGGCGGAGCGCGTTCTGGAGGGACTCCTGCGCGATCCGGAACACCTCCTCGTCCACCCCGGGCCGCAGCCGCGGCGCGCCGGTCAGCTCGAGCGACACCGGCACCCGGTGCGCCCGCTCCAGCAGCTCCACGTGCTTGCGCAGCGCGGCGCCGAGGCCCTCGGTCTCGAGCTCGGCCGGCCGCAGCTGGAACACCAGCGAGCGCAGCTCCACGACCGCCTCCTGCGCGAGCTCCTGGAGGTGCTGGATCTGCTCGCGGGCGGCCGCCGAGTCGCGATCCAACAGCGTCCCGGCCGATTGCGCCGCCAGCACGACGCCGAACAGCTTCTGCACCAGCGAGTCGTGCAGCTCGCGGGCCAGCCGATTGCGCTCCTCGACGATCGAGAGCTCCCTGCTGCGCTCGTATAGGCGGGCGTTCTCCATCGCCACCGCGGCGTGCGGGGCGAGCATCTCGATCAGCTCCTGGTCGTCCGGGGTGAACTCGGCGGCGTGTTCCTTGTCGGTGAGGTAGAACGCGCCGACCACCTCCCCGCGCGCCACGATCGGCACGCCCAGGAACGAGCCCATCTGAGGGTGCGCGGAGGGCCACCAGCCACGAAAGCGCGGGTCGCGCTTGATATCCGGCGTGCGGGACGACTGCTCGGACTCGAGCGTCGCTCCGAGCAGGCCGTGGGTGCGCGGCAGCGGTCCCATCGCCTCCACCTCCTCGGCCGTCATGCCCGACGTGATGAAGCGCGCGAAGTTGCCCTCCCCGTCGGGCACTCCGAGCGCGGCGTAGCGGGCGTCGACCAGCTCGCGCGCGGTGTGGACGATTCGCTGGAGCACCGTGTCGACCGAGCGCTCGCCCGCGATCGCCAGGACGGCGTCGCTCATGGCCCTGACAGCGCCGCTTCGACCCTCGGTCATCGACCGCCCACGATACGGCGCGTCCGGGCGCGCCGCATCGGGCGCTGGGCCTAGGCGGCCTGAGACCTTGGGGCCGGCGTCGCGCGCCGGCGGCGCACCAGCGCAACCGCGGCCGCCAGCGCCAGGACGGCGCCGCCGGCGATCCAAGGCAGCGGCGAGCTGCCACCCGCGGCGGCTGGGGCTGTTTCTCGCGGCGGCGGCGGCGCCGGCGCCTCGAGCCCGGGCAGGCCGGCGGCCGGGAACGGCACGAGGCCGCGGGTGAGCTCGCGGTACTCGCGGATTGCCGAGCGCGAGCTCGACATCCAGGTGTAGCCCGCCTCCGAGTCGCCACCCCGCAGCAGCCCGGCGCCGGGCACGAGCACCATCGGGAAGGTCTCGTGCCGCTCGGCTCCCGTGTCGACCGTGATCCTCACGTCATACCAACCCGAGCCCTCGTGGGGCGGGTCCGCGGGCGATCCGCCCTGGCTGAGCGCGGTCAGCGCGGCATGGTCCTCGACCGTGCGGCAGTCGGCCGGCCCGCACACCTTCGCCGACGTCACGCGCTTGGCCGCCGCCGGGGCCGCCAGCAGCAGCGGCAGGGCCAAGGCCAGGGCAATCGTCAGTCGTCTCATGTCCCGGGTACACCTGGCGCATCCGGCCGGTTCCGCGCCTCAACGATCGCGGCCGCGCTGCCGATGCCTCTCGTAGATGAGCGTCAACGACCTCGTGCTCGTCCAGGGCATGGACGACACCAAGGCCGCCCTGCGGCGCTGGAACGAGCACCCGTGGCGGATGCTCCGGCCCTGGGCCACGCTGAGCCTGCTGATCGCGTGCGCGCTGCTGCTCGCCGTCTACCTGATCGCGAAGGCGACCACGCCCGACCCGACGACCTATCTGATCCCCGGCTACAACGTGGACGCCACCTTCCAGGACTACCTGGCGGTGCTGTACCGCAACTCGCTCGTGCTCGCCCTGCACGCGATGGCCTGCGTCGCGGGCTTCATGGCCGGCAGCTCGCTGCCGCTGTCGGCGTCCAAGCGCAGCGGCGTCTCGCGCTGGGTGCACGAGAAGGCAGGGCCGCTGGCGATCGGCTTCGTCGTGTGCGCCACGACGTTCTCGCTGTGCACCCAGGCATACGTGATCGGCGGCGGCGCGGCGGCGATCGCCGCGCAGCTGGGCACCGGCCCCGGCATGCTGCTCCTGGCGCTGGTCCCGCACGCGCTGCCGGAGCTGTTCGCGCTGTTCCTCCCGCTCGCCGCGTGGATCGTGGCGAGCAAGGCCGGTGACTGGCAGGACCTGCTGGCCGCCACCTTCGTGACCGTCGCGATCGCGGTGCCGGTTCTGCTGGCGAGCGCGGCGGCCGAGATCTGGGTGGCGCCGCACCTGCTGCACGCCATCGCCGAGAACTGAGCTGGCGAACGGCTAGACGGGGCGGCCCGGAGGCCGCCCCGCCGCAACCGCTACTTCGGGTACGTCGTCGTGGCGGTCTCCTTGCGACCGGTCTCGTCGACGAACGTCACGCGCACCGTGCGCGTCTTGCCCTTGCGGCCGACCGCCGAAGCGAAGCCGACCGTGCGCTGCTTGCCCTTGACCTTGACCTTGCCGGTCTTCTTCAACACGTGCGAGGTCACGTCGATCACCGAGTTGTCAACGCCCGGAGCCGGATGCTTCAGGTTGTCCGGCACGCTGAAGCGCAGCTCCGACCCCTTGATGCCCTCGATCTTCACGTCGAAGATCGGAGCGGCCAGGGAAGCGTGAATCGACAGCGGGCACGCCGGCGGATCGGTATCGATCCGGATCGCCATCCCGCCCCGCTTCTTCGTCACGCCCGGGCCGTTGCTGATGTTGATCAGCGTCAGCTTCACGTCACAGGCGGCCTTGCCGGTGCGGTCCGTCGCGGCGCCGAACGCGTTCGCGATCGTGCCGTTGCCGACGATCGCCTTCTTGCACTTCTTGTCGATCGCCGGCGCCTCATCGGCCTGCGCGAACGTGCACGTCGGCCGCGCCTTGGGGAAGTACTTGATCCCCTCGGACGCGATGCGGTACTGGGCGATCACCGACGGCCGCAGGTTCTCCGTGTCCCCGACCTCGTAGCCGAAGTTCAGGAACGCCGGCTCGGGCTTGGACGGGCTGCCGGCCTTGTTGCCCGGACCACCCGAGGCGATGTCCACCTCGTAGGTGTTCACGGCGTAGGCGACCCCGGCCACCGAGATCGCGACGACCGCGGTTGCCACCGCGACCATCCAGAGCTTGCGCATTCCCCCTCCTTCTTGTGAAACGGGTAAACGTCAGCGGGGCGGCCCGAAGGCCGCCCCGCTGAAATCTACGGGCGTCCGGTGGTCGACGCGCTACTTCGGGTACGTCGTCGTCGCGGTCGCCTTGCGACCGGTCTCGTCGACGAACGTCACGCGCACCGTGCGCGTCTTGCCCTTGCGGCCGACGGCCGAGGCGAAGCCGACAGTGCGCTGCTTGCCCTTGACCTTGACCTTGCCCGTCTTCTTGAGCACGTGCGAGGTCACGTCGATGACCGAGTTGTCAACGCCGGGAGCCGGGTGCTTCAGGTTGTCCGGCACGCTGAAGCGCAGCTCGGAGCCCTTGATGCCCTCGATCTTCACGTCGAAGATCGGAGCGGCCAAGGAAGCGTGAATCGACAGCGGGCAGGCGGGCGGATCGGTATCGATCCGGATCGCCATGGCGCCGCGCTTCTGGTTCACGCCCGGGCCGTTGCTGATGTTGATCAGCGTCAGCTTCACGTCACAGGCGGCCTTGCCCGCGCGGTCGGTCGCGGCGCCGAATGCGTTCGCGATCGTGCCGTTGCCGACGATCGCCTTCTTGCACTTCTTGTTGAACGCGGGCGCCTCATCGGCCTGCGCGAACGTGCAGGTCGGACGTGCCTTCGTGAAGTACTTGATTCCCTCGGCGGCGATCCGGTACTGAGCGATCACCGACGGGCGCAGGTTCTCCGTGTCCCCAACTTCGTAACCGAAGTTGAGCGATGACGGAACCGGCTTCGCCGCGCTGCCCGCCTTGTTGGGGCTGCCCGACGCGATGTCTACTTCGTACGTGTTGACCGCATAAGCGATGCCGGCCACCGAGATCGCCGCCACACAGGCCGCGATCACGGCTATCCAAAGCTTGCGCATTCCTCCTCCTGGGGGTGGAACGGTTTAAGACCAAAGAACGCCCGTACGAGGCTCCCAAAGGAGCCGCAACGAGCGAGGTCACCCTATAACACGCGCATGGGCCCAATGTTGCGCAACCATGTAGGTCAGGATGTGGCGGGCTAGTGCGACCGCCGGCCCACGCAGAGATCTACGCGCCCGAGTTCCCGTCCGGGATGGAGTGGCTCAACGTCGCGTTCCTGCGCATGAACACGCTGATGGGCCGGGGGGCCGTCCTGGTCGAGTTCTGGGACTTCGCACGCGTCAACTCGCTGCGCACGATGCCCTACCTGAAGGCGTGGCACGAGCGCTACGCCGACGCCGGTCTGCGCGTGGTCGGCATCCACTCGCCGGGCTACTCCTTCGGGCGCGACCACGACACGGTCGCGCGCGCCGTCGAGCGGCTCGAGGTGGGCTACCCGGTGCTGCTCGACCCGGCACTCGAGGTGTGGCGCCTGTACGGGAACAAGGGCTGGCCGGGCCGCTACCTGTTCGATCGCACCGGCAGGCTCGCCTTCATCCACTACGGGGAGGGCGAGTACCTCGACACCGAGCTCGCCATCCAGGAGTGCGTGGGCGAGACGATGGAGCCGCTGGACCCGGTTCGCCCTGAGGACGCCCCGGGGATCCTGCTCGAGCCACAGACCGCCGACATCGCACTCCCAGCCGACCGGGAACGGCTCGAGCTGGTGCGCGACTGGGCCGAGGGCGAGGACTGGATCGAGGCGGCCGACTCCGGCGCGGCGGCCGGCTTCGACTTCAGGGCCGGCGCGGCGTACGCGGTGCTGTCCGGCGCCGGCCTGGAGCCGGGCCTCTACGAGGTCGACGGAACCGTGACGGCGGAGTCGCCGGGACTGAGGCTGCACGGGGTGCAGTTCACGCCCGTGCCGCCAGCTCTCGGCGAATCTCCCGCGGAAGCATGAAGCGCACGTCCTCCTGGACGACCTGGAACTCGGTCACGTCCTCCGTCCCGCGTGCCCGGAAGAACTCGACCAGGCGCTGCACCAGCTCCTCGGGCGCGCTGGCGCCGGATGAGATGCCGACCACGCGCTTGCCCTCCAGCCATTCCTCGCGGACCTGCGTCTCGTTGTCGATCAGATGCGAGTCGGCGCCGTGGTCGCGGGCCACCTCGACCAAGCGGTTGGAGTTCGACGAGTTGCGCGACCCGATCACCAGCACCAAATCGCACTCGCGCGCCATCTGGCGCACCGCCATCTGACGGTTGGTCGTGGCGTAGCAGATGTCATCCGACTTGGGCCCGGTGATGTTCGGGAAGCGCTCGCGCAGCCTCCTGATGAGGCGATCGGTCTCGTCCACGGACAGCGTGGTCTGCGTCAGGTAGGCCACGCGATCGGGGTCGGGCAGCTCCAGGTTGTCCACGTCCTCCTCGGTCTCCACGAGCACGAAGGCCTGCGGAGCCTCGCCCATCGTGCCTTCGACCTCCTCGTGGCCCTCGTGACCGATCAGCACGATCGTGTAGCCCTCGGCGGCGAACTTCTTCGCCTCCACGTGCACCTTGGTGACCAGCGGGCACGTGGCGTCGATCGTCTTGAGCCTGCGCTGCTCGGCGTTGGCGTGCACGCTCGGGGCGACGCCGTGGGCCGAGAAGATCACGGTCTGACCCGCCGGAACCTCGGTCTCCTCGTCCACGAAGATCGCGCCCCGCTCGCGCAGCTGCTCGACCACGTGCTTGTTGTGCACGATCTCCTTGCGCACGTACACGGGCGGGCCGTACAGCTCGAGCGCGCGCTCCACCGTCTGGACGGCGCGATCGACGCCGGCGCAGTAGCCGCGGGGGGCCGCGAGCAGCAGCTTCTCGGGAGCGGAGGCCATCTCCTCAGAGGCTAGCGAGCAGGCGGCGGACGGCCTCGCCGGTGGCGTCGAGGCTGCGCTCCGAGACGCTCGACAGGTCGTCGCAGCGCTTGTGCCAGCAGGGAAAGTCGAAGTCGATCAGGTCGATCGCCGGGACCCCCTCCTGCAGGAAGGGCACGTGGTCGTCCACGACCGTGCCCTGCGTGGCCGCCGGGAAGTGACGCCCCACGCCGACCGCGTGCGCCGCGGCGCGCAGGCGCCGCCACAGCCGCTCGTCCGACGACCCCTCGCGCGGGATGCTCAGGCGCCGGTCGCCGACGAAGTCGAGCAGCACCATCGCGCGCGCATCGCCGTATCGCTCGGCCGCCACCTTCGAGCCCCGCAGGCCGCGCTGCGCGAACAGCTCGTCCGGCGTGCCGCGCGGGCTCTCCTCGCCGTCGAACAGGATGAACTTGATCGTGTGGCGCGGGTCCTCGATCGTGCGCGCCAGCTGGGTCACGACCGCGGTGCCCGACGCGCCGTCGTTCGCCCCGACGAACCCGGACAGGTCCTTCGTGTCGTAGTGCGCCCCCACCACGACGTAGCCCGGCTCGCGTCCGCGCACCGTGCCGACGACGTTGCGCAGCCCGCCCGGCACCGGCTGGAAGCGGCCGTGGGGCAGGAGCCGGCGCAGCCGCACGGCCAGCCGGCGCGACGCCCGCGATCCGGCTGGGCGCGGCCCCATCTCGACCTGCTCGCGCAGCAGCGCCCAGGCGGCAGCGGAGTCGAAGCGGTCGACCGTCGGCCGGGTGGTCCGGTTGGGCGCGCCGTCCGCCTCGTCCTCCCCGAACGGGAGGTTGTCGGTGGCCACCAGCATCACGAGGGCGACGCCGAGCAACACCTGAACGGCCAGAACCGTCCCGAGGAGCTTCACGGAAGTGATTGTGGCGGGTAGATTCCCTGCATGGCGAAGCAGGGACACAAGGACCGCCTCAGCGCCATCGACGCGTCCTTCCTCCACCAGGAGAAGCAGGCCTCCCACATGCACGTCGGCGCGCTGGTGATCTTCGAGGGCCCGGCGCCGTCGCACGAGGAGTTCGCCGCGCACATCCAGTCGCGGCTGCGCCTGGTGCCGCGCTACCGCCAGAAGCTCGCCGTGCCGCGCTTCGAGATGGGCCGCCCGTTCTGGGTGGACGACCCGAGCTTCAACATCGACTACCACGTGCGCCACACCGCGCTGCCGCGCCCGGGCTCGGACGACCAGCTGCGCCAGCTCGCGGGGCGCATCTTCTCGCAGCGGCTCGACCGCTCGAAGCCGCTCTGGGAGGTCTGGCTGATCCAGGGCTTCGAGGGTGGCAAGTTCGCCGTCATCTCCAAGACCCACCACGCCCTCGTGGACGGCGTGTCGGGCGTGGACATCGCGACGGTGCTGTTCGACCTGCAGCCGGTGCCGCCCGAGGTCCCGGACGCCGACGACTGGGTCCCGTCGGCGGCGCCGTCCGATACCGAGCTGGTGGCGGAGGGGATCAAGGGGCTGGTGCGCACGCCGGTGTCGCTGGCGGGCCGCGCGCTCGGCGCCCTCAGCAGCCCGGGACGCTCGCTCGGACAGGCGCGCGAGGCGGCCGAGGGGCTCGGCGAGGTCGTCTGGGCGGGGATGAACCCCGCGCCCGACGTGCCGCTCAACGTGCCGATCGGCCCGCACCGCCGGGTGCGCTGGGTGCAGAGCAGGCTGGGCGACTTCAAGGAGATCAAGGACGCGCTCGGCGGCACGGTCAACGACGCCGTCCTGGCGGTGGTCGCGGGCGCGCTCGGCCGCTGGCTCGGCACGCGCGGCGTCCGCACCGAGGGACTCGAGCTGCGCGCGCTGGTGCCGGTCTCGATCCGCGCCAAGGACGAGGCGGGCACGCTCGGCAACCGGATCGCGGCGATGCGCGGGCCGCTGCCGGTCTACGTCGAGGACCCGGTCGAGCGCCTGCGCCAGGTCCAGGAGGGCATGGGCAACCTCAAGCAGAGCAAGCAGGCGCTCGGCGCGGAGGTGATCGCCGGGCTCACCGACTTCGCGCCACCGACCCTGCTGGCCCAGGCCTCGCGGCTCAACTTCTCCACCCGGCTGTTCAACCTGATCGTCACGAACGTGCCGGGCCCGCAGTTCCCGCTCTACCTGCTCGGGCGCGAGATGCTCGAGATCGTTCCGATCGCGTTCCTGCCCGAGAACCACGCGCTGGCGATCGCGATCATGAGCTACAACGGCAAGGTCGACTTCGGCCTGCTCGGCGACTACGACGCGATGCCCGACCTCGAGGAGTTCGGCCAGATGCTCGAGGACGCCCTGGCCGAGCTGCTCGAGGAGGCGCGCAAGCGCACCAAGGAGGCGGCCAGCGCGAACGGCGTCAAGCAGAAGCCTCCACAGGGTGCCCGTCGCGCGCCCAGTACTCAAAGCCCCCAAGCATCTCCTTGACGGGCCGGCCCAGCTGGGCGAGGCGCAGGGCCGCCTTGCAGGCGCCGTTGCAGGCGGGCCCCCAGCAGTAGGTCACGATCAGCCCGTCGGGCAGGCCCGCCACCGCCTCCTCGCTCAGCTCCGGCAGGTTGACCGCGCCGGGCAGGTGGCCGGCGTCGTAGGACGCGCGGCTGCGGGCGTCCAGCAGCACGAAGTCGAGCTCGCCGGCATCCATGGCCGCGGCCACGTCGGCGACGTCGGTCTCGACCTCGAGGCGGTGGGCGAAATGCTCGAGTGCGTTCATGACCGCAGGATCGCCCGCAGCGGGCGGACCCGCCAGTGACCGAAACGACACCTGCCGCTACGATCCGGACATGGCGCACCGACTGACCGTGCTCGCGTACGAGGGCCTGTCGCCGTTCGAGCTGGGCGTGGCCACCGAGGTGTTCGCGCTGCCGCGCCCGGAGCTCGACGTGGACTGGTGGTACGAGTTCTCCGTCTGTGCGGAGCGACCGGGCGCGCTGCCGGCCCTGGGCGGCTTCGAGCTGACCGTGGAGCACGGGCTCGACGAGCTGGCTCGAGCGGACACGATCATCGTGCCGGGCAGCCCCGACGTCCACGGCGACCCCTCGGAGGAGCTGGTGGCCGCGCTGCGCGCCGCCCACGCCCGCGGGACGAGGCTGGTCTCCATCTGCTCGGGCGCCTTCGTGCTGGCCGCGACCGGGCTGCTCGACGGCCGCCGCGCCGCGACCCACTGGCGCTACGCGCCGCTGCTGGCGCGCCGCTACCCGCGCGTGCACGTCGAGGCGGACGTGCTCTACGTGGACGGCGACGACCTGCTGACCTCGGCGGGCACGGCGGCCGGGATCGACCTGTGCCTCCACCTGGTGCGCACCGACCACGGCGCCGACGTGGCGAACCGTGTCGCGCGCCGGATGGTGGTGGCCGCCCACCGCGAGGGCGGCCAGGCCCAGTTCATCGACCTCCCCGTGCCGGCGCGGCCGGCCGACGACCCGGTGGCCGGGGCGATGGAGTGGGCCCTGGGGCGCCTGCCCGAGCGCATCGGCGTCGACGAGCTGGCCCGGCACGCGCATCTCTCCCCGCGCCAGTTCAGCCGTCGCTTCCGCACGGCCACCGGCGCAAGTCCGGGCGCCTGGCTGCTGCGGCGGCGCCTCGACGCCGCCCTGCCGCTGCTCGAGTCGTCCGACGAGCCGGTCGAGCGGGTGGCGGCCCGAGTGGGCTTCCCGACCCCGGCGGCGTTCCGCCGCCATTTCGCGCGCGCCTACGGCGTGCCCCCGTCGGCGTGGCGGCGCAGCTTCGCCGAGCGGTAGCGCGGGCCCGCCGGTGGCGCTAGGTTTCCGCACTCGCCATGAAAAAACTTCTGCCGCTCACGCTCGCCCTGTTCACGCTCGTCCCGGCCGTGGCCCAGGCCGCACCGCCCAACCCCTTCGGCCACGCGTGCACGCCCCGCAACGGCGTGCTGTTCTGCCCCACGAGCACCGACGCCCAGCGCGTGGCGAGCTGGGACGGCGTGCCGTTGGACGTGGACGTGACGCTGCCGCCCACGGGCGACGGGCCGTTCCCGACGATCGTGATGATGCACGGCTGGGGCGGGAACAAGGGGGCGTTCGAGTCCTCGACCCCCGACTCCGGCTACAACAACGTCTACTACGCGCAGCAGGGCTACGCCGTGATCACGCCCAGCTCGCGCGGCTACGGGCGATCCTGCGGAACCGCGTCGTCGCGCACCGCGCCGGCCTGCGACCGCGGCTGGGTGCGCCTCGCCGACCACCGCTACGAGGGCCGCGACGTGCAGCACATGCTCGGCCTGCTCGTGGACCAGGACGTTGTCGACCCCGACGCGATCGGCGTGACCGGCGTGTCCTACGGCGGCATCCAGTCGCTCAACCTGGCCCGGTTGCGCGACCGCATCCGCCTCCCCAACGGCTCCTACCGGCGCTGGCGCAGCCCGGATGGCACCAAGCTCTCGATCGCCGCGGCGTTCCCGCGCTGGGGCGCCTCCGACCTGACTTACGCGCTGCAGCCCAACGGCCGCTTCCTCGACTTCCGCGACTACTTCGTCGGGCAGAGCATCCAGCCGGGCGGGGTGGAGAAGCAGAGCTACGTGGGCGGCCTCTACCTGTCCGGGAACGCGGCGGGCTTCTACGCGCCCCAGGGAGGGCCGTTCAGCGCCGACCTGACCGGCTGGAAGGCGATCACCGACGCCGGTGAGCCGGAGACCCCGGCCATGCTGCGCGTGGGCCGTGAGCTGACGGGCCACCACAGCATCGCCGGCGTGTCGGGCGTGCCCGCCCCGCTGCTGGTCCAGAACGGCTGGACCGACGACCTCTTCCCGGCCCCCGAGGCGCTACGGGTCTGGCGCATGTTCCGCGGCGTCAAGGGCGCGCGCGTGACGCTGCAGCTGGGCGACTTCGGCCATCCGCGGGGCGCCAACAAGCCGGCCGTCGACCTAGCCTTCAACGCGCAGGGCGCCAGGTTCTTCGCCGCCTACCTCAAGGGCAAGGGCAAGCCGCCGCGCTCCGGCGCGGTCACCGCCTACACGCAGACCTGCCCCACGGCGGCCCCGGCCGGCGGCCCGTTCAAGGCGAGCAGCTGGGAGAAGCTGCATCCAGGCAGCGTGCGGCTCGGCGCCCGCGGCACCCAGCGCGTGACCTCGTCGGGCGGCGACCCCGCGGTCTCGCAGGCGCTCAACCCGATCGGCGGCAAGCCGGCCTGCGAGCCCCTGCCCGCGGCACGCGCGGACGGCACCGCGATCGCGCAGCGGCGGGTGGGCAAGCCGTTCACGCTGCTCGGCTTCCCCACCGTGAGGGCCGAGATCCGCACCAAGGGCCGTGGCGGGTTCATCGCCGCGCGCCTGTGGGACGTGTCGGCGGGCCAGCAGACGCTGGTCGCGCGCGGCGTCTACCGGCTCGAGGACAACCAGAAGGGCAAGATCGTCTTCCAGCTGTTCGGCAATGGGTGGCGCTACGCCCAGGGTCACACGGCGAAGCTCGAGCTGGTCGGCAACGACTCGTCGTTCCTGCGCACCAGCAACTTCGACTTCTCGGTGAAGGTGTCGAAGCTGAGAGTGGGGCTGCCGACGCGCGAGCGCTAGATGGCCGAGCAGACCGCCCACGCCAACGGCATCGAGATCGTCTACGAGACGATCGGGGATCCCTCGGACCCGCCACTGCTGCTGGTGATGGGGCTCGGCATGCAGCTGATCCACTGGCCCGTGGAGTTGTGCGAGCAGCTCGCGGAGCGCGGCTTCCACGTGATCCGGTTCGACAACCGCGACTCCGGCCGCTCGACCAAGATCAGCGCGCACGTGCCCGACTTCAGGCGCGCCGTGCTGGGCCTGAGCGTGGACGCGCCGTACCTGCTCGAGGACATGGCCGACGACGCCTTCGGGCTGCTCGACGCGCTCGGCATCGAGAGCGCCCACGTGGTCGGAGCCTCGATGGGCGGGATGATCGCCCAGACGATGGCGATCGCACACCCGGAGCGGGTGCGGTCGCTCACGTCGATCATGTCGACCACCGGCGAGCGGTGGGCGGGCCTCCCGAAGCTGCGTGTCTGGGGCGTGCTGATGGGCCGGGCACCGCAGGAGAAGCAGGCCTACATCGAGCGCTTCGTGCGCGTCTTCCGCCTGATCGGGTCGAAGGGCTACCCACTCGAGGAGGAGCGCATCCGCGAGCTGGCCGACGCGAGCTACGAGCGCGGGCACAACACGGCCGGCACCGGCCGCCAGCTGGCCGCGATCATGGCGTCGGGCGACCGCACCGAGCAGCTGCGCTCGCTGGCGGTGCCGACGACGGTCATCCACGGCCGCGACGACCCGCTCGTCCCCTTCCGCGGCGGGCGCGCCACAGCTCGGGCGATCCCCGACGCCCGCCTGATCGCCATCCCGGGAATGGGCCACGACCTGCCGGAGCAGGTGTGGCCGCAGATCATCGACGCGGTGGTGGAGACAGCGGCGCGGGCGGCACCGGCGCGGGTGGCATGACCGGCCGGTGCTCGGGCGCCAGCTCGCGCGCCAGCGCCAGCGTCTCCGAGTCGAGCTCGCCGTCGACCAGCTCGTAGAGCTCCGCGTACTCGGCCAGCAACGCGTCGCGGACCGTGTCCCAGCTCAGGCCGGGCACCTCGTCGGCTGATCGCACCCACGGTGTCCGGCTTCCAGTCGAGCGCGAGCGCGGCGTAGACGGGCTCCAGCACCCGCCGCACGGCGGCGGCGTCCTCGACCACGAGCACCACGCCCACGTGGGCACCACCGGAGATCACGCGCTGGCCGATGCCGGCCAGCTTGCGCGCCCCCGCGGCGTTGACGCTCCAGCGGCCCGGGCAGTACTCGCCCGGCACCTCCCCCACGCGCGCGTCGACCCCCAACTGATGCAGGGCGCGCGCGAGCAGCTCGGCGGTTGCCTCGAAGCGGGCGTGGATCCCTGCCCGCGGATCGGGGTCGGGCACGGCGTGGGCCAACTCGAGCGTGCCGGGGTGGAAGACCGCTGCGCGCCCACCCGCGAGCCGCACCACGGCCCCGAAGCCGGCCGCCGCGGCCGCGGCGACGGCCGAGGCGTAGCCGGGCGCCAGCACGTCGCGCTTGGCGAACGCGACGACGGCCGCCGGGCGCGCCAGCCTCAGCGTCTCGGGTAGCTCGCCGGCGGCCACGCGGCGCATCGTCGCCCGCGAGACCGCCGTGTCGAGGGCGGGATCGTCGGGAAAGCAGTCGAGCAGGACACGCAGCGGGCGCACCCCGGAGAGGCTAAGCGCTCAGTAGCCGAGAGCGAACTTGGCTTCTTCGCTCATCAGATCCGGCGTCCACGCCGGCGTGAAGGTCATCTTGGGGTACACCGAGCCGACGCCGTCGAGCTCGCTCACGAACTCCTCGATCTGCTCCGACACCTGAGGGCCGATCGGGCAGCCGGGCGAGGTGAGCGTGAACGTCACGAACACGTCCGAACCCTCGACCTCCACGGAGTAGATCAGCCCGAGCTCGACGAAATCGAGCCCCAGCTCGGGATCGATCACGTTGGTGAGGGCGTCCTGGACGTCGTCGACGGTCGGCATGGGAACGAGGATAGTAGGGTCACGTGAGCCATGCCGCTGCTGGCGCTGCTTGCCATCTTCATCCTGGTCCCGCTCGCAGAGCTGTACGTGATCCTCAAGGTCGGCGACGCCATCGGCGCCGTGTGGACGATCGCGCTGCTCGCCGCGGACTCGGTGCTCGGATCGCTGCTCCTGCGCGCCCAGGGCCGCTCAGTCTGGGCCCGCTTCAACGAAGCCCTGGCGTTCGGCCGGATGCCGCATCGCGAGGTCGTGGACGGCGTGCTGGTCGTGTTCGGCGGCGCCTTCCTGATCACACCCGGCTTTCTCACCGACATCGTCGGCCTGGTCCTGCTCGTGCCGCCGAGTCGCGCGGTGGTCCGCCGCCTCGTCGCTCGCCGCCTCGGGCGGCGGGTCGCGGTCGGCGTCGCGGGCGAGCCCTTCGACGTCGAGGGCACCGCGACCGAAGACGACTCGCCGGCCAGGCGGCTCCAGCGGTGAGCCCGGAGGCGTTCGCACTCTCATTCTTCGACCCCGACCGCGACCTCTACGGAACGGCGCGATCGGGCGCGACGGTGCTCTTCCACGGCCGCGAGCCGGCTGCCCACGCCAACGGACCGGAGCTGACCAAGGACGGCGATTGCTGGCGCGCCGACCTGCCCGGTCGGCTCTCGCTGCGACTCGAGCCGATCACCGAGGAGGTCGACCTGGACGGCGTCACGGCCCGGATCTGCCGTGTCAGCGGCGAGGTGGACGGGACGAAGATCGGCTGTCTGGGGACCTTCTCGATCACCACCGTCCCCCCGCGCTGGGAGGAGCTGCAGGCGGTGCGCGCGATCTCGGCGCTGGTGGACGAGAGCAGCGGCCTGCTCGTGCTGGCCCGTCGCCCGCGCGAGGCACCCGGCCACGGCGACGACGAGGTCCGGGCCGGCCTGTTCGTCGACGGCGAGCTGCACCAGGTGGAGGAGGCCCGCGTCTCGACGGTGTACGACGGCGGCGGGCGCCAGCGCAGCGCCGGCCTGGAGCTGTGGCTGCCAGAGGAGGAATACCCGCGCCGCGGCTCCGGGCTCGTGATCGCCGGGTCGTCCTTCGAGCTGGAGGCCATCCAGGTCCACGCGGCGGTGTTCCGCTGGCGCCTCGACGGGCGTGAGGGGATCGGCGGCTACGAGCTGATGGTGCGGGCGGTGCCGCCCGTGGCGGCGTGATCAAGGCCCTGATCAGCGACTTCGGCGGCGTGCTGACCACGCCGCTGGCGGCCGGCTTCCTCGCCTATCAGGAGGAGGCCAGCATCTCGCTGGCCGAGCTGGGCACCGCGATGCAGGAGGTGGCCGACGCCTACGGCGAGCACCCCCTCTACGCGCTGGAGCGCGGCGAGATCAGCGAGGGAGAGTTCGCGCGCCGGCTCCAGGAGCGGCTGCACGTCGGCTTCGACATGGAGCGCCTGCGCCAGCTCTACTTCGAGCGGATCGAGCCCAACGCGCCGATGATCGCATTCGTCGGCGCCCAGCGCCGGCGCGGGCTGCGCACCGCACTGCTGACCAACAACGTGCGCGAGTGGGAGCCGCTGTGGCGGGCCAAGCTGCCGGAGCTCGAGGACATCTTCGAGCTGGTCGTGGACTCGGCGTTCGTGGGCATGCGCAAGCCCGAGCCCGGCATCTACGAGCTCACGCTCGAGCGCCTCGGCGGCGAGGTGAAGCCGGAGGAGTGCCTGTTCGTAGACGACTTCGAGATCAACTGCGAGGCCGCCCGTGCGCTCGGGATGACGGCCGTCCGCTTCGAGCACGCCGACCAGGCGATCCCCGAGCTGGAGTCAGCGCTCGCCGAGTAGGGCCGCCAGGGCGGTCCGCAGCGCCGCGCGGGCGCGCGAGACGCTGAGCCGCTGGTGCGTGCGCCAGCCGTCCCAGGCGGACCACGAGCAGAGCACGACCAGCGCGGAGCGCAGCGACTCGCGCTCGTCGGCCGGCACGGAGTCGAGCTCACGGCGGAAGACCCGCTCCGCCTCGGCGGCCTTCGCCTGGCGCGCCGTGGCCAGCCAGCCCGCGACCGAGGACGACTCGTGCTCGATCAGCAGCGCCGCGCGGCGCACACCGCCGATCAACTCGTAGAGGCGCGCGCGCTGCTCGGTGAACTGCGCGATGCGCTCGTCCAGGGGGAGCGTCGTGTCGATCGGGCGGAGGGTCGGCAGCACCCGGTCGTACTGCTCGCGGGCGACGGCCTCGAAGAGCGCCTCGCGGTCGGGGAAGTGCTGGAACACGGAGCGCTCCGACACGCCGGCGCGCGTGGCGATCGCCGCGGCGGTGGGCGTCAGGACGCCCTCGTCGAGCAGACTCAGGAGCGAGTCGACCAGCGCCTGGCGCGTACGCTCGGCGCGGACCGTGCGGCCGTCGCGCTGCTCGGAGGTGGCTCCCATCGGCACAGCATATGAGCGGCGGGGAAGCACGCGCAATTGGCCACAAAAAGTCGCAACGTGCGGGATCGTTTTATGGGGCCCCCTTGACGAGCAGTTGGGGTGCTGGTCTACTGATGATCGAGACGCGGACGGAACGCAAAGAGCGAAGCCAGAGGTTGTGAGGCTCGCCGCGCCGCACGACAGCTTCGGCTGACGAGCGCGCACCTCAAGCGTGAAGTTCGCGTCTCTCTTATCGCCCCGGCCTCGGCCGGGGCGATTTGCATTTCGGGGCCGGTTTTCGGACTCAGCGCCCGCGCGCGGCGAGCTCGCGCTTGGCGATCTTGCGGTAGCGGCGCATCTTGCTCAGGTTGGTGCGCACGCGTGCGATCCCCCCGTCCGGCGGCGCCTCGAAGCCGCCGACGAGCTTGCGCGGCACGATGGCCCAGGCGCCGTCCTCCTCCACGAGGTCGCCGCGCACCTGGAAGTTGCGCTGCCACTTGAAGTCGGGGTGGTGGTCGTGCGCGGTGAGGCAGGCGAGGCCCGGGTGCCAGGGCACCCCCACGGGCGCGCCACCCAGCCGCACCCGCTGCGCCGCGCGGTCCACCTCCACCGGCAGCCGCACCGAGAACGGGAAGCCGTCGGGCGCGACCAGCGAGACCACGGCCTCGGGGTAGCGCTCGCCGAGCTCGTCCATGCGGGCATCCCACGCGAGCTGACCTCCGGACGGCGCGGCGAGCGGCGCGTCGGGCTCCTCGTCGTGACCGGAGCGGACCTCCTCCATGTGCGCGTCGAACAGCCGCGGCTCCCGCGCGGGATCGCCGTCGCCCCACACGAAGATGCGCTCCGGGCGGGAGTGGATGTAGATGCGCGTGAGGTACCAGCCGATGAAGCGGTCGAAGACCTTGGGCGGCATCTGGCTCTGGATGCCGGGCACCTTCTCGACGCTCTCGCGCTGGTAGCGCTCGCGGTTGGCGTCCAGATCGCGGTCGTCGACCTCCGCGATGCCCTGCACGAGCACCTGGGGAGCGGCATCGAGCCGGCTGCCGGTGGGATCGGAGAACAGCAGCGCGACCTTCGGGTTGGCGCCGGCATCCTTGGCCTTCTTGGGATAGCCGAGTCCGGTCGTCACGTCGATGCACGGGTCCCCCAGCCGGTAGTAGGGGGTCAGCGGCCAGGTGATCGGCTGGCCCTGGCTGTCGACCGTCGTGAACTCGGTGGTGACGAAGCGATCGAAGACCTGCTGGACCTCGTCCGGAAGGGTGGCGGTCATGGCGCGATTCAACCACCACTGGTCCGCCCTGGGGGCGTGCCTCTCAAGGCACCCCCCCGATAAGCCGATCAGGTGGTTGGACGCGTGCGATCGATTGACCCGGACAAGCGCTGTTTGCGGTCGCGCCTGCGGGCGCGCCCCGCCGCCGCATTCGTGGCCGGCCGGTCGCGGCTGAACGTAGAGGCCGGCTCGGTGCTGATCGAGGTGATGATCGGCGCAGTGGTCGTGGCGATCGCGACGATCGCCCTGCTGAACGGGCTCGACGGCGCCCAGGCGACCGGCGCTCGCAACAAGGCGCGCTCGGTGGCCGCGGTGCTGGCCGAGCAGGACCAGGAGCGGATGCGCTCGATGCCGGTGACCAGCCTCGCCGGCTATTCGAACGACCCAGACGGTCACGGTGCGCAACGTCGACTACACCGTTGTGTCGGCCGGCTCGTGGGCCACCGACACCGGCGGACCGATCAGCTGCTCCAACAACTCGAAGTCGGCGTCGAACATCCGCATCGTCTCCGAGGTCAGCTCGCCCGCGACCAAGGGGATCGTCGACGAGGTGAGCCTCGTGACGCCGCCGCCCGGCACCTACGCCACCGGCCAGGGCCGGGGCATAGTGAAGGTGGTCAACCGCGACCAAGTCCCCGTGGCGGGCGCACCGGTGAACCTGACCGGCCCGAGCTCCTTCAGCGCGACGACGAACTCGCTCGGGTGTGCGGTCTTCCCGTACATCCCGATCGGGAACTACACCGCGACCGTGCCCGGCCTCGGCGTGGACTGGGAAGGGAACTCGAGCCCGAGCAAGCCGCTGAGCGTCACGCAGTCGGCCTCGACCGCGCAGACGTTCGAGATCGACAGCCCGGCGGAGATCCGCGCGACCTTCGACACGGCGGTCAACGGCACGACCTCGAACGCGGAGTCGCGCTGGCTGACGCTCACGAACCCCAAGCTGATCGTCGGCTCGAAGCTGTTCACCGCACCCACGGGCTCGCCGGACACCGAGGCCCAGATCAACGCCACCGGCCTGTTCCCGTTCCTCGACGGCTACACGGCCTATCCGGGGCAGTGCCCCGCCAACGCGGCCGGAGCCAAGACCTACATCCCGACGCCGGGCCAGATCTTTTTGACGACGTCCAACAAGCTGCGGGTGCCGTCGATCAACATCCGCGTCGTCACCTCGAGCAGCACCTCGGGCTCCGGTCCGGCGGGCGTCAACGGCGCGACGGTGATCATCAAGTCAGACGACAGCGGCTGCGCGAACGTCTTCCCAAACCAGACCACCAACAGCTCCGGCGCGCTGCCCCAGCCGGGCTTCCCCTACGGCAGGTACCGGCTCTGCGCGCAGCGGACGGTCTCCGGGACCACCACTCACGGTCACGCCGACATCCGTCCGTACAGCACTTCGACGGGCGACACCAACGAGCAGATCGTCAACACCGCCGCCGCTGGCAACCCCGTGGCCTTCAACACCACCGGCGCGATCCGGCTCTGGCTCAACCGCAGCGGGGCTTGTCACTGATGCGCCGTCGACTGTCCGACGAGCGCGGCTTCTCGCTGCCCGAGCTGCTGGTGGCGATGGTGATCGGCATGATCGTGCTGCTGGCCGCCTTCATGGTGCTCGACCGCTCGTTCTCGGCCTCCGGCCAGATCGCCGATCGCACCGAGGCGCTGCAGCGCGGCCGGCTGGCGATGGACCTGATCACCCGGCAGCTGCGCTCGCAGGTCTGCGTCGGCAACACGGCTCCGATGGTCGCCGCCTCGGACACCACCGCCAGCTTCTACGCCGACATGAGCGACGGCACCGGCGCGATCCGCCGCCGCACGCTCACCTACAACACGGCCACCGACACGATCACCGAGTCGGTCGTCGTCGGCACCGGCACCTATCCCGCGCTCAACTTCACCGGCGCCGCCACCAGCAAGCCCCTGCTCACCCACGTCGAGCAGATCATGGACGGCGCCACCGCCCGGCCGATCTTCCGCTACTACGGCTACAAGATCGGGGGCGCGGTCGGTGAGCTGGAAACGCTCGGGTCGACGGTGTCGGCAGCCAACCTGAAGCGTGTCGCGGTGATCAGGGTCGGGTTCAGGTCCTTCGCCGCCCGGCCGCTCACCAAGGACGCCGATTCGGCGGTGCTCCAGGACGAGGTGTATGTCCGGGTCGCCGCGCCGAGCTCACCGGAGGACGGTCCCGAATGTCTCTGATCCATCGCTGTCAGCAGGGCTTCACCACGGTCACGCTGATGGGCGTGCTGATGGTCGGCGGGCTGCTCGTAGCGGCGAGCTTCGCCGCCGTCCAGCCCGACATCGCGTTCACGCAGAAGGACGAGGACTCCAAGCAGGCGTATGCCGCCGCCGAGGCCGGCATCAACTACTACATGAACCGCCTGTCGCAGGACAACGGCTACTACACCAAGTGCGACCAGGTGCCGACGCCCACCGAGAACGCGGTCAACCTGGAGTGGAACGGCACCGGTGCCGATCCGCGCAGGTACATGAAGATTCCCGGCTACAGCGCCGAGTACGCCGTCGAGATGCTCGCAGTCCAGACCGCCACGGCCGGCACCGAGCTGTGCACCATCAACGTGCCCGAGTCGATGGTCAACCCGAAGACGGGTACGTTCCGGATCCGCTCCACCGGGCGCGCGCGCACGGGGAGCGCGACCGACAAGGTCACCAAGCGCAGCATCGTCGCGACCCTGCGGCGCAAGTCGTTCATCGATTTCCTGTGGTTCACGAACTACGAGACGCTCGACCCGGCCGCCTACTCCACCTCCTCGTCCCAGGACCCGGACTGGGCCGCGGCCAACTGCGTCTTCTACCGCGCCCAGCGCAACAACAGCTGCCAGGACATCAGCTTCCTCACGGTGGACAGCCTCGAGGGGCCACTGCACACGAACGACTCGCTGCTGATCTGCGGCTCGCCGACCTTCGGCAAGGACTCCGACGACCTGATCGAGATCAACGGCGATCCGCCCGGGTGGGAGAGCTCGTGCGGGGCCAGCCCCAACTTCCAGGGCGAGGTGGTGTACCCCGGCGGCAACCTGCCGATGCCCCCATCCAACGCCGAGCTCGCGACCGCGGCCGACGACGCCTACTCGTTCGAGGGCACCACCACACTGCTGTTCCAGGGCAACACCCTGAAGGTCAACGGCGGTCCGTCGATCAACTACCCCGACAGCGGCGTGATCTACATCAAGAACAAGCCCGGCTGCCCCGGCGGCTACACCCGCAAGCAGGAGTACAACGCGAGCTCGAACTGCGGCAACGTGTACGTGTCCGGCACGTACAACAAGGACATCACCATCGGTGCCGACAACGACATCATCATCACCGAGGACTTCAAGTCCGGCAACCTCGCGACCACGCTGGGCGGCCTGATCGCGAACAACTTCGTGCGCGTCTACCACCCGGTGGACGGCTGGAACGGAAGCGCCACGGACTGCGACAACAACGGCGGGCCCGGGAGCATCCAGATCGACGCGGCGATCCTCGCGCTCAGCCACTCGTTCATCGCGGACAACTGGTACTGCGGCAACCCGCTCGGCACGCTCACGATCAACGGCGCGATCGCGCAGAAGTTCCGCGGCACGGTCAGCACCTTCTCGTCCGGCAGCAGCGTCGCGACCGGCTACGCGAAGGACTACAACTACAACCGCGCGCTGCGCTACCGCGAGCCGCCGTTCTTCATCGCTCCGACCGAGTCGGCCTGGCGGATCGTCCGCCAGAACGAGCAGATCCCGCCGCGCTAGGCCAGGAAGCCGCGCAGCTCCGAGGCCAGCAGCTCGGGGCCGCTCAGCGACGCGCCGTGTCCGTGGCCCTGGAGGCTCCGCACCGTGGCGCCCGGGATGGCGGCGGCGAAGGCGTCGGTCGAGCGCGGCGCCCACTCCGGGCTCTCGGAGCCCAGCAGCAGCAGCGCCGGTGTCGCGAGCTCGGCGAGCTCGAGCGATGCGAGCTCGAAGGCGCGCTCGGCGCGCAGCTCGCGCGTGACGGTATGCGCCACCTGCACGCGGGCCGGCCAGGCCGGCGTGCCCTCCATGGCGGCGATCTCGGCCTCCGGGTAGCCGCCCACGTCGCGCATGAACTCGCGCACGGCCAGGTCGCGCTCGCCCGCCTGCACGCGCGCCTCGAAGCGATCGATCCAGCCCTCGTCGGCCAGCACGCCGCCCATCGGCGGCTCGTAGAGGGCCAGGCGCGGTAGGTCACCGAGGCGCGCCGCGGCGCCGGCGGCCACCAGCGCCCCGTAGGAGTGGCCGAACAGGAGCGCTCCGGGGCCGGCCTCGCGCACGACCGCCGCCACGTCGTCGAACTCGCGCTCGATGGCGTACGGGAGGGTGTCGTCGGAGGAGTCGGCGCGGCCCCGCCGGTCGACGCTCCAGGTCTTGAAGCGATCGTCGAGGTGCGGGCGGACCAGGTCGAAGGTCCAGCGCCCCGAGCCAGCGCCGTGCACCATCACCAGCGGAGTCCCGGCGCCCCTGACGTCGCACGCGACGCGCACTCCGTCGGGGCTTGTCACGTGGCGCGGCAGAGGCGCGAGCCTACACGCAGGCCCCCGGCGCCCACAGCCCGACCCGGCGTGCCCGCGCGCGCCGCCCCGCGGCCACGAAACGGTCCGCGAAACGGTCGTTCGGAGGGACCGTGAGCGGCTGGGCGTAGCCGCGCCGAACGAGCAGCAGGTTGAGGAAACGCCCGTCGTCGGTGTACACGTAGGCGAGCGCCCTGCCGTAGCGATCGCGCTGCTCCACATCGAGCCCATAGCGCACCCGCGCGCCCAGCGGCAGCAGCCGCTCGACGAACTCAGAGGCCTCGCGGCCGTAGCACTCCACCCGACCGTGGACCTCCGGCGTGTCCACCCCGATCAGGCGCACCTTGCCGATCCCGGACAGCCAGAGGGTGTCGCCGTCGGTGTGCTTGGTGACCCGCGCGGAGACGAGCTGATCGGGCGGGGCCGCAGGCTCGGGCTCCCCGCAGGAGAGCAGAGCAACGGCCGGGGCAATGACAAGTAGCGCCAGGGACGCCTTAGCCGCGCGCAGAGCGAGCATGGCAAGGACGCAGGGAGCGAAGCGTGCCCCGGCACGCGAGCGACCGAGGACGCCGCCAGGCGAAGCTATGCGCGCGGCTAATTGTCGGAGCCGAGGCGGTCCCAGCAGTACAGCTCCACCGCCTCGGCGGCGAGCTGGCGCAGCCGGGCGGGCGAGAGCCAGGGCAGCACGGTGTCGAGTGCCTGCTCCTCACTGACCCCGGCTTCGAAGGCGTCTTCCCCCTTGAAGCCGGCGGCGATCCGGAGCGCCTCGCGACGGTGCTCGCCGAGCCCGCCGAACGCGGCGAGCAGGAACTCCTTGTTGGCGATCGGCTGGCCGACCTCGAGCGAGGCGTGCCAGGCGGCGAGGATCGACAGGTCGTCGTCGTCGAGCTCGTCGACGGCCTTGGCGTAGTGGACCATCAGTTCGTCGTCGGGAATCTCGTCGACCCACGCGCGCACGACCTCGCCGAGCAGCTGGCGGCGTGCTTCGCGGCCGACGCTCTCGGCGACGACCCTGATCGCTTCCTGGGGCTCGATGAAGCAGAGAGGCATCTGCCCTCGCTCTCCTCCGGTTTGCACAATCGGTCGGTCGGAGAGTAGGTGCGGGACCTGACGGAAAGAGAGTTTTGCCGCAGATCAGGCGCTCTGGAGCGTGTGATGCTCGTCCCAGGAGCAGAGCGCGGCCCGTCCGGGGCAGTCGCCGCACAGCTCCAGATGCGGCGTGGGGCTGGGCTCGAAGCGGCCCTCCACGACGCCGCCGGCCAGCTCGAGCAGCTGATCCTCGAGCCCCGCGGCGTCGGCGCCGGCGAACGTCGCGACGGCCGGCTCGTCCGGGCGCTCGAGGAAGCAGTGCACCACCTCGACCCTGTCCACGCCCGAGCGCAGCCCGGCCAGCGCGTAGACGAGCCGCTGGGTCGAGTACGCCTCGGCGGTCAGCTCGGCGGGGTCGCGACCGTCGAGCGCGTCGCTCTTGTGATCGACGACCAGCAGCCGGTCCGCCTCCGCGGCGTGCACGTCGACGACGCCGTTCACCAGCAGGCTGCGCCCGCCCGCGCCCGGCGGGGTCAGGGTGAACGCAAACGGCAGCTCGGTCCGCACGCGCTCGGCCCGCGCGAGCCGCTCGCACAGCGCGGAGTTGGCGAAGCGCTCGACCATCGCGCGCAGGTCGGCGACCTCCTCGGGTCTCACGATCGCCGCGTGGCTCTCGATCAGCGCGGCGACCTCTTCGTCCGGCGGCACGGCCGGATGGCGAAAGTCGAGCCGCTCGAGCAGCTCGTGCACGAGCGTCCCGCGCAGCAGGGCGCCAAGGGTCGCCTCGGGCAGCGGCTCGGCGTGGAGGGGCGACTCGACCGTCGGCAGGCGCAGGGCGCGCTGGAGGTAGAAGCGGTAGGAGCAGCGCCGGTACGCCTCGAGGCCGCTGTAGGAGAGCCGGCTGACCGGCAGCGCCCGGGGCGCCGGGAGCGTGCCCAGGCCGAGCTCCGGCTGCGCGTCGCCGCCGACCGGCTTGGGCTCCGCGGGTGCCGGGGCGCGGTCGGCGGCGGGCAGCACGTGGTCGGCCGTGGCGGGCGTCAGCTCCGTGCGGCGCACCCCCGGCTCCGGCACGAAGCGCGCCAGCCAGCGCATCGGCTCCTTCATGTCGCCGGGCTCCGGCCGCTTCTCGAGGTCGGTGGCGCCGCTGAGCACCAGGTGCTCCTGCGCTCGCGTGGCGGCAACGTAGAAGATGCGCCGCTCCTCCTCCTCGCCGACCTTCGTCTCGTGGGCCTTGATCTGCGCGAGCCGGGCGCTGTCAAGGCTGGCGCCGTCGAGCGAGGCCAGCCGCAGGCCGGCCAGGCCGTCGTCTGAGATGCGCAGTCGCCCGTAGTCCTCGCGCCCGTCCTTGCCGAGGTCCGCGACGCATACGACCGGGAACTCGAGGCCCTTCGCCCGGTGCACGGTCATCAGGCGCACGGCGTCGAGCGCCTCGGCCTCCAGCGGCGCCTCGCCCTCGCGCGGCTGGACCTCGTCGCGCTCGGCGAGGGTGTCGATGAAGCCGCGCAGGTCGCGTCCCTCGTCGGCCTCGTACTCGCGCGCCATCCGCATCAGCTTGCGCACGTTGGCCATCCGGCGCGTACCGGCCGACAGCGCCAGGATGTGGCGGTCGTAGCCCGTGCGGGTCACCGCTCGGTCGATCAGGGTCTCCAGCGCCACCTGGGGGGCCGCGCGCCGCTCGGCCGTGAAGCGCTCGACGAAGGCGGCGGCGCGGCGGCGGTCGTCGGGCGGGAGCAGCTCGCGCAGCTCGTCCGAGCGCTGCAGCAGCGACCAGGGGTCGGCGCCGGCGCGCCTCGCCTCCAGGCCGATCAGGGCCACGGCGTCCAGCGACAGGCCGCCGAGCGGGGAGGCCAGCACGCTGTAGACGGCCAGCTCGTCGAGCGGGTTGGCGAGCGCCGCCAGCCAGTGGCGCAGGTCGGCCACCTGCTGCTGGGCCCAGTAGCCGCGCCCGCCGACCACGTGGGTCGGGATGTCGCGCTCCTCGAGCGCGCGCTCGTAGAAGCCCATGCTGGTGGTGGCGCGAAACAGGAGCACGATGTCGCGCCACTCCCAGCCGCCTTCGGCCCGCAGCTCGCCGACCCGCTTGGCGAGCAGCCGCGCCTCCGCCGCGCGCCATGGCGTGGCGGCGTGCATGGTGGCGCCGAACGGGTTGTCGGTCCCGAGCGCTGCGTCCCAGCGCCCCTTGTCCCTGTCGGTCACGAGCAGCTCGACGCAGGGCTCAAGGCGCGGCTGCTGCGCGCGGGCGCCGTCGGCCTCCTGGAGCGGCTCGAAGCCCTCCGGCAGGGCCTCCTCGAAGCAGCGGTCGATCGCCTCGAGCACCTCACCGCGGCTGCGGAAGTTGACGGTGATGCTCTCGGCCCGCCCGTCGGCGGCGGCCGCCGCCCAGTGGGCGCGGAACACCTCGACGTCGGCGTTGCGGAAGCCGTAGATCGACTGGTTCTCGTCGCCGACGCGGAACAGGTTGCCGTCCTCCAGCTGCTCGAGCAACTCGTTCTGGAGTGGGTTCGTGTCCTGGAACTCGTCCACCAGCACGTGCGCGAAGCGTTCCGAGTACTGCTGGCGGAGGCCTTCGTGGTCGCGGAACAGGTCACGGGCGAGCAGCTCGAGGTCCTCGAAGTCGAGCGCGGACCGGGCCCGCTTGCCGTCCGCGTAGCGACCGCCGTAGAGCTCGAGCAGCGCCCGCAGCAGTGCGTGGTCGCGCTGCTCGCGGTGCTCGCCGCAGAGCGCCGCGTAGGCCGCCAGCGCCTCGCGGTACTCGGTACACGCGTCGGTGCAGAGCGCCTTGGCGTTGCCCCCGAACGCCAGGTCGCGCAGCTCGCCGGGCTCGGCAAGCTCGCCGCCAGGCAGGCGCTCCAGCAGGACGGCGCAGCGCTCGACCCGCTCGATCGCGCGCGCCACCGACACTCCGCCTCCGGCCTCGCCCAGCTCGCGCAGCACCGCGGCGACGGCGGCCGCCAGCCGCTCGGGCTGCCCGGCGATGCTCGGCGCCTGCAGCTCCTCCAGCCGCGGGTGACGCTGGCCCTGGCTGCGCAGCCGCGAGTAGGCCGTCCGGACCATGTCGCCCAGGCCGTCCGCCGTGTACGCGGCCACCATCTCGAGCCGCTCGGGATCGGTGCCCATGAACGCCTCGAGCGCCTGGTCGAACGCGTCCGCGGCGATCCGCTCCGCCTCGAGCATGTCGAGCACCCGGAAGTCGGGGTCGATGCCCGCGCTGAGCGCGTGGGCGCGCAGCACGCGCGCGCAGAAGCCGTGGATCGTCGAGATCCAGGCGCCTTCGGCGCCGCGCGCCTCGGCCCGGTGGCCGAGGTCGAGGAAGCGCCTGCGCACCCTCGTCCTCATCTCGGCCGCGGCCTTGTCGGTGAACGTGATCGCCAGGACCCCCTCCACCGGCACCTCGTCCTCGACGACCGCGCGCACGAAGCGCTCCACCAGCACGGTCGTCTTGCCGGTGCCCGCTCCGGCCCGCACCATCAGCGAGCAGTCGCGCCGCGCCACGGCGCGCTCCTGCTCCTCTGTCAGCCGCCGCTCGGTCATGCCTCGCAGCGGCAGATCGAGGGGTACGAGCACCCGCCGTTCCACGCGCACTGGTCGGGATCGCAGCCGAGCTCGCCCCGGCGCATGCGGGCATCGGTGTCGCGCACCTGCCCGAGCGCCCAGTCGAGCTTGGCTCGGAACTCGTCGGGCTCGAGCACGTCGGTGCTCTTGTAGCCCGAACCGAGCTCTTCCACGCCGTGGGCGACCATGCCGCGCGGCGCGTCGGAGCTGCCCAACGGGACGTAGACGCCGCCGGCCGCGCGCAGCGCCAGCAGCCGCTCCACCACCAGCATGTAGAGCGCCGCCTGGAAGCGGTTCTCGCCCTCCCACGAGCCGACCTTGTACGAGTCGACGCGCTTGCCGCTCTTGTAGTCGATCACCAGCGCCATCCCGTCGCTGGTGTCCACTCGGTCGATGCGGCCGCGCACCGTCAGCCCCGGCTCGATCTCGACCGGCGGGCTGGTGTCGCCGTCGCCGAAGGGGAGCTCGAGGTACTCGGGCTCGAAGCTGCCGTCGCGCTCGGCCTCGCGGCGCAGGAAGCGCAGCAGGTCGAACTCCAGCCGCCGGGCAGCCGCCTTGACGCGCGTCTGCTTCGGGGACAGCTGGAAGTCTGAGCGCTGGCTGCGCAGCTCCTCCGCCAGGACCCGCTCCGCGTGGGCGAGGTTGGCCTGGGTCACGCGCCGGTCGCCGGTCTCCGCGCGCAGGCGCTCGAACGTGCGCTGGAGTACCGAGTGGGCGTAGCGGCCGCGCACCATCTGCTCGGGGTCGGGCACCAGCTCGTTCGGCCGCAGCAGGTTCTTGACCAGCCACTTGACCGGGCAGTCCGCGAAGTTCTCCAGTGCGCCCGCGGAGACGGCGGCGCGCGCGGCCAGGCGCTCCAGCAGCGGCTCGGCGGTCAGGCGGCTCGGCGGCGGCTCGGACCGCCGCGGGCCGGACGCCGCCAGCGCCCGCTCGAGCTCGGCCGCCGTGGGGGCGTCCTCGGCGCTCCAGGTGACGTCGGACAGCGAGCGCGTGGTCTCGGCGGCGTCCGCGGCGAGCAGGTCGCGCACGTCCTCCACGAAGAACGACTGCGGCTGCGGGTTGCCCTCCTCGTCGCTCGACCGCGACGACAGCACCAGCAGCCGCTCCGCGCGCGAGCAGCAGACGTAGAAGAGGTAGCGCTCGCGGTCGAGGCGGTCCTCGCGGATCGGCAGCCGCAGGCCGCTGGCGGTGGCGATGGCGCGCCGGTCCTCGTCCGGCAGGAAGGGCTCGGGCGAGGTGCCCTTCGGGAACTCGCCCTCCTGCAGCCCGCACACGAACACGGCCTGGAAGCGGCGCGCGCGGATCGCCTCCGGCTCGGCCACCTGCACGCGATCGGGCTGGGGTGGCTCGCCGAGGCGAACGCGCAGATCGCGCAGCACGGCCAGCACGCGGTCGGGGCCCAGGCGGGTGCGCGGGTCCGCCTCGAGGACGGCGCGCAGCTCGGCGAGCGCCTCGCGCGCCGCCACGAACACGCGCGGGTCGTCGAGCTCGGGCCCCTGCAGGATCGCCGCCTGGCGGCGGTAGGGCGCGGCGAACAGGCGGCCGAGCTGGCGCTCGAGCTCGGCCAGGAAGTCGGCGCCGGCGCGCGCCCGGCCGAGGCGGTCGAGGTCGTCGAGCTTCCAGTGCTCGCGCTCCCACAGCTCGCGCGCCTCGGCGGCGCTGTGGGCGCCCTCCTGGCGCACCGACGCCTCCAGCCGGTCCGCGAGCGCCGGCTTCTGCAGCAGGCCCGGGGTGCGCAGCCACGCCAGCAGGTCCCCGGCCGTGGCGTCGGCGGCGGTCGCGCAGCGCACCAGCGCGAGCAGCCCGCGGCCCAAGCCGGTGTGGCCGAGCGGCACGGAGCGGTCGATCGAGAACGGGATGTCGTAGGCGCCGAAGACCTGCTCCAGCAGCGAGGCGTAGTCGCCGGGGCGGCGCAGGACGACGGCGATGTCGCCGGGCTCGGCGCCGCCGCGCAGCAGGTCGAGCAGGCGCGCGCCGACCAGCTCGACCTCGGCGCGCTGGCCGGCGGCGGAGTGGAACGCGATCGCTTCGCCGGCGTCGACGGCGCTGGCGCCGTCCTCGAACAGGCTGCGCTCGACGTGGTGCAGTGCGGCGCGCGACTCCGCCGCGTAGTGGTCGTCGAGCGGCTCCAGCGCGTGCTCGCGGCCGCCGCGGGCGAGCAGCTCCTGGTGCGTGCTCGCCACCGCCTTGAACGCGGTCCGGCCGGGCTCGTACGGCAGCGACGCGACCACGTCCGCGCCGCAGCGGTTGGCGAGCGTGTCGAGCGCGTCGAGTTGCAGCGTGTCGAAGTCGTCGAACCCGTAGACGAACACGGGCGTGGCGCCCCAGCCGGCGGGCTCGCGGCGCAGCGCGTCGAGCGCGCGCCAGGCGAACAGCTCCCGGTCGGCGAGACCGGCGGCCTCCAGCCCGTCGCGGTAGCCGCGGTAGACCGAGGCCACCTCCTCGGCGTAGCGGCGCCGGGGGCCGTCGCCGGCCCACGCCCTCAGGGCCTGCGTGAAGCGCGCCGGCTCGACCATCGAGCCGCCCAGCTCGGCCACGAACCGCGCGGCGGCCCGGACGAACCCGGGCTGGGCGGCGGACTCGGCGAGCAGCTCGAGGCGGGCGCGCCGCACCGCCTCCTCGACGATCAGCTCCCGCTGCACGTCGGAGGCGATCCGCTCGGAATGGCCGGCGCGACGCCCGATCTCGCGGAAGAGCCGATCGAAGCGCAGCACGCTCACGCCGAACACCGCGCCGCGATCGGCCAGCTCGCGCTGGGCGTGCTCCACGTCCTGGAAGGCCGGGACGACGAGGATCGGCTCGTCGTCCACGCGCGCGCGCAGGCCGCCCAGGACCTCGCCGGCCTTGGCGGCGTTGGCGGGCCCGGTTACGAGGGTGAGGGGCACATCAGCATGGTCGCTACTCGCCCGGACCGCCTGACGCGACGGCTTGCGCGCTCAGCGCCAGCACGCCCTTGCGCGCGGCGGCCGCGAGCGCCTCGGTGAAGCGCTTCGGGGGCAGCATCACCGGCGCCTCCTGGAGCTCCCAGCCCCGGTTCGGGCGCATGATCCAGCGGGCCAGGCGCACCCGCCCGCCGTCGACTCGCTCCGCGCGCAGCTCGTCGCGCAGCTCACCGGTGCGGCCCGCGCTGGCGCCGAAGACGCCCGGCTCGGGTGTCGTCTGGCTGGCCTCCGTGGCAGCCGTGAGCGGCAGCAGCTCCTTGGCAGCCGCCTCGGCGAGCAGGCCGGGCAGGTCGGCCACGTCGACCATCGGGGCGATGCGCTCGATCTGACCGCCGCGCCACGAAGCCAGCCGCAGCCCGCCCGGCACGCGCTCGAGCCGGACCTCGGCGCCGTCATACGGCCCCGCGCTTACGAACGGCCCGCGCGAGGTGCGTGGAAGATCGGCCTGCCTCGCGCTCCGGCGCGTGCCGCCGGCGGTGCGCGTGGTGCGTGGCGCTCGCCTGGACGCCTGCTGGTTCGGATCGAGGACGGTGCCCTTGGAGCAGATGGCGCAATCGGCGACGAACCGGTTGTGGCGACAGAAGGTGGGCACTTTCCCTCAGATTAGTGTGCGGGCGCGTCGCGGCGCTGCCGCGTCGACTGCCACCATCCCCCGATGCGCACGGCGGTGATCTCCGACCTGCACCTCGGCGCGCTGAACGGGGCCGACCTGCTGCGGCAGCCGGACGCGCTCGAGCGACTGATCGGCGTGCTCGGCGACGCCGACCGCGTGGTGCTGCTCGGCGACACGCTGGAGCTCCGCGAGCGGCCGATGGCCGCGCTGCTCGACACGGTGCGACCCGTGTTCGAGCGCCTGGCCCCGATCCTGGCCGGCAAGCGGGTCACGCTGGTGCCGGGCAACCACGACCACCAGCTCGGCCAGCCTTGGCTCGGCCGCATGCAGCTCTCGGGCCGGCAGCTGGGGTCGCAGAACGAATGGCCCGTAGCGCCCTCCGAGGGGGCGGCCGGCGTGGTCGCCTCCTGGCTCGAGCGCAGCGAGGTCACGCTCGCCTATCCCGGCCTGCGTCTGACGGACGACACCTACGCAACTCACGGCCACTACCTCGACCTGCACCTGACCGTGCCGCGGGTCGAGTCGGTGGCCGCCTCGGCGGTGCGCCGGTTCAGCGGGCGCCCGGAGGAGAGCGCGGGCGCCGATGACTTCGAGGCCGTGCTGGCGCCGATCTACGCGTTCCACGCCAGCATGGCCGAGGGCGCCTCCCGGGCGGCGCTGGCCCGCGGGTCGACGGTGTCGCGCTCGGTGTGGACCAAGGCCACCGGGGACGGGCGCCTCGGCCGGCTCCTGCTCGGGCGCATCACGATCCCCGCCGCGGTCGCGGCGCTCAACCGCTTCGGGATCGGCCCGTTCCGCCCCCACCTCAGCGGGGAGGAGCTGCGGCGCGCGGGGCTGCTGGCGATGGCGCGCGTGGCGGACACGCTCGCGCCGGACGCCGAGAACGTGGTGTTCGGTCACACCCACCGCCCCGGGCCGCTGCCCGGCGACGACTGGGCCGAGTGGACCACGCTGTCCGCCACGCGCCTGTGGAACAGCGGCAACTGGTACCTCGAGGCAGCCTTCGTGTCCGGGATGGCGGAGCGCAGCCCCTACTGGCCCGGGACCGTCGTGTGGGTGGAGCCGGGCCGCCCGCCGCGCCTGGAGAACGCCCTGCGCGGCTACGACGTGGCTGCGGGCGCCGGCTCGGGTGCGGGCGCGCCGACCGCGTAGGCCGCCTCGTCGAACTCGCGGGTGCGCTGCCGGAACGGCCATGTGAAGTCGGGCCAGATCGTTGAGTTGCGGCCGTTTCGATCGATGTAGTAGCTCGAGCAGCCGCCGCTCACCCACACCGTGCCGCGCATCCGCTCGTCGAGCGCGGAGTTGTAGGCGGACTGGGCCTCGGGTCGTACGTCGAGAATGCCGGCGCCGGGCCGGCGCAGCGCCCGGAGCGCGCCGGCCACGTAGTTGATCTGGGACTCGATCATGAACACGATCGAGTTGTGGCCCAGGGCGGTATTGGGTCCGACGAGGAAGAACAGGTTGGGATACCCCGCCACCGTCGCGCCCTTGTAGGCGCTCGGCGACCCGTCCCAGGTCTCGGCCAGCGAGCGCCCGTCCCGGCCGTACAGGTGGTTCCCGATCGGCATGTCGGTCACGTGGAAGCCGGTCCCGAAGATGATCGTGTCGACCTCGCGCTCCTCGCCGTCAGCGGTGACGATCGAGCGCGGCCTGACCTCGCGGATACCGTCGGTCACCAGCTCGACGTTGGGCTGCATGAGCGCGGGATACCACTCGTCGGTCGGCAGGATGCGCTTGCACCCGAGCTCGTAGCGCGGCGTGAGCTTGGCCCGCAGCTCGGCGTCCGGGACCTGCTGCTCGAGCTGGCGCAGCGCCATCCGGGTGACGAGCTTGCGCATCCGCCGGTTGCGGAACCCGACCACGAAGGTCTCACGCGCCCAGTAGATGGCCGCGCGCATCCCCAGCTGAACCGCTGGCAAGCGCCGGTACAGCTTGTGCTCCCAGTCCTTCATCGGCCGGTTCGGATGCGGCATCACCCAGGGCGGGGTGCGCTGGAAGACGTGCATCCGCGCCACGAGCGGCTGGATCTTCGGCACGAACTGGATCGCCGAGGCGCCCGTGCCGATCACGGCCACTCGCTCGCCGTCGAGGCTGTGCTCGTGGTCCCAGGTGGCCGAGTGGAACGCGGTGCCCTCGAACGAGTCGAGGCCGGGCAGCTCCGGCACGAGCGGTTCGCTGAGCGGTCCCTGAGCCGCGATCAGCACGTCGGCCGTGATCGGCCCGCTGCGACGTGTCCATGCGCCAGCGCGCGGCGGCCTCGTCCCAATGGGCGGACTCCAGCTCGGTGCCGAAGCGCACGTGTTCCAGCACCCCGAAGCGCTCGGCCACGCCGCGCAGGTACGCCAGGATCTCCGGCTGCGGCGAGAACGTGGACGACCAGTTCGGGTTCGGCGCGAACGAGAACGAGTAGAGGTGCGAGGGGACGTCGCAGCGGCAGCCCGGGTAGGTGTTGTCGCGCCAGGTGCCGCCCAGCTCGTCGGCCCGCTCGAGCAGCACGAAGTCGCGCTCGCCGTCCTGGATCAGCCGGATCGCCATGCCGATCCCGGAGAACCCGGTGCCGACGATCACGGTGCGGTGGTGGGTCACGGTCACGCTGGTGAACCTACTCCGACAGGCCCACGGTGGCCAGCGCCCGCGCCCGGTCCGCGAACACCTCCAGGCGGATCGCCCGGCCGGCGCGCATCGTCCAGAGATGCGCGTCCTTGGTGTCGACCGTCGCGCCGCTGCCCTTGCCGCGGCCGCGGTAGCGGGTGAGCACGACCACGTGGTCGCCCTCCACGAGAAAGTCCTCGGCCTCGCAGCGCCAGTCCTCCCACGGGCTCAGCCACTCGCGCAGGCGCTCGTTGCGCTCGCCCGGGTCGCGATAGACCCCGCGCAGGCCGGGGACCAGCTCGTCCGGAGGGCTCCAGTCCCCACTCGGCGATATCGCGCAGGTCAGCCGGCGCCGGCAGCGCGCGCGGCGGCCGGGGCTTCCGCCTCCTGCTCGCCCTCGGCGGCCGCGGCCTCGCCCTCGGCGGCCTCGGCGTCGTCCTTCGGAGGCTCCTTCGCCCACTCCTCGTCGAACTCCACGCGCCACTTGCCCTCGTCGGTCTGCTCGAGTCGCAACTTGGCGCGGAAGCTTCGCCCCGAACGCCCCCGGAACCCGGTGACCGCCTTCTCGGTGCGACCCACGCCTGGCTCCTCACCGGCCTCGCGTGACTTCTTCAGCGACTCGATCAGCTCCTTGGCGACCGCGACGGGCAGCGACTTGCCCGCCTTGCGCTTCCAGATCACGAAGCCGCAGCCCGGGTCGTCGCGCGACCAGCACGAGTAGCCCTTGCGGTTCTCGCCGATCTCGCGGCCGCAGATCGGGCACGGCCCGAGCTTGGCGCGCTCGATCTGCACGCCCTTGAGCTTGTCCAGCTCCTGGACGGTGTCCCCGGTGAACTGCGCGATGTCCTTCATGAACGCCTCGCGGCTGTCCTTGCCGCGCTCGATCAGGCCGAGGCGGTGCTCCCAGCTTCCGGTCAGCTCGGGCGAGGTGAGCTGGTGGCCGTTGAGCAGGCGGATCACCTGGATGCCCTTCTCGGTCGCCACCAGCGAGCGGCCCTCGCGCTCGACGTACTCGCGGTTCACGAGCAGCTCGATGATCGACGCCCGGGTGGCCGGGGTGCCGATGCCCGAGTCCTTCATCGCCTCGCGCAGCTCGGCGTCCTCGACCTCCTTGCCGGCGGTCTCCATCGCGCCCAGCAGCGATGCGTCGGTGAAGCGCCGCGGCGGCTGCGTTTCCTTGCGCATCGACTCCACCGACAGCGTCTGGACGGTCTCGCCCTGGTCGAGCTTGGGCAGCAGCTGGTCGCCGCCCGAGTCGTCCTCGCCGCCGGGCTGGTCGGCCTCCTCGCCGTACACGCCCTTCCAGCCGGGCTCGATCAGGCGCCGGCCGCTGGTGCGGAAGATGAACGCTGCGCGGTCGGCCGAGCCGACCGCTTGCGCACTGCTGTGCTCGACCACTGTCGTCTCCACGCGCGTCCGCTCGTAGACCGCCTCGGGATGGAAGATCGCCAGGAAGCGCTTCGTCACGAGGTCGTACACCTTCAACTCGTCCTGACCCATGCGGCCCAGGTCGTGCTCGGAGCGCGTGGGGATGATCGCGTGGTGGTCCTGCACCTTCTTGTCGTCGACCACGCGGCCGAGCGGCAGGCTGTCGAGCGCCTGCACGTACTCGGAGGCCCGCTTGTACTGCGGGTTGTGCCCGACCAACTCGGCGATCGGCTTGATCTCGGCGACCATGTCGCCGGTCAGATAGCGGGAGTTGGTGCGCGGGTAGGTGAGCGCCTTGTGCTCCTCGTAGAGGCGCTGAGCCGCCGACAGCGTGCGGCGCGCCGAGAAGCCGTAGAGCGTATTGGCGTGCCGCTGCAGCGAGGTGAGGTCGTAGAGGAGCTGCGGGATCTCGCGCTCTTCCTTCTTCTCGAGCTTCGTGATCTCGCCCGGCTGCCCGGTGGCAGCCTCCACGATCGCGACTGCGTCCTTCTCGGACGGCAGGCGCTTGCCGCCCATGTAGCGACCCGAGTAGGCGCGCTCGCCGGTGGCCTCGAAGCGACCCTCCACGAGCCAGTACGGCTCCGGCTTGAAGGCCCGGATCTCCTCCTCGCGGCGGGCGACCAGGGCCAGCGTCGGCGTCTGCACGCGGCCCAGCGAGACCGCACCGTCGAACGCCGCGCGCAGGCGGATGCTGGCTGCGCGGGTGGCGTTCATCCCCACCACCCAGTCGGCCTCTGAGCGTGAGCGGGCCGCCGCCTCCAGCGGCTTCATCTCCTCGCCCGGGCGCAGCTGCTCGAACGCCTCGCTGATCGCCTTCTTGGTCATCGAGGAGAGCCACAGCCGCTCGACCGGCTTCTTGACGGTGGCCAGGTCGTACAGGTAGGCGAAGATCAACTCGCCCTCGCGACCGGCGTCGCAGGCGTTGATGATCCGCTCGACCTCGTCGTCGGCCATCAGCTTGTGGATCGCTCGGAGCTGCTTGGCGGAGCGCTCGTCGTTCGGCACCAGCTTGAACTCGTCGGGGATGATCGGCAGATCCGCGAAGCGCCACTTCTTGAGCTTTGGGTCGTACGCGTCGGGCTCCGCCAGGCCGACCAGGTGACCGACCGCCCACGTCACCACGTGGGCGTCCCCGATCAGGTGGGTCTTGTCCTTCGACTGAGTGAAGGATCCGGGCAGCACGCCCGCGAGATCGCGGGCCACCGACGGCTTCTCTGCGATGACTAGGGTCTTGCCCATCGGCCCTCACGATACGCAGATCGGTAGTCACACTTCCACCGGATGGTGGCTGGAGGAGGCCGGGAAGGTCGATTCCCGGCCCCCGCTCGACGGCTCCGTGACGGCCGACGTGGTGGTCATCGGAGGCGGCTACACCGGCATGTGGGCGGCCTGGGAGCTGATGGAGCAGGGCGCCACGGTGGTGCTGCTCGAGGCCGGCGTCTGCGGCCACGGGCCGAGCGGTCGCAATGGGGGCTTCTGCGAGTCGATGTGGCTCTCCGCCCCCGCCCTGCGCGACCGCTTCGGCGACGGGCCCGCGCGCGCCCTGCTGGACGCCTCCAGCGCGACCGTCGCCTCGATCGGCGCCTGGTGCGACGACGAGGCTGTTGACGCCTGGTTCAACCAGTCCGGGTACATGTGCGTCTCCACCGCGGCCCCGTTCGACGAGGTGGGCCGCGGCGCCGTGGCCGCCGCAGCGGCCCTCGGAGCGCCGGACCGGGTCGTCGAGCTGTCCGGCGAGCAGGTCGCGCAGCGCTGCGCGTCGCCGGAGTTCCGCCGCGGGGTCTTCATCCCCGACTTCGCCACCCTCCAGCCCGCCCGCCTGGCGCTCGGCCTGCGCCGCCGGCTGATCGACCGCGGCGTGCAGGTGCACGAGCACTCGCGGGTGACCGGCCTGCGCTCGCTGGCGAGCGCAGGCAACGGCGGCGGCGAGAGCGTGACCGTCGAGGCGGGCGCGGGGAAGGTGAGCGCCGGTGCCGCCGTGCTGGCGATCGGCCCGGCCAGCCGCGCCCTGCCCCGGCTGCGCTCACGCCTCACGGTGACCTCGTCGCACATCGTGCTCACGGAGCCCGTGCCGGACGTGATCGCCGAGCTCGGCTGGACCGGCGGCGAGTGCATCACCGACGGGCGCACGCTGGTCCACTACTTCCGCACCACGCGCGACGGGCGCATCCTGCTGGGCTGGGGCGGCGGGCGACCGGCGTACGGCGCGCGGCTGAACGGCCGCGTCGAGGTCGATTCCGACGCCGTGCGCGAGACCCGCGCGGCGCTCGAGCGGCTGTTCCCGGGCGTGCGTGGGCGGCGCGTGACCCACGCCTGGGGCGGGCCGATCGACGTCTCCCCCAGCCACATCCCCCAGGTCGGCACCCTGCCCGGCTCGCGGGTCCACTTCGCGCTCGGCTTCACCGGCAACGGGGTCGGTCCGTCGCGGCTGGCCGGCCGCACGCTCGCCAGGCTCGCCCTGGGGCGCAGCGACGAGCTGACCAGCCTCCCGATCGTGGACGCCGACGCCGGGGCCTGGGTCCCGCCCGAGCCGCTCGCCTGGCTGGGCGGCTCGCTGGTGCGCAGCGCCCTGGTGCGCCGGGAGCACGTGGAGGAGACCGGCCGGCGGGCAGACCCGCTCACCCGCGCCGTGTGCGCTGCACCGCGCGCGCTGGGCATGCACCTCGCGCGGTAGGCTCGGCCCACCGTGAGCGGCTTCATCTCACGAGGCTTCACCCGACGGCGCCGGACGCCGGAGGAGCTCGCCGACCGGCTCCCGCCCGGCCAGTACCTCGAGTCCGGCTTCCCGGTGCTGACCGCCGGGCCGACCCCTCGGGTCGACACGGGCGAGTGGCGGCTGCGGATCGACGGGATGGTCAGCGAGTCGCGCGAGTGGACCTGGGACGAGCTCCACGCGCTCGGGCAGGAGACGGTCCCGTGCGACATCCACTGCGTGACGAAGTGGTCCAAGCTCGGCACCAGCTTCGGCGGGGTCTCGGTCGACACGCTGCTGGCGCAGGCGCAGCCCGAGGGCGGCTACGCGATGGCGCACTCCTACGGCGGCTACACGACCAATCTGGCGCTCGACGACCTCACCGGTGGCAAGGCCTGGGTGGTCACCGAGCACGAGGGCGAGCCGCTGCCGCGCGAGCACGGCGGCCCGGCGCGGCTGCTGGTGCCGCACCTCTACTTCTGGAAGAGCGCAAAGTGGATCGCCGGCCTGCGCGTGATGGACCATGACGAGCCGGGCTTCTGGGAGGCCAACGGGTACCACAACCGCGGCGACCCCTTCAAGGAGGAGCGCTATTGGTCGGATTGACGGCCGTCGAGCAGCGCGCGCCCGGTCGGTGGCAGATCGCGACCGTGACCTCGATCAGGCGCGAGACCCCAACGGTCAAGTCGTTCCGCCTCGATCTGCCGATGTGGATGCCGCACCTGCCCGGTCAGCACTACGACGTCCGGCTGACCGCCCCGGACGGCTACCACGCCCAGCGCTCCTACTCGATCGCCTCCTCGCCCCTCGACGAGGGCGAGATCGAGCTGACCGTGGACCGGCTGGCCGACGGCGAGGTGTCGCCGTACTTCCACGACGTCCTGGAGGAGGGCGACCAGGTCGAGGTGCGCGGCCCGTTCGCCTCGTACTTCGTCTGGCGCGGCGAGGCGCCCGTGCTGCTGGTCGGTGGCGGCTCGGGGGTCGTGCCGCTGATGGCGATCCTGCGCCATCGCCGCCGCACGATGCCCGACGTGCCGATGCGGTTGGTGTACTCGGTGCGGGCCCGCGACGACGTGATCTACGCCGACGAGCTCGGCGACGACGCGCAGCTCACGTTCACGCGCGAGCCGCCGGCGGGCTGGACCGGCCACACAGGGCGGGTCGACACCACCTTGCTCGCCGACCCGGCCTTCAGCGCTGGGACCGCGTTCGTGTGCGGCTCGAACGGGTTCGTGGAAGCCGCCAGCCAGCTGCTGGTGGACGCCGGCTTCGACGCCGGCCGGGTGCGCACCGAGCGCTTCGGGCCGTCCGGCTAGGGGTACTGCCTCGGGTCGTGGTACTTCCCGCGGTCCCGGCCCCGGCACCCCTCACGCCGGGCCTCGGCGCGGTAGGGCAGCCGCACGATCAGCTGGGCCTCGTTGTTGTCCTCGTCGGACTCGAAGACGCCGTTCTCGGGATCCGCGATGTGGACGTACGCGAAGCAGCCGCGTAGACCGGTCACGTCGATCCACTGCTCCGGATAGCTGGGCGGATAGATGTCGGCCCAGCCGACGGACGTGCCCAGCGTGATCTGGCGCCGGCCGGGGTTGGTGTTGCACGCCGGGTACACCGGCAGGAACGGCGAGCGGCGCAGCATCGGGCGGGTGTGGGTGAGGTCGCGCAGGCAGTAGGAGACCTTCGGACCTGTGCGCACCTTGACTGTGCGCTTGCCCTGGGCGTCCACGCGCCAGAGCTCGAAGCGGGCGGCGTTGTAGTACTTCCACCAGAACAGCGACAGGTGCGCGAACTTCAGCCGCAGGCGGGCACCGGTACGCACCCCGATGCGCCCGCCGCCGCGCTTGTAGATGCGCTGTCGGGCGCGCATGAAGACGCGGTTGTACCGCACGCCGTGCAGCTCGACAGGCCCCTTCCCGACCGAGTCGATCACGTTCCCGGCGCGCAGCAGCGCGTGGCCGCGCTGGGTGAGCTTGTCGAGGTAGAGCCCCCAGGGGCGGCGCATGACGAGGTCCGGGCAGCGCAGCGCCTTCGCGCGCGGGGTGATGCACGGGTTCGGGTCCACCTCGGCACGCTGCGGGGGCTCGCCCGCGGGCGGCTCGGCCGGCGGCTGGGCGGCGGCGACGCCGACCCCCGCACAGCAAATCGCAACGACTGTCCAGACGGCACGCACGCCCCCAGTTGTAGCGTTCAGGGTGGATGCGGGTGCTCAGCATCGACGGCGGAGGGATCCGCGGGCTCATCCCGGCCCTCGTCCTTGCCGAGATCGAGCGCCGGTCGGGCCGGCGCGTCTTCGAGCTGTTCGACCTGATCGCGGGCACGTCGACCGGAGGCATCCTCGTCTGCGCCCTCTGCGCCCCCGATCCGTTGCCCGCCGATGAGCTGGTCGCCCTCTACGAGGAGGAGGGCCCGGACATCTTCGACCGCTCGCTGGGGCAGCGCATCCGCAGCGTCGACGGGCTGCTCGACGAGAAGTACGACTCCGCCGCGCTCGACCGCGCGCTGACGCGTTTCCTCGCGGACAAGCGCCTGGCGGAGACCAAGCCCGACCTGCTCGTGCCGGCGTACAACATGGGCGAGCCGGGTCCCTACTTCTTCAAGAGCCGCAAGGCGCGCGAGGAGGGCGAGGACTTCCCGCTGTCGGTCGTGGCGCGCGCAACCTCCGCGGCGCCCACCTACTTCGAGCCGTACCGACTTGGCGAGCAGGCGCTGGTCGACGGCGGGGTGTTCGCGGCCAACCCGGCGATGTGCGCGTTCGCGGAGGTGCTGCGCTTCCAGCCCGCCGCCGAGATCGTGCTGCTCTCGCTCGGCACCGGGCAGCGCACGCGCAAGCGCAGCTTCGCCGACGTGGAGGACTGGGGCCTGCTGGAGTGGGCGCGGCCGATCATCGACGTGGTGTTCGACGGCGTCTCGGACGCGGTGCACTACCAGCTCAGCCATGCGCTGCCGGCGGGTCACTACTGGCGCCTGCAGGTCGAGCTGACGCAGGCGAGCGACGACCTCGACGACGCGAGCGAGGCCAACCTGCGCGACCTGCGCGCACAGGCCGAGCAGCTGATCGCCACGAGCTCCGCGGACATCGACGCGGTGCTGGCCGCGCTCTAGCGTGCGCAGGGGCCGGTGGAGACCGGCCCGCTCGCGCTGTCGAGCGCGTCGGCCACCACCGAGTCCGGCACGCCGTAGCCGCTGCGGCCACCGTCCGACACGGTGGCGGCGAAGATCGTGGTCACCACGCGCCCGCGGCCGTCCACCATCGGCCCGCCCGAGTTGCCCTGGCGCACCTGCCCCCGCAACGACGTGATCGCGCGGCGCACCGGCCCATGCCCGTAGGCGTCCTGGCTGACCACGGTGGCCGTGTGGCCGAGCCGGGCCGGCGCCACGTCGTACGGCCCGTTCTCCGGGAAGCCGAGAATCGCCGCCGAGGTGCCCTCGGGGGCGTTCTCGCGCAACCGAAGGCGCGGCAGGCCCGCCAGGCCAGGGGCGCGCAGCAGGGCCAGGTCGTTGCGCGAGTCGAACCAGATCGCCTCGGCCTCCATGCGCGGCCCGGCGCCCCCGACCTGCACGGTGGTGTCGTCCTGCCCCGCGACCACGTGGGCGTTGGTCACCACCACCCCGTCGGCCCCCACCCAGCCGCTGCCCTGCACGCCGAGGCCGCAGGCCGTGCCGAGCACCTTCACCACGCTGCGTCCGGCGGCGCGCACCTCGGGGTCGCGGGCGATGCGCGAGTCGGGCGGTCGGACGTCGGTCCGCGGTCCGTCGATCTGGGGGAACGGGTCGAAGCGGGCGAACGCGCGCAGGATCGACCCCGACGGGGGCAGGTGCTCGTTCAGCTCGCGCAGGATCGTGGAGCGCTGGATCGACCCGCGCAGCTCCCGCGCTCCGGGCGTCTGCAGCGCGACGGCGCCGGCCAGCCAGACCAGCCCGAGGCCGAGGCAGGCCACCAGCACACCCCCGCCGAGCCCGTCGAGCAGGCCGAGCCTGCCGCCGAGGTGCTGGCGCAGGTGGAACCCGAGCAGCTCCAGACCGGAGGCGAGCACACCTCCGACCACCAGCGCCCCCACGAGCGCGAACAGGGGCGCGTAGGGCGATTCGGCGCCTTCCGTAAGCAGCAGCGGGCCGAGCCGGGAGCCGATAAACGCTCCTGCCGCGAAGCCCACCAGTGACAGCGCGCCTACGATCAGCCCCTGGGCGTACCCCCAGAGCGCCATCAGCACCGTGAACACGACGATGATCCAGTCCAGGGCGGTCACTCGCCGGAGCCAGGGTAATACCCGGTGATCGAGCTTTCGCCGGAGCGCCGGCGCCGGCTCACCCACCGCGCGGTGCCGGCGCTCGCCGTTCTCGCGTTGCTCTCGGGCGCGGTCGGGATGATCGTCGGCGCGGGCTCGTCCTCCACGGCTGAGCGCACCGCCGACGCGTTCACGCACGCGTGGGCACGCCAGGACTTCCGCGCCATGTACGCGCTGCTGACCGCGCCGTCGCGCCGCATCCACTCCGTACGCGAGTTCCGTCAGGCCTACCGCGACGCCGCGGCCACGGCCACCACCGACCGCGTGGAGGTCGGCGAGCCACGCGGCGAGAGCGGCGGTGCCGTGACCGTGCCGATCAGGCTGCACACGCGCGTCTTCGGCCGACTCTCGGCCGAGCTGCGCCTCCCGATCGACGGCGAGCGGGTCATCTGGGGGCCGCTGCTGGCGTACCCCGGCCTGCGCCCCGGCGAGGCGCTCAGACGCACCAGCAGGCCGGCTCGGCGCGGCACGCTGCTCTCGCGCGACGGCAGGGTGCTCGCCCGCGGCCAGGTCGACCGACGCACCTCACCGCTCGAGGCGATCGCGGGCTCGATCGCGGGCACCCTCGCGGCCGAGGAGACGATGGAGGAGCGCCGCGCGCTCTACGCGCGGGGCTTCCCGAGCAGCTGGCCCGTCGGTCAGAGCGGCCTGGAGGAGGCGTTCGAGGCCCAACTCGCCGGGCGTCCGGGCGGGCGCCTGCTGGCGGGGCGGCGTGTGATCGCGAGGGCCGAGCCGGTGACCGCGCAGCCCGTGCGCACGACGATCGACTCGCGCCTTCAGGAGGCGGCCGTCACCGGGCTGGCCGGGCGCTTCGGCGGCATCGCGGCAATCGATCCGCGCAACGGGGAGATCCGGGCGCTGGCGGGCATCGCCTTCTCGGCGCCACAGCCGCCCGGCTCGACGTTCAAGATCGTCACCACCGCCGCGGCGCTCCAGGCCGGCGCCGTCAAGCCGTCGACCGAGTTCCCGATCGCAACGGCCGCCACGATCGACGGCGTCGAGCTCGAGAACGCGAACGGCGAGTCCTGCGGCGGGAGCTTCCGCAACAGCTTCGCCCACTCCTGCAACTCGGTGTTCGCCCCGCTCGGCGTCACGCTCGGCGCGGAGACGCTGGTCGCCACGGCCGAGCTGTTCGGGTGGAACGGCGACCCGACGGTCCCCGGCGAGGTGCCGAGCACGCTGCCCCCGGCGTCCGAGATCCAGTCCCCGCTCGAGGTCGGCTCGACCGCGATCGGCCAGTTCCGCACGCTCGCCACGCCGCTGCAGATGGCCTCGGTGGCGCAGACGATCGCCGCCCGCGGCGTGCGCCGCCTGCCCACGCTGGCGCTGGGCGACGCCACCCGCGGCGTGCGGGTGGTCCCGCGCCGCGTCGCGCGCGTGATCGGATCGCTGATGGTCGACGCCGTGGCCTACGGCACGGGCACCGCCGCCGCGCTGCCGGGCGTGAAGGTGGCCGGCAAGACCGGGACCGCCGAGCTGGAGGACACGCGCGACCCGGAGACGGGCGAGACGGCGCCGCCGGACCCGTCGAACACCGACGCCTGGTTCGCGGCCTACGCCCCGGCACAGCGACCGCGCATCGCGGTGGCGGTGATGCTGGTGCGGGCCGGAGCGGGCGGCGCTACGGCCGCGCCGGCGGCGCGAGTGGTGCTCGAGGCGGCCCTTCAGTAAGAGCCGCGACTAGATGTCGAGCTCGAAGGTGCGCTTCTCGCCGTTGTGCTCGATCTCGAGCTCCAGCGGCCGGTTCTCGGTGTTCTGCAGCGGGAACTTGAACAGCAGCATGGACCCGGCGGTGGGACCGAGCTGCGCGACGCTGCCCGCCTCCGGGATGCACTCCTTCGGATCGAGCGTGGCGGGGAGGTAGGCGAAGTGGTTGTCCTCCGGCAGCGGCTCCGGCTCGAAGCTGTTCTCCTGGTTGTCCGTGACCGTGAACTCGCTGGCGGTCTCCTGCTGCTCGTCGGTGACGTTGCAGACCTTCACGAAGATCCCGTACAGCGCCTCTCCGGGCGGGGCCTCGTCGGTCACGTAGGCCTTGTCCGGGGTGATCGCGGGGTTCAGCTCGCGCGTGATGAAGACGTTGTAGCTCACGCCCTCCATCTCGATCGCGAGGCCCTCGCGGGCGGGCTCGTCGATGCCCGGCTCCTCGTCGCCGCAGGCCGCGAGCGCGAGCGGCGCGGCCAGCGCGAGCACGCAGGCGGCGATGGGCAGACGGCGGAGCATCGAGCGCGGCATTCTAGGAGGCCTCGCCGGTCGGCGCGCGGGCCGGCGCGACCGGAGCGCGGCTGGGGTCGGCGCCGGCAGCGACGCCGAAGCGGGGCGACTTCTCGGGTTCGTAGCCCGCGATCGTGGCCCGCTTGAGGTCTCCGCTCGGTGGGTTCTCGAAGATCATGCGCAACCGCTCGAGCGCTTTGGAGGTCTGACGGCGCATCCAGCCGGCCGCGCCGATCTGCCTCATGCGATCGACCGCGGTCGCGGGCACGCCGAACGTCGTCAGCTCCACGCGCGTGATGTCCCGCCCCTCCACCGTGAAGTCGTACACGGCGAGCGAGCGGTTGCGCCCGCGGCGGCCGACCCTGATCTCCTCGACGATGCGGCGCGGCCGGTCGACCTCGGTCACCTGGAGCTCGGCGAACTCCTTGCCGAACGGCGCCCGCAGCTGGAAGCGCGAAGCCGCGCCGACGCCCACCGGGTTGACCCGCGCCAGCCGGTAGTCGCGCATGAAGTGGTCGGTGAACGCGGGGCGGGCGGCCAGGTCGCACACGAAGTCGAAGATCTGCTCCCGAGGAGCGGAGATGACGGTGGAGACGGTGACCTCGCGCACGGCGCGCGGGATTCTACGTGCGCCGCCCTACAGCCCGCGACTAAGCGGCCTTCGGCACAACGGCCAGCCGGCGCTCGCTCGCGTGCACGCGCTCCGAGCGCACCGCCTGGCGCCCGTCCTCCGGCAGCGCGCCGAAGCACAGCTCGCAGAGCACCGACCCGGAGCCCAGCTCGTGCAAGCGCTCGCCCGCCAGCGGCGTGCGGCGGCACTCGTGGCAGCCCTCGCTCAGCGGGGTGAGCGCTCCGATGCTGCTGCGCATGAGCATGCCGGCCAGGTCGGGCATGCGGATCCCTTTCTCGGGTTTTGGGCGGAGTCCTCCATGGAGTGCGCTGGGTACTCGGAGAAAGCTCGCAAATACCGAAAAACGAGACCGATGGACAAATTGGGCTCGTTACCATACGCACTACCCCACCCCGAGGAGAGCGATTCATGGAAGCGTTCAGCGCCGGGACCCTGGCAGGTGCCGGGTCCTTCCGCTGCGATTCGTGTGGCTTCGCCGTGGCGCTGCACGAGCGGGACCCGGTACCGGGCTGTCCCGAGTGCGGCGGTGTCAAGTTCAAGCGGGCGTCCCTGTTCGGCGAGGACGACACCGCCCCCACACACCACGAGCTCGAGTCCACTCCGGACTGGCTCGACGACGCCCGCGAGGCCCTCGTCCGGCCGGGCGACTACCTGGCCTTCGAGGACGACGAGCGCGTACGCGTCGTGCCGCTTCAGGAGGGCTGGACTCGCATCGGCCGCAGCCTGTCGGCCCACATCCGCTTCGACGACCCGACCGTGTCGCGCAGGCACGCGCTCGTCTACAGCGACGCCGACGGCACCCGCATCCTCGACGACCGCAGCCTCAACGGCGTGTTCCGCAACGGGGATAGGGTCGAGCTGGCCGAGCTGGAGGACGGCGACGAGATCAACGTCGGCCGCTTCCGCGTGTTCTACGTCAGCCTCGTGGCCAACCGCACCGCGCTGGCCGGCTAGGCCCCGCGCAGCTCCGCCAGGCCGTCCTCGCGCGCCTTCACGGGGCGGTAGCCGAGCTCGCGCTCAGCGCGGCCGATGTCGATCGTGCACTCCTGCGAGGACACCCACACGGACAGCCGTGTCAGCGGTGGGGTCCCCGGCCGGCGCAGCGTGCGCCACACGCGCTCGGTCGCCGCGGCCGCCGCGCGCGCCACGCCGCCCGGCACCGAGCCGGTCGGCGGGGTCACCCCCTGCGTCTCGAGCATGCGCGAGATGAACTCGCGGAACACGACCGGCTCGCCGTCCGTGACGAAGTAGACACCGCCGGCGGGCGCCCTGGTCGCCCCAAGCCAGAGCCCCTCGATCGTGTTGTCCACGTGCGTGGTGGCCGTGAGGTGGCCCCCGCCCCCCACCCAGCGGAAGCGGCCCGCGCGGACCAGCTCCACGAGCGCGGGCAGCAGCGTCGTGTCGCCGCGGCCCCACACGAAGCGCGGCCTGATCACGACGGTCTCCAGTCCGTCTCCGTCGGCCGCGCGCACGCGCTGCTCGGCCTTCGCCTTGCTCGACGAGTAGAGCACCGGCGAGTCGGGCCGCAGCGGCGCGGCCTCGTCGACGTTCACGAGCGGGCGGCCCGCCATCAGCGCCGCCTCCGTGCCGACGTGCACGAGCCTGCGCACGCCCGCCTGCCGGCACGCGGCGATCACGTTCTCGGTCCCGGCCACGTTGAGGCGCTCGAACTCGGCCGGGTCGCCCCACTCGTCGACCTTCGCGGCCGCGTGGAAGGCCACCTCGGAGCCCTCGGCGCCCGCGCGCAGCAGCCCCTGGTCGCTCAAGTCGCCGCCAACTGGCTCGGCGCCGCGATCGCTCACCTTGCGTGCCGCCGCTTCCGAGCGGGCCAGCGCCCGCACGGCCCAGCCCTCGGCGCGCAGACGCTCGATCAGCGCTCCGCCGACGAACCCGGACCCTCCGGTCACGAACGCGGTCGGCACGCCGCGGACAGTACCGGCGCGGCTAGCTGGTCGCGAACACGGGGCAGATCAGCGCGCCGCGCTCCAGGCGCTGCGCGGCCGCGGCTGAGGGCAAGACCAAGAGCGCGAGCAGGGCGAGTAGCAGCCGGCGGAGCATCCGCTCGGCGTTCTACCCGGGGTCCTATTCGGTCGAAACGGAGGGGTCCGTCTGCTCGCGCTCCGGCACGGCCATCAGGAAGTGCCCGGCGGGCTCGGCCGCCAGCGCGGCGATGCGGTCGGCCTCGGCCGGCTGGTCGGTGGCGCGCAGCTCGTCCGCGTACGCGCCGAGCAGCTCCCGCACGTCGGCCGTGCCGCCGGCGTCCAGCTCGGCCAGCTCGACCTTCGCGCCCTTGCCGCGGCGGCGCTCCAGTGCGGCGCGGTCGAGCTTCCAGTCGGCGTTCACGCGCAGGTACACGCGCCCACCCGTCTGGCCCGCGCAGAACCACGGGCCCGGGTCGCCGAGCACCACCGCGCGGCCGGCCGTCATGTACTCGAAGGCGAAGCCCTTCAGGTTGGCGCGGTCGGCCAGGCAGCCGAGCGAGTCGTCGAGCGGAGCCTGCCGGCTCGCCGCCGACCACCACGTCGGCGCCGGAGAGGCGGATGCAGAAGCGCGAGTCCGCGTCGCCCTGCACGAACAGCCGCCCGCGCTGCGCGCCGTACGCGAACGACTTGCCCACCGATCCGTTCAGCCGCCGCCCCAGCCGGGTGAGGCCCTTCATCACCGCGACCTTGCCTCCGTACATCGTCTTGGCCACGCCGTCCTGGGCGCCGCCCTCGATCGTGATGTCCACGCCCTCCACGCCGAACGCGGCCAGCCCCTGACCGGCCACCGCCGCGATGCGCGTGGGCGCCGTGGCTGGCGCGGTGCCCGCCCGGATGCGCTCGCGGGCCAGCTCACCGGCGCCGGCGGTGCCCAGCACGCGCTCGCGGTGCGCCGACGCCATCCGCAGCGGACGGGCGGCTACCAGCCCCGCAGCCTGGCGCTCGTCGGCGGGCAGCGGGAGGTCGAGCGGCTCGAGATCGAGCATCGCCTCGAGCGGGCGGATCAGCTCGTGCACGTCCACGCGCTCGGACGCGCGCGACTGAGCCAGCAGGTCCGAGCGCCCCACGAGATCCTGGGCACGCTCGAAGCCGAGCGACGCGACCACCTGCTCGACCTCCTCGCCCATGGCCCCGAAGAAGCGGGCACAGCTCTCCACTGCCGACTCGTAGACCTGCGGCGTGAACTTCTTGAGCCCCTTGAGCTGCGCCTCCCGCTCGGACTCGATCTGGGTAGCGATGCCCACGTGGCAGGTGTCCAGCTGGCACCCGCGGCAGATCGTGCAGCCGAGCGACACCATCGCCAGCGTGCCGAAGCCGACTCGGTTCGCGCCGAGGCAGAGCAGCTTCACGATGTCGTGGCCGTGCCGGTAGCCGCCGTCGGCCCACAGCTCCACGCGGTTGCGCAGGCCCGCCTCCATCAGCGCGAGGTGCACCGCGCGCGTGCCGATGTCGGACGGCAGCCCCACGTGGCGGAGCGCGTGCGAGCGCGCCGCCCCGGTGCCGCCCTCGAATCCGGAGAGCGTGATGATGTCCGCGCCGGCCTTGGCGATGCCCACGCCGATCGTGCCGATGTTCGGCACCACGGGCACCTTCACCGACACGCGCAGGTCCGGGTTGGCGGTCTTGAGCTCGTCGATCAGCTCGGCCAGGTCCTCGATCGAGTAGAGGTCGTGGTTGTTCGACGGCGAGATCAGGTCGGTGCCGGCCGTGGCGTTGCGGGCTTGTGCCACCTTGGCGGTCACCTTCCGCGCCGGCAGATGTCCGCCCTCGCCGGGCTTGGCCCCCTGGCCGATCTTGATCTCCACCAGGTACGACGAGTTGACCATCTCGCTCGTCACGCCGAAGCGGCCCGAGGCCACCTGCTGACCGCGCCAGAGCCGGTAGCGCCCGTACAGGTCCTGGATCTCGCCGCCCTCGCCGTTCATCGCGACGATGTTCAGCCGCTTGGCCGCCTCCGCGTACGACCGGTAGGCCACCTCCCCCTGGGAGCCGAAGCTCATCGACGAGATCACGATCGGGTACGAGTGCAGGCCCACCTCGGCGCTCGCCCGCGGCGCCGGCGGGCCGTCGGGGCGCAGCTCGAGCAGATGCCGCAGCGAGATCGGCTGCTCCGCCTCGAGCTCGCGCACGCGCAGCGCGTAGTCCTCGTACGACGCCGACCCGTTGGAGGCGGCCACCGCGGCCTTGTAGACCTTCGGGTAGAAGCGGAACGTCTTCCCCGGGCGCGCCTCGTCGGCGCCCGCGAGCACCCTGCGGCGGGCATCGCCGTCGCGGTCGAGCTCGGCGAACCCGGTGCCGCCCCGATCGGAGCCGAAGTAGGCTGGCGTGTCGAAGATCGCGGTCAGCTCGGGCTTCACGCCGATGCACGAGAACAGCCGCGCGTAGCCGCGCAGCTCGTGGATCCCGATCGTGGAGATCACCTTCTCGATCCCCTTGCGCAGCGCGGCGCACAGGTTGGAGACGTCCGTGCGGTAGTCGTCCATCAGGCCGACCTCGACCATCGTGTACGGGCACACGCCGTCGGCGCCGAGGCCGAGCGCCAGCACCGTGTCGTGCACGTTGCGCACGCCCGCCGAGCGCAGCACCACGCCGCAGCGGCGGCGCAGGTTGACCCCGCCCGGCTCCACCAGGTGCTCGCGCAGCGCCAGGTCCACGGCCGCCAGCGCCAGATGCGCGTCGAGGTAGCGGCGGTCCCCCTCGTAGGCGGTGCGGTCCGACAGCACCAGCAGCTCGGCCCCGCCGCGCACCGCCGCTGTCGCCTCCTGCTTGAGCCGCTCGATCGCGCCGGGGCTGCCCTCCGACTCGAGGCAGGAGACGTCGATCACCTGGGCGCGGCCGCGGAACTCCTCCCACAGGTCCTCGAGCAGGTAAGTCTTGTGCTCGCGCGCCACCGCGCGGTAGACGGAGTCGCCCAGCGGGGCGAGCCCGTCGTGGCCGCCCAGGATCACCGGGAAGGCCGTCTCGAGCGTGGCGCGCTCGACCGGGACGCGGTCGAGCGGGGGGCGCGGCCCGAACACCGCCCGGCACGAGAAGTGCTCGATCTCACGCTCGCGGTCGATCGCCGGGTTGGTCACCACCGCCACCGACTCCTTGAAGAAGTCGGCGAGGTTCTGGCGCTCCGGCGAGAGGCAGGCGAGCGGGCCGTCGTAGCCGAGCGACCCGATCGGCTCGGCACCGGTCGCCGCCATCTGCTGGACGAGCTTCATGTCCTCGCGCTGCCAGCCGAAGCCGCCCAGCACGCGGTCCTCGACCTTCACCGGCTCGGACGGACCGGCGCTGGTGTAGCCCGGCACGTCCAGCCCCTCGAGCGGCCCGCCCGTCGGGATCGCCTGCGCGAACGCCGCGGCGCCGCCCGCCCGCGCCTCGCAGCGCTCCAGGCAGAGTCGCTGCAGCTCGGTGTGCCCGACCAGGCGTGCGCGTGCGGGCTCGAGCGCCACCAGCACCTTCTCCCCGGGTGCCAGCGGCTTGGGCTCCGCCACCACGTCGTCGGTCGCGATCACGCCCGGCTCGCTCGAGAACACGTGCGCCTCGGCGGTCTCCAGCTGCCACAGCGGCCGCAGCCCGAGCGCGTCGACGGAGAAGACGCACTCGTCGCGGTGGCGGGAGATCAGCGCCACGGGACCCTGCGCCATCGGCCCGAAGGCCTGGCGCAGGTACATGTAGAGGCCGCGCAGGTCCTCGGGCATCCCCTTGATCTCGTTGACGATCGGCGGCAGCAGCAGCTCCAGCGCCTCGACCAGGCTGAGCCCCTCGCGGTTGACGAGCGCCTCCACCGTGCGGCTCAGGTCCTGGGAGTCGGAGCCGCCCGCCACGAGCGGCACGCCGAGCATGCGCGCCTCCTGGCGCAGCCGCGCGACCGTGTTGATCTCACCGTTGTGCCCCAGCACGCCGAACGGCTGCACGCGGCGGAAGGTCGGCCAGGTGTTCGTGGAGTACCGGTTGTGGCCGAGCAGCACCGAGGTCTTGACGCGCGGGTCGCGCAGATCGGGGTAGTAGCCGCCGAGCACGGTCGGCGTCCCGAGCGCCTTGTAGACGACCGAGTCCGTGGAGCACGAGGCCACGTGCACGTCGAGGCTGTCCTCCAGCAGCGTGGTGAGCTCGAAGCAGCGCGACGGCTCCTGGATCAGCCCGCCGACCTGCCAGAGCAGCGGCTCCTCCTCGCGCGCGTGAGGGCCCAGCGCGGTGCTGTCGACGGCGTCGTCGCGCTCCGCGAGCACTCGCAGCCCGATCCGGCTCATCAGCTCACGGGCCGCCTCCTTCACCGGGCCCGCCGTGCGGGGGATCAGGACGTGGGCGACCGCGAAGCCGGGGTCGAGCGCGTGGTCCGGGGCGTGGCCTCCGGCGCGCACCTCCTCCGCCCAGAGCTCGCGCGGGATGTCCACGAGCAGGCCACAGCCGTCGCCCTCGCCGTCGACGTTGCCGGCCCGGTGGAGCATCCGCTCGAGCGCGGCCAGCCCGTCGCCGATCGCGGCGTGCGACGGCCTGCGGTCCTTCGCGATCCATCCGTAGAGCGCACACGCGTCGCGATCCTCCACGGTCCGCGGCGGGCGCAGCGGCCGGTAGGAGCGGGTCGGGTCGTAGCGCTCCAAGCTAGTACTCCGCTTCGACCACCCGTCGCAGCTCCCGCTCGTTGGCGGAGCCCAGGTGGATCGCGCCGTTCACGAAGAACCTCGGCGTGCTCGGGATGCCGCTGGCCGCCCCGCTGCGGTAGTCCTCCGCCACGCGGGCGGCGTGCAGGCCCTCGCGCAGCTCGCGGTCGAAGCGCTCCGCGTCGAGGCCGAGCGCCACGGCGTGCTCGTGCAGGTCCTGCTCGCGCAGCGCGTGCTGGTTCTCGAAGAGGCGGTCGTGCATGTCCCAGAAGCGCCCCTGTGCCGCCGCCGCCTCGGTTGCCTCCGCCGCCGCCTCCGCGCGCGGGTGCAGGTCCGTGAGCGGCATGTGGCGGAACACGAAGCGCAGCCAGTCCAGCTCCCGCAGCAGCTCGTTCACCACGGGATAGGCGTCGCCGCAGTAGGGGCACTGGAAGTCGCCGTACTCCACGAGCGTCACGCGGCCGTCGGGCGCGCCGCGAACGTGGTCGCGCTCCGGGTCGACGGCCGGGATCGCGGGCAACCCTAGGGCTCCTCGCGCGGGCCCGACCAGAACGCGTCGCCGACCGTCACCGTTCGGGCCGTCTCGGCCTGGTGGCGCAGCGAGTGCGGGTCGCCGTCTTCGAAGGCGAACAGCGCCGACGCCGGGATGTTGCGGGTCTCGCCAGGGCCACCGAGGAAGCGGTCGACCACGCGGGCGCAGCGGCGGCCCTCCGCGATCGCGGTGACCACCAGCGACTGACCGATGCGGGCGTCGCCGCAGGCGAACACGCCCTCCACGCTGGTCGCATAGACGGGCGCCTTGACGTTGCCGCGCGCGTCCAGGTCCGTCCCCAGCTGCTCCACGGCGCCCTCGTGCTCGGGATGGCTGAAGCCGATCGCGATCAGCACCAGGTCGGCGGGCTCGGCGAAGTCGCTGCCGGGCACCGCGTGCAGGTCACGCGACGACGTGCCCTCCACACGCCGGCCCTCGACCGAGCGGACGCGGCCGTCCTCGCCGGCGATCGCCGTGATCTGAGTGCCGAAGCGGCGCTCGCCGCCCTCGTCGAGCGCGTAGGTGGTGGGCGTGCGCTTGGGCGGCAGCGGCCACGGCACGCTGGTTGGGCGGCCCTCGCCGGGCAGCGGCGGGTACACGTCCAGCAGCAGCACGTCCGAGGCGCCCTCGCGCAGCGCGTTCGAGATGCAGTCCATGCCGGTGTCGCCACCCCCGACGACCACCACGCGTCGCCCCGCCGCGCTGATGCGCCCGCCCGGCGCGGGCTCGGGCGCCTCGCGGCCCTCCTCGCGCGCCACGTGGCGGTTGCGCTGGTAGAGGTACTCCATCGCGAAGTGCACGCCCTCGAGCTCGCGGCCCGGCACGTCGAGATCGCGATGCACGCGCGAGCCGATCGCCACCACCACGGCGTCGTGACGCTCGCGCAGCTCGGCGGCCGTCACGTCCACACCCACCTCGATGCCGTAGCGGAACGCGATGCCCTCGTCGGCGAGCAGGCCCACGCGCCGGTCGATGATCCACTTCTCGAGCTTGGCGTCGGGGACGCCGAAGCGCAGCAGGCCGCCGGGCCCCTCGTCGCGCTCGTACACGGTCACCGAGTGGCCGTGCTGGTTGAGCTCCGCGGCCACCGCCAGCCCGGCCGGCCCGGAGCCCACGACGCCGACCGTGCGCCCGCTGCGCGCCGACGGGGGGTGGGGTGCGATCCAGCCCTCGTCGTAGCCGCGCGTGACGATGGCCAGCTCGATCTGCTCGATCGTCACCGGGTCGTCGTTGATGTCGAGCACGCACGCGGACTCGCACGGCGCCGGGCAGATCAGCCCGGTGAACTCGGGGAAGTTGTTGGTGGCGTGCAGGTGGGTGAGCGCCTCGCGCCAGCGGCCGCCGTATACGAGGTCGTTCCAGTCGGGGATCTTGTTGCCGAGTGGGCAGCCCTCCTGGCAGAAGGGCACGCCGCAATCCATGCAGCGACCACCCTGCTCCCGCAGGGTCTGCTCGCCCGGCAGCGAGAAGTACTGGCGGTAGTCGCGCACGCGCTCGCGCGGGTTGCGCTTCTCGAAGCCGACCCGCTCGAGGCGCAGGAAGCCGCGCGGATCGCCCACTACGCCCCCGCCGCAAGCGGCCGGCTCGGCCGGCCGCGCGCGGGTTCGAGTTCGTTCTCTTCCGTGAGCTCCAGCAGCGCGCGCTTGTAGTCGTGCGGCATCACCTTCACGAACCGGTGCAGCTCCTCGTCCCAGGCCTCGAGCACCCGCTCGGCCACCGACGAGCCGGTGCGGTCGCGGTGCTCTTCGATGAAGCCGCGCAGCTCGAGCGCCTCGTCCGGCGTGATCTCGTCGAAGCCCACCAGCTCCGTGTTGCAGCGGGAGCGGAAGCGGCCATCAACGTCCAACACGTAGGCCACGCCGCCGCTCATCCCGGCGGCGAAGTTGAGGCCGGTCGGGCCGAGCACCACCACGCGGCCGCCGGTCATGTACTCGCAGCCGTGGTCGCCCACGCCCTCCACCACCGTGAGCACGCCGGAGTTGCGGACCGCGAACCGCTCGCCCGCCAGCCCGCGGAAGAAGGCCTTGCCCGACGTCGCCCCGTAGAGGACCGTGTTCCCCACGATCGCGTTGTCCTCGGCGCGGAAGGTCGCCCCGCTCGACGGGCGCACCACGAGCGTGCCGCCGGACATGCCCTTGCCGGTGTAGTCGTTGGCGTCGCCCTCGAGCTCGAGCGTCACACCGCCGGCCAGCCACGCGCCGAAGCTCTGGCCCGCCGAGCCCCGCAGGTGCACGTCGATCGACCCCTCCGGCAGGCCGGCCTCGCCGTGGCGGCGGGCGATCTCCCCCGAGAGCAGGCCGCCGACGGCCCGGTTCTTGTTCTCGATGCGGCGCTCCAGGCGCACCGCCTCGCCGCGCTCGATCGCGGGCTGGGAGCGCTGCAGCAGGTCCACGTCGATCGAGTCGTACAGCACCGGCTCGGGTCGGCGCACGCAGCGCCGCGGGGCGTCAGCCGCCACCTCGGGCGGCACCTCCAGCAGCGGCCGCAGGTCGATGCCGCGCGCCTTCCAGTGGTCCACGGCGTCGTCGGGCACGAGCAGGTCGGTGCGACCGATCAGATCGGCGACCGAGCGCACGCCGAGCTGGGCCATCAGGCCGCGCAGCTCCTCGGCCACCATGAACAGGTAGTTCACGACGTGCTCGGGCTGCCCCTCGAAGCGCCGGCGCAGCTCGGGGTCCTGGGTGGCCACCCCCACCGGGCACGTGTTGAGGTGGCAGACGCGCATCATCACGCAGCCCAGCGCGATCAGCGGGGCGGTCGAGAAGCCAAATTCGTCGGCGCCCAGGATCGCGCCGATCGCCACGTCGCGGCCGGTGCGCATCTGGCCGTCTACCTCGACCAGGATGCGCGACCGCAGGTCGTTGCGCAGCAGCGTCTGCTGGGTCTCGGCCAGGCCGATCTCCCAGGGCACCCCGGCGTGGTGGATCGACGCCTGCGGCGAGGCGCCGGTGCCGCCGTCGTGGCCGGCGATCACCACGTGGTCGGCGTTGGCCTTCGCCACGCCCGCCGCCACGGTCCCGACGCCCACCTCGGAGACCAGCTTCACCGACACCCGCGCGCGCGGGTTGGCGCAGCGCAGGTCGTAGATCAGCTGCTTGAGGTCCTCGATCGAGTAGATGTCGTGGTGCGGTGGCGGCGAGATCAGCGTCACGCCCGGAGTCGAGTGGCGCAGCCCGGCGATGTAGCGGTCCACCTTGTGCCCTGGCAGCTGGCCGCCCTCGCCCGGCTTGGCGCCCTGGGCAACCTTGATCTGCAGCTCGTCGGCGTTGACCAGGTAGTTCACGGTCACGCCGAAGCGCCCCGACGCCACCTGCTTGATCGAGGAGCGGCGCTCGTCGTCGAAGCGCGCCGAGTCCTCGCCGCCCTCGCCGGTGTTCGACTTGCCGCCGAGGCGATTCATGCCGACCGCGAGCGTCTCGTGAGCCTCGGGCGAGAGGGCGCCCAGCGACATCCCACCCGACTTGAACCGCTTGACGATCTCGGCCAGGGGCTCCACCTCTTCGAGCGGCACGGGCTCCACGTCGTCGCGGAAGCGCAGCAGTCCGCGCAGCGCGGTGTTGGGCACCGCGACCTCGTTTACGTAGGTGGCGAACCGCTCATAGGCCTCGGGGCCGCCCTCGCCGCGGGCGGCGTGCTGGAGCGTCGCGATCGTCTCGGGGTTCCAGCCGTGGTACTCCCCGCGCCGGCGCCACGCGTAGATCCCGCCGGGCGGCAACAGCTCTGTGATGGCAGCCGGGTAGGCGCGCGCGTGGCGATCGATCGCCTCGCGGGCGATCGTGTCCAGGCCAACGCCCTCGACGCGCGAGACGGTGCCGGTGAAGTGGCGGTCCACGACCTCCCTGTTCACGCCGACGGCCTCGAAGATCTGCGCGCCGGTGTAGGAGCGCATCGTGGAGATGCCCATCTTGGAGAGGATCTTGAGCAGGCCTTTGCCGATCGCCTTGATCACCCGCTGCTCGGCCTCTTCGGGGGACATCTCGTCGGGCAGCCGGCCGTCGCGGTGCAGCGCGTAGAGCGACTCGAACATCGCGTACGGGTTGACGGCGGCGGCACCGAAGCCGATCAGCGTGGCCAGGTGGTGGATCTCGCGCGCCTCGCCGGTCTCGACGACCAGGCCGATCTGCAGACGAGTGCCCTCCCGGACGAGGTGGTGGTGCACCGCGCCGACTGCGAGCAGCGACGGGATCGGCGCCCGCTCGGGGCCGATGTTGCGGTCCGACAGGACGATGATGTTCACGCGGCGGGCCACCAGCTCGGAGGCCTCGCGGCACATCTCGTCGATGCGCCGCTGCATGCCGGCCTCCCCCTCGCCCACCGGCCAGGTCATGTCGATCGAGCGCGCCTCGAAGACGCTGTGGTCCACCTGCCGCAGCTTCTCCAGCTCGGAGTTGCGCAGGATCGGCTGCTCCATCACGAGCTGGTGGCAGTGGTCGGGCGTCTCGCCGAGCAGGTTGATCTCGGGGCCGATACAGGCGGTGAGGCTCATCACCACCGACTCGCGGATCGGGTCGATCGCCGGGTTGGTCACCTGCGCGAACAGCTGCTTGAAGTAGGAGAACAGCGGCGGGCGACGGTCGGACAGGCTGGCCAGCGCCACGTCGTTGCCCATCGAGCCGGTCGGCTCGGCGGCGTCGCGCGCCATCGGCGCGAGGATCACCTTGAGGTCCTCCTCGGTCCAACCGAACACCAGCTGCTTGGCGCGCAGGGGCTCCACGCGCGGCACGCGCGGGCTCTTCTCGGGCAGGTCCTCGATGTGCACGACGCGGTCGTGCAGCCACTCGCCGTAGGGGTTGCGCCGGGCCAGGTCGGCCTTGACCTCGTCGTCCGGCACGATCCGGTCGCGCTCGAGGTCGACCAGGAACACCTTGCCGGGCCGCAGGCGGCCCTTGGCGACGATCTGGTCCTCGCTCGCCTCGAGCACGCCGGTCTCCGACGCGAGCACCACCCAGCCGTCGCGGGTCACGACCCAGCGGCCGGGGCGCAGCCCGTTGCGGTCGAGCGTCGCCCCGATCACGCGGCCGTCGGTGAACGCAACCGCGGCGGGGCCGTCCCACGGCTCGATGAGAGAGGAGTGATAGGCGTAGAAGTCGCGCACCTCCTGCTTCAGCTCGGGCCGCCCCTGGTAGGCCTCGGGGATCAGCATCGAGATCGCGTGCGCCGGCGAGCGCCCGCCGAGCACCAGCAGCTCCATCAGCCCGTCGAGCGAGGCCGAGTCGGAGATGTCGTCGCGCAGCAGCCCGCGGATCTTGTCGATGTCGTCGCCGAACAGCGGCGAGGCCAGCGTCAGCTCACGCGCCCGGTGCCAGTTGCGGTTCCCGCGCAGCGTGTTGATCTCGCCGTTGTGGGCGAGCATCCGGTAGGGGTGCGCGAGTTCCCAGCTGGGGAAGGTGTTCGTGGAGAAGCGCGAGTGCACGAGCGCCAGGCGCGACACCATCCGCTCGTCCTGGAGATCCGGGAAGTAGTGCGACAGCTGGGGGGCGGTCAGCATCCCCTTGTAGACGACCGTGCGGGTCGAGAAGCTGGCGATCGCGAGGCCGGGCAGGTCCTGCTTCTCGACCACGCGGCGAATCACGTACAGCTTGCGCTCGAAGGCGTCCTGGTCCTCCACGCCCTCGGCGGCCACGAACAGCTGGCGGATGCAGGGCGCGACCGCCCGGGCGGTGGTGCCGCAGTGAGCGGGGTCCACCGGCACGTCGCGCCAGCCCAGCACGCGCTGGCCCTCCTGCGCGGTGGTCTCCTCGAGCAGGCGCTCGGCGTGCTCGCGGGCGAACTCGTCGCTGGGGAGGAAGCAGACCGCCACGCCGTAGCGGCCGGCCTCGGGCAGCTCGAAGCCCACGTCGCCGCGCATCAGGCCGTCGGGCAGCTGGACCAGGATGCCGGCGCCGTCGCCGGTGTCGGGGTCGGCCCCCTCCGCGCCGCGATGCTCGAGGTGCTCGAGCGCCCACAGGGCGCGTGAGATCACCTCGTGAGAGGCCGGGGCGCCCAGGCGCGCGACAAAGGCGACACCGCAAGCATCGTGCTCATAGGTCGGGTCGTACAGGCCGTGACCGGCCCGGCCGTAAGGGGGTGCCATCAGTTGGTCCTCGGGTTCCGCGCCTTCTCCGAGCGGGCGCGCGACGGGTGCGAGCCCGAATGATACGTCTCTTTACCCAGCCACCCGAGAGACGCGTCAATCCTCGGTAGGCTGGCCCGAGCGTGGCCGCGACGATCACTGTCCTGTCCCAGAAGGGCGGCACGGGCAAGACCACCACCGTGCGGACGCTGGCGGACGCCTATCGCCGCGGCGGGCTCGAGGTTCTGTGCGTGGATCTCGACCCGCAGGGCAACCTGTCCGACTACTTCGACGTGCCGGCGGACGCCTCGCCCACGGTCGCCGACGTGCTGGCCGGCCAGGCACGCGCGAGCGACGCGGTCGTGGCGGACATGCTGCCGGCGAACCTCGGGCTGGCCGAGGCGGAGCTGGTGCTGGCGGGCAAGATGGGCCGCGAGCTGACGCTCAAGCGCGGCCTACGCGACGTGAAGCGGGGCTACGACCTGGTGCTGGTGGACTGCCCGCCGTCGCTGGGCCTGCTGACCGTGAACGCGCTCGTGGCGGCCGATCATGCGCTGATCACCAGCGAGGCCGAGTACTTCTCGCTCCAGGGCGTGGAGCAGGCGCTGGAGGTGGTCGAGCTCGCGAAGGAGTCCCTGCACCCGGACCTCGAGTGGCTCGGTGTCGTGCTGAACATCGCCGACATGCGCCTGGTGCACTCGCGCGAGGCCCTGAAGTCCCTGCAGTCCCGCTTCGGGGAGAAGGTGTTCGACACCGTCGTCCGGCGCAGCGTGCGCTACGCCGAGTCGGCCGAGCGGGGCGTGTCGATCCTCGACTACGCACCCGACCTGGGCGCCGACTACCTCGCCCTGGCCGCCGAGATGCTGGCGCGGCTGGGCGGGTTCGAGGAGGCACGCGAGCGCTTGAGCGCCGCGCCGAGCTCCTCGGCGATCGCGTCCTCCTCGTAGATCAGGGCGAGCGCGGTAAGCCGGATCGTCCGCACGCCCACGAGCGCCAGGCGACGGTCGCGCCGGCGGTCGGACTCGAACCGCTGGCGCGTACCGTGGGCGGCGTACCCGTCCAGCTCGACCGCCAGCCCAGCCTCGGGCCAGAGGAAGTCGAGCTGGTAGTCACCGACGCGCGCGCCCACGAGCGGGCGCGGCAGGCGGTGGCGCTCGACCAGGGCGAGGAAGCGCTCCTCCAGAGCGCTCCGGGTCAGCTCGGGCGGGCCGTGGGTGGCGGCGAGCAACCGGGCGCCGCGGCGCCCCGGGTTGGCGGCGACAGCCGCGCCCACCGCGTCCACGTCCAACAGGCGCAGGTACTCCGCCTCGTCCACGGCCCGCTTCAGTGCCCTGTGGTCGAGCACGTCCGCGAGGTCCAGGAGCGTGCGGGCCACGGTCGTGGTGGGAATCCGCTGGTGCACAGTCACCTCGTCGGCCGCCAGCCGCCCGCAGCGGTGGATGCGGATCCCGGAGCGGCAGCGGCGTCCGCTGCGTACGGGCACGGTCACGTCCACCAGCGTCGCCGAGCTTGGGCGGATCCCGCGATGCGCCGCAGCCGCCGCGTGAGACAGGGCCGCACCGGGACCGCAGGCGAGCACCGCGGCCATCCATTGCGCCTTGTGCGCGAGCGCCTGGTGGCCCACGACGTACACCCCTCGGTACAGGCGGTGCAGCCGCCCGCTCCGCAGCCGCGCCGCAATGCCGTGCTCCCCGACGCCGAGGCGGCGCAGCTGCTCCCGGGTCACCACGCCGTACTGGCGCCGCACCAGCTCGGCCAGCCGCCCGTCCAACCAGGGCTGGTCGCTTTCCGTACCCATCTCGGTAGATAAAGCGACCAACCCCGGCGGTTCGCCCCCGGCCGGTAGCCTCGGCGCCGTGGAGTCCCTCCTCTACCGCCCGGCCACCGAGCTCGCGGAGCTCGTTCGGTCCGGCGACGTGAGCGCCCGGGAGCTGGCCGAGGCCTCGCTGGAGCGCATCGGGTCGCTCAACCGCGACCTGAACGCGTTCGTGTACACGGACCCCGACGGCGCCCTCACAGTGGCCGACGGGATCGGCCCCGGCGACGTCAGGCCGTTCGCGGGCGTCCCGATCGCGATCAAGGACACGGCCGCCGTCGCGGGCATGCCGTACACCCTCGGCTCCGAGCTGTTCGGCGACTTCGTCCCCGCCCACGACGCGTTCGTCGTCCGGCGCCTGCGCGAGGCCGGCTTCGTGATCGTCGGCAAGACCAACCTGCCCGAGTACGGCATCCTGCCGATCACCGAGCCGCGCCGCTTCGGCCCGACGCACAACCCGTGGGACTCCGGCCGCACGCCGGGCGGCTCCTCCGGCGGCGCCGCGGCCGCGGTCGCGTCGGGCATGGTGCCGCTCGCCCACGGCAGCGACGGCGGCGGCTCGATCCGCATCCCGGCGGCGTGCTGCGGGCTGGTCGGTTTGAAGCCGAGCCGCGGGCGGGTCTCGCGCGGTCCCGAGCAGGGGGACGACTACCTCGTCCAGGACGGCGTGCTCACACACACGGTCGCGGAGACCGCGGCGCTCCTCGACGTGCTGGCCGGCTACGAGCGGGGTGACTCGACCTGGGCGCCGCCGCCCCCCGAGCCGTTCGCCGTGGCCGCCGCGCGCGAGCCGGGCCGGCTGCGCATCGGGGTCACCACCGGCGCTCCGATCGAGGCTCCACTCGATCCCGTGTGCGAGCGCGCGGTGCGCGACGCGGGCGACCTGCTCGCCTCGCTCGGCCACGAGGTCGAGGAGATCGAGGCGCCCTGGACGGGCCAGGACCTGCTCGAGACGTTCACGCTCGTGTTCGGCACGCCGGTGGCGATGGGGATGTTCTTCGCCGGCCAGGTCACCGGACGCGAGCCGACCGAGGACCTCGTCGAGCCGCTGTCCTGGACGATCTGGGAGGGGATCCGCGAGCGCACGGCGCTCGACTACCTGCTCGCCCGCACCCAGCTCGGCGCGTTCACCCGCGGCATCGTGGCGCTGTGGAGCGACTATGACGTCGTGATCACCCCGGCGCTCGCGCAGCGTCCGCTCCGCATCGGCGAGCTCGACGCGTGCAGCGACACGCCCTGGGAGGACTTCCGGCGCTCCGGACAGTTCACGCCGTACACGGCGATCTTCAACGTCACCGGCCAGCCCGCGCTCTCGCTGCCGCTCTTCCACGGCGAGGACGGCCTGCCGCTCGCCGTCCAGCTGGCCGGCAAGCCGGCCGGCGAGGCCGAGCTGCTCGCCCTGGCCGCGCAGATCGAACAGGCGCACCCGTGGGCGGATCGCCGCCCGGCCTGAGCGGCGAGGCCCGACTCACCCAAACGCGGCCGACAGCACCTCTCTGTCGCGGTCGTACGTGAGCAGCTCCGCTGCTTCGCGCGGAGACAGCCAACGCAACGAGTCGACCTCGTCGTTGACGTCGAAGCCCGGATCGTCGACCACGGCCATCAGCCAGTAGCGCACGAGCTTCGGGCGCTCCCCAACCGTGTAGCGCGTGGGTGGCAGCTCGCGCACGACCCGGCACCGCAGCCCCGTCTCCTCCCACACCTCGCGCAGCGCCGCCTCCTCGAAGCTCTCGCCGGGGTCGAGCTTGCCCTTGGGGAGCGTCCAGTCGTCGTAGCGCGGCCGGTGCACGAGCGCGAAGCGCCCGTCCCGCTCGACCACACCGCCCGCGGCCTGGATCTCAGAGGGCACTGACGTCCGCTCCGCCCGGCGCGAAGGTCACCCGCCGCACCTCGCAGTCGGGCGCTTCGCCGCGCAGCCGCTCGACCAGCGCGCCGGTCTGCTCCCACTGGCACCAGAACAGCACGGTCGGCCCGGCCCCGGAGATCGTCGCCCCGACCGCTCCGAGCTGCTCCGCGCGCTCCACCAGCTCCATCGACAGCGGATACAGCGGGCGGCGGCGCGGCTGGTGCAGAGCGTCGTGCAGCCCGCGTCCGATCAGGGAGAAGTCGCCCTGCGACAGCCCCAGCATCAGCAGGGACGCATGGCCGACGTTGTGCACGGCGTCGGCCAGCGGAACCTCCGCCGGGAGCGCCGCTCGCGCCGCGGCCGTGACCACCTGAGACGGGGGAATCACCAGCACGCCCTCCAAGCCCGCCGCCGGCTCGAAGCGCACCGGCGCCTCGCCGTCGACGCAGACCACGAAGCCGCCCAGCAGTGCGGCCGCCACGTTGTCGGGGTGCCCCTCGAGCTCCGCTGCCAGCTCGAACAGCGGCGCGTCCAGCTCGAACATGTGGTCGGCGGCGCACAGCCCCGCCACGATCGCGGCGGCGCTCGACCCGAGGCCCGCCGCCGCCGGGATCGCCGAGCGGATCGAGAAGCTCAGCCCGTCGGCGGAGTGCAAGCGCTCGAAGGCCCGCACGCACAGGTTGTCGCGGTCGAGCGGCACGTCCGGCACGTCGCTTTCGACGGCGAACTCGCCCGTCTCCTCGACCTCCAGCTCCAGCTCGATCGCGAGCGCCGCGGCGAGCACGTCGAAGCCCGGGCCGAGGTTGGCCGACGATGCCGGCACCCGGACCACCCGGCGCCGTCTCACCCCAACACGGCCTTCTCGACGCTGTCGATGTCGGGCTCGCAGGGAACCACGGAGCTGGCCCGGTTCATCGCGGTCTGCGGGTCCTTCAGCCCATGTCCGGTGAGCACGCAGACCACGCGGCCCTCCGCGCCGTACTTGAGCAACCCGGCCACCGAGGCCGCCGACGCGGGCTCGCAGAACACTCCCTCGCGCGCGCCCAGCAGCGAGTAGGCGTCGAGGATCTCGGCGTCGGACACGGCCCGCACCTCGCCGCGCGACGAGGTGAACGCGTTCATCGCGTTCTCCCAGCGCGCCGGGTTGCCGATCCGGATCGCGGACGCCACCGTCTCCGGGTCCTCCACCGGCGCCCCGCGCACCAGCGGCGCGGCCCCCTCCGCCTGATAGCCGTGCAGTCGCGGCGCGAACCCGTACTCCTGGAAGCCCTTCCACCAGGACGTGACGTTGCCGGCGTTCCCCACCGGGATGCAGAGCACGTCGGGCGGGTCGCCCAGCTCGTCGCACACCTCGAACGCCGCCGTCTTCTGACCCTCGATGCGGAAGTCGTTGACCGAGTTGACGAGCGCGATCGGGTGCCGCTTCGCCAGCTCGCGTACCAGCGTCAGCGCCTCGTCGAAGTTGCCGCGCAAGGCAATCACCCGCGCCCCGTGCATCAGCGCCTGGGCGAGCTTGCCGGTGGCGATCTTGCCCTCGGGCACGATCACGGCTCCGCGCAGCCCGGCGCGTGCAGCGTAGGCCGCGGCGCTGGCAGCGGTGTTGCCGGTGGACGCGCAGATGACGGCCTCGGCGCCCTCCGCGATCGCCGCGCTGACCGCAACGGTCATGCCGCGGTCCTTGAACGAACCGGTCGGGTTGGCGCCCTCGAGCTTCAGCCACACGTCCGCCCCGGTCAGCTCCGACAGCCGCGGCGCGGGCACCAGCGGGGTGTCGCCCTCGCCCATCGTCACCAGCGGATCAGCGGGCAGTCGATCGTGGTAGCGCCAGAGGCTCAGAAGGTCTCCTCGATCACCCGGATCACGCGCGGCGGCTCGCGCACGAAGTCCAGCCGCGACAGCAGATCCACCGCGGCGCGGAAGCTCGACTCGAGCACCGGGTGCATCACCATCACGAGCCGCGCCTCCTCGCCCAGCCCCTTCTGCACGACCGACCTGATCGACACTCCCTGCAGCCCCAGGATCTCGGCGACCTGGGCCAGCACGCCCGGCCGGTCAGCGACCTCGAGGTGGAGGTAGAAGGAAAACTCCACGTCGCTGACGAGCGGGAGCTCCACCGCGGGCGGCGGCAGCGACGGGGGCGGAATCATCGCCGAGATCACGTCGCCCAGCACGGCGCTGGCGGTCTGGATGCCGCCGGCGCCCGGCCCGCTGAGCGTGATCTCGGTGATCGCGGGGGACTCGATCGTGACGGCGTTGAAGGCGCCGTTCACGCTCGCCAGCGGATGGTCCGCGTAGAGGAACGCCGGATGCACGTGGACGGCCACACCCTCGCCGATCCGCTCGGCCGACCCGATCAGCTTGAGCGACAGGCCGAGCTCGCTGGCGTAGGCGATGTCGTCGGGCGTGATGCGCTCGATGCCCTCGTAGCTCACCTCGTCGAGCCGCACGGCGGCCCCGAACGCGAGCCGCGCCAGGATCGCCATCTTGGCGGCGGCGTCCTTGCCGGTCACGTCCTCGGTGGGGTCGGCCTCGGCGTAACCCATCTCCTGGGCCTCGCGCAGCGCTTCGTCGTACGAGGCGCCGGTCACCGCCATCTGGGTGAGGATGTAGTTGGTCGTGCCGTTGACGATCCCGTGCACGCGCTCGATGTGGGCAGCGGCGAGCGTCTCGGCCATCACCCGGATCGCGGGCACCACCCCGGCCACGGCACCCTCGAAGCGCAGCTGCACGCCGCCGCCCCGGGCGGCGTCGAAGACCTCCTCGCCGTGCTGTGAGAGCAGCTGCTTGTTGGCGGTCACGACGTGCCGGCCGGCCTCGAGCGCGCGCAGCACGTAGCCGCGCGTGGGGTCGATCCCGCCCATCAGCTCGACGATCAGGTCGCTGCGCTCGAGCAGATCGTCGAAGTCGCCCTTGCTGCGCGTGAGCACCCCGGTCAGCTCGGGCCGCAGCCCCACCTCGGCCTCGATCGCCTCGGCGCGCTCCTCCAGCAGCGCGGCGAACGCCGACCCGACCGTGCCGTGGCCGAGCAGGCCGATCCGAAACGGCTCAGACGTCACGACGGGTGAGATCCTCGTAGGTCTCACGGCGGACGACCACGCGCGCGTCGCCGTCCTTGCAGAAGATCACCGGGGGGCGCAGGAGCGCGTTGTAGTTGTTGGCCATGGCGTGACCGTACGCACCCGTGGCGGGGGTGACGAGCACGTCGCCCGGCCGCGGGTCGTCCAGCACGGCCTCGCGCACGAGGATGTCGCCGGACTCGCAGTGCATGCCCGCGATCGTCACGTCGTCCGCGCCGCCGAAGCGGTCCGCGATCTCGGCCTCGTAGCGGGCGCCGTAGAGCATCGGGCGCAGGTTGTCGGACATGCCGCCGTCAACCGCCACGTACGTGCGGATCCCGGGGATGCGCTTGACGGTGCCCACGGTGTAGAGCGTCACCCCGGCGTTGCCGACCAGCGAGCGGCCCGGTTCGCACAGCACCGTCACGCCCTCGGGCGCGCCGCGCAGCAGCGCATCGACGTAGTCCTCGATCGGCGGCGGGTGGTCGTCGCTCGTGTACGCGATGCCGAGGCCGCCGCCGAGGTTGAGCAGCGGCCAGTCGCCGATGCCCGACAGCACCTCGGCGAGCCGGCCGAACCCCTCGAGCTCGAACACCTGCGACCCGATGTGCGCGTGCAGACCGTCGAGCTGCAGCCCGGCCTCGCCGCACGCCGCCACCGCGCGCGGCACGTCGTCCAGGCCGAACCCGAACTTGGAGTCCTCCTGGCCCGTCTGGATGTAGGAGTGCGTGGACGGCGCGATGCCCGGCGTGACGCGGAGCAGCACGCGCGCACCGCGCCCGCTCAGCCGCTCGATCTCGTCGAAGGAGTCCACGACTATGTGGCCAACGCCGGCCTCCAGCGCGTAGTCCAGCTCGGCCGGCGTCTTGTTGTTGCCGTGCATGTAGATCCGCCCCGCGTCGTAGCCGCCGGCCAGCGCCAGGTGTAGCTCGCCACCACTCGCCACGTCGGTGGACAGGCCCTCCTCGGCGAACAGGCGGTATACGGCGGTGCAGGGGAACGCCTTGCTCGCGTAGATGACCTCGAAGCGGTCGACCCGCGCGCTGAACGCCTCGAGGTACGCCCGGGCCCGGGCGCGCATGTCGTCCTCGGCGTACACGTAGGCCGGCGTGCCGAACTCGGAAGCGAGCTCGACCACGTCGCAGCCGCCGACTTCCAGCCGGCCCTGCTCGTTCAGGCGTGAGCCCAGGGGATAGACATGCGAGACCGCAACCGCCGCCATGCGGCGCGATTATGAAGGAGCCATGCGTCACCCCGTGCCCGCGCCACCCCAGCTAGGTGAGCTGGGAGGTCTCTCCTACGCCCTGTTCCTGCCCGACGGCGAGCCCCGGGCCGGTGTCGTGATCCTGCACGGCGCGGGCTCCGCGAAGGAATCCCACTTCGACTTCGCGCGCGGCTGCCGAGCCGACGGCATCGCGGCGCTGGCCTACGACGCGCGTGGACACGGACGCTCCGACGGCGCCTTCGGACCGGGCGCGATCGACGACGCCCTGGCGATGGTCGAGCTGCTGCGCGCCCACGCGCCGAAGGTCGCGCTGCGCGGCTCGAGCATGGGCGGCTTCCAGGCGATCCACGCGGGAGCGCGCGATCCCTCGCTCTGCGCCGTCGTGGCGATCTGCGCCGCGCCCGAGGACCTGCTGCTGCGCAGCCTGCGCTCCGGGGAGGAGCTGCGCTTCCGCTGCGACGTGGACGCGGCGGTCGCGTGGCTGGAGGCGGCCGACCTCTACGACGCGGCGCGTGGCCTCGGGCCCGATACGGCCCTGCTGCTCATGCACGCCCGCGGCGACGAGCAGATCCCCTGGACGGTCAGCGAGCAGCTGCACGCCGCCGCGCACACGCCGAAGCGTCTGCTGGTGCTGCCCGGCGGGCATCACCGGTCGCTGCAGCACGACCTCGAGCTGCAGGCCGAGTCGCGCCGCTTCATCCTGGCGGCCGCTGAGGGGCGTCTGGGCGCGGGGGGCTAGCCGCCGACGCCGAGCGCGCCCGCGAGGTCCTCGATGGCCGCGCCCGCGTCGCCGAGCAGGCCGCCGGCCGCGGTGCCCGCGTCGGCGATGGACCCGCCGGCGCCGGGGCTGATGGCGCCGACGGCGCCGCCGACGGTGCCCGTGGTGTCCTCGACGACGTCCCCGATGGTGCCGACCGGGTCGGTGGGAGGGTCGGTCGTGCCGCCCGTGCCAGTGCCGGGGTCGGTGCCCGTGCCAGTGCCCGGGTCCGTGCCGGTACCCGGATCGGTGCCTGTGTCTGTGCCGGTGCCCGGGTCCGTGCCAGTGCCCGGATCGGTACCTGTGCCCGGATCCGTGCCGGTGCCCGGATCGGTACCCGTGCCGCTGTCGGTGGCGTCACCGGAGCCCGGTGCGGATGGGGTCTCGACGATCCCGGTACCGCTGCCGGGCGTAGGAGCGGGGCTAGGCGAACCTGGGGCAATGCCGCGGATCGGCGCGGAAGGCTGCCGCAGCGCTTCGGGGCCGCTCTGCGGGACGCCGTTGCTGAACGTGCCCGCGCCGGTCGCGCCGCCCCAGCCACCGAAGGTGCGCTGGGCGAGCACGCCGCCGATGCCAGCGGCGGCTCCGGACCCGTCCACTCCAAGCCCGCTCAACACGTCGCTCGCCACGAGCTGGCTCGACTCGCCCGCTGCCGCCGCGGCGGCAGCGGCCGCCTGTTGCTGCTGGAGCAGCTCGATGCCGGACAGGTCGCCGTTGCTGGCCTGGCCGGGCACGCCCTGGAAAGCCACGAGGGTGCTGCCGACGGTCAGCAGCAGGAAGAACGAGCCGATCAGGACGCCGGTTGTGCCCAGTCCGGCGATATAGGCGCGAGACGCTTTCAGAGTGAGTCCTTCATTCCTAAGTCCCAATGTTATGGAACCTTTGGGTCGTCTGCGTGACAAATCTGGGAAAAAACTTGGGCACGACTGATAATGATTCTCGTTTAGGCTCCCAGGGCGATGCCTTCCCCCCTGGATATCGCGGATTTCCCCTTCCTCCGCGAAGCGCTCGTCGAGGTCGTGCTGCTCGCTGCCGCAGGCGGCCTGCTGAGCGCTTGGATCGTCCTGCGGCGCCTGGCGTTCTTCTCCCACGCGGTCGGCTCGGCCACGTTCCCGGGGCTGGTGGTCGCCGACGCCTCCGGATTCAGCCCCCTGCTGGCCGGGCTCGCGGTCGCGCTCGGCTACGCCGGAGGCGTGGAGCGCACCGGGCGGGCGGGGCGCGAGCCGAGCGAGGCAACCGCCCTGCTGCTGGTGGCCGCGCTCGCGGTCGGCGTCGTGCTGGCCAGCGACGTGTTCGAGTCGGGTGCGGCCGTGGACCGCCTGCTGTTCGGGACGTTGCTGGGGCTCGAGGGCGCCGACCTCGCCCTGTCGGCGGCGACCGTGGCGCTCGTGGCCGCCGGCTCACTGGCGCTCGGGCCGGTCTGGTCGGCGATCGCGTTCGACCCGGACGGCGCGCCGGCCCTCGGCCTGCCGGCGGCCCGCGCCGACTTCCTCCTGCTGGCCCTGGTGGCGGTAGCGGCCGTGGCCGCGATCCCCGCGGTCGGCGCGCTGCTCGTGGCGGCCGTGTACGTGCTGCCGGGCGCCGCCGCGCGGCTGATCACGCGGACGATCCCGTCGCTGCTGGCCTGGTCGGTCGCGTTTGCGCTGGCCCAGGGCCTGGCGGGGCTGTACATGGCGTACTGGCTCGACTTGCCGCCCGGCCCCCCGGTCGCGGTGCTGGGCGCGCTGACGTATGGCGCCCTCGCGCTCGCGACCGCTCTCCGAGGGGGCCGTGCCGCGTGACCGCCGCAGCCGTGCTCGTCGAGGACCTGTCGGCCGGCTACGGCGGTCGGCCCGTCCTGCACTCGGTGTCCTTCGCCGCCGCGCCCGGTGAGACGGTCTGCGTGCTGGGCCCCAACGGCGGTGGCAAGACCACGCTGTTCCGCGCCCTGATCGGCGAGCTCGACCCGCTCGGCGGGCGGGTCGCGGTGAGCGGACGCCCCGCCTACGTCGCGCAGACGGAGCGCACCCGGCTCGACTTCCCGGTGAGCGCGCTCGACGTCGCCCTGATGGGCGCGCTCGCGCACGGGCGCTGGTGGCTGCCCCCGCGCCGGGCCGACCGGACCACGGCCCGCGGGGCGCTCGAACGCGTGGGGCTGGCGGCCGAGGCCGACCTGCGTTTCGGTGAGCTGTCCGGCGGCCAGCGCCAGCGCGCCCTGCTGGCCCGCGCGCTCGTGCAGGACAGCCGCGTGCTGCTGCTCGACGAGCCGCTCGCCGGCGTCGATCCGGCGAGCGCGCAGCTGATCGACGGAGTGTTCGCCGAGCTGCGCGCCGAGGGACGGACGCTGCTGGTGTCGAGCCACGACGTGGACGGCGCACGCGACTTCGATCGCGTGCTCTGCCTCAACGGACGCCAAGTCGCGTTCGGGACGCCGGCCGAGACGCTCGACCGCGCCGCGATCGAGGCGACCTACGGGCGCGAGCTGATCGTGCTCGATGACTCCGGCGGCACCCGCGCGGTCACGATCCAGCACCACGACCACGACCATGGCGACCGATGAGCGACATCGAGCTGCGCGCCATGCTCGAGGTCGTACTCGCCGGCGGCTTCTGCGGGGCGCTCGGGTTCTGGGTGCTGAGCGAGCGCCTCGCCTACGCCGGCGAGTCGCTCTCCCACGGCCTGCTGCCGGGGCTGGTGCTGGCTGCGCTGGCGGGGGCCCCGCTGCTGCTCGGCGCCGCCGGCGGCGCCCTCGTCGCCGCCGCCCTGATCGCGCTCGCCGCGCGCGATCCGCGGGTGGGCGCTGACACCGGCACGGCCGTAGCGGTGACCGGCCTGGTTGGCCTGGGCTCGCTGCTCGCGCTGAGCCCCGACTCCCCTCAGCGGCTGGAGGAGCTGCTGTTCGGCGATCCCCTCGGGGCCACCGACGGCGACCTCGCCGCGGCCGCCGTCCTGCTGCTGGCCGGCGGGGCGGCGCTCGTCGCCCTGCGGCGTCCGCTCGCGGCGACGTCGTTCGACCCCGCCGGGGCCGGCGCGCTCGGCCTGCGGCCGGGTCTCGTGCGCCTGGCGCTGCTGGGTCTGATGGCGGCGGCGATCGCGGTCGCGGTCCAGGGTCTGGGCGCGCTGCTGGTGCTGGCCGTGCTGGTGGCTCCGGCGGTCGCCGTCCGACGCCATGTGCACACCCCCGGCGCCGCCATGCTCGCCGGCGCCGCCGTGGCCTCGGCCGCCGGGGTCGGCGGCATCCAGCTGTCGGCGCTGGCCGGTAGCGCGGCCGGGGCTTCGGTGGCCCTCGTGCTGTGCGCTGCGGCGGCGCTCGGCGCGGCCGTGCCCGTCCGGCGCGCCTAGGCCGTCGCGGGCCGCACCGCGTGCCTGCGGGCGAGCACGAGGGCGGTACCGCCGGCGAGCATCGCGAGGCTGAACAGCTGCGGCACGGTCAGGCCCGCCACCACGGTGTCGTTGCGACGGATGAACTCGACCAGGAAGCGCTCCAGCCCGGCCAGCATCAGGTAGAGCCCGAACAGGACTCCCGGCGCGAGCCGGTCGCGCAGGTGCCACAACAGCAGCGTCACGAGGCCCATGGTGAGCGTCTCGTAGATCGGCGTGGGATGAACCTCTTCGGTGGTGGGGACGGTCCCGTCGGGGTACGCCATCGCCCACGGCAGGTCCGACGGCTCGCCGTAGTCGCCGTCGCCGGAGACCTGGCAGCCGATGCGCCCGACCGTGTAGCCGATCGCAATCGGAGCGGCGGCCGAGTCGAGCAGCTCCCAGCCGAGGAAGCCGCGCCAGCGCGCCCAGAGCATGACCCCGATCGCACCGCCGATGAGGCCCCCGAAGAAGACCAGCCCGGAGCCCGAGAGGATGTTGCCGGTGAGGTCGCCGGAGACCTTGTCCCAGTTCTGGATGATGTAGTCCAGGCGCGACCCGACGACGCCGCCGATCAGCGCCGCGAAGATCGCCTCGTAGGTCCAGTCGGGCGGCTTGCCGAGCTCGCGCAGGCGGCGTGCGAACAGCGCTCCGGAGGCCAGGAACGCGAACGCGAAGCAGATGCCGAACGTCTGCAGATCGAGCGGCCCGAGGTGGATTTCCGGCTGCATCGGTGCGCAGGCTAGCCAAGTACGATGGCTCGGATGCGGAGAGCCGTGCTCGCGACCTTTCTCTGCGCGGCGTCGGTCCTGGCTGCCCCCGCGCGTGCCTCTCCGGCCTTGTCGGAGCGCCAGGCGCTGCGCGAGGCGCTCCGGCTCGGATCCGCGTCCGCCTCGGCCGGCGGCGTGGCGTCGCTCCCGCTGACGGGCGCCGGTGGGGTGTCGGCGTCGGTCGCGTCAGGCGGAACGCTTGGGCGGATCGCCGCAGCGCGTGGCCCGGTCCGCGTGCTTGTGGGCGTGCGCTCGCACGCCGATCTGCCCGCGGTCGCGCGCGTGCTCACCCGCCTCGGCGCCGAGCCGGAGGCGTTCGCCCCGATCGGCGTGCTCGCGGCAACGGCGCCCGACGGGGCCGCGCTCGCTCGCGCGCTCGGCAACGACCCGCGCGTGGCGTACGTCGAGCGCGACGCGAAGCTGCGCACGGCGGCCGACCCGCTCGACGTGGTCGACCCGGTGACGGGCATCAAGTACACCTGGGCCTACGACGACGTCCGGGCGGCCGACGCGCTGCTGGCCGCCGGCGGCGGCTCGCGCCGGTCGATCGCGGTGATGGACACCGGCCTGGACGTGAACCATCCTGAGTTCCCCGGGCGCATCGCCCGCACCTACGACACCTCGACCAGGACCAGCGACGTGACGGACACGGTCGGGCACGGCACGTTCGTGATCGGGCTGATCGCCGCGATCGACGGCAACGGCATCGGGGGCAAGGGCGTGGCGGGCAACACGAAGGTGCTGGCCATCCGCGGCTCGACGGACGGCGACTTCACGATCCGCGAGCTGTTGCGCGGGATCGACTACTCGATCCGCCACGGCGCGGACATCATCAACATGAGCCTCGCCGGGAGCCAGAACCCCGGCACCGCGACGCTGGCGAGGGCGCTGGCGGTGGCGTTCCTCAACGACGTGCTGCCGGTCGCCGCCGCCGGCAACACGGCGCAGGGGGACAACGCGCCCCAGTTCCCCGCGGCCGTCCTCGGCGGCCGGCGCGGCGCGACCGGGATCGGCCTCTCGGTGGCGGCGACCCAGCCCGACGGCCAGCCGGCGCCGTTCTCCACGCACAACCAGTTCGTCAGCATCGCCGCTCCGGGGGCGGGCCCGGGGTGCGACGGCGTGCTGTCGACCATCCCCGCCGTGCTCGCCCCCGACTGGGATGTCGCCGCGCCAGGCATGTGCCCGTCGCGGATCGTGCCGCAGGGCGGGGCCCGGTTCGCCTACGGCCAGGGCACCAGCTTCTCCTCTCCGATCGTCGCCGGAATCGCCGCGCTCACCTGGCAGGTCGAGCCGCGGCTGGCCTCGGAGCAGGTCGCGGAGGTGCTCATGCGCTCGGCGCGCCAGACCGTCGGCAGCGGGTGGAACGAGTACACCGGCACGGGCATCGTCGACGGCAGGGCCGCAGCCGCCCTCGCCCGCTCGTACGACGTGACCCCGCCGCCCGCGAAGGGCAAGGCGAAGCGGACCGACGGCCGCGTCCGCGTCCGGCTGGCGACGGTGAAGGACCGCAGCGAGCGCGGCCGGGAGCTGGCCGGGCACGTGACCTACGGGCTGTTCGTGTCGCGCGATGGCGGGCAGGACTTCAAGGCCGTCGTGAGCCGCCGCCGGCACGGGTTCCGCAAGGCCGTGCGACTGCGCGGCACACGGACCAACGTGGTGGTGGGCTCGGCGTGCGACGGCAACGGGAACTGCAGCGTCAAGCGGCTGGGGCGCTTCAAGCGCTAGTGGGCGTGGCCGTGGTCGAGCCCGGCTAGCGCCTCCGGGTCCTCATCGAGCGCGAGCACGGCCGCCAGCGCGGTCGTGAGCGGCACGGCGGCGATCAGCCCGATCGACCCGACGAGCGTCGCCACCACCTCCTTCGCCACGAGCTCGGTCGAGAGGGCTTCGCCCACGCTCAGGTCTGTAGCGCTGAAGATCAGCAGCAGCGGCAGCGAGGCGCCGACGTAGGCGAGCACGAGCGTGTTCACGGTCGCGCTGACGTGGTCGCGCCCGACCCGCATCGCGGTGCCGAACAGCTGTCGGAAGCGCAAGTCGGCGTTCGCGGAGCGCAGCGCGAGCACGGTCGACGCCTGGCTGACCGTCACGTCGTCCAGCACGCCCAACGCGCCGATCACCATGCCGGCCAGCAGGAGGCCCTCGAGCGACAGGTCGGCGCCGGCCAGCTGGAGGAACGCGCCCTCCTCGCTCGACAGCCCGGTGAGGTGGGTCGCCTTCGTGAAGATCAGGGCGAGTAACGCCGTCAGCAGCAGGCTGACCGCGGTGCCCAGCACGGCCGCCAGGCTCTTCGGGCCGATGCCGTGGGCGAGCGGGATCGTGACCAGCGCCACGGCCAGGCCGCCGACGACGGCGACCGCCAGGGCCGGCTCGCCGTCCAGGATCGCCGGCACCACGAACAGCAGCACCAGCGCGAGGCTGAAGGCGAGCCCGGCCAGCGACAGGGCGCCGCGCAGGCGGCCGAACGCGAGCACGATCGCGGCGAACACGAGCGCCAGCACCAGCATCGGGCGGCCACGCTGGAAGTCGTAGAAGGCCCACGCGGGGCCCGCCACCGCCTCCTGCCCAGCCGGGGGTTCGGGGGCCGGCGTGACGCGAATGTCGTCGCCGGGGTCGAGATCGGGATCGAACCCCTGGACCGCGCTCAGCTGCAGCTGGATCAGCTCACCCGCATCGGATCCGCTGGTCAAGCGCGCCGTGGCCAGCTGGCAGCTCTGGTTGCCGAGGCCGGGGCAGAGCGTCTCCCGCACCTCCGTCACCTCGGCCTTCTCGGAGTCGACCGCGAGGCTGCCCCGGATGCGCGGCTCGGTGTCGCCCGGCCAGAGGACGGCCAGGCCGACCGCGGTGGCGGCCGCGAGCATCACCGCTGTCGCGGCGAGCATGCGCCTCACGGCGCTAGAGGTAGCCCATCGGGTCGACCGGCGACCCGTTGATGCGCGTCTCGAAGTGCAGGTGCGGGCCCGTGGAGTTGCCCGTGTTGCCGCTGGAGCCGATCACCTGTCCCTGGGTGACCGTCTGGCCCACCGAGACCGCGAAGCTGGACTGGTGGGCGTAGCACGTGGACAGGCTGCCGGTGTGCTGGATGCAGGTGTAGTTGCCGTAGCCGCCGGTCCACCCCGCGATCGCCACGCGGCCGCCGTCGGCGGCCCTGATCGGCGTGCCCTCGGGGATGGCGATGTCGATGCCCGCGTGCATGTGGCCTGGTCGCGCCTCGCCGAACGCGCCGGTGACAGGGCCGCTGAGCGGCCAGATCAGCTGACCCGAGCCCTGCTGGACCGGGCCGGGGGCTGGCGCGCCGGTGAGTGCTGAGGCGACGCGGGCCTGCTCGGCCTGGAGCGAAGCCAGATCGCTCTCCAGCACGCCCCGCTGCTCGCGGACGCTGGCGAGCGTCGAGCGCCGGTCCGCGCGCGCCGACGCCAGCTGGTCGCGCGATGAGAGCAGCTGGTTCTGCGCGACCGCGATCTGGTCGCGCTCGCGCAGGATGCGCTCCGCGGCGAGCTGCTCGCGCTCCTCGAGCTTCGCGAGCTCGACGGCCTGGTCCTCGGCCTGGTCGCGCAGGCCACGCACGCGGTCGGTGATCTCTCGATCCTGGTCGGAGATGCGTTCGAGGAACTCGGTGCGCTCCAGCAGGTCTGCGAAGCCGTCGGCCTCCAGCACCACGGTCAGGGCATCGGGCGTATCGGCCTTGTAGATCTCGACCAGGCGCGCCGCAAGCAGGCGCCGGGCAGTGATCAGCTCGGCGCGCAGGCGCTCGAGCCGGTCGCGGGCGACCTCGAGTCGGTCGCGCACCTCGAGCAGCTCGTCCTTCTGGCGCTCGAGGCTCGACTGCGCGCGGTCGAGGCGCTGCTGGGTCGCCTCGATCTCACCCTGGAGGCTGTCGATGCGGTTGCCGAAGCTCTGGATGGTCGTGGTCAGCACGCCTTCCTTCTGCTCCGTTTCCGCGATCTGGTCCTGCTTCTGGTCGATGCGATCGGACAGCGGCGCCGAAAGCCCCGGGAGCGGGAGCACGAGATAGGCGGACAGGCCCAGGGCGATTGGGAGCCAAAAGCTCTTCTTCATAGTTCGTCGTGTCCCGCTAGTGCGCTTACGGGGTTAGCTGTCGGGCTCGCGGCTGATGCCGCTAGGCCACGCTCAAGGCGGCCACTCGCCCCCGGCCCAAATCGGACCCCCGGGTCCCCCGGTTTCCCCGATCTATGCAGGGAAATTCAGCGCTCGGGACGCGGGCACTCTAGCACGAGCCCGTCGGCCTCCGCGCCGCATTTCCCCCTTCTGCAAGCCGGTATGCACGCTCGCGCTCACTACTATGAGGGGCATGGAAGCACGGTCGGCACGAGCCATCTTCCCGAGAGATCGGGGCCTGCAGGTCCGGATGCTGCTCACGATGTTCTTGCTCGGGCTGCTCTACGTCGTGCTCGTGGGCGCGCTGCTGGCGGCCGGCACCGGCATCGTGCTGATGGTCGTGATCATCGGCGGGCTCAGCTTCGCCCAGCTGTTCTTCTCGGACAAGCTCGCGTTGTCCGCCATGGGCGCCAAGGAGGTCTCCCCGCAGGAGGCGCCCGGGCTGCACGCGATGATCGAGCGGCTCTGCATCCAGGCCGACCTGCCCAAGCCGCGCATCGCGGTCGCCGATAGCCACGTTCCGAACGCGTTCGCGTGCGGGCGCTCCCAGAAGAGCGCCACCGTGTGCGCGACCACCGGGATCATGTCGGTGCTCTCCCCCAGCGAGCTCGAGGGCGTCATGGCGCACGAGCTGGCGCACGTGAAGCACCGCGACGTGCTGATCATGACCATCGCCAGCTTCTTCGCCTCGATCGCCGCGATGATCATGCAGTTCGGGTTCTTCTTCGGCGGCGGGGACGACGACGACAATCCGAGCATCCTGGTCGTCCTGCTCGTCTCGTTCGTCGTCTACGTGGTCTCGTTCTTCCTGATGCTCGCGCTCTCGCGCTACCGCGAGTTCGCGGCCGACCGCGGCGCCGCGATCGTCACCGGCCGCCCCAGCGCGCTCTCCTCCGCGCTCGTGAAGATCTCGGACGCGATGCAGCGGGTTCCCACCCAGGACCTGCGCCAGGCCGAGCGGATGAACGCCTTCTTCATCGTGCCCACGAGCGTCCGGGGCGCCGTGCAGACGCTGTTCTCGACGCACCCGCCGATGGAGAAGCGGATCGAGCGCCTGCAGCGGCTCGAGACGCAGCTCCAAGCCGCCGCCTAGCGTCAGCCGCGAAAACCAAGCCTGGCAAGGACGCAGGGAGCGAAGCGTGCTAGGCACGCGAGCGACCGAGACGCCGGTAGGCGCCGGTTTGCAGCGAGCTGATGGGTTTCCTGGACGCGCTGCTGGGCGGCAAGGGCAAGAAGCTCAAGGGCGCCGCGCCCGATCGCCTGTTCGCGATGACGACCGCGCAGGTGACCCTGGACACCGGGCTCGGGCTCAAGCACAAGGACTCCGCCGGGATCGTCTTCCAGCCGCTGGAGACCGCGGACTTCGACGGGATCGTTGCCGAGACCGAGGAGCTGCTGCGCGGGACCACCGAGGACACCGGCACCGTGGTCGAGTCCTCGGCGGACGAGTACGGCTACCGCTGGCTGGTGCTGCGCGACCCCGACTTCGAGGACCTGGTGGTGGCGCTCAACACGATCTCCACCCAGCTCCAGGGCAGCGGCTACGGCGACCGCCTGCTGGCCGCCGTGTTCCCCTTCGAGGACAAGGGGCAGTCGGTCTACTTCATCTACAACTTCAAGCGGGGCGGCTACTACCCGTTCATCCCGGCGCCGGGCGAGCAGGCCCGCGACTCCGAGCGAGAGCTGCGTCTGAAGGCTCAGGTCGGCGAGGAGCTGCCCTTCGAGCAGGACATCACCCGCTGGTTCCCACTCTGGGAGATCCCGCTGTAGAACAGCGGTCTGAGGTCATGTTGATCTTCTCGATGAGCGTTTCGGTGGACGGCTTCATCAACGACCGCGAGGGCCCTCGGTGGCCGAGGAGGCCGTTGCGGCGCTGGACGCGACCGACAAGGACGTCGCGGTCGGCGGCCCCGGCCTGGCCGCGCAGGCGATCGAGCTCGGCCTCGTCGACGAACTGCGCATGTTCCGCTATCCGGTCGTCATCGGTGGCGGCACGCCGTTCCTGCCGCCGGTCACCGAAGACGTCCCGATGGACCTGATCGAGACCAGGACGTTCGGCTCGCGCGTGATCTACGAGCGCTACGGCCGGCCTACGCCGGCTTGATGTTGTTGTTGAGGCGGAAGAAGTTGTCGGGGTCGTAGCGGGCCTTGATCTCCTCCAGCCGGCGCAGGTTGCGCCCGAAGGCGCTGTCCACGCCCGCCGTCGGCGCCTCGTCGGCCAGACCGGTGAAGTTGAGGTAGACCGCTCCGGTGCCGTACTCACCGATGGCCTCCCAGGCCGACCGCACCCACGCGATGTTGTCCGCGTCGTCGGCGGGGTCCGTCCACATCCCGTCGATCGACGCCATGTACGAGGCCGAGCGCTCCGCGAACGCGGTGTCCTCCGCGCCCACGTCGTTGATCGCCCCGCCCATGTGGAACATGTTCACCAGCGTCAGCGGAGCCGGGCGCGCCTGCGCCTTGGCCGCGAAGGTGGCGATCGCGTCGTCGCTCAGCTCGTCCAGGTACTGCGACTTCCAGTACGCGCGCAGCTGATTGCGCGGGAACAGCGGGTCGAACCCGCTCTGCACGCCCGAGAACGGGGTCGGGCCGGACATGTCGAACAGCACCGTCCCGAGCTCGCGCAGGGGCTGCATCTCCGCCAGACCCTCCTCCGGGTCGCCCACGTACACGCCGCCGACGATCGCGACGGGGCGGTCGTGGATCGCCTCGGGCATCTCCGGGTTGGCCGGGAACGTGATCGTCACCATCGTCGCGGTCACCTCGTTCGGAGCGCCCTCGACATACGAGCGCCAGCCGCGCATCACGTCCGCGACCTCCTCGAGCGGATACATCGTTGCCGAGAAGCCGACGATCGGCCCGAGCGGCTGCAGGTCGAACGTGAACGAGGTGACGATCCCGAAGTTGCCGCCGCCGCCCCGGATCGCCCAGAACAGGTCCGGGTGCGACTCGGCCGAGGCGGTGACCAGCTCGCCGGCCGCCGTCACCAGCTGGGCCTCCACGAGGTGGTCGCAGGACAAGCCGTACCTGCGGCGCAGCCAGCCGTAGCCGCCGCCCAGCGCGAGGCCCGCGACTCCGGTGTCCGACACCACGCCGCCGGGCACGACCAGGCCGTACGCCTGGGTCTCGCGGTCGAGGTCACCCCAGAGCGCGCCGCCCTGGACGTGCGCGAGCCGGCGCTCGGGGTCGACCTGCACGCCGGACATCGGGGCGAGGTCGATCAGCATGCCGCCGTCGATCGAGGACAGGCCGGCGACCGAGTGCCCGCCGCCGCGCACCGCGACGTCGAGGCCCTGCGCGCGGGCGAAGTTGACCGCGTCGACGACGTCGGCGGCGCCCGTGCAGCTGGCGACCAGCGCGGCCTCCCCGTCGTGCATCGCGTTGAACTCGGCACGAATCGCGGCGAAGCCCGGATCGGCTGGGGTGAGGACCGGCCCCCTGAGTGTCTCGGAGAGGGTCGCTACTTCGGTGGCCATGGAGTCCCTTTCGTCCGGGTCGGACTGCGGGACCGAACCTAACTCCCCGGCGTTGCCGGGGCAAGTGGCGCTAGTTCACCGCGTCGAGCTGCCGGCAGCGCTCGTCGATCGCGGCGCGGATCTTGTCCGCCACCGCGGGCAGCTCGCGTGCGGTCTGGCGGAACGCCTGGGCGGTCATCACGACCACCTTGATCGGGCTGCTGGCCACCACGGTGGCGTTGCGGCGCACGTCGTCCACCAGGCCCATCTCACCGAAGAAGTCACCCGGGCCGAGCTCGGCGAGCAATTGCTCGCCGCGCCTCACCTCCGCGGTTCCGTCCTGGATGGCGAAGAACTCGTAGGGCCACTCGCCTTCGCGCACGATCGCACGGCCCTGGTCGAGCTCCACCACGTCGGCCCTCGGAGCGAGCGCCCGGACCTCCTTGCGGTTGAGGCCCGCGAACAGCGGGATCGCCTTGAGCCCTGCTTCGTCCATCGTCCCCTCCTCCTAGTCCGGAATCAGCCCTTCGCCCGTGAACTCGCCCATGGCCTCCTGGAACGTGATGTCGCGCGGCGGCAGGATCACGTCGGATTCCACCAGCTCGTCGTCGTCCAGGGCGTTGCCGTCGCTCGCGACGATCTCGAGCATCTGCGACCACAGCTCCTTGAAGCCGGTCTGGTCGCCCTGCTCGACAGCGGCGACGGCGCGGTTGTCCAGCTCGTTGAGCCGGTCCGCATCCTCGTCGGGCAGCCGGAACTGGCCCTCGCCGGAGACCCTCACTATCACGCCTTCTCCTCCCCCTGCTCGAGTGCGGGCGCGTCGTCGCCGCCCGAGCCGAGCTCGGCCTTCATCTTGCTCAGCTCGTCGTCGACCTGCGACCCGCTGGTGAGCTCTTGGAGCTGGCGATCGATGTCGTCCTGCCCCGATCCGAGCTGGCTGAGGTCGTCGAACGTGCCCGCCTTCTCGAGCTCCTCCACCGCGGAGGCGCGGGCGCGCATCGTCTCGGTCTTGTCCTCGGCGCGCTGGATCGCGAGCCCTAGGTCGGCCATCTCCTCGCCCACGCCGTTGGCGGCCTCGGAGATGCGCACCTGAGCCTCGGCGGCCGAGTACTGCGCCTTGATGACCTCCTTCTTGGTGCGGAACTGCTCGATCTTCTGGCGCAGCTTCTGCTCGTTGGCCGTCAGGGCCTCCTGCTGGCCCTCCAGCTCCTTGACCTGCGAGTCGAGCGACTGCAGCTCGGTCTGCGCGAGCGTCTTGCGCTCGAGCGCGACCCGGGCCAGGTCCTCGCGGCCCTGCGACAGCGCCTGACGAGCCTGGGTGTCGAGCTTGACGATCTGCTGCTCGAGCTTCGAGGACTGCATCTGAAGGCGCTTCTTCGACGTCACGACGTCGGCGATGCCCTTCTTGACGTTCTGAAGCAGCTCGACCTGCTTCTGATAGCCGTAGTCGAGCGTCTCGCCCGGGTCTTCGGCCCGATCGAGCATCTTCGAGATCTTCGACTTGATTACGGTGGACATCCGCCCGCCAAGTCCCGGCATCCCGCCTCCTTCAGCTTGCGTGTCGTCGGGGTTGGGAACCTAGACTACCCGGCGCCGTGCAGCCCAGACCGCCATCGGAGTCGCACTCGGAGCTCAGCCGCTGGATGGGTGTCGGCGAGGCCAACAACTCCGGCAACGTGCACGGCGGGGTGATCATGTACCTCTGCGACGAAGTGGCCGGGATCGCCGCAGTCCGTCATTCGGGCGCCCGGGTCGTGACCGTCGCGATGGACCGGATGACGTTCCTGCACCCCGTCTACGTCGGGCACCTGGTGACGGTCAGGGCAACCGTGAACGCGGCATGGCGCACCTCGATGGAGGTCGGAGTTCGCGTGGAGGCCGAGAACATCCGCACGGCCGAGGTCACCCACACCTCCACCGCCTACCTGACGATGGTCGCGCTCGACGACGAGGGCCAGCCGACCGCGGTGCCCCCGGTGGCGCCCGCCACGCCCGACGAGGAGCGCCGGGCACGCGAAGCGCAGCTGCGGCGCGACAACCGGCTGGCCGAGCGTGCGCGGATCGAGGCGGAGCGCTAGACGACCGGGCCCTCGGGCTCGGGGGGCGTGTCCGTATCGAGCTGGCGCCACTCCGTGAACTTCCCGTCCACGATCGTGTAGCGCACCTGGACGCGCCCGCGGCAGGGACCGCCTGGTCCGGTCGCGAGCCGGAACGTGGCCAGCACCTGCTTGCCCTCGTCCTCCAGCTCCACCAGGTCGGCGGAGCAGGGCAGGCCGGCGTTGAAGAGGCGCGCCGCCGCGGCGTCGCGCAGCCGGATGGGCCGGCCCTGGTCGATGATCGCGCCGGGCGCGAAGAACGTGGCCGCCTGGGCGTAGTCGCCGCGCTTCACGGCCATCAGCCAGTCGCGGATCATCACGCCCTCGGGGGAACGCACCCCGTCGCGCACCTGGGACTCTGGCTGCGGCTGCGGTTGCGGCGCGTCCGAGTCGTCGCAGCCGGCGAGCAGCGCCAGCGCGATCAGCGCGAGCACGGCGCGCTTCATGCGCGCTCCAGGCGGCGGCGCAGCTCCCCACCGCGGCCGGACGCCACCGCGCGGGCGGCGCGGCGCTCGGTCAGCTCCAGCCCGCGCGCGTTCGCGAGCTCCAGCAGCTCCTGGCGCTCCTCCGACTCGCGTGCGGTCTTCACGAACAGCCAACCCAAGAGCAATACGGTCACGAGGCTGCTTTCGATCATCATGATCGTGCCGGCCGCGCCCTGGTCCTGCAGCGGCGACAGGTCCCAGCTCGCCTGCCCGGGCCGGTAGTCGGGGTAGAACACGGTCCCCGACCAGATGAACAGGTTGCCGAGCAGCGCGCCGGTGAGGCGAACGGCGACGATGTAGAGCAGCTTCGCGCCGTTGCCGAACCACTCCGGCTGGGGCAGCGGGCCGAGCAGCGCGAGCCACATCGTGAAGCCGAAGAACAGGAAGCTGGCGTGTTGCAGGGCGTGGACGGGCTCGGACGTGAGCGCCGCCTGGTAGAGCACCGGCAGGTGCCACACGTACAGATCGGTGGCCCACAGGCCGAAGGCCACGACCGGATGGGCGAGCACGCGCAGGCGGCGTGCGATGCCGGTGGCGAGCAGCGGCTGCAGCAGCGGCCCGGTCAGCCCGAGCACCAGCAACAGCGCGGCGAGGTCGGCCATCATCACGTGCTGGGCCATGTGCGCGAGCACCAGCTCGCCGCCGATGTGGGCCACCGGCGACACCAGCGCGGCGAAGATCAGCGCGATGCCCGCGCCGAAGCACGCCATGCGCCAGGCCGGGACCGGCCGCCCCTGGCGCCCGAGCGTCCGCACGCGCGCCCAGTAGGCGAGCAGCGCCACCAGCGGGGGCAGCAGCTGCAGCGGCTCGAAGACGCCGCTCCCGACGTGAGCGAGCGGAGCGATCACCGGAGCGAGAATACGCCGCCGGGCCCTACAGCCCGGTGACTTCCACGCCGCGCGCGTCCGGCTCGGCGAAGCGTGCGGTGCGCTTGGCCTCGGCGCGGATCGCGCTCAGCGCGGAGCGGCGGATGTCCACGTGTGGGACGACCTCGACCTGCACCGCCCCCCGTGCGCGTCGCAGCCACCAGCTGGCGGCCACGCGGCCGTCGACCGTGATCGTCTGGGCGCCGCTGTGCGTGAGCCCCAGCGGCTCGACCTCCGGCGGGATGATCCGCTCGCGCTGGGCGTACGCGAGCAGCGGCTGCTCCCAGCGTGCCAGCAGCCGCACCGGCAGCCTGGTCCGGGCGGGCGGCAGCGGCGCGCCGGGCAGGTCCAGCAGCTCGGTGCCGTGCTCGTCGCGATAGGAGACGGTGCGCACGCGCTCGCGCGCCTCGGCGAAGTCGCGCTGGGCGACGCCCGCCCAGGCGGCGGCGTCGCGCATGCTGGCGGGCCCGAAGGCGGCGAGGTAGCGCGCAAGCGCGAGCGCCGCCGCGTCCGCCGGATCCGGCAGCGGGCGCGGATCGAGGATGAACGTCGGGCGGCGGCGGTCGCGCCAGAAACCGGCCGGCGGCGGCTGGACCAGCGGCAGCAGCGTGCGGGCGAAGACGATCGGCGAGTAGGCGTCCGCGACCACGCCCTCGTAGGCGCCCACGCGCTCGCGGATCTCGAGGTTGGTGCGCGGCTCGCGCAGCCACGCGCCCAGCTCGGCCGTCACCTCGGCCTCGTCGAGGTGCGCGAAGTCCTTGCGCCACTTGCGCATCCGCGTCTGGCGCGCCAGCTGGGCGTAGGCCGGGTACTCCGACGCGGCGACGAGGTGGAGCGTCACGCGCATGATCGTGGTCTTCACCACGTCGCCCTTCGCGAGCGCGGCCTCGAGGTCGCTCGGGGTGAAGCCGTCGAGGCGCGCGGCCAACGCGATGTACGGCGCGGGCGAGTCCTGGCCCTGCAGCGGCGTGAGCAGGCGGATCGCCTCGGCGGGCGCCAGCCGCGTGCGTTCGAGCAACAGCTGGCGAGCGGTGAGGGCCGCGGTCAGCTCGCGGCGGGTGAGCGTGCGCACCCGCGGCAGGCTATGCGGCCGGCAGCGACTCCGCCGCGGAGCGCACGACGTCGCCCGGCGCGTTGCCAGGGGCCTGCTCGAGCACCTCGGGCACCGCCTGCAGGCGCTGCTGGTACTCGGCCCGCTGGAGGCGCGAGATCACGAGCCGCTGCATCTGGGCCGTGCCCTCGAAGATCTGGTAGATCTTGGCGTCCCTGAAGAACTTCTCCAGGGGGCAGTCCGTGGTCTGCGCGTAGGGACCGACGAGGTCCATCAGCGTGGTGGTCGCCCACATCGTCACGTCGCCGGCCTTGAGCTTCGACATCGAGCCCTGTCCGGCGGTCAGCGGGATGCCGTTGCGGCCCATCCAGGCCGCGCGCCACACGAGCAGGCGGGCGGCCTCGATCTCGGTCGCCACCTCGGCCAGCACCTGCTGCACGCGCTGCTGCTCGAGCAGCGGGGTGCCGTCCTCTTCGCGGCCCTCGAGGTACTCGAGCGTCCACTCGTAGGCGGCTTGCGCGATGCCGAGGGCCGACGCGCCAACCAGGGGGCGGGTGAGCTCGAACGTCGCGAGCGCGTTCGAGGAACGCCCGGTCGACTCGCCCGAGCGGGCGCGCGCCAGCTTCTTCTCCAGCTTCTCCTGGCCGCCGAGCAGGTACTCCACCGGCACGCGGCAGTCCTCGAGGATCACCTCGGAGGTCTGAGAGGCGCGGATGCCGAGCTTGGACTCCTTCTTGCCCATCGACAGGCCGGGCGTGTCCTTCGGCACCACGAACGACGCCTGCCCGCGGTGGCCGAGATCGGGGTCGACGGTGGCGACCACGACGGTCACGTCGGCGATGCCGCCGTTGGTGATGAAGACCTTGGTCCCGTTCAGGACCCACTCGTCGCCGTCCTGCTTGGCGGTCGTGCGCAGCGAGCGCACGTCGGACCCGGCGCTCGGCTCGGTGACCGCATAGGCGCCGAGCTTGATCTCGTCGCCCATGCCGAAGCACTCGGGTATCCAGCGACCGATCTGCTCAGGGGTGCCGGAGCTGGCGATGCCCGCGGCGGCCAGCGAGCCGCCCTGGATCGCGAGCGCGATGCCGGCGCAGCCCCAGTGCAGCTCCTCGGCGTAGATGCAGCCGAACAGCCCGTCGGGGTCGGTGCCCAGCTTCTGGATGTGGTCCAGCCCGTGGAGGCCCCACTCGCGGGCGGCGCGGATCGCCTCCCACGGCACGCTCTCCTCGCGGTCGTGCTCGGCGGCGACCGGCCTGATCACCTCGCGCGCGAAGCGGCGGCAGTGATCCTGGTACTCGAGCTGTTCGTCGTTGAGCCTGAAATCCACGGTGAGCGCCTCCGGCCACGTTGACTGACGAGTCAATCATAGGTTACCGATCCGGTTTCCGGGCTAGTCGCGGCTAATCTGCGCCGCCATGCGTCGCTTGGCCCTCGCGCTGCTGGTCATGAGCCTGGTCGGTGGCTGCTCGCTGGGCGACGACGAAGGGCGCCCGCCGCAGCTGGGCGTGGACCCGGAGGACGACCAGGCGGCCGAGAAGCTCGGCTTCCCCTCCAGCGCCACCCGCAACACGATCCGCGTGGGCGGCGCGGACGCGGTCGCCGACGCCGCCGGGGTCGCGAGCGCGCTGTTCCCCGCCACCGGCAATCTCGACCGGCCCACCGCCGTCGTGCTCGTGGATTCCGGGGACTGGCAGACGGCGATCGCCGCCGCCGTGCTCGCCGGGCCGCCGATCGGGGCACCGCTCCTGCTGGCCGACGGCGACGAGCTGCCGGCGGTCACCGAGCAGACGCTCGACCACCTGCAGCCAAAGGGCTCCGACCTGTCCAAGGACGCCCAGGTGATCCGCATCGGTGCCGACGTCGCGCGGCCGGACGGCTATCGAACTGCCCTGGTGCAGGGCGCCGACGCCTTCGAACGCGCCGCCGCCATCGACCGCTTCATCTCGGCGGCGCGCGGGCGCCCATCGGCGGACGTGGTGCTGTACTCGGCCGACGCGGCCGAGTGGGCCCTGCCGGCGGCGTCGTGGGCCGCGCGCTCCGGCGACGCGGCGCTGCCCGTGAAGAAGGACTCGATCCCGGCGCCGGTGCGGAAGGTCCTCCAGGGTCACGAGCAGCCCGACGTCTACCTGCTCGGCCCGCCGAGCGTGATCTCCGAGGCGGTCGAGCGGCAGCTGCGCAAGGGCAAGCTGGCGGCGTCCGTCGACCGCATCGAGGCGCCGACGCCCGTGGAGAACGCGATCGCGTTCGCGCGCTACGAGCGCGGCAACTTCGGCTGGGGGGTCGTCGTGCCGGGCTACAACTTCGCGATCGCCAACGTCGATCGCCCGATGGACGTCGCCGCGGCCGCGTCCCTCGCCACCCGCGGGGTGTTCGCCCCGCTGTTGGTGACCGACAATGCCGACGAGCTGCCCGAGCCGGTCGAGGCCTACCTGCTGAGCGTGCAGCCCGGCTACGAGGACGACCCCGGCCAGGCCGTGTACAACCGCGCGTGGATCCTCGGAGACGACACCGCGATCTCGGTCGACGAGCAAGCGCGCATCGACGCGACCACGGAGCTGATCCCGGTGCAGTCGAACGCACCGTGAGCGCGGGCGTAGGATGCGGGATGCGATGAGCGAGTTCGAGCGTCCCGACCGCATGCAGCGCGAGCCCACGGTGGACGATGTCCGCCAGCTGATGGGCGCCTCCACCCCGCACTTCGCGCTGCAGCTGCGCAACCGCATCCGCACGCTGATCGCTGGGTTGCCGGAGGGGCACGCCGCGCGCGTGGAGGGCGAGCGCGAGATCGAGCGCCTCGACCAGATCGCACTCGGGTCCGAACGGCGCGGCCCGATCCAGGCTCACGAAGGCGGCCTGCCGAGCTATCGCGGTCAGCTCGAGCCGGCCGACTGACGCTCCCCGCACCGCCGTCCGCCGCGGTACTCTCGTAGCGAACGTCACGAGAGGGTGTCATGGCTTGGGAGTTCCACGACCTGGTCGTCGCCAATCTGACCGCGACCTCCGACGAGCTGATCGGCGCGCTGCGTGAGCGCGCCAAGCGCGGTGCCTGTCGCTTCACCCTGCTGATGCCTCGGGAGGGGTCCGGCTCGCAGGAGCGCCTGACCGAGGCGCTGGAGACGCTGCGCGCGGCCGGCCTCGACAACGTGACCGGCCAGATCGGCGACCCCGATCCGATCGTCGCCGCGATGGAGGTCTGGGACCCGATGCGGTTCGACGAGATCGTGGTGTCCACCCTGCCGACGGGCTCGTCTCGCTGGCTCGGCCTCGACCTGCCGCGGCGGCTGGCGAAGCTGACCTCGGTGCCGGTGCACCACGTCGTCTCGGCCCCGCCCCGTTCAGAGGTGCACTGGGAGCGCCCCGCCGAGCACGAGCACTACGGGGTGCTGTCGCCGCTGGCGGCTGCGCTGGCGCGCAAGAGCCCCTAGGCGGGCGCCCCTGCCGCCTCGCCCACCGCGGACAGCTCGGCCACGCGCTCGCGGTGCTCGCTCGCGCTGCCCCACAGCAGCGCGTCGACCTTGGCCCGCTTCAGGAAGAAGTGGAGGTCGTGCTCCCAGGTGAAGCCGATGCCGCCGTGCACCTGCAGCGACGACGAGCACACCCGCCAGCCGGCGTCCGACGCGTATGCCTTCGCCATCGAAGCGGCCAGGTCCAGCGTGTCCGGCTCGGCGTCGGCGGTCCAGGCGCCCCAGTAGGTGGCCGATCGCGCGCCCTCGGTCTCCAGCAGCATCTGAGCGCAGCGGTGCGACACGGCCTGGTAGGCGCCGATCGGCCTGCCGAACTGCTTGCGATCGCGCGCGTACTCCACGGCCATCTCCATTGCGCGCTGGGCCACGCCGGTCAGCTCTGCGGCCACTGCCAGCACCGCCGTGCTCATGCCGCGGCGGTGGTCGCCCTCGAGCGCCTCGCCGGCGCCGTTCGCGCGCACGCGGGCGAAGCTGCGGGTGGCGTCCATCGTCGCCACCGGCTCCACGTCGGCGGCCGACCGCTCGACCACGCTGCGACCGTCGCCGCCGCAGAGCACGATCAGCCCGGCGCTGTCCGCGTCGGGCACGAGCTTCGCCTCGTCCCCCCTGACCAGCCCGGCGGCCGCGCGCAGCTCGCCGGACGCGATGCCCGGCAGCCAGCGCTGCTTCTGCTCGTCGGAGCCGGCCGACTGGATCATCAGACCCGCCGCGGCGTTGGAGAGAAACGGCAGGGGAGCCAGCGAGTAGCCGAGCTCCTCCATCAGGATCACCAGCTCGACGATGCCGAGCCCCTGGCCGCCGTATTCCTCCTCGATGAAGATGCCCGGCCAGCCCAGCTCGCAGAGCTCCTTCCAGGCGTCGTCGTCGTAGCTGCCGGCCTCGGCGAGCTCGCGAACGCGCTCGAACTTGAAGCGGTCGGCCAGCAGGTCCTTGGCCGTGCGCTTGATCGCCTGCTGGTCGTCTGAGAAGTCGAAGTTCATCTTGAATTCCTTTCCCTGCGCAGCCGGCCGAGCCGGCTGCTTCGGGCCTACCGAAGCTTCGGCAGGCCGAGCACCCGCTCGGCGATGATGTTCTTGAGGATCTCGGTCGTGCCGCCCTCGATCGAATTGGCGCGCGAGCGCAGCAGGCGGTAGGTCCACGCGGAGTCCCAGTAAGCGCCCTCCTCGCCAAGGATGTCCACGGCGAGCTCGGTGAGCCCCTGGTGCACCTCGCCCCACTGCCACTTCGGCAACGACCCCTCTGGGCCGGGCACGCCGCGCTTCATGATCTGGGTCAGGCCGCGCCAGGAGTTCAGGCGCAGCAGCTCGACCTCGATCGTCAGCTGGGCGAGCCGCTGGCGGATCACCGGGTCCTCGTCGGCGCCTCGCTCATGGGCGAGTGCCTTCAGCTCGTTCAGAGAGATCCGCACGCCGGCGGCGGCCGCGGCTCCCAGCCCCGCCCGCTCGTTCATCAGGGTGGTGATCGCCACGGCCCAGCCGTTGCCGACCCCGCCGACCACGTTCTCGTCCGGGATCCGAGCCTCTTCCATGAAGAGCTCGTTGAACTCCGGCTCCTTGGTGATCTGGTAGAGCGGCCGCACCTGCACCGCTTCCTGCTCCATGTCCATGATGAAGTAGGTGAGGCCCTGGTGCTTGGGCACATCCTGGTCCGTACGCGCGACCAGCATGCACCACTTGGCCTTGTGGGCGTAGGTGGTCCAGACCTTCTGCCCGGTCACGATCCACTCGCCGTTCGACTTGACCGCCTTGGTCTTGAGCGAGGCGAGGTCGGAGCCCGACTCCGGCTCCGAGAAGCCCTGGCACCAGATCTCCTCGCCGGTCAGGATCGCCCGCAGCCAGCGCTCCTTCTGCTCGTCGGTCCCGTGCGTGATCACCACCGGGCCGCCCATCACCATGCCGAGCACGTTGACCGGCTGGGGCGCCTTGGCGCGCGCCATCTCTTCGCCGAAGAGCGCCTGCTCCACCAGCGTGGCCCCGCGTCCGCCGTACTCCTGCGGCCACGAGAACCCGGCGTAGCCGGCCTCGAAGAGCTTGCGCTGCCAATCCCGCCGGTGCTCGAAGGCCTCGTCGTCCCCGGGCGGATCCTCACCGGGATGGTTCTCGGCCAACCAGGCACGCAGCTCGTCGCGGAATGCCGCCTCTGAGGGCGAGAGCGTGAGGTCCATACGCGGTAATGTACCAAGCCGTACACAATGACGAACGCATGGAGTCGGCCACCCCGGACATCCCTCGCCGCCTGCCCCGCGGCACCCACGGACTCGACCGCGACGTGGTCGAGGCCTCGCAGCGCGCGCGCCTGCTCGAGGCCGTCGGGAGGGCCGTCGCGGAGCGCGGCTACGCGGCCGCCACGATCGACGACGTGGTCCGCGGCGCGGGTGTGTCGAAGAAGACCTTCTACGACCACTTCGCCGGCAAGCAGGACTGCTTCCTGGCCGCCTACGAGGCCGCCAGCACGGAACTGCTCGAGCGCGTGCGCGAGGCCCACGCCACCCAGGCGGCCTGGCTCGAGCGCACCCGCGCCGGCATCATCGCCTACCTACGCTGGCTGGCCGCCGACCCGGCCCTGGCGCGCGTGTTCCTGATCGAGGTGGCAGCCGCGGGGCCGCGGGCACTGGAGCGGCGCGAGCGGCTGCGCGACCGCTACGCCGAGGTGATGGCCGAGCGCCGCCCGGCGAACGCTCCGCGGCTCCCGATCGAGGTCTTTTACGCGGTCGTGGCCGCCGTGGACGACGTGGTCGTGCGCCACATCCGCGAGCACGGGGCGGAGGAGCTGCCGGCGCTGGAGCCGGTGCTGCTGTACCTGCAGGTGGCGCTGCTGGCGGGCCCGCAGGAGGCGGCGAAGTCGGCGGAGCTCTAGGGCCGCCGCCGCGCCAGCCCCGTCACCAGCCGCGCCGCCACGCCCCGGAGCGTCTGCGTGGCGTACGCGTGGCTCGGGTTGCCCGTCGTCAGGATCGCCACCGCGACGCGGCGCCGGCCCCGCCTCAGTAGCGCGACCTGGTGGTCGACGGCTCCGCTGCCCGAGCCCCAGCCGCCCTTGAAGTACAGCGCCCAGCCGTGCGGGCGAACGCGCGCGAGCCCCCAGCGCTGTGACGGCACGATCGAGCCCAGCAGCCGCAGCGCGGTGGCGCGGTGGCGGGGCGGGACGAAGCGGTCGATCCGCAGAAAGAACCGCGCCTGGTCCGCCGCGTCGATGCTCGACATCCCCCAGACCGCGGCGGGCACGAAGGCGCGCATGCCCACCCGGTGAGCCAGCCGGACCAGGCCGTCGTTGCCGACGATGTCGCGCACCCGCGCAGCGGCTGCGTCGTCGGACCAGCGCACCATCGGCGCCAGCAGCTCCCGGTCGGCCGGGCGCAGCGAGCGGTCGCGCACCCCGTCGGCGCGCAGGTAGGCCACCAGCAGCATCGCCTTGATCACGCTCGCGCACGGCACGCCGCGGCGCACGTCCACGCCGTAGAGCCGCCGCTCGGTGCGCACGGCGAACGAGATCGTGCCGAGCCGGCCCTCGGCGTACGCGCGCGCCTCGCGCACGTCGGGCCGCCAGGCGGCTGCGGTCGCGGGGGCCGCCAGCGCGACCGCAATCAGCGCCGCGAGAAAGCTCCTGGTCAAAGGGCTCAGTAGCTCTTCGGCAGGCCGAGGGAGTGCTCTGCCACGTAGTTCAGGATCATCTCGCGCGAAACGGGCGCGGTCCGTGTGAGGCGCACGCCCCACCACATGTCGCTCAGCCCGTACTCGAGCGCGAAGCCGTTGCCGCCGTGCGTCTGGATGGCGCGGTCGACGCATTCGATCGCCGCCTCCGCGCCCGCGTACTTGGCCATGTTGGACGCCTCGCCGGCTCCCGGCGCCCCGGCGTCGTAGAGCGCGGCCGCCTTCTGCAGCATCAGACGGGCCAGCTCCAGGTCGATCTTGGCCTCCGCCAAGGGATGGGCGATCCCCTGGTGGGTGCCGATCGGGGCGCCCCAGACGGCCCGCTCGTTCGCGTAGGCGGCGGCCTTCTCGAGCGCGCGCCGGCCCGCCCCGCAGGCGACCGCGGCCCCCATGATGCGCTCTGGGTTGAGGCCGTCGAACACCGGCCCGAGCCCGCCGCCCTCGCCGCCGATCAAGCGCTCCTCCTCGAGCTCGACGTCGTCGAAGAACAGCGTCCACTGCTTGTCGGGGCCGATGTACGGCATCGGGATCGCGTCGCGCGTGAAGCCGGGCGCGTCCACGTCGACCAGACACAGGGACGGCAGCCCGAGGTGCCCGTCGGGCAGGCGGCTGCGGGCGACGACCAGCACGGCGTCGGCGTGCTCCACACCCGAGATGTAGGTCTTCTGGCCGTTCAGCAGGAGGCGGTCGCCGCGGCGCTCTAGGGAGGTGGCGAGGTTGTGGGAGTTGGTGCCGGCGTCGGGCTCGGTGATCGCGAACGCGACCTTGGTCGTGCCCGCCGCGATGCCCCGCAACCAATCCTCCTTCTGGGCCTCGGTGCCGTGGCGAGTGAGGATCGAGCCGACGATTGCCGGCGACACCACGATCAGCAGCAGCGACTTGCCGGCCGCCGAGATCTCCTCGCCAACGGCCGCCAGGCCCGACATCCCGAGGCCGCCGCCGCCCCACTCCTCGGGCAGGTTGACGCCCAGGTAGCCCTTCTCCGCGAGCGCGTCCCAGAGCTCGATCGGCGGTTCGTCCTGGGCGTGCTTGCGACGCGAGTAGTCCTCCGGGAACGAGCTGCAGATCCCGCGCACGGCGGCGCGGATCTCGCGTTCCTCGTCGGTCGGGATCAGCTCGAGGCGGGCCACTCCGCCCGGCAGGCTACCCCTGTCCGGCGTTCTTGCGCGCGAGGTCGAGCTCGGCCTGGACGGTGGCCCGCTGGTTCTCCCAGCCGAGCCGCTTCTTCAGATAGGGGATCGCGTCGGCCGGGCGGCCGGACCGGTTGAGCGACTTGCCCAGGTTGAAGAGCGCGTAGGCGTACTCGAGCTCGCGGGCGTCCGCGGGCCACGAGCCGACGGCGCGCTCGAGCACCGGCACGGCGGCCGCGAAGTCGCCCTGGCCCATCAGCTCGAAGCCCTCGGCGTTGAGCTGCACGCCCTGCGCGGGATCGACCGTCGCGGGCTGCTCCGGGGGCGCCGGCTGCTCCGTCGACTCGGGAGCCGGTTCCGCAGCCTGCCGCGGCACCTCCCGCTGCCGCGACGGCTCGTCGTCCCCGCCGCGGCTGAGCACGACGGCGGCGATGACGGCCGCCGCCGCCAACACGAGCAGCCCGACCGCCAGCGCGCTCTCGAGCGGGCGCCTGCTCGCGGTCTCCACGACCGGCTGCTGGTGCTCGAGCGCGCTCGCCACCTCGTCCGCGAGCTCGCCGGCCGACTGCTGGCGCCGGGCGGGGTCGCGGGCCATCCCGCGCACCAGCGCCTCGGCGGCGGCCGGCGGCACGTCGGGCGCCAGGTCGCGCACGTCGGGCGGATCCGCCGTGGCGACCCGGTGTGCGATCTCCATCGGCGTCCGGCCCGGGCGGGCCCGCCGGCCGGCCAGCGCCTCGTAGCAGACCGTGGCGAGCGCGTAGACGTCCGCGGGCGGTCCGACCTCGCGGCCCTCGAGCTGCTCCGGCGCCATGTAAGGCGCGCTGCCGAGCACGGTGCCGCTGCGGGTCAGTCGGGTCTGACCGGTCGCGGTGGCGATGCCGAGGTCCACCAGCTTCGCGACGCCGTCGTCGCGCAGCAGCACGTTGGCCGGCTTGACGTCCCGGTGCACCACGCCCTGGGCGTGCACGTGGTCGAGCGCGTCGCCCAGGTCCCGCGCCACCGCCGCGACGTGGCCCGGCTCCAGCGGCCCGCGCCGCAGCGCCAGGGCGAGCGACTCGCCTTGGACGTACTCCATGACGATCAGCACGCCCTCGTCGTCGGTCTCGGTGTCGAACACCGCGACGATGTTCGGGTGGTTCAGCGAGGCCCCGAGCTTCGCCTCGCGGACGAAGCGGCGCTCGACCTCGTCGGGGCTGTCCGCGTGGAGGCGCTTGACGGCGATGCGGCGGTCGAGCCGCTCGTCGTGGCAGAGCAGCACCGACGCCATGCCGCCTGAGCCGAGCCGGGTCAGAACGCGGTAGCGCCCAGCCAGCAGCGATCCCTGCGCTAGAGAGGGCACGACTGCCGGTCTACCCACGCTGGGACCGAACGAACCGGTCATCCGGGCGCGGCCAGATGCAGCGGGGGACCGGGGGCGGGAGCCCCCGGATCGCAACCTATACGCGTTCGATGAGCGTGCCCGTGCCCAGCCCGCCACCGCAGCACATCGTCACGAGCCCGACTTCCTTGTCGGAGCGCTCGAGCTCGTGCAGCAGCGTGGTGATCAGCCGGGCGCCGGTCGAGCCGAGCGGGTGCCCGAGCGCGATTGCGCCGCCGTTCACGTTCACGCGGTCCATGTCCGGCTCGAGCTCGCGCCGCCAGGCGGCCAGCACCGAGGCGAACGCCTCGTTGACCTCGAACAGGTCGATGTCCCCGATCTTCATCCCGTTGCGCTCGAGCAGCTTGCGCGTGGCCGGGATCGGTCCGGTGAGCATCATCACGGGGTCCACGCCGACCGTCGTCTGGTCGACGATGCGGGCCCGCGGCTTGAGGCCGAGCGCGTCCGCCTGCTCGCGCGCCATCAGGAGCACCGCGGCGGCGCCGTCCGAGATCTGGGAGGCGTTGCCGGCCGTCACGCGGCCGTCCTCCTTGAAGGCCGGCTTGAGCTGGGAGAGCGTCTCGATGTTGGTCTCGGGCCGGATCCCCTGGTCGGTGACGTAGGTGTCGCCGTTGACCGCGAACGGGACGATCTCGCGCTCGAACCGACCCTCCTCGGTCGCCTGGTGGGCGCGCTGGTGGGAGCGCACGCCGATCTCGTCGAGCTCGGAGCGGGGGATCTCCCACTTGTCGGCGATCATCTCGGCGGAGATGCCCTGCGGGACGAGGTTGTAGCGCTCGAGCATCTCGGGCGGCCAGGGCGAGCCGACCTCGTCGACCCACTTGAACCCGACGCCCATGGGCACGTGGCCCATGTGCTCGACGCCCGAGCCGATGGCGACGTCGTGGACCCCGGAGGCGATCAGCGCGGCGGCGAAGTTGACCGCCTGCTGCGCGGAGCCGCACTGGCGGTCCACGGTGGTGGCCGGCGTCTCGACGGGCAGTCCGGCCTGCAGCCAGGCGTTGCGCCCGACGTTGAACATCTGCTCGCCGAACTGCTGGACGCAGCCCGTGATCACGTCCTCGACGTCAGCGGCGTCGATGCCGGCGCGGTCGATGACCTCGGTGTAGGTCTTGCCGAGCAGCTCGTTCGGATGGGTGTCCTTGTAGTAGCCCTTCTCCGGATGGCCGCGCCCGATCGGGGTCCGAACAGCCTCGACGATGACGACCTCACGCCCGTTGCCATTTCGCATAATGTGGTAAGCCTACTCCATTGACTGACCAGTCAACCAAGGGTGCGAGCGTGGCTCATCAGCTGGGAATAGTCGGGAGCGGGGCGATCGCCTGCGGGCTTGCGCGGACCGCTGCGGAACACCACGAGGTGGCGGTATGGGCGCGCAGCGAGAGCTCGGCGGAGCGGGCCGGCCAGAAGCTCGAGACGGCCCGGATCGTCACCGACCTGGACGAGCTCGCGACATGCGACGTCGTCGTCGAGGCCGTAGCGGAGGACGCCCAGGTCAAGTGCGAGATCCATCGCAAGTTGGGCCAGCTGCTGCCCGCGGAGACCGTGATCGCCACCACCACCTCGTCGCTGTCGGTGGCGGAGCTGGCCCGTGCGAGCGGGCGCCCCGAGCGCTTCGGCGCGCTGCACGTGTTCAACCCGGTCGAGAAGATGAAGCTGGTGGAGCTGTCGTTTCCCGCCGAGGCCACAGCGGAGACCAAGCTCGAGCTCCACTCGCTCTGCGAGCGGCTCGACAAGACCGCCGTGGAGGTGCCGGACGCCGCCGGCTTCGTCGTCAACAAGCTGCTGTTCCCCTTCCTCTTCGACGCGGTACGCCTGCTCGAGCGCAACGGCATCGACGCCAAGGGGATCGATACCTGCATGAAGCTCGGGGCGGGTCACCCGATGGGGCCGCTCGCGCTGCTCGACTTCGTGGGGCTCGACGTTGCGGCCGCGATCGGCGAGTCGATCGGCGCCGACGTGCCCGATCGGGTACGCGAGCTGATCGCGGAGGGAAAGCTCGGCCGCAAGGCCGGGGAGGGCTTCTACAGCTACGGGTGAGCGCCGGAGGCCACCGGCCTCGCCGGCTTCGCCGCCATCCCGGCGGCCAGATCCCAGACCACGTCGGCCTCGCCGATGCCCTGCGCGCGCGCCAGCTCCCCGACCCTGTCCCATGGCAGCGTGGCGTCCGGGAGGTCGTCCCAGCGCGCCAGTGAGAGCGCCTCGAGCACGGCCGTAACCGCCGGACCGGACTCGCACTGGGTCTTGACCAGCGCGATCAGGGCGTCACGTTGCGAATCGCTGAGCTTGACGCACCACATCCCGGCAGAACCTCCTCCGATGACGAGCACCTGCCGGGAACGTTGACCCCCGCTACGGACGGAACGGCGGCTCCGCGGGGGCGGGGGTTGCGCCGCCCGGCTGCTCGGAGTGGTGGTCGCGGATCCGCACCGCCTCCACGCGGTTCTCGCGCACCGACTCCACCCGCAGCGAATAGCCGTTGACCTGCACCATGTCGCCGCGTTTCGGCAGCCTGCCGAGCTCGCCGAACACGAAGCCGCCAACCGAGTTGTAGGCCTCCGAATCCACGGGCAGCGCGAGCCCGTAGTCGGACAGGTCCGTGATCGGCACGTGGCCGCGGACCCACCAGTCGCCGTTGGCCAGCCGGCGGATGCCGGCGACCGCCGGGTCGGTCTCGTCGGCGATCTCGCCAACGACCTCCTCGATGATGTCCTCGATCGTGACGATGCCGGCCGTGCGGCCGTACTCGTCGATCACGACCGCCATCGAGGCGCGCTCGCGCTGGAGGTCCGCGAGCAGGTCGTCGAGCGGCTTGGTCTCGGGCACGATCAGAGCGTCCTTCACGCTGTCCGCGATCGACGCGGCCGGTCCGTCCGTCATCAGCCGCCGCGCGAGCGAGTTGACGTGCACCACGCCCTTGATGCGGTCCGTGTTGCCGTCCTCGGTCACCACCATCCGCGTGTGGCCGGAATCCACAGCCCGCCGCAGCGCCGTCTCCACGGTGTCCGAGATGTCGACCGTGACGACGGCCGGGATCGGCGTCATCACCTGGCGCGCCTCCTGCTCGTGCAGGTGGAAGACCCCCGAGAGCATCCCCGCCTCGCCCGGGTCCAGCTTCCCTCCGCGCGTGCTGCGGGCGATGATCAGCTTCAGGTCCTCCGACGAGGAGATGTCCTCGAACTCCGCCCGGGGGTCCACTCCGACGAGGCGGAGGATCCCGTTCGAGGCGGAGTTGAGCGCCCAGATCAGCGGGCTCAGGGCGACCCGGAACAAGTGAAGCGGCCGCGCCACGCGTACGGCGGTGCGCTCCGCGTGGACGATTGCGTAGATCTTCGGCACCTGCTCGCCGAGCGTGATGTGCAGCGCCGTAGTCACGAGGTAGGCGATCGTGAGCGAGATCGCCAGCGAGAGGCTGTGAGACACGGAGTCGCCGAAGAGATCCTCGAGCAGGCTCGCGATGGCGGGCTCGCCGAGGAAGCCGATGCCGAGCGAGGCCATCGTGATGCCGAGCTGGCAGGCCGACAGGTACTCGTCGATGCGGTCGATCTGCGCGAGCACCAGCGGCGCCCGTCGCTGTCCCTCGTCGCGCATCTGCTCTACGCGGCCCTCGCGGGCGCGCACGAGCGCGAACTCGGCGGCGACGAAGAACCCGTTGGCGGCCACCAGCAGCAGAACGGCCAGCAGCAGAAGCAGCTCGGTCATCGCGTACCGGCGTCTGTCGGCGGGCTACTTCGAGGAGGTTCGTCGTCGCTCATCGGCGGACGCGGCGAGACTAGCAAAGGCCTTTCACGCCACCGCGTCGATTTGCCGGGCCAGCTCGAAGTCGTTCGCCGTGAGGCCGCCCTCGGAGTGGGTGGACAGGGTGACCGTCACCGTGTCCCACGAGATCGCCAGATCGGGGTGGTGGTTCATCTCCTCCGCCTTCGGCGTGAGCCGGTTGACGAAGTCGACCGAGCCCTTGAAGTCGTCCAGCTTGAAGGCGCGGGTGATCGCGTCTCCGTCACGCTCCCAGCCGTCCAGGTCAGCCAGGCGCTGCTCGATCTCGTCGTTGCTCAGGGGTGCCATCGCCGCATTTTGTCATCCTCGCGTACATGCGCATCGCATCGCTCGTCCCATCGGCGACCGAGATGCTCTTCGCCCTCGGCGTGGGCGATCGCGTCGCGGCCGTCACCCATGAGTGCGACCACCCGCCCGGCGTCGAGTCGCTGCCGCACCTCACGCGCAGCGTGATTCCGGCTGACCTCGATGCCGCCGAGATCGACGGTGCGGTGCGCGAGCGAACGGGCCGGGGCGAGGCGCTCTACGAACTGGACGAGGACGTGCTCGCCGAGGCGGACGTGGACCTGATCGTCACCCAGGCAGTCTGCGCCGTCTGCGCGGTGTCGTTCGACGAGGTACGCGCCGTGGCCGAGCGCTTGCCGCGCCCGCCCGAGGTCATCTCGCTGGACCCGTCCACGCTCGGCGAGGTGATGGCGGACGTGCCGCGCCTGGCCGAGGCGGCGGGCGTACCCGAGGCGGGCGAGCGGCTGGCCGCCGAGTTGGGCGAGCGCCTGGAGGCGGTCGAGCGCGCCGTGGAGGACGCTCGCAGGCCGCGGGTGGCTGCGCTCGAGTGGCTCGACCCGATCTACGTCGGCGGCCACTGGGTGCCGCAGATGATCGAGCTGGCCGGTGGCGAGGACGCGCTTGGCCTGCCCGGGGAGCGGTCGCGCACGGCCGACTGGGACGAGGTCGAGGCGAGCGCGCCCGACGTGGTCGTGTCGATGCCCTGCGGCTACTACGCCGAGCAGGCCGCCGCCGAGACGATGCGCTGGCGCAAGCACCTCGCCCTGCTCGACGCGCGCGTGTACGCCGTGGACGCCGCCGCGTACTTCTCGCGGCCCGGGCCGCGCCTGGTCGACGGCGTGGAGCTGCTCGGACACCTACTGCACCCCGAGCTGGTGCCCGCGCCGCCAACCCGGCGCTCGATCGAGCTGGACCTCGGCGCCCCCGTGGGCTAGGACGCCACCACGATCGACCCGACCACGGCGGCCGCGCCGAGCCCCGCGCACAGCACGTTGGCGGCGGAGGCCGGCATGCGCACGTTGTCCGGCAGGTCGAACAGCACGAGCGCCGCCAGCGCGCCTCCGATGAGGCCGCCGATGTGCCCACCGATGGAGATGTTCGGCACCGTGAACGTGATCAGCAGGTTGAGGCCGATCCAGAGGCCGAGTCCGCTCTCCATCGGGTTGATGCCGCGGTTGCGCATCACCACGACGGCGGCGCCCATCAGCCCGAAGATCCCGCCGGAGGCACCGACCGTCAGGGCGTCGGGCTCGATCAGGAGCACCCCGAACGAGCCCGCCAGCACGGACACGAAGAAGATCAGCGCGAAGCGCAGATGGCCGATCGCCGGCTCGAGCATCGTGCCGAGGATCCAGAGCGAGAACATGTTCAGGAGCAGGTGGAAGAAGCCGGCGTGGAGGAACCCGGCCGTGATGACGCGCCAGTAGTCCCCGTCCGCGAACGCGGCGCCCTGCAGGGCGCCCTCCTCGAACAGGCGGCTGCCCCCGAATCCGCTGCCGGTGGCGCTCGCGCCGCCGGCGATCTCGCCGACGAACGCGACCACGCAGATCCCGATCAGCGCGTAGGTGAGCACCGGGTCGTCCGTTGCCGCGGACACGCCACGCACCTTGGTGCGCTGGCGCGCGCACTCCGGGCAGCGCATGCCGACCGGCGTGGAGGTCATGCAGTCCGGGCAGATCGGGCGCTCGCAGTTCGAGCAGCGCACGCCGGTCTCCCGGTTCGGATGCCGGTAGCAGGTCTCCACGGAGGGAAACCTAGCTACGGCTACAGCTTGACCGTGAGAATCGGCGGCTCGCTCGGCTCCTGGGAGCCGCCGCGCGGCTCGCGCGTGAGGTGCACCGCCTGGGCGTCGCTCAGGTCGTCCGGGACCGCGACCGCGCCGCCACCGGTCATGCCGACCTCGAAGGTCGGCTCCGGCTCGACCATGCCGTCGCGCTCCACCCACGCCTGGTAGACCTGATCCCGCGACAGGGGCGGCATCCCGTCGACCTCGAGGATGCCGCCATCCTCGCCGTCGCCCTGGAGCGTGAGCTGCCCGCTGGCGTCGCCGAGCACGCTGCCCTTGACGCTCGCGACGACCGTGCGGCCGCTGTCGTCGCCGCCGAGCTGCGCCACGCCGAAGCCCGCGAGCAGCGCGAGCGCGAGCACGCCCCCGGCGAGGACCGGCCGCATGGATCCTCCGAGCCGCGCACGCAGCCGCTCGCCCAGCGACCCGCTCGCGCGCTCGCGGCGGGCGGGGCCCTCCACCACCCCGCCGGCCTCCTGCGCCTCCCGTTCCACGACCTCCATCAGCGACCGCTTCAGGCTCGGCGGCGGCTCCACCTGCTCGACCGAGCGCGGCAGCAGGTTCGCCGCCGGCCGCAGCCGGTCGACCTCGTGCTGGCATTCGACGCAGGACACGAGGTGCCCCTCGAACGACGCCTTCTCGGCATCGGAGAGGGCGCCCAGCAGGTAGGCACCGACCTCGTCCTTGTGTGTCGCGTGATCTCCGGTCATGCGAATTCCCCTGTCGCGAAGTCCGCGAGCTGGTGGCGCAGCTTCTCGAGCCCCAGCCGCATCCGTCCCTTGATGGTGCCTATCGGCTCATCCAGAAGCTCCGCGATCTGACTGTGGCTGAAGCCTCCGAAATACGCCAACTCGATCGTGCGGCGCTGTTCGACCGGGAGCGTTTCGAGCGCGCTGCGCACGCTGCGCGCCTCCTCCCGCCGGGCCGCCTCGACATCGGTGCGCTCGCGCGCCTCGTGCCGCTCCTCCACTCCCTCGAACTGCTCGCGCCGGCGCTCGTGCGGCGCCCCCCGGCGCAGCGCGTCGATGGCGCGGTTGTGGACGATCCCGAGCACCCACGTGCGCACGCTCCCGCGCGACGCGTCGTAGCGCATCCGGCTCCGCCAGATGGACAGGAACGCCTCCTGCGATATGTCCTCGGCCGCGACCCGGTCGCCCACCATCCTGTAGGCGAGCGAGAAGGCCGCCCCGCCGTGCCGGTCGAACAGCAGCTCGAAGGCGGGCGCGCTGCCCTCCCCGACCAGCTGCATGACCTCCTCGTCGGCGAGGTTGCGGATGTCAGCTAACGCCACGAAACATCCTTACGGTGCGCAGGGGAAATCGGATCATCCGTCGAAGCAGGCGGCCATGGAAGAGGACCGCTCCCCCGCCCAGGTGTTCGCGCTGGTAATCGGCGCGACGCTCACGATCGCGGGGATCGTCGGATTCTTCTACAACGCCAGCTTCGACACCGGTGATGGCCTCCCCCGCGACGCCCTGATCGGCGTGCTCGACGTGAACGGCTGGCACAACCTCGTGCACATCGCCACCGGCGCGATCGGGCTGTTGGTGGCCGGCTCGTACGACAGCTCCCGGGTCTACGCGCTCGGGCTCGGCGCCCTGTATCTGGTGGTGGCGCTCCTCGGGTTCCTGGCCGGTGACGGCGACGAGATCGTCAACCTCATCCCGGTCAACACCGAGGACAACTTCCTCCACCTGCTGATCGGGGTCGCGGGCGTGGGCGCCGGCCTCGCCGCGCCCGCTACCGCGCCGCCGAGCACGCGACGCGTGGCGTCGGCCTAGCCGCGCAGGCGCTTCTCGAGGTCGTCGGCGACGTCGCGCAGCGAGCGCTCCAGCGCCCGCAGGCCCGACCCCTGGCGCTTCTTCTGCTGCTGGCGCGCCCGCACCAGCACCAGCCCGCCGGCCGCGATGCTGCCGACCACGACGGCGGCCGCGGGGCGGGCCCAGTTGCGCGGGTCGCTCATCGCCGACAGCTCCCAGTCCGACAGCTCGTCCGCCGCGGCGTCGGCCATCTCTGTGAGCCCGCGCTCGAGCCGATCGCTCAGCGCCTCCGGGGGCTCCACCGGGGTGAAGGCCATCCGCAGCAGCCGCTCGACCCTCTCTGCGTCACTCATTGCTCAACACCCGCCTGGTCACCCGCCGACTCCTCCAGCCCCTGCTCCAGCTGCTTGATAGCTCGGTGTATCAACACCTTGGTCGCCCCTTCGGAGCGCCCCAGCGCCCGCGCGATCTCGCGGTTGTCCATGTCCAGCGCGAAGCGCATGATCAGGGCCTCGCGCCGGTCGTCCGGCAGCTCGGACACGCCGCGCAGCACCTCCTTGACCTCCTCGCGACCCTCCACCATCTCCTCGGTTCCGTGCGGGGCCGAGATCACGGCCGCGTCGTCGAGCTGCGTGACCGGCCGGCGCGAGCGATCGCGGTAGTAGTTCGCCGCGAGGTTGTGCGCGATGCGGATGAGCCACGGCCGCAGCGGCCGCCCGTTCGACTCGCGCTGGGCGCGGTCGAAGTGGCGGTACGCCTGCACGAAGGTCTGCTCGGTCAGGTCCTCGGCGTCGTGGTGGTTGCCGATCCGGTAGTAGGCGTAGGAGTACACGTCGCGCAGATGAGCCCGGTAGAGCTCCGTGAAGTCGCGATCCAGCCGCTGCTTGTCTACGGCTTCGTCCACCCATCGTGCAGCCTAGACGGCGCGCCCCGCGCAGTCAGGCCGCGCGGGTCCTCCGCTCCGGGGCCGCGCTGCGCACGCTCTCGAGCCACTGCTCGGCGGACGCTTCGCCGTCCAGCACCCGGCGCAGGCCGGTGGTTATCGGGGCGTCGATGCCCTCGCGGGCGAACGCCTCGCTGAGCAGCGGCACCGTGGCCAGCGACTCCGCGGTCTGCTGCACGGCCGCCTCAACCTGGCCGGTGGGCATGCCGGTGCCGACCAGCTCGCCGGCGCGGCGGTTGCGGCTGCCGGAGGCGATCGCGGTGGCCACCAGGTCGCCCGCGCCGGCCAGGCCGGCGAACGTCTCGCTGCGCCCGCCGCTGGCGACGGCGAGCTCGTGCACCTCCGAGAAGACGCGCCCGGCGGCAGCGCCTGCGAGGTTGGCTCCGCGGATGGCGGCAGCGCCAGAGGCCAGCGCCGCGGCGTTCTTCGCGCAGGCCGCCAGCTCAGCGCCGGTCACGTCGTCGGTGGTCTCGACCGTCAGGCCGCCGGCGCCGAGTACCTCGCGCAGCTGGCGACGCAGGTCGGGGTTGCGGGTGGCCACGACCACGGCCGCGCCGACTTCGATCGCCTCGCGCGCGTGAACGGGACCGCCCAAGCTCGCCACCGCGCGGGCGGTCACCCGCTCGGCCACGTAGGCGGTCGGCGTGGTGCCCAGCGGCGGCACGAGCCCCTTGGACGCCACGAGCACGGCGCTGCGATCGCCGACGCGCGCCCCGACCTCGCCGATGGCGGCCGGGAGGCTGCTGCAAGGCACAGCCAGCACGACCAGGTCCACGCCCGCGAACTCGATCTCGCGCACGGTTTTGGGCTCGATGCCGGCTTCCAACGCCACACCTGGCAGGTAGGCGGTGTTCTCGCGGTCGTCCAGCAGCCGCGCGGCCTGCGAGGTCGTGCGGCAGCCGAGCTGCACGTCGAGCCCGGCGCGGGCCAGTACGGAGGCGATCGCGGTGCCCATAGAGCCGCCGCCGACGACGGCGGCCGTGCGCAGCGGCGGCAATCCGCCGAGCCATTCCCATTGGAGCCCGACGCACGGCCAGATCCGCTCCGTCACCTCGCCGGCGAGGAACGGCGACGGGTCCTCCACGCGCGGGTAGGTGAGGGGGGCTCCGATCCGGACGTGCACGCGGACCGGCTTGATCTTCCAGCCGACGCGCGCGTGCTCCGAGCCGGTGATCGCGATCGGCACCACCGGGGCTCCGCTCTGGAGCGCCAGGCGGCCGACGCCGCGCTTGGGCTTGGCTAGCGAGCCGGCCCGGATGCGCGTTCCCTCGGGGAAGATCACCACGGCCTGGCCGCGCTCGAGCAGCGCCAGGGACGTCTTCACGGACTCCTCGTCCGCCTTGCCGCGGCACACCGGGAAGGCGCCCATGCAGTTGAGGAACCAGCCGACCACGGGGTTCCGGAACAGCTCCTCCTTGGCGACGAAGTAGATCGGTCGCGGGTTGCAGCACCCGATCGCGAACGGATCCAGGAAGCTGCGGTGGTTGGCCGCGAGGATCACCGCGCCGGACGGCAGGTGCTCGCGCCCGAGGCGGCGGAGGCGGAAGTAGGCGAGGATCGCCGTCTTGATCACCCAGCGCACCGGCCAGTAGACGACCGAGTTGACTCCTCTGCGGCGCGTACGCTCGTGGTAGAGCGAAAGCGGACGCGGGCTGAGCAGCCCCTTCTGCTTCTCCTCCGGCATCGATGGAGCTACCCAGGTCCGGGCGTAGCGTTACGCTGGGGCCCTCATGGAACTACGGCGAATTCCAAGCGGCGCGCTGGCGGGAGCGGTCGCGGCTGCGGTGTGGGCCGCGCAACAGCCGCTCGACAAGCGGGTCTTCGGGTCGGACTACGACGACGTCGAGCTGCTTGGCAAGCTCGTCACGCGCGACTCGGGCTGGCAGGCCGCGGGCCTCGCGATCCACATGGCGAACGGGGCCGCATTCGGGGCGGTCTACGCGCTGCTGAGGCCGTTGATCCCCGGGCCGCCCCAGGTGGCGGGCGTCACCGCCGGGCTGGCGGAGCATCTGGCTCTGTGGCCGCTCGGCACGCTCGTCGATCGCCACCACCCGGCCCGCTCGGAGCTCGAGAAGCTCGGCGGCAACCGGCGCGCGTTCGCCCAGGCGGCCTGGCGCCACGCGCTGTTCGGCCTGGTGCTGGGTGAGCTGGAGCGCCGCCTAAACCGCGAGGGGCAATTCGAGCCGCTCGAGCAGGTGCCGGTGTCGTCCAACGGCCACGGCAACATCGAGCACGCGGCCGCCGGCGCCACCGAAGAAGCCTGAGTTTCGGCCTAGACTCGCGGCGGCAGGCCGGAGTAGCTCAGTTGGTAGAGCAGCGCTCTTGTAAAGCGCAGGTCGTCGGTTCGAGTCCGACCTCCGGCTCCTAGCGCGCAACCGGCGCACGGTCGGCAAACCAGGCGCATTATGGGAAGGTGCAGGAACTTTCCCCGGCAAGTGCCGCCAAAGCGGTCGCACACCCGCTACGGGCGGCGATCCTCGAACGCCTCTATGACCGCGAGGCGTCGCCCATCGAACTGGCGAGAGAGATGAAGGAGCCGCTGGGCGCTGTCGGCTACCACTTCCGCGCGCTGGCGAAGCTCGGCGCGATAACCCTGGTACGGCAACGACAGGTACGGGGGGCCACCGAGCACTACTACACGGCGGTCGTGCGGATCAGCGTCCATCAGGAGCTGGTGTGAGAAACGCGACGATCTCTCGCGCGCACCGGGCGGGCTCGTCGTCGTAGAGGAAGTGACTGGCGTCCTCCAGGATCACGACCTTTGAATCGGGGATCTCCCGGTCGAACCGGTGTGCCGCGGCGACCGGGACGACAGGGTCGTTCGCGCCCCAGAGGATCAGTGCCGGGACCCCCATCGCCTCCAGCTGTCCCTCGTAGGGCTTGAGCTTCTCGAAGTCCCCGGAGCGGTAGAGCTCGAGCATGCCCTGGCGTCCCGCCGGGGACGTGAAGGCCTTCCAGTACTCGTCCATCGCGTCATCGGGGATGCGCCCACCCTGGTCCCTCATCATGGTGGCGAAGGCCTGCTTCGTGAGGTTGTCGAGGAGCTGTTCGCCCTGGCCCGGCGTGCGCAACGCCTGCCCCATCACGTGCCACTCCGTGTCGGCGAAGAACCCGGTGTTGCTGAGGATCAGCGCCGAGACGGCTCGCGGGTGGTCGCAGGCCCAGCGCAGGCCGATCAGGCCGCCCCAGTCGTGGAGTGCGAGCACCACGCGGTGCAGCCCCAGGGCTTGGCGGAACGTCTCGAGCGCGCTCACATGGCGCTCCCACGTGCCCGGCGGGTCGGGCGGGGAGTCGCCGTAGCCGCTCAGGTCTGGGGCGATGGCTCTACGACCGCTCGCGGCAAGCGCCGTGAGAACCGGCGCCCACATGTACGAGCTCTGGGGGAAGCCGTGGATGAGGAGAACGGGATCCCCGCTCTCGGAGCCCTGGGGGATGGCCTCGCGGTAGACGGTCGCCCCTGTGCGCTTGAGCTCGACCTCGGGCATCAGTGCGAGCGTATTCAAGGGCTGACATCGGCGCCTGCGTGTCGCGCGCGCGACCCCGGGTAGTCGCCACTTACCCGACCGGAGGACCTATGACAACGGCTGGCTGGACGATCAGCATCATCGCCATCCTCATCGTCGCGGTGCTCGCGTGGAACGCGTTCGGCGGGAGGGAGGGGCGGAGCTGACTTAGATCGCTCTGCCGCCGCGTCCGCCGAACCGGCTGCCGAAGCCGAATCCCCCACTTGGAATGCCGGCGATCAACACCAGAATCGCGCCCACGATGGCGACGATCGAGGTCGTCAGCGCGGCGAGGATTATGTACACGAGCACTGCTACGAGCACGGTGATCAGGATTCCGGGCATGTCGTTCCTCTCTCGGGTCCGGGATCCCGCTACCCGCCCGCAAACGCTCGGAAACTAGGGGCGGATGATGACCGGCGTGCCGAGCGGCACCTTGAACATCAGCACCCGCAGGTCCGACTCGCCCGCGCGCAGGCACCCGGCCGATGCGGGCGTGCCGATCGAGGCGGGCACGTCGGTCCCGTGGATCGCCAGCCGGTTGCCGCCCTTCCAGCCGGGCGGGGTGTTGGGCTGGTGGCCGCTGAGCGCCAGGATGCAACACCCGTAGTAGGCCCCGTAGTTCGAGCCCGCGAGCTTGTCGGTGACCGCAAAACGGCCCGTCGGCGTGTCGGTGCCCGGGCGCCCGATCGCGACGGTCAGCCGGTGCACCCTGCGGCCGTTGCGGCGCAGGGTGAGCGTGCGCTGCGAGAGGTCAGCGTGCAGCGACCAGCTCGTGCGACGCAGCGCCAGTGCGGCGCCCCGACGGACCCACCCGAGCCGGCCGTTGGGGCGGGAGGTCGTGACGACCCCGAGCCAGTCGCCGCGACGAGCGGCCACGTTCAGCACCTGGGGCGACCCGAACTCGGTGTAAGCCCCGATCTTCCCCGTCGGGGCCCCTCCGGGCGCGTCGCTGACAGCCACCGTGCCCTGGACGGCCGCGAGCGCGAACGGCTTTCGAGCGGCCGGACTGCTGGCCTGCGCGAGCGTCGCGGCAGGCTTGAAGGCGGCGCTGTCGGGGAGCTCGACGGGATCCGCCGGGGGCGAGCCGAGGGCCGTTTGCGCCACCAGGAAGCCGGTCAGCGCGGTCGCCACGAGCAGGAGTGAGGGGCGTACCCGCATACTTCATGCGTCGACCTCCCCTGCCGCTCCCGCAACGGCTCGGCACGGCGTTGGACGGGTGTTCGATAAGGCTCTAGAGCAGGACCTGGCGCGAGTTGAGGTGCGCGCCGACCTTACGCTTTACGCGCTGCAGAGCGTTATCCACGGTCTTCGTGTCGCACTCCAGGCGCTCCGCGATCGCCTCGTAGCTGTGTCCGTCCAGGTACAGCGAGAGCACCGAGCTCTCGAGCTCCGACAGCACGCTCGACAGGCATGCCACCAGGCTGTGCAGCTCCTCCGAGGAAATCACCTGGTTGACCGGATCGTGCGCTGTGGGGCCCGGAAGCAGCTCGTCCAGCGTCGGATCGCCGTCGCCGCCGCTGGCGGCCGGCGTCTGCGAGAACGAGACGTACTCGTTGAGCGGAGTGTGCTTGTTGCGCGTGGAGGTCTTGACCGCGGTGATGATCTGGCGCGTGATGCAGAGCTCGGCGAAGTTGCGGAAGCTCGACTCACGGTCCGAGCGGTAGTCGCGCACCGCCTTGTAGAGCCCCACGAGGCCCTCTTGGATGAGGTCGTCGGAGTCCCCGCCGATCAGGAAGTAGGAGGAGGCCTTCAGCCGTACGAAGCCGAAATACCGCTTTACGATGCGGTCGTAGGCGTCCTTGCGGCCCTGTTTGGCGAGCGCGATCAGATAATGATCATCAAGCTCGACCTCACCTTGAGACTTTGCCCCGCTACGCCGGATCGGGGCGCCAGGGCGGCGCGCCGGAACGGGTAGTGCCGGGGAGGCTGCGGAATGTGCCATCCAATGCTCCTTCCAGGCCCAATGCAGGACCTTTGAAGCTCGGTGGCGGCGTACCTCCCCTGGCGCGCCGGTTTCTGCAGTCGATCCCTCAAGCTCGACTACAGCCTCATTTCGCCGCGGAGTATGGGTTAGTTATGGACCCTTGTCAAGGGCCTGGGTGCGGAACTGCAAGATTCCGTACACGAGCGCCGCGGCGGCGGTCGACACGTTGAGCGAGCCGACCTTCCCCGGGCTGGGTAGGTGCACGAGCTCGTCGCAGGCGTCCGTGACGCGCGGGCGCAGCCCGCGGCCCTCCGATCCGAGCACCAGGACCACGCGTCCGCGATAGTCGGGCCGGTCGTAGGGCGCGCCCGCCCCGGCGGCCGCTCCGTACACCCAGGCCTCGCGCCGCTTGGCCTCCCCTAGCCAGTCGGCGAGGTTGCGCACGCGCGCCACGGCCAGGTGTTCCACGGCCCCGGCTGACGCCTTGCAGACCGCCGGCGTGACCTCGGCCGAGCGTCGCTCGGGCAGCACGACTCCGGCGCAGCCGGCGGCCTCGGCGACCCGGCAGACCGCGCCCAGGTTATGCGGGTCCTGCACCTCGTCGAGGCACAGAACCAGCGCGTCGTCGCGCTCCAGCAGCGAACCCGCGTCGACGTAGGGGTAAGCCTGGACCTCGGCACACACGCCCTGGTGGTCGGGCGACCCGCAGCGCTCCTCGAGCTCGTGCGGCTCCGCCACCACCAGGTCCACGTCGCCGAGCCAGACCTCGCGCGCCCCGCGCTCGGTGGCGTATACACGGTGGACGCGCCTGCGTCCACGCAGCGCCTCGCGGACGGGATTGCGCCCGTAGACGATCACGTCCGCACGAGCCGCGGGCCCGCCGCCGTGTCGCGAACCTCCCAGCCGCGCTCCGCCAGCTCGTCGCGCAGCCGGTCGGCGCGCTCGAAGTCGCGCGCGCCGCGGGCCTCCTCCCGCTCGGCGGCCAGGCGCTCGATCTCCTCGGGCGCGCCGCCCGTGTCCTCGTCGAGGAGGCCCTCCAGCCCGAACGCGTGCAGCATCTCGCCGAGGCGGCCCGGACCCAGTCGCTCCCCGGCGTCGAGGCGCCGGTTGGCCTCGGCCACCCAGGCAAACAGCTCCGCGCGGGCGGCGGCGGTGTTGAAGTCGTCGGCGAGGTGGTCGAAGAAGCGCTCCACGACGGGATCCAGCTCGGCGACGCCTGGTGCGTCGCGATCGAGGCGCCGAGCCAGCTCGCGCACCCGGTCGACCGCGCGGCCGGCATCCTTGAGCGTCTCCTCCGAGTAGGCGACCGGCTTGCGGTAGTGCGCGCCGACCGTCCACATCAGGAAGGCCTCGCGGCCGAACTGCTCGAGCGCGCCGTGCAGCAGCCGGATGTTCCCGAGCGACTTGGCCATCTTCTCGTCGCCCATCTCCACCATGCCGTTGTGCATCCAGAGCCGAGCGAGCGGCTGCCCGCGGGCCGCCTCGGTCTGCGCGATCTCGTTCTCGTGATGGGGAAAGACCAGGTCCGAACCGCCGCCGTGGATCTCGAAGTCCACGCCCAGCAGCGCCTCGGCCATCGCGGAGCACTCGATGTGCCAGCCGGGCCGGCCCTCGCCCCAGGGCGAGTCCCAGTAGCTGTCCTCCCCCTCCTTGCGCGCCTTCCAGAGCGCGAAGTCCTGCGGCGCCTGCTTGACCTCGGTCGAGTCGTCGCCCTCGCCCTGCTGCATCTCCTCCAGCGGCCGGTTGGAGAGCTTCCCGTAGCCGTCGTAGCTGGCGACGCGAAAGTAGACGTCACCGCGCGCCTCGTAGGCGTGGCCGCCCTCGATCAACGTCTCGATCAGCGCGATGATCTCGGCGATCGTCTCGCTCGCCTTCGGCTCGTGATCGGGGCGCCCGATGCCGAGCGCATCGGTGTCCGCCAGGTAAGCGTCGGTCATCTCGCGCGCCAACTGGTCGCTGGGAACGCCGCGGTCGCGTGCGGCGTCGTAGATCTTGTCGTTCACGTCCGTGACGTTCACGACGAAGGTCGTGGGATAGCCCTCGTGCTCGAGAAAGCGCTGGAGCAGCGAGAAGACGATGTAGGGACGCGCGTTGCCTACGTGTACGCGGCCGTACACGGTGGGCCCGCACGCGTAGATGCCGACCCTCGGGGGATCGCGCGGCTCGAGCGTGCGCACCGTGCCGCTGAGCGTGTCCTGGATGCGAACCTCGCGCATTCGGGCGCGAAGGCTACGCATAGTGACGGCCGGCCTAGGACTCGACCAGATCCTGGTCGGCGGGCGCCCTTGAGCACCTATCCCGAGGCCCCGCCTCGAGCGCCTCGAAGAAGTACTGCGTCAGGACCGCGGCGGCCGCTGCCGCGGCCAGTCGAGCTCCCGTTCGAGCTGGGCTGCCACCGACAGCAGCAGAGACTCGCTGTCGGGCGGGCCGATCAGCTGCGCGCCCACGCGCAAGCCGTTGCTCGTGGGCGCCGCCGGTATCGACATCGCCGGTTGGCCGGTCATGTTCCAGATGCTGGTGAACGGATACACGCGCGCCATCCCCAGCAGCGTGCGCAGCGCGCCCAGTCCCTCCCACTGGTCGGCGTCGACGGGCGGCCGGGTGGAGACGGGCGTCAGCAGCAGGTCGTGGTCCGCGAACAGCTCGCCGATGCGCGCGGCGTGCGCGGCCTCGTCGCGCCTGGCCCGTTCCAGCAGCGATCCCGGCACCAGGCGACCGACGCGCGCGAAGCCGCGCGTGCGGCGCTGCAGGCGCCGCGGGCGGGCGATGTTCGCCGCGTCCTGCGCGATGCCGCCGAGATAGCGCGGGAGTAGGGAGTCCATCCCGCGCCCGTAGGCCGGATCCCGCTCGACGACCTCGTGGCCGAGGGCGCGCAGCGTGTCCGCCACCCCCTCGACCGAGGCCCGGACCTCGCTGTCGACGGGCACCGGGGGGAACGGCGTCTTGAACGAGAGCGCGATCCGCAGCTTGGCGGGCGGACGTTCGGTTGCCTCGGCGTAGAGGTGCTCGGGCGGGTGCGCCGCGGCGACGTCGAGCAGCAGCGCGGTGTCCGCCACCGTCCGGGTGAGGAAGCCCACCGCGCTGAGCCCGTACCAGTGCTCGTCGACGGGGGCGAGCGAGATGCGGTCGCGCTGGGGCTTGAGGCCGACCAGCCCGCAACACGAAGCCGGGATGCGGATCGACCCGGCGCCATCCGAGGCCGTAGCAGCCGCGCACAGTCCCGCCGCGACGGCCGCAGCGCTGCCGCCGCTCGACCCGCCGGGCGTGCGGTCGGTGTCCCAGGGGTTGCGGGTAATGCCGAAGGCCGGGCCCTCCGTGGTGCCCATGATGGCCAGCTCGGGCAGGTTGGTCTTGCCGAGGATGACGGCGCCGGCCGAGCGCAGCCGGCCGACGAAGTCGTTGTCGTGCTCGAGCGGGCCACCGTGGGCGGCGGTGCCCGCACCGGTGACCTCGCCGGCGACCGCCTCGGTGTCCTTCACGGCGATCGGCACGCCCAGCAGCGGACGCGCGTCACCGGCGGCGCGTCGGGCGTCGGCCTGCTGCGCCTCGATCGGCGCGCGCTCGTGCGCGACCGTGCGGAAGGCGTTCAACTCGGGGTCCAGGCGCCGGATCCGCTCGAGGTAGAGCTCGACCAGCTCGCGCGAGGAGACCTCGCCGCGCCGGATCAGCTCCGCCTGGCGAGTGGCGCCGGCGAACGCGAGGTCGACACTGTCCATGCGGGACAGGCTAACCGGGCGGGTGCTCAGGCGAGCGTGGCGATCGCCAGCGCCGCGACGCCCTCGCCGCGGCCGACGAAGCCGATGCCCTCGCCGGTCGTGAACTTCACGTTCACGGCCGAGGGCTCCAGCCCGAGCGCCTCCGCGAGGCGCTCCCGCATCTCGTCGCGGTGCGGCGCCAGCTTGGGCGCCTCGCACGCGACCGTGGCGTCCACGTGGCGCGGCGTGGCGCCCGCCTCGGCGAGCATCGCGCGGACGGTGCGCAGCAGCCCGATCGAGTCGGCATCGCGCCACCCCTCGTCGGTGTCCGGAAAGTGCTGGCCGATGTCGCCCAGCCCGGCAGCCCCCAGCAGCGCATCTATGACCGCATGCGTCAGCACGTCGGCGTCGGACCAGCCCATCAGCCCGCGGGCCGCCCCCGGGATCTCGACCCCGCCGAGCACGAGCGGCCGCCCGCCCTCGAGTCGATGGGAATCCCAGCCGATGCCGGTGCCGGTCAACCGAGGGCCTCCAGGCGCAGCTCGCGCCGGTCGAACACCGCGATCTGGTCGACCCCGAGGCCGTTCAGCAGCTCCAGCGCACGCTCGTAGTCGTAGCCGAGCTGGTCGGGCCTGTGGGCGTCGCTCGACAGCGCCACCGGGCGGCCCGCCTCCAGGCACATCTCCAGGAACGCCGGCGCCGGGTAGATCTCCGCGACCGGCTTGCGCAGACCTGCGGTCGAGACCTCGATCGCCACCCGCGACTCGGCAATCCCGTCCATCGCCCGCTCGTAGAAGCGACGCAGGTCGCCCTCCGGCACCGGCACGCGACTGCCCCAGACCTTGACCAGGTCGGGATGGGAGAGGATGTCGAACATGCCGGTGCGGGCTGCCTCGCCGAGCGTCTCGAAGTAGCGCGCCCACACCTTCTCGGGGTCGGCGCCGCGCCAGATGTTCCACGGCTCCCACTCCGGATAGCCGTGGAAGTCGACCGCCTCGTCGCGCAGGAAGTGGACCGATCCGACCACGTAGTCCCAGTCGCGCCCGTCCAGGAAGTTCGCCAGCCGGTCCTCGCGGCCGGGTAGGAAGTCCGCCTCGATGCCCACCTTGAGCTCGGAGGCTCGCAGGAACTCCACGTACTCGTCCACGTCGTCGGCCGCCCAGTGCCGATACCAGGGGTGGGTCCAGACGTCGAGCGACTGGACGAAGCGGTGGATGTGCTCGGACACCCCCAGCTCCTCGATGCCGCGCTCCGCGGCCGCCTCGCGGTAGCGGTCGACGTTGGCCGCGGTGAAGTAGCGCTCGGACGGGGAGTCGTCCTCGTCGGGGCGCAGGTGCACGTGGTAGTCGGTCAGCACAGCGCCGCCTCCGCGCGCGCGAGATCGTCGGCGGTGGTCACCTTGAGGTTCTCGGGCGGCGCCTCGACCAGCCGCACGGAGCCGCCCGCCGCCTCCACCAGGGACGCGTCGTCGGTGGCGCCCGCCAGCGCCGCGTCGTCCACGTCCAGGGCACGGCGCAACGACTCGCCTCGGAACACCTGCGGGGTCTGCACCGCCCACAGGCGGGAGCGGTCGAGCGTCCGCAGCACCGTGCCGTCCGGATAGGACTCCTTGACGGTGTCGGTCACGGGGGTCGCCGCGATCGCGCCGTCCACGCCCATCAGCGCGTCGAGACAGGCCTGGACCAGCTCGGCGCTCACCAGCGGTCGAGCGGCATCGTGCACGACGACGGTGCGTGCCTCGGGCGCGACGGCCAGCGCGTTGCGCACCGACGCCGAGCGCGACGGCCCGCCCTCCACCCAGCCCGGCCGCATCCAGTCGGGCGGGGCGGCGACGACCACCCGATCACAGATGCCCTCGAGCACTTCCAGGCTCCATTCGACGAGCGGTCGGCCGGCACAAACGACGAACGCCTTGGGCCGGTCGGCCCCAAGGCGTTCGCCGCTGCCGCCGGCGGGAATGATCCCGACGACCGACATCCAGGTGTTCTTCCTATGCCGTGGCGGCGGTGCCGTTGCGGCCGGTGTGCGCGTCCACGATCAGCTCCTCGAGATGCGACTCCGCCTCGTCCTCCTCCATGTCGAGCACGTACATCAGCTCAGAGGCGAGGATCTTCTTCGCGCGGGTGTACATCTGCTTCTCGCCGGTGGAGAGACCCTTCTCCTGCTCGCGGATGGCAAGGTTGCGGACCACCTCGGCCAGCTCGAAGACGTCACCGGTCTTGATCTTCTCGCGGTTGTGCTTGAAGCGCCGGTTCCAGTTCTTCGGCATCTGGCTGACGTCGTCGCGGAGGATCGACAGCACCTTCTTGACGTCGTCCTCCCCGATCACGCGCCTCAGGCCGGCCTTGTCGGCGTTGCAGCACGGGACCATGACGGTCATGTCGTTATGAAGGATCTTGATAGTCAGGTACTCGCGCTTCTCGCCGAGCACCTCTTTCATCTCCTTCTTCAGGACCTTGCCGGCCCCATGATGGGGGTAGACGACCTGATCGCCGATCTCGTAAACGGCCGGCTCACGGTCGACCTCGATCTCGAGGTCCTCGATGTCGAGCTCCTGCTCAATCACTGCGTCGCTAATGGTGTTCCCTCCTACGCGGTAGCGGCGGCGTTCGTGCCGCCATGTCTCAGGTTTGCAAGTAGCGGTCCACGAGGTTGATCTCCTGCAGACGACGAAGGCCCTCGCGGATGTCCTTCGCGCGCATGTCCCCGACGCCCTCGACGGATTCCAGCTCCGGATCCGAGGCGGCGAGGATCTCGTCCAGCCCGCCGAACTCGCTCACGATCGACTGCACAACCATCTTGGGAATGCGCGGAATGCGTCCCAGGATGCGGTAGCCGCGTGGCGAGGCCGGGTGGTCGAGCGTGTTCAGCTTGCGGTCGTAACCGAGCAGCTCGGCGAGCCGCCCGAAGTCCAGCAGGTCCTGGTGGGGCAGCCGGGCCAGCGAGTCGAGCACCATCGCGAAGCCCTCCTCGGAGGGCTCGACGATGTAGTCGTGCACCAGCGCCGACTTGTCGGCGGCTACGCCGACCATGGTCTCCTCGAGCTGCATCTCGATCAGGCGTCCCTCGGCGCCCAGCTCGACGATGTAACGCTCGATCTCCACGGCCATCCGCGTGACCAGCTCGGCGCGCTGGAGCACCGTGAGCAGGTCGTGCAGCGTGACGCCGCCCTCGAACTCGAGCGCCGTGAGGCGGGTCGAGACTTGATCCAGGCGGCTGCGGTACTTGTCGAGCGTGGCCAGGGCCTGGTTGGCCTTGGCCAGCACGACGGGGATGTCCTCGAGGATGTATTTCGCGCCGTCCAGGTACAGCGAGACGACGCTGCGGCTGGCGGAGATCGCGATCACGAGCGCGTCGGTCTGCTTCGAGACGCGCTCGGCGGTGCGGTGGCGGGTGCCGGTCTCCAGCGACAGGATCGTGGGGTCCGGCATCAGCTGCACGTTCGCCCAGAGGATCTTGGTGCCGTTGGACGCGAGCACGATAGCCCCGTCCATCTTGGCGAGCTGGTAGAGCATCGCCGGTGTGTAGTCCACGTCGAGCTTGACCCCACCCGACAGCAGGAAGCTGAGCTCTTCCGACTCCCCGATACAGATCAGGGCGCCGGTCCGGCCCTGGACGGTGTTGTCGAGACCTTCCCGCACCGCCGTGCCGGGAGCCACCATCTCAAGGGCCCTTACGAGCCTGGGTTCCTGCCGGGCTTCTAGCTCTCCTACATCATCCCCGGCATACGGCATCGCGGCCCATTCTACGTGAATCGCTGCGCACATGCGTTGGTTTTGGCTCTGAGCAGCGGTTTTTGGCCGCTAGAGCCCGGAATCGAGGGCCGCAAAGAAGCGTGCAGCGCAGCCGGCTTGTCAGGCGGCGCGTGCGCCGGCTGCGGGCGCGAGGCAGCGCAGCGCCTGGCGCAGCGTGGCCGTGCCGTCGCCGGGGCGCACGACGGCGTCGAGCCCGAACTTGGCGGCCTCGCCGAGGCGGCGGTCGGCGTGCCCGACGTGGCGTAGCTCTCCGGTCAGCCCCAGCTCCCCGAACGCCGCCAGCGGCTTGTCGCTGCCGGACAGCTCGGTGCCCTTCGCCGCGGACGCGAGCGCCAGCGCGATCGCGAGATCCGCCCCCGGCTCGTCCACCCGCACCCCGCCGGCGACCGATACGAAGACGTCGCTCGACCCCAGGCTGAGCCCGCCGTGGCGTGCCAGCACCGCCAGCACGAGCGCGAGGCGGTTTCGATCGACCCCGTTGGCCACCCGCCGCGGCGGCACCAGCTCGCTGGGTGCGACGAGCGCCTGCACCTCCACCAGCAGCGGCCGCGACCCCTCCATCGCACACAGCACCACCGAGCCTGGCGCGCGCGTGGCCTCGGACACGAAGCGCTCCGAGGCGTCCTCCACCTCGACCAGGCCCTGATCGGCCATCTCGAACACGCCGACCTCGTTGGTGGAGCCGAAGCGATTCTTGAGCGCCCGCAGCGTGCGGTACGTGCGCTCGCGCTCACCCTCGAAGGACAGCACGCAGTCCACGAGGTGCTCCAACACGCGCGGGCCTGCGAGCGAGCCCTCCTTGGTCACGTGCCCGACCAGCATCGTGGCGATGCCGAGCTGCTTCGCCACGCGCATGATGCGCCCGGCCACCTCGCGCACTTGACCGACCGATCCGGGCGCGCCGGTCAGGGCCGGGTCGTAGAGCACCTGCACGGAGTCGATCACGCACACCTCGGGCCGCTCGGCCTCGAGCGTGGCGAGCACGGCCTCGAGGTCGGTCTCGGCCACGATCGGGACCGTCAGGGCGTGCGGCCCGAGGCGCTCGGCGCGCAGCTTCACCTGGGCCGCGGACTCCTCGCCGGATACGTACAGCACCTTGCGGCCAGCCGCCGCCAAGTTACCGAGCGCGCCGCTGGTCAGCGTGGACTTGCCGATTCCGGGGGAGCCTCCGATCAGCACTAGCGAGCCCGGGACGAGCCCGCCGCCGAGCACGCGGTCGAGCTCCCCGATGCCGGTCGTAAGGCGCTCGACCGCGGGCGCCTTGACCTGCGCGAGAGGAACCGGCTTCAGCGCACGGGCGCCGGAGCGGCGCACTCCGTTGCCAGCGCCGGTGCGGACGGACGGCGCCGCGCGCGCCTCCTCGACGAGCGCGTTCCACTCGCCGCAACCGGGACAGCGCCCATGCCACTTGGGGCTCTCGTGGCCGCAGGAGGCGCAGCTGTAGACGGTGGCGGACCGGGCCATCTCGTCGAGGCTAAGCGCGGAGGCGGATGGGTTCGCCCCGGCGCCTGCAGCCCGCGCATCGATCCGTCCGGCCCGGGCGGTTGCATCGGTCGTTCGTGCATTTGCTCGACCAGCCAGTCGCAGGAGCTGAGTTTCTCGCCGTCGACACCGAGACGAACGGCATGGCCGGCGACCTCTGCGAGCTGACCGAGGTGGGTGCAGTGCTCGTCGGAGGAGGCGAGCTGCACGAGACATTCGACTCGCTGGTCCGGACGGAACGGCCGCTGGCGCGCGGCATCCAGCGGTTCACCGGCATCACGCAGGCGATGGTGGACTCCGCGCCGCCGCCGCACGAGGTGCTCGAGGAGCTCGGCGAGCTGCTCGACGGGCGAGTGCTGATCGCCCACTCGGCCAGCTTCGACCGGCGCGTCCTGCGGCAGGCGTTCGAGCGCTGCGGGCTCGACTGGCCCAAGCCGCCGGTGCTCTGCACGGTCCAGCTGGCGCGCCGCTTCGCGCCGCTGGCCCGCAAGCGCTCGCTGGCGCCGCTGGCGGACTCGCTCGGCATCGAGGTGGAGGAGGTGCACCGCGCGCTCCCGGATGCGGTCACCTGCGCGCGCGTGTTCTGCGCCCTGTTCCCGCGTGTGTGCGCCAACGCCGTGACGGTCGAGGAGGCGCTGGAGCTGCTCAAGACCCGCCGGCGCGCCCGCAAGACCGAGCCCGCGGAGCGCATCCCGCCGTCCGAGCGCCCCGACCTGTCCACGCTGCCGGACGACCCCGGCGTGTACATCTTCCGCGACGAGCGCGGGCGCCCGCTGTACGTCGGCAAGTCCGTGTCGCTGCGCTCGCGCGCCCGGGCGCACTTCTGCGCTCCCGCCGGCTGGACGGAGCGCGCCGAGATCGTCGACTACCGTCCGACCAACTCCGAGCTCGGGGCGCTGGTGCTGGAGAACCGCCTGATCAAGCAGTGGAGGCCGGCGGGCAACAAGGCGCTCAAGCGCACCGACCGCTACTGCTATCTGCGCTGCCGTCTCGACATCCCCTACCCCGTGCTCGAGGTGGCGTCGGAGCCGGCGCCCGGCAACGCGGTGAACGTCGGCCCGCTCGGCTCCCGTCCGCTGGCGAACGAGCTGGCCGACCAGCTCACGTCGCTCTATCGCCTGCGCCACTGCGGGCGGACGCTCAAGACGCGCGAGCACGCGTCCGCGTACGGGCAGATGGGGCGCTGCGTCTCCCCCTGCCTCGGCGACCTCGACCCGAACGCCTACCGCCGCCAGGTCGATCTGGCGCTGGCCCACTTCGAGCGGCCGGGCGCCGGCGAGGCGCTGCTGGTCGAGCTGGACGCGCGAATGCGCGAGGCCGCCGGCGAGCACCGCTACGAGCGCGCGGCAGCGCTGCTGCGGCGCCGCGAGCGGCTGGCGTGGGTGCTGGAGCGCCTGGAGGGGATGCTGCGCGCCACCCACTCGGCTCCCCGACTGGTGCTGGCCAGGCACCCCGTGAAGGAGCGCTTCGACGCGTTCTGGCTGGTGCGGGGGCGGCTGGTCGACTGGGGCCCGCTGCCGGGCCACTCGGATCTCGTCGAGCGCACGGGGGCGGCGCTGGCGCGCCCGTCGGGGCGGACGGTCGTGCCCAAGGACGAGGTGGACGAGGTGCGGATCGTGGCGAGCTGGATCGCGGACAACGAGCTGCCCGAGCTGGCGCTCGACCCATCGCCCAGTGCTCCGGCGCTGATGCGCTTCGCGGCGACGGCGCTCAGCGAGTCGCCTGGGCCCGCTCCGCGACCACCTTCAGGTTCGCGAGCGACTGCTCGAGCCAGCTCCGCATGATGCGGCGGCCGCTGACGGCGGCTACCACCCTGAAGCCGAGGCTGTTCGGCTCCATGGCGAAGTAGCCCTCCACGAACGTGCCGCCCTGTGCCTCGGTCAGCAGAAACCGAGTGGTGACGCCGGTGCCCTCGCAGAAGATCGAGACCTCGCGGCAGTTGTCGAGCCGCTCGATCAGCAGCTCGTGCTCGTCGGCGCCGAACAGGCCCTTGACCACGCCGCGATAGCGGCACCCCTCGGCCAGGTCGGCGCACTCGACCTCGATTACGTCCGGCCACCACTCGGGGTGGCGGTTGGGGTCGCCGACGAGCTCCCAGATCGCCTCGGGATCGGCCTCGATGTGCGCCTGCTGCGTGCTGGAGCGATCCACTACTCGGATTCTCGCACCGCACGCTCGGCGGCCTCGAACCCGACCTTGGAATGCGTCTTGTCGCAGAACGGCTTGGTCGACGAGGCGCCGCAGCGGCACAGGACGATCGACTCGCCCTGCTCTCCGAGGTCGTACTCCCGCCCGTCGGCGTCGATCAGGGTGATCGGCCCGGTCACCTTGTAGGGCCCGTTGTGGCGGACCTTGATCACGACCTTCTCCATACACCATGGATACTCGCAGCCGGCGACGCCGGCCCCTGCCTAGCGCCGAACCGAGAAGCGTACGATGACCTTCGACGGCGGGCCGAACGGCCCCGCGGCCGACGCCACCAGCCGATGCCGACCGGGCTTGAGGCGCCCGAGCCGGATCGGCGCGACGATCTGACCGGCGCGACCCTTGAGCGCGCGCAGCTTTCGGACCTTGCGCCAGCGCTTGCCGGCGCGGCGCTGGACGGTGAGGCCGATCCTGCGCGCCTCGCCTGCGCTCGACAGGAGCAGGTCCGCCCGCACGCCGCGCCCCGCGCGCAGGCGGGCCGGGTACAGGTGCGCGTACGCCAGCCGGACCTGGGCGGCGGGCCGCGTCGCCGCGCTCTTGATGGTCGGCAGCACCTCGCCGCCCGTGACCGCCCCGGTCTCAGCGGACCCGGCGTTCGGGTTCGGGAGCGCGGGAGCATCCGGCACGGAGCCCTCCGCGATGCCCGCCTGGGCGAGCAGCGCCCGCGACTGCTCCGCGCTGCCGGAGAACTCGAGCGGGGCGGCGTCGGTGACATTCCACACCGCGTTCAACATCCCGGGCGGCGTCTCCTCGAGGCTCGGCTGGATCCGCCCGCTCAGCTCCAGCAGCGTGGCCAGCGGCGCATAGCCCGGCACGTCCCGCGCCGGCCCGAGCACGTCGAACCCCTCGGCGAGCGGGAAGAAGCGGCTCTTGTCGATGCAGTAGACGGAGATCCCGTTCGCCGTCGTCGTCGACCCCGGTCCCGCGTACACCTTCGTCTCGAAGCCGACGCCCATGTTCTGCCGCGAGGCGTCCTTGTTCAGCAGGAGCTCCCCCGGGCGCGCCGTGATCTGGACGCCGGCCTGCGACTCGATCCAGTCGAGATCGCGGCGGGTGATTTTGCGGCAGTTCTCGTAAACCCCGGTTCCCATGATGTCGCAGCGCTCCGTGCCGGGCGTGTTCTTGGCGATGACCTTGCCGGCCGGCGGTGGCGGGAGCGGAGGCCGGTGGTCCCGCAGGTAGTTCTTCAGCTTGCTCCCGCTCATGCCCGTCTCGGGGAGTGGGTAGTCGCGGCCCTTCACGCGGTAGAAGTCGGTGTAGCGGTCGTTCAGACCCGCCATGTGGAGGGTCTCGTGCGCGAGTATGCGCGCGTTCACGGATGAGTAGGTGTAGGTACCGGTCGTCGGGTCGCCGAAGCTGTTGGGAACCGGAAGGTGGTCGACGTACGAGCGAAAATCGGGGTCGGGCTCGTCGAAATCGACCTCCGGGTTGACGAAGGTCACCTGGTGGTAGTTGAAGCGCGGAGGATCGTCCAGCTCGCGGACGACGAAGTCGAACTTGAAGCTGATCGGGTCCCCGTCGCGCGTGCGGTAGCCCTTGCCGGCCCAGTCCTCGGCCCGGCGCGCGAGGAGGGAGATGTCGTTCCCGAGGGCTTCCTTGAAATCGGGGTTGGCCTTGGCCGTGACCGCGAACTCCACCCGCACCGAGACCGTGATCGGGCCGGTCACCTTCTTGTGCTCGAGCGTCAGCGAGACCGCGTCGCCCTCGCCGCCGAGCCCCTTGGACTCGAGCGTGATGAGGCCACGCTGGGCGGCCTCCTTGAGCGAGAGATCGCGCGTGATCTGGGTGGGCGGAGGGGTGGCGTCCGGGAAGAACGCCGCGGCCGCGTGGGCCGAACCCGTCCAGCCCAGCAGGGCGAGGACCGGCGCGAGCACTGTCACCAGCCGCCTCACGAGACCGTGAGCTTCACTCGCCGGATCACAGGACGACCGATGGGACCGGCCACCGAGACGACCACCCGGTGGCGTCCGCTGCTCACGCGACCCAGCTTCAGCGGGATGACCTCGGTTCCGGCCGACACCCGCCGCTTCCCGAGCGATCGGACCTTCCGCCAGCGTCCGCCCTTGCGCCGCTGCAACACCAGCGTCGCAGACTCCACGTCGCCGATCGCCGACACCGACAGGATCGAGCGCGCGCGCCGCCCCGCCGCGACGCGGCTCGGGTAGAGCTTCGCCGCGTTGACCGTCACGGCCGGCAGCGGCCTCGATCTTGTGCTCGGCAGAGTCGGCTCGACCCCCGTGGGGCTCACCGCCGCGGTGTCGGGCGAGCCGGCGTTCGGGTTCGGGAGCGACGGAGCATCCGGCACCGAGTCCGGTGCGATGCCTGCCTGGGTGAGCAGCGCCTGCGACTGCTCCGCCGTGCCGGAGAACTGGAGCGGGGCCGCGTCGGTCACGTTCCACACCGCGTTCAGCATCCCGGGCGGCGTGTCGTCGAGGTTCGGCTGCATGCGCCCGCTCAGCTCCAGCAGAGCGGCGAGGGGCGCATAGCCCGGCAAACTCCGCGCCGGCCCGAGCACGTCGAACCCGTCGTCGGCCGGGAAGAAGCGGCTCTTGTCGATGCAGAAGACCGACACGCCCTCGGCGGTGGTGGTCCCGCCCGGCCCCGCCATGACGACCGTCCGGAAGCCGATACCGAAGTTCTGCTTCGAGGCGTCCTTGTTGAGCAGCAAGTCGCCCGGGTCCGCCACGACCCGCACCGCCGCCTGCGAGCCGATCCACTGAAGGTCCCGTTTGGAGATGCGCCGGCAGTCGCGATTCTGCCCGTCCCCCATGAAGTCGCAGGGGCCGGTGCCGGGCGAGTCCTTGATGGTGACGCGGCCGGCCGGCGGCGCCGGCAGCTTGTTGCGACGCGCGAACGCGGCGAGCTTCGACGGAGCCATGGCCCGGCTCGGCAGCGGATAGTCCTTGCCGCGCACCCGGTAGTAGTCCCAGTAGCGGTCGTCCAGGCCGACCAGGTGGAGCATCTCGTGGGCCATCACGTTCGAGTGGAAGAAGGTCTCGGTGCGGAACTCCCCGGAGGAGATCGATCCGGACTGGTTCGGCACCGGCAGCGAGGTCAGATGGGATCGAAAGTGCGGCTGGGGCTCATCGAGGTCCTGGTAGGGGTTGACGATCAGGACCTGATGGTGGTTCGCGCGCGGCTCCGCGTCCGGGGCGCGGAACTTGAAGTCGAGGTTGAACTCGATCGGGTCCCCCTGAGGGGTCTTGTAGCCGCGATTCAGCTCCGACTCGGCGCTCTGCCTGAACTCCGGAAGCACGCTCACGATCTTGTCCCGGTCCTCCTGGGTGAGGCGCTCCGGGACCGTGAACTCGACGTGCACCGTCACGGTCACCGGCCCCCTCACCTGCTTGTGGGTGACCGTCAGGGCGACCAGGTCGCCCTCGCCGCCTCCGCCCTTGCCCGAGAGCTGCGCGAGCCCGCGCTGCGCGGCCTCCCTGAGGGTGAAGTCACGCGTGATCTCCGTGGCGGGCGGCGCGCCGCCCGGGAAGAAGGCCTCGGCACCGTGCGCGGACGGTGCGAGCGCCGCACACAGCACGAGGGCAACCGCCAGCACTCCTCTCGCGCGCGCCAAAACCATGCTCCTCCGCAGCCTCTCCCGGCCGTCCAGCGCCGGAAAGGCCCCCAGAGGGGTGGACTTCGCACCCCCGAGCCGAACGGGGTGGGTGGGAAACTACCCCCCTCTGGGGGCTGGTCATGTCGGCCCCCAGAGGGCGAGGCTGGCAGGCAATGGAGCGACACACCAGCCGGCTTCGCAGCCGCCGCACCAAAATCACCGCGGTTGTCCTGCTGGCGCTGGGGCTCGCCACCAGCGCGGCCATCGCCGCGCCCGGCGACCCCGACCCAACCTTCGACGGCGACGGGAGCAGGACGATCGACTACGGCGGATTCGACTACGCCAGCGGCGTGCTGGTGCAGTCGGACGGCAAGCTCTTGCTGACCGGCTCCGGCACTGCCGGCCAGGACTTCACGGTGACGCGCCTCAACCGCGACGGCTCCACCGACCCGAGCTTCGACTTCGACGGCGCGATCGCCTGGGACTTCATCGGCTCGACCGACGTCGCCAGCGCTGTGGCCCAGCAGGGCGACGGCAGGATCGTGATGGCCGGCAACACGTACCTCGCCGGACCTCGAGCCACCGTTGCGGTCCTGCAGCTGATGCCCGACGGCTCGCCTGACTATGGCTTCGGCTCCGTCGGCAGGGTGACGCTCGACTACGGGGGCAACGACACCGCTCGGGACGTCCTGGTGCAGCCGGACGGCAAGATCGTGTTCGCCGGCCGGGGGAACTCCAACGCGAACTTCCTCGTCGGCCGGCTCAACACGGACGGCTCGCCCGACGCGACCTTCGACGGCGACGGCAACGCCACCTTCGACTTCGGCGGATCCGACTACGGCCGGTCCGTGGCACTGCAGGCGGACGGCAAGATCGTGGTCGCCGGGCAGACCGGCTCCGGCGCCGAAACCAACCTGACCCTAGTGCGGTTGAACCCCAACGGCTCGCTCGACGCGTCCTTCGACGGCGACGGGTCGAAGACGATCAACAACGACCCCGCCGAGGACGCCTCCAAGGTGCTGGTGCAGCCGGACGGCAAGATCCTGGTCGCCGGGTCGGTCGGGCCGGACATAGCGGTCACGCGGCTCAACTCCGACGGCTCATCCGACGCGACCTTCGACGGCGACGGCACGGTCGCCATCGACTTCGCCGGGACGGACCGGTCCTTTACGGCGACCCTCCAGGCCAACGGCAAGATCGTGGTGGCGGGCTCCTCCGGCGTCAACCCCGACACCCTGATCCCAGACGCAGCCGTCATCGCTCGGCTTCAGCCGGGGGGCGCGCTCGACACCACCTTCAGCGGCGACGGCAAGCACACGCTGGCCCCCGGCCCGGACGCATATGCGCAGGCGCTGGCGCTGCAGGGCAACGGCCGCATCCTGGTCGGAGGGGGCGCCAGCGGGGACATGCTGGTCTTGCGGCTGGACGGCGAATCGGCCGCCGCGGGCGGCGGTCCCGCCGCCGGTGGCGGTCCCGGCAGCGGCGGCGGTGGTCGGGGCAATCGGGTACCGCGGTGCAACGGCAAGCGCGCCACGATCGTCGGCAGCCAGCGCGCCGACCGCCTCAAGGGCACTCGCCGCGCCGACGTGATCGTCGCGCTCGGCGGCAACGACCGCATCTCCGCCGGACGCGGCAACGACACAGTCTGCGCCGGCACCGGCAAGGACCGCATCGCCGGCGGCGCGGGCAAGGATCGCCTCGAGGGCGGCTCCGGCAACGACGTCCTCGACGGCGGTCCCGGCAACGACCGACTCACGGGCCAAACCGGCAAGGACACCCTGCTCGGACGCTCCGGCCGCGACAAGCTCAACGGCGGCGCCGGCCGCGACAAGCAACGCCAGTAGGCGATGAGCGGGCAGCGCGCCAAAATCGGGGCGCTCGCTCTGATCGCGCTCGCGCTCGCCACCACCGCGGCCGTCGCCGCCCCCGGAGACCCAGACTCGAGCTTTGACGGCAACGGGACGAGGACCATCGACCACGGCGGCGCCGATTTCGCCACCGCGGCGCTGGTGCAGCCGGACGGCAGGCTCATCGTCGCTGGCCACGGCGGCATCGGGACGGATGTCATCGTCACGCGGCTCAACCCCGACGGCGCATTCGATCCGAGCTTCGACAGCGAGGGCATGATCGCCGTCAACCTCGGCGGGTCCGATGCCGCCTCTGACGTGGCCCGCCAGCCGGACGGCAAGATCGTGATCGCCGGCCGGACGACCACGGGCGGGAACCAGAACATGGCCGTGATACGGCTGAACGCCACCGGCTCGCTCGACACCTCCTTCGACGGCGACGGGACGAGAGCGATCGACCACGGTGGCGCCGACGACGCCCGGGCTGTGCTGGTGCAGCCGGACGGGAAGATCTTGCTCGCCGGGTACGGCACGGCCAGCGAGGACATCCTGGTCATGCGGCTCAACACCGACGGCTCGAGCGACCTGAGCTTCGACGGCGACGGCACCGCCGTCGTGAACCTCGGCGCCTCCGACTCGAGCTCCGGGATCGCCCTGCAGGCGGACGGCAGGATCGTGGCCGCCGGCCGCACGACCGCGGCCGGCAATCCGAACGCGGCGGTCACGCGCCTGAATGCCAACGGCTCGCTGGACACCAGCTTCGACCGCGACGGGACGAGGACGATCGACTACGGCGGCAACGACGACGCCGCCGAGGTGCTGGTGCAGCCGGACGCCAGGATCGTGGTCGCCGGGTCCGGGGGCGCCGGCGCGGACCTCGAGGTCACGCGTCTCAACCCCGACGGCTCGAACGACGCGAGCTTCGACGGGGACGGCACGATCGGCGTCGATTTCGGCGGGTCGGACTACGGCTCGGCGGCGGCCCTGCAGGCCAACGGCAAGATCGTCGTCGCCGGCAGCGCCGGGGGCGACGCCGCCGTCGTGCGGCTGCAGCCGGGCGGCTCCCTCGACACCAGCTTCAATTTCGACGGGCGGCAGACGATCAGCGCCGGCAATCTGAACGTGGCCTACGCGACGGCGCTGCAGGCCAACGGCCGCATCCTGGTGGCGGGCTACACGGCCTCCGAGGGGAACATCAACTGGCTGGTTGGCCGCCTGGAAGGCGATGCCGTCGCCGCGGGCGGCGGTCCGGCCGCCCGCCCGGGGGGCGGTTCGGGCAGCGGGGGTGGCGGCCCGGGCGGCCCGGGCGGCCGCCAGAGCGTGCCGCGCTGCAACGGCAAGCGGGCCACGATCGTCGGCAGCCAGCGCGCCGACCGCCTCAAAGGCACCCGCCGTGCCGACGTGATCGTCGCGCTCGGCGGCAACGACCGCATCTCCGCCGGACGCGGCAACGACACAGTCTGCGCCGGCACCGGCAAGGACCGCATCGCCGGCGGCCCCGGCAATGACCGTCTCGACGGCGGCACAGGCAACGACCAACTCACCGGCCAAGCCGGCAAGGACACCCTGCTCGGACGCTCCGGCCGCGACAAGCTCAACGGCGGCGCCGGCCGCGACAAGCAACGCCAGGGGTGACGAAAACCACCCCTCTGGGGGCTATCTACACCAAACGACGCGGGAGAGGCTGGGCTTCATGATGCGGCGCACCAGCTGGCTTGCCCTCGCCCTGCTCACCCTGGCTCTCGGCACCACCGCGGCGCTCGCCGCGCCGGGCGATCTCGACAACAGTTTCGACGGCGACGGGGTCCGGACTATCGACTTCCTCGCCGGCGAGACCGCCGACGCCGTCCTGGTGCAGCCCGACGGGAAGATCGTGATCGGCGGGAGAAGCGGCAACACCGTCACCGACAACTTCGTCGTCGCGCGGCTCAACCCCGACGGCTCCTCCGACTCGAGCTTCAGCGGCGATGGCGCCGCCAGCGCCGACTTCGGCGGCGCGGACCGGATCAACAGCGTGGCCCTGCAGGCGGACGGCAAGATCGTCGTGGCCGGCGTCACGGAGCAGTCGGGAGTCCCCTCCGATGTCGCGGTCGCGCGCTTCAACCCAAACGGCACGCTCGACACCTCCTTCGACGGCGACGGCATGGTGACCGTCGACTATCTCGGCGCGGCCGACGCTGCCGAGGCGGTCCTCGTGCAGCCGGACGGGAAGATCGTGCTCGCCGGGTACGGCAGCTCCGCCCGGTGCTTCATGCTCACGCGGCTCGAGCCCAACGGGGATACCGACCCGTCGTTCCAAGGCGATGACATGATCGACAGGGGTAGCTTCTGCGTCCGCTTCGGGACCGTACTCGACGCCGCCAGGGCCGCCGCGGTGCAAGCGGACGGCAAGATTGTGGTCGCCGGCACCACCTTTGCCGACGGCAGCAACGAGAACCTGGCGATCACCCGGATCGAGCCCGATACTGGCCTGCCGGACCGCACGTTCAACGGCACTGGGGTCAGGACGATCGACCTCGGCGGCGGCGACTCCGTCCACAGCGTCCTGGTTCAGCCGAACGGAAAGATCTTGCTCGCCGGGTCCGGTACCGCGGCTGAGAACTTCGTGGTCACCCGGCTCAACGCCGACGGCTCGACCGATCAGGGCTTCGCCGGAAACGGCACGCTCGACATCGACTTCGGCGGCGCGGATTACGGGTATGCCGCCGCGCTGCAGGCCAGCGGCAAGATCGTCGTCGCCGGCACTTCAACCGGGCCCAGCGAGCTATCAGAGGCCGCCGTCGCCCGGCTGCAGCCGGGCGGCTCGCTCGACACCACCTTCAGCGGCGACGGCAGGCAGACGTTCAGGCCGGGCGCCGGGCTCTTGGGCGCCGCGCTGCAAGCCAACGGCCGCATCGTGGTCGCGGGCGGGATCGGGGGCGACATGCTGGCCGGCCGGCTGGAGGGCGACTCGGCGGCGGCCGGCGGCGGTCCGGCTCCGACCCCCGGATCCGGTCCGGGCGGCCGCGGCGGCGGTCCGGGTGGCCCGGGCGGCGGTCCGGGCGCAGGCGGCCGCCAGAGCGTGCCGCGCTGCAACGGCAAGCGCGCCACGATCGTCGGCAGCGCCCGCGCCGATCGGCTCAAGGGCACCCGCCGCGCCGACGTGATCGTCGCGCTCGGCGGCAACGACAAGATCGCCGGCGCCAACGGCAACGACACCATCTGCGCCGGCACCGGCAACGACACCATGGACGGCGGATCGGGCAACGACCGCCTCTACGGCCAAGACGGCAAGGACAAGCTCGGCGGAGGCGCCGGCAAGGACAGCCTCAGCGGCGGCGCCGGCAAGGACAACCTGGCCGGCGGCGCCGGCAAGGACAGCCTGCTCGGCGGCGGCGGCCGCGACAAACTCAACGGCGGCGCCGGCCGCGACAAGCAACGCCAGTAGCCATGGACGGGAAGCGCACCAGCGCTGCGCTCGCCCTGGCCGCGGTCGCGCTGGGCGCCACCGCGGCCATTGCCGCCCCCGGCGATCCCGACCGTAGCCTCGACGGCGACGGGATCAGGACGATCGAGTACGGCGGCACCGACGTGGTCAAGGACGTGCTGGCTCTGCCCGATGGCAAGCTCCTGCTCGCCGGTTACGGCACCGCCAACGCGAGCATCGTGGTATCGCGGCTGGACCCCGGCGGCTCGAGCGATCCCAGCTTCGATTCCGACGGCACTGCGCTGGTGGAGCTCGATGGGGAGGACCGCGCCCAGGCAGCGGCGCTGCAGGCGGACGGCAAGATCGTGGTCGCCGGGTCGGTCACGGAGGGCACGAGATCCAACCCTGCCGTGACGCGCTTGAACGCCAACGGCTCGCCTGACACGTCGTTTGCCGGCGACGGGACCACCCTGCTGGACTACAACGGCTCTGGCTCTGCGGATGCGGTGCTGGTGGAGCCCGACGGCAAGATCCTGCTCGCCGGCTACGGGGGTCCCAACGTGGACATCGCCGTCACACGGCTGAACTCCGACGGCTCCCCCGTGTCGGGCTTCGGTGTGGACGGCACCGTCGGCGTCGAGCTCGCGACGGTCGGCGTCGCACGCACCGCCCAGGCGCGGCAGCCGCCGCCGCCCCCGCCACCTCCGCCGCCGCCCAGCAGCCTCGACGTGGGCCATGCCGTGGCGTTGCAGGCGGACGGCAAGATCGTGGTCGCCGGCGACACGACCGTCGGCGAGAACGAGCAGGTGGCGGTGGTCCGCTTGAACGCCAATGGCTCGCTCGACACGTCCTTCAACGGCGACGGGATCCGGACGCTGGACTACGGCGGCGTCGCCGACGGGGCCCGGGACGTGCTCGTGCAGGGAGACGGCAAGATCGTGCTGGTCGGCTCCGGCAGCGCGCCCAGCAACCTCACGGTGACGCGGCTCAACCCGGACGGGTCGCTCGATCAGAGCTTCAACGGGACGGGCACCGTAGGCGCCGACTTCGGCGGCAGCGAGTACGGCGAGGCCGGGGCGCTGCTCGCCAACGGCAAGATCGTCGTCGCCGGCCGCAACAGCCAGGGGGACGCCCTCGCGATGCGCCTGCAACCGGGCGGCTCGCTCGACACGACCTTCAGCGGCGACGGCAAGCAGACGATCAGGGCCGGCTCCGCCGACACGGCCGCTTACGGCATGGCGGTGCAGGCCAACGGCCGGCTCGTGTTTGCGGGCTACGCCCTGGCGGTGACGGCAGGGAACTTCGACGCGATGGTGGCCCGGCTGGAAGGCGACTCGCGAGGCGCGGGCGGCGGTCCCGCCGCCCTCCCGGGTGGCTCCCCGGGTGGCCCGGGCGGCGGTCCGGGCGCAGGCGGCCGCGGCCCGGCCAGTCGGGTGCCGCGCTGCAACGGCAAGCGCGCCACGATCGTCGGCAGCGCCCGCGCCGATCGGCTCAAGGGCACCCGCCGCGCCGACGTGATCGTCGCGCTCGGCGGCAACGACAAGATCGCCGGCGCCAACGGCAACGACACCATCTGCGCCGGCACCGGCAACGACACCATGGACGGCGGGGCAGGCAACGACCGCCTCTACGGCCAAGACGGCAAGGACAAGCTCGGCGGAGGCGCCGGCAAGGACAGCCTCAGCGGAGGCGCCGGCAAGGACAACCTGGCCGGCGGCGCCGGCAAGGACAGCCTGCTCGGCGGCGGCGGCCGCGACAAACTCAACGGCGGCGCGGGCCGCGACAAACAACGCCAGTGACCGTCCTTCGCGTACTCCTAGTCGCAACGGCCGCCATCGCGGTGTCGCTCCTTGCGCTGTCGGCCGCGCCCGACGCCGCGCCGCCGAAGCCGACCGTGTTCGACTACAACGCCGGCGCTCCGTTGAAGGCGACCACCAAGTTGGAGGCCGAGACCGACGTCACGCGCATCTTCAAGGTGACCTTCCGGGGCGCGGAGGGGCAGCGCGTCCCGGCGTTGCTGGGGCGGCCGAAGGGCGCCTCGGGATCTGGCCCTTGCGTTCTGGTAGGGCACCCCGCCACGGGCAGCAAGGAGGAGGAGTTCTCCGACAAGGCCGATGCCTACGCGGCGCGCGGGGTGACCATGCTCGCGATCGACGCGCGCTACCACGGCGAGCGCCAGGGGATTGGAGTGCTGGCTGCCATCGAGCGGCTCGACACGCTCTACAAGATGTTCCGGCTGACCGTGATCGACACGCGCCGGGCGCTCGACTACCTCGACAGCCGAGGCCTCTGCGATCCCGCCCGCATCGGGTACGAGGGCCGCTCGATGGGCGGCTTCATAGGCTCCATGCTGATCGGGGTCGATCCCCGCATCAAGGCGGGCGCGTTCCTGGTCAGCGGCGCCAACTGGCGCGTCTACCTGAAGCAGTCGTGGGTCATGCTCGGCGGCAACCTGAGCGGAGCGCGCCTGAACACGGCGGTCCGAAAACTCGACCCGATCGATCCGCGGCACTGGATCCCGCGGGCGGATGGGCGCGCGGTGTTCATGGCCGCGGGCCGACTTGACGACGCCACTCCGATCGCCTCCGCCCGTGCCCTACACCGCGCTGCCAAGAAGCCGAAAGAGGTGCTCGTCTACAACGGCGGGCACGACATCGAAGAGCCGCACGGCACGCGCGTTCGGCGAGCCGTGGCGGCGTTCATGAAGCGCCACCTGAAGCTGCGGCGCTGAGGAGGCCAAGCATGTCACCCAGGCTCGTCGGTCATCTGAGACAGCGGGTCGGGTGGCTGGGGTCGCTGGCGCTCGTCGTCGTGGGGTTGGGCGGCGCGGTGGCGCTGGCCGCCCCCGGCGATCAGGACTCGAGCTTCGACGCCGACGGGGTCCGAACGATCGACTACGGCGGCGTCGACATCGCGAACGACGTGTTGGTCCAGCCGGACGGCAGGATCGTGACGGCCGGCCACGGGAACCTGAACCTGGACTTCATGGTCTCGCTCATGGGTTCCAGCGGCTCGCCCGATCCCAACTTCGGCACGGGCGGCAACGCCGGCGCCGACTTCGGCGGGTTCGAGACGGGCCAGGCCGCGGCGCTGCAGGCAGACGGCAAGATCGTCGTCGCCGGCTCCACGACACTCGGCGGGAACAGCGACTTCGCGATAGCGCGCTTCAATGCCAACGGAAGCCTCGACGCGACCTTCTTCACCGACGGGACGAAGACCGTCGACTACGCCGGCTCCGACACCGCGAGGGACGTGCTGGTGCAGCCCAACGGCAAGATCGTGGTGGTCGGCAGCGGAGGACTGCTTGCCGACGTCTATGTAACCCGGCTCAATTCCGACGGCTCGAACGACATGAGCTTCAACGGCGTAGGCACGGTCGGCGTCGACCTCGACGGCACGGACGTGGGCTGGGCGGCGGCGCTGCAGGCGGACGGCAAGATCGTGATCGCCACATCGAGCACCGTCGCCGGCAACAACAGCATCGCGGTACTGCGCCTGAACACGGACGGCAGCAGCGACACGTCCTTCGACGGCGACGGCCTCCGGACGGTCGACTACGGCGGCTCGCCCCCCAGCGGCCTCGCCGTGCGCGACGTGCTGGTCCAGCCGGACGGCAAGTACGTGCTGGCGGGCAGCGGCACCGCCAACGTCATCGTGACGCGGCTCAACCCGGACGGCTCGTTCGACACGAGCTTCGACGGCGACGGCATAGCCCCCATCGACTTCGGCGGCGGGACCGACTTCGGCAACGCCGTGGCCCTGCAGGCCAACGGCAAGATCGTGGTCGCCGGCCACACCGATGGCCAGCTGGACGCGGCTGTCGCGCGCCTCCAGCCGGGCGGAGCGCTCGACACCACCTTCAGCGGCGACGGCAAGCAGACGATCAACGTCGGCACCTCCACCGGGGCCAGCGGCGTCGCGATGCAGGCCAACGGGCGCATCGTGGTCGCCGGGGTCGCCGAATCGGGGCCGATCACCGGCAACGTGCTCGTGGCACGGTTGCAGGGCGACTCGCCGGCGGCGGGCGGCGGTCCGGCCCCCTCCCCGGGTGGCGGTCCGGGTGGCCGGGCCGGCGGGCCGGGCGGCCAGGGCGGCCGCAAGGGCGTGCCGCGCTGCAACGGCAAGCGCGCCACGATCGTCGGCAGCGCCCGCGCCGACCGGCTCAAGGGCACCCGCCGCGCCGACGTGATCGTCGCGCTCGGCGGCAACGACAAGATCGCCGGCGCCAACGGCAACGACACCATCTGCGCCGGCACCGGCAACGACACCATGGACGGCGGGGCAGGCAACGACCGCCTCTACGGCCAAGACGGCAAGGACAAGCTCGGCGGAGGCGCCGGCAAGGACAGCCTCAGCGGCGGCAGCGGCAAGGACAACCTGGCCGGCGGCGCCGGCAAGGACAGCCTGCTCGGCGGCGGCGGCCGCGACAAACTCAACGGCGGCGCCGGCCGCGACAAACAACGCCAGTAGCCGACGGCCGGGAGCGCACCAGCACGGCGGCGGCCAGCGGCCAGTCGGCGCGGCCTTGCGGCGCGCCGCCGAGCCTGAGAGAGTCGACGAATGGGAGGACGCCCGCTGACCGTACGCACGGTCGCGCTGCTAGCCCTGGGAGCCGGCTCGTTCGCGGACGTCTCCGCGGCCAAGGCCGCTACTCCCCCGAACACCATCCGCGTGGGCGGGCCGAGCGCCCCAGCCGACAGCAAGGTCGCGATCGTCGGATCCGCCCGCCGGCTCGCCGGACGGCCGTTCGCCGTGGTCGACGCGAGCGGGCGGCGGGTGCTCAAGGGGAAGCTGCGAAAAGCGCGGGGATCAGCCGCGCCGTGGAGGCACGCGGCGACCGCGGACTTGTCCGCGGTTGAGGGGCCTGGCAGCTACCGGGTGGTCGTCGGGCGCCTGCGGTCGCGGGCGTGGAAGGTGCGTGCGACGGGCTCTACGCCGACGATCCCCGTGCTGCTCCGGTTCTTCGCGGCCAACAGCGACGGCAACGAGCCGTCGCCGCTCCACGGCCCCGCTCATCTGAACGACGCCACGATCGCATCGGGTCCGTACGAGGGTCGCCGCTTCGACCTGACCGGCGGCTGGATGGACGCGGGCGACACGCTCCACTTCACCAAGACCACGGCGTTCGCGGCCACGATCCTCCAGCTCGCGGCGCGGCTCGACCCCGCCCACTCCGCGAGGCTGCAGGCGGCGTCGGACGTGGGCATCCGCTGGCTCGTGAAGGCGCACCCGGCTCCCGACCTGTTCATCCAGCAGATCGGCGACGAGCGCGACCACGATCGTGGCTTCGCGCCGCCAGCGCGGGACGACGCGAGCAGCAGGCCGGGCATCGGCCGTCGCCTTGCGTACCCCGGGATCGGCAGCGACGTGGGTGGGAAGGCCGCCACGGCCCTCGCCATCGCTGCGGCTCGCGCCAGCGGGCCGGCGCGCGACACGCTGATCACGCAGGCCCGTGAGTGGTACGAGGCCGGTGAGCGGACGGATCGCATCGCCCCCGAGCCACCCGGGCTGGTGGGCGACTACTTCTACGGGTCCGACGGCGAGGACGGTGAGGGCAACGACGACCTCGGCACGGCCGCGGTGATGCTCTGGCGTGCGACCGCCGACCCGGTCTACCTGAGCGACGCCCGCGACTGGCTCAACGAGATCGCCGCCAGGCCGCCCAGCTGGGCCAACACCGGCGCGCTGGGCTTCGCCGACCTCTGCGGCGCGCTCGGCCAGCCGGCGGTGCCGGATGCCGCCATCAGGGACTTCGCGTGCGCGAAGCTGCGCGCAGGCGGTCGCGGGGTCGAGCGAATCGCACGCAGGCAGGCGTTCCCGGTGTACGGCGAGTTCGGCTTCGGCACCACCGGCGAGAGCGGAGGCGGCGCGGCGCTGGCCGGCCTCGCCGCGCGCGCCGGCGTCTTCGCGGCGGGCGCCGCGCTCGCGGATGGCGGCCGCGACTGGCTGCTCGGCCGCAACCAGTGGGGCGCCAGCTTCGTGGTCGGGCACGGTCCCTCCGCGGCCCGACATCCGCACCACTGGGCATCGCTGCAGGGGGCAGGGCGCCCCGTCGGCGCGGTCGTCGGTGGCCCCACAACGCGCGCGATCATCCGCGAGCAGCGCTCCGGCTTCCGCTTTCGCAGCCGGAGCCCGTTCAACGGCCGCATCGTGTACGAGGACAACGTGGAGAACTACGTGACCAGCGAGGTGTCGCTCGACTACACGGCCGGGACCCTGTTCAACCTCGCTGTCGCGGCCCCCTAGCCTCCCTCCGCATGCAGCGAGTGGCTCGGCTCGAGCATCCCGAGGTGCGCGAGATCGTGCCGTCCCACCACTGCGTCGTGCGGTTTCGCCAGCGTCGCCCGGTGCGCGAGCGTGGCAGCGAGGCCGTGGCCGTAGCGCTGATCGAGGCGCTCGAGGGCGCTGACGTGAGCCGCTGGCCGCCCGCCTGGGCGATCAGCGACCGACACACCGAGCTGTGGGCCGTGAACGGAGAGCTGGCGTTCCCGCTCGAGCGCGGCGGCGCGACCGGTCGATTCGTGGCGACCACCTGCCTGTCGCGCTGACAGGCAGGTGGTAGGCCGGCTGAGGCTACGTTCGCGGCTCGATGTTCTGGTTCACCCGGAACAGGTTCCCGGGGTCGTACGCCGCCTTGATGCGGGCAAGGCGGTCGTAGTTGTCCCGGTAGCTCGCTCGGACCCGCTCCTGCCCCTCGTCCATCATCATGTTCACGTACGCGCCGCCTGCCGAGTGCGGGTGGAGCGCCTCGAAGTAGTCGACCGTCCACTTGCGGATCGTCTCGACGTTGGCGGGGTCGGGGTCGACGCCCGCGAACACCGCGCCCCAGCGCGCGTCGCGGTAGCTCCAGGCCGTGTCGGACGACGCCAGGTCGTGGGCGGCGCCGTCGATCGGGTACAGGTGCATCGTCGACTGCATGGTCGGCATCTCGGCGCCGAAGCGGGCGTGGATCTCCACGGCCTCGTCGGGAATCTCCTTGACGAAGTCGGCGCGCCAGTACCACTGGTCACCGGGCGGGTAGAGCCCGTCGAAGGCGCCCTGCAGATCGGCGTGCGGCATCGGCGCCACCCCATGCATGAGCGGCTCGGGAAGGGCCTCCAGCAGCGGAGCCATCGCCTTCGCCGCGTCCTCCTCGCTGCCGACGTAGCACCACACGACGCCGCAGACCTTGCGCATGTGGATCTCCTCGGGGAACGGCGGGGCCGGCGGCACCGTCGCGAACGCGAAGAAGCCGTTCAGCTCGCGCGGGGCGTTCGGCAGGAACTCGCGGTACGCCGACAGCACCTCGGCGCCCTGCTCGACCGGCCAGAACGTGGGGCCGCCGATGATCGTTCCCACCTCGTGCAGGCGGAACAGGAACGAGGTGACGACGCCGAAGTTGCCTCCGCCGCCGCGGATCGCCCAGTACAGGTCCGGGTGGTCGTCGGCGCTGGCGCGTACGCGCTCGCCGCTCGCCAGGACGAGCTCGGCCTCGAGCAGGTTGTCGATCGACAGCCCGAACTTGCGCGTCAGGTGGCCGAGGCCGCCTCCGAGCGTCAGGCCCCCGACGCCAGTGGTCGAGATGATTCCGCTCGGCGTGGCCAGGCCGTGCTCGCCCGTGGCCTTGTCCACCTCACCCCAGGTGCAGCCTCCGCCGACGCGGGCGGTCCGCGCCTCGGGGTCGACCTCGATGTCCTTCAGCAGCGAGAGATCGATCACTACGCCGTCGTCGCAGGTGCCCAGCCCGGCGCCGTTGTGGCCCCCGCCACGTACGGCGAGCAGGAGGTCGTGCTCGCGCGCGAAGGAGACCGCCTTCACCACGTCGTCCGGGTTGGCACAGCGCGCGACCAGCGCGGGGTGCCTGTCGATCATCCCGTTGTAGACCTTGCAGGCCTCTTCGTATCCGGCGTCGCCCGGGCCGATCAGCTCTCCGGCGAACTCGTTGCCGAGCTCCTGGCGTGCTGTCTGCGCCGCGGCTGTGGTCGTGCTCATCGCGCTGCTCCTTCGATCGAATCCAAGTTCTTGCTTCTTGGGGCGTGAATCGAGGTGGAACAGTTGTGCCGTGCGTGTGGGGTACGTCAGGTCGCCCAGCGGGGTGGCGTCTCGCCAGGGGGCGCGTACGAGCAGAAGCGGCCGGTGTGGATCGAGCCCGCCAGGTGCTCGGCCAGCTCCGGAGACTGGCGCTCGATCGCCTTGATCGCCGAGCGAATCGCCTTCGTCACGTTCACCCGGGCCCGCTCGCCCGCCGAGGCCACCGGCCGGTCGCGGCCCCCGAGGCCGGCGGCTCGTGCGAGCTCGCCGATCAACGCGTCCAGCTCCTGCTCCAGCCCGGCGGCGCGCTCGTCGTCGGCGAAGCTGCGCGCTTCCTCCAGCTCGGCGCGCAGGTCCTCGATGCGGCCGCGGTACTCCTCCTTGGCCTGCGGGTCGAGCAGCGGATCGAGGGCCGTCGGCCGCGACGAGTGCAGGCCGGCCTCGGCGTGTGCAGCCACCGAGCCGTTGCCCGCCGTGCCGTCCATCGCGGCCACCAGCTCGAGCACGTGGAAGTCCACGCCTGGCGATGCCAGCAGGACGGCGATGTGCCGCAGGCCCTTGACGTCGTTCAGCCGCAGCGTGGCCCCGCCGTAGGCGATCGTCCAGTACTCCCCCTCGCGCACGAAGCGGGCCTCGCGCACCGCCCGCTCCGCCCGCGGAGCGGCGACCGCGGACACGCGGTCGAGGATGCCCGCAAGCTCCAGGTCCTCGCTCAGCCGCCGGGCCTCCTCGAGCAGGGCCGCGGCGCGTTCGGCGTCGCCGTCGCCCGCGCGGGCCAGCAGGGCGCGCCCGTACTCGAGCAGCACGCGCGCGCGAACAGCGTTGGCCCCGAGCCGCTCGCACCGTTCCAAGGCACCCTGGAAGTGCGCCTCCGCGGATTCCCACTGCTCGAGCATCGTTGCGAGCAGCGCCAGGCGCAGGGCGATCGGCCCGAAGGGCAGCTGCGTAAGCGCCACGGCGTTGCGGTCGTCGAACGGAAGCAGCAGCTCGTAGAGCCGCAGCCCCGCCCGCCGGTCGTCGACGAGCACGGCCGCCTCGGCGAGCGAGCAGAGCCGCAGCAGCCAGAGCCCGTCCTTGGGGATGTCGGCGAAGCCGTGGCCCGCGTGACGGGCCAGCTCCAGCGCGGCGGTCCCGCGATCGCCCCGCTCCGCCGCACCCATCGCGTCACGCCAGCGCGGGATCCACAGAAATCGATCGCTGTGGTCGGCCACCTCCGGCCAGTACTCGGCCAGGCGTCCCTGGGCCCAGCGAATCGCCACCAGCTGCGCGTACTCGTAGACATAGGCCGCGTACTCGCTGTGACGCAGGCGGGCGATCCGGAGCGCCTCCTGCGCTCGGCGCTCGGCGGTGTCACAGCGACCGTCCAGCGTCGCGCGGATGACCTGGAGACACACGCCATGCCAGCGGTAGAACGGCTGGTGGATGCGCTCGGCCAGGTCCGTCATCGCCGCGATCTCGGCGTCGAGGCCGGGACCGTCGCTCAGCTCGAGGAAGCAGTGCAGCCGGGCGTTGTGCGCGAGGAACGCCAGCTCCTGGCTGCCGAGCTCGGCGGCCACCGTGAGCATCTCCTCCGTGTTATCCAGGCGCTCGTACACCATCTCCGGGGCGCCGAGCGCCCAGTGCCGGGAGTGCAGCGCCGTGACGAGTGCTTCGGAATCGTCGAGCCGACGCGCCATCGCGATCGCCTCGGTGCTGATTTCCAGGCGCCGCTCGACCTCTTTGGAGGAGTACAAGGAGTACATCTCCACCGCCAGGCGGGCGAGCACACGGGCGCGGAGCGGGCTGTCCTGTTCCGGCAGCGCGGCCAGCGCCTCCTCGAGCAGACCGATCCCGGTGGCGCCGGCCTCGAAGCGAGCGAACAGCAGGAAGCCGCCGAGGCCGATCACGTAGCCGAGTGCGGCGCGGGCGAGCATCTCGCCGTCGGTCAGGCGGCGGGCGAGCTCCGCGGCCTCTTCGAAGCTGGAGCGGGCGGCACGCGTGTCACCCGCCCGCCAGTGGGCGTCGCCCAGTCGCAGCAGCAGCTCGCACCGCAGCTGCCCGGAGGCGGCCTCGGCGGCGCCCAGCAGGCCCAGCGCCCGCTCGTAGTGCACGCCGGCCTCCTCGTACGCGAGCAGGCTGGCGGCGCGGTCACCCGCCCGGACCAGGTACCCGACCGCCGCCGAGACGTCGCCGACCGGCGCCGCCAGCGTGAGGTGGTGGGCGATCTCCGAGAGGTGAGGGTCGAGGTCGTTGCGGTAGAGCTCCTCCAGCACCGCTCCGATCCTGCGGTGCAGCTCCAGGCGTTTGGCGGCCCCGAGGTCGTCGTAGAGCGTCTCCCGCACGAGCTCATGGACGAATGCGTACCTGCGCGGGAATGCGGGGTCCTCCGCGATCACGCCGGCGTCGCCCGCCTCCACGAGCACGTCGAGCAGGCGCGCCACGGTCACCTGACACGTGCGCTCGAGCACGCGGAAGTTGAACTCGCGGCCCACTACGGCGGCCACGCGCAGGACCTCGACGGCGTCCTCGGGCAGGCCGGCGATGCGACGCCGGAGCAGCGTGCGCACCTCCTCCGGAACACGGGCCGTGTCGTGCCCCACCAGGTGTGCCACCTCTCCGAGGAAGAACGGATTGCCTCCGGTGAGCACGTGCAGGCGAGCCGCGAGGGCGCGCGAGGGCTGCTGCTCCGACGCCTCCGCGAGGTACAGCTCGACCTCCTCCACGCTCAGCCCCTGGAGCGACACGCGGCTAGCCACGCGCAGCAGCTCGGCGAACGACTCCGCGTGCTCGTGCAGCTGCGCCTCCCGCTCGCGGTAGGAGCCGACGATCAGGACGGGCGCGTCCGCCACGGCCTCGCTGACGAACCGCAGCATCACGAGCGAGGCGACGTCGGCGGCGTGCAGATCATCCAGCTCCACCATCAGCGGCCGCTCCTCGGCGGCCTCCACGAGGAATTCGGCGACGGCGTTGAACAGGCGGAAGCGGACGGTCTGCGGATCGACCGACTCGGCCGGACGCGCCGCCAGCCGCTCGAAGTCTCCGCCGAGCGCCCGCACGACCTGGATCCACGGCCAGTAGGCAGGCGCCCCGCCCTCCCCCCAGCAGCGGCCGGGCGCCACGCGCCAGCCGCGCTCACCGGCCTCCCGCGCGAGCTCGTGTATCAGGCGCGTCTTGCCGATGCCGGGCTCGCCGCTGAGCAGGAAGAGATAGCCCCGCTTCGCGGCGGTCAGGTCAAGCGCGGCGCGGAGCTCGTCGAGCTCCGTAACCCTCCCGACGAACGGGCGTCTCATCGTCGGGCAGAGTCTCGCCCTTCCCCGACGGCCTGTCCATGAGGTGCGTCACACAGCGCCTACCGGCGCACGGCGGCTAGCGCTCGGGCTCGGCTTCGCCCTCGGGCGCCGGCGGAGCGTCCGGGATCTCCGGGAGCACCTCGGGCTCGTCGGGCAGGTCGTCGCCGCCCTCCGAGGACGGGTCGGTCGACGAGCCCTCCTCGCGGGCATCGCCCTGGGCGCCGACGCCGACCGTCTCGCGCTTGCGCTCCTTGGGCTTGACGATCGAGATCGTGACGTCCCGCTCGTCGCCTTCCGGCGCCCTGTCGACCTCGACGGTCGAGCCGGGCGGCATGCTCTGCGACAGCACCTCGTCCGCCAGCGGATCCTCGATGTAGCGCTGGATCGCCCGGCGCAGCGGGCGAGCGCCCATCGACGGGTCCCAGCCCTTTTCGACCAGCAGGTCGGCCGCGCCGTCCGAGAGGTTGAGCGACAGCTCGCGCTCGGCCAGCGACTCGCGGATGCGCTTCAACAGCAGCTCGACGATGTTGGAGATCTCCTCCTTCGTGAGCTTGTGGAAGACGATCACCTCGTCGATGCGGTTGATGAACTCGGGCCGGAAGACCTTCTTCAGCTCTCCCATGATCCGGTTCTTCATGTCGTCGTACGAGAGGCCGGTCTCGTCGCCGACCGTGAAGCCGATGCCGGTGTTCTTGGCGATCTCGGACGCCCCGATGTTCGAGGTCATGATCACGATCGCGTTGCGGAAGTCGACCGTGCGCCCCTGGGCGTCGGTGAGCCGCCCGTCCTCCAGGATCTGGAGCAGGATGTTGAACACGTCCGGGTGCGCCTTCTCGATCTCGTCGAGTAGGAGCACGCTGTACGGCTTGCGCCGAACGGCCTCGGTGAGCTGGCCACCCTCGTCGTAGCCGATGTAGCCCGGGGGCGAGCCGACCAGCCGCGACACGGAGTGCTTCTCCATGTACTCCGACATGTCGATCCGGACCATCGCGTCCTCGTCGCCGAACAGGAACTCGGCGAGCGTCCGGCCTAGCTCGGTCTTACCGACGCCCGAGGGGCCGAGGAAGATGAACGAGCCGGTGGGGCGCTTGGGGTCCTTGAGGCCGGCGCGCGAACGGCGGATCGCCTTCGACACGGCCTCGATGGCGGCGTGCTGGCCGATGACGCGCTTGTGGAGCTCCTCCTCCATGCGCATCAGCTTCTGGGTCTCGGCCTCGGTGAGCTTGAAGACCGGGATGCCGGTCCACATGGAGACGATGTCGGCGATCTCCTCCTCGCCGATCTCCGGGCGCTCGCCGGACTCGCCGGAGCGCCACTGCTCCTCGAGCTCGCGCTTCTTGTTGGTGAGCTGGCGCTCCTTGTCGCGCAGGTTCGCGGCCTTCTCGAACTCCTGCGCCTCGATCGCCGCCTCCTTGTCGCGCCGCGTGGTCTCGATGTCCTCCTCGAGGTCGCGGTACACGGGCGGGGCCGTCATCGACTTGATGCGCGCACGTGAGGCGGCCTCGTCGATCAGGTCGATCGCCTTGTCGGGCAGGAAGCGGTCCGAGATGTAGCGGTCGGCCAGCTCCGCGGCGGCAGCCAGCGCCTCGTCGGTGATACCGACGCGGTGGTGCTGCTCGTAGCGGTCGCGCAGCCCGCGCAGGATCTGCACGGTGTCCTCCGTGGAGGGCTGGTCCACGCGGATCTGCTGGAAGCGCCGCTCGAGCGCCGAGTCGCGCTCCAGGTACTTGCGGTACTCGTCGAGCGTGGTGGCGCCGATCGTCTGCAGCTCGCCGCGCGCGAGCGCCGGCTTGAGGATGCTCGCAGCGTCGATTGCGCCCTCGGCGGCGCCGGCGCCGACGAGGTTGTGCAGCTCATCGATGAACAGGATGATGTCGCCGCGCTGGGTGATCTCCTTCATCACCTTCTTGAGGCGCTCCTCGAACTCGCCGCGGTACTTCGAGCCGGCCACCAGCGCGGCCAGGTCGAGCGTGTAGATCTGCTTGTTCTTCAGCAGCTCCGGCACCTCGCCGTTGGTGATCAGCTGGGCCAGGCCCTCGACCACGGCGGTCTTGCCGACGCCGGGCTCGCCGATCAGCACCGGGTTGTTCTTCTGCCGGCGCGAGAGGATCTGCATGATCCGCTCGATCTCGGTCTCGCGACCGACGACCGGGTCCAGCTTGCCCTCGGCCGCCAGCTTGGTCAGGTTGCGGCCGAACTGGTCGAGCAGCTTCGAGGACTTCTTGCCCTCGCCCTGGGCGCCCGCGGCCGCGCCGGAGCGACCCTGACGGCCACCGGGGCCGGAGAGCATGCGGATGACCTCGTTGCGGATCTTCTCGGAGTCCGCGTCGAAGTCGAGCAGGATGCGGGCAGCGACGCCCTCGTTCTCCCGGACCAGCCCGAGCAGGATGTGCTCCGTGCCGATGTAGTTGTGGCCGAGGCTGAGGGCCTCGCGCAGCGCGAGCTCGAGCACCTTCTTGGCGCGCGGGGTGAACGGGATCTGGCCGGAGGTGACCTCTTCCCCCGATCCGACGATGCGGACCACCTGGGCGCGCACGCGCTCCACGGTGATGTCGAGGGACTCCAGAACGCGCGCGGCAAGACCCTCCTCCTCGCGGAGGAGTCCGAGCAGGATGTGCTCGGTACCGATGTAGTTGTGCTTGAGGATGCGGGCCTCCTCCTGGGCGAGGACGACCACCTGCCGGGCCCGTTCGGTGAAGCGCTCAAACACTGCTCTTGCCTATCTGTCGGGGAACAACGGGGCTGGTCTACCCGCTTCCTTCCCTCAAGATCGGCATCTACGCCGATCGAATGAAGGCGAGACGTGGGTTTTCCGCCCGTTGGCCGAGTCTACCAACGGCCTCCCCTGCCACTCGCGCCTTAATGGAGCCGTAAATGCCGTCCGGGCGGACAAGTATTAGGAGTGTTCTGCGCGCGGTATCGACATGCCTGCTACTGGCGGTTTTCTTGGCCCTCTCCGGCTGTGGCGGCGAGGGCGAATCCGAGTCGGACGGCTTCACGGACGGGTACAACGCCGCAATCACGCGTCTATCGAATCTCAACAGCGAATTGGCCGAGTTGGACGTTTCGGCCAAGTCCAGCCGGGCGATCGCCAACGAGTTCAAGCAGTTCGGGGCGGCCCTGGAGAGCATCCGCGGGGAGCTGGCCGCGCTCGAGCCGCCCAAGCGCGCCCAGCAGCAGTTCGACGCGCTGCTGGCTGCGCTCGGCGACTCGGTCGACGCGAGCGGCCGCGCCGCCGACGCCGCGCGGGCGATCAAGCCGGCGCGCCAGCGGCGCGCGCTGCGGGAGCTGAAGCGGGCCACCGGTGAGATCGGAACGGCGCAGGACGCTCTGGTGCGCGCCGTCCAAGAGACGAGCTAGGGCCCCCGCCAAGCGCTCTCGGGCTGACCGCGCGGCGCTAGCTGCGCAGCGCGGGGAACAGCACGACCTCGCGGATCGAGTCGCGCCCGCTGAGGATCATCACCAGCCGGTCGATGCCGATGCCGATGCCACCGGTGGGAGGCATGCCGTGCTCGAGCGCCGAGATGTAGTCCTCGTCGTAAGGCTGCGTCTCGTCGTCGCCCGCGGCCTCGTCGACGCGCTGCTGCTCGAAGCGAGCCCGCTGCTCGTCGGGGTCGTTGAGCTCGGTGAACGCGTTCGCGAACTCCATGCCGGCGGCAAAGCACTCGAAGCGCTCGACCAGCCCCTCCTCCGAGCGGTGGTCCTTGGCGAACGGCGACAGCTCCTTCGGGTAGTCGAGGATGAATGTCGGGTTCGTCAGGTCCGGCTCGACGCTCTTCGACAGCAGGGTGTCCACGCGCTTGGCCCAGGTGCCCTCGCCGGGCAGCTCGTCACCCGACTGGATGTCGATGCCCGTCTTCTCCTTGATCGCGTCGCGCAGGGTGATCCGCTTCCACGGCGCGGAGAAGTCCACCGGCCCGGCGTAGCCGACATCCTCGGCCACGAACGAGATCAGCTCCTCGAGCCGTGCCGCGATGTCCTCGTAGTCGGCATAGGCCTCGTACCACTCGAGCATCGTGAACTCGGGGTTGTGCTTGGGCGACAGCCCCTCGTTGCGGAAGTCCTTCCCGATCTCGTAGACGCGCTCGAGCCCGCCGACGATCAGGCGCTTGAGATACAGCTCATCCGCGATGCGCAGGAAGAAGTCCCGGTCGAGCGCGTTGTAGTGCGTGGTGAACGGGCGCGCGAGCGCCCCGCCGTAGAGCGGCTGGAGGATGGGCGTCTCGACCTCGAGGAAGCCTCGGTCATCCAGCCATCGGCGAATCGCGCGCACCACCTTGGAGCGCAGGATGAACAGCTCGCGCGACTCCTCGTTGGCCAGCAAATCGACCTCGCGATGGCGGTAGCGGGTCTCTATGTCCTGGATTCCGTAGTACTCCTTGGGCACCCCCCTCAAGCTCTTCGCCAACAGAGTCCACCCTTGTACGAGCAGGGTGAGCTCACCCCGCCGCGACTTGAACGCCGTGCCATCCACGCCGATCAGGTCGCCGACATCGAGGGAAGTCAGCAGCTCGAAGGATTCGCCCCCCAGCACGTCGAGCTTGGCCTGCACCTGCAGCTTGCCGGAGCGATCGACGACGTCGATGAAGGCGGCGCCACCGTGACCGCGGCGGGCGATCATGCGGCCGGCGATGCGGTAGGCGGCGTCCGTCTCCTCGCCGGCCTCCAGCCCGTCGTGGCGCTCGTGGATCTCGGCGATCGGCACGACCCCGTCGAACTCGTGCGGGAACGGGTCGATCCCCTGCTCGCGCAGGCGTTCGAGCTTCGCTCGCCGATCGTCCACGCGCCGGGACCCTAGCCGACCGGGGGCGCGAGCCCCCCGGCCATCAGCGTTCGATCTTGGTGATCTTCAGCTTGCGGGCGGGGCCGCGCGGGACCGGGACGGTCACCGTGTCGCCGCGCTTGCGCCCCAGCAGGGCGCGCCCGACCGGCGACTCGTTCGAGAGACGACTCTCCGCGGGGTTGGCCTCAGCGGAGCCGACGATCTTGAACTTCGTGGACTTCTCCGTCTTCTGGTCCTTCAGGTGCACCGTCGCGCCGATGCTGACGACCGCGGTGTCCACGTCCTTCTCGTCGATGACGCGCGCGCTGCGCAGCTTCTCCTCGAGATCGGAGATCTGCTTCTCGAGCATCGCCTGCTCGTTCTTGGCGTCGTCGTACTCCGAGTTCTCGGAGATGTCGCCGAACTCACGTGCTTCCTTGATGCGCTCGGCCACCTCGCGCCTGCGGTCACCGCGCAGGTGCTCGATGCGGGCCTTCAGCTCCTCGAGGCCCTGGGGGGTGAGAACGGTGTCACGTGGCATAGAAAACCCTCCGCGGACTGCGTGCCGGAGGGACGCGAGAGTGTAGCAACGCGCGACTAGGCCGCAAGGATGGTTTCGCGCCCCTGCAGCGCCGCCAGCGCCTCCCGGGCGTGAGCCGTCGTCGGGGCGGTGACGAGCGCCTCGCGCTGGCGCTTGGTGAGCCCCAGCGTATCCGCGTACCACGGGTAGAACTTGCGCAGGTAGCGACCCGCTCGGTCGGCTCCCAGGTGCTCCTCGGCCGCCTCGATGATCGTCTCCAGCTCGGTCACGACCTCCTCCGCGGTCGGCTCCCCCTGGTAGCGGCCCAGCAGACGGGCGAAGCGCCAGGGATTGCCGAGCGAGCCGCGCGCGAGCATGACCGCAGCCGCTCCGCTGTGCTGGAACGCTGCGAGCGTCTTGGCGTCGTCGCTCAGCCCGCCCGAGAGGATCACCGGGACCGGCAGTGCCTCAGCCAGCTCATGCGCAAGCGCGTAATCGGGGCTGCCGGCGTGCTGCTGCGAGGCGTGGCGCGGGTGGAAGGCGATGCCCGCGACGCCCCCGTCGTCCACCAGCCGGCGCGCCAGCTCGATGCCGCTGCGATCGCCGGGCGTGCGGCCGGGGCGGAGCTTGACGGTGACCGGGAGGCCGGATCCCTCGCGCGCGGCCTTGGCGAGCGCCACGGCCGTGGCGGGGTCGTCTAGGAGCGCGGCGCCGGCGCCCGTCTTGCAGACCTTGCGCACCGGGCAGCCCATGTTCAGGTCGATCAGGTCGGCGCCAGCGGCGGCGGTGAGGGCGGCCGCCTCGCGCATCACCGCCGGGTCGTGCCCGAACAGCTGGATCGACACGGGGTGCTCGTCCGGATGGATGCGCAGGAACTCGCGGACGGTGCGCTCGTTGCCGTAGGCGAGGCCAAAGCTGGAGACCATCTCGGACACCACCAACCCGGCGCCGAAGCGCTTGGCCTGGAGGCGCACGAACCAGTTGCCGATGCCGGCCAGCGGGGCCAGCACCAGGCGGTTCTCGAGCGTGCGACCGCCGAGCGTCCAGGGTTCGGTGAGGGAGCGCATGCCGTGGAAACGGTAGCGCCGACCCTTCCTGGCCTAACTTCCGCCCCCCTCCGCGGACACCAGCCGTCGGATGTCCCGCTCGACATCGCGCGGGCCGTCGCGCAGCTGCCGATAGGTAACCCGGACGGGGCGCCAGCCGGCCACCTGGAGCACCCGGTCGCGCTCGCGATCTCGTTCGAACGCCGCGGCCGTCCCGTGGGTGTCCCGGCCGTCGAGCTCGACGACGAGGCGCGCGTCGCGCCAGAGCGCGTCGACCTCGAAGCCCTCGACCAGCACGTTCGTCTTTGGCCGTGGCAGGCCGGCCCGGTCAACCAGGCTGAGGAACATCTCCTCGAGCTCGCTCTTGGTCACGGTGGCGCCGGCCCCGCGCTGCTGGAGCACAGCGCGAACGGCCCGGGTGCCCCGGCGTCGCGGGTAGCGAGCAAGGAGCTGCTCGAGCGAGAGCTCGTCCCAGAGGCGGAGCACCTCGGCCTCGTTCAGCGCGCGCTCCAGCCGGCGCTGGGGGACCACCGCCGCGAGGTCGAGGAGCGTGCGGGGCACGGTGGTGGTCGGGATACCGGCGTGGGTGGTGATCTCGTCGGGCGGCAGCAGGACATCGTGCACGCGGAGCGCCCCGCGCGAGCGGCGCGCGCCCGGAACCGTGACCTCGCAAGCGCCCGCCTCGGTCCCGATCCGCCACAGGGCGGCCGCCGAGCGGTGGCTCAGAACAGCCCCGGGCCCGAACGCGAGCACCGCGGCCATCCAGCGCGCCTCCCTCGGGAGCCTGCGCTGGCCGACGGCATAGACACCGCGCCAGAGCGGATGCAGGCGACCCACCCGCAGTCGATGGTTGATGGCCCCCACGCCCAAGCCGAGCGCGCCGAGCTGCGCCCGGGCCACCACGCCGTACTGCCTCTCGGCGAGCCGCGCGATGGCTGCGTCGTCGCGAGACTGACTTTTGTCATCTATTACGTCATCAAACTCAGTCTCGCCGCGCATGCCCCCGAGGATGCCGGGGCGCGTGTTACGGGTGTGCGACGAGGGTTACGACGGAGCGCTGTTGCGCTCCCAGATCAGCTTGAGGCCCTTCAGGGTCAGCAGGTCGTCGACCTCGTCCACCTGATCGCACGAGGGCACGATCGCCGCCGCATAGCCACCCGTGGCGATCGTGGTGGCCTCCTCGCCGAGCTCCTCGCGCAGGCGCGCCACGATCCCGTCCACCTGACCGGCGAAGCCATAGACCACGCCGGACTGGATCGCCTCCTTGGTTCCCTTGCCGATCGCGTGGCGCGGCTCCTCGATGTCCACCCGCGGCAGCCGCGCCGCCCGGGCCGACAGCGCCTCGAGGGAGATCTCGATCCCTGGTGAGATCACCCCACCCAGGTACTCGCCGCCGCTGGAGACGACGTCGTAGTTGATCGCGGTGCCGAAGTCCACCGCGATGCACGCGCCGGCGACCCGCTCGTACGCCGCCACGGCGTTCGCCAGCCGGTCGGGCCCGAGCTCCTGCGGCGTGTCGATGCGGATCGGCATGCCGGTCCGCAGGCCCGGGCCGACCAGCGCCCCGTGGCCGTCGAGATAGCGATCCATCAGCTGCTCGTACTCGTGGGCGAGCGTCGGCACCACCGACGACACGATCGCCGCGTCGACCTCGGCCAGCCCCAGCCCGCGCAGGTCGAGCAGCGAGGCGAGAACGGTGGCCAGCTCGTCAGCCGTCGCGAAGCGGACCGTCGCGAAGCGCCAGTGCTCCACGAGCTCGTCGTCTCGGAACATGCCGAGGTGGGTCTGGGTGTTGCCGACGTCGATGGCGAGCAGCACAGCCGCGCGATTATCCCGGGTCGCCGAGCGACGAGCCGATCCGGAGGAGATTTCCGTCGGGATCCACCAGCGCGAACTCGCGCATACCGTAGTCGGTGCCGCTCGGCGCCCCGTGCAGGCGCGGAATCCCCGAGGAGGGCAGCCCGACGCTGTCGAGCTCGGCGAACAGCGCGTCGGCGTCCTCCACGTACAGGTAGCAGCCGGCGATCGAGCTCCAGGGATCGAGCGAGGGGCAGTGGAAGAAGTGCAGGCCGACCTCTCCGCGCGTGATGATCAGGTACTCCTCAGGCCACAGCCCGACCCGGTCGAAGCCGAGTTGCGCGTAGAACGCCGCGCAGGCCTCGAGATCGCGCGCCGGGAGGATCGGGGCGGCGGCGAGCACCTACTCCGTCAGCGGTGCACCCATCGCGTGGAAGCCCCCGTCCACGTGCAGGATCTCCCCGCTGATCCCGCGCGCACGGTCCGAGAGCAGGAAGCAGACCGCGTCGGCCACGGGCGACGGGTCGCTCGTGTCCCAGCCGAGCGGCGCCTGCTTACCCCACAGGCCGGCTAGCTTGTCGAAGCCGGGGATGCCCTCCGCCGCCGGGGTCTCCACCGGTCCGGCGGAAACGAGGTTCACGCGGATGCCCGCCGCGCCCAGGTCGCGGGCGAGGTAGCGCGAGACCGACTCGAGCGCGGCCTTCGCCACGCCCATCCAGTCGTAGACCGGCCATGCCACCGAAGCGTCGAAGTCCATGCCGACGAGTGCGCCGCCCTGGTCGCCCATCAGCGGGACCAAGGCCTCCGCCAGCGCCTTGAAGGAGTAGGCGGAGGTGCGGAAGGCGATCTCGGCTGACTCGGGCGGCGCCGACATGAAGTTGCCGCCCAGCGCGTCGCCGGGAGCGAACGCGATCGCGTGCAACGCGCCGTCGATGTGCCCCAAAGACGAGAGCGCGGCCAGGTCCTCGGGCGAGTTCACGTCCAGCTCGAGCACGTCCGGCGGCGTCGGCAGCTTCGCGGCCGCGCGCTCGGTCATGCGCTTGGTGCGCCCGAAGCCGGTGACCACGATCTCCGCGCCCTCCTGCTGGGCCCGCTCGGCCACCGCGTACCCGATCGAGCCGCGCGTCAGCACGCCCGTCACGAGCAGTCGCTTGCCCTCGAGCAGCATGCCTAGATGAGTATCGGTTCCCGGACGGCGGCGCGCCGCCACACCAGCTCGACGGAGGCGCGCAGGACCAGCTTGCCTTGCTGGTTGAGGACCTTCCAGCGGCACTCGACCAGCCCGTTCTCGTCGTCGATCTCGCGCGTGCGCACGACCTGGCCCTCCACGTGCACCGTGTCGCCGATCAGCACCGGCGCCTTGAACACGGCGTCGCCGATGCGACGCAGCGCGACGATCCGGTCCGGATCGAAGGGCATCAGCCCCGAGGCCCAGGAGAGCACCAGCAGACCGTGCGCGATGCGCTCGCCGAAGCGACTCTCGGCCGCCCAATCGGCATCTGTGTGCTGCGGATGCATGTCGCCGGTCAGCTGCGCGAAGCTCGCGATGTCCGCCTCGCTCACGGTGCGGCCGCCGGTCTCGAAGCGCTCGCCGATCTCCAGGGCGTCGAAGCTCTTCTCGAATGTCATACGGGCACCTCGGTCAGCCTGAAGCGCTTGCGCAACGCCCGCAGGAACGCGGCCGCGGCGCGCCGGTGGCCCTCGGCCGACGGGTGGAAGCCGTCGTCGGCGTAGGTGTCGCGCTCACCGGCGGCCGGGTGGTCGAACCCGTCGAGCAGCGACACGCCGTGGCGCTCCGCCACCGCCTTGCAGGCGTCGTTGAACAGCCGCATCCCCTTCTCGACGCGCGCGCGGCTGCGCGGGCGCAGGTCGAGGAAGCGCGAGATGTCCGGGTAGGTGGCCGTGATGACCTCGGCGCGCGGCACCTCGGCGCGCAGCCGCTCGAACATGCGCGACAGCCGCACCGCGTAAGCGCTCGGGTCCGGGCGGACCGACTCGAGCACGTCGTTGGCCCCACACACGAGCGTGACGACGTCGGGCTCCAGCGACAGCGCCTGGACCAGCTGGCGCTCCTCGACGTCGGCACTGGTGGCGCCGACCCAGGCGAGGTTCTCGTAGCGCGTGCGCGGCCCGAGCGCCCGCGCCACCTCGTCCGCCCAGCGCGGCTCGCCGGTCACGAGACCGGCCGTGAAGCTGTCGCCGAGTGCCACGTAAGTGGTCATAGGGGGATGTTGCCAGGACCGTTGCCGAACTGCCCCGCATGGGAGAGCCCCGCGATCGCGCTCGCCAGCCGGCGACGCGTGTCGCGCGGCTCCACGAGCTCGTCCACGAAGCCCTGGCTCGCCGCCACGGCCGCCGACACGTGCTCGTCGGCGTACTCGGCTGCCAGGCGGTCGCGCTCGGCCTCGGGATCGTCCGCCTCGGCCAGCGCCTTGCGGTGGACCACACCGACCGCCTGCTTGGGACCCATGATGCCGATCTCGGCGTCGGGCCAGGCGAGCGACAGGTCGGCGCCCAGGTCCTTCGAGTTCATGCAGATGTATGCGCCGCCGTAGGCCTTGCGCAGCACCACCGTCACCTTCGGCACGACGGCCTCGGAGAAGGCGTGCAGCAGCTTGGCGCCGTGGCGGATCACGCCGAGCCCCTCCTGCTTGCTGCCGGGGAGAAAGCCGGGCGTGTCGACCAGCACCACGAGCGGGATGCCGAACGCGTTGCAGGTGCGCACGAAGCGCGCGGCCTTCTGGGCGGCCGTCGCGTCGATCACGCCGCCGAGGTACCAGGGCTGGTTGGCGATCACGCCGACCGGCCGGCCCTCGATCCGCGCCAGCGCGGTGACCATGTTGCGCGCCCACCGCTCGGACACCTCCAGCAGCACGCCGCCGTCCACGAGTGTCTCGATCACCCCGCGCACGTCGTAGACCTGACGCGCCACGGTCGGGACCAGGTCGCCCGGGTCGATCTGGGGGACCTCGAACGGAGGCCCGATCGGCGGGATCTCGCCCGCGCGCTGGGGGAGGTACGAGAGCAGGTCGCGCACGAGCGCGCACGGCCGCGAGGTCGTCGTCCGCGACGAACTGCGAGACGCCGTTGGCGGAGTGCACGCGCGTGCCGCCGAGGCCCTCCGCATCCACGTCCTCGCCCATCACCTCGCGCACCACGCCTGGACCGGTGAGGAACATCGCCGAGCCCTCCGTCATCACGACGAAGTCCGTGAGCGCGGGCGAGTACGAGCCGCCACCGGCGGACACGCCGCTGATCACCGAGATCTGCGGAACCCGGCCGGACAGCCGCACGTTGTGGCGGAAGATGCGCCCATAGCCGGCCAGCGCGGCCACGCCGTCGTCCATGCGCGCGCCGCCCGAGGCGATGAAGCCCACGACCGGCGCCGCCGCGCGCTCGGCCAGCTCCATGACCCGGATGATCGTGTCGGCGTGCGCCTCACCGAGCGAGCCGCCGGCGAAGCCCTGGTCCTGCGCGAAGCAGAACACCGGGCGCCCGGCGACCGTGCCGCTGGCGCCGACGACGCCGTCGCCGGGAGCCATGCGCTTCGACTCGCGCCGCGGCAGGACCGTCGAGCGGATGACGTTGAGCGAGCCCGGGTCGCAGAGCGCCTCGAGCCGGCCGTGGGCGTCGAGCGTGCGTGGCTGCTCGATTACGGCCAATCGGCCGTTGCTGCCATTCGTGCGTTCAGCGAGAGCGCTCACTGGGCCTCCAGGCAGAGCACAGCGTTGTGCCCACCAAATCCGAATGCATTGCTGATGCCGATGGCGCGGCTGTCGCCGTTCGCGAGCGGCCGTGCCTCCTGCGGGACGTAGTCGAGGTCGAGCCCCTCGTCGGGCTCCTCGTAGTTGAGGGTCGGGGGCGCGATCCGGTCGCGCAGCGCCAGCAGCGTCGCGATCGACTCCACGGCGCCGGCGGCGCCGAGGAGGTGGCCGATCGCGGACTTGGTCGAGCTGACCGGTACCTGCATGGCGCGCTCCTCGCCGAGCGCTGCCTTGATGGCGTTGGTCTCGGCGCGATCGTTGAGCGGTGTCGAGGTGCCGTGCGCGTTCACGTATACGACGTCCTCGGCGGTCAGGTCCGCGTCGCGCAGCGCCAGCTCGATCGCCTTCGCGGCGCCGCGGCCGGTCGGCTCGGGCGCGGTCAGGTGGTGCGCGTCGGAGGTCGACGCGTAGCCGCGCAGGTAGCCGAGGATGCGCGCGCCGCGTTCGCGGGCCGCCTCCTCTTCCTCGAGCACGAGGATGCCGGCGCCCTCGCCCATCACGAAGCCGTCGCGACGGCGGTCGAACGGGCGCGAGATGCCGCTGTCGGAAAGGGCGTCCATGCGCGAGAACGCGGCCGTCGCGAGCGGCGTGATCGCGGCCTCGCTGCCGCCGGTGACGACCGTGTCGGCGTCGCCGTACCGGATCAGGCGGGACGCCATGCCGATCGCGTGCGCGCCCGCCGCGCAGGCGGACACGGTGCCGAACGACTGGCCGCGCAGGTTGTTCTTCATCGCGACCACGCCGGAGGCGGCGTTGGCCATCAGCAGCGGGATCGAGAGCGGCGAGATGCGCTCGCCGCCCTGCTGCTGCAGGATGATGTGCTGCTGCTCGAGCGTGTCGATCCCGCCGATGCCGGTGCCGATCAGGCAGGCGGCGCGGTCGGGGTCGCCGGGGGGACCATCGTCCCAGCCCGCGTGCTCGAGCGCCTCGGCCGAGGCGGCCAGCGCCAGCTGCGTGAAGCGGTCCGCGCGGCGCACCTCCTTGGTGGAGAGGTACTCCTTCGGATCGAACTCGCTCGCCCGGCCGAAGCCGTCCTCGATGCCGGACTGGCCGGCGCTCCAGCGCTCGTGCAGCGTGCGGGCGCCGACGCCGAGCGGCGTCACGGCCCCCACGCCGGTGATGACGACGGAGCGGGTCATCCCAGCTTCGAAGCCACCAGATCGACGGCCTGACGGACGGTCTTGATGCCTTCCATGTCCTCGCCCTTGAGCTGCACGCCGTACTCGTCCTCGACGATCTGGGCGAGCTCGACGAGGTCGAGCGAGTCGACGTCAAGGGTCTCGAACTCGGCGTCGGCCGAGATCTGGTCGGGCTCGGCGCCGAACTCCTCGAGCGCCTGGAACACCCGCTGCTCGATCTGCTCACGTGTTGCTGTCGTTGACATTGGTCCTCCTTGGTTGATGTGCTTAAGCGGTGAGTCCGCCGTCGACTGTCAGGCAGACCCCGGTCACGTATGCGGCGTCGCCGGAGGTCAGGAAGCGGACGCACGCGGCCACCTCGTCGGGCGTCCCGGCGCGGCGCGCGGGCACCAGCTCCAGCAGCCCCTCGCCCAGCCCCTCGGTCATGTCGGTATCGATCAGGCCGGGGGCGACGGCGTTCACCGTCACGTTGCGGCGCGCCACCTCGGCGGCCACGGTCTTGGTCATCGCCACCAGACCGGCCTTCGAGGCAGCGTAGTTCGCCTGCCCCGGGTTGGCCTTCTCGATGCCGACGATCGAAGCGATGTTGACCACCCGCCCGAAGCGGTTGCGGATCATCGGCCGCAGCGCCCGGCGCGTCATGCGAAACGCGGCGGACAGGTTCGTGTCGATCACCCTCGCCCAGTCCTCGTCGTCGATCTGAGGCGACAGGCCGTCGGCCCGCACGCCCGCGTTGTTGACGAGCACCAGCACCGGCCCGAGCTCGTCCTCGAGCCGCTTGAAGAGCGTGTCGGCCGCATCCGGGTCGGAGATGTCGGCCTGGACCGCGATCGCGCGGCCGCCGGCGTCGGTGATCTCCTTGACCACGGCGTCGGCGCTGTCGGAGTCGCTGCGGTAGTTCACGCCGACCGGCCACCCGTCGCGCGCGAGCGCCTTCGAGATGGCGGCGCCGATGCCGCGGGAACCTCCGGTGACGAGGGCGCAGCCCTCGGGGCGTCCATTCATGCCCCCCATTGGATCACCCCAGCGCCCCACGTGAAACCGGAGCCGAAGGCTGCCAGGACCACGTTCATGCCGGGTTCGAGCATTCCCCGCTCGCGGGCGTCGGCCAGCGCGATCGGGAGGGTTGCGGAAGAGGTGTTGCCGTAGCGGTCGATGCAGTCGATGACACGCCCGCTGTCGACTCCGAGCTTCTCGCCGACCGCCGCGAGGATGCGCGCGTTGGCCTGGTGGTAGACGAACAGGCCGATGTCGTCGAGGTCGAGCCCGGCGCGGTCGACCGCCTCGACCGTCGACTCGGACAGGCGCTGCACGGCGTTCTTGAAGGTGTCGTGGCCCTGCATGTGGATGACCTGGTCGGTGTGGGTCGCGCTGATCGCGTTGCCACCGGTGCCGTCCGCGTGCAGGTCGATGTGCCCGATCAGGCCGGGGCCACCGTTGGCCCGGCCGACTACCACGGCGCCCGCGCCGTCGGCGAACAGGGCCGCGGTGCCGCGGTCGGCCTTGTCGGTGAAGCGGCTGAGCACGTCCGCGCCGATCACGAGCACGTGGTCGCAGCGCCCGCACTCCACCTGGGCCGCAGCCAGCGAGAGCGCCGACAGGAAGCCGGTGCAGGCGGCGCCGACGTCCATCGCGCCGGCAGTGCTGGCGCCCAGGTCCATCGCCACGAGGGGCGCGGCATTGGGCAGCAGCTCGTCGGCCGCGACGGTGGCCAGCAGCACCAGGTCCACGTCTTCGGGGGACAGCCCGGCCTCGTCCAGCGCCTGCCGGCCGGCGGCGGTCGCGAGGTCCTGCAGGCGCTCGCCCTCGGAAACGTGCCGGCGCTCGTGCACGCCCGTGCGGTGGACGATCCACTGCTCGGTCACGCCGGCGCCCGCGGCGACCATGGCGTTCGTGACCACGTTGTCGGGCACCGCCATGGCGGCGCCGAAGATCGCGGCCGGGTGCGTGTGCACTCCGGTGCCAGCGGGAGCCTTGACCGTGTCGAGGACGGCGCTACGCATTTGCGGCCTCCATCGCCAGCGGCGCCTCGGCCTCGACGTCGTCGAGCGACTTGCGCACGAGGTTCGTCAGGACGCGGCCGGGGCCGGTCTCGACGAAGTGATCGGCGCCGAGCTCGTGCAGGGCGGCCAGCACGTCGGTCCAGCGCACGGGGCTGGTGAGGGCCAGCACCAGCTGCTCGCGCACGTCGCTGAACGGCGCGGCGGTGACGCAGGAAAGCACGGGCACCCGCGGCTCGCGCACCTCGATGCGCTCCACGAGGTCGCGGAACGGCGCCACGGCGGGCTCCATCAGCGGAGAGTGGAAGGCGCCGGCGACGGGCAGGCGCTTGGCGCGGACCTTGCGCTCGCGCAGCAGCTCCTCCGCGGCATCGAGGTCGGACAGGGCGCCGGACAGCACCAGCTGGTCGGGCGCGTTGTCGTTCGCGATCGACAGGCCGGTCTCGGCCGCCACCTCCTCGACGGGCGCGCGCTCACGCACGCGCACGGCGAGCATGCCGCCGTCGCCGGTCTGCTCCGCGGCCTCCTGCATGAGGCGGCCGCGGGCGGCGACCAGTCGCAGGCCGTCGGCGGCGTCGATCGCATCGGCGGCCACCAACGCGGTGATCTCCCCGAGCGAGTGGCCGGCCATCAGGTCCGGCTCGAAGCGGGCCTTCAGCACGTCGTAGCCGGCCAGCGCTGCACAGAAAATTGCAGGCTGCGCCCAGCGGGTGCCGTCCGCGGCGCGCTCGAAGAGATCGTGTGAGACCTCCGAGCGGGCGAGCTCGAGCAGGTCGGGCCTTTGGCTCTCCACCTGCTCGCGCATGTCCGCGGTCTGGCTTCCCTGGCCGGGAAACAGCATCGCGAGATGTCGGTCGTTGCGAGCCATCACTTGCAACCATTCCGTACACGGGCCCGGTCTCAGCATTACGGGCCAGCCTTCCCCCCGGTCGGGGGGTCTTGTGGGGACCGGCGGGGGGTGCGAGGCGCGCGCATACCCCTTCCGGACGCGGCTTATGCCCCGTTCAGGCGGCCGCTTGAGCGGCCGGGTGTTCCTCCAGCTGGCCGCTGCGGGCGGCCTCGGCGTGCTCCCTGCTCTCGCGCGAGGAGAGCAGCACCAGGGCCAGGACGGCGCCCACGAGTGCCAGCACAGCCCCGCCGAGGAAGCCAGCCTGATAGCCCTCGTTGAGCGCGACGCGCTGCGCGGCGTCCACCGCATCCGTGCGGGCGGTGGCAACCGCCACGAGCACGGCCAGCCCGAGCGCCCCACCGATCTGCTGCGAGGTGTTGACGAGCCCGGACGCAAGCCCGGCCTCCTCCCCCGACACGCCGGTGGTGGCCGCGATCGTCGCGGCCACGAACGCGAACGCCACGCCCATGCCGACCACGATCGAGGGGCCGAGCACGTCCGCGAGGAAGCTGCCGTCGGCCGTGATCTGGGCGAACCAGACCAGGCCGACGCTCGCCACGACCAGGCCCGTGGCCATCGTCGCCTTGTAGCCCACGCGCGTGACCACCTGCGAGGCCAGCCCCGCGGAGACGATGATCGACAGCGCGATCGGCAGCTGAGCGAAGCCGGCCTCGATCGGGCTGTAGCCGAGCACCTGCTGCGTGTAGAAGGTGAGGAAGAAGAACATCGGGAACATCGCCATCGTCATCGCCACGCTGACGATGTTCGCCCCGCGCAGTGCACGGTTGGCGAAGATCGCGAGCGGCACCAGCGGCCGGCGCGCGCGGCGCTCGATCGCGAAGAAGGCCACGAGCAGCAGCAGCGACAGCGCTGCCAGCCCCAGCGTCTGCAGGGACCCCCAGCCCGCGTCGTTGGCGTCGACCAGCGCGTACACGAGGATCACCAGGGCGGACGTGACCGTCACGGCGCCGGCTACGTCGAACGACCGCGTGCCGGCGGCCTCGCGGCCCTCCGGCAGGAGGCGGGTGGCCAGCAGCGCGGCGGCGATGCCGATCGGCACGTTCACGTAGAGCACCGCCTCCCAGCCGAGCCACTCGGTCAGCACACCGCCCAGGATCACTCCGGCGGCGCCGCCGGACCCGGCCACGGCGCCCCAGACGCCGAGCGCCTTGTTGCGTTCCGAGCCCTCCGCGAACAGCGTCATCACGATCGAGAGCGCCGCCGGCGAGACGATCGCGGCGCCCAGGCCCTGCAGCCCGCGCGCGAGCACGAGCCAGAGGGCGCTCTGGGCGAGCGCGCCGGCCAGCGAGGCGAGGCTGAACAGCAGCAGCCCGGCGATGAACAGGCGACGGCGGCCGAGCAGGTCGGCCACGCGGCCGCCGAGCAGCAGGAAGCCGCCGAACATCAGCGTGTATGCGTTGGCCACCCAGGAGAGGTCCTCCCGGGCGAAGTCGAGATCCGTGCCGATCGACGGCAGCGCGACGCCGACGATGGCGGCGTCGAGGATCAACACGAACTGGGTGGAGGCGAGCAGCGCCAGCGCCAAGCCGCGCCGCTGGGTGGAATCAGTCATCGCTTCTTGAAGATACGCAGGTCGAGTCGCCGACTCAGACCGTGAGACCGAGCCGCTCCGCCCGCTGGACGGCCTCGGCGCGGTTGCGCACGTTCAGCTTGCGGTAGAGCGCGCTGGTGTGCTCCTTGACCGTGTGCGGTGACAGGTAGAGCCGCTGCGCGATCTCCTTGTTGGTCGCGCCCGAGGCCATCAGCGACAGCACCTCGCGCTCGCGCTCCGACAGCGGCGCGGCCGGCTGCTCCGCACGCGGCGCGAACACCGTCATCCCCTTGCCCACCATCCGCACCGCCGCGGCCACGTCGTCGGCGGACCAGTCCTTCGACACGAAGCCCGACGCGCCCGCCGCCTTGGCGGCCTGGGGCGAGATCCACCCGGCACCCGAGATCAGCAGCACGCGCGTGGCGGGCGACTGGCGCCGGATCGCCTCGCACAGCTCGGCGCCGGACTCCTCGCCGAGGAACAGGTCCACCAGCGCGACGTGGGGGTCGTAGCGCTGCACCAGTCCGAGCGCCTCCTCCGCGTTCGAAGCGGACAGGCAGCGCTCCACCCACGGCTGCTCGGTCAGCAGCAGGCGAAAGCCCCAGTGCACGACGTCGTGGTCGTCCACCACCAGCACGCGCAGGTTGCGGTCCGGGCTCACTCGTCCTCCTGCTCGTCGAGCGGCACGACCAGCCGCACTCGCCACTCGGGCGCCCTCGCGGCCGAACTCGACGAGCGCGCCGCGCCCGAGCGCCTCGACGGCGGCGAGGCGCAGGCCCATGCCGGTGCCGCGCGTGTCGCTGCGGGCGCCGTCGTTGCGCACTTCCAGCAGGAACGCGCCGTCCACACGACCCACGAGCACCCGCACGATCGACGGTCGCGCGTGCTTGTCGGCGTTGCGCAGCGCCTCCGCCAGGACCGACTGGGCCAGCGGCTCGATCTCCGGTGGCACCTCCACACCCTCCTCCCACTCGAGCTCGAGCGGCAGGTTCTTGTAGTGGCGGCCGAGCCGGGCCAGCTCGTCGCGCAGCGTCGCGCCGGTGTCGAGGCTGGGTGGCGCGAGCGGGCGGCCAAGGGCGTCGCGCAGGTCCTTCAGGGCCGCCTGCATCTCGTCCGCGCAGCGCTTGCGCGCCTCCTCGCTCAGGCTGTGCTCCGAGCCGAGCACCAGCGACACGCCGAAGAGCCGCTGCACCACCCGCTCGTGGATCTCGCGGGCCAGGTCGATACGGGCCTGGAGCAGCCGCGCGCGACCCTGCTGGCTGGTGGCGATCCGCACGCTGGCGGCCAGCGCCGCGGTCTTGCCGAGCGTCCACATCGCGTGGCGCTCGGACTCGGTCACCTCGAAGCGCTCGCCGCCGCGGTCGGCGAAGATCACGCCCAGCCAGCGCCCCCCGGCCGAGACCGGTGTGCAGGTGAGCGTCGTGATCCCGGGGATGTGCGCGTAGCGGTCGGGGACCCAGGTACCGAGGTCGTCGCTGACCTCCACCACGCGGTCCTCGGAGAGGGCGACCTGGGCGATCGGGGTCTCCTCCAGGGTCCCGTAGATGTCGCTGAGCAGGGCGGCATCCATGCCGTGGCTGCCGACCGGTACGACGAGCTGGCGGGCCTCGTCGTAGAGCAGCAGCCCAGCCCGCTGCAGGTTGGCGACCGTGCAGAGGGCGGTGCAAAGGCGGTCGTAGAAGCCGGGCCCGTCCGAGCCGGCCGGCTGGCGGTCGAGCTCGGCCAGCAACCCGACGATCACGTCGAGTGCGTCGGTGCGCGCCGGGACGGCCATCCCGATGTTGTACTCGCTACGCGTCCTGGAGGGAAAGGCGCAGCGCCTGCTCGGACGTCAGCGAGACCGCCCGGGAGTAGCCACAGGCGCGACAGCGGCAGATCGCCTCGGCATCGAAATCGTCGATCAGCAGCGACCAGTCGACGTCACCCGAGAGGCACGCCCGGCAGGCGAGCGCCGCGGCGACCAGACTCGGGTCGTCGTCTCCGCGAAAGCTGGCAAGCTCAAGCGTCTCCTCCATGCCCAGAGCCTCGCTGAGGCCCGGGCCCGGCTCAACATAACCCGCGGGAAACCCCCCCCATCTGGGGGAAGCCATCTGGGGGCTCGCGCCCCCAGACCCCCGTGGCACGCTGGCCGGCCCGCTAGGGCGCGGCTTGCGCCCCCGGACACCAGCCGTCCTCCCTCCGCCGAAAAGCGCGCCCACCTTCGCCGTTGCACCGCGGTGGGCGTGGTTGCTCGCCCGACAGGGCAAGAAATGTGCCCCACCCGCCCCGCGACACCGGAGGCCTGTCGAGTTATTGGCGCATAGGGGGCGCAACTCGACACGCGCTCCTAACGCCCCAGGCCGGGCGTGCCACGGTGGCGTCCGGGGCTCGCGCCCCGCCAGTCGACGCGGCTACAGCGCCTCGCGCCGCTCCACCGGCTGCTGCGCCACGGCCGCCAGGCACTCCGCCAGCCGGGTGCCGTCCGGCAGCGTCAGCTCGGGGTCGAGCTCCAGCAGCGGCTCGAGCACGAAGCGCCGGCTGGTCACCTCGGCGTGCGGCAGCGTCAGCCGCTCCGATCGGTGCTCGCGATCCCCGAGCAGCAGCACGTCCACGTCGATCGGCCGCGGCCCGTGGCGCTGGCCGCCCGGCGCCCGTCCGAGCTCGCGCTCGACCTGCTTGCAGACCTCGAGCAGCCGGTCGGGCTCCAGCTCGGTCCGGATCCGCAGGCACGCGTTCAGGAAGTCGGGCTGGTCGGTGATCTCGCCCTGCGGCGCGGTCTCGAAGACCGACGAGGCCGCCGTCACCTCGATGCCGTGCGCCGCCAGCGCGGCACGGGCAGCGCGCAGGTTGGCCAGCCGGTCGCCCTCGTTCGAGCCGAGGCCGAGGTACCCGACCGCCGTCAAGCCTCCTTCCAGACCTCCACCGACACCTCGTCGACCGGCAGGGGAATCGGCGGCTCGGGCTTGGCCGCCTTCACCCGGACCGACTCCGCTCCGAAGCGGTCGATCATCCGGTCGGCCACGGCGGTGCAGAGCCGCTCGAGCGTGTTGTACGAGCGTTCCTGCGCCGCCAGCGCCACCTGCTCGCAGACCTCGGCGTAGTTGATCGTGTCCTCGACGCGATCGGTCACGGTCGCGTCGCACTCGTCCAGCTCGAACGAGACGTCGAAGACGAGCCGCTGACCCAGCTCGCGCTCCGCCTCGTGGACGCCGTGGCGCGTATACAGCGACAGCCCGCTGACTTCGATCGTCACCGCGGGGGCCGCGGCCTGGCGGTCCGCGTCGAGCCCGTCCTCGTCCAACTCGTCGTCGAACTCGTCCTCGGGCTCGCGCTCCCAGGTCATGGCCCGACCGTAGCAGCGGCGACCGCCAGGGCATCCGCGACCGGGGCGACATCGTGCACCCGGAACACGGATGCCCCGCGCTCGAGTGCCATCACGTTGGTGGCGATCGTCCCCGGTAGCCGCTCGTCCTCTGCGCGCCCGCCGGCGAGCCGGCCGAGGAAACTCTTGCGCGACGTCCCGATCACCACGGGCCGCCCGATCGCCACGATCTCGTCGAGGCGCCTGAGCAGCTCGAGGTTGTGCTCCACGCGCTTGCCGAAGCCGATCCCCGGGTCGAGCCAGATCTGCTCTTCCGCGATCCCCTCGCCTACGGCGAACGCCAGCCGCTCCTCGAGGAACGCCCTGACGTCGCCGACGACGTCGTCGTAGTGCGGGTCGCCCTGCATCGTCTGCGGGTCGCCGAGCATGTGCGCGAGGCAGCAGCCAGCCCCGGCTTCGGCCACCAGCCCGGCCAGCCCCGGGGCGAAGCGGAACGCGGACACGTCGTTGACCAGCGTCGCGCCGGCCGCCAGCGCGGCGGTGGCGACCTCGAGCTTGGTGGTATCGATCGAGACGCGGTGGCCCTCCGCCGCCAGGCGCTCCACGACCGGCAGGGCGCGCCGCAGCTCCTCCTCGCCCGGCACCGGCTCGGCGCCCGGGCGGGTGGACGCGCCGCCCACGTCGAGGATCGACGCGCCCTCCGCGGCCAGCTGGAGACCGTGCGCCACGGCGGCGTCGGGGTCCAGGAACTGGCCGCCGTCCGAAAACGAGTCGGGCGTTGCGTTGACGATGCCCATCACGGCGTAGGGGCGCACCGGCCGCAGTATCGCGGCCCGCCTGGAACCTCTGCCGCGCGGTGGACGTACAAGGGACAGAGCCCCACGACAGGAGGACGCGATGAGGACGAGACTGCCCCTGCTGATCGCCGTGGCGGCGGCGCTGGCCGCTCCGGCCACCGCGGGCGCCGGCGGCTTCGCGACGGTAGGCGTGAACCCACTCCCTGAGGGGATCGACCCCGGGGAGCCGTGGAACGTCGAGCTGACCGTGCTCCAGCACGGCAGGACCCCGCTCGAAGGAGTGCACCCACGCGTGATCGCCACGCGCGGCTCCGAGCGGCGCGAGTTCGCCGCCCGGGCGACGGATCGGCCGGGCGTCTACTCCGCCGAGGTCGTGTTCCCGGACGCCGGCAAGTGGAAGTACGTCGTGGATGACGGCTTCACGCAGACCCACAGCTTCCCGCCCGTGACGGTGGGCGGCGGCGCAGTCCGCTCCCGCCCCCACGACGTCCGCCGACGACGGGCCCGACATCCTGCTCGCGCTCGCCGCGGCCGCGCTCGCCGGCCTCGTGGCCGCGCTCGGCAGCACGGCGCTGCGGCGCCGGCGGCCGGCGACCGAGGGCGGCTGATCTGAGCGAGCGCGCCATAGCGGTCGTGGCCGGCCTCGCGGCCGCCTTGGTCGCTTTCGCGGCGGTCGCGCTCGCCACCGACGGCGGCGGGAGCGCTACACCGGCTCCCGCCGTCGCGTCCCAGGGGCGCGACGTGTTCGTGCGGATGGGCTGCGGCGGCTGTCACCGCCTGGCCGCGGCCGGCTCGAACGGCCAGATCGGCCCCGACCTCGACGCGGCGCTCTCCGACCACACCCGCGAGTCGCTGCGGGCGAAGATCCTCGACCCGGGCCCCTCGATGATGCCGGCCGACTTCGGCGAGCGCATGAGCCCGGCCGAGCTGGACGCCCTGGTGGACTTCCTGCTCGCGTCACGCCCGTCTCACTGACCCGGCATGATCGGGCTCGCATGCCGAGCCCCTTCGAGGCGATCGTGTTCGACAACGACGGGCTCCTGCTCGACACCGAGGAGGCCTGGACGCGAGCCGAGCGCACCCTGTTCGAGCGCAACGGCGACACCTTCACCGAGGCCCACAAGCGCGCGCTGATCGGATCGTCGCGGGCACAGTCCGCCGTCAAGCTGGAGGCGATGCTCGGCCTGCCGGGCCGCGGCGAGGCACTGATGGACGAGCTGCACGACCTGGTCATGGACGAGCTGCTGGCCGGGGTGCCGCCCCGCCCGGGCGCGCTCGAGCTGCTGCGCGCCGTGCGCGCGGCCGGGGTACCCGTGGGCCTGGCGTCGAACTCCTCGCGCGAGTTCGTGGACCGCGCGCTGTCCGTGGCGCAGCTCGCGAACGGGCACTTCGACGTCGTGGTGAGCGCCGACGACGTCACCGCCCCCAAGCCCGCGCCCGACGTCTACCTGGCCGCGTGCGAGGCGCTCGGCGCGGCAGCGGAGCGCTCGGCGGCGCTGGAGGACTCGCCGCCCGGCGTGGCGGCCGCCCGCGCGGCGGGCATGTTCGTGATCGCGGTCCCATACTTCGCCGACGTCCGCATCGAGGGCGCGTCGCTGAGCGCCGGGTCGCTGGCCGACGAGAGCGTCGCGGCCGCCCTCGGCGTCGCGAGATCCTGACGCGCTAGCGTGGCGGCCATGCCGCCCACCCAGGAGCAGAAGGCCGCCGACTTCCGTGCCCTCCACGAGGGCGAGACGTTCATCATTCCCAACCCGTGGGACGCGGGCTCGGCTCGCGTCATGCAGGCGCTCGGCTTCAAGGCACTCGCCACCACCAGCGGCGGGTTCGCGTTCACGCTCGGCCGGCTGGACGGCAGCGTCACGCTCGACGAGGTCGCGGAGCACACGCGCGCGCTCGACGAGGCCACCGACCTACCGGTCTCGGTCGATCTGGAGAACGGCTTCGGGCCGAGCCCGGAGGAGGCGGCGGCGGCGATCACGCGCGCGGCCGAGGCGGGCGCGGTGGGTGGGTCGATCGAGGACTTCGACCCGGCCGGCGAGCTGTACGGGCTCGACCACGCCGCCGAACGGGTGGCCGCAGCCGTCGAGGCGGCGCGGAGCCTCGACTTCCCGTTCATGCTCACGGCGCGCGCCGAGAACTACTTCCGCGGCAACCCGGACCTCGACGACACGATCGCGCGGCTGGTGGCCTTCGAGCGCGCCGGAGCGGACGTGCTGTACGCGCCGGGCCTGACCAGCGGCGACGACATCCGGACGCTCTGCGACGCCGTCTCGAAGCCCGTCAACGTGCTCGGTCTGCCCGGCCTGTCGGTGGCCGAGATCGCGGAGGCGGGGGCCACGCGGATCAGCGTCGGCAGCCTGCTCACCTGGGTCGCCGTGGGCGCGATGGCGACCGCGGCCGAGCAGCTGCTCGACGACGGCGACCTCTCCGTGCTCGCCTCGTCCGTGCGGGTCAAGGAGTGGCTCGGCGGCTGATGTCGCGCTACGCAGCCTTTCTGCGGGGAGTCAATTTGGGCAGCCGGCGCAAGGCCGGCAGCGCGGAGCTGCGCTCCTGCCTCGAGGGCGCCGGCCTCGACGACGTGCAGACCTTCCGCAACAGCGGCAACGTCGTGTTCGACACCGGCCGCGAGTCGCGCGCCCGCTTGACCGAGCGGATCGAGCAGGCGCTGGCCGATGCGCTCGGGTTCGACGTGGACGTGTTCCTGCGCACCGGGCAGGAGGTCAGGGCGATCGCCGAGCACAAGCCCTTTCCCGCCAAGTTGGTCGCGGCGTCCGAGGGCAAGCTGCAGGTGTCGATGCTGGGGGCGAAGCCGAGCGCCGCGGCCCGCAAGCGAGTGCTGGGCCTGGCAACGAAGGGGGATCGGCTGTCCTTCTCCGAGCGGGAGCTGTACTGGCTTCCGAGCGGCGGCATCCGCGACTCCCCGCTGAACTCGAAGACCCTCGAGGAGCACGTAGGATCCTCGACGATGCGCACCAAAGGGACCGTCGAGGTGTTGGTGAGGAAGTATTTCTGAGATGACTCCAACATCCGTCCGACCGCGCATATCGACGTCTCCGCCAGGGAACCCCGGTGGAATGCTCCGAACCCGGACACTGCTCGTCCTGCTGGCGCTCGCCGCGGCGCTGCTGCCGTCGGCCGCGGTCGCCCAGGAGCCCGATCCCCTCGAGGGCGTCCGGTTCTACGTCGACCGGGACTCGCCCTCCTGGCACCAGTGGCAGGCCTTCCAGCGAGCCGGCGAGACGCGCAAGGCCGACCTGATCGAGAAGATCGCCCGCGAGCCGAAGGCGCTCTGGCTCGGGCGCTTCACGCGGCCCAACTTCGCCGTCAAGGTGCGCCGGCTGATCGACCCCGCCAAGGCGCGCGGCGAGGTCCCCATCTTCACCGTGCTGCGAGCTGAGGCGATCGGCTGCTCACCGAGCTACCAGGGCGGCGGCCCCGCGGCCGACGCCGCCACGCGCGCCTGGTACGACGACCTCGCGCGGGTGATCGGCGACGACCGGGTGGTGATCGCGTTCGAGCCCGATTCGCTGGGCACGATCGACTGCCTCGCGCGCAGCCGCCAGGACGACCGCCTGCGCCTGCTCCGGTACGGCGTCGACGCGCTCTCGCGCCTGCCTAACGCCACGGTCTACCTGGAGGCCGGAGCGTCCGACTGGGAGTCCGCCGCTCGCACGGCGCGCCAGCTACGCGCCATCGGGATCGCCAAGGTGCGCGGCTTCATGCTCAACGCCACCCACTACGACTGGACGGCGGAGAACGTGAAGCACGGCCTCGACATCTCGCGCCGGACCGGCGGCAAGCACTTCATCATCAACACCGCCGAGAACGGCCGCGGGCCCGTGCACTATCGGGCCAGCAACCGCCGGCGCATCACGGTGTGGTGCAACCCCGGACTGCGGGGGCTCGGGCCGGCGCCGACCACCGACACGATGCACCCGAAGGTGGATGCCTACCTCTGGATCAACCGCCCGGGCTTCGCCCAGTCGTGCCAGGGGCGGCCGATCGCCTGGTATCTGCCGCGAGCGCTCAGCTATGCGCGCAATGCGACGAGCTGGGAGCGTCGCCCGCCGGGCACGACCTTCGGGTGGCACCAGAAGCGCCCACTGTCGGCCTACCTCTCGCCCTAGCCCGCCGGCCACCCGAGCGTGGCCTGCACCCGCTTCGGCATCCCCGCGACCACGAGGTCGTAGGAGTCCTCGACCATGTCGAGGACCAGCTGGTCGGCCACCTCGCCGTCGATCTCGACCGTGTTCCAGTGGCGCTTGTTGAGGTGGTAGCCGGGCCGGATGGCTGAGTACGTGGCGCGCAGCTGCTCGGCCAACTCGGGCTCGCACTTGAGGCTCACGCTCAGCGGCCGCTGCTTCAGCGCGGTCAGCGCGAACACCTTGCCGGCGACCTTGAAGACCGACAGCCCGGGCCGGAACGGGAACTCCTCCACGACCCCCGGGAAGCCGAGGCAGCACCGCCTCAACTTCGCCGCGGTGAGCACGGCCGACGAGCTTACGCGCGCGGGCGGCGGTGCACGTCGAGCTTCTTGGTGGCGCTGAGGCCGGTCGCGCGCTCGTCGTCGCCGGCCACGCGGGCTCGCAGCACCGCGTCGGCGGAGACGCGCAGCCGCACGCTGAACACCGACTTCGCCGCGCCGCCATCGCGCAGGCGGGTGGTCGCGATGGTCTGGTAGCGGCCGCCGCGCGTGCGCTTCTGGATCTGCACCTTGCGACCGTCGCGCGCGGGCCGGACCACGCCGGAGAGGCGCACCTTGGCGCCTGCAGTCGGGGTGGCATCGCTGGCCTTGAGCGTGATCCGCAGGAGCGGGAGGCTGGGTCCCGGCCCGCCCGGGCCGGGGCCGGTGGGCGGCCCGCCGCCACCGCCGGGGGGCTGCTGACCGGGCGGAGGCTGCTCGCCGGGCGGTGGGGTGGTGGAGGCGACAACGGTGACGGTGCCCTGCATGTCCGGCGCGTGCTGGTCGCAGACGTAGTGGAAGCTGCCGACCGTGTTGAAGGTGCGCGTCACAGTCCACCCGGGGCCGGCGACGGAGTTCTCCGCGGGGACGCCGTCGAAGTGGACGTTGTGCATGCCGCCGGAGTTCGTCCAGGTGACGGTGTCGCCCTGGGTGACCGTCAGCGCCGGGCTGGAGAACGTGTCGTTCGACAGCGCCATCACGTTGTGGTTCGCGGCCAGCGCGGCGCCGCCGGCGAACACGGTGACCGCGAGCACGACAGCCGTCAGGGCTAGGCGGGAGAACATGCGAACTCGATCGCGAGCCTAGACCCGCCCCGGCCCCGCTGCCAGTCAGCGAGCCAAGTTGGCGCGATCGACGGCGTCCAGCACGCGCACGGCCTGGTTGGCCTCAACGTGCGCCGCGAGGCGCTCGACCTTCGCCTCGGAGATCGCCCGCGCGGCCTCGGCCTCGCTCTTGCCGTGCGCGCCGACACGCACGCCGAAGTACGCCCCGACGATCGTGCCGAGCACGGTGAACGCGGTCGCCGCGACGGTGGCCCGCTCCTCTTCAGGGACGGTCCCCATCGCGGCGCCCGTGATCGTCATCACGGCAATCACCCCGATCACGACGACCACAAGGCCACCGGAGTTGGACAGCAGGTCCCCGACCGCGCGAATCACCGCAGAGACGCCCGCGGCGAAGCCACCATCCTTGGCGCGCGGCTGAGTGTCGGCTCCTACGGGGCTCTGGACGGTATGAGCTTCCATGTCTCTCGTCCTCCTGCGTCTGGATCGGCGTGGAGCGTCTCAGCCCGCAAGGGCGACCGGTGTGAGACCCAACACACCGCGAGCGCCGCTCGAGCCCGGCGCCGGCGGTATGCCTGGACCGCCGACCGTGTCAGAGCGAGCCAGAAAGGCGAGCGAACGAGCGAGCGCAGCGAGCGAGCAGGTCGGCGGGACAGGCGTACGGCCGGCGCCGGGCGAGCCGCAAGGCAACGAAGCTAAGCCGGTTCAGGCTTCTCGGGCGACTCAGCAGACCGCATCTCGGCGGTCCCGCCAGCCAGGCCCGGACGCGGCAGCGTCTTGGGCGCGCGCTCGGGCTTGCGCTCCGGCGCCTCGGGCGCCGCCGGGGGCAGCGTCGGCACCGGCGGCTCGTCACGCCCGAAGACCTCGTCCTCGGACTTGCCCTCGAGCAGCTCGATGAACTGCTCGCGCTCGATCGTCTCGCGGCGCAGCAAGATCTCGGAGGTGGTGTCGAGCTTGTCGCGGTGCTGGCCGAGGATCTCGCGCGCCAGCTGGTGCGCCTCCTCCACGATGCGACGGATCTCGTCGTCGATCTCGCGGGCGATCTCGTCCGAGTAGTCGGGCTCGGAGCTGAACTCGCGGCCCAGGAAGGGCTGACCGTGGTCGTGGCCGAACACGCGCGGTCCGAGCTTCTCGGACATGCCGAAGCGCATGACCATCTGCTTTGCCGTGGCGGTGACCTTCTCGAGGTCGTTCGACGCGCCGGTCGTCACCTCTCTGAACACGAGCTCCTCGGCCGCGCGACCGCCCAGCGTCATCGCCATCGTGTCCGACAGCTCCGCGCGGGTGGTGAGGAACTTGTCCTCGGTCGGCAGCGAGATGGTGTAGCCGAGCGCCTGCCCACGGGAGATCACGGAGATCTTGTGGACCGGGTCGGTGTTGTGCAGGTAGTGGGCGACGAGCGCGTGGCCCATCTCGTGGAACGCCGTGACGCGGCGCTCCTTCTCGGACATCACGCGCGTCTTCTTCTCAGGCCCGGCGATCACGCGCATGATCCCCTCCTCCAGCTGGAGGTGGTCGATCTCGCGCTTGCCCTGGCGCGCGGCCAGCAGCGCGGCCTCGTTGACCAGGTTCTGGAGGTCGGCGCCGGTGAAGCCCGGAGTCTGGCCGGCGAGGACGTCGAGCTCGATCGCCTTGGCGAGCGGCTTGCCGCGCGTGTGCACTTCGAGGATCTTGGTGCGGCCCTTGCGGTCGGGACGGTCGACCACGATCTGGCGGTCGAAGCGCCCCGGGCGCAGCAGCGCGGGGTCGAGGATGTCGGGCCGGTTGGTGGCGGCGATCAAGATGATGTTGTCCTTCATCTCGAAGCCGTCCATCTCAACGAGCAGCTGGTTGAGCGTCTGCTCGCGCTCGTCGTGACCGCCTCCGAGACCGGCGCCGCGATGGCGGCCGACCGCGTCGATCTCGTCCATGAAGATGATGCACGGGGAGTTCTGCTTGGCCTGCTCGAACAGGTCGCGGACGCGCGAGGCGCCGACGCCGACGAACATCTCGACGAAGTCGGATCCCGAGATCGAGAAGAACGGCACGCCGGCCTCGCCGGCGACCGCGCGAGCAAGCAGCGTCTTGCCGGTGCCCGGCGGGCCGTAGAGCAGCACCCCCTTGGGGATCCGCGCTCCGAGCGCCTGGAACTTCTTCGGGTTCTCCAGGAACTCCTTGATCTCGTGGAGCTCCTCCACCGCCTCGTCCACGCCGGCGACGTCGCGGAACGTGATCTTGGGAGCGTCCACCGACATTCGCTTGGCGCGCGACTTGCCGAAGGACATGACCTTCGAGCCGCCGCCCTGCATCTGGTTGATGATGAACAGCCAGAACAGCAGGAAGATCACGAACGGCAGGATGTACGTGAGGGCCGTGAGCCAGCCCGATCCGCCCTTCGCCTTGACGTCGATCGGGATGTCCTCGGCGCGCAGCTGATTGATCAGGTTCTGCTCGGTGTTGTCCGGATAGGCCGTCTGGTACTTGCGGCCGTTGCCCTTGAGCTCGACGTCGATCCGGTTGTTCTTCGTCTGGAGCGTGACCTTCTTGACCTGGCCGTCGTCGACCTGGTTGAGGAACTGCGAGTAGACCGGGTCCTGCTGGGTCTTCCCAGGGCTGATCAGCTTCTGGGCGAAGAACGCCAGAACCACGACGATCAGAATTGGAAACGCAGCGCTCTTGAAGAATCTGCTCACGATGAGCCTCAGCTCAGACCAGTACGCACCGCACGAAGTTTCGTCTCAAGTGCGCCACGGGTGAAACCACAGCGTAGCAGTGGTGTAGCGCCCTTCTTAGCCGTTTTCGCCCTCCAGCACGGCTACGTATGGGAGGTTGCGGAAGCGCTCTGCATGGTCCAGCCCATACCCGATCGCGAAGCGATTCGGTATCTCGAAGCCCACGTAACGGATCGGCAGGTCCACCTCGCGCCGCTCTGGCTTGGTGAGCAGGGCGCAGACCTCGAGCGTGGCCGGGTTGCGCGCCCGCAGCATCCGGAACAGGTAGGAGAGCGTCAGGCCCGAGTCGACGATGTCCTCGACGATCAGGACGTCGCGGCCCTCGATCGGCGCGTCGAGGTCTTTCAGGATGCGCACGATCCCCGACGAGTCGGTGGACGACCCGTACGAGGACACGGCCATGAAGTCGACCTCGCAGTCCACCTCGAGGTGGCGCATCAGGTCGGACAGGAAGAACACGGCGCCTTTGAGCACGCCGATCAGGAGCAGGTCGCGCCCGGCGTAGTCGGTGGAGATCTCCTTGGCCAGCTCGCGCACGCGGTGCGCCAGCTCGTCCGGCTGGACGAGGATGTCCCCGATACGCGCGCCCGTCATCGCGGGCGAGTGTAGACAGGGGACCCGGCGACGCGTACCTCGGCCACGCTCTCCTCGCGCGCGAGCGCCAGGACGGCGCCGAGCGCGTCGTCCGCGGAGTCGCTGCGGGCGAGCGCCGCCTCGAGCGTCCCCCCGGCCGGCGGCCTCAGGAGGACGAAGTCGGCACAGCGGCCCGGGGCCAGATCGCCGAGGCTGTCGCCGAGCCCGAGCGTCAGCGCCCCGGCGCGTGTGGCCAGCCAGAGCAGGTGAGCGGGCGCGAGCCGGACCGGGTCGGGCGCGAGCATCTGCACCTGGTAGGACATCAGCGCCTCCTTGAGCACCGACAGCCCCGTGCCGGCCCCGATGTCGGTGCCGAGCGCGAAGCGCACACCGCTCTCGAGGTGCCGGTGCATCGGGAAGATGCCGCTGCCGAGGAACGCGTTGCTCGAGGGGCAGTGCGCGACGCACGCTCGAACGCCGGCGAGGCGGGCGAGCTCGCCGTCGGTGACGTGCACGTCGTGCGCCAGCACCGTGTCGGGGCCGACCAGGCCGTGGCGCTCGTAGGTGTGCAGGTAGTCGCCCGCCCAGGGGAACCAATCCGCGACGGCCTGCACCTCGTCGGCGCTCTCGTTGACGTGGCTGGTCACGAGGGCGCCATCGAGCTCGGACGCGAGCGCCCCGCAGGACTCCAGCATCGGCTCCGAGCACGAGATCGAGAAACGCGGCGTGACGGCGTAGCGCAGGCGGCCACGGCCGTGCCAGCGCTGAGCCAGCTCGAGACCGGCGTCGTAGGCGGCGTCGGGGGTCAGGCGCAGTTCCGGGAGCAGGTCGCGGTCGGAGACCACCAGGCCGCTGGCGATGCGCAGGCCGCTGCGCTCGGCCTCGCCGAAGAACAGCTCCTGGGCGACCGGGAAGTGGGAGCCGAACACGAGCGCGGTGGTCGTGCCGTTGGCGGCCAGTCCGTGCACGAAGTCGCGCGCGAGCGCGCCCGCGTAGGCGGGGTCGGCGAGGCGCGTCTCCTCGGGCAGCGTTCGATCGCGCAGCCACTCGAGCAGCTCCAGCCCCATAGCCCCGACGACGCCGAGCTGGGGCCAGTGCACGTGCGTGTCGACCAGGCCGGGGAGCAGCAGGGCGTCGCGGGCGTCGACGATGGTGGCCTCCGGGTACGGGGCCCCCACCTGGGGGAAGAACCCGGTCGCCAGGATTCGCCCCTCCGCGAACGCCACCGCCCCGTCGTCGAAGCATTCGAGCGCGGCGCTCCCGTGAGCGAACGGGTCGCGGGGCACGTGCATGACGCGCGCCCGCACGACCGTCACCGGGTCCGCCGCCGCGCCCAGGTCTACGTCTCCTCGCGGTCGATCCACTTGGTCCGCACCGCGCCCGGCTCGAACGAGCGCAGCCGCTCGACCAGCGCGCGCGGATCGCTCTCGACGACCAGGGTCGCCCGGGACTCCTCGCGCAGGAAGCGCTCCCGCACCGCGTGGTCGAGGAACTCGGTGATGCCTGCGTAGTACCCCTCCACGTCGAGCAGCGCGCACGGCTTGCGGTGGAACCCGAGTTGCGACCACGTGTAGACCTCGAACAGCTCCTCGAGCGTCCCCAGCCCTCCGGGCAGCGCGACGAACGCGTCGGACAGGTCCGCCATCAGCGCCTTGCGCTCGTGCATCGAGCCCACCACGCGCAGGTCCGCGATCCCGGTGTGCGCGATCTCCTTGTCCACGAGCCCCTTCGGCATCACGCCGATCGGCTCCCCGCCCTCGGCCAGCACCGTGTCGGCGAGCACGCCCATCAGCCCGACCCGGGCGCCGCCGTAGACCACCCCGATGCCCTCGGCCACCAGCACGCGCGCCAGCTCCGCGGTCGCCTCGGCGTAGGCCGGGCGGGCGCCAGGGCTGGAACCACAGAAGACGCAAACTCGCCGCACCGCCTGAGCGTAGATTGTCGTCCCGTCGTGAAGCCGTCCACGCATCCCCGGGTCAAGGTCTGCTGCATCGCCAGCGTCGAGGAGGCCTGGATGGCGATCGAGGCGGGCGCCTCGGCCCTCGGCCTGGTGTCCGAGATGCCGAGCGGGCCCGGCGTGATCTCGGACGCTCGGGCCGCCGAGATCGCCGCAGCCGTGCCGCCCGGGATCGACGCCTTCCTGCTGACCAGCCTGACCTCCGCCGAGGCGATCGTGGAGCAGAACCGCGCCATCGAGGCGCGCGCGCTTCAGCTGGTGGACGCGCTCCCGCCCGGCGCACACGCCGAGCTGCGTCACGCGCTGCCCGGCGTCAAGCTCGTCCAGGTCGTTCACGTGACCGGGCCGGAGTCGGTGGACGAGGCGGTCGCGCTCGCGCCCGCGGTGGACGCGATCCTGCTCGACTCCGGCAACCCGGCGCTGGAGGTCAAGGAGCTCGGCGGCACGGGCCGCCGACACGACTGGGAGATCAGCCGCCGCATCCGCGAGGCGATCGACGTGCCGCTCTACCTGGCCGGCGGCCTGCGTCCCGAGAACGCCCGCGCGGCCGTCGAGACGGTCGGGCCGTTCGGCCTCGACGTGTGCTCCGGGCTGCGTCCCGGGCCGGACTTCGCCCTCGACGCGGACCGGCTCGAGCGCTTCATCGCGGCGGCGCGCCCACGCCCGGCGGCGTGAGCGCGTGTCACACGAACGACCGTCCGGGCAGCTCGGGCGCGTCGCGGTCGGCAAGCCATCGAAGCACGCTCGCGCCCACGTCGGCCATCGGGCCGTCGTGGCGGCGCCCGCCGTGGCCCTCGAAAACCGCGAGCAGCGGCGCGTACTCGCGCGTGTGGTCGGTGTGCGGCGCGTCGGGGTCCACCCCGTGGTCGGCCGTCAGCACGAGCAGGTCGTCCGGGCGCAGCAGCTCCAGCCACCCCGCGAGCGCCGCGTCGATCTCCCGCAGCGCGGCGTGGAAGCCCTCCACGTCCTTGCGGTGGCCGTAGACCTGGTCGGTGTCCACGAGGTTCACGAAGATCAGCCCGCCCTCGAGCTCGCGCATCAGCTCGGTCGTGGCTGCGATCCCCTTCGCGTTGTTGCTCGCCTCGTGCTTCACGTCGATCCCCACGCCGGCGAACAGGTCGCGCACCTTGCCCACGCCGTGCACCGCCACGCCCGCGTCCTGCAGCTCCTCGAGGTAGGAGCGCCCCGGCGGCGGCGCCGCGTAGTCGCGCCGCCCCTCGCGCCGCACGAACGCGCCCGGCGCGCCCTCGAACGGCCGTGCGATCACGCGCCCTACCCGGTGGTCGCCGTCCATCGCCTCGCGCGCGGCCTCGCACACGCCGTACAGGCCGGGCTCGTCGAGCACGTCCACGTGCGCCGCGATCTGCAGGACCGAGTCGGCAGAGGTGTAGAGGATCAGCTCGCCCGTCTCGAGATGGTGGGCGCCGAACGCGTCGAGCACCTCGGTCCCGCTGAACGGCCGGTTGCAGCAGAAGCGCCGGCCCGTCGCGTCCTCGAGCGCCTCGATCACCTCTGGCGGAAAGCCGCGCGGATACGTCGGCAGCGGCGCCTCGGGAACGACCCCCATCAGCTCCCAGTGACCCGTCGTCGACTCCTTGCCCGGGCCGAGCGGCGCCAGCCGGCCGTGCAGGACCGGCTGCTCCGCCAACGGCACCCCGCGCAGCGGGAGGATCGAGCCGAGGCCCAGCCGCTGCAGCGCCGGCAGGTCCAGGCCGCCAACGCGCTCGGCCAGGTGCCCGAGCGTGTTGGAGCCCGCGTCGCCCTCGTAGGTATCGGCATCCGGCAGCGCCCCGACGCCGCAGGCATCGAGGACGATCACCACCGCACGACGCATTGCGAGCGATTATGTCGAGCGGATCCGCTCACGCCATACTGGGAGACGTGATCCGCCGACTTCCGCACGTGGACCGCGTGGGAATCGAGGAGCGCGCCGCCACGCTCGGCAAGCGCTCGATCAAGACCACCGCCAAGCAGCAGGGCATCCGGCTCGCGGTCTCGATGGTCGACCTGACGACGCTCGAGGGCGCCGACACGGCCGGCAAGGTGCGACACCTGTGCGCCAAGGCCGTCTGCCCGGCGCCGACGATGCCCGAGGTGCCGTCCTGCGCCGCGGTCTGCGTCTACCCGGCGCTGGTCGGTGTGGCGCGCGAGGCGCTGGAGGGCACGGGCGTGCACGCCGCCTCCGTGGCCACCGCGTTCCCCTCGGGGCAGGCCTCGCTCGACGTGAAGCTGCGCGACACGGAGGAGGCGGTGGCCGCGGGCGCCGACGAGATCGACATGGTGATCTCGCGCGAGGCATTCCTGACCGGCGACGACCACCGCGTTATGGAGGAGATCGTCCGCGTCAGGGAGGCCTGCGGCGACGCCCACCTCAAGGTGATCATCGAGACCGCCGAGCTGGGGTCCTACGACCACGTCCGCCACGCCTCGATGATCTCCATGGAGGCCGGCGCGGACTTCATCAAGACCTCCACCGGCAAGGCGGCCAGCGGCGCCACCCCGGGCGTGGTCCTGGTCATGCTCGAGGCGATCCGCGACTACGCGGAGCGCAGCGGCCGCGCCGTCGGCATGAAGGCGGCCGGCGGCGTCTCGACGAGCAAGGCGGCACTGCACCGGCTGGTGCTCGTGAAGGAGACGCTCGGCGACGAGTGGCTCACGCCCGACCGCTTCCGCATCGGCGCGTCCTCGCTGCTCAACGACCTGCTGATGCAGTATCAAAAGACCCAGACCGGGCGCTACTCGCGGCCGGAGGACTTCTCCAAGGAATGAGATCGAACGCTCGCGCACGCCAGCATCGTCTGGGACTACGCCCCCGCCCCGGAGTCGCCCGAGCACGTGCGGCTGCGCGACAGCTACGGCTTGTTCATAGACGGCGAGTTCCGCGACCCGACCGACGGCACGCGCGTGCCCACGCTCAACCCGGCCACCGAGCAGCCGGTCGCCGAGGTGGCGTTCGCGGGCGCGGCGGACGTGCGCCGCGCCGTGGAGGCGGCCCGTCGCGCGCAGCCCGCCTGGGCCGCGCTGTCCGGGCTCGAGCGCTCCAAGTACCTGTTCCGCATCGCCCGGCTGATCCAGGAGCGCGCCCGCGAGCTGGCGATCGTCGAGTCGATGGACGGCGGCAAGCCGGTGCGGGAGTCGCGCGACATCGACGTGCCGCTGGCCGCCGCCCACTTCTTCTACTACGCGGGCTGGGCGGACAAGCTCTCCTACGGGGTCGGCGGCAGGCAGGTCGAGCCGCTCGGCGTGGCCGCCCAGATCGTGCCCTGGAACTTCCCGCTGCTGATGGCGGCCTGGAAGCTCGCCCCAGCGCTCGCGTGTGGCAACACGTCGGTGCTCAAGCCGGCCGAGACCACGCCGCTGACCGCGCTGCTGCTGGCCGAGATCCTCCAGGAGGCCGAGCTGCCGCCCGGCGTGGTCGGCATCGTGCCCGGCGACGGCGCCGCCGGCGCCGCGCTGGTGCGCGAGCCCGACATCGACAAGGTCGCCTTCACGGGCTCGACGGGCGTCGGCAAGGACATCCAGGCCGCGCTCGCCGGGCGTGGCGTGTCGTTGACGCTCGAGCTGGGCGGCAAGTCGGCCAACATCGTCTTCGAGGACGCGGCGCTCGACCAGGCCGTCGAGGGAATCGTCAACGGGATCTTCTTCAACCAGGGGCACGTGTGCTGCGCCGGCTCGCGCCTGCTGATCCAGGAGAGCGTGGCCGACGTGGTGATCGGCAAGCTCTGGGAGCGAATGGGGCGCCTGCGCGTAGGCGACCCACTCGACAAGAACACCGACGTCGGCGCCATCAATTCCGCCGCGCAGCTCGAGCGCATCCGATCGCTGGTCTCCGCCGGCGAGGAGGAGGGCGCCGTGCGCCGCTCGGTTGCCTGCGAGCTGCCCGAGCGCGGCTGGTGGTTCGCCCCGACCTTGTTCACCGAGGTCGCGCCGGCCCACCGGATCGCGGTCGAGGAGATCTTCGGCCCGGTGGTGTCGGTGCTCACGTTCCGCACGCAGGCCGAGGCGATCGAGAAGGCGAACAACTCGACCTACGGCCTGGCCGCCGGCATCTGGACCGACAAGGGTGCGAAGGCTTTCGAGGTGGCGCGCGCGCTGGAGGCGGGCGTCGTCTGGCAGAACACCTACAACCACTTCGACCCGACCGCGGCGTTCGGCGGCTACAAGGAGAGCGGCTTCGGGCGCGAGGGCGGCCCGGCCGGCCTGCGGCCGTACCTGCGGGTCTCGTGAGCCGGCTCGCCGTACCCAAGACGTACAAGCTCTACGTGGGCGGCGCGTTCGTGCGCTCCGAGTCGGGGCGCTACGACCGCCACGGCGACCGCAACGTGCCGCGCGGCTCGCGCAAGGACGTGCGCGACGCGGTCGCGGCGGCGCGCAAGGCCGCCGGCCCGTGGGCCGCGCGCACGGCGTACAACCGCGGCCAGATCCTCTATCGGGCCGCCGAGGCGCTGGAGTCTCGCGCCGCCGACTTCACGGTCGAGCGGTCCGAGGTCGAGGCGGCGATCGACGTGCTGGTGCACTACGCCGGCTGGACGGACAAGCTCGCCGCCGTGCTCGGGGGCGTGAACCCCGTGGCGGCGCCGTTCCTGTCGTTCTCCCTGCCCGAGCCAACCGGGGTGGTCGGGGTGGTGGCTCCCGATCGGCCCGAGCTGCTCGGCCTGGTGGCCGAGCTCGCGCCGGCGCTGGCGGCGGGGAACACCGTGGTCGCGATCCTGTCCGAGCCGGCCCCCCTGGGCGGCCTGGACCTGGGCGAGGTGCTGGGCGTGTCCGACGTGCCGGGCGGCGTGGTGAACCTGCTGTCCGGGCGGCGCGCGGAGCTGACCGAGGCGCTGGCGGGCCACCCCGGGCTGAACGCGATCGTGAACGCCGCCGACCCAGCGCTCGCGGCGGAGATCGACGAGCTGGCCGCGGAGAGCGTCACGCGGGTGCGCCACGCCGAGCCGACGCGCTCCTACGACGCCGCGGTGGCCGACGCGCTGACGCGGCTCGAGGCGGTCGTCGAGCTCAAGACCGCCTGGCATCCGATCGGAGCATGACCCGCGCCCGTGCGGCGGCGGGAAGCCTGGTCTTCCTGCTGATCGCGCCGGGTGTGACGGCGGGGCTGGTTCCGTGGCTGTTGACCGGGTGGGACTCGACCGACCCGGGCCCGGTGCTGCAGGTCGTCGGCACGGCGCTGATTGCCGCGGGAGCCGCGGTGCTGGTGAGCGCATTCGGCCGGTTCGTGGTCGAGGGGATCGGCACGCCGGCGCCGGTGGCGCCGCCCGAGCACCTGGTGGTGGGCGGCTTCTACCGCTACGTGCGCAACCCGATGTACGTGGCGGTGACGGCGACGATCGTGGGCCAGGCCGCGCTGCTCGGCCTGCCCGGGCTGCTGCTGTACGCGCTGGTGTTCATGGCCGCGGTGGCGGCGTTCGTGTACGGCTACGAGCAGCCGACGCTCGCGGAGCGCTTCGGACGCGAGTACGAGGAGTACCGGCGCAACGTCCCGGGCTGGTGGCCGCGGCTGCGCCCGTGGACTAGTCCAGCGCGCCCTCCAGCCGCAGGATGCGCCTCAGAATCGCCAACGAAGACGCGTAGGTCGAGTCCATCCCGTAGTAGCTGAGGCCGCGAGCGCCCAGCGTGCGGGCCTGGGTGTACGGCGTGTCGGAGGCGTAGTGGATGATCCCGAAGTCGAGCGGCAACTTCGAGAAGTTGACCGCCTCGCCGACGGGATGGCGATCGGCGTCGGCGATCTCGTAGAGGGCGTTGCAGTACGGCCCGGCCTCCATCTCCACGACCGTGAACGCCTCGCGGTAGTAGAAGTCGAGGTAGGCGCGGTTCTGCAGGAAGGTGCTCTTGACGGTCACGGCGCGCTGGTTGTCCAGGCCGCTGCCGAAGCGCAGGTCGCCGGCCAGGTCGTCGACGCTGAACGCGTTGTCGAGCCAGTAGGTCGAGCCCGAGTGCTCGTCGTGGACGACGCTCGAGATCATCACGTCGCCCACGTCCGCGTTCAGGGTCGCCGCCTTGCCCAGCACGTAGACGCCGCGCAGCGCCGCGCTGTCGACGGCCACCTCGCGCAGGATGTTGTACGCCGCCAGGCCGAGCGGGTAGTCGATGTTGACCACCACCGCCTCGCTCTCGGCCAGCGCCTCGGCGTCGACCTCACCCAGTCGCGAGTCGAGCCGCTCGGGATGCAGCTTCGCCAGCGGGATGATCTGCGCCGGCACGCGTAGGGCCGTCTTGGACGGGAGGTGCGAGACCCCGCTCTCCTGCTCCGAGCGCCGCCTGGCCGCGCGCCCCTCCTCCCCGTGCGAGTCGAAGTAGAGCCGCGCCACGAAGTAGAGGAAGTTCTCCCACGACCCCTCGGTACGGCCCTCCCGGAAGGCCGCCAGCTCCTCGCGCAGAATGTCGCTCTCCGGCAGCGTCTCGACGAACTCGACCAGCGAAGCCTCGCGCTCGGCCGCGACGCCGGTCGCGATGTTCACCAGGCTGTGGGTGTTCGAGCTGACCAGGTAGACGGGCCGGTCGGTCAGGCCCTCCTCCGCGAGCCGCGTGTGCACCGGCGTCCACCAGCGTCGCGTCATGCGGGCGTACCCGACCTGGGTGCCGCCGAGCATGCGCACGCGCAGGTTCATCCTGCGCTCCGCGATCAGGCTGAGCCGCTCGTCGAAGCGCGCCCCCCATGCCTCGCGCAGGCGCGACCAGTCCTCGGCCGAGCCGCCCAGTGCCTGGGCGCAGTCCTCGGGCGACGGCGCCTGCTCGGGCGGCCAGCCGGCGGCGCGCTGGCGCACCCGCAGCTTGTTCCACTCGATCTGGAAGGCCACCAGCGTGGGGATCAGGTCGTCCACGTCGGAGGCGCTAGCCAGCAGCACGGCGTGCATGCCCTCGCCGCTGTCGTGCCAGCGCCGCCGCCGGGCGGGTGCGTCGGCCTCGTCCCAGTCCTCGATCTGGATTCCGTTGCGCGCGAAGACCTCGGCCTCCTGGCCCATGATCACGAGGTCGGCCCCGGCGATCGCGTCGGGCAGCCGCCGGATCGCGTAGATGAAGGCGCCCAGGTCCGGTTCGTCGCTGGCGGCCAGCGGGTGCAGGCTGGACCCCATCGCCCGGTGCGACGACTCGAGCACGCGCAGCGCGGTCTCGCCGCTCGACCGCAGCAACGTGCTGTAGGTGCGCTGGTAGAGCTCGACCTCGTCGCTCAGCCGCCCACCAGCCTGTTCCTCGGCATGGTTGGCGAGCGCGATGCGTGAGACGGCCACAGCTACTCCTTAACGTAGGGCACGCCGATGGCGGCCGGCGGCCGGGAGCGCCCAATCAGCCCGGCCACTACTACCAGGACGAGCAGGTAGGGCAGCGCCTGGAAGAGGATGGCGAGCTGCTCCGAGAACGCCGGCAGGCGCTGCGCGAGTGCGCTCGAGAAGCCGAACAGACAGGCGCCGGCGAGCGCCATGTAGGGCCGCCACGAGCCGAAGATCACGACCGCGAGGGCGATGAACCCGCGCCCCGCCGTCATGCCCTCGTTGAACGAGCCCACTAGCGCCACCGACAGGTACACGCCTCCCAGTCCGGCCAGGCAGCCCGAAGCGATCACCGCCAGGTAGCGCGTGCGCAGTACCGGGATGCCGACGCTGTCGGCGGCACGCGGCTTCTCGCCGACCGAGCGCAGGCGCAAACCGCCGGGCGTGCGGAACAGGTACAGCGCCACCAGCGGGACCAGCAGCAGCGCCACCCAGATCAGCACGTTCATCTGACCGATCACCTCGCCGACGAACGGGATGTCCTCGATCAGCGGCAGCGTCACCTCGGGCGCGCGCGGCACGTCGCCGGGCGTGCCCTCCGAGCCGTAGTGAGCGACGAAGACGTACCCCGTCGCGCCCGCCGCAAGCAGGTTCACCCCCACGCCGCTGACGACTTGGTCCGCGCGGAACGCGATCGAGAACACGGCGTGCACGAGCCCCATCAACCCGCCGGCGGCGACCCCGACGAGCGCGCCGAGGAGCCACGAGCCGAGCAGGTCGGCGCCGAAGATCCCGAAGAACGCGCCCATCAGCATCATGCCCTCGAGGCCGACGTTGATGACCCCGCTGCGCTCGGACATGATCCCGCCGAGCGCGCCGAGCAGCAGCGGCGTGGCGAAGCGCAGCGTCGCGGCGAACAGCGCCGACCAGACGAACACGCGCTCCAGGTTGGCCTCGCCAGACTGGGTGGCGACCACCGCGCCGATCACGCCGACTACGCCCGCGAAGACCGCGCCGCGCCCGAGCCGGCGCTCGCCGGCTCGCACTGTGGCAACGCCGGCGGCGACCGCGACCGCCCCCAACAGCAACGACGGCAGCGGCGTGCGCACCAGCAGCGGCGGCAGCGTCACGTACCACGCGATCACCCCGAGCACCACGCCGGCCCAGCCCATCTGCTTCGCGCTCAGTCCGGCCCGCGCGGGGGCCATCGTCGCCGCGCTCACGCGTCGCTCTCCTGCGTGGCGGGCGGCACGCGCCCCCTGCCGGGCACGATCCGGCGCGCGCGCCTGAGCATGGTGAGCACCAGCACGTCGGCGGACACGATCAGCACGACCAGCCCCTGGATGATCAGCGTGAGGTTCGAGGCCAGCTGGGGCTCGAAGATCGTCGGGTCCAGGTTGCGCTGGGAGGTGCCGCTCAGCAGCGCACCGAACAGCAGGGCGGCGGCCACGGTCCCGACAGCGGTGTTGCGGCCGAGCAGCGCCACGGCGATGCCGAGGAAGCCCAGCTGACCGATCTGGATGTCGTTGGTCGCGAGCCGGAACTGCCAGCCGAGCACGTCCAGCGAGCCGGCGAGGCCCGCGAACAGCCCGCAGATCGCCATCACGAGCACGTAGTTCTTCGACACGCTCATGCCGCTGTAGCGAGCCGCTTCAGGGTTGAGCCCGACCGCGCGCACCTCGTAGCCCGTCGTGGAGCGGTTGAGGATCAGCCAGAACACGACCACCGCCACCAGCGAGATGAACAGGCCGATGTGCAACCCCTGCAGCACCGGGTCGCCCCAGAAGACCGGCAGGTGCGCCGACTCGACGATGTCGTTCGAGACCGGCAGGCTCTGGTCACGATCGTTCTGGAGCGGGCCGCCCTGGGCGAACAGGTACACGCCGAGCCAGAGCGCGATGTAGTTGAGCATGATCGTCGAGATCACCTCGTTGGCCCCGACGGTCGCCTTGAGCAGGCCGGCGATTCCGGCCCAGATCGCTCCAGCCAGGCAGGCGGCCACGATCGTGAGCACGATGTGCAGGAACCCGGGCATCCCCGCGAACGAGGACCCCACCCACACCGCCGCGATGCCGCCGACGGTGTACTGGCCCTGCCCGCCGATGTTGAACAGGCCGGCCCGGAAGGCGAACGCCACGGCCAGGCCGAGCAGGATCAGCGGGGTCGTGAGGATCAGCGTCTGCTGGAAGTTCAGCGCCGCCGTCACGCGCTCGTCGCCGGTCACCCATGGGAACAGCCACTGCAGGCCGGTGCCTTCGAAGATCGCCTTGTAGGTGGCGATCGGGTCGTTCCCGGTGATCAGCACGACCAGCCCACCGATCGCGAACGCAAGCAGGGCGGTCAGCACCGGCACCACCACGCCGCCGCCGCGGATGTAGGCGGCCAGCCGGCTCGCCGGGGTGCCCGCGACGGCCTCGTCCGAGGCGGCGAGCGGCTCGCTCACGCGGCCCGGCCCAGGCCGCCGGTCATCGCGAAGCCGAGCTCCTCCTCGGTGGCGTCTGGTGGGAACTCGCCGACGATCCGCCCTTCGTAGATCACGAGGATGCGGTCGGCCAGCGACCGCACCTCCTCGGACTCGAGCGACACGAGCAGGATCCCCCGGCCCTTGTCGCGCTCCGCCACGAGGCGCCGGTGTACGAACTCGATCGCTCCCACGTCGAGCCCGCGCGTGGGCTGGTGGGCGATCAGCAGGTGCGGGTTGCTGGCGATCTCGCGGGCGATGCAGACCTTCTGCTGGTTGCCGCCGGAGAGCGAGGCGGCCAGCGTGCCGGCGCCGCCGCCGCGAACGTCGAACTCCTTCAGCAGGTCGCGGGCGCGCGCGGTGATGTGGCCGGTGTTCAGCCAGCCGTGCCGCGACAGCGGCGGCGAGCGGTAATCGCGCAGGGCGAGGTTCTCGGCAAGCGTGAAGTCCAGCACCAGGCCGCGCAGCTGGCGGTCCTCGGCGATGTGCGCGACTCCCGCGTCGCTGGTGACGCGAACGCCGTGGCCGGAGACATCCTGCCCGGCGATCACCACACGCCCGGAGTCCGCCTTGCGCAGGCCGGCGATCGCCTCGACCAGCTCGTGCTGGCCGTTGCCGTCCACGCCCGCGAGGGCCACGATCTCGCCCCCGCGCACGGCCAGCGACACGCCCCTCACCGACTCGAGCTCGCGGTCGTCGCGCACGTGCAGGTCCTCGACCTCGAGCACGGGCGCCCCCAGCTCGATCTCCGCCTTGTCCACCCGCAGCAGCACGTCGCGCCCGACCATCAGGCGAGCGAGGCTCTGCTCGGTGGCCCCGGCGGTGGACACCGTGTCGATCCGCTTGCCCCGCCGCAGGACGGTGACGCGGTCGGCGATCTCGAGCACCTCGCCGAGCTTGTGGCTGATGAACACGATCGCCACCCCGTCCGCGCGCAGCGAGCGCAGCACCTCGAACAGCTCGGCCGTCTCCTGCGCGGTCAGCACCGCTGTCGGCTCGTCGAGCACGAGGATGCGCGCGTCCCGGTAGAGCGTCTTGAGGATCTCGACGCGCTGCTGGGCACCCACCGTCACGTCCTCGATCAGGGCCTCGGGGTCCACCGCCAGGCCGTGGCGCTCGGACAGCTCCTTCACCCGGCGCGCGCCCTCCCGCGCGTCGAGCAGCCCGCCGCGGCGCCGCGGCTCGCCGCCGAGCACGATGTTCTCGGTCACGGTCATGACCGGCACGAGCATGAAGTGCTGGTGCACCATGCCGATGCCGAGCTCGATCGCGTTCGAGGGCGACTCGACGCGAACCAGCTCGCCGTTCACGTGGATCTCACCCTCGTCCGGGTGGTAGAGCCCGTACAGGATCGACATCAGCGTCGACTTGCCGGCGCCGTTCTCACCAAGCAGCGCGTGCACCTCACCCGGGCGCAAGTCGAAGTCGATCCCGTCGTTTGCCACGACGGGACCGAACCGCTTCGTTATGCCCCGGAGCTCGAGAGCGTGTGCTTCGGCGCTCACCGAGTTGGAACCTACCCGTTACTTGACCGTGTCGGGAATGTCCTTGATCTCGCCGGCGGCGATCTGATCCTGGATCTTCTTGATCTGGTCGGCGTACGGCTCGCCCTCCGCGCTGAGCTTGCCGATCCCGACGCCGCCGTTCGCCACCGTGGCGATGTCGTCGGTGCCGCCCTTGAAGGTCCCGTCCTGGACGGACTTGATCGCCTTGAACACGGACACGTCGACCCTCTTCAGGGCGCTGGTCAGCACGTGCTCGCCCAGGTACGCCTGGTCGGCGTCCACCCCGATGCCTTGCACGCCCTTCTCCTTGGCGGCGTCCAGCGCACCGAGGCCACACTGGCCAGCCACCTGGAAGACGACCTTCGACCCCTTCGCGATCTGATCGAGCGCGATCTCCTTGCACTTGGCCGGGTCGATGAAGTCCTGCGAGTAGGCGTTGAGGAACTCGAGATCCGGGTTGGCCGCCTTCGCGCCGGCCTGGAAGCCGGCGATGTAGTGGTCGACCGGCGGGATCTTCTGGCCACCTACGGTCGAGATCGTGGTGGCGTCGTTGTCCTTCGCCCACAGACCGGCGAGGTAGCCGACCAGGTAGCCACCCTCCTGCTCCTTGAAGAGGAGCCCGAGCACGTTGTCCGGCTTGTCCTTGAGGCCGGCTGCCGAGAAGTCGATGATCGCTATCTTCGCGGTCGGGATCTGGGTGGCCACGGCGTTAACCGCGTCGGCCATCAGGAAGCCGTTCGCGACCTCGATGTCGTACTTCTGCTGGGCGAGCGTGGTCAGGTTCGGGATGTAGTCGCTGTTCTGGTCGGAGATCAGCACGCGACCCTCGATCCCGAGCTCAGACTTGGCCCGCTCGAGCCCCTTGTTCGCGAGGAAGTTGAAGCCGCGGTCGTTCAGACCGCCGATGTCGGTGATCACGCCGGCTTTGATCGCCTTGCCAGCAGGCTCCTCGCTGGTGCCACCTCCGTCGCCGCCTCCGTCGTCGTCGTCGTCGCCACCGCAGGCCACCATGCCGAGTGCGAATGCGGCTACGAGCGCCAGGATCAGAAGCCGGAACGTCCTACTCACGATGAAAATCTCCCTCTTTGGCGGGGCCCCCGGAGGGGCCGAAGACGGCCCGAGGTTACACCTTGCTTATTAAGCTGCTTTTGAGCAGCTCGTCGCAGAATGCGGCCTCCAGCGCGGTCCTCGTAATCCCCCTCAGCAGTTGGTCGTCGAACCCGAAGCGCTCGGCGCAAACCTGGTACTCGCCGCCGATCGAGGCGCCGAAATAGGGCGGGTCGTCGGAGCCGAGCGTGACCCTCACGCCGGCCTCCACGAGCCGCGGGAGCGGGTGGGCCTCGTAGGTCGGGAAGGCGCCCAGCACTACGTTGCTGGTCGGGCAGCACTCGAGCACGATGCCGCGCTCGGCGAGCTCGCCGACCAAGGCGGGATCCTCGATCGAGCGCACGCCGTGGGCGATGCGCGTGACCGGCAGCCCGAGTGCCGCGCGCACGCTGTCCGCACCGGCCCACTCGCCGGCGTGCACCGTGCAGCCGAGCCCGGCCGCGGCCGCGATCTCGAACGCTCCCGCGTAGTCGCCGGCGGGGTAGTTCTCCTCGTCGCCCGCCATCGAGAAGCCCACGACGTACGGGTGCGGGACCTCGGCGGCATAGCGGGCCACGCGCAGCGCCTGCTCCACGCCGAAGTTGCGCACCGCCGAGATCAGGATGCGACCCTCGATTCCGTACTCGGCCCTGGCGTCGTCGATGCCGCGCGCGATGCCGGCGAGGTGCTCCTCGTCGCTCAGCCCGACCAGGGCGGCGTGGTCGGGCGAGGCGGTCAGCTCCACGTAGAGGGCACCGTCGCGGGCGCAACTCGCCAGGTACTCGTAGGTCACGTCGCGGTAGTCGTCGCCGGTCCGGATCACGCTGGCCGCGCTGTCGTAGGCCCGCAGGAAGTCGAGGAAGTCGGTGTAGGCGAAGCGGTGCGGCCCGTCGAACAGGCCGTCCGGCACGGCCAGGCCGTTGCGCTCGGCGATTCGCCGGATCAGATCCGGCGGAGCAGTGCCCTCCAGGTGCACGTGCAGTTCGGCCTTGGCGATCACCGCAGCACCTCGAGCACGACCGGCGGGTCCGCAGCGGGCGGATCGCCGAGCACGTAGGCGGCTCGCAGCGCTTCGACCGCGCGCCATGCAGCCTCCTCGTCGCCCGCGTGCACCAGGGCCAGCGGTCGCCCGCCGGGCGCCACCTGCTCGCTGGGCGCGGCCACCTCCGTCAGCCCGACGGAGTGGTCGACCGGGTCGGTCTCGCGCAGCCGCCCGCCGCCGAGCGCGACGACCGCCAGGCCGACCGCCCTCACGTCCACGGAGGCCACGGTCCCAGCCTCCGCCGGCTCGGCCGCCACCGTGACGGGAGCGGCGGCGAGGTGGCGGTCGGGCGCCTCCACCAGGTCGGCGGGGCCGCCCAGCTCCGCGACCATCGCCCCGAAGCGCTCGGCGGCGGCGCCTCCGTCGAGCGCGCGCTCGGCCGCCGCGCGCGCGGCGTCCGTGTCGGGTTCCACACCGCCCAGGCGCAGCAGCTCGGCGCTCAGCGCCAGCGTTGCCTCGCGCAGACGGGGGTCGCTGCCGGCCCCGGTGAGGTGGGCGATCGACTCGCGCACCTCCACCGCGTTGCCGGCGGTGCGCCCCAGCACGCGATCCATGTCGGTCAGCAGCGCCGAGGTGGGCAGCCCGTTGCCCTGAGCCACCTCGACGATCGCACGGGCCAGCTCGTCGGCCTGCTCGCGCTCGGGCATGAACGCGCCCGATCCCACCTTCACGTCCATCACCAGCGCGTGCAGGCCGGCGGCGAGCTTCTTCGACAGGATCGACGCGACGATCAGCGGCAGGGACTCCACAGTGCCGGTGGCATCGCGGATCGCATAGAGGCGGCGGTCGGCGGGCGCCAGCTGGGCGGTCTGGCCGACGATCGCACAGCCGGTGCGCGCGACCGCCCGCCGGAAGCCGTCCAGGTCCGGCGTGCTGTCGTAGCCAGGGATCGAGTCGAGCTTGTCGAGCGTGCCGCCGGTGTGGCCCAGGCCGCGACCCGAGATCATCGGCACCGCCCCGCCGCAGGCGGCCACGATCGGGGCGAGCAGGAGGCTCACCTTGTCGCCGACACCTCCGGTGGAGTGCTTGTCGAGCGCCGGACCGGGCAGGTCCGCGTCGGACCAGTCGAGCACGTCCCCCGAGTGCGTCTTGTGGTGGGTGAAGGCGATCCGCTCGTCGGGGCTCAGCCCCTGCAGCAGGATCGCCATCGCCAGCGCCCCCACCTGCGCGTCCGTGAGCGTGCCGTCGGCGATCCCGCGCACCAGGAACCCGAGCTCCGCGTCGGTCAGCTCGCCGCCGTCGCGCTTGCGCCTGATCAGCTCGGCGATGTGCACCCGGTCACCTCAGAGGTCGCTCACGAACCGGGTGATCAGCGGAGCCAGGTCGACCGCGCCGCGGGCGGCATCGCGCAGCGTCTGCTCGTGGCTGACCGCCTGCTCGCCCATCCCCTCGGCGAAGTTGGTGATCGCCGAGACCCCGGCCACGCGCAGCCCACAGTGGCGTGCGACGAGCGTCTCGTGGACGGTCGACATGCCTACGGCGTCGGCGCCCATCGTGTGGAAGGCGCGGATCTCGGCGGGCGTCTCGAAGCTGGGGCCGCTGACCGCGAGGTAGACGCCCTCGGTCAGCGCGATTCCCAGCTCCTGCGCCGCCACGCGCATGGACGTGCGCAGATCGGGGTCATAGGCGTCGCGCATGCTCGGGAAGCGCGGGCCGAGCTCGTCGTCGTTCGGCCCGGTGAGCACGTTCACCCCGCTCACGTTGATGTGATCCTCGATCAGCATCAGGCTGCCGGGAGCCAGGTCGGCGCGCAGAGAGCCGGCCGCGTTGGTCAGGACCAGGATCTCGGCGCCGGCAGCCTTGAGGGCTCGCACGGGCGTGATGATCTGCTCGCGGTCGACTCCCTCGTAGAGGTGGGCGCGACCCTGGAGCGCCACCACCGGCACGCTCCCGATCCGGCCCGCCACTGCGCGGCCGGCGTGACCCTCCACGCCCGGCCTGGGAAAGCCGGGCAGATCCCCGTAGGGCACGACGATGGGATCCTCCACGGCGTCGGCTACCTCGCCGAGCCCCGACCCCAGCACCACTCCCACCCGCGGTGGGCCGCCCGCGCGTTCGAGCAGCACGCGCGATGCCTCGCGCCAGCTCACGCCGGGCCGGAATCGAGGCTGAACGACAAGGGGAGCAGCTCGGCGACCGTCATCGTCTTCGTCGAGCCCAGGTAGACCGGCGCATCGGGCTTGGCGAACTCCGCGAGCCGCTGGCGGCAGCCGCCGCAGGGTGGGCAGACGTCCATCTGCTCGGCCACGACCGCCACCGCCGCGATCTCGGTCTCGCCCGCCGTTACGAGCGCACCGATCGCCGAGGTCTCGGCGCACTGTCCCTGCGGGTAGGAGGCGTTCTCGACGTTGGCGCCCGTGTAGATGGCCCCGCTCGGGGCCCGCAGCGCGGCGCCGACCTTGAACCCCGAGTGCGGCGCGTAGGCGTTGCGCATTGCCGCCTCGGCCGCGCTCAGCAGCAGCGCGGGGGTCTCGAGCAGCAGGTCGGAGTAGCTCCCGGGGATCGGGGCGCCGATCTCGAGCTCGGAGCGCAGGCGCTCGACCTTGGCCACCTCCGCGCCAGCCTCTTCGGGCGCCTCGAGCTCGATGAAGCTACCCAGGCCCTCGACCTCGTCGAGATGGATGCGCACCCCCTCCCAGAGCAGCAGGCGGCGGCGCTTCTCGACCACGACGAGCGTTCCCAGCGCCGCGTCGAGCGCCTCACGCAGGGCGTCGGCGTCCGCGGCCGGCACGATCCGGAAGTCGCTGGCCCGGGGCCCGGCCGCGTCCGCGCGGCGGTACTGGATCAGCTCGGACTCCCCCGGCGTCTGCTCGCGGAGCTTGAGGCGGCCCGCGGTGCCGGCGAAGTAGGTGTCGCGCTGCTCGATCTCCCCGCGGTCCTCAGCGCCGACGCCGAGCGCCAGCTCCAGCGAGCGCGCCGGCTGGGCGTCACGGGCCTTGGTCTCGAGATTGCGCTGTGGTGCTGCCAATGCGGCTAGCGTACCCGCCATGACGCAACGCCTCGTGGTGGTCGACCATCCCGTGCTCGCCGATCGGCTGACCGTGATGCGAGACCGCGACACCGGCCATGGCGAGTTCCGCCAGGCGCTGTTCGAGGCGTCGGCGATCCTCGCGGTCGAGGCCGCGCGCGACCTCCCGGTCAGCGAGGTCGAGGTCCAGACGCCGCTCGAGCCCGCGACGGGCAGCCGGCTCCCGAGCGAGATCACGATCGTGCCGGTGCTGCGCGCCGGGCTGGGCATGGTCGACGGCTTCCTGCGCCTGCTGCCGGGAGCCCGCGTTGGCCACGTGGGCGTCTATCGCGACGAGGAGGAGCACCGGCCGGTCGACTACTACGAGCGGCTGCCGCCCGGGCTCGCCGACTCCCACGTGTTCGTGGTCGACCCGATGCTGGCGACCGGGGGCAGCGCGGTGCACGCACTCGACCGGCTGCGCAGCGCCGGCGCGCGGCGGCTGGCGCTGGTGTGCCTGGTCGTGGCCCCCGAGGGGCTCGCGGCGGTGGAGGAACACCACCCGGACGTGCCGATCTGGACGGCGGCGGTCGACCGCCAGCTGGACGAGAACGCCTACATCCGTCCCGGGCTGGGCGACGCCGGAGACCGCGTCTTCGGAACCTGACGGAGCGCGCGGACGCCGGAGTCCGCCGGCAGCGTCAGGGCGAGCACGACCGCCGGCAGCGACAGCGCGGCGATCACCCACAGGGCCGTCTCGATGCCGTGGGCGTCCGCGAGCAGGCCGAGCAGCGGCGCGAGCGCCCCGCCGACGCCGATGGCCGCACCCAGCGTGACCCCCGACGCCATGCCGAGCCGGTTCGGCAGGTACTCCTGGCCGAGCACCACGGTGATCGCAAACGTGCCGACGATGACGAGGCCCAGCAGCGCGACCAGCGGGAACGCGAGCGCCACAGGGGCCACGATGAAGGCGGCCAGCAGCGGCGCCGTGAGGGCCAGGCAGGCGATCAGGATCGTGCGGCGCCCGATGCGGTCGGCGATCCGCCCGCCGATCAGGGTGCCCGCGGCGCCCGCGGCAAGCATCGCGGTGAGGGCCGCGTTGCCGCCGGCCTCGGAGGTCCCGAGCGTCGTGACGAACCAGACCGGCACGAAGGCGAGCAGCCCGAAGTGCACGCACGATCGCAGCGAGATCGCGGCCGTGAGCCGGCCGAACGCGCCCCAGCGATCCTGCCGCGCGGCGTCCGGCCGTGCCTTGGCGGCCGCCGCCCCGCGTGCGCGCAGGCCCTGGAGGCGCCCCGACTTCGCGAGCAGCACCGCGCCCGCCACGCCGGGGATCAGCGCCAGCACCAGCGTGCCGGACAGCCCGAACAGGAGCACGCAGCCGGTGGTCAGGGCCGGTCCGAGCGCGAAGCCGGCGTTGCCGCCCAGAGCGAACAGGCTCATGCCCTGGGCCTTGCTGGCGCCAGACGCGAAGTTCGCGTGCCGCGCGCCCTCCGGGTGAAAGGCCGCGACGCCGATCCCGGACAGCACGATCGCCGCGAAGGTCAGCGCGTAGCTGTCCGAGACGCCGGCCAGCGCGATCCCGGCGCCGGCCATCAGCACGCCTGTAGCCATCAGCCAGGGCAGCTGGAGCCGATCCGCGGCGTGTCCGAACAGCGGCTGGATCAGCGAGGAGCCGACGGTCGCGGCGAACACCAGCGCGCCGGCCGCCGCGAACGAGTATCCGCGCTGGTCGATGAAGAAGGGCAGCAGGGCGGGCACGGCCGCCTGGCAGAGATCCACGCTCAGGTGGCCGCCGCCGAGCAGCCCCAGGCCGCGCCGGTCGAGCTCCGTGCTCATCTCGCCACCACCCCGCGCAGTGCGAGGTCGAGCACCGCCCGGCGCGCGCGCCCCGGCGACCAGCCGTGGCCGGTGCGCAGGTGGCGGTAGGTGTGGCCGACGAGGTTGAACAGCACCGTCGCGGCCTCCTTGGGGTCGGCGACGGTCAGCGACCCGTCGGCGACGCCCTCGACCAGCAGGCGCTGCACCGGCTCGGTGAACTCCTGTCTCGTCAGCGCCGGGCGGCTGCGCTCGTGGAAGACGGCGTCGCCCTCGGCGTGGCTGAGGGCGTCGAACAGCTCGAGGTTGCGATCGGCCACGTCGCAGAGCGACGCCAGGGCGAGCTCCAGCCGCTCGAGCGCGCTGCCGTCGGCGGTCAGGGCCGGCGAGAGCGCCTCGCGGTACTCCAGCTCGAGCTGCTCGGCGAGCGCGGCCAGCAGCGCGGCGCGCGAGACCCCGTGCCGGTGGAGCGTCATCCGCGAGACCCCGGCCTCGTCCGCGAGCCGCTGCAGGGTGACGGCGTCCCACCCGTGGCGCTCCACGGCGCGCCGAGCGCCATCGAGCAGGCGAGTGTCGATCTCAGCAGCCACGTGTTACATCAACGTAACAGGCCGGCCAAGGGCGCTACCCGAGCGACCGCGCGCTCAGCCCCACCGCGTCGCCAGCGTCCGCCGGCGCAACGAAGCGCTCGTCCACCGCCACGCCCGCAACCCAGACGATCTGCTCCTCGCTGACCACCACCGGCAGCGTGTGGCGCAGCGCGCGCGGCACCTTGCGGTCGGTGAACAGGTCCTGCAGGGTCTTCGTCCCACCCAGGCCCGCGGGCCGCATCCGGTCACCCTCGCGCCACGCCCGCACGGTCAGTGCCCCACCCGGGGACCCAACGGCCACCTCGCCGGTCGCGCCGGGCCCGGCCTCCACCTCCCAATCGCCGAACCGCACCCGCCCCGGCACGGGCAGGGCCACCGGATCGGGGGCCGCCTGCTCGCCCACGCGCGTGAAGCGGACGGTCCCGTACTCCGCCACGGCGCGCAGCCCGCCGCCGAGGTCCACGCTCTTCGACCCGTGGTCGCCCAGCTCGAGGATCGCGTCCGGCACCGGCCGGTCGCCGGCCAGCCGCCTCAGGACCAGCCGCTGGACGGCGACGGGGTGCTCGCGCAGCGCCGCCAGTGCCACGGCCGGTCCGCCGCCCAGCTGCTCGAGCGCCTCCGACACCGCCGCGTCCAGCACCTCCGCTTCGTCGCGCAGCTGGCGCGCCGTCTCGGCGATCGTCCGCTCCGCCGCCGGACCGATCGTCCGCAGCGCGTCGAGCAGGTCGTGGCGCACACGCGCGCGCGCGAAGCGGCGATCCGCGTTCGACGGGTCCTCCCGCCACGACAGCTCGCGCGAGCGCAGGTACGCCCGCACCTCCTCGCGCGTGACCCCGAGCAGCGGCCGCACGAGCCGTCCCCGCCGCTCGGCCATCCCGTGCAGCGCCCTCGACCCCGGCGAGACGGCCAGCCGGTAGAGCACCGTCTCGGCCTGATCGGAGGCCGTGTGGGCCGCGGCGTAGTCGCCCTCCGCCAGCCGCTCGGCGAGCGCGTAGCGCGCGTCGCGAGCCTGCTCCTGGAGATTCCCGGCCCCGGGCGAGAGTGCCACCCGCTCTGCGAGCAGGGGCACGCCCAGTCGCGAGCAGAGCGCCGAGACGAACTCCTCGTCCGCATCGGCCCCCTCTCGGAGCCCGTAGTTCACGTGCAGGACCGTGACCCGCGCCTCCAAGCGCAGCGCCACGTCGAGCAGGCACACCGAGTCGCCGCCACCCGAGACCATCACCAGCAGCGGCCGCCCCGGAGCGATCTGGCCGCGCGCCGACTCCAGGACGCTCATGACGGCCGCGGGACGGCGCGGCAGAGCTGCCGTGGCTCGTCGAAGCCCTTGAGCTTCACCTGGCCGATCCCCTCGAAGGCCAGGTGCGGCGCGGCGCGGATCGTGTCCACGACCGCATCGGTCACGAGCACCTCGCCGCCGCGCGCCCGCGCCACCACCCGTGACGCCAGGTTGATCTCGCGCCCGAAGTAGTCCCCGTCGCGGTAGAGCGTCGTGCCCCAGTGGATGCCGATGCGCGGCTCGGGCCGCTCCTCGAAGAGGCCCACGAACCCCACCGCCCAGTCCACCAGCGCCTGCGCGTCGTTGCCGACCACCATCACCTCGTCGCCGATCGTCTTCACCACGCGGGCGTCGTCCGGGAGCGTGTTGCTCACCCCCTCCACGAACCGCTCCACCAGCGACAGCGCCTCCTCCTCGCCCTCCTCCTCGGTGAAGCGCGTGTAGCCCGCGAGGTCGGCAAACGCGATCGCCACGCGCACGCGCCCCTGCTCGATGTCGCTCTCCTCGAGCTCGTCCTCCATGTGGCCCACCACGTCCTGCGCGACGAAGTGCTGGAGGAAGCGCCGGTGCACGTAGTCCATCAGCGGCGACGCCACCGGCAGCAGGTCGCGCGCCAGGCCCTCCATCTCCTCGGCCATCTGAAGGCCCGGCACGCCCTCGCGCATCAGCGGCTCGTGCACGTACAGGTGGAACAGCCGCACCTCGGCGTCGGCGATCTGCGAGAGCGCCTGGCCGTACACCCGGCAGAGCTGGAGGAAGGCCACCAGCGGGAAGCCGGACTCGAGCACGGACGCCACGTAGCGCAGCGCCTCCAAATCCTCGTCCGTCACGGCCTCGAGCGTCGTCGGGGCGAGCCCGATGCTGGCCCAGAAGCGCTCGATCAGAGCCTCTTCGAGGCCGGTCTCGCCGGCTGCGTCGCTCAGGGTGCGCCGCGCCTGCTCGTCGTCGCCGAACAGCGACTCGATGTAGCCGTAGGCCAGCCGGCCCTGCTGGCCGGCCTCGCGGATCTGCCCGAGCCGGTGCCCGCGCGAGCGCAGCCGCGCGACGATGCGGGCGTGCGCCACAGCGGCCGCCGTCCAGTCGCCGCCGCCGTCCACCTCCGGGATCACGCCGCTGTCGGCCCAACGGCGAAGCGTGGAGGGCGAGACGCCTACGCGCTCGGCTGCCTGCGTCAGGGTGAGGGTCTGCTCTGCCACGGACCCGAGATTGTGCAGCGGCGAAGGGAAAGGTCACTTCGCCGCTGCCCGCGGGCTGCCGGCCCGCTCCGTAGACCGGTGACGCCGTCGCGCCTCTCGGTCTCTACAAGTCGTAGGGCATAGTATCGCTGCTCAGCTGAGAGGGAAGGGAGTGCCTTGAACTACTTCGTCACCGGCGCGACGGGCTTCATCGGCCGGCACCTGCTCGCCGAGCTGCTGAAGCGCGAGGGGACCATCTACGTGCTCGTGCGCGAGGGCTCGCGAGGGAAGATCGACGGGCTGATCCAGCAGCTCGGGGCCGCCGACGGCCGCATCGAGCCCGTGACCGGGGACCTGTCCAAGCCGGCGCTCGGCGTGGAGGGGTTCGCCGAGCCGGTCGACCACTTCTTCCACCTCGCCGCGGTCTACGACATGACCGCCGACGAGGAGTCCATGGAGCGCGCGAACATCGAGGGCACCAAGCACGTGGTCGAGTTCGCCAACTCGATCCAGGTCGGGCGCTTCCACCACACCAGCTCGATCGCCGTCGCCGGTCAGTACAAGGGCGTCTTCCAGGAGGACATGTTCGACGAGGGTCAGAGCCTGCCGCACGCCTACCACCGCACCAAGTACGAGTCCGAGCGGCTGGTGCGCGAGGGCATCGAGGCGAAGACGCTGATCTACCGGCCGGGCATCGTCGTCGGCCATTCCGAGACCGGCGAGATGGACAAGATCGACGGGCCCTACTACTACTTCAAGCTGCTGCAGCGGCTGCGCCACGCGCTGCCGGAGTGGGCGCCGCTTGCCGGCCCCCAGGGCGGCGAGACGAACATCGTGCCCGTGGACTTCGTCGCGCGCGCGATGGACCACATCGCCCACCTCCCCGACGACGACCTGCCGAGCGACACCTACCACCTGGTCAACCCCGAGCCGATGAAGGTCGGCGAGACCCTGAACGAGTTCGCGAAGGCGGCGCACGCCCCGCAGTTCGTGATGCGGGTCGACCCGAACATGACCAACGCGATCCCGCAGCCGGTGCGAGCCGGGCTGATGGCGCTGCCAACGGTCAAGCGGATCCGCCACCAGCTCTACACCGACCTCGGGATCCCGCCGGCCGCCGCTGAGAACCGCGACTTCCGGTGCAAGTTCGACGCCCGCGACACCCAGCGCGCGCTGACCGGCACCGGGATCGCCGTTCCGCCGCTGTCCACCTACGCGCCGCGCCTGTGGGACTACTGGGAGCGCAACCTCGACCCGGACCTGTTCCGCGACCGCTCCCTCGCCAGCTCGATCAAGGGCAAGAAGATCCTGATCACCGGCGCCTCGAGCGGCATCGGGCTCGAGACCGCGCTGAAGATCGGCGAGGCCGGCGGCGAGGTGCTGCTCGTGTCGCGCACGCGCGAGAAGCTCGAGGAGGTGGCGAAGCAGGTGGAGGAGGCGGGCGGGACCGCGCATGTCCACCCGTGCGACCTGTCCGAGCTCGCAGACATCGACCGGCTCGCGCAGGAGGTGCTCGAGCAGCACGGCGGCGTGGACGTCCTGATCAACAACGCCGGCCGCTCGATCCGGCGCTCGGTGGCGCGCTCCTACGACCGCTTCCACGACTACGAGCGCACCATGCAGCTCAACTACTTCGGCGCGCTCAAGCTGATCCTGGCGTTCCTGCCCGGGATGCGCGAGCGCAGGTCGGGCCACGTCATCAACGTCTCGTCGATCGGGGTGCAGACGAACACGCCGCGCTTCTCGGCCTACGTGGCGTCGAAGGCCGCGCTCGACGCGTTCTCCCGCTGCGCCGCCCCCGAGTGCGTCCAGGACAACGTGAAGTTCACGACCGTCTACATGCCGCTGGTGCGCACCCCGATGATCGCGCCGACCGACATGTACAAGGCCTTCCCCACGCTCTCGCCCGACGAGGCCGCACAGATGCTCGCCGACGCCATGATCGACAAGCCCAAGCGGGTGGCGTCGCGGCTGGGCACCTTCGGCGAGGTGCTCTACGCCGTATCGCCGAAGACCGTCGACATCGTGCTCAACACCGCCTACAACCTGTTCCCGGACTCCAAGGCGGCGAAGGGCGACCGCAAGGACGGCAAGGCGCTGCCCGCGTCCGAGAAGGCAGGCGACGACGAGATGTCGACCGAGGCCGTGGCGATGGCGTACCTAATGCGCGGCGTGCATTTTTGATGGCAGCCGGGGGCTCACGCCCCCGGACCCCCGGGGCACGCTGGCCGGCCTGCTTGGGCGCCCGCGCCGGGGTCCCTGAAGAAACGTCGCCATACGCGACGCTTTGTGCGGAACCCCCTCGGCGGCCCCAACGCCCGGGCAGGGCTCGCGCCTCCGGGCCCCGGGGCGACCCTGGCCTCGCTCACGCCCGCGAGACGGGCCGATGCGCGATTGGTGATGGCGTTCGGGGCTCACGCCCCGGACCCCCGTGGCACGCTGGCCGGCCCGCTTGGGCGCTAGGGGTTCCTGAAGAAACGGGAACATACGTCCCGTTTTGTGCGGAACCCCCATCGTTGGCTCACGCCCGCGCTAGCTTCAGGTTTCCCCGGCGCTCGGCCTGCACCCGCTCCAGCCCGAGCCAGCTGGCCATCAGGCCCAGCTCCTCCATCAGGGCGCTCGCCGTCTCTGGCGGCGCGTCCGGCTCGACGTGCGCCGCGCGCACGCGCAGCGATGCCGGCCGCGCGGTCGGCCTTGAGGTCGACGCGGGCCACCAGGCGATCGCCGAGCAGGAACGGCAACACGTAGTAGCCGTGCACGCGCTTGGGCGCTGGCACGTAGATCTCGATCCGGTAGCGGAAGCCGAACACTCGCTGCACACGCGATCGCTCCCACAACAGCGAGTCGAACGGCCCGATCAGCGCGCGCCCGTCCACCGCCCGCGGAACGCTCGTCTCGTGCCACAGGTATCCCGGCATGGCCCAGCCCTCCACCTCGACCGGGAGCAGCTCGCCGGCCTCCACCAGCTCGGCCACGCGCTCGCGCGCCTCGACCGCGGTCAGGCGGAAGTAGTCGCGCAGGTCGCGCTCGGCGGCCACCCCAAGGGAGCGCGCCGCGATCCGGAGCAGCTCGCGCTGCGCGGCCTCCGGGGCCGGGGTCGCGGTTGAGACCACCGCGCGCGGCAGCACCCGCTCCGGCAGGTCGTAGAGGCGCTCGAAATTGCGCCGCCGCGCCGACGTGATCAGCCCCGACCAGAACAGGAACTCGAACGCGCGCTTGGCGTCCGACCAGTTCCACCACGGGGCGCGGCGACGCGGCGTCTCGTCGTCCATCTCGCTGGCCGCGATGCGGACCCCGCTCCGCGACCGTCTCCAGCACCCGCTCCACCAGCTCCGGCCGATCGCGCGCCACGCTCCTCATCCCACCCCAGGCGTCGTCGTGGGCGCGCTGCATGCGCCAGCGCAGCAGCGGCTGCGTGGCCACCGGAAGCAGCGACGCCTCGTGCCCCCAGTACTCGAACAGGCGCCGCGGCGCATAGAACGCGGCGTTGTCCACGAGCTCCAGCGGGTAAGGCCCGAGCCGGCCGAACAGGGTCAGGTAGTGCCCGCGCGCGAGCACGTTGACCGAGTCGATCTGCAACAGGCCGACGTGCTTCAGCACGCGGCGCAGCGCGCGCCCGTCCGGCTCCGTCGGCCGGCCGCCCGCCAGTCCCTGCGCGGCGAGCGCGATCCGGCGCGCCTCGGCGGCGGACAGCCGCTGTCTGCGTCGTGCCGTGCGTTTCAACCGGGTTCTTCTAGCCCGGCAGCCGGACGACGCGCAGCCCGAGGGTGCGCCGCGGCGAGCGGTTGCCCACCCGGTCGGTCGCCGTCAGCGCGACGCGGTAGCGCCCTGGCGCAAGCCGCGCGCGCGCAGCGGGATGCGGTTCTGGCCGACGGCGGCGGAGCGCTTGATCGTGCGCGCCGCCGACCAGGCGATGCACCGGCGACCGCGCCTCGCCCGCGGGCTGCAGGCCTTGCTGGCCAGGCGGCGGCCACGGCGCGCGCGGTTGATCGAGACGGTCACCTTGGCGGCCTCGGAGAGCTGGAAGCGGAGGGCCGTCGCCCGCGGCGGCGATCGGCGCGCGGTGGCGGCTGGGCGGCGCGAGCGCTTGCGGCGCGACGGGACGCCGATCACCCGCGCCGTCGCGCTCACCCGTGTCAACACCGGCCGGCTGCCGTCCACGTCGAGCGTTCCCTCGGTCACCGCGCGGCCGCCGTGGGGGTCGTTCACCCGCACCCACACCGTCTTGATCCCGTCGCCGGCGAACCTCGGCATCGCGCTCGGGGTCGTGCCGGACCCGGCCTCGAACGTGCCGTTGCCGTCCACGTCCCACTCGTACACGAGCCGCAGGCCCTCGGGATCGCGCGAGCCGGACGCGTCGAGCGTCACCCTCTGCCCGGCGGCGACCATGCTCGGGCTGATCTCCAGCGCTGCGGTGGGCGGCCGATTCGCGACCACGCCGATCCCGAGCGGGTGGTTGAAGAGGCTGTCGGTCGTCAGCACCGACTGCGCACCCGTCGACGGGTTGACCTTCACGATCCCGCCGTCGCCGTCGGCGCCGATCGCGTAGTCGGTGACCAGCAGCTCACCGGCGGGATCCACGCCGATCCGCTCCGGCGTGTTGAACACGTCGGCGCCGTTGTTGGTCGTCACGGGCTCCTGCGGGAGGCCCGCACGCACCCGGACGAGGCCGTCCGCGCCGACTCCCCCGCACTCGTTCGCGACGATGATGCTGCCGTCGCCGGCCACGGTCAGGCCGAGCGGGTACGCCAGCCGGCCGCCGCTCGCGATCGACGTCTTGAAGCCGGTGGCGACGTTCACCTTGAACACGCTGCCGATCCCGAGCAGACAGCCGAGCGGCAGCGCGCCCGTCAGGCGCCGGTTGACCACGAGGACGTTCCCGTCCAGCGGGTCGACCGCGATTCCGAAGGGGAGGTCGAACAGACTGGGAGGCGAGAGGTTGGACGAGATCGGCTGCTGGGCGCCCGTGACCGGATCCACCCGGATCACCGCGCCACTGTTGGGGCCCGCCAGGTTGTCCAGGACGTACAGGACGCCGCCCCGCCCGACCGCGATGCCGGCGGGGTCGTAGAAGTGCCCGCCGCTGGACACCGTGCTCTGGCGGCCGGTCAGCGGGTCGACGCGGATCACCGCGCCGTCGCGCTGGTTGGGCACGCCCATGTCGGCGACCACGAGATCGCCGTCGGCCTCCACCGCCAGGTCGTAGGGCTGGCGGAAGAGCGTGCCCTGCGGCCCGTTGCGGGAGATCTCGACGGTCGACCCGGTCGCCGGCTCGGTGCGGAGGATGACGGCGCCGTCGACCTGCTTGTTCGCCGTGTAGACCACGTACGGCTCGGCGGCCGTGGCATGGGTCGCCCCTACCGCGAGCAGCACGGTCACCAGGACAGGGATCGATAGACGCGCGCGACGGACCCGTCCCACCGTACCCCGCGTTGCCGCCCCGTCAACAGCTGAACGGCCGATCTCAACACGTGTACTACTCAGACGAACGCGGAGCCGCGGCGCACGAGGTTCGCGTAGACCGCCTCCTGCACCGTCTCGCGCACCTGCTCGGTCAGCTCGAGCACCAGCCCGCGGTCGCCGGCCGCGTCCGGTCCGTGGTGGGCCGTCTCGATCGGCTCGCAGAACTCGATCCGCCACTTCGACGGCAACGGCACGACGCCCAGCGGGCCGAGCCACGGGAAGGTCGGGGTGACCGGGAAGAACGGCGCGCCGAGCAGGCGCGCGACCGCCGGCAGCTCGCCGATCTTCGGGTAGATCTCCTCGCTGCCCACCACCGCCACCGGCACGATCGGTGCCCCCGAGCGCAGCGCGATCTCCACGAACCCGCCGCGGCCGAACCGCTGCAGCTGGTAGCGCTGGCCGAACGGCTTGCCGGTGCCCTTGACCCCCTCGGGGAAGACGGCGACGAGCTGGTCCTGCTCGAGCAGGCGCAGCGCGTTGTAGGGGGAGGCGACGACGCCGCCGACCTTGCGGATGAACGCCGAGATCCACGGCAGGTCGAACGCCCAGTTCAGCACCAGGAAACGCGGATGGCGCGGCAGCGGGTGCTCACGCAGCAGCGCCACCGAGATCATCGTCGCGTCCCACGGCAGGATGCCCGCATGGTTCGACGCGAGCAGCGCCCGGCCGTGGGCGGGCACGCGGTCCGCGCCCGTCACCCGCACCCGCCACCAGCGGTCGTAGAGAAACCCGAAGAACGGCTCGACCAGGTCGGAGAAGTCCTCGTCGAAGCCCCACTCGTCGTCCTCGTTCTCCCCGTCGAGCCGGCGCACGACGTGCTCGACGCGGTCGCGCGCCTCCCGCGGCAGCGCGGTCGCCCCGCGCGCGAGGGCGTCGGGCAGCTCCAGCCCGGCGTCGAGCCCCTCGCGCAGCCGGCGCATGAAGTCGATGGCGGCGGAGTCGGTCATGCCGCTCGCACCCAGTCGCGCACCGCCTCGACGGTGGAGTAGCGCGGTTGGTGGCCGAGCTCGCGCTCCAGCCGGCCGATGTCCACCCCGCGGCCGTAGCGCAGCAGGCGCCGTAAGTCGTCCGAGTACCAGTCCAGCCCGAGCCGGCGGCCGGCGCCCGTGATCGCGCCGAACAGCGGGCCCGCGATCGGCACCTGCGGCCGGCCCGCCATGCGGATCATCCGGGCTAGGCCGATCGTGCCCCGCGCGGCGACGTTCACCGCGCCGCGCACCGGGCGCTTGACCGCCGCCACCAGCGCGTCGAGCGCGTCCTCCTCGTGGACGAGCTGGATGCGCGGGTCGAAGCCGAGGTAGGTCGGGCACGCCGGCTGGGACAGGTAGCGCGTGATCTGCGTCGCCAGCGACGGGCCGATCGCCGGCTGGTAGCGCAGCATCGTGCAGGTCACCTCGGGATGACGGCGCGAGTAGGTCTCGAAGTAGTTCTCGATCTCGGCCACGTCGCGCTGGAACCGCGTGCGCATCGGGAACAGCCGGCTCAGCTCCTCGCCGAAGAACTGTGGAGCGTGCGGCTCGGCGCCGTACACCCCGGCGGAGCCGCGGATCACGATCGCCGCGATCGAGGGTGCCTGCCCGCAGGCGCCGAGCAGCTGCAGCGAGCCGATCACGTTGATGTCGTGCATCGTCCGGGGCGACATGCCGGGGCCCGGCTGGCGGACGATCGAGTTGTGCACCACCGTGTCGGCCTCGGCGCGCGCGATCAACGGGGCAATGCTGGGATCGCGGATGTCCGCGTGGATCAGCTTCGTGCCCTCGAGCGGGTGTCGCGGCTCGCGCGTGTCTAGGCCGAAGACCGCCTCGACCGACGGGTCGCGCTCGAGCCGAGCCGCGAGCAGCGTCCCGACGTGGCTGCCCACGCCGGTGATCAGCACCCGGCGTCCGGCCACTACTTGGAGGAGGACTGCTTGCGCCGGGTCGACGAGGACCCGGAGCGCTTGGCGGGCAGCCGGTCCTCGATCGACTCGAGGCGCCGCCCGATCTTGCGCAGTTCGGCCTTCAGCTCGCGGATGTCCTCCTGGGTCGCCGGCCGGCGGTCGTCGATCGCGCGGCGCCCCCGCGCCAGCCCGGCGCCGGCGCCCTTGCGCAGGTTGTCCACCGTCCCGGCCAGGTCGTCGATCGCGCCCTGGGTGCGGTCGCGCTGGCGCTCGGCGGAGCCCACCGTGGCCTGCACGGTCCGCTCCACAGCCTCGCGCAGTTCCGCCGGTGTCGTGGGGCGTTTCGCCATGATCCGCAGTCTAGGGTTCCCCGCCTTGACGCTGCAGCATGAGATCCGGGCGATCCACCTCAAGCCGGCGACCGACCTCGCCGAGCGCGTGCTCCTGCCGGGCGACCCGCACCGGGCGCTGGCCGTGGCCCAGCACCTGCTCGAGGGGCCGAAGATGTTCAACCACCATCGCGGCCTCTGGGGCTACACCGGGATCGCGGCGGACGGCGAAGCGCTGACCGTGCAGTCCACCGGCATGGGCGGCCCAAGCGCGGCGATCGTCACCGAGGAGCTGATCTCCCTCGGCGCCAAACGGCTGGTCCGCATCGGGACCTGCGGGGCGCTCGCGGACGACCTCGCGCTCGGCGACCTGGTGGCCGCCGAGACGGTGCTGTCGGCCGACGGCGCGAGCGCGGCGCTCGGGGCCAACGGCGCGCTCGGGTCGGACCCCGACCTGCTCGAGCGCCTGGTGGCCGCCGGCGCCCGGCCGGGGACCGTGGTGAGCACGGACCTCTTCTACGACCCGCGCGAGGGCGAAGCCGCCGCGTGGGTGCGGCGCGGAGCGAGCGTGGTTGAGATGGAGGCGGCGACGATCCTGGCGGTCGCGGCGCGGCGCGGCGTCGCGGCGGCGTGCGTAGTGGCCGTGACCGACGTGCCGGCGCCGGGTGGCGCGCGGCGGGTGGATCCCGAGCTGCTGGAGCGGATCGGCCTCCGGCTGGGCGAAGCCGGCTACGCGGCGATCGCGCGCCCTACTGGTCGGTGACGCTGAGGCGCTCCTGCGCACGGGGGACAGGCGCGTCCGCGGGCGAGACCGCCTCGCGCAGCTCGGCGAGGTCGCGCGCGATCTCTTCGAGGCGGGTCTCCACGGCGGCGAGCGGCTCCTTGGCCGCGATTCCGGCCAGCCGCTCGTCGAGGCGGTCGATCGCGTCCTCGATGCCCTCCAGGCGCTGCGAGAGCGACCGCAGCCGGCGCGTGACGCGCTCGACGTCGGCGGCCGACGGCAGGTTCAGCGCTCCCATCGCCGCCTCCTGGGCCTGCACGGCCTTCTCGCGGGCCTCGAAGGCACGCGCGATCGCGCCGTTGACGACGGGGTTGGCGATCAGCTCCTCGGCGATCCTCCCGAGCGCTTCCTCACCCTGTCGGGACAGCTTCTCGACGAAGGTCTCGTCGTGCTCGGGGGCGGCCATCGGCGGCAGGGTAGTCGATCGTCCTAAACCAGGCATACCTAACCCTCTACCTGAGAGTTACTCCGTTTCGTTTCGACGGGTGGGAGCCCGCCGCTGCGGGTAACGGCTTTGCGACGGGATTGAAGGTATCCGCGTGGCCGGTCGATACAAGGTCTTGATCTCGCGCTCGGCGCCCGGTTGCGGCGTGCGGGTGGGCCTCACTTCCAGCCAGGCAGTTACCCATTGCAGACACAAAAGCCCTCAAGTAGCGTTCGTGGCCGCTCAGGCGCGCCTGATAGCCTGCGCGCGCACGCTGGACGCCTTTCCAGGCGCCCCGAGGGAGGGCTTGATACAGCACGGATGAAGACGCGGCTTCTCACCATCCTGCTCGCGGCGGGCTCTCTAGCCGCGGCCGGTCTGACCGCGTTCAGCATCCCCGCCGCCGCGCAGTCCCAGACGGTCTCCGTCAAGCTCGCGTCCGGGGAGATCGTCCAGGTCACCGTCGAGGTGCCGCCGGGCGGAACGATCGCCGACGTCAAGCTGCCGGGCACGCTCGTCGACCAGCCCCAGACCGCGCAGGCCGAGGTGCCCGCCCCGGCCACGACGCCCGCGCCGGCGCCGGCCCCCGAGCCCGCCCCCGCGCCCGAGCCTGAGCCGGCGGCCCCCGCCCCGGCCCCCGAGCCCGGACCGCCCTCGGCCGGCGGCGGCTCGCCGCAGGGCCGCACCGGCAGCGGCGAGCGCGTGCAGCTCGAGCGCGAGCGCAAGAAGGCTCGTAAGATCACGGGCGGCAAGCCTCCAGTTGAAGATGAGGGTTCCGAGGACAAGGACGGAAAGCGCGACAAGCTGCGCAAGGCCGACGGCACTCCCATCCCGAGCAACCCCGGATTCATCGACGCCCTCCCTGGCCCGTCGACCGCCCACGGCGTTCCCAACTTCATCATCCGCAAGTTCCGCGTGCCGCCCTTCCTCCTGCCGATCTACCAGGCTGCCGGCATCGAGTACGGCATCCGCTGGGAGGTCCTGGCGGCCATCAACGAGATCGAGACCGACTACGGGCGCAACCTGAACGTGTCGTCCGCCGGCGCGGTCGGGTGGATGCAGTTCATCCCCTCCACCTGGAAGATGTACGGGACCGACGCCAACAAGGACGGGCGCAAGGATCCCTACAACCCGGTCGACGCGATCTTCGCCGCCGCCCGCTACCTCGACGCCGCCGGCTACGAGGACGACGTGCGCCGCGCGATCTTCGCCTACAACCACGCCGACTGGTACGTGGACTCGGTCCTCCTGCGCGCTCGCCTGATCGCCGGCGTCCCGGCTGACCTGATCGGCTCGCTCACCGGGCTGACCGAGGGTCGCTTCCCCATCTACGCCCGCGCGCGCTACGCGGACGACCTCGCCGAGGCCGAGATGCTGAAGCGGGTCAAGAGCGGCGAGAACGCGGCCAACGTGATCGAGTCGGCCGACAGCCGCCGCTCGATCGACATCTTCGCCCGCAGCGGCGCGCCGGTCGTGGCCGTCAACGACGGCATCGTCAAGGAGATCGGCAACAACGAGAAGCTCGGCCGCTACCTGATCCTGCAGGACGTGTACGGCAACCGCTACACGTACGCGCACCTCGGCTCGGTGTCACAGCACTACCCCGTGCCGAAGCAGGACGCCGACGACCCCGATCGCTCCGCGCGCGCCGTCAAGGCAAACGGCGACGACACGGTCCCGGCACCGTCCAGGCCCGCGTCGGCCGGCCGCCAGCTGGAGGACCCCGAGCCCGCGAGCGACTCCGCGCCGCAGGGTGATAGCGACGACGACGGCGCCGCCGCCGCGAGCGTGCCGATCAAGGAGCGCCTGTTCGCGCACCCGGAGATGAAGGGCGCCCGCGAGGCCGGCGGCCTCGACCAGCTGCTCGACGCCAAGGCTCGGCGCAACGGCGCCTTCGAGACCTACCGCAACTACTTCTCGCGCCCGTTCGGGCTCGACCCGAGCAAGGTCACCCTGCGCAAGCTGCGCAAGGGGTCGCGCGTGATCGGCGGCACGATCGTCGGCCGCGTCGGCGCCACGGTCGAGAATCGCGCCGCGCACCTCGACTTCTCGATCCGCCCCGCCGGCAAAGGCGCCCCGCGGATCGACCCGAAGCCGATCCTCGACGGCTGGAAGCTGCTCGAGGCGACCGCCATCTACCGCGCCTCCGGCCGCAACGTGCTGCACGGCGACGACGTGGACGGCATGTCGATCGGCCAGATCATGCTGCTGCCGAAGCCGCAGCTCGAGCGGCGCGTGCTGGCCGACGAGCGCGTGGAGATCTACGAGTGCGGCCGCGACGACATCCGCTCCGGTCAGGTCGACCGGCGCGTGCTCGCGACGCTCGAGTACCTCGCCGAGTCCGGGCTGCGCCCGACCGTCACCAGCCTCAAGTGCGGTCACGGCTTCTACACGAGCTCGGGCAACGTCTCGCACCACAGCTCCGGCAACGCCGTGGACATCGCCAAGCTGAACGGCATCCCGATCCTCGGCCACCAGGAGCCGGGCGGGATCACCGAGCAGGGCGTGCGCAGGCTGATGCAGCTGCAGGGCACGATGGCGCCCGCTCAGATCATCTCGCTCTTCGAGGTCGGCGGCGCGACGCTCGCGATGGCCGATCACGCCGACCACATCCACGTCGGCTTCCGGCCGATGTTCGGCGCGAACCGCAAGCTCGGCAAGCAGGCGCTGGCGGTGCTCAAGCCCGGTCAGTGGTCCGACCTGATCTCGCGCCTGCGCGAGCTCGAGAACCCGGTCGTGCCGACCAAGCCCTCCAAGTACGCGCTGCCCGCCGGCAAGCGGGCGAGCGACGCCCACGCCGGCGAGTAGGGCGACGGCCGCGCCCGACCTCTTCGGCTGCGTCCAGCTCGAGTTCGGCTTTCTGCTGGGCCCGGCCGACGGTCGCTACCTCGTGCGCTCTCACGCGGAAGGGCCCGCCGAGGCCGTGCTTGTGCTGGGCACCCAGGGCGTCCCCGCCCGCCAGCGGCGCCGCGAGCGGCGTCCGCGCGACGTGAGCGAGGTGGAGCCGGAGGCGGTCCCGACCGCCCGGGCGACCGTCGTGCGAGCCGAGGCCTTCGGCTCCGCTGAGGCGGCGGCGGCATGGCTCGACTCGCTGCGCGAGGACGACGAGGCGCTCGATGCCGAGCTGTCTGCGGCGCTACGCGTGCTCAACCGCGCCCTGCGGGCGCACCGCGCCGCGCGGGCCGATCCCTACGTGGCCGAGCTGTCGGCCGAGCGCGCGCTCGTGGTACGCGCCGGCTACGGCAGCGGGGAGACCGTGGCCGAGGGTCGCTTCGCGGAGGCGCTCGAGCTGCCGCGCCCGGGCGCCGCCCGCGTCAAGCGGTCGATGGAATGGCCCGAGGAGCGCTTCGCTGCGCTGCTGGGTGCCCGGGAGCATGCGCTGGTGGCCGAGGAACTGGTGCTGCGCGCCCGCGCCGACCTCAACGCCGGACGCCCGCGCGAGGCGGCCCTGCAGGCGCGCGTGGCGCTGGAGGCGCTGATCGCGGGGCTCGGCGACGCCGGCGAGCTGGCCGGACACCGCGGAGCGGTCGGGAACGCGGCTAACGCCGCGCTTGCCGGAGACCTGGACGAGGCCGGCGTTGAGGCGCTCGGCGAGGCCGTGCGGGCGATGGAGGCCGCGCTGCGCCGCCACCGCCTCGGCGGCTGAGCCTCAGAGCGCAGCCAGCACCGCGCCCAGCTCCGCGACCACGTCGCCGTCGAGCTTGACCTCGGCGTCGTCGTCGTACGGAGTCGGACCTTGCGTGATCAGCGCCAGGCGTCCCCCGGCCCCGTGCGTCATCGCCGGGAGCCCCGCCACCGGATAGACCTCCAGCGAGGAGCCGACGCAGACCATCAGGTCCGCATCCAGCGCCAGCGCCTGCGCCTCGGCCAGCGCCGCCTCGGGCAGCAGCTCGCCGAACAGCACGACATCGGGCTTGAGCGGGGTGATGCAGGAGGTGCACTCCGGCGCCCCGTCCTCGGCCCGCAGCTGTTCGATCACCCGCTCGAGCGACACCTTGCCGCCGCAGTCGAGGCACACGCTCCACTCGATCGACCCGTGCACCTCGATCAGCCGCTCGGTGCCCGCCACGCGGTGCAGGCGGTCGATGTTCTGGGTGATCACCCCGCGCACCAGCCCGCGCCGCTCCAGCTCCGCGAGCGCCAGGTGGGCGTCGTTGGGGCGCTTGTCGACCAGCGACGCGAAGCGGTCCCCGTAGAAGCTCCAGAAACGGTCGGGGTCGCGCCGCCAGGCGTCGATGTGCGCGACCTCCATCGGGTCGACGTTCTCCCAGAGGCCCGTGCGCGGGCTGCGGAAGTCGGGGATCCCCGATGGCACCGACACGCCCGCTCCGGTGAGCACCACGGCACGCTCGGAGTCGCGTAGCAGCTGCGCGAGCCGCGCGGCCTTGGCCGTGCGCGAAGCGGTGCGATCCTTTCCCGCGACGCTCATCGGCCCTTGAACGAGGGCCGGCGCTTGCCGAGGAACGCGGCGATGCCCTCCTTGGCGTCCTCGGAGCCGAACGTGCGCCCGAAGCCCTCCGCCTCGCTCGCGAGCCCGGCGTCGAGGTCGGCATGGTGGGAGCGCGTCTTGATCTCCTCGATCGCGAGCGGGGCCTTCTGGGACAGCCGCCGCGCCCAGGCGAGCGCCGTATCGAACAGCTCGTGGTCGGGCACCACCTGGTTGGCCAGCCCCACCCGGTGCGCCTCATAGGCGTCGATCGGGTCTCCGCCCAGGTTCATCTCGAGCGCCTTGGACTCGCCGACCAGCCGAGGCAGGCGCTGGGTGCCGCCGAACCCCGGGATGATGCCGAGGTTGATCTCCGGCTGGCCGAAGGTCGCCGACTCGGCCGCGATGCGCACGTCGCATGCCATCGCCAGCTCGCAGCCTCCGCCGAACGCAAGCGAGTTGACCGCGGCGATCGTGGCCGTGGAGGACTGCTCCATGCCCCGCATGAAGCGGTGCACGTCCTCCACGAGCCCCGCGCCCTCCGCGTCGGGCGTCATCTTCGTGAACTCCTTGATGTCGGCGCCGGCACAAAAGGTGAAGATGTTCGACGAGGCGATCACCAGCGCCCTGGCCTTGCCGCCGACCTCGTCCCAGACGGAGATCAGGTCGCGCACCGCCTGCGGCGAGAGCGGGTTCGCGGGCGGGCGGTTGAGCCAGGCGATCACGACGTCACCGCGTGTCTCCACGAGCACGGTCTCGCGCTGGTCACCGGCGTCGGGCTGCGGATAGGGGAAGAAGCCCTGGCCGGTCTTCTTGCCGAGCCGGCCCTGCGCGACCAGCCTGCGCAGCACCGTGGGCGGCTCGAAGGCGGGGCCCCACTCGCGCTCGGCGTGCTCGAGCCCGTCGAGGATCGCGTCCAGCCCGGCCTCGTCGGCGCGACTGAACGGACCGGGCAGGATGCCGGCCCCCATCATCATCCCGATCTCGATGTCCTTCGCGGAGGCCACGCCCTCCTCCAGCACGAGGCAGGACTCGACCAGGGTCTTCAGACCCATCCGCGCGACGAGGCTGTGGGTGTCCGCGCTAGTTGCCGTGCTCATAGAAGCCCTTTCCGGTCTTCTGGCCGAGGTTCCCCGCCTCCACCAGCTCCTTCATCCGGGCCGACACGAAGAAGCGCTCCCCGTACGACTCACGTAGGTGCTCGGCCACGTGCAGGACGGTGTCCAGGCCGAGCAGGTCGGTGAGGAAGAACGGGCCCATGGGCACCGTCCCGGAGTCCTTGATGATCTGGTCGACCTCCTCCACCTCCAGCCCCTCCTCCTCGGTCACGCGCCACACCTCGGAGACGGCCGAGTTGAGGATGCGGTTGACCACGAAGCCCGGCACCTCCCCGCAGCGGACCGCGGTCTTGCGGATCTGCTGGGCGAAGTTGGCCGCCGTCTGGAGCGTCTCCTCCGACGACTCCTCCCCCTCGATCACCTCTATCAGGCGCATCATCGACGCGGGGTAGAAGAAGTGGAACCCGCACACCTTGTCGGGGCGGGTCGTGGCCTCGGCCATCTCGGTGACCGACAGCGACGAGGTGTTCGAGGCGAGGATCGCGTGGCCCGGTGTGACCACGTCGAGCTCGGCGAACACGGCCTGCTTGATCTCCATGCGCTCGGGCACGGCCTCGATCACGAAGTCGACGTCGCCGAAGCCGTCGTAGTCCAGCGATCCGGCGATGCGGCCGGTGATCTCCTCGAGCTGGCGGTCGGCGCTCTCCTGGGTGATCTTCTCCTTGGCGACCAGCCCGGCGAGCTGGCCTTGGGTCACGTCGTGGGCCTTGGTCAGGCCCAGATCCACGAACTCCTGCTTGACGTCCTTGAGGACGACCGGAATGCCGGCGGAGGCGATGACCTGGGCGATCTCGCCGCCCATGGTCCCCGCGCCGACGACAGCGGCTTTGAACACGAACAAGACAAACCTCCGGGGAAAGCCTGGGGCGGAGAGAGGCTAGCGCTTGAGGCCGCCCGGGCGCACGCTAGCGTCCGGCCGATGAGCGCCCGCCAGCTTCTCGAGCGCGGCGTCCACATCGCGGTGCTCTGGGCGTTCGCCGTGGCGCAGCCGCTGTTCGACCTGCTCGGCGGCAACGCCGAGTTCTTCGCCACCCGGGGCTCGCCGCCGGGCGACATCGTGGTCTTCGCCCTGGTCGCCACGTTCGCCGTGCCGTTGGTGCTGATCGCGGTCGAGTGGCTGGTGGGGTTGGCGAGCTCCGGGGTCGCCCTCGCGCTGCATCTGGCCTGCGTGGCGGTGCTGGTCACGGCGATCGCGCTGCAGGTCGTGGACCTGGCGGGAACGGTTCCCGCCGTCGCTCTGGCCATCGGAATCGGCGCGGCGGCCGCCTTCGCCTACCTGCGCCTCGCGCCGGTGCGCACCTTCCTGACCGTGCTCGCTCCCGCGCCGATCGTGTTCGTGGTCCTGTTCCTGGTGGTCTCGGACGTGTCGGATCTCGTATTCCCGGCGTCCGCCGACCTGCGGGCCGCGCACGTGCGGGCCACGGCGCCGGTGGTGCTCGTGATCCTCGACGAGTTCCCGGTGCACTCGCTGATGGGCGCCGACGGGCGCGTGGACGCCGAGCTCTACCCGAACTTCGCCCGCTTGCAGCGCCACTCCACGTGGTACCGCGACACGGCTTCGGTGGACCAGGACACTCCCTATGCGGTGCCGGCCATCCTCGACGGCCGCCTGCCGCGCCAGGACCGGCTGCCGGTCGCCGCCGATCACCCCCGGAACATCTTCAGCCTGCTCGGAGACCGCTACGCGCTGCACGTGCGCGAGGAGGCGACCGCCCTGTGCGCCCCCAGCCTGTGTACCGAGACGCCGCGGCCCGGCTTCCGCTCCCGCATGCGCTCGCTGTGGAACGACCTGAGCCTCGTCTACGCGCACCAGGTACTGCCCGACGACCTCGAGCGCGAGCTGCCGTCCGTCACCGAGACCTGGGGCGACTTCAACGGCGGGATCGACACGACCGAAGCCGTGACCGACAACCGCTTCCTGCGTCGTGAGACCCAGGACGAGCGTTTCAAGCGCATCCACGCGAACCTCGCTTATGGGCGACCGGGGCGCTTCGAGGAGTTCGTCGCCGGCATCCGGGGCGGCCGCCGCCCGCGCCTGCACCTGATCCACATCCTGCTCCCGCACGTGCCCTTCCAGTACCTGCCCTCGGGGCGCTTCTATCGGCGCTCGCCGAAGGAGGCGCTGACCGGCCTGGACAGCCGCCCGGGGTACGCGATCCCGTTCGTGGTGGAGCAGTCCTACCAGCGCCACCTGCTCCAGGTTCGGGCGACCGACCGGCTGCTCGGGCGCCTGCTCGACCGGCTCCATGCGGTCGGCATCTACGACCGCGCCGTGGTCGCCGTCGTGGCGGACCACGGGATCAGCTTTCGCCTGGGCCACGATCGGCGCCTGGTGAGGCGCGGCAACCTGCAGGACATCGCGCCGGTGCCCTTCTTCCTCAAGGCGCCGGGCCAGCGGCGCGGGCGGATCAGCGACAGGCCGCTGCAGACGATCGACGTGCTGCCGACGATCGCGGACGTGCTCGGGGTGCGGATCCCGTGGCAGGTGGACGGACGCTCGGCGCTCGCCGAACCCCAGCCGCGGCGGCGCCTGATCATCGCCAAGAAGTTCAAGCGCAGCTACCTGCTCGACACCCCCGGCTACGAGCCCGCCAAGCGGGCCGCGCTCGAGCGCAAGCTGCGGCTGTTCGGCGCCGGCCTGGACGCGTTCGGGCCGCGCCCGGACCTGCTCGGGCGGTCGGTGGCGCCGGGCGGCCGCGAGGTCGACGTGGACCCGGCCAGCGGCTTCGTGCCCGCGCACGTGGCGGGCGCGCTCGAGGGCGGGCGGCGCGGGGGTGGCCGCACGGTCGCGGTGGCCGTGAACGGGCGGATCGTGGCCACCGGCGTGACGTTCACGCTCGAGGGCAGCGACGACGAGCAGTACTCCCTGATGGTGCCCGAGCGCAGCCTGCGGGCGGGCCGCAACCGCGTCGAGGTGCTGTTGCCCTAGCGCAGCCCGGCCTCGTCCTCGGCCTCCACGGCGAACCGCGTCACGGTGCGGCGCAGCGAGTCGCGCAGCGCGCGCCGGATGAAGATCACGTCGGCCACCGCGCCGAGCGGGCCGTACTTCGTGAGCGTGTACTCCAGGGTCAGCTCCACCCGCGCGCCGCCCTCGCTCTCGATCGCGCGGAACGACTGCCGACCCGCCATCCGATCCTCGAAGACGAGCGTGGCGAAGCGCCCCGGCCCGCCCTCGGCGACCTTCTCGGTAACGCGTCCCCGGCCGGACGGGACCGACTCCCAGATGGCTCGGCTGCCCTCGGCCGGCCACTGAGCGTCGACCGTGACCACGCGAGCGAAGCCCTCCACGAAGCTGGACCAGCGCGACAGGTCGGTCCACAGCCGCAGCGCCGCCTCCGGCGTGAGCGCGACCTCGGCCGCGGCGCTCGCGGTCCTCACGTCCCGTAGACCTCGCGCACGATCTCGTCGATCGACGTCTTCACGGAGTCGAGGAACGGCCGCACCTCCTCCACGAGGCGCTCGTACTCCGCGCGCCCCTCGCCGGTCAGCGAGTAGTACCGCCGGGTGCGGCGCTCCGGGTGCTCCCACTCGCCGGCGATCAGCCCGCGCGACTCGAGCTGGCGCAGCAGCGGATACATCGTGTTCGGGTTCACCGACAGCACGCCCGCCGTCATGGCGGCGATGCGCTCCATCAGCTGGTTGCCGTAGCTGGGGCGCTGGGCGATCAGGTGCAGCACCAGCAGCGGCAGCACCTCGCGGCGGCGCAGCTCGCCGGTGAACGGGTCCTGGGCCCGCTTCTGCGGCGGGGCGCCGGTGGCCTCGAGGCCACCGGCCTGCGCGACCGCTTCGCTCACCGCGCGCCGGCTGCGGTCCCGTTTCGACCCGCTCACTCAGCGCATGCTGCCATGCGCGAACGCTGCGTACTACGCAGTGGCCGTAGCCGGCTCCTCGACGCGGCGCGGCATGAGCACCTCGCGCGCGATCACGAGGCGCTGGATCTGCGACGTGCCCTCGTAGAGCTGCATGATCTTGGCGTCGCGCATCAGCTTCTCCACGGGGTACTCCTTGATGAAGCCGTAGCCGCCGTACACCTGCACGGCGTCGACGGTGATCTCCATCGCGGAATCCGCGGCGAAGCGCTTGGCGTGCGAGGACGCCAGCGTGTTGCGCTCGCCCTGGTCGAGCAGCGCGCCCGACTTCCAGGTGAGCAGCCGAGCGGCCTCGATCTTGGTGGCCATGTCGGCGATCATGAACTGGATCGCCTGGTGCATGGCGATCGGGACGCCGAACTGCACGCGCTCCTTGGAGTAGTCGCGAGCGAACTCGAAGGCCGCCTGCGCGATGCCGACCGCCATGGCTGACACGCCCGGCCGCGTGCGGTCGAGCGTCATCATCGCGAGCTTGAAGCCCTTGTTCTCCTCGCCGAGCAGGTTGGCGGCGGGGATCTCCACGTCGTTGAACGAGATCATCGCCGTGTCGGAGGCGCGCTGACCGAGCTTGTCCTCCTTCTTGTCCACCACCACGCCGGCGTCGCGCGGGACCACGAAGGCCGAGATGCCGCGATGGCCGGCCTCCTTGTCGGTCTTCGCGTAGACCGTGAACCAGTCCGCGTGCGACCCGTTGGTGATGAAGCACTTGGTCCCGTTGAGGACGTACTTGTCGCCCTTCCTGACGGCGGTCGTGCGCATGCCGGACACGTCGGAGCCGGCGTCGGGCTCGGTCAGGCAGAACGAGGCGAGCTTCGGGGCCTCGGCGAGCATCCCGAGGTACTCCTTCTTGATCTCGTCGGAGCCGCCGATCGCCACGGGGGCGGAGGCGAGGCCGTTGCACATCAGCGACGTGCCGATGCCGGAGCAGCCCCAGCCAAGCTCCTCCTCGATCAGGCAGCCGGAGAGGTAGTCGAGCCCGGGCCCGCCGTACTCCTCGGGGACGTGGGAGTTCATCAGCCCCACCTCCCACGCCTTCTCGATGATGTCCTGCGGGAAAGTCGAATCGCGGTCGTAGTCCCAAGCCTTCGGCCGGATCTCCTTCTCGGCGAAGTCGTGGGCGAGCTCGCGGATGTCCTTCTGCTCGTCGGTCAGGCTGAAATCGACCATTGGACGTTGCTCCTCGGTGCCCCGGAGGCCCGTTCAGGCCACCCGATTGATTCGTCAGTCAACGTGCTGGTTCCCAGGTTACAGCAGGAAACGGAGCGCGGCGTAGATACCGGCGCCGATCGCCGCCACGCTCAGCACGAAGAGCCCGATCTGGTCGGGATAGAGGACCGGGCGGCTGGGCGCCATGCTGCGGCGCTGGAGGCGTCGTGCGCGAGGCCAACGCATGCGGGACACTCTGACCGATGGAGTTCGGCACCGTGCTGATCGTGATCGCCGTGGTCGCCGTGCTGGTGGCCGCGGGCTCGTACTGGGGCACCGGCCGGATCTACTCGGGGTTGGGCCGCGAGGGTGGGCTCGACATGGTGCGCGAGGCGCCGCCGGCCCAGGCGAGCGGGCCGGAGGTGCAGGAGGAGATCCGCCAGATGCTCGAGGCCAAGTCGCAGCGCCGCCAGGCGCGTGGCGAGCCGGAGCTCGACGTGGACGCCGAGCTGGCCGCCCTGACCAGCTCTCCGACGACCGCCGATCCGGGGCTGCGCGAGGAGGTCCGCCAGCTCGTGATCGCCCGCAACGAGCGCCGCCTGCGGCAGGGCAAGGAGCCGCTCGACGTGGAGGCGGAGATCGAGCGTCAGCTGAGCTCCCTCGGGAGTGACTAGCCCGGGCCGCGGGTATAGGCTCACGCCGGATGGCCGACGACCGCCGCATCGAGCTCGACGACCTCCTGGTCCGTCCGGGGACCTACCTCAACCCGCAGACCGAGGTCTTGGTCGTGGTGGACGATTCGCCCTCGATCGACGGCGAGATCTTCAACCTCGAGGAGTTCGAGGGCGCCGACTGGGTGCTGATCTCCGACGAGGTTCCTACCGACGAGTCGCGCCGCGACGAGCTGCTCGAGAGCTTCCAGGCGACCTACCACGGCGGCGACGGCCGCGACGTGCCCCGCACCCCCGCCGACGACGACCCCGGCGAGGTCGAGCCCGACCCCGAGCAGGCCGGGTTCACCGCGGAGGAGTAGGACCTAGCCGAGCCGACCGTTGTCCAGCAGGACGACGAGCGCCCTGTAGGTCACGTAGCCGCGCCACTCGACGGCGGCCCCCGGCGAGGCGGGCTCGAAGTCGATCTCCCATCCCCCGTCGGCGCGCTGGTCCGCCTCTAGGCGGTCGAGGTCGCGGTCGATCGCGGCCGCCGGGAGGTGCTCCCGAAGCGGCCGCCCGGGCACCGGCGAGTAGTCGAGCACGGTCAGCTTCTCGTCGGGCAGCCCGCCGCGCACGGCCAGCTCGCCGGACTCGGGCAGCCAGCGCGCCACCCGCTCGAGCTCCGACTCCGCCTTTGGCACCCTGCCCAGGGCCGCCTCGAGGAGCTGGAGCACGTAGGAGAGCTCGTGCGCGCCGCGCGGCCCGGACAGCTCCCCGATACCCGCCATGCAGTAGTCGGTGGCGCGCTGCAACCACGAGTGGCCGGCCACGGCTGGGTCGTGCGCGGCCACGCGGTGCCCGTAGGCACAAACGGCGCTCGTGATGTGAAGCGAGGAGGTCGACACGTCGGCGTCGGCCCAAACCGGGCTGACTCCCGGCGCGTTCGCCCCCGCGGTGGCGAATGGCAATCCGCCGTCGGGGAGGGTGACCGAGTCGAGCCAGTCGCACAGGGCGAGGGCCAGCGGGCTGGTCAGCGGCGCCACCTCGGCGAGCACCTCGAACGCGTGCAGGGCGCCAGCGGGCTGGCTGGCGGGCGCGCGCAGGTCCGGCTCCAGCGACCAGCCGAAGCCGCCGTCGGGGTTGCCGTAGGCGCTCAGCGCGGCGACGACGGCGTCCGCCGGACCGCCGTGCTGGACGGCGTCGAGTCGACGGCGATCCAGCAGGCGCGCGTGGGTGGCCATGAACTCCGTGGCGGCGGCGAGATCGGTCATGCCCACATGGTGCATGGCGGGGCGCGCCCGCGTCTTGGAGATTTCGGACTAGGCTTCCGCGGCCGATGCGCCCCGTCTACTACCTCGGCGTCTTCATCCCGGCCGCGATCGCGCTGGAGCTGGCGCACGCCGGCCCGGTGGTGGTGTTCGGCGCCGCCGCGCTGGGCGTGATCCCGTGCGCGGCCGTGATGGGCGAGGCGACCGAGGCGATCGCGGCCCGCACCGGGCCGGGGATCGGCGGCCTCTTGAACGTGACGTTCGGCAATGCGCCCGAGCTGATCATCGCGTTCTTCGCGCTGCTCGAGGGGCTGCAGGAGGTCGTGAAGGCCTCGATCGTGGGCTCGATCATCGGCAACATCCTGCTGGTGATGGGCGCGGCGATGCTGGTCGGCGGCTGGAGCCGCGACAAGCAGACCTTCAGCCAGACTGCCGCGAACGCGCAGTCGGCGATGCTGATGCTCGCGCTGGCGGCGCTGATCTTCCCGGCGATCTTCCAGCTGGTCCACGGCGGCGGCCTCCCGGGGGTCGGCGAGGAGCGGGTCGACTTCGGGTCGGACCTGGAGAAGCTGTCGTTCGGCGTCGCGATCGTGCTGCTGATCTCGTACGTGGCCGGGTTGATCTTCTCGCTGAAAACCCACCGCGCCGTGTTCAACCCGTTCGGCGAGGGAGCCGATTCGGAGGAGGAGGAACACCACTGGTCGGTGCGCCGGGCGGGGATCTACCTGGCGCTGGCGGCGGTCGCCGTCGGCGTGATGAGCGAGATCCTGGTCGGCTCGATCAGCGAGGCCTCCGAGGACATCGGCCTGTCCGAGTTCTTCGTCGGCGTGTTCGTGGTGGCGATCGTCGGCAACGCGGCGGAGCACTGGGTCGCGGTGCTCGTGGCGGCGAAGGACAAGATGGACCTGGCGGTGAACATCGCGATCGGCTCCAGCGCCCAGATCGCGCTGTTCGTGGCGCCGCTGCTCGTGCTCGCCTCGTTCGTGGTGGGGCCGGACCCGATGGCGCTCGTCTTCAACGGCTACGAGCTCGGGGCGCTGCTGTTCGCGGTGCTGATCGCCAATTTGGTGACCCAGGAGGGCGAGTCGAACTGGTTCGAGGGCGTCCAGCTGCTGGCGCTGTACGCCGTGCTGGGCCTGGTCTTCTACTTCGCCTAGTCGGCCTCCCGGGCGAGCCGCTCGAGGGCCCGCGCGGTCGCGCGTGCCATCCGCAACAGCACCTCCTGGTCCACGTTGGCGAGACGGTCGCACGGCAGGTGGTAACAGGGGTCACGCGGCCGGTCGCCGGGGCCGGGCTCGTCAGCTCCGGTGTAGAGGCCGCTGACCCGGACGCGAGCGCCCTCGAACGCGGAATGGTCGGAGCGGTTGCCGGTCAGCACGCCCCGCTCGCGCCCCGGGTGCAGCCGGCGCAGCAGGCGGCCGAGCGCTTCGTCGCCGTCCGAGTAGACGGCGGCCACCGCGTTGGGCGAGCCAACCATGTCGAGGTTGAGGTAGGCGGAGATCGCGTGGCGCTCGTCGTCCGACAGCTCGCGCACGTAGCGGCGCGAGCCGATCAGCCCCTCCTCCTCCGCGCCCCAGAACGCCAGCCGAACCCGCCCGGGCGGGCGCGGCCCGAACGTCCTCGCCACCTCGAGCAGCGTGGCCACGCCGGAGCCGTTGTCGTTGATCCCCGGCCCGCCCGGCACGGAGTCGAGGTGCGCCCCCGCCATCACCACCCGGCCGCCGGAGGGGCCGAGGTCGGCCAGCACGTTCCGCGTGCGGCCGCGGGTGGTCACGGCGTCGATGTTGAGCTGCACGCGATCCCCGTCGCGCGCCGGGACGTCCCGATTCATCAGCACCACCGGCAGGCCCAGCCCGGGCATCGCGAGGGTCGCGCTCGGCACGCCACGGCCCGAGGTCGTGGCCTGGGCTACGAGCGCGCTCGCCCCGGCGCGGCGGGCGTTCACGGTCTTGCGCCACAGAAAGCAGCCGCCGAACCCGGTGAAGGCCACCTCCCCGTCCTGAACCACGTCGAAGTCCTCGGGGTCGCACCCGTCCTCGACCACGCGCAGCGATCCGTCGACGTCGCCAGCCGCCGCGTAGCTCGGCACGCGGAAGTCGCGCACCGGCTCGAGCGGGCGCCCCGCGAGCGTCAGCGCCGCCGGTGTGCGCTCGCGCCACAGCGCCATCGGAACCTGCTGCAGCCGCACCTTCCAGCCGGCGCGGCGCAGGACGCCCGCGACGTAGTCGACCGAGGCCGCGTAGCCGGCGCTGCCCGCCACGCGCTCGCCGCCAGACCGCGCCGCGATCCGCTGCAGGGCCGCCAGATGCTCCACGAGCCCGCTCTCCTGAATCGGGCGCGGCGGCGGCGTGCGCTGCGGCTGCTCGTCCTCGGAGTCGCAGCCGGCCGCCAGGGCCAGCGCCACCAGCCCGGTCAGCAGGAGCATGCGTGCGGCGATAGGCGAAGGATGGCAACCGGGGCTCACGCCCCCGGACCCCCGTGGCACAGTGGCCGGTTGGTCAGGGCGCTGGCCGACCCGGCGAAAAGCGCGCCCACGTCCGCCGCCTCGGTCTGGCGAGCGTGGTTTGTCGCCTGACGGGACCGAAATGTGCGCCACCCGCGCGCGAAGCCCGGGGGTGGGTCGAGTTCCGGACCCATATGGGGGCAGAAGTCGACCAACCCTCCGCAACCGCCGGCTATGCGGCGAACCCGGACTTGCGCCGGTTCAGCTCCCGTTCGCTGATGATCTGATCCACCAGGCCGTATTCGATCGCCTGCTGTGCGCTGAAGAAGCGGTCGCGCTCCATGTCGTCGTGCACCTGCTCGACCGTCTGGCCGGTGTGCCGTGCGTAGATCTCGTCGAGCAGCCGGCGCAGCTCCAGCACCTCGTTGGCGTGGATCTCGATGTCCGTCGACTGGCCCTGGAAGCCGGACGACGGCTGGTGGATCAGGATGCGCGAGTTCGGCAGCGAGAAGCGCTTGCCCTTCGCGCCGCCGGCGAGGATCAGCGACGCCGCGGACATGGCCATCCCGTAGCAGAGGGTGCTCACGTCCGGGCGGACGTACTGCATGGCGTCGTAGATCGCGAGCCCCCCGTGCAGCGAGCCGCCCGGCGAGTTCACGTAGACCGCGATGTCCTTGTCGGGGTCGTCGGACTCCAGGTGGATCAGTTGGGCCACGACCAGGTTGGCGATGTCGTCGTCGATCTGCTGGCCGATGAAGATGATCCGCTCGTTCAGCAGGCGCGAGTAGATGTCGAAGGAGCGCTCACCTCGGGACGTCTGCTCCAGGACCATGGGGACAAGTGAGCTCTGCGTGCGGCCGATCTGCATCGTGGTCTCCTTTCGATAAAGTGCAACCTTCTGGTTGCCCCACGATAGCGCAACCGTTGGGTTGCACATGGAGGTCCCCCATGAAATTAAGCCGCGAGATCACGCTCCCCGCCCCCGCCGACGAGGTGTGGCGCTCGCTGACGGAGCCGGCCTGGCTGGGCGAGGACGCGTCGATCGACCTGCGTCCTGACGGTGAGGTCCGTGCCGGCGAGCGCACCGGGTTCGTCGAGGAGGTCGAGGAGCCGAGCCGCCTGGTGTTCTGGTGGTCGGCGCCCGACGAGGACGCCACGCGGGTCGAGCTCGAGCTCGAGCCCGACGGCGGCGAGACCCATGTGCGCGTGGTCGAGTCGCGCCCGCTCGCCCTGCTCGACCTGTACGGCGCCGAGATCGTGCACGCGACCGCACCGCCTCAGCGCTCCACGCCTCAGCAGCCGGAGCTGCTGGCGGCCTGATGGGAGCAGCGGACGCCGTCTTCGGCGCGCTCGCCGACGGCACTCGCCGCAACCTGCTCGCCCGCCTAGGACAGCTCGGCGAGGCGACCGCCACGGACCTGGCGCGTGAGCTTCCGGTGACCCGGCAGGCTGTGCAGAAGCACCTGGGCACGCTCTCCGATGCGGGGCTGGTGGCGGCTCGCCGGGCCGGGCGCGAGGTGCTCTACCGCCCCACGCCGGCGCCGATGTCCGAGGCGATGGCGTGGATGGCGGAGGTGGGTGGCCAGTGGGACGAGCGCCTCGCCGCGCTCGAGCGGCAGGTGTCCGGCGCCCGGAGCCAGACGTGAGCGCCTTGCTCGTGGGGTTCGGGCTCGGCTTCTTCGTGGGAGCCCAGCCAGGACCGGTGTCGCTGCTGTGCGTGCGCTCGGTGCTGCGCGGCGCGTTCGCCAGCGGGCTCGCGATCGGCGCCGGCGCGGCGCTGATCGACCTGCTCTACGCGGGCTTGGGGCTTGCCGGCGCGGCCAGCCTGCTCGAGATCGACGCGCTGCGCGTGGCGCTCGGCACGCTCGGCGCGCTGGTGCTGGCGGCGATCGGCGCGCGCACGCTGTGGGCGGCCTTCCGCGTCAGGCTCGGCGGCGAGGCTGACTCCGAGGTCGCCACGCCCCGCCGGGCGTTCGCCACCGCCGTGGCCGCCACGGCGTCGAACCCGCTCACGATCGCCACGTGGGCGGCGATCTTCGCGGCGGCGTCGACCGCCTCGCTGGGCGGCGCCGGAGACTCGGCCGGCAGCGCCGCGCTGCTGCTGGGCGGCGTCGCCTGCGGCACGCTCACCGCGTTCACCGCCTTGTCAACGGTGATGGCCCTGGTCCGCGGCCGCTTCGGGCCGCGGCTGCTGACGACGGTGGACGTCGTGGCGGGCGCGGGCCTGCTGGGCTTCGCCGGCCTGCTCGGCTGGCGCACCGCACAAGACGCTTAGACAGTCCCGGAGGCGTGGACGAGCTTCCGGCCAGGCCGACCGAAAGCTCGTCCAGCGCCCCGGGCCGCCGGGGCGGGTCCTAGCTCCTGATGCGCACGTGACGCGTGATCGTGCGCTTGTTCCCCGCGCGGTCCGTGACGGTTACGACCAGCTTCAGCCTGGCCACCGTCAAGCCTCGCAGCGCCTTCCGTCCGGGACGCGTCAGACGCAAGGTGAGCGTCTTGCGGCTGCCCTGGACGACCTTCGCCCTGCCCTTCGCGAGCACCGTCTTGACCTTGATGCCGCGTCGGGTGAGCGCCCCACGCGTTGTCGACTCGGCGATCAGCGTCCCGGCGAGGGTCGCGCTCTCGCTGCTCTGAACGGTCACCTTCAGGCCCGTTGCCCGCAGGCTCCCCAGGTCCTGCCCCTTGGGCAGCGATGCCGATCCCCTCGGGGCGCTCTTGTCGATCGGGACCACCGGGGTGGGCTTCGTCGGGTTGCTCGGGTTGGTCGGGTTGCTCGGGGTAGTCGGAGTGGTCGGAGTGGTCGGTCCCGTCGGCGGCCCGCCCGGGTCGCAGTCGGCGTTGACCGAGTCGGTCGGGTCGCTCGTGACCTTGTCCGCGCCCGGTCCACAGGTGACCGTGTCCACGGCGCCGTCGACGCTGTCGACCTCGTCGTCGCCGGTCCCGGCGTCGATCGTGTCGGCTCCGCCCGCGTCGCTGATCTGGTCGTTGCCCCCCAGGCCCATGAGGACCCCGGCGGCGATGTTCCCGACCAGCTTGTCCGCTCCGGCGCCGCCGAAGACGCCCTCCACGTCGCCGGCGATCGTGTCGCCCTCGCCGGCCTGACCGTCGTTGCCGGCTCCCGCGTCGAGCGTCACGTCGACCGCCACCGTCCGCCGGGAGTAGTCGACCGCGTCGACCCCGCCACCGCCGTTGATCGTGTCGGCGCCGAGCCCGCCGTCGAGCACGTTGTTGGCGGCGTTGCCGGTGAGCACGTCCACGCCGGCACCGCCGCGGAGGTTCTCCACGTCGGCCGAGATGGCGTCGCTCTCGCCCGTCGCGCCGCTCTCGGCGCCGGCGTCGAGGGTGAGGCTGAGCGCCTCGGTGCGCTTCGAGTAGTCCGCCGTGTCGGTGCCCGCGAGCCCGTCGAGCTGGTCGGCTCCGAGACCGCCGTCGAACACGTCGTTGCCCGCGCCGCCGACCAGGTGGTTGACCAGCGCGTTGCCGATCAGCGTCATCCCCGCGTCGCCCGCGAACAGGTCCTCGATGTCGGCGTCGTAGTTGTCGGCGCCGCCGAACCCGTCGTTGGCCACGCCGTCGAGGCTCACCGTGAGGCCCGCGGCCGTCACCAGGCCGAAGTCGGCCTGGTCCAGGCCGTCGCCACCGTGGGCCACGTCGCCCCCGCCGGCGCAGTCGACGGCTCCGGTGACGAAGCGGTCGTTGTCCGGACCGGCGTTGGCCGTGGTGCGGCCGCCGAGCCAGAGCGTGTCCTCGCCCTCCGCGCCGTTGAGCACGTCGGCCGAGCAGTCTGTGATGGCCGTGGTGCCGGCGACCAGGGTGTCGGCCCCGGCGAGCCCGTTGATCGTGTCGGCTCCGCCGAAGCCCATGATGTAGTCGGCGTTCGCGGTGCCGGTGATGGTGTCCGGGCCCGCCGCGCCGAAGGCGTACTCGATGTCCGAGTGGACGTTGTCGCCCTCCCCGGTCACCCCGTCGTTGGCCACGTCGTCGAGCGTGATGTTCTGTCCCACGACCGGCTGCGGGCTGGGCAGCGTTCCGGTCAGCGACCGGTAGTCGTAGGAGACGAAGTCGGTGCCCGCGCCACCCTGGTAGTCGTGGGGCATGCCCGACTGGACGCCGACGCGGAAGAAGTCGTCGCCGGGGCCACCGATGAACGTGCGCGCGAACGGACCGGGCACGTTCGTCTGCTCCATGTCGTCGAACAGGTCGGCGCCCTCGCCGCCGTTCACGATCACCGGCACGTCGGCGCTGATGATCTCGAACTGGTCATCGCCGTCGCCGAGGTTGACCTCGATGCGGTCGATGCCGCTCGCGTGGAAGCAGCTCACGCCGTCGCTGCCAGGAGGGTCGGGAACCGTGTACGCGGGGCAGTTCGCGTCGCCCACGATGTGCACGGGGGTTCCCCCGGCCGCGGGCAGCAGCTCCGCGACCTGGTAGTCCGGCCCTCCCTCGATCAGCAGGTTGTTCACCTCGCCGGCGGCTGCCTCGTAATGCAGCACCTGCTCGGTCCCGTCGTCTGTGATCTGCGCAGTCGCCGCGCTCGCGATCGGAGCGAAAGCCCCGAGGCCGAGCACAGCGACCACCGCAGCAAGCCATCCATGGCAGCGTCTATCCATCGGGCCAAGGTAGGTCAGCTTGCGCAGATCCGCCAGCGATCTTGTGCAAAAAATGTCAGCGGGCTGCCGACTTGCGCGATTCGTGCGCGAATTCGCCGCCCTGGCGCATCGCTTCGGCTCGCTCTCGGCGGTGCTGTTCCAGGTCGGGATCGCGCCGGTCGGCGCGAATCGAGAGCAGGATGCCGACCGTGAAGGCCAGCGCGATCATGCCCAGGCTGGGCACTGGCCCGATCTTGACCAGATCCTCGATCAGCAGCTTCACGCCGACGAGCCCGAGCACGATCGCGATCGTCTCGTCGAGGTACCGGAAGCGCTCGACCAGGCTCTCCACCAGCACGAACAGCGCGCGCATGCCGAGCAGGGCGAAGACGTTGCCCATCCAGATCAGCAGGGGGTCGCGCGTGATCGCGAACGCCGCTGGGATCGAGTCGATCGCGAACGCGATGTCGGCGAACACGATCGCGGCGAGGCAGAGGAAGATCGGCGTCGCGTGGCGGCGGCCGTCCTGCTTGACGAACCAGTGCCCGCCGTGGAACTCGCTGGTCACGGGGTACACCCGCCGCACCGCGCGCACCATCAGGTTCTTGTCGGGGTCGACGTTGTCGGCCACCCCCCGCCAGATCCGGTAGGCCAGCACGATCAGCGCGCCGCCGAGCAGGTAGATGACGATGTGGAACTGCTCGATCAACTCGCTGCCGGCGAGGATGAAGACGCCTCGCATGGCCAGGGCGGCGACGATGCCCCAGAACAGCAGCCGCGGCCGGCGCTCGTAGGGCACGCCGAAGTACGCGAACAGCAGCAGGAACACGAACAGGTTGTCGAGCGACAGCGAGCGCTCGATCAGGTAGACGGTGGTGTAGAGGACGGCGTCCTCGCTGCCCTCGAGCAGCCAGACGGGCACCGCGGCGAGCAGCGAGAGGACGAGCCAGCCGATCGACCACACCAGCGCCTCGCGGAAGCTCGGCTCGCGCCCGCGCGCAAAGAAGTGCAGGTCGAGCCAGAGGAACAGGAACAGGGCGACGATCAGCCCAGCCAGAAGTGCCGTGTCGGCGCCGGTCACGGCCTGGACCTTAGTGGCCCCCATCTAGAGTGATGACGATGCTGGGTCACGTGGCTGTCGGCACCTGGAGCGGCGGGCGCTTCATGCACTTCGGCGAGCCGATCCCGGACGCCCGCCTCGAGGCGCTGCTGCGTCCCGGCGGCGGCATCCGGACCGTGATGACGGCCGACGCCTACGGCGCCGGGGAGGCCGACACGCTGCTCGGCCGCGCCCTCGCGGGCGTGCCGCGCGCCGACTACGCGCTCGTCGGTGCCGTGGGCCACGACTTCTACGAGGGCGAGCGCGACGGCCCGAAGGGGTTCCCCCGGTTCACCGACCCGCGCCTGCGCGGGCCAGACGGCTACGGCGACTACCTGCGCATGGCCGCCGAGCGCAGCCTGCAGCGCCTCGGCGCCGACGCGTTCGACGTGCTGCTGCTGCACAACCCCGACCGGCGCGGGTTCGAGTCGGCGGAGGTGTGGGAGGGCCTGCGCCGCCTGCGCGACGAGGGGCTGACAGGGTCGATCGGGATCGCGCCGGGACCGGCCAACGGGTTCACGCTGGACGTGATCGGCTGCTTCGAGCGCTACGGCGAGCTGATCGACTGGGCGATGCTGATCCTCGGTCCGCTCGAGCCCTGGCCCGGCGAGCTGCCGCTGGCGGCAGCGGAGCGCAACGGCGTGCGGGTGGTCACGCGGGTCGTGGACTATGGCGGCCTCTTCCACGACGACCTGCTGCCGGGACACGAGTTCCAGCGCGGGGACCACCGCGGCTTCCGGCCCGCGGGCTGGGTCGAAGCGGGGCGCGAGAAGCTGGAGCGGCTGCGCCCGTTCGCCGAGCGCCATTCGCTCACGCCCCTGCAGCTCGCGTGCTCGTGGAACCTCGCCCACCCCGCGGTCGAGTGCGTCGCCCCGACCCTGATCGAGGAGGCCGGCAGCCGCAAGCCGATCGAGCGCAAGCGCGAGGAGCTGGCCGGCGTCCCCGCCGTGTCGCCCCTGAGCGCCGACGAGGTCGACGCGATCCGCGCGATCGGCGACAACAGCGGCTCGATGCTGCTCAAGGGCGCGACGCCGGACCACGAGGGCGACGACGCGCCGGACCGCTGGGCGCTGGCGCCCGAGTCCGAGCGGATCGCCGAGCGCTGGGGCATCGACCCGCAGCGAGACCTGCGCAAGGCGCCGGCGGCCGCGTAGGTCACGGGAACTGCCGCGAGCAAGGGCGGCCCAAGCGGAGTGTGGGCCCCGAAGGTCTCCATATGCGGAACGTTGGGGGCCCACACTCGGTCCGGGCCAGCCCTGCTTGCTGCCGTTTTTGGGACCTCAGGGCTGCTGCAGCAGCTCCGCGCAGCGCTGGAGCTCGTCGGTGTCCTCGGGGCGCGCCTTGTCGAGGCACTCCGCGTAGCGGCTCTCCTCGTCGTCCGCCCCGGGCTCCGGCGTCGCGCCGCCCTCGGCGCCGAGCCCCTCGAGCGCACCGCCGAGCGAGTCCGTGAGCTTCGAGAGTGGGCGCGAGTGGGTGGGCGCCTCGATCTGCTGGTCGCCGTTCACGTCGCGCAGCTCGACGGAGAACTTGATCGTCCCGCCCGTCAGCCCGCCCAGGCCCTCGCGGCTGGCCTCGGGGATCTCGAACTCGATGCGGCCGGAGATCCGCCTGATCAGGTCGTCCTGCTTGCCGACATAGACGTCGAAGCTCGGGTCCTTGACGGCGTTGCTGAGCTCGCGGATGTCCTCGCGGGTGAGGCGTGGAGCGTCCGTCTCGCCCGCGGCGCCCAGCGCCGATGCCGACTTGCCCACGAACTCGTTCATGTTGTGCATGAGGGCCTCCACGTCGAGCGTGCCGGACACGTGGTGGGTGTCCACACCGCCAACCTCGGCGTCGCCCTCGTCCTCGGCCGAGCCGATCCACGAGCGCGGGTCGAGGCCGAGCTCGCTCAGCGGCTGGTCGTCGTTGCTCCCCTTGCGCCGCAGCTCGCGGTTGGTGCGCCGCACCTGCGCCCGCGGCTGCTCGTAGTAGACGTCCTGGAACTTCAGGAACGAGCGGTCCCCCGTGGTGAGCACCCCGGTGGTGATCGTCTGGCCCCCGCCGCCCGACCCGATCCGGAGCTCGATGTCGGCCGACGGCAGCTTGCCCTGGTTGGTTCGAAACGGCCCCTCGGCCTCGATCCGGATCGGATCCTTCAGCAGGCCGGTCAGCTCGATCTCGCCCTCGAGCTCGAGATCGGCGCTGGTGATCTCCTCCGAGAACGCCCTGTTGAGGAGATCCTCAACGCTCTCCTGCTCCTCGCCGCCGCCGCAGGAGACCAGGGCGCAGGCGCTAACTACGAAGAGGAGGAACGCGAGGCGCCACACGCGCCGCAGGATAGTGGGCGAACTCGTGCACTTTCGGCCCCCCGCCGCAACCCTTCGCCACCATGATCGTTGTATTGAAGATGCGTCAGTTCAGCCGTACCGTCGCGCTCGCGGCGGCCGCCGCCGTGCTCGTGGCCGCCCCCGCCAGGGCGGGCCAGGTGATCGTCGTCGACGGCCACCACGCCGTGCGCATGAACGATCCGGACGTGCCGTCGAAGGCGGAGGTCGCCCTCCCGCCGGTGGCAGCGGCGAGCGCGCCGGTCGCGAGCGCCGCGGCCGCCCGTGCGGTCCCGCGTGCGCGGGCGAGCCGCGCATGGCAGCGCGCCCGCGGGTCGGCCAAGCGCCGCGCCGACCGGCGCGCCGTCTACGCGACGCTGATCCGCGCACAGCGGGCCAAGCACATCTCCAGGGCCTCCTACAAGCGCTGGCGCGTCTGGTACGTGCGCGCGCTGCGCACCTACAAGCGCCTGCGCGGCGCGCGGCGCGAGCAGCTCGGGTACGTGATCGACTCGGTGGAGGCGCTCGCCCTGGCCCGCATCCTCAGCCCGACCCGCATGCCGGCCGCGTTCGCGCAGCTCGATCGCAACCGCCGCTACTGGCGTTCGCTGCCCTTCCCCGCGGCGCGTGACCAGGTGAGCTTCAAGGGCAGCGAGGTCCTCTACGTCTACTTCCCGGGCCAGGGCCTCCAGCTCCACCCGCTGTCCACCTTCAAGAAGGCCAACCACATGCACGGGGCGTGCGAGCGCCAGGAGCCGGAGTGCGACGCCGGGGGGCTGCGCCGCCTGCTCGACGAGATGGAGTCGCTGGCCGTGCAGCGCTCCCGCCGGTTCATCGCCTGGGAGTACTCCTTCCACTTCGGCGGCGGCACCCCGCCGTGGATCAGCGGGATGGCGGACGCCACGGCGATCCAGGCCTACGGCCGGGCGGCCGACCTGCTCGCCGAGCCGCACTACCTCGAGGTCGCCCGCGAGGCGCTCGGCGCCTTCGAGACGCTCGCCCCGACCGGCGTGCGCACGACGGGCTTCGCGGGCGGAGTGCACTACCTGCAGTACTCGTTCGCGCCGCGCCTCTACATCTTCAACGCGTTCCTGCAGTCGCTGATCGGCCTCCACGACTTCGGCCGCCTGGCCGACGACGACCGCGCGCGCGGGCTGTACGACGAGGCCGAGCCGGAGGCCGAGGAGGAGCTCCCGTTGTCGGACGTCGGCGACTGGTCGCGCTACTCCTACCGCGGCGCCGAGTCGACCGGCGACTATCACGAGCTGCTGCGCGAGTTCCTCCAGTCGATGTGCACGCGCCGTCTGGGTGAGCTCTTCTGCGAGTACGCCGACCGCTACCGCGGCTACCAGGTCGACCCGCCCGAGCTGACCTACACGGGCCCGGAGCTGACGACCGCCAAGCAGCTCACCGCGATCCGCTTCCAGGTGTCGAAGCTGTCGGCTGTCGAGGCGAAGGTCTACCGCGGCAGCAAGCTGGTGTTCTCCCGCCTCGCGACGTTCCGGCGCGGCGTGGGCGCGTTCGCGTGGCGCCCGCGCGGGCCGGGCCTGTTCACGGTGCGCCTCGGCGCCAAGGAGCTGCGCACCGGGTTGGGCAAGAAGGACAGGGCGGCCACCGAGATCGAGGTCGAGCCCGCGGGATAGCAAACGCGCGCACTCGGCCGAGCCGAGCGCTTGCGCCCAACGGCGACCGCGCGGACTAGGCTTGGCGGGCTATGGCGCCCCGCACCATCCTCTACACGGGGAAGGGTGGCGTCGGCAAGACGAGCGTCGCCGCCGCCACCGCCCGCCGCTGCGCGGCGGACGGCCTGCGCACTGTGGTGCTCTCCACCGACCCCGCCCACAGCCTGTCGGACTCGCTCGAGGCCGAGCTCGGCGCCGAGCCGACGCAGGTCGGGCTGAACCTGTTCGGCCAGGAGGTGCAGGCGCAGGAGGAGATGGAGCGCCACTGGGACGCGGTTCAGACTTGGCTCGGCTCGCTGCTCGAGGAGCGCGGCGTGGACCGCATCGCGGCTGAGGAGCTGACCGTTCCGCCCGGGATGGACGAGCTGTTCTCCCTGCTCCAGATCAAGCGCCACCACGACGAGGGCGAGTTCGACTGCGTGATCGTGGACTGCGCCCCCACCGGCGAGACCTTGCGGTTGCTCTCGTTCCCGGACGTGGTGACGTGGTGGCTCGAGCGGATCTTGCCCTCGCAGCGCAAGCTCGCCCCGTTCGCGCGCACGCTGTTCGACCTGCCCCTTCCCGGCGAGGGGGTGTTCGAGGACGTGGAGCGCCTGGCGCGCAACCTCGTGGCGATGAACGGCATCCTGCGCGACCACTCGCGCACGTCGGTGCGGCTCGTGATGAACCCGGACCGCATGGTCGTGAAGGAGGCGATGCGCACCTTCACCTACCTCAACCTGTACGGGTATCTGACGGACGCGGTGGTGGTCAACCGGCTGCTGCCGGCCGAGGGCTACTTCGCCGCCTGGAGCGAGGTGCAAGCCGAGCAGCTGCGGCTGGTGCGCTCCGCGTTCGAGCCCGTGCCAGTGCTGACCGCGCGCTACCTGGAGCGCGAGGTCGTCGGTCCGGAGATGCTGGACCGCCTCTCCGACGAGGTCTTCGAGGACAACGACCCGGCAGCGGTGCTCCACACGGAGCTGGCGCAGCAGCTGGTCACCGACAACGGCAGGGCGACCCTGCGAGTGAGCGTCCCGTTCGCCGAGAAGGGCGACCTCACCCTGAAGAAGATCGGCATCGAGGTGATCGTGCGCGTGGGGGCGCAGAAGCGGACTATCATGCTCCCGCCGGCCCTCGCCGCCTACTCAGCGAGCGGCGCAAGCTTCGAGGACGGCACCCTCGAGATCCGATTCGAGAAAGAGCCAGAGCCGGCCGACCGCGATGCACACTGAGCCGCTGCCAGACGACGAGCCGCCGCGCGCGGACACTCCTCCCCCGCCACCGCCGTACGGGCGCTCCTTCGACCCGTCGGCACTGTTCGTGCTGCTCGACGGGATGCGCCGGGCCGCCCCGCGCGAGCTCCAGGGTCAGCTCACGGACCTGATCCGGGAGTTCCTGATGACGCTGCGCTCGCTGATCGACTGGTACCTGGAGCGCCTCGACGGCCCCCGCCGCGAGCCCGAGGTGGAGAACATCCCGATCGACTGATGTCCTCGAGCTACGAGTCGCTGCCGCCCGACCTGCCCGTCCCCGAGGACGACGGCGCCGCCGACCACCTGCCCGGGACCCTGCTGCCGCCGCTGGCGCTAGCGGCCACTAGCGGCGGCCGCTTCGACCTGCGCGAGGCGGCGACCCTCGGGACGCTCGTGGCGTTCGTGTACCCCCGCACCGGCACCCCCGGACAGCCGCTGGTGCCGGGCTGGGACGACATCCCGGGCGCGCGCGGGTGCACGCCGCAGAGCTGTGCCTTCCGCGACCGCCACGGAGCGCTCGCCGGCCTGGGCGCGATCGTGGTGGGCATCAGCGCGATGGACCCCGCCGAGCAGAGCGCCTTCGCCGAGCGCGAAAGCCTGCCCTACCTGCTGCTCAACGACGGCCCGCTGATGCTGCGAGACGAGCTGGGGCTGCCCACATTCGACGTGCACGGCACCACGCTCTACCGGCGTCTGACCTTCGTGGCCAGGGCCGGGCGCATCGAGAAGGTGTTCTACCCCGTCTTCCCTCCGGATCGCAACGCGTCCGAGGTGGAGGGGTGGCTGCACAGCAGGACTACTTGAACCTCGGCAGGCCCTTCGGCCCGGCGTCGCGCTCGAGGTAGCCCCACAGGCGGCGTACGTGGTGCGGGTAGCGAGCCGCCACGTCGCGGCCCTCGTGCGCGAGCGAGTAGAGGCGCTTCTGCTTGCCCGGGTTGTCCGAGATCAGTAGCCACTTGTCGTCGCGGGCGGCCAGGTAGGTGCTGTACGCGGCGGTGCGGTAGTGGCGCTTCTCGGCCGGCTGCTTGCCGTCGAGCAGCGGCGTCAGGTCGGCGCCGTTCATGTGGCCGGGCGCGTCGTAGCCGAGCGCCGACAGCACCGTCGGCCCGATGTCGTGGTGGGAGGCCCAGTAGCGGCTGGCCCTGCCCTTGGCCTTGCCGTCCGGGTGGCGGATCGCCAGCGGCACGTGGCTGAGCTCCGTGTGCACCTCGGTGTAGCGCTTGCCCACCCAGCCGTACTCGCCGAGCAGGACCCCGTGGTCGCTCGTCAGGACGACGAGCGTGTTGTCGAGCAGACCGAGGTTGGCCAGCCGGTCGAGGAAGTGCCCGAGCCAGATGTCCACCATCGTCACCTCGGACGCGTACAGCTGGCGCATCCGGCGCAGCAGCGACTGCGACAGCCCGAGCGGCGCGTACTTGGCGGCCGGGGTCGGGAAGGGCTGGATCGGCTCGACCCCGCTCCTTTCGGGCGAGCCGTACATGTCGCTGATCCGCTGCGGCACGTCCCACGGCTCGTGGGCGTCGAACGAGTCGACCACCAGCGCGAACGGCTGGCGCATGCGCGCCCACTCGACCCAGCCCATCGCCTCGGTGAACACACGCGGCGAGAGGAACTCCTCCTCCCGGCGGTCGCGCGGGTTGGCCTGCAGGTAGGCCCTCATGCGCGGCTCGTGCCGCGACCCCCGCAGCGACGGCGGGATGTACTTGTTGAGCGTGTCCCTCGAGACGGCGCCGGTCGGCTTGCGCCGCAGCGGCACCTGGCCGTCCACCAGCTCGACGCGGTCGAGGCGCTTGCGGAAGCGCTTGTGCACCGGCAGCAGCAGGTGCGGGTTGTCGGTGACGTAGCCGGTGGTCCAGCCCTTGTCGCGCAGGACCTCGGTCCACATCTTGCCGTCGCTGCCGACCGGCTCCCAGCCCGGCTGCGGTGGCAGACCGTCGTAGGGGTGCCAGCCCCGGTACGGGAAGATCCGCTTGCCCGACATCACCGAGCGGCGTGTGGGGATCGTCGGCATCGCCTCCGGGTAGGCGCGCGTGAAGCGCAGCGACTCGCGGGCGGCCTTGTCCCAGGTGGGGGTGCGCGCCCGGCGACCGTAGATGTGATCGGCCCGGAGGCTGTCCATGACCACCACGACGACGTTCAACGCCCCGGTCGGCGCCTGGCCGAGCTTGGCCTCGCGGGTCTGACCCGACGCCTGGTCCTCGCTGTCGCAGGCGGCGGCGCCGAGCAGCGTGAGCCCGCCCGCGGCGGCGCCGCCCGCGCGCAGAACGTCCCTGCGTGTGAGCCGGTCGCTCAAGCTCTCAGGAGCCGCGCTTGGAGATGTCGATCGACCGGATCGCGTGCTCGTCGGGCAGCTTGTTGAGCACCTGGCGCACGAGCTCGTGGACGTCGCGCTCGTCGTGCCCGAAGTCGTCCGACAGCGACTTCAACGCGGTCCAGGTGATCTTGAGCTGAGCCGGGGTGAGGTCGAGCCTGTACGCGATCTCGTCGGGCCCGATCAGGTGGAGATCTTCGTCAGCCATTGGCGCTCGAAGGGTAGCCACCGACCCGGAGGGGCGGGCCCTTCACCTGGGCACTACCCTTGTTCGCCGTGGCCAAGACCTGGGTGCTCACCGGCTCGCTCGAGAACTTCCGCGCCACTCGCGAGCACGGCTTTCGGGTGATCGGCGCGAAGGAGCGCCGGCGCGGGATGGCCGAGCAGATCGAGCCGGGTGACCGGATCGTCTTCTACGTGACAGTCCTGCAGGCCTTCGCCGGCAGCGTGCGGGTGACCGGCGAGATGTACGAGGACCGCGAGAAGATCTGGCCGGGCAAGCCCGGCAAGGTGGACCCCTATCCGTGGCGCTTCGAGACCGAGCCCGAGCTGGTGCTCGACGAGGAGGACTTCGTGCCCGCCGTCGAGCTCGCCGGTCAGCTCGAGCACGTGGCCAAGTGGCCGCTCGAGCACTGGCACCTCGCCTTCCAGGGGCAGCTCCGCACCGTCAGCGACGCCGACGCCGAGCTGCTCGGGCGCAGGATCCGCGAGGCGGCGCCCGCGGCCGCGTGACCCCGGAACACGCTCGCCACTACACGCTGGAGGAAGCCACGGCGCTGCTGCCACGGGTGGCGGAGCTGCTCGAGAAGCTGCGCGCCGCCCGCGAGCGCTTGGGCGACGCCGAGGCGCGCGCCGCGCTGGAGGCCGTGGGCCAGACCAACGGCGGCGGCCAGCCCGGCAAGCTCGTCTCGGAGGGCTTCCTGGAGCTGCGCGAGTCGATGCTCGAGCTGCGCGAGTACGGCGTCGTGCTGCGCGACCTCGACCGCGGCCTGGTGGACTTCCCGGCGCTGCGCGACGGCCGCGAGATCTACCTGTGCTGGGAAGAGGGCGAGCCTGAGATCGGCTACTGGCACGAGCCGGACGCCGGGTTCGGCGGGCGGCGCCCGCTCGACGATGGCTGAGATCGTCCGGACCTTTCGCCTGCTGGGCGCCGAGCAGAAGGCCGCCGCAGTCGGCGCGGTGCTGCTGGCGATCAGCACCTTCGGCCCGTTCTCCCTGGTGGAGGTGGCCGAGATCCTGGTGGCGCTGGCGGTGCTCGCCCTGCTGCGCGCCCGGGCGCTCGGCAAGGACTTCCACCTGCCGTTCGGCGACGGGACCGTGATCGCGGCCGCCGGGGCGTGGGCGGCGGCGCTGATCGTGGTGCGGCTGTTCGACCGGCCGCTCGGCCAGAACCTGCTCGCGCTCGTGTGCGCGGCGATCCTCGTGGTAGCCGGCCTGCGCGAGCGGGCCAAGCGACCCGCCGACGACCTGCCCCGACACAGCGGCGCCCCGACCGCCGCCCGCGCGCGCCGCGTCCCGCCACGTCAGGCGGCGAGGCTCCGACCGAGCCGCTCCCGCCGCCCGAGTTCGAGCCCTACGAGCCCCAGGAGGGCGAGCAGCTGCGGCTCGGCGGCGAGGAGGAGTCGAAGCCTCAGCCGCCCGGCGACGCCTGAGTAAGAGCTCGCCCCGGGATTCGCATCAGGGTCAGGCCCACGACCGCGGCCAGCATCTGCGCGGCTGCGGCCACGACGATCGTCTCGGCCGACCCGATCCCGGTGACCAGCGGCCCGGCCAGGCCCGCGCCCATCGCAAACGATCCGACCTTGAGCCCGGCGGCTGTGGTGAACACCTGGCCGTAGAGCGAGGGCGGTACGACCTGCTGGCGGACCGCGAACTGGGCCGCCAGGGCGGGACCGTCGGCCAGCCCGGCGGCGGCGATCGCGAACAGCAGCACCGGCAGCGTGCCGGCCAGCGGCCAGGTGAGCATCGCGGCCCCGAAGATCGCGTAGCCGGCGAGCACGATCCACTGGGGCGGCACGCGCCGCTGCAGGCGCACCAGGCTGAGCGCGCCCAGGGTCGAGCCGACCGCGAACGCCGCCCACATGTAGCCGGCGTCGCTGCGCTCGCCGCCGAGGTGCTCGACCGCGAACAGCGGGAACGCCACGGTCAGGAGGCCGAGGCCACCAAGGCCGATCGCAGAGGCCGCGGTGATGCCGCGCAGCTCCGGCACCGAGACGATCTGGCGGATCCCCGCGGCGGCCACGCCGAGCAGCGTGCGGTCGCCCGCGCCGCGGTCGCCCCCGCGGTCGAGGTCGGGGATGCGCAGGATCAGGACCAGCGCGAGCAGCGCCAGCCCCGCCTCCACGAGCAGCGACGTCTCCGGTCCGAACGCGCCCGCCAGCGTGCCGGCGAGGGCGGGCCCGAGCACCAGGGCGCCGTTGAAGCTCGTGGTCTCGAAGGCGTTGGCCGGGGCCAGCAGGTCGTCCGGCACGAGCACGGGAATGAAGCTGGTGAAGCCGCCGAACGAGAGCGGATAGGTCACGCCCGCCATCAGGACCACCAGCGGCGTGACCCAGTTCGGCGCGTCGCCGGCCACCAGCACCAGGATCAGCAGCATGCCCGCGATCAGCAGCTGGTCGGCCACCATCAGCCCGCGCCTGCGGCCGGTCAGGTCGAGCCAGGCGCCCAGCAGCGGCCCCGAGATCAGGCTGGGCAGCGTGATCGCGGCCACCGTCAGGCCGGCGAGGCTGGCGCTGCCGGTGCGCTCGAGCACGAGCAGGACCACGCCGACCGAGAACATCTCGTCGGACACCCGCGCGAGCGTGGCGGCACTTACGAACGGCAGGTAGCCGGGCTGTGCCCGGAGGCGGCGGATCGACAAGCGGTCCACCGGCTCATCCTCGCAGGCGGTTTCAGGCGGCCGGCGGGATCGCCTGGCGGAAGCGGAACATGAAATCGGGGTCCACCTGCTGCTTGATCTCGCGCAGCCGCGCGAGGTTGGAGCCGTAGTAGGCGCGGCGCCAGGTGGTGAGCTGAGGGTCGATGTAGTTCTGGTAGGCCTGACCCGACGCGTACGGCCGCAGCGCCTTCCAGACCCCGTTGATCCAGCGGCGGCTGGGCGTGTCGCTGCCGGTGAAGTAGGCGCCGTACTGGAGCGAGAACAGCATGTCGCGGTGCACGAACGCCGTGGCGTCGGCGGCCGGCCGGTTGTACGCCCCGCCGTAGGCGTCGAGGATCAGCGCACCAGAGCCGAGCGCGGGCGTGCGCTGGCGGCGCTCGATCCAGTCGATCATCACCTGTCGGGCGCGCGCCGGCAGCGGCTCGTCGAAGTAGTCGGATTTGGCGTAGAACGCCGCTCGCGGCAGCTGACCCCCGGGGCTGGTCCCCTTCGTATGACACGAGCGCAGACCCTCGTCCAGGCAGCCGGCCCAGCGCAGCACGAGGCTCATCATCGTGGAGCTGCCGGTGGAGACCGACGCGCCCGACACACGCGCGAGCGGCCCGATCAGCCGGCGCAACGCGGCTTCCGAGCCGAAGTACTGCCCGAGCGCGGTCACGCTCGGCGACCCGGCCCCGCCGGTGGTGCCCAGCGAGAAGATCGAGGTGAGCGCGGGCGGGGCACCGGGCGCGAACCGCTGCCAGGCGGCCAGCGCCTCGCTCGCCTGGCTCCACGGGAAGCGGATGAAGAACCAGGCGGCGCCGTTCGCGCGGTGGGCGCGGAACGTGAGCGAGGTGACGATCCCGAAGTTGCCCCCGCCGCCGCCGCGGCAGGCCCAGTAGAGGTCATCGTTCGTGTCGGCGTCGACGCGCCGGGCGCGTCCGTCGGCGGTGACGATGGTGGCCGCGGTCAGGTTGTCGGTGGTCAGCCCGAAGCGGCGACCGGACAGCCCGTGGCCGCCGCCAAGGGCCAGACCGGCGATCCCCACCGAGGGGCATGACCCCGCCGGCACGAGCAGCCCGCGGCTGGCGAGCTTGGAGTAGACGTCGATCAGCTGGGTGCCGGCGCCCACGGTCGCCCGGCCGTTCGAGACGCGGATCCCGCGCAGGCGGCTGAGGTCGATGACGACGCCGTTCGCGGTCGTCGAGTAGCCGGCGTAGCTGTGGCCGCCCGAACGCGGAACGATGCGCACGCCGAAGCGATCCGCCCACTGGACGACGGCCTGCACGTCGCGCGTGTCGCGGGCCTGCACGACCGCCTGTGGGCGGATGCCGTCGTAGCGCGTGTTGTAGACGAGCCGTCCGGCGTTGTACCCCGGCGTACCGGGGAACAGCACGCGCCCGCGCACCGCCGCGCGCAGAGCCCGGGCGGCGGGTTTGGGAAGCGCGGCCGCTCCGGCCTCGAAAGGCAGCGCCACGCCGAGCGCACCGGCGGCGCCGAGGCCGAGGAAAGCGCGCCGATCGAGGGCCACGACAGGCATCCTAAGCGCGACCGGCGGCCGCCTCGCGCGGATGGCCGGCGAGCGGGCCGCCGGGGCAGTGCGCCGCGGGCACCCGGCGGCGCGGGTTCGCGATCGCCACGAGCCCGAGCAGTCCGCCCAGGGCCACCAGCGCGGTGGCGATCCCGAGGCCCACGCGGAACGCGCTCACCGAGGCGTCCTCGGCCGCCTCGCGCACCGAGGCCTGCACGTCCTCCGGCACCCCCTGGACGGCCACCACCGCGAGCGGCTGCTTGCGGGCCTCCTCCACCGCGCGGGCCACCTCGGGCCGGGACAGGGCCTGGCTGCCGATCTCGTCGTCGAGCGAGGAGCCGAACGCGGCCGCCACGACCGCCCCCACGGCCGCGATCGCCACCAGGCCGGCCACGCGCGCGATCGCGTTGTTCACCCCGGACGCGATCCCCGCGTTGCTCTCGTCGGCGTCGGCCAGCACCGTCGCGGTCAGCGGCGCGACCGTCATCGACAGCCCCAGCCCGAAAACCAGCAGCCCGGGCAGCAGGTCGGTCAGGTAATCGACGTCGGCGTCGACACGCCACAGCAACAGCGCCATGCCGGCCGCCGCGACGAGCGGGCCGACCCCCATGAAGAAGCGCGGGCCGTGGCGGTCGGCGAGCGCGCCGAAGCGCATCGACAGCGCGAACATCATCACCGTCACCGGGATGCTCGAGCTGCCCGCGGCCAGCGCGCTGAAGCCCGCCACCTGCTGGAGGAACAGGACGAGGAAGAAGAACAGCAGGCCGAGGCCGCCGTACATGAGGAACGTCTCGAGGTTGCCGGCGGCGAAGTTGCGTCGCCGAAACAAGGCGAGCGGCAGCATCGGGTGCCGGCTGCGGGCCTCCCACACGAGGAAGGCGACGAACAGCACGGCGCCGGCCACCAGCGGCCCGGCCACGGCGGGATCGCCCCAGCCGTGCAGCGGCTGCTCGATCAGGCCGAACGTCATCCCGGCCAGGCCGAGCGCGCACAGCAGCGCGCCGACCACGTCCACGCGCGCGTTCGGATCGCGGTCGCGACCGACCGGCACCACGCGCAGGATCAGCACGATCGTGATCACCACGATCGGCACGTTGATGGCGAAGATCCAGCGCCACGAGGCCGAGTCGACCAGCTGGCCGCCGATCACCGGCCCGAGCACCGTGCCGATGCCGCCCCAGGCCGTCCAGGCGCCCACCGCCCGCCCGCGCTCGTCCGGCGGGAAGGTCGACACGATCACGGCCAGCGCCGCGGGCGTGAGCAGAGCGCCGGCCATCCCCTGCAGGGCGCGCGCCCCCACGAGGAACTCGATCGTCGGCGCCAGCGCGCAGCCGAGCGAGGTCGCCCCGAACAGCAGCACCCCGAGCGCGAACACGCGTCGCTCGCCGAAGATGTCGCCCAGCGAGCCGCCGATCAGCAGCAGCGACGCTAGCGTGACCAGGTAGGCGTTGGCCGTCCACTGCTGGCCGGCCAGGCCGCCGCCGAGGTCGTCGGCGATCGCGGGCAGGGCCACGTTGGCGACCGTCGAGTCGATCGTGACGACCGTGGTCCCGAGGATCGCCGCGACGAGGACCAGCCGCTTGGTGCGCTCAGATAGCGCCGTGTCGCCGCCGGACCCGGCGGCCTCCATCAGCTCGGCGCTGCGCCGTTCACCGAGTCCGTTGGCCGCGGGCTCGGGCCGACGTACCTCGCGCTCGGCCGGATCAGCCGGCCCTCGCGCTTCTGCTCGAGAATGTGCGCCGCCCATCCGGCGACGCGCGCGCAGGCGAACATCGGCGTGAACAGCTCTGGCGGGACCGCCGCGTAGTCGAGCACGACGGCAGACCAGAACTCCACGTTGGTGGCCAGCACCCGGTCGGGCTTGCGCGCCTTCAGCTCCGCGAGCGCCGCCGCCTCGAGGCGCTCGGCCACCTCCAGCCGCGGCGCTTGGATCTCGCGGGCGGTGCGGCGCAGCACTCGCGCGCGCGGATCCTCGGCCCGGTAGACGCGATGCCCGAAGCCCATCAGCCGATCGCCGGAGTCGAGCGCGCGCTTGACCCAGCGCTCGGCATCGCCCTCGGCTTCCACCTCGTCGAGCATGGTCAGCACGCGCGAGGGCGCGCCGCCGTGCAGCGGTCCCGACAGGCCGCCGACGGCTCCGGACAGGGCGGCCGCGACGTCGGCGCCCGTGGACGCGATCACGCGGGCCGTGAAGGTCGATGCGTTCATGCCATGCTCGGCGGCCGAGATCCAGTAGGCGTCGATCGCCTTGACGTGGTTGGGGTCCGCCTCGCCGCGCCAGCGGATCAGGAAGCGCTCGGGGATCGAGGTGGCCTCGTCGACGCGACGCTGCGGGATCGGCGGATGCCCCACGCCCCGGGCCGACTGGGCGACGAACGACAGGGCCATCACCGAGACGCGCGCGAGGTCGTCCCGGGCCTGCTGGTCGGTCACGTCGATCAGCGGCAGCAGGCCCCACTCCGGCGCCAGCATCGCCAGCGCGGCCTGGAGGTCGGCGCGGGGGTCCGCGGTGCGCACGGCCAGCGGATGCGGCTCGGCCGGCGGCATGCCCGGATCGAACGTGCCGTCCACGAGCAGGCCCCAGACCTTCTCGAACGGCACATGCCCCACGAGCTCCTCGATGTCCACGCCGCGGTAGCGCAGTGCGCCGCCCTCGCGATCCGGCTCCGCGATCGTCGTGTCGAACGCGATCACGCCCTCCAGCCCCGATGGCACCTCGATCAGATCAGCCATTGGCTGCGAGGATACTCAGCGCCTAGCGCAGGTGAGCGACCTCGTCGCCGACGGCAATCCGGCCGCCAGTGACGATGTCGGCGCGCAGCCCAGCGCGGTGCACCATGCCGCGCAGCACCCCGGGATGGGTCATGCCCTGCAGGTGGCTGCACGGCTCGCACAGCTCCTCCCCGACGCACTCGACCTCCCCGACCCGGAAGCGCTGGCCGACGAGGTCGTTGAGCCGGATGCCGCGGGTCAGCACCTGACGGCGCGACGCGGCCGCCGACAGCTCGATGCCCGTGTCCTCGAGGAATCCCTCCAACGCCTCGGCCTCGATCAGCGTGAGGTTGCGGGCCTTGTCGTAGCGGTCGCCCACGACCCCCTCGGCTGTCACGTCGACCGCGTCCACCGGCTGCGGGAGCTCGCTCTCCGCAGCCGCTATGTGGATCCTCTCGACCGATCCCGCCACGCGACCAGGGTACATTGCGCCGGTGCGAATCCTCGACGAACAGGTGGAGCGCTACCTCCACGAGCTGCGACCGCGGCGCTCGGAGGTGATGGCCGAGATGGAGGCCGTCGCCGAGCGAGACGACGTGCCGATCGTGCACTGGGAGACCGGGCGTTTCCTGGCCGTCCTGTGCCGGACGCTCGATCCGGTGGTGCTCGAGGTCGGGACCGCGATCGGCTACTCGACGCTCCACATGGCGGAGCAGCTCAGCAGCGGGCGCGTGATCACGCTCGAGCTGCGCGAGGACCGCGCCCGCCAGGCGCTGGACTTCTTCGAGCGCGCGGGGGTGGCCGACCGCGTGGAGCTGCTCCAGGGTGACGCCCGCGAGACGATCGAGTCGGTGGAGGGACCAATCGACCTTCTGTTCGTAGACGCGGCGAAGGAGGAGTACGAGCGCTACATCGAGCTGGCCGAGCCGAAGCTCTCCGAGCGTGCCGTGCTGGTGGTCGACAACATGCTGATGTCGGGCGAGGTGGCCCTGCCAGAGGGCGAGGAGACCCGGTGGCGCCCGGAGGCGCTCGCTGCGGCGCGCGCCCTCAACTCGCGGCTGCTCGACTCCGAGCGCTGGCTCGCGTGCGTGCTGCCGGTTGGCGACGGGATCGCCCTCGCATCCAGGAGGTAGACGATGAAGGTCCTGCTGGTCCTGTTCGGGGCGGTCCAGGTGATGATCGGCCTGCTGCTCTGGCTGACGCCCGGCTTCTTCTTCGACGAGATCGGCCCCTACGGGGTGCGCAACGACCACTACATGGGCGATCTCGCCACCTGGTACCTGGCGCTCGGCGCGGTCACCCTGGTCGCAGTCCAGCGCGTCCGGTGGCGGCTGCCGGTGCTGGTGCTGGCCTTCGCGCAGAACACCCTGCACGCGTTCAACCACCTGCTCGACGTCGGCGAGGCGAACGTGGACTGGCTCGGCCCGGTCAACCTGTTCTCGCTGGTGCTCACGTCGGTGCTGCTGGCGTGGATGGTGAACGCCGAGCGGGAGGCGGCCCGATGAGGGTCTTCCTGGCCGGGGCCGGCGGGGCGATCGGCCGGCCGCTGGTGCCGCTGCTGGTCGCGGCGGGCCACGAGGTCACAGGCACGACGCGCTCGCCGGAGCGGGCGGAGGCGATCCGCGCGGCCGGGGCGGCGCCGGTGGTGGTCGACGCCCTCGACGCGCCGGCGCTGACGGAGGCGGTGGGCCAGGCGGCGCCCGAGGTGGTGGTGCACGAGCTGACCGCGCTGCCGGAGCGCTTCGACCCACGCAAGCTCGACATGTACGAACCCACCAACCGGATCCGCAGCGAGGGCACGCGCAACCTGCTGGAGGCCGCCCGGGCGGCCGGGGCGCGGCGCTTCGTGTGCCAGAGCATCGCCTTTGCCTACGCGCCCCGGGAGCGCCCCGAGATCCTGGACGAGGACGCCCCGCTCAACCTGACGGCGCCGCCGCCCTTCTCCGAGAGCGTGCGCGTGGTCGACGCGATGGAGCGCGCCGTGCTCGACGCCGACGGGCTGGAGGGGCTGGTGCTGCGCTACGGCTGGTTCTACGGGCCCGGCACCTACTACGCCGAGGACGGCAGCACCGCCCACGAGGTCCGCCGGCGGCGCTTTCCGGTGGTCGGCAGCGGAGTGGGCCTCTTCTCGTTCGTCCATATCGACGACGCCGCGGCGGCGACCGTCGCGGCCGTGGAGCGCGGCGCGCCCGGCGTGTACAACGTCGTCGACGACGAGCCCGCGGCGATGCGCGACTGGCTGCCGGTCTATGCCGCGGCGATCGGCGCGCCCAAGCCGCGCCGGGTGCCGGTCTGGCTGGCACGGCTGGTCGTCGGCAAGATCGCGCGCGAGACGAACCTGCAGGCCGGGGCTTCGAACGCGAAGGCGAAGGGCGAGCTTGGCTGGGAGCCGCGCTGGCGATCGTGGCGCGAGGGCTTCGCCCAGGCGCCCCGCTAGCCGAACTGCCCGACCGCCACCACGAAGAACGCCGCGCCCAGGAACACCAGCGCGATCCCGGTGATCACCAGGCCGCGCAGCTGCGTCAGGTGGCCCAGGGCGCCCAGCACCATGCCGGTGGCCAGCAGCACGAACGATGCGGTCAGCAGCGAGCGCAGGTCGTCGGGGCCGGCCTCTCCGAGTCCCGGGAGGTCCACCTGCGCGAGGAAGAGCGAGCCAGCCAAGGACGCGAAAGTATCCTTGTGGGCGGATGAGCGGCGAGTTCACCACCATCGAAGAGGCCAGCGGCGGGCTCGGCGACGCCGGCTACCTCGCGGACGAGTCGACCTCGCTGGTCACGTTCCTCGCCGGGCGGCTCGGCAAGCCGGTGCTGGTGGAGGGCCCCGCGGGGGTCGGAAAGACAGAGCTGGCCAAGGCCGTGTCGCGCGCCACCGGCCGAGAGCTGATCCGGCTCCAGTGCTACGAGGGGCTCGACGAGGCCAAGGCGCTCTACGAGTGGAACTACCGCAAGCAGCTGCTGCGCATCCAGACCGAGGCCCGCGACGCGGGCTGGGAGGACGTCAAGGGCGACATCTTCGGCGAGGACTTCCTGCTGGCACGGCCGTTGCTCACGGCGATCACGGCGGAGCACCCGGTGGTGCTGCTGATCGACGAGATCGACAAGACCGACCAGGAGTTCGAGGCGATGCTGCTGGAGGTGCTGTCGGACTTCCAGATCTCGATCCCCGAGCTGGGCCGGGTCGAGGCGCGCACCCGCCCGCTGGTGCTGCTGACGTCGAACAACTCGCGCGAGCTGACCGAGGCGCTCAAGCGCCGCTGCCTCTACCTCTGGCTCGACTACCCGACCGTCGAGCGGGAGCTGGAGATCGTGCACCTGCACGCGCCCGAGCTGGACGCCGAGATCGCCCGCAAGCTCGTGGAGGTGGTGCACATGGTGCGGGCGCTCGACCTGAAGAAGCCGCCCTCGATCGCCGAGTCGATCGACTGGGCGCGCGCGCTGCTGCTGCTCGGCGCCGACGACATCGACCAGGACGTGCTCCGCCAGACGATGTCGATCATCGTCAAGCACCGGACCGACCTCGATCTCGTGGCCGAGCGGGTGGGCGTCAAGCTCGGCGACGGGCTGCTCGGCGCCCAGCGCGCCGGCTGAGCGTGGGCACTCCCGGCCTGTACGGGGGCATGCCGGAGCCGGCCGGCCCCCCGGGGATGGCGCCGCGCCTGCTCGAGTTCGCCGACGAGCTGCGCCGCGAGGGGGTCGCGGTCGGGACCTCCGAGCTGCTGGACGCCTTCGGAGCGCTCGAGGCGGTCAGCTGGACCTCCACGGTCGAATTCCGCGAGGCCCTCGCGACCACGCTGGCGAAGTCGCAGGACGACCGGCGCGTGCTCGACGTGCTGTTCGATCGCTTCTTCTTTCGCGCCGTCGAGCGCGAGGCGGTCCGCCAAGGGTTCGGCGAGCAGCGCTTCCAAGGCGGCGAGGAGCTGGACCTGGAAGCGCTGCGCGAGCGCATCCGTGAGGCCTTGCGAGCCGGGTCCGACGGCGAGATGCGCGACCTCGCCCGGCTCGCGATCGCCGCCTTCGGCCGCCAGGGCGAAGGCTCCGGCGTGATCGGAGTGGACGTGCAGCGGATCAGGCGCACGCTCGGGCTCAAGGGCGAGCGACTCGGCGCCGAGCTGCCCGATCCCGACGCCGTCCCGCGCGACGCGCTGCAGGAGTTCGAGCAACACGTGCGCCGCGAGCTGGAGCGGCAGATGATCGAGCGCACCCAGTCGCTGCCGCCCGCCAAGCCGCTGCGCGAGTTCGACCGCAGCCTGCCCACCAACCCCGCCCAGGACCTCTCGCAGGTGCACCGCGTGGTGGCCCAGATGAAGCGGCGCCTGGCGTCGCACGGGCGCGAGCACCGGGGCCGGCGGCGCTCCTGGCAAGTGGACGTGCGCCGCACCATGCGCGCGTCCCTGCAGACCGGTGGTGTGCCGCTGGAGCTGAAGTACCGGCCGCGGCGCCCGCGCCGGCCCGAGCTGTACGTGCTGTGCGACGTCTCGACCAGCGTCACCAGCGCCAGCGTCTTCTTCCTGTCGGTGCTGCATGCGCTGCACGACCAGTTCCGCAAGCTGCGCTCGTTCGTGTTCGTCGAGCGCATCTCGGAGGTCACGGACGTGTTCGAGCGCGAGCGCTCGTTCGAGGTGGTCTCGCGGCGGATCGCCACGGACGCCGGCGTGGCCGACGTGTCCGGCTACACCGACTACGGGCGCGTCTGGCTGGAGTTCCTGGACACGGTCGTGGACGACCTCGACCCGCGCTCGACGGTAATCGTGCTCGGCGACGCGCGCACCAACGGCCGCGAGCCGCACGCGCAGGTGCTGGCGCAGGTGGCCGAGCGCGCCGGGCGCACGTTCTGGATCAACCCCGAGCCGCGCCTGTACTGGAACTACGGCGACTCCGTGATGTCCGCCTACGAGCCCTTCTGCGACGGCGTGTTCGAGTGCTGGACGACGAAGCAGCTCGAGGTGTTCGTGAACGCGATCGCCGACATCAAGACCTTCTGAGGCGATCGGGACTGCTCGGGGCCGCGCAGCCGTAAGGAGGGCATGCGCCGCCGCGACTTCGTTGCGACACTCGGGCTGCTCCCCTTGCTGCCCGGCGCGTGCGGCACCGCCCCCACGCGCACCGCCCGGCGGGTGCCGCTCGCGGTCGCAACCGCCGACACCGAGTCCCACGTGGTCGTCCTGAACGCGCTGACCGGGCGCGTGCGTGCCCGGCTGGCGACGATCGAGGAGCCGCGCAGCATCGAGTGGGCGGGCGGCACCCGCGCCGTGGTGGCGCACACGACGTCCGGCGCCGTATCGCTGCTCGAGGGCAGGCCGCTGCGGGTACGGCGGGTGCTGCGCGGCATGTCGGAGCCGCGCTACACGGCGGTCGCCCCCGGCGGGTCGCACGCGTACGTGACCGACTCGGCCAGGGGCGAGGTGGTGGTGATCGACCTCGAGCGCGGCCGCGTGGCCGGCGGCGCGGAGGTCGGAGCGCTGGCCCGCCACCTGACGATCTCGCCCGACGGCCGCACGCTCTGGGTGGCGCTCGGCAACCACGCTCCCGCGGTGGCGATCGTGGATCTCTCCGATCCCGGCCGCCCACGCCCCCGCGGCCTGCTGCGCGCGCCCTTCCTGGCCCACGACGTGGCCTGCTCGCCCGGCGGCCGGCGCCTCTGGGTCACCTCGGGCGACCGCGAGCAGCTCGCCCTCTACGAGCGCGGGCGCGCCGAGCCGATCGCGATCCTGCCGGCAGGCGCCCCGCCTCAGCACGTCACGTTCGGCGGCGGGCGCGCCTACGTGGCCAGCGGGGACGACGGCTCGCTGCGCGTGCAGCGCATCGGCGACGGCACCCGCCTACGCCACACGGCGGTGGCGAAGGGCTCCTACAACGTCCAGCACGGCGCCGGGCGCGTCGTCACGCCGTCGCTCGACGACGGAACGGTCACGATCGCGGCCGAGAGCGGGCGAGTGGTGGCCCGCACGCGCATCGCGCCGGCCGCGCACGACGCCTGCCTGCTCTGGGCCTAGGGCTCGGCGGATCCATTACCCCTCACGTAATTGAGCGCCTGCCCCGCGGCCGGCAACCTCGGGGTCATGAACGCCACCCGATCACCCGCCACCGCCTGGGCGGCCCTCCCCGTGCTGCTGGCCGGGGCCTTCATGGTCGTCCTCGACTTCTTCATCGTCAACGTCGCTCTGCCGTCGATCGCCACCGACCTCGGCGCGGGCGACAGCTCCCTCGAGTGGATCGTCGCCGGCTACGGCCTCACCTTCGCGGCCTTCCTGATCGCCGCCGGGCGGCTCGGCGACGAGCTTGGCCGCCAGCGCGTGTACGCGATCGGCCTGCTGCTGTTCACGGTCGCCTCGGCCGCCTGCGGGCTCGCGCCCAGCCCCGAGACGCTGGTGGCGGCGCGCATCGCTCAGGGCGTCGCCGGCGCAGTGGTGATGCCACAGGTGCTCGCGATCATCGGCGTCACCTACCGCGGACCGGACTACGTGCGCGCGCTCAGCATCTACGGCGTGGTGCTCGGCCTGGCGGCCGTCGGCGGGCAGGTGATCGGCGGCGCGTTCGTGGAGACCGACTTCGCCGGGCTCGGCTGGCGCAGCTGCTTCCTGATCAACGTGCCCGTCGGCCTGGCCGCGCTGGCGCTGACGCCGCGCCTGGTCCCCGAGTCTCGCGCCGAGCGCCGCAGCCGCCTGGACGTGACGGGCGCCGTAGCCGTCGCGGTCGGCCTCACCGCGATCCTGCTCCCCCTGATCGAGGGCCGCGAGCTCGGCTGGCCCGCGTGGACCTGGGTCTCGCTGGCGCTCTCCCCCGTCGTCCTGGCGGCGTTCGTGCGGCGTCAGCGGCGCCTCGGTGAGCAGGGCGCCGACCCGCTGCTGGACCTGCGGCTGTTCGCCGAGCGCGGCTTCTCCGCCGGGCTCGCCACGCAGCTGTTCCTGGCCGCCGCGCAGGCCGCGTTCTTCGTCTTCCTCGCGTTCTACCTGCAGCTCGGGCGCGGCCTCGGCGCGCTAGAGGCCGGCCTGGTCTTCACGATCCTGGCGGTGGCCTACGTGGCCACCTCGGCGCCGGCGCCCGCGCTCACGGAGCGCTTCGGCCGCGCCGTCATCGCCGGCGGCGGGCTGGCCCTCACGTTCGGACTCGCCCTGCTGGCCGTGGCGGTGGCGGAGGTGGGCACGGAGGGGTCGCTGCTCACGCTGGTCCCCGGACTGGTGCTCGCCGGCGCCGGCATCGGGCTCTGCTTCACGCCGCTGACCTCGACGGTGCTGGCGAACGTCGACCCCGCGCGCGCCGGCAGCGCCTCGGGGGCGATGTCGACGATGCAGCAGGTCGGCTACGCGCTCGGCGTCGCGGTCACCGGAGTGATCTTCTTCGGGGCCTCCGACGAGGGCATCGCGTACGCGTTCCAGGTCAGCCTGATCCAGCTGACCGCCGTGTCCGCAGGAATCGTGATGATGGCGCGCCTGCTGCCAGGGAACGCCCCGCGACCGGCCTCGATTGGGACGGCTGAGAATCGGGCATGAGCCAGATGTCACACAAACCCAACAAACCGCCGATACGGTGGTGACAGGCATGGAATACGCCCGCATCGACATCTCACAGGACCTCGACGGACTCCCCGTCGTGCACGCCTGCTTCGACCTGACCGGGCCGGAGGTCTCCGCGTGCGGGCACGCGCTGGCATCCAGCGCTGCCGAGCGCTTCCGGATGTCGGAGCTGTCAGCGGACGAGGTGCTCGAGCTGCGCGAGCTGACGGCCGTGGCCGACGAGCTGCGCGAGCTGAACGGCGGGACCGGCACCGTCGTGCTGAAGCCGGCACGGCTGTCGCTCCTGCGCGAGGCCGTGGGCAGATTCGTGCAGACGCGCTACGAAGCCGAGTGGCTGCGCGAGGAGGACCGCGAGGCGCTTGCACTGCTGCACGAGCTCACCGGGCCGCTGGAGGCGCTCTGCGCCGAGGCCACACGCGCCGCGCTGGCACCCGAGCAGCGATCGCGCAGCTAGACTGCGCCCGACAAGCCAGGGGGGCTCGCGGGAAGCGGGCTGAGATAGCGCCCTCGGCGGACACCGCCGCCCAGCGCTGACCCTTCGAACCTGTGGGGTAATGCCCGCGGAGGGAGCGATGCGGACAGAGGTAGAGGCTCCCGTGACGGAGCCTCTTTCGTTTCAGAAGGTCACCCGGCGCTACGGAGCGCTCACCGCCCTCGAGGGCGTGGACCTCGACCTGCGCCCGCGGGAGGTGACCGCGGTGGTCGGCCCGTCCGGCTGCGGCAAGTCCACCCTGCTCGAGCTGGTCGCCGGCCTGCAGGACCCCGACGAGGGCACGGTCAGCGTGCTCGGCGCCACGGCCCCGGCCGACCGGCGCGCCACTTGCGCCTACATGCCCCAGCGCGACCTGCTGCTCCCCTGGCGCGACGCGCTCGCTAACGCCGCGCTCGCGCTCGAGTGCCAGGGCGTTCCGCGGGCCACCGCCCGTGAGCGGGCGGAGCCGCTGTTCGAGCGCTTCGGCCTGACCCGCTTCGAGCACGTCCGGCCGGCGGCGCTGTCGGGCGGGATGCGCCAGCGTGTCGCGTTCCTGCGCACGCTGCTGCAGGGTCGGCCGGTGCTGCTGCTCGACGAGCCCTTCGGCGCCCTCGACGCGATCACCCGCGCCGATCTGCGCGAATGGCTCGCCGCGGCCCTGGTCGAGGAGCCGCGCACGGTCTTGCTGGTCACCCACGATGTGGAGGAGGCGGTGCACCTGGCCGACCGGATCGTGGTGCTGTCGCCGCGGCCGGGGCGCGTGGTGGCGGACTTCGGCGTCGACCTGCCCCGCCCCCGCTCGGTCACGGGCTCCGCTTTCGCCGAGGTCAAGGCGCGCGCCCTGGAGGCGCTGAAGGTATGAGGGTGGCGCTGGCGCTCGGCCTGGTTTGCCTGTTCGTGCTCGCCTGGCAGGGCTTGGCGTCGCTCGAGTCGGTCGACGACCTCACGCTCGCCTCCCCGGTGGAGACGTTCGACGCTCTGGGCGACGACTGGGGCCTGCTCATGGACAACGCGCGCGTGACGCTCGTGGAGGTGGTCCTCGGACTGGCGCTGTCGGTGGCGGCCGGGGTCGTGTTCGCGGTCGCGATGCACGTGTTGCGGCCACTGCGCGACGCCGCCTACCCCCTGCTCGTGGGATCGCAGGCGATCCCGATCGTCGTCCTGGCGCCGCTGTTCGTGCTGGCGTTCGGCTACGGGATCGGCCCCAAGCTCGCGATCGTCGCGCTGATCTGCTTCTTCCCGATCACGGTCAACCTGCTCGACGGCCTGCGCTCGACTCCGGCCGACCTGCTCAAGCTGATGCGCAGCATGGGCGCCAGCCGCCTGCGCACGCTGCGGACGGTCGAGCTGCCGGCGGCGCTGCCGTCGTTCTTCAGCGGCCTCAAGATCGCCGCCACCGTGTCCGTGATCGGCGCGGTGTTCGGCGAGTGGGCCGGCGCGGACAAGGGCCTCGGCCGCCTCGTCCTGCTCGGCAACAACCAGCTGCAGACCCCGCGCGTATACGCCGGGATCGTGATCCTCACCCTGATGGCGGTCGGCCTGTTCGCGCTGACGGCGCTCGCGGAGCGCGTGGCCTGCCCGTGGAATCGAAAGGATGCACCCGCATGAGACGAGTCGTGCCCCTGCTTCTGCTCGCCCTGCTCGCCGCGCTCGTGGCCGCCGGCTGTGGCGAGAAGGAGGACGTGCTCGAGCCGTCCGGCTCGAAGGCGGTCACGCTGATGCTCGACTACTTCCCGAACGCCGACCACGCCGGCATCTACGCCGCGCAGGCGGACGGGCACTTCGAGCAGGCCGGGCTCGACGTGGAGATCCGCCAGCCGCCGGACCCCGCGGCGCCGATCAAGCAGGTGGCGGCCGGTCGCGTGGACCTGGCGATCTCGTACGAGCCGGAGGTCCTGCGCGCCCGCGATCAGGGCCTGAGCGTGGTCAGCGTGGCGGCGGTCGTGCAGAAGCCGTTGACGTCGCTCATCTCGCTGCCGGAGGCGAAGATCCGCACGCCCGCCGACCTGAAGGGCAAGACGGTCGGCACCGCCGGGATCGACTACCAGAGCGCCTACCTGCAGACGATCCTGGACGAGGCCGCGGTTCCGCGCGACTCGGTCAAGGAGCGCAACGTCGGCTTCAGCCTGACCCCCGCGCTGTTGACCGGCAGGGTCGACGCGGTGCTGGGCGCGTTCTGGAACTACGAGGGCACGGAACTGCGCATGAAGGGCAAGCGGCCGCGCATCATCCGCATGGAGGAGGCCGGCGTGCCGACCTACAACGAGCTCGTGCTGGTGGCCAACGCCGACGCGCTGGAGCGCGACGGCGACAAGATCCGCGCGTTCATCGGTGCCCTGTCGCGCGGCGTGCGCGACCTGCGCGAGGACCCGGACAAGGCGATCCAGGGCCTGCTCGAGGCCAACCCCGACCTCGATCCCGAGCTGCAGCGGGCGGTCGTGAAGGTGACGCTGCCGCTGTTCCTCGCACCCGAGGGCCAGCCGTTCGGGTGGCAGGATCCCGAGGAGTGGGACGCCTTCGGGGCCTGGATGCAGAACAAGCAGCTGCTGGAGAACCCGCCCGACGTGCGCTCGTCGTACGACAACGGGCTGCTGCCCGGATCCGGGCTATGACTCGTCGAGCTGGAGCGCTACCGAGTTGATGCAGTAGCGCTCGCCGGTCGGGCCGGGCCCGTCCGGGAACACGTGCCCGAGGTGTCCGCCGCAGCGGGCGCAGGTGACCTCGGTGCGGGTCATGCCGAGGCTGTGGTCCTCGTGCAGGTCGACCGCGTCGGCCACCGCCGGCTCGGTGAAGCTCGGCCAGCCGGTGCCGGAGTCGAACTTGGTCTGCGAGCTGAACAGCTCGGCGCCGCAGGCGCCGCAGCGGTACATGCCGTCGGCCTTGGAGTGCGTGTAGGCGCCGGTGAAGGGCGGCTCCGTGCCCTTCTGGCGCAGGATGTGGAAGCGCTCCGGCGACAGCTCCTCGCGCCACTCCTGATCGGTCTTCTCGAGCTTCTCGGGCATGTGTCTAAAGGTAGCGACGCCCGAGCGCGTACAGCCCGGCCAGAGCGGCGTACTCCTCGTACGGCGCGAAGAAGTTGCGCACCTCCTGCTCGGTGGCCCGCCGGCCCAGCCCGGCGACCTGGCCGACCAGCTTGAGGTAGGACACGTCGAGCGCGGGCAGCATGTCGTCGCGGCCTTGGCCCTCGAAGGCCAGCATCTCGATCGTCCAGCTGCCGATGTTGGGGATCTCGAGCAGCCGTCGCCAGGCCGGCTCGTGCTCGGTCAGGTCGGTGCGGCCCGACGCCACCTCACGTGCCGCGCGGATCAGTGCGATCGAGCGCTTCGGGGCCAGGCCGCAGGCGTCGAGCTCGGCCGGCGCGCACCCCGCCAGCCGCCGCGCCGAGGGCGGCGTGACCAGCGCACCGGACTCCGTGCGCGACCCCAGCCGGCGCACGATCGCGCGCTCGATCGAGGCGGCACGACGGCCCTCGATCAGCTGCTCGCACACTGCCCAGGCCAGCGCCTCGAACGGCTCGGGGCGCCGCCGCGGCCGCAACCAGGGACGCCGGCGGATCACCGGCCCCACCAGCGGGTCGCGCCGGAACCGGCGCTGGAAGTCGCGCAGGTCGTGATCGGTGCCGAGGGCGAAGCGCATGCGCTCGACGCCGGCCCGCGCCACGTCCCGGTCGGACGCCTCGGAGCGAAAGCGCACGTGCCCGCCGGCGATCCAGGCGCGCACCACCGCCGCGCCGCCCTCCGTGTACACCACCCGTACCAGCGCGCCGTCGCGCTCCTGCAGGACCCCGTCGCGGCCCGCCGCCGGCAGCCGGTAGGCGCCCGCGGGAGCGACGTCCAGTTCGATCTGAGCGGCTATCGGTCCTTCAGCAGGTGGATGTCGACGAGGAAGGAGCGCGAGGCCGCGACTTCGGTGCGCCGGCCGCGCCCGCGACCGCCTCCGAGTCGCAGGGACTGCGCGGCCCGCGGGCGCCGCAGCACCCTCACGAGCAGAAAGCAGGCCACCCCCAGGAGGAAGCCGCCGGTTGCCGCGGCCACCGCCGCGGGCAGCGATGCCGGCCGGGCGCGCTCGATCGGGCGCGGCTCCGCCAGGACCGGCAGCGGCCGCACTTCGGCCTCGTGCTCGGGGTCTGGAAGGGCTTCGGGCTCAGGCACCGGGCGAGTGTACCCGTGGCATCACACGGCAGCCTCAGAGCGCGCGCTCATAAACCCGGTATTTCTTGTCGATTCGTCCACCGAGCGCCTCCATGCCGCGGTTGAGGCCCTTGTTGGTCTCGAGCACCCAGCCGCCCTCGCCCCATTTGATGCGCGTGACCTCCGCCATGGCGAAGTGCTCCATGTAGAACCCGGCCGCCACCCCGGTGTGCTGGTAGGCCGGTTTCACGCCGAGGAACCCGATCCGGCAGCGGTCGATGATCTGCTTGCGGCGCAGGTAGTGCCACCAGCCGAGCGGCAGCACGCGGCCCTTCATCCGCGCGACCACCTGGTTCGTGTCGGGGAAGGTCATCGCCACCCCGACCGTCTCGCCCTCGGCCGTCTCCGCGACCATGAACCAGTCGCGGTCGAAGACGAGATGCAGCTCCTGGGCGTAGGCGTCGAGGTCCTCCTTGGTGTACGGGACGAAGCCCCAGTTGCGCGCCCAGGCCTCGTTCCAGAGCTCCCCGAACGAGTCCAGGTCGCGCCGCAGCCCGCGTCGGGTCATCTTGCGGATCTTGATCCCGTGCTTGGGCTCGAGGTCCGCAGCCAGCTTGCGGATCACGGGCAGGATGTTCTCCTTGTCCGAGATGCGCAGCTCCCACATGAACAGGTCCACGGCCTTCTCGAGGCCGGCCTGCTCGAGCAGGCGGGCGTAGTAGGCGGGCTGCCAGGGCTGACGCACCATCGGCTCGCGATCGAAGCCCTCGATCAGCACGCCAGCCTCGTCGTTCATCGTGAAGTCCATCGGCCCGACCATCCGGTCCCGGCCGCGGGAGCGCAGCCAGGTGGCGGCCGCACCGAGCAGCGCGTCGAGAGCCTCGGCGTCCTCCTCGAGCTCGAGGAACCCGAACATGCCCCAGACGTTGTCGTGGAACTCGTTGAAGTGGCGGTCCACCTGGGCGCTGATGCGGCCGACCGCCCTGTCCCCGCGCCAGGCCAGGAACAGCTCGGCCTCCCCGTGCTTGAAGAACGCGTTGAAGCGCGGGGTCAGGAAGAAGTAGCGCTCGAGCTTGAGCGGGGGGATCCAGGGCGTCCCGGTAGCATGCAGGCGGAACGGCAGATTGACGAATTGGCGCCTGTCCGCAAGCGAGCGGACCGGTCGGATCTCAACTGACACGGCGCGCCACCCTACATGCCAACCGCCATCGATCTCTTCGAAAAGGCCCGCAGCCACGAGCGCCTGGCGCAGTTGCGCGCCGCGCGCGAGCACGACCTGATGCCGTATTTCCGGGTCGTGGAGGCGGAGCCAGGCCCGATCGCTCTGATGGAGGGGCGCGAGCGGATCACGCTCGGCTCCAACAACTACCTCGGGCTGACCGGCGACCAGCGCGTCAAGGCGGCGGCGCGCGCGGCGCTCGACCACTATGGCACCGGCCTCACCGGCTCTCGTTTCATGAACGGCACGACGCCCCTGCACCTCGAGCTGGAGCGCGAGCTGGCGGACTGGATGGGCTCCGAGGACGCGCTCGTGTACACCACCGGCTACCTCGCCAACACGGGTGCGATCGGCACGCTGCTCGGGCCGGGCGACACCGTCGTGTGCGACAGCGGCGACCACGCGTCGATCCTCGACGCGGTCGCGCTTTCACGCGCTCGCGTGCGGCCGTTCCGGCACAACCGCCTGGACAAGCTGGAGACGATGCTCTCGCGCGCCGAGTCAGACGGCGGCGGGGTGCTCGTGGTGGTGGACGGCCTGTTCTCGATGGAGGGTGACCTGTCCCCCCTGCCCGACGTGACCGCGCTCTGCCGCGAGCACGGCGCGCGCCTGATGGTTGACGAGGCCCACGGCGTGGGCGTGCTGGGCGCCCGCGGCGCCGGCGCCAGCGAGCTGCTCGACGTGGAGGACGAGGTAGACCTGCGCATGGGCACGTTCTCGAAGTCGCTCGCCTCGTGCGGCGGCTTCATCGCTGGCCCCCACGACGTGATCGACTTCCTGCGCGTGCAGTCGCGGTCGTTCATGTTCACCGCGGCGGCGGTGCCGGCCGCGACCGGCGCCGCCCTGGGCGCGCTGCGCATCATCCGGTCCGACGAGGGCGCCGAGATGCGCGCGAAGGTGCTCGCCAACGCCCGCTACCTCCACGACGGCCTGGAGGCGCTCGGCTACGGCGTGATGCGGCCGAACCAGCTCCCGGACGGCTCCGAGCTGGTCACACCGATCGTGCCGGTGCTGGTCGGCGACGACTGGAAGGCCGTGCTGCTCTGGAAGGCGCTGTACGACGCCGGCGTGTACGTGAACGTGGCCATCTACCCGGCGGTGCAGCGCGGCGGCGCGCTGCTGCGCACGTCCGTGATGGCCACCCACGAGCGCGAGCACCTGGACCGGGCCCTGTCGATCTTCGAGCGCGTCAAGGGCGAGGTCGAGGCGATGACCCCGCCCGACGTCGACGCGCCCGCCACCGCGCCGGAGGCCGGCGCGGACGAGCTGGACTAGCCGCGCAGCTCCTGCGGGCTCGGGCGGGGCCCCGCGCGGCCGCGCGGGCGGCGCCGCAGCCGCGTGGCCAGCCCGGCCAGCCCGGGTGGCAGGCGGCCGTCGGTCGACATCCAGGAGCCGGCCAGGATCAGCAGCATGCCGGCGACCACGCCGGTGGTGACGCGCTCATCGAGGATGGCCACGCCCAGCGCGAGCGCGACCACAGGGTTCACGTAGGTGATCACGGTCGCCCGGCTGGGGCCGATCTCGGCGATCAGGCGGAAGAAGATCAGGAAGCCGGCGGCCGTGCAGACGAGCCCCAGCACCACGACCGAAGCGATCGCGTCGTCGGACGGCGCCTCCGTGGGCCAGCCGCCCAGCGCCAGCGGCAGCGTCATGATCGACGCGATGCCCAGCGCGGCGGCGACCGGTCCGATCGGGTCGCGGGCCGTGAGGTGGCGCTTGGCGATCATCGGCCCGCAGGCGTAGCCGAAGGTCGCGACCAGCACCGCCGCGGCCCCGATCAGCTCGGAGCCGCTGCCCCCGATGTCGATGCCCACAAGCGCGATCACCCCGGCCAGCCCAACGAGCATTCCGGCGAAGCGCGTACGCGTGGGCCGCTCGGAGCGGTCGAAGCGCAGCGCCAGGAAGGCCACGACCAGCGGCACGGCCGCGATCAGGATCGCCGCCAGCGACGACGACACGCGCACCTCGCCGAAGGCGATCAGCGGGAACGGGATCGTGATCTCGCAGAGGGCGAACAGCGTCAGCCACCGCAGCGGCAGCCCGCGGAGCGCGCCCTTGTGCCACGCGATCGGCAGCAGGATCGCCGCGGCCATCGCAACCCGCGACCACGCGACGAAGCCAGGCGACAGGTCCTCCACGGCGACCTTGATGAACAGGTACGGCACGCCCCACACGACCGACGCGATCGCGAACAGGGCCCAGCCGCGCGGGCTCATGCGATCGCTCTCAGCAGCGCGGCGGTCACGGCGGCGACCACGATAACCACCAGCAGCGGGGCCCTGAGCGCGACGGCGATCCCGGCCGCCGCCAGGCCGGCCCCGCGCTCGTCGAGCACCAGCGACTCGTCGGAGGCGAAGGCGCCCGTCGCCACCAGCGCGGCGAGCAGCGCGGGCGCCAGCAGCTCGACAACCCCGGCGCTGCGCTCGGGCAGGGCGCGCCCGGCCGCGAGTACGGGACCGGCGCCCTTGAGCGCCACGGTCGCGACGCCGACCACCAGGACGGCGAGCCAGGCCGAGCTCACTCGCCCGCCTCCGTGCGCCGGCGGCGCAGCCCGAGCAGACAGGCGGCGGTCGCGGCGATCACGGGAACCCCCGCCGGCGTGATCGGCGTCAGCGCCAGCGCTATGCCGGCCCCGACCAGCGCCGCCGCCAGCGCGGTGCGGTCCCGCACCAGCGGCGCCAGCAGCGCGAGGAAGAGCGCCGGGAAGGCGGCGTCCAGGCCGAGCGTGGCCGGGTCGGCGAGCGAGTCGCCCGCCAGCACGCCGAGGGCCGTGCCGACGTTCCAGCCCACATAAAGCCCGAGGCCGGCGCCGATCAGGATCCTGCGGTCGAAGCGGCCGTCGCGCTGCGAGAGCGCCCAACTCTCGTCCACGAGCAGCTGGGCCTCCAGCAGCCGCCGCAGCGGACCGCCCTTGAACACCGAGGCGGCCGACAGCGCCATCGGCCCGTAGCGCACGTTCAGGAGCACGGCGGCGGCGATCGCCGCGACGACGGTGCCGCCGCCGCCGAGCACGGACACCACCGCGAACTGGGCCGAGCCGGCGAACGTGGTCAGCGACATCACGATCGAGGCGGTCGCGCCCATCCCGGCCGCGCTCGCCAGCACGCCGAACGAGACGCCGAACGCGAGCACCGCCGGCAGCAGCGGCGTGACCGCGCGCAGGCCGGCGCCGTAGCCGCCGAGGCTGGGGGCGCGCGTGCGCGTAGTGGCGATTGATTCTGGCACGAAGCCCAGTACGCTACGCGCTGTATGGAGAAGTACGCCCCTCATCGAAGAATGAGCACCTAATCGCCGAGGCCACCGAACTTGATTCGGTCGATCGCGCGCTGTTGCGTGAACTGCAGAACGATGCGCGGCAGACCAACAAGGCGCTGTCCGAGAAGGTCGGCGTGGCGCCGTCGACCTGCCTCGAGCGCGTCCGCGAGCTGCGGGCGCGCGGCGTCATCACGGGGTTCGGCGCACACGTCGACCCCGCGGCGGTGGGGCGCCCGATGGAGGCGATCCTGTCGATCCAGCAGGGCTCGGCCCAGCGTCAGGGGACCGAGGCCCTGCTCGAACACACCGCTGCGCTGCCCGAGACCGTGCGCGTCATGGCGCTCACCGGCACCACGGACTTCATCGTCCACGTGGCCGTGCGCGACATGGATCACCTGCGCGATGTGATCTGGAACCTGATCGCACGACGCGAGGTCGCGCGCGTGCAGAGCTCGCTGGTGCTGGCGCACGTCGACGGGCCGGCGCTGATGCCGCTCGACGGCTAGGCGTGCCGGAGCCGCCCCAGCAGGCCGCGCCTGCGCGCGGGCCGGCGCTCCCCGGCCAGCTGGGCGCGCAGCAGCCGCACAGCCCCCCGCGTGTGCTCGAAGGGATCCGCGACGACGGCGCCGTCCATCCCGATCGCGGCGATCGGGCGGGAGTTGACCTCGGCCAGCAGCACGTCGCCCTCCGGGGGCCGCGACGAGTCGAGCTCCGCGAGACGGCGGATGCGGGCACGGTCGGCGTCGGTCGCGAGCCTGATGTGGACGTGTTCGCTCATGTAACCACCTTTCCCGGTTAGACGGTATTGTAACACCGACTATCATGGATAGCTAGTTATGCCTCCGGGGAACTCGACACCCGAGAAGACGGCGCCTGCCCCGCTCGAGCTGGTGCAGCGCTTCGTCAACAGCGTGGATCTGGAGAGCGGCGAGGACGAGCTCGCCGGCCCGGGTGAGCTACGCGACTGGCTGGCCGAGCGCGACCTGATCGGCGCCGGTGAATCCGTGACGAACGCCGACCTGCGCCGCGCCCTCGACGTGCGCGAGGGTCTGCGCGCCCTGATGCTGGCGAACAACGGCCACGAGCTCGACGAGGAGCGCGTGGCGCGCCTCGACGCGGCCGCTGCGCGCGCCGGGGTGCGAGTCGTGTTCCGCCCCGGCGCCGACCCCGAGCTGGCGCCGGAGGCGGGCGGCGTCGACGGAGCGATCGCCCAGCTGCTGGCGATCGTGGCCGGCGCCGTGGAGCAGGGCCGCTGGAGCCGGCTCAAGGCGTGTCCGCGCGACACCTGCCGCTGGGCCTTCTTCGACCACTCCAAGAACCGCTCGGGGCGCTGGTGCCGCATGGAGGCCTGCGGCAACATCGAGAAGGCGCGCGCGTTCCGCGAGCGCCGGCGTGGGGATCGGGCCTAGTCGCCCGACGGCTCGATCGTGTGGACCTTGAAGAGGTTGGTGCCGCCTGAGCTGCCCGCTGGTAGGCCGGCGGTGATGCCGATCTTGTCGCCCTCACTGGCCAGCCCGGCCGCGCATGCGGCGTCCGCGCACGCGTCGATCAGGTCGAGCGTCTGGAGCGGCTCCTCGTTGAGCTGCGGGTGCACGCCCCAGAGCAGCTGGCAGCGGCGCACCACCTCGCGCCGCGGCGACAACGCCAACACCGGCGCCCGCGGCCGGTAGGCGGAGATCAGGCCGACCGTCGTGCCGGTGTTCGTCGGCGAGACGATGCACTTGAGCCCGAGCTGGTAGACCGCCCCCACCGCCCCGAAGGCGATCGCGTGGTACTGGTTGTTGGCCTGGGGGCCGCGCTCCGCCAGCCAACGGCCGTAGGGCAGCTCGCGCTCGGTGGTCTCCGCGATCGAGGCCATCATCTCCACCGCCAGGACCGGGTGGCGACCGACCGCCGTCTCCTGGGAGAGCATCACTGCATCCGTGCCGTCGAAGATCGCATTGGCCACGTCGGCCACCTCGGCGCGGGTCGGGCGCGTGGAGTGCACCATCGACTCGAGCATCTGCGTGGCTGTGATCGTCGGCGTGGCGCGCCGTCCCGCGATCGCGAGCAGGCGCTTCTGCACCAGCGGCACCTCCTCGATCGGGAGCTCGATGCCGAGGTCGCCGCGCGCGATCATGATGCCGTCAGCCGCCTCCACGATCTCCTCGGCGTTCGCGGCCGCCTGCGGCTTCTCGATCTTCGCGATCAGCGGGACCTCCACCCCGCGCTCGGCGAGGTGCTCGCGCACCGGGTCTAGGTCCTCGCGGCGGCGGACGAACGAGAGGGCGAAGTAGTCGAGCCCCATCTCCAGGCCCGCGTCGATCAGCGCGATGTCCTCGGCGCTCACGGCCGGCAGCGACACCGTGACGTTGGGAAGGTTGAGGCCCTGGCGCGAGGCCACGCTGCCGCCCACCTCCACCCTGGTGATCACGTCGTCTCCCGAGACCGCGTCGACCCGCAGGCGCACGGCGCCGTCGGCCAGGTAGCAGACGTCGCCGGCGTCGACCAGCTCCGCGAATCCGTTCCAGGCCACGGGCAGGCACTCCGGCGTGCCTTCGACGTCGGCGGACGTGAGCACCAGGCGGGTGCCCCGGCCGAGCTCGGCCACCCCACCGGCCACGGGGCCGAGCCGCAGCTTCGGCCCCGGCAGGTCCCCCAGGATCGCCACCTCGCGCCCCGCGCGCTCGGCGGCGGCGCGGATGCGGCCCGCCGTTTCGGCGTGCTGCTCGCGCGTGCCGTGGGCGAAGTTGAGCCGCGCCACGTCCATTCCCGCGGTGATCATCGCGGTGAGCACGTCGAGCTCCTGGGAGGAGGGACCGATGGTCGCGACGATTTTCGTGGAACGCATGGGAGCCCCAGAACATACTCGCCTGGGCCTCCCCACGAAAAGCCCGCTCTTAGCGAACGGGTGGCCCGTTGTTCGGTTGACGCTCGCGCGGCTGGCGGCTTTGATTGGCGCCGGCCTTCGACGGTTTGGACCAGGATGCGAGAGACTGGCGTTGGCGGCGGGTCGGGTCCCCGACCGCCTGCATTGGCCCTTTCCTCGCGCATGGTTCGAACGTGGTCTCGAAGGCCACCGGGGAACTGCATTCGTTTGAGAACGCACTAGATGTGCGGGGAGGTCTGATGGGCAACTCTGCCACGGTTAGCGCTGGTCAAGAGCAGCATTTGCGCGCGCTCGAGTACGCCAACCGCGTGCGGCTCGCGCGAGCTCGGATGAAGCGCCGAATCGCCGCGGGGGAACTGTCGGCAACGGAGGTCGTCCTGAACTGCCCCTGGCAGGCGCACAGCATGTCGATCAGCGACCTGCTGATGAGCCAGAAGCGCTGGGGCCGGACTCGCTGCAGGCGGTTGCTCGTCTCCTTGGGAGTGCCCGAGAACAAGCAGGTAGGCACGCTCACGGAGCGCCAGCGCCTCGCGCTGGCCGCGGTTTTGACCGCGAAGAACACCCCGGCAGGGCTGGATGAGGAGCAGGCGGAGCCCGCCGTTCCGGCGCGCGTGCCCCAGCTCTCAGCGGCCTGACGGAGTCGAGTGGGTGGGCGGCCGGGCGCAGTTAGCCTGGCCGCCGCCTACACCGGCTTGCGGCCCAGCTCCTCCAGCGGCTCGTCCGCGGTCAGGCCCGGCTCCGCAGTCGCCAGCTCGAGGATGTGCCCGTCTGGGTCGCGCAGGTAGATCGACTTGAAGTAGGTGCGGTCCATCACCTCGGTGCACGGGATTCCGCGCGACTGCAGGTACTCGTACCAGCCGGCCAGCTCCTGCTCGGACTCCACGCTGAGCGCGAAGTGGTGTGTGGATCCGCGACCTACGGTGCCCTCGTCCAGCTCGGGGTACTCGAGGCAGGTGACCAGTGTGCCCGGCCGCCCCTCCTCGTCGCCGAAGAACAGGTGCCGCGCGCCGCGGTCGTCCTCGTTGACGGTCTGCTTGACGAGCCGCATGCCGAGCAGGTTGCGGTAGAAGTCGACCGACCGCTGGACGTCGGAGCAGATCAGCGTGATGTGGTGCAGGCCCGCGATCCGCAGTCGGCGCTCGCCCGCTGGCTCTGTGCTCATGCGGTGGCGGAACCTACCGGAAGCCCAGCCCGCCGGAGCGGCGCTTGAACAGCTCGCGCATCCAGTAGAAGGCCCCGGCGAACACCGCCACCCCCGCGATCAGCAGCACCCACAGCTTCACGGGCCCGAGCGTGAGCGCCACGACGGTGACCATCGCAAAGGCGGCGACGCCGGCCAGCAGCGCCGAATGCGAGCGGAAGCCGGCCATGTGCTCGCGCAGCGCCAACTCCCCTCCGCCGAGCGACGCCAGCAGCAGCCCGCCGGCCACGCGCTCCTCGCCGTTCTCGCGCCCGCTGAGGAAGCCCCACACCATCACGACGATCCCCACCAGGATCACCAGCTCGGACAGCGGGAAGCTGCCCCAGGCCGCCCGCGGGCGCTCCGACGCGGACGGCCGGCGCGGCCGGGGCTCCCGGCGAGCGGCGTCGCGCTCGGCGCGGGTCGTCAGACCGCCGCGCTTGCGGCTCCTGCGCCCCATGTCAGGTGGCTAACGGGCAACCGGAGCTGATGACCACGCGCCACCAGCCCATCAGCATGCCGATGAAGCTCCAGCGCGGCCGCACGTGCCAGTGCTTGCAGCCGGGCTCCCCGATGTCCTCGTTCGACACCCGCACCCATTTGTGGGCCTCGGGGTCGAGCATCATCTCCTCGATCAGACGCCGGAACTGCTCCTCGCTGTAGGTGCGCTCCGAGAGCGCCCGGCGCACGTGCTGAACGCGTTCGGCGAGCGAGTCGCGCACCTCCTCGAGCTCCGCGAGCGACAGCAACCGGGGACCGCCCTTACCGGAGACGCCGAAGCTGAACTGCTTGCGCGGCCAGACCGAGACGAACAGCTGCGACAGCTCCTCCTCGAGCCGAGCCACCTGCCCGAGGAGGGTCCTGCGGGCGGCGCGCTCGTCCGGAAGCGTCCGCGGAACTACCGGCGGAGCCTGCTGCAGCAGCACGGATCAAGTGTAAAGCGTCTCCGCGACTATCCACAACGCCTCCTCGACCGCGATCGGCGGCACCCCCTTCACGCTCAGGGCGCACAGCACCATCCGCTCGGTGTCCCAGGTGACGCCCGCGTCGTGGGCCACCTCACCGAGCACCACTGCCACCGGCCGGTCGGCGTCGGCCACGACCAGCTGCCGCGCGGGCAGGCGGGCCACCCCGGGCATCCGCTCCCCGGAGCGCGCCAGCCGCAGCCCCAGGGGGCCCTCGACCTTGCCGGCGTCCAGCGCGAACACGGGCACGCCGGTCTCCGCGATCGCGATCGTGAGCGCGTCGTCGAGCAGGTTCTCGCTCTTCAGGCCCCCGTGGCGCAGCCGCTCGACTGCGATCCGCTCGACCGGCGTGCGGTCGATGTCGGGATCGATGCCCACCTGGCGCGAGAAGACACGGTAGGCCCAAGGGACGGCGTCCTGGCGCATGTGGATCACCTTGCCGCCGGTGTAGCGGTCGGCGAGCGCCCGCAGGCGCTCCTTCACCACGTCCGGGGTCTTGCGCGAACGGGCGTCGAGCGGCGCGTACACGAGCCCCAGCTCCGGGAAGTCACCGGCCAGCTCGTCCTCGACCCAGCCCCCGGTGAGCTCGAGCTCCATCAGCCCGACAGGCGCGTCGCCCGCCGCAGCAGCTCGTCCTCGGTGAGGTTGCCGAGCTTCGTGGCCGCGACCTTGCCGCCGGCGTCCGCGAACACAGTGGTCGGGCAGCCGCCCACGCCGTAGAGGTTGGCGACCAGGCCGTCGGGATCGATCCCCACGGGCTGACGCCAGCCGCGCTCCGCCACCAGCGCCCGCACCTGGTCGCGGTCCTTGTGGGTGAAGAACACGGTCGCGAAGTTCACGCCCGGGAGCTTGGGCCGCACTCGCTCGGTGCGGTCGACCTGCGGGTAGCAGTCCGCGCCGCGATCGAAGATGAACGTCAGCACGAGCGGCCGCCGGCGCAGCTCGCAGAGGTTCACCACGTCCTCGCTGACGATGCTGCAGGCGGGTTGCCTGCCGATCTCGGCGTTGCAGTCCGCCTGGCGCTGGCAGACGTTGGCGTCGCCCTCCAGGTCGCCGAGCGCCGACGGTGCCGCGAACGCCTTCATGGCCGAGCCGGGCCGCGGCCCGTCGATGCCCTTGCCCTCGTTTGGCAGCGTCTGGAAGAAGAGCACGATCATGAGGGCCATCAGCATCACGATGCCGACCGCCCACGCGTACTTGTTCCCCGGCCGCGGCACGTCGGGCCGCCGCTGGCGCTCCGGGTGGGTGCGATCGCGCTCGGCCAGCTGCTCGCCGATCTCGGCGCGGCGCTGCTCGCCGCCGAGGTCCTCGAAGCGGTCGTCGCTCACGGCGCGTCCGCCTGCGCGCGGCGGGGGCGCAGGGCCCGCAGGCGAGGGCGCGGGTCGAGGTCCCGCAGGCGGAACTCGCCGTGCTGCTCGGCCCAGATCAGGGCCGCGGGCAGCACCACCAGCACGCCGAGCAGGGAAACGGTCAGGTCCAGGACCGTGACGATGCCGAAGTCGCGCAGCATCCGGATGTCCGACGCGATCAAGGCCGCGAAGCCGGCGATCGCCGTGGCCCCCGACGCCAGCACCGCCGCGCCGGTCGAGGCGTAGGCCAGCTCGATCGCCCGCGCCGGGCCGGCGCCGGCCTCTCGTTCCTGGCGGTAGCGCGACGACAGCAGCACGCTGAACTCCGTCGAGATCGCCACGACCAGCGCGCTCAGCGTGACCGACATCGGGTTGAGGTCCACCTCCAGCGGTCCCGGCAGCAGACCCAGCACGAACAGCACCGCGCCCGACCAGCCGGTGGCGAGCGCGATAGGGATCAGCGGGATGGCGGCCTCGCGCCCCGACCGGCGCACCACCAGCAGGACGGCGAAGACCCCCGCCAGTGCGGCCAGCAGGGTCAGGTTCCTGCGCCAGGGCGACGACAGCGCCGCGTTCGCCTCGGCCGCCAGCACCGGCAGGCCGACCACGCTGGCCTCCACTCCTGGCGGCGGGTCCAGCCGGCGCTCGATGTCGTCCACGACCTCCTGCTGGCGGTCGAGCGGCATCAGGCGGATGCCGAAGGCGAGGTTGGCCGTCCGCCGGTCGGCGGTGATCACGCCCTGGGAGAAGTAGGGCGGCACGGCGTCCAGCAGGCTGCGCACCTGACCCTCACCGGAGCCGGAGGCGCTGAACAGGTCGGGCAGCGACAGGGCCGGGCACAGCTCCGGCGCGTTGCGGTCCTGCGTGCAGCGCTTGCCCGGCCGGTAGCCGTGCGCGCGCAGCACGCCGTCCTGGAAGCGGGTCATCCACGCGATCACCTTCGGGTCGGTGATGTCGTCGGCGCGCACCGTCACGTCGATCTCGCCCGACACGCCGGTCTCCTCCTGCAGCACGTTCACGTCCTCGAGGGCCTGCAGGTCGGCGGGCACCAGCTCGCGCACGTCGGACACCACCTCGCTCTGCGTGTCGAGCGCCAGTCCCGCGACCGCCACGGCCAGGGCGATGCCCAGCACCCGGCGCGGGCGCGATAGCGACACGCCGAGCGTTCGCCACGCCCGGTCGGCGAGCCATTCGCGGCCATCGGCGACCGCCGGAGTCGCCCCCAGCGCGGCGAACCGCGCGCGCACGCGCGGCAGGCGCGGCGCGGACGCCTCGTCGCGGCCGCCGAAGCGCACCAGCGCCGCGAAGCCGGCGCAGACGGCGCAGACCAACGCGAGCCCGATGCCGAGCACCAGCAGGGCGCCGAAGCCGCGCACCATCGGGATCGGCGACAGCAGCAGCACGAGGAAGCCGACGGCGGTCGCCACCCCCGCCGTGAGGATGGTGGGGCCGCCGGCCGAGGCGGCGGCCACTGCGGCCGCGCGCGCATCGCCGCCGCGCGCTCGCTGCTCGTCGAAGCGAGCGTGGAACTGGATCGCATAGTCCACGGCCAGCCCGATCAGAACCGGCAGCACGGCGATCGAGGCCATCGTCAGCGTGCCCCCGGCCAGCGACAGCGCGCCGAACGTCAGCGCCGCGGCCGCGAGCGCCAGGGCCAGCGGCAGCAGCCTCAGCCGGGTGCGGAAGACGAAGGCCAGCGTCGCCGCCATCACCAGCAGCGCCGCGCCCAGCAGCACGAAGATCGAGCTCTGCACCGCGTCGGCCAGTCCCTCGCTGACCACCGGGACGCCGGTGACGACGTAGGTGGCCCCGTGGCGCGGCCGGAAGGCGCGCTCGCCGGTGGCGGTCGTGAACAGGTCGATCGCGCGCCGGCGCTCGGCGTCGCTCAGGTTGGGCTTCAGCCGGATCGTGATCATCGCCGCGTTCGGCGAGGGGAAGAGGTAGGCGAAGCGGGACTTCGGCACGCCCGGATCGCCCGCGCTGCTGTCGAAGACCATCGCCGACACGAAGCCGGGGTCGTCGATGCGGGGGATGTCGCTGAGCCCGTAGCGCAGGCCCAGCTGGATCACGTACTGCGTGAACTGCACCGAGACCGCCTCGGACGCGGCGCGCGCCAGACGCTCCTGCTCGGCCGGTGGGTCGCCGCGACGCGCCGAGAGCTTGCGCGCTGCCCTAGCGGCGGCCGCGGCCTGGCGCCGGCTGATGGCCTCGCGCCTGGCCACCTCGTCGACGATGCCGTTGACGGCCGTGTTGATGAACGTCGCCGGGCCGAAGACCACCTTGGCCGGCTTGGCCTCGGCGATCTCGCGGCAGACGGGCGGCAGCTTGCCGAGGCCCTTCTTGGTGTCCGGCACGTTGCCCGAGAGGCAGCCCTCCAGGCGCAGCACGCGCCCGAGGTCGTCGGTGAGCAGCGTGTTGGCCAGCTCGCCGCGCACCAGCACCACGACCGCCTCGTCTCCGAAGTCCGCCTTGAAGCGCTCGGTGGCCTTGAAGGCGGCGGAGTCGCTGTCCACCAGCGTGTCCGTGGCGGCGCTCGGCTCCAGCCGCAGCGCCAGCGCGGCGCCGGCCAGCGCCAGCAGCGCGGTCACGGCGAGGACCAGCAGCGGCCGGCGCGTGACCGCGCGAACGATGCGCTCGAAGCCCTCCCCCTTCCTCACGCGATGAGCTTAGAAGGCCGCTACGGCAGCGGCTGCAATCGCGGATACGCGCCGGTCTGGCCGATGACGCCGCCGAGCGGCGCCTGCGCCTGGCAGGGCGGAGCCGCGTTGCGGCTGTGCGTGCCGCCGTACACGAACTGGTTCACGCGAGTGACCAGCGTGGCGGGCCAGAACGGCTCGACCGCGGCGGGGGCGTCCGGCACGGGGTTCGCGGTGCAGAGGTAGCTCCCGAACACCGGCAGCGGCTGGCCCTGGCCGAGCCGGTCGTAGGCGCCCGGCGCCGTGTAGGGGTTCGAGCGGTTCGTGGTCAGGCGGTTCGGGAAGCCGGCCATGATCTCGGGGTTCATCGGGTTGCTCACGCGCAGCACGTGCAGCTGGCCGTTCTTGCTGAGCGGACCCTTGCCCGGCTCGTTGAGCGACGGACCGACGAGCTGGGTGGCCGCGGAGTCGTTCGCCAGGAACGCCGCGATCTCCCGCTTGTAGAGCCCGAGGTAGTCCACGATCGGCGTGAGCTGGCGCAGGAACGGGTCCAGCCGGCGCAGGATCGGCCGCGTGTTGTCGAGCACCTGCTCGGTGGCCGGCAGCCCCGTCTTCGCGGCGGTCACGAACGGCCCGAGGCCGCGGAAGAAGCTGCGCAGGTCGGGAGCCAGGAGGTCGAGGTCGATCAGCGTCGGCGAGATCTGCCGCGCGGCCGGGCGCAGCTGGTCGATCAGCGGGTCGGTGTCGAGGGCGAACGCGGTGGCGCGCCTGGTGGTCTCGCGCCCCTCGCGCAGGAATGTCGGGAAGACCCGGAAGGTGTCGGCCAGCTCCTCGTCGCGGCTGCCGATCGCCGTCCACACGCGGTTCGAGTTGGCGATCAGCCCGCGCAGCTGGCCCTTCTGCTCGCTCAGGGCGGCGAACACCTCGCCCGTGTCGCGCACGAACGCCTTGGTGGCCCCCGACTGCACGCGCAGCACCCTGAGCACGTCGTCGGTGTTCTCCGCGAACGGCGTCAGCAGCGCCAGCGCGTTGTTGATGGCCTCTGCCTGCCCGCGCACCGCCAGGCCCTGCTGCTCCAGCCAGACGCTGAAGCGCTGGCGCGTGACGGGGTCGAAGGTGCGCAGGATCTCGTCGAGCTCGACCGTCTCCGCCACCTGGCCCTTCGGCAGGCTGCCGCCGTCGGCGACCGACTCGGCCTCGTCGCCGCCGGCGCGCACCCCGGCGCCGCCCGGCGACAGCTCCACGTAGGTCTCGCCGAGCAGCGTCTTCTGGCGCAGGATGGCGCGAGTGTCCTTCGGCAGCGGCGCGTACCGGGCGTCGATCTCGATCTCGGTGTCGGTCAGGCCAGTCTCCTTGTTCGGCTCCGTCGTCTTGACGCGGCCGACCTTGACGCCGGAGATCCGCACCTCGGCCTCCTTGGCCAGCTGGGTCGCCTCCGGGAAGGCGATGGTGACCCGATAGCCCTCGGGCTTGAGCGGCACCGACCCGCCGAAGTTGAGCCAGAGGAACACGACGATGCCGAAGCAGGACAGCGCGAACGCGACCATCGTCAGGATGCGGCCGACGCTGGGGGCCTGCTTGATCACTTGGTGCCGCCCCCGATCGTGCAGATGTCGTCGAAGGGCGGGAGGTTGAGCAGCTGGACCGCGGTACCGAGCTGCGGGCTGCCGGGCAGCACCGCGGTGTTGAGGCTGTAGTAGGTGGAGCAGCCGACCAGCACGACGCCACGGCGCACCGGGCCGTGGGCGTCCTGCTGGGCCCACAAGGTGGCGCCGTTGTGGGCGCTCCAGGCGCTCCAGAAGAGGAACGGCTTGGTCTTGCCGGGCGGGTCGTAGGCCAGCTCGTTGAAGAACTTGTTCAGCACGTTGAAGCTGCGCGCCAGCCGCGGCGTCGCCGGCGCCAGGTTCGCGGTGGCGTCGCGCAGGTCACGCACGGTCGGCTGGACGTCGCGCGCGAACGGCCGGATCTGGTCCTTGATGATCGGCGTGGTCTCGCGCAGGAACGGGCGGGTGCGCCGCAGCGCGGGCGCGAGCTGGCGCGCGAACGGCCGCAGGCGCTCCAGCCCGGGGCCGAGCTGCGCGGCCAGCGCCTCGGTCTTGTTCAGGGTCAACGCCGTCTGGGACAGCGCGGGCGGGAACTCGCGCAGCGCCGCGCGCAGCGACGACTCCTCCGCCGCGAACGCCTCGAAGTTCTTGTTCGAGGAGTCCACGAAGCCGGCCAGCTGATCGTCGCGGCGGCCCAGCGCGGTCGACAGCAGCTGGAAGTTGTGGATCACGCGCGAGATGTTGCGCCGGCGAGAGATCAGCTGATCCGAGATCTGCTCGCCGTAGCGGGCGGTGGGCACGAACCGCTTGAACACCTCGCGCAGATCCTGCTCGGCGGTCTGGGAGTAGCGCTGGTCGGCCCCGGTCGCCTCGTCGTCGAACGCGGTGCCGCCGGCGCTCAGCAGGATCTCGAGATAGGCGCGCGTGTCCCCGTCGAGCTGGGCCAGGATCTCGTCCGCGTTGACGTCCGGCAGCGTGTTGGCCACCCTTACGCGGCCGCCCTCGGGCAGCGCCCCGGCGTCCTCGGTGCCCGGGTCCATCGCGAGGTACATGTCCTTCAGGCCGGTCTTGGGCCGCATCAGGACGCTCGCGTCGCGGTAGATCGGCTTGTGCTCGTTCTGGATCTGCATGGTCACGACAGCGCGACCGCTCTCCAGCTCCACGTCGCCGACCTCGCCGATCTTCACGCCGGCGATGTTCACCGTCTGGCCCTGGCCCGGCACGACGGCCTGTCCGGTGGGCAGCTCGACCTTCACCTCGTAGAAGTCGGTTCCGAGCACGGGCACCCACGCCGGCAGGTAGAAGCGCTGCTGGGAGAGGATGTAGCCGGTCACCGCCAGTGCCCCCACGAGCAGGCAGATCAGCGCCACGAAGACGCGCATCTGCTTGCGGATCTGCCGCATCATGGGCCGGCCCCGATCTCAGCCGAGTTGAGGTCCGGCGGCTGCTGCTTGTGGCAGGCTGCCTGCGGGCGGTAGGGCGGCTTGCCGCTGCGGGCCGGGCGGGTGCCGAGCGGCGGCGCGATCGCCGCGCCGAAGAGCGGTCCCGGGCTGTTGACCTGCCGCACGGGCGGGGTCTGGACGCGGTACGCGCCGCCGCCGCTCATGAAGCGCGTGTAGGACCCGTTGCCGTCGAAGTTCTGCGACTCGCCGGCCAGCCCCACCAGCGTCTGGAAGAACTCCTCGTAGTTGCGCAGGCCGGTGGAGAACGCCCCGTCCTCGATGCGCGCGTCGCCGGTAGGCAGGACCACCTTCAGCTGGCAGCGGTTGAACAGGTCGATCGCCGGCAGCAGCTCCACCTGGCCCTGCGTGAAGCGCGCGAAGTCGTCCACGGCGGGCTGGAGGTCGTCCACGAGCCCCTGCAGCTCGTCGGGACCCAGCAGCGCCCGCGTCTGCGCGATCCAGGGGAAGGCGGCGTCGATCGTTGCCGGCGTCTCCCGCACGCCGGGCACCATCTCGAGCGCCCAGGCGCGCGTGGGCGGGAAGGCCGCGTTGAGCTCGTCGAGGGCCGGGTTGGCGGCCTCGAGGACGTCGGGCAGCAACCCGATCGTCTCGCGCAGGTTGTCCTGCTCGGCGGCCAGCGCGCCGAGCGTGATGTTGAAGTTGGTGATCAGGTCCTGCAGCGAGCTCTCGTGCCGGGACAGCGCCGCGAAGATGCGCTGCTGCCCGCCGACGAGCTTGGAGAGGTCGTGCATCTCCGTGCCGAGCAGCGCCTGGTTGACGATCGCGGAGCCGCGCAGCGCGCCGGCCGAGTACTCGAGCGACTGGTTCAGGGCCTGCCCGCCGGTCTTGCCGACGACCTCGACATCCTGATCGTCGTCCTCGCCGGGCTCGGGCTGTGCGTTGAGCGATCCGCCGTAGCCGATCAGCAGCTTCTGCAGGCCCTTGCGCGTGTCGGTCTGGAGGCTGCCGAGCACCTGGTCGAGCTGCACCGGCGCCGACGTCTGCGAGGCCGGGATCGTGCCGCCGTCGTCCAGGTGCGGGCTCCCCGGCGTGCCCGGGCGGATGTCGAAGAACAGGTTGCCCTCGAAGAAGATGCGCGGGCGCACCTTGATGGTGGCGTCCTTGTGGATCGGCAGCGCCTCGTCCTCGAGCTTCATCGTGACCACGATCGCCGGGGAGTCGCCGCCCACCGGCTCGACCTTGGACACCTTCCCCACGTCCACGCCCGCGATCCGCACGGCCTGGTTCTTCTGGATCGGCGGGGCGTTCTCGAAGGTGGCCCTCAGCTCGAAGGGCTTCGTGAAGGGGATGTCCTTCGTGAAGGCCAGGTACGTGCCGATCAGGATCAGCACCACCGCGATCAGGCCGGCCCCGAAGGGGCCGATGCGGTCCTGCGCCACGCGCCTCACGGCTGCACCTCCGCGGCGCTGGCCGACGAGCGCGGCTGGCCCTCGGTGTTGGTGCGCAGCGGGCCGCTGGAGTTCCCGATCACGGTCACGCCCTGCTTGTAGAGCTCGTTGCCGGCCTCGCACTCACGCGGCTGGCCGGGTGCGGCGGTGTTCGGGTACGGGTTGAAGTGCAGGTGGTTCACCTGCTGCGGGCCGTTGGCCGGCGCGCTCGAGGGCGAGCCCTCGTTGTTCGGCCCGTACACCTCGTCGAGCGGCGCTCCGCGCTGGAGGGCGGCGATGTCCGTGGGAGCGGACACCGCCTGGAAGCGCTGCCAGGTGCCGTTCGTGTCGCCGTCCGAGAGCAGGCTGGCCGCGTTGCGGAACCAGAGCGTCACGTAGTTGCAGGTGGTCTGCGCGGGCGTGAGGAAGCGCAGCGTGGGCCGCAGCGAGGAGGACAGGCGTGTGAGCTGGTCCACGCCCTGGCGCACCAGCGGGTCCTCGGAAAAGTCGGCGAGCGTTTCGAAGACGTCGCCCAGGTCCTCGTTCACGGGGATCGTGCGCGGCAGCACCCTGGTGCCGACCTGGAAGGCGTCGGCCACGATCGGCGCCGAATGCGGGAGCGTGGCCACGCCCGGGCGCAGCTCCCTGAAGAACGCCGTGTTGTTGCGCAGGAAGGGGCGCTGGATCGGGAAGTCGCGGATGGCGAGCTCCTCCGACGGCGGGCTTTCCTCGATCGTCTCCTGGATGTAGGGACGGGCGACGGTCGCCAGGGCCGTGAAGGAGGCGTCGAGTCCCTGGAACAACGTGGCCTGCTGCTCGGCCACGGGCGCCACCTCGCTGGCCGTGTCCGCCAGCGCGCGGAAGAAGCGGGCGAGCTGCGTGTCGGGATCGCCGAGGTTGCGCAGGACCGGCTCGGCGTTGCTGAGCAGCGGGACGAAGGCCTCGATCGCGGTGTTCAGGTCCCGCCCGCGACCGGCGAGCCCGCCGCCGTAGCCGTCCAGCGAGTCGCGCGAGCCCACCCTGGCGGGGTCGTCGAACATGCCGAAGAACTCGTCGAGCTCGACCGGCGTGCGCACCTGTCGGACCGGGATCGTCGAGCCGGCCGCCAGCTCGGGCTCGTCCGCGGTGCGCTGGCCGGGATCGACCTCGATGTACTTCAGGCCGACCGCGGAGCGCGGGCGGACCAGCAGCGTGGAGCCGGCCGGGAGCGGCTCGATCTCCTTGTCGAGCTTCATCGTGATCTGGGCGTACGTCGTGCCGTCCGAGCGCTGCTTCGGGACGATCTCGGAGATCACGCCGACCCGGGCGCCGCCGATGCGGACCTCGAAGCCCTTGACCAGCTGGGCGGCGTTGGGCAGGTTGGCCTTCAGGTCGTACGTGGGCACGAACGGCAGGCCGGAGTTCGCGTTGTACGACAGGAAGACGGCGACGATCGTGACCAGGACGGTCACGGCCCCCACCAGCACCGGGCTGGCTGCGAGCGTCCCTCCGCTTCCGCCGCGGCCTCTCACTGAGCCTCATCTCCGAGCAGGTACTCGAGCATCGGCTCGCCCTGGCCGAGCGCCTTGGAGCCGCCGCGCGCCTGCTCGCGCAACCGCTGCTGAGCGTCCTTGCGCTGACGCGCCTGCTCCGGCGTCTCGCTCGTGCCGATCAGGTCCTGGAGCAGCGTGCCGGTGGGCGGCACGCTGCTACCGGACTCGGCCTCGGCATCCGGCTCTGGCGCGTTGCGCGCCTCAACGGTCTGGCTGCTCGCCGACGAGGTCTCCAGCGGGTTGTAGAAGTTCGCGTTGCACTGGCTGCCGCTGGGCGTGAGGCGGTACTCGGAGCAGACGTTCGCCACCAGCCCGGCGCGCAAGTAGTGGCCGAGCGAGTCGAACCCGTTGATCGACAGCGTCAGGTAGTAGAGGAAGTCGTTGAGCCGTTCGACGCCGCCGGTCTCGTCGATGCTCTTGGTCAGCATGTCGAGGTTGTTCGAGACCGGCGCGAGCTGGGTGCCGAGCTTGTCCAGATCCTGGATCAGCGGCCGCGCGCGGATCAGCGCCGGTCGGCCGATCTCGAGCGCGTCGCCGAGGCTGGGGAACGATTCGCGTGACGCGTCGGCCAGCGTGCCCTGCGCCTTGATCAGGCGGCCGAGGTCCGGCGCCGCCTGGTTGACGTCGGCCAGGAGCGGCGTGCCCTGGTCGGCCAGGCCGCCGAGATCGACCATCAGCAGCCTCAGCTGGCGGAGGAAGTCGGGCAGCAGCTCGATGCTGCGGCGCGTGTCCTCGCTGCGCTCAGCGGTCGCTTCGCCGGTCTTGTTGGCCTCCTCGATGAAGTTCGCGAAGTGCTCGCGCTCTCGCGCCAGCGGAGCGAGCGCCGTGTCGGAGTCCTCCGCCAGCCGCACCAGGACGCGGTTCTGCTTGGCCAGGATCGCGAGCACCTCGTCGGTCTCCTTGAGCGCCGGGTTGGCGCGGTGGATGACCTCGTTGAGCTCGTCGCCGCGTCCGGCCAGACCGGTGCCCAGCTCGCTCAGGAGGATCGCGAAGCGCTGCCGGTAGGGCAGCCGCATGATGTTGTTGAGCAGGTCGAGGTCGACCGGGGAGCTGTTCTGCTCCACCGACAGCAGCCGCTCACCCTCGCCCGGGCCGTCTTCGATCCTGGCCAGCTCCTCGGCGCCAGCCGACCCGGGCTCGCACTCCACGAAGCGCTCGCCGATCAGCCCCTGCAACCTGATCTCGCAGGTGGCGTCCTCCTTGAACGGCGTGAAGTCCTCGTTGTCGATCTGGAGGGTGATCGCGGCCTTGTTGTCCTCGGTCACGTCCAGGTCCGACACGATCCCGACGGGCGCGCCGGCGATCTTCACGTCCTCCCCATTCACGATCGTCGAGGCGTTGTCGAAGATCGCGCGGACGAAGTAGTGGTCGTTGGTGTCGTCGTCGGTGGCCTCGCGCACGATCCCGATCACGATCCAGGGAGCGATCGCCACGAACAGGCAGATGTAGATCAGCCGCCTCATGGGCCAGGTGGGACGTCGGTCGGGCGGCAGCCGGCCGCCGGGACGGGCGCGGACCCGTCGGGCGGAGGCTGCGTGGCCCCGCCCGGGCAGTGCCTGAGGATCCCGGGCTGGTAGCCCTCGAAGTGCCGGCTGGTCGGAACCGCCTCGAGCGTGGAGCCGTTGAACACGGTCGGGCTGAATACGGGCTGGACGCGCGCGTAGTGGCCGTTCGCGTCGTAGTAGCCGGCCACGGTGGCGAACTTCGTGATCCACCCCGCGAGGTCCGGGGTGTACTGGCGCGCGTACTCCACCACCGGCTGAGCCCGGTCGAGCGTCCGGATGGCGCGCGGGAACACGGACGCCGTGAGCCGCGCGAGCCGCGGCTGCATGGCGGTCAGGTCGGTGAGGTCGTTGCCCGACCCGGGCTTGCTGATCAGCTCGCTCAGGTCCGCGATCGTCGGGCGCGCCTCCGCCACCAGCGGGCGCAGGCGCTTGAAGAACGGCGTGAGCTCCTTGGTGGCGGGCTTCGACTCGTCCACCAGCACCTGGAGGTCGTCGAGCGTCGCGCGCAGGTTCACGAACGTGGTGTTGGCCTTGCGCAGGGTGCCGGGCAGCAGCGTCAGTGCCTGCTGCAGCGCGACGCTCTCGTCCGCGATCGCGCCCATGGCCTGGTTCGTGTTCGAGACGAGGCCGGAGAGGTCATCGCGCCGTTGCGCGATCAGCGTCACGGTCTTGGCGCCGTCCTTGACGAAGCGCTCGAACAGCCCCTGGTCCAGCGCCAGCTCGCTCGTCAGGTCGCTGGTGCTGCTGAGCCAGGGGGCGAAGTACTTGACGCTCTCGCGGGCCTGCTCGGCGCGGCCGTCGTACCAGTCGCCAGAGCCGCGGACCAGGTTGCGCAGGCCCTTGCGCGTGTCGGCGTCGAGCGAGTTGAAGAGCACGTCGAGGTCCACCGGCGCGCTCGTGTCATCCGTCCCGATCCGGCCGCCGTCGTCGATCTGCTGCTCGCTGTTCGCACCCGGCTTCAGCGAGATGTAGCGGTTGGCGATGCCCGACAGCGACGTCGCCCGGATCGTCGCCGTCGTGCCCTCGTGCAGCGGCGCCAGGTCGTCCTCGACCTCCATCGTCACGACGGCCTGCGCGGAGTCGTCGAGCTCGATCTCGGTGATCGTGCCGATCGTCTGGCCGCCGACGCGCACCTCGTTGCCCTTGACCAGCTGGCCGGCGTTCTCGAAGACGGCGTGGACCTTGTAGGCGTCGCCGTTGCCGAACATGGCGAGCGCGGCGAGGGCTACGGCGGCGACGATCGCCGCGATCGCTATGACGCGGGCGACCGTCGATCCCCGCTCGTCATGGAGCGGTTCGCGGATCCGTCCCTCTCTCGTTTCCGTTGAGTCCAAGCGCAGTCGATCGCTCGACGCCTCCCTGCGAGGCCAGTCTAGGACTGAACCTCACAGTGCGCGCAGGGTCCCCCGCGCGCCCTCTTGCATCGTCCGGTTACTCCATCCCGAGAGGCCCCTGAGCCTCTCCGGACAGGAACTGCCTCACGAACTGGTTGTCGGAGTTGAAGAGCTCGCTCGCCGGCCCCGACTCCACGATCCGGCCCTTCCACAGGATCGCGATGTAGTCCGCCACTCGGCGCGCCGACATGATGTCGTGCGTGATCACGCAGTAGGCGCCGCCGTTCTCCTCGTGGACCTCCATGATCAGCTCGCACAGCAGCGCCGTGCGCACGGGATCCAGCCCCGAGTCGGGCTCGTCGAAGAGCACGATGTCGGGATCCAGCACGAGCGCGCGGGCGAACCCGGCGCGCTTGCGCATACCTCCCGACAGCTCGTTGGGCATCTTGTCCAGCGCACCGCCGAGCCCGACCTCGCCGAGCCGGCGCAGGCAGATCTCGCTGATCTCGTCCTCGCCCTTGTCGGTGTGCTGGCGTAGCGGGAAGGCGGTGTTGTCGAACACGTTCATCGAGCCGAACAGCGCACCGTCCTGGAACAGCACCCCGAACTTCTTGCGCATCTCGAACAGCTCGTCGTCGGCCATCTCCGGCACCGACTCGCCGTGTACGAGCACGTCGCCCTGGTCCGGGTAGAGCAGGCCGACCATGTGCTTGATGCACACCGACTTGCCCGTGCCCGATGGGCCCAGGATCATCGAGATCTGCCCGTCGGGCAGGCCCAGATTGAGCCCGTTCAGGATCGTGTTGCGGCCGAACGACTTGCGGACGTCGATGAACTCGACCGCGTCCTGGGCGCCGTGCTCGCGGGTCCGCCCGCTGTGCCAGAGGTACGGGTCCTCGCCCTCGCGCGTCTGCGCGAGGATGTTGTCGGGCACGTCCTCCTGCGCCTGCGGGTCAGGCTGCGGGCGCGCTTCCGCCTGCTCGTCCCCGCGCGTTGCTTCCCAGTCGCGCGGGTCGAGCGGTCGGCCCGGTCCGTCTTCGGTTCTCCCCTCCATCGATGCTCCTCCCGTCCCTCTATCCGCCTATTGGCGCTCTTGGATTCGAGCCCCAGAAGATCTGCGTGCCGACCATCCCCACCAGGTGCACCATCACCGTGTTGAGCACCATCGACTTGGCTGTCGCCGTGCCCACGCCGACCGGTCCGCCGCTGGCGGTGTAGCCGTAGTAGCACCCCACCAGCACGATCACCGTGGCCATCGCCATGCCCTTGATCAACGAGTAGAACAGGTCTGGTGGATTCTGGAACATCCAGAAGATCAGGAAGTACCCGCCCGAGCTGACCTCGCCGATCTGCTGCACCACGGCTAAGTAGCTGGCGAAGAAGCCGGCCCCCACGGCCGCGATGTAGACGAACGGCAGCACCAGCCAGGCAGCCAGCAGGCGGGTGGCGCACAGGAACACGAGCGAGTTGATGCCCATCACCTCGAGCGCGTCGATCTCGTCGGAGATGCGCATCGCGCCGATCTCGGCGACCAGGCCGGTGCCGACCTTCGCGGACATCATGTAGCCGAACGCGTAGGGCATCAGCTCGCGCAGGTCGCACCAGGCCGAGAACACGCCCGAGTACGCCGGCGCGCCGATCGAGCGGTTCAGATAAGCGCCCTCGATGCCGCACTGCAGGCCGATGATGAACGCCAGGCCCCAGATCACGATCGCCGAGCCGAGGATCAGGATGCCGGCCTGGCGCAGCGTCTCGCCGAAGAAATGCAGGACGCGTCCGTTGAACACGTCCGCGATCACGCGCGCGGAGAACTTCGCGATGTCGCCGAACGAGGCGATCCAGTCCTTCGGGACGTCGAGCCAGGTCTTACCCATGGGCGTTCATCCGTTGAGCGAACACGCGGCGCGTGTGAGCGTTCGGCATCACTTGATGATGGAGATCTCGGGGTGGGTTGCGAGCAGGGTTTGTGTGAAGACGTAGTTAAAGGCGAAGATGCCGAGGAACTCGATCACCACGCCCTGGTTCACGGCTCTACCCACCCCTTCGGCGCCGCCGGAGGCCGTCATCCCCTTGTAACAGGAGACCACGGCGATGATCGCCCCGAACAGCGTGGTTTTCAGCACGGACCCCCATAAGTCGGGGATCGACGCGTTGTTCAGCAGGGTGGCGAAGAAGGGCCCTAACGGGGCGTCGAAGGTGAGCGTGGCGAGGACGCCGCCGAAGATCCCGAAGATCAGCGCGTAGATGTTGAACAGGCCGGTGACCACCATCAGCGCCAGGAAGCGCGGCACGACCAGGTTCTTGATCGGGTCCACGCCCAGCACCTGCAGGGCGTCGAGCTCCTCGCGGATCTTGCGGGCGCCGAGGTCGGCGGTGATGGCGGTGCCGCCGACGCCCGCCAGGATGATCGCGGTCACGAACGGGGCGAACTCGCGGATCGACGCCAGCACGAAGAAGCCGCCGAGCCGGTCGATCGCGCCGAACAGGACGAGGAAGTTGCCCGCCTGGAGCCCGGGAGCCCCGTAGCCGAACGCGATCGTGGAGATCGTCAGCGGCAGCCAGCAGAGGCGCAGCATGAACAAGAACTGCTGCACGAACTCGGTCCCGTAGGGGTATGGCGGGCGCAGCGCGGAGACCAGCGTCTTGCCGGTCAGGATCATCATGTCGCCGACCTGCTCGAGCAGGCTCTTCGTCGGCAGGAAGATCCGATCGGCTGCGGCTCTAACCACTAAGCAAAAGCTCCTCCCTCGGGGGGCGAAGCCTATGGCATGTTCCTCCACCCCGCCAGACCGAACGGTGCTATGTTCGCCCGACTTGGAGGCGAGGAGGAAGCGCTTCAGGGCGTGCTTTGCCCTGGTCGGTCTAATGGCCGTCGCCGGCTGTGGCGGCGGCGAGCGCCAAGACGAGAACGAGCCCGAAGGGGACTTCGCCGTCGAGGTGGTGGCCGCGATGTTCCCGAAGGAGCAGAAGCTGGCGCAGCGCTCCGACCTCGTGATCACGGTGCGCAACGCCGGGGACGAGGCGGTGCCGAACGTGGCGCTCACGGTCACCGGGCTCAACTACCGGGCGACCGAGCCGGACCTGTCCGACCCGGAACGGCCGCGCTTCGTCGTGAACGGGGTGCCGCGCCAGATCGGCGGGTTCCCGGAGGCCAAGGACGCCACCCCGCTCGGCTGTGACACCGCCTACGTCGACACGTGGGCGTGTGGCCGCCTCGAGCCCGGCGCCGAGCGCACCTTCACGTGGAAGGTGACCGCGGTCAAGGCCGGCCCCTTCGAGATCGATTGGCGCGTTGGCGCCGGCCTCGTCGGAAACGCCAGGGCGGTCGGTCCCGACGGCGAGGAGGCCCCCAGCGGCAACTTCTCGGGGACCGTCTCGGCGGAGGCGCCCGAGGTGCGCGTGGCGGACGACGGCAAGACCGTCGTCACCGGGACGCGCTGACGTAGCCGGCGCACTCCTTCACGGGTAGGCGCGGGTACTTCGGGTAGCGCGGGTCGCTCTTCGAGCGCAGGCACATGGAGAACGCGCTGCCGCGCGTGTTGCGCACCAGCTTCTGGTGCTTGCAGGTGTCGCAGAGTCCCGACTCCATCGGCGTAAGTGGTCGGCACGTTCAGGGTAAGGGGTGGCGCCTCGAAGCTCGCACCGTATGGCCGATGTGGCCGGGCCGCCTCAGGCCGACACTCACTGGGTGTCAGCGATCCGAGAGGACTCCCGATGGACCCCCGGCTTCTCTACATCCAGATCACCAGCGACCACGAACAGCGCCGTCGCGCCGCCGCCCGCCGGATGGGAGGATCCTACGGGTATGGCGACCCGGGTCACGAGCACCCGCTTCGTAGGGCGAGCCGCCGAATTGGCGGAGCTCTGCGCGGCGCTCGAAGCTAGCGCGGCCGGCACGCCCTCGCTCGCGCTGGTGGCGGGCGAGTCGGGCGTGGGCAAGTCGCGGCTCGCCTCCGAGCTCACCCGCAGCGCTCGCGAGTCGGGCGCGCGCGTGCTCAGCGGCGACTGCGTCGAGCTGGGCGAGGGCGAGCTGCCCTACGCCCCGCTGGTGGGCGCGCTACGACGCGTAGCGCGCGACGGCGACCCGGCCTTCGACGCGCTCCCGGCCAGCCAGCGCGCCGACCTCGCGTCGATCCTGCCCGGCCTCGGGAGCAACGGGGCCGACGAGGCGACGGCGGCGGAGCAGGTGCGGGTGTTCGAGGCGCTGCTGGCGGTGTTCGACGCGATGTCCGAGGAGCAGACGCTGCTGCTGGTGATCGAAGATCTGCACTGGGCCGACAGCTCCACCCGCGGGTTCGTCCAGTTCCTCGCCCGCAGCCTCTGCACGGAGCGCATCCTGGTCGTCGGCACCTACCGCTCCGACGAGCTGCACCGCCGTCACCCGCTGCGACCCCTGCTCGCCGAGCTGGCGCGCGACCCGCTCGCACACCTGGTCGAGCTGGAGCGACTCAGCCGCGACGAGATGGCCGAGCAGCTCGAGGACATCCTGGGCGATCGCGCCGACCCCGGGCTGGTGCAGCGGCTCTACTCGCGCAGCGAGGGCAACCCGCTGTTCACCGAGGAGTTGCTCGCGGTGGGGCTGGATGGCCGCGGGACGCTGCCCCCGACGCTGCGGGACGCGTTGATGCTGCGCGTGGAGCGCCTGTCGCCGCCCGCGCAGGAGGTACTCCGCTGGCTCGCCTGCCAGTCGCTCCGCGACGACCTGCTCGAGGCGCTGACTGGCCTCGGCTCAGCCGAGCTGCGCGAGGGCCTGCGCGAGGCCGTGGGCAGCCAGATCGCCGTTGCGCACGCCAACGGCACCTACGGGTTCCGCCACGCGCTGCTGCGCGAGGTGGTCTACGACGACCTGCTCCCGGGCGAGCGCGCCGAACTGCACGCCGCGATCGCGCGGGCGCTGGAGGGCGCGATCGAGCACGAGGGCGACCGCGTGCACCTGACGGCCGAGGTGGCCCACCACTGGATGGCCGCTGGCAACCAACCGGCCGCACTCGCCGCCTCGGTGCGGGCGGCCGCCGCCGCGGAGCGCGTGAACGCCTTTCACGAGGCGCTCTCGCTGCGCGAGCGCGCGCTCGGGCTCTGGGACCGCGTACCGGATCCCGAACAGGCCGCTGGACTCAGCCAGATCGACCTGTTGATGCAGGCGGCCAACGCCGCCGACGTCACCGGCGACCCCGCGCGCCAGGAAACGCTGCTGGAGCGCACGCTCGAGCTGGTCGACGAGGGCTCGGAGCCGCGTCGCGTCGCCACGGTGCTCGAGCGGCTGTCGCGGGCGCAATGGAGCCTGAACCGCCAGGAGGAGAGCGTTGAGACGATCAAACGGGCGCTCACCCTCCTGCCCGACGACGAAGAGTCCCGCGAGCGGGCGGCGCTGCTCGTGGAGCTCGCGCGATCGCGAATGCTGCAGTCGCGCTTCGGCGAGTCGATCCGGGTGGCTCGCGAGGCCCTCGAGGTCGCGCGGGCGATCGGGGTGCCCGACGTGGAGGTGCGTGCGCTCAACGTGATGGGCACCGCGCTCGGCAACACCTTCGAGGCCGAGCAGGGCGCCGGCGCGCTACGAGAGGCGCTCGAGATCGCGCGCGAGGCGGGCCTGCCGCGCGAGGTGATGGCGGCGCATGTCAACCTCGCCGACGTGCTGCACGTCAGCGGCCGCACCGAGGACGCGCTCGGGGTCGCGCTCGAGGGCCTCGAGTCCGGCGCGCCCAACACGGGCGGGCACGACTGGCTCACGATGAACGCCGTCGAGTTCTCGTACTACCTCGGGCTCTGGGCGGAGGCGCGTGAGCTGCTCCCCTCCCAAAGCCGGCGCCGCTACGGGAACCACCTGTTCGTATGGCACATGTCGCGCGCGGTGCTGGCGCTCGGCAGCGGCGACCTCGAGGGAGCCCGCGCGGACCTCGACGGAATGGAGCTGCCGGCCCGCGAGTCCACCGAGCCGCAGTTCGTCGGCGCCTACGGCTGGATGCGCGCCGAGCTGGAGCGCCGCAGCGGGAACATCGATCCCGCTCGGGCGGCGGTGGACGACGCGCTCGACCAGATCGAGTACTGCTCGGACGACATCACTCGCATCGCGGGCGTCGCGGCCATGGCGGTGCGCATCGAGGCCGACGCCGCCATGCTGGCGCGCGATCGGCGCGACGCGGACGCCGAGCAGGTCGCCATGGCGCGCGCCGATGCACACCTCGAGCGGCTGCGGCTGACCGGCGAGTCCGGCGGCCCCGTTGAGCGTGCCGAGCTGGCGAGCGGCGAGGCGGAGCACAGCCGCGCCGGGGGCGAAGACGACCCCGAGCTGTGGGCGGCCGCGGCCCGGGCCTGGGACGAGCTTGGCCGCCCCTACCGGCGCGTGTACTCGCGCTGGCGCCAGGCCGAGGCGCTGGTGCGGGCCGACGACCGCGGCGCGGCGGGCGAGGTGGCCTCCGAGGCGCTGCGCGCCGCGCGCGAGCTCGGCAGCCACTGGCTCGCAGCCGAGCTGGAGTCGCTGGCCGCCCGCGCGCGCCTGCGGCTGCTCGGGACGGCCGAGGCCGCGGACGGGCCGTCCGCCCCGGAGCAACAGGCCGACGAGCCCTTCGGCCTGACGCCGAGAGAGCGCCAGGTGCTGGCGCTGGTCGCCGGGGGCGCGACCAACCGCGAGATCGGACTCGAGCTGCACATGGCGGAGAAGACCGCCAGCGTCCACGTGTCCCGCATCCTCGCCAAGCTCGACGTGCGCTCTCGCACCGAGGCGGCGGCGGTGGCCCTGCGGCAGGGGCTCGCGGACACCAGCGCAGCGGTCTGAGTCGTCATGCTCCACGTCCGTGGAGCTGACCACCCGCACCGTTTCGCTGGCCCTGGCCGAGGAGTTCGGCATCGCGCGCGGCGCGCGCACCGAACAGGAGGTGGTCCAGGTCGAGCTCGAGCACGACGGCACCGTCGGGCGTGGCGAGGCCGCTCCGATCTACTACCGCGGGGAGACGACCGCCACCGCCAGCGCCTACCTGTCCGGCGCTGCGGTGCAGCTCGGCGACGATCCGTTCGACCTCGAGCGACTGCTCGATCGCCTCGACGGTGACGCAGCCGGCCGCTCGGCGCTCGACGCGGCACTCCACGACTGGATCGGGCGCCGTCTGGGCGTGCCGGTGTGGCAGCTGCTCGGGCTGTCGCGCCGATCGCCCGTGACCTCGTACACGATCGGGATCGACACGCTCGAGGGCACCCGCGACCGCGCCCGCCGGGCCGCTGGCTTCAGAGCGCTGAAGGTGAAGGTCGGGGGCGCCGAGGACCTCGCCCGGCTCGAGGCCGTGCGCGCGGAGACCGACGCGCCGCTGCGCGTCGACGCCAACGAGGGCTGGACGCTGGAGGAGGCACGCGAGCTGATGCCGGCGCTGCTCGAGCTCGACGTCGAGCTGGTGGAGCAGCCGTTCCCGGCCGCCGACCTGGAATCCTTCCGCGCCCTGAGGGAGGTCGCGCCGCGGCCGCCCGTGATCGTGGACGAGGGCTGTCATGACCTGCGCGACGTGGCGCCGGCGGCGACCTACGCCGACGGAATCAACATCAAGCTTGCGAAATCGGGAGGGCTGCGCGAGGCGGTGCGGATGGTGCACGCCGCGCGCGCCCTGGGCCTGCGTGTGATGATCGGCTGCATGGTGGAGTCTCAGCTCGGCGTGGCCCCGGCGGCGCAGCTGGCGTCGCTGGCGGACTGGGTGGACCTCGACGGCCACCTGCTGCTGGCCACCCCCGACGAGCCCTACAGCGGGCTCGAGCTGGCGGACGGCCGTGTGCTGCCGTCGAACGGGCCCGGGCTGGGGGTCGAGCCGGCGTGAGCGAGCGGCTCGCCATCTTCGCCGAGGGGCTGTTCGCCGCGCACAACGGCAAGACCGCTCACGGTGTGATCCGTTACGGCACGCGCGACGTCGTGGCCGTGATCGACTCGACCCAGGCCGGTCGCACGGCCGTCGAGGTGGTGCCGTTCAGCCTCCGCGACGTGCCGATCGTCGGGACGCTCGCCGAGGCGATCGAACTGGGCGCCACCGCGCTGCTGATCGGGGTGGCGCCGACCGGCGGCAAGCTCGACCCGACCTGGCGCGCGACCCTGCTCGAGGCGATCGGCGCCGGCCTGCACGTGGAGGCCGGGCTGCACACACAGCTGTCCGAGGACCCAGAGCTGCGGCGCGCCGCCACGCGCGCGGGCGTGGCGCTGCGCGACCTGCGCGCCGCCCCCGCCAACCTGACCGTTCCCAAGGGCCCCAACTCGCGCCCGGAGTCGGTGCGGGTAGTGCACAGCGTCGGCTCGGACACGGTGATCGGCAAGAAGGTCGTGACGCTGGAGCTGGACCGGGCGGCGCGCGAGCGCGGGCGGCGCTCGGTCTACGTGCCGACCGGACAGACGGGCGTGGCCATCGCCGGCTGGGGGATCGCGGTGGACCATGTGATCTCCGACTACGTCGCGGGCGCAGCCGAGCGGCTCGTGCACGAGGGCGCCGAGCGCGGCGACCTGCTCTTCGTCGAGGGCCAGGGCGGCCTGTTTCACCCGGCGTACTCCGGCGTCACGCTGGGGCTGCTGCACGGCTCGGCCCCGGACCTGCTCGTGCTCGTTCACAAGGCTGGGGCCACGGCGCTGCGCAACTACCCCGACCTGCCGATCCCGCCGCTGGTGGAGCTGATCGCCGCCTACGAGTCGGTGGCCCGCCGCGTGCGGCCCACGCGGGTAGCCGCGATCGCGCTCAACACATCCGACCTCGACTCCGACGAGGCGGCGCGCGAGGCGATCGCCGCGGCGCAGGCCGAGACCGGCCTGGTCGCCAACGACGTGGTCCGCTTCGGGTCGGACCGGGTCCTGGACGCCGTGCTCGAGGCGCTCTGACGCACGCCGGGGACAGCCCGCCCGCACTCGTGACCGGGGCGACCGGCTTCGTGGGCGGCCGCCTCGCCGACGACCTGCTCGAGAGCGGCCACCCGGTGCGCTGCCTCGTGCGCGACCGCGGCCGGGCCGCCCGGCTGGAGCGGGCGGGCTGCGAGCTGCACGAGGGAGACGTCCTCGACCGCGCCACCCTGGCTGGCGCTGGCGCTGGGGTGTCGGTGGCCTACTACCTGGTGCACTCGATGGGCCGCGGCGGCGAGCGCTCGGGGTTCGCCGAGCGCGAGCGGCGGGCGGCCTCCAACTTCGCGGCCATGGCCCGCGAGGAGGGGGTCGAGCGGGTCGTGTACCTGGGTGGGCTGGGCGACCAGCCGGAGTCGGAGCACCTCGCGAGCCGCGCGGAGACCGCGGCGGTGCTCGGGCGCGAGGGCCCGCCACTGACGTGGTTCCGCGCCGGCATGGTGATCGGGTCGGAGAGCGAGGGCTACAAGATCCTGCGCCACCTGGTGAAGCGGCTGCCGGCGATGATCGCCCCTGCCTGGCTGCGCAACCGCACCCAGCCGATTGCGATCGACGACGTGCTGGCCTACCTGGTGCAAGCGGCCGACCGGCCCGAATCCGCCGGCAAGGAAATCCAGATCGGCGGGCCCGACGTGGTCACCTACGCCGAGCTGCTGGGCATGATGGCCGACGTGCTGGGGGTACGGCGGCGGCCACAGGTGCCGGTTCCACTGCTCAGCCCGCGGCTGTCATCCCTGTGGATCGGCCTGGTGACGCCGGTGGACGCCGGGGTGGCGCAACCACTGGTGGAGAGCCTCGCGGTGGAGACGGTGGTCACCGACCGCTCGGGCCAGGAGCTGTTCGACGTGGTGGCGACGCCGGCGGTCGAGGCGCTGCGGCGCGCGGGGAGCGCCGCCAGCGGCGCGGGCGGCAGGTAGCGCCTACCGCGGCAGCGACGGCGCGATGATCCGGTAGGCCTTCAGCCCCAGCCCCAGGCGCTCCCGGTCCTCGCTGCGCAGCGGGTCCAGCCCGCTCAGCTCGCGCACCCGCTCCAGGCGGTACGCCACCGTGTGGCGGTGCGCGTGGATCGCCTGCGCGGTGGCGTTCATGTTGCAGTTGTTGGCCAGGTAGGCGTCGACCGTGCCGATCAGGTCGGTCGAGTACTGCTCGTCGTAGCTCACGAGCGGCGCCACGGTGTCCTCGTAGAAGGCGCGCACCTCCTGCGGGTGGCTCGCGAGCACCCGGAACAGCAGCCGGTAGGTGCCCTCGCCGATCTCGGCCCCGGGCGGGCCGCCGGCGGCGGCCGTGACGCTCAGCACCAGCTCGGCCTCCTCCAGCGCGCGCCGCGCCTCGGCCGCCCCGCTTCGGTACGACGACAGCCCGATCTCGGCGTGGCGCCCCAGCCGCGCGGCAGCGCGGCGGGCCGCGTCGGGCGGGCCCGGCAGCAGCGCGTAGACCTTGGCGTTCACGGTCTGGGCGAGCCCTCCCGGCAGCTCGGCGGCGAGCGCCGCCACCAGCCGGCCCGGGCCGCGGCCGTTCGGGTTCGCGCACAACCCCACGAACCCGCCGGACAGGTCGCAGCCCAGCCGGGCGGCGCGACGCAGCACGTCCACCGGGTCGAGCTCGGGGCGGGTCAGCAGCTCCTCGAGGAACGAGCCGCGCAGCGTCTGCTCGGTGTCGTCACGCGCCTCGGCCACGGCCACCTCGGTCAGGGCCGCGATCGCCGCCATGTGCAGGTACTTGCCAGCCTGCGGCCGTCCGCGGCCGAGCAGTAGCACCGCGCCGAGCTCGCGCCCGCCCGAGGAGATCGGCACCTCGACCGTCACCTCGACGGGCCGGTGCGGGCGCCCGCCGGCCAGGCGGGCACCCACGTAGCGCTCGAATCGGGCCCATCCCTCCAGTGGCACCCCCAGGCGCGGAACCACGACCGCCACCGGCGCACCCGCGTACACCGAGGCGATCTCCGCCACCCGTTCGAGCCCATCGCCGGCCAGCACGGCGCCCACCATCGCCAGGTGGGCGCCACGTGGCGTCTCGGCCACGTTGTCGGGGACCGGCCTAAGCAAGGTCCCCATTGACGGTCACCTCGTCGCCCATGGGTCGGAATGCCTCCTTCGGTGAGTGCCGCTACCACCGTAGGACGGCATCCCGGACCGGTCTTTATCCACACGTCGAAGATTCAGGTACCGCGATTCGCCGCGCGGTCGAGCGCCGCTAGCGGGCGGCGGAGCGAAGCTCCCACAGCCTGCCGCCCCCGGACAGGTAGTAGAAGCGTCCGCCGAAGCCGGGCGTGACGATGTTCCCCGGCGCGGCATCCGGCGCCAGCAGCCGGCTGCGAGCGCGCACCCGCCCGCTGCGCTCGTCGAGCCAGACGACCCGGTCGCCGCCCTCCGAGGAGTCGGGGATCACGATCTGGCGGCGCGCGGCCGGGCCGACGAGCGCGGAGAACGCCAGCGACCGCAGGCTGCGGCGCCAGCGCACGTGGAAGCCCGTCCTGGGGTCGAGACGAAGCGCCGCCATGCGGCCGGCCGAAGTGTCGTGCGTGACCACGGTCGCGTTCGCGGCGTCGAGCGCCGGCTTCGACACGATCCAGCTGGCCGTCGAGTCGCCGAACGGCCGCGCGGTGAAGACGCGACTGCTGTCGCGGATGCTCACCGCCGTCACGGTCAGCGGCTCGCCCGCCGGCAGGAAGTTCGTCTGGACGACGAGGAAGTCGCCGAGCAGCCCCGGACCCGTGCCGGGCCGCTGCCCGCCGCTGCGGTAGCGCACCGGGCCCCAGCCGCGGTCGAGCAGCAGCTTGCCGCGCGCGTAGCGGAACCGGAACAGGGAGTCACGCCCCGCCGCGTACAGGTGCCCCCGCGCGTAGGTGATCCGTCCCGTCACCGGCTCCGGCGGCGTGGTGCTCGAGAGCACCCGCAGACGGCGCGGGTCCACCACGACGATCTGCGACGGCAGGGCGTTGGCGGCCGCGCAGGTCAGGCCGGCGAACGCCCCCACGGTGGCCGGCTCGACCGGCGGCGCCAAGGCGCTCGGGCACGGACCACGCTCGATCCGCTTGGTGACGATGCGGCCGTCGGGCAGCACCACGAACCCGTTGTAGGCGGCGCCGGTGAGCGCCCGGTCCTCCGGCAGCTCGCGGCGCGCCAGCGTCGCGCCGGTGGCCGGGTCCAGCTTGACCAGCACGTTGCCGTAGACGGCGTACAGGAAGCCGTTGCCGTGCACGGCCATGACGCCGGGGTAGCTCCACTGGGCCGGCGGCGTGCGGTCGCGGATGGCGGTGCGCCAGCGCTCGCGCAGCGAGCGCGGGTCCACGCTCGCCACGTAGGCCCCCTGGCGGCCGGCGTCGGGACGGTAGCCGTACAGGTAAAGCTGGCCGCGCTCGCGGGTCGCGGCGATGTAGGGCGTGCGGTAGTCGCCCGGAGCCAGGCGCGCCCTGATCGGCCCGCGCGCGCCGCAGGCATGCGGGAAGACCTGGCCGCGCGCCGACGAGAAGTGCTCGAACGGCGCCTGGGTCGCGTAGTACGGGCCGGAGCTGCGGCCGGTGTCGGGGTCGCGCTCGCATGCGGGGGCCGCCCCGGCCGATGCGGGTGCGAGCGCGAGCACGGCGGCGGCCAGGGCGAGCCGGAGCACAGGCGGATCAGCCGGTGGGCGCGGGCTCCTCGACCGGGTCCGCCTCGGGCGGCAGCGCCCCGCCGCGCTCGGTGCCGGCGATCAGCTCGTCGCCGATCTTGTCCTTCGGGATGAAGCCTGACTTCATGCCGAAGTAGACCGCCTGCGGGTGGTGGGCGATGATCGCCACCGTCGACTGCTCGGGCATCACGGCGAAGCCGTCTGACAGGTACATCCCGATCTGCTCGAGGTCGAGCAGGCGCCAGACCTTCTCGTGCTCGGACTGATCCGGGCAGGCGGGGTATCCCCAGGAGTAGCGCCGGCCCTGATCGGGCTCGATGCCGAACCCGCGACGGCTCTCGGCGTGCAGCCACTCGGCGAGGCCCTCGGCGGCCTGGACGCCCAGCCCGTGGGTGAACAGCTGCTCGGCGAACTCGCCCTCGCGCTCGAGCTGGGCCATCACCTCGGTCACCTCGGGGCCGACGGTCACGCCCTGCAGGGCCACTACGTCACGCTCACCGGAATCGAGCGGCCGGAAGAAGTCGGTCAGGCAGATGCGGTCGTGCTTGGGCTGGCGCGGGAAGCTGAGCCGCTCCAGCTCGCGCTCGAGGTCCTCTGGGTCGAACACGACCAGCTCGTTGCCGTCCGCCGCCGCCGGGAAGTAGCCGAGCCGGGCCCGCGGGCGCAGGTAGTCCTGCTCGCGCCACATGCGCTCCAGCTTGGGTGCGAAGCCCTCGTCCTCGCCGTCCCCCTCGACGATGCGCCGCCACTCCTCGCCCTTCTTGCCGCGCCCGCCCCAGTGCAGCTTGAACAGCACGTGGCGGTCGAGGTACGGGTACACGTCGTCCAGGTCCACGTCGACCTCACGCGCGCCCCAGAAGGGCGGGTCGGGGATCGGCACGTCGGTGCGCGCCGTGGAGCGCACCGACGAGTCGGTCACCGGCGGCCCGTCGTCCGGCTTGACGACCTGCTGGCGCAGAGTGTGCGCCTCTTCGCGCATCTTCGTCACCAGCGTCCCGCGCGTCTCCTCGTCGACCAGCTGGTCGATCGTCGCCAGCCCGGCGAAGGCGTCCTTGCAGTAGAAGACGCCCGGCGAGTAGATCTCGTCGGACTCCTTGCCCTTGGGGTACAGGATGCGCCGTCCGAAGTCGCGGTTGATCGCAGCGCCGCCGATCAGCACCGGGAACTCGAGCCCGCGCTGGTGCAGCTCCTGCACGCAGGTCGGCATCTGCTTCGAGGTCGACACGAGCAGCGCCGACAGCCCGATCGCGTCGGCCTCGTTCTCGATCGCGGCGTTGATGATCGTGTCGATCGGGACCTGCTTGCCGAGGTCGATCACGGTGTAGCCGTTGTTGGTGAGGATCGTGTTCACGAGCGACTTGCCGATGTCGTGCACGTCGCCGAACACGGTGGCGATCACGACCTTGCCCTTGGTGTGGCCCTCGATCCGCTCCAGGTAGTTCTCGAGCTGCGCGACAGCGCGCTTCATAACGGTCGCGGACTGCAGGACGAACGGCAGGATCAGCTCGCCGGCCCCGAACTTGTCGCCCACCTCCTTCATGGCGGGCAGCAGCACCTGGTTGAGCGTCGGCACCGCCCCGATCTTCTCGACCGAGCGGTCGATCCAGTCCTCCACGCCTTCCTTCTTGCGGCGCAGGATGTGGAAGTGCAGCGCCTCCTCGGGCTCCATGCCCTCGGTCGGGTCGCCGGCGGTCTCCTCCTCGGTCTCGCCCTTCTGCTCGAAGTGGCCGATGAAGCGCTCGAGCGCGTCCTCGCGCCGGTTGAAGACGAGGTCGTCGGTGAGCTCGCGCTCGTTCTCCGGGATCTCGTTGTAGGGCGTGATGTGGTTCGGGTTGACCATCGCCAGGTCGAGCCCGGCCTCCACGCAGTGGTGTAGGAACACCGAGTTGAGCACCGCCCGTGCGCCCGGCGACACGCCGAACGACACGTTCGAGACGCCCAGCGAGGTCTTCACTCCCGGGATCTCGGCCTTGATGCGTCGGATGCCGTCGATCGTCTCGACCGCGGACGGCCGCCACTCCTCGTCGCCGGTCGTGAGCGTGAACGTGAGCGCGTCGAAGATCAAGGCCTCGCGGTCGAGCCCGTGCTCGTCGCATGCGAGCTCGACGATGCGCTGGGCGATCTCGACCTTGCGATCGGCGGTCTTCGCCATCCCGACCTCGTCGATCGTGAGGGCGATCAGGGCGGCGCCATGCGCCTTGGCCAGCGGCGCGACGACGTCGAGCTTGTCGCGTCCCGCCTCGAGGTTGACGGAGTTGACGATCGCGCGCCCGGGGATCTGCTCGAGCGCGGTCTTGATCACGTCGGGCTCGGTGGAGTCGACCTGGATCGGGGCGGGCTGGCTCAGCGCGATCCGCTTGACCACCTCGCGCATCTGCTCGTCCTCGTCCTGGCGCTCCGTCAGTGCGACGCAGACGTCGAGGACGTGCGCTCCACCGGTCACCTGGTCCTCGGCGATCTGCGCGAGCCCGTCGTAGTCGTCGGCCAGCAGCAGCTCCTTCGCCTTGCGCGAGCCCTGCGAGTTGACGCGCTCGCCGACCAGGGTAGGGCGCGGCTCCTGGACGAGCGGCGTGGCGGTCATCATGCTCGACACCAGCGCCGGCCCGCGTTCGGGTCGAGGCTCGGGTGCGCGCCCGCCGACGCGGTCGACGATCGCGGCGATGTGCTCCGGGGTGGTGCCGCAGCAGCCGCCCACGATCGAGACGCCGTAGCGCTCGACGAACTCCTGCAGTACGTTCGCCAGCGGATCGGGCTGCTCGGGGAAGATCGTCTCGCCCTCGGGGCCCTGCAGCGGCAACCCGGCGTTCGGGATGCAGTGCACCGGCACGGGGCTGAACTCGCCCAGGAAGCGGATCGCGTCGCGCATGTCCTCGGGGCCGGTCGAGCAGTTGAGCCCGATCGCGTCGACGTCGAGCGCCAGGAGCGTCGTCAGCACCGCCTGGATATCGGTGCCGAGCAGCATCTTGCCGCCGTTCGGCAGCAGCGAGACGCTGGTCTGGATCGGCACCTTGCGGCCGGCCAGCTTGAACGCCTCACGCGCGCCGAACACGGCCGCCTTGACCTCCAGGATGTCCTGGGCGGTCTCGATGATGAGCAGGTCCGCGCCACCCTCGACGAGGCCGTGGGCCTGCTCGGTGAAGACCTCGACGAGCTCGCCGAACGTGATCTTGCCGAGCGTCGGGTCGTCGCTGGCAGGCAGATGCCCGGTCGGGCCGATCGACCCGGCGACGAAGCGCCGGTCGCCGGCCGCGGCGCGCGCGAGCTCGGCGGCGCGGCGGTTGACCTCGGGCGTGTGCTCGCCCAGACCCCACTCGTCGAGCTTCAGCCGGGAGGCCTGGAACGTGTCCGTCTCGAGCACCTCGGCGCCCGCCGCGATCATCGACTCGTGCACGCCCTGGATCACGTCCGGGCGATTGAGCACCAACGCCTCGTGGCACTTGCCCTCGAGGCCGCCGTAGTCGGCCGGAGTCAGATCGAACTGCTCGAGGGTGGCGCCCATGCCGCCGTCGAAGACGACGACGCGCTCACGAGTGGCCTGGATGTAATCGCGCTCCGCAGACAAGGTCCGTCACATGGTACCGAACCTTGACACGAACGTGTAAAGGTTGGCGCCGGACGCGGTCTGCGCCCGGCGCCAGAGCCTCTTATTGCTTCTTCTTCGAGGCGGCGAACGCGTCGACCCAGCCCTCGCCGTAGAACCCGTTGAAGTCCGCGTTCCCCTCGCAGGTCGCCGTGTAGTCAGGCGTCAGGTCGGGGTCGGGGTAGGTGAACACCGGCGGGTCCGGGCAGGCGTGATCCTGTGCGGTCCGCTTGAGCACCTTCTCCACGACGTCGGGCGAGAGCGTCAACCCGCCGTTGACCTGGTCGCGCTTCCCGCGCGAGGCCACGACCAGCGCCGCCACCCCCGCGGCGTGCGGCGAGGCCATCGAGGTGCCCTGGAGGTACTGGTAGTACGCGCACTCGCCGCGCGAGCAGTCCGCCAGCACGAACGGCGTGTTCGGCGTGCCGTCCGGGTTGACCTCCCCGTTGGCGATCGCGAGCGCGGTCGGGTACGGCGCGAGCACGGTGTTCGCCGGGTTGCGGTAGCCCGGGGTGCCGAAGCCCTCGCGGATGTCGCCGCCGGGCGCGGACAGGTCGGCCTGCTCCACCCCGTAGTCGGAGTAGTAGGCCTTGCGCCCGCTCGGGCCGAACGAGGTGATGCCGAGCACTCCCGGCGCCTCGAGCGGCTCCGACTTGCACGAATTGTCGATCGCCCGCTCGCGCTCCGTGCCGGGCGGGAAGTCCGGGCTGGTCACGTCGACCACCGGCTTGCCGAGGTCGGTGTTGCCGTTGCCCTCGGCCGAGACCAGGGTCACGCCGCGCGAGCGCGCGTAGGCGAGCGCCCGCTCGGTGGCCTGGATGATCGTGCGCTGTTCGAGCTGCTCCGCGGGCGAGTCGGCCGGGTTGTCGGCGCAGTTGTAGAGCCACGGATCGATGTAGTACGACATGTTCACCACGTCCACGCCGACGTCCGCGGCGTAGGTGAGCGCATCGACGCTGGCCTGGAGGAAGAAGTAACCGGAGTCCTGTCCGGCGCGGATGTTCACGAGCTCCACGTCCGGGGCCACGCCGGCCATGCCGAGCCGGTTGATCGGCGCGCCGATCGTGCCCGCCACGTGCGTGCCGTGCCCGTTCTCGTCGACGTTCGAGGCGTCGCTGCACGACGCGTCCGTCTCTTCCTCGCACGGACCGTCTACGAGCGGGATGTCGGTGGTGAAGTTGCGGCTGAGCGAGCGGTTGAAGTTCGGCGCGATGTCGGGATGCGACCCGTCCACGCCGGTGTCGATGATCCCCACGCGCACGCGCGAGTCACCGCGCTGGCGCTTGTAGGACTTGTTCGACGTCGCGTTGATCGCCCGCATGTCCCACTGCAGGTCCGCGAACGGCTCTGCCAGCGGTGCGGGAGCGCCCTGGCTGCGCACGCGGCCCTGGCCGGCGGCGCGGCTGCGCTGGGCGGACATCCGCTCGATCGCGAACGGATCGCGCGCCTGATCCGCCGGCGCCGCGCCGACGGGCCGGTTGTGGGCCGCCCCGACGACGGCGCCGCTGCGCGACACGTCGGTCACGAAGTCGGCGTTCGCCGAGCGAACCGTGGCCACGCCGACCCTGCGGTTCTCGTCCACGACCTTGCCGCCGGCGGCCTTGATCGCCGCCCGGGCGCCCGTGGCTGAGGCCCCCTGCTCGTAGAGGACCACGTACGTTTGCTTGGTCGGGGCGCGCTTTGCGGCACCCGCGGTGAGAGGCACCACGAGCAAGAGCGCGGCCACGACCGCCAAGAAGAATGTGCGTCGCATGCCGGTTCCCTACCCGGCGGCGGTCTGAGCTAGACCTCGCTACGCCGCGCTACGCCTCGCTTGGCGCGCTACGCCTCGAGCTCAGCGGCCTCGCCGCGCCGCGCCGACCCGCGCAGCTGCACCGGCGAGGCGTGCAGGGCGCGCAGGCGCAGGTCCTTCCAGGTCATGCCCTCGCGCACCAGCGCCGGCATGCCCATCGCCACGGCCGTCCCGATCTCCACCGCCTGCAGGATGATCCCGTAGGCGAGCGCGTCCGTCTTGCCGACCCCGTAGGCCGACAGCACCGCCACGCAGGCGGCCTGGAACACGCCCAGGTTCGAGGGCGTGGCCGGTAGCGCCGCCGTGACGTTGACCGCGAACAGCACGGCCGCGGCGGCGCCGATGCCGGCGTGCCCGTCCAGCCCAAGCGCCAGCAGCAGCACGTAGCAGGCGAGCCACTGGAGCGCCCAGGCGGAGAGCTGCATCAGCGCGGCCCACCCGCCCAACTTGGGCCGGCGGAAGACCTGGAGCCCGGAGCGCACCTGAACCATCGCGTTGCGCGCGGCCGCGGCGGCCTGCTGCACGCGCTGGAAGCGCGACGGCTTGCCGCGCCGCAGCAGCCACGGGGTCGCGACCACCAGGGCGAGCACGACGACCGGGGCGATCGTGGCGATCACCAGGGCGTCCTCGCCCCCCCGGAAGATGCCGACGGTGCCGAACATCACGGCGCCCAGCACCACCAGCGCGAGGATGTTCAACAACGTCTGGGAGACCATCGTGCCGAGCACGACCGGGAAGCGATCGCGCATCCGGCCGAGCCGGCGCGCCACGATCAACGCGCGCGAGGGCTCGCCGAGCCGGGCCGGCATCGTGGCCGACATCAGCACTCCGATCATCGTGGCGCGCGTGGTGTCGCGGCGGCGCACGCGTACGCCGGGGAGCGCGGCCCGCAGGATGGCGTGCCAGGCCTCGGCGCGCAGCAGCATCGAGGTGCACATCAGCGCGAACGCAACCAGCACCCAGATCGGCGTGGCCGCCAGCAGGGACCGGCCGATCGGCTCGAGCCCGATCCGGTCGAGCGCCAGGGCGGTGAGCCCGATGCCGCCGACCGCTCCGCCGATGACCAGGCCGCGGCGGGCCAGTCGCACCGCCCGCTTGCGGCCGTGGCCGCTGTCCTTCGGCTCGAGCGAGGGCAGGCGCTGCGGGCGGATGCGCGGACCCAGCTCGGCCGGCTTCGCGCCGACCGCGGCGGCTACGCGCGCCCTGCGGGTCTCGGGCTGGGGCTGAGCCAGCGCCTCCTCGTAGACCTCCGTTACCTCGCGGGTCACCTGCGGCCACGCGAAGCGCTCGGCGCGCTCGCGGGCGGAGCGCGCCATGCGCTCGCGCCGCTCCGGGTCGAGCGCCAGGTCGCGCAGGGCCTCGCCGAGCTCGACGGCGTCGCCGGCGGGCACCAGCAGCCCGTCCTGGCGGGACCGCACGACGTCGCGGTAGCCCGCGATCCGCGAGGCCACCACCGGGGTGGACGACGCGAACGCCTCCGTGAGGACCATGCCGAAGCTCTCTCCCCCCAGCGACGGAGCGCAGAGGAGGTCGGCGGAGCCGAGCAGTCGCCACTTCTCCTCCTCGGAGACGCGGCCGGCCACCTCCACGCCGTCGGTGTCCAGCAGCAGCGGGGCGACCTCGAGCGGCGTGGCGCCGGCCACGGTCAGGCGGGCATCGACGCCCGCGCCGCGCAGCGCCTCGAAGGCGCGCAGCAGGACGGGGAGCCCCTTGCGGCCCTCGGCGCGGCCGACGAACAGGATCTCGAGCCGGCCGTTGGGTCGGGAGCGGTCCGGGCGGGCGGCGCCCAGGTCCACTCCGTTCGGCACGATCCGGTAGCGCCCGCCGTAGTAGCGGCGCGCCGTCCACTCGGCCGCCTCGGAGACGGCGATGCGGGCGCTCAGCTTCGAGTAGAGGCGGCGGGCGCCGATCACGTTGGCCGCGATCGAGTTGGCCATCCAGCTCGTGGAGTAGGTGTGGAACGTGCCGACGGTCGGCGCGCGCGCGGCCTCGGCGGCGAACCAGCTCACGACGGGGACGTTGGGCTCGTGCACGTGGACCACGTCGTAGCCCCCGTGACGCAGCTCCTTGCCGAGCGTGGCGATCGCGTCTGGCGACGAGGACAGGTTCGTCACGGCGCCGTTCATCGGCAGCCCGAAGGTGCGCCCGAGCGGGATCAGGTAGTCGGGTACGGACCGCCGCTCCGGGGCCGCGCCGCGGTGTAGTACACGTGCCAGGCGGTCGTCGGGGTCGTACGGGGCGAGCAGACGGACCTCGTGGCCCTGCTCGAGGAGCTCCCCGGCGAGTGCTTCGACATGACGGCCTACTCCGCCTGGATACGTATACGAGTAGGGCGATACAAGCGCTACACGCACAGCGGCATGGTAGCCACCGCACCAGGCGCACACAGTGCGGTTCGCCACACTGTGTGCAGTGAGCGAGCAGCGCAACTACGTCAAATACACGTTTCTGAAGGTAAATCCGGCCTGGCGACGGCGCTCCGCGGAGGAGCGCGCGGCGGACAAACGAGAGTTCGCCGCCGCCTGCGGCGAGTTCGGCGAGGACCACTACCTGCGCGGCTACTCGCTGGTCGGGACCCGCGGTGACTGCGACCTGATGGTGCGGGCGATCGCGCGGACGCTGGAGCCGATCCACGAGCTGCACGTGCTGCTCAACCAGAGCGGGCTGATGCGCTACGCCGAGATCGCGCACTCATATCTGGCGATGACCAAGGAGTCGCCCTACTCGGACGAGCCCGACAAGCCGCTCGAGCCGCGCCAGGGCGCCGACTCGAAGTACTTCATCGTCTACCCGATGTGGAAGAAGCGCGACTGGTACCGGCTGCCCGACGAGGAGCGGATGCGGGTGATGCGCGACCACATCGCGGTGGCGCGGCGCTTCCCGGGGATCGAGACCAACACGGCCTACTCGTTCGGGCTGGACGACCAGGAGTTCGTGGTGGCCTTCGACGCGGACGACCCCGCCCAGTTCCTCGACCTCGTGCAGGCGCTGCGGGCGACCGAGTCGGCCGCCTACACCGAGTCGGAGACGCCGATCTTCACGTGCATCTCGGGCTCGCTGGAGCGGGTTCTCGACGCGCTGGACGGCGAGCGCGCGGCGCGCGCGAGCCTTATTTGATCCTCGCGAGCGGGTCAGCGCGCCGGCCTAGCCGACCGGGTCGCGCGCCGCGTCGAGCAGCTCGTCGATCGTGGTGAGCTTCACCCGGGGGCGCCCCTGCGGCTCGCCGGTCGACTTCTCGAGGCTGTCGATCGCCTCCCAGCCCGCGTAGGTCACGTGATCGGGCCTGCGCTCGGCGAGCAGCTCTTCGAGCGAGTCGCGGTTCGGATCGGCGGGCGCGTTGAGGCGCCCGGCGTCGAAGTCCTCGAGCAGCGCGTTCACCGTCTCCTGGGCGTCGCGCTTGTTGGTCCCGATGATCCCGGTGGGGCCGCGCTTGATCCAGCCGACTACGTACTCGCCCGGCAGCGCGCTGCCCTGCTCGGAGAGGATGCGGCCGGTCGCGTTCGGGATCGTGCACGCGCGCTCGTCGAAGGGCAGCCCCTGAATCGGGGTGCCGCGGTAGCCGATCGAGCGGAACACGATCCCGCAGCTCAGCTCTTCGATCGTCTCGGTGGAGCAGGCGCGCAGCCCGGTCTCCTCCTCGCGCAGCTCGTTGCGGCAGATGCGGATCCCCTCCACGCGGTCGTCGCCAAGCAGCTCGAGCGGCGAGACCAGGAAGCGCAGCACGATGCGGCGCCGCTTGCCGGCCGATGCCCGGGTGGCGTAGCCGCTCAGGATCTCCACGTTCTTGCGCGACGTCGCGCTGGCCGCCTCGCTGTCCAGCCAGCTCCGGCTGAGCGGGTCGACCTCGGCGTCGCGCGGGTCCACGAACACGTCGGCGTCGGTCATCTCTCCCAGCTCGAGCAGCTCGGGGTTGGTGAACGCCGCCTGGGCGGGGCCGCGGCGTCCGAGCACGACGACCTCTTCGATGCGGCTCTCGGCGAGCACCTCCAACGCGTGATCGGCGACATCGGTCTGGGCCAGCTCGTCGCGAGTCAGCGCCAGCATGCGCGCCACGTCGGCGGCCACGTTGCCGTTGCCGATCACGATCGCGCGCTCGCCGGAGAGGTCGAACTCGAGGTCGCGGTAGTCGGGGTGGCCGTTGTACCAGGCCACGAACTCGGTGGCGGCCCAGCTTCCGGGCAGGTCCTCGCCCGGGATCCCCATGCGCCGGTCGGTCTGGGCGCCGACCGCGTAGATGACCGCGTGGTAGCGACCGACCAAGTCCTCATGGGTGACATCGCGGCCGTACTCGACGTTCCCGTAGAAGCGGAACTCCGGGTGAGCCGCCGTCTTCTCGTACACGCGGCTGACCGCCTTGATGTTGGGGTGGTCCGGCGCGACCCCGCCGCGGACCAGGCCCCAGGGGGTCGGCAGCCGGTCGTAGATGTCGACCTGCGCGTGCAGGTCGGGATGCGACTTGCACTTGAGCAGGTGGCCGGCCGCGTAGAAGCCCGACGGACCTGATCCGACGATCGCGATGCGCAGCGGCGCGTCCGGTGTCCCAAGGGAGCTCATCGAACCGGCCAGTTTAGAAGCCGGCGGCTGCGTGCCGCCGGGAGCTCAGGGCCGGACTAGGACTCGCGCCGGCTGTCGTCCATCACGAGGTCGATCGCGGAGACGGTCTCCACAGAGCGGACCGTCACCTCCTCGTCCTCGTCCTCGGACTCTTCCGGCTGCTCCGACGCCTCGGGCTCGTCCTCCCCTCGCCACCTCGGGCTCTTCCTCGGCCACCGGCTCGTCCTCGACGACCTCGACCTCGGGCTCCTCCTCGGCCACCGGCTCGTCCTCGGCGACCGGCTCGACCTCAGGCTCCTCCTCGCCACGGGCTCGTCCTCGACGACCTCGACGTCAGGCTCGTCCTCGAGCAGCTCGACCACCGGCTCGTCCTCTACCGGATCCGGAGCGCTCCCCGCCGTGGCGGCCACGTCGGAGGCCAGCTCCTGCAGCGACGGTGAGGCGACGTCGTCGGCGTCGTCCTGCGGCGCCTCCATCGGCTCGTGTTCGGCGACCGGCTCGAAGGCGGGCCCGGACTCGGCGATCGGCACACGCGCGACGGCGGGCGCCGCGACCGCGGCGGGTGCGTGCGCGACGCGTGCGTGCCGCTCGGCCGACACGATCATGGTGTCGCCGACGAGGTCTCCGAGGCGTCCGCGACGGTCGCGCGTGGCGAGCATCACGCCCAGCCCGACGAGATAGAAGAGCTGCATGTCGATCACGCGCAGCACGGTGCGCAGAGCGATCTCGCGCATCCCGGCCGGCGCGCCGTCGGTGCGGACGACACGGATGTTCATCAGCCGCTTGCCGAGCGTCTGCCCGGCCGCGGACTCGCAAGCGAAGTAGTAGTAGAGCGCCCAGCCCAGGATCACGCCGAACAGCGGCACCCCGATCTCCGACGGGGGCTCGCCGAGCACCCCGGCAACGGCCAGGATGGCGGCCCCACCGACGCCCACGACCGCGAGGTCGATCAGGGCGGCGATTACACGCCGGTTGTCCAGCTTCGGCCCCGAGGCGGGCACGGCATGTGCTTGTGCCATGGCGTTCACACCCCCTAGATCGGCTTTTTGGGGCATTTCCTTAGACCCGCAAGGGCCGGGTGGACGGCGGTCAGGAATGATCCGGCGCAATGGAGCGCGTGGCGGTGGCAGACCTGGGCTCGAACTCGTGGCGTCTGGTGGTCTACGGCTACGAGCCGGACACCCCCTGGTGGAGCCCCGTGGACGAGATCCGCGAGGCGGTGCGCATCGGCGCTGGCATGGGCGACGAGCGGCTGCTGCAGCCCGAGCGCATCGACCGGGCGGTGCACACGGCGGCGCTGTTCGCGTCCTTCTGCCGCGCCGCGGGGATCGACGCCGTCGAGGTCGTGGCCACCAGCGCCATCCGCGACGCCGCCAACAGCGGCGAGCTGCTCGACTCCATCCGCGGGCTCACCGGGCTGGACCCGCGCGTGATCAGCGGCCGCGAGGAGGCTCGCTACGGCTGGCTGGCCGCGGCCAACTCCACGACGATCGACGACGGCTTCGCCCTCGACATCGGCGGCGGCAGCATTCAGGGCATGCGGCTGGCCGGCCGTCAGCTGGCGGAGGCGGAGTCGCTGCCGCTCGGCTCGGTCCGCATGAGCGAGCGCTTCCTGCCCGACGAGAAGGCGTCCGCGAAGGGCATGAAGGCGCTGCGCAAGCACGTGGCCGGGGAGATCGAGGCGCTCGGGTGGTGGACCGGCGGCGGGCACCTGGTGGGCATCGGCGGCACGATCCGCAACCTGGCCGCCGCGGCGATGCGCTTGGCGGACCTGCCTCCGATCGGCGTACAGGGCTTCGAGCTCGAGCGCGACACGCTCGAGGAGCTGATCGAGCTGCTGGCCGGCAAGCCGGCCTCCAAGCGCGGCGAGGTGAGCGGCATCAAGTTCGACCGCGGTGACGTGATCCTGGGAGGCGCCCTGACGCTGGCGGCGGCGATGGAGACCGGCGGCTTCGACGCGATCGAGGTGACCGAGGCGGGACTGCGCGAGGGTGTCTTCTTCGAGCGGCTGCTGGGAGATGAGGAGCTGTTCGAAGACGTGCGCAAGGAGTCGGTCGAGAACCTGGCCCACCGCTTCAACTCCGAGCCCGAGCACACGCGCCGGGTGGCGGCCCTGTCGCTCGCGATGTTCGACGGGCTCGCGGCCGCCGGGCTGCACGAGCTCGGCGACGCCGAGCGCGACCTGCTCTGGGCCGCGTGCATCCTGCACGACATCGGCACGGCGATCGACTACGAGGACCACCACCGCCACTCCCACTACATGGTCCTCAACTCCGGGCTGCCGGGGTTCGCGCCGCGTGAGCTGGTGCTGGTCGGCCTGATCGCCCGCTACCACCGCAAGGGCGATCCCGACGCTTCGGAGCTGCGCGAGCTGGCCGAGCCCGGCGACGACGAGCGACTGCTGCTGCTCTGCGCGCTGATCCGCCTGGCCGAGCAGTTCGAGCGCAGCCGCGACGGCGCGATCAGGCAGATCACCGTGGGCACCCAGAACGGAACAGTGACGCTCGCCACCGACCCCGACCCGCAGCGCGACTCGAGCGTGCCGATCTGGGCCGCGCGCCGCAACGCCGACCTGCTGGCGCAGGCGCTCGAGCGCGAGGTCGAGATCGCTCCGTGAGGCGCGTCGCCGCCTCGCTGCCCCTGGCCGTTGTCCTGCTCGAGCTGACGACGGTGGCGGTGCTGCTGCCCGACATCCGCCTCGACCTGGGCTCCTCGAGCTCGGGCGCCCAGTGGGTGCTGAACGCCTATCTGCTGGCGCTCGCGGCCCTGCTGCCGCTGTTGCCCCGGCTCCGCGGTCCGCTCCTGACCGCGGCGGGAGCGCTCGCGATGGCGGCCGGCGCGGTTACCTGCGCGGCGGCGGACACCACCGCCGCGGTCGTCGCCGGTCAGGGCGTCCAGGGCGCTGGAGCCGCCGCTCTGCTCGCGTGCGTGGCGGCGCCGGCGGCTGGCGGATCCCGCCCGCGCCTGGCCGCCGCGGCGGCGCTGCCCGCGCTGGCCCTGGCGCTGGGCCCGCTGGTGGGCGGGGTGTTCGCCGAGCAGAACTGGTGGCGGGTGTTCTTCTGGGCCGGCGTCCCGCTGGCGGTGGCCGCCGGTGCCGGCGCGCTGCTCGGCGCTGCCGGGGAGCGTCGCCCGGTGACCGACCTCGCGCGGGCGCTTGCCTACGCCGGCGGGCTGGCCGCCGTGACGATCGTGCTCGTCCAGAGTGAGCCCTGGGGCGTGGGCTCCCAGGAGCTGATCCAGACGCTGATGATCGTCGCAGCGGGCCTGCTGGTGCTAGCCGCGAGCAGTCGCCACGGCGCGCCGGCGGCGGTGTGGGCCGCCTGCGGCGCGATGGTCGCTGCGCTCTGCTTCCTGGCGCCCCAGTACTTCGAGCTGGCCCACCTGCTGGCGCCGCTGCGCAGCGGCGTCCTGCTGGCGGCGCTGACCACGGCCGCCGTGGGCGGCGGCGTGCTCGGCCTGGCGCTCGCCGCTTCCGTCACCGCGCGCGTGCTGGGCATCGCCGGCTCGCTGGCGGCCGCAGCTGGGCTGCTCGCGCTCGGCACGATCGAGCCGCACACCGGCTACTCGCTGATGGCGCCGGCCGTGATCGTCACGGGAGGAGGGCTCGGCCTGGCCGCCGGCGCGGCATGGAGCGCCGGCACGGCCCCGCCGCAGCTGCTGGAGGCAGCGCCGGCGGGCGCGGTGCTCGGCCTGGCGGCCGCCGGGGCGGTGTTCCAGCACGTGCAGGCCGACGAGCGCGCGGGCGGGGCCTCGTTCGAGGAGGCGCTCGCCCGCGGGGTCGCCGTGGGGGCGCTGTCGCTGCTCGCGCTCGCCGCCGCCGGGGCAGCCAGCGCCTGGCTGATCGGCCGGCGGCCCTAGGCCAGCCGGGTGTACAGCTCGCCCAGCTGCGGCGAGCTGACCACGACCTCGTCGCCCGGCGCGAGCCAGACCTTCGGGTCGCGCAGGCTGCCGACCCCGGCGGGCGTGCCGGTCGCCACCACGTCGCCCGGCTCGAGCGTCATCAGCATCGAGAGGTACTCGATCAGCACCGGGATCGAGTGGACCAGGTCGGCGGTCGAGCTCTCCTGCATCAGCTCGCCGTTCAGGTGCAGGGCGATCCCGATCGAGTCGTGGGGGCCGGCCTCGTCCGGCGTCACCAGCGCCGGCCCGCAGGGCGCGGCGCCGTCGAACGTCTTGCCGGGCATCCACTGCGGCGTCTTGAACTGGTAGTCGCGCGCCGACAGGTCGTTGAGGAGCGTGTAGCCGGCCACGTGCTCGAGCGCTCGGTCGGCCGGCACGTCCTTGCAGCGGTCGCCGATCACGAACGCCACCTCCGCCTCGTAGTCGACCTTGGAGCTCCAGCGCGGCAGCTCCACGGTCGCCCCGGCGGGCCGCAGCGAGGTGGCGAACTTGGCGAAGAAGGCCGGCGTCTCGGGTGGCTCCTTGCCCTGCTCCTCGGCATGGGCGCGGTAGTTGAGCCCGATGCAGAGCAGCTTGGCCGGCCGGTCGATCGGCGGCAGCAGCTCGACGTCCTCGATCGCGACGCCGTCGCCGGCTGCCGCCTCGGCCGCGTCCAGGCCGCCCGCCGCCAGCAGCCCGCCGAGCCCGCCGAGGGGCGCGTCGCGGACCTCCAAGACCCGGCCGTCGCGCAGCAGTCCGGCGCGCGGCCCCCCCGGTGTGGCGAAGTTGACGAGTCGCATCGGCGCCACACCCTATGCGTACTCTGGACCGGATGGCCGACGACCTTCCCACCGGGCGCTGGCGACGCGCGGCGAAGGTCGGCAAGCTCGCCGGCGGCCAGACCGCGCGCGGCTACGCGACCAAGGCCGCCAACCTGACTCGTTCGGAGGAGGGCCGACGCGATGCCGCCGCGCGCCGCCAGATGGAGGCCGCCGAGCAGATCTTCGAGGTCCTGGGCCAGATGAAGGGCGCTGCGATGAAGGTCGGCCAGGTGGCCTCGTTCATCGACACCGGCGCGTTCCCGCCGGAGTTCCAGGAGCGCATCCAGGCCAAGCTGGCCGAGCTGCGCGACGCGGCGCCGCGAGTGCCGTTCGAGCGCATGCGCAAGCTGATCGAGGACGACCTGGGCGAGCCGCTCGGCGACGTGTTCGCGGAGTTCGACGACCAGGCCGTCGCGGCCGCCTCGATCGGGCAGGTCTACCGCGCGCGCCTGCACGACGGGCGCGAGGTGGCGGTGAAGGTCCAGTATCCGGGCGTGGCGCAGGCCGTGCGCGCCGACCTCCAGAACCTGGGCCTGATCATGCGGGTCGCCAAGCGCATGGCGCCCGGGATGGACGCCAAGGCGATGACGCACGAGATCCGCGAGCGGCTGACCGATGAGCTGGACTACGAGCTGGAGGCCCAGCAGCACCGCGCCTTCGCTCGCACCTGGCGGGGCCACCCGTTCATCTACGTCCCGCCGGTGGTCACCGAGCGCTGCAGCGAGCACGTGCTCGTGTCCGAGTGGGTCGAGGCGGTCGGCTTCGAGGAGGTCAAGCAGATGGACCGCGCCACGCGCGACCGCTTCGGCGAGATCGTGTTCCGCTTCTTCTTCGGCTCGCTCTACCGCAACGGGCACTTCTCGGGCGATCCGCACCCCGGCAACTACCGCCTGATGGACGACGGCCGGGTCGCGTTCATCGACTTCGGGATGACCAAGCGGGTCGCGCGCGACGACCTCGAGGCCGAGATCGCCGCGATCCGGTTCGGCATGGACGGCGACGTGGAGGGGCTGCACCGCCAGCTCGGCGCGATGGGCTTCTACGACCCGGCCGACGAGCTGGTCAGCGCCGAGGCCGTGTTCGACCACTTCCACGACGTCACCCGCTGGTACATCGAGGACCGCGAGGTGACCGTCGACCGCGAGCTGGTCGGCCAGGTGCTGATCGACTTCGGCGACCCGCGCTCGCGCCACTGGCAGCTGATGCGCCGGGAGACGATGCCGCCGCAGGCGATGCTGGCGCGCCGCATGGAGGCGCTGACGCTGGGCGTGCTCGGCCAGCTGGGCGCGACCGCGAACTGGCACCTGATCGCCCGCGAGTGGCTGTTCGGCGACCCGCCGTCCACCGAGCTCGGTCGCCTCGAGCTGCCGTTCCACGAGCGCGTGGCGGCGTAGTGCCCCGACCGTCCGCCGGCTCGCGCACCACCCCGGTCAAGGTCGGGCGCAAGGCGCTTGCGGCCCTGCGCGACGCCGACCCCGTGATGGCGCGCCTGATCGCCGCGCACGGGGCCGTCGTGCGGCGAGACCTCGAGCGCGAACGCCCCGGCGACGCCTACGGCGCGCTGCTGCGCTCGATCGTGGGCCAGCAGCTCTCGACCAAGGCGGCCGCCAGCATCTACGGCCGCCTGACCGAGCTGTTCGGCGGTCACGCCCCGACCCCGAAGCAGCTGCTGGCGGCCGACCCGGAGGCGCTCCGAGCCGCCGGACTGTCGCGCGCGAAGGTGGCCTATCTGCGCGACCTCGCGCTGCACGTGGAGGAGGGCTCGCTCGAGCTGGAGCGGCTGCCGGAGCTGAACGACGAGGAGGTCACGGCCCAGCTCACCGCCATCAAGGGCCTCGGGCCGTGGACGGCGGACATGTTCCTGATCTTCCACCTCGGCCGGCCCGACATCCTGCCGGTGGGCGACCTGGGCATCCGTCGTGCGGCACAGGTCGAGTACCGGCTGCGCAAGCTGCCCGAGCCCAAGCGGCTGGAGCGGATCGCCCGCCCCTGGCGCCCGCACCGGACCCTGGCGTGCCTCTACCTCTGGAGCTCGCTGGACAACGCGCCGGGCTGAGCCTCGCAGCGGATCAGCGCCGCACGCTCTAGCCCAGCGATCCGGTGCTCCCGCACCGCCAGGATCTCCGGGTCGGTGGCGAGCGCGCCGAAGGCCGCGAGGCTCGGATACCAGACCGCGATCACCTCGTCGTAGCGGTCGCTGTCGTCGCCGATCACGGTGCCGCGCGCATCGGCCTGCCACAGGATCCGGCCGCCCACGCGCTCCAGCACCGCCAGCGCCACCGCGCCATAGCGCAGGTACTCCTCGCGGTCGCGGTAGCGGTTGAGGTTCAGCATCACCACCGGGCCGTCGCCATCCCCGCCCGCCAGCGCGGCGATTTCGGCGAACTGCCGCTCGTCCGGCTCGATCGGCATCAGACCGGCGCCCCGAACGCCGCCAGCATCGCGTCCGCGATCTCGTTGCCGCGGTCCTCCTGGAGGAAGTGCGCGGCCCCCTCGATGCGGATCTGCTCGCCCGCGGTGGGGATCAGCTCGGTGAACCGGTCGCCGGCCTTCGGGTACGGGAACACCGGGTCTGTGTCCGAGAACGCGATCAGCGCCGGCTTGTCCCAGCGCGACAGCTCGTCGCGCACGGCCAGCATCTCGGTCACGCCGGGCTCGTCGGGGCCGAGCGGCACCAGCAACGGGAAGCGCTGCGCGCCCGCCTTGCTCTCGGGTGTCGGGAAGGGCGCCTCGTAGGCCGCGACCACCTCGGGCGCGAGCTCGGTCGTCGTGGCCCCTTGGACGATCATGCCGATCGGCAGGTCCGGCGTGCGCTCGGCGAACTCGCGCCAGGCCATGAAACCTTTGCTCACCCGGCCGGTGAACAAGCCGGTGTTCAGCACCACCAGCCGCCCCACCTGGTCGGCGTGCTCGACCGCCCAGCGCAGGCCGATCGGCCCGCCCCAGTCCTGCACCACGACGGTCACGTCTTCGAGCTCGATCTGGTCGAGATGGCGAGTGACCATCTCCACGTGGCGGTCGTACGTGTACCAGGCCTGGTCGGTCGGCTTGTCGGAGCGCCCGAACCCGGCGAAGTCGGGGCAGACGACGCGGTGCCCGCTCTCGACCAGCCGATCGAGCATGTGCCGGTAGAGGTAGCTCCAGGTCGGCTCGCCGTGGAAGCACAGCACCGTGGGGCCGCTGCCCTCGTCGATGTGGTGCAAGCGCAGGCCGTCGACCTCGAGGTAGTGCGGCTCGTAGGGGTAGCCCGGCAGGTTCGCGAAGCGCTCGTCGGGGGTTCTAAAGACGTCCATCGGCAGCTCCTTCGGTCAGCGGCGGATTACCGCGTCCCAGATCTCGGTCAGGGTCTGCACCGCGGTTTCGGCCGACACGCGCGGCTCCCGCCCGAACGCGTCGAGCAGGTAGTTCTCGCCCATCAGGTTCAGCGCCCGGGCGGTCTCGTCGACTTCGGCGAGCGGTGTGTGGGCCAGATCGGCCACGCCGCGGAGCGACTGCGCGGCGAAATCGTCGAAGCGCCTGCGCATCGCCGCATAGCCGCGCGCGATCTCCTCATCGCCCGCGGCGGCCTCGGCGATGGCGCGCAGCAGCGGCCCGTGGCGGGTGTACACGTCGGCGGCCGCGGCGAACACCCGGCGCACGGCCTCGGGGTCCTCGTCGGGGCGCGCCTGGCCGAGGTTGCTCTGCGCCTCGTAGAGCTCTTCGATTGCCTCGCGACTGGCCCGCAGGAGCAGGTCTCCGAGGTCGTCGAAGTGCCGATAGAAGATCGTGCGGCCGATGCCCGCCTCGCGCATGACGGCGTCGACGCTGAGCTCCGCGTAGGCGCGCGTACGCACCAGCTCGGTCGCCGCCGCGACGATCCGCTGGCGGCTCTCCCTGCGGCTCTGGCGGGCCCGCGCCCTGGGCGCGGTCTGCTGTTGGACGGCCATTGCGCAGCGGCATCATACAGAAGTTGACACTGTGTGACACGCCTTGTACGCTCGCGCATTCCCGGACCGAGGAGGAGCGGTGAGAGCAAGGCAGATCGCATGGCTGACCACCCTGGCCCTGCTCGCGCTGCCCGCCGCCGCTCACGCCCGCCCCGCCTCCGCCGCAAAGGACGGGCGCCCGAACATCCTCGTCGTGATGACCGACGACCAGGCCCAGGCCGACGTCGCGCACATGCCAAACGTGAAGCGGCTGCTGGCCGCGCGCGGCACCACCTTCGCCGACGCGGTCGACTCGTTTCCGCTCTGCTGTCCCGCGCGGGCCACCTTCATCACCGGCCAGTACGCCCACAACCACAACGTCCAGGGCAACTTCTGGCCGTTCGGCTGGTACGGCATGAAGCAGCGCGGGAACATCCTGCCGGCCTGGCTCCAACGGGCCGGCTACCGCACTGCGCTGATCGGCAAGTGGCTGAACGGCTACGGCGCGCGCGACGCCCACGGCGAGGTGCCCAAGGGCTTCGACATCTGGCGCGGCCTGCTCGATGTGTCGGCCTACGACTACTACAACTTCGTGATGAACCGCAACGGCGTGCTGAAGTCCTGGGGCGACGCCGACTTCGCGCGCAAGCTGGTGGAGTTCGCCAAGATCGAGGTGAGCCCCAACCCGGGCGGCCTGGCCGGCGTGTTCAACCGGCTCAACGAAATCTTCGGCCCCGCCCCGCACGACTACTGGGGCGCCGAGAACCCGAAGGACTACTCGCCGGACGTGACCGGTCGGATCACCGAGGACCTGGTCCGCTCCGAGCGCAACTCGAAGAAGCCGTTCTTCATCTGGTGGGCGCCGGCCGCGCCGCACCGGGAGGACGTGGCGACCACGCTGCTGGGCCGCCCCGGCCGCGATCCGCGCCCCGCCCCGCGCTACGAGGCGCGCAGCTCGCGCTACAAGCTGCCGCGGCCGCCCAGCTTCAACGAGACCGACCTCTCCGACAAGCCGTCCACCCTGCGCGACGCCGCGCCGTCGATGAACGCGGAGCAGATCGCGCAGCTGCAGCTGGACTACGAGGGGCGGATCGGCTCGCTGCTGGCGGTTGACGACCACGTGAAGCAGCTCGTCCGCACGCTGCGCAAGACGAAACAGCTGAAGAACACGCTGATCGTATTCCTGTCCGACAACGGCTGGCTCCAGGGTCAGCACCGGGTCACCGGCGACAAGTACCTGCCGTACGAGGAGTCGCTGCGCATCCCGCTGATCCTGCGCGGACCGGGCGTCCCCGCCGGCCGCACGGTGCGCGGGCAGATCTCCAACATCGACTTCGCGCCCACGCTCGTGGACGTCGCCAACGCACGGGCCGGACGCACGATGGACGGCGTGTCGCTGCTGCCCACGATCCGCAACCCGCGCAAGCGGCCCAACCGGGTGCTGCAGATCGAGGCGCTCGACCCGCTGTTCCGGGGCGACATCCCCGTGAACCAGTGGGACCAGCCCTACCGGGGCGTGCGCACCGACCGCTACACCTACGTCTCCTACACGGACACCGGCGAGGAAGAGCTTTACGACCGCCGCAGGGACCCCCACCAGCTACGCAACGTGGCTGGCGACCCCGCCTATGCCCGGATCCAGGCGAGGCTTGCTGCCAAGAGCGCCAAGCTCAAGCGCTGCAAGGGGGATGCGTGCAACGTCGCGCCGTGAGGGCCATCCTGGGGGCCCTCACGGTCGCGGCGATTACCTCCGCCCCCGCCTCCGCCGACACGCTCGGCGGCCTCCACGACGCGCGCTACTGCGAGATCATCGAGCTCAGGGGCGCCCCACCCCAGGCCAGCGCCACGGTCTGGAACACGATCGGGCTCAACGAGTGCCCGGCCGCGTGGTGGAAGGCCTTCGACGCCGGCCGCGCTCGCCCAGGAGCGCGGAGCCAGCACCGTGACCCTCAACGGCCCGCGCCATTTCCTGATGGACTCCGTCACAGCCACCCCGGGCCGCGTGCGCTCCTTTCACGGCCAGCGCCTGCGCCGCGTGGCGACGATCCCGATCCGCACGGTCGCCGACCTGAGCCGAACGCCTTACACCGACCGCACGATCGAGCGCACCAACACCTGGCGCTGGCGGCGCGGGCGGGTGGTCTATGAGCTGGTCGCGCCGGGCGGCGACGTGTACGTGATGCAGAGCTACTCGCAGATCCTCGATCCGAAGCTCACGATCGGGAAGCTCCGCACGCTCGGGCGGCGGCTCGATCTGCCGACCGGCTGGCGCTATCGCACGCGGCGGCTGCGCAAGGACCTCGCCGTCGCGGCGATCGGCGGGCAGGCGACGATCGTCCAGGACGAGCTGCAGAACACCTACCAGCTGGCCAAGAGCTCGCGGCCGGCGGGACCGCGCAAGCGCCATCGCGTCCGGATCGACGGGGCGACCAAGATGGTCGCCTCCACCACGCCCGGCACGATCGAGGACCGCGGCACCGTCAGCGGGACGCCCTTCGGCCGAGGCTCGGTGAGGATCCTCGTCAGGCTCGCGAGCGGGCGCGCCACCGGCACGTTCACGATGGTGTTCCCGCGCGGCTCGGTGTCGGGGACGCTCTCGATGCCCTTCACGATCACCGGCGGCGAGATCGACTTCCGGGGCACGGCGGGCTTGACGAGTGGCACGGGGGCATACCGCGGAATCACGAGCGGCGCTCTCCAGGCACACGACCACAACACGCTCGACGGGCAGAACGGCGTCGTCTCGCTGACCGGCTTCGCGAAGTACTGATGCGCCCACCCAACCTGATCCTGCTGGTCACCGACCAGCAGCGCGCCCCGCAGCACTGGCCGCAGGACCCGGACTGGCTCGAGGAGCTGATGCCCAACGACGCGGAGCTGCGGCGTACGGGCATCAGCTTCTCCCGGGCCTTCACGGCCACGGCCATGTGCTCCCCCAGCCGGGCGAGCTTCCTGACCGGCACCTACCCCTCGCGCCACGGCGTGACGCTCACGCTGACCGAGGGCGACCTGTTCCCCGACCGCCGCAACGTGCCGGACGTGCTGCGCACGGTCGGCCGCCTCGCCGCCAGCGGCGAGGTGCCGCGCAGCCGGCTCGCGCGCGCGTTCGGGCGCGGGCTGCTGCGGCTCGGCCCCAAGAGCGGAGACGAGCCGGAGCTGCCAGCCGGCATCGACACGCTCGCCACGCTGCTGCGCGAGCGCGGCTATCACGTGGCCCTGAAGGGCAAGTGGCACCTGTCGAAGCCGGTCAACGGCAGCGACTGGAGCGACGCCGACCCGGAGCGGATCGAACGCGACTACGGCTTCGCCGACTGGGAGCCCCCAGACGCCGGCGGCGACGCCAAGGCCCACACCTTCGGCGGCGGCAACGCCGGCACCACGCACGAGGGCTGGGACGAGGACTACACACGCCAGATGGAGGCCTGGCTCGCCGCGCCCGATCTGCCCGAGCCGTTCTGCCTCGTGTTCTCGCTCGTCAACCCGCACGACGTGCTGGGCTATCCGTCCTCGTTTGAGGAGGGCGGCTATGCCGCGGACGCGTTCCGCGGGCTCGACGTGCCGCTGCCCCCGACCGTCGACGAGGACCTGCGCGACAAGCCGACCGTTCACTCGCTGATGAAGGTCGGCCAGACGGCCTACATCGGGGCGCTCCCCGACGAGCGCGCCCAGCGCGACTACGTGAACTTCTACGCGCACCTGCACCGGGTGGTCGACGAGAAGATCGGCCGGCTGCTGACCGCACTCGGCGACCCGGGCGACCCCGACTCGCTGCGCGCCCGGACGGTGATCGCGCGGACCTCCGACCACGGCGAGCTGGCGATGTCGCACGGCGGGCTGCGCCAGAAGATGTTCAACGGCTACGAGGAGTCGATCCGAGTACCGCTGGTGATCTCGAATCCGGAGCTGTTCCCCCAGCCGCGCGAGAGCGACGCGCTGGTTTCGCTAGTCGACCTCGTGCCGACCCTGCTCGGGCTGGCCGGGCAGCCGGCCGACCCCGAGCGATTCGACGGGCTCGACCTGGGACCGATCCTGACCGGCGAGCAGGAGTCGGTGCGCGACGCGGTGCTGTTCACCTACGACGACCACCAGGCGGGCACCGCGTTCCAGAACGTGCCGGGCCAGCCCAACCGCATCCGCTGCGTGCGAGACGCCCGCTGGAAGTACGCCATCTACCTCGACCCCGCCGGCTCGGCGCCCCCGGAGTACGAGCTCTACGACCTGGAGAGCGACCCGGACGAGGCGCTCAACCTGGTCCACAAGCGCACCGGGCGCGGCCGGACGCAGGCCGCCGAGCGCGAACGCCTGCGCCTGCACGAGCGGCTCGAGCGGGCGTGCGCGGAGACCGGCACGCTCACGCCGGCGCTGCCGGCGGCGCGCTAGCGGTAGGCTCGCGGCGTGTCCACCGACCAGGGACGCCCGCTCGAAGAGGTGCTCGTCACCGAGCGCGAGGAGTGGCTGGACGGACCCCCGCACGCGCTCTTCAAGGAGCTGCGCGGCCGGTGCCCGGTCCACTGGACCTCGGAGATCACGGAGTACCCCGAGGAGGAGGGCTACTGGTCGGTCACGCGGGCCGACGACGTGCACGAGGTCAGTCGCGACTGGCAGACGTACTCGTCGGAGATCGGCGGGATCACCGCACTGACCAACGCGATCATGCCGCTCGAGCTGACGCAGGCGATGTTCATCGGGATGGACCCGCCCAAGCACGACCGCCTCAAGGCGCTCTTCCAGCGCGGCTTCACCCCCAAGCGCATCGCCGAGCACGAGGACGCCATCCGCGAGATCACCGTCGGTGCGCTCGATCGACTCGCCGGGCGGGACACCTGCGACCTCGTCGCCGACCTCGCCCAGCCGGTCGTGTCGCGCGTGATCGGCAGCTTCATGGGCATCCCGCCGGAAGACGACGAGATCTGGGCGCGCCTGATGAACACCACGCTCGGCGCCGGCGACCCGGACCTCAACCCAGAGGGCGTCCAGTCGGTGATGGAGCGCGACGTGCCGGAGATCTTCGCTCGCTGCGGACGGCTGATCGCCGAGCGGCGCGAGCGGCCCACCGACGACCTCACCAGCGTGCTGGTTCACGCGGAGGTCGACGGCCAGCAGCTCGAGGAGCACGAGATCGTGATGGGCTTCTTCCTGCTGGTCGCCGCCGGCAACGACAGCACCAAGGCGACGTACTGCAGCGGGATGCGCGCGCTGATGGAGGACCCGGAGCAAAAGCAGCTGCTGCTCGACGACCCCTCGCTCGTGCCGGCCGCCGTCGAGGAGTCACTGCGGATGTTCCCGGCGTTCGCCCACTTCCGCCGCACCGCCACTCGCGACACGGAGCTCGCCGGCCAGCAGATCAGCGCGGGCGAGAAGGTGGTCATGTGGTACGTCTCCTCGAATCGCGACGAGACGCGCTACGAGGACCCCGACCGCTTCGACCTAAGGCGCGACGCGGAGCACCAGGCGTTCGGGGCGGGCGGGCGGCACTTCTGCCTCGGCACCGCGCTGGCCCGGCTGGAGCTGCGCATCCTGATCGAGGAGACGCTCGCGCGCCACCCGGGGATCGAGCTCGACGGGACGCCGCAGTACGCGGAGTCGCCGTTCCTCAACCAGCTGAAGCGGCTGCCGGTGCGGCTCTAGACGGAGGAGCCGCAGGACGGCTCTTCGTCAGCCACGCGGAACGACGAGCCGCAGCCGCAGGACGCGACCGTGTTCGGGTTCGACACCTCGAAGCCCGAGCCCATGAAGTTCTCGGTGTAGTCGACGGTCGACCCGTCCACGTACTGCAGGCTCGCCGGGTCCACCAGCACGGGGATCCCGGCGTTCTCGAAGACGTGGTCGTCGTCGCGCTTCTCGTCGAGCGCCAGCGCGTACTGGAAGCCCGAGCAGCCACCGCCGCGGACCCCGACGCGCAGCCCGACCTCGGCCTCTGCCGTCTGGCCCTCCATGAAGGCGCGGACCTTCTCGGCTGCGATATCGGTGAGCTGAACCATCTACGTGGATTGTATCGGCGATCGCGTCGGTACCCTGAGGTTTCCCGATGCCAACCCCGTCAGAACTTCAGGAGCGTATCCAGGCCGCACTGCCAGGCGCAGAGGTCGCGGTGGACGACCTCACCGGCGGCGGCGACCATTTCCGTGCCGAAATCGTCTCGGACAGGTTCGAGGGCCTGTCCCGGATCGAGCAGCACAAGCTGATCTATGACGTCTTCGGCTCGGACATCGGCGGCGCGATCCACGCGCTGTCACTCAAGACCTCGACCCCCGGAGCCAGAACGTGACGAACGACGAGATTCGCGACTTCATCAAGCAGGCGATCGACGAGAACCACGTCATGCTCTTCATGAAGGGCACGCCCAACCAGCCGTCCTGCGGCTTCTCCGCGCGCAGCGCCGGTGCCCTCAATGCGCTCGGCGTCCAGTACGCGGCGCTCGACATCCTCCCCGACCCGCGCATCCGCGAGGAGCTGTCGGGCCTGTCAGGCTGGCCGACGATCCCGCAGCTGTTCGTGGACCAGGAGCTGGTCGGCGGCGCGGACATCATCATGGAGATGTTCGAGTCGGGCGAGCTGGCCGAGCTGCTCGGCGTCGAGCAGCCCACCGAGGTCGTCGAAGAGGAGCCCCAGCCGGCGCAGCGGCCGATCGGGCTGGAGAACCGCCTGGATTGATTGATATCCGGGGGCTCACGCCCCCGGGCCCCCGTGGCACGCTGGCCGGCCCGACGCTTGCAGCTTTGTCCGGCCTAGGGCCCGGAAAAGGCTGCAAACGATCAAGCGCGCGGGGGCGCAGGTCCCGCTGGCCTACGGCTTGCGGCGGCGCTGCTCGACCGCCTTGCGGCCGCGTTCCCCGTACTCGCGCGCCTGGCGGATGTAGCGGTCCTTCTGCTCCGGCGTCAGGCTCTGCCAGCGCCTCCACGCCATCAGCACCAACGGCCAGGCGCGGCGGACCCCGTTCGCGGCGCGCGGCAGCTGGCGCTTCATGCGACCTCCCGGCGCTCGTCGAGCCAGTCGAGGTACTCGAGGATGCGGTGCGAGTCGTGGATGACCTCGGCGTCGTGCACGAGGACTGGTACCCAGCGCTGCCCCGTCAACTCCTCGATCTCGGGCCGATCGCGCTTGCGGAGCTGCACCCTGACCTCTTCGAACTCGATCCCGGCGGCGCGCAGGCGCCGCGCCACCTTGCCGCAGCGGCAGACGACGTCGGTCGGGGCCTTGCAGCGGTAGAGCGTGGTCACTCGCCCCAATGCTAGGGCGCGACCCGCCGCAGCAGTCCCACGGCGGTCTCGGTGGCCCCGACCGCCGCGCCCGCCAGCCGGAACTGGACCTGCCGGGAGCGGCGGGTGCGGGCGATCCGATCCTGCTCGCGCTCCAAGTGCCACGCGACCGTCGCCTCCAGCGTCTCCTCGTGCGGCCGCGCGCTCCAGCCGAGCTCCCGGCGCGCTCGCGTCGAGCGGTAGGTCCACCACTGGCTGGCGGCGCGCACCTCGAGCGGGGTCAGCGGCCAGCCGCGCCCGGCTGAGGCCAGCAGACCGGCCGCCGCCCTGGCGGCCGCTTGGGGCAGCCTGACCGGGGGGTCGATCCCCGACAGGCGCCCGAGGTCGGCGAACAGCCTGTCGAAGGTGAAGTTGCGCCCGCCGAGGATGTAGCGCTCACCAGGCTGGCCGAGCCGGTCGACCAGCAGGTGACCCTCGGCCACGTCGCGCACGTCGACCACCGAGATCGCGCCCTCGGTGTAGACCGGCACGCGGCCGAGCAGGAAGGACCGCACCAGCCGCGTGGAGGTGAGCAGGTGGTCGCCGGCGCCGAAGCACACGGCCGGGTTCACGCACACGAGCGGCAGCCCGCGCGCGGCCACGCGCATGGCCTCGACCTCCGCCTCGTGCACCGAGTTGACGTATGGGATGCCGAGCCGGCCGGCCGTGAAGAGCTGCGTCTCGTCGGCCGTCTTGCCCTGCGCCGCCGGGCCGACCACCGCCGCGCTCGACGTGTAGACGACCCGCTCCACCTCCGCGCGCAGGCATTCCTCCATCACCAGCTTGGTGCCGCGCACGTTCACGTCGAAGAGCCGCTCCGCGTCCTCGGGGCGCACCGACGTGACCCCGGCGCAGTGGAAGACGCGCTCGACGCCGCGCAGCGCCCGGCGCACCGCCCGGCGGTCGCGCACGTCGCACTTGACTCGCTTGGCCTCGAGGTCCGCGATCGCCGTGTCCGGCGAGCCGCCCTCGGCCGCGAGCACCACGTCGTCGCCCCGCTCGACCAGCAGCCGCGCCACGTGAGATCCGATGAATCCCGTTGCGCCGGTGACGAGGACCGCAGCCAAGTGGCGGGAGGTTAGCCCGCCATCGGAGTAGGCTGCCGCGCGCCATGAGCGAAGTCGCGGTCGTCACCGACAGCACGTCTTATCTCGCACCCGGGGTCGCGGAGCAGCACGGGGTCACCGTCGTGCCGCTGTACGTCGTCTTCGGCGGCGATCGCACCGTCCCCGAGACCGAGATCACCGACTATCCGGCGTTCTTCGACGAGCTGCGTGCCGCGGACCAGCTGCCCACCACGTCGCAGCCGTCGGTGGGCGACTTTCGGGCCGCCTACGAGCCGCTGCTGGCCGAGGGCCGGGAGATCGTCTCGATCCACATCTCCGGCGGGCTGTCGGGCACGCCCGAGGCGGCGCGGCAAGCCAAGGAGTCGCTGGTCCGCGACGGCATCGACGGCGGGCGGGTGCACGTGATCGACTCCACCACCGCCGCCGGCGGCCTCGGCTTCATGGTGCTCGCCGCCGTTAAGGGCGCGCGCGAGGGAATGGACGCCGGGCAGGTGGCCGCCCACGTGACGGAGGCGCGCAAGCAGCTCAAGATGTGGTTCGCGGTCGACACGCTCGAGTTCCTGCGCCGCGGCGGGCGCATCGGCGCCGCCAGCGCGTGGATCGGGTCGACGCTGAAGGTCAAGCCGATCCTGACCGTGGAGAACGAGATGACCCCTGTCGAGCGCGTGCGCACCAGCGGGCGCGCCTTCCAGCGGATGGTCGACTACGCCCAGCAACGCCGCGACTCCGGCGCCGGCGCCTGGTGCGTCCAGCACATCTCGGCACCCGACCAGGCCCAGGCCCTGGTCGAGCGCGGCCTCGAGGTGTTCGGGCACGAGCCGACGATCGTCAGCGAGATCGGCCCGGTCCTGGCGGTCCACACCGGGCCCGGCCTGCTGGGCACCGGCGGGCTGCCAGAGCAGTTTCTGCGGTAGGAGGCTCTCCAGCCGGGGCGAATAGCCCCCTGATGGCGCCGTCCCCGAGGCAGATCGTTCGCATCGTGCTGACCGTGGTCTGCGTGGCGATCGCGCTCTACCTGCTCTACCTGCTCCGCAAGCCGATCGGCTGGCTGCTGATCGCCGTGTTCCTCGCGGTCGCGCTGTCGCCGCCCGTGAACGTGCTGTCGCGGCGCATGCGGCGCGGCTTCGCGATCACGATCGTCTACCTCGGCCTGCTCGCCGTGCCGCTGCTGCTGATCGCTCTGATCGTGCCGCCGATGGTCACCGAGGCCAACAACTTCGCCGACAACGTGCCGCAGTACGCGCGCGACGTGACCAAGTTCGTGAAGGAGAACGAGCGCCTGCGCGAGCTGAACGAGGACTACGACATCACCAGCCAGCTCGAGAAGGAGGCCGGCAAGCTCCCCGGCCGGCTCGGCGGCGCCGCCGGAACCCTGCGCGACGTGGGCTTCGGCATCGTCAGCTCGGCCTTCGCCCTGATCACGATCCTCGTGCTCACGGCGTTCCTGCTCGGAAGCGGGCGGACCTGGGTCGATGCCATCATCGCCATGCGACCACCCGAGCAGCGGCACCGGATGCGCCGCTCGCTCGACCGGATGGCCGACGCCGTGGCCGGTTACATGGCCGGCGCGCTCACGATCGCGCTGATCGCGGGGATCCAGACATACGTCGTGCTCACGATCCTGGGCGTGCCGTTCCGCGGGCCGCTCGCCGTTATCGCCGGCCTGTTCTCGCTGATCCCGCTGGTCGGCGCGACGATCGCCGCGGTGCTGATCGGGATCTTCACGGTGTTCGAGGACTTCCCCACGACGACGATCATCTGGGCGCTCTGGGCGATCGGGTACCAGCAGCTCGAGAACCACCTGATCCAGCCCCAGATCCAGAAGCGCACGGTGAAGGTGCATCCGTTCATCACGATCGTCGCGGTGCTGTTCGGCGCCTCCCTGCTGGGCGTGATCGGGGCGCTGGTGGCGATCCCCGTGGCGGCTTCGATTCAGATCCTCCTGCGCGAGTACGTGGACCTGCGGACGATGAGCATCAAGCGGTCTCCACCGGACCAGCCGCCCGAGCCGCCGCCGGCGCCGCCGGCCCCCAAGTCGCCGCCGTCCGCACCGCCCGACCCCGCACCGGCGTAGCCTCCCCCGCGGCATGAACCCGGGAACGCTGGCACGACACGGGATCCTGCTCGCGATCACCGGGGTCTCGCTGTACCTGCTCGCCCCTGCCCTGCTCGAGGTGTTCGGCGCCTACGACCGGCTCGACGAGTTCAACCCGCTCTGGTGGGTGGCGATGGTCGCGCTGCAGATCGGGAGCTACGCCTGCATGTGGGCAGTGCAGAAGATCGCAATGCGGGCCGAGCACTGGGGACCGGTGATCACCTCGCAGCTCGCCTCGAACGCGTTCGGCCGCGTGGTGCCGGGCGGCGTGGCCGCCTCGGGCGCGATGCAGTACGCGATGCTCGCCCGCGGCGGCGTCCCGGCGGCGCAGGCCGCGTCCGGCATGACCGCCTCGTCGGTCCTCGTCTTCGGCATCCTGCTGGCGCTGCCGCTGCTGGCGCTGCCGGCTGTGCTGTTCGGCTCGCCGGTGGACCCCGGGCTCGGCCGTGCCGCCCTGATCGGCGGTGTGGTCTTCGTGCTGCTTTGCGCGGCCGGCGCCGCCGCGATCCTCTGGGACCGGCCGCTCGTCGCCGTCGGCCGCGCCGCCCAGTCGGTGCGCAACCGCGTCCGGCGCAAGCACCCCCCGCTGGCGGGGCTGCCGGCGCGGCTGCTGCGCGAGCGCGACGAGGTACGCGACGTGCTTGGGCGCAACTGGTGGCAGGCGCTGCTGCTGTCGGCCGGGCGCTGGGTGCTCGATTACCTTACGCTGCTGACGGCGCTGACGGCGGTGCACGCGGACCCCCGCCCCTCGACGGTGCTGCTTGCTTTCTGCGCCGCCCAGTTCCTCGGAACGCTGCCGCTCACGCCGGGCGGGCTGGGGTTCGTGGAGGCGGGCCTGACCGGAACGCTCGTCCTAGCCGGAGTGCCTACCGGGGCCGCCGTCGTGGCCACGCTCGGCTACCGGCTCGTGTCCTTCTGGCTGCCGATCCCGGCAGGGGGAGTGGCCGCGCTGCTGCACAAGCGGCTCTACGGGGAGGAGACGGTGGAGAGCGCCGCGGCGGTCAGCGACGGCGGCGGCCGCTGAGCAGCGAGAAGGTGGCGGCGACCCCGCCGCCGACCACGAATCCGGCCACGGCGGCGCCGACCAGCGCGCCGCGACGGTTCTCGGCCAGCTGGCGGCGCCAGTCGGTCAGCTCCGCCACCTTCGAGCGCAGGTCGTTCACGGAGAACGCCAGCTCGCGGCGCGTCTCCTCGATCGACGAGCGGATCATCTCCGGGCTCTCTGAAGCCATCAGCTCTTGCTCCTCTCCAGCTGGTCACGTTCGATCGACTGGGCCTCGAGGTCGGCGCGCGTGCGCTTGGCCTCCTCGATCGCCATGGCCGGCACGGGCGGCGCGCCCTTCTTGAACAGGCGCAGCGCGATGAACGCCGCGAGGATCGCCAGCAGGAACAGGATCCCGGTCACGACCGCGAACCCGGCCCACAGGGAGTCCTCCCAGTTGAAGAGGTCGTTGAAGAACCAGGCGAGCCCGTGGAAGAACATCGTGATTCCGAAGATCAGGAAGACCCCGGCGGCGGCGCCCACGACGGCGCCCTTGGTGAGCTTCGAGAGCTTGCTGGAGACCTCGGCCTTGGCCAGGTCGATCTCCTGGCGAACCAGCAGCGAGGCCTTCTCGGAGACCTCCGCGACGATGTCGCCGAGATTCTTGTCGGCGCTTGGGCCGCCGTTGCCGCTCACCGGCTCAGCCTCCGCAGGATCAGGGCGAGCGCGAGGCCGCCGGCGAAGGCCGCGCCCACGAACGCCTCGGGGCGCTGGGCGAACGGATCGCTCTCCTCTTCGACGGTCACGGGCGTCTCACCGAGGGGACGGGTACCCGTCGCCCCCTGGTTGGGAACCTCCTCGTCGGCCATCAGTCGGTCGGCGGGTCCTCCTTGAAGACCCGCGTCCAGATCTCGGTCGCGATTCTGTTCGCGACGATCGACGTCAAGGCCCCGACCCCCGCGAGGAGGCCACTCCACATCAGTCGCTTCGATAGGTCGCTCTGCATTGGCGGCGGATTCAAGCAGACGTGCCGTACTACTCCGCCTCGAGCCCGCCGCAGATCGCCTCGACGACCAGCTCCTTCGCGCGCTCGTAGTCCTCGTCGGCGCGCGGGAGCACCTCGAAGATCCAACCGGTGAGCAGCTGCTCGATCGCGCCGTAGAAGCACATGGCCGCGAACTCGGAGGGGATGTCCGACTTGAAGGTTCCCTGCTCGCGCGCCGACTCGACGATGCCCGCGATGCCCTCGTAGGCCTCGCGGATCTTGTCCAGGTGGATGGCCCCGAACGAGTTCGCCGCGCGGGTCACCTCGACGATGATCACCTTCATCAGGTCCGGGTCGTGCCGGTAGGACTCGATGATGAAGCCGGCGACCGCGTGCAGCTTCTCCCGCACGGGCAGCTCGCGCGAGTCGATCTCGGCGATCGCGTCGAGCATGATCTGCCAGCGCTCGAGGAAGAGCGTGTTGAGGATCTCCTCCTTCGAGCGGAAGTAGTGGTAGACGAGGCCGTAGGCCACGCCCGCCTCGTCGGCGACGTCGGACACGCGGCAGTGGTGGAAGCCGCGGTGGGCGAACACGCGGACGCCGGCGTCGAGGATCAGGCGGCGCTTGTCGACCGCCCCCTGCTTGGCCGCAGTGGCCATCAGACGCGCACCTCCTCGGGCCAGCGGTAGGCGGCCGGCATCCGGTTGGCGAGGCTCGGCAGCTTCGCCCTGATCTCGTCCTGTCGCTCGAGGTCGAGGTCCGCGGCCACGAACGACTCGCCCTCGCCACCCGCGCGGGCGAGCACCTCGCCCCAGGGGTCGACGATCATCGAGTTGCCGTAGCTGTCGCCCTCGGCACCCGGGCCGCGTCCCTGCCCGGGGGCGATCACGAAGACCTGGTTCTCGACCGCGCGGGCGCGCAGCAGCAGCTCCCAGTGAACCTCGCCGGTGATGCGGGTGAAGTTCGCCGGCACGGTCACGATGCGGGCACCGCGGAGGGTCAGGATGCGGTACAGCTCGGGAAAGCGCAGGTCGTAGCAGATGGTCAGGCCCAGCCCCAGGCCCTCGGCGGTCTCCGACAGGACGATCTCGTCGGCCGGCTCGGAGTGCTCGGACTCGCGGTACTCGACGCCGCCGACCTCCACGTCGAACATGTGGATCTTGCGGTAGATGGCCTTCACGGCGCCGTCGGGACCGACGTGCACCGAGGTGTTGGAAACGCGCTCGTGACCCTCACGGCGTTCGGCGATCGAGCCGGCCACGAGGTCGATGCCGAGCTCGCGCGCCGTCTGCTTGGCCCACTCGACCGGCCGGCCGTCCAGGCCCTCCGCGCCGGCGGCGTAGTCCTGTGCGCTGCCGCGCAAGTCGAGGCGCTCGGGCAGGACGACGAGCTCCGCTCCGTCGCCGGCGGCGGCGCGCGTCAAGCGATCCGCAGCCTCGAGGTTGCGCTCGCTGTCGTTCGTCGATTGGAGCTGCACGGCCGCGGCCCGCAAAGCTCTCCTCCCAAGCGTTGACTGACCAGTCAATCTGGAGTGTACTGCCGAACATGACGATTCGGGGCGACGCCGTCCGCGCGCTGGACCTGCCGCTCCCGCCCCAGCGCATGCCGGCGCTGCGTCGCGGGCGGCCGCTGAAGCGCTGGCGCTACCTCGCCGTGTACGGGCCGGAGCTGATGCTGTGCATCGGCGACGCGCGCGTGGCCGGCGTTCCGCAGCGTTGGTGGGCCGTGGCCCTGCCCGACGGCAGGCTGTTCGAGGGCACGCGGGCCGGCCGCGACGTGATCGACCTGTCGTTCCGCGAGGGCCCTGGCGTCGAGGTCGTGTCGCGCCACGGCCGCTCGTACATTTGGACGCGCAAGCAGGCCGGCATCCCGGTCTCGGGCACGGTTCGGGTGGCCGGGCGTGAGTTCCGCGTCGACGGACCGCTCGGGTTCGTCGACGAGTCGGCCGGCTATCACGCCCGCCACACGACCTGGCGCTGGTCCGCGGGCATCGGGCGGACCAGCGATGGCCGGGCGGTGGCCTGGAACCTGGTCGACGGCGTACACGACGCCCCCAGCGGGAGCGAACGCACCGTATGGGTGGACGGCGAGCCGCACGAGGTCGGGCCACAGCACTTCGCCGCGGACCTCTCGTCCGTGGGCGACCTGAGCTTCACCGAGTGGTGCGCGCGCGAGGACCACACCAACCGCCTCGTGATGCGCAGCGACTACCGGCAGCCGTTCGGCGCCTTCGCCGGAACGCTCCCGGAGGGGCTCGCGCTGGAGGCCGGGTACGGCGTGATGGAGTGGCACGACGTGCGCTGGTAGGCATCCCGAGCAGCGTGCGGACGTCCGCGCAGACGGCCGGCGCCTCCCTGCGCATCGCGAGATCGGTGATCCGAGTAACCCGCCACCCCGCCGCCTGGAGGCGCCGATCGCGCCCTCGGTCGCGCTCGAAGGCGGCGGCCGTCAGGTGAACGGCGCGGCCGTCGAGCTCGACGGCCACCCGCTGCTCGGGCCACAAGCAGTCGACCTCGATCCAGCCGCTGTCCACCTCCAGCCGGACGTTGGTCTGCGGCAGCGGGATACACGCGTCCTCCAGCAGCGTCAGGAAGCGCCGCTCGAGCTCGCTCTTGGTCACGCGCTCGCGCGCGGCTCCCCGCTCGAGCGCGCGTCCCAGGACAGTGGTCCCCCGCCGCCCGCGGTGGCGCGCGATCAGGGCGGCCAGCGGCTTCGGGTCGGAGAGGCGCAGCGACTCGGCGCGCTCGAGCGCGCGGTTGAGCTCGTGGGGCTGGAGCAGGGCGGCGAGGTCGAGCAGGGTGCGCGGCACCGTGGTGACTGGGATGCCGGCTCGCAGGGTGCGCTCGTCGGGCGCGATGGTGGCCCTGTGGGCCCGGATGCCATCGCGTGACCGCCGCTGGCGGGGCGCGCTGACCTCGACCCTCGCCGGGGACCCTTCCCTGATTCCCCACAAGACAGCGGCGGAGAGATGGCTCAGCACGGCGTCGGGCCCGCAGGCCAGCACGGCCGCAAGCCACACCCCGGGCCGAGACAGACCCCTGCGGCCGACGGCGTAGACGCCGCGGTGGACTGCGTGCAGCCGCTTCGTCTCGAGGCGGCTGAAGATTGCGCCCCGGCTCAAGCCGAGCTCGATCAGCTGGCGACGGGAGACCACACCGTGCTGGCGGTCCGCCAACAGGGCGATTTCCTCATCGACACGAGGGTGACGTTTGACAGCCATCTGCTGTTCAACGTCACCCGCGCCACCCATCGCCCCATGGTGGCCGGGTCTGTGTGACGCGTGGGCGCGCGGGTGTGACAACCGCGCTACGTTGCTGGGCGTGAAGGCCGCGCTCGTCGCGCTGGGCCTGTTCTGGGCGCAGCAGCTGCCCGCCCCCGCCGCCGAGCGGGTCGAGTTCACGGTGGCGGCCAGCGGCGATTTCCTGATCCACCAGCCGGTGGCCGCCCAGGCGCTCGCGGACGGGCGCGGGCGCCGCTACGACTTCCGCCCGATGTTCCGCTCGATCCGCGCCCGGATCGCCGGGGCCGACCTGGCCCTCTGCCATATCGAGACCCCGCTCGTGCCCGGGCCCGTGCAGGGCTATCCGAGCTTCCGCACGCCGCCGGCTCTGGCGCAAGCGGTCCGCGCCACCGGCTGGGACGCCTGCAGCACCGCCTCGAACCACTCGCTCGACGCCGGGCAGTACGGCATCGGCACGACCCTGAACGCCCTCGACCGCGCCGGGCTCGCGCACGCGGGGACCGCCCGCACGCCGAAGGAGGCGAGCCGCTCGACGATCCTCGAGATCAAAGGGACGAAGGTCGCCTTTCTCTCCTTCACCGCCGTCTCCAACGGCCAGGCGATCCCGCACCCATGGAGCGTCAACACCGCCACCGCCGGCAGGATCCTCACTGACGCCCGGCGGGCCCGCAAGCGCGGCGCCGAGGCCGTGATCGTGAACCTGCACTGGGGCGACGAGTACGGCCACGCGATCTCCCCGGCGCAGGCGGTGCTCGCGCGCCGGCTCACCCGCTCGCCGGCGATCACCGCGATCGTCGGGCAGCACGTGCACGTCGTGCAGCCGATCCGCCGCGTGAATGGCAAGCCGGTCGTGTTCGGCGAGGGCAACCTCGTCTCGAACCAGACCGCGGCGTGCTGCCCGGCGGAGTCGCAGGACGGCCTGATCGCCCTGATCGACTTCGTTTCCACCCGCGGCCGGGTGAAGGCCACGCGCGTCCGGTACGTGCCGACCTGGGTGCGCCACCCCGACTACCGGGTGCTGCCCGCGTCGCCCGGCTCGGACTCGTGGCGCCGCACCGTCGCGTGGGCGGGGCGGCGCCCGGGGATCCGGCCCGTGCGCTAGCGAGCGGTTAGGGTCCGCCGCCATGAAGATCCGCGCCGCCGTTCTCGAGGAGTTCGCCAAGCCGCTCGTCGTCCAGGACATCGAGCTCGACGGCCCCGGGCCGGGCGAGGTGCTGGTGCGCCTGGCCGCCTGCGGCGTCTGCCACACCGACCTCTACACCGCCAGCGGCGCGGACCCCTCCGGCTACGCCCCCACGGTGCTCGGCCACGAGGGCGCCGGCGTGGTGGAGGAGGTCGGGGAAGGCGTGACCAGCGTCGCCCCGGGCGACCACGTGGTCACCCTGTTCTCGCCCCAGTGCCGCGAGTGCATCCACTGCGAGTCGCCCAAGACCAACCTGTGCCTGGCGATCCGCGAGCAGCAGAACCTCGGCTACCTGCCCGACGGCACCACCCGTCTCAACCGCGACGGCGAGCGCGTGCGCCACTTCATGGGCACGAGCACGTTCGCGGAGGCCACCGTCATCCCCGAGATCGCCCTGGCCAAGGTCAACCCCGAGGCCGCGCTGGACGTCGTCTGCACGCTGGCCTGCGGAGCAACCACGGGAGTCGGGGCGGCGCTCTACATCGCCAAGGTCGAGCCCGGCTCGACCTGCGTCGTCTTCGGCGCCGGGCTGGTCGGGCTGGGCGCCGTGGCCGGCTGCCGCATCGCCGGCGCCGAGCGGATCGTCGCGGTGGACCTCTCGGAGGAACGCCTCGAGCACGCCCGCGCCCAGGGCGCCACCGACACGCTCGTGGGCGGACCGGACACTGTCGAGGCGATCCTCGAGATGACCGGCGGCTTCGGCGCGGACTACACGTTCGAGGCCACCGGCAGCGTGGCGGTCATGCGCCAGGCGGTTGAGGCCGCGCGCATGGGCTGGGGCCTCTGCACGATCGCCGGCGTGGCCGGCAAGGGCGAGGTGCTGGAGGTGATCCCGCGCTTCCTGATCACCGGGCGCCGCGTGGCCGGCGCGTCGTTCGGCGGCGCCAAGGGTCGCGACCGCGTGCCCGAGCTGGTCGACAGCTACATGACCGGTGACCTCGACCTCGAGTCGCTCGTGACCAACCGGGTCACACTCGACGAGGTCAACGACGCCTTCGAGGCGATGGAGCGCCAAGAGGGCATCCGCACCGTCATCACTTTCTGATGCCGGCGAAGCGGCGGCGCTAGCCGCGTGCGGCCCGCTGGCGGCGCAGCTCGGCCACCAGCGACTTCTGATGCAGTGCTGCGATCAGCTCCTTGAGCGGCTCGGTCCCGGCGGCGATCAGCTCCACGGCGCGGTCCGGGTCCATCTCGCCCGCCAGGCGGTCCATCAGCACCTGGACCTCCTCCTTGACGAGCTCCTCGAGCGCACGCTTGTAGCGCAGGGTGTCGTACACGGTGAAGCCGATCCGCTCGTCGTACCCGCCGGCGCGGAACCGGCTGATCGCCTCCACGATCTCCACGTCGCGCGGCCCGTAGCCGCGAGAGGTGGGTGTGAGCACCTCCAGCTCGGCCAGGCGCTTCAGCACCTCCTGCGGGATCGAGTAGCGACGCCTCAGCTCGGCGGCCGAGATGCGCTTGCGCTCGCCCGCCAGCGCGCGCTCGAGGATGCGGTCCTCCAGCTCGACGAGCGCCTGGGCGCGCTCGGGATCCTCGTCGAGCATCGACTTGATCACCGCCAGCGGCATGAAGCGCTCCTCCTGCAGCTGCTTGATCAGCTTGATGCGCTCGACGAAGTCGGGTGGGTAGTAGGCCATGTTGCGCGACGTCTTGACCACGGCCTCCCCGCCGCCCAGCAGCCCCTCGCGCAGGTAGTGCTTGATCGTGCCCGAGCTGACCCCGCTCGCCTCGGCCAGCTCCTTCATCTTGAGCAGGCCGTTCTGGGTCACGCCGCCGCCCCGGACTCGAGCAGCGACCCGATCTCTTCTTCCGAGTACCCGGCGGCGGCCAGGACCGCGCGGGTGTGCTCCCCCAGCGCCGGGCCCGGCCCGGCCGGGGCGCCGGGCGTGCGCGACAGCTTGACCGGCACGCCCAGCAGGCGCACCCCGTCCGTACCCGGCTGGTCGATCCGCACGACCATCTCGCGCGCCCGCACCAGCTCCGAGTCGAGCGCCTCTTCCAGCCCGAGCACCGGCTCCAGGCAGCAGTCGTGCTGCTCGGCGAACGCGTGCCACTCGTCGCGGGTGCGCTGCGCGAACAGAGCCTCCACCTCAGCGTGCGCGGCGGAGCCCGGGCGCTCGAACTGCTTCTCGACCAGGTCCTCGCGACCGACCCCGCGACACCACGCCTGCCAGAACTTCGGCTCCAGCGCACCGAGCGTGACCCAGCCGTCCTTGCACTCGTAGGGCCGGTAGCAGAGCAGGCTGCCCGCCAGCTCCAGCCCGCCGCGCGCGGGTGGCTCGCCCTCGGCGAGGTAGCGGGCGGCCACGAGCGCCAGCCACGACAAGGACCCGTCGAACATCGACACGTCGACCAGCTGCCCCTGCCCGCTTCGTTCGCGCTCGCGCAGCGCCGCGAGGATGCCGAACGCCGCCATCAGCGCACCGCCGCCGAGGTCCGCGATCTGCCCGGCCGCCTGGACCGGGGGACCGCCCGCGTCGCCCGACAGCCCCAGCAGGCCGTTGAGGCCGAGGTAGTTCATGTCGTGGCCCGAGCGAGCCGTGTAGGGACCGTCCTGCCCGTAGCCGGAGATCGCGCAGTACACGAGCCCCGGGTTCTCCTCGCGCAGGCGCTCGTAACCCACGCCGAGACGGTCCATCACGCCGGGCCGAAACGACTCGAGCACCACGTCGTGCTCGCGGACGAGCCGCAGCAGCACCTCCCGGCCGGCCTCCTCCTTGAGGTTCAGCCGGATCGAGCGCTTGCCGCGGTTGAGTGCCAGGAAGAGCGCCGACTTCGCCGAGTCCTCCGCCCCTTCGTGGTAGGGCGGCGACCAGCGCACGTAGTCGCCCATCCCGGTGTCCTCGACCTTGAGGACGTCGGCGCCGAAGTCCGCCAGCAGCAGCGAGCAGAAGCCGCCCGGCAGCAGCCGCGAGAGGTCCAGCACCTTGATGTCCGACAGTGCGCTCATGCGGCGATGCGCCGCGGCGTGCCGAGCAGCTCGCGTGCCTCCGCGACCGTCGCCACGCGCCGGCCCACGTCCTCCACGATCCGCCGCGCCCTCGCGATCAGGTCGCCGTTGGAGCCCGCCATCTCGCCATCGGGCAGGTAGAAGTTGTCCTCGAGCCCGACCCTCACGTTGCCGCCGAGCGCAGCGGAGGCGGCCACCAGCCGCCACTGGTCGCGACTGATCCCGATCACGCCCCAGTTATTGCGCCCCTCCGGCCCGCCCGGCACCTGATCGGCCATGTGGGCGAGGTTGCGGGGCGTGGGCCGGATGCCGCCGGTCACCCCCATCACGCAGTCGATCTGGAGCGGCTCGGACAGCAGCCCCATGTCGAGGAGCGGGTCGAGGTTGGCCAGATGGCCCGAGTCGAAGCACTCGTGCTCCGGCCGGATGCCGAGCTCGTTCATGACCGTGAGGAACTCGACGATCGTGTCGAACGAGTTCTCGAAGACGGCCTTGAACACGAACTCCTTGCGCCGCGACGAGTACTTCGCGTAGTTCATCGAGCTCATGTTCAGCGCCGCGACGTCTGGGCGCAGCTCGCGCAGGTACTCGATTCGCTTCTCGATCGGCACGCCGATCGCACCGGTCGAGTAGTTCACGATCACGTCGTCGACCGCCCCCGTGATCGCCTCGGTGATGGCGCGGAAGTCCTCCACCTCGTAGGAGGGCACGCCCTCGGGCGTGCGCGCGTGGATGTGGATCATCGACGCGCCCTCGTCCACCGCGCGCTTCGCCTCGGCGGCGTACTCCTCCGGCGTGTAGGGGATCGCCGGGCATTGGTCGCGGCTGGCCACGGCTCCCGAGATCGAGCACGTGACGATCGCCGGGTCCTCGAACCGGCTCATGCGGGCCTCCCTCGCTTCAGATGTCGGGCGGGCGCGGCTAGCGCCGCTTGAAGTTCCACTGGAACATCAGGTCGATCCCGGTCATGGAGTAGCCCTCCACGCGCGGGTCGCCGACCGCCGTGAACGGCCAGTAGCCGACCGCCATCGGGGTACCGGCGTTGAACCCGCCGACGTCCTGGCGGATCTGCAGCGGCACCGTCCCCGGCCCGACCGCGGTCAGCGCCACGCCGTCCGACGAGTGGATGCGCAAACGCAGCCGCTTGTCGCGCACGTTGAAGACCTTGGCGTTGACCTTCTTCGTCGTGGTCGCGTTGGGGCGGGGCCGGAAGGCCTTGCCGACAAAGCGCGCCGTGCAGCAGGTGTACGTGCCCGGCAGGTCGCGGCCGGTGAAGGTGTCCACGCGGCTGGACCCGGTCAGGATGGTCAGCCGAAGCCGCGCCGGGTTGGGGCCCGAACGCACCTTGATCTTCGTGATGCGACCCGTGCTGGGCGCCAGGAAGGTCGGCCGCTGCGAGTACAGGTAGCCAGCGTGGCGGTAGGTGCAGGAGGTCTGGTTGGTGGGCGACAGCTGCACACCGCCGAGCGGGGCCATCACCAGCGCCGCCTCGCACCCGTAGTTCGCGTTCGGCACCCCGCGCAGCAGGCTGCCGTACCAGCGCGCGGAAGCGGGTGCCGCGCTCAGGGCCAGCAGCGCGGCGGCGATCACGAGCGTCCCTGCCCACCGACGAGTCACCGCACCAATGTAGGGCGGGTGCGTTCATCGCGCCAGCGGCGGCACGGGGCGCCCATCGGCCGCGCATTCGATCAGCTGTCCGAGCCGGCGCAGCCGAGTCTCCTCGCGCTTCGCGCTGGTCACCCAGTGGATCGCGCTGCGGCGGTAGCTGGGCGGGCGCGCCTCGAACCACCGCCACGCCGAGCGGTTGCTCCGGAGGCGACGCTCGAACTCGGGCGGCAGCTCCGCCGGCTGCTTGCGCTCGCTCGAGTAGACGCCGGTGCGCTCGGGCGTGCGCGCCTCGTAGGCGCGCAGGCCCGCCGGCGCCATCAGGCCACGCCGCTTGAGCTCCTCGACCTTCGCCACGTTGATCAGGCTCCAGTTGCTGCGTGGCTTGCGCGGCGTGAAGCGGTTCGTGTAGCTCGCGTCGTCCAGGCTGCGTCGCACGCTGTCGATCCAGCCGAAGCGCAACGCCTGCTCCACGGCCTCGGCCCACGTCAGGCTCGGCTTGCCCGAGCCCTTCTTGTAGAAGCCGACCATCAGCTCCGTCTCGGTCTCGTGGTGCTCCTCCAGCCACGCCCCGAACTCCTCCGCGGTGGCGAAGAAGAGCGGCTTCACGGCAGGCGCTCCAGCGGGGGCGGCCCCCAGACGCCGCGCAAAACGGAAGGCTTCGGCCAGTAGAGCCGCATGTTGAGCCGGAAGCCGCCGGCCGGCGCCGGGAGCCAGTTCACGTCGTCCTCCACCGGCCGCGAGCGCTGGATCGCGATCACGATCGAGCCGTCGTCACGGCGGACGAGCGGCGGATGCGTCGGGCCGAGCGAGTAACGCTTGGCGGCGTTCGGCACGAGGAACCCGTCCGAGTCGTACATCGTGATCGACCAGAACCCCCGTACCGGCGGGAGCTGCCCGCGTCCGAACACGAGCCGGTACTCGTTCGCCCCCGTCAGCAGGGCACCGCTGGAGTCGGCCAGCGCCGTCGGGTAGACCGACTCGGCCGGCGTGTTCGCCCCGATCCCGAGGATCGCGAGCTGCGCCCGCAGCAGGTAGTCGGTGCCGTAGGCGCCGATGCGCGAGCTGAGCGTGAGCCAACCGCCGTTCGCGAGCGCCTGCTGCAGCACGTCGGCCCTGCTCTTGTTCGGCAGCTCCGCCGCCTCCGCTTCGACGCCATCGGCGAGCGCGCTCAGGACGTCGGCGGGCAGTCCCGCCGCGGCGGGACTGAGACCGGGGCCCACCCCCACCTGCCGGAGCCGCTTCAGCAGCGGCCGGTCGCGCGGCGGCGGCGGGTTCTCCGCCAGCGCCTTACCCAGCGCGTCCATCAGGACCAGGCCATCCTTCGGCAGCGGGTACTTGCGCGGCTCCCCCGGCCGGCGCGAGGGCAGCCGCGGGGTCGGCGACAGCCGGTAGCGGCGCATCTTGGCGCGCGCGCGGCGCTGGTCGGCCGGCGCGTCGGTCGCAAGCGTGCGCCCGATCATCCAGACCCGGCGATACTTGGAGCGGATCACCGGCACACCCGCGAGCCGCCTGCCCGGCTTCTTGGCCCAGGCGATCTGGAAGCGTCCGGCGCCCGTGCCGGTCGTGCGCGTGCCTACATAGTCGATGACGTTCGTGAACGGGTCGACGAACTCGAAGTCGAAGTACCGCCGCCCCATATCCGGGTGCCTGAGCACGATCGGCCCCTTGCCCAGGTCGAGCTGCGCGAGCGAGTAGAGCGTGTCGTGGTTGGGAGCGACGACCGTGCGGTCCCTCGGCCGGGCGAAGGCCCGCGCGTTGGCGAGGGCGTTCACGGGGGCGTTGCCGTTGCCGTCGGGCGCGCTCACGCTCGTCATCTCGTGCCGGATGCGCAGGAACTCGAGCAGCGGGATCCCGTACCGGTACGCCTCGCGGCCGAGCTCTGCCGCCTGCGCCGGGCTCACCTGCGCCTGCGCGCCCGCGGGCGCCGCCCAGGCCGCCAGCACGGCGGCCAGGACCACCAGCGCCCGCCTCATCGCCGCAGCGCCTTCAGAACCTCGCTCGCCGCCACCTCACCCGAGCGCACGGCGCCGTCCATGTATCCGTTCCAGTAGGTGGCGAACTCGGTCCCGGCCCAATGGATGTGCCCGACGCGCTTGCGCAGCAGGTGCCCGTACTTGTGCAGCACGTTCTGTCCGGTGTGCCCGACCGGGCAGCCGCGCGTCCACGCCTCCTGAGTCCAGTCCAGCTCGAACGAGGAGCGCGGGTTGCGGGCCTCCTCGCCGAAGCAGCTGACGAAGTTGGTGAGCACCTGCTCGCGGCGCTGAGCGCGCGACCGCTTGGCGAAGCGCCGCGCCTGTGCGCCGCCCACGAACCCGAACAGGATCCCGGGACTGCCCGAGGGCGGCGTGTTGTCGAAGGTCGTGTTGGCCGGGCCGAGCTCGGACACGGCCTGTCCGCTCAGGCCGGCGTCGCGCCAGAACGGGCGGTCGTAGACGGCCTCCCACTTGATCAGGTGGCCGGGGGCGATGCCCTTGAGCAGCTTGAGGTGGGCCGCCGGGAGCTTCGGCGCGAAGCGGATCCGGGCGGCCAGCGCCGGCGGCACGGCCAGGATGACCTCGCGTGCCTCGACGTCGATCCCCTTGGCGTGGACGGTCACGCGACCGTGCCGCTGCTCGATCCGGTGGACGGGCGCCTTCAGCACGACCTGGTCGCCGAGGCGCTTGGCCGCGAGCTGCGCGATGCGCTGGGAGCCGCCCACGAAGCGGCTCTCCTGGGCGCCGCCCGGCGTGGAGATCAGCCGCGCGAAGTCGCCCTTGGCGGTCTCGTTGCCGGCCGACGCCGTGTAGGCGAGCGCGTACAGCAGCGTGAGCTCGTCCGGCTCGGCACCCCAGATCGCCTCGCTCGCGATGTCGAACAGCCGGCGCGCACCCGTCGTCGAGAGGTTCTGGTCGCGCCATGCGCCGAGGTTCGTCCGGTCCCACTCGGCGGCCCGGGGCGCCTTCCACGGCGCGTCGACGGGGACCTCCTCGGACATCGGGTTGAGCTTGGTGATCGCGGTGAGGATGGCCTGCTGGAAGTCGGGGTCGTCCGACAGCCCGGGCGTGGCGGGGTAGCGCGACACGCGCTGGTTGAGCAGGAGGACGTTGTCGCCCTGGTTGTAGGTCGGGAACGTGTCTACGCCGAGCGCCTTCGCGAGCGCGAGCAGGCGGTCCTGGGTCGGGCCGACGTACTGGCCGCCGATCTCTGCGATCACGCCCTTTCGCACGCGGTGGTTGAGCGTCCGCCCGCCGACGCGGTCGCGCGCCTCGAGCACGCAGACCTCCTTGCCGGCGGCCGCCAGCTTGCGGGCGGCCGTGAGGCCGGCAAAGCCGGCTCCCACCACCACGACATCGACCTTGCGGTGGCGCTTGCGCCGCTTCGCCGCCGCCGTTGTGGGCAGCAGCGCTCCCGCACCGGTGGCGGCCGCGCCGGCGATCAGGCCGCGGCGGGTCGTGTTCAGACGGGCATCACGCCGTGTTTCTTCCAAGGTCTCTCCACTCGCTTGGTCTCGGCCATTTCCAGCGCCCGGATCACGGTCGGACGGGTCTCGCGCGGATCGATGACGTCGTCGATCAGCGCGTTGCCCGCCGCGATGTACGGGTCGATCGTGGCCCGGATCCCTTCGATCATCTGAGCGCGGGCGGCGTCCGGGTCGTCGGCCGCCTCGATCTGCTTGCGGAAGATGATGTTCACCGCGCCCTCCGGTCCCATCACGGAGATCTCCGCGGACGGCCAGGCCACGATCAGGTCGGGCTCGTAGGCCTTGCCGCACATGACGTAGTAGCCCGCCCCGTAGGCCTTCCGGATCACGACGGTCACCTTCGGCACCGTCGCGCGCGACACCGCGTAGAGCATCTTCGCGCCGTGGCGGATGATCCCGGCCTGCTCGACCTTGGTGCCGACCATGAACCCGGGCACGTCCATCAGGAACAGCAGCGGGATGCCGTAGGCGTCGCAGAGGTTGATGAAGCGTGCGGCCTTGTCGGCGGAGTCGTTCTCGAGGATGCCGCCCAGGTGCTTCGGCTGGTTGGCCACGATCCCGACCGGGCGCCCGCCCATGCGCGCGAGCGCGGTGATGATCGTGCGCGCCCAGCGCGGCTTGAGGTCGAACCATTCGCCGTCGTCGACGATGCGCCGGATCACCTCGTACATGTCGTAGGGGCGGCGCGGGGAGTCCGGCAGGATGTCGAGCAGGTCCTCCTCCGCGCGGTCCACGGGGTCGGCCGACTCCCGCTTCGGCGGGGCCTGCTCGCAGTTCGCGCCGAAGAACGACAGGTAGCGCTTGATCGCGTCGATGCAGTCCTGGTCCGAGTCGACCTCGAGGTCGCCCACGCCGGACACGCGCGTGTGGATGCGCGAGCCGCCCAGCTCCTCCTGCGTGACGTCCTCGCCCGTGACCGCCTTGGTCAGGTGCGGGCCGGCGAGCGCCATCGAGCCGCGGCCCTTCACCATCGGCACGAAGTCGGCCAGACCGGGGATGTAGGCGGTGCCGGCGGCGCACGGGCCCATCAGCGCCGCCACCTGCGGGATGACGCCGCTGGCTACGACCTCCTCGCGGAACAGGTGGCCCGAGCCCGCGAACAGGGAGCCGGCGGCCTCCTGGATGCGCGCGCCCGCGGAGTCGAGCAGCCACACCATCGGGATGCGCTTGCCGAGAGCGAGGTCGCGCAGCCGCGCCACCTTGATCTCGCCGGTCATCCCCATCGAGCCGGCCATGACGGTGAAGTCGTACGCCGCCACGGCGACCATGCGCCCGTCGATCTTGCCGTAGCCGGTCACGACGCCGTCGGCCGGCGCCTCCTTGCCCTCCATGGCGCGCTGCGAGAAGTGCGGCCGCCCGTGGATGCCGAGCTCCACGAACGTGCCCTCGTCGATCAGCAGGGCCAGCCGCTCGCGCGCGGTCAGCTTGTCCTGCTCGTGCTGGCGCGCGACGCGCTCCTCGCCACCGCCCTCTCGCGCCCGGGCGCGGCGCTCGTGGAGGTCGTCCACCAGCGACCGGAGCGATGGGCGTGCTACGAGGGTGTCGGCGGCTGCGCGATCGGTGGTGGCCATGGAAGCCGGGTACGAAGTAGGAAGCGCTACTCCCTACTCTGCCGCATCGGCGGCGATGCGGTCAAGGACCGGGTCAAGCACCCGCATCGCGGTCTCGGCGGCGTCGGCCAGCTCGTCCGGGTCGTTGGGGGCCTCGAATGCGGTCACCTCGATGCCCACCAGCTCGGAGTCCTCCGCCACCGCCTCCATCAGGTCGTAGAGCTTGTCCGAGGAGAGGCCGTCGGCGGCTGGCACCGCGGCGGGGAACTCCTCCGGGTCGAGCACGTCGAGGTCCAGGTGGATGAAGACGGGCCCGCCGTCGAGCGCGTTCTTCACGGCCACCAGCGTCTCCACGACGCTCGCGCCGATCACGGTCGCGGCACTGCGCTCGAGCAGTTCGCGCTCACCCTCGTCGAGGTCCCGCACGCCGGCCAGCACCAGGCGCTCGGCGGGGATCGTCTCGCCCAGGCCCGCATCCCACTCGCCGCACGCGCCGGCTAGGCACATGCCGCCCAGGTAGCCGCTGCCGGAGGTGTCGGGCGTGTTGTAGTCGCCGTGCGCGTCGAGCCACAGCACTCGCGCGTCGGGGCGGTGGCGCAGCGCCGCCGGCAACGTGGTCACGGAGATCGAGCAGTCGGCGGCGGCGATCACCGGCACGCGGCCTGCGGTCAGCGCGTCGTCCACCTGCCCGCCGGCCTCGAGCAGGCAGCCGCGCGAGTCGCGGAGGTCCTCCTCGAAGGTCGTCTCGCGCGGCTCGGACGGCGTGCCGATCGTGCGCGGCTCCACCCCCAGGCGCTTGCCGATCAGCGGAGCCAGCGTCTGCGCCCCGCGCACGCCCCCTGGAGTGCGGTCGGCCGTCCGGCAGCAGAGTGCGACCAGTGAGACGCTCATCGCCCGGTCCAGTTCGGCTCGCGCTTCTCGAAGAACGCCTTGACGCCCTCTTGGATGTCCTCGGTGGTGAACGCCAGCGACAGCTGGGAGCGCAGGAAGTCGAGCGCGTCCTCGAAGGGCATGTCGAGCTGGCGGTACATCGCGTCCTTGCCGAGCTTCATCAGGACCGGCGACTTGCCGGCTAGCTTGGTCGCCCACTCGTCGACCGCGGCGTCGAACTCGCCCGCAGGCACGACGCGGTTGACGATGCCGGCCTCGCGCGCCTCCTCGGCCGAGATGCGATCGCCGAGCAGCATCAGCTCGTTCGTCTTCTTGCGCGGCACGTTGCGGTAGATCAGGGCCATGATCATGAACGGGAATGCGCCGACGTTGATCTCGGGCGTGCCGAACGTCGCGCCCTCCTTCGCCACTACCAGGTCGCAGCAGAGCGCCAGGCCAAGCGCGCCCGCCAGCACGTGCCCGTTGGCCGCGCAGATCGACGGCTTGCCGAGACCGAGGATCGTGCGGAACAGACGGGGGAAGCGCTCGGTGCCGAAGTGCTTGTGCACGAGCGGCACGTCGGCCGCGAACTGGTCGAGCGAGGCGCCCGCCGAGAACACCTTCTCGTGCGAGGAGGTGAGCACCACGCAGCGCACGCGCTCGTCGTCGCGCGCCGATTCGAAGGCCGCCGTCAGCTCCGAGAGCAGCTGGTTGGAGAGGGCGTTGCGGTTGTCGGGGGTGTCGAGGGTTACTCTGGCGACACCGTCGTCGCGGACGTCGTAGCGCAGCGTGTCGTAAGGCACCAGTCGAGTTCTACTAGCTTGCCCGCGCCGACGACCGGCGCTACGGTCGTCTGACTCGGGATCGAAGGAGAGGGGCATGTTCAAGTCCATCGTGGTCGGCACAAACGGCACGGAGACGGCGGACATCGCGCTGAGCCGCGCGATCGACCTCGCTCGGCTGACCGGCGCGACGCTGCACGTGGTCAGCGCCTACGAGCCGGCGCCGGCGCACGTGGGCGGCAGCCGCCCGCCCGCCGAGGCCGCGGAGTGGGCGATCAGCCCGCACTTCAAGGTCGACGCCGTGCTCGAGCGCGCATCGAACCTCGCGCACGGCGGCGGCATCAAGATCGAGGCGCACGGCCCAAAGGGCGACGCCGCGTCGGCGATCCTGTCGGTGGCCGAGGCAAACGACGCCGACCTGATCGTGCTCGGCAGCAAGGGCATGCAAGGCGCCCGCCGGGTCCTCGGCAGCGTGCCGAACAAGGTCTCGCACCGGACGAGCTGCGACGTCCTGATCGTCCAGACGACGTAGATCGATCACTTCCGGGGGCTCACGCCCCCGGACCCCGGCTCAGGCGCCCGCCGGTGGCATCCAGGCCGCGCGCATGTCCACCCGCTCGCCGTCGAACGGCACGCCCTCCGCGTCCAGCAGTCGCCGCTGGCGCGCCCCCTTCGCGAGCGATCCGTCCGCCCGCACGATCCGCTGCCACGGCACCTCCGGGTCCTCGCACGCGGCCAACACGGCACCGGCGTAGCGGGGCGCCTCCGGGCTGAGGTCGGCGTAGGTGGTCACCCGACCGGGCGCGATCGAGCACACGCGGTCGAGCACGGCGCGGGCTCGCGGCGTGCTGGTGTCGATCGTCACGTCTCCCGCTGACACGGGCCAGACAGCCCGAGCTGCTCCATCAGGTATAGCCACACCTCGCTGCGCGTCGGGAACGCCGGCACGGCGTGGGCGAGCCGCGCGAGCGGCACCTCGCCGACTACGGCGATCGTGGCGGCCTGCAGGAACTCCGCCACCTCGGGCCCGGTGAACGTGGCGCCCGCGATCACGCCGGCGTCGTCGTCCACCACCAGCCGTGCCGTACCGGCCGTGTCGTCGCGCCCGTAGAAGCTCGCCCCCGCGCTCGACTGCATCGGCACCTCCACCGCGCGTACGTTCAGCCCGGCCTCCTGCGCTGCGGCGAGCGTGTAGCCCACCGCGGCCACCTGGGGATCGGTGAACACCACGCGCGGCGCCCGCGCCCCGTCGATGATCAGGCAGGGACCGCCCTCGCCGAGGATCACGTCCGCGGCGATGCGCGCCTGGTACTTGCCCATGTGGGTGAGCAGCGCGCGACCGTTCACGTCGCCGATCGCGTACAGCCAGTCGGAGCCGGTCGCGCGCATGTGGTCGTCCACCTCGATCGGCTTGCCCGGCTCGAGGCCGACCGTGTCGACCCCGAGGTCGTCCGTGTTGGGCCGCCGGCCGATCGCCACCAGCAGCTCGTCGCCGGGGATCACGTCGCCCGATTCCAGCTCGAGCTCGACCTGCCGGTTGCGCGCGCGGACCGCGACGGCCTTCGACCCGTTGCGCACGTCCACGCCGTGCTCTCGCAGCGCCTGCTCGACCTGGTCGCTCGCGAACGGCTCCTCGCGCGCCAGCAGCCGGTCGGCCGCCTCGATCAGGGTCACCTGCGAGCCGAGCGAGCGCCACGCCTGCGCCATCTCCACCCCCACCACCCCACCGCCGAGGATCGTCAAACGCTCGGGTACCTCCTTCGCGATGGTCACCTCGCGGTTCGTCCACGGCTTCGCCTCGCGCAGGCCGTCGATCGGGGGCACCGCCGCCGCGGTCCCGGAGGCCACCACGACCGCCTTGCCGGCGACGAGGACGTCGTCTCCCGCCTCCACCCGTCGCTCGCCGGCCAGCCGCCCGCGAGCCCGCACGAGCGTGACCCCACGATCCTCCAGCCACGGCTCCATGTGCGAGTCGTCGAGCCCGTGGATGATCTCGTCGCGGCGGTCGAGCACGGCCTGCACGTCCAGCTCGCCGGTCACGGCCTCGCGCACGCCTGGGATGCGCCTCACCTCCGCGAGCAGCTCGCCCGGGCGCAGCAGCGCCTTCGACGGCATGCACGCGTAGAAAGAGCACTCGCCTCCGATCAGATGCGGCTCCACGATCGCCACGGTCAAGCCGGACTCGCCCAACCGTCCGGCGCACACCTCCCCGGCGGGCCCAGCGCCCAGAATCACGACGTCGAATTCGCGCTCGCTCATCCGGCGCAAGCTACCGAAGCGGCTCGGCGACCCGGTTAGCGGAAAGTAGGAAGTGCCACTGTTTACTTTTACAAGAGGCTCCGGTAGCTTCGGCCCATGGCCACCGCGGACTCACTGCTGAAGCCCGATCACACCGCCCGCCGCAAGCACTTCATCTTCACCGAGGAGCACGACCAGCTGCGCGAGTCGATCCGTTCCTTCGTGATCAAGGAGCTCGCGCCCCACGCCGAGGAGTGGGAGGAGACGACGTTCCCGGACTCGGTCTTCCAGCGCATGGGCGAGCTCGGCTTCCTGGGGCTCTCGTACCCCGAGGAGTACGGCGGCGAGGGCGGCGACTACTACGCCAACCTCGTACTCGCCGAGGAGATGACGAACTGCAACTCCGGCGGGCTCGCGATGGGCGTCGCGGTGCATACCGACATGGCCACTCCGCCCGTGTTCCTGTTCGGCAGCGAGGAGCAGAAGCAGGACTACCTGGTGCCGGCCATCCGCGGGGAGAAGATCGCCTGCCTCGGGATCACCGAGCCGGACGCGGGCTCCGACGTGGCCGGCATCAAGACGCGCGCCGTGCGCGACGGGGACGACTGGGTCATCAACGGCTCGAAGACCTACATCACCAACGGTCACCGGGCGAGCTTCATCGTGCTCGTGACGAAGACCGACCCCGATGCGGGCTACGACGGCTTCACTCTGTTCCTGGTCGACATGGACGCACCCGGCGTGATCCGCGAGAAGAAGCTCGAGAAGCTCGGGATGCACTCGTCCGACACGGCGCTGCTCGCGTTCCAGGACGTGCGTGTGCCGCACGAGGCGATGCTCGGCCAGGAGGGCAAGGGCTTCTACCACATCATGTGGGAGCTCCAGGGCGAGCGGCTGATCGGCGCCGCCGGGTGCGTGGCCGGCGCGCAGAAGTGCTTCGACCGCACGCTGCAATACGCGACCGAGCGCAGCGCCTTCGGGCGCCCGATCGGCAAGTTCCAGGCGATCCGCCACAAGTTCGCCGACATGGCGACCAAGATCGAGGCCGGGCGGCAGATGGTCTACACCACCGCGTGGCGCTTCCAGAACGGCGAGTACCCGGTGCGCGAGATCTCGATGGCCAAGCTCTACACCGCCCGCATGGCTTGCGAGATCACCGACGAGTGCCTCCAGATCCACGGCGGCGCGGGCTACATGAAGGAGTACGGCATCGAGCGCGCGTGGCGCGACATGCGCCTGAACCGCATCGGCGCAGGGACCGACGAGGTCATGCTGGACGTGATCGGCCGCTCGTACGGGCTGTAGGGCTACGCGCTGTCGCCTGCGCGTACCGCGATGTGCCGGCCAGTCAGGCAGGAAACTAAGTACCTGTGCGACAAATCCGCATCGAGATCGACCGCTCTCTGCCCGTCCATGAGGGGGCACCGAACGGCCACAACCGTTGGCACCCCGAGTTGGAGCCCGTGGCCTCGGTCGAGCCCGGCGACGAGGTCACCTTCGAGGTGCGCGACTCCCGCGATCGTCAGCTCGGCCGCGCCTCGGCGCACGAGGATCTGCTCGACACGCCGTCGATCGCGCACCCACTGACGGGCCCGCTGGAGGTGTCCGGGGCCGAGCCGGGCGACGTGCTCGAGGTCGAGGTGCTCGGCTACGAGACCGACGACTTCGCCTGGACGGCGATCTGGCCCGGGTCGGGCTTTCTCGGCGACCTCTTCGAGCACCCCTTCCTGGCGCGCTGGGAGCTGGACGCCACCCGCGCCCGCTCCGAGCAGGTGCCGGGCGTGGCGATCCCCGCCTGCGTGCACGCAGGGACGATCGGAGTGGCGCCCTCCTGGGAGCTGCTCGAGCGAGCCCGCGCGCGCGAGGCGGCGGCCGGCACCACCAACCCGCCGTCGGCCGAGCTGGCATGGCCGCCGCATGCCGCCGACGGCCTGCGCACCTACCCGCCGCGCGAGAACGGCGGCAACATGGACATCCGCGACCTCGGACCCGGCGCTCGGCTGTGGCTGCCGGTGCACGTGTCCGGGGCGCTGCTGTCGGTCGGAGACCTCCACTTCGCGCAGGGCGATGGCGAGGTCTGCATCTCCGCCATCGAGACGGGCGGCTCGGCGATCTTCCGAGTCGACCTGCGCCGCGACGGCTGGCGGCCCACCTTCCCGTGCTACGAGGCTCCGCCGCGGCCCCCGCGAGCCGTGTTCGCCACGACCGGCATCCCGCTCACCGACGCGGGCGAGCAGGGCAACCTCGACCTCAACCTGGCGACCCGCCGCGCGCTGATCGAGCTGCTCGGCTGGCTGACCGCCGAGCGTGGACTGGAGCGCGAGGCCGCCTACGTCCTGATGAGCGTCGCGGCCGAGCTGCGCGTGTCGGAGCTGGTCGACGCTCCCAACGCGCTGGTGTCCGCCGCCCTACCGCTGGACGTCTTCGAAGGATGACCCCGATGCCATCCGGGGGCGGGTTGGGCGTTTTGTGTACCGAGATGGGTCCGGAAAGTGACCAGCCCGCCATCGCGGTGGGGCTGGCCGCTGCGGACCCCGTCTTACCCCGCCAGCGGTAGCGCGATCTCGATCCGCCCGAAGGTGACCGTTCCCGCCGAGCGCTGCAGGGTGTAGAGCGTTGTTGCCGGCGTGATCTGCAGCCGGTAGCGCGAGCCCGCCACGGCCTCGGATGCGATCGCCTCCAGAGGGCGCTCGATCGTGTGTGGCAGGCCGTCGAGCGTCACCGGGATCGGGGTGGCCTGGTTGCCGACCACCCTGCCGGAGCCGTCCAGGATCTGGGCGTACACGTGCGTCTGCCCGGGCGCCGCGAGCCCGCTGTATGTGAGCTTCAGCGTCGGCTCGCCGATCACGTGGGCGGCGGCGCTCGCGGCCGGCAGCGCGACCTCCACCGCGTTCGCGGCCGGCGTGGCGGCGATCAGCCCGCCGGACGGGCTGGTGGGCACGATCGGCAGCGTCTTCTGGCCGGTGATCGCCGTCAGCGAGCCCCTGCGCGTGAGTGGGTAGTCGGCGGCGGAGCGCCACTTGGCGTCGTCGGCGAGCCACTCGAAGCGGGGGCCGGTCTGCACCGTCGTGTCGCGCTTGAGGTAGCGGGCGAACCAGGCCAGGACGGCTCGCTCGATGTGCCCCGCCTCGCCGCTGCCGGTCAGGCAGACGCCGTGCCCGCCGCAGAACCACACCATCTTCACCGGCACCGCGCGTCCGCGCAGCGACGCGTAGTTGCGGATCGCCTCCTTCAGCGTGAAGAGCGTGTCCGCCGTGCCCTGGGTGATCAGGGTCGGGATCTTCACCCGCGACAGCAGCGTGTCCGGACCGTGGGCGGCGTACCAGGCCGCATCGGCCGGCGAGATCTTTCCGGTGGCGGTGCCGCCGATGCATGTGTTCAGCACGTGCGGGCTGAGCCGCGACAGCTCGGGGCCGTCGGGGTTCAGCAGCCCGCCCGGGAGGGAGCCCTGGATGCCGGCCCCGCAGAGGATGCTGCCCCACCCCAGCTTGAGCGACTGGTCCTTGTAGAGGCTCGAGACCAGCGAGTTCCAAGAGATGTTCGGCGTGATCACGTCAACTCGTGCGTCGCGCGCGGCCGTAACCCACTGGATGCCGCCCCCGTACGAGCTGCCGTTCATGCCCACGCGCGGATCGCCCGCCTTGTCGAGCTGTGCCTCGGGTTGCTGCGCGAGCCAGTCGATCAGGGCCGACACGTCGCGCGCCTCGAAGTCGGGCGAGTCGACCTCGACCTGACCGCCCGACCGGCCGAAGCCGCGCGGGTCCCAGGTGAGGACGTTGTAGCCGGCACGGCGCAACGGGCCCACACCCACCCCGCCAAACAGCTCGTCGGACGCGGAGCTCTGGTCGGTCTCACCCGACATGCTCCAGCCCGGGCCGATCAGGACCGTCGGCGCTCGCTTGCCGGCGGCGAGACCCTCTGCCGGGAAGAGGTGCATGCTGATCGCCGTCTGGTCGAACGAGCGCACCGTCGCGTCGCGCGCCTGGGCTCCGCCGGCGAGCGCGAGGAGGCTCGCCAGCGCCCCCACTGCGCTGACGAGCCCCCGTACCCCTGCCCTTCCGACGAAGCTCCCCGCGCTCATGCCCCCCACTGTTCCCCGTGGGCGAACATTGAAAACGCCACTGTTTCCCAACAGTACGCTAGCGTTTATGAAGTGCAGGACCGCCCAGCGCCCCTGTCGGACATCATCGACGGTCCGCTTCCCTCCGGGCGTCACTCGCTCACGCGCGACGTGGTGCTCGCCTCCCAGCGCGGTCGCCTCCTCGACGCGATGGCCGAGGCGGTCGCCGAGCACAGCTACGGCGGCACCACGATCGCTCACGTGGTCTCCCACGCAGGCGTCTCGCGCAAGACCTTCTACGAGCACTTCCGCGACAAGGAGCACTGCTTCCTCGCGATGTACGACACCGGCATCGCGTTCCTGCTCGGCCGGCTGCTCGAGTCGCAGGAGACCGCCGAGGGGCCGCGCGAGAGGCTCGTGTCCGGGCTGCACACCTTCCTCACCGTGCTGGCCGAGGAGCCGGCGTTCTGCCGGGCGATCATCGTCGAGGTGTTCGCCGCCGGGCCGGTCGGCCTCGCCAAGCGCCGCGCCGTGCTGCACGTGTTCGCGGGGCGCTACCTGGAGGTCAACCGCGAGGCGCGCGCCGACGACCCGGACATCCTCCCGCTGTCCGGAGACGTGGCCCTGGGGGTGGTGGGCGCGCTGCTGGAGCTCGTGTCCGCGCGCGTCGAGGAGGGCCGCACCGCCGAGCTCGCCGAGCTGACCGACCCGCTCGGGGAGTTCGTCCTGCGCAACGTGCTCGGCAGGGCACCTTGACCCTCGCCGAGAAGGGCCTGCCGCCCGCCGCCGCGCGGCGGCCGATCCCTCCGTTCACCGACGAGCACGAGCAGCTGCGCGAGGCGATCCGCCGCTTCGTCGCGACCGAGCTGCGACCCCACGTCGGCGAGTGGGAGGACGCCCAGTGGTTCCCCAACGAGGTCTTCACGCGCATGGCCGAGCTCGGCTATCTCGGCCTGAAATACCCCGAGCAGTACGGCGGCCAGGGCGGCGACTACGTGCACGACGCCGTGCTGGCGGAGGAGCTCACCGGCGCGGGCTCCGGCGGCCTGTCGGCGGGGATCGGCGCGCACATCGGCATCGCCACCCCGCCGATCTGGAAGTTCGGCACCGAGGATCAGAAGCAGCGCTTCCTGGTCCCGGCGATTCGCGGCGAGAAGATCGCCGCGCTGGGGATCACCGAGCCCGGGGCCGGGTCGGACGTGGCCGGCATCCACACCTTCGCGCGCAAAGTCGACGGCGGCTACCTGGTGAACGGGTCGAAGACGTTCATCACGAACGGCGTGCGGGCTGACTTCCTCGTCACGGCCGTGAAGACGACCGCGGACGGCGGCCACCAGGGCCTGTCGTTCCTGCTGATCGAGAAGGGGATGGAGGGCTACTCCGTCTCGAAGAAGCTGGAGAAGCTCGGCTGGCGGGCCTCCGACACGGCCGAGCTGGCGTTCGACGACGTGTTCGTCCCCGACGAGAACCTGCTCGGGGAGGAGAACAAGGGCTTCTACCTGATCATGGCCAACTTCCAGTGGGAGCGCCTGGTGATGGCGCTCGGTGCGGTCGGCTCGATGGGGCGAATGGTGGACCGCAGCGTGGAGTACGCCGGCCAGCGCACGGCGTTCGGCAAACCGATCGGAAAGCACCAGGCGATCAGGCACAAGATCGCCGAGATGGCCGTCAAGCACGAGGCCTCGCGGTCGCTCACCTACCACGCCCTGCGCATGTTCGCGGACGGCCAGAACGCCCTACGCGAGGTGACGGAGGCGAAGCTGCTGAGCCAGCGAGCCGCCTACGAGGTTGCCGACGACGCGCTCCAGATCCACGGCGGCGCCGGCTACATGAAGGAGTACGAGATCGAGCGCGCGGTGCGCGACACGCGGCTCGGACCGATCGGCGGCGGGACCGACGAGGTGATGAAGGAGATCCTGGGCAAGCAGCTGGGCTTGTAGTTGGGTGTAGGATCGCGCCGTGGCTCGGGAGGCCCACACTCTGACTCGCGTCCGCGTGGCGTTGGTCGTGGCCGTCGTCGCGCTGCTGTGCTTCCCGGCCGCCAGCTCCGCGCAGTTCCAGTTCGCCTTCGAGTTCGGCGGCGCCGGGACCGGCCCGCCCGGCGAGCTCTCACCCATGGCCGACGGCGCGGCCGTGGACAGCGAGGGCAACGTCTGGATCGTCGACGCGTTCGCGAACCGGCTCGTCAAGTACGACTACAACGGCGGCTTCATCGCCTCCATCAACGCGCCGATCGGAGGCGGCGGGTCGTTCAACCGCATCGCCGACGTCGCGGCCGGCCGCAGGGGTGGAGTGTTCGTGCTGGACGAGGGCAACATGGAGGTCGTGCAGCTGACCAACTCCGGCCGCTTCCAGCGCCGGTTCGGCCAGAACGGCGCACTCGCCGACCGGCTCTCCTCGCCTCAGGGCGTGGCGGCGAGCCCTGACGGCAGGATCTATGTGGCCGACCCCGGCCACGCGCGCATCGCGGTCTACAGCGCGACCGGGGCGTTCCAAAGGGTCATCACCACCGTCGCCAACCCGAATCGGATCTCGTTCGCGGCCTCCCGGCAGTTCTACGTGACCCAGGCCCAGGACGTGCTGCGCGTCAACGCGAGGACCGGCGCGATCGAGCAGACGGCGCGCGTGTCCACCGGCACCGCCGAGAGCGTGGCCTTCAATCAGTTCGACAAGCGGGTCTACGTCGCCGACTTCGGCGGCAGCGTGCTCAAGGCGTTCAACGCCGACCTGAGCACGGTGGTCGACATCAACACCGCCGGCACGGGCGCGGGCATGACCAATGGGCCGAGCGGCGTGGCGGCCGACTGCCGCGGCAACGTCTACCTGACCGACGGCGCCGTCCCCGGCGCGGGAGGCTTCGCGGGGGCCTCGAAGGTGCTCAAGTTCGGCGACCCCGCGGCGCAGCCGCCCCCGTGCGGCCCGCCGCCCGGGCCGGCCAGCGGCCTCGACACGCAGGTGAACGACATCGAGGTCACGCAGGGCGTGCAGAACCTGGTGGACTACACCGCGACCGACGCTGCGTCCGGCCCGCGCACGCGCACCTTCGGCGCGCAGCCACCCGTCGGCCTGCCCGAGGTGGACATGCGCTCGGGCGGCAAGACGGTCGTGCGCGTGTACGCCAACCTTCGCGGCGGCGACGCGGGCGGCGCGGCGAACGTGCCCGCGACGCTCGAGGGGATCGTCAACGGCCGCAGCCTGGGCACGCTCCAGCCCGACACCCGGCCGGCGGTCCTGCGCATCGGCGACGCGGTGACAACCATGACCGAGCGGGTCGACCCGGCCGGCGCGTATACCTTCACCCTGCCTGAGAAGTGGGCGCTGATCGGCAAGCTCGACCTGATCGCGCGCGTCAACCCAGCCGGCATCGACTGCGACGACGCCTGCCAGCGCCGCTCCACGTTCCGGCTCAACGGCGTGAAGTTCCGCGAGACGATACGCGGCTGCAGCGTCCGCACCGGCGGTGGCCGCCCGCGCCCCGCCTGCGACTCCAACTACGGCGTGAACATCTGGCCGATCGCCATGCTCAACCGCGGCGTCCGCCCGATCATGAATGGCTCGCCGATGGGGGACGACCCCGGCCCCGCGTTCGAAATGGCGCGCCTGCTCACGCCCGCCAACCTGATCGTCTGGCCGTGGATGGGCGAGATGGATGCGTCGGGGATCGAGAACGGCACGCAGGTCAAGCAGGAGAGCTGCTTCCTGGGCATCGAGCTCGGCATCACCTGCAGCGACGACACGATCCAGTTGCTGATGGGGACCGTCGCGGAGCGTGCGGCCAGCCGCAAGCTGCTCGAGGGGATCATCCTCGACAAGCTCGAGCGCATGAAGGAGGACCGCAACATCGGCGACTCGGTGGTGCTCGAGGCGCTGCGCGGGCGCCCCGGGTCGCGCAACGGCGGCCAGCTGCCAGGCGTCATGCGCGGCAAGTACCTCGAGGACCAGGAGGACGACCCCGAGGACGTCGGCGGCCGCGGCTACGCCGACGTGGGTCGGCCGATCGGCGCAGTGGCCCACGAGCTCCAACACGCCCTAGGGCGCCGCCACGCGGGCGCGAACCTGAGCTGCTACCCCGATCCCAAGCAGAGGGGCGAGGCTTGGCCCGAGCCCACCGACAGGGGTGTCCTGATCGGCACCGGACTGGACCTGCGGCCGCGCTCGGGCGGCTTCCGTGGCCCCTACCGGATCATCTCGCCGGGCGTGCTCGGCCTGGCCAGCCCGCTCGGCGACCTGATGAGCTACTGCATCGGGGCGGAGCCCCAGATCTGGATCTCCACGGTGGGCTGGAACCAGATCCTCAACTACCGGGGCATCAGCGCCTCCCCCGCGGCCGCGCGCGCACCGGCCCGCGTCGCGCAGACGGGCAGCGGCGCGCTGATCCGGGTCACCGCGGTCGAGCTGGACGACGGCCGGCTCGTGATCAGCGGCATCCAGCCCACGCGCGGGCGTACCAACGCCGCCAACCCGGCCGCCGAGTACCAGCTCCAGGCGCGCGACGCCCAGGGCAACATCCTGGCCAGCTCGCCCGGCAGCGCGCAGACCTCGGACGACACCGGCGCGACCGTGATCGTGGGAGCAGTCCCGAGACCCTCCGGCACGGCCTCGATCGTCGTGGCCCACGGCACGCGTGCCGCCCGAGTGCAGAAGTCCGCCAACGCGCCGAAGATCAGGCTGCTGTCGCCGCGCGGCGGCAAGATCAAGGCCAAGCGCGTCCCGATCCGCTGGCGCGCGACCGACGCCGACGACGACGACCTGACCGCCACGATCGACTTCTCGATCAACGGCGGACGCACCTGGCGCGCCCTGTTCGTGGGCGCCGACTCGGGCTCGCACAAGCTGCCGATGGCGCTGCTCGCGCGCTCGCGCAACGCCCGCGTACGGGTGCGTGTCGACGACGGCTTCGGCCAGGCGAGCGCCGTCTCCAAGCGGCTCTCCGTGACCGGACCCAAGCCGCTCGTGCGGCTGCAGGAGCCGGTCAGCAAGCAGCGCATCCGGGCCGACGCGCCGCTGCGCCTGTCGGCGCGGGCGTTCGGCGACTTCGGCAAGCCGCTCGGCTTCAAGGCGATCCGTTGGTTCGACGGGCGCCGCAGGCTGGGCGTGGGCACGGCGCTCACCGTGAGCGGCCTGCGCGCCGGGCGCCACACGATCAAAGCGGTCGCGAAGGCCGGCGGCAGGACCGGCTCGGCCTCGGTGAAGATCAGCGTGATCGGTGTGAAGCCCGCCTTCCTGGCGCTCGACGCGCCCGCCCGCGTGAGCAGGCGGGCGCGCAAGCTGCGCCTCCGTGTGGCGTCGACCGTAACCACGCGACTGACCATCGGCCGGAAGCGCTTCACGGTCGGTCAGCGCGCCAAGCGCGTAACGATCAAGCTCAAGCCCGGCAAGTCCGCGCTCAAGCTCAAGCTGCGACTCGGCAGCGGCCGGCTGTCGACCAGCCAGCAAGTCACGATCGCACGGCGCTAGCGGTCCGGGTCAGCCGGCGATGAAGCCGGTGCGCTTCACGACCTTCAGGACCTGCTTCATGTTCTTCGCCTTGTCGAACGCGTTGGGGGCGAAGCTCATCCCCGCCAGCGAGCGGAAGTACGCGGCGTGCCGTGCCTCGACCGAGTGGATCGACAGAGCGGCCGCGACGACCGGCTTCTGCAGCAGCCGCGGACCCTGGCCCGCGTAGGCCGCCACGCCCGTGTCCTCCAGCGCGACAGCGGTCGCGAGGAACGTGGCCTGGTCGCCGGTCGTGTTCTTGAAGTCGAACTTCGGCTTCTTGACCGCCGCCTTGCCGAGCGCGCCCTTGAGGAACTTCACGTGCGCCTGCTCGTGGTCGCGGACCAGCCGCGCCGCGCTGAGCGCGTCACCGGAGATCGCCCCCTTCGACACCGCCTCGGAATAGAACGCGGCCTCCAGGTACTCGAGCGTGAGGGCGTAGTTGAGGATCGCCGCGTCCTGCTTCTTCGAGGGCTTGGCGAGCGCCGGGGCTGCGAGCCCCGACAGCAGCACGCCGCCCCCGATCAGGGCTCCACCGCCGACGAGGCCCTTCTTGAAGAAGTCCGCGCGGGTGTCACCGGCTACAGCGGCCTCGGTCTCGCGGATCGCCCCATCGGCGTCCAGCAGGTCGAGGTCGAGAGCCTCGACGGTAATGCGATGCGACATGCGGTACATCTCCTCTGATCGTGGTCATCCGTTCCTTCGGAGGAGCGGATGAGACAGATCAGTCCTGCGCGAGCCTGGCGCGTTCGGCAAAGAGCTCAGCGCTTGCGCGCCGCGCTCTCCGGCTCATCCGGCCAGCGGCCGTGCTCGTCGAAGAAGCGCCGGGCCTCCTCCTCGCGGTCCCGGTCCTTGTCGCCCTCAACGCCGATGCGGAACAGGACATTGAGGAGCAGCACCGCGGTCGCGGCGCTGATAAACATCGCGCCGCCCGCCGCGCCCACCCGACCCGCCGTCCCCCACACCACGAAGCCCGCGATCAGCAGCACCGCGGGGAGGCCGTATCGGACCGCGTTGACCAGGATCGGGCTCACTTCCGACTAGTTTGGCGCGTGGCCGGGGTCGGCGCCTGCCGGGTTCTGGTGGAATACCGCCCCCGCATCACCGCACCAGACCAAGGAGAAGTCAGTGGGAGTCCTCGATGGAAAGGCTGCGATCGTCACCGGGTCCGCCCGGGGCATCGGTCGCGCCACCGCAGAGTTGCTCGCCGAGCAGGGCGCGCGCGTCCTGATCAACGACCTCGACGGCGACGTCGCCGAGCAGGCCGCCACGGAGATCGCCGGCGAGACCGCGGTGTTCGGAGGCGACCTCACCCAGCCGGGCGTTCCCGATCAGCTCGTCCAGACAGCCGTCGACGAGTTCGGCCAGATCGACATCATCGTCAACAACGCCGGTTACACCTGGGACGGGGTGGCCCACAAGATGACCGACGACCAGTTCCAGGCGATGCTCGACATCCACACCGTCGTCCCGTTCCGGGTCATCCGGGCCGCCGCCCCGCACCTGCGCGAGCCGGCCAAGAAGGAGCGCGATGAGGGTCGGGAGGTCTTCCGCAAGATCGTCAACGTCAGCTCGATCTCAGGCACGATGGGCAACGCCGGGCAGGTCAACTACTCGGCCGCAAAGGCCGGCGTGGTCGGCCTGACCAAGACGCTCGCCAAGGAGTGGGGCGGCTTCAAGATCAACGTGAACGCCGTGGCCTTCGGGTTCGTCGAGACGCGCCTGACCGCCGCCAAGGAGGAGGGCGGCAAGATCGAGATCGAGGGCAAGGAGATCGACCTCGGCATCCCCGAGCAGATGCGCCAGCTGGCCGCTGCGATCATCCCGCTCGGCCGCGCGGCGACCCCAGCGGAGGCCGCCGGCCCGGTCTTCTTCCTCTGCTCGCCGTGGGCGAACTACGTGCACGGCCAGGTGCTGAACGTGACCGGCGGCCAGTTCGGCGGCATGTTTACGTAGCCCCCGGCGGCCCCTAGCGGACCGGCCAGCGTGCCACGGGGGTCCGGGGGCGGGAGCCCCCGGGTGGGATCAGTCGATCAGGTACTTCCGGAGCACCTTGCCGCCCGGGCCCCTGGGGATCTCCTCGCGGAACTCCACGCGGCTCGGCACCTTGTAGTCGGCCAGGCGCTCGCGGCAGTAGCGGATCAGCTCGCGCTCCTGGCACTCCGCGGCCGGCACCACCACGGCCTTGACGAGCTCCTCGCCGGGGGCCTCGCCGCTCACGCCGACCACGATCACCTCGCCCACCTTGGGGTGCACTGCGAGCACGTCCTCGACCTCGATCGGGTCGACCTTGTCGCTGCCGCGCACGTCGATCAGCAGCTTCTTGCGGCCCGTGAGGAACAGCCGCCCCTCCGCGTCGATCCGGCCTCGGTCGCCTGAGCGGAACCAGCCGTCGCGGAACGCCTCGCCGTTGAGCTCGTCGGCCCCGGCGTAGCCGGGCGTCATCGCCACGCTGCGGATCAGCACCTCGCCGATCCGCCCCTCCTCCACCGGCTCGCCGGCGTCGTCGACCACGCGCAGCTCCACGCCGTCGATCGGCGTGCCGACGCACCCGGCGGTGGCGTACGGATCCTCGTCCAGGTTGACCGTCACGCAGCCCGCCTCTGTGCAGCCGTAGAGCTGGCGCACCGGCAACCCGAAGCGCTCCTGGAAAGCCCTGAACGTCGACGCCGGCAGCGGCGCAGCCGCCGAGAAGCACAGCCGCAGCGACGACAGGTTCGCGTCTTCGTTGATCTCCGCCAGCAGCCGGTAGGTGAAGGGCACCGCCGGGAGGATCGTGGCCCGCTCGCGCTGGATCAGCGCCAGCGCCCGCGCGCGCTGGAGCACGAACGGGTGCGGCTCGTGGAACAGCAGCAGCGTCGCGCCGCTGCGCACTGCCGCGAGCAGCGCGCAGCCCATCCCGTAGGTGTGGAACAGCGGGATCGTGCAGAACAGCGTGTCCTCGGCGGTCATGCCGATCGCGGCCACGTACGAGTCCGCCTCGGCGTGCAGGTGCCGGTGGGTGCGCGGCACGCGCTTCGGGCGCCCGGTCGAGCCCGACGAGTACTGGAACACGGCGTCGGCGTCCGCCTCGGGAGCCGGCGGCGGCGTGGCGCCCTCCTCGATCAGCGGACCGAGGTCGGTGATCGCCTCGGGCGGGTTGTCCAGCCCGCCCGCCACCGCGGCGCCGGAGACGTCGGTGATCACGGCACGCGCCCCGCTCTCGCGGAAGTGGAACTCGAGCTCGGCCTCCTTGAACTGCGGGTTGAGCGGTACCGCCACGGCACCGGCGCGCAGGATGCCCAGGAACCCGACCGCGAACGCGGTGACGTTCGGCAGCAGCAGCGCCACGGGCGCGCCGTCGGTCAGCCCGCGCGCCGCGAGCGCCCCGGCCAGCCGATCGACCTGTTCGCGCAGCTCGGCGTAGGTGATCTGCTCGTCGTCGTAGACCAGCGCGACCCGGTCGGCGTGTGCCGAAGCGGCCGCCTCGAGCAGCTCCGCGACGGTCGCCGCTGGCGCCTCGGCCTTCACCGCTCCGCCGCGGCCGTCAGCCGCGATTCGCTTTCGTGCACCCGGATCTCGCCACCGGGCGCGGCGTAGGCCGCCAGCGCGTTGATCAGCGCGCGCGCCTTGAGCATGATCTCCTGGTACTCGGCCTCGTGGTCGGACTGCATGACGATCGCGCCGCCGGTGCCGATCGTGGTCGTCTCGCCGTCCATCACGATCGTGCGGATCACGATGTTGAGGTCGCAGCCGCCGCTCAGGCCGAGGTAGCCGATCGCGCCGGAGTAGACCCCGCGCGCCTCGCCCTCGAGCTCGTCGATGATCTCCATCGTGCGCTTCTTGGGCGCGCCCGTCATCGAGCCGCCCGGGAAGCAGGCGCGGATCCCGTCCGGCGGCTCCACGTCGTCGCGCAGCCGGCCGCGAATCGTCGACACCAGCTGGTGGACGGTCTCGTATGTCTCGATCGCCATCAGGTGCGGCACGTGGACCGTGCCGATGTCGCACACGACGCCGAGGTCGTTGCGCAGCAGGTCCGTGATCATCAAGTTCTCGGCGCGGGTCTTCTCGTCGGTCCGCAGCTCCTCTGCCAGCTGCAGGTCCTCCGCGCGGTCCTTGCCGCGGTGGGTGGTGCCCTTGATCGGCTTGGCCTCGACCCAGCGGTCGCGGCCGACGCTGAGGAAGCGCTCGGGCGACGAGCTCAGCACCGACGCGTCCCCGAGCCGCAGGTACGAGGAGAACGGCGCCGGGTTGATGTGTCGCAGCGTGCGGTAGAGCGGCAGCGGCTCGGGCGCGAGCTCGGTACGCACCTTGTTCGTGAGGCAGACCTCGTAGCTCTCCCCCTCGATCAGGTACTCCTTCACCCGCTGGATGTCGTCCAGGTACTGCTGGTGCGAGCGGCTCAGGTAGAAGTCGGCGCCCTCGGCGGGCGCCGGGGCGGGCTCCACCGGCTCGAGTGGCGGCAAGGCCTCCAGCCGCGCGGCCGTCTCGGCGATCCAGCGGCGTCCCTCGTCCTCGCTGGTCGGCTCGGTGACGCAGAGCAGGTAGGCGCACTTCTCGTAGTGGTCGAACGCGATCAGCCGATCGGCGAAGATGAACGCCGCGTCCGGCATCGCCGACTGGTGCGGCAGATCGCCCTCGACGTCGGCCTTCAGCTCGTAGCCGAAGTACCCGACGAAGCCGCAGTTGAAGTCGAACGGCAGGTCGTCGGAGAGGTAGCGCAGCCGCTTCATCTCGCGGCTGAGGTAGTCGAAGATCGACTCGTCGTGGACCTCGCTCGACACGCCGCGGGCCACATTCACGCGGCGGGTCGCGACGTCGTATGTGACGACCGAGCTGAGCGGCCCGCCGCTCGCGCCCATGAACGAGAAGCGCGAGCGCTCGTCGACCTTCGAGCTGTCCAGCCAGAAGGCGTAGGAGTGGTCCCCGTAGAGGTTCACGAAGACCTGCTCGGGGTCGTAGACCTTGTCGAGCCGCTCGACCTGGAGCCGCAGCCGCGGGCGCTGCGGGGGCGACCAGTTGCCCCCGGTGCTGCTGGTGGCGGCCATCGGCGCCGTGCGCCTGCCCGCGTGCTTGAGCGTCAGCTCGCGGAAGTTCGCGAGCAGATGCCGGCCCCACTCGGTCTCGATCGACTCGGGATGGAACTGCACGCCCCAGATCGGCCGCGAGCGGTGCGCCAAGCCCATCAGCACGCCGTCGGCCGTCCAGGCGGTGGGCTCGAGCTCCTCGGGCAGCGGCTCGGGGACGCACAGCGAGTGGTAGCGGACGACCTGGAAGCCCTGCGGGATGCCGGCGAAGAGCGGCGAGTCGTTGTGGTAGACGGCGCTCTGGCGCCCGTGCATCACCTCGGGCGCGTGCACCACCTCGCCGCCGGTGAAGTGACCGATGCCCTGGTGGCCGAGGCACACGCCCAGCAGCGGCACCTCCGCTTGCTGGATCGCGTCGCCACAGACGCCGAAGTCCTTGGCGTGATCGGGGCGCCCGGGACCGGGCGACACGACGATGTTGTCGAACTCCCCGCGGGCGAGCTCGGCCCACGTCCCGCCGTCGTTGCGCACCACGATCGGCTCCTCACCGTTGGCCTCCGCCAGCAGCTGGAAGAGGTTGTAGGTGAACGAGTCGTAGTTGTCGATCAGGAGCGTCTTCAAGAGATTCAGGGTAGACCGCTTTCTGCGCAGCGGCGAGCCCTGGAGACGGGTTTTTCAGATCAGGTACTTACGCAGGATCTTTCCGAGCGGACTCTTCGGGATTTCCTCCCGAAATTCGACAACTTGGGGCACTTTGAAGTTCGCGAGACGCTGCTGGCAGAAGCCGATCAGGTCGCGCTCGTCCATCTCGTCGTTGGGCACCACGACGGCCTTCACGAGCTCCTCGCCCTGAACCTTCGTCTCGACTCCGACGACCACCGCCTCGGCCACCTTGGGGTGGGCGGCCACCACGTCCTCGACCTCGATCGGGTCGACCTTGTAGCCGCCGACCTCGATCAGCAGCTTCTTGCGCCCGGTGATCGTCAGGCGCCCGTCCTCGTCGAGCTGACCGAGGTCGCCGCTGAGGAAGAAGCCGTCCCTGAACGCCTGGCGGTTGAGCTCTTCCATGTCCGAGTAGCCGTCGGTGAGGCCGGGGCTCTTCACGGCGATCTCGCCCACGGTGCCGGGCGGGACCAGCTGGCCCTCCTCGTCCTCGATCAGCACCTCCACGCCGTCGACCGGCCGCCCGACCGCCTCGAACGTGGCGACCGGGTCCTCGTCGAGGTTGGCGGTGAGCGTCCCGGCCTCGGTGCAGCCGTAGAGCTGGCGGACCGGCACGCCGAACTTGTCGAGGAACGCGTCGAAGAACGGGCGCGGCAGCGCCGTACCCGCCGAGAAGGCCAGGCGGATGGACGACAGGTCGGCGGACGCCGGCGCCTCGGCCATCAGGCGGAAGTTGAACGGCACGCCGGGGTAGATCGTCACGCCCTCGGACTCGAGCAGCTCGAGTGCCCGCTGGCGGCGCAGCAGGAACGGGTTGGGGTCCTCCAGCATCACGAGCGTCGCGCCCGTGCGGGTGGCGGCGAGCATGCAGCAGCCCATGCCATACGTGTGGAACAGGGGGATCGTGCAGAAGATCTTGTCCTCGGGGGTAATCCCCATCCAGTCGTAGTACTCCGCCTCGCCGCGCAGCTGCGCGTGCGTGCGCGCCACGCGCTTGGGACGGCCGGTCGAGCCTGAGGAGAACATGTAGACGAGCGGCTCCTCGGGCGAGCGCGGCTCGCGCTTGGCCGGCTCGGTCTGCATCAGCATGTCGAGCGTGAGCGCCTGGCCGTGGGCCGCGCTCGTGGGGATCACCTTGGCCGGCTCGTCCCAGCCGGCCACGATCCGCTCGCACACCCCGGCGCTGCGGTCGTCGCTGATCACCGCTCGCACGGCGCACTCGCGGAAGTAGAACGCCAGCTCCTCCTGCTTGAACGCGGGGTTGACCGGCACCACGATCGCGCCCAGCGCGGAGATCGCGTAGTAGCTCGCCACGAAGGTCGGGTCGTTGGGCAGCAGCAGCGCGACGGCGTCCCCCTCGGCGATGCCCTCGCTGGCGAGGCCTGCGGCGAGACGCTCCGCGCGATCGAGCAGGTCCGCGTGTGTCACGCGTTCGTCGCGGTACACGAGCGCCACGTCGTCCGGGCGGCTGGACGCGCTCTGGTAGAGCAACTCCATCAGCATGAACGGCTCCTAGGTCTGCCCGTTGCGCTTGCGGGCGACGAACGCCTCGATGCTCGCGACGCTTTCGAAGTTCTCGGGACTGAGGTCCTCGTCGCCGATGCTGATGCCGTAGCGCTCCTCGAGGAAGCCCACGAGCTCCATCACGCCGTGCGAGTCCACGATCCCCTTGCTCAGCAGGTTCTCCGCCGGATCGATCTCGGTGATCCCGCGTCCCTGCGTCAACTCGCTGAGTATGAACTGCTCGATATCCGCCGAAACGCTCATGCCGAGACGGTATCGGCAAGACGGAGCGGATGCTTCAGCCGGAGGACGTCTCCAGGGTGGTGCGGCGCCGGAGCACCCGGCGGCACTCGACCTTCCGCACGGACTTGTAGCCGCGCAGGCCGTAGAGCCAGCGTGCCGGCTTGTTCCCGGCGATCACGTAGCCCCACAGGGTGTCGTAGCCCAGGTCCCGCAAGCCGGTCTCGATCTTGTAGAGGAACTCCATCGACTTGCCGTCGCCGCGGTGCTCCTCGAGCATGAAGAAGTCGAAGCCGTAGACCTCTCCCGGCCCCATCTCGATGCCCAGCCCGTAGCGGTTGATGTCCTTGTGCTCCGGGTCGATCTCGGCGTCGACCCACCAGTAGTAGCCCACCAGCTCGTCCCCGACGTAGCCCACGAAGCCGCGGTGCCCGCGCTCGAGCGCCGCGTAGGTGCGGGCGTCCGCCTTGGAGTTGCAGCGCTTGCCGTTGAACTCGTACAGGGCGGGCAGGTGGTGCCGCTCGACCTCCTCGATGCGCAGCGCCTCCGAGGAGGCCATCTCGGTGATCTGACCGAGGTCCTTCCTCAGCACCACGATCTCCTCGCGCGCGTAGAGCGCGTGGCGCAGCCGGCCGAACAGCTTGCCGAGCAGCACGCGCAGCCCATCCCGCCGATAGCGGCAGCGGAGATCGGCTACGGTCACCGCAAGGCCGCTGCGCGCGGGCGCGGCCACCGTGTCTGCAGGTGTTTCTGTGGTCACCGGGGCAAGCAAGGCTATTCCCAATGTCGCACGACACACACCAACCGGCCACCCCCATCTCGACTCAGCTCGACGGGCCGATGCCGGATCCGGCCGAGGGCGTGTTCGAGACCACGCTGGTCGTGGACGGCAGTCCGCTGGCGCTGGATGCCCATTTCGGTCGCCTCGAGGCGAGCCTGGACGCCCTCTACGGACAGCCGGTGCCGGCGCGCGCGCGCGAGCTGGTGGCCGACGCTGCCGCCGGCACACGGTTGGGGCGGTTGCGGCTGACCGTGGTGCCCGGCGAGGCCGGTGTGGAGGCGAGCGTGAGGGTCGCCGACGTCGAGGCGGCGCTCGTGTTCCCGGACCGTGATCGGGCCGTGGAGCTGTGGCCCGTGACCGTGGCCGGGGGGATCGGCGCCCACAAGTGGGCCGACCGGCGGCTGCTGGAGCGAGCCGAGGGCGACGCCGCGCCCGCGGTGCCGCTCGTGGTGGACGCCGACGGCGCGGTGCTCGAGGGCTCGCGGGGAAGCCTGTTCGCGGTGCACGCCGGGGCGCTGACCACGCCGCCGGCCGACGGGCGCCTGCTCCCCGGCATCACCAGGGCACAGGCGATCGAGGTCGCGCGCGGACTCGGCCTGGAGGTGCGCGAGGAGGCCATCGGCATGGACCGCCTCGCCGCCGCCGACGAGGTCTTCCTCACCGGCGCGGTGCGCGGGGTGGAGCCAGTGCGGGGCTGCGCGGGGGTGGCCGAGTGGGATTCCGGCGAGGTCACGGCCCAAGTCGGCGCGGAGCTGCGCCGCGTATGGCTCGGGTAAGCGGTACGGCCTAGACTGGCTGGATGCCCGTCGACGAATCGGCAGAGCTCCAGCAGCTGATCATGATGGGCGGGCAGGCGTCCGACGACCAGGTCGAGAGCGTGCTGCTGCGCCTGAGCGAGGCCGGCTCCTACGGGCGCGTGGCGCCGGGCCGGGACTCGATCGTGATCAGCGCGTTCGGCGACCGCGAGATGATCCGCAGCCTCGGGCTCGAGGAGATCCCGGGCGTGGAGAAGGTGCTGCCGGTCAGCAAGCCGTACAAGCTGGTGTCGGCCGACGCGTCCCCCGACCGGACCACGATCCAGGTGCGCGGGCGGAGGATCGGAGGCGATTACTTCGGCCTGATCGCGGGCCCCTGCACGGTGGAGTCCCGGGAGCAGACGATGGAGACCGCGCGCGTGGTCAACGCGGCCGGGGCGACGATGCTGCGCGGCGGCGCCTTCAAGCCGCGCACCTCCCCCTACAGCTTCCAGGGGCTCGGCTCCGAGGCGCTGGCGATCCTCGCCGAGGCGCGCGAGGACACCGGGCTGCCGTTGGTTACCGAGGTGCTGGACCCGCGGCAGCTCGACGAGGTCGTGGCGACGGCCGACGTGCTCCAGATCGGCGCCCGCAACATGCAGAACTTCCTGCTGCTCGCCGAGGTCGGCAAGACCGACAAGCCGGTGCTGCTCAAGCGCGGCTCGTCGGCGTCACTCGAGGAGCTGCTGATGGCCGCGGAGTACATCCTCAAGGAGGGCAACCCGCGCGTGATCCTGTGCGAACGGGGCATCAAGACATTCGAGCGCTCGACCCGGTTCACGCTCGACATCAGCGCGGTGCCGGTGCTCCAGGAGGAGACCCACCTGCCGGTGATCGTCGACCCCTCCCACCCGGCCGGCCGCCGCGAGCTGGTGCCGGCGCTGGCACGCGCGGCGGTGGCGGCGGGCGCCGACGGCATCATCGTCGAGGCGCACCCCGCGCCCGAGGAGGCGCTCTGCGACGCCCCTCAGCTGATCCCCACATCGCGCTTCGCCGCGTTCGCCGACGAGATCACGAAGCTCGTGGGCGTGATGGGGAAGAGCGTGGGCTAGGGCCGGGCGCAAACAGCGGCAAGTAGGCGGTGCCCGCACCGGGAGTGCGGGCACCGAGCGTGCCGCATATGGAGATGGTCGGGGCCCACACTCGCTCGAGCTGGCCTCGCGAAGACGGACCGGACCCCTCCTTGCTGCAGTTGGCCCGCGCCCAAGAGGCCGCCCGGGGCCGCCTGGGCCCCGGAACCGTGGATATGCCACGGTTTGGGTGCCCACACTCGCTCGAGCTGGCCTCGCGAAGACGGGCCGACCCCTCCTTGCTGCCGTTGGCCCGGGCCCAAGGGCCCCAGCCCAGCCTCAGCGCCCTGCCGGCGCCTCCGCCCGCTCCGGGTTCCACGAGTACGCGTAGTCCGGCTTGTCGACGTCGCGCCACAGCGCGGCCAGGCGCAGCGGGCGGAACGTGTCCCACATGACCGCGAGCTCGTCCGTCGACGGCTTGCCGAGCGCCTTCTCGACCGCGCCCGGCTGCGGCCCGTGCGGCAGGCCCGACGGGTGCAGCGTGATGAAGCCCTGGTCCACGCCCTTGCGCGCGGCGTAGTCGCCCGCGGCGTAGAACATGACCTCCTCCGACTGGATGTTCGAGTGGTGGTAGGGCAGCGTGACCGCCTCCGGGTCCCAGTCGAGCATCCGCGGCGCGAACGTGCAGATCACGAAGTTCGGCCCCTGGAAAGTCTGGTGTGCCGGCGGCGGCAGGTGGAAGCGCCCGGCGCGCGGCTCGAAGTCGTCGGCGTTGAACGTGTACGGCCAGACGTAGCCGTCCCATCCCACGACGTCGAACGGGTGCCGGTCGAGCACGTACTCCTGGAAGCCGTCGCGCACCCGGACGGTCACGTGGAACTCCCCGCTCTCGTCGTAGGTCTCCAGCTCCGCCGGCGCGTGGAAGTCCCGCTGGGAGAACGGCGCGTGCTCGAGCAGCTGGCCGTAGCGGTTGCGGTAGCGGTTCGGCGTCTCGATCTCCCCGGGCGTGTGGAAGCACACCCAGAACTGCTCCTCGGAAGCCGGCAGCTCGAACGTGTGCGTGGTCCCGCGCGGGATCACCAGGTAGTCGCGCTCCCGGAACGGCACGCGCCCGAAGACCGTACGCAGCACGCCGTGGCCGCGGTGCACGTAGATCACCTCGTCGCCCTCGCCGTTGCGGTAGTAGCCGTCCAGCTCCTCGGTCGGCTTGCAGACCGAGACCTCGATGTCCCCGTTCCACATCAGCAGCCGCCGGCCCGAGACCGGGTCGCCGCCCGGCTCGACCAGATTGGCGTCGGCGAGCCGGTGCACGTGAGCGTCCGGGACCCACTCCTCGCGCTCGATCGGCCGGAAGTCGCCGACGCGGTCGAGCCGACAGGGCGACTGGAGGTGCAGCAGGATCGACTCGTTGCCCGAGAAGCCCTCGTAGCCCATCACCTCCTCCACCAGCAGCGGCGATCCGTCGCCGTTGCGGCGCACCTGCGTGTGACGCTTGCCCGGGATGTCGCCCAGCGTTGCGTAGCGCATGCCTTAGAGGTTCCCCCTCTTGTCCTGCTCCCGCTCGATCGCCTCGAAGAGGGCCTTGAAGTTGCCCTCCCCGAAGCCGCGCGCACCGTGTCGCTCGATGATCTCGAAGAAGACCGTGGGCCGGTCGCCGACCGGCTTGGTGAAGATCTGCAGCAGGTAACCCTCGTCGTCGCGGTCCACGAGGATGCCGAGCCGGCGCAGGTCCTCGATCTGCTCGTCGATCTCCCCGATTCGCTCGGGCACCTCGTCGTAGTACTCATCGGGGATCGTGAGGAACTCGACGCCGCGCTCGCGCAGCTCGGCGACGCAGCGCACGATGTTGCGCGTGGCCATCGCAATGTGCTGGGCCCCGGCGCCGCGGTAGAAGTCGATGTACTCCTCGATCTGCGACTTGCGCTTGCCCTCCGCCGGCTCGTTGATCGGGAACTTGAGCCGGCCACTGCCGTCCGTGACGACCTTCGACATCAGCGCCGAGTACTCGGTCGAGATGGCCTCGTCGGAGAAGTGGATCATCTCGGTCATACCGAAGACGCGCTCGTAGTACCCGACCCATTCCTCCATGTGGCCGAGCTCGACGTTGCCGACGATGTGGTCGATCGCCATCAGCAGCAGGCCGTCCGGGTCGGCCGGCGCCTCCTCGCGGGCGACGAAGCCCGGGAGGAACGGCCCGTCGTAGGCCTCGCGCTGGACGAACAGGTGCAGCGTGTCGCCGTAGGTCTCGATCGAAGCGAGCTGGACGCGGCCGTGCTCGTCCTCGGCCCAGTGCGGCGTCTGCACCCCGCGCGCCCCGTGGGCGACCGCGTGCTCATACGCCGCCGCGGCATCGGGCACGCTCAGCGCGATCTTGTGCACGCCGTCGCCGTGGCGAGTGTGGTGGTCGGCGATCTCGTCGCCGCCCATCAGCGTCCCCGTGAGCACCAGGCGGATGCGCCCCTGCTCCAGCACGTGCGAAACGCGATCACGGCGACCGGTCTCGAGGCCCGCGTAGGCCGTCTCCGTGAAGCCGTACGCGCGCGTGAAGAAGTGAGCCGCCTGCGCCGCGTTGCCGACGTAGAACTCGACGTGGTCGATGCCGTGGACCGGCATGCGATCGTCGGCGGGTGCGTGGGGTACGGGAACGGTGGTAGTCGCCATTGCTAAATGATTGCCGCATAAATGTCGCTGGACAACGCCGATTTGTTGCAGAAGTGCGACAATTCACCCCCTCATGGACGACATCGACCGCACAATCGTTGTGCTGCTGCGCGAGAACGCGCGGCGCTCCTTCAAGGACATCGGCCAACACGTGCACCTGACGGCCCCGGCGGTGAAGCGACGCGTCGACCGGCTGGAGGCCGACGGCGTCCTGCGCGGGTACACCGCGATCGTGGATCCGGCCGCCTTCGGCTGGCACGCCGAGGCGTTCGTGGACCTCTACTGCGACGGGCGCATGCCGGGCGAGTCGATCAGGCGGGCGGTGGAGAAGGAGCCGGGCGTGGTCTCCGCCCACACGGTGGCCGGCGAGGCGAGCGCGATGATCCACGTGCGCGCCACGGACACCAAGGACCTCGAGTCGGCGCTGGAGCGGATCCGCTCGACCGAAGGCATCACGCGGACGGTCACCGAGGTCGTGCTCTCGACGCTGCTCCGGCGCTAGCGGTCGTCGTCCTCGGTCGGATCGACCTCGTCGGCCTCGCCGTAGACGATGCCCACCTCGTCGGACTCCGCCTCGGGCGTGAACGCATCCAGCTCGGGGCTGCGCGCCTCCTCGCCGTGGGAGGCCTCCTCGATCAGGTCGTGCTCCGCCAGCTCGAAGCCCTCGGCCTCCCCCTGTCCGGCCTCTTCGAGCGGCCGCCAGCTCTCGTCGCCTCGGTGGTCGTCGTCGATGTCGTAGTCCGGACGCCGGCCGCCGATGCGCGCGGCTTCCGCCGCGGCGGCGAGCTCCTCCTCGCTGACCAGAGGATCGTCGTCGCTCGAGCTCGAGCGCTCTTCAGGAGTCATGCTTTCGGGCTACCCAGATCGACGCCGAACACGCGCACCTCGATCGTGTCGTCGAGAATCCGGGTGCGGCCCTCCACCTGCATGCCGAGCTTCTCCGCCACACGCTGGGAGCGCTCGTTCGAGTCCTCGATCAGGCTGATCACGTGGTCGACGCCGAGCGCATCATGGGCCCACTCGAGCGTGGCCCTGCCCGCCTCGGGAGCGAACCCGCGCCCCCAGTGCGAGCGGCCCACCAGCCAGCCGACCTCCAGGCCCGGCCAGCCCTCGGGGTAGAGCAGTCCCGTGCGGCCGACCAGCTCGCCGGTGTCCCGCTCGATGAGTGCCCACTGGCCGTAGCCGCGCAGCTCCCAGTGGCCCAGCATGTAGGCCATCAGGCGCCACGCTCCACCGCGCGAGAGTCCCTCGGGGTCGCCGACCCAGCGCGTGGTCTCGGCGTCGGCGGAGATCGCGGCCCACGCGTCGATGTCGTCTTCGCGGAACCCGCGCATCACGAGCCGCTCGGTGCTCAGCTCCGGGACGTTCACGGCTTCGGCCTGCGCTCCTCGGCGAGTGGCTTGCCGCCCGCGTCTGCCAGCCCGCCCGGCGGCCAGGACCCGAACCAGTTGTCGCGCGCGCCGTCGATCGTCAGCACCGCGCCCGACAGGTAGTCGCCGGCCGGGCTGGCCACGTAGGCGACCATCCACGCGAACTCCTCCTCGGTGCCGAGCCGCCCCAGCGGGATCGTGCCGGCCACCCCCTCCACCACCGGCTTCGGGTACTTGGTCAGCAGTGTGTCGGTGGCGAAGTGGCCGGCCGCCAGCGCGGTCAGCTTGATCCCGAATCGAGCCCATTCGATCGACAGCACGCGGGTCAGGTTCTCGACCGCCGCGCGCGCCGCCGAGGAGTGCGCCATGCCAGGGAGGCCGTGGTGGGGCGAGAGCGTGACGTTCACGATCTTGCCGCCCCGGGACTCCGGCACCATGGCCTTGGTCGCGACCGCGTGGGTCATCAGCCAGGTGCCCTCCACGTTGAGGCGCATCACCGTGCGGAAGCCCTTCGGCGTGATGTCCTCGGCGGGCGTCAGATACTGGCCGCCGGCGTTGTTGACGAGCAGGTCGATGCGGCCGTGGCGCTCCAGCACCCCGTCGACCAGCGCCTCGACCTGGTCCTCCTCGCGGATGTCGCACGTGCGCGGCTCGACGCGACCCCCGTCGGCGACCGCCGCGGTCTCGGCGAGCGGCTCGGCGCGCCGCCCGCACACCACGACCTCGGCCCCCAGCGCGGCCAGCTCGATCGCCGTCGCGCGCCCGAGCCCCGAGCCGCCCCCGCTCACGATCGCGACCTGGCCGTCGAGCAGGCCGGGCTGGAAGAGCTTCGAGGGCATGGCCGGGGCAGCGTAGCCAGCCAGCCTCATTAGGCAACCCTAAGAAGTCTGATACCGTGCGACGTGTCGTGAAGTGCTGCCGCTCGACGCCCCGCTGCCGCAACTGCCCCGCACGCAAGATCGCCGACGATCAGCTGCTGCGAGCGCTGGGCATCCCCGTCGAAGAGCCGCTGCCCGCCCACCTTCAGGGCGTGCCGCCGAGCCTCCACAAGTACGAGCCGCTGCTGCGCCGCTCCTGGCGCGAGCGCGAAGTCGCTCGGGTCTAGCCGCCGCTCAGATCGTCGCCGTCACGCGCGAGGAACTCCTCGAGCATCATCGGGTACTCGCGCACCCGCTCGGCGACCTGCAGGAGCGCCTCCATCGTGGACTCCTCCTCGACCTGCTCGTCCACGAACCACTGCATGAAGCCCTCGCTGGCGAAGTCGTTCGTGTCGCGCGCGATCTCGAACAGCGACGCGATCGACACGGTCACCTTGCGCTCGTGCTCCAGCGCGAGCTTGATCGGCTCGACGTGATCCGAGAACTCCGCCTTGGGAGCAGCCACGGCCCCGAGCTTCAGGTCGGCGCCGGTGTCGCGCAGGTAGTTGACCATCTTCATCGCGTGCCCGCGCTCCTCCTCGGCCTGCTCGAAGAAGAAGGCGGCCAGCCGCGGGAAGGTCAGCCGGTCGTAGTACGCGGCCACGGCCGTGTACTGGTGGGCCGCGTTGAACTCACGGCCGATCTGCTCGTTGAGAGCCTCTACGAAGCGTTCGGACGGCATGGCCGGAAAGCCTATCCAACGTACTGGCCGTGAAACCCGAACGGGATGTGGTGCGGCGCCTCGGCGCGCGCGAGCTCCTCGAAGCTGCCGGCGTCGAGCACCAGCAGGAACGACCGCCGCGCCTGCGTATCGAGCACCACCGACAGCACCACGCCGGCGTCCTCGGCCTCGGTGCCCGGCTCGCGTACGAAGATCGGCTCGCCCGGATGGCAGCCGGGCGCGGCCCAGACGCGCTCCGGGCCCCCGGTCACGTCGACCTTCACGAGCTGGTCGAACCACGTGTCCGCGCTGCGCGAGCAGTACGCGAAGGCGTAGTCGCGCGTGTTGCGCCGCCCGTAGTCGATGCGCGGCAGCTCGACGTCCTCGGCGAGCTTCTCCCAGGTCACCGTTCCGCCGTCGAGGTCGATCACGTAGCGGCGCAGCTCGGTCCGCGGGAGCGTCCCGCGCGGGCCGTCCGCGTCGAGGTAGAGGGCGTCGATGATCGACGCGTCCGCGTAGGCGATCAGGTCCACCACCAGCTCGCCGTCGCGCTCGAACGCGTTGACGTGGTGGAAGCAGAAGAACGCCTCCGTCTCGTACGTGCCCCGCAGCGCGCCGGTCTCGCGGTCGACGACCTGGAACGCCGTGCCCTGCTCAGGACGCCAGACGTAGTTCTGGATGAACGGCTTGCCGCCGAACGCCAGCTTCAGCGGGTTCACCCGCAGCGGGTACTCGGTGAGGATCAGATGGCGCCCGCTCATGCCGAAGGCGTGCATGTACGCGGGCTCCTTCACCGGCACGCGCCCGATTACCCGGCGCTCCGACGAGCCGGCTGGCAGGCCGTAGAGCACGTACTCGCTCACACGCGAGAAGTGGGCGACGTAGTTGACGAGCTCGTCGCGTTCGACGTCGTGGTGCGGGTGCGCCGTGGTCACGTGCGCCTTGAGCTTGTCGGCGTAGCCGAGCTGTCCGACCGTCGCGAGCGTCTCGGCGTCGAACTCGACGGGCATGGGTGTCTCCGTCATCGCGATGTAGCGCTCACCGATGCGCGCGAGGTTCACGTTCGGGTTGTCCGTCACGTCCGGCGAGAAGATCGACTGCACGCGCTGGAACAGGGTGCGGCACGGGTCGGTGGCGAACCCGCCGTGGCGCCATTCGCCCTCCTGCGCGTCGCGGTAGGCCACGCTGTCGATGAAGCGGCTGCGGTACGACACGCTGCCATCTGCGAAGCCGAAGCGGTTGAGCATCGCGATCCCGTCGAACCAATGGTCGAGGCGGCGCTCGCCGACCTCGAGCTTGGCCGGCGTCACGCGCACGAGCGCGCCGGACAGCCAGCCGGGCAGGCGCCCGGTCACGCGCAGGCTGTCGACCGCGGTCTCCTCCTCGAGGCTGGTCCACCCCAGGCGGACGTCCGTCGTGGTCGTCTGCGACATTGCCGTAGCCATGGTCGAGAATGTACCGTCTACTTTGGACTAATGCAAGAGCCCCGTCTCACACCGATCTCGTTCATCGTCCTCGGCTTCGTGGAGTGGGCCGGCGAAACCACCCCGTACCGGCTCAAGCAGATGGTCGCCCGGTCGGTAGGCCACTTCTGGACGCTCCAGCACGCGCAGCTCTACACCGAGCCGGAGCGCCTCGCCAAGGCCGGCCTGCTGACCGAGCAGCGCGAGCAGGACGGTCGGCGCCGCAAGCTCTACTCGATCACCGACGAGGGGCGGCGCGCGCTCGAGCGGTGGCGCGCCGAGCCCACCGACGCGATCTTGGAGCTGCGCGCGCCCGCGCTGCTCAAGCTCTTCTTCGGCGCCGACCCCGCCGAGCTGGCGCCGGTCCAGATCGAGGCGCACCGGCGCAAGCTCGCCGAGTACGAGGCGATCCGCGATTCGATGGACGAGTCCGTCCCGGACGGACCGCGGCTGGCGCTCGACGCCGGAATCACCTCGGAGCGCCAGCAGATCGAATGGTGGGAGGCGGTTATGGTCTCGCCAGATGGCCACCGCCGCCGAGCCCCGTCCCGCTGAGCTCCCGCTGCCGGGTGGCCGACCCGAGGCGCGCGTCCGCCTGCACCCCCTGCTGACGGGCGAGATGATCGGCCCGGAGCCCTGGTTCCTCCGCGAGCCGGGCCGCCTCGCGTGGCGCCGCGCGTTCGGTCTCGGCGTCAAGAAGGAGGAGTGGCTGAACGTGCCGGTGCCGGCCTTCCTCGTGGAGCACCCGGGCGTCGGGCCGATTCTGATCGACACCGGCTTCCACTCGTCGGTCGCGGCCCGGCCCCAGGCGAACCTCGGCCGGGTGTCGGGGTTCACCTTCAAGGACGTGCGAATGACGCCGGACCAGGCGGCTCCGGCCCAGCTGCGCAAGCGGGGCATCGAGCCGTCGGCCGTGAAGGTCGTGGTGATGACCCACCTCCACAGCGATCACGCGAGCGCGATCTCCGAGTTCCCCGACTCGACGTTCGTGGTCAGCTCGGCCGAGTGGGCCGCCGCCTCCAGCCAAGGGCAGTTCCACGGCTACGTCAAGCGTCAGTTCGACCACGGCTTCGACTACCGCCTGCTCGACTTCGAGGGGCCGAACGCCCAGTCCTTCTCCGGTTTCGCGCGCTCGTTCGACCTGTTCGGCGACGGCAGCGTGCGCACTGTCTACACGCCTGGTCACACGCTCGGGCACCTGTCGGTAGTCCTGCGCACGACCAGCGGCGAGGTGCTGGTCGCGGCCGACGCGATCTACCTGCGTCGCACGCTCGAGGACACCCACCTCCCCTACCGCACCGAGGACGAGCACCTGTTCCGGCGCTCGCTGCGCGAGATCCGTCAGTACGCCACCGAGACCCCCGAGGCGCTGATCGTTCCGGGGCACGACTGGGAGGCCTGGCAGCAGCTCGACGAGGTCTACTGAATCAACTGCCCGCCCTCGCTCGAGACCGTCACGTGAATCGCGCCCGGCTCGCGCACCCACGCGATCAGGTTGAGCGACTGGAGGCGGTCGAGCATGTACTGGAACGCCACGGCTTGGGATCGGCTGGCGTAGTCGCGGCGGACGTCGAAAGCGAAGCCGGTGGTGTGCAGCGAGTACTCGCGCGTTGCGAACGCGTTGTCGCGCACCAGCAGGCGCTGGTAGTCCAGGTCGCGCACGGTGCTGGTGACCGTCAGCGACGCGTTCGTTCCCGACACGGCGCGCACCCCGGCCGCCAGGTACACCGCCAGCTCGTAGGCCTCGGGCCGCAGGCCGCGATACAGCCGGGGCTCCGCGTCGAGCCGCTTGGCCAGTTCGCCCGCCTGCCGATCCAGGCGCATGCCACGGATGCCGGTGAACGGCCGCAGCTCGCCGGCCTGGTAGGCGTCCTCCAGGTCGTCGGCGGAGCCGAAGACCGCGGTCTCGGCGCGCGGGTGCAGCAGCTCCTCGGCCGAGGCCTTCGCCGTCTGCAGCCGGGCGCGGCGGCGCAGCTCGGCCGGGTCGTCCCGGTAGAGGCGCATGATCTCGCGGGCCGCGTACACGCGCCACAGGTAGGTCGCCGAGTCGTCGCCGAAGCCGGACAGCAGCCGGTAGGCGTCCGGGTGATCGCGCGGGGTCGCGTCGAAGTAGACCTGCGCCCAGGGCACGTCGTCTTCCCCGTAGGCGGCGAGCACGTTCTCGAGGTTGCCCATGCCCATGTGGTAGGAGACGACGGCCAGGTCGTCGCGTCCGAAGCGCTGCTCGGCGAGCTTCAGGTAGCGGCCGGCGCCCGCCAGCGCCTTGCGCGGGTCGAAGCGCTCGTCCACCTCGCGGCGCCGGCGCAGCAGTCGCGGCAGCGGACCGCGCCGGGAGATGCGCCGCGTAAGCCGCTCGCTCGCGGCCACGTCCACGCGCATCCCGAGCAGGCTCGTGGCCGTCTCCGCGAGGATCTGCGTGAGCCCGACCGCCCCCTCGAGGTCGTCGCTCGCCCGAGCGGCCGGGCTGCCGGCGCTTTCGAGGAACACGATCGCCTCGAGCAGGTCCGGATCCACGCCGGCGACGCGCGCCGCGTCCTCGACCGCTGGGCGCAAGCGCGCCACGCGCCGGCCGGTGGCGAACACCCCGCCGGGGCTCTTCGCGTACAGCACGTGGCTGTGCCCGGCGGTCGCCCGCTCAGCGAACTCCGCCTCGCGGTCCGGCTCGTACCCGAACGGGTCGGGCTCGCCGGGGTCGATGGTTACCGGGCCGAAGCTCGGCGGGTCGTCCTCCCCAGTGAAGGCGAGGCCGGCGAGCGTGACCCCCGCGACGAGCACGAAGGCGACCAGGAACAGGCGGGTGCGGCGCAGCACCGGCGGAAGGGTGTCAGGCGGGCCTACGATCTTCGTCGTGAGCGCACCGACGATTGGCCTGTTCGCCGTAAACTCGCATGCCTGCGCAGAGCCCGGGGCCGCGGCGCAGATCGCGGCGCTGGCCGAGCGGCTCGGATACGACTCACTCTGGGCCGGCGAGCACGTGGTGGTACCGAGCCCACGCGTGGAGCCATCGCCGATGGAACCGGACGAGCCGATCCTCGACCCGCTGGTCGCGCTCGCCCACCTGGCCGCCCACACCGAGCGCGTCCTGCTCGGCACCGGCGTGATCATCCTCCCGCAGCGCAACCCGGTCGTGCTGGCGAAGCAGATCGCCAGCCTCGACGTGGTCGCCCGCGGACGGCTGATCGTTGGCCTGGGGGTCGGGTACCTCGAGCCCGAGATGACCGCGATCGGCACGCCGATGGCCGGTCGCGGCGCCCGGGCTGACGAGTACCTGGCCGCCATGCGCAGCCTGTGGGAGGACGAGGCGCCGGCCTACGGCGGGTCCCACGTGCGCTTCGGGGGCGTGGACGCGCACCCTCGTCCGGTGCAGCGCCCGCTGCCGGTGGTGATCGGCGGTCACAGCGCGCGGGCGCACCTGCGCGCCGCGCGCGACGCGGACGGCTGGTACGGGTTCCTGATCGGACTGCGGGCCATGGCCGAGCAACGTGACGGCCTGCGCGAGGCGACTGAGCGCGTCGGCCGCGACCGGCCGCTGCACATCTCGATCTCGCCGTCGCGCCCGCTCGACGAGGAGGTGGTCGGCGCCTACGGCGAGCTCGGCGTGGACCGGCTGATCGTGGTCCCGCGGCCCGGCCTCTCGCTCGCGGAGGTCGTGGAGTTCGTGGAGAGCAACGCGCCCGAGCGCGTGGGCGCGACGCGCCGCTAGTCGGCGCCGACCGGCCGGCGCGCGGCACCCTCGGCGGCGCCCTCCGCAGCGCGGCGGGCGGCGCGGGCGGCGCGCACGGCGCCGCGCCGGCCCTCGGTGCGCAGGCGGCCGTGCATCGAGCGCACCTGCTCGAAGGCGATCTCAGAGGCGGCCTGGGCCTGCTCGCGGGTGGGCTCGGCGACCTGCTCGAAACGCAGCGGCTCGCCGAACTGCACGGTCACCTTGGGGAACTGGAAGCGCCTCCAATTGCGCACGCGCTCGGTGCCCGCAATCGCGGTCGGGACCACGGTGGCGCCCGTCTCGAGCGCCAGGCGCCCGAGGCCGTGACGCGGCTTGTTCAGCTCGCCGGTGCGCGAGCGCCCGGCCTCGGCGTACATGACCACGATGTCGCCGCGCGCCAGCACCGCGTGCGCGGTCTTGAACGCCTCCTGGTCGGCGTGCCCGCGCCGCACCGGGAACACGCCGCCGTGGGTGTAGATGAACTGCATCGGCGGCTGGAACAGCTGCGACTTGGCCATGAAGTGCACCTTGCGGCGCAGGTAGACGGCGACGAAGAAGTGATCCAGGAACGAGAAGTGGTTCGGGGCGATGATCACCGGGCCGTCGGCGGGAATGTTGCGCGAGTCGATGCAGCGCGCCCGGTAGAAGAGCAGCAGATAGGGCGTGAGCACCAGCCGAACGGCGTCGTAGACCCAGTCCGGGCGGCGGCTGCGGGTCCGCTCGTGGAAGCGAGCGAAGTGCTCGGCCGGGCGGGGGTCCTTGTACACCTGCGCCTTCATCCCTGGGCCCTTTTACCCGATCCGGTCGTCTTCGTTACTGCCGGCGCGGTCCAGCGCGCGCCGCCAGCCGGCCAGCAGCGTCTCGCGCTCGTCCGCCGACATGGACGGCTCGAACCGAGCGGCCTGCCGCCACATCGAGCGGACGTCGGCCTCCGTCCACGCGCCGGTCGCCACGCCGGCGAGGTAGGCGGCGCCGAGCGCGGTCGTCTCCGACACCTCGGGCACCACCACGGGCACGCCCAGCACGTCGGCCTGGAACTTCATCAGCCAGCCGTTGACGACCGCGCCGCCGTCCGCCTTCAGCTCTCCCAGCACCACGCCGGAAGCATCCTCCATCGCGCGCAGCGCGTCCACCGTCTGGTACGCCATCGCCTCCAGCGCCGCCCGCGCCAGATGGGCGCGCCCGGTGCCGCGCGTGAGCCCCGTGATCGTCCCGCGGGCGTACGGGTCCCAGTGCGGCGAGCCCAGCCCGGCGAACGCGGGCACCAGGTAGACGCCGTCGTTGGAGTCGAGCGAGCGGGCCAGCTCCTCGGTCTCCGCCGCGGCGCCGATGATCCCGAGCCCGTCGCGCAGCCACTGCACGGCGGCGCCGGTCACGAAGATCGCCGCCTCGAGCGCGTAGTCCACGCGCCCGTCGACGCCCCACGCGACGGTCGTCAGCAGCCCGTCCGACGGTGCCGGCAGCACGGTGCCCGCGTTCTGGAGGACGAAGCTGCCGGTCCCGTAGGTGTTCTTCCCGAGTCCGCGCTCGAGGCAGGCCTGCCCGTACAGCGCCGACTGCTGGTCGCCGGCGATGCCGGCCACCGGCACCGACCCGCCGAACTCGCCGGTGTTGCCGTAGACCTCGGCGCTCGCGCGCGGCTCGGGCAGGCTGGCGGGCGGCACCCCGAGGAGGTCGCACAGCTCGCCGTCCCAGCTCAGCCGGCCGATATCGAACAGCAGCGTGCGCGAGGCGTTCGAGTAGTCGGTCACGTGAGCGCCGGTGAGCTTGAACACGAGCCACGAGTCGATCGTCCCGAAGGCGGCGTCGGCCGGCACATCCCCGTGGCGGATCAGCCACTCGATCTTCGTACCGGAGAAGTAGGGGTCGAGCACCAAACCGGTCCGCTCGCGCACGAGGGGCTCGCGACCCGCTTCGCGCAGCTCGTCGCAGCGGGCCGCCGTGCGCCGGTCCTGCCAGACGATCGCGCGGTGCAGCGGCTCGCCGGTGGCGCGGTCCCACGCCACCACGGTCTCGCGCTGGTTGGTGATGCCGATGCCGGCGAGCGCACGGCCGTCGACGCCGGCCGCGTCCAGCGCGTCGCCGGCCACGGCGCGGGTCACGTCCCAGATCTCGGCCGCGTCGTGCTCCACCCAGCCCGGGCGCGGGAAGTGCTGGGTGAACTCCCGGTAGGCGCGGCCGATCACATGGGCTTCCGCGTCGAACACCAGGCAGGTCGTGCCCGAGGTGCCCTGGTCGATGGCGAGGATCATCAGGACCCGACCGAGTAGAGGCGCCAGGAGCCGGGCACGCCCTTGAGCTCGTGCTCGCCGCGGTCCTCGAAGTCGAGGCCCGACCCGGCGACCAGGTCCTTGACGGTCTGGGAGACGAGCACCTCGCCCGGGTCGGCGATGGCGCCCACGCGCGCGCCGATGTTGACCGCGATGCCGCGGATGTCGTCACCCGCGACCTCGCACTCGCCGGTGTGCAGGCCGGCGCGAACCTCCAGCCCCAGCCGGCGTACGCCGTCGCGCAGGTCGGCGGCGCAGCGGATCGCGCGGCCGGGCCCGTCGAAGGTGGCGAGGAAGCCGTCGCCGAGCGTCTTGACCTCGCGGCCCCGGTAGCGCTCCAGGCGCGCTCGGACCAGCCGGTCGTGCTCCTCCACCAGGTCGCCCCAGCGGCGGTCGCCCAGCTCCGCGGCGCGCGTGGTGGAGTCCACGATGTCCGTGAACAGCACGGTCGCGAGCACGCGGTCCGTCTCGTGGGCCGCGGTCGTCCCGGTCAGGAACGACTCGACCTCGTCGAGGATGTCGTCGCCGTCGTTCCACCAGAGGTGATCGGCCCGCTGCAGCTCCGCGTAGCGCGCGTCGGGGATGTGCTCGGCCAAGTAGCGCCCGTGCTCGACCGAAACGATCCGGTCGTCCACGCGGTGGATCACGAGCGATGGCTGGCGGATCGTCGGCAGCACGTGCCTGACGTCGGTGTCCTGGACCATCTCCAGCCAGGCGATCGCGGTCGCCGGCGTGCCTCCGAATACCAGCATCCGGTTCCACTGCTCCTGGGCCACGGGGTCGTCGGCCACGCTGGGTGCCCATAGCTCGAGCAGCCAGGCGTTGTCGCCCCAGGTCTCGCCCACGCGCCGGTTGAACTCGTCGGCCACCTCGCGTGTCGGGGCCCACTCGTAGCCCTCGCCGTGCAGCGTTCGGGCGAACCCGCCGAGCAAGATCAGCGCCGACACCCGGTCGGGGTGACTCGCCGCGAACATTGCGCTCAGCGCCGCGCCCTCGGAGATCCCGAAGGCCACCGCCCGCTCGCTCTCGGCGGCGTCGAGCACGACGCGGATGTCGTCCATGCGCTCCTCGAGCGTGGGCAGGCGGTCGGGCGCCATCCGCTCGGACAGCCCGGTGCCGCGCTTGTCCCACATGATCACCCGGCCGAAGGTGGCCAGCCGCTCCAGCCAGCGCGCGTGCGGCGGGTGCTCCCACGCGCTCTGGAACGAGCCGACCCAGCCGAAGGTCACGAGGATGTCGCGCTCGCCCTCGCCGAAGACGTCGTAGGCGAGGCTCACCTCGCCGTTGCGCGCGTACCGTGGCATGGGGGGTATCTTGCCCGCACTCGCGACCCCGCAGCAAACCAGGAGGAGTGGACTTGCCCAACGTCGAGGCTCACATCACAGGAACGGTCTGGAAGGTCGAGTGTGAGTTGGGCCAGGAGGTGACCGAGGGAGACACCCTGGTGATCCTCGAGTCGATGAAGATGGAGATGCCCGTCGAGGCCGAGGACGACGGGGTGGTCAAGGAGATCGTCTGCGCCGAAGGCCAGTCGGTCTCGGAGGGCGACACGCTCGTCGTCCTGGAGTGAGTTCCGAGAAGCTTCAACTCGACGAGCCGGCCGCCGACGTCGCCCGGCTCACCATCTCCAACCCCGAGCGCCGCGGCGCGCTCGACCACGAGCTGCTCGACGCGCTGGGCGAGTACACGCGGACGCTCGAGGCACGCTGCCTGGTGATCCGCGGGTCGGGCAAGGTCTTCTCCGCCGGCTACGACATCGGCGGGTTCGAGGAGGGACGCTTCGAGGAGGCCGCCGAGCGACTGGTGGCGCACCCGTTCCAGGAGGCGATGGCGGCGCTCGACACGTATCCGTATCCGGTCATAGGCCAGATCAACGGCCACGCGATCGGTGGGGGTCTGGAGCTGGCCCTCGCGTGCGACTTCCGGATCGCCGCGAGCGGGGTCAAGCTGGGCATGCCGCCGGCCAAGCTCGGCCTGATCTATTCGCACACCGGCCTGCGCAGGTTCATCGACGTGTGCGGCGTGGCCAACACCGCGGAGCTGTTCTACGTCGGGCGCACCATCGACTCCGAGCGCGGCGAGCGCATGGGGCTCGTGAACGAGGTCGTGGAGCCCGAGCGGCTCGACGAGCGCGTGCTCGACCTGGCGACGGAGGTGGCGGCCAACGCTCCGCTGTCGCTGGCGGGCAACAAGCGCGTGATCCGCACGCTGCTGTCGCAGCCGCTGCCGGAGGCGGTCGAACGCGAGCTGGTCGAGCTGCGCGAATCCTGCTTCGCGTCCGAGGACTTCCGCGAGGGTGTTCGGGCGTTCTCGGAGAAGCGCAAACCGCGCTGGCAAGGGCGGTAGCGGCCCCACTCCGTCCGACCGCGGACCTAACTTCAGGGCCGGTGCCGCCGCTCATCTCCCAGGAAGAGGCGCTCCAACTCGGCGAGATCACCGACCACGCCGAGATCGAGGCGCTGATCGAGCGTGCCTGGAAGGTGCGCGTCGAGCGCTTCGGCGACTCCACCGACATGTGCTCGCTGGTGAACGCCAAGTCCGGCGGTTGCGCCGAGGACTGCGGCTTCTGCGCCCAGTCGCGCTTCGCCGAGGCAGACACGCCGATGCACGCGATGATGACGCCCGAGCAGATCCTCGAGCACGCGCGCGCGGCCGAGGCCGCCGGGGCGCACCGCTTCTGCATGGTCACGCAAGGCCAAGGCCTCTCCAAGCGCGACTTCCAGAACGTGGTCGAGGGCGCCAAGCTCGTGGCCGAGCACACCAACCTGAAGCGCTGCGCTTCGATCGGCCACATGTCGGTCGACCGCGCCAAGCAGCTCAAAGAGGCCGGCATCCAGCGCGTCCACCACAATGTGGAGACGGCCGAGAGCTACTACCCGGAGGTGTCCTCGACGGTCCGTTACGAGGGCCGGCTGCGCACAATCGCTGCGGTCGAGGAGGCCGGACTGGAGACGTGCGTCGGCGGCATCCTCAACCTCGGCGAGTCCCCCGAGCAGCGCGTGGAGATGGCGTTCCAGCTGGCGAAGATCGACCCCACCAGCGTGCCGATCAACATGCTCAACCCGCGCCCCGGGACGAAGTTCGGCGACCGCGAGTACATGGATCCCTGGGACGCCGTCAAATGGATCGCGATCTTCAGGCTGATCCTCCCGGGCGCGCTGTTCCGCCTCTGCGGCGGGCGCGTGGAGAACCTCGGCGAGCTGCACACCCTGGCGGTCAAGGCCGGCGTGAACGGCGTGATGATGGGCAACTTCCTGACCACGCTCGGCTCGGAGCCCGAGGACGACCGCGCGATGTTCGAGGAGCTCGGGCTGAACGTGGCCCGCCAGCCCGACAACGGCGCCAACCCGCGGCCCGACAACCGCTCCGGCTGGCTCGCCGGCGACACGCCCCGCACCCCTGTGGACGAGCTGATCGACTCGCAAGAGGACGCCAACTTCTGGAACCCGGCGGTGCAGCTGCGCCACCGCAAGAAGACCTCGGTGCCGCCACGCCCCGACGGCGCCGCGAACACGTTCCCGGACGTGGTCCACGTCAACCCGGAGGCGGCTTAGGAATGAGTGAGATAGAGGAGCGACTCGAGGAGATCCGCGAGCGGGGGCTGTACCGCAAGCTGCGCTGCGTGTCGGGGCCGCAGGGACCGCGTGTCCTGCTGGATGGGCGGCCCGTGCTGCTGCTCTGCTCCAACAACTACCTCGGCCTCGCCGACCACCCGCGGGTGCGCGAGGCCGCCGCCGAGGCGGCCATGCGCTACGGCGCCGGCTCCGGAGCGTCGCGCCTGATCTCGGGCAACATGACGATCCACCGGCGCCTGGAGGACCAGCTGGCGGCGTTCAAGGGGGCAGACGCCTGCCTGCTGTTCGGGTCCGGTTTCCTCGCCAACGCGGGTGTGGTGTCCGCGCTCGCGCGCGAGGGGGACGTGGTCTTCTCCGACGCGCTCAACCACGCGTCGATCATCGACGGCTGCCGGCTGTCGCGCGCCGAGACGTTCGTGTACGACCACTGCGACGTCGACCACCTCGAGTGGGGTCTGCGCCAGGCCGAGGGGCGCGGGTCGCTGATCGTCACCGACGGCGTGTTCTCGATGGACGGCGACATGGCGCCGCTGCGGGAGATCGTCGAGCTGGCCCAGCGCTACGACGCGCGGGTGATGGTCGACGAGGCGCACGGCATCGGCTGCGTCGGCCCGGGCGGTCGCGGGCTGGTGGCCGAGCATGGCCTGGAGGACGAGGTCGACGTGATCGTCGGAACGCTCGGCAAGGCGCTCGGCTCGTACGGGGCGTACGTGCTCTGCGACGCGCCGATGGCCAAGTACCTGATCAACACCGCGCGCACGCTGATCTTCTCCACCGCGCTGTCTCCGCCGGCCGTGGCCGCCGCGATGGCGGCGCTGGAGCTGCTGCGCGAGCAGCCCCGGCGGGTGGAGAAGCTGCAGCGCAACGCCGGAGTGCTGCGCGAGGCGCTGGGTGAGGCCGGGATGTCCGTCGAGCCGGGTGAAACGCCGATCGTGCCGCTGATCGTCGGGGACGCCGAGGCCGCGATGGCCGCGTCGGAGCGAGCGCTGGAGCGGGGTGTGTTCGCGCAGGCGATCCGCCCGCCGACGGTGCCGGAGGGCACGTCGCGCCTGCGCTTGGCCGTGATGGCGTCCCACACGAAGTCGGAGCTGCGCGAGGCGGCCCGGGTGCTCGCGACGGCGGTGCCGGCGTCCGCGGGGCCGACCATCGCCTACGGCCCGCAGCGCCCGGCCGTGTTCGACGGCCTCGCCGACGCCGCCTGACGAGCCCGCCCGGATGCGCGGGCTGTTCGTTACCGGGACCGACACCGAGGCCGGCAAGTCCGTCGTGGCCGCGGCGGTGTGCGCCGCGCTCGTGGCCCGCGGCGAGGCCGTAGGCGCCTTCAAGCCGGTCGTCACGGGACTGGACGAGCCCGCCGGAGACTGGCCGCCCGACCACGAGCTGCTGGCTGGGGCGGCTGGTGGCCGGCAGACGCCCGAGCAGGTTGCCCCGTACCGCTTCGGGCCGCCGCTCTCGCCCCACTACGCCGCCGAGCTGGCGGGCACCACGATCGAGCCGGCGCTGCTCGTGGAGGCGGCGCGCGCGGTGCCCGGCGACATCCTCGTGGCCGAGGGCGTGGGCGGCCTGCTCGTGCCGATCACGCCGGGCTACCAGGTCCGCGATCTGGCCCTGGACCTTGGTCTGCCGCTGGTGATCGCCGCCCGCACCGGCCTGGGGACGATCAACCACTCGCTGCTGACGATCGAGGCCGCGCGGACTGCGGGTTTGGAGGTGGCGGGGGTGGTGATGACGCCGTGGCCCGCGAATCCAGAGCCGATCGAGGTGTCGAACCGCGAGACGATCGCGCGGCTCGGTGGGGTGACGGTGGCCGCGCTCCCGGTGACCGCCCCCGGCGCGCTCGCCGAGGCCGGCGCCCACCTACCGCTCGGAGAGTGGCTAGGTTGACCTGTGTGACCGACAAGGAGTACCTCGGATCGCGCCCCGGCCCGGACCCGGACGACCTCCCCGACCTGATCCGCAAGCTGCGGGAGCGCAAGGTGCGCCACAAGCAGCGTCACATCGTGCACCGAGCCGGCGTCGTCGTGCTCGGGGTCCTGCTCGTGATCGCCGGGATCATCATGTCCGGCCCGGGAATCCCGGGGCCCGGCATCGCCACGATCCTGCTCGGGCTCGGCCTGCTGGCGCTCGAGTTCGAGCGCGCGGAGCGGCTGCTCGAGCGCGCGATCATCTGGGGCGAGCGCGCGGCCGCGCGGGCCGAGCGCACGACGAAGGGTCAGCGCATCGCGGCGGGAATCGCCGGCGCCATCGCGGCGGCGGCGTTCGTGACCGCGGCGATCCTGTGGGACATCCCGCTGCTGCCGCTGCTCTAGATTCCTCGGCCATGAGCCGGATCGCCCGGTACGGGAAGGCCCGAGCGCACGAGGGGCGCGGGCAGGAGCTTGCGGAGCTGCTGCTGGCCGCCGCCGCGGAGATGGAGGGCAACCCGGGCTGCGAGCTCTACCTGGTCAATCGCCAGGCCGGCGAGCCGGACGTGATCTGGGTGACCGAGCTGTGGCGCAGCCAGGCGGATCTCGACGCGTCGCTGGAGCAGATTCGTGGCAGCGACGACGCGGCCGCGGCGATGGCGCTTGTGGAGGACTGGGAGATGATCGAGCTGGACCTGCTCGGCGGCAAGGGCCCATAGGCCCTGGCACCATCCGCGCATGCAGCACGTGAGCCTCACCGACCCCACCGTCACCTACGACCCCGTCGACCCCGACGGCTTTCGCTCGGGCATGTTCCGCTTCGGCGCCCAGCTCGGTGCCGAGCAGACCGGCGCCAGCTTCTACGAGATCCCGCCGGGGCAGTCGATCTGCCCCTACCACTACGAGTACGGCGAGGAGGAGTGGCTGCTCGTGCTGACCGGGCGGCCGTCGGTGCGCACCCCGGAGGGCACGGAGCAGCGCGAGCCGCTCGACATGGTCTTCTTCCCCATGGGCCCGGCCGGCGCCCATCAGGTCCTCAACGACACCGACGAGCCGGTCCGCGTGCTGATGTGGTCGACGGTCGTGACCCCCACGGCCACCGCCTACCCCGACAGCGGCAAGGTCGGTGTCTGGACCGGCGACAAGGCGGAGAACCTGATGGTGCGGCGCTCGAGCGCGGTCGACTACTTCGACGGCGAGACCGGCCGGGACTAGACCTCGGTCGCCTTGCGCTCGCGCTCCTGCTCGCGCAGCTCCACACGGCGGATCTTGCCGGTGAGCGTCTTCGGCAGGTCGCCGACGAACTCGATCTCGCGCGGGTAGGCGTAGGCGGAGTGGCGTTCGCGCACGTGGCGCTTGATCTCGGAAGCCAGCTCGTCGGAGGGCGAGTGCCCGCTGGCCAGCACGATGAACGCCTTCACGATGTCGCCCCGGCGCGGATCCGGGGACGCCACCGCCGCGGCTTCCTTCACGGCCGGGTGCTCCACGCAGGCCGACTCGACCTCGAACGGGCCGATCCGGTAGCCCGCCGAGATGATCACGTCGTCGGCGCGGCCGGCGTACCAGACGTAGCCGTCCTCATCGAGCTCGGCCGCATCCTTGGTGTGGAACCAGTCGCCGCCGAACACCTCCTCCGTATCCGAGTCCGGGCGGTTCCAGTAGCCCAGCGGATAGTGCGGGTTGGTGCGCGCACGCAGGCAGATCTCCCCGCGCTCGCCGGGGCCGAGCGGCTGCTCGTCCTCGTCGAGGATCGCCACCTCCCAGCCGGGCATGGGCCGTCCCATCGATCCCTCGCGCACCTCGACGGTGGGGAAGTTGCCGCACAGCGGGTAGCTCTCGGTCAGCCCGTAGTAGTCGAGCACCGTGATGCCGTACTGGTCGCGGAACCAGCGGATCACCTCGGGGTTGAGCGGCTCGCCGGCCGAGCAGGTCACGCGCAGCTCCGGCATCGGATGGCTGGTGCCGGCGTCGGCGACTCCGGTCATCGCTCGCAGCGCCGTCGGCGTGGTGAACATGTTCTGAACGCCGTGCTTCGAGAGGAAGCTCAGGTGCTCCTCGGGGTCGTAGCCGGCCTTGCGCGCCTGCACGAGCGCGACCGCCCCGTAGCGCCAGGGCCCCAGCAGCGGGCAGATGCCGGCGGCCCACGCCCACTCGCCGGAGCCGTGGAACAGCTCGCCGTCGCGCACGTCGTGGCAGAACTCGAACTCCTCGTGGGCGAGCAGGTAGCGGTGAGCGTGCAGGATGCCCTTTGCCGCGCCGGTCGTGCCCGACGAGTAGTAGAGCTGCGCGGGGTCGTCGGCACCCGTGTCGACGACCTCGTAGCTGTCTGACGCGCGCCCCATCGCCTCGCCGAAGTCGACGTCGCTGGCCTCGCCGCGGCCGTCCATCACCACCACCTGCTCCACGATGCCCACAGGGATGCGGTGGCGGTTGGCGGCGTCGGTGACGACGACCTTGGCCTGCGAGTCGCGCAGGCGGTGCTCGATGCCGCTGTCGCCGTAGAGGACCGACATCGACAGCAGGATCGCTCCGTGCTTGTAGGTGCCGAGGAAGACGGCGGCGGTCTCGGGCAGTGACGGCAGCAGCGTCGCGACGCGATCGCCGCGCTCCACGCCGATCGCATCGAGGACGTTGGCGAAGCGGTTCGAGAGGTCCTGCAGCTCGCCGAAGCTGACCCGGCGCTCCTTCCCCCGCCAGTCCTCCCAGACCATCGCGAGCCGCCCGCGCTCGTGCTTGTCGCACACGTCGCGGGCGATGTTGTAGCGCTCGGGCACCTCCCAGCGGTGCGCGGCGCACATCTCCTCGTAGCTCCCGAGCTCGTACTTGCGCAGGCCCATGTGTCGTCTCCTCTCCGGGCCCAGGCTATCCCACGCGCGCAAAGCGCTCGGCCGCCAACTCGGGGGGCAGATCGGCCCGCCCGAGCAGTGCGTCCGCAGCCAGCCTGCCGGTCGCGGGGCCGGTCGAGATCCCCCACGGCCCGTGGCCCGCCGCGACCCAGAGCCCGTCGACCTCCCGTGTCGGCCCGACCAGCGGGCGGCCGTCGAGCGACTGCGGGCGGGCGCACGCGCGGGCGCTGTCGACCTTCGCCCGCTCGAGCGCCGGGACGAAAGCGACGCCGGCCCGCTTGAGCGTGCCGGTCCAGGCGATCGGGTCGGGTTCCGCCGCCAAGAAGGTCGACCCGACCGCGGCCAACCGCTCGGTGGCGATCAGGCTGAACAGCGAGTCTGGCGTGGCCTCCAGCTCGAGCCCCTCCACCCCGGCCTGCTCGATGACGTGACGCGGCGGATCGTCCATGTGCACGTCCACGACCACCCCCCACACCGGCACGATCGGCTGCCACGCGCGCGTCGGGTCGATCACCTCGGGAGTCCACGGCCCGGCCGCCACGAGCACCGCCCCGGCCGCGCAGTGCTCCCCGCCCGCCAGCACGCCGCGCACCCCGCCGCCGAGCACCCAGGGCCAGGCCACCCTGCCCTCGTGCAGCACGGCGCCGGCCGACCACGCGCGGCGGGCAAACGCGAGCGTCGCGGCGGCCGGGCGGACCGGATAGCCGGTCTCGAGCCGGCAGCCCCACAGGCCGCGGGCGAGGCTGGGCTCCAGACGCCTCAGCTCCTTGGGGCTCAGCAGCTGCGCTCCCAGCTCTGGCGCCGCGGCGACCACGGGCTCGACCGCGGCTCGCTCACGCGCCACCAGCAGCAGCCCAGCCGGCGCGGGCGGCAGGTCGAACCCGTCGAGCTCCCTGTAATGGCTCAGGGTCTCGCGGTGAAGCTCGGCCAGCACCGGATCGAAGGGATGCTGGATGGACCCCGAGTTGCGCCCCGACGCCGCCCCGGCGATCGTGCCGCTCTCGAACAGCTCGACGCGCGCGCCGGCCTCGGCGAGGAAGGCGGCCGCGGCAGCGCCCACGATGCCACCACCCACGATCGCGACGTCCGGGAACCCCGTCAGCGGATCAGTCTCCCCCGTCTGCCGCGTAGTCGACGATCGACTTGTCGATCAGCCACTCCACCGGGGCCTTGTCGTCGGTGTAGACCTCGCCCCCACCCAGCGGCGGCTCGATCAGCGCCGCGTGGGCCACGGCCGTGGCGCGCAGACCCGCCGGCAGCTTGTCCAGGCCCGCTCGCATCCGGTCGGCGGAGAGCGGCGAGCGGCTTGCCACGACCAGCGTGTTGGTCGACTGGATCGGATCGCGCACGACGTACGGGAAGGCCTCGCCGATCGTGGCCGACGCCACCTTCTCGAAGGCGTCCTGCCCCTCGGGGTGACCGATGTTGATCACCAGCACGCCGTCGTCGCGCAGGCGATCGCTGACGCTCTCGAAGAACTCGACGGTGGTCAGGTAGAAGGGGATGTACGGCTGGCGGTAGGCGTCGATCGTGATCACGTCGTACTGGGCGTCGATGCGGCGGATGAAGGGCCGGGCGTCCTCGTGGTAGAGGTGCAGGCGCGGATTGCGCATGTCGAAGTAGCGGCGCCCGATGTCGGACAGCTCGGCATCGATCTCCACGCCGTCCACGCGCGTGCGCGGGAAGAAGGTGCCGTAGGCGCGTGCGGTCGTACCGGCGGCGTTGCCGAGGATCGCGACCCGCTCGGGGGGCCGGCTGGTGGCGGCGGACCCGAGCACGAGGCTGCCGTCCCAGTAGTCGCCGGTGAGCACCGAACCTGGGGCCCGCGGCCCGGGCGTGGCTACGTCGCACTCGGCGCGGCAGAGCGAATGCTGGGCCTGGCCCTCGTTCAGCTCGAGCGAGCGGCTGCCGTCCACGCGCTCGATCACGCGCGCGTACTGGTAGGCCGTCTCGGCCTCGTGGATGACCTTGCCGGAGCCGGCGTCCGCCTTGAGCGTTCCCACCGGGAGCGCGATCAGCGCGGCGATCGCCGCGGGCGCCAGCGCGTAGCGGCGAACCGGCCGCAAGCCCCAGACCGCCACGACGGCGATCGCGAGCGCGAAGATCAGGAACGTGCGGCGCGTGCCGACGAGCGGGATCAGCAGCAGGGCGGACAGGAGCGTGCCGACCAGCGAGCCGGCCGTGGAGAGCGCGTACAGGCGTCCGGCCACGGTGCCCGCCTCCTCGACCGAGGAGACGGCCAGCCGGATCGCCCATGGCGATACGGCGCCCAGCAGCAGGACCGGCACCGCGACCAGGACCAGCACCGCCAGCAGCGACCCGATGAACGCGCCCGCCGAAATCTCGTCGAGGGCGTCCACGGCCACCTCGAGCAGGGGGTCGGCCGCGAACGGCACCAGCGCCAGCAGGCCGGCCGCGGTCAGCGCCAGCAGGCAGAGGCCGCGCATGTGCGGATGGCGGTCGGCCAGCCGACCGCCGAGCCAGTATCCGAGCGAGAGCGCCACGAGCACGACGCCGATCGTGTTCGCCCATACGATCGTGGACGCGCCGAAGTACGGGGCGAGCAGGCGCACGGCTGCGATCTCGGCGCCCAGCGAGCCCGTTCCGACCACGAACACGAGCACGGGCAGGGGCGGCATCGCGCCGCAGGTTAGCTGGGCCCTCTAGGGCGTTCCGGTCCAGCCGTCCGCGTAGCAGGGCTTGCCCGAGCACACGTCGACGACGGCGCCGCCGACCTTCAGGAACTCGGACTTCTGCAGGCGCGCGGTCACCTGGCTGCGCGGCGAGCTGTGGGGGTCGTCACCCGTGCGGTTCGGCGTGTTGGTCAGCGGGGGCGGCCCGGTGCCGAGCTGCTCGCCGCCCACCTGCCGCGGAGTGCCGGTATCCCACCAGACCACGGCAGAGCCGCGGAACGGATACGACGGGATCCGCGCGATGCCCACGAAGGGGTTGGAGAACGGGGAGCGACCCGGGTCGAGCGCCGGCTGGCGGATGCGCGCGCCGAACGTGCGCGCCATGATCGACGTGGTGAAGTCGGCCACCTGGTGGTCCCCGAACGCCACGTGCATCAGCACGGTGTGCTTCGGCGTGTTCGGCAGCGGACGCGAGGTGATGTGCTGGGCGTAGCCGTCGGACTCGCCGCGATCCCAGAGCAGCTGGATCTGCGCCAGCCACAGCTGGCGCTCCAGCTCGTTCGGGTAGCCGCCATAGAGGATCGGGGCGTACTCGTCGAAGTCCACGCTGCGCTGCAGCAGCGTGGAGTAGTTCATGCCGGGCACGCCGAGCACGGCGCGGTCCCAGTCGGGCGCCAGCGCAGTGAGCGCGCCGCCCATGATGCCTCCCTGGGAGTTGCCGTCGAAGTAGAGCCGCTGCGTGTCGACCACGCTCTGGCCGTTCTTCCGGAAGGCTGCGTTGCTGGTCAACCCCTGCGGGTGGATCAGGGCACGGCCGAGCAGCAGCTGCTGGAGGAAGCCCTGCTGCATGCGGTCGGCGACGGTGTCGAACTTCGACAGGTCGGCCAGCACGGCGACGATGTTCCCGAGGTCCTCCTCGGCGAAGCCCGACCAGGCCGTCGCGCAGAACACGAAGTTGTGCTCGTTCGACATCGACCGCACGTTGCCGGCCTCGAACTCCGTCGGGCTGCCGAGCAGGCCGTGGCCGTAGAGCGACGGACGCGCCTTCGGCGGCGCGGCCGGGTCGAGCGCCGAGCGCGGGATGTTGCAGTAGTACTTGAACGTCGTAGTGCCCTGCTGGACCGGGAGCCCGCGCTTGTTGAGCTTGAACGCGCCGCCCGGCGCGCAGCCCTCGGTGAGGAAGCACGGTGCGGTGATCGTGCCCTCGATGTGGCGGGCGATTCGGTCGTCCTGGGCCGGGGTGCGCTCCTCGACCAGGTCGACCGTGAACGCTGGCGAGCGGCCCTGCACCTTCAGGTCGCGCAGGTTCGTGTCGCCCAGCGCGCGGAACGCGGCGTCGCGGATGTGCAGCGCACGGCCGGCGAGGCTCTGCCGGCTCGCCACCGTGAAGTCCCAGGCGAGGTAGAGGCCGCGACGCTTGATGCCGGCCTTCTTCAGCGTCCTGAAGATCGACTCGAAGTGGGCCCGGCGCCGCTCGATCAGGCGTTTGCGGGTCTGAACGCCGTCGCGGTAGAGCCGGAAGCGGGCGCCCGCCTCGATGGGCTTGCCGTCGGCCCGCTTGAGGTTGCGCAGCGCGACGACGTAGCGCTCGCCCTCGGTGAAGTTCTTGCCCGGGCGGATGATCAGCACGCGGTCGCCCGGGCTCGCCGGGTTGGAGTCGATCTCGGCCCAGATCAGGTGACGCTTGCCGGTGCGGGCGTTGATCACCACGACCGGAGAGCGCTTCGCGAGGCTGCGCGTCAGGTCCCCGATCGGCGGTAGCTTGCTGGCGCGGGCGGCCTCGAGCGTGTCCAGCCCGGGCACCTTCGTGAGCATCATCGAGCCGGGGCTGAAGCCGTCCGCGCGGTTCATGTCGAACGGGGCGATCGGCTTGCCCGCCTTGTTGCGGGGCATCGACGCGGCCTTGAGGTTCAGGCGCCGTCCGGTGGGCGTGCCCTTGTCGCGCTTGGTGAAGAGGTCGTTCGGCCACGGGTAGAGGCAGACCGCCGGATCTGTGAAGTCGCAGCGCGCCGAGGGCTTCGCGCCCTGCGCCTGGGCGGCGGCCGGGATGGTCAGGGCGGCGAGCAGCACTAGGGCCGCGAGTCCTCTCCTCATGGCCCGCGATCCTACATCCGGCCGCGTGGATACCGTCGCAGGATGGACCTCGCAGCCGCCGATCGCACCCACCTCTGGCACCCGTTCACACAGCAGCAGGGCTGGGTCGAGGAGCAGCCCCTGATCATCGAGCGCGCCGAGGGCACGGACCTGATCGACGTCGAGGGCCGGCGCTACGTCGACGGCGTCTCGTCGCTTTGGTGCAACGTGCATGGGCACGGCCATCCGCGCATCGACGCCGCTCTGCGCGACCAGCTCGACCGGGTCGCGCACACCACGATGCTCGGCCTGAGCCACAGGCCCGGGATCGAGCTCGCGCAGCGGCTGGCAGAGCTGGCCCCGGAGGGGCTGACGCGCGTCTTCTACTCGGATTCGGGCTCGACCGCGACCGAGATCGCGCTCAAGATGGCCTTCCAGTACTGGCGCCAGCGCGGCGACGCGCGGCGCACCAAGTTCGTATCGCTGCGGATGGCCTACCACGGGGACACGATCGGGTCGGTCTCGGTCGGCGGCATCGACCTGTTCCACTCGCTCTACCGGCCGCTGCTGTTCGACACGCTCCACGCCGAGCCGGGCGACGCCGCCGACATGGAGCGGGTGCTGTCCGAGCATGCGGGCGAGGTGGCGGCGGTGATCATGGAGCCGCTGGTGCAGGGGGCAGCCGGGATGCTGGTGCACCCGGAGGGCTACCTGCGCGCGGTGCGGGAGCTGTGCGACCGCCACGGCGTGCTGCTGATCCTCGACGAGGTGGCCACCGGCTTCGGGCGCACCGGGCGCATGTTCGCGTGCGAGCACGAGGACGTGGCGCCGGACCTGATGTGCCTGGCGAAGGGCATCACCGGCGGGTACATGCCGCTGGCGGCCACGCTCGCCAGCGAGCGCATCTACGAGGGCTTCCTCGGCCGCTTCGAGGAGTTCCGCACGTTCTTCCACGGGCACACCTACACCGGCAACCCGCTGGCGTGCGCGGCGGCGCTGGCCACGCTCGACGTGTTCGCCGAGGAGCGCACGCTGGAGCGCCTCGCCGGCAAGATCGCGCTGCTCGAGCAGCTGCTCGAGCCGATCGCGGCCAGCCCCTACGTGAGCGAGGTGCGCCGGCGCGGGTTCATGACCGGCATCGAGCTGGCCGAGCACCCGCTGTCCGCCCGCATGGGCCACCAGGTCACGCAGGAGGCGCGCCGCCGCGGCGCCGTGATCCGCCCGCTCGGAGACGTGATCGTGCTGATGCCGCCGCTGGCGATCTCAGAGGGCGAGCTGACGCGGCTGGTGGCGATCACCGCCGAGGCGATCGAGGCGGCCACGGCGGCCAGCGGCGCGGCCGGCCTCGCCGAAGCGGCGTAGGGGGACCGCCCGAACCGGGCCGGCCCATGAGACTGAGTTTTGTGACCTATTACGTCGTCAAAGTCAGTCTCGCGAGAGGGCCGGGGCGCCCGAGCCCCAGATTTCAACCCTCGTAAAGCTCGAAGTCCTTCTTGCGGGCGCCGCATACCGGGCAGAACCAGTCGTCCGGGATGTCGGTGAACGCGGTGCCCGCGGGAATGCCGCCGTCGGGGTCGCCCTCAGCGGGGTCGTAGATGAACCCGCAGGAGGTGCAGATCCACTGTTGCGTGGCGGCTTCGACGCTCATTCGACCGCGGAACCTTAGCGGGACAGCGATAGGGTGATGCGGTGCGGGTGGATGGCCCCCATCCCAGTGAGGAGTGGAACGAAGGCGAGGTGACCGAGCCGCGTCAGGCAGCCTCGATCGTGGTTCTGCGCGATGGCCCTGACGGCCCCGAGGTGCTGCTGGTGAAGCGCAACCCGGAGCAGCGCTTCATGGGCGGCGCGTGGGTGTTCCCCGGCGGCGCCGTCCACTCCGACGACGCCGACCACGCGGCGGCCGCCGTGCGCGAGCTCGAGGAGGAGGCCGGGGTCGCGCTCCCGGCCGGCCACCCGGTGGTGACCTGGTCGCGCTGGATCACGCCACCGGAGGTGGTGGTGCGCTTCGACACCTGGTTTTTCGTGGCGGAGGCGCCCGACGGCGTCGAGGTCACCGTCGACGGCGCCGAGTGCGTGGATGCCGCCTGGCTGCGCCCCAGCGCGGCGCTCGACGCCCACGCGCGCGGCGAGCTGATGCTGGTCTTCCCGACGATCAAGCATCTGGAGGCGCTCACGGAGATGGACTCGGTCGCCGACGCGCTCGACAAGGCCCGCAGGCGCGAGGTGGTCCCGGTGCAGCCGCGGGTGGTCGTGCGCGACGGGTCGGCCGAGGTGCTGCTCCCCGGCGAGCCCGGCTACGACGACGAATGAGCGCAACCCGAGCGGCCGGCGGTGGTTTACACAGGGTGATGCGAGGCATTTCCATAGTCGTCGCGGCGCTCGCGGTCCTTTGCGCAACAGGCGCGGTCGCGTTCGCCGCCACCCAGGTCGGCACCGAGGACGCCGATCGGCTCACAGGCACGCCCGGACCGGACCAGCTCTACGGCGAGGCGGGCGACGACCATCTGCTCGGCCTGGGGTCGGACGATTACCTCGAGGCGGGGCCGGGCAACGACCTGGTCGAGGGCGCCGACGGCATCGACCTGATCCTCGGCGGCACCGGCGAGGACCGCCTTGACGCCGGCTTCGGCAACGACGTCGTGTACGCCGGCGCCCACGCCGACCTGGTTCTGGGGGGCCCGGGGGCGGACACGCTGTTCGGCCAGGACGGCATCGACCGGCTCTTCGGGGGCTCGGGCGCGGACCGGATCTACGCCTCCCTCGGCGGCGACGTCGTCGACGCGGGCTCGGGCGCCGACCGCATCTACTCCGTCGAGGGCAACGCCCAGATCTCGGCGGGCCCCGGCGACGATCTCGTGCTCGCCGACGGCGGCCGGCTGAAGGTCGACGGCGGCTCCGGCCGCGACCGCATCCGCACCGGCTCGTTCGCCGACGACGTGAAGGGCGGCAGCGGAGCGGACTCGATCGACAGCGGCGGGGGCGACGACGTCGTCCGGGCGCGCGACAAGCGCCGCGACCGGATCAGGTGCGGCGCCGGGGAGGACACCGTCATCGCCGACGGCTTCGACCTGGTCGGCGAGTGCGAGACGGTTCGCACGCCGCGCGCTCGAATCAGATAGAACCGCACCATGGCCAGCACCGGCCTCACGGTTGCTGTGACCGGACCGACGGGCGACCTCGGCCTCGGCATCGTCGACGCACTGGAGCGATCGCGTGCCGTCAAGCGAATCATCGGCATGGCGCGCAGGCCCTTCGATCCGGCCGAGCGGGGCTGGCGCAAGACCGAATACCGGCAGGGTGACGTGACCGACTCGGCGAGCGTCCGCGGTCTCGTGAAGGACGCCCACGTGGTCGTGCACCTGGCGTTCGCGATCCTCGACGCGAGCGACTCCACGCGCGCGCTCAACGTCGACGGCTCCCGGCGCGTGTTCGAGGAAGCGGTCAAGGCCGGCGCGGAGCGCATCTGCTACGCCTCGAGCGTCGCCGCCTACGGCTTCCACGACGACAACCCGGACTGGCTGACGGAGGAGATCACCGCGCGCGGCTCGCCCGAGCACCCCTACTCCCAGCAGAAGGCAGAGGTGGAGCAGGTGCTGGCGGCCACCCTGCTCAACCGCCGCCGCACGATCGCCTACGTCTTCCGCCCCTGCGTCGTCGCGGGTCCCGAGGCGCGCACGATGCTGGAGGAAATCCCGTACTTCCGGCTCAGCGAGGCGATGCCTGACGCGGTCGTGCGGCTGCTGGCCATGGTGCCGGCGCTGAAGCCGGTGATCCCAGACCCGGGCGCCCGCTTCCAGCTGGTGCACTCCGACGACGTGGCGCGGGCATTCGTCGCCGGGGTCCGCGGCGTCGGCGAGCCGGGCCCGTACAACCTGGCGGCGGGCGGCACGCTGACCTTCTCGCACCTCGCCTCGGCGCTCGGGTGGTACTCCGTCCCGGTGCCCAAGCTGGCCGTGGAGGCCACGGCCGAGATCGCGACCCGTATGCCGCTGACGCCGGACTCGGTCGCCTGGCTGCACTCGGTGCGCAAGCCGGTGCTGATGAAGACGGACCGGGCCAAGACGATGCTCAAGTGGCGCCCGCAGCACACGGCCCGCCGGACGCTCGACGAGATGGTCAAGGCGCAGCGCCAGGACGTCCTTCCCTGAGCGGGGGCGCGAGCCCCCCGGATTGGCATCGACCGGCCAGCGTGCCACGGGGGTCCGGGGGCGCGAGCCCCCGGATGTCACTCACAGGGCCTTGCGGTACAGCTCGGCGTAGTCGTCCTCGCCCATCTCGCGCGGGTTCAGCAGCGTCGTGCCGTCCCCCATCGCGCCCTCCACGAGCGCCGGGATGCCGTCCTCGGGCACACCGACCTCGGACAGGCGCGTCGGCAACCCCAGCCGGATGTTCAGGTCGGTGAGATACGCGGCCAGCGCGGGGCCGACGTCGGGGTCGCTCACGTCGAAGATGTCGGCGACGTCGCGGTAGCGGTCGGCGATGTCGGGCCCGCCGGCCGCGTTGTGCTCGACCACGTGCGGCAGGTGGATCGCGTTCGCTACGCCGTGCGGCACGCCGAACTGCGCGCCCGCCGGATGCGACATCGCGTGCACCGCACCCAGCGCGATCGTGATCGCCAGGTTGGCCGCGATCAGCATGTTCCCGCGCGCGTCCTCGTCCTGTTCGCCGCGCTCGACGGCTCGCTCGAGGTTGTCGCGGATCATGCGCAGCGCCTGCAGCGAGCGCGCATCCTGGTGGGGGCTCCAGTCGGTCGAGACGTAGCCCTCGATGGCGTGCGTCATCGCGTCCATGCCCGTGGCGGCCGCCACGCGGGCCGGCAGCGTCCGGGTGGTGTCCGGGTCGAGGATCGCGAGCCGGGGGAACAGCGGGAAGTCGGCGATCTCGATCTTGACCATGCGCTCGGGGTCCTTGATCACGGCGGCCATCGAGACCTCGCTGCCGGTGCCCGCCGTGGTCGGGATGCACGCCAACGGCGCGATGTCGAGCGGACGACCCATCCCGTCGTCCTCACGCGGCATCAGGAAGAAGCCCTCCTGCTCGGCCGCGGTCCCGCCGTGGGTGAAGACGGCGTCGGCCACCTTGGCCGTGTCCATCACCGAACCGCCGCCGACGGCCAGGAACGAATCGGCGCCAGCCTCCTTGGCGGCGGCTGCGCAGCTCTCCACGACCGACGTCGACGAGTCCTGGGGCACCTGGTCGAACACGGCGGCCACCTCCAGCCCGCCGTCGGTCACGCCAGTCTCCACGCGCTCCACCAGCCCCGTGCCGCGCACGACCTCGTCGGTGACCACGAAGACCCGCCGCGCGCCTTCCTTCTGGAACTCGAAGCCGGTCGACTCGAGCAGGTCGCGCCCGGCGATGATCCGGGTGGTGGCGGCGTACTGGTAGAAGTCCTTGAAGCCCCGCAGCGGAGCGGCGTCGAGCGCGGAGCCCGCCTCCGGCATCAGGAGGCCTCGAGCAGGTCCTGCCGGCCCGACTCCTCGAGCTGCTGGCGATAGCGAGGGAAGACCGGCTTGACGAGCGGCACGAGCTTGAGGATCTTCGCCACCGGGCCCTTGGCCTTCATCTGCCCGCGCGCCAGGGCAACGGTCACGTTGACCTTGCCGAGCCAGAAGCGGTGCGCCGTGTCGGCGTCCATCGTCATGACGACCTCGGGCTCCATCGTCGTCTCGCCGCAGTCGACCTGACCGTCCTCGCCCTCGATCAGCTTCACCGTGATCTGGGACTCGGGCTGGCGGTACTGGTACTGGACGATCGTGTTCGCCTTCGCGAACTTGGGCGAGAGCTCCTCGTCCGCGGCGAGGTTCTCGAACAGCTTGCCGATGGTCGCGTAGACCTCGGCGGCGTCCTTGAAATAGGCCATGGGCGCGAAGTCTACGGGCGCGGGAACGACGAACCCACCACTGCATCCCAGGCGCGATCGGGCAGGATCGCGCGCTGCACCATGAACAGACGGGCCGAGGCGGTGACCGGATAGCGCGTGCGCGGGCGACGCGCCGTGACCGCCCGCTCGATGGCCTTGGCGACCGTCTCAGGACCGCCTCCGAGCCTGCCGAGCGCGCTGTCGTAGACCCCCGCGGTGCTGGCAGAAACGGCCGTGTTGAACTCGGCGTAGGGGCCGTCGTCATGGGAGACGGAGCCCACGGCGGTCTCGGCGAAGTTGGTCTTGATCAGCCCCGGCTCGATAACTGAGACGTGTACTCCGAAGCCGCGCACCTCGAAGCGCATCGCGTCCGAGATCGCCTCCACCGCGAACTTGGTGCCGTGGTAGATCCCGCCACCCGGGAACACCAGCTTGCCGCCCATCGAGCTGACGTTGACGATCCGTCCCTGCTGGGCGCGCCGCATGCCCGGCAGCACCAGCTGGCACATCCTCACGAGGCCGAACACGTTGGTCTCGAACTGCCGGCGCACCTCGTCGAGGGGGATCGTCTCGACGGCGCCGCTCTGGCTGTAGCCGGCGTTGTTCACCAGCGCGCCCACGGAGCCCTCGGCGTCCTCGACGGCAGCCACCGCGGCCTGCATCGAGGCCTCGTCGGTCACGTCCAGCGCCAGCGTGCGGCAGCCCGCCTTCTTCAGATCCTCGATCGACTCGAGCCGGCGAGCCGTGGCGTAGACGGTCAGCCCGCGGCGCGCGAGCCGCTCGGCGGTGGCCCGCCCGATCCCCGTGGAGCAGCCGGTGATCAGGACGGGCGATGTGGTGTCGGCCATGCCCGAAGCCTCCCCGGCGGGCGTGGGCAGGTCAAGCGCGCGGGCGCACCAGCAGCGTCTGGGCGGCGCGCCCGATGCGGCCGCGCTCGTCCCACAGCGCGGTGTCGCTCATGCCCAGGCCCTGCACGTACGTCACCGCGTCGAGGCACACCCAGTCGCCCTCGGGCGGGCGCAGCACGTGCACGGTCAGATCGGTGTTGATGAACAGGTACTCGCGCCAGTCCAGCGCGGCGCTCACCCCGTTCCCGGAGTCGGCGGCCACGAGCACCCGCTGCAACGACGTCGGCTGCTCGCCCTCCACGAGCGGGCCACGCATGCGCATCCAGACGGTCGCGGGTCCCGGCTCGAGGAAGCCGCCCGCGGCGAAGCGGTATTCCATGGCGGTGTGGTAGCCGACCTCCTCGCCCGTGGGGAAGAACGGGCGGGGCTCCGCGCTGTCGGGCCCGAGCGGCGGCGATTCCCCGGGGTCCAGCACGACCTCCCCCACCGCCACCCGCCAGGCGCGGGCGCGCATCACCTCGCCGTCGGGCCCGGCGAGGGTCGCCTCGAGCAGCTCCACGCTGCGCCCCGGGCGCACCACGCTCGCCTTGACGGTCAGCGGCGCCAGCGGGACCGGGCCGAGGATCTCGAATGTCACGCGCCCGACGCGCATGCCGTCGCGCGGCTCGCAGCGCTCGATCGCCCGCCCGATCAGCGCCGACGGAGGGCCGGCGTGCTGGGCCGCGGGGTCCCACGGTCCACGCGTCAGCTCGCTGGGGACGTAGCGCTCCCCGTCGAGCGTGTAAAAGCCGCCCGTCACGGCGGCGACCCTATAGCGTGCAGGCCGCATGCAAGCGGTCACCTTTCAGGCGCCCGGCGAAGTGCGCGTCGAGGACCGGCCCGAGCCCGAGCTGATCGAGCGCGACGACGCCGTCGTCCGCGTCGAGGCCACCGGCGTGTGCGGCTCCGACCTGCACATCTACCACGGGCGCGTGCAGATCGAGCCCGGCTTCACGCTGGGTCACGAGTTCGTCGGGACCGTCGTGGCGGCCGGGGACGCCGTGACCGACGTGGCCGAGGGCGACCGCGTGCTCGGGTGCTACTGCTCGGCCTGCGGCAACTGCTTCTTCTGTCGCCGCGGCGACTTCCACAAGTGCGACGAGGGGCGGGTGTTCGGCCACGGCAAGACGCTCGGGTCGCTCCAGGGCGCCCAGGCCGAGCAGGTGCTCGTACCGCACGCGAACCTGACCCTGCGACGCGTGCCGGAGGGCATGTCCGACGACGCCGCGCTGTTCGCCGGCGACGTGATGGGCACGGGCTGGCACGCCGTCGACCAGGCCGGGATCCGCCCGGGCGACACCGCCGCGGTGCTCGGCCTCGGCCCGGTCGGCCTGTGTGCGGTCCAGGCCGCCAAGGCATCGGGCGCCGCCAAGGTGATCGCGATCGACAGCGTGGCCGAGCGCCTCGAGCTCGCCGCCAGCTTCGGCGCCGAGCCGGTCCACCTGACCGATGAGGATCCGCGCTCCGCCGTCAAGGCCGCGACCGAGGGCCGGGGGGTCGACGCCGCCATCGACGCCGTCGGCCACCCGGACGCGCTCGACCTGGCCGCCCGTGTGACCCGCAAGGCCGGCACGGTCGCCGCCATCGGCGTCTACGCCGAACGTATCCAGGTCCACATGGGCGTCGTCTGGATCAAGGCGCTGACGATCAAGACGGGGCACGCCAACGTCATCGGGCACGTCGACCGCGTGCTTGCGATGATGGCGGCCGGCGTGCTCGACCCGACCCCCCTGGTGACCCACCACATGCCACTCGCCGAGGCCGCCGAGGCCTACGCCGTCTACGACCGCCGCGAAGCGCTCAAGATCGTGATGAAGCCGTGAGCGTGGAGCGCGGCACCGCCGCGATGCTCGTGCGCCGCCGCGAGATACTCGCCCAGGGTGCCGAGCCGACCGGGTGGAAGGTCGGCTTCAACGTGCACGTCGCCCAGCAGAAGCTCGGCATCGACGGGCCGCTCGCGGGCTTCCTAACCACAGACAGCGTGCTCGAGGACGGCACCGAGCTGTCGCTCGACGACGGGCCCCTGATCGTCGAGTCCGAGGTGGCCGTCGAGCTGGGCGAAGACGCTCGCTCGATCGTTGCGCTGCTGCCCGCGCTGGAGATCGCGGACCCGCCCGATCTCGACCAGGACGTCGAGACGATCCTTGCCGGCAACATCTTCCATCGCGGCGTGGCGTTCGGCCCGCGCGTGGAGACCCACGAGCCGGGCGGCGCCCGAATCCTCGTCAACGGAGAGCTGGAGCACGAGGTGGGGCCGGCGGAGACGGTCGCGCACCTCGAGGCGATGGTCGAGGCGGTCGCGCGCCGCCTCGCCGATGCCGGAGAGGACCTGGTTGCGGGCCAGCGCATCATCACCGGCGTGCTGGCACCGCCGCACGCGGCACGGCCGGGCGACCGCGTTCGGCTGGAGCTGGCGGGACTGGGCGGCGTAGAGCTCGGCTTCGCTTAGCCTTCGCGCCCATGGCCACCGCATCCGCGCTTCCCGACGCTCTCTCCGACGCCGCCCGCTCGTTCGCCGCCGGGCCCCACCGCCTGCTGATCGGCGGCGAGCGGCTCGAGGCCGCGGACGGACGCACCTTCGAGACCCTCGACCCGGCCACCGGGCGCACGATCGCGGACGTGGCTCAGGCCGGCAGCGAGGACGTCGACCGCGCGGTGCGGGCCGCGCGCGAGGCTTTCGACGACGGTCGCTGGAGCGGCATCGCGGCCGCCAAGCGCACGCGCGCGATGCTCGCGCTCGCCGACGCGATCGAGGCCAACGCCGACGAGCTGGCCGAGCTCGAGTCGCTCGACAACGGCAAGCCGCTCAAGATCGCCCGCCGGGTGGACGTGCCGCTGGCCGCCGAGCATCTGCGCTATTTCGCCGGCTGGCCGACCAAGATCGCCGGCGACACGCTGCCGGTCGCTCAGCCGAACATGCACTGCTACACCCGCAAGGAGCCGGTCGGGGTGTGCGGGCAGATCATCCCCTGGAACTTCCCGCTGCTGATGGCGGCCTGGAAGCTCGCCCCGGCGCTGGCCGCGGGCTGCACGGTCGTGCTCAAGCCGGCCGAGCAAACTCCGCTCACGGCGCTGCGGGTCGGTGAGCTGGCGCTCGAGGCTGGCTTGCCGGAGGGCGTGCTGAACGTCATCACGGGCGACGGCGAGACCGGTGCCGCCCTGGTGGACCACGACGAGGTGGACAAGATCGCCTTCACCGGCTCCACCGCGGTCGGGCGCGAGATCGGCGGGAAGGCCGGCCGCGCGCTCAAGCGGGTGACGCTCGAGCTGGGCGGCAAGTCGCCGAACATCATCCTTCCCGACGCCGACATGGACGTGGCGGTCAAGGGCGCCTACCAGGCGATCTACTACAACACCGGCCAGGCCTGCAACGCGGGCTCGCGCCTGTTCGTGCACAGCGATCAGTACGACGATGTGATGGCCGGACTGGTCGAGGCGGCGGGCGCCGCGCGGCTCGGACCGGGTCTCGAGCCTGAAACTCAGCTGGGCCCGCTGATCTCAGCCGAGCAGGAGGAGCGCGTGCGCGGCTACATCGAGGCCGGCAAGGCCGAGGGGGCCGAGCTCGTCACCGGCGGCGCGGCGCACGAGGGCGACGGTTACTTCGTCGAGCCGACGCTGTTCAGCGCGACCAGCGACGACCTCACGATCGCGCGCGAGGAGATCTTCGGCCCGGTCCTGGTGGCGCTCCCGTACGACTCCATCGAGGAGGTCGCCCGGCGCGCCAACGACACGGACTACGGGCTGGCCGCAGGTGTGTGGACTCGCGATCTGTCCAACGCCCACAAGCTGGCGGCGCTGCTGAGGGCGGGCGACGTGTGGGTGAACACGTGGAGCGCGGGCGACCCGGCCGCCCCGTTCGGCGGGTTCAAGGCCTCGGGGGTGGGGCGCGAGCACGGTCGCGAGGGCCTGAACGCCTACCTCGAGAACAAGACCGTCTGGATCAACCTCGGCTGAGCGAGGCCGCCCCGCGAGCGCGGGGCGTGACGGTGACCTTGAAGCGCACCCAGACCTTCGTCTTGCGCGAGTACTTGCGGCGGGTGTCGAACTGCACGGTGTACACGCCGGCCGGTAGCGATGCCGGCACGATCCGGCGCCGGGCCTTGCCGGTGCGGCACGGCCCTCGGAGCTTGCCGACGAAGACGTTGCGCCGGTAGCGCTTGCGAACGACATGCGCGTAGAGCCGCCTACCCGTGGTGAACCCGGTCGCCCTGATGCGGAGCTTGCGCCCCACGGCGCCGTTGCGCGGGCGCACCCTCACCGCCAGGGCGGACCCCAGGAACACCGTGGTGGCCGCGTTGGCGGGGTTGACCGTGTCCGTCGCGACCACAGCGCGCAGCTTGATGCCGTCGAGGCTGCCGATCGTGATCGGCGAGCTGAGGTTCCCGGCGGCGTCCGCGCTGAGGCTGCCCAGGCTCTCGCCGTCGAGCGTGATGGTCACCGGCGCGTTCGGCGTGAACCCTGTGCCGGTCAGGGTCAGCTCGTCGAGCGCGCGGTAGCAGCTCTTCGAACCGGTGACCGCGATCGTGGCGGCTTCGGCGGGGGCGGCTGCCAACAGCGCCACGGTCGCGGCGAGCGCCGCTGTTGCCCTGCGCGCGCTCAACCCCGTCCGATTCGGTCGATCGTTCCGTCGATCGACACAGCGTAGACCCTTCCCTGGCCATCTTCGCCGAACGAGACGAGGTTCTCCACGCGCAGCCCCGTCGGCTTCGTGGGTGCGTGCCCACGCTTGAGGAAGGCCAGCCGCAGCTCGGGGTTGCAGAGGTCGCCGTAGACGTAGCGCCCGCTGTAGCGGGTTCCGCGCAGCGACGGGTCGCGGATCACGTAGCCGCCGATGATCGAGCAGAAGCCACCGCTCTGGCGGTGGGCGATCACGGGGGGCACGTGGCCGGGAGCGTTGCCGTCCTCGTAGCGGCTGCGGCCCTCGAACACGTCCCAGCCGAAGTTGTAGCCACCGCGCGGCGCCCGGCCGCCGCTGCGACCGCGGACGTAGTCGATCTCCTCAACCTCCTCCTGGCCGACGTCTCCCACGATCAGGCTGCCGCGGCGGCGGTCGAATGAGAAGCGGTACGGGTTGCGCAGCCCGTAGGCGTAGATCTCCCTGAGGGCGCCGCTGCGACGGACGAACGGGTTCGAGGCCGGCACGTCGTAGCCGCCCCCGGGCCGCGGGTCGATCCTGATCAGCTTGCCGAGCATGCGACCGAGGTTCTGCGCGTTCTCGTCGGGGTCCCCGCCCGCCCCGCCGTCGCCAAAGCCGGCGTAGAGCATTCCGTCGGGGCCGAACTGGAGCTGGCCGCCCTTGTGGTTGGCGCGGTGGTGCGGGACCCGCATCACCGAGCGACGGGAGGCTGGATCGGCGCGGTCCGGGTCGTCCGAGCGGCTGTACTGGTCGATCTGGAGGTAGCCCTCGCGGTCCGTGTAGTAGACGTAGAAGCGCCCGGAGCGGCCGTAGTCCGGCGGGAAGGCCATCGAGAGCAGGCCGCCCTCGCCGTCGGTCGTCACGTTGCCGGAGATGTCGAGGAACGGCTGATCGAGCTGCCGGCGACCGCGCAGGATCACGATCGTGCCGCCCCGCTGGACCACGAAGCGGCGCTTGTCGCCGCGCGGCGCCGCCAGGTAGGTGGGCGCGTCGAAGCGGCCCACGCGCACCAGCCGGACCCGGCCGCCCTGAGCGGCGCTCTCACCGGACTCGGTGGTCGCGGGCTCCTGGCCCGAGTCCGCCTGACCGGCGGGCTCGGCGCGGGTGCCCTCGTCATCGCCGGAGTCGCAGCCCGCCAGAGCAGCAAACACGAGGCCGACGGCCAGCATCGAACGGCATACGCTCACGCGGCCTCAGTATGTCAACGGCTACGCTAGGGCTGCGTCGGGCTGTGGCGCAGCTTGGTAGCGCGCTCCGTTCGGGTCGGAGAGGTCGCTGGTTCAAATCCAGTCAGCCCGATCTCTCGGCGGGTCTCCACATCGGGACCCGCTGCTGCATTTCACCCATTTGGTTACCGCGTATACAGAGCGGGTATCCGGGGACCCGAGAGGGAGTTCTCGATTGGGAGGGATGTGGCATGGCCACCAGCAAGCCCGCTTCGCGTAGCCGCCAAACCAAAGCCGGTGGGGCGAACAGCTCGCGTTCGAAGGCCAAGGCAAATGGGTCTTCGGGAGGTTCGGCGCGCTCGAAGACCGCCGCGTCGAAGCGAACCACCGCCAGCGGATCGAAGACCGCGAACGGCAAGCGTGCTACTCAGAGCCGGGCCAAGTCCGGCTCGCAGAGCAGCAAGACCTCCAGTCGTGCCAAGAGCCAGAGCCAGGACCACGGCGTGGTGGACACGGTGAAGGAAGCGGCGAGCAAGGCGAAGGGCGCGGCGAGCAAGGCGAAGGGCCCGGCGGTTGCCGTCGGAGCCGCGGCGGCCGGCGTGGCCGGCGGCGTGCTGCTCAAGAGCCGCCCACGGCGCAAGAAGGTCCTCGGGGTCCCGGTGCCTCGCGCGGTCACGGGGCTCGACGCCAAGTCGGCAGCCAAGACCGTCGGCCGGGTCAGCAAGCAACTGGGCAAGACCTCGAAGGACGTGTCGAAGGACATCGAGCGAGTCGGCGACCAGGCCGAGCGCATCGGAAAGATCCTCGACTAGGCCAAGAGGGGAGCGGCAATGGCAGCGACCGGCACGCGATCCGGTCCGTCGCAGAACGGCAGCGGCGCGAGCGTCGTAGAGAAAGCCAAGCACGCGGGTGGGAGCGTGGCGACGTCGGCGCGCAGGGCCAAGGGGCCCGTGCTGACCGCAGGGGCAGCGGCGGCCGGGTTGGCTGGCGGGGTCGCGCTTGGCATGCGCATCGGTGCGAAACGCCGTCCGAGCGGTGTGGCTGGGTTCGCGCGGGCCTTCGGCAAGGTTGCACGCGAGCTGGGCTCGGCGACCAGCCAGGTATCCGCGACGACCGACGAGCTGCGTCAGGTCCGCGAGGAGCTGGACAGGGCCAATCGCCGATCACCGGTGGAGGTCCTGCTGGACGGCCTCACGCACCGCCGCGGTGCGCACAAGCGCGAGTCGTAGATCACCCCGGTGGATGCGCGGCTAAAGGTTCCGCCGCCGCGAGCCGACGCAACCCGGGATGACGCGCATTTGGACAACCCGGCTCGGGGTCGCCACGGCGGCCGTGATGGCGGTCGGAGCGCTGGGCGGCTGCGGACTCGGAGGCGACGACGAGGCTACGTCGGATCGCGACGAGGTCGAGCAGGTCATGTCCGACCTCGAGAGCGCCAGCCGTGAGGGCGACGGCGAGCGCATCTGCAACCAGATCTTCACGCCGAAGCTCTCGAACTCGGTGACCAAGGCCTCGACCAGCGGCAGCTGCGCCGCCGAGGTCGAGGACAAGCTGTTCTCGCCGGAGGCGAAGATCGAGGTCGAGAACATCGAGGTTCCGGACGAGTCCAACGCGACCGTCGTCGTGAAGGAGTCGAACGGGAACACCTCGACGGTGTTCCTCGTCAAGCAGAGCGGACGCTGGCGCATCCGCAGCGTCGCCCCGGCCTAGCCGGTCCCCCAAAGTAAACGGGGGGCCGCGCTGAGCGCGACCCCCCGATCGGGTTCCGTCCCTGCTGCTGCCGGCTCAGCCGGTCGCGCAGATTACCTGGGCCTTAATCGCCCAGCTGCTGTTCTCGGTCGATACTTCCTCGCCGCGGACAACCCATGAGCTGGCCTTGTTGCCGGTCAGCGGCCCCGGCTCGCTCTGGATGATCGCCACGTTCACGCCCGTGGTGACGCTGGCTCCGCCGCCGATGACGGTCTTGCCAGAGGGACAGTTCACGCTCGTCCCCTTGTCCGAGCTGTTGGACGTCGACGTGACGGTCAGGACCTCTATCCCGCTGACGCCGTTCGCGCCTGCCGGACCCTGACTGCCGGTCGGGCCAGTCGGACCGGTGGGACCCGCGGGACCCGTCGCTCCGGTGTCGCCCTTGACGCCCTGGATGCCCTGGATTCCCTGGTCACCCTTGTCGCCCTTCGCGCCCTGCGGGCCGATGGCTCCGGTCGGTCCCGTCGCGCCGACACCTCCGTCGGCTCCGTCGGTTCCGTCGGTTCCGGCCGCACCGGTCTCGCCGGTGTCGCCCTTGTCGCCCTTGTCGCCCTTCACACCCTGGATCCCCTGGATTCCCTGGAGGCCCTGAGCGCCGTCGGCTCCGTCGGCTCCGGCCGCACCGGTCTCGCCGGTGTCGCCCTTGTCGCCCTTGTCGCCCTTGTCGCCGGTGTCGCCCTTCTCACCCTGGGCTCCCTGAGCGCCCTGGATGCCCTCGACACCCTGCTCGCCCTGAGCTCCCTGAGCTCCCTGGACGCCCTGGGCGCCGTCGTCACCCTTCTCGCCCTGGGCTCCCTGTGCTCCCTGGATGCCCTCGACACCCTGCTCGCCCTGAGCTCCCTGAGCTCCCTGGACGCCCTGGATGCCCTCGACACCACGCTCGCCCTGGGCTCCCTGAGCTCCCTGGACGCCCTGGGCGCCGTCGTCACCCTTCTCGCCCTGGGCTCCCTGTGCGCCCTGGACGCCATCGGCACCCTTCTCGCCCTGAGCTCCCTGAGCTCCCTGCACACCCTGGAGGCCATCGGCGCCGTTCACGCCGGCCGCTCCCTGAGCGCCCTGGACGCCATCGGCGCCGGTCGCCCCGGTGTCGCCCTTGTCGCCCTTGTCGCCCTTCTCGCCCGCGTCGCCCTTCTCGCCGGCGTCGCCCATCTCACCCTTCTCGCCGTCGGCGCCATTGGCTCCGTCAGCTCCGTCAGCTCCGTCAGCTCCATCGGCTCCGGCCGCACCGGTGTCGCCGGTGTCGCCCTTGTCGCCCTTGTCGCCCTTCACACCCTGAATCCCCTGGATGCCCTGAAGACCCTGAAGGCCGTCGGCCCCGTTGGCTCCGTCGGCTCCGTTGGCTCCGTCGGCTCCGTCGGCTCCGTCGGCTCCGGCCGCACCGGTGTCGCCGGTGTCGCCCTTGTCGCCGGTGTCGCCCTTCTCGCCGGCGTCGCCCTTCTCGCCGGCATCGCCCTTCTCGCCCTGGATGCCCTGCGCGCCATCGGCGCCGTTGGCTCCATCGGCGCCGTTGGCTCCATCGGCGCCGTTGGCTCCATCGGCGCCGTTGGCACCATCGGCTCCATCAACGCCAGCTGCACCAGCATCGCCGGTGTCGCCCTTGTCGCCCTTCTCGCCCTGAATGCCCTGAATGCCCTGCGCACCGGCCACGCCGGCCACGCCCTGGGCGCCATCCGCGCCGTCCGCGCCGTCGACACCGTTCGTGCCATCGGCCCCATCGGCCCCATCGGCCCCGTCGGCTCCGGCGGGACCGGCGTCACCGGTATCGCCCTTCAGCCCCTGAGGACCAGCCAGACCCTGAGCGCCGATGCCGGAGATGGACCGGCCAGCTGACCCGGTCGCTCCAGCAGGACCCGCGGGACCTGCGGCCCCGTTCGCGCCCTTCGCGCCCTTGGCGCCCTTCGCGCCCTTCTGATTCCAGGTCAGGCGGGTTTCCTTCTTCCCGCACTTCTGACCTGCTTCGAGAACGCGCAGTGATCCGTCCTTGTTGCTGTAGCAACCGGTGATCGTGCCGTTCGAGCCGGGGATAGCCCCGACTGCCATTGCACCGCCGGCAAGCAACGCCGCCCCGGTACAAGCTGCAAGCGCCTTCGCGTGCGAAATTCGCCCACGCGATCGCCCGAGTCCACGAGAACTCATTGGAAACTCCTTTTCGAGAGGATGCTGTAACCCGCTGCCTCGGCGGCTGCCCACTTGCGGGCTACAACTCGAACGCCTCCCCTATCGGGACCCACGTTCTGCCGGCCGAGAGGCGACCGTACGACGGAAATGCGAAACGCGCTCGCACTTCTTCGGCCGACTGGCTAGATGCACGAGATGCTCCTCGCGAGCGTGCGCAAGAACCTGCAGCCGACCCCCCATTTTGGACGCGCGCGGACCCTCCCGCCGCCCGTCCAGACCAGGCTCAGCGCCCGGCGACCCGCTTCAGGACGGGGATCAGGTTCTTCACGAACGCGTTCTTGGGACTCGCGGAGTTCGGATCGTTGTGCGAGTACGTCGCCTGCCGGTCGACGAGGCGCAGACGGTCGCTCGGAATGCCGGACTGCTCGGCAAGGTTGGTCGCCGCGTCGAGCACCCGCTGCCCGCCTAGCGAGGCCCCGAAGGCATAGATCCAGAGCCGCTTCGGCAGGTCCCTTCCGTGCGTCGCGTGCACGTCGAGCACCTGCTGCGTGGGGTTGGCGTTGCCTGCCGCCACGGCCCCGGCGTCCAGCGTCAGGCGCATCGGGTGGTACCAGGCGGTGCCGTCGAGGCTCCTCAGGCCCCAACCGGAGAACATGCGGGCGTAGCGCTTGATCGGGGTCAGCTCGCCGGCGCGCTCCCACCCGCGCGGGCTACCACTGGCCGCCAGGCGGCCCAGGTGCGCCTGGGCGGCGGCGAGCGAGGGCGGCGATGTCTCGGTGTCGAGCGCATACCCGTACTGGCCCAGGTTGGTGGGTGCGACCGGCGGCTTCAGGTTGGCGGGGAGCGCGGGCCAGGCCCAGCCCAGCGACGGGTCGTCGGGCGAGGTCAAGGCCCCGAGTGAGCCGCTCGTGTTGAAGAGGCCCGCGAGCGGAGCCGGGATGCCGCCGAACGAGAGCCAGGGCGACCCGGCGTCGAGCCGCGCGAGCGAGGCCGAGGCCTCGGCGGGCGGTATCGGCGTGGGCCCGCTGCCACCGTCGATGAAGACGAGCCCGTGCAGGTCGCTCGCCCCCGACCGGCCGTTGAAGTCCCAGGTGGCGTACGCGGTCGTGATCGATCCGCCGAGCGAGTGCCCGCCCAGCACGACCCGACCGCTACGGCGCTTCGCGGCCTTTACGACCCGGCGCAGGTCCTCGACCTCCACGCGCATGCCCCACTCACGCGCGAACGTCACGGCCGTCGTGGGAATCGACTGGAAGTGCTTGGTGATGGACGGGTCGGTCAGGTAGCGCAGGTAGTAGTCGAACACCTGGGCCGCGGTCGCCTTGCCGGCCTTGGCCCGGTTGAACATCGAGTGGTCCTCGAGCAGGTTCTCGCGCCGCTCGACCGCCCACACTTGCCACCCCTTCGCCCGCGCGACCACGTCCTTGGCCAGCTCCGCGAAGTAGGCCGCGCTCGCGGACGTGCCGGGGTTGAGCACCAGCACGTTGCGGGCGCGCCTCGGACCGATCTTGAGCACTCCGACCTTGTCGTACTTGGCCGGGGTCGCGGCCGCGTCGAAGCCCTTGAGACGCTCGAAGGCGACCCTCGTCTTCGCCTGCGCGACCGGCACGATCGCCAGCGCCAGGACCAGCGCCACCAGGACCGATCTTCCGCATCGCGTGAGCACGACCGGGATCCTATCCCGACGAAGGGCTACGCCGCGACGGCGTTGTAGTAGCGCACGGCGAGGCCGGTGAGGAGCGTCTCGAAGCAGGCCTCCACGGTCATGTCGTTCTCGTCCGCGTATCTGCGCAGGCCGGCCCGCTCGATCGCCTCGCTCTCGGCGATCACGTCGGCCACCAGGTCCGGGTGCTCGTCCGAGAAGAAGGCCCCCATCGAGTAGAGGCTCGTGTCCATGAGCGACTCGAGGAACGAGTCGGCGCCCGGCGCCCGGCTCGGCTTGGCGGCCATCGGTCGCAGATTACCCGGGGGGTAAGGTCCCGACCGGATGGCCGAGCGCGACGAGATCATCGCCTACCTCGATGACCTGCTCGAGGTCGACGCGTTCACCGACTACGGCCCCATCGGGCTCCAGGTGCCTGGCGCCGCGGAAGTGTCGCTCGTGGTGACCGGGGTGTCCGCCCAGCGCGAGCTGTTCGAGCACGCCGCGGCGGCCGGGGCCCAGCTGGTGCTCTGCCACCACGGCCTGTTCTGGGAGTCCCAATCGCGCGCGATCGGACCGGCGATGAAGGAACGGCTGCGGATCCTCTTCGACTCGGACATCTCGCTCGCCGGATACCACCTGCCCCTCGACGCACATCCCGAAGTCGGCAACAACGCGCTGATCTGCGCGGCGCTGGGTCTCGAGCGGGCCGAGCGGTTCGCCGAGCACGGGGGCCGGGCGGTCGGCCTCGTCGGCCGCTCCGGGGACGGGATCGCCTTCGATGAGCTGCGGCGGCGCTGCGTGGCTGCCTTCGAGCAGGAGCCGTTCGTGTGGGACTGTGGGCCCGAGGTCGTGCACAGCGTGGCGATCGTCTCGGGTGGCGGGCCCGGCGACTTCGCCGGCGCGATCGCCCGGGGCGTCGACGCCTTCCTGACCGGCGAGACCGCCGAGTACGTGATGGCCGACGCGCGCGAGAACGGCGTCCATTTCATCGCCGGCGGGCACTACGCCACGGAGCGCTTCGGGATCCGTCGCCTGGGCGAGCTGGTGGGCGAGCGGTTCGGGGTGGAGCACCAGTTCGTGGAGATTCCGAACCCCGTTTGAGCGCGTTCGACGGATTTGCTTGCTTCCGACCGATCAACCGATACCCTCCGTGGTACGTCCTTGAGAAGCCAGGAAGAGGAGTAGGTATATGGCGATCCACCTGACGCCCACCGAGCTCGGACGGGAGGCAGGCATGCACCGCCGCGACGTAATCGCGAAGTGCATGGAGCTCGGGGTGCCGATATTCCAGGGACGGATCGACAAGACCCTGTTCATGTGCAGCCTCAAGGAGGCCGCACAGAAAAAAGAACTGGCCCGCGCCTGAGCGCCGGTCGACCGGGCGCGGGTAGCCCCTACCGCAGCCCCCCCATCTCCCCCTAGAATCCGGCCGACCGCGGCCTTGGCTCCGCGGCCAAATTCGCGGAATCCCCGGAGGGAGCATTCGATGGAAGCAGTGACGGCGGGTGCCGACGCCCGTCACGCCCAGGGAACGGGCTCCAAGACGATTGCCGACCTGCTGCCGCTCGCCGTCGAGAAGTACGGCAACGCCCCGGCACAACGCTTCAAGGTGGGCGACGACTGGCGCGACACCTCGTACGCCGAGCTCGGCGGAGTGGTCCAGGAGATCGCGCTCGGCCTGGTGGACCTGGGCATCGAGCCCGGCGAGAAGATCTCGATCCTCGCCAACACCCGCCCCGAGTGGACGTACGCGTGCTTCGGCATCCTCACCGCCGGCGCCACGCTGGTCACGATCTACCAGACCAACTCGCCCGAGGAGTGCCAGTACGTGCTGCACCACTCCGACTCGCGGGCGATCTTCGTGGAGGACGCGGAGCAGCTCGCGAAGGTCCGCAAGGTCGAGGGCGACTGCCCCGAGCTGCGGCATGTGATCGTGATCGACCCGGCCGGCGCCGACATCGGCGACGCGATCTCGCTCGATGACCTGCGCGAGCGCGGCCGGGGACGCGACGCCTCGGAGTGGCGTGCGCGCTACGAGGCTGTCACGCCCGAGGACATCTGCCTCTACATCTACACGTCCGGCACCACCGGCCCGCCGAAGGGCTGCCTGCTCTCACACGCGAACTACCGGGCGATCACCGACGCCATCGTCGACGACAGCGCACTCGAGGGCGGGGACTGCTCGTACCTGTTCCTCCCGCTCGCCCACGCGTTCGCGATCCTGATCCAGTTCGCCTCGTTCGAACTGGGCGTGACGATCGCCTACTGGTCCCGCGACCCCAAGATGATCATCGCGGACATCGCTCAGGTGAGCCCGACCTACTTCCCGTCCGTGCCGCGCATGTTCGAGAAGATCTACACGCTCGCGACAGGCAGCATCGAGGACAAGGAGGGCCTGCACAAGGCCGTCGAGGTGGGCGTGAAGGTGCGCACGATGCGCGACGCCGGCGAGCCCGTGCCGGAGGCGCTGCAGCAGGCCTTCGACGCCGCCGAGGAGCAGCTGTTCAAGAACGTCCGCGGGCTGTTCGGCAAGAACATCAAGGAGTGCGTGACGGGTGCCGCCCCGATCGCATCCGAGATCCTCGAGTTCTTCTACGCCTGTGGCGTGCCGGTGATGGAGGGCTACGGCATGACCGAGACCTCCACCAGCGCCACGGTCAACCGCCCGCTTCCGGGCCGCTTCAGGTTCGGCTCGGTGGGCCAGGCGCAGGCGAACGTCGAGGTGAAGATCGCCGAAGACGGCGAGGTGCTGCTCAAGGGCCCGAACATCTTCAAGGGCTACTACAAGAACGAGGACGCCACCAAGCAGACGCTCGAGGGAGGGTGGCTGCACACGGGCGACCTCGGCCGCCTCGACGAGGACGGCTTCCTCTTCATCACCGGGCGCAAGAAGGACATCATCATCACGGCGGGTGGCAAGAACATCACCCCCGCGAACCTCGAGAACGGGCTCAAGCAGAACCGCTGGATCTCCCAGGCCGTGGTGATCGGAGACCGCCGGCCCTACCTCGTCGCCCTGGTCACGCTCGATCCGGAGGAGCTGCCGGCGCTAGCCGAGCAGCTCGGTCTGGACGGGGCGGACCCCCCGCAGATGGCCAAGGACGAGCGTGTGCGCGCCGAGGTGCAGAAGGCGGTCGACGAGGTCAACGCGCTGGTCGGGCCCGTGGAGCAGATCAAGCGCTTCGTGATCCTCGACCACGACCTGTCCCAGGAGACAGGCGAGCTCACGCCCACGCTGAAGGTCAAGCGCAACGTGGTCCACGAGAAGTACGCCGACGTGGTGGACCGCATCTACGACGCGCCCCGCTAACGTCCCTGGGCGGACGTGGCGAGCAACGACCCCACCGACACCGGCGGACTGTTCATCGGACGGAGGCCCGGCACGGGCCCCGTCCGCTACCCCGATGTCGCCCCCGCGTCGGAGCGCCGCCGGCGCGCGGATCGCTTGCTGGCACACGCCCTGCTGGCGCTCGAGCTGGTGCTCTGCCTGTCGCTGTTCGGACCGCAGCCGCTGGCGTGGCTGTGGATCGGCTCGCAGGTCGACTACCAGACCGGGTACGTGACGGCGGGGATCGCCACGGTGATGCTCGGCTGCCTCGCGTCGCTGATGCTGACGATGGCGGCCGGCAAGCGCGTGGACCACGCCTGGAAGCTGGTCCGCCGGGCGGCGGGACACCGCCAGGAGCAGGGCGCTCTGGAGCGCATCTTCGCGATGAGCGTCGGGGTCGCCGCGGTCGCGTTCACCTTCTGGTTCCTGATCATCCAGGGGCCGGGGCCGACGTTCGCGCCGGGCAACTGAGTGTGGGCTTCCGCGACTACTACCGCCAGTTCGAGGACCTCGACGAGCGCGAGCTGAACCGGGAGCGGCGGGCGCGCCGGGAGCACGAGAAGCGCCTGGCGCTGGAACGCCTGCCCGACCTGGACCTGTCGGGAACCGAGTGGCCGGACTTGCCGCACTCCGAGGTCGTCAACGCCGCGATCGCGCGCGCCCGCGGCCTCGTGAACCGCTACCCCGACCGCCACGCCGCGGCGGTGCGCCGCCTGCTGGCGGAGCGGCACGGGGTGGCCCCCGAGCGGATCGCGCTGGGCAACGGCGCCGCCGAGCTGCTGCAGGCCGCCACGCTCGCGCTGCTCGGCCGCGGGGACGAGCTGGTGATGGCCTGGCCGTCGTACCCGCTCTACCCGCTGCTGGCGGCACATGCCGGAGCGCGGCCGGTGAGGGCGGAGCACGGACGGCTGAGCGACGCGGTCACCGGGCGGACCCGCGTGCTCGTGGTCTGCAACCCCAACGACCCGACCGGCGACTACCTGCGCTCCACCGAGCTCGGCGCCGTGCTGGCCGGCCTGCCGGCCCACGTGCACGTGCTGCTGGACGAGGCGCTCGTGCACTTCCAGGACGTCGAGGCGCCCGACGCGTGCCTGCGCCTGATCGACGCGTTCCCGCGGCTGCTGGTGGTGCGCACGTTCTCGAAGATCTACGGGCTGTCCGGGCTGCGGGCGGGATACGCGGTCAGCTCGGACGTGGACCTGCTCGCGGCGGTGGCCCCGGTGCTGGGCGTCAACGCCCTCACCCAGGCCGCCGTGGAGCACACCCTGCGCACGGGCGACGCGGAGATCGAGCGGCGCCGCGGCGCGGTCAGCCGTGAGCGGGTGCGAGTGACGGACGGACTGGCCGCGCTGGGCGCCGACGTCACCCGCTCCCAGGCCAACTTCGTATGGGTACGCGCGCCGGGCCTCAGCGGCGACGCGCTGGCGCAGGGGCTGCGCCGCCAGGGCGTGATCGTGGCCCCGGGCGGACCGCTCGGCGCCGACGACCACGTGCGCGCTGCGGTGCTGAACGAGGCCGCCACGAACCGGCTGGTCCGCGCATACGCGCACGCCGTCGGCTAGATCGTCGCCCGCTCTGTGACATTCGTGCAACCGAGTGCCACGGAAGGCCGACCCCACCGCCGACGAGCCGAATCGGGGGTGAGATCGTCCGCCTCGTGCCCGCCCGCGACGCGCACCGCAAAAACTCGACGCACCTCTCCCCATCCCCGGAGGCGGACGCGATCTCGGCCGCCAACGGTGCAGACTGCAGCCCGGCCCGGGGCGGGACCGTGGGTGGGCGGCATGTTGATCGGTATGGCGTCTCGCGGTGACCCGCGGCGGCCCCATCCGCAGGTGGGCGCGATCCTGATGGATCGAGACAGCGCGATCGCCGAGCTCGCCGCTGGGCAGCACGGGGTCGTCTCCAGGGCTCAGCTCCTGGCGGCCGGGATCGGGCCAAACGCGATCAACACGCGGCTGCGCCACCAACGCCTGCACCGACTACATCAGGGGGTGTACGTCGTCGGGCACACAGCGCTCGCACCGCTAGCTGCCGAAACGGCAGCAGTCCTCGCGTGCGGTCCGAATGCGCTGCTCAGCCATCGGACGGCTGCCCGCCTCTGGGGCCTGCTCGAAGGCGCGACCGAACGGATTGAGTTGACCGTGCCACGCGCCGCGAGGCGACGTCCGGGGCTATGGGTGCATCGCTCCCGATCCCTAGGACACGCGGACGCCCGTGTCCACCACGGTCTGCCCGTGACCTCCCCGGAGCGAACGCTGTTGGACGTCGCGGAGGTTGCAGCATTCCGCGAGGTCGAGCGCGCCTTCGACGAGGCTGTCACCCTGCGGCTGGCGACCCATTCCTCGATAGCGGCTGCGGTCGAGCGCTCACAAGGGCGTCACGGTGCTTGCCGGGTGCAGGCTCTGCTCGCCAGGGACGAGGAGCCGGCCTTCACTCGCTCGGAAGCCGAGGAGCGGCTACTCGCGCTCATCAGAGGAGCGGGCCTGCCGACGCCCGAGGTCAATGTCCGCTTGGGCGCTCACCGGGTCGATTTTCTCTGGCGCGAGAGCCGCCTTGTGGTCGAGGCGGACGGGTACCGCTTCCACTCGTCGCCGGCCGCCTTCGAACGGGACCGCCTTCGGGACGCCGACCTGACCGCCGCCGGGCTCCGCGTGGTGCGCGTCACGTGGCGGCAGCTATCGGAAGCGCCGCTCGCGGTCGTCGCCCGCCTCGCGCAGGCGCTCGCGGGCTAAGCCGGGTCTAAGCGTCCTCGGACTGCCGCAGCAGGCCGGTGGTCGTCTGCTCGAGGATGCGCCGCCACCCGGCCGAACGCTCGCGCTCCTGGGCGAACTTGCTCACCACCTTGCGCACGCGGGTGGCCGAGATCTCGATGCCGTGCTTGGCGCAGATCGCCTTCAGGTCGTCGTACTCGGACGCCAGCTTCAGCGTGACCGACTCGAACCCGTGCCGGGCGATCTCCACTCGCCTCGTGAAGTTGAGGATGTTCGTCTCGAACATCAGCTCGTCGTTCGGGTCGGGCTCGATCAGGATGATGTCGACGCCCGGGTAGCGCTCCTTCCACTGGCTGACGGCCTCGTGCAGCCGCTGGTGGGCGAGCAGCTTGAACGCCTGGTAGCCGATCTGCGGGAAGCCCATGTCGCGGACCCGGCGCACGCGACTGCCCCACATCGTGGGGATCACCTTCTGGAAGTCGTTCACGTACGGGACCAGCGGGTTCACCACGACCACGAAGGTCGCGCCCGCCTCCACCGCCACGTCCACGTTGGTCGTGGAGCGCAGCCCGCCGTCGACCAGGTGGCGACCCTTGATCTCGACCGGCTTGTAGACCATCGGCAGCGCCGTCGAAGCGGCGACCGACCGCGCGATCGGCACGTCGTCCCAGTCCTGCCCGCCCAGCACGATCCGCTCGCAGGTGTCGAGATCGGTGGCCGTCAGGTACAGCTCGTTCTCGAGCAGGCGGAAGTCGTTGACGCGGTCGGGGTCGCTGAGCACCTTCTCGAGGTACTCCTGGATCCCGCGGCCGTCGTACAGCCCCGACGGGAGCGCCTCCGCGAGCCCGACGGCGACGTCGATCAGCGACGCCGAGCGCAGGTGGCTGATGAAGTTGCGCGACAGGCCGAGCAGGCGCAGCGGCAGCAGCGCCGCGCTCTGGGCGAACTCGAGCGCGTTCGGGCGCATCAGCGTGCCGCGGTCGACATCCTCGAACGGGGTCGGCACCTGCTGGTTGACCACCCGCATCATCTCCTCGGGGGTCACGCCGTTGGCGGTGAGCGCCGCGAGGAAGGAGCCGGCGCTGGTGCCGACGTAGACGTCGAACTCGTTGACGGTGCGGTTGACGGCCAGCAGGTCGAGCGCCCTCAGGGCGCCGATCTCGTACACCCCGCCCGTGAACCCGCCACCGCCCAGGACGAGCGCCGTGCGCGATCGCCGAGGCCGGCGCCGCCGCGGCTTCGCCTGCGCCTTGCCCTTCTTCGCGGCCGGCTTCTGGAGCTTGACGACCTCGCCCATCCGGGAACGAGTATCGCGGATGAGGCGGCCGACCGCTCCGGCAGGGTCGCTACGGTGTTGCTGTCTCGATGCGGCGCGCAGTCCTCACCCTGCTCGCGGTCATCCTGCTGCTGCCCGCCGGGGTCGCCCAGGCTGACCTGAAGAGCTCACTCACCCGCTACATGCGCCTCGCGGGCGGCCATTCGGGCGCCTACGTGATGAACCTCAGCAACGGGCAGCGGGTGTTCGCCTGGCGCGCCGGGACGCCGCGGATCCTGGCGTCGAACACGAAGCTGTTCACGTCCTCGGCGGCCCTGGCGCGCTTCGGGACCGACGGCACGCTCGGCACCGAGGTGCTCGGCGACGGCCGGCTCGACGACGACGGGATCTGGCGCGGCAACCTCTACCTGCGCGGCGACGGCGACCCGACGTTCGGCTCCAGTACCTACACGCGCAAGTTCTACGGCGGAGGAACGACCGTCCAGCAGCTCGCCAAGCTGCTCGACACGGCCGGCATCGAACGCGTGACCGGCCGCGTCTACGGCGACGAGTCGCGCCACGACTCGCTGCGCGGCGGGCCGGACTCCGGCTACGGGGTGTCGATCTGGGTCGGGCCGCTGAGCGCCCTCTCCTACAACCGCGGGTTCGCGAACGAGGGCGGCAGCGCGTTCCAGTCGAACCCGCCGTCGTTCGCGGCGGCCCGCCTCGACGACGCCCTCGAGGCGCGCGGGATCGCGGTGAAGCGCTCGCCGCTCGCGGGCCGAACCCCCGCCGGCCTGGACGTGCTGGCGAGCCTCGACTCCCCGCCGATGGAGCGCATCGTGAAGCTGATGAACAAGCCGTCCGACAACTTCTTCGCCGAGCTGCTGGCCAAGGACATCGCGATGCAGGTGAACGGGCGCGGCACCACCTCCGCCGGGGCCGCCCTGATCGCCGGCTTCGCGCGGCGCCTGGGCTCAGGGGCGCGGCTGGTCGACGGCTCCGGGCTGTCGCGCGGCAACAAGGCGTCGCCCTACCGCGTGGTCCGCCTGCTGACCGCGATGGCGCGGCGCGACGAGTACGGCGCCCTGCTCGACTCGCTGCCGATCGCCGGCCGCGACGGCACGCTCTACGACCGCATGCGCCGCGGCCCGGCCCGTTCGCACTGCCGGGCGAAGACCGGCACGCTCTCCGACGTCAGCGCGCTGTCGGGCTATTGCGAGGCCCGCTCCGGCGACGTGTACGGGTTCTCGATCCTGATGAACCGGATCAACCCCACGAGCGCCCGGCTGCTCCAAGACCGCATGGCCCAGGCCATGGCGGCGCAGCGCTAGCGCAGCAGCCCGAGCAGCCCGTCCTCGTCGAGCACCTCGGTGCCCAGCTCCTGCGCCTTCGTGAGCTTGGTGCCGGGGTCCTCGCCCGCCACGAGGTAGTCGGTCTTCTTCGACACCGAGCCGGTCACCTTGCCGCCGGCCGCCTCGATGCGGGCAGTCGCCTCCGGCCTGGTCAGGTTGGGCATCGTTCCGGTCAGGACCAGCGTCTTGCCCACGAGCGGCCCCTCCGCGGGCGGCGCGTCGCCCTCCTCCTCCATCTGCAGCCCGTAGCCGCGCAGGCGCTCGATCAGCGCGCGTGTGCGCTCCTCGGCGAGCGTCTCGTGCACCGTCGTCGCCATGATCGGTCCGGTGCCCTCCACCTCGGTCAGCTCCTCGTCCGAGGCCGCCAGCAGGGCGTCGACGGATCGGAAGTGGCGGGCCAGGTTGCGGGCGTTGACGTACCCGATGCCGGGGATGCCGAGCGCGTACAGCACGCGGTGGAACGGCTGCGCCTTCGATGCCTCGATCGCCTGCACCAGGTTGGTGCCCGAGATCTCGCCGAAGCCCTCCAGCTCGGCCAGCCGCTCGACCGTGAGGTCGTAGATGTCGGCCATGCTCTCGATCAGGCCCTGCTGCAGGAAGCGGCGCACGTTCTCCTCGCCGAGACCGTCGATGTCCATCGCCCCGACGAAGTGCTTGACCGCCTGGAAGACCTGTCCGGGGCACCCGGTGCGGTTGGGGCAGATCGTGAACACGGCGCCCTCGGGCTTCACGGTCGGCGTCGCGCAGGCCGGGCACTTGGCCGGCGGCCCGGGCGGCGCGCCGCGACCCTTGCGCTTCTGCGCCTTCGCCGTGGGCGACACGACCTGCGGGATCACGTCCCCGGCGCGCATCACGATCACCTCGTCGCCCGCGCGCACGTCCTTGCGCCGCAGATCCTCCTCGTTGTGGAGCGTCGCGAGCTTTACGGTCACGCCCGAGACCTGCACCGGCTCGAGCTGGGCGAACGGCACCATGTGGCCGGTCCGCCCCACGTTCCAGGCCACTCCCTGCAGCGTCGTGGTGGCGGTCGTGGGCGGGAACTTCCACGCGATCGCACCGCGCGGCTCCCGGCCGACCACCCCGAGCTGGCGCTGCAGGTCGAGGTCGTCCACCTTCACGACCACGCCGTCGATCTCGAACTCGAGGCGGTCGCGGCGCTCCTCCCAGGCGCGGCAGGCGGCCACCACCTCGTCGACGGTGTCGTGCAACTGCACGTCGCGGTTGACCCTGAAGCCGTGGTCGCGCAGCCACTCGAGCCACTCCCAGTGCGACTCGAACTCGAGCCCCTCGACCGCGCCGATGCCGTAGCACCACATCGACAGCGGCCGCGAGGCGGCGAGCTGGGGGTCGAGCTGGCGGATCGAGCCGGCGGCCGTGTTGCGCGGGTTGGCGTACGTGGGCTCGCCGGCCTCGGCGCGCTGCTCGTTGAGGCGCGCGAAGGCCGCCAGCGGGAGGTAGATCTCCCCGCGCACTTCGAGCAGCGGCGGTGCGTCGTCGACGCGCAGCGGGATCGCGCCGATCGTGCGCAGGTTCTGGGTCACCTCCTCGCCGATCTCGCCGTTGCCGCGCGTGGCGCCGCGCACCAGCACGCCGTTCTCGTAGACGAGCGAGATGGCAAGGCCGTCGATCTTCGGCTCGGTCACGAAGCGCACGTCGCCCATCTCCACGCCCTGACGGGCCAGGTAGCGCTCCGAGCGCAGCACCCACGCCGCCATCTCCTCCTCGTTGCGCGCGTTGGCCAGCGACAGCATCGGCTGCAGGTGTTGGACCTGCTCGAACTTGTCGAGCGGCTCCGCCCCCACCCGCTGCGTCGGCGAGTCGGGCGTGCGCAGGTCCGGGTGCTCGGCCTCGAGGTCGCGCAGCTCGTTCAGCAGCGCGTCGTAGTCGGAGTCCGAGACGTCGGGATCGTCGAGGACGTAGTAGCGGTGGTTGTGGTGCTCGAGCGCCCGCCGCAGCTCGGCCGCTCTGTCCGCCGCGGTCGCGCTCACACTTCCCGCGCCGCGGGTTTCAGCAGCGCTTCCAGGTCGAAGCCGGCGAGTTGCTCGATCCCCGCCACGTCGTTCAGGTCGAAGTGCAGCGGCGTGACCGCGATCTTCCCGTCCGAGATCGCGGCGAAGTCGGTCCCGTCCTCGTGCTGATGGCCGGGCTGCTCGCCGTACATGCGATAGCGGCGCCGCCCGCCGTCCTCGTCGGTCAGCTCGAGGCGATCGTTGTAGATCCGCTTGCCGAGCCGGCACGCGCAGGCGCCGCTCACCTCGCCGAAGGGGACGTTCACGTTCAGCAGCGTGCCGTCGGGGATCGGCACCTCGGTCAGCTCCTCGACGATGCGCGCAGTGAACGTGGCCGCCGACTCGAAGTGATCGGCCTGCCAGCCGCGCCCCGCGCGGAAGTCGAGCTCGCCGTGGTCGGCCTGCTGCGACACGGCGACCGCGGGCAGGCCGAGCACGATGCCCTCGAGGGCCGCCGCGACGGTGCCGGAGTAGGTGATGTCGTCGCCGAGGTTGGCGCCGTGGTTGATGCCCGACACGATCAGCTCGGGCTTGAAGTCGAGCAAGCCCAGCGCCGCGAAGCGGACGCAGTCGACCGGCGTGCCGTCGGTTGCGAAGCCCGTGGTGCCGTCGCCGAACTCCACCTCCTCGACCCAGAGAGGCTGCTGGAAGGTGATGCTGCGGGCGGTGGCCGAGCGGTTCGAGTCGGGCGCGATCACGGCCAGCTCCACCCCGGGCACGTCCAGCAGCGCCCGCCGGAGGGCGTTGAGCCCGGTCGCGGTGATGCCGTCGTCGTTTGTGAGCAGGACCTTCATCAGATGGCGAGGTTACTCAGTAGCGCACCGACTCCAGGTAGAGGCCGTGGGGCGGCGCCGTCGCCCCCGCCTCGCTGCGGGGGCGGCCCTGGAGCAGCCGCTCGAGGCGCGCCGGGTCGGGGTCGTCGAGCATCGTGCCGACCAGCACCCGCACCATGCTCCGCATGAAAGCGTCCGCCTCGACGACGAACGCGAGCACGTCTTCGCTCTCGTGCACCCACTCGGCGCGCAGGACCCGACGCTCGAAGCGCACGTGGTCGGTCTCGGTGGGCGTGAAGGCCGTGAAGTCGTGCAGGCCCGGCAGCGCCGCCGCGCAGCTGGCCAGGGCGTCGAGGTCCAGCGGGCGCGGCCACCAGAGCGCGCGGGCGCGCTCGAACGGGCTCGGCGCCGAGCGCAGCAGCAGCCGATAGCGATACGTGCGGCTGCGGGCGTCGCGGCGCGCGTCGAAGCCGTCGGCGGCCGGCTCGCTCGCCAGCACGGACACGTCGACCGGCAGCACGCCGTTCAGCGAGCGCCGCAGCGCCGGCTCGCCCGCGTGGCTGGCCACCTGTCCGAGCGCGTGCACCCCGCGGTCGGTGCGGCCGGCGACCGTCAGCGCGACGTCACGGCGCAACACCGTGGCGAGCGCCTCCTCGAGCACGCCCTGCACAGTCCGGCGGCCGGGCTGGCGCGCCCAACCCGCGAACTCCGAGCCGTCGTACTCGAGCAGCAGCCTGGCGGCCAGCGCGCTACCCGCGCTTGCGCGCGACGACCACGAGGTAGTCGGCCTCGATGCGGACACCGCCGTCGTCGGCGGTGCTGACGCTCCGCAGCAGCTCCAGCGTGTCCGCGCGCAGCTGCGCGAAATCGCTCTCCGAGAGCGCCTCGCGCGCGGCCGCGGACGCCGGGTTGTTGTCGGCCATCTCCGCCTCGATCGCCTCGGGCGACTCCCCGGTGAAGGTCAGCGTCCGCCGCTCGCACTCCACGTGCGCAGCAAGCCCCTCGAGCCGCTCGCGCACGACCGCCTCGTCGCCCCACTCCTCCGGCAGCGGCACGCCTTGAGGCGGCGGCAGCAGCTTGCGCGCGACCCCGAACAGCCTGCTGAACACGCCGTCGGGCACCCAGGCGGTCAGCCCGACGGTGTTGCCCGGCCGCACCACGCGGAACAGCTCGCTCGCCATCACGTCCGGCCGCGGAGCGAGGAAAGCGCCGAACACGGACCCGGCGCAGTCGAAGCGGCCGTCCTCGTAGGGCAGCGCCTCCGCGTCGGCCTCGCCCCACTCCACGTCGTAGCCCTCGGCGTCGGAGCGGGCGCGACCCAACTCGACCATGCGGGGCGACAAGTCGGACGCCACGACGCTCGCGCCCTCGCGCGCGCACGCGAGCGCGAAGTTGCCGTCCCCGGCCGCCACGTCCAGCACCTCCTGCCCCGCCGAGACCGCGCAGGCGTCGCACAACTCGACCGCGGCCGGGGCGAGCTGGCGCGACAGGACGGAGTAGTCGCCCATGCCCCAGACGCGCATCTGGCGCTGCTTGATCGCCTCCACATCGCTCATCGTCGGCACAGTGCAGCACAATGAGGGCCGTGAAGGTCACGGCCAAAGCCGACTACGCGGTGCGGGCAACGCTGGAGTTGGCCACCGTGGACGAGGGACTGATCAAGGGCGAGCGCATCGCGACCTCCCAGGGGATCCCGCTCAAGTTCCTCGAGAACATCCTGATCGACCTGCGCCACGCGGGCATCGTGCACGCCCAGCGCGGCGCGGAGGGGGGCTATCGGCTGGCGCGCAGCGCCAGCGAGGTGACGCTCGGCGAGGTGATCCGCGCGGTCGAGGGTCCGCTGGCCAGCGTGCGCGGGGAGCCGCCCGAATCGGTCAGCTACGAGGGTGCGGCCGAGCACCTGCAGACCGTCTGGGTGGCCGTGCGGGCCAGCCTGCGCAGCGTGCTCGACGACCTGACGCTCGCCGAGGTCGTGGGCGGTCGGCTGCCGGAGCGCGTGCGTACGCTCACCGAGCCGCCGGACGCCTGGTCACGCCGCTAGGAGGGTGTGGCCTCGGGCTCGCGCGTCTCGGCGTCGCTGTGCAGCACACGCGCGCCCGCGGTACGCAGCCAGACGATGTCACCGCTCTTGAGCTCAAGCGCCTCCGCCTCCTCGCGCGTGAGCTGGGCGGGCACAGTCGCGCCGCTGGTGAGCATGAACTCCACGCGCACCTCGAACCCGAGCAGCGTCACGCGGGTCACGACGGCCTCGTGGGCGTCGTCGTGCTCCTTGTCCTGCAGGATCGTGATGTCGTGGGGCCGCACGAGCGTGTCCCCCAGCCGGCTGATCTCGCCGAGGAAGCCCATCACGAATGGTGTGGCGGGCGTGTCGTAGAGCTCGGCGGGGCTCCCGACCTGCTCGATCCGGGCGTTGTCCATCACCGCGATGCGCGAGGCGATGGACATCGCCTCCTCCTGGTCGTGCGTGACCAACAGGGTCGTCACGTGCACCTCGTCGTGGAGCTTGCGGAGCCACTCGCGCAGCTCGGCGCGCACCTTCGCGTCCAGAGCGCCGAAGGGCTCGTCGAGCAGCAGCACCCGGGGCTCGACGGCGAGCGCTCGGGCCAGCGCCATGCGCTGGCGCTGGCCTCCGGAGAGCTGGTTCGGATAGCGCTTCGCGTAGCCCGCCAGCCCGACGATGCCGAGCAGCTCGTCGACGCGACTGGCGATCTCGGCCTTCGGCTTGCGCCTGACGGTCAGGCCGAAGGCCACGTTGTCGCGCACGGTCATGTGCTTGAAGGCCGCGTAGTGCTGGAAGACGAAGCCGATGCCGCGCTTCTGGGGCTGCACGCCGGTCACGTCCTCGCCGTGGATGACGATCATGCCCTCGTCCGGTGGCTCGAGGCCGCCGATGATCCGCAGCAGCGTGGACTTGCCGGACCCGCTCGGCCCGAGCAGTGCCGTCAGGGAGCCGTCGGGAACCTCGAGCGAGACGCCGTCCAACGCCAAGTAGTCGCCGAAGCGCTTGGAAACCCGGTCAACAGAGATCACGTGGACTCCCGCTTCCTGTTCAGCATCGTCATGAGGAAGAGCGTCAGGAGCGCGAGCCCCATCAGCACGGTAGCGGCGGCATAGGCGCCAAAGGTGTTGTGGTCGTCGATGTAGCGCGCGTGCACCAGCAGCGTGAGCGTCTGGGACTCGCCCGAGACACCGCCCGCCACCACGATCAGGGCTCCGAACTCGCCGAGCGCCCTGGCGACGGTCAGCACCACGCCGTACAGGAGCCCCCACCGGATCGAGGGCAGCGTGATGCGCCAGAAGGTCTGGGTCCAGGACGCTCCGAGCGTGGCAGCCGCCTGCTCCTGCTCGTCGCCGATCTCGTGGAGCACCGGCTCGACCTCGCGCACCACGAACGGGAGCGTCACGAAGATCGTGGCGATCACCATTCCCGGCAACGAGAAGATGATGCGGACGCCGTGCTCCGCCAGGCCGCCGAGCCATCCGTCGACGCCCCAGAGCAGGATCAACGACACACCCACCACCACCGGCGACACGGCAAATGGAATGTCGACGATCGTCTCCACCACCCTGCGTCCGCGAAAGCGGCCGCGGGCCAGCGCCAGCGCCGTGATCACGCCGAAGATCACGTTGAGCGGCACCACGATGGCGACGATGATCAGCGAGAGGTTGATCGCCGAGATGCTTGCCGGTGTGGTCACCTGCTCCCAGAACGCCACGAAGCCGTCCTCGAAGGTGCGGTAGAAGATCATCCCGAGCGGCACCATGAGCAGCGCGATCAGGTAGCCGATCGCGAGCACACGCAGGCTGATCCGGGTCGGTTGGCTGACGTCCATCGCTAGGCGCGCTCGTGGCGTTGGGCTCGGGCCGCCAGCAACCTGAAGCCGACGAGCACGGCGAAGGCGATGATCAGCAGCACCACGGAGACGGCCGCGGCGGTCTCGGGGCGGTCGATCTCGATCTGCTTGGCGATGTACTGAGAGGCGACCTCCGTGTCGCGCGGGATGCCGCCGCCGATCAGCACGACCGATCCGAACTCCCCGACCGCGCGCGCGAACGCGAGCCCGGCGCCGCTCAGCAGCGCGGGGATCAGCGCCGGCAGGACCACGCGCCAGAAGATGACCAGGTTGCCCGCACCGAGCGACGCCGCGGCCTCCTCGGCCTCGCGATCGACCTCGATCAGCACGGGCTGGACCGATCGAACCACGAACGGCAGCGTCACGAACAGCAGCGCGATCACGAGTGCGGGGCGGGTGGCGTAGAGGTGCACCCCGATCGGGCTCCGCGGCCCGTACAGCGACAGCAGCACGATGCTGGCCACGATCGTCGGCAGCGCGAACGGCAGGTCGATCACGGCGTTGACGAGCGACTTGCCGCGGAAGTCGTCCCGCACGAGCACCCAGGCGATCAGCGTGCCGACGACCACGTTGACGGCGGCCACGATCAGGGAGATCGTGACCGTGAGGACGAGCGCCGACCGCGCCGCGGGCGCCGTGGCGGCGTCCCAGATGCCGCTCAGCCCGCCGTCGAGCGCCTCGACGGTCAGCGCCGCCAGCGGCAGCAGGACGATCAGGCTCAGCCAGAGCATGGTGACGCCGAGCCCGAGCGGCCCGACGCCACCGACAGCGCTCGTGGTGCGCCGGCGGCGGCGCTTCGGTACCGGGATGCCGCCGCCGGTGTGTGCTGCCGACGCTTCCACTACACCTCGTCTAGCCGGTGGCCTCTTCGTAGATCTTGGCCACCGATCCGTTCTCCTCGTCGAAGAGCTCGTCGTTGACCTTGCTCCAGCCACCCAGGTCGTCGATCGTCCAGAGCTTCTCCGGGTCGGGGAAGTCGCTGGCGAACTCGGCGGCGACCGACTCGTCGACGGGGCGGAAGCCGGCCTCGGCCCACGCCTTCTGGGCCTCAGGCGTGTAGAGGAACTCGTTGAACGCGTTGGCCTTCTCGAGGTTCTCGCTGTCCTTGAGCACAGCCACGGGGTTCTCGATCTTGAAAGTGACCGGCGGAGTGACGTGGTCGACGTCCTCGCCCTGGCGCTCCGCGAACAGAGCCTCGTTCTCGTAGCTCAGCAGCACGTCGCCGGTGCCCTGGAGGAAGGTCTCGGTTGCCTCCCGGCCCGACTTCGGCTGCACCTTGACGTGGTCCCCGATCAGCTTGCTGAGGTAGTCGAGGCCCGCCTGGACGTTCTCGCCACCGTTGCTCTTCTCGGCATACGGGGCAAGCAGGTTCCACTTGGCCGACCCGGAGCTGAACGGGTTTGGCGTCACGACCTCGATGCCGGGCTTGAGCAGGTCGTCCCAGGTCTGGATGTTCTCGGGGTTCCCCTTACGGGTGACGATCGTGACGACCGACCCGAACGGGATGCCCTTGTGCTCGCCTGTGTTCCAGTCCTCGGCCACTAGACCCGCGTCCACCAAGCGGGTGACGTCCGGCTCCACGGAGAAGTTGACGACGTCGGTCGGCAACCCGGCCTCCACCTTGCGCGACTGGTCCCCCGAGGCCCCGTAGGACTGGCTGAACGCCACACCCTTGCCCTCAGGCGTCGCCTGGAACAGAGGGATCACCTTGTCGAATCCCACCTTCGGGACGGCGTAGGCGACCAGCGAGAGCTTGGTGGAGCCCTCGTCGCTGGCCGCGGCGTCGTTGTCCTCGGTGCTGTCGCTGGAGCCGCCGCATGCGGCCAGAAGCATCATCGCGAGCAGCGCCGCGAGGGGCGCCAGCGACCTGAGTGAGCGAGTCCAGATCTGATTCATTGTTCACCTTGTCAATGGGCTTTAGGGACAGAGGAAAGTACCACAAAACCCATCGAACAAGTCGGGATTGTAGGGATTGGGCCGATCCGGCGCTCGTTCCGGCTCAGGAAGCGGCGCCGTCGGCCACGATCAAGCGGTAGCCGAGGTCGAGCTCGTCCAGGTCGAGCAGCTCGGCGTTGCGCCGTGCCCACTCGCCGCTGTCGAGGTCGGCCGACAGGGCGGTGATCGCCCGGTCGACCTCCTCGGGGTCGATCAGGCCGAAGACCGAGATCCCGGCGCGCACACCGGCATCCAGGTAGGCGTGCGGGCGGCGCCAGTAGGCGTGCAGGAAGCCGTCGCGGCAGTCCTGCGGGATCGGCACGGGCTCGATCCAGCCGCCTCCGAGCTCGGCGAGCGTTGCCTCCAGCGAGTAGCCGGCCGGCACGAGGCGCGCGAAGCCGGGGAGGTAGTCCCGCACCAGCCAAGAGTCGCGCAACGTGGCCGGCTCCCAGGTGAACAGGACCACCCGCTGACGGGCCACCCGCCGCAGCTCGGCGAGGCCGCGGGCGCGGTCCTCCCAGTGGTGGTCGGAGAGGATGGCCATCGCCGCGTCGAAGGAGTCGTCTCCGAAGGGCAGCGCCTCGGCGTGGGCGTCAACGACGGGCGCCGCGCCGGGCGGGCGCTGGGCGCGCATGACGGCGGACGGCTCGACGGCGGTCACGTCGAGATCGGCGGGCTCGTACGAGCCCGCCCCGGCACCCACGTTCAGCAGCGTGCGTGTTGCTCCAAGCGCCGCGTGGATGCGCGCCGCGAGCCGCGGGTCCTCGCGCCGCACGTCGGTGTAGCCGACGCCCAGCTTGTCGTAGCGCTGACCGATTACAGGCCCGGGGGGTGCCGGGCCACGTAGCCCTGCGACGAGCGGTGCGTGGACGTCCAGCGCGATCCGGTCTCGCCGATCGCGCTGGTGTCGAAGCGACGACCGTCGACGACCATGAAGGCATGGCCGGCGTTCGCGTAGATCGTGATGTGACGGCCGCGACCGCGCGCGCCGTAGGTCATGAAGCCGGTCGAGTCGAGCGGAGAGCGCAGCAGGCCGGCGCCGTGCAGCGCGAACGAGATCGACCCCGAGCAGTCGTAGCCGACGTCCTTGAAGTCGCCGTGGCCGCCGCCGTAGCGGTAAGGCTTGGTCGCGATCCGGTTGGCAGCGGCGATCACGCGCTGGACCACGCCGCCGCCACCTCCACCGCCGCCGGCGCGCCCGTGGCCGCGCCGCTTGATCATCGGGCCGGCGCCGAGGCCGAGCGCCTGCCGGGTCTGGGGGCCGACCACCCCGTCGGGGGTGAGGCCGTGGCGGCTCTGGAAGCCCTTGACGGCCGCCTCGGTCTGGGGACCGAAGACGCCGTCGGCGGGGAGCCCGAGCGCACGCTGGAGCGAGCGGATGCTGCCGCCGCGCCTGTGGGCGGTCTTGCCGCCGCGCGCGGCGCGTCCTCCGCCCCGGCGATGCGAATCGGCTCGCTTGCGCTTGAGCACCGGACCAGCGCCCAGGCCGAGCGCCTGCCGGGTCTGGGGCCCGACGATCCCGTCGGCGGTCAGGCCGTGCCGGCGCTGGTAGCGCTTGACGGCCCGCTGGGTCTGCGGTCCGAAGACGCCGTCAGCGGGCAGGCCGAGTGCGCTCTGGAGCTGCACGACATCGGCCTTCGACTGCGATGCGTGGGCGGTCTTGGCGAGCGCGTCCGGCGCACCCGCGGCGCCCACTAGGGCGAGAACGGCGAGCGCGAGCACGACCGCTCGAGAGACGGCCCGCATCGACATTGTTTGCATCTGGGCTACCGGCATCTGGTGTGCCGCCTGCGAGGTGAGCTGACGGGCTCGCGCTGTGCGCGCTACCCCCAGGCATCCAGCCCGGGTGATTCGCCCCCGCGGCACGCTGGCCGCATTGGTTCCCCCGCTCGCCGGACCATGGGTCGCGGCGACTCGGCGTACGAAGGGCGTCTTTCTATCAGCCAAAAGTCCTGCACGTTGCAGGATTTCTTGCAATAGAGCGCGCCCTACGCCTCAGATAACACCCGGAACCGGCCATCGGACCGGTAGCCCAAGCTCGAGCATCGAGCTCAGACGAGTTCGAGGAAGACCATCTCGGTGGAATCCGAGCGGCGCGGGCCCAGCTTGAGGATGCGGGTGTAGCCGCCCTCCCGCTCCGCGTAGCGCGGGGCGATCTCCTCGAACAGCTTGTAGACGACGAACTTGTCCTGGCCGAGGCGCGCCATCGCGAGGCGGCGGGAGTGGCCGTCGCCCTTCTTGGCGAGCGTGATCAGGCGCTCGAGTTCCGGCTTGACGGCCTTGGCCTTCGCCTCGGTCGTCTGGATGCGCTCGTGGTCGATCACTTCGCGGCACAGGTTCATGAACAGCGCCTTGCGGTGCGCCGCGTCACGGGACAGCTTGCCTCTCTGCTTGCGGTGGCGCATAGCCCCGGAAACCTTAGCCGGCGCGTAGCCCCAGGCCGCGCGCGTCGAGGGTCTCCTTGACCTCCTCGATCGACTTGCGGCCGAAGTTGGGGATCGCCGCCAGCTCGGACTCCGACTTCTGGACGAGGTCGCCCACCGTCTGGATGCCCGCGCGCTTGAGGCAGTTGTACGAGCGCACGCCCAGCTCGAGCTCCTCGATCAGGATGTCGTCCATCCCGCCGGCGCCGGGCGCTCCGGCGCCGTCGGCGCCGAGGCCCTCTGCTCCGGCGACGAGGGCCGCGCCCTGGTCGCGCAGCGCCTCGACACGGTCGGCGTCGGTGAAGATCGCCAGGTACTTGATGAGGATCTCGGCGGCCTCGCGAAGCGCCGTCTGCGGATCGAGCGAGCCGTCCGTCTCGATGTCGATGGTGAGCTTGTCGTAGTCGGTCTTCTGGCCGACGCGGGCGGCGTCGACCGAGTAGGCGACGCGCTTGACCGGCGAGAAGATGGAGTCGATCGGGATCACGCCGATCGGCTGGTCCGGCGTCTTGTTGTCCTCCGCCGGGGAGTAGCCGCGACCGTGCCCGATCGTCAGGTACATCTCGAGCTTGGTCTTCTTCTCGAGCGTGGCGATGCGGGTGTCCGGGTTGAGGATCTCGACGCCCGAGGGCAGGTCGATGTCCCCGGCGTTCACGTCACCGGGCCCGGTGACCACCAGGGGCGCCTCGATCTCGGCCGCATCGGAGTGCATGCGGCAGACGATCTCCTTCAGGTTCAGGACGATGTCGGTGACGTCTTCCTTGACGCCGTTGATCGTGGAGAACTCGTGCGCAACGCCCTCGATGCGGACGCTGGTCACAGCCGCCCCGGCCAGGGACGACAGCAACACGCGACGCAGCGAGTTGCCGAACGTGTAACCGAAGCCGCGGTCAAGCGGCTCGATGGTGAATGTGCCGCGGTTGTCCTCGACCTTCTCGGAGGAAATCTGCGGAGTCTGAAACTCGATCATGGAAATGCTTCCTTCGGCTGTTGGGCGCACCCAGCCAGGGAAGGCCGGGGCACTCGCGTTCACTACTTCGAGTAAAGCTCGACGATGAGCTGCTCCTGGACCGGCGTGGTGATCTCCGCCCGCTCGGGCAGGCGCAGCACCTTGGCGGTCAGACCGTCGTGGTCGGCCTGGAGCCAGGCCGGCACGACGGAGGTCAGCTCTGTGGCTTCGCGGATGACGGGCTCGACGGGCGCGCTCGGGCGCATCGTGATCACGTCTTCCTCGCGCAACTGGTAAGAGGGGATGTTCACGCGCTTGCCGTTGATCGCCCAGTGCCCGTGGAGGATCATCTGGCGGGCCTGGCGTCGCGAGGCGGCGAAGCCCAGGCGGACCAGCACGTTGTCGAAGCGCGATTCGAGCAGCCGCAGCAGGTTCTCGCCGGTCACGCCCGACTGCTGGCTGGCCTTCGCGTAGTAGTTGCGGAACTGCTTCTCGAGCACGCCGTAGTAGCGGCGGGCCTTCTGCTTCTCGCGCAGCTGCACGCGGTACTCCGACTGCCGGGAGCGGCCGCGACCGTGATCTCCGGGCGGATAGGCGCGCCGCTCGACGCCGCACTTGTCGGTGAGGCAGCGCTCGCCCTTGAGGAAGAGCTTCATGCCCTCGCGGCGGCACTGCTTGCACTGGGGTCCGGTGTCGCGGGCCATCAGACACGCCTCCTCTTACGCGGCCGGCAGCCGTTGTGGGCCTGCGGCGTCACGTCCTTGATGGAGGTGATCTCGAGGCCGGCGGCCTGCAGCGAGCGAATGGCGGTCTCGCGGCCCGAGCCGGGGCCCTTCACGAAGACCTCGACCTTCTGAAGTCCGTGCTCCATGCCCTTGCGGGCGGCGGCGTCCGCGGTCACCTGCGCGGCGAACGGCGTGGACTTGCGCGAGCCCTTGAAGCCGGCGCCGCCGGCGGACTCCCACGCGATCACGTTGCCGTCCTTGTCGCTCAGCGACACGATCGTGTTGTTGAAGCTTGTCTTGATGTGAGCCTGGCCGAAGGGCACGTTCTTGCGAACGCGCCGGCGGCCACGTGGGCGTCGAGGCTGGGGCATATTCCTAGTGCTTCCTGATCTTCTTCTTGCCGCCGCCGGCGGACGAGCCGCGCTTCGGGCCCTTACGCGTGCGCGCGTTGGTCTTTGTGCGCTGGCCGTTGGCCGGCAGGCCGCGCCGGTGGCGCAGGCCCTTGTACGACCCGATCTCCATCAGCCGCTTGATGTTCTGCGAGCGCTCGCGCCGCAGATCACCTTCCACGAGCAGGTCGTCGACCTGCTCGCGCAGCTTGCGAACCTCGTCCTCCGTCAGGTCCTTCACGTAGGTGTCAGGGCTGACGCCCGCCTCGCCCAGAACCTGGTTCGAGGTCGACCGGCCGATGCCGTAGATATACGTGAGGCCTATCTCGGCCCTCTTATTGAGGGGAATGTTGATGCCAGCGATGCGCGCCATCTAGCCCCGGGTCACCCCTGCCGCTGCTTGTGACGCGGGTTCTGACAGATCACGAGTACCGCACCGCCACGGCGGATTACCTTGCACTTCTCGCACATTGGCTTGACTGAGGCGCGGACCTTCATAGCTCCGGTGATTCGGGACCGTATCGAAACGAGGACGAGCGCGGAGCCCAGGAGACGGCTCCACGCCGACCGTCAAGAGTAGCAGGCGTTCGTCGTTCTCGATGCCCGGAAGGACCTAGGCCGAGGCGGCTGCCGGCGTCACCACGTCCGGCACCAGCTCGTGCCAGGGAGTGAGGATGCGCGGGCCGTCGTTGGTGATCGCGACGGTGTGCTCGAAATGGGCGGCCAGGGAGCCGTCCTGCGAGTAGACGGCCCAGTTGTCGGAGCCCATGCGCACGTGATGGGTGCCCACGTTGACCATCGGCTCGATCGCGAACACCATGCCGTCCTCCAGCTCGGGGCCGGTACCCGGCTCGCCGAAGTTGGGGATCTGGGGATCCTCGTGCATGTCGCGGCCGATGCCGTGGCCCACGAGCGAGCGGATCACGGCGAAGCCGTCGCCCTCGACGCGCCGCTGCACGGCGTGCGAGACGTCGCCCAGCCGGTTGCCCACGCGGCATTGCTCGACGGCGTCGAAGAGCGAAGCGCGGGTGGTGGCCAGCAGCCGCGACGCGATCGGCGTGATGTTCCCGATCGGGTGCGTGATCGCGGCGTCGGCGACCCATCCGTCGAGCACGACGCCGATGTCGATCGACAGCAGGTCGCCGCGCGCCAGCTCGTAGGCGCCCGGGATGCCGTGCACGACCATCGAGTTGGGCGAGGCGCAGATCGACCCGGGGAATCCGCGGTAGCCCTTGAAGGCCGGCTCGGCCCCCTGGGAGCGGATGAAGCGCTCGGCCGCGGCGTCCAGCTCGCCGGTCGTGACCCCCGGACGCGCCTTCGAGCGCAGGATCTCGTGGCAGCGCGCGAGGATTCGTCCGGCGGCCGCCATCTGGTCGAGCTCGGCTGGGGTCTTGCGCTGGATCACCTGACTAGATCTCCGCTTCGAGGGCCAACGTAGCGAGTGTGGCACGGATGTGGCTGTTGACCTCTTCGGGCGAGCGCGTGCCGTCGAATCGGCGCAGCTGGCCGCGCTCTTCGTACCACTCGATCAGCGGCTCGGTCTGGTCGTGGTAGACCTGCAGGCGCTTCGTCACGGTCTCCGGCTTGTCGTCGTCGCGCTGCATGAGGCGCGAGCCGTCCTGGTCGCAGATGCCCTCGTTCTTGGGCGGGTCGAACTCCACGTGGTAGACGTGGTTGTTCTTCACACAGGTACGCCGCCCGGACAGCCTGCGCACGACCTCCTCGTCCGGGGCGTCGATCAGCAGCGCCGCGGTCAGCTGGCGGGAGCGCTTGTCCAGCGCCCCCTCGAGCATCTCGGCCTGGCCGATCGTGCGCGGGAAGCCGTCGAGCAGGAAGCCGTCGTCGGCTTCGCCGGAGTCGAGCCGCTCCTCGATCACGCCACAGATCAGTTCGTCGGGCACCAGCTCGCCGGCGTCCATGTACTCCTTCGCCTGCTTGCCGAGCTCCGTGCCGGCCTCCACCGCCTCGCGCAGGATGATGCCCGTGGAGTAGTAGGGCAGATCGAAGTCGTCGACCAGCCGTTCGGCCTGGGTGCCCTTGCCGGCCCCCGGGGGGCCGAGCAGAACCAGGTTGCGCTCGCTCACTTGAGGAAGCCCTCGTAGTTGCGCATCATCAGCTGCGCCTCGAGCTGCTTCATCGTGTCCAGTGCCACCCCCACGACGATCAGGATCGAGGTGCCGCCGAAGTAGAAGTTCGCGCTGGTCTGGTTGAGCAGGATCGTCGGCAAAGCCGCGACCGCGGCCAGGTAGAGCGCGCCCGGGAAGGTCAACCGCGCGAGGATGCGGTCGAGATATTCGGCCGTGGGTCTGCCTGGCCTCACCCCAGGTATGAACCCGCCGTACTTCTTCAGGTTGTCGGCCTGCTCCACGGGGTTGAACGTGACCGCCGTGTAGAAGTACGTGAACACGATGATGAAGAGGCATTCGCCGACCAGGTACGGCCAGTCGTTGGGACTGAAGAAGGCGGACAGGTCCTGGGCCCAGGGCTGCTGGATCAGCTGACCCACCGTCGGCGGAAACGCCATGATGGAGGCGGCGAAGATGACCGGGATCACGCCCGCCATGTTCACGCGCAGCGGGAGGTAGGTGGACCCCCCGCCGGCCATGCGCCGGCCCACCACGCGCTTCGCGTATTGAACCGGGATGCGCCGCTGGCCCTCCTGCATGAAGACGATCGCGGCGATGATCGCCAACGCGAGGATCGGCATCATCACGACGAAGACCTGGTCCGAGTTGTTCCACCACTTCTGGATCCCGCTCGGGAGGCCGGACGCGATCGACGCGAAGATCATCAGCGAGATGCCGTTGCCGATGCCGCGCTGGGTGATCAGCTCGCCCAGCCACATCAGCAGCACGCAGCCGGCAGTGAGGGTCATCACGATCACGAAGACGCGACCGAACGTGAAGCTCTCGACCACGTCGGCACTGCCGCTGGAGAAGGTGCGGAACAGGAACACGTAGCCGATCGACTGGCCGAAGGCGAGCCCGACGGTCAGGTAGCGCGTGTACTGCGTGATCTTCTGCTGACCGACCTCGCCCTCCTTGCGGAGCTTGTCGAGCGAGGGGATCACGACCGTGAGCAGCTGCAGCATGATCGAGGCCGTGATGTACGGCATGATCCCGAGCGCGAAGATCGCGAAGCGCTGCAGCGAGCCGCCCGAGAACGTGTTCAGCAGCCCGAGGATGTTCGAGCCGCCGAAGTTCTCCGAGATCTGCTCGACCGCGTCGACGTTGATGCCGGGCGCCGGAATGTAGGCGCCGATGCGGTAGAGGGCCAGCATGCCCGCGGTGAACGCGAGCTTCTTCCGGATGTCGGGGACCCGAAACGCGTTCAGGAACGTCCGTAGCACCGAGCTAGTCCTCGATCAGCTGACAGGTCCCGCCCGCGGCCTCGATCTTCTCGCGGGCGGTCTTCGAGAAGCCGTGCGCGTGCACGGTGAGCCCCTTGGTCAGCTCTCCACTCGCGAGCACCTTCACCGGCACCGCGCGCCGCGTGGCCAGGCCGGCCTCCCGCAGCGACGCGGGGGTGACCTCGGCGCCAGCGTCGAAGCGCGCCTCGAGGTCGGACAGGTTCACGGGCTGGGTGCGCGTGCGGAACTTCTCGAAGGGCATCGACTTCTTCATCGTCGGCCCGCGCAGCTTGCGCATGCGCATGTGGATCGGTGTCTGCCCGCCCTCGAAGCGGACGCGCTGCTTGGCGCCCGAGCGCGAGCCCGCGCCCTTGTGCCCGCGTCCCGAGGTCTTGCCGGTGCCCGACCCGTGGCCGCGGCCCACCCGCTTGCGATTCTTGCGCGCACCGCGTGCGGGCGCGAGCGAGTGCAACCCGATGCGTTCCTTCTCAGCCATCGGCCACCTCCACGAGGTGGCGGACCGAGTGGATCAGCCCGCGCACCGTGGGGTGGTCCTCGCGGTCGGCGCTGCGGCCGATCTTGCCCAGGCCGAGCGTGCGCAGCGACTCGCGCTGCTTGCGGTTCGAGCCGTTCGCGGAGCGGACCTGCGTGATGTGCAGCGTGGCCATCAGGCCGGTGTCTCCTCGGCCTCCGCGGGAGGCGTGACCTCGGCCGGCGCGGAGGTGTCGTCCAAGCCGAGCACCTGGGCGACCGTCAGGCCGCGCAGCTCGGCGACCTGCCGCGGGTCGCGCAGCGACTGCAGCGCGTTGACCGTGGCCTTGACGAGGTTGATGGGGTTCTGGCTGCCGAGCGACTTGGAGAGCACGTCGTGGATGCCGGCCAGCTCGAGGACCGCGCGCACGCCGCCGCCGGCGATCACACCGGTACCGGCCGAGGCCGGCTTGAGCAGCACGCGCGACGCCGAGTGCACGCCGACGATCTCGTGCGTGATCGTGGAGCCGTGCATCGGGACCTTGAAGAGGTCCTTGCGGGCACGCTCGACGCCCTTCTGGATCGCCACCGGCACCTCGTTGGCCTTGCCGTAGCCCACGCCCACCTGCGACTTCTCGTCGCCCACCACGACCAGCGCGGTGAACGAGAAGCGGCGGCCGCCCTTGACGACCTTGGCGACGCGGTTGATCTCGACGACCCGCTCCTGCAGGTCGGAGCCCCGGTCGCGGTCGCGTGTCCTGTCCCTAGAGGCCATGTGGGTGACTCACCGTAGCGATCATCAGAATTTGAGTCCGCCTTCGCGCGCGCCCTCGGCCAGGGCCTTGACCTTGCCGTGGTAGCGGTAGCCGCCGCGGTCGAACACGCACTCCTCGATCCCGGCGGCCTTGGCCCGCTCGGCGATCAGCTCGCCGGCACGCTTGGCCTGCTCCATGCGGGCGAGCGACTTGAGGTCGCTCTCCACCCAGTTGACGGCGGCCAGCGTGTGGCCCTGCACGTCGTCGATCAGCTGGGCCTGGATGCCGCGATTGCTGCGAAACACCGACAGGCGCGGACGCTGCGTGGTGCCCTGCACCTTGGCGCGCACGCGGCGGCGGCGGCGCAGCCGCGAGTGGGACCTCGTCTTGACGCTCACGCGCGCTTACCGACCTTCCTGGCCACGTACTCGCCCTCGTAGCGGATGCCCTTGCCCTTGTAGGGCTCCGGCGGGCGCTGCTTGCGGATGATGGCGGCCACCTCGCCCACGGCCTGCTTGGAGATCCCGCGCACGACCACGCGGGTCGGCTGCGGCACCTCGAAGTCGATTCCGGTGGGGGCTTCGACCTCGACGGGATGCGAGTAGCCCAGCGCCAGCACGAGCTTGTTGCCCTGCAGCTGGGCGCGGTAGCCCACACCCTGGATCTCGAGGCGCTTCTCGTACCCGTTCGTCACGCCCTCGACCATGTTCGCGATCAGGCTGCGCGTCAGGCCGTGCAGCGCGCGGTGCTCGCCGCGGTCGGTCGAGCGGGTGACCACCACTTCGCCGTCCTCGTGGGCCACGCCGATCTGGCGCGACACGCGCTCCTGGAGCTCGCCCTTGGGTCCCTTGACCTTCACGACGTCGGGCTCGATCGTGATCTCCACGCCGTCGGGCACGGGGACCGGCTGCTTTCCGATGCGAGACACGCCTACCAGACCCTCGCGACCAGCTCGCCGCCCACACCCTGGCGCCGTGCGTCGTGACCGGTCATCACGCCTCTGGACGTGGACAGGATCGTGGTGCCCATGCCGCCCTGCACCTTCGGCACCTGGCCGGCCGACACGTACTGCCGGCGGCCGGGCTTGGACAGCCGCTCGATGCCGAGAATCACCGGCTTGCGGTTGTCGGTGTACTTGAGCGTCACGCGCAGGGTGCGACCCACCCGGGCGGGCTCGACCTCGTAGCCGTCGATGTAGCCCTGCTCCGCGAGGATGCGGGCGAGCTCGGCCTTGAAGGTCGAAGCCGGCATCGCGACCTCGTCGTGGTCGGCGCGCAACCCGTTGCGGATGCGGGTCAGGAAGTCGGCGATCGGATCGGTCTGCATACCTACCAGCTGGACTTGGTGAGCCCCGGGATCATGCCCTCGTGGGCGATCTCCCGGAGGCAGATGCGACAGAGCCCGAACTTGCGCAGATACGCGCGCGGGCGGCCGCACCGCTTGCACCGGTTGTAGTTGCGTGTCTTGTACTTGGACCCGCGCTGCTGGCGGACCCGCTGTGAAGTCTTTGCCATTTACTCCTGTGCCTCTTCAGCCTCTTCGGCCTCGTCCTCCGACGGCGTCGGCTTCTCGTACGCCTCGGGGTTCTCTTCCTTGAGCTCCTCGAGCGCGGCCTGCTCTGCCTCGGCCCGCTGACGGGCCTCATCCTTGCGCTGCTCCTCGGCGGCGTCGGCTTCCGCCTGAGAGTCGTCGCCGGGAGCTCCCTCGCGGGAGAACGGCATGCCCAGCTCGCGCAACAGAGCATAGGCCTCCTCGTCGGTCTTGGCCGACGTGGTGATCGTCACGTCGAGACCGCGTACCTGGTCGATCGCGTCATAGTCGATCTCCGGGAAGATGATCTGCTCGCGCACGCCGATCGAGTAGTTCCCGCGCCCGTCGAACGAGCGCGGGCTCAGCCCGCGGAAGTCGCGGATCCGCGGGATCGCGACCGACATCAGGCGATCGAGGAACTCGTACATGCGGGCGCGGCGCAGCGTGACGCTCACGCCGACCGGCATGCCCTCGCGCAGCTTGAAGGCGGCGATCGACTTGCGCGCCAGGCGCACGTTCGGCTGCTGGCCGGCGATCGTCGCCAGCTGCTCCTTGGCGGCGTCGAGCATGTTCGAGTCCTGCTTGGCCTCGCCCACGCCCATGTTCAAGGTGATCTTCTCGACGCGCGGCACCTCCATCACGGAGGAGTAGCTGAAGCGCTGCTGGAGCTTCCCGCGGATCTCCTGCTCGTAGCGCTCCTTCAGCCGCGGCGGGACTGCTGCCTGTGCCGAGGCTTCCATCAGTCGATCTCCTTGCCCGACTTCTTCGCCACGCGCACGCGCCGGCCGCCGTCGCGCTTGATGCTCACCCGGGTCGGCTCGCCGGAGTCGGGGTCGATCAGCATCACGTTCGACACGTGGATCGGACCCTCCATCTCCACGATCCCGCCGAGCTCCTGGGCGCGCTGGGTGTCGCGCAACGTGCGCGGCTTGGTGTGGCGCTTGATGATGTTCGCGCCCTCGACGTAGACCTTTTGCTTGCGCGGGTCGACTCGCAGCACACGGCCGGTGCGGCCCTTGTCCTTGCCGGCGATGACCCGCACGGTGTCGTCCTTGCGGACCTTGATGGCGCCCATCGCTAGAGCACCTCCGGCGCAAGCGAGACGATCTTCATGAAGTTCCGGTCGCGCAGCTCGCGGGCCACGGGCCCGAAGATGCGGGTGCCACGCGGGTTGTTCTGCGCGTCGATCAGCACCGCTGCGTTCTCGTCGAACGCGATGTAGCTGCCGTCGTCGCGCCCGAACTGCTTCTTGGTGCGCACTACTACGGCGGTCACGACCTCGCCCTTCTTGACGGAGCCATGCGGGATCGCCTGCTTGACCGTGCACACGATCACGTCACCCACGCCGGCGTAGCGGCGGTGGCTGCCGCCCCGAACGCGGATGCAGAGCACCTCGCGGGCGCCGGTGTTGTCGGCCACCTTCAGCCTGGACTCCTGCTGGATCACCGGGCGCGCTCCAGCACTTCTACGAGGCGCCAGCGCTTGGTGCGGCTCAGCGGCCGGCTCTCGATCACGCGCACGGTGTCGCCGGCATGCGCCTCGTTGTTCTCGTCGTGAACGTGCAGCGTGGAGCTGCTGCGAACGATCTTCTTGTACATGCGGTGCTGGCGCGCGCTGTCGATGCGCACGGTGATCGTCTTGTCGGCCTTGTCGGAGACGACGATGCCCTGCCGCACCTTGAGGCTCACCTTGTCCTTGGGCACGGGGGCGAGGCCCTCGGCGCGGGGCTCACCCGAGCGGCGCTCGCGCACCTTCGAGCGGTAGGCACGCCGGTGGGCGGCCTTGCGTTTGCGCTGCTCGGCGCGCTCGGCGGCGCGCTCCTCGATCGTACGGGCCGGCCGGGCCTCGCCGGTGTGCGCCGAGCGCGCGCGCCGGCGGATCTCCTTTGGCGACAGCCGCTCCTCGGGCTCGGCCTCCTCGGCGGCGGGCGCCGCAGCGGCGGGAGCGGGCTCCTCGGCAGGGGCCTCTTCCTCAGCAGCGGCCTCTTCCTCAGCAGCGGCCTCTTCCTCAGCTGGGGCCTCCTCAGCAGGGGCCTCTTCCTCGGTGGGCGCCTCCTCCGGCTCGGCGGGCGCCTCTTCGGGCGCGGCAGCCTCTTCGGGCGCGGCAGCCTCCGGGGCGGCCTCCTCGGCCGCCTCTTCCGGCGTCTGCTCCTCGTTCACGTTCTCTTCGTTCTCAGCCATTGCGAATCTGCCTGCGGATCTCCGTGTCGACATCGATGTCGCGCTGCCGCGCCACCGTGAGCGCACGCGCGAGGTCGGACTTGGCCGCCCTCAGCCGCGCGGTGTTCTCGAGCTGCCCTGTGGCGTGCTGGAAGCGCAGGTTGAACAGCTCCTTGCGCGCGGTGTCAGCGAACTCCACCAGCTGGGCGTCCTCAAGGTTATGCACCTCGACCGACTTCATCCCTGACCGCCTTCGCGATGGACGAACTTCGTCTTCACGGGCAGCTTGTGGCCGGCCAGTCGCATCGCCTCGCGCGCCAGCGGCTCCGGCACTCCGGACAGCTCGAACATGACCCGCCCCGGCTTGACCACGGCGACCCAGCCCTCGGGCGAGCCCTTGCCGGAGCCCATGCGGGTCTCGGCCGGCTTCTGCGTGTAGGGCTTGTCGGGAAAGATGTTGATCCAGACCTTGCCGCCGCGCTTGATCTTGCGCGTCATCGCGATTCGCGCCGCCTCGATCTGGCGGTTGGTGACCCAGCCGCGCTCGAGCGACTTCAGTCCGTACTCACCGAACTCCACGCGCGTGCCCCCCTTGGCGTTGCCGCGCATGCGGCCTCGATGTTCCTTGCGCCACTTGACTCGCTTCGGCTGCAGCATCAGAGCCTGCCTCCCGGAGGGGGACCGCCCTGGCCGCCGCCGGGGCCGCCGCGACCACCGCGACCGCCACCACCAGGTCCGCGGCCACCGCCCCCCGGACCGCGGCCTCCGCCGCCCGGACCGCGGCCGGCGCCGCCGGGACCACGCCCACCGGGACCGCCGCGGCCACCGCCACCCGGGCCCACGGCCTGGGGCGCCTCGAGCTCGGTCAGGTCCTGCGCGAATCCCTTGGGCATGATCTCGCCCTTGTTGATCCAGACCTTCACGCCGATGCGGCCGAAGGTGGTGCGGGCCTCGTAGAAGCCGTAGTCGATGTCGGCGCGCAACGTGTGCAGCGGCACGCGACCGTCCGAGTAGCCCTCGGTCCGCGCCATCTCGGCGCCGCCGAGGCGACCCGACACCTGGATCTTCACGCCCTTGGCGCCCGAGCGCATGGCGCTGGTCAGCGCGCGCTTCATGGCGCGGCGAAACGCGACGCGGTTCTGGAGCTGCTCGGCGATCGACTGAGCCACGAGCTTGGCGTCCAGCTCGGGGCGCTTGATCTCGAGGATGTTGACCTTCACCGCCTTGCCGGTCATGCGGTGGAGCTCCTTGCGCAGGGCGTCCACCTCGGAGCCGGACTTGCCGATCACGATCCCCGGCCGCGCCGTGTGGATGTTGACCTCGACCTCGTTCTTGTTCTTCTTGATCGTGATGGTCGACAGACCGGCATGCGCGAGCTTGTTCTCGATGTGGTCGCGGATGCCGATGTCCTCCATCAAGTACTCGGAGAACTCCTTCTCGTTGAACCAGGTCGACTTCCAGTCGTGGATGTAGCCGACCCGCAGAGCTTCCGGATGAACCTTCTGGCCCATGGCGGCTACCTCCCGTTCGCTGTGGTCGTGAGCTCGATGGTCATGTGGCTCGTGCGCTTCTTGATCGGGGTGGCGCGCCCGAGCGCCCGCGGCCGGTAGCGCTTGATCGTGGGGCCCTCGTCGACGAAGGCCTTCATGATCCGCAGCTCATCCGGCCCGAGCTCGTAGGCCGACTCGGCGTTGGCGATCGCGGAGTTGAGCAGCTTCAAGATGTCCTCGGCCACGGCGCGCGGGGCGTGGGTCAGCAGAGCGCGCGCCTGCTCGACCTCCTTGCCGCGAATGTGGTCCATCACCAGGCGCGCCTTGCGCGGCGCGGTGCGCACGTAGCGCGAGCGGGCGCGCACGACGATCTCGCCGTCGGGGCGGCGCGGCGCTGCCTTCTTCGTGCTCGGGGTCCCCGTCTCCGCGGAGCCGCGTCGGCGCGCCGGCTTGGACGGCTCCTCGGCCGCCACCTCTTCGGCGCTCGGCTCCTCGGCGGGCTCCTCCGGGGGAATGACCTCTTCGGCGACGCCGCCCTCGTCGGACGTGGAGTCGTGCTCCTCCAGCCGGGCGATCAGCTCGTCCTTCTTGCCCGACTTCGGCAAGCCGCGGGCCTCGAGCTGCTCCTTGAGCTCGTCGACCTTGAGGGAGCTCCAGCCGCCCTCGGGTGCTTCGAGGCGCGAAGCAGCCGGCTCGGCCGGCTGCGCAGCGTTCGGCTTCCGGTCCGTCACCGCATCCTCACCCGGTCGCTGCCGGCATGGCCGCGGAAGACGCGCGTGGGCGCGAACTCGCCGAGCTTGTGACCGACCATCGACTCGGAGACGAACACCGGGACGTGCTTGCGGCCGTCGTGGACCGCGATCGTGTGACCCACCATCTCGGGGAAGATCACCGAGGTGCGCGACCAGGTCTTGACCATCTGTCGGTCGCCTGAGGCGTTCATGGCCTCCACGCGCCGGAGCAGTCGCTCCTCGATGAACGGACCCTTCTTGGACGAGCGGGACATGGCTTACCTCCGGCCCTTCTTGCCGCGCCGCCGGCCGCGAACGATGAACTTGTCGGATGTCTTGCGCTTCTTGCGCGTGCGGTAGCCGAGCGTCGGCACGCCCCAGGGCGTGACCGGATGGCCGCCGGGCGTGTGGTGTGCCTCGCCGCCGCCGTGCGGATGGTCCACGGGGTTCATGGCCACGCCGCGTGTCTGCGGGCGCTTGCCGCGATGGCGCGAACGTCCCGCCTTGCCGAGGTCGACCAGTTCGTGCTCGGCGTTCCCGAGCACGCCGATCGTGGCGCGGCACAGGACCTCGACCATGCGCATCTCGCCGGAGGGCAGCCGCAGGGTCGCGTAGCGGCCCTCCTTGGCGACCAGCTGGATCGACGCGCCGGCGCTGCGGCCGAGCTGGCCGCCGCGACCGGGGGTCAGCTCCACGTTGTGCAAGGTGGTGCCGGTGGGGATGTTCGCCAGCGGCAGGCAGTTTCCGGGCGCGATGTCGGCGTCGGGTCCAGACGCGATGATCGCCCCGACCGCCATCCGCGCGGGCGCGAGGATGTAGCGCTTCTCGCCGTCGGCGTAGTGGAGCAGGGCGATGTGCGACGAGCGGTTCGGGTCGTACTCGATGGCCGCGACCTTGGCCGGCACGCCGTCCTTGCGCCGCTTGAAGTCGATCTTGCGGTAGCGGCGCTTGGCCCCGCCGCCGCGGTGGCGCGAGGTCACGCGCCCGTGCGCGTTGCGGCCGCCGGACTTGCGCAGGCCCTCGGTCAACGCCTTCTCGGGCTCGCTCTTGGTGACCGCCTCGTGCTGGAGGTAGGTCGCAAAGCGCCGGCCCGGCGACGTCGGCTTGTACTTCTTGATCGCCATTAGCCGGAGACCTCCTGGCCTTCGAAGAGCTCGATGGAATCCTCTGGGTGCAGCGTCACGATCGCCTTCTTCCAGCGGCGACGCTGCCCCTTGGTGAAGCCGCGGCGCTTCGGCTTGGCCTTGACCCATGCCGTGCGCACGCCGGTCACCCGCACGCCGAAGATCTCCTCGATCGCTTGGCGTACCTGTGTCTTGTTCGCGCCGTCGTACACGCGGAACGTGTACTTGTTGGCCGCCAGCAGCGCGTAGCTCTTCTCGGAGATGACGGGCCGCACGATCACCTGACGGGCGTTCACTTGGCCACCGCCTTCTCGGTCACGCGAGCGAGCGCGGCCTCGGAGACCACGAGCCGTCCGGCACCGATCACGTCCGCCACGCCAACCTGGTCGGCGTGCAACACGGTCACGTCGGAGAGGTTGCGGAAGGACTTGAGGCAGTTTTCCTCGCCGTCGGTGAGCACCAGCAGCACGGCGCCGTCGCCCTCGAGGCCAGACAGGGCGGCCACCGCGGCCTTGGTCGACGGGGTGTCGAACTTGGCCGGGTCGATGGCGGCGATCGAGCCGCGCTCAGCGTGTACCGAGAGCGCGGCGCGCAGCGCGCGGCGGCGTGCCTTGCGGTTGATCTTGACCGTGTAGGAGCGCGGCTTGGGCCCGAAGGCCACACCGCCGCCCACGCGTTGGGGACTGGACAGCGCGCCCACGCGCGCCCGGCCGGTGCCCTTCTGGCGCCAGGCCTTGGCGCCGGTCATCGAGACCTCGCCGCGGGTCTGAGTTGAGGCGGTACCGCGACGGCGGGCGGCCAGCTCGGCGCGCACGGCCTCGTGGACGATCGGGCCGTGGAAGCGCTCGCCGAAGACGGCGTCGTCCAGGTCGAGCGAGCCCGAGCCACCGCCGATGTACTTGGCGGCGGCCATCTCAGCGATCACCGTCCCTGCGGATCTCCACGACCGAGCCCTTCGGCCCGGGCACCGAGCCGCGTACCAGCAGCAGGTTCTCGGCGGCGCGCACCTCCACGACCTCGAGGCCGCGCTGGGTGACGCGCTTGTTGCCCATCTGACCGGGTCCGCGGATGCCCTTGAACACGCGCGCGGGGTCGGCCGAGGCGCCGATCGAGCCGGGGGCGCGCACGTTGTGGGAGCCGTGCGACACCGGGCCGCGGTGAAAGTTGTGGCGCTTGATCGTGCCCGCGAAGCCCTTGCCCTTCGAGACGCCCGACACCTTGACCGTCTGGCCGGGCTCGAAGACCGCGTCGACCTTGACCTCGGCGCCGACCTGGAGCTCGCCGGGCTCGCCGCGGAACTCGCGCAGGTAACGGAGCGTGCCGACACCGGCCTTCTTGAGCAGGCCCAGCTTCGGCTTGTTGAGCCGCTTCTCGGTCGTCTCGCCGAAGGCAAGCTGGACGGCGTCGTAGCCGTCGCGCTCGGCGCGCCGGATGCCGGTGACGAAACAGGGGCCGGCCTCGATCACGGTCACGCGCTCGACGTGGCCGTCTTCGGGGTTGAAGACCTGCGTCATACCGATTTTTCTTCCCAGAAGACCAGCCACGGCACTACACCAGCTGGATCTGGATGTCGACGCCCGCGGGGAGGTGATCGAGACGCTGGAGCGAGTCCACCGTCTTGGGCGTGGGCTGAAGGATGTCGATCAGCCGCTTGTGCGTGCGGATCTCGAAGTGCTCCCGCGAGTCCTTGTCCTTGAACGGCGACTTGATCACGCAGTAGACGTTCTTCTCGGTCGGAAGCGGGACGGGCCCGGACACCGAGGCGCCGGTGCGCACGGCCGTGTCCACGATCTCCTTGGCGGCCGTTTCGATCGCCGAGTGGTCGTAGGCCTTGAGCCGAATGCGGATCTTGTTCTGCGTGAGTGTCGCCATGGTGTGAGACAGATTCGGGGGCGGACCTTGCTTCTGCCCGCCCCCGTGTAGGTCCTCTGTCGGAGGTGCCCCTACTCGATTACTTCGGTGACCACCCCCGAGCCGACGGTGCGGCCGCCCTCGCGGATAGCGAACCGCAGCCCCTGATCCATCGCGATGGGCTGGATCAGCTCGACGGTCATCTCTACGTTGTCACCCGGCATGACCATCTCCGTGCCCTCGGGCAGGTTGGAGACGCCGGTCACGTCGGTCGTGCGGAAGTAGAACTGCGGCCGGTAGCCGTTGAAGAACGGCGTGTGGCGGCCACCCTCCTCCTTCTTCAGGCAGTAAACCTGAGCCTTGAACTTGGTGTGCGGCGTGATCGACTTCGGCTTGCAGAGCACCTGACCGCGCTCGATGTCCTCGCGGTTCACGCCACGCAGCAGGCAGCCCACGTTGTCGCCCGCCTGGCCCTCGTCGAGGATCTTGCGGAACATCTCGACGCCGGTGACAACGGTGTTCTTCGTCTGCTCGTGGATGCCCACGATCTCGACCGTGTCGCCAGTGTGCACGATGCCCTGCTCGATACGTCCCGTGGCCACGGTCCCGCGGCCGGTGATCGAGAACACGTCCTCGACCGGCATCAGGAACGGCTTGTCCAGCGCCCGCTCGGGCTCCGGGATGTAGGAGTCGAGGTGGCCCGCCAGCTCGAGGATCTTCTCCACGCTGCCCTCGTCGCCCTCGAGCGCCTTGAGCGCCGAGCCGATCACGAAGGGGATGTCGTCGCCGGGGAACTCGTACTCGGAAAGCAGCTCGCGAACCTCGACCTCCACCAGCTCCAGCAGCTCCTCGTCGTCGACCATGTCGGCCTTGTTGAGGAACACGATGATGTAGGGCACGCCGACCTGACGGGCCAGCACGATGTGCTCCCGCGTCTGCGGCATGGGGCCGTCGGCCGCCGATACGACCAGGATCGCGCCGTCCATCTGGGCGGCGCCCGTGATCATGTTCTTGACGTAGTCCGCGTGGCCGGGACAGTCGACGTGGGCGTAGTGGCGGTTCTCCGTCTCGTACTCCACGTGCGAGGTGGCGATCGTGATCCCGCGCTCCCTCTCCTCAGGAGCGTTGTCGATCTCCTCGAAGCTCTTCGCCTGCCCGCCGACCTTCTCGGCAAGGACCTTCGTGATTGCCGCTGTGAGGGTGGTCTTGCCGTGGTCGATGTGACCGATGGTGCCGACGTTGACGTGCGGCTTGTTGCGCTCGAACTTCTCCTTCGCCACTCCGAACTACCCCTTTCTCAAAGTCTTCTTCGGGCGGGGCCCGAACTTGCGAAACATACTCTCTTTGCGCGAACCGCTCACTACGCGCTGGCCCCGACGGGTTCGCCCGTCCGGTGCTCGACGATCTCCTCCGCGATGCTCGGGGGGACCTCGTCGTAGCGGTCGAACTGCATCGTGTAGGTCGCCCGGCCCTGCGTTGACGAACGCAGGTCCGTGGCATACCCGAACATAGCCGACAGCGGCACGCTTGCCGTGACCGCGATCGCGTTCCCGCGCGGCTCCTGGCCCTCGACATGACCGCGCCTGCGCGACAGGTCGCCGATCACGTCGCCGACGAAGTCCTTCGGGGTGACCACCTCGACAGCCATGATCGGCTCGAGCAGCACCGGCTGCGCCCGGCGAGCGGCCTCCTTGAGCGCCAGCGAGCCGGCGATCTTGAAGGCGATCTCCGAGGAGTCGGTGTCGTGGTACTTGCCGTCCGTGAGCGTGGCGCGCACGTCGACCATCGGGTACCCCGCCTTGACGCCCGACTCGAGCGCCTCCTCGATGCCCTTCTCGACAGCCGGGATGAACTCCGACGGCACGTTGCCGCCCTTGACCTTGTTCACGAAGTCGAAGCCCTCGCCCGGGGCCGGCTCGAGGTCGATGTAGACCACGCCGTACTGGCCCGAGCCGCCGGTCTGGCGGATGAACTTGCCCTCGACCTTCTGGACGTTGCCGCGCACCGTCTCGCGATAGGCGACCTGCGGGCGGCCGACGGCCGCCTCGACGTTGAACTCGCGCTTGAGCCGGTCGACGATCACCTCGAGGTGCAGCTCGCCCATTCCCGAGATCACGGTCTGACCGGTCTCCTCGTCGGAGCGAACCTGGAAGGTCGGGTCCTCCTCGCCGAGGCGCTGCAGCGCACCCGAGAGCTTCTCCTGGTCGACCTTGGTCTTGGGCTCGATCGAGAGGTGCACAACCGGGTCGTCGAACGTGATCGCCTCGAGCACCACCGGCGCATCGGGAGCGGTGAGCGTGTCGCCCGTGGATGTCTGCTTGATGCCGACGCCGGCGGCGATGTCGCCCGCGTACACCTCCTCGACCTCCTCGCGGCTGTTCGCGTGCATCATCAGGATGCGCCCAACACGCTCGGTGCGGCCGGTGACCGAGTTGAGCACGCGCCCACCGGCTTGCAGCTTGCCGGAGTACACGCGGAAGTAGGTGAGCTTGCCCACGTACGGGTCGGCCATGACCTTGAAGGCGATCGCCGCGAAGGGCTCCTCGTCGGCGGCCTTGCGCACCATCGGGTTGCCGTCGGCGTCGACGCCCTCGACGGGCGGCACGTCGAGCGGGCTCGGCAGATAGTCGATGACCGCGTCGAGCAGCGGCTGCACGCCCTTGTTCTTGAAGGCCGAGCCGCACAGCACCGGGGTCATGGAGATGTCGAGCGTCGCCTTGCGGATGTCCGCGACCAGGCGCGCAGGCTCGATCGCCTTCTCCTCGAGGTAGTCCTCCATCAGCTTGTCGTCGTACTCGGCGACGGCCTCGATCAGCTCGGTGCGCGCCAGGGTGGCGGCGTCCTGGAGCTCGGCGGGGATGTCCACGACCTCCCAGTCCTGCCCGAGGTCGTCCTTGTAGACGATCGCCTTCATGTTCACGAGGTCCACGACGCCCTGGAACTCGGCCTCGGCCCCAATCGGGAGCTGAACGGGCACAGGGTGCGCGCCGAGGCGGTCGATCATCGTCTGCACCGAGCCCTCGAAGTCGGCGCCGATGCGATCCATCTTGTTGATGAACGCGATGCGCGGGACGCGGTACTTGTCGGCCTGGCGCCAGACGGTCTCCGACTGGGGCTCGACGCCGGCGACCGAGTCGAACACGGCCACCGCTCCGTCGAGCACGCGCAGGGAGCGTTCCACCTCGACGGTGAAGTCGACGTGTCCCGGCGTGTCGAGGATGTTGATGCGGTGGTCGCGCCAGGAGGCGGTGGTCGCTGCCGACGTGATCGTGATGCCGCGCTCCTGCTCCTGCTCCATCCAATCCATGACGGCAGCGCCCTCGTGAACCTCACCCATCTTGTGGGTACGTCCGGTGTAGAAGAGGATGCGCTCGGTCGTCGTCGTCTTACCGGCGTCGATGTGCGCCATGATCCCGATGTTGCGCGTCTTGTCGAGTGTGACCTTGCGTGCCATGACCTGTCCTGATTTGTTGCCGGTTACGAGCAGAAAAAAGGCCCTACCCGGGCCCGGTGCAGCGTGTTGTGCTCGCCCGGAAGTGCTCTATGTCGTTGAAGTCTTCATCGACGTGAAATACCGACCCGCCGTTGGCTGACAAGCGAACGACGGAGCGAGACCGCGAGCAGAGGAGGGCCGCTCGCGAGACGACCGATGATGGTAGCAGGCCATCGACGGTCTCAACGGGCCCTTTTCGGGGCGCAACCCCGCTTGCCATCTGCATTGCGCTGGCCGCGCTGGCGGCGGCCGGGTTGCTCGTGGCGAGCGAGTTCGCGACGGTCGCCTCGGTGGATGTGGGCAACACGTCCTGCGAGGTGATCCAGGACACCGAGCCAGAGCTGGCCGACCGCTGTGAGCTGAGCGGTTTCGAGCGGCAGCCGTTCGTGCGGACGCTGCTCGGGCTCGGGATCGCAGCGATGGGTCTGGGGGCCGGGCTCGGGCGCGCACGACCCGCCGCGATGGCGCTGGTCTTCCTCGGCCTGCTCACGCTCGGCCTCGCGCTGCTGATCGACCTACCCGTGACACAGGAGACCGGCGCGCTGGGCACCACCTTCGAGGACGCCAGCGCTCATGCCGGGCCCGGCCTCACCCTCGAGGTGATCGCGGGCGTGCTGGCGGTGGGTGCCGGCGTCTTACGGTTAGTCGCGCCCGCGCGCGAATAGTCCCACCGTCGGACGGATCCGAGCGAGCGGGGACGAGCCTTAGCCGTTACCGCCGCGCGCGGCCGCCTCGGCGATCGCGTTGGCGTGGCTGAAGAACCCTTGCCAGGTGGACAGGCGCCCGTCCCTGACGTGACACACAAGGCCCAGCTCCGAGCCGAGCGGCGCGCCGCCACCGGGTCCGTCGACGTAGAACTCGGTCAGCGCGAGCACGCGGTCGCCGAGATCGCGGAGCTCGAGCGTCTTGATGCGCGCGCTCGCGGAGGTGTCGACCACGTCTCGCAGCCACTCGGCGATGCCCTCGTGCCCGAGATAGGAGCGGCCGCTGAGCGCGAACACGGGCGGGCGCACCTCCACGTCCTCGGTCGTCACCCCGCACAGCGCTTCGACGTCGCGGCGGTTGTACGCGTCGATTGCGGAACTGACGAGAGTGGCGTTGGACAGAGCGGTCTGCATGATCATTTGCGCCAGATGTTACGCACCTCCGGGCGGTCCCTCGCCCCGACTGCGCTTGCGCTCGGCTACGAAGCGCTCCTTCTTCTGCGCCTCGCGCTCGGCCCGGCGGGAGTTCGAGTCCCTGGCGGCCTTGCCCTTCAGGCCGACTGGCAGCGGCGCCGACGCGATGCCGGAGAACACCCGCACGACCCGCTCACCGCCACACGCCGGGCACGGCGCGGACGCGCCGGGAACCACGAGCTCCTCGAAGCGAGCCCCGCAAGCCTGGCAGTCGAACTCGTAGAGAGGCACGTGCAAAGAGTAGGCGTCCGGAGGTACGCCAACCGCTGGTAGCAGGGGCGCGAGAGGCAAGCATGGCAAGGAAGAGCGAGCGACGCGTGCTCCGCACGCGAGCGAACGATGACGCCGCCAGGCGACGCCTATCGCGTTCCGGCTACCAGCGGTAGTGGGCGAAGGCCTTGTTGGCCTGCGCCATGCGGAAGATGTCGTCCTTGCGCTTGTAGGCGGCGCCCTGCTGGGACTGAGCGTCGGCGAGCTCGCCCGCGAGCCGCTCGGCCATCGTCTTCTCGCGCCGCGCGCGTGCGAACTCCACGAGCCAGCGGACGGCGAGCGTGCGGGCGCGCCGCTGGGGCACCTCGACCGGCACCTGATAGGTGGCGCCGCCGACGCGGCGGGAGCGCACCTCCAGCGTGGGCGTGAGGATCTTGATCGACTCCTCGAGCGACGGGACCGCCTCGTTGTTGGTCCGCTTCGAGAGGATCTCGAGCGCCTCGTAGACGATCCCCTCGGCGGTGGACTTCTTGCCGTCCACCATCACCTTGTTGATCAGCTGCTGCACGAGCTTCGACCCGTACATGGGGTCGGACTCGATCGGGCGGATCGCTGCAGCGGCGCGGCGGGGCATCGCTACCTCGCCTTGGCGCCGTACTGAGAGCGGGCCTTCTTGCGGTCGGACACGCCGGCCGCGTCGAGCGTCCCGCGCACGACCTTGTAGCGCACGCCCGGCAGGTCCTTGACGCGACCGCCGCGCACCAGCACGACCGAGTGCTCCTGCAGGTTGTGGCCCTCGCCCGGGATGTAGGAGGTGACCTCCATCCCGTTGGTGAGCCGCACGCGGGCCACCTTGCGCAGCGCCGAGTTCGGCTTCTTCGGGGTGGTGGTGTACACCCGGGTGCACACTCCGCGCCGCTGCGGGGCCGCGATGCGCTTCTTGCGCCCCTGTCCGGACTTCAGGCCGGGCGTGGAGACCTTCTTCTTGGGCTTGCTGCGGCCCTTGCGGACGAGCTGGTTGATGCTTGGCATGCGGCGGGTGATGCTAGCAGCGACTCGGCCTACGCCTCGGCGCGAGCCGCCCGCAGCGGAGCCGGCGTGAGCGCGGCCGCGACGATCACCAGCACGAAGGCGAAGCTCTGCAGCACGATCCCGATCGGGTCGCTCGGCATCGGGTCGCCGAAGACCAGGATGCCGCCGCTGATCGCCGTGACGTTGGCGGCGGCACTGGTCAGGGTGATGACCGGCACGGCCTCACCCTTCTGCAGCCCGCGGGCCGACGCGAAGAAGGCGATCACGGAGGCGAACACGCAGGTGACCAACCAGGGCGAGAGCAGTCCGGCAGCGCCGAGGTCGCCGACCGAGCCGGTCAGCGCCTTGATCGCGACGTCGGAGACCCCGAACAGGATGCCCGCCGCGGTGCCCAGCATGACGCCGTGGTGCTCGTGCGAGCCGAGCTTCGGCGAGAGCACGAGGAACGTGCCGAGCGCCAGTAGAGCCGACTCGAATGCGATCATGGCCGCCAGCGAGTAGTTCGAGTGCGCGCCGCCGCCATGCGGGAGCGTGGCCGCCAGCAGCACGAGGCCGAGTGCCGTAAGCCCGACACCCACCCACTGCCGGGTGCCGACGGTGAAGCCGAAGAACCGCTCGGCCAACACCGTGAGGAATACGAGCCCACCGGAGATGACTGCTTGCACCAGCGACAGGGGCGCCAGCGCCAGCGCGGTCACGTGCAGCGACCAGGCGACCAGCGCCACGAGCATCCCGACCGCGAACCACTTCGAGCGGAACAGGCCGACGGCGCTCGTCAGCGGGTGCCTCAGCGACACGTCCGGAGCCGCGCAGGCGCCGCGATGCTTGAGCAGGAAGCCCACGTTCGTGGCGAACGCGCACAGCAGCGAAAGAAGGATTCCGAGTTGGATCGTCAACTAGATAGATATGGAGTCGGGTATGAAGGCGGCTTCCCAGATGCTCTCTTCGAGCTATCGGCCCCCGCGCCTTCCGCTTTAGCGATAAGCGTGGTCCCTAGTCAGCCTATGGTTCCCCGGTAGCGACTGAACCCACACCTTGGTAACGAACGAGACAAGACCGCCGATCCTGTTCGTCGACGTCGACGGAGTGATCAGCCTGTTCGGATTCGCACCCGATGTGGGACAGCTCCCCGGCCCTCTGCACTGGATCGACGGTGTCGCCCACTGCATCCCCTCGACCGTTGGGGAACGCTTGGTCAGGCTAGCTGAACGCTTCGAGCTTGTTTGGGCGACCGGGTGGGAGGAACGCGCCAACGAGCATCTGCCCTACCTGCTCAAGCTGCCGTTCTCGGACCTGCCGTGCCTCACGTTCGAGGGCCGCGCGGTGTTCGGATCGTCGCATTGGAAGGTCGACGCGATCGATCGTTACGCCGCAGACCGGCCGGCGGCGTGGATCGACGACAACATGAACGAGGAGTGCCACGCGTGGGCCGACCGCCGCTCGGCGCCCACCCTGCTGGTCGAGACGAGCCCGTCCGAGGGGCTCACCGACGAGCACGTGGATCAGCTGCTGGACTGGGCGGCGAGCCTGAAGGCCGCGGCCTAGCGCCGGCGCCCGCACGGGCCGAGTGGCGCGAGTTTCCATAACTCCCCGCTATTGTCGCGCCCGTGACGGGGAGGTGGCCTACGCGCCCAGGGGTTGTCTGCGCCCTCGGGCTGATGCTCGTGATGGCGCTCGCGTCATGTGCCGCGGTCACGAAGCCGGCCTCGAACGTGGGCGCAACGGCGGCGCAGCTGAACGCCTCGCGCAGCTGCGACGCGGACGTCGCCGCCCGCTGGGGGTGGCAGTGGCGTCAGCTCGGCGCGGCCGGCTGGTCCACCGGCAGCCTGTCACGGGTCGCGTGCCCGCGGGGCCTGCGCCCGGAGGCGGCACGGACCGTGAGCGCCCCGCTGGGGCAGCTGCAGCCCGACACGTCGTACCAGTACCGCCTGGTGGCGGACCCCGCGCAGCCGTGCGACTTCAAGCAGCCGGCCACCTGCAAGGACATCTTCACGGTGGACGCGCAGGGCGCCCCGATGGGCACCACCTACCACTCGCTGGTCACCCAGCCCCAGTGCGACGACGCGCAGGGCGCCTCCGAGACGTTGGCGGCGTTCGCGGCGTCCAACCCCGCCGGCACCCAGGCCGACCGGCGCGTCCTGTGCCTCCGGCCGGGCACGCAGGAGATCGGGCAGCTCGACGGCCTCAAGGCCTGGACGACGCTCACGCCACGCGGGGAGACGAACGGCACCAAGCAGGCCGCGGTGCTCAACGGCAACGTTGCGCTCCAGAGCCCCGGCATCACGATCGAGGACGTCCGGATCGTCGGGTGCTACCGGCAGGCGGCCTGCGCCAGCTCGCGCGACAAGACGGTCGACGTGCGCGCGCCCAACTCGACGCTGCGCCACCTCGACGTGACGCAACGCGGCGGGCGCAACCACGACGTGATGCAGTGCGTGCTGGTCCACGGCGACAGGCAACTGACCGGGGTGAGCATCGAGTTCTCCAAGATCCACTCCTGCGGGTCGGAGTCCTCGCGCAACCTGCAACACGGCCTCTACTGCTCGACCGCGATCGCGCCGCGCATCGTCGGCAACTGGTTCTACGACAACGAGGGGTTCGGCGTGCAGCTCTACCCCGACTGCGACGGCGCCCAGATGATCGGCAACGTGATCGCCGAGAACGGCGGCGCGTGCGACGTCTCCGGGGAGGGCTCGCGCGCGACGACCGGGGCCACCTACCGCAACGGGTTCTGCGGCTTCGCGCGCGAGAACGGCAAGGGCACGATGTTCCCGCCGATCCACTGCTACGGCGCTACGACGGCCAACCAGGCGCAGGACATGGTCCTGTTCGACACGGTCGGCGGGCAGACCGACTGCGGCGGATCGTCGCTGCGGCCGGCCGGCACGCTCAACGCCGACCCGCAGTTCGTCAACCGCGCCGCCTACGACTTCCGGATGCGCAACCCGGGCGCGCGCACGAAGCTCGCCCAGTACGGCGAGCAGGTCCCGGGGCCGCGCTGGTAGCAAACGGGCCGCCCGGAGGCGGCCCGTTCACTGCATCTCTGTCGAGCTTCGGTTAGGACTCGGACGACGAGCCGTCGCCGTCGGCGGGGAGATCCGCGAGGTCGCCGAAGGCGTCCGCTCCCTCCCCGTCACCGCCGAACCCGAAGCCCTCGATCTCGCCCGAGTCGCCGAGACCCAGCTCGGCTGCCAGCTCGGACTCGTCGAGCAGGCCGATCTCGTCCGGCGCGTGGCGCCGGATCGGCTCGGTGGGCTCGATCTCGAGCCGGCGGTAGCGCCTCAGGCCCGTGGCCGCCGGGATCAGCTTCCCGATGATCACGTTCTCCTTGAGGCCCAGCAGCCGGTCGGTCTTGCCCTCGAGCGCCGCGTCCGTCAGCACCTTCGTGGTCTCCTGGAAGGAGGCCGCCGACAGGAAGGAGTCGGTCGCGAGCGAGGCCTTCGTGATTCCGAGGATGATCTCCTCGGTCTCGGCCTGCTCGTTCTTCTCCTTCTTGAGACCGAGGTTGACCTCGATCATCTCGTTGCGGTCGACGAACTGGCCCGGGAGGTAGGTGGTGTCGCCCTTCTGGTCGACACGGACCTTCTTCATCATCTGGCGGACGATGACCTCGATGTGCTTGTCGTCGATGTCGACGCCCTGCGACTGGTAGACCTTCTGCACCTCGCGCACGAGGTACTGCTCGGTCTTCGTGCGCCGGTCGAGCTGGTCCTCGCCACCGTAGGCCAGGATGTCGTGCGGGTAGATCGAGCCCTCGTTGAGCTGATCGCCCACCTTGACCTTCTGGCCCGCCTCGACCAGCAGCCGAGTGCGGCGCGGGAACGCGTACGGGTGCTCCTCGCCTGAGGCGTCGGTGACCAGGACCTTCAGGCCCTTCTCGGTGTCCTCCACCGAGACCGTGCCCTCGACCGTGGCCAGCTCCGCGAGCCCCTTGGGCTTGCGCGCCTCGAACAGCTCCACCACGCGCGGGAGACCGTGCGTGATGTCGGCGCCGGCCACACCGCCGGTGTGGAACGTGCGCAGCGTGAGCTGCGTGCCGGGCTCGCCGATCGACTGCGCGGCGATGATCCCCACCGCGTCGCCGATGGCCACCACCTTGCCGGTGGCGGGTGCCTTGCCGTAGCAGTTCTGGCAGACCCCCTCGGCACGGCACTTGAGCACCGAGCGGACCGGGATGCCGACCCCCTCCTCGTCGCCGAACGCCTCGACCAGCTCGTCGATGTGCGCCTGGGTGATCAGCTCGCTCTTCGGCAGCAGCGAGCGCCCGCGCTTGGTCTTGACCTCCTGCGCGGTGTAGCGACCCTCCAGCTGCTCGTTGGGGCGGTTGCCCTCGTCGAACAGCGGCATCTCGATGAACTCCTTGGTGCCGCAGTCCTCCTCGCGCACGATCACGTCCTGCGCCACGTCCACGAGCCGCCTGGTCAGGTAGCCCGAGTCCGCGGTGCGGAGCGCGGTGTCCGCCAGGCCCTTGCGGGCGCCGTGAGTCGAGATGAAGTACTCGAGGACCGTCAGGCCTTCCATGAAGTTGGCCTTGATCGGGCGCTCGATGATCTCGCCCTTCGGGTTGGCCATCAGGCCGCGCATCCCCGCCAGCTGGCGAATCTGCTTGAACGATCCGCGGGCGCCCGAGTTGGCCATCATGAAGATGGGGTTCAGGTGGTGCAGGTTGTCCTGCATCGCCTGGCCCACGTCCTCGGTGGCGGACGTCCACTTCTCGACGACCGCCTCCTTGCGCTCCTCGTCGGTGATCAGGCCCTGGTCGTACTGGTCCTGGATCTCGGCAACGCTCTTCTCGTAGCCCTCGAGGATCTCGCCCTTGGTCGGCGGGATCACGACGTCGTTCTTCGAGATCGTGATGCCTGCCTGCGTGGCGAAGTGGAACCCGAGGTCCTTGAAGGCGTCGAGCACCAGGGCCGTCGCATACGGGCCGTGCACGTCCACGAGCCGCTCGATGACCTCGCTCATGTCCCGCTTCTTCAGCGGCCTGTTCACGAACAGGTAGGTCTCGGGGTCGTACTCGTCGCCGAGCGTATCCTCCAGCGCGCGCTCCACGCGCTCGTTGAAGATGATCCGCCCGACCGTGGTCAGGGTGTGCTCGGTGCGGTGCCGCCGCCGGTACTCGGCGAGGTCGTGCAGCGAGACCATCCCGTGCTCGTACGAGAGCTCGGCCTCCTGCGCGGACCGGAACGTGTGCGGCCGCTTGCCGTGCTTGCGCTCGTTCCACTCGCCCGCGACCACCGAGCTCTCCAGGTCGGCGAGCTCCTTCTCGTCCGGCCCGTAGGTCAGGTAGTAGGAGCCCAGCACCATGTCCTGGGAGGGCGTGGCGAGCGGCTTGCCGTGCGCCGGCGACAGGATGTTGTTCGCCGACAGCATGAGCAGGCGCGCCTCCGCCTGCGCCTCCGCGGACAGCGGCACGTGCACGGCCATCTGGTCGCCGTCGAAGTCGGCGTTGAACGCGTGACAGACGAGCGGGTGGACCTGGATGGCCTTGCCCTCGACCAGCACCGGCTCGAAGGCCTGCAGTCCGAGGCGGTGGAGCGTCGGCGCGCGGTTGAGCAGCACCGGGTGCTCCTGGATGACCTCCTCGAGCACGTCCCAGACCTCGGGGATCATCGAGTCGACCATCTTCTTGGCCGCCTTGATGTTCTGCACCGACTTGCGCTCGACGAGCCGCGCCATGATGAACGGCTTGAACAGCTCGAGCGCCATCAGCTTGGGCAGGCCGCACTGGTGGATGCGCAGCTCGGGGCCGGCCACGATGACCGAGCGTCCCGAGTAGTCCACGCGCTTGCCGAGCAGGTTCTGGCGGAAGCGGCCCTGCTTGCCCTTCAGCATGTCGCTGAGTGACTTGAGCGGGCGGTTGCCCGGTCCGGTCACGGGGCGGCCGCGGCGGCCGTTGTCGAACAGCGCGTCGACGGCCTCCTGCAGCATCCGCTTCTCGTTGTTGACGATGATCTCGGGGGCACCGAGGTCGAGCAGGCGCTTGAGCCGGTTGTTCCGGTTGATCACGCGCCGGTAGAGGTCGTTGAGGTCGGAGGTGGCGAAGCGGCCGCCGTCGAGCTGGACCATCGGCCGCAGCTCCGGCGGAATCACCGGCACGGCCTCGAGGACCATGTCCTCGGGACGGTTGTCCGAGTGGATGAAGGCCGAGACGACCTTCAGCCGCTTGACCGCGCGCGACTGCTTCTGGCCCTTGGCCGTCTTGACCTGGTCCTCGAGCTCCTCGCGCTCCGCGTCGAGGTCGACCTGCTGGAGCAGGTCGCGCACCGACTCGGCACCCATGCCGCCGCGGAAGTACTCGCCCCAGCCGAACGGCGACCCGAAGCGGTCCTTCAGCTCGCGGAAGAGGGTCTCGTCCGCGATCACGTTCTTGGGCTCCATCGTCTGGAACAGCTCCCAGACCTGGCGCATGCGCTCCGAAGCGTCCTCGATGTAGGCCTCGGTGTCGGAGATGTCCGCGTCGAACTGCTTGCGGATCTCCTTCTCCATCTTCTCGCGGTCGTCGTCGGCGAGCTTCTTCAGGTCCACGTCGAGCGTGTCGGACCAGAGGATGTCGTCGTCGGTGAAGCCGGTCTGCTTGCCGCTGCGCAGGTACTCCAGGCGGCGCTCGAGCGACTCCTTCAGCTCGAGTACGCGCTCCTCGCGCTCCGCGTCGTACGCGTCGATCGTCTTCTGGACTTCCTTCTCCAGCTTCGAGACGTCCTTCTGGCGCGCCTCGTCGTCGACCCACGTGACGATCGAAGCCGCGAAGTAGAGGACCTTCTCGAGCTCCTTCGGCGCCATGTCGAGCAGGTAGCCGATGCGCGACGGCACGCCCTTGAAGAACCAGATGTGCGAGACGGGGGCCGCGAGATCCACGTGCCCCATGCGCTCACGGCGCACCTTGCTGCGCGTGACCTCCACGCCGCAGCGCTCGCAGACGATGCCCTTGTAGCGGACGCGCTTGTACTTGCCGCAGTAGCACTCCCAGTCCTTGGTGGGACCGAAGATGCGCTCGCAGAAGAGGCCGTCCTTCTCCGGCTTGAGCGTCCTGTAGTTGATGGTTTCCGGCTTGGTGACCTCACCCGAGGACCAGGACCGGATCTGCTTGGACGACGCCAGGCCGATCTTGATGGCGTCGAAGTTGTTGATGTCAATCACGAATTTGGTCCCTTACCCTCGATGTACTCAGCGTCTTGCTCGGCGCTGGATTCCTCGGTCTGCCCGCCTTCGCCCTGGGCCTCGACCTTCTCCTCGGACTCGTCGGCGGCCTCGCCGTCGGTGGCCCGGACTCCGGAGAGGTCGATCCCGAGCTCCTCGGCGGCGCGCAGCAGGTCGTCGTCCTCGTCGCGCAGCTCCACGCCGGCGCCCTCCTCCGAGCGCACGTCCACGTCGAGCGCGAGCGACTGCATCTCCTTCAGCAGCACCTTGAACGACTCCGGGATGGAGGGCTCGGCGATGTTCTCGCCCTTGACGATCGCCTCGTAGGCCTTCACGCGCCCGACGGTGTCGTCGGACTTGATCGTGAGCATCTCCTGGAGGGTGTACGCCGCGCCGTAAGCCTCGAGCGCCCACACCTCCATCTCGCCGAAGCGCTGGCCGCCGAACTGCGCCTTGCCGCCCAGCGGCTGCTGGGTGACGAGCGAGTAGGGGCCGGTGCTGCGCGCGTGGATCTTGTCGTCCACGAGGTGCAGCAGCTTCAGGATGTACATGTAGCCGACGGTGACCGTCTCCTCGTAGGGCTCGCCGGTGCGGCCGTTGTAGAGCTGCACCTTGCCCGAGCAGCGGCGGCCAGCTCGCTCCGACTTGTCGACGTCGAAGTTGATGCCGCGGCGGGCTCCGTGCTCCTCCTGCCAGCGCACCAGCGCCTCGTCGACATCGTCGGTGGTGGCACCGTCGAAGACCGGCGTGGCGACGTTCACGCGCCCGCCGTTCTCCTGGGCGTGCTTGTACGCCTCCGAGCCGTCGTCGTACCAGCCGTTGCCGGCGACCCACCCGAGGTGGGTCTCCAGGATCTGGCCGAGGTTCATGCGGCTCGGCACGCCGAGCGGGTTCAGGATCACGTCGACGGGGGTGCCGTCCTCGAGGTGCGGCATGTCGGCCTCGGGCACGATCTTCGAGATCACGCCCTTGTTGCCGTGGCGGCCGGCCAGCTTGTCGCCCTCGGCGATCTTGCGCTTCTTGGCCACGTACACGCGCACGAGGTCGTTGACCCCGGGCGGCAGGTCGTCGTCGTTGTCGCGGCTGAAGGTCTTGACGTCGATCACGACGCCACCCTCGCCGTGCGGCACCTTCAGCGAGGTGTCGCGGACCTCGCGCGCCTTCTCCTTGAAGATCGCGCGGATCAGCTTCTCCTCGGCGGTCAACTCGGTCTCGCCCTTCGGCGTGACCTTGCCGACCAGCAGGTCGCCAGACCCGACCTCGGCGCCGATGCGGACGATGCCGCGGTCGTCGAGGTTGCGCAGCGACTCCTCCGAGCGGTTCGGGATGTCGCGGGTGACCTCCTCGTCGCCCAGCTTGGTCGTGCGGGCGTCGATCTCGTACTCCTCGATGTGAATCGAGGTGAGCTCGTCATCCTTGACCAGGCGCTCCGAGATGATGATCGCGTCCTCGAAGTTGTAGCCCTCCCAGGACATGAAGGCGACCAGGCAGTTCTTGCCGAGCGCCAGCTCGCCGTTGTCGGTCGAGGAGCCGTCGGCCAGGACCTGGCCCTTCTTGACCTTCTGGCCTGCGTCGACCAGAGGCTTCTGGTGGATCAGCGTGCCCTGGTTGGAGCGCACGTACTTCTGGAGCTCGTGCTCCTCCTTGCCGTCGCCCGTCTCGACCACGATCCGCTCGGCGTCGACGTAGGAGACGGTGCCTCCGTCGTCGGCGAGCACCACGTCGCCCGAATCGACGGCGGCACGGATCTCCATGCCGGTGCCGATCAGCGGCGACTCGGTCTTGAGCAGCGGCACGGCCTGGCGCTGCATGTTCGAGCCCATCAGCGCGCGGTTGGCGTCGTCGTGCTCGAGGAACGGGATCAGCGCTGTGGCGACGGACCAGATCTGGACCGGCGACACGTCCATCAGGTCGACGCTCTTGGGCGGCGCCAGGACGCTCTCCTCCTCGCGCGTGCGGCACTCGACCCCGGGGCCCTTGAGCTTGCTCGACTTCTCGTCGATCTCCGCGTTGGCCTGCGCGATGACCTTGTCCTCCTCCTGGGTGGCATCCAGGTGGACGATCTCGTTGGTCACCACGCCGTCCTTGACGACGCGATAGGGCGTCGTGACGAAGCCGTGCTCGGAGACCTCGGCGAAGCTCGACAGCGAGCCGATCAGGCCGATGTTCGGCCCCTCCGGCGTCTCGATCGGGCACATGCGGCCGTAGTGGGTCGGGTGCACGTCGCGGACCTCGATCGGCGCGCGCTCGCGCGTGAGCCCGCCGGCGCCGAGCGCCGACAGACGGCGCCGGTGCGTCAGGCCGTCGAGCGAGTTCGTCTGCTGCATGAACTGGCTCAGCTGCGAGGACCCGAAGAACTCCTTCAGGGCCGCCACGACGGGCCGGATGTTGATGATCGTCTGCGGCGTGATCGTGTCCGAGTCCTCGGTGGTGAGGCGCTCGCGCACGACGCGCTCCATGCGGTAGAGGCCGATCCGGAAGGCCTCCTGGATCAGCTCGCCCACCGTGCGCAGACGGCGGTTTCCGAAGTGCTCGTATTCGTCGAGCCGGTCCGCGATCGGCGTGCGCTCCATGACGACCGCCTCGGCGGCGAAGTCCTTGATCGGCTCGCCCTCCTCCTCATAGGTGCCCGACTCGGGGATACCGAGGTCGCGCGGGAGGGAGATCAGCTCCTTGATCAGCTCGATGATGTCCCGCGGCGTGAGCGTGCGGTTGTCGAGCGGCTCGTCGATGTGGAGGCGCGAGTTGAGCTTGTAGCGACCCACGCGCGTGAGGTCGTAGCGCTTGGGGTCGAAGAACAGCTGGTTGAGCAGGTTCTTCGCGGCGTCGATGGACGGCGGCTCGCCCGGGCGCTGCTTCTTGAACAGTTCGATCAGCGAGCCCTCTTCGGACTTGGTGACCTCGGTGTCGGACTCCAGCGTCAGCCGGATGTAGAGCGACTCGTCGAAGAGGTTGAGGATCTCCTCGTCGGTGCCGGTCCAGGTCTCGGGGACGAAGCCGCCTTCGCGCAGGGTGTCGCCCATCGCGCGCAGCAGCACGGAGACCGGCAGCTTGCGCTTGCGGTCGATGCGGACGAAGACCTTGCCCTTCTTGTCGATCTCCAGCTCCAGCCAGGAGCCGCGTGCCGGCATCAGGTTCGCGATGAAGACCTGCTTCTCGCGGTCCTTCGGCTCCATCACGTAGGCGCCCGGGCTGCGGACGAGCTGGGTGACAACCACCCGCTCGGTGCCGTTGATGATGAACGTGCCCCACTCGGTCATCCAAGGGAAGTCGCCCATGAAGACCGACTGCTCCCGGATCTCACCGGTCTCGCGGTTCTGGAACGCGACCTTGACGGTCAGCGGCCGGGCGTAGGTGAGGTCCTTCTCCCGGCACTCCGAGATCGGGGCGACGGGATCGTCGAAGTGGATGTCCTCGAAGACGACGGCGAGGTTGCCGGTGTAGTCCTCGATGGGCGAGACGTCGTCGATGGTCTCACGGAGGCCACCTTTGTCGGTGTCCACCAGCCACTCGAACGAGCGCCGCTGGATGTCAATCAGATTGGGAACTTCGAGGGCGTTCTCGAGACGCGAGAACGAGCGACGTGTGCGAGCAGCATCAACGCGTGCCAAAGCAGCGGACTCCTTCGGATACTGGATGAGAGGTACGGCGGGCAGGGCGCAAAGCGCGACCGACCAGAATAGCAGAGAGAGATCCTCCCCCGAAAGGGGAGGTTGCCGGCCCGCACCGTCTGCGGGCCTGCTTGGCCATCACGGACCCCGTCTCGAGGCGCCAGGGATATGTGCTGGCGCGGCTCTAAAGGGACGGCTGCGACTATAGGCCGGGATGAAGGCTAGCGGACTTCGCGCCCGACGGCGACCGCGGCAACGATGGTCCCGCCGGAGTCGAACACCGGCGCTGAGCTGATCAGGAAGCTGATCGATTTGCCATCGAGCACGTAGGTGCAGGCCTCGTCGGAGATCTTCTCGCCCCGCGTTGCGCGCATGATCGGCCAGTCGGCACGCTCGTACAGGCGCCCGTCGGGGTAGAAGACCTCCCCGCGCACGGCGTTGATGTCGAGCACCGCAGGGCGGCCGAAGGTCTCCTGGGTCAGGGTCTCCGCAAAGCGGTTCGCGAACAGCAACCGCAATGACGGAACCTCCACGATCTGGACCGCGTCAGGCATGTCCCCGACCACATCCTCCGTGACGGTTGCTCGGTCAGGGCGACCGTACCATCCTCAGAGCCGCTCGTCCGGCCAAAATCAGGCAGCCTGCCGTGTACACCGAATAGGGGACACGCAAGGAGCGCGATGTCGCCGGCCACAGGAGCGGCACGCCGGAGCCCACACCGAGGTCGCGCAGGAAATGCGCGGCCATCCCCACGGCCGCGCCGTTGAGCCGCTCGCTCTGCGTCGCACCGGCGAGCGCCGCGACGGGAGCGATCGCCAGCAGGCAGTGGCTGACCGGGCGCGGATCGTCCGCCGACGGGTGGTCGCGCCGCAGGGCCAGCGGCACGTGATCGAGGTCGGGGAGCAGCGCGCCGGCCAGGAAGCCCACCGTCCAGCGGCGCGACGGGCGGGTGACGTTGAGCGCCACCAGGCCGGCCGTGGCGAGGTGGGCCGGGTGGTCGAACACCCCGATGAGGATCCAGCGCGGCTTGCGCCGGTGCAACACGTAGTCGGCCGTCGCGATCGCCGCGAGGCAGCCGAGGGCGAGCGCCCGCCTGGTCCCTATCCGCACGCCGCGGAACTCTAGGGCTGCACGACGCCGGCGCTACCGCCCCCGCGGCGCACCGGCTCGGCGGCGGCGAGCACGCGCCCACCGCGTAGGTGCTCGAGCGCAGTCACCGCACCGAGCTCCTCGGTGGACTCGTACTCCTGGCCGTACCGCGTGTCGAGCGCCACACCCTCGGGCGATGCGATGAAGGCCGGCTCGGCCTCCGTGGTGGTCGCGTTGCGCTGGCTGGCGCGTGGCCGGGCGATCGCCTCGGGCAGGGTGGCCCCCAAGTCCAGGCGCTCGAGCAGGACCTGCAGGACGGTGGTGATGATCGACGCGCCGCCGGGTGAGCCGACCGCCAGGAACGGCCGGCCGTGGCGGGTTACGATCGTGGGCGCCATCGAGCTGCGCGGGCGCTTGGCGCCGTCGGGGCTGTTGGGATGGTCGACCGCGTCGATGTTGAAGTCGGTCAGCTCGTTGTTGAGCAGGAAGCCGTAGCCCGGAACGACGATCCCGCTGCCCCCGGTCGACTCGATCGTGAACGTGTACGAGACGACGGTGCCGTGACGATCGGCGACGACGAGGTGCGTGGTCGACTGGCCGCGATGGACCACCGTGGCCGACCCTTCGCCCTCGGCGCCGGGATCGCCCGGAGCAACCGGGCTCGTCGCGGCGCTGTGCTCGTCGATCTGCGCTCGGCGCTGAGCGGCGAAGCCGTCGGAGAGCAGTCCTCCGAGCGGGACGTCGAAGAAGCCGGGGTCGGCCACGAACGCGTTACGGTCGGCGAACGAGAAGCGGGTGGCCTCGAGGAAGAGGTGCAGCGCGCGTGTGCGGTCGGCGGCCAGACCGCGATAGCCGGCGAGGATGTTGAGTGCCTCGCCGACGGTCGACCCGCCGCTGGACGGCGGGCCCATGCTCCACACGTCGAGCCCGCGGTGGCGCACGTGCGTGGGCGCGCGCTCCGGGGCGCTGTAGCGGGCGAGGTCGCGCGCGGTCATCAGCCCGGGGCGCCAGGCATGGTCGGCGCCGGGCGCCACTGGCGGCTGGCGAGCGGCGTCGGCGATCGCGGATGCGATGGGGCCCGAGTAGAACGCGTCGGCGCCACGGCGGGCGATGCGACGGTAGGTGCCCGCGAGGTCGGGGTTGCGCAGCACCGTCCCCTCGTCGCGCGGGGTGCCGTCGGCGTCGAGGTAGAGCCGCGCGGTGGCGGGCAGGTCGTCGAACCACTCCACGTTGTCCTCGGTCTGTGAGACGAAGGTCTCGTCGACCACGAAGCCGTTGCGGGCCACGCGGATCCCCGGGCGCAGCACCTGACCCAGGGAGCGCGTGCCGTAGCGCCGGAGCGCGCGATCCCAGCCGGCGACCGACCCGGGCACGCCGACCGACAGCCCGCTGTAGCGGGCGTCGTCGAACTCGAGCGCCGCGCCGTTCTCGAAGAAGGAGTCGGGCCGCATCGCCGCAGGCGACAGCTCGCGCGAGTCGATTGTCGTGACCTTGCCCCCGCGCGTGCGTATGACCATGAAGCCGCCCCCGCCGACGCCACAGGAGTACGGCTCGACTACGCCGAGCACACCGGCCGCGGCGACCGCCGCGTCTACGGCGTTGCCGCCATCGCGCAGGGTGGCGATAGCGGCGCGCGTGCCGAGCGCGTCCACCGAGGCGGCACCGCCTTCGCGCCCGATGGCGGTGGGCTGCTTGGCGGGTGGGTCCTCCGCCGCCGCGACTTGCGGATCGACCAGCACGATCGCGAGCGCGGCGACGATGAGGATGCGCACGCAAGCCATAGCGCGGCGCTTACCCGGTCCAGCCTCGTTTCATCCGTCGGCGCGGGGGCCCGCGCCGGGGGCGCTACTTCAGCTCGACGCTTCCGCCGGCCTCTTCGAGCTCGCCCTTGAGCTTCTCGCCCTCCTCGCGGTCGATGCCCTCCTTGATCGGCTTGGGGGCTTCGTCCACGAGCGCCTTGGCCTCCTTGAGGCCCAGGCCGGTGGCGGCGCGCACGACCTTGATCACCTGGATCTTCTTCTCGCCTGGGCCGGTCAGCACGACGTCGACGGTGCTGGACTCCTCCTCCTCGGCGGCACCGCCGTCGCCGGCGGCGGCCGCGGGCGCGGCGGCTGCGACCGCAGTGGCGGACACGCCGAACTCCTCCTCGAGCGCCTTGATCAGCTCAGACAGCTCGAGCACGGACATCTTCTTGATCTCTTCGATCAGCTCTGTTGCAGTGGCCATTGCTAGCCCTCCTTCTCTGCGGAAGCGCCCGGCTCGGCCGGGGGCGCCCCGTCGTCATTGGTTTCGTCACCCTCGGAGGGCGCGTCAGGTTCTGGTTCTTGCTCTGGTGCGGCGTCGGCCTCGGGCTCCGGGGCCGCATCTTCCTCGGCGGCCGGCGCGGGCTCAGGCTCGGCCCCGCCTCCGACAAGCCCCTGCTCGGCGATCTGCTGGAGCTGAATCGCCAGGCCGGCGATCAGCGCGTTCAGACCTCGGACCAGGCCCGTGATCGGCGATGCGACCATCGCCACCAGCTGGGCGTGGAGCACCTCGCGCGCGGGCAGCCGCGAGAGGGCCGTGATCTGGTCGGCGGTGATGACCTCGCCGCTCATCACGCCGCCCTTGAACTCGAGCAAGTCGGTCTCGCGCCTGAACTGGGCGAGCGCCTTTGCGGCCAGGGCGACGTCGCCGCCCTCGGCAGCCACGAACGTGAAGGCCGTGGGGCCCTGCAGGAGCTCCTTGAGCGATTCGGCGCCGGCCTTGTCGGCGGACAGTTGCGTCAGGGTGTTCTTGACGACCCTGAAGCGGGCGCCCGCCTCGTTCAGCTTTATGCGCAGCTCGGCCGCCTGCGGCACGGAGATCCCGCGGTAGTCGACGGCGAAGACCGCCTCCGACTCCTGGATCTGCGTGGCCACCTCTTCGACCGCCGCTGCTTTTTGGTCTCTGTTCATCTGGTCCTTTGGACGTAAAGAGCCCGCACGCAGGCGGGCTCACACGAAAGGACCTGAGCGGTCCGGCCGGCGAACTCCACCTGCCCCGGACTTAATTGCGCGCCGGGGGTCTCGGGCAGAAACGCTTTCCGATCAGGCTACCGCGGCCGGCTCCTCCACGATCTCCCGCGTGCGAGCGGGGTCGATCTTCACACCGGGGTTCGTGGTCGTGGTGATCGTGACCGAGTGCAGGTAGCGACCCTTCGCCGCCGCCGGCTTGGCCCTGACGATCTCGTCGATCAGCGCCGCGTAGTTCTCGAGCAGTACCTGACCCTCGAAGCTCAGCTTGCCGATCGGCAGGTGCACGATCGCGTGGCGATCTGTGCGGTATTCGATCTTGCCCGCCTTCGACTCCGACACGGCCTTGGTCACGTCCATGGTCACGGTGCCGACCTTGGGGTTCGGCATCTTGCCCTGCGGCCCGAGGATGCGTCCGAGCTTGCCGACCACCGGCATCATGTCGGGCGTCGCGATCGCGACGTCGAAGTCGGTGAAGCCGCCCTCGACGCGCTCGGCCAGGTCCTCGGCGCCAACGTGGTCGGCGCCGGCCTCCTCAGCCTCGCGAGCCTTGTCGCCCTTCGCGAACACAGCCACGGTCATCTCCTTGCCGAGCCCGTGCGGCAGGGAGATCGTCCCGCGCAGCTGCTGCTCGGCATGGCGCACGTTCAGGCCGGTGCGGATGTGCACCTCGACCGTCTCGTCGAACTTGGCCGGCTCGAATGCCTTGATGATGTCGACGGCCTCCGCGGGCTGGTAGGCGTGCTCGCGATCGACCTTCTCGAGGTTCGCGCGATAGCGCTTGCCGTGCTTCATCAGCCGGTCACCTCCACGCCCATCGAGCGCGCCGTCCCTTCGATGATCTTGCTCGCCTGATCCACGTCGTGCGCGTTCAGGTCGGGCATCTTCTGCTCGGCGATCGCCCGCACCTGCGCGCGCGTGATCTTGCCGACCTTGTTGCGGTTGGGCTCGCCGGACCCCTTCTCCAGCCCGATCGCCTGCTTGATCAGCACCGCGGCCGGCGGGGTCTTGGTGATGAATGTGAACGAGCGGTCCTCGAAGACCGTGATCTCGACCGGGATGATCGTGCCCGAGTCCTGCTGGGTCTGGGCGTTGAACGACTTGCAGAACTCCATGATGTTCACGCCGTGCTGGCCCAAGGCGGGGCCGACCGGCGGGGCCGGGTTGGCCTGACCGGCCGGAACCTGGAGCTTGATGAGGGTGAGGACTTTGCGGGCCATCTAGATTTTTTTCACCTGGTCGAAGCCGACCTCGACGGGAGTCTCCCGTCCGAAGATCGACACGAGGACCTTGAGCTTAGCCGCGTCCTCGTTGATCTCGGAGATCTCGCCCGAGAAGTCGGACAGGGGGCCCGACACGACCTTGACGGACTCGCCGATCGAGAACTGGGCGCGCGTGCGCGGGCGCTCGGCGGTCTCGCGGTGGAGCAGGCGGTCGACCTCACCCTGGTTGAGCGGCACTGGGTTGTTCGACGCGCCGACGAAGCCCGTGACGCCCGGCGTGTTCTTGACGAGCTGCCAGGAGTCGTCGGTCAGATTCATGTTCACGAGCAGGTAGCCGGGCATCGTCCGCTGCTCCTTCATGTGCTTCTGGCCGTCCTTGACCTCCTGCACCTGCTCGGTGGGGATCACGATCTGACGGATGCTGTTCTCCTGCCCAAGCGAGATGCGGCGATGCTCAAGGTTCTGCCTGACCTTGCTCTCGTGACCGGAATAGGTGTTGACGGCGTACCAGCGAAACATGGTTTAGATGATGCTCTTAATCAGTTCGGAGAAGATGGCGTCCAGCAGGCCGAGGTAACCGCCGGCGATCAGGACGAAGCCGAGCACTACACCGGTGAGCGTGACGAGGGCCTGGCGGTTCGGCCATTGGACCCGCTGCAGCTCGGCCCAGACAGCGATTAGGAACTGTACGACACGCGGGCGGTGCTTGTGGGCTTCGGCATCCTCGTGGCCACGGCGGCCCCGCACTTCGTAGCCCTGCTCGCCGGTCCCGCCTTCGGCGATCGCGTCCTCGGGGTCCTCGACCTCCCAGTCCTCGATCTCCTGAAGGGCCTCCTCCTCGGACGGCGGCGGGCTCTCGATCGACGGCCTGTCTCCGAACACCGGGTCGTGCTGGATCAGCCGCTCGGAGAAGCCCTCGTCCTGGGGCGGTGCCCCGGCGGCAAGCTCCGGCGGAACGGCCGGCGACGGGTCTACCGCGGTGGGGTCCTCGGTGACCTGATCGTCGCGGGTGCCCGGCGGCCCCGTGCCCTCTTCGGCCTGCCGCGCCCGGCGCTCGGCCTGGCGCTGCTTGGCCCGCTGGCGGTTACGTGCCATCCCAGCAGTGGAGCCCGCCGCTCAGCGGGTCTCCTTGTGCGGCGTGTGCCGGCCACACCAGCGGCAGTACTTGCGGAACTCGATCCGGTCCGGATGATTCCGCTTCGACTTCTCGGTTTGGTAGTTACGCCGCTTGCACTCCTCGCACGCGAGGGTGACGGCGATTCGGACGTCTCCGCGAGCCATGGCTCCTTCGGAAGGTATAGGGATCCGCTCGCATCCGGCCAAGCCGGCCGCTCACGGCTTAAGGCGGGCGTGCACAGAACGACCCCGCCCGCCGACGAGGTCGAGGCCAGTTTAGCGGCCGCGCGCCGGGGGGTTGGCACAGCTCGAAGTCGAACCTAGACTAGCCCCATGAACCCGCTCGCCCGCCCCGCAACAGTCCAGAGGGAGTCGGCGAACCTCCTGGCGATCAAGGAGGCGATGCAGGTGACGGTCGATGAGGGGGTCGAGGCCGGGGTCGACGCCCTGCTGCGCATCGCGCGCGAGGACTGCGAGTTCCGCCCCTACGCCGGACCGGACCGGGTGCTGTGCGGCCACGACGCGATCCGCGCCTACTACAGCGAGGCGCTGGCAGCCGGGACGCAGATGCGGCTTACGCCCACCGCCTTCCGTGACGTGGGCGACGACGTGGTGGCCGACGGGACGATGCGCGTGGAGCGTCCCACCGGCGGGTTCGCCGAGAGCCAGATCAGCTGGACGTTCCGCTTCCGCGACGGCCTGCTGGCCGAGGCGGCCTGGGGCCCGCGCGAAAAGCACTGACGGGCGCTCCGCTCAGAGCGGGAGCGTGAAGCGAAACGCACTGCCACCGCCGTCGGCGCCCTCGACCCAGATGCGCCCGCCGTGCGCCTCCACGACCCGCCGGCACACCGCCAGCCCGATCCCGAGTCCGTCGGCGTCGGTGCGCTCGCGGGCGAACATGCCGAAGATGCGGGTGGCCTGATCGGGGTCGACGCCCACGCCGTTGTCGCGCACGGTCACGATCCACTCCTGGCTGCCGCGCAGCGCCGACACGGTCACGCGCGGCGGCGCCTCGCCGCGGAAGCTCACCGCGTTCCCCACGAGGTTCTGGAGCACCCGGCGCAGCTGGCGCGGGTCGCCGTAGACCTGGGGTAGGTCCCGGACCTCCAGGGTCGCGCCGGTCTCCTCGAGGCTGGAGCGCAGGTCCTCGGCGACCGCTGCCATCAGCTCGGCGAGGTCGAACCGCTCCGTGCTGAGCTCGCCCATGCGCGCGTAGACCAGCACGGCGTCGATCAGCTCGCGCGCCCGCTGGGTGCCCTCCCGCAGCATCCGCAGGACGTCGGCCGGCGGCGGGTCGTCCGCCTGGCGCTCGAGCAGCCCGACAAGCAGCGCCATGTTCGACACCGGCTCGCGCAGGTCGTGGGCAACCACGTCGGCGTAGCTGCCGAGCTCGGCCTCCATCCGCCGCGCGTCCGTCACGTCGTGGAGGAACACGACCAGACCGTCCCCGAGCTTGGCGATGCGCTGGACGAAGGTGCCGAGCATGTAGCCATCGCCGAACGGGGTGTCGTAGGTCACCTCCTCGACCCAGGGCACGCCGTCGTCGCAGACGCGCGCGTAGGCAGTGAAGGCACGGCTGTCGCGCATCGGCGGCAACGCCTCGAGCAGCGTGTACCGGTCTCGGGTTGCCGCGGGCAGCCGGAAGCTGCGCAGGATCGACAGATTGCCGTAGCCGAACGCGAAATCCACTACCTGCCCGCCGGCGTCCCGCAGCGCCCACAGCACGCCGACCGGCTCGGGGAAGCTGTCGAACACCGCGCGAAAGCCGGCCGCGCCCTGCTCGCCCAGCAGCGCTACGAGCCGCGGATCGTCACCCCAGGGCTCAATCTCGATCTCATGAGCCCGCTCGGCCACGTGTGGAGAATAAGAGCCGACGAGGGGACTCGAACCCCTGACCCCCTCCTTACCATGGAGGTGCTCTACCAGCTGAGCTACGTCGGCGTGTCCGGCTCCGCGGCCGGTAGTGGGGGGAGCAGGATTCGAACCTGCGTAGGCATAGCCACGCGGTTTACAGCCGCGTTCCTTTAGCCACTCGGACATCCCCCCGAGCGTTCGGGGAGACGATTGTAGAGCCGGGTGTGGTAGTCGAGGGTTGCGCATATGGCCACCCAGGACGACCACCCCCCTCTACGCGAGCTCCGGCCCGGCGAGCACGACGATGCGGCCCGTGTCGTCACCGACGCCCTGCTGCACGATCCCGGCTGGGTCGCCGTCGGGCCCGACCGCGCGGCGCGCCGGCACCGGGTGGCGCTGCGCTATCACCGTGCCGCCATCGGCGTCGTCCACCGCTATGGCCGGCCGATCTACGGCGCCTTTCGCGACGGCCGGCTGGCCGGCGTGGCCGTCACCTTCGCCGCAGGGCGCTATCCGCCGCCGGCCCGGACCTTCGTCCGCTACGTGCCCGGCTTCCTGACCGCCGGACCGGGGCCGATCGTCAGGGGACTGCGTGTGTCGAGTGCGCAGGACGGCGGCCATCCCCACGACGATCACGTGTTCCTCTGGTTCCTCGCGGTCGATCCCGCGCACCAGCGCAACGGCGTCGGCCGTGCCCTGTTGACGCGCGTCTTCGAGGACGCCCAGGCGCCCGTCTATCTCGACACGGCCAACCCGGCCAACTTGCCCTATTACGCGAGCTTCGGCTTCGAGGAGATCGGCCGGGCCGCGCTCCCGCGCGGCGCGACCATGTGGTTCATGAGGCGTCCCTGAGCCGCTGCGCCTCGGGCAGTCCCTCGAGCTTCTTCAGCGTGTTGTTCTCGATCTGGCGGATGCGCTCGCGCGTGACTCCGAACGCGCGCCCCACCTCCTCGAGCGTGCGCGCCTTGTGGCCCTTGAGGCCGTAGCGCATCTCGATCACCTCGCGCTCGCGCGGAGGCAGCGCGTCCAACGCCCGCCTCACGTTCTCGCGGCGCAGGTTCTCGCTCGCTCGCTCGAACGGCGATTCGGCCGCCTCGTCCTCGACGAAGTCGCCCAGCTCGGAGTCCTCCTCCTCCCCGATCGGCTTCTCCAGCGAGACCGGCAGCTGCGCGATGCGCAGGATGTCCTTCACCTCGCGCGCTGTCCACTGCAGCTCGGCGGCGATCTCCTCGGGGCTCGGCTCGCGGCCGAACTCCTGCACCAGCTGACGCTCGACGTGGACGACCTTGTTGAGCTTCTCGACCATGTGCACGGGGATCCGGATCGTGCGTGCCTTGTCCGCGATCGCCCGCGTCACGGCCTGGCGAATCCACCAGGTGGCGTAGGTCGAGAACTTGTACCCGCGCCGGTAGTCGAACTTCTCGACGGCGCGGATCAGCCCAAGCGAGCCCTCCTGGATCAGATCGAGGAACGACAGCCCGCGACCCAGGTAGCCCTTGGCGATCGATACGACCAGCCTCAGGTTCGCCTCGATCATCTGCTGCTTGGCGACCATGTCGCCGCGCTCGATGCGCTTGGCCAGGAACACCTCCTGGTCGGCCGTCAGCAGCTCGACGCGCCCGATCGAGCGCAGGTAGAGCCGCAGCGAATCCAGGCTGGGCTCGACCGTGAGGTCGATCTGGGGTTTCCGCGGCGCCGGCTGAGCGCCGTCGCCGGCGATCTCGATCAGGCCCGGTGGACGATCGTCGCTGGCGACGATCTCCACGCCGTTCTCCTGCAGGTGCGCGTGCAGCTCGACGATCTGCTCCTTGGTGAGCTCGACCTCCTCGAAGGTGGCCGTGATCTCCTCGAACGTCAGGAAGCCGCGCTCCTTCCCCTCAGAAACGAGCCGCCGCACCTCCTCGACGTCCAGAAACGGCGCCTCGCTCGCATCGACCAGCAGCGCTACTCCCTCGTGCTTCTCCTCCGTCAACCGCGCGCTCCTTGTGACGAACACGCCCGCGACCGGGGCGGGTCGGGTGGAATAGATGAAGTTGTGGGTCGCGGGGGCGCCGCGAAGGGCTGAGCCAGTTTGGGCCAGATATATCTGGTGGCGTCGAGCCGCGGCCAGTCTACACCCGTTCGTGCGATTTGCCCCAATCTCGGTGCAGCTAGAGTTGGCGACCGCCATGACCGAGCCCACAGTGCTCCTCGGAAGCGACGTCCAGGCTCGGCGCCCGGCCACCGGCGTGAGCCTCTCCCGCGTCGGCGTAACCGGCGTCGAGCGGATCATCCGGATCCAGTCCAACGGACGCCGCTCGCTCTTCTACGCCGAGCTCGAGTGCTTCGTCGATCTCGGACCCGAGCAGAAGGGCGCGCACATGTCGCGCTTCGAGGAGGTCGTCAACGAGGCCATCGACGAGGTGGTCCTCGGCGAGGCCTTCAAGGCGGAGACGCTGGCCTCCCACATCGCCGAGCGCGTGCGCGACCGCCAGGACGGGTGCCGCGCCGAGGTGACGATCGCCGCCCGCTATCCGGAGAACAAGCCGGCCCCCATCTCGGGCGTGCGGACCCAGGAGATCTACACGATGTTCGGCTCGGCGGTGGCCTCCGCCAGCGGCACCCGCCGGCTGGTCGGCGTGCAGGCCCAGGGCATGACAGCGTGCCCCTGCGCCCAAGAGATGGTCACCGAGCGCTCACGCGAGCGCCTGAGCGACGCCGGCTTCAGCGACGACGAGATCACGCGCGTCTTCGAGGCGGTGCCCGTGGCCACCCACAACCAACGCGGCATCGGCACGCTGCACGTGGGATGCCCCGAGGGCTGCGAGGAGTCGCTCGAGGCCGAGGTCCTGCTCGAGATCGTCGAGGCTTCGATGAGCTCTGAGATCTACGAGCTGATGAAGCGGAGCGACGAGCTGCACGTGGTCGAGAAGGCCCACCGCAACCCGCGCTTCGTCGAGGACTGCGTGCGCGAGATGGTGCGCATGGCCACCGAGCGCTTCGCCGGGCTCGGCGCAAGCGCGTTCATCTCGGCCCGCCAGGAAAACCTCGAGACGATCCACAAGCACAACGTGGTTGCCGAGCGTCACGGGCTGATGGGCGAGCTGCTCGGCGAGATCGCGTCGGGCGACCGCGTCACCGGCCACGTGACCATGCGCGAGTGGCTCGAGTCCACTCCTGCGAACTAGATCAAACGTCCACGCAACGGCCCACAAACGGGGGCCGGATCAAGAGCGGCGGAGGCTCTGCCGATGGAATTCGAACACGGACGTTCGGAGCCTTTCGTTGACTCAAAAGCACATCCCACTCTCCCAGGATGCCGCCCTGGTGGTGGCCCTCGCCGGCACGGCGATGCCATTCGCACATTCCGCTGAGGATGAGGCGGAGCGGTGGCTGCGCGCCATGCGGCTGCACGGCCAGGTCGGCGCCGCCCTGCAGGGCCTCGGCGTCGGCGAGTCCCCGCTCATGACGGGCTCTGCGGGGAACCAGGACGGGCCGGGCACACCGCCAATGGGCCCAGACGTGCTCGACGACGTGACGCGCCGTGCGGGCGACTTCGCCGACGCCCGGCACGCCGACACGGTCGGCACGCCCGACCTGCTGTTCGCGGTGCTCGACGTCTATGGACGGCTGTTCGACCGGGTGCTCTACATGCGCGGCACGAGCCGCGACGAGCTGGCCGAGCGCCTCTCCGTGGCCGGGACCACGTACGGCGGCTGAGTCAGGCTGGTGAGGTGTCCGCGCGCTCGCGCGCGCGAGAGGCCTCTTCGAGCTTGCGCCTGAATCCGAGGAAGTAGTCCGCACCGGACACGACCGTCACGGCCACCATGCCGTACACGAGCGCCTGTACCCAGACCGCGTGGGAATCCGGTGCCGCGATCAGCGCGAGTACCGCGGCCACCTGCACGCTGGTCTTCACCTTGCCGAGCGCGCTGGCCGGGATCACCACGCCCTGTTGCCCCGCCGCGATGCGCAGGCCGCTCACCGCGAACTCTCGCGCGATGATCACCATCGCGACCCAGCCCGCCACACGGTCGAGGCTCACCAGCGAGATCAGCGCGGCCGCGATCATGAGCTTGTCCGCCACCGGGTCCATCACCTTGCCGAACGTGGTGACGGCCTGCCGGGAGCGGGCGATGTAGCCGTCGAGCCCGTCCGTGAGCGCGGCGATCACGAACACGATCGCCGCGATCGTCGAGCCGCCGGGCGACTCGACCGTGAGCGCCACGACGAGGACCGGCACCAGCAGGATGCGGATCAGCGTGAGCGCGTTCGGGAGGTTGAGCGGGAACACGCGGCGTTCAGGCTACCCCTCGCGGGCGGCGGCGCGCGAGGTACTCGATGCCGGCCGTGCACCCCACTGGGCCGAGCGGAGAGACGGTGGCCGCCAGCAGCGGCCACGGAAAGGTTCCGCGCTTGCAGCCGAAGGCCACCAGCAGGCAGAGCACGATCCAACCGATGCCGTGAGTCCAGCCGAGCGCGCGCTCGGCGGATTCGCCGAGGCCCCCGATCGCCACGACCAGCAGGGCGCTGAACACGCAGACCTCGGCGAGCGAATAGAGGCGGACGGCCTGGAAGTACGACACGAGAGGAGGTTAGGCGCGGCCGAGCGCGATCCTGCGCCGCACGGTCAGCGCGCCGACCAGCGCCAGGACCACCAACAGCCCGATCGAGACGAGCGCCTCGGGCGAGGTGAGGTCCGAGAGGCTGCCGCCCAGGGACACGTAGGCGAACACCTTCGGCGCCGCCCCGACGAGGGTGCCGATGGCCATGTCGCGGTAGCGCACCCGCGTCAGGCCGGCGCTGAAGTTCACGAGGCCGAACGGCAACAGCGGCACGATCCGCGACTCCATGATGGCCACCGCGCCGTGGCGCGTGAGGAACTCCTCGATCGTGCGCGTCCGCTGTGGAAGCAGCGCGCCGTGGTGGCCCGCCGCCAGCCGGCGCGACACGAACATCTGGACGAGCGACGCGACGGTCACGGCGACCAGCGTCAACGGCGTGCCGACCGCGGTGCCGAACAGGAGCCCGGCGGCGCCGGCCAGGATCGGCCACGTGATCACGAAGTTGACCACCACGAAGACCGGGACGAACGCCACGTAGGCCAGGTCGCCCAGGCCGTCGCCCCAGTCGCGCGCCTCCTCCGCCGAGGGAATCGAGCCGGTCAGAGCCAGGACCGCGAACACGGTGCCGATCAGGAGCCCATAGGCCACCAGTCGGCGAATGGCCACACCGCGGCTCGCGCCAGGGTCGGCCGCACCTGGCGAATCCATCCCCCGAGGGTACTTACCAAGCCCTAACCCGGGCTTGGGCGGGCGCTGCATGGCCGGGGCCGATGCTGGGGTCATGCGCAAGCTCGTGACAATCACGCTGGCGGTCCTGATGATGGGCCTCTTCGCCGCGGTCGTGTTCGCCGCGGTCGAGGCGGGCGACGACTCGAGCTCGACGGTCGGCACGACCGACACGGTCGGCACTACCGACACGAGCGGCACAACCGAGACGAGCCCAACCACCGACACGACCGAGACAACCACAACCGAGACGACCACGACCACAGAGGACCGCGGGATCGACATCTCCGGCCCCTGCGACGAGGCCGAGCACCAGAACGACCCGCGTTGCACCGGCGGGCAGGTGGACGACCGCGACGACGGCGACCACGGCAACTCCGGCCCCGGCAGCTTCGACGATGACGACGACCATTCCGGGTCGGGTCACGGCGGGGACGACGACTCCTCGGGCCACGGCGGCGGCAACTCGGGCCACGGCGGTGGCGACGACCACTAGCGCGTGCGGAGCCGCGGCGGCTCGGCCGTCGCGGCTCCCACCTAGCATCTGGGAGATGCCGGGACGGCGCACCATCCTGATGGTCGAGGACGAGCGGTCGATCACTGAGCCGCTCGCGGAGGCGCTCGCTCGCGAGGGCTTCGACACCGAGGTGGCGGAGACGGTCGCGGACGCGCTGGAGCTGGCCGGGCGGATCGAGCCGGACCTGGTCCTGCTCGACGTGATGCTGCCGGACGGCTCCGGCTACGACGTGTGCCGCGAGCTGCGCGCCAGCTCGCGCGTGCCGATCATCATGCTCACTGCACGCGGCGAGGAGACCGACCGGATCGTCGGCCTCGAGCTGGGCGCCGACGACTACATCGTCAAGCCCTTCAGCGCCCGCGAGGTGGCGGCGCGCATTCGCGCGGTCCTGCGTCGCTCGGACGATCAGGCCGAGGAGCAGGCCGGGCCTATCGAGATCGGCCCGCTGCGGCTCGACCGCGCACGCCGCAGCGCCACGCTCGACGCGCAGGAGCTCGACCTCACGCGCAAGGAGTACGAGCTGCTCGAGCTGCTGATGGCCGAGGCGGGCTCGGTGATCACGCGCGAGCGGCTGATCGACGAGGTCTGGGACGTGAACTGGTTCGGCTCGACCAAGACGCTCGACGTGCACGTCTCGGGCCTACGGCGCAAGCTCGGCGACAGCTCCAGCTCGCCACGCTTCATCCACACCGTGCGCGGCGTTGGCTTTCGCTTCTCCGGGCCAGAGGAGCTGGAGAGCGGTTCGTGAGCCTGCGCGCGCGCCTGCTGGCCGCCTTCGCGTACGTGCTGGTGCTCGCGCTCGTGGCCCTGCTGGTGCCGCTGGCCCTCAACCTGTCGCGCCGCGTCGACGCGGAGATCCGCAGCGAGGCTCGCGGCCAGGCGCAGCTGCTCTCCTCGTCGGTCTCGGGACGGCTCGGCGAGATCGACGACCTCGATCGCCTGGTCGCGGACACCGCCGAGGAGATCCGCGGACGCGTGATCGTGGTCGGACCGCGCGGCCGGCTGCTGGCCGACTCGTCCGGGGACGCGCTGGAGTCGCACTCCTACGCGTCGCGCCCCGAGATAACCGACGCGCTGCGCGGCCAGCCCAGCCAGGGCGAACGCCACAGCGACTCGCTGGGCGTGGATCTCCTGTTCACCGCCGTCCCGGTGGTCACCGGCGGCCAGACCGAGGGCGCGGTGCGGATCACCCAGAGCGTCGACGAGGTGCAGAACGAGGTCCGCAGCGACGTGATCGCGCTGATCGGCGTGGCCGCGATCGTGCTCCTGCTGGGGCTCGGCCTCGCCTGGCTCCTGGCCGGGTCGCTGGCGCGCCCGCTGCGCGGCTTGGCCGGGGCAGCGCGGAGCGTAGCCGGCGGCGATCTCGACGCCCGCGCGCCCGTCGAGGGATCGTCCGAGCAGCGGGAGGTGGCCTCGGCGTTCAACGACATGACCGCTCAGCTCGCGCGCGCCCTGCGCTCCCAACGCGAGTTCGTGGCGAACGCCTCCCATCAGCTGCGCACGCCGCTGACCGGCCTGCGGCTGCGGCTCGAGTCGGCCGCGCTGAAGGCAAACGACCCGGCGGTCGAGCGCGACCTGGTTGCCGCCGAGCGCGAGACGGTGCGGTTGGCGCGCTTGCTCAGCGAGCTGCTCACCCTCGCCCGCGAGCGTGAGCGCCCGGAGCCGGAGCAGGTCTCGCTCAGCGAGGTCGGGCGCGCCGCCCACGAGCGCTGGGAGGGGCCCGCCGAGACCGGCGGCAAGCACCTGGCGCTTCGCGGCGAAGGCGAGCCGGTCGTCGCGGCGACCGAGGCCGACCTCGCGGTCGTGCTGGACAACCTCGTCGAGAACGCGCTCAACTACTCCCCCGCGGGCACCACGGTCACGATCGAGTGGGGCGCAGACGGCGGCGCGGCGCGCCTTGCGGTGCTCGACGAGGGCCCCGGCATCGACCCGGGCGAGCGCGAGCAGGTATTCGACCGCTTCTACCGCGGCGAGGCCAGCCGAAGTGGCACCCCGGGCACCGGGCTCGGCCTGTCCGTCGTGGAGGCGCTGGCCAAGCGCTGGGGCGGCAGCGTGGAGCTGGCGCAGCGCCCCGAGCGCGGGACGCGGGCACAGGTCGTCCTGCCGCGCTCGCAAGCCGCTAGCGAACCCAGCCCTGACCCGCAGCTTGACGACGCCTTACCCGAGCGGGGCTAGCCTCGAGGCATGAGGATTCGCACGGCAGCGGTGGGCGTGGCACTGGCCATCTTCGGCCTCGGCGCCGCCGTGGGCATCGGCCTGGCGGCGAACTCGATCTCCGGCGACAGCGTCGGCCTCTCCGCCGAGCCGCTCAGCGCCGGCACCGCGCTCGCGCCGGAGCCAACGGCCCAGGACCGCGCCGCGGCCCGCGAACGCCGCGCCGCGCGCGAGCGTCGCCGCGAGCGGGCCGCGCGCAGGCGCGCCGCCGAGCGGCGCCGCGAGCAAGCGAACGGCGGTGGGTCGACCCCGAGCACCGGCGGCAGCGGGCCGACCACCACCACGACGCCCGGCGACGATGACGACAGCGGGCGGGGTCGTGGCCGCGGGCGGTCCGACGGCGATTCGGGCTCCGACGACTCATCGGGCTCGGGCTCGGGCTCGGACGACTCGGGCGGCGACGACAACTCCGGGCACGGCGGCGGAGACGACGACTGATTTGCCCTGAGCGGCGCCCTGCGCTTAGTGTGGGAGCGTGAGGCAGGGGCCCTGGGGGACGGTGCATCCATGAGCGGATGGCGCGGCGCGCTGACGCTCGCCCTCGTCCTGGCCGCGCTCCCGGGCGCGGCAGTGGCCGCTCCGGCGGACCTGGACGCAGGCTTCGGCACCGGCGGCATCCGGACGATCGACCGCGGCGGTGCGGAGTCGATCGGCGACATGGCGATCCAGCCCGACGGCAAGATCGTCGTCGTTGGCGGGGGGGCCGACGGCAACTTCCTGGTCGCCCGCCTCAACCCGAACGGCTCCCCGGACGGCGGCTTCGACGGCGACGGCTTTGCGTCGATCGACTTCGGCGGAGCGGCGGAGTCGGCCTATTCCGTGGCGCTTCAGAGCGACGGCAAGATCGTGGTCGCCGGGCGCGGCGGAGCGAACGCCGCGGTCGCCCGTCTCAATCCGAACGGCTCGCTCGACGGCGGCTTCGCCGTGGGCGGAAAGCGCCTGCTCGACTACGGGCCCAACGTCGGGATCGGCTTCCCGGCGCGCGCGGTGGAGGTCGACCGCGACGGCAAGATCGTGGTGGCCGGCAGCGGGCCCGAGGGCGAGTTCACGCTCACCCGCCTCAACCCCGACGGGGGCTTCGACGCAACGGTCGACGTGGACGGCGTGCGCACCGTGCTGGTCCCCCAGCTCGAGCTGACCGACCCGGAACGCGATCTGTTCGTCAACCAGATCGGCTTCCAGCGCGACGGCAAGATCATGCTGGCGGGCAACGTGACCTACCACCTCCCCGGCGGTCAGGACGTCTACGCAATCGCCGCGACGCGCTCCAACCTCGACGGCTCGCTCGATCCGACGTTCGGCATGGGCGGCCGCGTGGGCGGCCAGTTCGTGGAGGACATCGGGCTGTTCGGCAGCACGATCCTGGTCCAGCCCGACGACAGCGTGCTGCTCGGCGCCAACGCACCCTCGCTCGTGGGCGCCCCGGTCAGGCCCTGGGCGCGAGTCCGGCGCCTCCGCCCCAATGGGCTGCTCGACACCGGCTTCGGGACTGGGGGGCGCGCGACGGTCATGGGCGGTGACGTGGACCAGCTGCCGCAGCTGGGGCTACAGGCGAACGGCAAGATCGTGATGGCGTTCGCGGAGGGCTCGCAGACGTACATCAACGTGGCGCGCCTGCAGCCGGGGGGCACGCCGGATGCCACCTTCGGCGGCACGGGCAAGACCCGGATCACCGTCGGCGAGAGCAACGTGGTGGGCGCCACCGCGGTGCAGTCCGACGGCAAGCTGCTCGTGGCGGGCTCGTCGCTCGTCGGCGGAGCCCCACGCGACCTGTTCGTGGCGCGCCTCGAGGGCGACCCGGTCACGAGCCCGGGCCCGGTCGGCGGCGGTCCCGGGGGCGGCGGACGCGTTGGTGCACCGCCGCGCTGCGGACGCAAGCGGGCGACGATCGTTGGCACCGCGAAGCGCGACCGCCTCAAGGGCACCCGCAAGGCCGACGTGATCGTCGCCCTCGGCGGCAACGACATCGTCAGCGGCGGCGCCGGCAACGACGTGATCTGCGCCGGCGCGGGCAACGACAGCGCGAACGGGGGCAAGGGCAACGACCGGCTGCTCGGCGAAGGCGGTCGGGATGCACTGGCCGGCAGCACCGGGAAGGACAGCCTCGCCGGCGGCAGCGGCGCCGATCGCCTCAACGGCGGTGCGGGCAACGACCTGCTCGACGGCGGCGCCGCGAACGACTTGCTCAAGGGCGCCGCGGGCGCCGACCGGATGTTCGGCCGCTCCGGCCGCGACCGCCTGGTCGGCGGCGCCGGCAGGGATCGTCAGAAGCAGTAGCGCCGCGGGCCAAGCCGCCACCCGGACTCGAACCGGGGACCCCATCTTTACGAGAGATGTGCTCTACCAGCTGAGCTATGGCGGCGGGTCGGCCCCAAAGATAGCCGCGGGGGCGAGTTCCCGCCGGGCTCGGCTTGGCCCCATGTGAGGATCGTCGTCGCCGACTCGTTCCGCGCCCGCCTGCTGGGCATGAGCCTCCGCCGGCGGCCGCCTCCGGGGCTCGCGCTGCTGCTACCGCGCTGCCGGTCGGTGCACACGTTCGGCATGCGGTTCGCGCTCGACCTGGTCTGGATCGACGGTCACGGGCGCGTGCTCGGCATCGACGCGGGCGTCCGGCCATGGCGAGTCCGCGCGCGTCGCGACGCCGCGGGAGTGCTCGAAGCGCCGGCCGGCAGCGGCGCGCGCGCCGCGATCGCTCTCGGCTTTGGAAGAATCCCGGCCATGGCAGAACCCCAGCGCAACCGGCTGGTCCTGGCGCTCGACCCGCGCCAGCCGATCTACCGCGACACCTACAACGAGTACTTCGTGCTGGTCCTCTCGGCCGGCGGCGCCGCGGCGGGCACCCAGGTGCCGCTCTACATCGTCATGGCGATCACCGGCATCTGGTCGGTCGCCGCGTTCGTGGCGGCCTGCGTGGTGTTCGAGCTGGCCGTGATCTTCGGCCTGGCGCGCCCGCAGATGCAGCCGCGCGAGCGGGCCGGCTGGGCGGTGCTCTGGGGAGCGACCACAGCGGTCATGGCGCTGGCGTTCTACTACCTGGTGGCGCAACCCACGCTTTAACTACGGCGCAGCCGCCACTCCGGCATACCGAGCGTCGTCGAGGATCGGCGAAGCCCTGAAGCCCTTGACGATCAAGTAGATCGCGAACGCCGCCTCGAAGATGGCCTCGGGGAGCGAGAAGAGGGCGTGCAGGCCGTCCTGCTCGTAGGCGCCGAACAGGACCGCGATCGCCGACAAGAAGATCAACGGGCCGCCGATCACCCCGAACAGTGCGAGGCGTGGAGGCATCAATCCGGTGCGATACATCATCCAACCGAGCAGGATGCCGTTGACGCCGACGCAGAATCCCGGCCCGAGCAGGAACGTCCAGTCGTGGATCGCGACCAGGGTCTGCCCCGCGATGTCGAGCGAGGTTTCGTCCGCGCCGATGGACGCGGCCAGGTCGTCGCGCAGGGTGACGACGGAGAGCAGGCTGATCGCGCCGACCCCGATGATCGTCGCCTCGATCGTGCGCGAGGCGACGTAGCTGAGCGACAGGGTTTCGCTGTATCGCCTGAGGATCGGAAACATCACGACCGCCGTGCCGACGTTGCCGATCATCAGGAGGATCTCCAAGAAGGCGCCGAGAGTGATGCGCGTGTCGTCACCCGACCCGAGGATGTAGTCCGTCTCGTTCAGAATCGGCTCGTAGAGAATGAGCGCGGCGGGGATCGACGTGAGAAACGTCAAGGCCATCAGCCAGCCTGCGATATGAGCCCTTTGGCGCTGATGTGGTGACTGCTCGACCGCTACCGCACCCTGCCCTGCGTGAGACATGATCCGATCCCTCAATCTGGTCTTTCCGCCCCCCGCTGGGGCCGGCGGCGGACCCTATCGGAGGACACCGACGGCTGTCGTTTCCGCCGACTATCGGCGAGGGAGCTTGGCCCGGCCCGCCCTTGCCGCCTGCTGCAGCCCGGCGAGCAGGTCGCGCCTGACCACCGTCCGCACCTGCGGGCTGGGAGTCGTCGCCTTGCGCGCCCAGCCCCACTCGCCGTCCGTTTCGAAATGGTCGTACGACGGATGGCCCTTCACCAGCAGGTCGAACACCTCCCCCACCTGTGCGAGGGACCGCTCCGACTCATGGACATCCTGCGCGTCGATCGTCCAAGTCAGGTCATCGAACAGCAGCCACCCGCCCGGCTTGAGCAGCTTGTCCACCAGGAAGAACGCCAGCCCGTCGTCCACCCACCGGTGGGCGCCGTCGAAGAAGCAGAAGTCGAGGTAGGGCTCGCACGCCCCGGCGTCCGTCCTCTGCTCGCGGATACGGCGGTGCAGGAACCAGTTGTAGGACGTCGGCTCGAAGACGAGATCGACCCTCGAGCTCAGGCCGGCACGCTCAACAAGCTGCTCGGCCGACGGCTCGCGCTCGCCGGCGACGACGAGATCGACGCTCGTGACGCGACCAGCGCCATTCGCCTCCAGCCCGGCGGCGAGGTAGACCGTCGAGACACCGTGCGCGAACCCGAGCTCGAGGCACTCGCTGGGATGTTCCCGGCAAATGAAGTCGTACAGCTCGCCGCCACGGAACGGCCCGGTGCCGCCGCCGGCATCGCCGGCGAGCGCCCGCGCCTCCTCGCTGGTGGCGATCGCCATCACGGCCGGATCCTACGTGGGCACTGCTCGTCCCGGCTAGTGTGGTCGCCGTTGTCGCGGCCAAACGTCGACAAGACCCGGGACTTCATCGCGGCCTACAACCGGCGTGACTTCGACGCCGCCATGGAGCACTTCGATCCCGAGATCGACTGGGTGCTGCCCGCACACCAGAGCTCGGACTCGTGCCGCGGCCCGGACGCGATCAGGCGCTTCTGGGACGGGCTCGACGAGACCTTCGTGGAGCTGCGGCTGGAGCCACAGGAATACGTGGACGCCGGCGAGCGCGTGGCGACCAGGCTGCGACACCACGCGCTCGGCAAGGGCAGCGGCCTCGAGATCGACGAGGAGCTCTACCACCAGGTGGTGACCTTCGAGGACGGCACGATGGTGCGCATCGAGTACTTCTCGGACTGGTCCGAGGCCCTGAAGGCCGCAGGCGTGGGATGACAGCTGGGGGCTCGCGCCCCCCGACCCCCGTGGCGCGCTGGCCGGCCGGCTAGGGCGCCGTTCGCCGCGAAGCCGGGGGCGTGGCGAGTTTCCGGCACATAAGGGGCACAACTCGACACGCGGTGCGCAGGGGCCCAGGCTGCTGGGGCCTTCGCGCCCGGAGTTCCTGAAGAAACGGGCCTATACGTCACGTTTCGTGCGGAACCCCCTCGAGCTGCGCGGCGACTCCTGCGCCTAGCCCGGCGAGCCGGCCAGCGCCGCCAGCCGCAGCCCGAGTGCGCTCAGCGCCAGGTCCTCGCTCACGTTCAGCTCGAGCGCCTGGCGCACGTCCTCGCAGCGCTCTGCCGCCTCGCGCAGCCGGCGCGGGTCGCGCGCGCGGGCGCGTTCCGCCAGCGCCGCGGCTCGGTCGCTTGCCAGCACCGCCTCGGGTGCCTCCTCGGCCAGGCAGACCAGGTCGCGGAAGGCGAGCCCCGTCAGCGTCAGGGCCAAGTCGAGCACCTCGGTGCGCGCCCGGCGACCGTCGCGCTTCGCGGCCTCCTCCAGCTCGCGCTCGATCGCGCGGCGCTCGCGTCCCTTCGGCTCGAGCTCCAGCCGGTCGACGGCCGCGGCCGCCACCGCCTCCTCGGCCTCGGCGCGGCGGCGCTCCGCGCGGTCGAGCAGCGGCCGCCACGCCTCGCCCGGCTCGCCGTCGAGCGCGGCACCCGCGAAGGCATCCACCTCGGCTCGCAGCTCGGTCCCTTCGGGCGAGGCCAGCAGCCGCGCCCGCGCCGCGTTGCCGAGCGCAAGCCGCGCGCACGCCGACGCGGCCTCGCTGTCGACGCCGTCGGCCTCCAGCAGCTCGGCGATGCGCGCCGCCGGCAGCGGCTCGAAGCGCACCGGCTGGCAGCGCGAGATCACCGTCTCGAGCACCCTGCCCAGCGCGTCCGTGAGCAGGATCAGGTGGACGAAGTGGGCCGGCTCCTCGAGCGTCTTCAGCAGGCGGTTGGCCACCTCGTCGTTCATCGTGTCGACGCGCTCGAGCACGAACACACGCCGGGACGCCTCGAACGGGGTCCGCGTGGCCGCCGCCACCACCGCCTGGTCCACGTCCTCCACGCGCATCACGTGCGCTCCGCTCGGCCGCACCCAGGTCAGGTCGGGGTGGGTCCCGTGCGCGACCCGGAGGCGCACGGCGTCGGGGTCGGGCTGGCCCTCGGCGAGCAGCTCCGCCGCGAACGAGCGCGCCACCGTGCGCTTGCCCGTCCCAGCCGGACCGTGGAACAGGTAGGCGTGCGACGGGCCGCCCTCCAGCGCGGCGGCGAGCACGATGCGCGCCTGCGGATGGTCCTCCGTGCCGGCCAGCGCCACCGTCACGCGCGCGCTCCGCTGCGGGCCGCCTCGACCTCGGCCAGCACCTCGGCATGCACCTCGGCGGGCGGCCGCGTGGCGTCCACTCGCCGCCAGCGGCCCGGATCGGCGGCCACCAGGCGCTCGTAGGCCTCGAGTACGGCCTGCTGCAGCGCCGCGCCCTCGTCCTCGAAGCGGTCGCTCTCCCCCGTGCGCTCGGCGGCGACAGCGGTGTCGAGCTCGAGCAGGAAGGTGAGGTCGGGCACGAGGCCACCGGTCGCGAAGCGGTTGATGCGCTCGACCTCGTCCACGCCGAGCCCGCGCGCGCCGCCCTGGTAGGCGAGCGAGGAGTCCAGGAAGCGATCGGACACGACCACGCGCCCATCTTCCAGGGCCGGCCGGATCACCCGCGCCACCAGCTCCGCGCGGGCGGCGGCGAACAGGAGCGCCTCGGCCTCCGAGCCGAGCGGCACGTCGGCATCCTTCAGCAGGTCGCGCACCCGCTCGCCGGCCGGGGTGCCGCCGGGCTCGCGCACTCCGAGCGCGTCGTCGCCCAGCGCGTCCGCGAGCAGGCGCGCCTGGGTGGTCTTGCCGGAGCGATCGATGCCCTCGAACGTGACGAACAGGCCGCGCATGCGCGGCGACCGTAGCAGTGGCGCCGACCTCCCTCGCTAATCTGCCCGGCCGTATGAAGACTCTTGTCACAGGAGGCGCTGGCTTCATCGGCTCGAACCTCGTCGACGCCCTCGTCGCGCGCGGCGACCAGGTGGCGGTCATCGACGACGTCTCGACCGGAAGGCGGGACAACCTGGAGGGCGCGATCGCCAACGGAGCCGAGCTGATCGAGCTCGACGTCCGCGACGCCGAGGGGGTGGCCGCCGCCGTCGACCGCGTGCGTCCGGAGGCGATCTTCCACCTGGCCGCGCAGATCGACGTGCGCCGCTCGGTGGCCGACCCCGCCCACGACTCGCGCATCAACGTGGAGGGCACGATCAACGTGCTCAACGCCGCGCACGCGAGCGGCGTGCGGCGCGTGGTGAACACCTCCACCGGCGGCGCCATCTACGGCGAGGGCCAGATCATCCCCGCGCCCGAGGAGCACCCGGTGGCGCCCGAGGCGCCCTACGGGCTGTCGAAGTTCTGCGCCGAGAACTACTGCGCGCTGTTCACCCGTCTCCACGGGCTGTCGACCATCTCGCTGCGCTACGGCAACGTGTACGGGCCGCGGCAGGACCCGCTCGGCGAGGCCGGCGTGATCGCGATCTTCTGCGGCAAGCTGCTGGAGGGCGGCCGGCCGCAGATCTACGGCGACGGCAAGCAGACACGCGACTACGTGTTCGTCGGCGACGTGGTGGACGCGAACCTGCGCGCCGCGGACTCCGATGTCACTGGCGCCTTCAACGTGGGCCGGGGTGTGCAGACGAGCGTGCTCGACATCGTCGAGGCACTCGCGGCTCACTCGAGCAACGGCTTCGAGGTCGACCACGCGCCCGCCCGCACCGGCGAGGTGCAGCACATCGCGCTCGACGCGTCGCGCTCGAAGGCAGAGCTGGGCTGGGAGGCGCAGGTCGACCTCGACCAGGGCCTGGCTCGCACGCTCGACTCGCTGCGCTAGCCGGACGCGGATCTTCCCGCAGCTTCCGGCGAGCATGGTCGGGGCGGCCCCGACCCGCCGATCCGGCGCGCTACGTTCGGCGCGATGTCGATCGACGCACCTCAGCTGCTCGGTCCGGGCGAGGGCGAGACCATTCGTCCGGGGTTCGAGATCAAGGTCGGCCGACCCGAGCTCGTCCTGACGGAGGCGGTCTACGCGCCCGGGGCCGCGGGCCCCGACCCCCACGTCCACCACGACCACGCGGATGCCTTCTGGGTCTTCGAAGGTGAGCTGCAGTTCGGGATCGGACCGGAGCTGGAGGTGCGCACGCTCGGAGCCGGCGAGTTCGCGCTCGTGCCCCCCGACGTCCTGCACACCTTCCGCAACGCCTCCACGGAGCGTGCGCGGTTCCTCAACCTGCACTCGCCCGGCTGCGCGTTCGAGGAGTACCTGCGCAGCGGCTTCAAGACTCCCTTCGACCAGTGGTATGAGCCGCCCGGGACCGGGCGGCCGGGCAGCGAGGCGATCTCCCTCGGGCCGGGCGGGGGCGAGCGGCTCGAGTTCGAGGCCTCGTCGGCGCTCGTCAAGGCAAGCGTGTCCGACGCGCTCGGCTCGTTCGCGCTGCTGGAGCTCGAGCTGGCGCCCGGGTCCCCCGGGCCCGCGCCGCACCACCACGAGCAGATGGTCGCCAGCTTCTACGTGCTCGACGGAACGCTCAGCCTGCGCCTTGGCGGCGAGGACCTGTCGGCGCCGGCGGGCAGCTACGCGGTCGTCCCGCCGGGCAACGCCCACACCTTCTCCAACCCCGGGCCGGACCCGGTGCGGATCCTGAGCCTGATGGCGCCGGCCCCGAAGGACGACTTCATTCCGCTCGCTTCTCGCTAATAGCACAATATCTTGTGATTCGAGGAGGAACGAAGCACCACAGGTAGTAGAATTGCACGTGTGCTTTGTCCGTTCTGCTCAGCCGATTCGACCCAGGTGATCGACACCCGCCCCAGCCCAGATGCCGTACGCCGCCGCCGCGAATGCACAGAGTGCGGCGAGCGCTTCACGACCCACGAGCGCGCCGAGGAGCCGCGCGTGGACGTGGTGAAGCGCGACGGCCGGCGCGAGCGCTTCGACCGTCAGAAGCTCCTGCGCGGGCTGACCCGGGCGGCCGGCGGGCGGCCGGTCAGCGCCGACCAGCTCGAGGGAGTGGCCGCCTGGATCGCCCGGGAGGCGCGGGCGGGTGGCCCCGAGGTCGAGGCGTCACGGATCGGCGATCTGGCCGAGCGGGGGCTCGCACGCGTGGACCCGGTGAGCGCGATTCAGTTCGCCTCGGTCTACCGCAACCTGGCCGACCTCGACGAGCTCGCGGCCGTGGTGCGGCGCTTCAGGGAGGACCCACTTCCGAGCGAAGACCAGCTCGCGATCGAGGGCCCCGTTCCGTCCGGTCCGAAGAGCAGCATCGGTCGTTCCCGCGAAATCGCCGTTCCACCCAATTCCAACCAGAGGAGAGGTCATGTCCCACAGCCGTAGCGCCGCAGCCCCGAGCGTCACCGCCAGTGGTGCCGGGGTTAGCGTTCCGCGGCGTTTCACGGAGGCGGGCACCCATCCCTTCGACTGCGTCGAATGGGAGATCCGCGACGCCGTGATCGGCGATCCGGCCGACCCGGCTTTCGAGCAGCGCGGCGTCGAGTTCCCGGTCAGCTGGTCCCAGAACGCCACCAACATCGTTGCCCAGAAGTACTTCCGCGGCCGGCTCGACTCGCCGCATCGCGAGTCGTCGGTCAAGCAGATGATCGGTCGCGTGGCCGGCACGATCGCCGCCTGGGGCCGCGAGGGCGGCTACTTCGCCACCGACGAGGACGCGCAGATCTTCGAGGGCGAGCTGACGCACATCCTGCTCCACCAGATGGCGGCCTTCAACTCGCCGGTCTGGTTCAACGTGGGCTTCGAGGACCGCCCGCAGTGCTCCGCCTGCTTCATCCTCTCGGTCGAGGACGAGCTGGAGTCGATCCTCGGCTGGAACACCAAGGAGGGCAAGATCTTCCGCGGCGGCTCGGGCTCGGGCATCAACCTGTCGCGCATCCGCAGCTCCAAGGAGCCGCTCTCCAAGGGCGGGCTCGCTTCTGGCCCGGTGAGCTTCATGCGCGGGGCCGACGCCTGGGCCGGCACGATCAAGTCAGGCGGCAAGACCCGTCGCGCGGCCAAGATGGTCGTGCTCGACGTAGACCACCCGGACATCCTCGACTTCATCTGGTGCAAGGCGCGCGAGGAGGAGAAGGCCGCCGCGCTGCGCGACGCCGGCTTCGACATGCGTCTCGACTCCGAGGCGTTCGCCTCGATCCAGTACCAGAACGCCAACAACTCGGTGCGCGTCACCGACGAGTTCATGGAGCGCGCCGAGCGCGGCGAGGAGTGGGAGCTGACCGCGCGCGTTGACGGCTCGGTCGTCGACCGCGTCGACGCGCGCGACCTGCTCAGCCAGCTCGCCGACGCCGCGTGGCGCTGCGCCGACCCGGGCGTCCAGTACGACACCACCATCAACGAGTGGCACACCTGCCCGAACTCGGGCCGGATCAACGCCTCCAACCCGTGCTCCGAGTACATGCACGTGGATGACTCGGCCTGCAACCTCGCGTCGCTCAACCTGATGAAGTTCCGCCGCGCGGACGGCACGTTCGACACCGAGGCCTTCGAGCACGCCGTCGACGTGGTGATCCTTGCGCAGGAGATCGTGGTCTCGCCGTCGAGCTACCCGACCGAGGAGATCGGCACGAACGCACGCGCGTTCCGCCAGCTCGGGCTGGGCTACGCCAACCTGGGCGCGCTGCTGATGGCGAATGGCCTCGCCTACGACTCGGACGAGGGCCGCACGATCTGCGGCGCCATCACGGCGCTCATGACCGGCCGCGCCTACCGCACGTCCGCCGAGGTCGCGGGCGCGATGGGGCCGTACGACCGCTACATGGAGAACCGCGATCCGCACAACCACGTGATGCGCAAGCACCGCGACGCGGCTTACGCGATGGAGGACGGGCTCTGCACGGACTCCGAGCTGCTCCATGCCGCGCGGCGCGTCTGGGACGAGGCGGTCGACGTGGGTGAGCGCAACGGCTACCGCAACGCGCAGGCCACCGTGCTCGCGCCCACGGGGACGATCTCGTTCCTGATGGACTGCGACACGACCGGCATCGAGCCGGACTTCTCGCTGGTCAAGTTCAAGGACCTGGTCGGCGGCGGTCAGATGATGATCGTCAACCGCACCGTGCCGCTGGCGCTCGAGACGCTCGGCTACCAGCGGGAGCAGATCGAGGCGATCGAGGCTCACCTGGCCGAGCACGCCACGATCGTGGGCGCACCGGGCCTGCTCGACGAGCACCTGTCCGTGTTCGACGTCGCGGTGGGCGAGCGCGCGATCTCGGCGATGGGCCACGTGCGGATGATGGCCGCGGCGCAGCCGTTCATCTCCGGCGCGATCTCGAAGACGGTGAACCTGCCCGAGTCGGTTACCGCCGAGGACATCGCCGGCGTGTACAGCGAGGGCTGGAAGCTGGGCCTGAAGGCCCTGGCGATCTACCGCGACGGGTCGAAGACGGCGCAGGCGCTGCGCACGGACGCCGGCGACAAGCAGGACGCCGCCGCCGAGGCGGCAGCCGAGGAGCCGGCACGACCGGTGCGGCGGCGGATGCCGCGGGAGCGCCAGTCGCTCACCCATAAGTTCTCGGTGGGCGGCCACGAGGGCTACATCACCGCGGGCGAGTACGAGGACGGCAGCCTGGGCGAGGTCTTCCTCACCGACGTCGGCAAGGAAGGCTCGACGATCAAGGGCCTGATGAACGCGTTCGCCACGGCGATCTCGATCGGCCTGCAGTACGGCGTGCCGCTCGAGACGCTCGTGCGCAAGTTCGCGTACGTGCGCTTCGAGCCGGAGGGCTACACCGGCAACCCGGAGATCCCGTTCGCGAAGTCGATGCCCGACTACATCATGCGCTGGCTGGCGGCCCGCTACGGCGACGCCGACCTGCACGAGGAGTTCGGAATCCTCACGCCGGAGGTGAGGGCCCGCAAGGCGTCGCAGGACGCGCTGATGCGCGGCGACACGGCCGGACCGCCCGAGCCCGCCGAGCCGGCGAACGGCACGAACGGGGGGGCCAACGGTGGCAACGGCTCAGCGGCGAAGCCCGCCGCAGCGGCGCTCACCGACGAGCCGCCGGCGATCCCGGCCCGGCTGGCCGGCCTCGACCTGGGCCCGGCGTGCGCCCAGTGCGGGGGCATGATGCAGCGGACCGGCTCTTGCTACACGTGCTCGAGCTGCGGGAACAACACGGGCTGCGGGTAGCGGCCCGTCGGGCTCTAGGGCGTCAGCTCAGTCGGCGGCTCGACTGCATACGGGTCTGCCGCCGGAGCCACAAATGCATCGCCCTGCCCCTGGAGTAGCGCCGCTATTACCTGGTTCTGCCGCTTGAGCCGCAGCCGGGCCCGTTGCCGGAGAGGGTCCAGCCGCGTGCGCGGCTCGGGGTCTGCAAGCTCCTCGAGAATCAGGCCGATCCGATGGCGATTGGCCTGCCGCGACGCAAACGACTGCCTGACGCGCTCGGCCAACTCGGCCGCCGATTCCGGGTCCTCCGACTGCTCCCAGAAGAGGTGGAGCAGGTCCCAGCGCGTCAGCGCAAGGTCTGACTCCGCCAGCGCCGAGAGCCAATAGGCCAGCGACTCTTCCTCTACTAGGTCTTTGAGCATCTTCTGGCGCTTCCCGCGATCGAGCCCGGGGCGCACCCGTTTGGCGAGGTCGTCGAGCGTCGCGGCAGCTTCCAGCGAGTTGGTCTCGACGCTCTCGCTCAACGGCGCGACGATCTGCCAGTCGGTCTCGGTGATCCGCCCACGTCCCTGGATGCGCTCGGCAACCCTGACGAGCGACCGGTTGACAGCGGCGATGTTGGCCAGCCGCCGGCGGTCGTAGGCCTTAACGAATCGATTGAGCGTCGAGGAGATCTGCTCGAGCTGCTTTTCGATACTGGCCAGCTGCTGCGAGAGAGCCGCCGTGAGGGCAAGCGTCGCCGCGTTGGACGCGACTACGGCCTGCGCACCCTTCGGATCGAGGCGCATGACGTGCTTCAACCGCCCCTTATCGCCACGCACCAGCCCGAGCATGGCCCCCGCCTTGTCATAGACCGGAGTGCCCCGCTTGAGCTGCTCGACGGTCTCGGGTGCGAGCGCTACGAGGCGGCCCGAGTCGATGCCTTGCTGAGCTCGCCGCGTCGCCTCATTGGCACCCGCGCCGATGATCCGCGTAATGAGCTGGGGGAGCGGTCCGCCTTGGCTTGCGGGGTCACGTGAGCTGAGGCCGCTCTGGTCGAAGACCTCCATGGCCGACCGAGATCCAAGCACGAGGGCCTGGTCCTGCCGATTCGGCAGCGGAACGAGAACGACGGCCTCGGGATCGGCGAGATCCGCAGGCGACTCATCACCCGCGCCCGCGAGCTTCGATGGGGCGGCGAGATTCGACCGATCGGAGCGCAGCTCGGTGGGCGGGCGAGCGCGGCGTCGCCAGACGAGCCATGCCGCCGTGAGCATGAAAAGCGAAGCCAGGCCCAGCGCGACGACGACGTTCAGACTCACCGAACGGCCGGGAACCCGCGAACGGGTAGTAAACGACTCATGAGTCGTGGAAGCGTAAGGGCGAGCAGGTAGCCCAGTCGAGCGGCCCTACCGCGCGCTAGCCCGCTCCGCGAAGTCCCCGACGAGCCTGAGCGTCTCCGCCTGCTCGAGCTCGTTGAAGACCTCGTGGCGTGCTTCGGGCACGACTCGTTCCGTGAAGTCCTCGCCCGCCAGGCGCTGCATCGCCGGCTGGGCCAGTGCCATCGGCACGAGCTGGTCGGCCTCGCCGTGGATGTAGAGCACCGGCAGGCGCCCGAAGCCGGGGCCGGCGTCGATCGCCTCGTTCGCGGCGAGGAAGGCCTTGAGCGTCGTCCGCTTCCACCCGCCGTGCCACACCAGCGGGTCGTTCGCGTACGCCTCGCCGACCGAGCTGTCGCGTGACAGCACCGCCACGTCGATCGGATCGTCCGGCAGCTCCTCCGCCGCCAGCCATGCGGCGAGCACGGGCGTCAGACCGATCGACGGCGCCGACAGGACGATCCCGGCCAGCTCGTCGCCGTGGCGCTGCGCGTAGCGCACCCCGATCAGCCCGCCCATGGAGTGCGCCACCATCACCACCGGCACGTCCGGGTGCCGCTCCTGCGCGAGCCCGACGACGGCGTGCAGGTCGTCCACGACCCGCTCGAAGTCCTCGACCAGCGCTCGCTCGCCATCTGTCTCTCCGTGCCCGATGTGGTCCGGCCCGTACACGATCGCTCCGCGCTCCACGAGCGCGGCCGCCACGTGCTCGTAGCGACCGATGTGCTCGCCGTAGCCGTGCGAGAGCACGACCACCCGCGCCGGCGCCGGGTGCGCCCAGACCCGCACGCTCACCCGGCCCTCGCTGCCCTCCAGGTCGATCCGCTCGTCGCCGCCCACGGGCGGCACTCTAGGTCACCGCGGCCTGGCGTACTCCGCGCTCAGTCGCCACAGCGCCAGCGCCCCAACCAGCAGGCCGAAGTCGCGCAGCGCGACGTCGTAGAACCCCGAGTACGTGAGCAGGTTGAAGATGATCCCGCCGAGCCAGGCCGCCACCAGCGGCGCTCCGTAGCGCGGCGCGAACGCCACGAGCAGCCCGGCCGCGATCTCGGCCACGCCGATCGCGTACATCGCGTCGGCGCCGCTGCCCGGCAGGATGTCGTTGATCCACGGGGCGAGATAGATGTCCCAGTCCACGAGGACGCCGGCGAACTTGTCCAGCCCGAACAGGATCGGCGCCACCGCGAACACAGCCCACAGCAACAGGTAGGCCTGGTAGCCCGGCTGGGCGAGGCGGTCGGTATCGACGGACGTGCGTATGGCGCTTGTGTGCGCATGTGTGCTCATACCTGCGTTCGCGTCGACAGGCCGTCATCCCTTACGCGTAAGAACTCCGGCCGGCCGGTCGCATACCCCACCGATGGCAACGACTACCGTGACGGGAGTGGCAGTCAGATCCGAGCCGTCGTCACAAGAGTGGCTGGACGACCTGCGTGACGCGGGTCCCCGCCGCGACGACGCGGTCGCCCGCCTCCACGCGCTGCTGCTGAGGGCCGCCCGCTTCGAGGTCGGCCGGCGGCGCACGAGCCTCCCCCACCTGCGCGGCATGTCGCTCGACGACCTCGCCACCCAGAGCGCCGACGACGCCCTCGTCGCGGTGCTGGCCAAGCTCGACGGCTTCCGCGGCGAGAGCCGCTTCACCACCTGGGCCTACAAGTTCGCGCTGCTGGAAGCCGCGGTGCGGCTGCGCAAGCTCAGCTGGCAGGAGCGCGAGGTGACCCTGGAGCCCGCCTCATGGGACCGCTTCGGTGGCGGTGGCGCCTCACCGCACGCCGACGCCGAGACGCGCGAGCTGCTCACGGCGCTGCGGACGGCGATCGAGGAGGAGCTGTCGCCCCACCAGCGCGAGGTGCTCGTGGCGATCACCCTCACGGGCGTCCCGATCGACGTGCTCGCCGAGCGCTTGGACACCACGCGCGGCGCCCTCTACAAGACGCTGCACGACGCGCGCCAGAAGCTGCGCCGCTGCCTTGCCGACCAGGGCCTGGACATCGAGGAGGTCGCGGAATGACCGAGGACAAGGACCTGATCAGGGCGCTGCTCGGGCCGGCCGGCCCGGAGCTGACCTGCGAGCAGTGCTTCGAGGAGCTCGATCGCTACGTGGAGCTGGAGCTGGCCGGCGCCGACGCCGAGCGGGCGGTGCCCGGCATGAGCGCGCACCTCGAGGGCTGCCCCGCCTGCCGCGAGGAGCACGAGAGCCTGCTGGCGCTCGCGGATTCCTGACGGAGGGCCCGGCCAGCCGGGGGGCGGCCGCCACGAGACTGACCTTTGCCACGTATATCGACGTCAAACTCAGTCTCGCCGTGCGCGGCCCGGGCGCGAGGCCGCGGCCGCGTGCGGCCACCCTCCTCGCAAGTCGATCTGCGCCTCGTTCAACCGCCTTTACCAACCCTTATCCCGGCGCTTGGCCGCCGCTTGCCGCCCCAAGGCCATCCTCCAATCAGTGCAATCAACTGGAGGTAGGCAAATGAGGAAGCTGATCGGATCTCTCACAGTCGCGGCGGTCGCCCTGACCGCTTTTTCCGCGACCGTGGCTGGCGCGGCACCCGACCGGACGGCCTCGGCGGCCGCCCGTGAGTTCGAGGGCACGGTCGTGTCGGTCAACCGCGACGCGCGCACGTTCCGACTGCGCGACACCGAGCGCGGGACCGTTCGCATCAAGGTCACGCGCAACACGCGCTTCGAGCGCGTGAACGGCCTCGGCGGCCTGAAGGTCGGCGCCAAGAACATCGAGGCCATCGTCAAGCGCAAGAACGGCGCCTGGGTCGCGCTCGAGGTCGAGCGCTCCGGCGGCGGCGGCGAGCACGGCGGCCGTGACGACGATCGCGGCGGCGACGATCGCGGCGGCGACCGTCGCGATGACGACGACGGCGGCCATCACCGCGGCGGCGACGACGACCGCGGCGGTGACGACGACAACAGCGGTCCGGGCTCGTAGGCGCCTGACGCGACAAGCCCGGCCGGGATCAGCTACCCCCGGCCGACCGGCGGGCGGCCCTCAGCGTCAGGGGGCCGCCCGCCTTTTTTGCGTTCCGCGCCCTTAGGCGATCGGATGCGCCGGCACGAACAGCTGCTCCGGATCGACCGCGCCCCTGATCTCGCGCAGCCGCGCATACGTGTCCGGATCGAATCCGGCCGACGCGTCACCGGGGCGCTCCGCGAAGTTGAGGTACTGGCCACCGGTGGCCCACGGCTCCATCGCGGCGACCAGCTTTTCGAGGTGCGCGCCGACAGGGGGCGCCATCTCCGGCGCCATCACCAGGCCGACCCCGAGAATGAGGTGCTCGCCCTGGACGGAGCCGAGCGCACCCGCCTGCTCCGGGGCGCTCGCGAGCGCACCGCCGAGGTGGCGCGTGCCGACCATCAGCAGCGGGCTGCCCGACTCGGGACCGCCGACCCCCACGAAGGCGTCGGCGGCCTCCGGGGTGAGCTCCCCGATCACCGTGTGGTGCGTGAGGCCCGGAACCGGCTGCTCCGGGTCGCCGTTGATGCGCGACAGGCCGGCGGCGGGCATCTCAGCCCATCCGTCGACGATCGGCGTGGCGAGGGAGCGCAGCGGCTCCAGCAGCGCCGCGCCCTCCGCGGCGTCGCCGACGAACGCCCCGGTGACGTCGAAGACCGGCACGCCGCGCAGCGGCTCGGGCACCTCCGGGATCGGCGGCAGGTTGAGATAGCGGACCGCCGTGGTCAGCTCGTCCGGGATCGTGCCAAGCCACTCGCGATACGCGTGCAGGATCTCGCTCCCGTGGGCGGCGGGGAACATCAGGCTCCCGGCGTACACCTGGGCGAGCGGGAACAGCTCCAGCTCGAGAGCGGTGACCACTCCGAATGCGCCCCCTCCACCGCGCAGCGCCCAGAACAGGTCGGGGTTCTGATCGGCATCGGCGGTCACGAGCTCGCCGTCGGCAGTCACCAGCTCGACCGAGACGATCGTGTTGCTCGTGAGCCCGTAGCTCCGGCTGAGCCAGCCGACCCCGCCCCCCAGGGCGAAGCCAACCACACCCACATCGGGCGAGGACCCACCGAGCGCCGTGAGCCCGTGCTCACCGGCAGCCGCGCCGAGGTCACCCCCGAGCGTGCCCGCCTCCACCCGCGCGCGGCGGGCACCAGCGTCGACGCTCACTTCTCTCATGCGCTCCGTCTTGATCAGCACCACATCGTCGAGTGAGCTGAGCGCGCCTGCAGCGTGGCCAGTGGCCTGCGCGGCCACGCGGAGCCCGTGCTCGCGCGCGAAGTTCACGATCGCGACGATGTCGTCCGCGCTCCCCGCATAGGCGACCGCCGCCGGGCGTTGGTCGGCGACCAGGTTCCATGCCTGGCGGGCGCCGTCCCACCCGTCGTCGGTGGAGGCGAACAAGGGGGCGCTCACGGCCGAGCGGAGCGGGCTGAGGTCAAGGTTGTCGTGTGGGGCTCTTGCCATGCCGCGGGATGCTAAGACTCACGCGCAATGTCCGGCGCGCTCGTAGACGAAGCCGTGACCGTGCTCCAGGACCTGGTCCGGATGGACACGGTCAACCCGCCGGGCAACGAGCGTCCCGCCCAGGAGTACCTGGCGCGCCTGCTCGACGCCGCCGGCTTCGAGGTGTCGCTGGTGGGGCCCGACCCCGAGCGACCCAACCTGGTGGCGCGTCTGCGCGGCCGTGCCGACGGCCCCGTGCTGGGGCTGCTGTCGCACGTCGACACGGTGGTGGTCGACCCCGCCGGCTGGCGCCACGGACCGTGGTCGGGCGACCTCGCCGACGGCTGCGTGTGGGGCAGGGGCGCGCTCGACATGAAGTCCCAGACCGCCGCCGAGGTGGTAGCCGCCTGCTCGCTCGCCCGCTCCGGCTGGCGCCCGGCGCGCGGCGACCTGCTCGTCATCAGTGTCTCCGACGAGGAGGTGGACGGCACCGGCGCCCTCTGGCTCGCGAACGAGCGCCCCGACCTCGCCCGCTGCGACTACCTCGTCAACGAGGGCGGCGGGGAATCGTTCGCGATCGGGGACGAGCGCGTGTACACCGTCTCGATCGGCGAGAAGGGTGTGTTCCGCTTCACGCTCACCACCGACGGGACCGCCAGCCACGCCTCGATGCCGATGGACGCGGACAACGCGCTACTCAAGCTCGCGCCGCTGCTGGTCTCGCTCGCCGAGCGGCGCCCCAGGTGGGACCTGACCCCTGCCGGCCAGGGGGTGCTCGATGCGCTCGGGCTGGACGGCGAACCCGAAGCCGCGGTGGCGGCGCTCGCGCGGCGTGCGCCCGACTTCGCGGCCGACCTCGAGGCGATGCTGCGCGTGACGCTCGCCCCGACGATGGTCGACGCCTCCGAGCAGATGAACGTGATCCCCGAGCGCGCGCGCCTGCATGTGGACTGCCGCGTCCCACCCGGCATGGGTGAGGCGACCGTGCTCGAGCGCGTGGGCGAGGTGCTCGGCACGGCCGGCTACCGGCTCGAGTTCACCGAGGCGATCGTCGGGAACGCCTCCGTCCCCGACTCGGCGCTGCTCAGCGCCCTGCAGGGCTGGGTGGACCGCACCGACCCGGGCGCCCGCTGCCTGCCGACGGTGTCGGTCGGCTACTCCGATTCGCGCACGTTCCGCGACGCGTTTCCGGACTGCGTGGCGTACGGCTTCTTCCCCTACCGGCACATGACCCTGGACGAGCTCGGGGCCCTCGCCCACGGGCGCGACGAGCGGGTGGACGTGCGCGACCTCGCGCTCGCCGTGGACTGCTACCGCGAGGTGGCGACCGAGCTGCTCGGCTGACCAGCCTCGAGCCCGAACGCCTCCGCGATCAGCTCGTACGAGCGCCTCCGCGCGGCGTGGTCGTGAGTGATCGTGAGCACGAGCAGCTCGTCGGCGTGGTACTCCTCGGCCACCGCCTCGAGTCCCGCCCGGACCGTCTCGGGCGAGCCGATCACGGCGCGGCGCCCGCCCGGGGAGCGCTCGCGCGTCTCCAGGTAGCGCAGCGCCTGCTCCACCGGTGGGATCTCGATCAGCCGGCCCTGGCGCAGCAGCGACAGCATCATCCGGCTCGAGGAGGCGAGCCGTTCGGCCTCGTCGTCGGCATCGGCGCAGACCGCGATCACGCCGACCGACACGCGCGGCGCCGCGAGCCGCTCCGAGTCCACGAAACGGGCCCGGTAGCTGGCGACGATCTCGGCGCCGGCCGGATTGATGAAGTCGGCGAACGAGTAGGGCAGTCCCAGCTGGGCAGCCCAGACCGCGCTCTGCGGCGACGAGCCGAGCAGCCACGGCTCCGGGCGCTCCGGGCGCCCTGGGAGCGTCCGCGCGTGGCGGGCGAAAGGATGCTCCGGCGGCATCCGGTCCTCGAGCAGCCCCAGCAGCTCGGCCAGCTGCTCGATGAAGTCGTCCGCCTGCGCGTGCCGGCGATCGCGCTGCAGCGCGAGCATCGTCATCTGGTCCGTGCCGGGCGCGCGCCCGAGCCCGAGGTCGATGCGCCCTGGGTGCAGGCCGCTCAGCGTGCTGAACGTCTCGGCCACCTTGAGCGGGCTGTAGTGGGGCATCATCACCCCCCCGCTACCCACCCGGATGTGCCGGGTGCGCGGGGCAATCGCGCCGATCAGGATCTCGGGGGCCGCGCACGCCAGCGCCGGCGTGGCGTGGTGTTCGGCGACCCAGTAGCGGTGGTAGCCGAGCGAATCGGCCAGCCCGGCGAGGTCGAGCGTGCGATGCAGGGCCTCCGCCGCGGTGGAGCCCTCCGGGATCGGCGACTGGTCGAGGACGCTGAGCTGCACGGTCAGCGGCGCAGGGCCTCGGGCCGCAGGTACGGGTTCTGGAAGCCGCCGTCCGCCGGGTTCACGTTCACGCCCGGCGGCGCGATCTCGTCGATGCGGTCGAGCACGTCGTCGCTCAGCTCGACGTCCGCCGACCCGAGCTGGGACTCCAGGTGCTCCATGGTGCGCGGCCCGATGATCGCCGCGGTGACCGCGGGGTGGCGCAGCACGAACGCGAGCGCCAGGTCGATCAGAGTCACCCCGGCGTCCTCGGCCAGCTGGGCGAGCGCGTCGGCCGCGTCGAGCTTGCGCTGGTTGGCCGGGAGCGAAAGGTCGTAGCGGGCGGGGATCATCGCCGAGCGGCGCGAGGTGAGGTCGTCGGCACCCTTGCGCCACTTGCCGGACAGCCATCCCCCAGCGAGCGGGCTCCAGACGATGGCGCCCATGCGATGGCGCTGGATGGCGGGCAGCACGTCCGCCTCGATCCCGCGCACGAGCAGCGAGTAGGGCGGCTGTTCGCACACGAACCGCTCGCGACCGCGGCGCTCCGCCGTCCACTGCGCCTCCGCGATCTGGCTGCCCGGGAAGGTGGAGGAGCCGATGTAGCGCACCTTGCCCTGGCGCACCAGGTCCGTGAGCGCGCCCAGCGTGTCGTCGATGTCCGTGTCGTGCTCGGGGCGATGGATCTGGTAGAGGTCGATCCAGTCGGTCTTGAGCCGGCGCAGGCTGTTCTCGACCTCTTGGATGATCCAGCGCCGCGAGTTGCCGAACTGGTTGGGATCGTCGCCCATCGATCCGTGCACCTTGGTCGCGAGGATCACGTCGTCCCGGCGGCCGGCGAGCGCCTTGCCGACGATCTCCTCAGACTCGCCGGACGAGTAGACGTCCGCCGTGTCGACGAAGTTGATGCCGGAATCGAGCGCGCGGTGGATGATCCGGATCGACTTGTCGTGGTCGGTCTCGCCCCACGCGCCGAACATCATGGTGCCCAGGCAGAGCGGGCTCACCTTGACTCCGGTGTGTCCGAGAGTGCGCAGCTCCATGGGCGTCGAGACTAGTGGCCTGCCACTCTTGAGCCCCCGTGCCGGCCCGCTCCGACATCCGCAACGTGGCGATCATCGCCCACGTCGACCACGGCAAGACGACGCTGGTCGACGCGATGCTGCGTCAGTCCGGCGTGTTCGCCGCACACGAGCAGCTGACCGATCGCGTCATGGACTCGATGGACCAGGAGCGCGAGCGCGGCATCACGATCCTGGCGAAGAACGCCGCCGTGCGCTACGGCGACGTGAAGCTCAACCTGGTGGACACGCCGGGGCACTCCGACTTCGGCGGCGAGGTGGAGCGCGGCCTGACCATGGTGGACGGCGTGATGCTGCTCGTGGACGCCTCGGAGGGTCCGCTGCCGCAGACCCGCTTCGTGCTGCGCAAGGCGCTCGAGGCGCGGCTGCCCGTGGTGCTCGTGGTGAACAAGGTCGACCGGCCCGACGCTCGCATCGGCGAGGTTGTCGACGAGGTCTACGAGCTGTTCCTCGACCTGGACGCCGACGAGTCTCAGATCGAGTTTCCGATCGTCTACACGAACGCGAAGGCCGGCAGGGCCTCCACCGATGAGGGCGAGCAGGGCACGGATCTGCGCCCGCTGCTCGACCTGCTCGTGGAGCGCATCCCCGCCCCCGCGTACGACGACTCCCATCCGCTGCAGGCGCGCGTGACCAACCTCGACGCGGACAGCTACGTGGGCCGGCTGGCCCTCTGCCGCGTCCACCAGGGCGAGATCCGCAAGGGCCAGCAGGTGGCCTGGTGCCGGCGCGACGGCACGATCGAGAACGTCAAGGTCTCCGAGCTGTACGTGACCGAGGGCCTGGAGCGCCTGCCCGCCGACGCGGCGGGCCCGGGCGAGATCATCGCGCTGGCCGGGATCCCGGAGATCACGATCGGCGAGACGATCGCCGACCCCGACCACCCGCACCCGCTGCCGGTGATCGCCATCGACGAGCCCGCCCTCGGGATGACCGTGGGGATCAACACCTCGCCGCTGGCGGGCCAGTCCGGCTCCCGGCTGACCGCGCGCATGGTCAGCGATCGGCTCGAGGCGGAGCTGGTCGGCAACGTGGCCATCCGCGTGCTCGAGACGGAGCGACCCGACACCTGGGAGGTGCAGGGGCGCGGAGAGCTGCAGCTGGCTGTGCTCGTGGAGACGATGCGGCGCGAGGGCTTCGAGCTGACCGTGGGCAAGCCCCAGGTGGTCACTCGCGAGGTCGACGGCACGGTGCACGAGCCGATCGAGCGACTGGCGATCGACGTGCCGGAGGACTTCCTGGGCGTGGTCACGCAGATGCTGGCGCTGCGCAAGGGGCGCCTGGAGAACATGGTCAACCACGGAACCGGCTGGGTCCGGCTGGACTTCCTCGTCCCCACGCGCGGGCTGATCGGCTTCCGCACCGAGTTCCTCACGGAGACGCGCGGCTCGGGGATCATCCACTCCGTCTTCGAGCGCTACGAGCCCTGGCAGGGCGAGATCCGCACGCGCCCGACGGGCTCGCTGGTGGCCGACCGGCGCGGCTTCACCGCGGCCTTCGCGCTGCTCAAGATGCAGGAGCGCGGGCAGCTGTTCGTCGGCCCCGGCGAGGAGGTCTACGAGGGCATGGTCGTCGGCGAGAACGCCCGCTCAGACGACCTCGACGTGAACGCCGTCCGCGAGAAGAAGCAGACCAACGTCCGGGCAGCCGGCTCCGACGAGACGGTCAAGCTCGTGCCCGCGCACCGGCTCTCGCTGGACCAGGCGCTGGAGTTCATTCGCGAGGACGAGTGCGTGGAGGTGACCCCCGCCGCGGTGCGGCTGCGCAAGCTGACGCTGGACGCCACCGAACGGATGAAGGAGACGCGGGCGCGCAAGCGCGTGGAGCTGCCCGCGGTCTAGGCTTGACCAATGCAGATCGTTCGAGCAGGCAGCGAGCGAATCGACGACCTCAGGCCACTCTGGGAGTCCCTGCACGAGCACCACGCCACGATCGCCCCGCACCTGACCGAGCTCGGGCCGGTGCGCCCCGCCCATGACTCCTGGGCGGTACGGCGGGCGCTCTACGTGGAGTGGCTGGCCGAGACCGACGCGTTCGTCCTGATAGCCGAGTCCGACGGGCAGGCCGTGGGCTACGCGCTCGTGCACCTGCGCGGCCCGGAGGAGACCTGGGAGACCGGCGAGCGGATCGCGGTGCTGGAGACGCTGGCGGTGCTGCCGGGCGAGCGCGGACGCGGCATTGGCGGTGCGTTGTTCGAGCGCATGTACGAGGAGCTGCACGCCCTCGACGTGCGCGAGGTCCAGGTGGCGGTGATCGCGAAGAACGCCGAGGCGCTGCGCTTCTACGAGCGCCAGGGGCTGCTGCGCTTCACGGTGTCCTACCTCGGCCGCGTGCCGGAAGCGCCCTAGAGCAGCCAGACCACGACGAGCACGATCAGCGCGATGCCGAGGCCGGCTCCGGTGATGCTCAGCGGCGCGCGCATCTGGCGCCAGAACTCCGGGTCGGCGCGCGAGGCGTCATGGCGGCCCTCCGGCGGCTCGCCGACCCAGTCGTCGTCGTCATCCCAGCGGTTGTCGGTGTCTGGCATTGGGTACGGATTGTGCTCCACACCCGCAACGGAGGACTCCAATGGCAGAACAGACGAGCCGCGACACGAAGCTGATCCAGTACCTCAACGAGGCGTATGGCAAGGAGAAGGAGCTCGAGACTGCGCTCCAGGCGCATATCGCGATGACGACCAAGGCGCCGTACAAGAAGCGCCTTCAGCAGCACCTCAAGGAGACCAAGGCGCACGGGCGCGCGGTCGAGCGGCGCATCAAGGCGCTCGGAGGGAAGGCGGAGCTGGTCTCGGCCCCAGGCGCGGTCGGCGAGGCGGCGTCGGCGGTGACCGCCGCGGCGTCGAAGGCCGTGGCTGCCACCAAGGGGCCGCTGCACGCGATCAGGGGCACCGGTGAGAGCGAGAAGATGCTGAAGAACGCCAAGACGGAGTACTTCAACGAGTTCGAGGAGATCGCCACCTACACCTCGATCGAGACGCTGGCCGAGGCGGTCGGGGACGACGACACGGCCAAGCTCGCGCGCGGGATCCGCCGCGAGGAGGAGCGGATGGCGAAGTACCTCGCGGGGCAGATCCCGCAGCTGACCAAGGCCGTGGTGCGCGAGGAGATCCCCGCCGGACAGCGCAAGGCACGCTCGTCGCGACGCCGGTAGGTTCGCACCATGGCGGGCGCCGAGCGCCATCCCCAGACCGGGCGCGACGAGTCGGAGCAGGAACGCGTCGACCGCAACCTCCAGGAGATGCTGGGGGAGCTGCGCGTCGCGCTGCCGGGCGTGCAGGTGCTGTTCGCGTTTCTGCTCGTAGTGCCGTTCAACCAGCGCTTCGCGCAGGTGACCGATTTCCAGAAGACGCTCTATCTGGCCACCTTGCTCTGCACGACCGCGTCGACGGTCTGCCTGATCGCGCCGACGGTGCACCACCGCATCGAGTTCCGCCGCCAGGACAAGGAGCGGATCGTCCAGACCGGCAACCACATCGTGATCGCCGGGCTGACGCTGCTCGCGATCGCGATGACCGGCGCGGTGCTGTTCGTTACCGACGTGCTCTACGGCACGACGACCACGATCGTCGCCGTGATCGGCGTGGGCGGCGCGTTCGCCCTGTTCTGGTACGCGATCCCGTTGCGCCGGATGGCCAGCGGCCGCTAGCGCAGCGAGCGGGCGATCGCGACCGCCCGCTCCCGCCCGAAGGCGCCCTCGAGCCGGACCAGCAGCGGGCCGCGCTCGAGCAGCAGCACGTTCTGGGCAAGGCGCAGCGTGCTCTCCTGGACATCGCCACGGGGGTCGCGATAAAGCAGGAAGTGGGGCGCACCCTCGATCCAGATCGCCGGCTCGCCGTCGATGCGCAGGCGCTCGACGGTGGTGCTCTGGCCGACGACCTTGCTCAGGTACTCGGGGCTGAGGTCGCCGCGGAACTCGCTCACCAGCAAGCCGAGCCGCGTGGTGCCGGTGCGCGGCAGCCCCGGCCGGGCGCGGTATGCGAGCGACAGCTCGCCCCCCGGCAACCCGCTGCGCACGTAGACACCGTCGGGTGCGCCCAGCCCGGCTCCCGCCACGAGCGGCGCGAAGCCGAGCCGGTCGCCGGCGGCGGCGAGCGTGGTGCGCGCGCCGAGGTCGAGCGGGCGCTCGGGCGGCGGCGTCGGCAGCGTCTCGCGGCGCTCGACGGTGGCCCCCTGAAGCCCGAGGAAGTCGAGCACGGCGTCGCGCACGTCCGGGATCGCCGCGAAGGCGGTGCCCGCGAGCACCACGAGCCCCACGGCGGCCAGCGCAAGCGAACGCCGCAGGCCGGCCGGCGGCAGTAGGCCGGCGAAGCGCCGCCGCGGCGCCGGTTCGTCGAGCCGGCCCATGACCGCCGGCGCCAGCTCCGGCGTGGGCGGCCAGTCGAGCTCCTCGCCGAGGCGGGACAGCATCCGCTCGAGCTCAGGCATCGGCCGCCTCCATTCGCTCTCGCAGTCGCGCCAGGGCCCGCGACAGCCGTGACTTGACCGTCCCACGCGGGCAGCCGAGCGCCGCCGCGGTCTCTTCCTCGCTCAGGTCGAGCAGGTAGCGGCAGGCGATCGCCTGGCGGTCGTTGTCGGGCAGCTCGGCCAGCGCGGCCAGCAACTCGCCGCGCCGCTCGAAGTCGAGGAGCGCCGCCTCGGGCGACGGGACCGCGCCACCCGGGCGGCGCTCCTCGGCCACGCGCAGCACCAGCCGTTCGCGCCGGCCGGCGGCCCTGGCGCGGTTGCGCGCCTCGTTCGCGACGATGGTGAGCAACCACGGGCGCAGCGGCGCTCCGTCGCGGAAGCGACCGAGCGCGCGATACGCCTTCACGAAGGCGTCCTGGGTCGCCTCCTCGGCGTCCGCCGCGGACCCGGTGATCACCCAGGCCGTCCGGAACGCGATGTTCTGGTGCCGCCGCACGATCTCCTCGTAGGCATCGCGCTCGCCGCGCTTGGCCCGCGCGACGAGCTCCTCGTCGTGTGGTGGCCGGTCCTCCACCGTGCACGTACTACAACGCCGGCGCCGGACCGGTTCCGGCTAGCCGCCGGCGACGTTGGCGCGCAGGCGCTCGAGCACTCGGCGGAAGGCGTCCAGCTCCTTGTCCGAGATGCCGGCGCGCAGCCGCTTGTCGAAGCCGATCGCGGCCTTCGCGAGCCGGTGGAAGAGCTCGTCGCCGGCCTTGGTCAGCTCCACCCGCACCGCGCGCCGGTCGCCGGGATCGCGCGAACGGTCGATCAGGCCGCTCTTCTCCAGCCCGTCGAGGTGGTGCGTGAGCGTCGGCCCCTCGATCCCGACCGCCGCGGCCAGGTCCTGCTGCGTGCGCCAGCGCTGCTGCTTGAGCGCCAGCAAGACCAGCCACACCGGCTGCGACCCGCCCGCCTCCGCGAGCTCGCGCTCGAAGGCGCGGCTCAGGACCTTCGCGCCCGAGCTGATCGCGCGGCCGATCGGCTCCGCCGTCGGAGGGCCTGCGGTCGTGGTGCTGGTCGGCTTGGCCATGCCGGGATCCTACCAGATGTTTCGATATCTAAGGATGTGGTATCAATTGATTAGATATCGAACGAAAGGAGCAGGACATGCAAGCGACCACCACCCCCCAATCCACCCGACCGCCGCTGGCGATCCTCCTCGCGCTCGCCCTCGGCGTGCTGCTCGCCGCGCTCGATCAGACGATCGTGGCCACCGCCCTGCCGACCGTGGCCGGCGAGCTTGGAGGACTGACGGACCTGGCGTGGGTCGTGACCGCGTACCTGGTCGCCGAGACGGTCTCCACTCCGCTGTACGGGAAGCTCGGCGACGTGATCGGCCGCAAGCGTGTGCTGGTCGCCGCGATCCTGCTGTTCCTGACGGGCTCCGTGCTGTCCGGGCTGGCCGGCTCCATGCTCGAGCTGGTGCTGTTCCGCGCGCTCCAGGGCCTCGGCGCCGGCGGCCTGATCGTGACGGCGATGGCCGTGATCGGCGATCTCGTCGCGCCGCAGGAGCGGGCGCGCTACATGGGCATGATCGGCGGCGTGTTCGCGGTGGCGAGCGTGGCCGGTCCGCTGCTGGGCGGGTTCTTCGTGGACGAGCTGTCCTGGCGCTGGGTCTTCTACGTGAACGTGCCGGTCGGGGCCGCCGCGTTGCTGGTGATCGCGACGAAGCTGCCGGCCAGCCCGCGCGCCGAGCGCAGCCCCGTCGACGTGCTCGGTGCGCTGCTGCTGACCGTGGCCGCCGGCGCCGCCGTGCTGGTCACCTCCTGGGGCGGCACCGAGTACGCGTGGGACTCGCCCGTGATCCTGGTCCTCGCGGGTACCGCCGTCGCCGCGCTGGGCGGCTTCATCGCGCAGGAGCGGCGCGCCGCCGACCCGGTTGTGCCGCTCGACCTGTTCCGCAACCGAGCGTTCTCGATCGCCAGCGCGAGCGGGTTCATGGTCGGCATGGCGATGTTCGGCGCGATCATGCTCCTGCCGCTGTACCTGCAGGTCGTGGACGGCGCCAGCGCCACCACCGCCGGGCTGCGCATGCTGCCGTTCGTGGCGGGGTCGCTGGTTGCCGCCGCCATCTCCGGCCGCCTGATCAGCGCGTCCGGGAGCTACAAGCCCTACCCGGTCGCCGGCGCGACCCTGATGACTGCGGGGATGCTGCTGCTGTCCGGGCTCGACGAGCGCTCGTCAGACGTGCTGGCCGCGCTCTACATGCTGGTGATCGGGATCGGCGTGGGTCTCGTCATGCAGGTCGTGATCCTGGTGGCGCAGAACAGCGCGCCCCGGCGCCACATCGGCGTGGCCACCTCCACGGCCACGTTCGCCAGGGCGATCGGGGCGTCGATCGGCGTGGCCGTGTTCGGCGCGATCTTCGCGACGCGCCTGTCGTCCGAGCTGAGCTCAGTGGGTCAGGCGGGCGAGCGCATCGGCGCGGCCGGGGTACGACTCGATCCGACTCAGGTCCAGTCCCTCCCGGCCACGCTCAAGCCCGACGTGATCGACGCGTTCGCGAACGCCCTCCAGGTCACGTTCACCGTCGGCGCCGTGTTCGCCGCGCTCGCGCTGGCCGTGCTTCTGATGCTGCCGCGCTCGCTCCAGCCGGGGCAGCCCTCGGCGGTGGAGGGGCAGCAGGGCGTCGGCGGCCCGGCGGGAGCGCGGGCATGACACGGCCGTCAGCCGCGGTGCACGCCGTCGAGCTCGAGCTGAAGGTCCCCAACCAGGCGACCGATCACGCGCGACGCGCGGAAGAGCTCGGCCTTGCGGCGCCCGCGCAGCCGCACGCGGCGAAAGGCATGCGGATCCTGGACGGCGCTCTCGACCGCGAGGTAGAGGTCGTCCAGGTCGCGTGCCTCCAGGTAGTCGATGCCCGGCTCCAGCCCGCGCGAGGGCACCAGCGTCTCGCTCACGAGCAGCCGTCCCGCCGCGAGCGCGCGCGTCACCCGCGGGTCGAACGCCGGCGAGTCGTCGTGGAGGTTGACCGCCACCACGGCGTCCTCGCCGTCGTCGGCCGGTGGCTCCGCGTGCTGAAACCACGACAGGTAGGACACTCGGCGAGCGGAGCCGGGGCCGAGCCACGCGGCTCGTGCCGGCAGGTCGGCCACAGGCGCGTAGAGGGAATCCGCCACGGGCAGGCTCACGCACCGCCAGGCCGCTGGCCCATCGCCCGCCGCCAGCACCAGCCGCTGAGCCGGTCCGCCGGGAGCCGCGCCGGGAGCCGCCGTCCACAGGATCGCCGGTAGGCCGAGCTCCGCCAGCAGGTCGACCAGCTCCGCGCCCGGTTCGAACGCCACGACGGCATCGGGGCCGGCCGAGCGCAGCGCGTCGGCCGTGACCCCCTCCCGCAGCTCGACCACGTCGAGCGAACCCGGCAGCGGCGACGGGGCGCAAGCGTCGATCAGCGAAGGGGAACCCAGCACGGCGACGCGGGCCACCGGCGGATGGTACCCCGAGGCCGCAGATAGGCTCAGCCATCGAATGGGGCTCAGCCTCTGCTTCCTCGTGGGTGCCCTCGGGCCATCCGGTGGCGTGCGAGCGATCGTCCGCCACGCCACCGCGCTGGCCCGCGATCACGGCATGGACGTGACGCTGGCGGTGGACTCGGAGCCCGACGTGGCGCTGGAGGACGTGCGGATCGTGACCGTCGCGGACGCGTGCGAGGGCGAGTTCGACATCGCGATCGCGACCTGGTGGCGCACCGCCTACTCCCTGCTGCGCGTCCCGGCGCGGCGGCATGCCTACTTCGTGCAGCAGTTCGAGGACCGCGTCTACAGGGACGGGGACGTGGAGCGCTTCGGCGCGGCGGTCACCCACGACCTCCCCGTGTTCTTCCTCAGCGAGGCGGCGTGGATAGTCGACCTGCTCGAGGAGCTGCACCCCGGCGCTGCGTGCTTCCACGTGCCCAACGGCATCGACAAGCAGACCTTCGCCCCGGCCGCCTCGGATGGGTACGCGGGCGACCTCCGCGTGCTCGTGGAGGGGAGCCCTCACCTGTGGTTCAAGGGGATCGACGACGCGGTTGGGGCGATCGGCCGCGCCCAGGCGCCGCTCGTCAAGACGCTCGTTACGCCGGAGGACCCACCGGCCGAGACGCGGTCGTCGTTCGACCGGGTTGTCGGGCCGCTCGAGCCGGACGAGATGGCGGCGCTCTACGGCGAGGTCGACGTGCTGCTCAAGCTCTCGCGCGTGGAGGGCGTGTTCACGCCGCCGCTGGAGGCGTTCCATGTCGGCGCCACCTGTGTCGTCTGGCCGGTCACCGGGCACGACGAGTACGTCGAGCACGGCGTGAACGGAGTGGTGTGCGACTTCGACGACCTCGCTGGAACGGCGCACTGGCTGGACCTGCTCGCGCGCGACCGCGCCCTGCTGGAGCGCCTGCGCCAGGGCGCGCTCCAGACCGCGAGCGAGTGGCCGTCGTGGGCCGATGCCTCCACCCTCTTCGCCGCGGCGCTGCAGCAGGTCGCCGCCTCGCCGGCGACGCCCGCCCCCGGCGCAGCACAGCTGCTGGCCGACGTGGACGCCGCCATGACCGAGCAGCGCATGGCGCAGCGACGCCTGATCCGGGAGCGCCATGACCTCGGCCGGCGGCTCGAGGCGCTCGAGTCCACGCTGACGTTTCGCGCCCGGTCGCGCGCCCGACGACTGCTAGCTTCCCTTCGCCGTTGAGCGCTACCGTCCAACACACGGTGGATCGACGCGCGAGCCGGCTCGCCGCAGCGCCCGCGGCCATGTCGGTCAGCGGCGTGAGCAAGACCTTCCGGTTGCCGCATCAGCGCTACTCGACGCTGAAGGAGCGGGCGCTGCATCCCTTCACGGCGAATCGCTACGACGAGCTGGCGGCCCTCCGGGACATCACCTTCGACGTCAAGCGGGGCGAGTTCTTCGGCGTGGTCGGCCGCAACGGCAGCGGCAAGAGCACCCTGCTCAAGTGCGTGGCTGGCATCTTCTCGCTCGACGACGGCACGATCGAGATCGACGGGCGGCTGTCGCCCTTCATCGAGCTGGGGGTGGGCTTCAACCCCGACCTGACCGCGCGCGACAACGTGATCATCAACGCGATCATGCTCGGCCTGACGCGCCGGGAGGCCCAGGCTCGCTTCGACTCCATCATCGAGTTCGCGGGGCTCGAGGAGTTCGTGGACCTGAAGCTGAAGAACTACTCGTCGGGCATGAGCGTGCGCCTCGGCTTCTCCGTCGCGATCCAGGTCGACGCGGACGTTCTGCTCGTGGACGAGGTCCTCGCCGTGGGCGACGCGGCCTTCCAGCGCAAGTGCTTCGAGGAGTTCGACCGCATGAAGGCCCAGGGCCGGACGATCGTGTTCGTGACCCACGACATGGGCAGCGTCGAGCGCTTCTGCGACCGCGGGCTCGTGCTGGAGCGCGGCAGGATCGTGGACCTCGGCGAGCCGGAGGCGATCACGCGCACGTACTCGGAGCTGAACTTCGGAGACCCGGCCAGCGACGAGCGCTCGACGGCGCCGGTGCGCGTGAGGGCCGCGTGGTGCGAGACGCCGGCGGGCGAGCGCATGGTCACCGCGACCCAGGGCGAATCCGTGGTCGCGTGCTTCGAGGTCGAGGTGATCGATGCTCTGAGCGACCCGGCGTTCAGCGTGATATTCCGCAACGACGCGCGGCACACGATCTTCCTGCCGACTACGGAGTTGGGCGACGGCCGGACAGGGGAGTACACGGCCGGAGAGCGCCTCACCGTGCGCTTCGCCTTCGTGAACCAGCTGGCTCCGAGCCGCTACACGCTCACGCCCTGCATCGGGCCCGGCGGCGGAGGCTTCGGAACCCATGACGCCTTCGGCCGCGGTGACGACCTCGCCGCCCTGGCCGTAACCGGACCCGTCACGGGCGGCGTGGTCGACCTGCCGGTGGACGTGAGGATCGAGCGGGCATGAGCGACGCCGCGGCCACCACTCGCTACCGGGGCCCGTCCGCGCTCGGCGAGGGCGTTCGCCGCTTCGCGAGCCTCACGTTCATGCTGGCCGCCACGGACTTCAAGCTGCGCTGGTTCGGCTCGGCGCTCGGCTACGTGTGGACGTTGATGAAGCCGCTGCTGCTGTTCGGCGTGCTCTATTTCGTCTTCACCGAGGTGGTGCGCTTCGGTGAGGGCGTCAAGAACTACCCGGTCTACCTGCTCACCGCGATCGTGCTGTTCACCTACTTCTCCGAGACCACCGGCCGCGGCGTCACCTCGCTCGTCGACCGCGACAACCTGCTGCGCAAGATCCGGTTCCCGCGCCTGGTGATCCCGCTCTCGGTGGCGCTCCACTCTCTCTTCAACCTCGGCCTCAACATGATCGCCGTGTTCGTGTTCGTGTTCGCCGCCGGGATCGAGCCGACCCTCGACTGGCTGCAGCTGCCCCTGCTCGTCGCGATGATGGTGATCCTGGCGACCGGGGTCACGATGCTGCTGTCGGCGCTGTACGTGCGCTACCGGGACATCGAGCCGATCTGGGAGGTCGCGCTGCAGCTGCTCTTCTACGCGTCGCCCGTGATCTACGTGGTGGAGACCATCCCCAACGAGACCCTGCAGCGGCTCGCCGTCCTGAACCCGATCGGCGCGATCCTCACCCAGATGCGCCACGCGCTCGTGGACCCGTCCGCGCCGACGGCCATCACGGAGCTCGGCGGCTGGCAGTGGCTGTTCGTGCCGGTGGGCATTACGGTCGCCCTGTTCGCGCTCGGCTGGTGGGTGTTCAAGCGCGAGGCGCCCCGGATCGCGGAGAACCTCTGAGCACCGAACCGGACATCGACTGGCGCGCCCGCGCGGAGGCGCTCGAGGCCGAGCTGGCCGAGCGCTCGGCGCGCGCGAACGAGGCGCTCGCCGCCGCCCAGCGCCGCACTTACTGGCTCGATCGCCTGCACCTCGATCTGAACGGGCTGATGGCGCGCGGGTCCGCGCGGCGGCTGGTGGCGCTGCTGCCGCTGGCTCGCGAGCTGTACCGAACCGGCTTCCGCTCGCGCGAGGCGGCCAGGCGTCTGGGCGATTGGACGCGCGCGACGCGCACCGAGTCGGCCGAGGACGCGACCCGCGCAGAGAGCCTCAGCGAGGCCGGGGAGAGCCTGAGCGTGGCCGCCGGCCGGCTCGTCCCCGAGGGCGCCGGGCGAGTGCTGCTGCTGGGCCCGCGGGAGGAGGCACAGGCCCTGCGCGCCCTGTGGCCGAACCTGCGGGACGAGGCCGCGGGCGAATTCGACCTCGTCGTGGTCGACGATCGCTCGGGCGGGCTCGAGGCCGCCGCCGGCTCGCTCGCACCCCACGGACGGGTGCTGCTCGCCACCGAGCAGCCCTCGGACGCCGTCTTGGAGCGGACCTCGTTCGGCTGGGCCCTGTTGGGGCGGCGCCGGCTCGCCCCCGGACGCGACCTCTACCTGCTGCGACGCGCGTAGCGATGACCGAGCTGTCCGTCGTGATACCGGTCAAGGACGGCGAACGCCACCTCGCGGCCCTGCTCGACGCGGTCGCGCGCGAGGCGCCGCAGGCCGAGGTGCTCGTGCTCGACTCGGGCTCGGAGGACGCGTCGGCGCGGATCGCACGCGACGCGGGCGCTCGGGTGGTCGAGGTGGACCCGGGCGCCTTCCGTCACGGGCCGACCCGCAACCTGGGCGCCGAGCTGACCTCAGGGGAGCTGATCTGCTTCCTCACCCAGGACGCCGAGCCCCTGCCCGGCTGGCTGGCGGCCTATCGGGAGGCGTTCGCGCTCTCAGACGACGTCGGCGTGGCGTTCGGGCCGCACCGTCCGCGGCCGACGACGAGCCCGATGATCGCCCGCGAGCTCGACGAGTTCTTCGCGTCGTTCTCGCCCGACGGCGCGCCCGTGGTGATGGGGCCCGACGACCCGCACTTCCTCTCGAACGTGAACGCGTGCTACGCGCGCCGGTGCTGGGAGGAGATTCGCTTCGCCGACGTCGACTACGCGGAGGACCAGGCGTTCGGCCAGGCGCTGGCCCGCTCGCGGTGGCGGAAGGTCTACCACCCCGGTGCGGCGGTGCTGCACGCGCACGACTACGCGCCCGTCGAGTTCATGCGCCGGTACTTCGACGAGTACCGCGGGCTGCGGGTCTCGACCGGGCACGTCGAGCCGTTCGCCCCACGCGCGGCACTGCGGGAGGTCGTCCGGCAGACGCGCGCCGACCGCGACTGGATGGGCGAGCGCGGCTGGTCGCTGTCGCGACGGGTCGCCTGGACGGGCCGCGCCGCCACGCACCACGCCGGGCGGCGGGTGTTCTCAGCGCTCGGCTCGCGCGCGGAGCGGCTGCCGGCGCCGATGCAGCGGACGCTCTCGCTGGAGCGGACCGCCCCCGCACAGCGGGCCGGGGCGGCCCGCGGTGCCCCGCCCGAGCACGGGGACGTGCTGCGCGTGCGGCGCGAAGGGCCGACCCCACTGCTCGACGTACACCCGGGGACCGCGGAGCGCGAGGGGCTGCACTTTGCGTTCGTGGTGCCCCCGTTCTCGCGCGGGAGCGGCGGCCACGCCGCGATCTTCACGCTCGTGGCGGGCCTCGAGGCGCTGGGGCACACCTGCTCGGCGTGGGTCCACGATCCCGGCGGCAGGCACGGCCGCGCCGGGTCGGGCCTGCTGCGCCAGCGCGTCGTGGACTGGTTCGCGCCGGTGCGCGCGCCGGTGACGAGGGGCTTCGAGGGCTGGCACGGGGCCGACGTGGTGGTGGCAACCGGCTGGGAGACGGTCTACCCGGTGCTGCTGCTGCCCGGCTGCCACGCCCGCGTATACCTCGTGCACGACCACGAGCCCGAGTTCTTCGCCACCTCCGCGGAGCGCCTCTGGGCCGAGCAGACCTACGACTTCGGTCTCTACCCGATCTGCGGCGGCCGCTGGCTGCGCGACCTGCTCGCCGAGCGCTACGGCACTCGCGGCAGCTGGTACCGCTTCGGGGTCGACGCGGACGTCTACCGCCCGCTCCCCCAGGACCGCAGCCGCGACACGGTCGTGTTCTACGCGCGCGCAGGGACCGCCCGGCGTGCCGTGCCGCTGGGGCTGCTGGCGCTGGAGGAGCTCGTGCGCCGCCGCCCGCGGACGCGGGTGGTGACGTTCGGCCAGGACGAGCCGGTGCGCACCGAGCTCGACTACGAGTCGCTCGGCGTCGCCCCGCCGGCCGCCCTTGCGGCGGCGTACGCGCGGGCCACCGTGGGGCTCTGCCTGTCGCTCACCAACTACTCGCTGATCCCCCAGGAGATGATGGCCTGCGGGCTGCCGTCGGTCGACGTGCTCGGCGGCAGCGGCGAGGTCGAGTTCGGCCGCGACGGGGGCGTGGAGTTCGCGGCGGCGGAGCCGCTCGCCCTGGCGGACGCGATGGAGGCGCTGCTGGACGACCGCGCGCTGTGGACGCGCCGCTCGGAGGCCGGCCTGCGCTTCGTGAGCGACTCGAGCTGGGCGGCGGCTGCCCGACAGGTCGAGGACGGCCTACGCGAGGCGCTCCGGCGGCGCGAGGCCGGAGGGCGCGGGTGAGCGTGCGCCGGCCCCCGGCGCCACTCACCCTCCTGCTCGCCGCCACCCTGCTGATCGGAGTGTGTTGGGCGCTCGTCGTGCCCCCCTTCCAGGCCCCCGACGAGCCCGCGCACGTGGCCTACGTCCAGTCGATCGCCGAGCGCGGCGCGCTGCCGGGCGCGGTCGACCGGCCGAGCGGCTCCACGGAGCAGCAGCTGGCCGGGCAGGCCGCGAACTCCGACCAGACCGCCGCGGTGCGGGCCACCAAGCCGACCTGGGGCGAGGCCGCCTACGAGCGCTGGCGGCGGCGCTCGGCGGCGCTGCCCGAGTCCGCCAGGGGAGACGGCGGCGGTCCCAACTTCGCCAGCGCCAACCCGCCGCTCTACTACCTCTGGAGTGTGATCCCGTACGAGGTGGCGAGCGGAGGCGACCTGTTCGCGCGCGTCACCGCGATGCGCATCGCCTCGGTGGCGTTCCTGCTGGTCACCGTGGCGGCCACCTGGCTGCTGGCCGGGACCGTGTTCGGCCCGCGGCGCGACCTGCAGCTGGCGGCCGCCGCCGTCCCGGCGCTGCTGCCGATGCTCGGGTTCATCTCGGCGTCGGTGTCGCCCGACTCGCTCCTGTACGCGCTGTGGACGGTCGCGCTCTGGCTCGGCGCGCGGATCCTGCGCGGGCGCGGCCGGCCGGCGGAGCTGATCGCGCTCGTGGTCGTCACCGGCATGGCGGTGGCCACCAAGGCCACCAGCTATGCGCTCGTCGCTGCCGGCGGCGTTCGTGCTCGGCGTTTCGCTGTGGCGGCTGCGCGACCGCCGCCGGCTCGTGGCGGGCCTGGCCGCGGCCGGGGTGGCCGCGGTCGCGCTCACGGTGGGAGCGTGGTTCGTGGCGGCAGGCAGCTCCGACCGCCCGGCCGCGGCACAGCTGACCGACACGCTCGACATCCCAGACGGCGCCAGCCTCTCGGGGATCGGCAGCTACATGTGGCAGTTCTATCTGCCGCGCCTGCCGTTCCAACAGGCCTACGCCGGCAACGAGTGGCCGCCCCCGGTCTGGGACCTGTGGGTCAAGTACAGCTGGGGAGCCTTCGGCTGGCTCGAGGTGCAGTGGCCCGAGCCGGTCTACTGGGTGCTGGGCCTCGTGGCGGCTGCGATCGCGCTGCTCGCTCGTGCGCGTGCTGATCCGCTGGCGCGACCGCGTCGACGGGCCGCTGCTGGCCTTCTTCGCGATCGCGACGCTGGCGCTGATGGCGGGGCTGCACTGGAACGAGTACAAGCTGGCCCAGGAGCAGGGCGTCCTGATCAACCAGGGGCGGTACCTGTTCCCGCTGATCGGCCTGGCCGGGTTGGCCACCGCGACCGTCCTCGCCCCGCTGCGGGCGCAGGCGCGCGGCGTGGCGCTCGGGCTGCTGGTCGGCGGTCTGGCCGTGCTGGACCTGTTCGCGCTCGCCCTCGTCACGACCCGGTTCTATGCGTAGCGCCACGCGCACCTTCGCGGCCGTGTTCGGGCTGGGGGTAGTGGCGCTGCTGTGCATCGGGCTCGTGGAGCGCCAGTCCGAGGCGTTCACGCTCGGCGTGCAGCCGGTCACGGCGCTCTACCTCAGCGACGGCTCGACGCTCTGCCAGGGCCCGATCGAGGTGCCGACCGACTTCTCCGGACTGCGCCTGACTGTGGCGGCGGCCGTGGTGTCCAGCCCGCCCGCGCGAGTGGAGGTGCTGGACGCGAACAGCGGGGAGCAGCTCGCGCGCGGCAAGCTGCGCGGGGGCTATCCGTCGGACACCACGGAGGCGCCCGTGGAGCTGGGGCCCGTGCCCGCGGGGAAGCGGATCCGGGTCTGCCTGCACGGAAGCGGTCGCGGCGGGCTGCTGGTGTTCGGCAACGCCAGCGCGGCGGTGCGGGGCAGCGGAGTGACCCTGAACGGGCGGCCCCGCGAGCGGGACATCGACATCGTGTTCCTGCGCGAGGACAGCGCCAGCGTGCTGTCGCTCGTCGGCGAGATGGTCCCGCGCGCGGCGCTCTTCCACGGCGGGTGGGTCGGGAGCTGGACGATCTGGGCGCTCATGGCGCTGCTGCTGACCGCCTTCCCCGCGCTGCTCGCCCTGGCACTGAGGCGGGCCGGCGAGCCGGCGGAGGATCAGCCGACCGCTTCGGCGTCCGAGTAGCTCTGGGCGCTGCGAAGCGAGCGCTGGAGCGTCTCCAGCACGCGCACGACGCGCAGCCCGCTCTCGCCGTCGGAGCGCGGCGGCTGGCCCGAGGTGATCGAATCGATGAAGTGCCGGCACTCCAGCCGCAGCGGCTCGTCGTTGGGGACGCTCGGGCTCCAGACGTCGCCGGACCGGGCGATGTACTCGCCGTAGCTCTCGAAGCGCTGGTCGAAGCCCTTGTCGTAGACGGTCAGCTTCTGCTCGAGCGCCATGTCGTCGAAGGTCGCCATCCGGCGTGAGCCCACGACCGTGAAGCGGCGCTCCTTGTGCGGGTCGAGCCAGGACAGATGCAGGTGCGCGGCGAGGCCGGAGGGGAAGCGCAGGTAGCAGAAGACGACGTCCTCCACGTCGTCGCGCATGTAGCACTCGCCGAACGCGTGGGCGGACACCGGCTCCTCCTCGGCCAGCCGCAGCACCACCGCGACGTCGTGCGCGCCGAGCGACCAGAGCGCGTTCTCGTCGGCGCGCAGCTTGCCCAGGTTGAGGCGGTTGCCGTAGATGTAGTGCACGTCGCCGAGCTCGCCTGAGTCCACGAGCTCCTTGAGCCGCACCAGCCCCGGGTGGTACTCGAGCAGGTGCCCGACCATGAGCGTGCGCTCGCTGCGGCGGGCCGCGGCGACTACCTCCTCCGCATCCGCGACCGACTGGGCCAGCGGCTTCTCGACGAACACGTGCTTGCCGGCCTCGAGGCAGCGACGCGCCAGCGTGGCGTGGGTAGGCACCGGCGTGGCCAGCACCACGGCGTCCAGCTCGGCGTCGGCCAGCAGGTCGTCGAACGAGGTGGTGGTGCGAGCCGACGGGAAGGCCTGGCGCACGCGCGCGAGCTGCTCCTCGGAGCCGTCGCAGATCCAGGCCAGCTCGGCGTCGGGCAGCGCGTTGAAGTTGCGCGCCAGGTTGGGGCCCCAGTAGCCGAGGCCGACCACGGCGACCCGCACCGGGGCGCTCACGCGGGGGCCTTGGCGCCGGCGGCGGACACGACCGCCTCGACCTGCTCGGTCGTGAGCTCCGGGCCCATCGGCAGGGCCAGGTTGGTGGCGGCGAGCTCGTCGGTCACGGGCAGCTCGCCTCCCTGGAAGGGCGCCATCGCGGGCTGGCGGTGCGCCGGCGTGCGGTAGTAGCCGCGCGCCTGCACGCCCGCGGCCGACAGGGCCTCGGCGAGCGCATCGGGGTCCTCGCTGCGAACGACGTAGAGGTGGTAGGCGTGCTCGGCGCCCGGCGTGGGCGCGGGCAGCTCGACGAGGTCGCCCAGCCCGGCGCGCTCGTAGGCCGCTGCGACATCGCGGCGGCGCTGGGTCCACCCGTCGAGCTCGGGCAGCAGCACGCGCAGAACGGCAGCCTGGATCGAGTCGAGGCGCGAGTTGTAGCCGACCTCGGTGTGCGTCCGCTTGTCCGTTGAGCCGTGGAAGCGCAGGACGCGGGCGCGCTCCGCCACCGCCTCGGAGGCGGTGGTGATCGCGCCGCCGTCACCGAGGCAGGGCAGGTTCTTGGACGGGAAGAAGCTGAACGTCGCGGCGTCGCCGAGCGCCCCGGCGTGGACCCCGTCGAGCGTGGCGCCAGCCGCCTGGGCGGCGTCCTCGACCACGGGCAGGCCGAGCTCGCGCAGCTCGGGGACGGGGGCGACGTTGCCGAACAGGTGGACCGCGACGATCGCCGCGGTGCGCTCGGTGACGTGGGGGCGCACGGTCGCGGCGCTGATGCAGAACGTGTCGCGCTCGACGTCGCAGAACACCGGGCGCGCCCCGGCGTTCACGATCGACTCGGCGGACGCGTAGAAGGTGAGCGAGGGGCAGATCACCTCGTCCCCGGGACCCACGCCCAGCGCCCGCAGGGCGATCGTGAGCGCATCCGTGCCGTTGCCGACGCCGACGGCGTGGCCGGCGCCGGTGTACTCGGCGAACTCGGCCTCGAAGGCCGTCAGCTCCGGTCCGAGGATGTAGCGACCGCTGCGGGCGACCTCGGAGAGGCGCTCCTCGATCCGCTCCCAGTAAGGCTCGAGCGATGTGGCGAACAGGGGGACGTCCACGGCCGACACGCTAGCGGGAGGGCCGACGGATGCCGCGCATGGTGATCCCGTACGGATCCTCGTGCTCGTGCTCGATCTCCAGCCCGGCCTCCGCGAACCACGTCCTGCACTCGTCGAGCTTGTGGCGCGAGGACAGCTGCGGGTGGTACCAGTCGAAGTTGACCGCGGCGTTGGCCTCCGCGTCGAGCTCCTCGTTCCAGAAGCACTTCATGAAGTGGTGGTACACGAGCCGCTGCACGTCGTACTCGCCCGCCTCGATGCCCAGCACCTCGATCTCCGGGACGCGCACGGTGGCGCCGAGGTCGGCCAGCGCCCGGCCCAGCTCGGCGATGCCCCTGCACTGCTCCATGGCCTCGTCGTAGCCCAGCTCGCTGATGCGGTCGCGCACGTAGTCGTCGGTGAACTCGCGCACCGGCGCCTTGAGCCGGTACACGTAGATCGCGAGCTCTCCGCCGGGCTCCAGCAGCGTCGCCAGATTGCCGAACGCGCGCTGCGGGTCCTCGGTGTGGTGGAGGACCTCCTGGCAGTAGATGAAGTCGAACGACCCCAGGTCCGTGAGGTCTCCCAGCAGGTCGCGCTCCTCCACGGTCACGCGCTCGGCGCCGTCCAGGTTGGCTCGCGCGACGTCCGCCGCGGTCAGGTCGAACGCGACGATCTCGGCCGCCGGATCCGCGTGCCGGCGCAGCAGCGCGGTGACGCGCCCGTTGCCGCAGCCCGCGTCGAGGATCCGCCGCTTCGGGGCGAGGTAGGCCGTGAGCCCGCCCGCGTCGCCGAAGCCGTTGCGGCCGACGATCCAGCGGAAGATCTCCGACTCCTCGTCGAGCGTCTGTCGGAACGCGAGGTCGGGATTGCGCTCCCACTTGTCGCGAAAGGTCGAGGCGGTGCGTCCTGGACGGCCCACGCCGCTGAACCCTAGTCCCACAACTACGCGCCGAGGCGTGCGTTATACCGTGACCTGCGCATGTGCGGCATCTGCGGAGCCATAAACCTGCGGGGTGAGCCGATCCCCGACCTGCCCGGCCGCCTCGAGGCGATGAGCGACCTGATCGCGCATCGCGGGCCAGATGACGTGGGGGTCTGGGCCCACGAGCGCGGGCACGTGGGATTCGGGCACCGGCGGCTCAGCATCATCGACCCCACGCCGGCCGGCCACCAGCCGATGGGCGACGAGGCCGGCCGCTGGATCACCTACAACGGCGAGGTCTACAACTATCCCGAGCTGCGCTCGCAGATCGGCGGGAGCTTCCGCACGGAGTGCGACACGGAGGTGGTCCTGCGGGCACACGACCGCTGGGGCGCCGACTCGCTCGACCGCCTGCGTGGCATGTTCGCCTACGCGCTCTGGGACGAGCGCGAGCAGGAGCTGCTCTGCGCGCGCGACCGCTTCGGCATCAAGCCCTTCTACTACGCGCAGGTCGGGGACGTCCTCTACTTCGCCTCCGAGGCGAAGGCACTGCTCCCGTTCCTGCCGGCGATCAGGACCGACCTGGAGGGCCTGAAGGACTACCTCGCCTTCCAGTTCTGCCTGGCCGGCAAGACGCTCTTCGAGGGCGTGCGCGAGCTGCTGCCCGGTCATCGCCTGCGCGTGCGCGGCGGGCGGGCCGTGCCGGAGCGCTACTGGGAGGTCTACTACGACCTCGACTTCGACCACACGGCCAACTACTTCGAGGAGCGCATCGAGGCGCTGCTGGCCGAGTCCGTGACGCTGCACCTCCGCAGCGACGTCCCGGTCGCGGCCTACCTCAGCGGCGGGCTGGACTCCAGCACGGTCGCGTCGCTCGCCAGCGACGCGTCGGCGGAGCGGATGAAGGCCTTCACCGGCCGCTTCCCCGAGGACGGTCGCTACGACGAGAGCGAGTTCGCCCGTGAGCTCGCGGGCTGGAAGGACCTGGACCTACACCAGATCGACATCGACGTGAACGACTTCCTCGGGTCGATCGAGCACGTCGTGTACCACCTCGACTACCCCACCGCCGGGCCCGGCTCCTTCCCCCAGTACATGGTCTCCGAGGCCGCGGCCCGCGACGCCAAGGTGATCCTCGGCGGCCAGGGCGGCGACGAGATCTTCGGCGGTTACACGCGCTACCTGATCGCCTACTTCGAGCAGTGCATCAAGGCCGCCATCGACGGCACGACGCACAGCGGCAACTTCGTCGTCACCTACGAGTCGATCATCCCGAACCTCGTCTCGCTCCAGAACTACAAGCCGCTGATGAAGGAGTTCTGGAGCGACGGTCTGTTCGAGGATCTCGACGCCCGCTACTTCCGCCTGATCAACCGCGCGCCGCATCTGTCGGGCGAGGTCGACCTCAGCCTGCTCGGCGACTACTCGCCCTTCGAGACCTTCCAGGAGATCTTCAACGGCGACAACGTGGGGCACGAGTCGTACTTCGACAAGATGACCCACTTCGACTTCAAGACGCTGCTGCCGGCGCTGCTCCAGGTGGAGGACCGCGTGAGCATGGCCCACGGGCTCGAGTCGCGTGTCCCGCTCCTGGACCACGAGCTGGTGGAGCTGGCGGCCACGATTCCCGCCGACATCAAGTTCCGCGACGGGAACATGAAGCACGTGTACAAGCGCGCCACGCGCTCGCTCGTGCCCGAGTCGATCGCGCAGCGCAAGGATAAGATGGGGTTCCCCGTGCCGCTCCAGGAGTGGATGCGGGGACCGGCACGCGACTACGTGGGGGATGTGTTCTCGAGCCGGACCGCGCTCGAGCGCGACTTGTTCGACAACCGCAAGGTGGTCGACGGCCTGGAGCGGGAGAACCGCTTCGGGCGCCAGACCTGGGGCCTTCTCTGCCTCGAGCTGTGGCAGCGCGCCTTCCACGACCGCGAGTCGGAGTTCAAAGATCTGCTGACGACGAAAGGAAGCAACGGTGAAGGTCCTGATCACGGGCGGGGGCGGGTTCATCGGCTCGCACCTAGCCGATCGGCTGTTGGCTGAGGACCACCAGGTCCTCGTAATCGACAACTACGCCACCGGCCGGCGCGACAACCTGGAGGAGCGCGAGGGCCTCGCGATCGTGGAGGGCACGATCGAGGACGCTGACGTCGTGGACCGGACCTGGCGGGAGTTCGAGCCCGAGTTCGTGGTGCACGCCGCGGCCTCGTACAAGGACCCCGATGCCTGGGGACCTGACGTGTCCACGAACGCCCTCGGCACCGTGAACGTGGTGCGCGCGAGCCAGGCGGTGGGCGTGCAGCGGCTGCTCTACTTCCAGACGGCGCTGTGCTACGGCACCACGCCGATCGAGCAGCCGGTGACGCTGGAGCACCCGATCCGCCCCGACTCGAGCTACGCGATCTCGAAGACCGCGGGCGAGCAGTACATCGCCATGTCGGGGATCGACTGGCTGTCCTTCCGGCTGGCCAACGCCTACGGGCCGCGCAACATCTCGGGGCCGCTGCCGACCTTCTACCACCGCCTGACCGAGGGCAAGGGCGTGTTCGTGATGGACACCCGCCGGGACTTCATCTACGTGGACGACCTCGTGGACGTGGTGGCGCAGGCGGTCCTGGACGGCACCGGCCACGGGGCGTACCACATCTCCTCGGGCTCGGACTTCTCGATCAAGGAGCTGTTCGACGCCACGATCGAGGCGCTACCGGAGGTTGAGCTGGACGAGGAGGTGGAGGTGCGCCCGAAGGGCGAGGACGACGCCTTCACGATCCTGCTCGACCCCTCCAGGGTGCAGGCCGACTTCGGCTGGGAGCCGAAGACGCCGCTCTCGGAAGGGGTGCGGCGCGCGATCGACTACTACCGCGAGCGCGGCATCGAGCAGACGTTCACGCACCTGCGCGTGGGGGAGTGACGTGCTGAAGGAGGGACAGCGCATCCTCGTCGTGGGCGGCGCCGGCTTCGTCGGTTCCAACCTCGTCCGCGCGCTGCTGGCGTCCTCCCCGAGCGAGGTGCTCGTGGTCGACAACCTGCTGTCGTCGGAGCGGGAGAACCTGCCCGACGACGAGCGGGTGCGGCTGATCGAGGCGTCCATCAACGACGCCGAGGTGCTCGCCTCGCTCCCGCGGGATCTCGATTACGTCTTCCACCTCTCGACCTACCACGGCAACCAGAGCTCGATGGCCAACCCGCTCGCCGACCACGAGCACAACACGCTCACCACGCTCAACCTGTTCGAGGCGCTGAAGGATCACGACGGGCTGAAGCGGCTGGTCTACGCCTCGGCCGGCTGCACCGTGGCGGAGAAGACCTTCGAAGGGGCCGAGGCGACGCAGGAGGACGCCCCGGTGTCGCTGCACCTCGACAGCCCCTACCAAATCTCGAAGATCATCGGCGAGTACTACGCCAACTACTACCACTCGCGTCACGGCCTGCCGGTGGTCAAGGCGCGCTTCCAGAACGTCTACGGACCCGGCGAGGTGCTCGGCGCGGGCCAGTGGCGCGGGACCGTGAACACGGTGTGGCGCAACGTCACCCCCACCTTCATCTACAAGGCCCTGCGCCAGGAGGCGCTGCCGGTGGAGAACGGCGGGATCGCGTCGCGCGACTTGATCTACGTCGGCGACATGGCGGACGGGCTGATCGCGTGTGCCGAGCGCGGCCAGGCCGGCGAGGTCTACAACCTGGCCAGCGGGCGCGAGACCACGATCAAGGAGCTGGCGGAGCTCGTGAACGAGCTCACGGAGAACCCCACGCCGATCGCCCTGACGCCGGCGCGCGACTGGGACCACTCGGGGCAGCGCTTCGGGTCGACCGACAAGGCCGCACGCGAGCTCGGCTTCGAGGCCGGCATGCCGCTGCGAGACGGCCTCGAGCGCACGATCGAGTGGACGCGCGCGAACCTCGACTGGATCGAGCGCTGCATGGCCAGGCACGCCGACCGCGTGCCGGGGCTCGAGCCGCTGGTCGTATGACGCTGAGCCCAGCTCCCCGGGTGATCGAGCCGCAGACGCGGCTCGCGTTCCCCAACCTGCGCGAGCTGTGGGAGTACCGCGACCTGTTGATCCGGCTCGCCCGGCGTGACCTGACCGTGCGCTACAAGCAATCGGCCGTCGGCGCGCTGTGGGCGATCCTGCAGCCGCTGCTGCTCGGCATCGTGTTCAGCGTGTTCCTGGGGAACCTCGCCAACGTGCCGTCGGGCAACGGGGTGGAGTACCCGGTATTCGCGCTCTCCGGGATGGTGATGTGGCTGTTCTTCGCGAACGCGATGTCGCTGGCGTCGCAGAGCACGGTCGCCAACGCCCAGCTGATCTCGAAGGTGTACTTCCCGCGCGTGATCATCCCGATCGCCGCGGTTATCCAGCCGGCGTTCGACTTCTGCCTGGCCCTGCTCGTCGTGTTCGCGGCGCTTGCGGTCTACAACGTGGAGATCGGTCCGCAGATACTGCTGCTGCCGCTGCTGATGCCGTTGGCCCTCGGGGTGGCGCTGGGCCTGGGCCTGTGGCTGTCGGCCCTGCACGTGAAGTACCGCGACGTGCAGGTGGTCGTGCCCTTCCTCGTGCAGGTCGGGCTGTTCATCACGCCGATCCTCTACCCGTTCGACCTGGTGCCGGAGAACCTGCAGCCGCTGTACGCGCTCAACCCGATGGTCGGGGTGCTCGAGCTCTACCGCTGGATGCTGTTCGACGGCAGCGACTGGCCGGGCGCGATCGTGCTGATCCCGTTCGGCGCCGCGATCGTGCTGCTCGTGACCGGCGCGCTGTTCTTCCAACGCGCCGAGCGCAGCTTCGCGGACATGATCTGAGCCGTTGAACGACACGGTCGCCATCGCAGTCGACCACGTGGGCAAGTCCTACCGGCTGGGCGCCGGCGACGGGCCGAGTGGTCTGCTCTCCGAGCGCATCGGGCGGGTGATACGGGCCCCGTTCGGCGGGCGTGCCGCTCCCGCCGAGCGCGAGGAGTTCTGGGCGCTGCGGGACGTTTCGCTGGAGGTGGCGCAGGGCGAGGTGGTGGGCCTGATCGGCGCCAACGGCGCCGGCAAGAGCACGCTGCTGAAGCTGCTGGCGCAGATCACCGCACCAACGCACGGCCGCATCACGATGCGCGGCCGGGTGGCCACCATGCTCGAGGTGGGCACCGGCTTCCACCCCGAGCTCACGGGCCGCGAGAACATCTACCTCAACGGCTCGATCCTGGGCATGCGCCGCGCCGAGGTCGACACGAAGCTCGACGAGATCATCGCGTTCTCCGGCGTCGAGCAGTTCATCGACACGCCCGTCAAGCGCTACTCGAGCGGCATGTACGTACGCCTGGCGTTCGCGGTCGGCGCCCACCTGGAGCCCGAGATCCTGCTCGTGGACGAGGTGCTGGCGGTGGGCGACGCCGACTTCCAGCGCAAGTGCCTCGGCAAGATGCGCGACGTGGTGGACGAGGAGGGCCGGACGATCATCTTCGTGAGCCACAACCTGTCGGCGATCCAGCGGCTCTGCGAGCGCTCGATCTGGCTGGACGACGGGGGCGTGGCGGCGGACGGGGCCAGCCGCGACGTGGTGGCGGCCTACCTGAAGCAGGTCGGTTCGCACCAGCACGGCGGGGTGGCAGAGGTGGGCGACGACGTGCCGCGCGTGGGCACGGGCGACGCGCGCCTGCGCCGAGTGGAGCTGCTCACCGTGGACGGCGAGCCGCTCGAGAGCGTGCTGCTGGGCCAGCCGTTCATGCTGCGCCTCCAGTTCGAGGTCGTGCGGCCGCTCGAGGAGGGCGTCGTGGAGCTCGGGCTGTCGGGGGCCGACGGGACCCGCGCCGTGACCGTGCAGAACATCGACCGAGGAGCGCCGCCGCTGGCGCTCGAGCCGGGGACATGGTCCATCGACGCCGCGATCGACACCACGCTGCTGCCGGGCGACTTCAATGTGGACGTGGGATTCCACCGCCGCAGCGGGCTGACCTGGGACTACGTCGAGCAGGTGCTGACCTTCGTCGCGCTGAACGTGGCCGAGCAGGGCGAGGACCACTACCCGTGGAACGTGGTGCGCGGGTTCGTGCGGGCCCCCACGGAGTGGACGGTCCGCGCCGCCGACCCGGCGACCCCGCCGCCGGCATGAACGCCGTCCCACAGCGCGGCCGCGTCCTCTACGTGGGGCAGGCCTACTACAACGCCTGGTACCTCTCGCGGGCGCTGCGCGAGCTGGGCTGGCGCGCCGACGTGTTCAACTGGGACGCCAGCCCGGCGACCGATCCGTACTACCACGGCGAGGACTACCGGATGGAGCCGCGCGACCGCTGGGACCGCTATCGCCAGCTGCTCTTCTACCAGTGGACGCTGCGCAACTACGACATCTTCCACTTCAGCAACGCGCACGGCATGAGCTTCGGCGGCTCGCTGCAGCAGTGGGTAGAGCGTCGCCTGCGTGCGGGCGCGGAGATTCGCCTGCTCAAGCGGCTCGGCAAGAAGGTCGTGTACACCAACAACGGCTGCCTCGACGGCGTGTCGCAGACCTCGTTCGCCAGCTGGGGCGACGAGCCGATCTGCAACGAGTGCCCGTGGCGCGAGGTGCCGGCGATCTGCAGCGACGAGCGCAACCTCGCCTGGGGCCAGTTCCGCAACAGCGTCGCGGACTACCAGGTGCTGCTGGGCGGCAACCGGATCGACTACAACCTCGACGGCCGCGTGCACGAGGTGCCCGAGTTCTACTGCCTCGACGCGAGCTTCTGGCGACCCGACCTGCTCGTACCGGCCAACTACCGGCTGCCCTTCGCCGACAGCACGGTGAAGATCTACCACGCGGTCGGGAACTCGCTCAGCCGCAGCCAGGTCGGCACCAACCGCAACCTCAAGTCCACCCACATCTACGTGCCGCTGGTCGAGCAGCTCAAGCGCGAGGGGCACGACGTGGAGCTGATCTTCCTCGACGAGGTGCCGAACCGTCAGCTGCGCTACTACCAGGCCCAGGCCGACATCGTGGTGGACATGCTCACCTACGGCTTCTTCGGGGCGAGCGCGCGCGAGGCGATGATGCTGGGCAAGCCCGTGGTCTGCTATCTGCGTCCCGAGTGGCTGGCCCAGATGCGTGAGGAGATCCCCGACTACGTGGACGAGCTGCCGATCGTGAGCGCCACCCCTGACACCGTGCGCGAGGTGCTGCTCGACCTGATCGAGCATCCCGACAAGCGGCGCGAGATCGGTCGCCGCAGCCGCGAGTTCGCGGTCAAGTGGCACTCGGCCGAGGCGGCGGGCGCCCGCTTCGACGCGATCTACGGCGGCCTGCTCGCGGGCCGGCCCGGCACGGAGAGCTTCCGGTGATCCGCGGCGAGCGGGTATCGCTGGCGCCGCTGCGCGACGAAGACCTCGCGCCGCTGTTCGAGTGGATCAACGACCGCGAGCTGGTGCTGCTCAACGCGCCCTACAAGCCGGTGCACGAGCGCGATCACGAGCGCTGGTTCGACGCGATCCGCGAGCGCGACGACGTCGCGATCTTCGGCATCCGCCTCAACGAGGACGACAGCCTGATCGGCACCTGCCAGCTCGTGGGCGTGGACTCCGTGCACCGCTTCGCCGAGCTGCAGATCCGCATCGGCGCCGCCGGACAGCGCGGCCAGGGACACGGGACCGAGGCCGTCGGCCTGCTGGTGGGCCACGCCTTCGCGGACCTCGGGCTGCGCCGTGTGCAGCTGCACGTGTTCGCCGACAACGCCCCCGCGATCCGCTGCTACGAGAAGGCCGGCTTCACCCACGAGGGCGTGCGACGCGAGGGCGCGTTCATCGACGGGCAGCCGCGCGACGTCGTGATGATGGGCATCCTCGCCAGCGACGCCGGCGGGCGGGCGTGAGCCGGACCGTCGCGATCCACCAGCCCAACTTCCTGCCCTGGCTCGGCTTCTTCGCGAAGCTGGAGCGCGCCGACGTGTTCGTCCTGCTGGACGACGCCCAGTTCCAGAAGAAGGGCGGCACGTGGACGAACCGCGTCCAGCTCCTGGTCGCCGGCGAGCCGGCATGGGTGACCGTCCCGGTGGACCGCGGCTACCACGGCGTGCGCAGCATCGCCGAGATGCGCATCCAGGCCGACCAGCGCTGGCGTACGAAGCTGATCCGCACGATCGCCCAGAGCTACGCGCAAGCGCCCGGGTTCGAGGAGACCATGCCCGCCGTCGAACGAGTGCTGGAACAGGCCACGGACGAGCTGGCGGAGTTCAACGAGACCGGCATCCGGGCGCTCGCCGGGCTGCTCTCGCTCGACGAGTCGAAGCTCGTGCGCAGCTCCGCGCTGGGGGTCGGCTCGACGGGCACCGAGCGGCTGATCGAGCTGACCAGGGCAGCGGGCGGCGACACCTACCTGAGCGGCGACGGCGCCGCGGGCTACCAGGAGGACGAGCGCTTCGCTGAGGCCGGCATCGAGCTGCGCAGGCTGGGGTTCGCACACCCCGCGTACCCCCAGCCCGGCGATCGCCAGGTCCCGGGACTGTCCGCGGTGGACGCGCTGATGAGCTGCGGCGCGGCCGGCGCCGCCGCACTGCTGCGCTGACGGCTAGTCGCCGAGGAACGTGCGGGACCACTCCTCGAGGGACAGCAGCGACCAGATCAGCAGACGCCGGTTGGCCCGGCCACCGAGGTGCTCGGACACCAGCTCGCGCACCACGTCGCGGTCGAGGAACTCGTAGATGGCGGCGTCCGAGTCGATCAGCCGGCGCCTGACGTAGTCGATGCTCTCGCCGCGGAACCAGCTCGCGTCGGGGGCCGAGAAGCCCTGCTTCTCGGCCTGGGTGAGCTCCGCCGGGATGTAGCGGCTCATCGCGTCGCGCAGCAGCAGCTTGCCGTCCCGCGTGCGCTGGAAGAAGCGCTCGGTCTTCGGCCCGGGCTCGTTCTCGTCGAGGCGCACGACCTCGGCCAGGTTGCCGAGCTTGAGCCGCACCGGCACGCGCTGCGCGAAGTCCACGAGGTCGTTGTCGAGGAACGGCACCCGCGTCTCGAGCCCGTGCGCCATCGACAGCTTGTCCTCGACCACGAGCAGGCCGTGCAGGAACGTCTTGGCCTCGAAGTAGAGCGAGTGGTTGACGTAGTCCTCCGGGCGCGTGACCTGCCGCGGGCGCCCGTCGAACACGCCGCGGAAGATGTCGCGCGCGTCGACCGCGCCCAGCTCCGCCGCGATCGGCGACGAGCATCCGGTCGAGCGTGTCCTCCGGCAGCAGCCGCTGCCAGAAGCGGTAGTACTTGTCCACGTAGTCGTCGAAGTCCTCGTTCACCACGGCGCGGTAGTAGCGCCAGGGGTAGCCGCCGAACAGCTCGTCGCCGCCGGCGCCCGAGAGCGCCACCTTCACGAAGCTCGAGGCCAGCTGGGCGGCGTAGAAGTTGGGGTAGCTCTGCCCCACGCGCGGCTCCTCGAGGTGCCAGGCCAGGCGCGGCATCACGCGCTCCATGTCGCCGGCCTTGAGGACCATCTCGTAGTGCTCGGTGTCGAACAGGTAGGACATGTGCTCGGCCTTGTCGCGCTCGTCGAAGGCCAGCTCGAGCCCGGACGCCGAGCGCAGGTCGAAGCCGACCGTGAACGTCTTCAGCTCCTGGAGCTGGCGCGCGGCGAGCGCGGTGATCGAGCCCGAGTCCATGCCCCCGCTGAGATACGAGCCGACCGGCACGTCCGCCACGAGCTGGCGGTTGACCGCCTGGTGGAAGAGGCGGTGCAGCTCCTCCAGGTACTCAGCGGGGTCGCCGGCCTCGTCGGGCTCGGCGAAGTCGAGCTCCACGTAGTGCCTCGGCGCGCCGACGCCGTCGCGGGCGTCCACGCGCACCACCGACCCGGCGGGGAGCAGGGAGGCGCCCCGGAACAGCGTGCGGTCGGTGAACAGGTTCTGGAACGTGAGGTACTCCGCCAGCGCCTCGAAGTCCAGCTCGGTGCGCCAGGCCGGGTGCGGGAACATGCCCTTGACCTCGGAGGCGAACACGAACGCCTCGCCGAGCCGCGCCCAGTAGAGCGGCTTGATCCCGAACCGGTCGCGCGCCAGCGTGAGACGCCGCTCGTCGCGGTCCCAGACGGCCAGCGCGAACATCCCGTTGAAGCGCTCGAGCGCCTCTTCGCCCCAGGCGGCGAACGCGTTGAGCACGACCTCGGTGTCGCCGGTCGAGCGGAACGAGAAGCCGAGCGCCTGGAGCTCTCCGCGCAGCTCCTCGAAGTTGTAGACCTCGCCGTTGTAGTCGAGCACGTAGCGGCCGTCGGCCGTGACCATCGGCTGGCTGGCCGCCGGGCTCGGGTCGAGCACGGCCAGCCGGCGGTGCGCCAGGCCGAGCGGGCCGTCGCTGTAGTGACCCTCCCCGTTCGGACCGCGGTGGCGCAGCGCGTCCGACATCCCCCGCAGGACGACGGGTGAGACGGGCTCGCCGTCGAGGTTGAGGATTCCGGCAATTCCACACATGAGCGGTCGCAGCTACCCTAGGCGCCCGATGTCCCGACGCGACGCGAGCGTGGTCCCCTCGAACGGGCTCGGACTCGAGGAGCTGCCGCGGCTGCTCGCCTGCCCGGACTGCTCCGGCAGCTTAGCCGCCACCGACGGCGGGGAGCTGCGCTGCGGCGGCTGTGGACGCGCGTACCCCCGGCTCGCGTCCGGCTGGGAGCTCACGCCCTCGCCGGACCGCTGGTCGTCTGACACCTGGAGGACCTGGGAGGCGCTTCAGGCCAACGGCCAGGTGGGCTACCGCGAGGACCCGGAGCGCAACATGGCCGTCGGCGAGCGCGAGGACGCCACGGCCTTCGCCCGCTTCTGCGACCTGCGCGGGCTGGTGCTGGACATCGGCTGCGGCCCGCAGCCGTGGCCCGCCTACTTCGGCGTGCACGCCAAGGGGACCCGCTTCGTGGGCGTGGATCCGCTCGTGGGCGAGACCCGGGCGGACTACGCCCAGCTGCGCGCGCTGGCCGAGTACCTGCCGTTTCGGGATGGCAGCTTCGACCGCGTCCTGTTCGCGACCACGCTCGACCACTTCGTCTCGCCGCACGCCGCGCTCGCCGAGGCGCGGCGAGTGCTCAGCGACGACGGCACGATCGCGGCCTGGGTCGGGCACAAGGATCCGGGCGCGCCGCCGCCCGGCCACTCGCCGGAGTGGTATCGCCGGCTCGAGCGTCCCGAGGGCGCCGACGACCTGTTCCACGTCAAGCGCCTCGATCCCTCGGAGTCCGAGGTGCTGTTCGCCGAGGCCGGCCTGGAGCTGCTGGAGCGCGAGGACATGCCCGTCGACGAGTACCGGTCCAACCACTTCTTCAAGCTCGCGCCCAGACGGTGAGGGTGCTGGTCAGCGGCGCCGGAGGGTTCCTCGGCGCCGAGCTCCTCCGCAGCGCGCCGCCGGACGTCGAGCTGATCGGCCTCACGCGCGGCGACCCTCCGCCCGAGTCGGCTGCGTCGCCACCGGTCACGTGGGTGAACGCGGACGTGACGCGGGCGGGCTTCCAGACCTCGCTGCCCGCGTCAGCGGACGCGGTGGTGCACCTGGCGCAGTCGCGTCGCGATCGCGACCTCCCCGAGCACCTCGACGACGTGGTCGACGTGAACGTCGGCGCCACCGCGCGCCTGCTCGACTACGCGCGCACGGCGGGGGCGCGCCGCTTCGTGCTCGCCTCGAGCGCGACCGTGTACCGAGCCAGCCCGCAGCCGCTCGACGAGAGCTCGCCGCTCGATCCGCGGTCCCTGTACGGCGCCTCCAAGCGCGGCGCCGAGCTGCTCTGCGAGGCCTTCTCCGAGCTCGTTCCCTGCACGGCGCTGCGGCTGTTCACGGTCTACGGGGCCGGACAGCGCGGGCGTCTGGTGGCGGACCTGATCGAGCGCGTACGGGAGGGTCGCGCGGTGACCGTCCAGGGCCGCGAGGGCGTACTGCTGAGCCCGATCCACGTGGGCGACGTGGCCGCCGTCATGCACGAGGCGATCGGACGCGACCGGCCGGGCTTCGAGCTCGTGAACGTGGGTGGCGCCGAGCGCCTGGGCGTCGGTCAGCTGGCGGAGGCAATCGGCGACGCCCTCGGACGGGCGCCCACCCTCTCGCACGTCGACGGCCCGGAGCCCGGCGGCTGGGTGGCCGACCTCACGCGGCTGCGTGAGCTGTACGGGCCGTTCGAGCCGCGCCCGTTCGCCGAGGGCATCCGCCTGACGTGAGCGGAGAGCCGTTCACGCTGGAGCGCTACGCCACCTACCTCGAGGCGGCGCTCGCGGGGGGCTACCGGTTCGCGCGCTTCGACGAGCTGGACTCCGCGCCGCCGCTGGTGCTGCTGCGCCACGACGTCGACTACTCGCCGCCGCGCGCCGTGGAGATGGCGCGCCTCGAGGCTCGCATGGGGGTCGCCGCGACCTACTGCGTCCACGCGTCGTGCCCCTGGTACGACGCCGCTGAGGCACCCCACCGCGAGGCGATCGAGCAGGTGCTGGAGCAGGGCCACGCGCTCGGCCTGCACTTCGACGCGAGCGAGATCGCCGACGACGCCGCCGTGGTCGCCGGAGTGGCCGCCGACGTCGCCCGCCTCGAGCGGCTGTTCGGCGTGACGGTCACCCCGGTCTCGTTCCACATGCCGGGCCGGCGCCCCGTCGGTGGCGTGGGGCTGCCCGCTGGCCTCGTGAACACCTATGCCCCGCGCTTCTTCGACGAGATCGCCTACCTGTCGGACTCCAACCAGGACTGGCGCGGCAACGACGACCCGGCCGCGCTGCTGCGCGAGCGCTACGCGGAGCGCGTGCAGATGCTGATCCACCCGTTCTGGTGGCGCGACCGCTACGGGACGATCGGCAGCAAGCTGACCGAGCTGGCCGCCGAGCTCGGGGTCCCGCTGGAGCGGATCGCGACGCACGAGCAGATGGAGCTGATCCGAGCGGGTCGCTAGGAGTCCACGAGCGCGGCGCGGCGCAGCTCGTCGACCTTGGCGCTGTGCGTGGTGCGCCACTGGATCAGCTCGCGCAGGCCCTGATCCAGCGGCACGCTCGCGCGGAAGCCGAGCTCGCGCGCCGCCTGCTCGGGATCGCCGATCCTGTTCTTCACGAACGTGAGCCCGGCGGGCTCGTGGCGGATGCCCACGTCCGACCCGGTGATCTGAAGCAGCGCCTCGGCCACCTCCATGATCGTCGTGCGCACGCCCGTTCCGACGTTGTAGAAGCGGTCGGTGGCCTCGGCCTTCATGGCGCAGACGTTCGCGGCGGCGCAGTCGCTGACGTAGACGAAGTCGTAGGCCTGGCTGCCGTCGCCGTAGACCACGAGCGGCTCGCCGCGGTCGATCGAGTCGAGCATCTTCATGATCACCGCGATGTACGCGCCGCGGTAGTCCTGGCGGGCGCCGTAGACGTTCATGTAGCGAAGCCCGACGTAGTCGAGGTCGTAGCGGTCGTGCATCGCGCGCGCCATCGCCTCGCCCGCGATCTTCGTGGCCCCGTAGAAGTTGCGGTTGTTGAACGGGTGGTCCTCGGTCATCGGCTCCTCCACGGCGTCTCCGTAGACGGACGCCGACGAGGAGTAGACGAGGCGCTCCACGCCGTTGCGCACGCACGCCTCCAGCACGTTGAACGTGCCGCCGACGTTGACCTCGAACGCCGAGCGCGGGTAGTCGTGGCAGTGCAGCAGCCACAGCGCCGCGAAGTGGAACACGCCGTCCGCGTCCTTGAGGGCCGCGTCGAGCAGGTCGGTGCGGGTGATGTCCCCGCCCAGCTCGAAGACCGAGACGCGCGGATCCTTGAGCGCCTCCTCGAGGTTCTCGATGCGGCCACGGCCGAAGGTGTCGTAGACGACGATCTCGGCCGCGTCCTCGGCCAGCAGCGCGTCGACGGTGTGCGAGCCGATCAGGCCCGCTCCGCCGATCACCACCAATCTCTTGCCCGTGAGCTCCATGCGGCGCCGCAATGATAGGGCGGGCCGCCGAGGCGGCTAAGGTGGCGGCCATGCCCGCTCCCGGTCAAACCGCGACCGACGCCCGCAACGCCGCCTTCTGGGACGAGCTCTGCGGCTCGGCTCTCGCCCGCCAGATCGGCGTCGATGACGCCTCCGCCGACAGCCTCGCCCGCTTCGACTCCGCATACATGGCGAGCTATCCGTACCTCGACTCGTACGTGCCGGCGAGCCTCGAGGGCGCCGAGCTGCTGGAGATCGGGCTCGGCTACGGCACGCTGAGCGCGCTGCTGATCGAGCGCGGTGCGCACTACCACGGGGTGGACATCGCCGAGGGCCCGGTCGAGATGGTCCGCCACCGGCTGCGACTCGCCGGCAAGGGCGACGGCGCGGAGTCGCGCGTGATCCAGGCGTCGGCGCTGGAGCTGCCGTTCGAGGACGGGCGCTTCGACTACCTGTTCACGATCGGGTGTCTCCACCACACCGGCAACACGCCGCGGGCGGTGACCGAGGTCCACCGCGTGCTGCGACCGGGTGGCACCGCCGTGGTGATGCTCTACAACGCCCACTCGCTGCGCCAGCTGCTCAAGGTGCGCCTGCCCGGGCTGCTGCGCCGCGGGCGCTCGGCCGACGATCAGGCGGCCATGTACGACACCAACGCCGCCGGCGACGCGGCCCCGCACGTGGACTACTGGACGCGCGGGGGCGTGCGCGGCATGTTCGGCGCGTTCTCGCGGGTCGACGTGGACGTTCGCAACTTCGACAACACGCGCTTCGTGCCGCGCGAGCGCCTGCTCGGCAACGTGGACCGCGTCCTCGGGCTGGACCTGTACATCACGGCCCGCAAGTAGCGACCCGTGGTCGACGGCGTCCTGCTCGTCTATCACCGGCCCGACGCGCCCTGGATCAAGGACGCGTCGACCGTGATGGAGCACGTCAACTCGTTCGCGGCCCACTCGCGGCACCGCATCTGGCAGGTGAACACCGACCTCGGCTTCCCGCCGGCGTTGAGCGGGGTCGACTTCCGGGCTGTGATCGTGCACTACTGCGTCTTCGGGATGGGGCCGTACCGGCTCGACGAGCGCTGGCTCGAGTGGCTGGACGCGTCGAGCGCCTACAAGGTGGCGTTCTTCCAGGACGAGTGCACCCGCTGCCAGCGCCGCTTTCGCTTTCTCGACGAGCACCACTTCGACTGCGTCTACACCTGCCTGGAGCCATCGGAGTTCCCAAAGGTCTACGGGCGCTACACGAGCGTTCCGAAGCTCGTCTCGAACGTGCCCGGCTACGTGCCCGAGCAGCTGCCGGAGGTCGGGCGCCGCTTCGCGAAGCCGGACGCGCGGCGGACGGTCGACGTGGGCTACCGCGGCCGTCCGCTGCCGGCCTACCTCGGCCGCGGCGCGATGGAGAAGCACGAGATCGGGGTGCGCTTCGCCGAGCTGGCCGCCGGCAGGGGGCTGCGCCTCGACGTGGCCACGGGCGAGGGCGACCGCCTCTATGGCGACGACTGGTATCGCTTCATGGCCGACTGCCGCTGCGTGCTGGGCGTGGAGTCCGGCGTGTCCGCGTTCGACCTGGAGGACGAGGTCTTCACCGAGTGGCTCGAACGCACCGGCACCGGGCAGGAGGTCGGGCTGGACGACCTGGAGACGCTGCCGCGGTGGGAGGACGTCGTGTACTACCGCACGATCAGCCCGCGGCACTTCGAGGCGGCCGCACTGAGGGTCTGCCAGGTGCTCTTCGAGGGCCGTTACTCGGGCGCGATGGAGCCGATGGTGCACTACATACCGCTGGCGAAGGACTTCTCGAACATCGACGAGGTGCTGCGGCTGATCGGCGACGCGGACGTGCGCCGGGAGCTGACCGAGAACGCCTACCGCGACCTGATCGCGTCGGGCGAGTGGGGCTACGGGCGCCTGATCGGGGGCGTGGACGAGACGCTCGCAGCGGCCGGGCTGAACGGCCGGCCCGACGCCGCCGCGGCCGCGACGGTCGACGCCGCGCTGGCCGACGGCCTGCGCAAGCGACAGCTGCGCCGCCGCGCGGAATGGGGGCTGTTCTGGGTCCTGTCGCGTCCGCGGGTTCAGCGCCTGATCCACTTCGTTCAGCCGGTCACGAGCCGCATCCGGCGGCTGCTCGGCATCCGCGGCCCCGACGGGGTCGTCTAGCGATGGTCGCCGTCGCGTACTGCGCGCTCAACTGGCCCTGGCGCAAGACGATCGAGGATCACCTCTACTCGTTCCGCCGCTACGGCCGCGGCGACTACATCTACGTGAACCTCGCCGTGCCGTGGCTGGCGAACGCGTACTTGCCGCTGCGCTTCGACGCGGTCGTGTGGCACACGACGTTCCTGGGCTGGGTGCGCTGGACGCCGCCGGAGCAGCGCGTGGGCGTGATGAAGCGCGCGCGCCGGCTGGCCGAGCGCGCCGAGCTGCAGGTGGCGCTCCCCCAGGACGAGTTCCTCGGCACCGACCAGGTCTCGGAGGTGATCCGCGAGTTCGGCGTCGACCACGTGTTCTCCGTCGCTCCGGAGTCGCAGTGGCCGCTCATCTACGCGGGCGTCGATCGCGAGCGCACCAGCTTCTCGCGCGTCCTGACCGGCTACCTCGACGAGGACACGGTGAGGCGCGTGGACTCGATCGTCGAGCGCGGCGGGCCGCGCACGATCGACATCGGGTACCGGACCGGCCCGGCGAAGCCGTTTCTCGGCCGCCAGGCGATGCTGAAGACCGAGATCGCCGACGTGGTCCGCGAGCGGGCGCAGGCGCTCGGGCTGCGTGTGGACATCACCACGCGCCCGGAGGACACCCTGCTCGGCGATGCGTGGTACCGCTGGCTGGCCAGCTGCCGGTGGACGATCGGCGTGGAGGGCGGCGCGAGCGTGCTCGACCGGGACGGCTCCGTCCTCGCCTGCACCGAGCGCGTGCAGGCCGAGCGCCCGGGCGTGAGCTTCTCGGAGCTGGAGGCCGCCTGCTTCCCAGGCAGGGACGGCGAGCTCGACCTGAGGGCGCTGTCGCCGCGCCATCTCGAGGCGTGCGCCACGCGGACGGCTCAGATCCTGGTCGAGGGTGACTACAACGGCGTGCTCGAACGCGGGCGCCACTACGTGCCGCTGCGCCGCGACTTCGCCAACCTCGACGAGGTCCTGGCGGTGGTGGCCTCCGACGTCGAGCGCGAGCGCCTCGCGGCGGCCGCGTACCGTGACGTCGTGGGGTCCGGCCGGTGGACGTACCGGCGCCTGGTCGAGGACGTGGAGGCCGTGCTGCCGATCACGCGCGGTCGCCCGGCGACCCGGGCGGCCAGCGGCGCCGCCCGCGCGATCGACGCGCTCTCGAAGCCGCTGCTGCCGCTGGCCACACGGGTGCTGATGCCGCTGCGCCGGCGCGCGTACGGCGCGCTGCGGCTACGCGGCTATGGCGCCACGGAGCAGGGCGGTTGACCCCGAACTCGGACGTGACCGTGGTCATCCCGTGCTTCGACCACGGGCGCTTCCTCGCCGAGGCGGTCGACAGCGCGCTCACCCAGCAGGGCGGGCCGGCGCTCGTGGTGGTGGTGGACGACGGCTCGACCGACTCGGACACACGGCGCGCCTTCGAGCGGCTGCCCGATGGCGTCACGCTGCTGCGCCAGGACAACGCCGGCGTCGCGGCGGCTCGCAACGCCGGCGCCGGCGCCGCTGACACGCCCTACCTGCTGATGCTCGACGCCGACGACCGGCTGCGACCGGGCGCACTCGCCGCGCTGCGCGCGCCGCTCGAGGCCCACGCCGAGCTCGGGTTCGCGTACGGCGACGCGGAGTTCTTCGGCGCGTGGTCGGGCCGGCTCGCCTTCCCCGACTACGACCCCTACCGCCTGCTGCACCGTTCGATCGTCATGGCCACCAGCCTCATGCGCCGCGAGGTCTTCCAGGCGGTGGGGGGCTTCGACGCCGCGCTCCCCGGCTACGAGGACTGGGACTTCTACCTGGGGGCGCTAGAGCACGGCTGGACGGGCCGCCGCGTGCCGGAGGTGGTCCTCGACTACCGGCGCCACGAGCGCTCGCGCCTGTCCGCCGACCGCGCCGACTACCGCCGCCGCTACGCTGCCATCCGCGCGAAGCACGCCGCGCTCTACGCGCGCGCTGACGAGCTGGCCGCGACCAGCGAGCTCGGGCCGGCCGGGCGGCTGGTGTACCGCACCTGGTGGGCCCGCCGCCCGCTGCCGGCGGCTGTGGAGCAGGCGCTCTACCGGGTGGCGTTCCGAGCGTCGGCGCGGCTGCGGGCCAGCTCCACGAGCTCCGCGAAGCGCGACGCGATCTCCGGATAGGAGTAGGCGCGCGGCGCGCTCTCGGTGGGGAGCGCGCCGGACGCGATCCGCTCGAGCGCGCGGGCGATCTCACCAGGCTCGTCGGCGGGCGCGATCAGCCCGGCGCCGGCGCCGCCGACGATGCGCGCGGCCTCGCTGCGCTCGCCGAGCACGAGGATCGGCCGTTCGGCGCCGAGGTACTCGAACAGCTTCCCGGTCGCCTCGCCGCGGCGGTTGCCGGCCGTGAGCAGCAGCAGGGCGTCGGCCTCGCGCTGGAGGCCCAGGGCCTCGTCGCGGGGCAGGTTGCCCGCATGGCTGACGCTGCCGGCCAGGTCGGGGGCCTCGATCAGCGCGCGCTCCTCCGGCGTCAGCGGTCCGGCGAAGACGACCTCCACCGGCACGCTCGCGCGCAGCGCGCGCACCGCCTCGAGCACCGCCGCCGGAGAGCGCTGGCTCGACGCCATGCGACCGGTGTGGACCACCGAGAAGCGGTCCGCGCGCAGGTGCGGGCTCGACCCGGTGCGCGGCGGTACCTCGTCGGGGTCGTAGCCGTTGGTCACGGTGTGGGCGTCGGCGCCGAGCCGGGTGCGCAGGTCCTCGGCCAGCGGGTCCGACACGGCCGTCATCAGGTCGGCGCGACGTGCCACGCGGCGCTCTAGCGCCTCGTCGAGGCGCGCCTGCAGGCCGGTCGGCCACGAGTGAAGCGTCTCGAACCCCCAGCCGTCGCGCAGGTCGGCGATCCAGGCCATGCGGCGCGCGAGCGCGAGGCCGGCGAGGTGCACGGACTCCGGGCCCGACGTCGTGACGACGCAGTCGAAGCGCTGCCTGTGCGCCAGCCGCAGGGCGGCCGGCAGCAGCAGCGGTAGCCAGGTGGCGAGCGTCGTGTCCGGGACCACCACACGAGCCAGGCGGCTGACGCCGGCGTCGTAGTCCCCCGACCCGCTCGTCCAGGCGCGCATGTTGTCGCGACGCCAGTTGAGCCTGGTGCCCATCAGGTCGGCGCTGTGCACGACGTCGGGCTCCGGCGTGCAGGTGCCGTCGCTCCACGCGGTCGAGGTGAGCACCGTGACGCGGTAGCCCAGGCGGCGCAGGTACTTCGCCAGCCCAGCCGGACGGCGCGCCGCCACCATGCTGCTCGGAGGGTAGAACTGGGTGACGATCAGCAGCGAGCCCTTCACGAGCGCGCCACTGTAGCCCTCTCCCCCACCGGTAACGGCGTCCCCCGTCGCTATCCTCGGCCGGCCTGCCGCAACCAGGACAGGCCTGAGCGGTTGGCACATCCGGATGGGTCTCAGCTCAACAGAACGCAAGCTCGCCGTCGTCCCCGCCTACAACGAGGCCGCCTGCGTCGGCAAGGTGGTGCGCGGCTTGCACCGCGAGGCACCCGACTTCGACGTGCTCGTGGTCGACGACGGCTCGACCGACAACACCCCGGCCGTGGCGGTCGAGGCGGGCGCGCGCGTGGTCTCGCACCCGTTCAACCTCGGCATCGGCGGCGCCGTGCAGACGGGGTTCACCTTCGCCCAGGAGCACGGCTACGAGTACCTGGTGCAGGTCGACGGCGACCTCCAGCACGATCCCGCCGAGATCGGCCGGCTCGAGCACGCGATGGCCGAGCACGAGGTCGACCTCGTCTGCGGCTCGCGCTTCATCAACGACGACCACAAGTATCCGGCGCCGGTGAGCCGCCGGACCGGGATCCACCTGTTCGCTTTCGTGCTCTCGCGGATCGTCGGCCAGCGCGTGAGCGACCCCACCTCCGGCTTCCGCCTCTACAACCGGCGGGCGATCGGCGTGTTCGCCCGTGACTATCCCCACGACTACCCCGAGGTCGAAGCGGTCCTCATGGTCCACGCCCACCGGCTGCGGATGTGCGAGGTGCCGGTGCGGATGTACCAGCGCGGCGGCGGCGTGTCCTCCATCACCGGCGCCGGGAAGTCGACCTACTACATGATCAAGGTCATGCTGGCGCTGCTCGTAGGGCTGGCGCGCCGGCGTCCCACCGTGGAGCCCGGCGACGACGCGGCGGTGGCTGCCGCACACGGCATCTGATGGACGCGCGCATCCAGGTCGTGGCGATCATCGCGGCCGCGGGGCTGATCGTGGTGCTGCTCGACCTCGTGCGCAGGCGGCGGCTGCTCGAGCGTTACGCGCTGCTCTGGCTGCTGTCCGCGTTCGTCCTGCTCGCCCTGGCCATCTGGCGCGACCTGCTCGCGGACATCGCCAACCTGGTCGGCGTCGCCTACCCGCCGAACGCCCTGTTCCTGATCGCGTTCGGATTCGTGCTGGTGCTGCTCCTGCACTTCTCCCTCGCCGTGTCGCGGCTGTCGGACCAGACCAAGGTGCTGGCGCAGCGCCTGGCGCTGCTGGACGAGCATGTCCGCAACAATGAGCGGGCGACCGGGGATGCGGAGCCCGCCGAGGCGGACGCGTTCGTTCGCGACTAGCCATGGCCTCCAAGCGCGCATTGATCACCGGCATCACCGGCCAGGACGGCTCGTACCTCGCCGAGCTGCTGCTCGAGAAGGGCTACGAGGTGCACGGCATGGTGCGCCGCTCCTCCACCGAGACCTTCCAGCGCCTGGAGGGCATCCGCGACGCGATCACGCTCCACACGGGCGACCTGCTCGACCAGCGCTCGCTTGTCGACGTGCTGCGCGAATGCGAGCCGGACGAGATCTACAACCTCGCCGCGATGTCGTTCGTGGCGGCGTCCTGGTCGCAGCCGGTGCTGACCGCGGAGTTCACCGCGGTCGGCGTGACCCGCATCCTCGAGGCGATGCGCGAGGTCAAGCCCGACGCGCGCTTCTACCAAGCGTCCAGCTCGGAGATGTTCGGGAAGGTGCTCGAGGTCCCGCAGCGGGAGACCACGCCCTTCTACCCGCGCTCCCCGTACGGGGTGGCCAAGTGCTACGGCCACTTCATCACCGTCAACTACCGCGAGTCGTATGAGCTGTACGCCGCCTGCGGCATCCTCTTCAACCACGAGAGCGAGCGCCGCGGGCTGGAGTTCGTGACCCGCAAGATCACCCACGGGGTGGCCGCGATCAAGCTCGGCCTGAAGGACGAGCTGGCGCTCGGCAACCTGGACGCCGAGCGCGACTGGGGATACGCGAAGGACTACGTCGAGGCGATGTGGCTGATGCTCCAGGAGGACGAGCCCGACGACTACGTGATCGCCACCGGCGAGGCCCACTCCGTGCGCGAGCTGGTGGACCTGGCGTTCGCCCACGTGGGCCTCGACCCCGCCGACCACGTGCGCGTGGACCAGCGCTACATGCGCCCGGCCGAGGTGGAGCACCTGATCGGCGATCCCGGCAAGGCACGCGAGAAGCTGGGCTGGACCCCCACGACCTCCTTCGAGGACATGGTCAAGCTGATGGTCGACGCCGACCTCGAGCTGCTGGCTCGAGGCGTGCCGCAGAAGCAAGCAGGCTGAGCCGGTGACGGCGCCGGAGGAGTGCGACCTTGCGGTGGTCGGGGGCGGAATCCTCGGGCTGGCGGTGGCCCGCGAGCTGACCCGCCGCCATCCCGGCCTGAGCGCCGCGGTGCTGGAGCGCAGCTCGGCAGTCGCCGGCGGGCAAACGGGGGCCAACAGCGGCGTGATCCACGCCGGGATCTACTACCTCCCCGGTTCGCTCAAGGCGCAGCTGTGCGTGGAGGGCGCGCGCGCGATGTACGAGTTCTGCGAGCAGGAGGGCATCCGCCACGAGCGCTGCGGCAAGGTGATCGTGGCGCTCGACGACAGCGAGCTGGGGCGCCTGGACGAGCTGGAGCGACGCGGGCGCGAGAACCAGGTCCCGGGGCTGCGGCGCCTCTCGGCCGCCGAGCTCGGCGAGATCGAGCCGCACTGCCGCGGCGTGGCGGCGCTGCACTCGCCGGAAACCGGGATCGTCGACTTCGCCGACGTGGCCCGGGCGCTGGCCGCGCAGCTCTCCTCGGCGGGCACGCCGGTGGTCACGAACTGCGGGGTCGACGGTGTGGAATCCAGGCCGGGCAGGATCGCCCTCCAGCACAACGGCTCCGAAACCCGGGCCCGCTTCGCCGTCTTCTGCGCCGGGGTCGGCTCGGACCGCCTGGCGGTGATGGCCGGCGCCTCGCCCGACCCGCGCATCGTCCCGTTCCGCGGCGCGTACCTGTACCTGCGCCCCGAGCGCACCGACCTGGTGCGCTCGATGATCTACCCGGTGCCCGACCCGGCGCTGCCGTTCCTGGGCGTGCACCTGACCCGCCACATCGACGGCCACGTGTCGCTCGGCCCGACGGCCCTGCTGGCGCCGCGCTCGCCGGGCGACCTGGCCTGGCCGGGCACGATTCGAATGGGGCTGAAGTGGTGGCGCACGGGCATCACGGAGATCCGCCACGCCCTCAGCCGCCGGGCGCTCGCGCGCGCCGCGGCCGACTACGTGCCCGTGCTCGGTCCGGGCGACTTCGATGGCGGCTTCGCCGGCAAGCGCGCCCAGGCGCTGGGACGCGATGGCAAGCTCGTGGACGACTTCGTCGTCTCGGAGACCGAGCGCGCCCTGCACGTGCGCAACGCGCCCTCGCCGGCGGCCACGTCCTCGCTGGCCCTGGCGCGGCTGATCGCGGACCGCGCGGAGCCCGGACTGGCGTAGGCGCCGGGGGAGGGGGTGGTAGTCCAGGCGCACGCATATGACGCCGAACGGAGCACACCCTCTCGCCGGCGCACCTCGGACGGCTAGGCTTGCGCGCCCCATGCGCCGCCTCGAGACACGCCTGGAGGGTCCCGTGCTGGTCGAGCCCACCGCGCACGGCGACGCGCGCGGCTTCTTCTTGGAGACGTACCGCAAGGCGGTCTTCGCCGAGCTCGGCGTGCACGACGAGTTCGTACAGGACAACCACTCCCGCTCGCGCCTCGGGGTGCTGCGCGGCATGCACTTCCAGCCCGGCCAGGCGAAGCTGATCCGCTGCGTCCGCGGCGCGATCCTCGACGTGATCGTGGACATCCGGCGGGGCTCGCCCGGATTCGGGCGCTGGGAGGCCTTCGCGCTCGACGACGACACCCACCGCCAGCTGTACGTGCCCGACGGCTTCGCCCACGGCTTCTGCGTCACGAGCGACCTCGCCGACGTCGTCTACAAGGTGTCCAGCTACTACGACCCCGCGGCCGAGGCCGGCTTCCGCTTCGACGACCCCGAGGTCGGCATCGAGTGGCCCGCGGAGCTCGACGTCGAGGTGTCGGCGCGCGACCGCGAGGCGCCGCTGCTCAGCGAGCTCGGCCTGGGCGGCTGACGAGGCCGCGCGCCAGCGCGCGCTCGTCGGAATCGAGCACGAGCCCGTAGAACGCGGCCCAGTAGATCAGCACACCCCCGGCCGCCAGCCCCACCACCGCCGTGGTCAGATCCATGGGCAGCGCGGCTCGGCCCAGCACGAGCAGCGCGGCGAGCGCCGCCCCGAGCGCGTAGTTCGGCGCCCAGGCCCGCCGACTCAGGTCCCCCACGGACGCGCCGGACGCCCCCAGGCCCAACCTCAACATCAGCGGGAACGCGAGCACGAACGGCACGGCCGTGCCGACGGCCGGCCCCTCCACCCCCAGCTCGGGCGTCAGCACGAGCGACAGGACCAGGTTGGCCGCGGCGACGCAGAGCATGATGCGCGCCACCTCGCGCGCACGGCCGGCGCCCACCAGGAAGCCGGGCGTCACGACCAGCCCGCCGTACAGCAGCCAGTACGAGACCAGAATCGCCAGCGCCACGCCGCCGCCGCCGTAGCGGTCGCCGAGCCACGCGTCGAGGATCGGCTCGGCCAGCACGATCAGGGTCACGCAGACCGGCACGAACAGCGCCAGCGTGTAGCGCGTGCCGCGCACGACGAGGTCGCGCAGGCGCCGCTGGTCGCCGGCGGCGACGTAGCGCGAGGCGGTCGGCACCACCGGCACCGCGAGCGCGCCGCCGAGCGCGTAGAGCAGGTTGTGGGCGCGCACCGGGCCCTCGTACTGGCCCACGGCGGCCGGGCTTCGGTACGCGCCAAGGATGACTCGGCCGAACGCGTACACCGCGACGTTGCAGAGCTCGATCACCAACAGCCAGCCGGCGGTGGGCACGATCGCCATCACCCGCGCCCGCGTGACGGCCGCGGGCCGCACCCGCAGCCCCAGGCCGAGCCGGCCGGCCACCAGCGCCGACAGCGTGCCGCTGTAGAGCGGCAGCGCGCCGCTCGCCGCGATCAGCGCCCCCAGCCCGGCGTCCGCGAAGATCAGCGCGAGCATGGAGGCCAGGTAGAGCAGCACCGCGGCGATCTCGGTGCCGGCGGCTCGCGCGAACTGGCGCTCGGCCCGCAGCGCGTCGAGCCAGACGCTGGCGGCAACACCCACCGCGGTCAGCGCGCCGAGGCCCAGTGCACCGGTCCGGGCGTCGGAGGCCAGGTCGCCCTCGAGGATCAGCCCCGCGATCAGCAGGCCGGCGCCGGCGATCAGCACGCCCGTCGCGAGGCCGGCGACCGCGTAGAGCGCCGCGGCCGCCGAGAACACCATGCGGCGCTCGTCCCCCACCACCGACGCCATCGCCCTGACCGCCGAGCTCGCGACGCTGTTGCGCAACACCAGCAGATAGCCGGCCAGCGACGCCACCAGTCCGTAGGCGCCGAGCTCCGCCACCGACAGCCGCCGGGCGAGGATCGTGACGATCGCCAGCAGCACCACCAGGCCGGCGCCCTGCGCGATCTGCTGCAGGAGCGCGCCCGAAGCGAGCAACCGCGCCTCTCCGGGCCCCGGCGCACCCTCCTCGGACTGCGCAACCCCGGCCGGACGCACGGGTTCAGACCATACGACGTCATCCGGAGGACCATCCTCCGGCGGCGCGGCTACGCTCCCACCCGATTCCAATGCACTCCAGCCAGCCCGAGCCGCATCCCGCCCCGGCGGCGGCGGCAGACGTCCGGACCCGGGCCATACTCGGCGTGCCGGTGTCGATGGTCGATTACGACCGCGCGATCGCGGTGATGGACCAGCTGATCGACCGCCGCGAGCGCGGCTACGTGTGCGCCGCGCCGGTGCACGCGCTGATGGTGGCCCAGGACGACCCCGAGATGCTCGCCGCGCTGCGCGGCTCCACGATGGTCGTGCCGGACGGCATGCCGGTGGTCTGGGCGGCCAACCTGCTCGGCGAGCAGCTGGACGACCGCGTCTACGGGCCCGAGCTGATGCTGCGCTACTCCCAGCACTCGGCCGAGCGCGGCCACCGCGTCTGGCTCTACGGCGGCCGCGACCAGGGCTCGCTGGTGCAGCTGGCCCTGTCGTTGCGCCGTCGACACCCCGGCATTCGCGTGGTCGGCGGCTACTCGCCGCCGTTCCGGCCGCTCACCGCCGACGAGGAGGCCTCGGTCGCCCGCCAGATCAACCAGGCCCGCCCGGACGTGCTGTGGGTGGGGATCGGCGTGCCCAAGCAGGAGAAGTGGATGGCGCGGATGCGCGACCGCCTCGACGTGCCGGTGATGTGCGGCGTCGGCGCCGCGTTCGACTTCCACGCCGGACGCGTCTCGATGGCGCCCGGCTGGATGCAGGAGCGTGGGCTGGAGTGGATCTACCGCACCTGGCAGGAGCCGCGGCGCCTGGTGGGCCGCTACCTGACTACCAATCCCCGCTTCGTGGCCGCGTTCGCCCGGCAGTACCTGTCCGAGCGGCGCCGCCGCGCGGGCTAACCTCCGGGCCATGAACGTCGCGGTCGTCGGTCTGGGCCGGGTTGGCCTGCCGCTGGCGCTCTCCTTCGCCGATCGCGGCATCGACGTGATCGGGGTGGAGCGTGAGGCGGCTGTGCTGGAGCAGGTGGCCGCGGGCCGCATGCCCTTCCGCGAAACCGGCACGCAGGAGCTGCTGGAGCGCGTCCTGGGGTCAGACCACCTGACGACAACACGCAGCGTGCAGGAGGCCGCGGGCGCCGACCACATCGTCCTGACCCTCGGCACGCCCGCGCACGTGCACATCGAGATCGACATGTCTCAGGTCAAGCAGGTGGTGGACGACCTGCTGCCGGTCCTGCGCGAGGGCCAGTCGCTGATCCTGCGCTCGACGGTCGCGCCCGGCACGACCGATTGGGTCGCCGGCTACATCGAGCAGCGCCGTGGCTTCCGCGTGGGTGAGGACCTGTTCGTGGCGCACGTGCCCGAGCGGATCGCGGAGAACCACTTCCTCGAGGAGATCGCGACGCTGCCGTGCATCGTCGGCGGCGTGGGCGAAGGCTCGGGTGCGCGCGCGGCCGAGCTGTTCGAGGTGTTCGGCGCCGAGATCGTCCAGACCACGCCGGTGCAGGCCGAGCTGGCCAAGATCTGGACCAACATCCTGCGCTACACGCAGTTCGCGCTGCCCAACCTGCTGATGATGGAGTCCGAGCAGTACGACGCGAACGTGTTCGAGGTGATCGACCTGATCAACCGCGACTACCCGCGCGGCGGGATCGCCCGCCCCGGGCTGACCGCCGGCGCCTGCCTGCGCAAGGACTTCACCTTCTCGGAGGAGCGATCGAGCGCGCCCGGCATGCTGCTGGCGGTCTCGCGCGTGCACGAGACCGTGCCGCTGTTCCTGGTCAAGGGTCTCCAGGCACGCCTCGGCGGCTCGCTGCGCGACCGCAAGATCGCCGTGCTGGGACTGACCTTCAAGCGCGACTCCGACGACGTGCGCGACTCGCTCTCGTTCAAGCTGGTGCGCCTGCTGGAGCGCGACCTCGCCCACGTGGCGCGCCACGACCCGCACGTGAGCTCGGGCTCCGACCCGCTCGATGCCGCACTCGACGGGGCCGAGGCGGTGGTGGTGGCGACCAACCACTCCGGGTTCGAGGACCTGCTCGCCCACCTGCCCGACGGCGTGCTGCTGGTGGACCCGTGGAACGTGACGGGCTCGGGAAGCGTGTTCGCCACGGTGCGCGAGCGCGCAGCGGTCCCCGAGTGAGCCGGGTGCTGGTCACCGGGGGCGCCGGCACGATCGGGGCGGCGGTGGTGCGCCGCCTCGTCGGCGACCCGGCCTGGCAGGTGCGCGTGTCCGACCAGCGCGAGGCGCCCGAATGGATGCGCGAGTCGTGCGAGGTGCACACCGGCAACCTGCTCCTGCCCGACGAGGCCCACGCGGCGATGAGCGACTGCACGCACGTGATCCACCTGGCCGCGATCGTGGGCGGCATCGCGAACTTCCACAAGCTCCCCCACACGCTGCTCGAGGTGAACAACGGGCTCTACAACGCCGTCTTCCGCGCCGCCCTCGACCGGCGTGTCGAGCGCCTGGTGTACGTGTCCTCGTCGATGGTGTTCGAGCGGGCGACCGAGTTCCCCACGACCGAGGGGCATCTGGCCGACTGCCCGGCTCCGCACTCCGCGTACGGCTTCTCGAAGCTCGCGGGCGAGGTGTACTGCCGCGCGCTCCACGACGAGCACCAGCTGCCGTACACGATCTGCCGCCCCTTCAACGCGTACGGGCCGGGCGAGCTGCCCGACGACGAGCCGGGCATCGCGCACATGGTCCCCGACGTGATCCGCAAGGTGCTGGCCGGCACGCGCCCGCTGCCGATCTTCGGCTCGGGCGAGCAGACCCGCACGCTCACCCACGTGGATGACATCGCCTCCGGGATCGTCGCGGCCATGGCGCACCCGTCGGGCGAGAACGAGGACTTCAACGTGTCCGCCTCCGACGAGCGCACCGTGGCCGAGATCGCGCGCATCATCTGGGAGGCCTGCGGGGAGGACCCGGCCCTGTTCGAGCTCGAGCACCTGCCCTCGTTCGAGGTCGACGTGCAGCGCCGCTGGCCCTCGGTGGAGAAGGCGAAGCGGCTGCTCGGCTGGGAGGCGCAGGTGGACCTGCGCGACGGCATCGCCGGGACCGTCGACTGGCTGCGTGAACGCGCGCCGGCGCGGTGAGCGCCCGCGCGTTCGTGACCGGCGGGGCTGGCTTCGCGGGAACGCATCTGCTCGACCTGCTGCCGGAGGCCACGGCGCCCTCGCGCGACGAGCTGGAGCTGCTCGACGGCGAGGCGGTCCGGGCAGCGGTGCGGGAGAGCGCCCCTGACACCGTCTGGCACCTGGCGGCGCTGGCGTCGGTCGCGCGCTCGTGGGAGGCGCCCGCGCAGACGATCTCCGAGAACGTGGCGATGACCGCCAACCTGCTGGAGGCCGTCCGCCACGAGGCCCCTGGGGCGACCGTGGTGCTGATCGGCTCCGGCGAGGTCTACGGCCCGCCGGTGCGGCTGCCGGTGGACGAGGAGGCCCCGCTGCGCCCGCAGAACCCGTACGCAGTGTCGAAGGCGGCCGTGGACCTGCTGGGCGGCCAGTACGCCGACGCAACGGGCCTGCGCGTCGTGCGCCTGCGCCCCTTCAACCACGCCGGGCCCGGGCAGAGCGACGACTACGTGGTCGCCACGATCACGCGCCAGGTGGCCGAGGCCGAGGTGTCCGGAGGCGCCGAGGCGGTCGTGCACACGGGCAATCCCGACTCGCGGCGCGACTTCTCGGACGTGCGCGACGTGGCCCGCGCCTACGTCGCGGCGGCGAGGCTCGACCCCGGCGCCTACAACGTGGCGAGCGGGCGGACGGCCAGCGTCCGCGAGCTGATCGAGCTGGTCCGCGCGGCGGCCCGCGTCCCGGTACGCCACGAGATCGATCCCGCCCGCGTGCGCGGCCACGACGTGCCCGAGGTGCGCGGCTCGGCCGAGCGGCTGCGCGCGGCCACGGGATGGGAGCCCGAGATCCCGCTGGAGCGGACCGTCGCGGACGCACTGGACGCTTGGCGCGAGGAGCTCGGAGCCACGCGGTGACGACCGCGATCGCGGTCGTCGTGGTCACCCACGACAGCGCCGCCCACATCGCCGACACGCTCGCGGCGCTCGCGCCGCAGCTCCGCGTCGACGACGAGCTGATCGTGGTCGACAACGGCTCGCGCGACGCGACGGTGGCCACCGTGCGCGCCACGGCGCCGGGCGCACGGGTGGTCGAGCAGGACAACCGCGGCTTCGCCGGGGGGGCGCGCGCCGGTGCCGACCTGGCGAGCGCGCCACTGCTGCTGTTCCTCAACCCCGACGCCCGGCCGGCGCCCGGATGCGTGGACGAGTTGCGCCGAGTGGCGGCCACTCACCCTCGCTGGGGCGCCTGGCAGGCCCTGGTGACGATGGAGGACGGCGCGACGATCAACACCGCGGGCAACGTCACGCACTTCCTCGGGATGGGCTGGGCGGGGCGCTGCGGGCGGCCGCTGGCCGAGGCGCCCGACGCGCCGACGGAGGTGCCGTTCGCCTCGGGCGCCGCGCTCGCCGTGCGCCGCGAGGCCTGGGAGCGTGCCGGCGGGTTCGACGAGCGTTACTTCATGTACGGCGAGGACCTCGACCTCTCGCTGCGGCTCTGGCTGGGCGGCTGGGCCGTTGGGATCGCCCCGGCGGCGCGGGTGGAGCACGACTACGACTTCGCCAAGGGCGGGCGCAAGTGGTTCCTGCTCGAGCGCAACCGCTGGTGGACGATCGTGTCGGACTATCCCGGCCCGCTGCTGCTGCTGCTGGCCCCCGCCCTGCTCGGCGCCGAGCTCGCCCTCCTGGCGGTGGCGGCGCGCGGCGGCTGGCTGCGCCAGAAGCTGCGCGCGCAGGCGGCGGTCGCGCGCGCCCTGCCGGCCATGCTCGCGCGGCGGCGAGTCGTCCAGTCGACCCGCGTGATCGGCGCCGGGGAGTTCGCCCGCAGGCTCAGCGCCGACCTCGACAGTCCCTACCTCGGGCCGCTGGCCGAGGTGGCGCCCCTAGCGGCCCTCCAGCGCGCCTACTGGGGGCTGGTGGTGCGCGCCCTCTCGTAGAGCGCGAGCAGGTCGCGCGCGTAGCGCTCCTCCGAGTGGTGCTCGCGGACCCGGGCCAGCAGTGCCTCGCCCTCCTCGCGCCGCAGCCCCGGGTCGCTCCACAGCGCGCGCAGTCGCTCCGCCAGCGCCGGCGCATCGCCGAGCGGCACGCAGCGCTCGGGGCCGACCAGCTCGGGCACCCCGCCGCTGCGACTGGCCGCCACCGGCAGCCCGGCGCCCATCGCCTCCAGCACCGAGAAGGGCGAGAACTCGTGGCTGCGCGAGCTGAGCACCAGCCCGGCCGCGCCGCGCAGCAGCTCGGGCATCGCCTCGCGCTCCACGTGGCCGATCAGCCGCACCGGGGCGTCGAGGCGGCGCACGAGCGCCGCCAGCTCGGCGGCGGCCGGCCCGTCGCCCGCGATCCACAGCGGCACGCCGGCGAGCGCCGCCGCCTCGATCGCCACGTCGAGGCCCTTCTCCGCTGACAGCCGTCCGGCCGCCAGCACGTAGCGACCCTGGTGGGCGCGCGAGCCCTCGGCCACCTCCTCGGCGGGCAGATAGTGCGCCAGCACGTCGAGCCGGTCGGCCGGCACACCGAGCCTGGCGAGCTGGCCCGCCGCCCACCGGCTCGGGGTGGCGAAGCGGTGGGTCGACGCGAGCGCCAGCGGCTGATGCAGCGCCAGCCCGGCGGCGTAGGCGGCCGCCTCCGGCAGCGAGCCGCGACAGTTGAGCACCAGGCCCGGCAGCGTGTTGCGCCCGCGGCAGCGGAAGCACGGCGCGCCGTCGCGAGCCGCCACGCCGATCGCGCAGAACAGCCGCGCGTTGTGCAGGTGGAGCACCACGCCGGCGCCGGCGGCCCGGGCCGCGGCGAGGCCGCGCGGGCCGATCGCCGGCTGCAGGTTGTGGGCGTGGACGATCCCGGCGCCGAGCTCGTGGACGGCGGCCGCGACCTCCTCATCCGCGGAGCCGCCGCGCAGCAGCGCCGCGGCCGCGGCCACGCGCCCGGTCTCCGACGACCGGCGCTCGAGCAGGCGGTGCTCGACGCCGGCGTTCGCCAGCGCGCGCTGCTGGAGCGCGACGGAGCGCTCCTCGCCACCCTCGAAGCGGTAGCGGTTGTGGAGCAGCAGTACGCGGGGGTGGCCCGGTGCGCTCATGGGGCCGGGCTACGCTATCGACCCCGATGGACTCGCCCGTGGTGTCAGTCGTGGTCCCCACGCGCGGCCGCGCGGCGTACCTCGAGGTGACGCTCGACTCGCTCGGCCGGCAGCGCGGTGGCGTTCCCCACGAGATTCTGGTCGTCGACGACGGCGCCGGCGCCGCGACCGCCGCGGTCGTCGCGGCACGCCCGGGGGTGCGCCACGTGCCGCACGGGTCGAGGCGCGGCCTGAACGTGGCCCGCAACACCGGCCTGCGCGAGAGCAGCGCGCCGCTGGTCGCGTTCGTCGACGACGACGTGCTGGTGCCGCCGGGCTGGCTCGAGGCGCTCGCCGATGGCGCACAGCGCCATCCGGAGGCCGAGGCGTTCGGCGGGCCGATCCGCGCGCGCCTGGAGGGGCGGCCGCCGCGGAGCTGCGGCCGCGAGGACCCGCCGGTCACCACGCTCGACCTCGGCCCGTCGCGACCGCGAGGCCGAAGCCGTCTGGGGCGCGAACTTCGCCGTGCGCCGTAGCGCGGTCGAGCGGATCGGCCCCTTCGACGAGGGGCTCGTGCGCCCGCACGGCGACGAGGAGGACTGGCTCGAGCGCCTGCGCGCCGCCGGCGGTCGCATCGTGTACCTGGCCGATGCCGGCCTGGACCACCGGCGCACCGCGGCCGACTCCCGGCTGCGTCCGCTCGCGCGGGCGGCCTATGCGCGCGGCCGCGGCGCGCGGGCCAGCGACCGGCGCCGCGGGCGCCAGCCGTCACTGGCGCGGGAGCTGCGCGTGCTCGGCGGGCTGCGGCTGGCACACGCTGCGCCGGGCCTGTCCCCAGGGGCTGATCATGGGCGCGCACTCGGTGGGGCGCCTGGTCGAGACGCTGCGGCCGCTGCCGGCGCGCGAGGACCCCCCGCCGACCGAGGACTACCTGTCCGGCGACGCGGGCGACGTGACCCACCCGTGGCGGCGCGCGAAGCGCGCGCTCGGCGAGCTGACGTTCGACGCGCTCGGCCGCGCCGCGCTGATCGGTCGCCGCACGGACGCGATCGCACGCTCCACGCCGCCGCGGCGCGTGCTCGTGGCGGGCGTCTACCGGCCGGGCTCGCTGCTGCCCGGGACCCTCCCCCAGCTGACCTCCGATCGCCACGAGGTGCGCCTGGCCTTCGGCGCGACCGCGACCGCCGACCCGGCGCTCGCGGCGCACACGGTGGCCGAGCGGCTCGGCGGAGGCAAGTTCGAGAACCTCAACCGAGTGCTGGGCGCCGCGGCGCCCGGCGACGCCGACTGGGTGCTCGTCGTGGACGACGACCTGCGCCTGCCGCCCGGCTTCCTCGACCGCTTCGTGGCGCTCTGCGAGCGCTTCCAGCTCGACCTCGCCCAGCCGGCGCAGAGCCAGCGCAGCCACTCGGCCTGGCGCGTCACGCGCCGCCGCCCGGTGTCGCTCGTGCGCGAGACGCGCTTCGTCGAGATCGGCCCGCTGACCGCGTTCGGCCGGCGCGCCGCCGCGGAGCTGCTGCCGTTCCCGGAGCTGCGCTTCGGCTGGGGGCTGGACCTGCACTGGGCGGCGTTGGCCGCCGAGCGGGGCTGGCGCCTCGGGGTCGTCGACGCCACCGTGGTGCGCCACGAGACCGCGACCGTCGGCTCGTCCTACAGCGCCGCCGACGCTCAGGCGGAGGCCGCTCGCTTTCTCGCCGGGCGCCCCTACCTGCCGGCGGCGCGCGCCGGCGAGGTGCTGGCCACGCACCGGCGGGCGGCGGGCTGATGCGTCTCCTGTTCGTGGCAGCCGACATGCAGCGCGGCGGCGCCGAGCGCCACTGGGCCGCGCTGATCCCCGCCCTGGAGCGCCGCGGCGCCGAGGTGCGGCTGGTGTGCCTCAACGACACGGGCCCGCTCTACGAGGAGGTGCGCGACGCCGGCGTGCCGGCCACGTGCCTGCAGCTGGGCGGGCGGGCCGACGTCGCCGGCCTGCGCCGCGCCCTGGCCGAGGCCGGCGGGCGGCCGGGCGCGGTCGTGACCCGCGGCGTCAGCCCTCAGCTGGTGGGCGAGGCGATCGCGCGCCGCGCCGGCGCCGCGCACGTGCTGAACGAGCACACACCGCTCACCGTGGACGGCGAGCTGCTGCCCCTGCGCCCCCACCAGCGCGCCCTCACTGGCCTGGTCGCGCCGCTCGTGGACCGGGTCATCGCCGTGACCGAGCGCCAGGCGGAGCCGCTGCGTCGCCGCGGCTACCGCGCCGACCGGATCGTCACGGTCCCGAACGGCGTGTTCGAGAGCAGCGTCGCCGTGCACGCGGACCGCGACGCCACGCGCCGCTCGCTGCGGCTGATCGGCGGCGAGCTCGGCGTGCTGTGCGTGGCCAACCTGCGCCCCGAGAAGGGAGTTGAGGCCTTCGCCGAGGCGATCTGGCGGGCAAGGGAGCAGGCGCCCCAGCTGCGCGGGCTGATCGCGGGCGACGGCCCCCAGCGCGCTGCGCTCGAGCGGCTCGTCGCCGGGCGAGAGGGCGTTGAGCTGCTCGGCTCGCGCGCCGACGTGCCCGATCTGATCGCCGCGTGCGACGCCCTCTGCCTGCTGAGCGAGGCAGAGGCGCTGCCGATCAGCATCCTCGAGGCGATGGCGCTCGGGCGGCCGGTGGTGACCACCGACGTGGGCGGGACCTCGGAGGCGGTCGTACACGAGCAGACCGGCCTGGTGGTGACCGCTGCCGACGCACCGGCGGCGCTCGCGCGGCTCGCGGCGCGGCCCGACTGGGCGCGCGAGCTGGGCGAGCGCGGCCGCACTCGCCAGCGCGAGCGCTTCTCCGGCGACGCGATGGTCGACGGCTACCTGCACGCGCTCGCGGCGGTGGCCACCCGGTGAGCGACGGGCGCCCCGACATCCTGCTGCTGTCGCTCGGCACCACGCTGGGTTGGCGCGTGGGCGACGCGCTGTTCGCCGAGCAGCTGCGCGCGGCGGGCGCGAAGGTGGCGGCCGCGTCGGTCCGGATGGGCGCCAGCGGTCGCCTGCGGCGCGCGTACCCGGCCACGGACCTGGTGGAGGCGGTCGCGGCGCGGCGGGCACTGCGGGCGGCGATCGAGCAGCACCGGCCGCGCGCCGTGGTGATCTCGACCACGACGGCGGCCATGCTCGCCGACACCGACGGCCTGCCGTACGCGGTGCGGCTGGATGCGCCGGCGCGGCTGAACCGACCCGGCGCGCACAACGCCGGACTGCACGCCCTCGAGCGCCGCGCACTCGCACGAGCGCGGCTGGTGCTGCCCTGGAGCCACGCCGCGCGCGACGCGCTCCCGCGCGGCGCCGCGCCGGCCGTGGTCGTGCCCGTGCCCGTGGGCGCTTCGGGAGAGCAGGCCTGGAAGCGCGAGCGCAGCGCCGTGGCCTACACCCCCGACGTGAAGGCCAAGGGCCTCGACGTGGTCTGCGGCGCCTGGGCAGCCGCCGAACTCGCCGACGCGACGCTGGAGGTGTTCGGCGTGGAGCGCGAGCAGGCGCTCGCTCACCTGAGCCGCACGCATACCCCCGTTTCCGCAAGCGTGCACTTCCACGGCAAGACCCCGCCGGAGCAGTTCCGGGCGGCGCTGCGCCGCACCCGCGCCTACCTGGGCGGCGCTCGCTGGGAGGACTACGGCCTCGCGCCACTCGAGGCGCTGGCCGACGGCGCGCTGCTGGTGACCGTTCCGTCATGGGGCCCGTTCGAAGCGCTCGCGATGGCGCGCGAGCTGGCGCCCGAGCTGGTGGCCGCCACGGTCGACGCGGAGGCGCTCGCCGTCGCGCTGCGGGCCGCCTTCGCGATGCCCGAGGACCGCATGCGCGGCTACCGCGACCGCGCCGAGGCGCTGCTGGAGCCGCTGCGGCCGGACGCGGTCGAGCGGACGGTCGCCGAGCGCGTTGTGCCGGTGCTGCTGGCCTAGCCGCCGAGCGCCGCGGCGTTCAGCACGGCGCGCTCGAACGCCTCGACGTCGGCCTCGAGCGGCGTCCGCTCGGTCACGGCCAGGCTGCCCGCGCCGAGGCGCTGGCGCAGATCGGGCTCGCGCACCAGCCGCTTCAGCGCGGCGGCGATGGCGGCGCGGTCGACCGGGTCCACCAGGAGCGCGTTCTCGCCGTCGACGGCCACGTCCCCAGCCGCCCCGGCCCGGATCGAGCAGATCAGCGGGAGGCCGGCGGCCGCCGCCTCGCGCGCGGCCACGCCGAACGGCTCGTAGGTGCTGACCAGCGCGAGCACGTCGGCGTCGCGGTAGAGGGCGGGCAGCTCGCCGGGCGCGGCGTACCCGCGCAGGCTCAGCGGCACGCCGAGTCGCGCCGCCAGTGCGCGCAGGTCGGCCTCGAGCGGCCCCGTGCCGCACAGCTCGAGCTCGGCCTCCTCGTCGGCGAAGCCGGCCTCGGCGAACGCCTCGACGAGGCGGGCCAGGTTCTTGTCCGGCACCAGCCGCCCCACCGACAGCACCCGCACCGGCCCGCCCCCGGCGCTGCCGGCGGCCACCGCCCGCATCGGCTCGAGATCGGCGCTCTGGATGCTCACCTCGATCCGGTCGCGCGGGACGCCGAGCCGCTCCAGGCGCTCGACGCCCTGAGAGCTGAACACCACGAAGCCGTCCACGCGCGGAGCCAGGCCCCGGTGGATGCGCCGCTGCAGGGCCGACAGCATCGGGTCGCTCCACGGGGTCAGCTCGCTCATCACCACCAGCCGCCGGCCGTGGCGCCGGCTCCACGCCAGCGCGCGCCAGGTGGCCGGCCCGTACTCCGAGCTGACCACCACCTGCGGTTGGGCGCGCTCGAGCGCGCCCGCCAGCCCGCGGGCGAGCATCAGCGGCGTGCGCCCGGCGCGCGTGCGCTGCCAGGAGCGCAGCACCTCGCTCTCGTACGCCCCGCCGGCGGCGAACCAGTCCGCGCGCTGATCCCAGCCCGGCTGGGCGGTGGCCAGATATATGACCCGAGGGACGATCCGGCCCCGCTCAGCGAGGCGCGTGAACAGCGGCTCGCGGTACGGCACGGGGACCGGGGCGAGGATTGCGCAGCGCACCGGCACACCGCAACTTTGCACCAAAGGGAGGGTCGTCAGCGTTTAGCTATGACCCCACTCCGGGGACAACTGAGGGCTGAACTGCCACAAGCCACGCCCGCCGTAGTGGTTGCTAGCCTGCGCGGCGCGGCTTGGGAGGTGCTGATTGCTTTCCGATCCGCACTCCTTCCTCCCACGCCGCCCGCAGCCTCGAGGAGGAAATTCCGCACGTGATCCGAGTCGTACGACACCTATTCCTGCTGGGCGCGCTCGCGCTGCTGGCGATGCCTGCCGTAGCGCAGGCCGACCCGGTGACCGACTGCGCCCGCGACAACGACCTCGACAAGAACTACTCGAACATCCAGCTGAAGGACGCGCTGGACGAGCTGCCGACCGACAGCGACGAGTACGGCCTCTGCCGCGAGGTGATCGCCGGCGCCATCCACAGCGGCTCCGACAAGGGCGGCGGGCGCCCGAGCCCGACCGGCAAGGACGGCGGGCCGCTGTCGACCGACGAGCAGTCCAGCCGCGCCACGGACAACGAGAAGCTGGCGGCCATCGCGGGCGACTCGACCGGGTCCCCGGAGGCGCCGAGCGTCGACGTGGGCGGCGAGACCGTTCAGCCCGGGTCCGACGGCCTGTACGACCTTGCCAGCGCCAGCAACGATCTGCCGGTGCCCCTGCTCGTGGCGCTGATCGCGCTGGGTGCGCTCGCCATCACGGGCGTGCTCGTGGCGCTGCGAGGTCGCATCCCGGCGCTTGCGCGCATCCCGCTCCTGTCCAAGATCCCGACCCCGCGTGCTCCGGCACCACGCTCCTCGCGCCGCTGAAGTGATCCTGGGCGGCGCCCTGGTGGGCGTCGCCTTCGGGGCCGCGGGCGGTAGCGAGCTGACGCGTACCTCGATCGTCGAGATCCTGATGGTGCTGGTGGGCGGCGTGGTCGTCGCCGCCGCGCTGGCGTGGAGCAGGCCCGGGAAGCTGTACGGCGCGACGACCCTCGCCCTGTTCGCCGCGCTCGCCGCGATCACCGCGCTCTCGGTCATGTGGGCGGTCGTGCCCGCGCTCGCCTACGTGGAGGCCGGCCGCACGCTGGCCTATCTGGCCGTCTTCGCCGGCGCCGTGGCGGCGGCACGGCTGGCCCCGGGAGCCGCGCCGGTCGTGATCAAGGGAATCGTGCTGGCCGCCACCGCGGCCGTGCTCTACGCGCTCGCGGCGCGAGTGTGGCCCGCGTCAATCGGCGAGACCGAGATCTCCAACCGCATCGGCCAGCCGTTCCAGTACTGGAACGCCGTCGGCACGACGGCCGCGCTCGCGGTCCCCGGCCTGCTCTGGCTCGGCGCGCGCCGGGGCGCCGGCAGCCTCGGCCGGGTGCTCGCGTACCCCGCGCTCGGGGCCGCCATCCTCGCGCTGCTGCTGACCCAGTCGCGCGGCGCGCTGCTCGCCGCGGTGATCGGCACGATCGCGTGGCTGCTCATCGTCCCGCTGCGGCTGCGCAGCCTGCCGGTGATCGTGCTGCCGTCGATCGGCGCCGGCGCGGTGGCAGCCTGGGCGCTCTCCAAGGACGCGTTCTCCGTGGCCGCCGAGCCACTACGCGTGAAGGAGGCGGTGGCCGGCGACTTCGGGCTGCTGCTCCTGCTGATGGGGCTAGTGCTGATCGTGGCCGGCATGCTCGTGAACGCGGGGCTGACCCGCGGCCTGCCGCCGCTCCGCGTGCGCCGGCGGATCGGCATCCTCGCGCTGGTGATCGCCTGCGTGGTTCCGCTGGCGGCGTTCACGTCGCTCGCGTTCAGCGACCGCGGCTTGGGCGGGGCGATCGGGGATCGGGTGGACCAGCTGACCAGCGAGACCGACACCGCCCCCGACCAGCAGGGCGCGGGGCGCCTGACGGCGGCATCCTCCACGCGCGGCAAGTACTGGCGCGAGGCCGGGCGCGTGTTCGAGGACCGGCCGGCGATCGGCCTCGGCGCCGGAAACTTCCAGACCACCCGGCTGCGCCACCGCTCGGACGCGAGCGTCACCCGCCACGCCCACGGCTTCGTCCCGCAGACGCTGGCCGACCTGGGGATCGTCGGCGTCGCGGTCACGACCGCGCTGCTGTTGGCCTGGCTCTGGGCCGCGGCGCGCGCCACCGGGCTGTACCCGCGGCGGCTGCCGTTCGCCCGCGACGACGGCGCGCCGGCGCCGCGGCGCGACTGGGACGGCGACCGCATCGCGCTGGTCGCGACCGCGCTGATCGCGATCGTGTTCGGGCTGCAGTCCACGATCGACTGGACCTGGTTCGTCCCGGGACCGACCGCCATGGCGCTGGTGGCCGCCGGTTTCGTCGCCGGCCGCGCCCCGTTCGGGCTGCCGGCGTCGCCCGTGGCCGAGCGCACGCGCGCCACCGCGCCGTCGCGGCTGCTGGCCGCGTCCGGGGTGCTGGTGGCCACCGTCCTCCTGGCGTGGGCGATCTGGCAGCCGGAGGCCTCCGACCGGGCGACCAGCGACGCGCTGCGCCTCGCCGAGGCCGGCGAGGTCGATGCCGCGCTCGCCAAGACCCAGGACGCCGCCGACGCGAACCCGTTGAGCTCGGACCCGCTGCTGATCCAGGCCGCCATCGAGACCGAGGCCGGTCGCGAGGACGACGCGCGCGCGTCGCTCGAGCAGGCGGTGCTGAAGTTCCCCGGCGACCCCCAGACGTGGTACCGGCTGGCGGCCTTCCAACTGGGGACGCTCGATCGACCGGTCGCCGCCGCCGCCACCGTGCAGGGCGCGATCTTCCTCGACCCGCGCTCGGAGCCCAGTCGGGTGCTGTTCCTCGAGGCGCTGGCCCGCGCTCGCGAGCAGGACGAGCCCGAGCGCTAGCTCATCGGCGCGCCCGCGCCAGGAGCGTGCCCGACCGCCGGCGCAGCGAGTCCACCTCGAAGCCGAGCTCGTCGAGCACGTCGCGCAGCGACCGTCGCGTGAAATGGCGCAGATGCGGCGACAGCGGATCACCAGGGCGCGCGAGCGGGGCCGCGGCCGGCGTGGTCAGCGCCAGCTCGCCGCCGGGCAGGAGCACGCGACGGATCTCGGAGATGAACAGCTGGAGGTCGCGAACGTGCTCCGCGGTCTCGGCCGCCAGCACCAGCTCGAAGGCTCCGTCGTCGAGCGGCAGCGGCGCGTCGGGCTCCAGCTCGACGAGGCGCGCGGTGGGGAGCCGCGCCCGCGCCCGCTCGAGTGCCACGCGCGACACGTCGGCCGCCGTCAGCTGCGCGGCGTCCAGCTCGGCGCCGAGGCGCCCGTCGCCGCAGCCCAGGTCGAGCGCGCGTCCCACGCTGCCGAGGCTCCGCACGAAGGCCACCAGGTGAGCCGGCGGGGGACCGGGCTCGGCTGGCACGAGCTCCCAGAGCTCGTCGTCGTAGCGGCTGGCCATGGCTAGCGGCGCCCGATCAGCATCAGGGTGTGGCCCAGTGGGGCGAGCCGCCGGCGCGACCCCAGGCGGTCGAGCCCGTGCAGGGCGCGCTGGGCGCCGCGCGGCAGGCGCCGCCAGCCGTAGGTGACCGCGTGCAACTCCGGGGCGAGCCCTGCAGACGCCGCGCCGTCGCTCAGCGCACGTGGCGAGAGCGGCACGTCGTCGGGCGTACCGTGCGTCCACACCCCGAGGCCAGCGCGGTTGGCGAGCGCAAGGCCGGCGCCGACGGGATGCCAGGAACCCGGCTCGATCGCCACCAGCGCGCCGCCGGGCCGCAGCAGCCGGGCGGCCTCGGCGAACACCGGCGCAAGCCCCTGCTGGTAGACCACGTGATGCAGCACGAGCCGGTAGAGCACGACGTCGAACGAGGCGTCGGCCAGCGGCAGCTCCCCGGCGCGGCCGACCACGCCGGCGTCCACCTCGCCCCGCGCGATCAGGTCGTCGACCATGTCGGAGTTGAGGTCGGCGGCGGTCATTCGCCAGGTGGGGGCCTCGAACAGGTGCCGGCCCGGGTGCCAGCCGCAGCCGACCGAGAGCACGTCGCCGCCGCTCAGGCCGAGGCGGCGGTCCAGCAGCTCGCGCTCACGGCGGTGCTCCTGGTCGTAGTGAACCTGCAGCGTCGCCGGATCCGAGCGGCGGTCGAGCAGGTTGTTCGGCTCGTAGGGCTCGCTCACCAGGCTCCCCGCGTGCGGAACACGGCGGGGATCGTCTTCAACATGATCGTGAGGTCGAGGAACACCGACCAGCGCTCCAGGTACAGGAAGTCGAGCCGGACCAGCTCGTCGAAGTCGAGCTCGGAGCGGCCCGACACCTGCCACAGGCCCGTCATCCCGGGCAGCACCAGGTAGCGCTTGCGGTGCCAGTCGTCGAGGCGGTCGTAGTCGCGCTGGGGCAGCGGTCGCGGGCCCACGAGCGACATCTGACCACGCATCACGTTGAACAGCTGCGGCAGCTCGTCCAGCGACCAGCGGCGCAGGAAGCGCCCCACGGACGTCACGCGCGGGTCGTCGCGGATCTTGAACAGCGCGCCGCCGACCTCGTTGTGGTCCTCGAGCCGCTCCTGGAGATGCTCGGCGCCCTGGACCATCGTCCGGAACTTGAGGCAGGGGAACGACCGGCCGCCGATCCCCGGTCGCATCGACCGGTACAGCACCGGACCCCGCGAGCTGAGCTTGATAGCGACCGCCGCCAACGTCATCAGCGGCGCGAGCGCGACGATCAGCAGCGTCGCGCCGACCAGGTCGAAGCTGCGCTTGATCGCGAAGTCGATCCCCTCGAACACCGGCGGCTTCAGCTCGAACAGCGGCAGCGCCTGCCCCGGCACGAACTCCACGCGGTCCATCAGGATCTCCATCGTCGAGGGGGCCACGCGCACGCGCACGCCGTGCTGGTGGCACTGGTCGACGAGCTCGACCGCCTCGCTCTGCGGGAAGTCGGCGTCGGTGATCAGCACCTCGTCGATGGCGTCGAAGTGGCGCTCGAGCTGCTCGAGCGAGCGGAAGTCGCGCAGCCCGTCGAGCAGCGCCACGGGGGTGCGGGTGACGAACCCGTACGGCTCGATCTCGCTCGAGTCCCGCAGCGCGTGCGCCACGGCCTGGATGTTCGAGCCGGACCCGACCAGCACGGCGCGGCGGCGGTAGCCGGCCGCGCGCAGGACCATGCCGGACACGCGCTCGAACCCCCAGCGCAGCAGCGACACGTACAGCAGGGCGAAGAACAGCGAGCCGTAGAAGATGTAGTACGACTGGAACGGCTCGCCCTCGATCTCGGCGTAGATCAGCACGACCAGCGTCACCTGGAACAGCGACGCGATCACACGCGAGAACCCGGGGCGCTGGGCGCGGTCGCGGTACAGGCCCGAGCGCGCGAACAGCAGCAGCATCACCAGCCCGCCGAGCGGCGCGTAGTCCTTGGCCTGAGCCCACATCTGGTTGAGCTGCTCGGGAGCGACGATCGCCGTCTTCAGCACCAGTGCGGTGTAGATCGCCAGCACCAGGCCGGTCAGGTCGAACGCCACCAGCACGCCGATCCGCGCGAGCGCGCGGATCGTGTCGAAGCGCAGGACGCTGCTCAGGACGAGCGGCTTGCCCGCGCGCACGTCGCGGTCGGGCAGGGGGGAGGTCGGCTCGACCTCCCGCAGCTCTTTGACTAGACCTTCAGGCACAGCGGGTTACCAGGCAGTGAAACAGGTGAACCGGGTGAATGTAGCGGGGAAAACTGCAGATCACAGTTCTCGATCGGCAAGTGGGAACACGTCTGCAATCACGTATGCCCTCATGCGCGCCGGAAGCACCGTGCCGGGTGGGATGCGCAGGCGCACCTCGCGGATGGCGCCGCGACTCGTCCTCAGTGAGATCGCCTTGCGGTAGTCGAGCGAGACGACCGCGCCGGTCGCGGCGTCGGTCAGCAGGATGGCGGCCGCGTGGCCCGCGGCCGGCAGCGGCGTGCCCGCGAGGCGCGCGACGGCCAGGCCGTTCGCGCGGTCCAGCTCGACGCTCGCCACGCGCACGCCGCGCGGCCGGCGGTTGGCCGGACCGCGGTAGGGACCGGTGATGAACGTGCCGCTGGCCGGGAGGATGTGGTCGCTGTTGCAGAGGCCGATCGCCTCCAGCGCCGCCCCGTAGACCGGCACCTCGGGGCAGAACACCTCGGCCGTCAGGCTCGCGCCGCGGGCCCGGCGGTCGGCCCCGAGCTGCATGCGCAGGTCGAAGCGCCGCAGCGGCACGTCGCCGAAGGAGAAGGTGAGGCTGAGCCCGCGCTGGGAGAGCAGCAGCGAGTCGTGGCGGTAGCGGCCTTGGAGTGGGAACGCGAAGGCGCCGCGCCGGTCGGCCACGGTCGCGTTGCCGGCGCGCTTGGTGCTGACCGCCCAGAGCAGCACCGTCCCCTCGCCGTTGGCATCCGGCGGCGACACGTCGAGCGCCCCGATCGCCATCTCGTAGGAGTCGAAGCCGATCTGGTTGAGGCTCGGCAGGATCGGCGGCAGCGGCACCGCCAGGCGGCTCAGCCGGAAGGCCGACACCCTGCTCCTGCTCGTCGTCAGCGGCGGCCCGCGGCGCCCGACGCGGCTGGTGCGGAAGCGGATCGTGTCGGCCACGGTGCCGCTGCGCCCGTCCCCGGCCCAGCCGCCCTCCACGCGCAGGCTGTACGAGCGCCCGGGCGCCAGGAAGCCCGTCGGCACGATGTGCAGGAAGTGGCCGTCCCCCGAGGGTTGCGTGGTGAAGTCGAAGGGCGGGTCGGCAGTGACGCGGGTTGGGGCCGTGAGGCCGGCGTCGACGGTCTCCCCGACCTGGCGAACGAGCAGGCGGGTGATGATCGCGGTGGCGGCCGGCAGCGGCCCGCCTGGGCCGGACAGCCGGGTCGTGCCGCCGGGCGTGACGTAGGCCATGCGCGTGAGGCTGCCCCCGAAGGCCTCACCGGGGCTGCGGTCACAGCGCGGGTCGCGGCGGCCGGTGTGCAGGCACCAGTCGTAGGGCACGAACACGATGCGCCCGTGCTCGCCGCCGACGTAGATCCCGCGCCGGCCCAGCGCCGGCGACGAGTTGAGGTCGTTGCGGTCGCGCAGGACGGTGTCGGCCGGCGTCGTGTCGAACGACCAGCGCCGCCGGCCGGTGCGGGCGTCGAGCGCGTACAGCTCGCCGTTGGCCGACCCGACGTAGAGGATGCGGCCGTTGCCGCTCGTGGCCCGGCCGAGCACCGGGGAGGAGCGCACCGTGTCGCCCGTGTCGTAGCGCCAGCGCAGGTTGCCGCGCAGGTCGAACGCGTAGACCGAGCCGTCGGCGGACGCGACGTACACGCTGGACTCGCCGAGCGCCGGGGAGGAGTACACGTGGTCGTCGGTCGTGTAGGACCAGCGGTCGGCGCCGGTGCGCGGGTCGAGCGCGTGGAGCGCGCCGTCGAACGAGCCGATGTAGATCGTGCCGCCCGGACCGATCGCCGGGGACGACGTGACGAAGCCGGTCGTGGCGCGCTTCCACTTGAGGCGCCCCATCGAGTCGAGGGCGTAGATGCTCAGGTCCAGCGAGCCGAAGTAGACGCTGCCGTCCCTGCCGATCGCGGCGTTCGACCAGACCGAGTTGCCGGTCGGGTAGATCCAGCGCGGGCGCCCGTTGGGGTTCAGCGCATACTCGGCGCCGCCGGTGTTGCCGGCGTAGAGCACGCCGCCGGGGCCCATCGTCACGTTGCCCTCCCACCAGTTGACGAGCTGGCCCTGGGCGGGCTTGCGGGTGGCGCGATAGCTCCAGACGCGGCGCCCGTCGCGGCTGCGCAGGCGGTAGATGCGCTCGTCGCCGGAGCCGAACGTGACGGTTCCTCCGCGGCCGAGGACGCCGGCCGAGTCGATGATCTCGCCGGTCTTGAAGCGCCAGCGCAGGCGCCCGTCGCGGATCGCGTAGAAGCGCGTGTCCGCCGAGCCGGCGTACACGGTCTCGTCGCGGCCCACGATCGGCGTGCTGAACACGCCCTTGCCGGTCACGAAGGCCCAGGGGCGATCGCCGGCGTGGTAGCGCGCCCTGATCGGACTGCGGCCGGTGTTGAAGTGGTCGTGGCGCATCGAGGGCCAGGGCGCGCCGGCCTCGGTGGGCACGTCCGGAGCGGCGGCCGACGCCGCGGGGGTGCCGGCCGCCATGAGCGCGACCACGACGGCGGCGAGAGCGAGGCTGCGCACGGCTGCAGAGGCTACTGGCGCGCCCGCTGACCAGGCCGGGTGTGTGTTCCGCTGGGCGTCATATGCGTGCGCCTGGGCGACCACCCCTTTCAAAACAGTCGCATTTTGCGTCTTTCCGAGTGGCGGACAGGGGTGAACCGGTGAAGGATTCTTCTCCAAACGATGCTGATGCTCGATCGGTGCACGCGGCGACCCTCACGGGGCGAGATCGACGAGGCGGCCCTGGCGCTGCTGGCGCGCCACGGTGGGCAAGTGCTCGCCACGGCGCGGCGCTACGCGGCCAGCCACGAGGACGCCGAGGACGCCTATCAGCGCGCGATCGAGATCCTGCTGACGAAGGCGCCGACCACGCGCGAGGAGGAGCTGGTCCCGTGGCTGAAAACCGTGGTCAAGCACGAGGCCTTCGCCCTGCGCCGCCAGCGCGAGCGCCTGACCCCGGTCACCGGAGACGGGGAACCGCTCGAGCGCGGCACAGGGCCGGCCGCCACCCACGACCAGGCGGAGCGCTACGAGCGGCTGCGCCAGAGCGCCGAGGCGCTGCGGCGGCTCAAGCCCCAGGAGATCCGCTGCCTCGTGCTGAGGGCGCGTGGCCTCTCCTACCGAGAGATCTGCCAGGCCACCGGGTTCACCTACACCAAGGTCAACCGCTGCCTGACCGAGGGCCGGCAGGCGCTGGCGGCGCGGCTTGCGGGGATCGAGAGCGGCACGGAGTGCACCCGCCTGGCGCCCCTGCTGTCGGCACTGGCCGACGGCGAGGCCGACGCCGCCGCGCTCAGCCAGCTGCGGCCGCACCTCAAGACCTGCCTGAGCTGCCGCGCGCGGCTGAGGGAGTTCCGCGAGGCGCCCGCGCGGGTGGCTGCGCTGGTGCCGGTCACCCTGATCGGCGCGAACGCTGTGCCGGGCGAAGGACTCGAGCCGGCAGCGGGCGCCGCCCACAGCAAGCTCGAGGCGTTCACCGGTGCCCTTCAGCAGAAGGCCGAGGCCCTGCTCGGCGCAACTCAGCACAAAGCCGTCACGCTAGCCGAGCGAGCGCACGCAGCGGCCGAGCTGGCCACGGCGCAGAAGGTCGCCGCCGTGGCGGCCAGCGCTGCGGCGCTCGCCGGCGGCGGCACGGCGGTCGACCAGCTCGCCAACCACCGTGCCACACCCGTGCAACCAGCGGCCCAGCAGGAGCCACAGGCACCAACCAGCGAGCAACGGTCACACGTCGGCGTGTCCCCCGCCGCTCCGGCAGCACCCCCCGAACAGCCCGCAATCAGCGAACCGACCGCACCGCCCCAGCCAGAACCCGAGCCCGAGCCGGCGCCGGCAGACCCCGCACACGAGTTCGCACCGATGGCCTCCGACGCTTCCGTATCCGCAACCCAGTCATCGCCGTCAGCAGCCAGCGCATCCCGCGAGCCTGCCCCGGCCGCGGCGCCTCCGCCAGCCCCCCGACCAGCCCCAGCTTCTGGCGCCGGTGCTGAGTTCGCCCCTTAGCAACCAGCCAACCGCCCCTGGTAGCAGTTCTGCTACCGTGGCCCGGATGCCGGTGATCCCGCAAAAGGAACTGCGCAACAACGTTGCCGGCGTCCTGCGACGTGCGGAGGCGGGTGAGGAGTTCACGATCACCGTGGCCGGACGACCCGTCGCGCACCTCGGTCCTGCCAAGCGACGCGAATGGGTCAGCGGACCCGACCTGGCCAGGATCTGGGAGACGCCGGCGCCGCAAACGCTCGCTGATGACCTCGACCGACTCCCAGGTCAGCTCAGCGATCCCTTCGCCTAGATGCGGGCGCTCCTGGACACCTCGGTACTCATCGGTGCCGAGGATCCCGGATCGCTGGAAGGCGCGATCAGCGCGGCCTGCCTGGCCGAGCTGCATTTCGGCGTGCTCGTCGCCAGCGACGATGACGAACGCGCGCGCCGCACCGTACGACTCGGGGCGATCGAGTCAGCGTTCGAGCCACTGCCAATCGACGCTGCGGTTGCCCGCGAGTGGGGGCGGCTGTCGGCCGCCGTCCTCACGCGTGGCGGCCAGCCTCGACGCCGCGCCGTCGATCTCGTGATCGCGGCAACGGCCAACGTCCACAGGGTCCCGCTGCTCACCCACAACGCAGACGACTTCCAACTCATCGACGACCTCGTCGACGTCCGCTCGCCCTAGCCGGGCGTCGCCACGCTGTCGCCCTCGACCTGACTCGGCGCGAAGACCCTCGCCAGCTGGATGCTCGCCTCGTAGAGCACTATCAGCGGGACCATCTCCAGCACGAGCGTCACCGGGTCGAGGGTGGGCAGCAGGGCGGCCAGCACGGCGATCGCGACGATCGCGTAGCGGCGGCTCGCGCGCAGCCTGTCGACGCTGACCACACCCAGCCGGGTCAGCACCAATACGCCGATCGGCACCTGGAAGCCGAGTCCCATCGCGATCATGGTCAGGGTCGCGAATGAGTAGTAGTCGCTCGCGCGCAGCTGGGTGTTGAATTCCGACGCGTTGAAGTTGAGCAGGAAATCGAGCGCCGGCGGCAGCACGACGAGGTAGCAGAAGACCGCCCCGCTGATGAACAGCACCGGCACCATCAAGATCAATGGCAGCGTCAGCTTGCGCTCGCGTGTGTTGAAGGCCGGGACGACGAACGCGTAGGCCTGATAGAGCAGCACCGGCAGGACGAGCAGGGCGGCGGCGTACGCTGAGTTCTTCAGCGTCGTGACGAAGGGCTCGGTCGGGCTGAGCGTGATCGGCTCGAGGCCGCCCGGCAGCGGCGCGTTGAGAATCTCGATGACCAGGTGGCTCTGCCAGGTGGTCAGCCCGAACGCCACGAGGAAAGCCGCTCCGGCGACCATCAGGCGCGAGCGCAGCTCGTCCAGATGGTCGACGACCGTCAGCTGGTCCTCGTGGTCGATGGGCTTCAGGCGCGGCACGATCGGACTGGCCGGTTAGGGCTTGGTCGTGCTCGCCGGATCGCCGGGCGGCAGATCCTCGCGGCCGTCGCCGGTGACCGAGTTCTTGAACTCGCGCATCCCTCCACCGATCGACCGGCCGAGGTCGGGAAGCTTCTTCGGTCCGAAGATCACCAGCGCGATCACCAGCACGACGATCAGCTCCATGGGTCCGATTCCGGGCAGCATTCGATTCCTCTCGTTAGGACTTGACGAACGGCTTGACGGCTTCCAGCACGGCCTGCATCTCGAGCGACTTGTCGAAGCCGCCGTCGCTGATCGGCTGGCCGTTGAGAGACCTGATGGCCGCCGCGTGGCGGGCCTCGACCTGCACGATGCTGCCGGCCGCCGCCAGCACCTCGACGGACTCGATCGCCGGCGCGGCGCCGTTGTAGGCGCTTACGCCAGTGTCCTCGAACGTCTGGGCGAGCTTGAGGAACGACTTCTGGCTCGCGAACGCGTCCCCGAAGTCGACTCCCGGCGCCTTGACGGGCATTCCGCCGAGGCTCTTGATCGTCTTGGCCAGGGCCGCGACGTGCTCGACCTCGTTGTCGCGGATCTCCGTCGCCAGCGACTTGACGTCGCCCGACAGATTGCCGACCCGCCGCAGGGCCTGGTTGTAGAACGTGGCCTCCAGGTACTCCAGCGTGAGCGCGAAGTTGAGGATGTCGACGTCGCCGCCACCCTCCTGCGCGATCGCCTCGCGCACGAACGGTCCAACCGCGCCGAGGCCGTAGACCGCCCCCGCTGCGACCGCGCCGCGCATGATGAACGACTGCCTGCTGATTCCCTGTACGTCGATGGCCGCCAGTTCGGGGGCCACGAGCTGCTCGTGGGACATGGTGTCTCCTTTCTGGTGCCTGGGACTCAGGCGAGGAAGGGCTTGACCTTCGGCAGGACCTCCGCCATGGAGGCCGGCTTGGCGAAGGCGCCGTCGGGGACGATCGTCTTGCCGACGACGCTGTTCAGCGCCGCCGCGTGGCGGCCCTCGACCGAGTGGATCGCGAGCGCGGCGGCCAGGATCTCCTTGGACTCGATCCGGCCGGCCTGGCCCAGGTACGCGGCCGCACCGAGGTTCTCGACGGCGGCGGCGGTCTCGAGGACCATGTCGGGCCCGCCTTCGAGCACGGCGTCGAACGTGGTCTTGGGACGCATCGGCGTGCCGCCGAGCTGCTCGACCGTGGCCGTCAGCGCGTCGACATGCTCCTGCTCGTTGTCGCGGATCATCTTGGCGGTCTCGCCGAGCGCCCTGTCCTTGATGATCCCCGCCTCGATGACCGCGTTGTAGAAGTCGGTCTCGAGGTGCTCGAGCGTCAGTGCGTACTGCACGATCTCGAGGTCCCGCCTGGTCCCGGCGGGCTTCGGCTCGGACTTCATGGTGCTGGCGGCGGTGCTCTCGTCCTCATCGTCGCCGCAGGCGGCCATGAAGATGGCGAACGCACCAGCTGCACCCGCCCCGCCCATCATGCGCAGAAAGCGCTTGCGGGACGAGGGGTCGTCGGCGAGCTCGCGCATCGCGCCGCCGGCGTGCCGGTCGGCGGCCGTGGTGGCCGGCTCGGTCATCGCTGATCCTTCCTGATCGGGTTCCAGACCGGTCGAACAGCGACTTCAGACCGGCGTCTCACCCACTACTGCGGCCCGCCGGCCGCATCGGATCAGTCCGGGCGGCGACTCAGCCGCGCGGGAACGGCACGTCGATCACGACCGGCCCCGTCCGCGCTAGCACTCCCGCGCCAACAGCGTGCCCCGCCGCGTGGTGAAGGTGGCGCGCAACACGCGCGTGCGCCGGTCGAACCGCCAGCTGCCCAGCCGACCCCCGGTGGCCTCAACCGCACACGGCCGCAGCGGCCGCCTCAGGGTGGCCAGCGACGCCTCGATCGTCCAGCGCCGCGTGCGCCGGGAGTCGATCGCGAGCGACCACGCGCCGGCCCGCTCGGACGACCGCAGCACGCCGCCGTCCTCGAGCCGCGCCGACGAGTGCCCGCGCGGGAACGCCAGCAGCACACGACGATGCTCGCGCTCCCCGCGCGACACCGGCGGCGCGCCGTCTCCGTAGGCGGCGAGCGTGTCGACGTCCGGCGCGAGCAGCGCCAGCAGCGTCCCGGCACGGGCCAGCAGCGGCAGCTCGCCCAACGGCGCCGGCACCTCCACCGAACGCTCGCCGCGAAGCATCCGCGCCCGCCCCAGCGAGAGCCCGCCGTCGCCCTCGCGGTAGCGCGCCGAGCGCCACAGATCGATCCAGCGCCCGCGCGGCAGGTAGAGCCGCCGCCGCGTCGCCCCCGGCTCCAGCACCGGCGCGGCCAGCAGCGACGGCCCGAACAGGAACTCGTCGTCGCGCGCCAGCGCGCGCCCGTCGCGCGGATAGGCCAGCGCGAGGTGGCGCATGATCGGCAGGCCGCTGCGGCGGTAGGCACGATCGGCGGCGGCCAGGTAGGGGTAGAGCTGCGTGCGCAGCTTCGCCCAGCGCCGCCAGTGGTCGACCACGTCGGTGTCCCAGACCTGCGGCCGCGGGCTGTCCGGAATCCGGATCCCGTTCGCCTGGGTGCGCATCACCCCCGACACCGCGCCGAGCTCGATCCAGCGGATCAGCAGCTCGCGGCTGAGGCGGTTCTCGATCAGCGCGAAGAAGCCGCCGATGTCCGAGCCCCACGTGCTGACGCCGGACAGCCCCATGGTCAGCCCGTTGGTCACGACCGAGCGCAGGCCGTCGAAGCCCCAGTCCACGGTCGGGTCGCCGCCCCAGACCACCGGCGAGCAACGAGCGCTGCCCGTCCATCCGGAGCGCACGAAGCGCGCCGCGCGCGGCGCCGCCTCGAAGGCCGCGCAGTGGTACTGGCGCGGGTAGAGGTCGTGCAGGGCCGTTCCGGGCGCGGCGGCGGCGGCGCGGGCGTCCAGGGGCGTGTACTCGCCGAAGTCCTCCATCCAGCCGTCGTGCCCGTCGGCGAGCGCCTCGTCGAGCAGGTCGCCGTAGAGGTCGCGGCCGGCCCGCGCCGTGAAGTCGAACTGGGCCACCTGGAAGCTCTCCAGCGTGGAGTAGCGGAACACGTACGGCGCGCCGGCCGGGTCGCGCAGCAGGGCGCCGCCCGCCGCGGCCGCCCCGAACCGGCTGTGCTCGGTGCAGATCATCGGGTTGAAGTAGGTGGTCACGGCCAGGCCGGCGCGATGGAAGCGCCCGACCCGCTCGCGCTCGGCCGCGCGGCGGCCGCGCTGGGCCTCGCAGGGCAGGTAGTGGGTGTAGGTCTGTGCCACCGACAGCGGCACGTCGCGCCGCTGGAGGTCGGCCAGGATCGCCTGCTCGTCGTCGCGCGGCTGGTACCAGGGGCCGAAGACGAACGCGCCGGGCGGCGGGGGCTGGCGGCCCACGCGCGCGGTCATGCGACGAAGCGCCGCCGCCGGGGTCGGCCCGGCGATCACCCGTAGCCGCAGGCGCGCGGCCTCGACCTCCACGCTCCACGCGCCGCGCGCGCGGGTGCCCAGCCGGAACAGACTGGTCTCGGGCGAGTCGACCAGCACGCCGTAGCCGGCCGTCGACAGCAGCCAAGGCATCGGGAAGTAGGTGGCGTCGTCGCGCGGGTGGAAGCCCCACGGCGGCACGAACCCCGGCACCAGGCTGCGCTCGTCCTCCTCGAAAGGACCCTCGGCCACGTAGCTCTCCACGTCGCCGCCGCGCTGGTCTACCGCGTTGGAGCGCTCGCCGAAGCCGAGGTAGCGCTCCGCCGCCCGCGCGCTGAAGCCGATCCGGGTGTGGGTGACGCCGCCGCCGCTCACCCGCACCTGCACGGCGATCGCGCCCGCGCCGTCGGGCGCGACCCGCAGCGCGATTCGACGCCGCGCCGGGTCGTTGCTGGCCAGGGTGAGCTCGGACACGTTGCCGCGGCGCCGCGACGAGATCACGCGCGTGGCGCGAAACCACCCCGCCGCGGTGCGGAACGCCAGTCGCTCGCCCTGGGCGAGCACCGTGCGACCGTGGGCGTCCTCGAACACGAGCGGCGCGGCCGACCGCGCGCGCAGCGGCCCGGCCTCGACCGCGGCGGCCACCGCCGTCGACGCGGCCCCGAGCACCGCGAGGGTGGTGAGGAGGAGCGCGCGAGCGAGCACGCGCGCACGCTATACCCCCTCGCGTGACCGAGCCCGCGTACACCCGCATGCAGGTGGACGAGCGGCGACACCAGCTGCTGGAGCGCGCGGCCGACCTGTTCGCGCGGCACTCGTTCGCCGAGCTGTCGATGGCGCGCATCGCGCGCGAGGCGGGCATCTCGAAGGCGCTGCTCTACCACTACTTCCCCAGCAAGCAGGATCTGTTCGTCGCGACGCTGGCCGAGGCCGCGGAGGAGCTGCGCCGCCGCACCGAGCCCGATCCGGCCCTCCCGCCGCCCGAGGCGCTGGCCGCCAGCCTCGACGCGTTCCTGGCCTGGGTGGAGGAGAACGAGTTGGCCTACCGCAAGCTGATGGAGAGCGCCGGCAGCGTGCCTGAGGTGGGCGCGCTGATCACCGACGTGCGCGACCGCACCTCCGCGCGCATCATCGAGGGGCTGGGCGCAGGCACCAGTCCGCAGGTGCGTGCCGCCACCCGGGCGTGGCTGTGGTTCATGGACGGCGCGATCCTCGACTGGCTCGACCACCGCGACATGAAGCGCGAGCAGCTGCGCGAGCTGCTGCTGGGAGCGCTGGGAGGCGCGCTGGCCGCGGCCGGGTGAACAGGTGTATCCGGACCCTGGCTCGGGCACCCACCCTCAAACGAGAGGGGAGCCGGATGTCGACCACGCAGCTTGACCGCCGCACGTTCCTGACGCGCAGCGCAGCCGCCGGAGGCACGCTGCTGAGCCTCACGGCGCTCGAGCGCCTCGCCCTACGCGACGCCGCCGCCGGCAACGGTCATGGGAGGCCGCGATCGTACGGCTCGCTCGAGCGCATGGCCGACCAGCGCGGCGTGGAGGTGCTGGCGCTGCCGGCCGGCTTCAGCTACGTCACCTTCAGCCACACCGGCTCCACGATGGCGGACGGCAACCCCACACCGCTCGCGCTCGACGGCATGGGAGCGTTCCACGGCGGTCGCCGCGGACTGGTGCGCCTGGTCCGCAACAGCGAGGACCGCAACCCGGCCGGGGCGGGCACCGTGGCCGGCGACCCGGCCGCCAAGTACGACGCCGACGGCGGTGGCGGCACCACCACGCTCGTGTACGACGAGCACCGCCGCAAGCTGCTCGCGGACTTCGTGAGCCTCAACGGCACCACGGTCAACTGCGCCGGCGGCAAGGGCTACCGGCACCGCAGCTGGCTGACCGGAGAAGAGACCGTCCGCGGGCCGGACGCCTCGGTCTCCGTCGAGCAGTTCTCCGAGCGCCACGGGTACCTCTTCGAGGTGCCGGTGCGGCTCGATCCCGGCGAGCTTGAGCTGGGCGAGCCTCTGCGCGCCGCGGGGCGCTTCGCCCACGAGGCGGCGGCGGTCGACCAGCGCACCGGCGTCGTCTACGAGACCGAGGACCCGGGGTCGGGGCGCGGCGCCGGGTTCTACCGCTTCACCCCGCACGACCCCAAGGAGCTGACGAAGGGTGGCCAGCTGCAGATGCTCGCGGTGCGCGACCACCCGCAGCTCGACATGCGCGAGGGGCAGCAGGTCGGCAGGCGCCTCGAGGTGGCCTGGGTGGACATCGACGACCCGGATCCGGAGCAGACCAGCGTCACCGACCCACGCGGGACCTTCTTCCAGGGCCACGCCAAGGGCGGGGCGCTGTTCAACCGCCTCGAGGGCTGCTGGGAGGACGGCGGCAGCATCTTCTTCGTGTCCACCAGCGGCGGCGACGCCAAGAACGGCGACCTCAACTCGGACGGCTACGAGGAGGGCTTCGGCCAGGTCTGGGAGCACCGCCCCGGGCGCAAGGGCGGCTCGCTGCGGCTGGTCTACGAGTCGCCGGGGGCGACGGAGCTCGACTCGCCCGACAACCTCACGGTCACGCCCCGCGGAGGGCTGATCGTGTGCGAGGACGACGCCTCGTCGGAGCACGTGGACACGCATCCGCTCGCGCCGGGCATCGAGAACGTCAACCGCGTGGTCGGGATCGACCGCCGCGGTGGCACGTTCGAGCTCGCCGTCAACGTGCTGAACGGCTCCGAGCTGGCCGGGTGTTGCTTCAGCCCGAGCGGGCGGACGCTGTTCGTCAACCTGTTCGGCAGCGCGATCACCGGCGAGGGCACCGAGGGGATGACGTGCGCGGTGACCGGCCCGTGGTGGAAGGGCCCGCTCTAGGCGGGCGGCGTCCCCTCCACCCAGCGGCCCTCGTCGCCCTCGATCTCCTTCTTCCAGATCGGGGCCTCTGCCTTGACGCGATCGATGATCTCCCGCGCGCCGGCGAACGCCTCGCCGCGATGCGGCGCCGACACCGCCACGATCACGCTCGGCTCCGACAGCGGCACCTCGCCCACGCGGTGCTCGACGGCCGCGGCACAGAGGCCGTGGCGATCGATCGCCGCCGCGGCGATCACCTGCATGCGCTCCTCGGCCATCTCGGCGTAGGCCTCGTACTCCAGCCGCTGCACCTCGCGGGTCACGCCCGAGAACACCACGACCGCCCCTGCGCGCGGGTCGTGCACGCGCGCCTCCACGGTCGCCACCGACAGCGGCTCGCCGGTCACCCGCACCCACGGCGCAGCCGCGGTGGAGCCGCCGCTGACCGGCGGGATCAGGGCCAGCTCGTCGCCGGCGTCGAGGACCTGCTCCTCCGAGGCGTACTCGCGGTTGACGGCCATGACCAGCGGGATCCCCTCGGCCAGGCCCGCCAGCGAGTCGAGCGCGTCGCGCACGCTCGCGCCCTCCGGCAGGTCGAGCGTCACCGAGCCGGAGCCGGCGCGCTCGCGCAGCATCGCGAACAGGCGGACGGTGATCTCCACGCCGTCAGATGCTACGGCCGACCGAGTCGCAGGCGTATGCCGCGGCGCGCGCGCTCGAGTGGCTCGTCGCCGCCGAACATCACGAAGCCGCCGTTCGCGGCATGCAGGAGGGCATCGATCTCGAAGGCGAGCTGGTCAGCGTCGGCCTCGGGGTCGACCTCCCCCCGCGCCTGGGCCGCGCGGATCATCTCCGCGAGCCCGTCCAGGCCGGCAGCCATGTAGTCGCGCAGCTTGTCCTTGACCCGACCCTCGTGCGTGTTCAGCTCCGCGGCCGCCGAGTCGAAGAAGCACCCGCCCGGGAACACGCGGCGCTCGAGGTAGGACAGGTAGGCGTCGCAGAACGCGAGCAGTTGCTCGATCCCGGCGGGGTGTGTGCGCATCGGCTCGCCTACCTCGCGCTCGAAGATCTCCTGCGCCGCGTCGATCGTCGCGAGCTGCAGCTCCTCCTTGGAGCCGAAGTGGGCGTAGAGCCCGCTCTTGCTCATGCCGATGTGCTCCGCCAGGCGGCCGATCGAGAGGCCCTCGAGCCCGTCGATGGTGGCCAGCTCGGTCGCGCCCTTGAGGATCGCCTCGCGACTGCGCAAGCCGTCCGAGCGCAGGCGCCGCTGCGGCGGGGTCGTTGTTGCGGAGTTCGACATTGCCCTTGACAAGGTAGCACGATCGGTCGTACTCTTCGGCACCTAGTACGACCGATCGTTCTATCTAGGAGAGGCGAGCATGACCGCAACGGACGCACACGGCACAAAGGCGGGGCGCAAAGCGTGGATCGGCCTCGCGGTGCTCGCGCTCCCCTCGGTCCTCTACTCCATGGACCTCACCGTGCTCTACCTCGCGGTGCCGTCGCTCTCCAGCGATCTCCAGCCGAGCGCGTCGCAGCTGCTGTGGATCACCGACATCTACGGCTTCCTGATCGCCGGCCTGTTGATCACCATGGGCGCCCTCGGCGATCGAATCGGCCGCCGGCGCCTGCTGCTGATCGGAGCCGCGGGATTCGGCGCCGCGTCGGTGCTCGCCGCCTTCTCCACCAGCGCGGAGATGCTGATCGCGTCGCGCGCGCTGCTCGGGGTTGCCGCCGCCTCGCTGGCCCCCTCGACCCTGTCGCTGATCCGCAACCTGTTCCACGATCCGCACCAGCGCACCATCGCCATCGGGCTGTGGGTGACCAGCTACTCGGTCGGTGCGGCCATCGGCCCGCCCGTGGGCGGCGTGCTGCTCGAGCACTTCTGGTGGGGATCCGTGTTCCTGGCGGCCGTGCCGGTGATGGTCCTGCTGCTGGTGGTCGGGCCGCGCCTGCTCCCCGAGTACCGCGACCCGGAGCCCGGTCGGTTCGACATCGCGAGCGCCGGGCTCTCGCTCGTCAGCGTGCTGACCGTGATCTACGGGGTCAAGCAGATCGCCGAGGGCGGCCTCGGGACCGGGGCCGCGCTGTCGATCTCCGTCGGCGTGCTGGTGGGGATCGCGTTCCTGCACCGGCAGCGCACGGCCAGCGATCCGATGCTCGACCTCGAGCTGTTCCGGGTGCCCGCCTTCAGCGCGGCGCTGGGCGCCAACGGGCTCGCGCTGTTCGCCGTGTTCGGGATGGACCTGTTCGTCGCGCAGTACCTGCAGCTGGGTCTGGGCATGGGCCCGCTCGAGGCCGGCCTGTGGACGCTGCCGGCGGCGGCCGGGTTCATCGTCGGCTCGAACGCGGCCCCGCTGATCGCGGGTCGCGTCAGCACCGCGCACGTCGTGGCCGGCGGACTGGCCCTGACGGGGCTCGGCCTGGCGATCCTGACCCAGGTCGGGCAGGGCGCCGAGCTCCCCGTGCTGGTGGCCGGGTCGGTCGCGATGGGGATCGGGGCCGCTCACGTGCTCACGCTGAGCACCGACCTCGTCGTTGGCTCGGTGCCACCGGAGCGGGCCGGGATGGCGTCCGGCATCTCCGAGACGGGCACGGAGCTGGGCGGAGCGCTCGGGATCGCGATCCTGGGCAGCCTGGGCACGGCCGTCTACCGCCACGAGATCGGCGCCACGCTCCCGCAGGGCGCGCCGGAGGGCGCCGCGGACACGCTCGGCGGAGCGCTCGAGGCCGCGGACGCGCTGTCGGCGAGCGCCGTCGACGCTGCCATCGCAGCGTTCTCAGCGGGGATGCGGCTCGCCGCGGTGGCCAGCGCCGTGCTGATGGTCGCTATGGCCGTGGTCATCGCGCGTGTCCTGCGCGAGCCCGACCGGCGGGCCGAGCGCGCGGTGGCGGCGCCCGCGCTCGAACCCTGCGTCTAGGCGGCACTCCCGCGCGCCGGACGCGGGCGCCCCAGCACACGCGCCGCCACCACGCCGCCGATCGCCCCGAACAGGTGGCCCTGCCACGAGATCCCGCGGCGCGGCTCGAGCCCGCCCAGCAGCGCCCCGCCCCAGATCACGGCCACCGCCACGCCGATCGCCAGCTCCGCGGCCCGCCGCTTGAAGATGCCGCGCGCGATCAGGTAGGTCGCGTAGCCGAACACGATCCCGCTCGCCCCGACGTGGATCGAGCCGGACGCCGCGACCAGCCAGGTGCCGAGGCCGCTCACGAGACCCACGATCAGCGTCACCAGCACCAGCCGCCGCGCGCCCTCCAGCGCAATCACCACCCCCATCGCCACGAAGGGGACGGTGTTGGCCAGCAGGTGCCCGAACCCCACGTGGAGGAACGGAGCGGCGAGTACGCCGTCGAGCCCCTCTACCTCGCGCGGCTCGATCCCATACGCGTCGAGGCGGTGGTCTACGACCACGTCCACGACCTCGAGCACCCACATCAGCGCGACGAGCGCGAACAGGATCAGCAGGGCGCCGCGGCGATCGTCGCCGCTTATCCTTGTCTCGGCATGGCTATCACGCCCGACCACAAGCCCAGCATCGCACCCGTCGTCGGCCCCGACGACCCGCGGCGCTTCACGGACTCCGGTATCGAGGTCAAGCACGAGTACACCGCCGAGGACGTGGCCCCCGGAGTGGAGGAGCGCCTCGGCGAGGCGGGCGACTACCCGTTCACCCGCGGCATCCACCCGGACATGTACCGCGGCCGCAAGTGGACCATGCGCCAGTACGCGGGCTACGCCACCGCCGCCGAGACCAACCAGCGCTTCCGCTACCTGATCGAGCACGGGTCGACGGGCCTGTCGATGGCCTTCGACCTCCCCACCCAGCTCGGGCGCGACTCCGACGACCCGCTCTGCATGGGCGAGGTCGGCCGCACCGGCGTGGCCATCGACACGATCGACGACATGCGCCGGGTGTTCGAGGAGATCCCGCTCGCGGACGTGTCGACCTCGATGACGATCAACGCGCCCGCCGCCGTGCTGCTGCTGCTCTACGAGCTGGTCGGGGAGGAGCAGGGCGTGCCCGCCGAGGCGCTGCGCGGCACCACCCAGAACGACGTGCTCAAGGAGTACATCGCGCGCGGCAACTTCATCTACCCGCCGGTGCCGGCGATGCGGCTGACCACCGACCTGTTCGCGTACTGCCACGAGCGCATCCCGAAGTGGAACACGATCTCGATCTCCGGCTACCACATGCGCGAGAAGGGCTGCTCGGCCGTCCAGGAGGTCGGCTTCACGCTCGCCAACGCGATCGCGTACGTGCAGGCCGCCCTCGACGCGGGCCTCGAGGTGGACGAGTTCGGTCCGCGGCTCGCCTTCTTCTTCAACGGCCACAACAACGTCTTCCAGGAGGTGGCCAAGTTCCGCGCCGCCCGGCGCATGTGGGCCCGCATCATGCGAGAGCGCTTCGGCGCGAAGGACGAGCGGTCGCTCAAGATGCGCTTCCACACGCAGACCGGCGGGGTCACGCTGGCAGCGCAGCAGCCCGAGAACAACATCGTGCGCGTGGCGCTCCAGGGCTTCGCCGCCGTATGCGGCGGCACGCAGTCGCTGCACACGAACGGCTTCGACGAGGCGCTGGCGCTACCGAGCGAGCGCGCCGCCCGGATCGCTCTGCGCACCCAGCAGATCCTGGCCCACGAGACTGGCGCCGCCGACACCGCCGACCCGTTCGCGGGCTCCTACTTCGTCGAGGCGCTGACCGACGAGATCGAGGAGGCCGCCCAGGCGCTGATCGACAAGGTCGACGAGATGGGCGGCTCGGTGCAGTGCATCCCGTTCATTCGCGCCGAGGTGGAGGAGTCGGCCTGGGGCTACCAGGAGCGCTACAAGCAGAACCAGGACGTGGTCGTGGGAGTGAACGAGTACGTCACGGACACGATCGACGAGGTCGAGATCCTGCGCGTGGACCCGGAGTCCGAGCGCCAGCAGCTCGAGCGCCTGGAGACGTTCAAGGCGGACCGCGACCACGAGGCCGTGACCGCCAGGCTGGAGGAGCTGCGCGCCGCCTGCTCCGGCAGCGAGAACCTGCTCGTGCCGATGCGCGCCGCGCTCAAGCAGCGGGCCAGCCTGGGCGAGGTGTGCGGCGTGATGCGGGACGAGTTCGGGGAGTACTCCGAGGCCTAGCAGGGCGCGGGCACGTGCCGCCCGCTGCGGCGCGGGTAAATCGCCACGCCCAGGAGCAGCACCGCGATGCCGCCGGCCACGGCAATCGCGGGCACGTCGGCGGAGTCGGCGGTGCCCTGGGCGGCAGGGGCGTCCCGAGCGTCCGGGGGCAGCGTGGGCTGGAGGGGCTTCGCGAGCGCCGCGGGCGCGGCCAGCGAAGCGACGACGAGCATGAGCGTCAGGATCTTCGCGAGACGAGTCATCTACCCCATTGCACCGAACGCCGCGCCGGGCCATTGTGAAACGCCTCACACGACGCCCGTCCGGTGCGGACGCTTAGATTTCCGGCCGTGACGCGGTACGAGTGGCTGCTCCTGCTCCATCTGATCGGCGCCTTCGCCGCGGTGGGGTCGGTCGTCGTGTTCTCGCTGCTGCTGGTGGGCGGAGACCGCGTCGCGGGGGCGCAGCTCACGTTCCTCGGGCGCCGGCTGTGGGACGTGGGCGGGCTGCTCACCCTGGTCTTCGGCATCTGGCTGGCCCTCGACGTCGACGGCTACGGGCTGCTCGACGGCTGGATCCTGGCGGCGTTCGTGCTGTGGGCGATCGCCGGCGGGGCGGGCGTGCGCCTGGGCATGGTCTACGCCGAGGGCGAGCCCCCGCGCGAGCGCGTGATGCCGCTCTACGGCGCGATGGCGCTCGCGGTAACGGCCCTACTGATCGTGATGATCTACAAGCCCGGCGTATGACCTTCGCGAGCGTCCGACCAGACAGCTGGAACCTCCCGCTGCTGCTGCACATCGGCGGCGCGATGGTGCTGGTGGCGCTGCTGGCCGGTGTGATCGTGGTGCTCGCGGTCGCGCGCCGTGGCGGCGGCGACCAGCCCGGAGCGCTGCGATTCGCCTTCCGCACGCTGCTGCTCGGCGCCGTGCCCGCCTACATCGTGATGCGCGTGGGAGCCGAGTGGATCGCGTCCGAGGAGGACGTGCCGGAGGACGCCACCTGGATCGGGATCGGCTACATCGTCACCGACGCCGGCCTGCTGATCCTGATCGCGATCACAGTGCTAGCCGGCATGGCATCGCGGCGAGCGAAGCGCGGCGGGCGCTTCGAGGGCCTGCTCGGGCCGGCCACGGCGCTGACCGTGCTGCTGATCGTCGCCTACGCCGTGGCGCTCTGGGCGATGACGGCGAAGCCCGCCTAGCGGCAGCGACGCCGCTCCACACCGCTCCAGCCGGGCTCGACCCAGATCGGGCTCGACACGGTGTCCACGAGCGACCCGCGCATCAGCTGCACGCGCCAGCGGCCCGGTCCCTTCGCCGCGAAGCGGTGGACGAAGTCGTTGCTCGCTACCGGGATCGTCGCAACGGTCCCGCCGTCCTTGACGAGCAGGAGCTGCCGTCCGGCGCCGCCGAGCACGCGGACCGTGAACGCGGCGCCGCGCGCGCGAAGGGTGTCGCCGACGATCGCCCGCTTCCACCAGCCCCACCCTCCGAGCGGGCGCGCCTCGAAACGCAGGTCTGGTGCCGAGGCGCCGGCGACCTTGACGTAGGTGTGGCGGCCCTCGATCGCGCAGCGGATGCCCCGCTCCGAGAGCTCGTTGGCGTAGAGGACGGTGCGGGCCTCGCCGATCGGGGCGTCGAACGCACCGGTGCCGCTGCCGGCGTCGTGGGAGTCGCTCGAGCCGACCGCCGCGAGCTTGTGGCCCAGGCCCAGCAGGCGCTCGTACTCGGTGATGGCGGTGACGGTGAACGGGTTCTGCGCGCCACCGATGTCGGCCGGGCCGGTGGCGATCTCATACGCGTCGACCGCGCCGAAGTCGGTCTCCGCGTCCGAGTACTCCCAGAAGCAGCCGCGGCAGAACGCCGCCGCCGCCGGGCTGACCGGCGGGAAGATCGTCGGGTGGTTGATCTGCGTCCAGCCGCCGGCGCGGTGCACCTCGCGGAACAGCTCGCGCGGGTCGCGGGTGCCGCGCACCTGCACCACAGCGCCGTCCGGGCGCAGCTCGAACACCGGACCCTCGCGGTAGTCGACGAAGCGGGCGCTGCCGTGGTTGTTGGTGTGCCCGCGGTACGTGATCACCTCGGCGCTGCGGACGATCTGCTTGCCGGGATGGAGCGGCTGGTATCGGCCGATCTCGCCCCACGCGCTGCCCGAGACGTAGTCGGACAGGGTGATGAAGTCGAGCCCCGCCCCGCCGTCGACCACCGGCCGGAAGGCGTAGTCGAACGTCTCGGTCATGGTCGCGTCGCCGTAGCCGGAGTGCTCCGCGTGGACGTGGAAGTCGCCCGCGTACCAACCCGGCTTGCGGCTGGCGGGGCGCGAATCGAAGCGGGTGGGCCGGTAGGGCTCGTCGGCGAAGGCGGGGTCGTCGGCGAAGTCGATCTCCACACGCCAGCCGACCTTGCCGTCGGTGTCGCCCTCCGCCTGAGCGATCACGGCGGCCACGCCGAGCTCCGCCGCCCACAGGCCGGGGCGGATCCGGCCGGGGAGGAAGGCGCGCGTGGTCTTGCCCGGCGGCTCGACGCGCGGGCTCGCGACGTACTCGGCCTCGGTCGAGAAGCCCTCGGCCGACAGCGTCACGTCGCGGTGACTCGAGCCGCCCCAGCCGCGGAACTCGCGCGGGCCCCAGGTGCGTGAGCCCCAGTGACGCGGCTCGTACAGCCCCAGGTCGAGCGTGTGGTTGCTGGTGCCCGACTCCGGGCGGTCCCAGCAGTACTTGACGCGAATCGCGGTCGTGCCGCGCGGGACCTCGAACGGGACCATCACGTAGCTCTTCGCGAGGCTCGTCCCGAACTCCCCCGTCACGACGCGGTCGGGCACGAGCGCGCGCCCCGTGCACGGCGTGGTGAGCGGTGCCGCCTGCGCCGGCACGGCGGGCACGAGCAGGACGAGCGCGACGACGACGGGACGGAGTGCGCGCAGCACGCCGCGAGTCTATGACCGCGCGGCCGGTTTGCGCGCCAGGAAGGCGAACTGGCCGCTCAGCACGAGCTTCGCCGTGTTGACGGTGCGGTGGTCCCAGCGCGCCGGTCGCGCGAGCAGCGAGATGGCCCGGTAGGGCGGCGACTCCCGCGCCCACCAGCGGTAGAAGAAGCGCGGCGTGCCGAAGGCTCGCCAGGCGACCAGCGTGAACGCGTCGATCACGGGCCGCACCTCCACCAGCTCGAGACCGGCCTCGCCGGCCAGCTCCATCAGCCCGAACGGCGTGTAGTTCCAGAAGCTGCGCGAGTGGAACGCCTCGAGGTGGGACGTGGACCCGGCCAGCCACCCGCCGGGGGTCAGCACGCGCGCCACCTCGGCGAGCAGCGGCTGCGGGCGGCGCACGTGCTCCAGCACCTGCTTGCAGTAGACGAGGTCGAAGCTGGCGTCGGCGAACGGCAGGCGCTCGCCGTCGAAGGTGACGAAGTCGGCGTCGGTGCGGGTGCGCTCGGCCACCTCGGCCGAGTGCTCGATGTCGGCGCCGGTCCACCGCACGCGCGGCTCGAGTGACCGGAACAGGTCCACGGAGCCGCCGGCGCCACAGCCGAGGTCGAGCACGCGCGGGGCCGGCGGGCGGTCTGGGCGGGCCAGATAGCGCGCCGCGTAGTCGTCGGCCAGCACGCTGGCGCTGTGATCGGCGGGAATGCGGTTCCCGAGCAGCTGCGCGAGGTCGGCACCGAGCATGCAAGACATCTTTCACGAAGGACTCGGCGGGTGCTGATCGAACCGGGAGGCGATGCAGGACCTAACCGCGAAGCGCACCCTGGTCAAGTCCCCGCCCGAGCTCTGGAGCGAGCTGAGCGAGGTCGAGCGGCTGGCCAGGCATCTCGGGGCGTTCGGCGAGATCAAGATCACCAGGCTGGAGCCGGAGCGCAAGGTCGCCTGGGAGGGCGAGGGTGCAAGCGGGACCGTTTCGATCGAGCCGTCGGGCTGGGGCACGAAGGTGACGCTCACGGCTCGCATCGAGGGCGAGGTGGCCCAGCCGGAGCCGGAGCCGGAGCCGGAGCCCGAGCCGGAACCAGAGCCCGAGCCGGAACCAGAGCCCGAGCCGGAACCCGTGCCCGAGCCGGTCGCAGAAATGCCCCAGCGCAGGCGCGGCATGTTCGCGTGGCTGCGCCGCCGCGAGCGCCGTGTGGCCGCCCGACCCGACGACGATCAGCCGGTATGGGTGTCCGGAGCGCCGGCCGAGCCGGAGCCGCAGCCCGAGCCCGAGCCCGAGCCGGAGCCGGTGGCGGAACCCGTCGTCGAGGTCGAGGTCGAAGCCGCGGTCGAGGAGCCGGCGGGCCTCAATCGCGACGGCGCTCAGGCCGTTCTCGAGGACACCCTCGAGGCGCTTGGGTCAGCCCATCACCGCCCCTTCTCACGCGGGTAATAGTCGCGCGCAGGCCGCCGGCATGCTGTCCTAGGTAGGTGAGCTCCGGCACAACACGCCGCGGTTTCCTGCAGGCGTCCGCCGCGGCCGCCGCCGGTACCGCGCTGGGCGACCTGTCCGCGCTGGCCCAATCCCCCAACGGGCCGAACCTGATTCTGATCATCGTGGACTCGCTGCGGGCGGATGCCGTCTACGAGCGCGCGATCGCCACGCCAAACATCGACGCGTTGATGGCCCAGGGCATGCGCTTCACCAGCGCGTACCCCGAAGCGATGCCGACGGTGCCCGCGCGCAACTCGATCCTGGGCGGCCGCCGCACGTTCCCGTTCCGCCACTGGCACGACTACCCGGGCCTGCTGGCCTCGCCGGGCTGGGCCCCGCTGCGAGAGGTCGACCAGGCGCTCCCGGCCGTGCTGCGCAGCGCCGGCTACTGGACCGCCTACGTCACCGACAACCCGTTCATCGGCTTCTCGCGTCCGTACAAGCCGCTGCGCAAGAGCGTCAACAGCCTGGTGCGCTACGGGGGCCAGATCGGCGGCGCCCATCCAGTCTCCAGCGTGCCCGACAAGGTGCTGCGCCACTGGCTGCACCCCGCCATCTCCCCGGACAAGCGCCGGCGGGTTGGCCTCTACCTCGCCAACAGCCGCTACTGGAACGACGAGGCGCGCTCGTTCGCCGCGAAGGTGATGACGGGCGCCGTGCGCACACTGGACGCGGGCGCCAAGCGCGGTCGCTTCGCGATCATCGTCGACGCCTACGAGCCGCACGAGCCCTGGACCCCGCCCCCACCGTACGCCGACATGTACGGCAAGTGGCGCGGGAGCGAGCCCGCCATGCCGCGCTACGGGCGCGTGAACAACTGGCTGCGGCCCGGCCAGCGCGGGCCCGTCGTGCGTCGCCTGCGCGAGCTGTACGCGGCCGAGGTCACGATGACCGATCGCTGGCTTGGCGTGTTGATGAACCGCCTGCACGACCTCAACCTCGAGAACGACACCGTCGTCGCGCTGGTCGCCGATCACGGCATCCTGCTGGGCGAGCACGGCTGGACGGGCAAGATCTCCACGGCGCTGCACCCGGCGCTGACCCACATCCCGATGGTCGTGGTCGATCCCAGGCGCCGCCAGGCCGGCACCGCCAACAACTGGTACGCCTCCACCCACGACCTCGCGCCGACGCTGCTGTCGATGATGGGCGTCGAGCAGCCCAAGCGCATGAACGGGGTGGACATGTCGCCGGCCTTCGACGGCCAGCCGCTGCGCAAGCGCGACTACACGTTCGGCGGCTACGGCAACTCGTTCTACATCCGCACCCGTCGCTGGGCGCTCTGGGCACGCAACCGCCCCTCGCGCTTCCACCTGTTCGACAAGTCCCGCGACGCGGGCGAGAGCAACAACGTGGCCCACAAGCACCCGCGTGTGGTGCACCGCCTCTACGGGATCGTCAAGGCGCGGGCGGGCGGCAAGCTGCCGTACTACGGGGGCGTGGACAAACACGGATAACCTGCCTCGCGTATGAGGCAGAAGTCGCCGGAGACCTACGAGGAGAAGCTGCAGCAGCTCCAGGAGCTGCGCGAGCAGACGATCCACACCAATCCTCAGGCGGAGGAGAAGCAGCACGCCAAGGGCAAGCTGACCGCCCGCGAGCGGATCGACAAGCTGCTCGACCCGGGCTCGTTCGAGGAGCTCGACACGTTCGTCAGGCACCGCACCGCCGACTTCGACATGCTGCGCAACCGCCCCTGGGGCGACGCGGTGGTCACCGGCCACGGCACGATCGACGGGCGCCCCGTGTGCGTGTTCTCGCAGGACTTCACGGTCTTCGGCGGCTCGCTCGGCGAGGTGATGGGCGAGAAGATGGTCAAGGTGATGGACCTGGCGGCCAAGATCGGCTGCCCGGTGATCGGCATCAACGACTCCGGCGGGGCGCGCATCCAGGAGGGAGTCGTCTCGCTCGGCGCGTACGGCGACGTGTTCGTGCGCAACGTCCAGTGCTCCGGCGTGATCCCGCAGATCTCGCTGATCATGGGGCCCTGCGCGGGCGGCGCCGTCTACTCGCCGGCCATGACGGACTTCATCTTCATGGTCAAGGAGACCTCGCACATGTTCATCACCGGCCCCGACGTGATCAAGACGGTCACCGGCGAGGAGGTCGAGTTCGAGGAGCTCGGCGGGGCGATGACTCACAACACCAAGTCCGGCGTGGCCCACTTCGCGGCCGACGACGAGGAGAGCTGCCTCGAGGACGCCCGCTACCTGATGTCGTTCCTGCCGCAGAACAACCTCGAGCTGCCGCCGCGGATGGACACCGGGGACGACCCCGAGCGCCAGGACGCGGAGCTGGACACGATCGTGCCCGACAGCCCGAACAAGCCGTACGACATGCGCGACGTGGTGAACCTGATCGTCGACAACGGCGAGTTCTTCGAGGTGCAGGAGCACTTCGCGCGCAACATGGTGATCGGCTTCGCGCGGCTGAACGGGCGGCCGATCGGGGTGGTCGGCAACCAGCCCGCCCAGCTCGCGGGGGTGCTCGACATCAACGCCTCGGAGAAGACCGCCCGCTTCGTGCGCTTCTGCGACGCCTTCAACATCCCGCTGCTCACGTTCATGGACGTCCCCGGCTTCCTGCCCGGGACCTCGCAGGAGTGGGGCGGGATCATCCGCCACGGCGCCAAGCTGCTGTACGCGTTCACCGAGGCCACGGTGCCGAAGCTGACGGTGATCACCCGCAAGGCGTACGGCGGCGCGTACGACGTCATGAACTCCAAGCACATGCTGGCCGACTTCGTGTTCGCGTGGCCGACCGCCGAGGTGGCGGTGATGGGCCCGGAGGGCGCGGTGAACATCATCCACCGGCGCGACATCCAGACGTCGCCCACGCCCGACGAGCGCCGCGAGAAGCTGATCGGCGACTACAAGGCGCGCTTCGCGAACCCCTACTCGGCGGCCGAGCGCGGCTACATCGACGACGTGATCGTGCCCCACGAGACGCGCCCCAAGCTGATCCGGGCGCTCGAGCGGCTGCAGACCAAGCGCGTCGACACGCCCAAGCGCAAGCACGGGAATATTCCGCTGTAAGCGGAATATGGTCTCGCGATGCCGGAGGCAGAGCATGGCGTCAAGACGCGGGGCAGGATGCCCCGCGGAGCTAATCCGCTTTGAGTGTCAGCCGCGTGCTCCTGGCAGCCGCGGCCGCGCTCCTCCTCGTCGTGCCCGCCGCCCACGCCGGCTCCCTCCCGAGCGTGGGCTCCGGCAAGCTGCCGGGGCCGCCGCTGCTCTACGGCAAGGCACCGCGCGTGCCCGAGCTCCAGGTGCGCGCGCCCTTCCGGGCGCCGCCGCTGCTCGTGTCCGGCACCGACGCCTACCGCGGCGGCGAGTACCTCTACCAGGACTATCTGTTCGACGACCACGGGGCGGAGACCGGCGCCAGCACCACGCCGCCCGGGGCGGCGGCCGTCTCCCCGGTCAGCGGCGACCTGCTGTACCCGCCCGGCGCGCGCTACGCCAACAACGCCGCCGACATCGTGGAGCTGCGCATCCGGCCGACGGCCGGCGCGATCGTCTATCGCGTCACGCTCGGCGCGGTGCGCGACCGCGACGCGACGGTCGTGGGCATCGGCATCGACACCGACCGCAGCGGCGGCCCGCAGGTCGCCTTGGCCGCGCGGCGCGGGCGTCTCCTCGCCGGGCCTCGACCGCTTCGTCACCGCCTGGGGCACCGGCGGTGAGGTGACCCGGCTCCCGGGCGGCGGGGCCACGCCGTTGCCGGCGGGTGCGGTGAGGATCGACCGGCGCGCCAACCAGATGACGATCCGCGTCCCGCGCGCGCTGATGGACCCCAAGCGCGCGACGTGGCGCTACGTCGCTGGCGCCGGCCTGTGGTCGGGCAGCGCGTTCCAGCGGCCTTCGCCCGGCGCCCCCGGCGTGTTCAACCTCGCCTTCCGCTTCGACGAGCCCCAGCCGATCGGCACGGGGCACTGGTTCGAGCGCGCGCAGGCGGCGGCGCTGGGGGACGGGACCAGCGGCGCCTTCCACGCGGACGTCGACTACGCGCGCCTCGCGCGCCGGACGCGGCGCTGGATTCACGCGCCCGGGCTCAAGCAGGCCCGCATCTACCCCTCGCGCCTGCGCATCCACGAGGGGGTGCGCTCCGAGTTCCCGCAGTTCGGCGGGCGCCTGCAGCCCTACCTCGTGTTCGTGCCGAAGACCTACGCCCGCACGCGGCGGGCGGGCATCACGTTCGCGCTGCACTCCCTGTCGGCCACCTACACCCAGTTCCCGGTCTACTCGCCCAACCAGCAGCGCCAGCTGGGCGACGACGAGGGCCGCTTCTTCGTCACCCCGCTGGCCCGCGGACCGAACGGCTGGTACGCAGGCGAGGCCGAGGTCGACTTCTTCGAGGTCTGGGCGGACCTGGCGCGCCACTTCCGGCTCGACCCGAGGCGCGTGGCGCTCAGCGGCTACTCCATGGGCGGCTACGGCACCTACAAGCTTGGACTCCAGTGGCCCGACCTGTTCGGGGCCGCCTTCACCACCGTGGGCCCGCCGCTCCTCGGCTCGTATCTGAACACGCTCCAGCTGGTCGACAACGCCCGCTGGGTGCCGTTCCTGAACTGGGCGGGCCGTACGGACGCGCTGGTGCCGATCGGCGCCGTGCGGGCTCAGCAGCAGCGCTTCGACGACCTCGGCCTGCGCAGCAGCCTCTGGACCTACCCCGGCGGGCACTATGACTTCGCCGCCAGGGACGTCTGGGACGGCGCGCGCTCGTTCCTGGCCGCCTCCGTCGTGCAGCGCGACCCCAATCGCGTGGACTACGCGTTCGTACCGTCCGCGGACCGTCGACGGCTCGGCATCGTGCACGACCACGCGTACTGGGTGTCCCACCTGCGCGCCAGGGACGGCGAGCGAGCCGCCGTCAGCGCCCGCAGCCTCGCCTTCGGGCGCGGGTTCGAACCGATCACCAAGCGTGTCACCTCGTCCGGCGAGGGGCTCCCCGAGCCCGAGTCCGTGACGGGGACCGAGTGGGAGCGCATCCCGCGAGCGCGCGAGCGCAACGCGCTCTGGATGCACCTCGACAACGTGCGCCGCGCCCACATCGACGGGCGACGGGCGCGCCTGCGCGGGGATCGTTGCTTGGCGGTCACCGTCTCGAGCGACGGGCCGGCGGTCGTGAGGATCGCGGTGCCGTTCGGAGCCCGAGCCACGGCCAGGCGCGGCGGCGGCTGCTCGGACAGCTCCCTGCTGGCACGGGAGGTCGCCGTCACGCGCGGCGGCGCGACGATTCACGCCCGCCGCGGCACGCACGCCTGGGTCATCCTCAGGGACTAGGCCGACCGGGCCGCGGTCGCCCGATCGGAGGACGCAAGATCGCCCGCGAGGCCACCGGCAGATCGTCACCGCGGCCGATTTCAGGACGGCCGTGAAAACGGAACATGTCCGCATCGAACGTCACCACGACTTAGGAGCGGACATGGCATACGCAGGACAGATTCTCGACAACCCCGTCACCGGCGAGCGCATCATCTTCCGCAAGACCGCTGCTGATACGAACGGCGAGCTGCTGGAGATCGACCTGGAGCTGGCGCCCGACGGACAGGTGCCGGGCAAGCACGTTCATGCTTCGCAGGAAGAGCGCTTCGAGGTGATCAGCGGAACCATGAAGTTCAAGATGGGCCGCAAGACGATCATCGCCGAGGCCGGCGAAGTGATCACCGTGCCGGCCGGCGCGTCCCACAAGTTCGAGAACGGCGGCGACGAGACCGCCCACGTGCGTGTGCAGGTCCGTCCCGCGCTCAAGATGGAGCAGCTGTTCGAGACCGCTGTGGCACTGGCCAACGAGGGTCGTACGACCTCGAAGGGCATGCCCAAGCCGCTCGACTTCGCCCTGTTCGTCCGCGAGTTCGCGGACGAGGTCCAGGGAGCCTTCCCGCCCGTGTGGGTCCAGCAGGCCACCATGGCACCACTCGCCTGGGTCGCGCGCAAGCGCGGCCACGCCGAGCGCTACGCCCCGGCCAGCCCGTCCTACGCGGTCTGAACCATCGCGCTCACACTCCGCCGGGGGCGCCGAGCCCCCGGCGGATTACCTAAAGACCGGCCAGCGTGCCACGGGGGCCCGGGGGCGCGAGCCCCCGGCGGATTACCCACCGACCGGCCGGCGTGCCACGGGGGCCCGGGGGCGCGAGCCCCCGGATTACTTCACAGTGAGGCCGAAGGCCGAACGCAGCTTGTCGCCGTCCTTCTTGGCACCCACCGCCAGCGCGCCGAGCGGCTCGAGGTATGGCTTGGCCTTCTGCCAGCCCTCGTCGTCGCCCACGTCCGTGGAGTCCACGAGCGAGACGATCGGATCGAACGCGAGGTACACGGACAGGTCGTAGTCGCCGCCGAGGGCCGCCTGGGCGTCCTTGTAGCCCTGCGAGTCCACCAGCTTCTCGGCCGGTGAGAGGGCGTCCGCGGCCGCCGCGTCGCCGTAGGCGAGCACGACCTTGCCGTCGCGCTGGAACAGGTGAATCGGCTCGGGCACGTCCGGCGAGTGCAGGGTGAGGCCCTCGCCACCCCCGGGCGCCTGCAGCGGGTCGATGCGCTCGCCGCCGTCCAGCGCGTTGCCGGCCAGCCGCCCGATCGCGGCGATGAAGCGGCGTGAGGCTGCCTCGTCCTTCGTCTCGATCACCAGCGCGCCGTTGAGCTCCGCCACGCTGGTGCCGCGCACGAACAGGCTCCAGTCGCCCATCCAGCCGATCACGTCCCTCTGGAGGTCGAGGCCGGTCGCGGCCTTCAGCTGCTGGGCGATCGCGTCCTCGCCGCCGACCGCCGCACCGAGCCCGCCGAGCAGGGTGCTGAGCGTGCTGCCCAGGTCGGGCTGGGCGAAGGCGAGCCACGAGTCGGCGGGCAGCTCGCCGGCGAGCTCGCCGCCGGAGGACAGCAGCGGCAGCGCCGAGCTGATCGACTCGGGCAGCGCCGCCTCCAGGCGCACGCCGTGGTCGTTCACGTTGAGCGTCGCGAGGACCGGGTCCTTCAGCACGCCGCTGAGCGGCCCGAGCGCCGTGCCCGCGCCGGCCTTGCCGAGCTGCTTCGCGAAGGCGGGAGTGTTGAAGTAGAGGAACCCGAGCCGGTCCTCAGGGGCGTCGGCGAGCGTCTTCGTGTAGGCGTCGTCGTCCTCGAGGGGCGTACCACCGGCTGCCGTGTCGACCGCCGACTTGAAGCCTCCGACGTTGCCGAGCACCACCCAGCCGTCCACCACACCAGCCGCGCCGTCGCCCTCGAAGGCGTAGTAGTCGTTGTCCTTGTAGGTCGCGGCCTTGGCCTCGCCCTTGCCCGCCTTCTCGATGGCGTCGCGCGCCTTGTCCTCGTCGTCGGTGGCCACGAGCAGGGCTGCGCTGGCGTCGCCACCGGGGCGCAGCGAGGATACGAAGAAGCCCGCCTCGTCGCCGAGCCAGGGCTCGATGTCATCCGCGAAGGACAGGCCCGTGTCGGACTCGCTGAATGCCTTCTCGAGCAGCCCGCGGATGCGCTCGCCCGCGCTGCCCTCGCCGGGGAACTTCTCGATCAGGGCCTCGAGCGCCGCCTGCTGATCGTCCTCAGGGTCGAGCGTGGCCTGGCCGTAGACCAGCGACCCGGCGGGGGCCAGCGACGCGGCGCCCGATGACGAGGAACCTCCGTCACTCCCGCAGCCGGCGGCTAGCGCGATCGCGGACAGCAGGGCGGTGACGGTGAGGAGAATTCGCGGCATCGGGAAGTTCTATCGACCGGAGGCCGCCGCTGCTCCAGCTCCGAGCCCTAGAGACGGACGGTGGTCGTGCTCACGGCCTTCGCGCGGTGAGCGCCGATCAGGGCGAGGCAGATCGCCAGGTCCTGGATCGCGAGGCCGGTCGAGTCGAACAGCGTCACGGCGTTCGGCCCCGAGCGGCCCTCCACGGCGCCGGTCAGCACGCCGCCGAGGTCGCGCACGTCGGCTCGGGAGATCAGACCCGCTTCCACCGCGCCGGTCAGCTCGCCGCCGTGGCTGGCCTGCTCCCACTCGTCGCAGAACAGCTCCGCCTTCGCCACCGCTCCGACCTCCGCCTCGGCCTTGCCGGGGCCGTCGGCGCCGAGCATGTTGAGATGCAGACCGGGGCGCAGGTCCGCTTCGAGCACGACGGGCTCGTAGCCGGGCGTGACGCAGGTGACGACGTCGCAGGCCAGCGCGTCCTCGCGGCTGCCCGCCTCCCAACCGAGCTCCCCCGCCAGCCGGCCGGCCGCCTCGGGGTCGGGGTCGTAGCAGACCCCCGGTCCGTATTCGGCCGCCGCCAGGCAACGGGCGGCCCAGGCGCCGTGCAGGCCACAGCCGACGATGCCGACGCTGCGCGAGTCCTCGCGCGCCAGCTCCTGAGCGGCCAGGGCAGCCACCGCGCCGGTGCGCAAGGCGGTGACCGAGCGGACGTCGACCAGGGCCAGCGGCTCGCCGTCGTCGGCCGACGACACGCAGATCATCCCCATCACCACCGGCAGCCCGGCCTCGGGGTTGCGCGGAAACGATGTGACCCACTTCAGGATCGCGAGGCCACCGCCCTTCGCGGGCATGGCGCGGAAGTCGCCGTGCGGCTTGGCGTCGAGGTAGACCTTCGGCGGCATCTCCCACTGTCCTGACGCGTACTCCACGAAGCCCTCGCGCACGCGCTCGATCGCCTCGGTGGGCGAGATCGCGGCGAACACGTCCTCCTGGCTGAACACGGGCAGCTCGGGCACCGCCGGTACGCTACTCAGCCCGATGAGCCGCAACGGAAAGCAGCGCCCCGCGCGCCCGCGGATCGAGCTGTCAGGGGCCGCGGCGTCCCCGGAGGAGGCGGCGGCGATCGCGGCGGCGATCGAGCAGTTCATGCGCGACACCGCGCCTCCGCCCGCCGCGTCCGGTCCGGCGATCAGCCCGTGGCTGCGAGCCGGCCTCTACGCCGGCACGGGGCGCGACCCGGCCGGCGAGCACTGGGGGACCTAGGGCGCCCCGGCGAACACCGCCGGCCGACGTTCCGCCCAAGGCTGCGCCTCCTCGAGCTGGGAGGCGATCCGGATCAACACGTCCTCGCGCCCGAAGGCGGACACGAGCTGCACCCCGATCGGGAGCCCGTCCTCGGACACGTGCAGCGGCAGCGAGATCGCCGGCTGCCCGGTGGTGTTGAACCCGGCCGTGAACACAGCCGCGGGCACCGCCGTCACGATCGGCAGCAGCGGGTTGTCCGCGGGAGGGTCGTACGCGCCGAGCTCGGTCGGCGGCACGGCCAGCGTCGGGGTCAGCAGCAGGTCGAAGCCGCTCGCCCACCACTCGGCGGCGCGGCGCGTGACGTCCTGGGCGAACTCCATCGCGGTCAGGTAGTCGGCGGCCGAGTGAGCGCGTCCCTGCTCGGCGAGCGCCCACGTGAGCGGCTCCACGTCGTCCGGGCCGATCGCGCGCCCGGTGCGGCGCTCCCAGTACCCCAGGTTGTAGGCCACGCCGCCGGTCCAGCGGACCAGGAAGTTGGGGATGTAGTTCGGGTCCTCCAGCGCGTCGGGGGACGAGACCTCCACCGAATGGCCGAGTGACTCCAGCAGCCGCCCCGCCTCCTCGGCCGCGGCCACGCAGTGCGGGTGGACCTCGAAGTCCCCGCCCGGGGGTCGCGTGAGCAGCCCGATGCGCAGCCGCCCCGGATCCGCTCCGACCTCTGCCGTGTAGTCGCGCTCGCGCGCGGGCGCCACGTAGGGCTCGCCGGGCGGCGGGTCGGACACCCACTCGAGCACCGCCGCGGCGTCGCGGACCGAGCGCGACACCACCAGCTCGGTCACCAGGCCGGACATGAAGTCGCCGAACTCGGGCGCCAGCGACACCCGGCCGCGTGACGGCTTCAGCCCCACCAGGCCGCAGCAGGAGGCGGGGATGCGAATCGACCCGCCGCCGTCGCTGGCGTGGGCGATCGCCACCAGGCCCGCCGCCACCGCGGCCGCCGAGCCGCCACTCGACCCGCCCGGCGAGCGCGCGGTGTCCCACGGGTTGCGCGTGGCTCCGTACGCGGCCGGCTCCGTCGTCGGCAGGATCCCCAGCTCGGGCGTGTTGGTCTTGCCGAGCGTCACGAACCCGGCCTCGCGGAAGCGACGGGCGAGCCAGGTGTCCTCGGGCTCCACCCAGCCGACATCCCGAAGGAAAGCCATCCCCTCGTGCATCGGGTCGCCGGCCGTGTGGCACTGCAGGTCCTTCACGAGAAACGGCACGCCGCGGAACGGGCCGTCCGCCGGCTCAGTCGCGAGCGCCTGCTCGAACATCGTGTGGATGACGGCGTTGAGCTCGCCGTCGAGGGCCTCGATCCGCCCGATCGCCGCCTCGGTCAGCTCTCTGGGCGACACCTCCCCGGAGCGAACGAGGTCGGCCTGAGCGGTGGCATCCAGCGGCGGCTCCATCACGCATGGGAGCGTAACTGGCCACGCAGCCAAGCCTTATCGTCGGAAACCCGATCGGGTTTTGGTACTTTCCTCGGATGGAACCGCTTTCCACCGAGCCGGCCGCTCAGCCCAAGCGGGGCCGCAAGGGCTCCCTAGAGAATCCCGAGGTCGTCGAGAACGTGCCCGGGTACATCATCCCGATCCTCGAGCGGGAGTTCGACGACTTCGACAACGAGGCCGAGAAGTTCCTCGACGGTCAGACGCCCGAGGACCAGTTCATCGGCTTCCGCCTCAAGCAGGGCGTGTACGGCCAGCGCCAGGCCGACGTGCAGATGATCCGCGTGAAGCTCCCGTTCGGCGGCATCACGCCCGAGCAGATGGAGTCCTTCGCGGACGTGGTGGAGAACTACGCGCCGCTGAACAAGGGCCACATCACGACCCGCCAGAACATCCAGCTGCACCACATCCCCCTGCGCGACGCGGCCGCGGCGATCCGCCAGCTGTCCGACTCCGGCCTGTCGAGCCGTGAGGGCTGCGGCAACACCGTGCGCAACGTGACCGGGGACCCGTGGGCCGGCGTGTGCGAAGGCGAGCTGTTCGACCCCACCCCGTACGTGGGCGCCTACGTGCGCTACTTCGTCAGGCACCCCACGACGCAGCTGATGCCGCGCAAGGTCAAGACAGCCTTCACGGCGACCGACGAGGACCGCGCCATCACCGGCATCCACGACGTCGCCTTCATCCCGCGCATCCGCGACGGGGTGAAGGGCTTCGAGATGCGGGTCGGAGGCGGCACCTCGATCATGCCGCGCGTCGCCCCCACGCTGCGCGACTTCGTGGCCGCGGACGACGGCGAGTACCTCAAGGTCACCGAGGCCGTGCTGCGCATCTTCGACCGCCAGGAGTGGCTGCGCAAGAACCGCGCGCGGGCGCGCCTCAAGGTGTTCGTCGACAAGTTCGGGATCGAGGAGCTGCAAAAGCAGGTCGACGAGGAGCTCGAAGGCGACTGGGTCGCGGAGCGCGACTTCGACCCGCAGCCCCTCCTGTTCATCGACGACGAGCAGGCGGGAGCGCCCAGCGCCCCCACCACCTACGCCAGCCCGAACGGCGACGGCAGCGAGTTCGAGCGCTGGGCCGCCACCAGCGTCACACCGCAGCGCCAGGCCGGCTTCTCGACCGTGCAGATCAAGGTCGTGCGCGGTGACCTCACGCCCGAGCAATTCCGCGGGCTGGCCGACCTGATGCGCCGCTACTCGGGCGGCTACGCGCGCACCACCGTGCACCAGAACCTGGTACTGCGCTGGGTGCGCTCGGAGACCGTCTACGAGGTCTGGCGCGCCCTCAGCGACCTCGGCCTCGGTGACGCCGGCGTCGACGAGATCAACGACGTCATCTCGTGCCCCGGCACCGACTCCTGCAAGCTCGGCATCACGAGTTCGATGGGGCTCAACCACGCGGTGCGCGAGCGCATCGAGTCGATGGGGATCGACGACCCGCTGACTCGCCGCGTGCACATCAAGATGTCCGGCTGCCCGAACGGCTGCAGCCAGCATCACATCGCCAACATCGGGTTCTACGGCGCGTCGATCAAGGTCGGCGAGCACACGATCCCCGCATACGTGGCGCACATCGGCGGCAACTACGAGGGAGGCGAGGTGCTCTACGGCACCCGGCTGAAGGTGCGGCTGGCCGCCAAGCGGGTGCCCGACGCCGTGGAACGCTGGCTGCGCCTCTACGAGGGCGAGCGCACCGAGGGCGAGGCCTTCAACGAGTTCGCGGAGCGGGTCGGCCAGACGCGCTTCGAGGACGAGGTGCGCGATCTCGCGCTGCCGATCGAGTTCTCGCTCGACAACATGAGCCACTTCATCGACTGGCAGCGCAAGGAGCCCTTCCAGGTGATCCGGGGCGAGGGCGAATGCGCGATCTAGCCGAGGTGGCGCCCGACAGCCTGACGGCGGACGAGATGATCGCTCTCGCCGTCGAGCGCCACCACCCGAGCCTGCTGCTGGCCTGCTCCTTCCAGAAGGAGGAGTCGGTGCTGATCGACATGCTGATGAGCATCGAACCCTCCGCGCGGGTGTTCACGATCGACACCGGCGTGCTCTTCCCCGAGACATACGAGACCTGGCGCCGCATCGAGGACCGCTACGACCTGCGCATCGAGGTCATCGACGCGATGCCGCCGAACGGCACTCCCTGGAGCGCCGGCAACTGCTGCGGCCAGCGCAAGGTCGACGCGCTCCAGCAGGCCCTGACCGGCGCCGATGCCTGGATCACCGGGATTCGGCGCGAGCAGGGGCCCACCCGCGCACGCGCCACGAAGCACGAATGGGACGCCGCCCGCGGCGTATGGAAGTTCAACCCGCTGGCCGACTGGTCCAACCAGGACGTCTGGCGCTACGTGCACGACCACGAGCTTCCCTACCACCCGCTCCACGATCAGGGGTACGCTTCGATTGGCTGTGCCCCCTGCACGCTGCCCGGCGACGGCCGTGAAGGACGTTGGGCCGGCCAAGAGAAGACGGAGTGCGGGCTGCACGTATGAGCGTGCTCGACAGCCCGGCGGGGCGCGCACGGACGAATATCCTGCGCGACGACGAAATGAGCTACGAGATCTCACACCTCCGCGCACTCGAGTCGGAGGCCATTCACGTGATCCGCGAGGTGGCCGCCGAGGTCGAGCGCGGGGTGCTGCTCTTCTCCGGCGGGAAGGACTCCGCGATCCTGTTGCACCTCGCGCGCAAGGCCTTCTACCCGGGCGCCCTCCCGTGCCCGATCATGCACGTCGACACGGGCCATAACTTCCCCGAGGTGATCGAGTACCGCGACCAGGTGGTCGCCGAGACCGGGGCGCGGCTGATCGTTGCCAGCGTCCAGGACTCGATCGACAAGGGCCGGGTGGTCGAGGAGACCGGCCCGCGGGCGTCCCGCAACCGGCTGCAGTCGGTGACCCTGCTCGACGCCATCGAAGAGCACGGCTTCAAGGCCGCCTTCGGCGGCGCGCGTCGCGACGAGGAACGTGCCCGCGCGAAGGAGCGCATCCTCTCGTTTCGCGACGACTTCGGCCAGTGGGACCCGAAGGCGCAGCGCCCCGAGCTCTGGAACCTCTACAACGGCCACATCAAGCCGGGCGAGCACGTGCGTGTCTTCCCGCTCTCGAACTGGACCGAGCTCGACGTGTGGCAGTACATCCACGAGGAGCGGATCGAGCTGCCGTCGATCTACTTCGCCCACGAGCGCCAGGTCTTCAAGCGCGACGGGATGCTCTACGCCACCTCCGAGTTCGTCGAGCTGCTGCCCGACGAGGAGTCGTTCGCGGCCTCGGTGCGCTTCCGGACCGTCGGCGACATGAGCTGCACCGGCGCCGTGGCGTCGACCGCCGCGACCCTCGCGGAGGTGGTCGAGGAGATCGCCGCCACGCGGATCACCGAGCGCGGCGAGACCCGCGCCGACGACCGCGTCTCCGAGGCGGCCATGGAGGACCGCAAGAAGGAGGGCTACTTCTGACCGGGGCGGCCACCAACGGCAACCCGCCGTCGGCCGCCACCTCCGAGCTCGTCCGCTTCGCCACAGCGGGCTCCGTGGACGACGGCAAGTCGACCCTGATCGGGCGCCTGCTGTTCGACACCAAGTCGATCTTCGAGGACCAGCTCGAGCACGTCGAGCGCAGCTCCAAGCAGCGCGGCGACGGCTACGTGAACCTGGCCCTGCTCACCGACGGCCTGCGCGCCGAGCGCGAGCAGGGCATCACGATCGACGTCGCCTACCGCTATTTCCACACGCCGCGGCGCAAGTTCATCATCGCCGACACACCCGGCCACGAGCAGTACACGCGCAACATGGTCACCGGCGCCTCCACCGCCGACCTCGCGCTCGTCCTCGTCGACGCGCGCAAGGGCGTGCTCGAGCAGTCGCGCCGGCACGCGTTCATCGCCTCGCTGCTGCGCATCCCCCATCTCGTCGTGTGCGTCAACAAGATGGACCTGGTCGACCACGACCAGTCCGTATTCGACCGCATCACCTCGGACTTCTCGGGCTGGCTGGCGAAGCTGGACATCCACGACGTCACGTTCATCCCGATCTCGGCCCTCCACGGGGACAACGTCGTGGAGCGCTCGGAGCACATGGGCTGGTACGAGGGCCCGTCGCTGCTGTACCACCTCGAGCACGTGCACGTGGCGTCCGACCGCAACCTGCGCGACCCGCGCTTCCCGGTGCAGTGGGTGGTGCGCCCGATGACCGACGAGCACCACGACTACCGCGGCTACGCCGGCGAGGTCGCCTCCGGGGTGCTGCGCGCGGGCGACGAGGTCGTCGTGCTTCCCTCCGGCCGCACCACTCGGATCGCCTCCATCGACGCGTACGAGGGCGAGCTCGAGGAGGCGTACCCGCCGCTGTCGGTGACCCTGCGGCTCGAGGACGACATCGACGTGTCGCGCGGCGACATGATCTGCCGGCCCGAGAACCGCCCCACCGAGGCCCGCGAGATCGACGCGATGGTGTGCTGGATGTCCGAGCGCCCGCTGTCGCCCTCGTCGCGCTACCGGATCAAGCACACCACCCGCACGGCCCTGGCCAAGGTCGAGGAGGTGCGGTACCGCATCGACGTGAACTCCCTCCACCGCGAGAAGGACGCCGGCGTGCTCGAGCTGAACGAGATCGGGCGCCTGCGGCTGCGCCTGTCCACCCCGCTGTTCGTGGACGAGTACCGGCGCAACCGCGCCACCGGCGCGTTCATCCTCATCGACGAGTCGACGAACGACACCGTCGGTGCGGGCATGGTGCTGTAAGCCAGCTGGGGCTCGCGCCCCGTGGCACGCTGGCCGGTCCGGCTAGGGCCCGGGGGGCGGGTCGAGTTCCGGACCCATATGGGGGCATAACTCGACCCACCCTCCGCTCTCCCCGGTCCGGCTAGGCTGCTCGCCGTGGATTTCGCCCTGATCGCGTTCGGCCTCGGGGTCGGCGTGCTCGTCGGCATGACAGGCATCGGCGGGGGTTCGCTGATGACGCCGATGCTGATCCTGGTGTTCGGCGTCACCCCGATTACGGCGATTGGCACCGACCTGGCCTACGCCGCCGTGACGAAGACGGTCGGCGGCTACAAGCACTGGAGCCAGCGCACCGTGGACATTCGGCTGTCGAGCTGGATGGCGATCGGCTCTGTGCCCGCGGCCATCGCCGGCGTCTACGTGCTGGACGCGCTCGAGGAAGCGGCCGGGCAGGACTTCGACGACCTGCTGCTGACACTGCTGGCCGGCGCCCTGCTGCTCACCGGTGCCGCCACACTCGTGCGCGCCTTCCTCAAGAGCATGCACGCACGCGAGCGCGACACGATCGAGCTCGAGACACGTCACAAGGTCGCCGCCGTCGCGCTCGGGCTGTGTGTCGGCTTCGTTCTCGGGATCACGTCAGCCGGCAGCGGCGCGCTGATCGCGGTCGGCCTGATCCTGCTGTTCCGCCTCACGCCCACGCGAGTGGTCGGCACCGACGTCTTCCACGCCGCCATCCTGCTCTGGGCCGCCGGCCTGGCGCACGTGGCCGCCGGCAACGTCGACTTCGGGCTCGTCGGCAACATCCTGATCGGCTCGATCCCGGGCGTCTGGCTCGGCAGCCACTGGTCGGTGCGGGTGCAGCCGGCGGTGCTGCGCACCACGCTCGCCTTGGTTCTGATCGGCGCCGGCCTGGCGCTGCTGATCAAGGCCGGCCTGGGCATTCCGATCGCCGTGATCGTGCCATTCCCGGTCGGCGTGGTGGTGCTGCTGATCGTGACGATGACCCGCGCGCGCCGGGCGCGCCAGCAGATTCCCTGAGGTTCAGATACTCTTCGGTATGTGACTGCCACGGTGCCGCCCGGTCCGACCGCCTCCCGCCTGCGGCAGACGGTGCGCTGGATCTACCGGCCGGGGGCGATGCTCGAGGACTGCCAGCGCCGTTACGGCGACATGTTCACGCTGCGGATCGCGCACGAGGGCACCTGGGTGTTCCTCGCCCACCCAGACGCGGTCAAGCAGGTCTTCACCGGCGACCCGCGCGTGTTCCACGCCGGAGAGGCCAACGTCGTGCTCCTGCCGATGCTCGGGCACTACTCGGTGCTGCTGCTGGACGAAGCCGCCCACATGTCCCAGCGCAAGCTGATGCTGCCCTCGTTCCACGGCGAGCGCATGCGCGGCTACGAGCAGGTGATGGCGGAGGTCGCGGCAGCGGAAATCGACACCTGGCCGGCGGGTCAGCCCTACGCGGTCCGGCCGGCGATGCAGCGCATCACCCTCGAGGTGATCATGCGCACGGTCTTCGGCGTGCAGGACGGCGCGCGCCGCGACCGTCTGCGCAGCACGCTGGCCACCGCGCTCGAGTGGGGCTCCGACCCACGGCGCATGGCGATGCTGGCCACGCTCGGCCCGCGGCGCATCGAGAAGCTGGGCCTGTTCGGTCGCGTGCGCGGCCCGGCCGACGAGCTCATCTACGAGGAGATCAGCGAGCGCCGCGACGCGCCGGACCTCGACGAGCGCGACGACGTGCTGTCGCTGCTGCTCCAGGCCCGCCACGAGGACGGCCGGCCGATGAGCGACGAGGAGCTGCGCGACGAGCTGATGACGCTGCTGGTGGCCGGTCACGAGACGACCGCCTCCTCGCTGGCGTGGGCGGTCGAGCGCCTCGTGCGCAACCCGCGTGTGCTGGAGCGTCTGCGCGACGAGGTCGCCGCCGGCAACGACGACTACGTGGACGCCGTGTGCAAGGAGACGTTGCGCCTGCGCCCGATCCTGGCGCTGGTGCTGCGGCGCCTGACCGAGCCCACCGAGATCGGCGGCCGCGTGCTGCCCGCCGGGGTGAACCTGGCGCCGTGCATCTACCTGATGCACCGCCGCCCGGACATCTACCCCGAGCCGTACGCCTTCCGCCCAGAGCGGTTCATCGAGCAGCCCGCCGGCACCTACAGCTGGATCCCGTTCGGCGGCGGCGTGCGCCGCTGCCTCGGAGCGAGCTTCGCACTGTTCGAGATGAGGGTCGTGCTGCGCGAGCTCGTCAGCCGCCTCTCGATGCGCCCCGCCGACGCCCGGCCCGAGCGCATCGCCCGGCGAGCGATCACGCTGGTGCCGGAGCGCGGCGGCGAGGTCGTCGTGGAACGGGTGCGCGAGCCCGCGCGCGTCCCAGCCGCCGCGTGACGACCCGCAAGGAGCGTCAGGCTCACACGCGCGCCCGGCTGATGGACTCGGCCGCCGCGGTTGCCGTGCGTCGCGGCATCGAGGGCGCCTCGCTCGACGAGGTGGCACAGTCGGCCGGCTTCACCAAGGGCGCCGTGTACGCGAACTTCAGCAGCAAGGAAGAGCTCTTCCTGGCCATGCTGGAGACCCACTTCGACGCCCGGCTCGCAGAGCTCGATCGCATCCTGTCGACCGAGGCCGACCCTGACGAGCAGGCCCGCGAGGCCGCCGAGGGCCTGATGCGGATGCTGGCGGCCGAGCCCGAGTGGCACCGGCTCTTCTTCGAATTCGCCGTGCACGCCGTGCGCAACGAGGGATTCCGCGTCCAGCTGGTGGCGCGCTACGGCGCTCTGCGCGAGCGCCTGGCGGACCTGCTGGCGCGCCGGGTCGAGCGGCTCGGCATCGAGCCGGTCACGCCGCCCGACCGGGTCGCGGCCATGGCCTTCGCGATGGCGAACGGGATGGCGCTCGAGCGCCTGCTCGAGCCCGAGGCCGTGCCCGAATCGCTGTTCGGGGAGATGATGGCCACCTTCTTCGCCGGGCTGAGGGCGCAGGCCGCGCCCTAGCGCGGCCCTGGAAGCCGCGCAGCCGCGGCCTGCAGGCGCGACGTGCTCGCCCGGGCCGACAGCGTGCCGTGGACCGGCTTGCCGCCGAGGCGACCTACCACCTTGCGCCCGCGCAGCCTCAGCACGCCGTCCGGCGTGGCCGGCCCGCTCAAGCGCAGGCGCCCGCGCTCGCGGGGAGCGCCGAAGCGGCTGACCGTCCCGCTCACCCGAACGCCCGGGACCATGACGACGCGCGCGAGGTGGAGTCGGTTGTGCCCGTCGATGCGATAGCGCCCGCCGCGCAGCCCCCCGCCTCGCGCCAGGTCGGGATCGCGCTCGTCGAGGATGAAGCGCGTCAGGGCGTCCTCGCCCACGTCGCGCAGCGTCAGCGCCAGCGCGGTCAACGCGCGGCCGCGCACGCCGCTCACACCGCGCGCCGGCGCGACCTCGCGCAACGTCGTGGGCGGTGGTGGCGAGGGCAGGAACTCACGCGGGCGCCGGCGGCAGCGGGTGACCACCCGCTCACCGCGGAAGAAGCTCGCGAACGCGCGCTCCGCGCAGCCGGACTGGTCCGCCCCGATGACCGAGTGCCCGGTGGCGGGCGCCACGAGCAGCTTCGCCTGCGGGAACTGGGCGGCCACTCGCCGGGCGCCCTCGACCGGCGTGCGCAGGTCGTCCTCGCCCTCCAGCAGCAGCACCGGCACGTCCGGCAGCGGGCCGGGGCCGAACACCGGCTCGGACGGAGCCGCCGACCAGCGGTCGCACAGACGCAGCAGGTCGTTCTCGAGCAGCGTCCCGCGGTCGAAGGGCGCGAGGGCGAGCTCCGGCAGCGCCTCCGCGGCCGCCTCCGCCTGGAGCCGCCGCTGGGCTGGGTCGGGCGCCGCGGTGCGCGGCCAGGGTAAGCGCATCTCCTCGCAGGTCGTCGCGGTGAACAGTGCGGTGCTGATCAGCTCCGGCGGCGGCGGCTCGCCCTCCACGGAGAACGAACGCCGCCCGAGGCGCAGCAGCGGCGCCCGGTCGCCGTCGAGCGCGGCCCGCACCGCTCCCGGAAACGCGGCGCGCAGGGCCGGGTCGAAGTCGCCGCTGATCAGCATCAGGAACAGCTCCCCGCGACTGAGGCGAGCCGGGCGCCTGCGCCCGCTCGGGTCGACCACCGAGCCGCGCAGCCCGCCGGCGCCCATGCGGCGCACGAGCTCGGCCAGATCCGCCAGCGGGTCAGCGGTGAACGAGCGGCAGTCGCTGCGGCAGAGCGCGCGGAGCACCCGCGGCACCGCCTCGAGCGTCGGCCGGTAGAGCGGGTCGGGGCCGCTCACCTCCAGCACCGAGTCGAGCACCAGCCGCTCGACGTTGGCGGGATAGGTGAGCGCGTAGCCGAGCGCCACCTTCACGCCGTAAGAGGTCCCGTAGAGCGCGATCCGGTCCAGCCCGAGCGCCACGCGCAGCGCCTCGATGTCCTCGACCGAGGCGCGGCTGGTGTAGTGGTGGCGGCGCGCGCCGAGGCTGGCGGCGCAGCGCCCCGCCGCGCGGCCCGCCCGGAACAGGTTGGAGCGCTCCAGCGGCCGGCAGCGCAGCAGGCCGGAGCGGCCGGTGCCGCGCTGGTCGAACACGATCAGATCGCGGCGCTTGAACGCGGGCGAGAGCACACCGAGCCCGTCGCCCTCGAAGGCCCTGGTGGCCGACTGCCCAGGGCCGCCGGCGAGCACGAACAGCGCCCCGCGGCGCGGACGCTGCTCGGCGCGGATGCGCCTGACGAACAGGGACACCCGCCCCGGCGTGACGCCGGTGCGGTCGAGCGGCACCTGCAGCCGGGCGCACGCGAACAGGAAGGCGCCGCAGCGCTTGAAGGGCAATGCCGCCTCGGCGGCCGGCGCGAGCAGCAGGACCAGCGAGGTCGCCGCGGCGGCGAGCAGGGCGGCGAGACGCACGGGGCCCATTATGAGCGCCGCTGCCCGAACGGGTGGCACTCGCGCTCAGCGCACGCGCGACCGCTGCGCCAGCCGCAGACCGGCGCGCATCAGCTCGGCCCGCGCCGCCGTCGAGCCCGCGCGGGCGGCCGCGGCGGCCCTGCCCGCCACCCGCGCGTCCACGGCCAGCCCGCCGAGGTGGCCGCTGATCGACCTGCCCTCGAAGCGCAGCTCGCCGTCCGGAGTGCCCGGCCCCGAGAGTCGCAGCCGCGACACCTCGCGGCGCGTTCCCAGCGCGCGGACCAGTCCGCTCACGCGCACGCCGGGCAGGTACTCGACCTCGGCGAGCCGGAGCACCGGCCGCCGCTTGGCCAGGTCGACCGACCAGCGCCCGCCGCGCAGGCCGCCGCCGCGCAGGTCGAGCGTCGGGCTGGTGAGCGCGGTCGACAGGAACTCCACCGACACGTCGAACAGGGTCAGCTCGGCGGCGCTGATCGCCCTGCCGCGCACACCAGGGACGCCCCTGGCGGCGCGCAGCTCGCCCAGCGACAGCGGCGCGGGCGGCAGCGGAGGCAGCAGCGGCACCGCGCGGCGACAGCGGGCCGGCACGCGCCCGCCGCGGAAGAACGTGCGCGCGGCGCGCTGGGCGCAGCCGCTGAAATCGGCTGTCAGCGTGGAGTGCCCGGTGGTAGGCACGGTCAGCACCTGCGCCCGCGGCCAGTCCGCGGCGGCGCTGCGGGCGGTGGCCACCGGCGTGCGCAGGTCCAGTTCGCCGTCCAGCATCAGCACCGGCACGTCGGGCAGCGAACCGGCCGGCGGGGCCGTCGCCGGCCCCGGTGAGGCCTCCGGCCAGCTCCGGCACAGGCGAATGAAGTCGTTGCCCTCGTCGGTGGCTCGGTCGAACGGGTAGAGCGCAGCTTCGGGGATCTGGGCCACGGCCTGGGAGATCTGGGCGAAGCGCGTCGCGGGCGCGGAGAAGCGCGTCCACGGGAACGGGATCTCCTCGCAGGCGGTGGCGGCGTAGAGGGCGGTGCTGAACTCCCGCGGCGTGCCGGAGCCCTCGGCAACGACCGCGTGGCGCTCGAGCCTGAGGATCGGGGCCGTGTCGCCGCGCAGCGCAGACACCACGGCACCCGGGAAGCCCGCGCGCGAGAACTCGTCGAGATCGCCAGCGACGACCGTGAAGAACAGCTCCTGGCGCGTCAGCGTCGCTCGCGCGCGGCGTCCGCTGGGGAGCGTCACGCGGCCGCGCAGGCTGCGGCCGCCGAGGCGCGTGACCAGGCGGCCCAGGTCGGCCACGGCGTCGTCTGTGAACAGCCGGCAGCCACCCCGGCACACCGACCGGAGCACGCGCGGGATGGCCCCGAACACGTCGAGGTAGAACGGATCCCAGCCCGACACGTCGAGCACCGAGTCGAGCAGCACGCGGTCCACGCGGGCCGGGTAGCGCGCGGCGTAGGCCTGGGCCACGAACGTCCCGTACGAGACGCCGACCAGCGTCAGCTTGTCCACCCCGAGCGCGGCACGCACCGCCTCGATGTCGTCCACCGAGTCGCTGGTGCGGTAGAAGGCGCGCCGCGGGCCCAGCCGCCGGGCGCACGCGGCGGCCTCAGCGCCCGCGTCGGTCAGGCTGGCGCGCTCGAGCTCCGGGCAGCGCAGCAGACCGGAACGGCCGGTTCCGCGGCCGTCGAACGCCACGATGTCGTTGCTCGGTGTGAGTGCGCGGAACTCGCCGTACGGGTTGCGCGAGCGGTCGTTGTAGGCCCCGGTGGCCGGCTGGCCCGGGCCGCCCGCCAGCAACAGCGTGACCCCGCGCGCCGGGCGCCGGGCCGCCCGGCGCCGCTCCACGTAGAGCGAGACGGTGCCGCCGGCGGCGCCTGTGCGATCCAGCGGCACGGCGAGGCGCCCGCACTGCACGCGCTCGCATGTGCGCAGGCGCAGATCGGCAGCCTCGGCCGGAGCGCTGGAGGCGACCAGCGCGACCGCGGCGACCGCGATGCCCGCAAGCGTGCGGCCGCGCATCATGGCCCGACGATAACCTCTCGACCCCCTGATGTTCACCAAGGTTCTCGTCGCAAACCGGGGTGAGATCGCCATACGGGTCATGCGCACGCTCGACGAGCTCGGCGTGGGCAGCGTGGCGGTCTACTCCGAGCCGGACCGCGACGCGCCCCACGTGCGGCGTGCCGGCGAGGCCTACCTGCTCGGCCCCGGCCCCGCCACCGAGAGCTACCTGAACGTCGACAAGATCCTCGAGGTGGCGCGACAGGCCGACGCCGACGCGATCCACCCCGGCTATGGCTTCCTGGCCGAGAACGCCGCGTTCGCGCGCGCCTGCGAGGAGGCCGGGATCGTCTTCATCGGCCCGCCGCCGAGCGCCATCGACGCGATGGGTTCGAAGACGAAGGCGCGCGAGATCATGAGCAACGCCGGCGTGCCGATCGTCCCGGGCACCACCGACCCGGTGGAGTCGGTCGAGGCCGCCCGCAAGGTCATCGACGATTCGGTCGGCTACCCGATCGCGATCAAGGCGGCCGGCGGGGGCGGCGGCAAGGGCTTCCGCGTCGCCGAGACCGAGGACGACCTCGAGAAGGCCTTCGAGGGCGCCTCGCGCGAGGGCGACAAGTTCTTCTCCGACCCCACCGTCTACGTGGAGCGCTACCTGCCCGACCCGCGCCACGTGGAGGTGCAGATCCTCGCCGACGGCGAGGGCAACGTGATCCACCTGTTCGAGCGCGACTGCTCGGTCCAGCGCCGCCACCAGAAGCTGATCGAGGAGAGCCCGGCGCCGGCGGTCGATCCCGAGTTGCGCGAGCGGATCGGCAAGATCGGCACTGAGGCCGCCCGCGCCGTGGGCTACCGCTCGGCCGGCACCGTCGAGGGCCTGCTGCAGGACGGCGAGTACTTCTTCCTCGAGATGAACACGCGCGTGCAGGTCGAGCACTGCGTGACCGAGATGGTCACCGGGATCGACATCGTCCGCGAGCAGGTGAAGATCGCGGCCGGCGAGCCGCTCGCCTATGCCCAGGAGGACGTGGTGCTGCGCGGCCACGCGATCGAGTGCCGCATCAACGCCGAGGACGCCTCGAAGAACTTCGCGCCCGCGCCCGGCCGGATCGGGTCGTACCGCGAGCCGTCGGGTCCGTTCGTGCGGGTCGACTCGGGCGCCGAGGAGGGCTACGAGGTGCTCCCCCTCTACGACCCGATGATCGCGAAGCTGATCGTCTGGGACGTGGACCGCGAGGCGTCGACCAGGCGCATGCTGCGCGCGCTCGGGGAGTTCGAGATCGCCGGGCTGAAGACGCTGATCCCCTTTCACACCGCGCTGCTGGCCACCGAGCAGTGGCGCAACGGCGAGACCTGCCGCGACCTCGTCGAGGACAAGGACTGGCTCAAGCAGCTCGCGCCGCCGCCGGCCGAGCAGGGCGACGAGGCCGAGGAGACCGTGGAGCGCAGCTACGCCGTGGAGGTGTCAGGGCGCAAGTTCGACGTCAAGGTGATCGGGGCGCCCGCCGGTGTCAACGGAGCGGCACCGGGCGCCGCGGCCAAGAAGGCGCCGCGCCGCGAGCGCAAGGCCGGCGGAGGCGGTGGCGGCGCCCCCGGGCAGCTGCTCTCGCCGATACAGGGGACCGTGCTGAAGGTGGCCGTCGAGCAGGGCGCCGACGTCGAGGAGGGCGCGCTGATCTGCGTGATCGAGGCGATGAAGATGGAGAACGAGATCACTGCCCCGTCGTCCGGGAAGATCGAGGAGCTCGGCGTGTCGGAGGGCGGCTCCATCGCCACCGGCGACACGATCGCGGTCATCAAATAGGCCGTGCCCTCGGCCGTCATAGTCGGCGCCGGGATCTTCGGCGCCGCGCTGGCCGATCGGCTCACCGAGCTGAGCTGGGAGGTCACCCTCGTCGATCGCTTCGAGCCGGGCGACCCCCGCTCGGAGTCCGGCGGCGAGACGCGCATGATGCGCTTCGCGCACGGTGACGACGCGTTCTACACCGCGTCCGCTTGGCGCGCCGCCGAACGGTGGCGCGAGCTCGGCCGGGGCGTGCTCGTGGAGTCGGGCGTGGTCTGGTTCGCGCACCGCGAGGGAGGCTGGGAGAGCGATAGCGAGCGCGTGCTGCGCTCCGAGGGCATCCCGGTGGAGCGCCTGGAGCCTGCGGCGGCCGCGCGGCTGTTCCCCAGCCTCGCGAGCGACGACCTCGCCTTCGCCCTGCTCGAGCCGGCGGCGGGCGTGTTGCGCGCCAGCGACGGCGTACGTGCGCTGGTCGAGCGAGCGCGCGAGGGCGGGCTGCGACTGGAGCGCGGCGAGGCGTCCCCGGACGGCGAGCGGGCGCGGCTCGGGGACCGAGTGCTCGAGGCGGACCACGTCGTGTGGGCCTGCGGCGGCTGGCTGGCCGGACTGTTTCCGGAGCTCGTGCGGCTGCGCGTGACCCGCCAGGGCGTCGTGCTCTTCGATGCCGGACCGCAGTGGGCGTCGCCCCCGGCGCCGGGCTGGCTCGACTTCGACGCGAGCATGTACGGCCACGCCTCGATCGAGCCGCACGGCATGAAGGTGGCCTCCGACCGGGAGGGCGAGCCGATCGAGCCCGGCGTGCGGCCCGAACCGGAGGAGACGACGGTCGCCGCCGCCGCCGGCTACCTCGCAACGCGCTTCCCCGCCCTCGCGGGCGCGGCCGTCCGCTCCGCCCCCGCCTGCCACTACTCCCTGACGGCCGACGGCAACTTCCTGTTCGCGCGGCACCCTGCGCACGACCGGGTCTGGCTGCTCGGCGGCGGCTCCGGCCACGGCTACAAGCACGGGCCCGCGATCGCCGATCACGCCGCAGACGTGCTGACGGGCGCCGCCGCGTCCGATCCGCGCTTCGCGCTGGGCGAGCGCGCCCCGTCGCGGGCACTGCGGACCGCCGGTTCCTAGCGGGTCTCGACCACCAGGGCGTGGGCACCGCCGCGCTTGCCGGTCACGTCGGCCAGCACCTCGAGACCGCGGTTGGTCTCGCGCAGGCGCCCGGTCACCTCGCGGCCGTCGAGCACGACCCGCTCGACCTGCGTGCCCAGCGGCAGCGTCGCTCCCAGCGTCAGCCGCCGCAGGCTCAGCCCAGCGTCGACCGCCGTCCGGTAGCTGCCGCCGGCCCGCGACGCGACCACGCCGATCGCCCCGCTTGCGAGCCTGATGTTGCGCCCGGCGATCCGGCGCTCGTAGGGCGGCAGCTGCGGCGTGACCTCCACCCGGCCGCGCCCGAGGTCCGGCCGCACACCGAGCTGCTGGTGCACGACCGGCCAGAGCGTGCCGTAGTTGCCCCAGGCCTGGAGCACCATCGCGCGGTCGTGGAAGGGTCGGTCGATCGAGCGGCCGTACGTCGGCGAGGGCGCGATCTCGGGCATCGCGCCCGGCTGCTCGTCGGGCGCCGGCAGCTGCAGGCGGCGGTTCGCGGCCGTGTAGCGGCGCTGCTGGCCGGCGCCGAGGCGACCGTAGTTGCCCTCGCCCACGGCCATCACGGCTGTGTTGAGCGAGAACACCTGCTGCTCGCCCTCACCCGCCGGGCCGCCGTCGCAGCCCGCCGCGCCGGTGTGGAACAGCCCGAACTCGCCCGAGTAGCAGTCGGTCTCGCGCAGCTCGAGCGCGGCCGTGCCGTGCTCGCGGGCGGCCAGGCCGGGGACCGGCTCCCCGTCCCTCAGCAGCTCGATCTCCATCGGCGTGACGCCGATCCAGTGACGCTGCTGCGTCTTCACGTTGCCCGGGTCGTCCAGGGAGTCGGCGTACTGGGGCACCTCGGGCATCCACCAGGCGCCCTCGAAGGCCGCCGCGGCGGTGCGCGCGTGCGACTCGGCCCACCCCGCGGTCGCGCTGTCCCCCTTCGAGCGCGCCATGTCGGCCAGGTCGTAGAGGCCGCGGATCGTCGAGACGGTGTTGTCGAGCTTCTCCTCCCCCATGCCCTCGCGCTCCACGTTGCCGAGGCCCTCGGGCCAGCCGTCTCCGTCAGCGTCCAGCTGCTCGAGCACGTAGTGCATCCCGCGCACGGCCTGGTCGTACAGGTCGTCGCGCAAGCCCGTCGTCGCCGGTCCAGCGCCACACCAGCGCGACGGCGCTCGGGAACTTGGCGGTCTCGTCGGTGTTGCCGGCGTCGGCGTTGGCGCCGAAGTACACGCTGCCGTCGGTGACCACCTCGTGCACCAGCTTGCCGCTGTCGCCGTTGACCAGCACGCTCACGTCGCGCAGGGCGCGCAGGTGGTCGGCGATCGGCTCGAACTGCCCGGCCGCAACGCTGGCGAAGGCGGTGTACTCGCCGTCGGTGGCGAACAGCCACGGATAGTCGGGGAAGCCGGCGCCGAGGAAGCGGGCGCGCTCCAAGGAGCCGGCGGCCGCGGGGTACTGCTTGCCCTCGTCGGTCCAGCGCACGTCGAGGTCCTCGGCGAGCTGCACGGAGTCGGCCAGGTTCTGCTTCGACCACTCGATCCCCCGGGCGAGCAGCGGATCGCCAGGCAGCTCGACGCGGGTGCGCGCCGCAATCCGCGCGCGCTTGGCGACCTTGGCGTCGAGCGCGCCCTCGGGGTCGCGCAGCGCCGCGTCGTACTCGGAGCGCGCATCCGCCACGCCCTTGTCGGACCCGGCGACCGCCACCCAGAGCGTCTTCGCACCCCCGGCCGGCACCCTCAGCGTGTAGCGCAGCTGGCCGCCGGCGCCCTTGCCGAACGCGCTGTCGTCGCAGCGCGGGGGCGAGTCGCCGGTGCCGGGGCAGACCACCGCCGGGTCCTGCGGGCCGCGGAAGCCCGGTCCGGTCTCGGTCGCTTCGGGGCGCTCGCGGGCGCCCACGAAGGCGGCCCAGTCATGAGCCTTCGCGTTGGGCACGGCCGGCTGCCCCTGGTCGCGGAACAGCAGCCGCCCGCCGGCGGCCGACGCGGCGTCGGGCAGGTTGAAGTCGGCGGCCGAGGGCGTGGTCTCGCCCCAGGGATAGGCGCTGATCAGCTCGGAGTGGGCGTCCACGCTCACGGTCACCCGCCGCTGAGCGCCCGTGGAGCGCAGCCGCAGGCCGATCAGCGCGGCGCGCCGGCCGTCCGGCACGAACTCCACGCGGCGAGCGGTCAACCCCGCGGGCGCCGGCAGGTCCATCGCCACGTAGCCGTGGCCGCTCGTGAAGCGCTCGGCCGGGCCGATCCACTCGCCGTCCAGCCCGAACCAGACCCCGTCGACGAGCTTCAGCGGCGGCGCCCAGATCCCACCCATCTCGCCGCGGATGTGCCATCCGCTCGCGGGGAAGCGGCCCGCCTCGCTGCCCACGACGTAGGCGCGCTCGCCGGCGGCCACGTAGCGGCGGTCGTCGAGGCGGTCCGAGGTCGACAGCGTCTGGGCAGCCTGCGCGGTGGCGGCTGATGCGAGGGCCGCCCCGAGGGCGGCGGCGGCGATGAGCTTCCTACGCGGCACCTGACTCCCCGGCAGACCTGCCCGGGGCCCGGGAGCATCAAACGCGGGTGAGGTTCTCCGCGTGGATCTGGCGTTGGGCCTTCGAGTCGCGCCCCTCCGGCAGCCGCTGCCGCTCGTCGCCCCCCTCGAGCGCGTCCAGATACGCCACGTCCTCGTCCAGCAGCCGCAGCGTCGTGTCGCGGTCGTGCGGGACGCCGTGGCCGGGGACCACGATCTCGGCCGCCTCGACGAGCGGTGCCAGGCGGGCCAAGCGTGGCGCGATAGTCCGCGAGCGAGCCGCCCACCGAGATCCACGGGATCTCCACGTCCGAGAGGTAGTCGCCCAGCACCAGCAGGCCCTGAGCGCGATCGAAGAGCGCCATCCCGTCGGGCGTGTGCCCCTCGGCAGGATGCAGCTCGAGCTCGCGGTCGCCGATCTCCACGTGTCCGGGCACGGGCAGCGCCTGCACCTGCCCGAGCGCGAGCGGCGCGGCGCGGCTGATGTAGAACTTGGCGTCGTACTCGCGCAGAACGCGCTGCGCGCCGCCCGGCTCCCGGTGCAGTCGCTCCATGGAGCTCTCGCACACCCCGAGCGTCATGCCGGGGAAGGCGATCCGGCCGAGTAGGTGGTCGAAGTCGGCATGCGTGGCCAGCAGCCCGTCGGGCTCGAAGCCGGCGCCGGCCAGCAGGCTCGGCAGGGCGTCGAGCTCGTCGGGCAGGTAGGGCGAGTCGATCAGCACGGCCTCCTCGCCCACCCGCAGGGCCACCGCGTTCGTCTGCCAGAAGCCGCTGGTCACGACCAGGGCGTCCGGGCTGACGGAGACCGCTCGCAACTAGGCGGCCTTGAGCAGCTTCCCGGCGTCGCGGAAGGTCTTGACCTCCGCATCGGGCTTGCGCCCGCCCTCGAGCTCCTCGCCGTGGCGGTTGACCCAGATCACGGGGATCTTCTCCTTGATGCAGGGCTCCACGTCGGTCGGATAGCCCGCCGCGATGTGCACCCAGTTCTTCTTCATCGGGCCGATCCGCCGCGCGCACTCCTTGAAGTGCGCGGGGTCGGGCTTGTAGGAGCGCACCTGCTGCGCGGTCACGACCAGGTCGAAGTCGGCCCGGAAGTGCCGCCGGGTCGCGCCCAGCAGCTTGTCGTCGATGTTCGACAGGATGCCCAGCTCGTACTTCTTCGCGAAGCGCTCCAGCTGCGCGTTGGTCTCGCGGAAGGCGGGCCAGCTGGGCACGCTGTTGGGCAGGAAGTTCGAGCGCGACGGCTCCAGGTCCCAGCTCAGCTCTGAGGCCACGCGCACGGCGGTGCGGCGCAGAACCTCCGCGTAGAGCTCGTAGGAGCCGCGCTGGATGTCGCGCTGGACGTCGATGAACCGCGGGATCAGAACGTCCCGATCGATGGTGAAACCGTCGCGGTCAGCCTCCTTCTGGAAGGCGTCGTAAACGCCGGTCTCCCAGTCGATCAGGGAGCCGTAACAGTCGAAGGTGACGAACTTGACGTCTTTGGGAAGTGCCATTTAGCCGTTTCGATAGGGTCCGCGCCCCCCGGGCGCAGCGGCGCAGCATCCTATCTATCCCGTATGGACCTTCTCGAATACCAGGGCAAACAGCTCTTCGCAAAGCACGGTGTGCCGGTGCCCGACGGGCGGCACGCCAAGACCGTCCAGGAGGCCGTGGAGGGCGCCGAGGCACTCGGCTACCCGGTCGTGATCAAGGCCCAGGTCCAGATCGGCGGCCGCGGCAAGGCGGGCGGAATCAAGCTCGCGTCCAACCGCGACGAGGCCGAGGAGCACGCCGGGGCGATCCTCGGGATGGACATCCGCGGCTTCACCGTCCACGAGGTCTGGGTCGAGCAGGCCAGCGACATCGACGAGGAGTACTACGCGGCGATCGTGTTCGACCGCGCCGCCAAGCAGCCGATGGCGATGCTGTCGCGGATGGGCGGGATGGACGTGGAGGCGGTCGCGGAAGAGGACCCCGAGGCCATGCGCATGCTTCACGTGGACCCGCTGCTCGGCTTCCAGGACTTCCACGGCCGCCGGCTCGCGTTCGAGGCGGGGATCGCCGCGGACGTGATCCGCCCGGTCGGCGCGATGCTCGGCAAGCTCTACGGCCTGTTCGTCGCGGAGGACGCGACCCTCGTCGAGGTCAACCCGCTGCTGGTGACCAAGGCCCGCGAGGTGGTGGCGCTCGACGCCAAGGTCACGGTCGACGACAACGCGCTCTACCGACACCCCGACGTTGCCGAGCTGAGCGACGCGTCCGCCGAGGACCCGCAGGAGCGGATGGCCAAGGAGCGCGGCCTGACGTACGTGAAGCTGGACGGCAACGTCGGCATCCTCGGCAACGGTGCCGGGCTGGTCATGTCGACCCTGGACGTGGTCGCCCAGGCTGGCGGGCGGCCGGCCAACTTCCTCGACGCCGGTGGCGGGTCGAAGGCCGAGGCGATCACCAGCGCCGTGGAGGTGATCCTCTCCGACGAGAAGGTCAACGCCGTCCTGTTCAACATCTTCGGCGGCATCACGCGCTGCGACGAGGTGGCGCGCGGGCTGATCGAGGCGTTCGCCCAGATCAAGCCGTCGGTGCCGTTCGTGGTCAGGCTCGACGGCACGAACGACGTCGAGGGGCGGGCGCTGCTGGCCGAGGCGAACCTGCCGAACGTGTTCACCGAGGCGACCATGCTGGGCGCCGCCGAGAAGGTCGTGGAGCTGGCCGCGTAGTGGCGATCCTGGTGGACAGCGACACGCGGCTGGTCGTGTCCGGCATCACCGGGCGCGAGGGCACCTTCCATTCGCTGCGCAACCGCGAGTACGGCACCCAGGTGGTGGCCGGCGTGACGCCCGGTAAGGGCGGGCAGGACGTGGAGGGCATCCCGGTCTTCGACACCTTCGACGCCGCGGTCGAGGAGACCGGGGCGAACACGGCGATGATCTTCGTGCCGCCGCGCTTCGCTGCGGACTCGATCCTCGAGGCCGAGAACGCGGGGGTCGCGCTGATCATCGCGATCACCGAGGGCATCCCCGCCCACGACGAGTTGCGCGTGTACAACCACCTGCGCCACGGATCGTCGCGGCTGATCGGGCCGAACTGCCCGGGCATCCTGTCGCCCGGCAAGGCCAACGTGGGGATCATCCCCGCCCAGTTCTTCAAGGAGGGCAACGTCGGCCTGGTGTCGCGCTCCGGGACGCTCACCTACCAGATCGGCAACGAGCTGGCCCAGGCCGGGTTCGGCAACTCCTCGATCGTGGGCATCGGCGGCGACCCGGTGCCCGGCTCGAGCTTCATCGACATCATCGAGCGCTTCGAGGCCGATGCCGAGACCGAGCTGATCGTGATGTGCGGCGAGATCGGCGGGTCGGAGGAGGAGGAAGCGGCCGAGTTCATCGCGTCGAGCGTGTCCAAGCCGGTGGTGGCGTACATCGCCGGGTTCACGGCACCGCCCGGGAAGACGATGGGGCACGCCGGAGCGATCGTCTCGGGCTCGAAGGGAACGGCCGCCGCGAAGGCGGAGGCGCTGGAGGCGCGCGGAGTGCGCGTGGGCCGCAACCCGACGCAGGTGTCGGAGATCGCGGTCGAGATCCTGGGCTCGCGCGTCTAGCGCCCGCTGGTCACATCTCTCCGTCCGGACGGGTCATACAGGTAGACCCAACCGAAAGGACACGCGATGCGAGTCTTCGTGGCAGGTGCCAGCGGCGCGATCGGAGCTCGGCTGGTTGCCCAGCTGATCGAGCGAGGACATGAGGTGACGGGCACCTTCAGGTCCCCCGGAAACGCCGAAGTCGTGCGGGGGCTCGGGGCCGAGCCGATTGCGCTCGATCTGCTCGACGCGGGTGCCGTGCGCGAGGCCGTGCTGGCGAGCGAGCCCGACGCGATCGTCCATCAGGCGACCGCCCTTTCCGATGTGCGCTTCTCCAGGAACTTCGACCGTACCTTCGCGCAGACGAACCGGCTGCGCACCGAGGGCACCGACGCGCTGCTGGCCGCGGCGCGCGAGGCGGGCGTGGACCGCTTCGTGGCCCAGAGCTTCGCCAGCGCCCGGTACGCACGTACAGGCGGGCCGGTCAAGACCGAGAACGACCCGCTGGACCCCAGCCCTGTTCGCGCGATGCGCGAGACCGACGCGGCGATGCGCTACCTCGACGAGGCCGTCACCGAGGCGGGCGGGATCGCGCTGCGCTACGGCGGCTTCTACGGCGCGGCCAACGACGGGCTGCTCGAGCCCGTGCGCAAGCGGCAGTTCCCGATCGTGGGCGACGGCGGCGGGGTGTCGTCCTTCATCCACCTGGACGACGCCGCCGCGGCTACCGTGCTGGCGCTCGAGCACGACGGAGCGGCCGGCATCTACAACGTCGTGGATGACGAGCCCGCCCCGGTGCGCGAGTGGCTGCCGGTGCTCGCGGAGGTGCTCGGCGCCGAGCCGCCGCGCCACTTTCCCCGCTGGCTCGCGCGGCTGTTCGCGGGCGATGCGGCCGTGATGATGGGCACCGACTCTCGCGGCGCCTCGAACGCGAAGGCCAAGGGCGAGCTCGACTGGGAGCCGCGCTACCCCAGCTGGCGCCAAGGCTTCGCGGCCGCCTACGCGCCCGCGAACGGAGCGGATCCCGCCCGAGCGCGCCGAGCGCTGACCGGAGGCGGCCGTTGAGCCGCGTTGCTACTGTTAACCCAGTGGTTAACGATTCATTCAAGGCGCTCTCACATCCAATTCGCCGCGGCATCGTCGAACGACTCGCCGCGGGCCCCGCGACGGTCGGCGACGCCACCGGCGGCTTCGGAGTCTCGAAGCCGGCCATCTCCAAGCACCTGAAGGTGCTCGAGGAGACGGGCGTGGTGTCGCGGGTCGTCGAGGGCCGGACGCACCGGCTCTCCCTGGAGCCCGCGGTGCTCAGCGAGGCGGCCGACTGGATGGATCGCCAGCGCGCCCTCTGGGGGCGCCTGTTCGACGTAGTCGACGATTACCTCAAGGAGGAACAGTCGCAATGAACACCCCGCCAATCGTGTCGCCCCAGGAATGGGACACCGCGCGCGCGGAGCTGCTGGTGAAGGAGAAGCAGCTGACCCGCGCCCGCGATGCCCTCGCGGCCGAGCGCCGCCGGATGCCGAGGATGGCCGTGGAGAAGGACTACGCGTTCGAGGGTCCCAACGGCCCCGCCGGCCTACCCGACCTGTTCGACGGCCGCCCGCAGTTGATCGTCTACCGCTTCTTCTACGAGCCCGGCGTGGAAGGCTGGCCCGAGCATGGCTGTGGCGGCTGCTCCTTCCTCGCCGACCAGATCGCCCACCTCGCCCACCTCAATGCGCGCGACACGACCCTCGCGTTCGTCTCGCGCGCGCCGCAGCCGGACCTCGAGCGGTGGAAGGCGCGGATGGGTTGGCAGCAAATCCCGTGGTACACGCTCACCGACGACTTCGACAAGGACTTCGGCGTGGGCGAGTGGCACGGCACGAACGCCTTCCTCCGCGACGACGAAGGCCAGATCTTCCGCACCTACTTCATCGATAGCCGTGGCGACGAGGCGATGGGCAGCACCTGGAGCTTCCTTGACATGACGGCGCTCGGACGCCAGGAGGAGTGGGAGGACTCTCCGGAGGGCTACCCGCAGACCCCGCCCTACCAGTGGTGGAACTTTCACGACGAATACGGTGACGCCGCGTGATCGCTCATGTGGGAGGTGTGCCGCTCGAGGAGATGCTGCCGACGCTCACGGGCGCCGGGGGCGCACTGCTCATCGCCCGCGCGTGGGTTGAGCTGCGGCTGCGGCGCCGGCGGGAGCCCGGCGCATGAGCGACAGCACCACGCTGCGGATGGAGCGCACCTTCGAGGCGCCCGCCCAGGCGGTCTTCGACGCCTGGACCAGCGAGGAGGTGATCCGGCGGTGGTGGCACGCCGAGCACGACTGGGAGACGACCGTGGCCGAGGTCGACCTGCGCGTGGGCGGCACGGTGCGCGTGGTGATGCGCAACCCCGACGACGACGCCGAGTACGGCGGCGGCGGTCGCTACACGGAGATCGAGCCGCCGACCCGCCTGGCGTTCACCTGGGTGTGGGACGGCAACCCGACTCGGCAGCTGATCGAGCTCGACTTCGAGGAGCACGAGGGCGTCACGACGGTGCGCTTCACCCACAGCGGCCTCTGGGACGAGGAAGCCGTGCGCTCCCACGAGGAGGGCTGGAGCAACGCCTTCGCCAACCTCGCGAGGGCTATTTCAACTGGATGATGGCCAGCGCGTTGCGGTGCGGATCGACGATCCAGGCGATCAGCGCGAAGCCCAGGTCCGCCACTCCGTCGACGGTCTTCAGACCGGGCACGTCGTAGTCCTGGATCTCCACGCCGCGCCCCCGCAAATCGGCCAGCTCGGCGGCCAGGTCTGGCACCCGCCAGCCTGCCTGGGTCTGCTCGTCAGCCGTGCCCGTGGTGCTCTTGGTGATCGCCAGCTGGCAGTCACCGCCGCACTTGTACACCACCTCCTCCTGGCTCTCGCGCAGGATCTCCAGCCCGAGCTTGCCGGCGTAGAACTGCTTGGACGCCTCCAGATCGGTGGCCAACAGGACGACGTCGATCGGATGGTCTCCCAGCATGTGCTCCTCCTTCCGCTCAGCAGACTAAGTGCTCCGAGTTCTTCGCGCCCGCGGGAACCTCCTCGCCGCGCGAACGGTATGGCTCATCGAGAAGGTCCCCGTAGCCCAAGGAGGCACGATGACGCTCCAACGACTGACGAGCGCGCTCGCAGCTGTCTGCCTGCTGGCGGTGGTCGGCGTGCTGTTCCTGGATCGACCGGCTGGCGCGAAGCGCGTTCCGTCGGTGCTACGCGCTCGTTCGATCGAGCTCGTCGACGGCCGCGGTCGCGCCCGCATGCAGATCAAGGTCGAGCGCGGCGGTGAGGTGGTGTTCCGCATGCGCGACCAGGACGGCTCGGTGCGCGTCAAGCTCGGCGCCAGCCGAACGGGCTCCGGCCTGCTGCTCCTCACCGAGGCCACCGAGCCGGGCGTGCAGATGCTCGCGGGAGCCGCCAAGACGTCCGTGACCCTGCAGCGCGGAGACCAGCGCAACGAGCTCGTGCCCTAGCCGCCGTGCTGTCAGGCAGTCCATCCGAGGTCCGCGGCGGCCCCGCGGACCGCTTCGAGCAGCGCCTGGACCGAGGGCCGCTCGGCGTCCACCGTGCGCGTGGCGGTGAAGATCGTCCGGTGCGCGGAGCCCTCGGCGATGGCCCGCACCGCGATGCCCGGATGGGCGCCGGGGTCCACCAGAGCCGGCAGCAGCGTCACCGCCTGCCCGCCCGCGACGAGCGCGAGCGTGGTCACGCTGTCGTTGGTCCGGTGCCGGATGTCGGGATCGAACTCCCCGAGCTGGCGGCAGGTGCGCTCGGTCATCGCCTCCCAGCCCGTTTCGCGATGCCCGGTCGCCCACGCGTCGCCGGCCAGCTCGGCCAGCGGCACCGCGTGGTCGTGGCGCCGCGCCGCGGGATGGTCGACGGGCAGCACGAGGTGCACCGGGTCGCGCCACAGGTCGTTGCGGTCGACGCCGGTGGGACGCGCGAGCGGCTGGTGCTGCCACTCGTCGGCCAGCACGAGGTCGACGTCCCCCAGCGCCACGGCGGGCAGCGACACCTCGGGCTCGGCCTCGACCAGCTCACAGCGCAGATCGGGCGCGTTTCGGGCCAGCGTCTGCATCGCCGGCACGGCCACGTGGAGCGCGACCGACTGGAACGAGGCGATCCGCCCCCGCCCGCCGACGCTGCCGGTCGCCCCCGCCAGCTCAGCCTCCGCCCGTTCCGCGCGTTCGAGCAGCACGTCGGCGTGGCCGACGAGGACCAACGCGGCGTCCGTCAGGCGGACCCCGCGGCCGGCCCGCTCGAGCAGTGGCAGCCCGGCCTCCCGTTCGAGCACGGCGAGCTGCTGCGAGACGGCCGACGGCGTGAACTGCAGAGCGTCGGCCACCGCGGCGATCGTTCCGCGCGCGTGGAGCTCATGCAGGAGGCGCAGTCGGCGCAGATCGAGCATTCATAAGCGATCCTACTGATTTGCCGTTACGAACCAGAGTTGTTCCTGATGAGTGTCTCGGCAAGGATCATCGCCATGCCTTCCGTCGGCGCCCTTTTCTGCCTCGCCTCCGCGGCCGCGTTCGGCGCGATGGGCATCTTCGGCAAGCTGGCCTACGACGAGGGCGCGACCGTCGGCACGCTGCTGGCCAGCCGGTTCGCGCTCGCGGCGGTGGTCTTCTGGCTGCTCCTGATCTGCTCGGGCGGCCTCCGCCAGGTGCGCGCGCTGCCTCGTCGCGACATCGGCATCGCGCTGGCGCTCGGTGGCATTTGCTACAGCGCGCAGGCCGGCGGCTACTTCGCCGCCCTCGAGCGCCTCGACGCCTCTCTGCTGTCGCTGCTGCTCTACAGCTTCCCCGCGATGGTCACCGTGGCCGCGATCGCGCTCGGGCGCGAGCGGGCGAGCCTCCGCACGGCGTTCGCGCTCGCGCTCGCGTCGAGCGGCCTCGTGTTCGTGCTCGCGGGGGCTGGCGCGGGGGAGCTGGACCCGTTGGGGGCCGCGCTCGGGCTCGGGGCGGCGCTCGTGTACACCGCGTACATCCTGTCGTCCGAGGGGATCGTCTCGCGAGTCGGGCCGCTGGCCCTGAGCGCCCTTGTCTGCACCGGCGCCGCGACGACCCTGACGCTCGGCGGCATCGCGACCGGGGACCTGAACCCGGGCGGCGTGAGCGCGACTGGGTTCGGTTGGCTCGCAGCGATCGCCGTGGTCTCGACGGTCGGAGCCGTCGGCCTCTTCTTCGCGGGCCTGCGACGGGTGGGTCCCACGGCCGCGTCGATCCTCTCGACCCTGGAGCCGGTGGTAACCGTGGGACTGGCGTTCGTCGTCTTCAGCGAGTCGCTCAGCCCCGTGCAGCTGGCCGGTGGCGCGCTGGTCCTGGCGGCGGTGCTGGTGGTCAGGGTGCCCGGCCGCCTTGCACACTTCGACACACGTTCACCCGAAGCGACAGCGGGAGCGACAAGTCGTGCCTAACCCTCTCGAAGACAAGGTGGCCCTGGTGGCGGGAGCGACGCGCGGTGCCGGCCGCGGCTCGGCCGTGGCGCTGGGCGAGGCCGGTGCGACCGTCTACTGCACCGGCCGCAGCACCCGCGAGCACCGGTCGGAGTACGACCGGCCCGAGACGATCGAGGAGACCGCCGAGCTGGTCACCGCCGCCGGCGGGGAAGGCATCGCGGTCGCGGTCGACCACCTCGAGCCCGCACAGGTCGAGGCGCTCGTCCAGCGGATCGACGCCGACCACGGGCGACTCGACGTCCTGGTCAACGACATCTGGGGAGCGGAGCAGCTCTTCGATTGGAACAAGCCGGTGTGGGAGCACGACCTGGACAACGGTCTGCGCGTGCTGCGCCTGGCGATCGACACGCACCTGATCACGAGCCACTTCGCCCTGCCGCTGATGATCCGCGAGCCCGGCGGGCTGGTGGTCGAGATGACCGATGGCACGCGCGAGTACAACGCGACCAACTACCGGGTCTCGGCGTTCTACGACCTCGCCAAGACGGCGGTCCTGCGACTCGCCTTCTCGCAGGCGGAGGAGCTCGAGCCCCACGGATGCACTGCCGTGGCGCTCACCCCCGGCTGGCTGCGCTCGGAGATGATGCTCGAGATCTACCGCGTGACCGAGGCGAACTGGCGCGACGGAGCGGCGATCAACCCGCACTTCGCCGCGATCTCCGAGAGCCCGCTGTTCGTGGGGCGCGCGATCGCCGCGCTGGCCGCCGATCCCGACGTCCACCGCCGCAATGGCGGCTCGTTCTCCTCGGGCGCGCTGGCGCGCGAGTATGGCTTCACCGACGTCGACGGCTCGCAGCCCGACTGCTGGCGCTACATGGTCGAGGTGCAGGACCCGGGCCTGCCGGCCGATCCCACCGGCTATCGCTGAATGGGGCATGATTCCGACGTGGACGAGCGCCTTGACGCGGTGCACGAGCTGTGGTCCACGTTTCGGGAACAGGGTGCGGAGCAGGCGATTCCGCTCCTCGATCCCGAGGTGGAGTTCGTCGCGCACGACGGCCGCGTCTACCGCGGCCACGACGGGGTGCGCCGCTTCTTCGAGGAGTTCGAGGAGCGCGGCGAGCGGTTCATGGCGTCCCCGTACACCTTCGAGCCCCACGACCCCGACCTGCTCGTGATCGGCCACCGGCGCATCGCCTCCGACGAGGGCCTGCGCGGGGACTACCTCTTCTTCGTGCACAGCTTCCGCGCCGGCCGGGTGGTCCGCATCGCCGCGTATGCGGACAAAGCGGCCGCCATCGCGGACATCACCGCCCGGGCCGGCGACTAGCGAAACGCTGCGCAGCGGGCCAAGCCCGCTGCTTGCGCCAAGCAGCTATCTTGGCTGGCCGATGGCCGAGCTCACCAACATCTCGCTCTCGCGCGGCGCTCCCTCGCCCGACATCATCGCCGTCGAGGAGATCAGCGCCGCCGCCCAGCGCGCGTTCGAGCGCGACCCCGGTGGCGCCCTCGCCTACGGCACCTCGGCGGGCTATCCGCACCTGCTGGAGTGGCTCGCCAAGAAGCACGATGTGCCCCCCGACCACCTGCTCGCCACCAACGGCTCCATGCAGGCCGACGCGTTCCTGTTCAGCGAGCTGGTCAGCCCCGGTGACGTCGTCGTCGTCGAGGCGCCGACCTACGACCGCACGCTGCTCTCGCTCACCAAGCTCGGGGCCGAGCTCCTGGCGATCCCGCTGGAGGCGGACGGCATCGACGTCGGAGCCCTCGAGGCCGCCCTCGAGGAGGGCGCGCGGCCCGTGCTCGCCCACATCATCCCCAACTTCCAGAACCCCGCCGGCTGCACGCTGTCGCTGGAGAAGCGCCATCGCCTGCTCGCGCTCGCGGACCGGTACGGCTTCACCATCTTCGAGGACGACCCCTACGTGGAGCTGCGCTTCGCCGGCGAGCCGCACCCGACGATGCTCGAGCTGGACGAGAGCGGCGAGGCGGTCGTGTACGCGTCCTCGTTCTCCAAGACGGTGGCACCGGGGATCAGGGTCGGCTACCTGGTCGGCGCGCCCGAGCTGATCGGCTCGATCCGCAAGCGCGCCACCGAGACCTACATCTCGCCGAACATGGTGGCCCAGGCGATCGTGGCCGAGTTCTGCCACTCGGGGGCGATCGACGGCTCGATCGCCACGGTCAAGGCGGCCCTGCGCGAGCGCCGTGACGCGACCTGCGCCGCGCTCGACCAGCACCTCCCCGACGCGCGCTACGTGACCCCGGAGGGCGGCTACTTCCTCTGGGTCGACCTGCCGGACGGCACCGACGTCGCGGCGCTCGCCCGCGGCGCGGCGGAGCGCGGCGTGGTGTTCGAGCAGGGCTCCTCCTTCATGATCGAGGGCGGCGACAGCTCGCTGCGCCTGGCGTACTCCGGCGTGCCGCCCGAGCAGATCGAGGAGGGCATCGCGCGCATCGCCGCCGCGTACCGGGAGCTGGCCGCCCCCGCGCGTGCGTGATCGAGCTCGAACGCCCGCGTGACGCGCGCGGGCTGCTGCGCGACTCACTGGTCGTCTACTTCCGGCACTTCTGGACGTTCCTCGCGCTCGGCGCGCTGGTGGTGGTGCCATCCGAGCTGATCGTGGGCGGAGTGGGCCTGGAGCAGCTCACCTCCGACTACGACAGCAGCCCCAGCTTCGCCGAGGCGGCGATCCCGGCCGCCGTGTCGTACCTGGTGGTGGCGCCGCTGATCACGGCGATCTGCGTGTACGCGCTGCAGTCGGTGGCCGCGGGCGGGTCGCCGCGCGCACGCGAGGCGCTCGTGAAGGGGTTCGAGTCGTTCAGCCCGGTGTTCTTCGCCGTGCTGCTGGCCGCCGGCGGCATCCTGCTCGGCGCCGTGGTGATCCTGCCCGGCGTCTACCTGTTCGTGCGGTGGTACTTCGTGCCGCAGGCGGTCGTGCTGGAGCGCGCGCACGGCGCGAGCGCGCTCCGCGCCAGCGGCGGCCTGGTGGCCGGCGAGTGGTGGCGGACGTTCGGGCTGATCGTGCTCGTGAACGTGGTCGCGCTCGTGCTGGCCGTGCTGCTCGGCACCCCGTTCTCGGCCGCGGCCGAAAGCTCCGACCGTGCGGTCTGGGCGCTGATCGGCCAGGTCGTCGCGAGCGCGGTGACCCAGCCGTTCGGGGCGCTCTTCTCCACGCTGCTCTACTTCGATCTGCGGCAGCGCCAGCGCTCGGCGCCCGGGTAGGTACCTTGTTCCAATGCCCCTGACCTTCGGCGTCACGGTGCTGCCCGACCCGCCCTACCAGCGGCTGATCGAGCTGCTGGCACTGGCCGAGCGGCACGGCTTCGAGTACGGCTGGACCTACGACTCGCACGTGCTCTGGCAGGAGTCCACCCCCACGCTGGCGCTGGCCGCGGCGGCGACCGAGCGGATCAAGCTCGGGCACATGGTCACCAACCCGGGGACGCGCGATCCCACGGTGCTCGCGAGCGCGTACGCGACGCTCCAGGACATCTCCGACGGCCGGATGGTGATGGGCATCGGGCGTGGCGACTCTGCGCGCCGCTACATCAACCAGCAGCCGGTGCGCGTCGGGCCGTTCGAGGATGCCCTGCGGATGATCAAGCCGCTCATGAACGGGGAGAAGGTCGCCTGGAACGACACGGAGATCGAGCTCGCCTGGGTGCGACCGGAGCTGCCCCCGATCGAGATGCACGTGGCCGGCTACGGCCCGCGCGTGCTCGCCATCGCCGGGCGCGTAGGCGACGGCGTGATCATCCAGCTCGCCGACCCGGACATCATCAAGTGGACGATGGGCACGGCGCGCAAGGCGGCCGAGGAGGCCGGCCGCGATCCCGCGGCGCTCAAGTGCATCGTGTGCGCACCGAGCCACATCTCCGCCGACCTCGCCGCCGCCCGCGAGCAGGTGCGTTGGTTCCCCGCGATGGTGTCCAACCACGTCCGGGACCTGATCGGCCGCTACGGCGCCGACGGCTCCGTCGTGCCGAAGGCGCTGACCGACTACGTGCCGGCCGAGACCAACTACGACTACGACGAGCACTCGCGCGTCGGCGCCAAGCACGGCTCGTTCGTGAGCGACGAGATCTGCGACCGCTTCTGCGTGCTCGGCACACCCGAGCAGGCGCGCGAGAAGCTCGCCGAGCTGGAGGCGATCGGCGTCGACCAGTTCAACATCTACCTGATGACGGAGGGCCAGGAGCGCACCCTGGAGATCTACGGCAAGGAGATCATCCCGTGAGGAAGCTGATCCGCGGCGGCACGGTCGTGACCGCCACCCACTCCTCGGTCGCGGACGTGCTCGTGGACGGCGAGGAGATCGCTGCCGTCGGCGCGCTCGGCGACGTGGACGCCGAGGAGATCGATGCCACGGGGTGCTACGTGCTGCCGGGCCTGATCGACAACCACACACACCTGGCGATGCCGTTCGGCGGCACCCACACGATCGACGACTACGACACCGGCACGCGCGCCGCCGCGGCGGGCGGCACCACGTGCATCGTCGACTTCGTGATCCAGAGCCACCCCGGCGGGCTGCGCTCGTCGCTCGAGGAGTGGTCCGACCGCGCGGCCGGAGCCGCCCACGTGGACTACGGCTTCCACATGGCGATCACCACCGCCGACGAGGGCACCTTCGCCGACATGGAGCCGATGGTCGAGGAGGGCTTGTGCAGCTTCAAGGTGTTCCTGGCCTACAAGGGCGTGCTGATGGTCACCGACGACCTCTTCTTCCGAGTGCTCGAGTCCACGCGCGACCTGGGCGCGCTGACGATGGTCCACGCGGAGAACGGCTGGGCCATCGACGTGCTCGTGCAGCGCGCCCTCGCGGCCGGCCAGACCGACCCGATCCACCACGCGCACACGCGCCCGGAGGCGCTGGAGGCGGAGGCCACGCACCGCTCGGTGCGCCTGGCCGAGCTCGCCGGCGCGAGCGTGTACATCGTGCACGTGACCTGCGGGCTGGCGGCCGACGAGATCGCGGCCGGCCAAGCACGCGGCGTCGCCGTTTCGGGCGAGACCTGCCTGCAGTACCTGACCAACACCATCGACGACCTCGAGCGCCCCGACTTCGAGGGCGCGCGCTACGTGTGCTCGCCACCGCTGCGCCACGAGCGCAACCAGGAGCTGCTGTGGGCGGCGCTGGACCGCGGCGTGCTCGAGAGCGTCTCGACCGATCACGCTCCGTTCAACAGCGAGCAGAAGGCGCTCGGCCGCGATGACTTCTCGAAGATCCCGAACGGGCTGCCGGTGATCCAGCACCGCCTCGTGAAGCTGTGGGACCTGGGGGTGGCGACCGGGCGAATCACGCCGGAGGAGCTCGTGGACCTGACCTCCACCGCGATCGCCCGGCGCTTCGGGCTGGCCCGCAAGGGCGCCGTGGCCGCCGGCAAGGACGCCGACCTGGTGGTGTTCGACCCCGCGACGCCGTTCGAGTTCTCCACGGCGCACGTCGCACATGAACGTGGACTACGACCTGTTCGAGGGCGAGAGCTCCACCGGGAGCGTGCGCCAGACCTTCTGCCGCGGCGAGCTGGTCTACGACCGCGGCGAGATCCGCACCCAGCCGGGCCACGGCCGCTTCGTGCCGCGCTCGCTGGCCGCCGCCACGGCCGTCGCATCGTGATGGACGCCGGCCGAGTGCTCGACGACCTGCGCGAGCTCGCCCGCCTGACCGGCGGGCCGGACGGCGCTCGGCGCGTGTGCTGGACGGACGAGTGGGCGCGCGCTCGGGAGTTCCTGCGCTCACGCCTGGAGGAGCTGCCGGTGGAGGTACAGGTCGACGCCGCGGGCAACCTCTGGGCCGACCTCCCCGGTGAGCAGGACGGCTTCGTGATCGTCGGCTCGCACGTCGACTCGGTGCCCGCCGGCGGGTGGCTCGACGGTGCGCTGGGCGTGTTCTCCGCGGTCGAGGTGCTGCGCTCGCAGGCCGAGCGCGGCAAGCCGCGCGGTGGGCCTGCGGCTGGTCGACTGGGCCGACGAGGAGGGAGCACGGTTCGGGCGCAGCCTGTTCGGCTCATCCGCCTGCGCCGGAACGCTCGACGTGGACGAGACCCGCGATCTCCGCGACCGCGACGGCGAGCGCCTGGAGGATGTGGTGGCTCGCTACGACGTGGACCTCGCGCGCGCACACGAGTCGCACTCCCAGCTGCGCGGGGCGCGCGCCTACATCGAGCTCCACATCGAGCAGGGCCCGGTTCTGGAGAGCCGCGAAGAGCCCGCCGCGACGGTGCTCGGCACCTGCGGGGTGGAGCGGCACGTGGCCGTGTTCACCGGCCAGGGCGCGCACGCCGGAGCGACGCCGATGGCGCTGCGCCGCGACTCGTTCCTGGCCGCCGCCCAGGCGGCGCTGGCGATCCGCGAGGTCGCCATCCGCCACGACGGCGTGTCCACGGTCGGCGGCACGACCAGCGAGCCCGGCGTGATCACGGCCGTGGCGAGCCGCACCGAGATGCTGCTCGACCAGCGCCACCTCGACCCGGATTCGCTCGCCGCGATGCTCGCCGAGGCGCGCGACGCGTGCGAGCGGGCAGCCGCAGACCACGGCTGCGAGGTGGAGGTGCGCTACATCTGGTCGATCCCGCCGATCCCGTTCGACGACCGGCTGATCGGCGTGGCGCGCGAGGCGGTGGTCGAGGCGGGCGGCAAGGACACCGCGATCCCCAGCGGCCCGCTGCACGACGCCGCCGAGATGGCGCGGCTGCTGCCGACCGTGATGATCTTCTCGTCCTCCTCTCCGCCCGTCTCGCACACGAAGGAGGAGGACACGCCGGAGGCCGACCTGCGCGTGGCGATCGAGGCTTACAGCCGCACCGTGGACGCCGCGGTCTCGCTCGCGGCCGCCGGGGAGCTGTCCACATTCGAGTGAGCGCGCTCGCGCAGCAGTTGGAGTACCTGGAGCGGTCGAGCGCCTTCTACGCGGAGCGGCTGCGCGGCCTGCGCGAGCACGTGCGCACGGCCGCCGACCTGCCGCGCCTGCCGTTCACGACCAAGGAGGAGCTCCGGGAGGGCCAGCGCCGCGAGCCCCCCTTCGGTCCGCACCTGTGCGCGCCGCGCGAGCGCCTGGCGCGCATGCACGTGACCTCGGGCACGACCGGCGAGCCGGTGGCGGTGGGCTTCACCCAGAGCGACCACCTGGCCAATAGCGCCGTCGGCGGCGAGGCGTTCCGGATCGCCGGGCTGCGTCCTTCGGACACCGTCGCCCACTGCCTCAACTACGCGCTCTACGCCGGCGGGATCGCCGACCACATGGCGCTCGAGGCCAGCGGGGCCACCGTGGTGCCGGTCGGCACCGGCCAGTCGCGCCGCCTGCTGGAGCTGATCCCGCTGCTGCGCATCAACGCGATCTTCGGCACGCTCTCCTTCCCCGCCTACCTCGCCGGCCGCGCGCGCGAGGCGGGCATCGAGCCGGCCGAGCTGGGCCTGCGCCACATCGTGACGGCGGGCGAGCCCGGCGCGGGGCTGGCCGCGGTGCGCCAGGAGATCGAGGGCAGCTGGGGCGCGACGGTGGCCGACTCCTTCGGCATGAGCGACGTGTGGTCGACGATGGGCGGTGCCTGCGGCGAGGGCGAGGGCCTCCACCTGACGGTGGGCGACCATGCGGTGTTGGAGCTCGTGGATCCCGACACCGACTCCGAGCTTGCGCTCGAGGACGACGCCACCGGCGAGCTGGTCTGGACGCATCTGCGCCGCGAGGCGTCGCCGCTGCTGCGCTACCGCTCCGGCGACCTGGCGCAGGTGTGGACGAGCCGCTGCGCGTGCGGGCGGAGCGAGCCGCGCATTCGCATCGACGGCCGCCGCGACGACATGCTGCGAGTGCAGGCCGTGAACGTCTACCCGCAGGCGATCGGGGAGATCCTCGCCACCGACGCCCGCCTCGGGCGCCACTGCGTGGTGGCCGAGGGCGACCCGATCGTGCCGCCGCTGCGCGTGTACGTGGAGGCGCCGCAGCAGGTGGACCTGAACGGCGTGACCGATCGGCTGCACAGCTCGCTGCGGGCGCGCTTCGACGTGACGCGCCTGGAACCTGGGTCGCTGCCCGTGGCGGAGCACAAGACCCGAATCGTCCACCGAACCGCGCGCGGGGACCCGCTGCCGCCGGCGGTGGAGACGCTCAGGAGGGAGACCACCGCATGACAGTCACAACCCAAGAGCTGGGCACGGCCCGAACGATCACCTGGGACCGCCAGGCCCGCCGCAACGCGTGGGACGTGCCCACGATGGCCGCCATCGCCGACGCGATCGAGGCAGCCGGCGCCGACCCGGACGTGCGCTCGATCGTGCTGCGCGGGGCCGGCGGGCACTTCTCGGCCGGCGACGACCTGCAGGCGGCCGTGGAGGCCGACTCGGCCGCGTGGGCGGAGACGATGGAGGGCTTCCAGCGCCTGACCCGGGTCGTCCTGGCGGCGCCGGTGCCGGCGATCGCCGCGGTCGACGGCGTCTGCGTCGGCGGCGCGCTCGAATTCGCGGCGAGCTGCGACCTGCGGCTGTGCACGGACCGGATGCGGCTGATGACGCCCGAGATCGGCATCGGCCTGGTGGCCAGCAACGCCGGCACGCTGCTGCTGCCCGAGGTGCTCGGCGAGACCGGCGCGCGCGAGCTGCTGCTGGGCGGCGAGCCGCGCGACGCGGGGTGGGCACGCGAGCGCGGTTTCGCGACCGAGATCGTGGCACCGGAGCAGCTCGACGCGCGCATCGAGCACTGGGCGGGCGTGTTCTCGAACAGCTCGCGCGCCGCGGTCGCGGCCACCAAGGCAATGCTCAACGAGCGCTTCGGGGCCGCTGCTGCCCGAGGCGATGGACCGCGAGACCCAGCACGCGCTGCGCCTGTTCGAGGAGGACGACGCCAAGGCGGCGCTACGCGGGTTCGCCGAGCGCAGAGCGCGCTAGTACGTCCGTCCGTTTCCGCGGGGGTCGGGCATGAGTTTCCGGACGCGCGTCGAATCGGATCGCAACCTAGGAGGCGCAACATGGATACATCGAAGCTGAGCGTCGGCGACCAGATCGCCGCCGCGAGCGGGCTGGTACTGCTGATCGTGCTGTTCTTGCCGTGGTACGGGGTCGACGTGAACGTCGGCGGCTTCTCGGCCAGCGAGAGCGTGAACGCCTGGGAGGCGATGGGCTTCATCGACATCCTGCTGTTCCTGGTCGCACTGACGGCGATCGGCGTACCCGTCGCGCGGGCTACCGGATCGATGCCGGACGACGTCCCCGGTGCGCTGATCCTGCTCGTCGCGGGCGGCGTAGGCGTGCTGCTGGTGCTGTTCCGCCTGATCGACATCCCGGGCCCCGACGTGCCCGAGGCCGCTGGCAACGCCGTGGACTTCGGCCGCAAGTTCGGCCCGTTCCTCGCCCTGATCGCCACGGGCGGCATCGCCTACGCGGGCTGGCGCGCGAACGCCGAGAGCCCGGCCGAGTCGACACCTGCGGCGGCACCGCCGCCTCCGCCTCCGCCGGAGCCGAGCCCGACGGCCTAGCGTGACCGCGCGGCCCGGAGGGCGCTTCGCCAGACCCGGGCCGCGCATCGGTCGATCCTCGGCCCAAAAGCAGCTCACGTCCGCGCGGGCAGCGAGGTGGACGCTGATTTGGTACTCAGGTGGGGCGAATCCCGGCCGCGGGGGCACACCCAGGGCGTGGACGCGTTTCTTGTCCCGTGCCGAGCCGACAGCGGGGCGCCGAGCCCGACGGCCTAGCGTCCGTAGCGTTCTTTACCGAGTACCAGCTGGTCCGGCAGGGCCACCCGCACGGGCGGCGAGGGGTCGGCGACGACCGAGACGGTCTCGGCGACGCTGCGTGTGATCGAGTGGCTGGCTCCGCTGGCCTCGATCACGATCTCCTCGTCGCCGGCGTGGCCGAGCGTGCCCACCAGGCCGGGGTGTAGACCGGTGTCCTTGAGGTAGTGCAACAGGTCCTCCGCCTCGTTCTCGAAGCGCAGCACGCGCACGTCGGCGCCCTCGGCCACGTCGGCGAGCGGCACTCCCTGCTCGCGCTCGCCCTCGAAGATCGGGTGGCCGTGGGGGCAGGTCTTGGAGTCGCCGATCGCTCGCAGCATGCGCTCCTCGACTACCGGCGACATCCAGTGCTCCAGCCGCTCCGCCTCCTCGTGGACCTGGTCCCACGGGATGTCGAAGACGTCGGTGAGGAAGCGCTCGATCAGGCGGTGGCGGCGAACGATCTGGGAGGCGTGCTCTCGGCCGGTGTCGGTGAAGCTGAGGCTCTTGTCATCCGCACGGGTGACGTAGCCGTCCCCCTCGAGGCGACCGATCATCTCGTGCACGGTCGGGGCGGAGACCTGCATCGCCCTGGCGATGTTCGCCCCGGTGATTGGCAGACCGGCCTCCTGCAGCCAATAGATGATCTGGAGGTACTCCTCCTCGGCGACAGTGGCCTGGTCGTGCGTCATCGAGATGATCCTAACGCCCGACTAGAGTGGCCGGCGTGGAGCTCGGCCCAAGCAGCCGCGTGGTCGTGACCGGCGCGTCGCGCGGGATCGGTGCCGCCGTGGCGGACGCATTCGAGGCGCGCGGCTGCACCGTGGGCCGCCTGTCGCGCTCGGGCGACCTGGCGGCCGACGTCGCCGAGCGCGAGTCGCTGGTGCGCGCGATCGAGGGGTTCGGGACGGTCGACGTGCTGGTGGCGAACGCCGGCATCGCCCACTACCTGCCGTTCGCGCAGACCCCGCCGGACCTGATCGAGAGCATGACCAAGGTCAACTGGCTGGGTACCGCCTACAGCGTCCAGGCCGTGCTGCCGGGGATGCTCGAGCGCCGCCGCGGACATCTGGCGATCGTGTCCTCGGGTGCGGGGCTGCGATCGTTCCCCGGCGCGGCCGTCTATGGCGCGACCAAGTTCGCCCAGCGCGGCTTCGGCGAGGCGCTGCGACACGAGCTCCAGGGCACCGGCGTCGGCCTGACGATGGTCTACCCGGGCCAGATCCAGAGCTCTCTGCACGACCACGAGAAGGAGCGCATGCCCGACTGGTACAAACTCGACCGCGCCGTGCCCGCCGAGCCGCTGGCGAAAGCGATCGTCGATGCGGTGCAACAGGACCGGCGCGACGTGTTCCACCCGCCGAACGTGCGTCTGCTGCGCATCCTGCACGGCGTGCGCCCGGCGCTGGCCGACTCGCTGCTGCGCCGGATGATGGACAGGAGCGCCGCGCCATGAGCCTCCCACTGAGCCCACCCTTGAAGCCGCAGCTCGCCAAGAGCGCGCGCCAGCTGCCGGCCGGCGACGACTGGTGCTACGAGCCGAAGTGGGACGGGTTCCGCACGATCGTCTTCCGCGACGGCGACGAGGTGCACCTCCAGAGCCGCAACGGCAAGCCGATGAACCGCTACTTCCCCGACGTGGTCGAGCTGGCCCTCGCACTGCCGGCGCAGCGCTACGTGCTGGACGGCGAGATGGTGGTCACCGTCGACGGCGTCCAGGAGTTCGACCTCCTGTCCCAGCGCATCCACCCGGCCGCCTCGCGGGTGGAGAAGCTGGCCAAGGAGACGCCGGCCGCGCTGGTGGCGTTCGACCTGCTCGCCGAGGACGACGAGACGCTGCTCGAGCTTCCCTACACCGACCGGCGCGAGCGGCTCGCGGCGATGGTCACGGACCCGGTCGAGCTGACCCCCGCGACCGACGACCCCGCGGACGCCGAGCAGTGGCTCGCGGGCACCGGCGAGGGCGTGATCGCGAAGGCGGCGAGCGCCGTCTACCGCCCCGGCGAGCGGGTGGGGATGGTCAAGATCAAGCGGGTCCGGACCGCCGACGCGGTCGTGGCCGCGTTCCGCTTCGGCAAGGAGCCGGGAACGGTCGGCTCGTTGATCCTCGGCATGTACGACGAGGGCGGCGAGCTGAACGTGGTTGGCCACACGTCGGGCTTCACCGCCAAGCAGAAGCGCGAGCTGGTGGACGTGCTCGAGCCGTACCGCACCGGCGAGCGCGGCTCGGGCGAGCCGAGCCGCTGGAAGTCGGACGAGGAGCTCGTCTGGGAGGGACTGCGGCCGGAGCTTGTCTGCGAGGTGGCGTTCGACCACATCACCGGCCGCCGCATCAGGCACGGCGCGAAGTTCCAGCGCTGGCGCACCGACAAGGAGCCGCGAGAATGCCTCACCGCACAGCTGCGCGACTGACCCTGGCGCTGCTCGTGGTGCTCGGCGCGCTCGCGCCGGCGGCGCACGCGCAGTACCGGGTGCCGGCCGACAACCCGTTCGTGAACACTCCCGGAGCGCGCGGCGAGATCTACGTCTACGGGATGCGCAACCCCTACCGCTGGTCGTTCGACCGCCAGTCGGGCGACATGTGGATCGGCGACGTCGGCGGCACCCAGGAGGAGATCACCCGCCTCCCTGCCCGCCAGATCGCCGGCGCCAACCTCGGCTGGAACTGCCGCTCCGGCACGGTGGTCGCGAGCGGCTGCACCCCCGCGAACTACTTCGGGCCGATCCACACGTACCCGAGCGGGCAGGACGTGGTGATCGGCGGCTATGTCGTGCGCGACCCCACCCTGGCCGGCTTCACGGGGCGCTACCTGTTCGGCCGCCTCAACACCGGCATCTACCAGCTCGAGCTGAACGGCACCGCCACGCCGAAGGCGAGCGTCGCCGCGCTGTCCGCGTTCGGCGAGGACGGCGTGGGCCGCCTGTACGCGACCTCGCTGGCCGGGCCGGTGTATCGGCTCGGCCAGAACGGAACGAACATCACCACCACGAGCATCGGCAACTTCTCGCAGCCGCTGGCGGTCGCCGCCGCTCCGGGGGACACCGAGCGCCTGTTCATCGTCGAGAAGGCCGGCGTGATCAAGGTCCGCACGGGCGGCCAGGTGAGCAACTTCCTCGACCTCACGTCGCTGGTCAAGAACGGCGGCGAGCAGGGCCTGCTGGCCTTCGCAGTGGCGCCGGACTACTCCACCAGCGGCCGCGTGTTCGCCTACTACACGAACAGCGGCAACGACCTCCAGCTCGACGAGTACCGCCGCACCGCGGACGGCCCCGACCGCGCTGACCTGTCCACGCGCCGGCCGATCCTCACGATCCCCCACGACCAGGCCATGAACCACAACGGCGGCCAGCTGCTGTTCGGCCCGGACGGCCGGCTCTACCTGTCGACCGGCGACGGTGGCACGCAGGGCGACCCGGAGGGCGACGCCCAGAGCCTGGGATCGCTGCTCGGGAAGGTCTTGCGTCTCGACGTGGGAGTCCCGCCGTCCGCCGTCGACACCGTCGCCCCGAGGGTGCGCACCCAGGTCAAGCGCCGCCAGCGCGTGCTGCGTGCACGGGGCGTGGTGGCCTACGTGCGCTGCAGCGAGAGCTGCGGCGTCGTGGCCGGCGGCAGGCTGCGGATCGGCAAGCGCACGTACCGTCTGAAGCGGGTCGGGAAGATCGCGTTCGCGGACCGGCGCACGCGGCTCAAGGTGCCGCTCGGCGCCAAGGCGCGCCGGCTCATCCGGCGCGGGCGCAGCCGTCACCGCAAGGTCTCCCTGGTCGTGACCCTGCGCGGCCGGGACGCCGTCGGCAACCGCTCGCCGCTGGTCCGCCGCGGGGTGCAGTTCAGGCGCTGAGCTCGCGCAGGCGGCGCTCCAGGAAGGCCCGCTCCGCGGGGTTCGCTGTCAGGTCGGCGGCGCGCCGGTATGCGGCGGTCGCCTCCTCGTCGCGCCCGAGGCGGCGCAGCAGGTCCGCGCGCGTGGCGTGCAGCAGGTGGTAGTCGTCGAGCTGCCCGCCTTCCAGCACCTCGATGATGTCCAGTCCCGCCTGCGGGCCTTCTGCCATCGCCACCGCGACCGCGCGGTTCAGCTCCACGATCGCCGAAGGCTGGAGCTCGACGAGCCGGCCGTACAGCCCGGCCACGCGGGCCCAATCGGTCTCGTCCGCCACGTTCTCGGCGGCGATCGCCGCCTGCAGCGCGTAGGGCCCGTCGCTCCCTGCCGCCACGGCGAACCGGATCCCATCGTGGATCTCGTCCGCGTGCCAGAGCGAGCGGTCCTGGTCGCCCAGCAGCACCAGGTCACCGCTCGAGTCCACGCGCGCGTCACGGCGCGAGTGGTGCAGCAGCATCAGCGCGAGCAGGCCCCGCACCTCGCTCTCGTCGGGCATCAGCTCCGCCAGCAGGCGCGCCAGCCGGATCGCCTCGTCGCAGAGCTCGCGCCGCACCACGGTGTCGGCCGTCGTCGCGAGGTAGCCCTCGTTGAAGATCAGGTACAGCACCCGCAGCACCGAGCGCAGCCGGTCGGGCAACTCGTGGTCGGGCGGCACCGCGTACGGGATCCCGGCATCGCGGATCTTGCGCTTGGCGCGCACCAGGCGCTGCTGCATCGCGCTTTCGCCGGAGAGGAACGCTCGCGCCACCTCGGTGGTCGAGAGCCCCCCGAGCGTGCGCAACGTCAGCGCCACGTGCGCCTCGGGGGCGAGCGCCGGATGGCAGCAGGTGAAGAACAGCCGCAGGCGGTCGTCGGGCAACGACGTGTCGAGCGGGGCCTCGGGCACGCCAGGCATCAACTGCTCCAGCTCGCGCAACTTGTCCGCATAGCGTCGCTCCCGGCGCAGGCGGTCGATCGCGCGATTGCGCGCCGTCCGCACGATCCAGGCGCCCGGGTTGTCCGGCAGCCCGTCGCGCGGCCAGCGCTCCAGCGCGATCACGAACGCCTCCTGCACCGCGTCCTCGGCGAGGTCGAAGTCGCCGAGGACGCGGATCATGGTCGCCACCGCGCGCCCCGACTCGGCACGGAACGTGGCGGCGGCGGCGACCTCAGCGCCGTCGACCTCAGCCCCGTCGACCACGAGCCGGCCAGACCGCGGTGGGGGTCCGGGGGCGTGAGCCCCCGGCTGCCTTCTGCCGTCTACGAGGCAGCCCCCTCGCGCGCGGCTTCCGGCGCCGGCCCGGCGTCGTAGTCGATCACCGGGCGGATCTCACAGATCCCGCGCTCGGCGCTCGGCAGCTTGGCGGCCCAGTCGATCGCCTCGTCCAGGTTCTTGCAGTCGATGACGTAGAAGCCGCCGACCTGCTCCTTGGTCTCCGCGAACGGGCCGTCGGTCAGCACGCGCTCGCCGTCCTGCATGCGCAGCGTGGTGGCCGTGGTGCTCGGCTGAAGGCCCTCGCCGGACACGAGCACGCCGGCCTCGACGAGCGCCTGGCTGTAGTCGAACCAGGCCTGCATCTGCCCGGCCGGATCGTCGTCCGTGCGCTGACTTTCGTCGCCCACGATCACGAGCATGTACTTCATTCCTTGCTCCCTTCGGTCGCGCGACGCTGTTCGTCGCTGTCAACCTAACGACGAACGGGAGGGCGACACATCGACATCGGGCTCCAGTCCGTCAGCATATGGCCCGTGCCGTCCCTCGAGGTGATCGCCGCAGACGTGACGGAGCTAGAGGTCGACGCGATCGCCAACGCCGCCAACACCGAGCTCCGCCACGGCGGCGGCGTGGCCGCGGCGATCTCGCGGGCGGGCGGGCCGGCCGTTCAGCGCGAGTCCGACGAGCGCGCGCCGATCGGGCTCGGGGAGGCCGTGGAGACGACAGCCGGCGACATGCCCGCGCGCTGGGTGATCCATGCGGCGACGATGGAGCTGGGCGGTCCGACCTCCGCGGCGATCATCGAGGACGCCACCCGCTCGACGGTGGCGCTGGCCGAGCGGCTCGGCTGCCGCTCGCTGGCGCTGGTCGCGTTCGGAACGGGGATCGGCGGCTTCCCGCTCGACGAAGCCGCGCGCCTGATGGTGGGCGTGGCCGCCGGGCACGAGGGCGACCTGGAGCGGATCGTGTTCGCCGTGCACGGCGACGAGGCGGAACGGGCGTTCCGCGCGGCCGTTGGCTGAGCTGCCGGCGCTGGTCGCGCCTGACTCCTTCAAGGGCACCTTCTCCGCCCGCGAGGTGGCGGCCGCGATTGCCAACGGCCTGCGCGAGGCCGGCCGTGCGGCCGAGGAGCTGCCGGTGGCGGACGGGGGCGAGGGCACCCTCGATGCCCTGATGTCGACGCTCGAGGGGGAGCTGCGCACGGTCGGCGTATCGGATCCGCTCGGCCGCCCGATCGACGCCGAGTTCGCCCTCATCGACGGCGGCCGTACCGCAATCGTGGAGATGGCGAGGGCGAGCGGCCTCGGCTTGGTGGCCGAGGGCGAGCGCGATGCGTGGGCCGCCTCGACACGGGGGACCGGCGAGCTGATCGTCGCGTCGGTCGAGGCCGGGGTCGAGCGCGTGATCGTGAGCGTGGGCGGCTCAGCCACCACCGACGGCGGCGCGGGTGCGCTGGAGGCGCTCGCGGAGGCGGGGACGACGATCGAGATGGACGTGCTCTGCGACGTGCGCACCCCGTTCGAGGGGGCGCCGCGTGTGTTCGGCCCGCAGAAGGGCGCCGACCGGTCGCTTGTGCGCAAGCTCGAACGGCGCCTCGACGAGCTCGCCGAGTCGTTCGACCGCGATCCGCGCGGCGTGCCGATGACGGGCTGTGCGGGCGGGCTGTCGGGCGGTCTATGGGCCCAGCACGGCGCCCGCCTCAACCACGGCTCGTCGTTCGTGCTCGGCGCCCTGGGCTTCGACGAGCGAATGCGCTCCAGCGCGTTCGTGGTCTCCGGAGAGGGCCGCATCGACGAGCAGACGCTCCAGGGCAAGCTCGTGGGCGAGGTGGCCACCCGCTGTCGCCAGGCCGGGGTGCCCTGCCACGGGATCGTCGGGCGTATCGACCTCGATCCGTTCGCCGAGCGCATCCTGGACTTCGCCTCGCTACGGGAGGCGACCACGCTGGAGGAGCTAGAAGCCGCGGGACGCGCACTGGTCGACCCGCGCTGATGCAAGGCGTGCGCCGCGCCGGCGGGGTCGTCTGGCGCTCGATGAAGTCGTTCTACGACGACCAGATGACCCACCACGCGGCCGCGCTCACCTACTACGCGCTGATGTCGCTGTTCCCGGCCGTGCTGCTGGCGCTGTCGCTGCTCGGCCTGCTGGGCCAATACCCCGAGACCTACAACGCGATCCTCGGGTACCTCCGCGATGTGGCGCCGGCCTCGGTCGTCGACCCGGTCGACCGCTCGCTGCGGGCGGCGCTGCAGCACAAGGGCACGGCCGCGACCGCCCTGGCGATCAGCGTGGTGGTGGCCCTCTACGGCACGACCGGGCTGCTCGAGGCCGCCCGCCGGGCGCTGAACGTCGTGTTCGGACTCGAGGGCTCGGGGCGCAGCTTCCTGCGGCGCAAGACGATCGACGTGCTGTTCACGATCGTGCTGATGGCTCTGGTGCTGGTCAGCCTGATCATGGTGTTCGTCGGCGGCCGCTTCGCCCGCGATCTGCTCGGCTTCGCCGGCCTCGGGCCCACCGCCGCGGACATCTGGAACTTCATCCGCTGGCCGGGGGCGGTGCTGGTGGCGATGCTGGTGTTCGCCCTGCTCTACTACGTCACGCCGGACGTGGACCACCGCGGCTTCCACTGGCTCACCCCGGGCGCCGTGGTCGGGGTGCTGCTCTGGCTGCTGGCGTCGGTGGCCTTCTCCGAGTACGTCTCGCGGGTCGCGGACGTGGGCGCCGTCTACGGCGCCTTCGCCGGCGCGATCGTGCTGATGGTGTGGCTGTGGCTGACCAACGTGGCCATGCTGTTCGGGGCGGAGCTGAACGCCGAGATCGAGCGTCAGGCGGAGCGGCGCGCGACCGAGACCGAGTAGGCCGGACCGCGAAAGCGCAGGATCTGATCGTCGGACAGCTCGATGCCGTCGGTCACGCGCGTGGGGTCGAACACGAGCACGTCCCCGCCGCGCTCGCGCTCGAGCTCCGGGCCCTCGAGCACCAGCCGCCCGACCTCCACGCGCTCGCGCTCCTCTGGCCAGGCCACCGTCGGGTCGTCCACCGCGTCCTCGGCCTCGGCGATGATCGCCAGCATGCGGAAGGCGCTCTCGCCGCGCGCGAGGATGTCCTCCTGGAGGTATTCGCGCCCGCGCGCCTTGGCGTCCTCGCCCGACAGTGTCTGCTCGCCCGCCTCGGGCTCGAAGCGGTACCGCACGAAGCGCGACCCGCCGCCGGCGTCGATCCACCTGTACGAGTGGATCGAGTTGTAGGCGCACGTCGCGTAGCTCGCGGGCGGCGAGGCGCCGAGTGCCGCCTGGATCGCCGTCAGCGCCTCGGGGTGCGCGCCCAGCCAGTCCGGCATCAGGCGCTCGGGGTCCTTGCGGGCCTCCATGAACGACAGGAACTCCTCCGGCGTTCGCACGAAGAAGCAGGGCAGCGACAGCGACACGATGTCGGTCTTGCCGCCGTCGGGCAGATAGAACTTGACCGCCAGCCCGCGGCCCTCCCTGGCGTAGTCCGGCACGTTCGGGTTGCCGCTGCCGTTCGAGAAGCGAGCCGTCACGCGCACGGGCTCGCCCTGCAGATGCGCCGCGGTCGTCAGCTTGGTGCTACCCGTGAACGTGCCGGTGAGCAGGGTCCCCTTGGCGTGGGCCCACCGGCGGCCGGTGTGCACGCCCGAGATCTCGTCCCCGGCCTGCAGGATCTGGTCGGCGAGCGAGCTCATGCGGTGACATTAAGCGACGGGCGCCCCTCTCGGAGCGCCCGTGCTGCCTCACCCGCGCAACGGCTCGCTGGCCGTCGCGTTACCGGGACCGGGGTCCCGGCGACTGATACTTCTCGATAGTAACTTCGGTTACGAATTATCGCGACTCCGCAATCGCACGAATTACAGCCTCGTAGAAACCCTCGCTCATGGCCGCCTCCGTGCGCTCCACCCCGGGCAGGCCGGAAGCGTCGCGCACCTTGGCGTTGCCGACCAGGAAGAAGCGCCCCACCACCTCGGCGACCTCGAGATCCTCCTGCGAATCGCCGACGGCCACGCACTCCTCGCGGTCATAGCCACGGGCGCGCATGTGAGCGGCCACCGCGCCGGCCTTCGACGAGGCCGCGGGGATCAGGTGGAACGTGTGCGTGTCCGACCCGATCTCGCCGTTGTCCACGAGCCGCAGTCCGTCGTGACCCTCTGCCGCCAGCAGCTCGTTGGCCTCCACCGCGTCCACGCGGCCCCGGAACAGGTGCGACACCTCGCGGTCCAGATGGAACGGCGCGTGCGACTCCAGCCGCCCGGCATAGCGGTCGAGCAGCAGCGCCGGCGCCCCCGTCGCCTCGATCTGGGCGTGGATCGTGCTGCCCTCCCGGGGCTGGAACTCGCCGGTCAGGAAGGTCAGCTCACCATCGATCACCAGACCGGAGCCGACCTCGAAGATGTAGGCCGTCTGGCCGATCAGGCGCGCGTCCTCCATCACCTGCGCCCGCCTGCGCCCCGATTTGATCACCACCTCGGCGCCGGCGCGATGGCAGGCCTCGAGCGCGCGGGCCGCGAGCAGCGTGAACTCGCCCTCCGCCGTGCGGAAGAGCGACGCCCCCTTACCGAGGAGCGTGCCGTCGAGGTCCGTGTAGACGCAGCGGATCGCCACCGTCGCGCAGACTGGCATACGGCGGCCGCTCGACGATCTCCACCTGGATCAGGCGGCCGTCGGCTGTCTGGAGCGGCGGGGCGGGGTCGTCGAGCAGGCGGCCCTCGCTGCGCAGGCGCTCGAGGATCACTCGCAGCACCGAGTAGGCCATCGGACCCAGCGCCGACAGCGGCTGGTGCTGGTTGTGGCGCTCCTCCAGGTCGACCTGCGCCATCCCCTCGGTGCCGCCCAGCGCGTCGCGCGCGTGCAGCAACATCGCCGTCTCGACGGCGTAGCCGGTGCCGAACGGCAGGGCCTCGAAGAACGAGCGGCGCGCCGCCACCTCGCCAGCGAGCGGCTGCACGAAGCCGGCCAGCTCGGGGTAGAACGCCGACAGCAGCGGGCGAGCGGTCAGCTCGGTCACCCGCCCGCCGTCCGCGGGACGGGCCTCGCCCTCCCCCGCCGAGTAGGGCCGCCGGAAGTGCCCTTTCACGAAGCGCACGCCGGGCTCGCAGATCAACGGCCCGAGCAGTCCGGTGGCGAAGTGCGCCGAGAAGTCGCGCGTGTCGGAGTCGAGGTACACCACCAGGTCGCCCTCGGTCGCGGCGAGCGCACGCCACATCGCGTCGCCCTTGCCGAGCACCTGACCGTACTCCGGCAACAACTCGGATTCCTGGCGCACGTCGGCGCCGGCCGCGGCGGCCACCTCGGCCGTCCCGTCCTTAGAGGCGGCGTCCACCACGAGCACCTGGTCGACCAGCCCGCCCAGCGCGCGCAGCCGCTCGACGATCGGGCCGATCGTGTCCGCAACCTCGCGCGCCGGCAGCACTACGGTCACCGGCTCGCGCTTGCGTTCGCGCAGCAGATCGGCCGGGAACTGGGAGTGATGGAAGGGGCGGATCACGGCGCTCGTACTATGGCAAGCCGTGAGCCCCGTCCATTCGGCCTACCCGTGGGACTCGCTGCTCGAGACGGCGGTCGAGGGCGAGGTCGTCGCGGCCACCAGCGAGCGCCCCCGCCCGGGGGTGTCCACCCCCCTGCCCGGCGACGTGCACCCGGCGCTGCTGGAGGCGCTCGGGGCGGCCGGGATCGAGGCGCTCTGGTCGCACCAGGCCGACGCGCTCGAGAGCGCCCGGCGCGGACACACGATCGTCACCACCGGCACCGCCAGCGGCAAGTCGCTGGCGTTCAACCTGCCGGTGCTGGACACGCTCGCGTCCGACCCCTCGGCGCGCGCGTTCTACCTCTACCCGACCAAGGCGCTGGCGCAGGACCAGGCCCGCAAGCTGTCTGCCCTTGTGCAAGCCGCGGGCTCGGCCCGCGGCGCAGCAATGTCCTCGGGTGGCCGCTTCCTACGGCACGCCATCTACGACGGCGACACGCCGCGCGAGGAGCGTCGCGCGATCCGCCAGCGCTCCAACCTGATCCTCACCAACCCGGACATGCTGCACGTGGGCGTGCTGCCCAATCACGGCTCGTGGGGCGACGTGCTGGCCAACCTGGCCTGGATCGTCGTCGACGAGGCACACGTCTACCGCGGCGTGTTCGGCTCCCACGTGGCGAACGTGCTGCGCCGGCTGCGGCGGCTGGCGCGCGCCTACGGCGCCGAGCCGCGCTTCGTGCTCACGAGCGCCACGATCGCCAACCCGCGCGAGCTCGGCGAGGCGCTGACCGGCCTCGAGATGCTGCTGGTCGACCGCGACGGAGCTCCCCACGCGGAGCGCCAGGTGGTGATGTGGAACCCGCCCCTGGTGGACGAGCAGCTCGGCAAGCGGGCGTCCGCGCTGGGGGAGGCCGCGCGGCTGCTGGCGGAGCTCGTCGCGCGCGAGGTGCGCACGATCTGCTTCCTCAAGTCGCGGCGCGGCGTGGAGCTGATCCAGCGCTTCGCGACCCAGCGGCTGGAGGACATGGGCCACGCCGACCTGGCCGAGCGGATCGCTCCCTACCGCGCCGGCTACACGCCCACGCAGCGGCGCGAGATCGAGCGGCGGCTGGCCGAGGGCGACCTGCTGGCGGTGGTGGCAACCGACGCGCTGGAGCTGGGCATCGACGTCGGCGAGCTCGACGCGGCGCTCTGCGTCACGTTCCCCGGCACGGTCGCCAGCCTGCGCCAGATGTGGGGTCGCGCCGGGCGCCGCGACACCGGACTGGCGATGTACGTGGCCGGCGAGGACGCCCTGGACCAGTTCTTCTGCCGCCACCCCGACGAGTTCCTCGACCGGCCGGTGGAGCGGGCGATCCTCGATCACGAGTCGGAGGAGATCCACCTCGCGCACCTCACCGCGGCCGCCTATGAGCTGCCGCTCACGCCCGAGGACGAGGACGTCTTCGGCGAGCGCTGGGAGCAGCACGCGCAGCGTCTCGTCAAGCAGGGCCGCCTGCGCGAGCGCGGCGGCCGCTACCTGCCGCGCGGCCCGGGCTACCCCGCGGCGGAGATCGCGCTGCGCTCCGCCTCGCCCGACTCGGTGGCGATCGTGGAGGCGGTCGGCGGCGAGCTGATCGGCACGGTGGAGTCGGCGCGGTCCCACTCGGCCGTCCACCCGGGCGCCGTCTACCTGCACATGGGCGCGCCCTACGAGGTGGAGGACCTCGACCTGCCCCAGCGCCGAGCGCTCGTCCGGCCCTTCGTCGGCGACTGGTACACCCAGCCCAAGCGCGAGTCCGAGACCTGGATCGAGCAGGTGCGCGAGCAGCGCGAGTGTTGCGGCGTCGTGCTCTCGTTCGGGATCGTGTCGGTCACCGAACAGGTCGTCGCCTACCAGAAGAAGCGCGTCTCGGACCACTCGATCGTCGACCTGCTGGCGCTGGACATGCCGGAGCAGGAGTTCGTGACCCAGGCGCTTTGGTACGAGCTCCCCGACGAGTTGCTGCGCGAGGAGTTCCCGCTCGACGTGCTGCAGGGGTCGCTGCACGCCGCCGAGCACGGGCAGATCGCGGTGCTCCCGCTGATCGCGATGTGCGACCGCTGGGACATCGGCGGCCTCTCGACGGCGTTTCACCGCCAGACCGGCCGCGCGACGATCTTCATCTACGACGGCCACCCGGGCGGGGTGGGGATCACGCGGGTCGGCTACGAGCGCTTCGAGAAGCTGGTGGACGACGCGCTGCGCCTGATCCACGAGTGCCGCTGCCGCGACGGCTGCCCGTCGTGCGTGCAGTCGCCCAAGTGCGGGAACCTCAACGAGCCGCTCAACAAGCGCGGCGCCGTCGAGCTGCTGAGCCGCATGGCCTCGCGCTGACCACTGCACGTTCGGTTGCAGTCGGAACGACTCGCCCCGCGCTCGCCGAAACGAAGCAAGGCGATGCGACTTCGCCAGTTCTTTCCCGCCCTCGTCGTGGCGCTCGCAGCGTCAGCAGCACTGGGGCCGCCTGTCGCGGCGAAGCCCGGCGGGGGCGGGGGAGCGTTCTTCGCTCCGCCCGCCCAGGGCGTGGACAACGGCGGCGCCGGCTACGGGGACCCTGCACCGAAGCGGAAACGGCGCGTCAGGGCCCGGCCGCTCGGCTCGAAGGGCGCCCGCCACGCCTTTCCGATCGCCGGTCCGTTCAGCTGGGGCTCGAGCGGCTCGCGCTTCGGCGCCAGGCGCCGAGGACACCGCCACCAGGGCCAGGACCTGGCCGCCGACATCGGCACCCCGGTGGTGGCGCCGTACGCGGGGACCGTCGAGGTGGTCGCCTACCAGGCGCGCGGCGCCGGACACTACGTGGTGCTCGACGGCAACCGCGAGGACTACGACTACGTCTTCATGCACCTGCGCACCGGGTCCACCACGGTGCGGCCCGGCGAGCACGTTCGCCTCGGGCAGGCACTCGGCGAGGTCGGCAGCACGGGAGCGTCGTCGGGGCCCCACCTGCACTTCGAGGTCTGGGTGGGCGGCTGGTTCACCGGCGGGCGCCCGATCGACCCGCTCGCGCTGTTGGCCGCGTGGAGTGGGCTCAGTCCAGCGTCAGGCTGAACTTGCCCTGCATGCCGTCGGTGCTCGTGACGACCGAGCCGCGCAGCTCGTCGAACGGCCGCGCGAACACCGGCACGATCGCCTCGGGGAGGCCGAACTGCGGCGCGACCTGCAGGAGCACCTGCCGCGCGATGCCCTCGGCGTCGGCCCTGACTGCGAGCGAGCCCTTCGCCCCCTCGACCGCCTCGGGCTGAGCCGACGCGAGCGCGCGAGCGCGCGCGGCGTCGGTGGCTGCCACGAACGCACCGTTGGCGACCCCGAACACGAAGCTCAACCCGTCCGGGGTGCTGAACGCGTACAGGTTGCCCCGCCGCGTCACGTTGCGCACACCCAGCCCGGGCAGCCCCTCCACGACCTTGTCGAGGGTCTGCTCGAACGCTGCCGCGTCCTTGAGCTCGGCCCGAACGCCGAACTTGCCCTCGATCGTCGCGGACACGGACAGGTTGCCGGTCAGCTGGGACAGGATGTCGCGGTCCACGTCGAGGTCCAGCCGCCCCTCGAGCGCCCGCTTGCCCTGCTCGTAGTCGCCGAACGTCTGGGGGTCCACCGCCTGCAGCGCCGACTCGAAGAAGGTCACGAGCTGGCTCGGGTCGCGCAGGCCCACGCCGATCTCGCTCGCCTGCTGCACGACCTGGGCCGGCTCGTCTCCCGACGCCAGCGGCAGATCGGCGTCGGTCAGGTCGCCCTCGGTGCGCAGGTTGAACTCCACGTCGATCGCCTGCTCCCGCGCCGACACGGTCAGCCCGAGCGTGCGCAGCGCGTTGACCCACGCGATCTTGCGCGCGGACGCGGTGCCCTCGCTCTGTCCGAGCAGGCCCTGCAGGTCCACGTACACGCGGGCGAGCGCCTCGTCCGGTAGGCCGTCGAGACCAGCCTCGAAATCGCCCTCGGACAGCCCCTCGCCCGCGTCGGCGCGCTCGAGCGCTGCCTCGAGCAGCTCGCGCGAGCCCGCCAGGATCACGATGTCGTCGTCGACCGCCAGGAACGTGTCCTCGTCCTGGTAGACGGTCGCTCCGCCCACCTCTCCGAGCTCCTTCGGCTTGGTCTTCGAGATCAGCTCGTCAAGGGCGTCCTTGTCGCTCACCTGCAGGGCGGCGACGAACCCGGAGTCCCCGGAGTCGGACAGGAACGAGGTCACGTCGGTCGCGCTGATCACGGCGGGGTTGCCGAGCAGGGGCTTGAGGTCGTTGTCGAAGTCCACGCCGTCCTGCCCCATCGAGAGCTGCCCCTTGAGCAGCTGCTTGATCGAGTCCGCGCCGGGGAAGCGGTTGATGATCGCGTCGAGCGCCTTGAACTGGTCGCCCTCGAAGTCCGTGTCGATCTCGACGACGAACGGCGTCTCGGCCGGCACGTAGGAGAGGACGTCCCCGAAGCCGCTCGAGCTCTCGTCACCACCGCAGCCCGAAACGGCCACGGCGAGGGCGCCGAGGCAGGCGAACAGGGCGGCGAACGTGCGTAGCTGCCTCACGCGGCGCGAGTCTAGCTAGGAGGATTTAGTCGGCCGCCACGGCGGATTCCCTCGCGTCGATGCGAGTCTCCTCCGCGAACAGGCCCGCGTGTACCGCGGCCCCGAGTAAGGCACCGATGAGCGGGCCGACGATGAACAGCCAGAGCTGCTCGATCGCCCAGTCGCCCACGAACAGCGCTGGCCCGATGCTGCGGGCCGGGTTGACCGAGGTGTTGTCCACCGGGATGCCGACCAGGTGGATCAGCACGAGCACCAGGCCGATCGGAATCCCGGCGAAGGCCACGTTGGCGATCCGGTCGGTCGACGCGAGCACCGTGAACACGAGGAAGGCCGTGAGCAGGACCTCGATGGCCAGCGCCGCGCCCCAGGGATAGCCGTCCGGCGAGTGGGCGCCGTAGCCGTTGGCCCCGAGCCCGTCGGTGGCGGCGTCGTAACCGGCCTTGCGAGCCGAGACGATCGCCAGCAGCAGCCCAGCCGCCGCCACAGCGCCGACCACCTGGGCGACCCAGTAGCGCAGCGCCTCGGAGCCGTCGATCTTGCCCCGCGCCAGCAGGCCGAGCGTGACGGCCGGGTTGATGTGGCAACCCGACACCGGACCGATCGCGTAGGCCATCACGAGCAGCGACAGCCCGAAGGCGAAGGCCACACCGAGGTTGCCGATCTGCTCGCCGGCGATCACCGCGGAGCCCACGCCCCCGAAGACGAGGACGAAGGTGCCTACAACCTCAGCGAATGCGCGTCGAATCGACATCCGTGTCCGCCGGCAGCGTATCGCCCTGAGCAAGCGGTTGGCTGAGCGGCAGCCACACGCGGAAGGTCGTGTGGCCAGGCTGCGACTCGACCGTCAGCGTGCCGCCGTGGCGATCCACGACGATCCGATGGGCGGTCGCCAGGCCCAGCCCGGTCCCCTGGCCCACGTCCTTGGTGGTGAAGAACGAATCGAAGACCCGATCGCCGATCTCGGCAGGGATGCCCGGGCCGTCGTCGGTGACGTCCACGCGGACGCCGCCTGCGTCGCGGCTCGTCGCGATCGCGATCGTGCCCTCCTCGCCGAGCGCGTCGATCGCGTTGTCCAGCAGGTTGGTCCAGACCTGGTTCAGCTCACCGCCGCGCACCATCAGGTGCGGCAGCTCCCGGTCGTAGTCGCGGACAACCGCTATCGAGGTGTGCTTGAGCTGGTGGCCGAGCACCGCCAGCGTCGTCTCGATGCCCTCGTGCAGGTCGGCCTCGACCAGGTCGCCGCGGTCCATGTACGCGTACGACTTGACGGCGCCGACCAGCGCCGACATGCGCTGCGTGGACTCCTGCAGCTCCGCGGCCAGACCGCGGGCGGTGAGCGACGCGGCCACCCAGGCCACGGCGGCGTCCGTCGCCGGGCCGGCCAACGCGGCGATCCGGTCGACCCAGTCCGCGTCCACCCCAGCGGCGGCCAGCGGCTCGGCAACTCGCCACGGTTCCGCCACTCCCAGCGCCTCGAGGCGGGCGCTCAGGTCGTCCTCGGCGTCGGCGAGGTCGAGCGTGTCGAGGGCGGTCCGCCCCTCGGCGCCGGCGATCGCCTCCCGCTGGAGGGCAACCAGCCCTTCGGCCTCGGCGCGCTCGATGCCGGACTCCACGAAGCGGCCCACGGTCGAGGCGATCGTCTCCAGCGCCTCCTCCATCTGCGCCGCGGCCCGCTGCGCGGCGGCGGCCGGGTTGTTCAGCTCGTGCGCCAGCCCGGCGGCCATCGTCCCGAGCGAGGCGAGCCGCTCGCGGTTCTGCTCCATGCCGGTGATGCGGCTCATGACCGGGGCCACCTGGTGCATGACGCGCGCGTGAACCGCCGGCTGAGCGAACACGAGCCGGCGGAAGTCGTCGGGCTCGACCAGGGCGATCCGACCGGCGGTCTCGGCCTGCATGCGCACCCCGAGCTCGCCGTCGGTGAGCACCGCGATCGCACCGATCCAGGTCGGGGGCTGCTGGCGGCCCGCGGGCTCGGTGCGCTCGCCGTCCACGACCAGCGCCTGCAGCTCGCCCTCGAGCAGGAGGATCAGGCCGGGCGGTGGCTCTGCCACCTCGGCCACGATTTCGTTGGGCTCGAAGCGACGCTGGCGAGCTACGGCCGCCCACTCCTCGAGCTGGTCGTCATCGAGGTCGTCGAACAGGTCGACGGGACGCAGGTCGGCCACGGTGACCGGCCCGTCGGTCACGCCGTGGCGAGGTACTCGTGGATCAGCGAGACCGCCATAGACCCCTCGCCCACGGCGCTGGCCACGCGCTTGATCGAGCGAGCCCGGACGTCACCCGCGACGAAGATCCCGGGGACGCTCGTCTCGAGGGGGAACGGCTCGCGGTTGAGCGGCCAGTCGCCGCCCTGCACCTCCGCGCCGGCCAGGATGAACCCGCGCTCGTCGCGCGCGACGACGCCGTCGAGCCAGTCCGTGCGCGGGGACGCCCCGATGAACACGAAGCACGCGTCCACCTCCAGCGGCGTCTCCGCACCGTCCGCTCCGCGCATCAGCACCCGGCGCAGCTGCCCGCCCTCCTGCTCGGCGGCGACCGCACAGCTCTCGGTCAGGATCTTCACATTCGGCAGGGCCGCCAGCTGCTCGATCAGGTAGTGCGACATGGAGCGTTCCAGCGAGGTGCCACGCACGAGCATCGTGACCTCAGACGCGTAACCGCTGAAGTGCACGGCCGCTTGACCGGCCGAGTTGGCTCCGCCGATCACGACCACGTGCTGGTTCGAGCAGGAGCGCGCCTCGGCTAGGGCCGCGCCGTAGTAGATGCCCGCTCCCGTCAGCTCCGCGAAGCCCGGCGCGTCGAGCTGCCGGTACGAGACCCCCGACGCGACCAGCACGCAGTTGGCGCTCAGCTCCCCGCCGCCGCTCAGCTCCACGATGCGCCCGGCGCCTTCCGCCCGCAGCCCTACGGCGTCCTGGATCGTCAGCAGCTCGGCGCCCAGGCGCCTGGCCTGGTCGGTCGCACGTCGCGCGAGGTCCGACCCGCTCAGCCCCGCCGGGAACCCGAGGTAGTTCTCGATCCGGCTGGACTGGCCGGCCTGGCCGCCGGGCGCCTCGCGTTCGACCATGACGGTGCGCAGCCCCTCCGAGGCGCCGTACACGGCGGCTGCCAGCCCGGCCGGGCCCCCGCCCACGATCACCAGGTCGTAGTGGTCCGCGGTGGGCTGGACGGCAACGCCGAGGCGCTCGGCCAGCTCCAGGACGGTCGGACGTTCGAGCACCGAGCCGTCCTCGAGCAGGGCCACCGGCAGGCGATCCTCCTCCACCTCCACCAGGCGGAGCAGCTCGCGCGCCTCGCCGTCGCGCTCCACGTCCAGCCATCGCGCCGGCACGCGGTTGCGTGCGAGGAAGTCGCGCAGCTCGTGGGTGTCCTTGGAGAAGCGATGGCCAACGATCCGAACGCCGCCCGACTCGAGCGACGCCCCGGCCTCCCAGGTCGCGAGCAGGTCCTCGATGACCGGGTAGAGCTCCTCCTCCGGGGGGTCCCACGGCTTGAGCAGGTAGTAGTCGAGGGCCACGTCGTTGATCGCAGAGATCGCCGCCTCGGTGTCGGCATATGCGGTGAGCAGCACGCGCTTGGCGTCCGGCACGAGCGCGCGTGCCTCGACCAGGTAGTCGGTGCCCGACATGCCCGGCATGCGCTGGTCGGCGATCAGCATGGCCGCCTGCTCCCCCCGGGTGCGCAGCTCGGCCAGCAGCTCCAGCGCCTGCGTGCCGGATCCCGCGCGCAGGATCCTGTAGCGCTCGCCGAACCCGCGTCTCAGGTCGCGGGCGACGGCAGCGAGGACCGCCGGCTCGTCATCGACAGCCACGATCGCGGGACGTCGCTCATCGGCCAAGGTCGCGCGAACACTTGCACACGGAGCTCCTCAGTCGACGTCGTCGGGCGTGGCCCGGTGCTTCCAGTATCCGAGCATCTGGAGCGAGGCGTCCGGGTGCGCGGCCGCGACGTGGCGGCGCACGTCTCGCATCGCCAGCGCCTCGCCGCCGCCCCACACCTGGCCGGGCCCGGCCGGCAGCGTCAGCGCCCGCACGGCGTCCAGGATCACCGTCGTCGTGCCCGGCCACCGCCCGTCGCGCACGACCCACCGCAGGTCGACGTCCGCGCGGCTGTCCACCGTCTGGCGCTCGCCCTCGTCGCCCACCTCGGCGACCGCGATCGCGCGGGCGCCGGCCGGCAGCGACTCCAGGATCGCCAGCAGGGCGGGCAAGCCGGTCTCGTCGCCCACCAGCAGGCTCCACGACGCCGCCGGGTCCGGCTCCCAGTGCAGGCGCGTGCCGGCGAAGCCGACCTCGTCCCCCACCGCCGCCGCCTCCGCCCACGCCGAGGCACGACCGATCGGGCCGTGGAGGAAGAAGTCGACGTCGAGCGTCGAGCGCTGTGGATCGGCGCGACGGACCGTGAAGTTGCGCCAGTGCTGCTCGGGCCGGCCCTTCGAGAAGCGCCAGCCGAGTTCCGGCAGCACCAGCTCCTCGCCGTCGTCGGCCCAGCCGAGCGTGAGGATCTCGCCGGGCTGCTCGACCACCGGATCGGCGAACGCGGGTGCCTCCAGCGTGAAGCGGGCCATCGCGGGCGTGATCCGCTCGATCGCCGTCACGGTCGCGAGGCCCGTGTGGAGGGGGAACGGCCTAGTCATTTCCGCCGGGCCGGAACCACCATCGGCAGTCCGGTCTCGGGATCCTCCATGACGCGACAGCGCAGTCCGAAGACGCGCTCGACCAGCGCGGCGTCCACGATCCGGGCCGGGTCGCCCTCGGCCACGATCCGACCGCCGTTCATGGCGATCAGGTGGGTGGCGTAGCGGCATGCGTGGTTGAGGTCGTGGAGCACCACCACGACCGTGTGCCCGTGACGCGCGTGCAGCTCCGCGCACAGGTCGAGCACCTCGAGCTGGTGGACGATGTCGAGGAACGTCGTCGGCTCGTCGAGCAGCAGCAGCGGGGTCTGCTGGGCCAGCACCATGGCCAGCCAGACACGCTGGCGTTGGCCGCCCGAGAGCTCGTCCACGACACGTCCCGCCAGGTCGTCGACACCGGTCTGCCGCATCGCCTCCGCCACCGCGCGCTCGTCGTCGCGCGACCACTGGCGCAGGATCCCCTGGTGCGGGTAGCGCCCGCGCGCCACCAGGTCCTCCACCGTGATCGCGTCCGGCGCGACCGAGCTCTGCGGCAGCAGGCCCAGGCGCCGGGCCACCTCCTTGGACGGGATCGAGCCGATCGCCTGGCCGTCGAGGATCACGGCCCCGTCGCGTGGCTTGAGCATGCGGGCCAGGGCGCGCAGGAGCGTCGACTTACCGCACGCGTTCGGGCCCACGATCGCCGTGAACGACCCGTCCGGGATCTCCACGTCGAGCCCCTCGGAGACCACCCGCCGGTCGTACGCCAGCGTCAGCCCGCGCCCGTGCAGCCGCGGGTCGGTCACGCGATCCCCTTGCGCCATTCGCGCGTCAGCAGCCAGGTCAGGTAGATGCCGCCGGTGACTCCGGTCAGCACCCCGACCGGCAGGTCGACGTCCCCGAACAGGCGCTGGCTCGCGGTATCCGCGGCCAGCAGGACGACGGCGCCGGTCAGCGTGGCGCAGCCCACACCAGGCCCGCTGACCCGGGTCAGCCGCCGCGCGATCTGCGGGGCGGCGAACGCCACGAAGACAATCGGGCCGGCCGCCGCCGTCGCGACGGCGGCGAGCGCGACGGCCACGAAGATCAGCGCCAGCCTCGAGCGCTCCACCGCCACACCGAGCGCGCGCGCGTGGTCGTCGCCCAGCTCGAGCGCGCGGAGCGGGCGCATCAGCAGCACCGTCGCCGGCGCGAGCACCACCAGCGCGGCCGCGATCGGCCGCACGTGCTCCCACCCGCGGCCGTTGAGCGTCCCGGTCAGCCAGATCTGGGCCGACAGCGCCTCCTCGAGGGTGGAGCGAGTGAGCAGGTAGTCGGTCACCGCCACCAGCACCGCGGCCATGCCGATTCCCACGAGCACCAGGCGATAGCCCTGCACGCCGTTCTGGTAGGACAGCGCGTAGACGACGACCGCCGTGCCCATCCCGCCGACGATCGCGCCCGCGGCGATCGCGAACGCGCCGCCGCCGAACATGACGATCTGCAGCACCGCCCCGGCGGCCGCGCCCTGCACGAAGCCCACGATGTCCGGGCTGCCGAGCGGGTTGCGCGTAATGCTCTGGAAGATCGCTCCGGAGGCTCCGAGCGCGCCGCCCACGAGCGCGCCCGTGATTGCGCGCGGCAGGCGCAGCGTCTCGATCACGAACTGCGTGCCGCGGTCGCCGCCGCCGAACAGCGTCTCGATCACGGTGCCCGGCGGGATCGCGATCTCGCCGGTGGCCACCGACAACACCAGCGCCACGAGCAGCAGGCCCGACAGCACCAGGCCCACCCCGAGGCTGCGGCGCGCGATCCTCACAGCTGCGCGATCCGCTTGCGGCGGACGATCGCGATGAACACGGGCGCGCCGATCAGCGCGCTGACGATGCCGACCTGCAGCTCGCCCGGGCGGTTGACCACCCGCCCCACGACGTCGGATCCGAGCAGCATCACCGGTGCCAGCAGCGCCGCGTAGGGCAGCACCCAGCGCTGATCCGGGCCCGTGATCGCGCGCACGGCGTGCGGAACGGCCAGCCCCACGAACACGATCGGCCCGGCGGCGGCCGTCGCCGCCCCGCACAGCAGCGTGATCGCCACCGCGCTCAGCGCACGCGTGCGGCCCGGATGGGCTCCCAGGGCTCGGCCCGCCTCGTCGCCGAGCCCGATCGCGTTGAGCGGCCGGCCGAGGACCAGCGCCAGCAGCAGGCCGACCGCGATGAACGGCGCAATCTGCCAGTTCAGCGACGCATCGTGGCCGGCCAGCGAACCGACCTGCCAGAAGCGGTACTGGTCGAGCGTCTCGCGGTCGATGATCGTGAGCGCCTGGACGTAGGCGATCAGCGCGAAGCTGATCGCAGTCCCGGCCAGGGCCAGCCGCACGGGCGTGGCGCCGCTGTGTCCCGCAGCCCCCACGCCGTAGACCACCACCGACGCGATCGCCGCGCCGGCGAACGCGAACCACACATACACCAGTGGTTCCACGACCCCCAGCAGCGCCGTGGCGGTCACGACCGCCGCCGCGGCTCCCGCGTTGACCCCGAGCAGCCCGGGGTCGCCCAGTGGGTTGCGCGTGACCGCCTGAATCAGCGCGCCGCCGACCCCCAGGGCGGCGCCCACCAGCAGCCCCAGCACGGTCCGGGGGATGCGCAGGTCGTGGACGATGATCGCGTCGTCCGAGCCGTCCGGGTGGAACACCAGGTCCCAGACGCGCTCGACCGGGATCGGCCGCGCACCCACCGACACGCTCAGCAGCATCACCAGCGCCAGCGCAGCGAGGATCAGCAGCAGGCCGAGCCCGCGCCGCCCGGCGGTCACGCAAGTGCTTCGCGCAGCTGCGGGACGACCTCTCTCAACTGGTACGGGATCGAGAGGACAGACGAGTACGACATGGCAATCGCGAGATCCGGGTCATCGATGCGCACGACGCGGTCCTCGCGCACCGGGCGCAGGCTCTTGAACAAGCGGGAGCCGACCAGCGCCTGCGTCTGGGGCTTGCGGACGGTGACGAGCACGAGTACGTCGGCCGCCTCGAGTAGGTCGAGGCGCTCGGCGCTGATCTGCGCGTAGAACTGGTCGCCGAACAGCTCGTCGATCGCGGGCGGCAGCTCCAGCCCGAGGTCGGTGAGGAAGCGCGTGCGCACGTCGTTGCGGGCGAAGATGTAGACGCCCCCGTCCTCGTCTGGGTCGATCAACACGGCCTGGCTCTCGGCGAAGCTCGGGTTGGCCTGCGCAGCCGCGGCCAGCCGCCGCTTGTTGGCGGCGACCAGGCGCTTGGCGTCGGTGCGCCGGCCGAGCGCCGCGCCCACCTGTACCGCCATCACGTCCCAAGGCACCGTGTAGGGCGCGTAGCCCTTCGGCGGCGGAACCGTCGGGGCGATCTCGCTCAGCTTGTCGTAGTCCGGCTCCTTCATGTCGTACTCAACGGCGGTGATCACGTCGGGCTGCGCCGCCGCGACCTTCTCGAACTCGAGCTCCTCGTTGCTGGCCACCACGGGCTTCGAGCCGCGGATGCGCGGGCGCGACCAAGGGCCCACCCCGCCGATCTCCTTCCAGCGTGGGTCGATGTCCGGCACGACCACGGGCGTGACGCCCAGCGCCAGCAGCGTGTCCGCGTCACCGCCGCCGTAGGTGGCCACGCGCCGCGGCGCGCTGTCCACGACGGTCGTGCCGAACTTGTGGTCGATCTTCGCCGGGAAGCTGCCCTTGGACGTCGCCGGCGAGGTGGGCTCCGAGGCGTCGTCGGAGTCGCCGCACGCCGCCAGGCCGAGCGCGATGCCGGCGGCTCCGAAGCCGGCAAGCAGGTTGCGTCTGGTGAGCTGGTCTGGGAGGTCCTCGGTCACGCTTAGGGCACCCTAACAATTTCCCGGTTGGGTCGTTAGGGTGCCCTAAAGCACCGACTTTCAATCCTGTTCTTGCTACCCAGACATGCTCATGCCTCGGCGAGACGCGGCGCTTCCACCATGCGCTCGTCGGGGTCGACGACCCCCAGGCTCTTGACGGTCCTGATGGCGCCCTCGCTCACCTGACCGATGAACATGTTCATCCGAACGTGGTGCTGACCGGGCACCATCTCCGCCGGGCCGCCGGGACCGACGGCGATGCTCGCGTGGTCCAGTGCGGCGACCACGGCGTCCTGGTCGAGTGAGCCAGCCTCTCTCACGGCGGCCTCCCAGAGCCTGAGCCCCCGGTACATGCCCGAGCAAGCCCCTCCGGCGGTGAACATCTCGCTGCCCGAGAAGCGCTCGTTGTACCGTGCCAGCAGCTCCTTGCTGAACGGGTCATCGACGTCCTGGTAGTAGTCGAGGCAGCTGTACAGACCCTCGACCTGCTCGGCCGGCACGAGGTTCAGGCACGTCTCGTCGAAGTACGTGCACACGAGGTGCCCGCCCCGCTTCGTGAAGCCGGCTTCGTGCAGCTGCTCGAAGAAAGGCACCACCCCGGGCGGGACGATCGTGTTGAACACCACCTCCGCCCCGGTGGACATGATCTTCTCGACCGCCTCGCCGTAGTCGGAGTGGTCGAGCGGGTAGTAGTCCTCCTCCACGATCTCACCGCCGCCGTCTCCGACCAGCTGGCGGACCTTGTCGTTGAGGATGTGCGGCCAGATGTAGTCGGCCGACGGCAGGGCGAACTTCTTCGCGCCCGTCTGTTCCATCAGCCACGGGATGAGCAGGTCGAGCTGCTGCGCCGGTACCGGACCGGTGCAGAAGATGAGGGGGTCGCTCTCCTGCCCCTCGTACTGCTCGGGGTAGATGTAGAGCGTCTTGCCTTCGACGACCGCCGCAGCCTTGATGGCCTGCCGCGTCGAGCTGAAGATGCCGCCGAAGATCACATCGACCTGATCGTCCTGGACGAGCTTTCGGGCGCAGGCCTCCGCCGCGCTGTCGGTGGTCTCGCCGTCCTCGACGAACAGCTCGATCTGCTGCCCCAGCAGGCCGCCCGCGGCATTGATCTCGTCGATCACCATCTCGGCGACGTTGGCGTCCGCGATCCCCATGAACGACAGGGGGCCCGTCTTTTCGGCGATCACGCCGACCTTGACGGGCCGCGTCATGCGTCGTAGCTCCCGCCGACCTCGGCCACCTGGGGCGGACCCTTGTGCCCGGCCTCCTTGAGGATCGGCGGCACCTCGGGATCGGACACGAAGCTCTTCCAGCCCTCAGCGTCCCAGTCGAACAGCACCCACACCCGATCGTCCTCGTTGGGATCGCGGAAGACCTGTGCCCCCTTGGATCCATGCTCCCTGCGCTTATCGGCTCCCTTTGTCGAAAAGATGCTCAGGAAGCGGTCGTAGTCCTCGACCGTCGTCGTAGCCAGGATCAACGTTCTCTCCTCTGCGAGTCTCGGCGCCGCTGTCGACGCCGATGGTCAGCGGAGTATCTGCCCCCAGCGATCAGGGGCGCATCGGGCGAACGCCCTATGCGGTGTGAACGAGATCGTGCTCGAAGGCCCAGAGCGTCGCGGCGGCCCGGCTGCGGACGCCCGCCTTCTCGTAGACGTGCTGGACGTGGTGACCGACCGTCTTGGGCGAGATGCCCAGCCCGTCGCCGATCGCCTGGTTGGACGCCCCGCCCACGAGGGCCAGCAGCACCTCGAGCTCGCGCGGCGTCAACCCGGCTGGCAGCTCGCTCAGTCGCTTCGGGACGCTGTGGCCCGCCGCGGTCAACACCGCGTCGACGGCGTCCGGGTCGAGCCGCCCCTCCCGCGCCTCGCGCAGGAGCTGCTCCTCCGCCGCCGGCGCCTCGAGGGCCGGCCGGTACGGCCGCGCCTCGCGCATGGCGCCGTAGCAGTCGGCGGCGGCGAGGATGCGAGCGGGTACGTCGAGGTCTGGCCCCCGACAGCCGCGGTGGTAGCCCGAGCCGTCGAGGCGCTCGTGGTGCGAGCCCGCGAGGCGCCCGATCGGAGCGAGCGACAGCGACTGGGCAAACGCCCGCTCGGTGTAGTGGGCGTGCAGGCGTACGCGCTCCCATTCCCCGAACCCGAGCGGTCCCGGCTTCTCCCAGATCGCGTTCGACACGCCGACACGACCGAGGTCGTGCGCGAGCGCGGCGCGACGCACGTCGGCGACGGAGTTGTCAGGGAGTCCGCTGCGCCAGGCGGCGGCCTCGGCCAGCTCGGCAACGCCGGTCGGATGCTCGCGCAGCCACGGGGACTTGAGGCCGGTGATCGCGGCGATGCTCGCGAACGCGACGTCGATCCGCTCGCCGGACAGCCAGATCAGCGGAGCCGGCTCGCTCTCGAGCGCGTGCTCCCACACCCGCGTATCGTCGAGCTCCGCGAGCATCTCGTCGAGGTTCTGCGCGGCGAGCTCGGCGAGCCTGGGCTCGTAGGCCGCGCCCGCTCGGTCGGCGAGGACTGCCCGGGCCTCGTGGACCCCCTAGCGGAGAGGAAGAGGGAAGCGTCTCTCGCCACGTGCAGGAGGCGCATCGGCAACGGGATCTCGTCGCCGGCCACGTCCGGGAAGCCCCGCCCGTCCCAGCGCGCGAAGACGTACTCGAGCGCCTCCTGGATGTTCGAGCCCAGGCCGAACCATCCAGCGAAGCGCTGGGCCACCTCGCACATCGTCGCGAACGCCTCGCGGGCCCGTGGTGCGGCGCTGGCCAGGGCCTCCTCGACCATCCTCGAACGTACCTCCGGGGGTCGGCCGAGCCCGACGTTGGAGCGGTAGAACTCGAGCACCTCGGCGGGGTTGGTCGGGTCGACGAGGTAGAAGGCGGCCCGGTGCGCGATGTCGTCGCCGAACAGCTGCGCCGCCTCGTGCCCGTTCGACGTGCATCCCGAGGCGTGCAGCAGCGCGACGTAGTAGGTGTCCGCCAGCTCCTCGGCGGACGCGCCCGCGAGCTCGCCCAGGCCGACGGCGAGCACGGCGGTCCGCAGCGCGTGCTCGAGCGGCTGCCCGGTGCCGAGGTCTGTGGCGATCGACAACGCGCCGACCAGCTCCGCCGCTCGGATCGGGTGCTCGACTCGCTCGGCGCCTCCCGGGCCGGCCGCGAAATCCACCGGCCGATACTAACCTCGTTCGTCAGGTGGCGGGGACGAGCTCGCCGACGTCATACACGTCGCCAGCCGGACATGCCAGCACCCGCCCCGCCATCTCGCGCTTGAGCTGGTCGAGGCGCCGCTCCTGCCCCGGGCTGCGGGGATCTGTGCGCGCGAGGTCGATGAACTCCTCCGTCACGAACCCGTCGCGCAGGACCAGCGTCACCTCGCGTTCGCGGTAGCGCAGCCGGAAGACGAACCGCTCGAGGGTACGGCCCCGCTCGGGGCGCGCCAGTGTGGTGTCGACCTGGAAGCGGTCCCCGGTGACCGCGCGTGTGACGAGCTCGAACGCGTCGCGGGCGCCCGGGCCGCCGAACGCGGTGTGGATGACGATCTCGCGGCGCTCGCAGAGACGATCCGGATCGAGCAGCGGCAGGGCACGAGCGAGGACCTGGAAGCCGTGCGCCACTCCGCCCGGTGACCCGGGGCCGTGGTAGCGCATCATGTCCTCGTAGGAGAACGCCATGGCCCGCTGTCGCTCGGCGACCTCGATCGCGCTCGTCATGGACTCAGTCCTTGGCGCGCGCGTAGCTGAGGTTGAGCACGCCGCTCTCGAACGTCTCGGCGCTCCGGAGCTGGAGCGGGATGGTCGGCTCGTCCGGCGGAAAGAGCCGGGCGAGGCCGTCGCCGACCGCGATCGGGTGTACGAGCAGGTTGAGCTCGTCGAGCAGGCCCTCGCGCAGCAGCCAGCGGACGGTGGTGGCGCTGCCGGACATGGCGATGTCGCCACCGTCCTGGGCCTTGATGTCGCCGAGCTTGGTGGCGACGTCGCCGCTGACGATCTCCGAGTTCTCCCAGTCCGCCGTCTGCAGGCTGTCGGAGACGACGTACTTCTTCATCGAGTTCATGACGTCGCCGAACGGATCGTCGGCATGCTCGGGCCAGTAAGCGGCCCACTCGTCGTAGAGCACGCGGCCCATCAGCATGGCGTCCGCGGTGGCGAAGCCGGCGCCGACGGCGGCGCCCATCTCGTCGTCGAAGTAGGGGAAGTGCCACTTGTCGGGCGACTCGACGACGCCGTCGAGGGAGATGAAGAAGTTCGATTTGATCTTGCGCATTAGGGGGCCTCCTGGGCTTGGCTTAGCAGGGCGTCCATCTGGCCGACCGACTGGGGGAACACCTCGAACGCGCCCCACCGCTCCAGCTGGTCCATGTGCTCGGTGGAGTCGAAGGCGAAGCGCAGCTCCATCCGCGTCCCGCCTTCCTGCTCGGTGAGTCGCACCTGCACGGCGGTCGTCGGGGTCTTCGCGTTCGGTGTCCCGTCGGGGTTGGCGAATCCGTCGGTGAACTCGAGCGACTTGGGCGGGTCGACCGACGTGACGCGCCACCAGCCGCGGGACTGCTCGCCCTCCGGACCGGTCATGAAGTAGGCGACCGCACCGCCGGCGGCCAGGTCGTGCTTCTCAACGGTCGCCGGGTGGGTCGGCGGCCCCCACCAGCGCTCCAGCTGCCGGGGGTCGTCCCACAGCTGCCACACCCGCTCGATCGGGGCCTCGAACTCTGCGACCAGGGTGAGGCTCAGGCTGCTCGACGTCCTTCTCGACGCTGATGACGGTCATCCGCCCTCCTCGGGTGACGCCAGCAGATCGGCCATCCGGTCCACACGTCCGCGCCAGGCCACCTCGAGCTCGTCGAGCACGCGTCGCGCCCGCGCCACCGCGTCGCCGTCCGTGCGCACGAGCTGCTCCCGCCCACGACGCTCCTTGGTGACCAGACCGGCCCGCTCCAGCACCGAGACGTGCTTCTGCACCGCGGCGAAGCTCAGCGGGTAGCCGTCGGCGAGTCGCGACACTGACGGCTCGCCGTGGATGCAGCGATGGAGGATGTCCCGACGGGTGGCGTCGGCCAGCGCGTGGAACAGACGGTCCGCCTCCCTGTCGGTCGATTCACCTACAACCATTCGGTTGTAGGTTAGAGGAGACGCCGCCCGATGTAAGCCCGCGGACTCTTCGGGGAGGCAACCACGCCACCCGTGCGTGAAAGCCACGGACTCGTCGGCGAGTCCGCGTGTCTGCTTGCGGTGCTCTTGACATGGCCATTCCGGTGCGCAACTATCTGCTCTCGTTCTGAACCATCGTTCCGTTTATCCGACCAGCACCTCTTGGATATGTCATTGCCCGATCGCGTCTTCGCTTTCGATGTGCGGACCCCCCTGCTCGAGTCGGCTGTCGAAGGGCACAACCGCTGGCATCCGGAAATCCCTCCCATCGCACATGTTGCTCCCGGGGAGACAGTCACTTTCGACGTACGGGACGGACTAGACGGGCAAGTCACCGCCGAGTCCACTCTCGCGAGTCTCGCGGAGCTCGACTTGAACCGCGCACATCCGTTGACCGGTCCGTTCTATATCGACGGCGCGGAGCCAGGTGACCTCCTGTTGATCGAGGTGCTCGAGATCGAGTCGGACCAATTTGGTTGGACAACCGTCTCGCCAGGGTTTGGGCTCCTCAGCGACCAGTTCACCGAGCCCTTCGTGGTGCGCTGGCACATCGAGAACGGCGTCGCACGTTCGCCTGACCTGCCAGGAGTCGCTATCCCCGGTGAGCCGTTCCTCGGTGTAATGGGCGTTGCCCCGTCGCGCGACCGACTGGCGCGGTTCTCTGAACGTGAGGAGGAGCTCTCGCGCAGGGGCCGGACCTTCTGGCTGCCCGATATCGACGGCGCGGTTCCGAGCACCGCGCCAATCGCTGCCGAGGGCCTTCGCACGGTCCCACCTCGCGAGACCGGCGGCAACCTGGATATCAAGCAGTTGACTGCCGGCAGCCGCCTTGCCCTTCCGGTCGAGGTCCCCGGCGCTCTCTTCTCGGCCGGCGACGCGCATTTCGCGCAGGGCGACGGTGAGACCTGCGGCACGGCCATCGAGATACACGCCCGAGCCCGCGTGCGGTTCGGGGTCCGGAAGGCCGCCGACATCAGCTGGAGTTCGCGTTATCCGTTTTTCGAGTTCACGGACCAGCCGGCCCCTGAGCGGCACTACTTCGTCACCACCGGCCTTCCGATCGACTCGGAGGGCAACAACGAATATCTCGACCTCACCCTCGCGGCGAAGGTGGCCGTCGAGGAGATGGTGGCCTATCTGACGGATGAGCGCGGCTATACGCCTGAACAGGCCTACGTCCTCGTGAGCGTCGCGGCCGACTTGCGAGCTAGCGAGGTTGTGGACGTCCCCAACGTAATTGTGTCAGTGATGCTTCCGATGGACATTTTCGATTGAAGGGATAAGTGACACATGGCACAGATCGATCCCACACGAAACCTCGACCGCAGCCTGGTAGATCACTTCCTCGAGCGCTTCGACACGCATGGCGTGAGCCGCCGGCAGTTTGTTCGCGTACTCGCCGGGACCGTCGCCGCCGGCAGCGGTGCCAGCCTGCTGGGCGCCTGCGGGGGTGACGACGACGACGCTGGCAGCGCGAACGTGCCCGCGACCGCGGCCAGCGACGGGAAGATCGCGATCATCCACTTCGGGCTGATCAACGACTACAACGTCGAAATGGACAAGGGCGCCCAGGCGGCGGCCGACCAGCTCGGCCTCAAGTCGGTCCACTTCGACGGGCGGGCCGATCCAGCAGTCCAGCAGGACTCGTTCAACCAGGCGCTCACCCAGGGTGTCAAGGGCACCTACATCCTGGCCGCCGACGGCGGCCTCGTTCGCACGCTTGCCCAGTCGGCCAACGACAACGAGATGCACTTCGCGGCCGCCTGGACGACGCAGCCGTGGCACACGCCGTGGGACGAGGGTCGGTACTACACCGAATTCATCATCGCCGACGAGCTGTGGGCTACCGCCAAGTCGGCGGATCTCCTGTTCGAGGCGATCGGAGGCGAAGGGACGGTGGTTCGCATCGCCGGCAGCCCTGGCGCCGACGTGACCGGGGGCCTGCGCAAGGCCGGGTTCCTCGAATCGCTCGCCAAGTATCCGAAGGTCAAGTTCGCCGGTGAACTCGACAGCAACTACGACCCGCAGGTCGCGCAGGAGGCGACGGCGTCCCTCCTGAGCAAGTACCCCGACACGGTGGGGATCGCGGCCATCAACGACGACGCCGCCATCGGTTCGATCGCCGCGATCAGGGCCGCCGGCAAGGAGCCGGGCAAGGACATCTTCGTGATCGGTACGAACGGCTCCGTTCAGGGCGTCAAGAACGTGCGCGACGGGTTCCAACTGGCAACGACCGGAAATGTCCCCTCCTACGCCTCGTACCAGATCACGGTCAACCTCTTCGATCACCTCAACGGCTGGAAGCCGGACGAAGCGGAGCGCATGTTCACGTGGAAGTCGGTGATCCTCACCCAGGACAACGTCGACCCGTACCTGGCCCGCTACGTCGACTCACCGATCGAGAAGCAGTTCAGCGCGCCGCGCTTGTCGCGCACGCTCCACCCTGACGACTGGGACCTTCAGTTCCAGGCCTACCCGATCGACGACATCGACGCGCTGTTCGAGAACGCCCAGCGCAAGCCTGACGGGTACGAGTACCCAGCCGCGTACACGAAGGCGAAGGAGGAGGGCGCGTTCGACAAGATCCGCGAGCTCTACGCGGATCACTACAAGATCGACGTACTCGGCCCCTCGCCCGTAAACGCGTGACGATGGCGGTGAGCCCGCCCGCACCTTTCTTCGAAGCGGTCGGCGTCGAGAAGTCCTTCGGCGGTCAGCACGCCCTGAAGGGTGTCGACGTGACCGTCCGCGAGGGCGAGGTGCTCGGACTGATCGGCGAGAACGGGGCCGGGAAGAGCACCCTCCTGAACATCGTCTGCGGCGTACTCCGGCCGGACGCGGGCGACCTACGCCTTCGCGGCGAGCCGATCGAGCCGCAGAACTACCACGAAGCCAACGCGCTCGGAATCTTCCGCGTCTTCCAAGACCCGGCATTGATCGACCTGCTCCCCGCCTACGAGAACATGTTCTTCGGGTGGAGCATCTGTTCCGCACGCCGCTACGGACACTCGGCCGGAAGCGGATGAAGCAAGCCACCAAGGGGGTGCTGGCGCGCGCCGGCGTCGAGCGGCTGAACGTCCGAACCCCGGTCGGGAAGCTGAGCCCGGGCGCGCGCCAGAGCCTCGACATCGCCCGCGTCACCGGCCTCGCCGACCTGCTCGAGATCGAGCACCCGCTCGTTCTGTTCGACGAGCCGACGACGGCGCTCGACCAGGAGCACGAGGAGAACTTCCTCCGCCTGCTCGGACAGCTTCGGGAGCGGGCGGCCGTCGTCTTCGTCTCCCATCGCCTGCCCGAGGTGCTGCGGACCTGCGGGCGCATTGTCGTTCTGAAGGACGGAGACAAGGTCGCCGAGCGAGAGGCGAACGGCATCGGCGAGGGCGAGCTTCATCGCTTGATGGTCGGCCGCGTCCGCGCAGAGAACTACTACCTCGAGCGCGACCGACTCGAGGTCGAGGCGCCCGAACGTGAAGCCGCACGGTTGACGGTCGAAGGCGCGAGTGCGCCGCCGTCTCTGGTCGAGGCGTCGTTCACCGTCGCGCCGGGGGAGATCCTTGGCGTCGCGGGCACGGAGGGATCCGGAAAGAGGGAGCTCGGGGAGGCCATCGCGGGCGTCCAGCCGTTGAGCGCCGGGCAGATCCGGGTGGACGGCCGAGTCGTTCGAGGTGGAGTGGCCGGAGCGGTCGCCGCCGGCGTCGGCTTCGTCCCCGCCGATCGGCAGCGAAACGGGCTGATCTCGGGCGCCTCGATCGTCGACAACATTCAGCTGGCCTCTCTGCACGACCGCTTCGCGACGTCGGCCGGTGGGGTGTGGAGGCGCGCGGCGGCTCGGCGGGTAGCCCGCCAGTTCGTCGACGAGCTCGGGATCGTGGCCCCGAGCATCGATGCGCCGGTCTCATCCCTATCGGGAGGCAACCAGCAGAAGGTCCTGCTTGCCAAGTGGCTTCTGCGCGACCCGGCGGTGATCGTTCTCGACACGCCGACCCAGGGCGTGGACACGGGAGCTCGCGAGAGCATCTACGAGATCATCCGACGGATCGCTCGGAAGGTACGTCGGTCGTCGTGATCAGCGACGACCTCCCTGAGTTGATCGGTCTCTCGAACCGCGTCGCGGTCGTGACGAACGGTCGGCTGATTCGCCTGGTGGACGCCTCCGCCGAGCAGCCAACCGAGCACGACCTCGTGGCCTGGATGATCCCGGGCGTCGAGGTGGCGCTCACCAGTTGAGGACGAGCGTGAACATCGACAGGACGGAAACAGCGGTCCAGACGCTCCCCGGGCGTCTTCACCTGCCCAGGATCACCGCGGACGACGCCGTCCGGACCATCCTCCCCATCTCCGTCCTGGTCGCGATGATCGTTTGGTTCAGCGCCGGGACCGACGCTTTTCTCAGCACGCAGAACATCACCTTCATGAGCGGACAGGCCGGCATCCTGTTGCTGGCGGCGCTCGGCGCGACGCTCGTCATCGTCATGGGCAGCGTCGATCTCGCGGTCGGATCGACAGCGCTCCTCACCGGAGCGATCCTCGCCAAGGCGCTCGGGTCGGGAACCACTAGCGTCGCCCTGGTCGTCCTGCTGACGATCGGTGTCGGCATGGCAGCAGGGTTAGTCAACGGCGTCGTGTTCGCGTATGGGCGAGTGCCTTCGTTCATCACGACGCTCGGAACCCTGTCGCTCTTCCTGGGCGTCGGCCTGATGATCCTGGACGGGGCGTCACTCAGCTTCAACGCGCCGAACATCGCAGACCTCGCGACCGGCCAGCTCGTCCCGCACGTGCAGAATGCGGCGCTGATCGCCCTGCTCGCCCTCGCGATCGTCTGGTTCATGAGCCGCCGTACGCGTTTCGGGCTCTACCTGTACGCCCTCGGCGGCAACGAGACGGTCGTCCGCCTTGCTGGAGTCAGGGTGAATCGGGTCAAGGTGCTGGCGATGATGCTCTCGGCGGTCACCGCCGCTCTCGCCGGCCTGTTGCTGTCGGCGCAGCTGGGAGTTGCCGGACCGTCGCTCGGCAATACGTTGCTGCTCGACTCGATCGCGGCGATCGTGATCGGCGGGACCGCCTTGTCCGGGGGCGTCGGGGGCGTCGAGCGGACGGTGCTCGGCGTTCTCATCCTGACCGTGCTCTCGAACGGCCTGAACCAGATGGGCGTCGAGACCTATACGCAAACCGTCATCAAGGGCGCCGTAATCGTTGTGGCCGCGGTCCTGACGATGGCCTCGCAGAGAAAGCTGGTGATCAAGTAGCCATGGCTGTGGCCAGTCTCGTAACGACCGTCGTCGGAAGCTACCCGCAGCCGGACTGGCTCATCGACCGTCAGCAGCTCCAGAAGCGGCTGCCGCCGCGCGCAGTGGCTCGCGAGCTCTGGCGCGTCCCGGGCGAGTTTCTCGAGCAGGCGCAGGACGACGCGACGATCCTCGCGGTCCGCGCCATGGAGCGCGCGGGGATCGATGTCGTCACGGATGGCGAGATCCGTCGTGAGAGTTATTCGAACCGCTTCGCGAATGCGCTCTCTGGCATTGACCTCGACAACCCTGGCGTCTTCGTCGAGCGCAACGGGGCCGAGAACCTCGCGCCTCGCATCGTGGGTCCGATCCGTCGGGTCGCGCCCGTCGAGGTCGGCGACGTGGAGTTCCTACGGCGCGCGACTGATAAAACCGATCAAGATCACGATCCCTGGGCCATTCACGATGGCCCAGCAGACGCAGGACGAGCACTACCTGGACGAGCGGGGAATGGCGCTCGACTTCGCAGCGGCCGTGAACGACGAGGTCCGGGCCCTGTTCGGCGCCGGCGCCGACGTGGTTCAGCTCGACGAGCCCTACCTCGAGGCCAGGCCCGAGCAGGCACGGGATTACGGCGTCGAGGTCATCAACAGGGCGCTCGACAGCATCGAGGGGACCACCGCCCTCCATATTTGCTTTGGCTACGGCCACTACTCCGTCCAGGAAAAGCCGGCCGCCTACTCGTTCCTCGAGGAGTTGAACGAGTGCTCCGTGCGGCAGCTCTCGATCGAGGCGGCGCAGCCGAAGCTCGATGTCTCGATCCTCGCGCGGGTACGTGAGAAGACGATCATCCTGGGCGTTATCGACAACGCCGATTACGCCGTCGAGACGCCGGAGCTCGTGGCGCAGCGGATCCGACAGGCGCTCGAGCATGTCCCTCCCGAGCGCCTCATGCCGGCACCCGACTGTGGCATGAAGTACCTGCCCCACGACGTCGCGTTCGCGAAGCTCGAGGCGCTGGTCGCCGGTGCGGAGATCGTCCGCCGGGAGCTCTAAGGCGCCGTCGGGTCGTTCAGGCCTCGATGGCTGGCAGCACGGTCGTCGCAGCGAGCTCGATCTGGCGGGGCTCGTCGCCGAGCGGCCAGAGGTAGACGCGCTCACAGCCTGCTTGCGCGTAGCGTGAGAGCAGCTCCGCGCAGTGCTCGGCTGATCCGATGCACAGCTGGTCGCGCAGGGCATCCGGATCGCGCTTGAGCATCGGACCCAGAACGTCTCGCAGCACTCGGTCAGCGTCGCGGGAGTCCTCGGTGACCCAGGTCCACATCGTCGCGAGCGCGTTGGGGAACCGATCGGGGTTCTTTCCATGGGCGCGAAGCTGCTCGGACAGCGACTGCTTCGCGGCCTTGAAGCCGTCGGGCGTCGTGTTGTAGGCCGATGCGAGCCACCCGTCGGCGAGGCGCGCGACGCGCCGAAGACCGGCCTCCGAGCCCCAGCTCCCGATCCAGACCGGGACGCCGCCGGGCCGGCGCGGAGCGGGCGCCAGCTCGGAGCCGGGAACGGAGTAGTGGCGGAGGGCCTCGGGCGGCGGCTCGCCTCGCAGGAGTGAGCGCAGGATGGCGGTGGCTTCCTCGAAGCGCTCCCAGCGCTCCTCGTAGGGCACGCCGACCGCGTCGTAGTCACGCTCCGATGAGCCGGGGCCGACGCCGGCAATCACACGCCCGTCGGACAGGAGATCCAACGCGGCCAATGTCTTTGCGAGGGGCACGGGACCGCGAAGCGAGACCAGCGCGATCGTCGTTGCGAGCTCCATGTCGCCGGATCGGTCGATCACGGCGGCCAGCGCCGTCAGGCCGTCGAGCCACGGCGTCTGGAACAGGAAGTGGTCGTTGGAGGAAACCGCGGCGAAGCCGCAGTCCCGCGCGGCGTCGACCGCGCGCGTGAGACGTTCCAGCGACTGCCCCTCGTCGCCGAACTCCATGAGCGGCGAGTGGACCGCGAGTTCCAAACCGGGCCGATCATCTCACGTAGCTACCGACCGCGCAGAAACGATGGGGAAGGTGAGAATCGAACCGGCGACACCACATTTTAGGCCTCTGGAGAGGCCCGTTTGGAGCCCGAAAAACCGCAGTCGAAGGGTGAACTACAGGGAAACGATCATCTCGTACTGCCGGGCGACCACCTCGGCGCCAGCTCTACGCAATGCCGCGGCAATGCAGCCGTCGGCCGGGAAGTTCAGGGCCGTGGTCTTGCCCCTGGCGCGCACAGCGGCGACCAGCTGATCGAGGGCCGCGGGCTCCCCAGCGGCTTGGAGCAGGTCGACGGTTCCGTCCCGCTCCCGGAAGACCACTGCACCGCCACCGGCGACCAAGGCTTGCGGGACGGGTGGACGACGTGCCAGGTTGGCGACGGTCTGCTCGTCGCGTTGCCAGGGCTCGGGCGCGTCTCGCGTCGTGGATATGCGTCGTAGGGTCTCCCCGACGTCGGCTTCGCGAGCGGTCGCGCCGCGGGTGTCCCCGGCGACGGAGAGAACCTCGAGCTCACGCCTGCGCGCAAAGCCGAGCTTCTCGTACAACGAGATCGCGGGCATGTTCTCGACGATCACCTCGAGCACCATCTCGCGAGCGCCGGCACGCCGAGCGCTATCGAGGAGGCCGCGGGTAAGCAGCTCGCCCAGGCCGGCGCCGCGATGGGCCGGAATCACGCCGAGGCCGCCAATCCAGGCGCGCTCGCGTCGCCGACCCAGGTTTGCGAGCCCGATCAGCCGATGCCCGTCGACTGCGACCACGGAACATTCGAGATCGAGGTCGAACGCCTCAATCATGAAAGCGAGTCTGCTCTCGTCCATGGTGAACGGAACGAAGTACCCCTCGTAGGCGGCGGCGAAGACCGCGGCGAGCTCCGCGCGCGAGAACTCGCTCGCCTGACGCAGTTCAACCGCCATGCGTCCGCCGGATTTCGCCTCGCCGGAGCGCTCCGCGGGAGCTACTTGACGAAATTGTCGAGAGGGAAGGTCTGAGGCTGGCCCGGGAAGCCCACCTCTTGCAACACCGGGCCGATTACCTCCCCAAACCGCTGGAAGGCCTCCTCGGATTCCCACACATCGACGACACGCCAGCCGTTCTCCGTGGGGCCTGCTGCGTGCGCCAGAATCCCATCCCGCGGCCAGTCACTGAGCGAGTTCAGGCCTCGCCCCTCGCTGAGACGCGCACCGACCTCCTCATACTGCTCCCGCGTGCCTCCCGGGCTGTCATGGACCATCAAGATCGGCATCCCGCTTACCTCCGGCCGGGTACGCGGCGACTCTATATCGGCGCCAAGCCGAAAGGGAGGCCCCAGCCCTCGCCATCTGGGCGAAGCGGCAGGCGGTACGCGAAAGAGGAACCGCGTGTGCTGCATGTTCGGCCCCCTCCGCTGTAGACCTCACCGACGGGGGGGTCGGCGCTTCTGCTTCGCGCGAACGCAGCAGGCGACCTGGGTCATGGACGGCGATGCGTCGGATCGGGTACTGAGGCGACATGCGCCCTGCCGCCTTCGCTGCATCCGGTCGCTGGTACCGAGGCAACCTGCACACGCATTCCGATCGCTCAGATGGCATGGCGTCGGTGCAGCAGGTGATCGCGGCCTACCGGTCGGCGGGATACGACTTCCTCGTCCTGACCGACCACTTCGAGGCTCGGTGGGGCTGGACTGTCACCGACACCTCAGGCGCCCGCGACCGATCGTTCACGACCCTGCTCGGGGCGGAGCTAAGCTCTGCGGACTGGAACGCCGAGGACGTCTTCTGGGTCAACGCGATCGGCCTGCCTCCGGACTTTCCTCCTCCTTCGCCGGACGAGCCGCACGCCGCGATCATTCGGCGAGCTGCCGAGGCAGGCGCGTACAATGTGCTGCTGGCATCCCGGCCTCACGACTTCCTCGACTTCGATCGGCGCACCGTGGACCACCGCCAGCGGTCGAGACCTACAACGTCAACGCCGCGCACACGTCGGCCGGATCGAGCCGAAGGACGCTACGCGGTCGACGCGCTGCTCGCGCGCGGCCATCGGCGGCACGTCACCGCTCGCGGGACGACTCGCATTGACCGAGGCGAAGGATCGGTTCCGGTCCTGACTCTGAAGTTCGTGCCGATCGGATCGATCCGGTGGCTCCGGCAGGCCCTGCGAGCGGGCGCCTACTACTCCAGCAAGGCCCGCGATCGACCATGTAGATGTCGACGGCGACCGTGTGCACGTTCGCTGCAGTTCGGCGAGGGCTGTCGCGCTCACCGGAACAATGGCGGCGCTCAGACGTCGCGGAGGGTGACCCTCAGACGACCGAGACCGTACTGGATATCGCGCAGCTCAGGTCGCCCGATTGGCGCATCACCGTGACCGCCGACGACGGCTCCCGCGCGTGGACGAACCCTGTCTGGCTGTAGGCGGATCGAGATCCAGCAACTCAGGTCCCGGTATGGCATTGAACTGGTGAATGTCACGCCAGCAGTGCTCCTCGCCACGCTGATGTTGATACTCACCGGGTGCGTCGCGTGCGTCTACGGCGCGTTGATCCTCGCCTCCATAGACATGTCCGACACCGCGACCGGGGCCCTCGTCACCTTCGGGATCCATATTCGCGCGTTCCAGGGCCTAGCGGCGGTGCTCGCGCGGGATTCGGATCTTGCATCGCCGCTTGACGCGACGAGATTCGCCACGAGGGCGGCTGCTGCTCGCCAGGGAACGCGACACGGTGTTGCGGTCCATGTTCATCCGCCCTGGGGCCGCCCGATCACGCAGACCGCGGGGACCGGGCGCAGGTCCTCGACCAGCACCCTGTCGACGGAGAATCCGCCCTCGCGTAGCCGGTCGGCCAGCTCGTTCCCGAGGTCCCGGGCTCGCTCCGGCGCGGAGTGGCGCGCGTCCCAGAAGATGTAGACGGCCCCATCCCGGGCGAGGTGCTCGCGGACGGCACCGAGCGCCGCCTCCGGCTGCTGCCAGAAGGGAGCGACGTTGAAGGCGAAGACCTTGTCGAAGCGCCGATCGCCGAGGTCCGCGTCCTCCAGCGCGATGGCCTCGAGCACAGCCCTGCCCGCGTCGACGTGCTCGCGGTTCCTCCGCGTGGCCATCTCGATCATCTTGGGCGAGCGGTCGATCGCGGTGATCGTTCCCGTCGTCAGCCTCTCGCAGACCAGGGAGACCGCGACGCCGTGGCCGCAGCCGACCTCGAGCAGGCGGTCGGCCGGGCGGACCTCCAGAGTGTCGACCGCCCAGACGAACCGCTCCGATGCCTTGCCCGCCATGCCCCAGCAATAGCACCACGCGCTCGTGAAGCCCATGCTGATCTCCTCGATGAGCGTCTCGGTGGACGGCTCTGTCCCCGACCGCGAGGGCGGGTTCGAGTGGACCGCCCCTAGCGAGGAGCAGCTTCGTTTCCACCTCCGCCGCTGGGCGATGAATTCACGCGAGGGGGTAGGTCTCTACCGACATGAGCGATAGAAAAGTAGTTCTCAAGATGGTCATGTCCCTCGACGGTTTTGTCACCAGCCCCGACGGGACCCATGAATGGATGTTCGAGTGGTTCGGCGACGACTCGGGTGAGTGGAACCGCCGCGCGCTCGAGGAGGCCGGCGTCCACGCGATGGGCCGCCGCAGCTACGAGATCATGGGCCCGCACTGGGCCGCGTCCGAGGGGCCGATCGCAACCGCGATGAACGAGAAGCCGAAGGCTGTCTTCTCCCACACCCTGGAGAAGGCGGAATGGGGACCGGCCGAGATCTTCGGCGGGGACCTGCGCGCGGAGATCGCGGACCTGAAGGCTCGGGACGACGAAGGGACGGTCCTGGTCCACGGCGGCCCCGACTTCGCCAAGTCGCTGACCCGCCTGGGCCTCGTCGACGAATACCAGCTGACGACGGTCCCGATTGCGATCGGCGCGGGGCACAGCCCATTCGCCGAGCTGGAAGAGCACCTGAAGCTGGACGTCGTCGAAGAGGAGCGCTTCCGGAGCGGAGCCCTCGCGCAGATCCTGGTGCCGAAGCGATGAGCGACAGCCGAATTCGCCCCCCGCTACAGGACTACACTGAGGCCGACCTCGAGGGCTTCAACCCGAGCTTGAACGGTCGGTCGTGCACCGCGTCAGTCGAGGCCCGGCGACCAAGGGAGACAAACCGATGAGGCCGCTTCGCTACTCGATCAACGTCACCCTCGACGGCTGCGTTGATCACCAGGTGGGGATCCCGGACGAGGAGTCGCATCGCTACTGGGCCGCCAGCCTGGAGCGCGCCGATGCCCTGCTGTTTGGCCGGGTGACCTACGAGATGATGGAGGCAGCGTGGCGGCAACCGGCGACGGGAACATGGCCGGACTGGATGGATGACGCAGACATCGCCTTCGCCCAGAAGATCGACGGGGCCAAGAAGTACGTCGTGTCGAGCACCCTCGACCAGGTCGATTGGAACGCGGAGCTCGTACACGGCGACCCGGGCAAAGCCGTTCGGAGGCTCAAGGAGGGGCCGGGCGAAGGCCTGTTCGTGGGCGGCGTGACTCTCCCGCTGGCCTTGGCGGATCTGGGATTGATCGACGAGTACGAATTCGTCGTGCAGCCCGTCCTGGCCGGCCACGGACCGACGTTGCTCGCCGGCCTGCGCGAGCGGGTCGAACTGAAGCTCGTGGACCGCCACGAGTTCCAGTCCGGAGCAGTCGCTCTGCGCTACCAACCCAGCCGAGCCACGGCGTGACGGTCGGCTGACTCCCGGGGACGCGGGCGGATTCAAAGATGGCACCGCGAACATCGACGTAGCCGACGAGGACGTCCCGACGAAACACGTGTGGGCCAAAGAATCCGGCAACGCGAGCCGGATGACAGGCGGCACATAGCAGGGAGAAAGGCGAAATGGCGAGGGCGCAGCCCTCGCCATCTGCCGAGCGAGGCGCCCGCCTGGCAAGGACGCAGTGAGCGACGCGTGCTCCGCACGCGAGCGAGCGAGGACGCAGCCAGGCGCTGCGCCGCAGCCGGCCAGATGGCGAGGGCCGGAATCGAACCGGCGACACCACGATTTTCAGTCGTGTGCTCTACCAACTGAGCTACCTCGCCGAGAGGAGCGCCGTCGATGGTACTGCGCTCGCTTGCGCCCGGGCCGGGCACCGTTCTAGCATGGCTAGGTGCGCGGGAGACGTCGCATCTTGGGGCTGGTCCTCGCCTTCGTGGCCTTGCTGTGCGTCACCGCCGGCTCCGCCTCGGCGGCCGCCCCGCCCGCTGACGGTCAAGGGGAAGCGCCTCGTGAACGCGCGCACCGGCCAGGCCTTCGTCCCGCGTGGCGTGAACTGGCCCAGCTTCGAGTACGCCTGCTTCTACGGCTACGCGTACTCGGACGTTGGCGATCCGAACACCACCCACCCGACCGCCGCGAGCGCCCGCAAGATCGCGAGCTGGAAGATCAACACGGTCCGCGTCCCGCTCAACCAGGCCTGCTGGCTCGGCGAGGACGGCCAGCCCGCTTTCGGCGACGTGACGGGCTACCGCGCGGCCGTCCAGGACTGGATCTCGCTGCTGCACGACGCCGGTCTGGCGGTGATCGTGGACCTCCACTGGTCGGCTCCGAACGGCACCCCCGCCGAGGGCCAGCGGGCCATGCCGGACGACCGCTCCGACGACTTCTGGACCTCCGTCGCCACCACCTTCAAGGACGACCGGTCCATGATCTTCGACCTCTTCAACGAGCCCTACTCGCGCTACGACGGCGACACGCTCGTGTTCGACCTCTCCTGGGACTGCTGGAGCAACGGCGGCTGCGCGCCGCCGCTGGCGAACGACAACCAGCCGCTCACCGGCGCCACCTACACGGCCGTCGGCATGCAGACGCTCGTGGACGCGGTGCGCGCGACCGGCGCGCGGCAGCCGCTGATGCTGGGCGGGATCGACTACGCCAACGACCTCAGCCAGTGGCTCGACCGCCGGCCCGAGGACGGCCAGCTCGTCGCGAGCTTCCACAACTACAACACGCAGGCCTGCAAGACGACCGCGTGCTGGAACCGGACGATCGCCCCGATCGCCGCTGAGGTCCCCGTCGTGACCGGCGAGTTCGGCCAGACGAACTGCCGCGACGACCACCTGCGCCGCTTCATGGACTGGGCCGACCGCCGTGGCGTGGGCTACCTCGCCTGGGCCTGGTGGGTGCTGCCCGAGAAGGAGTGCTCCGTGCTGTCGGTGCTCTCGGACGTGAGGGGCACGCCCAAGTCGCCCAACGGCACCGCGCTCAAGGCGCACCTCGCGGGGCTGTCCCCCCGCATCACCCTCGGCGCGCCCCGCCAGGCGCTCGACGGCGCCGTGGACATCCGCGTGAGCTGCCGCAAGGCGTGTCGCGTGCGCGCCACCGGCCGCCTGACCGCCCGCGGGAGCACCTTCGACCTGACCCCCGCCGGCCGCCGCCTCAAGGGGCGCGCCGGGCGCGCGCTCGCGCTCGCGCTGCCGCGGGCGGCGCGGCGTGCCGCGGCGAGCGCTCTCGGCTCAGGACGCCCGGTCACCGTGACGGTCAAAGTGACCGCCACCAGCCTCGCCGGCTTGTCCGCCTCGAAGCGGCGGACGATCCGCCTCGGGTCCTAGGCCAGACCTTCGCTGCTGTACTCGCGCAGGAAGCCCTCGAACAGCCGCCGGTGCCCTTCCTCGTCGTGCAGGATCGCGGTGACCATGTCCTGCGTCACCGGGTCCTTGCCCTCGCAGTACTCGATGACCTGGTTGTAGTGCTCGATGGCGCCGGTCTCGGCCTCGATCACTCCCTTGATCACGTGCACGATGTCGATCTGGTCGTCGGGCGGCTGCAGGTAGGACTGCTCGGCGCTGAAGTCGAGCGTGCCCGGCACGACGCCGTACAGCTCTTTGATGCGCTCGCCGAACTGGCGCGCGTGCCCGAGCTCCTCCTGCACGTCCTCCTCCAACGACTCGATGATCTCCTGGGCGCGCACGCCCTCGGGGTTGATCGAGTTGGCGATGTAGCTCATCACTGTCTCGAGCTCCATCCAGTAAGCCTTGGTCAGCATCTCGATCAGCTGCCCGCGCTCCTCGCTGAGCTCGTCGCTGAGAATGCCGTGCCGCACTGAAGTGTTGATGTCGGTCCCCATAGGACCCTGGTACCGCACGAGCAGGCTCGCCAAACTACGCTGCTCCCATGAAGATCGCCGCCCTCGCCGCCGTCGTCGCAGTGGCCCTCGCCGTTGCCGTGGTGCCGGCGCTGGCCGGGACCTTCCCCACGTCCAAGACCGCGCAGCAGATCCACGCCTACTACGACTCGGGCGACTGGTCCAAGGTCGTCGCCAAGCAGGCCAAGCGGGCCAGGCTGTGGATCAACGAGCGCACGCGCGCGAGGAACGCGCCTCGGAAGCCGGCCCTCGTGCTGGACATCGACGACACCTCGCTGAACAACTACCCGTGCCTCGACGCCGGCGGCGGGATCCCGTACAACGGCGGCGTCTATGCCGGATGCGTGGTCGCCTATGACGCGCCCGCGATCAGGAACGTGCGCTCGCTGTTCAACCGCGCCCGGCACCTGAACATGCACATCTTCTTCATCACCGGCCGACCGGACGCGCTCCGCGAAGGCACGCTGAAGAACCTGCGCGACGCCGGCTACAAGGGCGAGTACGAGCTGATCATGCGCCCGCCGGACGAGACCGCGAACTCGGCCGTGCCCTACAAGAAGGGCGCGCGCAAGCGCATCCAGCGGCGCGGCTACAAGATCATCGCCAACGTCGGCGACCAGCGCAGCGACCTCAAGGGCGGGTACTCGGAGCGCACGTACTACCTGCCGAACCTCGTGTACTTCACCGAATAGCCGTCACCAGCGAGCACATAGAGCACCTCGAGCGCCCGCCGCGCTCGCTCTGGGACCGACTGCTCGCCGAGCCCGAGCGCGCGCCCGAGCACATCGCGCTGGCGGCGTCCGAGCGCTTCGGCCCGCAGGCGGCCGAATGGGTGCGCGTGGCCGGAGGCGGCCACACGCCGGAGCAGCTCGCGCGCGTGGCGTTCAAAAAGCACGTGCGCATCGCGCGGCTCGAGGGCGGCGCGCTCGGGATCGGCGGCATCGTGACCGCCGCGCCGGACCTGGTCGCCCTGCTCTGGATCCAGAGCCGGATGGTCTTCTACATCGCCGCCGCCCACGGCTACGACCCGCGTCATCCGATGCGCCCCGCCGAGCTGCTCGCCCTCCAGGGCGTCTACTCGACGCCAGCCGAGGCGCGCCAGGCACTCGACGGCATGGGCAAGCTGATGGCCCAGGCGATGATCGAGAAGGCGCTCGCATCGCGCCACACCGATCGGCTCCACCTGCGCCTGGTCAACTACCTCGCCAAGCGCATGGCGCGGCGCTACGCCGGACGGTGGATCCCGTTCATCGGAGCGCCGATCGGCGCGATCCAGAACGGCGCCACCACCAAGGCGCTCGGCCGGGTCGCGCTGTCCTACTACGCGCGCCCGTAGACGGGCACGGTGGCGCCGGAGATCGGCCCCGACTCGTCCGAGACGAGGAACCGCACCACCTTCGCGATCTCGGCCGGCTGGACCCACTTGGAGTAGTCCGCGTTCGGCTGCCCCTCGCGGTTGGCGGGCGTGTCGATGACGCTCGGCAGGATCGCGTTGCAGCGAATCCCGTCGTTCTTGTACTCGGCGTCGAGCGCCTGGATGAACGCGAGCACCGCGGCCTTGGACGTGATGTAGGCGGCGGCACCGGAAAACGGCCGCAGCGCCGGGCGCGCCGACACGCCGACGTACGCGCCACCCCCGCGCTCGATCAGCCGTGGCATCGCCGCGCGCGCGAGCAGGAAGCCGGGCGTGACGTTGAGCCTGAGCAGGGTGTCGAACTGCTCGGGCTCGGTCTCGTGCACGCGCCCGCCCTCGGCGTAGCCGCCGACGAGGTTGACGACCGCCTCCAGGTCCGCGACGGATGTGACGGCGGCGCTCACGGCATCGGGGTCGAACAGGTCGGCCTGCACCAGCTCGACGGACTCGGAGGCCAGCCGCTCGCGCTCGCGCTCGACCACCCAGGTGGCCGTGACGTCGTAGCCGCTGGCGAGCAGCTCGCGGACGACGGCGGAGCCGAGGAAGCCGGTGCCCCCGGCTACCAGGACCGCCATGTCAGGTCGTGGGTGCGGGGGGCGACTCCATCTCCGCGGACCCTATCCCGTCCGGGTTCCGTTCTACCGTGGCGAACCAGATGGAACAGCCGACTCTCACGCCCGCGAAGGCCTTCGTGCGCGACCTGGTCGACGGCCAGGAAGTCGACGCGATCTTCGTCGTTCGTGCCCGCAATCTGCGGCAAAAGCGCAACGGCGAGCCGTTCCTGAAGCTGCAGCTGGGCGACGTCACCGGCTCGGTCGAAGCCGTCGCGTGGGACGGCGTGGACGAGCTGGCCGGCGTGTGCAACTGCGGCGCGGTCGTGCGCGTGCTCGGGCGGTACTCGGTCGACGAGCGCTACGGCGCGGGGATCACGATCCGGCGCATGCGCGCCGCCGTCGAGGGCGAGTACCAGCTCGTCGATCTCGCCGAGGCGCCGCCGGTCCCGTACCGCCAGATGGCAGCCGACCTGCAGTCGCTCGTCGAGACGGTGCAGCGTCCCCACCTGCGCGAGCTGCTCGCCCGGCTGGTCGACCCCTCCACGAACATCGGGCGCGCCTACCACGAGGCCCCCGCGGCGAAGTACTACCACCAGGCCTACCGCCACGGGCTGCTCGAGCACTGCCTCTCGGTCGCCCAAGGCGTCAGCGCCCTCGCCGCCACCTTTCCAAAGCTGGACCGCGACGTGGCGGTCACCGGCGCGCTGCTCCACGACATCGGCAAGGTCGAGACCTACTCCTCGCGCAACGGCGCGATCGAGCTGACGGACGCCGGCAAGCTGCTCGGCGAGATCCCGCTCGGCTACTACCGCGTGCGGCGCACGGTCGAGCTGATCGAGGGGTTCCCGCGAGCCGACGCCGACTCGCTCCTCCACATCATCCTCAGCCACCACGGCAAGCTCGAGCACGGCAGCCCGGTCGTGCCCTGCACGCGCGAGGCGACGCTGGTGCACTTCATCGACAACCTGGGTGGCAACCTGGGCAGCTTCGACCGCATCGAGAAGGCGCTCGCCGAGGGCGCCAGCTGGTCGGACTTCGATCGCGGCCTCGCGACGGCCGCCTACTTCGGCACCCGCGAGCAGGCCGCATAGCCGCAAATTGCGGGGCCCACGCCGCGGGGGGCGGCCCCGGTGGGGTTTCCTGCTTATCCTCACGCGCGTATGGCCAAGGACACCGAGAAGCTCATCCGTCAGCTGTCGCTGATCTCATTCCTGATGGCGGAGCGGCGGCCCGTGTCCGCGCTGGAGATCAAGCAGGACGTGGAGGGCTACTCGCAGATGAACGACGAGGCCTTCGCGCGTCGCTTCTACGCCGACCGCGCTGAGCTCGAGTCGCTCGGCATCCACCTCAAGGTCGACAAGCCCGCCGAGGGCTACTACGAGGCCGAGAACTACTCGCTCCCGCCCGAGAACTTCTACCTGCCCGCGATCGAGTTCACCGACGAGGAGCTGGGCGCGCTGCGCATGTCGCTGTCGCTGCTCGACGGCGAGTTCGCGTACGCCGAGCCGCTGCGGCTGGCGCTGCAGCAGCTCTCCTGGGGCAAGCCCTCACCGCTCGACGCGCCCGAGGAGCTGTCGGTGGCGCTGGCCGTGACGGCCGGCGCCGGCGGGCGTGACCTGTCTCAGCGCCTCTCGAAGGTCGAGACGGCGATCTTTCGGCGCAAGACGATCGTGTTCGACTACTACACGATCGGCCGCGACGCACAGGAGTCGCGCAAGGTCGACCCGTACCACCTGCTCTACAAGGGCGGGCAGTTCTACCTGATCGGTTACTCGCACGAGCGCGACGACACGCGTGTGTTCCGTGTCTCGCGCATCCGCGGCAAGGTCGGCTACTCGTCCAAGGCCGAGCACGACTTCAACCGCCCCGAGGAGTTCGACGCGCGCGACTACGCGATCCGCACCGACTGGCAGCTGGGCGACCCGATCGGCCGCGCCCGCATCTGGCTGTCGGACCGGATCGACTGGCTCGCGCTGCGCCACTTCGGGCACGCGGGCGAGGTGACCGAGGTCGACGACGGCGTCATCTTCGAGACCGACTACGCAAACGCGCGCCAGATGGTGTCCTGGGTGCTCGGCCTCGGCGAGCATGCGCGCGTGGAGGGACCGCCGGAGCTGGTCGAGGAGGCGCGCGAGCGGCTCGAGCTGATCGCCGAGCGCCACACCAACCCGCCCGAGGTGGCCGAGACCGTCGAGCCGGTGGTCGAGGAGATCGAGGACGAGGAGGACCGCGAGAGCTCCCCGATCCGGCCCGAGCGCTTCGCCCGGCTGGTCACGCTCGCGGGCATCCTGATCGAGACCGCCCGCGAGGGCGAGAAGCTCGACGTGTCCGAGCTGTGCGAGCGCCTCCAGGTGTCGGAGACCGAGCTGCGCCAGGACGTGGACGTGCTGAACGTCGTGAACTTCGGCGGCGGCTCGTACGTGCTCTACGCCGAGGTGCAGGGCGACCAGATCGAGGTCGACCCCGAGCCCTACGGCGACAACTTCGCGCGGCCGGCGCGACTGCTGCCGCTGGAGGCGAAGGCGCTGGTAGCGGCGATCGACCTGATCGGCGAGCACCTGCCCGAGGGGTCGCTGTCGAGCGCGCGCCAGAAGATCGTGGACGCGCTGGGCCAGGACCCGGCCCAGGAGGGGCTGCAGATCACCACCGCCAAGGGCGACGACTCGGAGATCGCCCGCGTGGTCAGCGGCGCGATCGCGGCGCACCGGCTGATCGAGATCGAGCACTACAAGGAGGAGCTCGACGAGTTCACCAGCCGCCGGGTCGAGCCGTACAAGCTGATGAACGGCCAGGAGGGCTGGTACGTGCACGCGTGGGATCCGGACAAGGACGACACGCGCTCGTTCCGCCTCGACCGGATCCGCTCAGCGACCGTGCTGGACGAGAGCTTCGAGCCGCGACCGGGCATCGAGCCGGACATCCACGGGTGGCCGCGCACGGGCGAGGTGGCCGACGCGCGCCTGGCCCGCGTGTGGATGGCGCCCGATCGGGCGCGCTGGGCGCGCGAGGACAAGCGTGTGGTGTCCGAGCTCGCCGACGGCGCCGTGATCGTGGAGCTGCCCTACGCCGGGCACCGCTACCTCGCGCGCGAGCTCCTCAAGGAGGCCGGCGACGCTGTCGTGCTGGAGCCCGACGACGCCCGCCAGGCGGTCCTCGAAGCTGCCGAGGTCCTGGCGGGCGCCGTCAAGCCCTGACGGCCTGGCTTAGCCGGCGGCCTTCGCCCTCGCGAGGCCGGCGGTGCTGCACACCTTGCCGACGTTAACCCGGTCACCGCGGTCCACGACCACGTTGCGGTTACCGCGCACGCGCCCGTCCTCGTCCTCGCAGGTCAGCTGCCAGGACTCCTTGGGCCCGTAGAACCGCGGCGTCGGGCTGCGGAACACCACCGCCCCGTTCGACCAGTCGTCGGGCGCCGGAGCGCCGTCGACCTGGTCGTAATTGACCACGTGGGCCACGTAGTTGCCCGGCGGCGGGTCGACCAGCACGGCGTCCTCGGTCGTGTCGCCGAACGACGCCGACTGGGTCACGACCTCACCCGCGGAGTTGACCACGAAGAGATCCCAGTCGGTCTCGGGGTTGCCCCACTCGATGTGCACGGTCATCCGGCCGTTGTCCACGTCCGGCGGCCCGGCGACCGTGAACGGGATGGCCTCGTACGCGCCAGCCGCGTAGTCGCCCTCCGTGTTCTCGGCGGGGATGCCGGCCGGGTTGGCGAGCGCGATGTCCGTCTGCTTCGGAGCGACGGGGTCGCGCCCGTCGCGGCCGGCCACGACCGGCCGGGTCGACGGATTCACGTGCCAGTCGAACCGCCCGCCGTCGGAGCTGTACGCATAGTCGAGCACGTCGGGGAACAGCTGCGGCGGGCCGATCTCGGTGCCGAAGTCGTTCTGCCACACCGGCGACGTGGACGTCATGAAGCTCTTGTGCAGCCTCAGCGTCCAGCCGTCCGGCGCCTGGCCGCGGATCACCGAGTGATCGCGAGCCCTGGCCGTCGACTTCAGCATCTCGTAGTACGCCTCGCGGTTGCCGCCCAAGCCGGCGCCGGCCGCGGGGTCGAGTCCGAGGTACTCGGCCACCACGCCCTGCTCGTAGGGCGGATGGAACTCGACGTCACCAATCTCGAACGTGTAGCCGAGCGAGCCGGCTGCCCAGAACGTCCAGTCCTCGGTCGAGCCGGTGGTGTCGTACAGCCCGTAGCCCGGGATGTTCGAGTACGCGTTGTGTCCCGCCATGCGGGCGCCGAGCGCCTTCATGAGCGGCTCCTCGAGCGGTGCTCCCACGTCCACCACACCGGGCGGCCGCAGGATCAGGTTCGAGAACGTGTGGTTGGTGATCAGGTTCGTGATTCCGCGGCTGGACTGCAGCTCGCGGATGTTCTGGCTCTCCGGCTCCGAGAACGGGCTGGAGCCGCGGAACGTGTCGTCCAGCGGGTCGACGCTCGCACCCGAGCCGCCCCAGAAGGCGCCGTAGTTGCGGTTGATGTCGACGCCCAGCAGGCGGCCGACCGAGCTGTTGTCGCACGGTCCGGTGGCCTCCGGGTTGGGCCAGCAGTTCTTACGCTTCATCTCGTAGGAGAACTGGCCGAACTCGGTCTCGGGCGGGGCGTCGGGCGCCTCGCGCGAGATGTTGAAGCCGTCCGGGTTGACGACCGGGATCACGATGTTGCGCGTGGCGTTGACCAGGCGGGTCGTGCGGGCCTGCTGCCCGTAGTTGGTCAGCAGGTCGTACGCCCACTCGAGCGGGTGCTCGGCGGCCGGCCATTCGCGGGCATGATGCGTCCCGATGTTCGCGAAGATCGGCTTGCCGTCGCCCCGGTTGTACGGGTCGGTCGCGATCTCGATGCCGACCACGTCGCGGCCGAGGTGCGTCTTGTGCGGCAGCGTCAGCGGCCGGACAAGGTCGGGATAGCGACCCGCGAGCAACTTCAGCTCGAGCTCGTAGTCGGCCAGGTGCCGGTACTCGGTGTTGCCGCTCGGCAGCGCGCTGCCGCCGGCCTGCGCGGTGCGCAGCGAGTAGCGGCGGTCGGCCCGGCGGTTCGCCTCGACGCGCTTGCCGAGGTTGGCGATCCGGACGGTGTAGCGGAACTTGGCCGTGCGCAGCTTCTGCGCGTCCTGCTCTCCGTAGAGCACGACCTCGATCGAGTCGGCGTCGCCGTGCTCGGTCAGGTCGAGGCCCAGGGTCTGCAGGCGCTGCTTGTCCTGGCGGGTCGGGGTCGACACGTCGACCACCTGCGCCGGGCCGGACGTACCGGCCTTCGGCTGCGCCAGGAACGTGACCGACACGCGCGCCTCACCGGCGCGACCGGCGAAGCGGCAGGCCTGCACCAGCAGCCGCTGGCCCTTCTTGACGAAGCCTTCGGCGGTCTCGTTGCCGCGGAACGCGGCCGAGCCGGCCACACGGCGCTTCGTCCTGGCGTCGAACACGCCCAGGTCCCAGTCGCCGCTGCTCTTCAGCCGCGCGCGGACCAGCCCTTGCTGTGTAGAGACCGCGCGGATCACGTCGGTGTTGGCGCGGTCGCCGAGGAACTTGGTGTGACAGGCCTTGGCCAGTGACTTGGAAGCCGTGACCGTCGCGTGTTTCGCCGCTGGGGCGGTGGCGGCGAACGCGAGCATGGCGGCCAGCGCGCTCGCGAGCGCGAGCGACACCTTTCTCATGATCTTCCTCCCTGAAGATGGGGCAACAAACGCTCGGGCCTTACCCGGGTACGCTCCGAGCTATGCCTTCCCGGCGCGGCCAGATCGAGATGGACGAGGACGAGGTGCGCTCCTTCGTGGCCGCCCAGATGGTCATGCAGTGCGCGACCATTGGCCCTCAGGGCCGGCCGCACATGGTCCCGCTCTGGTACGTCCAGGACGAGGAGCAGCTGATCGGGTGGACCTACGCGAAGTCCCAGAAGGCGAAGAACCTCGAGCGCGACGCGCGCGCCACGGTCGGCATCGAGGACGGCGTTCAGTACGACCAGCTGCGCGGCGTGACGTTCGAATGCGACGTGGAGCTGGAGCGGGAACCGGAGCGAATCGAGGGCTACGGGCTTAGGCTGTTCGAGCGCTATGCCGGCGGCCTCACCCCCGAGATCCGCGCGATGGTCGCGCAGCAGGCCCAGAAGCGGGTGGGGCTGCGCTTCGTCCCGTCCCGGACCGTGAGCTGGGACCACACCAAGCTGGGCGGCTCCTACTAGCCATGCGCGGCCTGATCCTCTCGGGCGGGAAGGGCACCCGCCTGCGCCCGCTCACCCACACCAGCGCCAAGCAGCTGGTGCCGGTGGCGAACAAGCCGGTGCTCTTCTATGGAATCGAGGCGATGGCGGCCGCCGGCATCGACGAGGTTGGCATCATCATCGCCCCCGAGACCGGCTCCGAGATCCGCGCGGCGGCCGGCGACGGCACGCAGTTCGGCATCTCGATCGAGTACATCGAGCAGGACGAGCCGCTCGGCCTCGCCCACGCCCTGCTCACCGCCGAGCAGTTCCTCGGCGACTCGCCCTTCGTCATGTACCTGGGCGACAACCTCCTGCGCGACGGCATCGTCGACCTGGTCAAGACGTTCCAGACCGACCAGCCCGACGCCCTGATCCTGCTGACGCCGGTGCCGGACCCCGAGCACTACGGGGTCGCGGAGCTCAACGACGGCAGCGTCGCGCGCCTGGTCGAGAAGCCGAAGGAGCCGAAGACCGATCTCGCCCTGGTGGGCGTGTACATGTTCACGCCGGCGATCTTCGACGCGGCCCGCTCGATCGAGCCGTCCTGGCGCGGCGAGCTGGAGATCACGGACGCGATCCAGATGCTGGTGGACCGCGGCAGCCGAGTGGACCCCCACATCGTGCACGGCTGGTGGAAGGACACCGGCCAGGTGCAGGACATGCTCGAGGCCAACCAGCTGATCCTCGACGACCTGACCGAGAGCATTCAGGGCGAGCTGGTTGACTCGCGGGTCGAGGGGCGCGTGGTGATCGCGGAGGGCGCGCGGCTCGAGCGGGCCACGGTGCGCGGCCCGGCGATCGTGGGGACCGGGACGCGGATCACCGACGCCTACATCGGCCCCTACACCGCGATCGGCGACGACGTGACGATCAGCAAGGCCGAGCTGGAGCACTCGATCGTGCTCTCCGGCTCGTCGATCTCCGACCTCGAGTACCGCATCGAGGCGAGCTTGATCGGCAAGAATGTTCAGATCGGCCGCGGCCCCGCCTGGCCCAAGGCGTACCGCTTCGTGGTCGGCGACAACGCCGACGTGCAGATTCTGTAGCTGACATCCTCTGCGCCGATGCGAACCCTCGTCGTCGGAGCCGGTGGGATGCTCGGCCAGGACCTGGTGCGCGCGGCGAACGCCGTGGGCCTCTCGCGCGCGCAGCTGGACGTGACCGACCGCGCGGCCGTGGGCGCGGCGATCGGTCCGGACGATCTGGTCTTCAACTGCGCGGCCTGGACGGACGTGGACGGCGCCGAGGAGCGCGAGGACGAGGCGCTGAGGGTGAACCGCGACGGCGCACGCAACGTGGCCGAGGCGGCCGGGGTCGTGGTGTACGTGTCCAGCGACTACGTGTTCGATGGGACCAAGGGCGCGCCGTATCTCGAGTCCGACCCGGTCAATCCGCTGTCGGCCTACGGGCGCACGAAGCTCGAGGGCGAGCGCGCAACCGCGGCGGCCAACCCGCGCCACTTCATCGCCCGCTCGTCGTGGCTGTTCGGCGCCGGCGGGAAGAACTTCGTGGAGACCATGCTCGGCCTCGGGCCCGAGGTGCGGGTCGTCGATGACCAGGTCGGCTCACCCACCTTCACCGGCCACCTCGCCGAGGCGCTGGCGGAGCTGGCGCGCACCGAGGAGTACGGGGTCCACCACGTGGCCGCCTCCGGCTCCTGCTCCTGGTTCGAGTTAGCGCGCGCGATCTTCGCGCGAGCGGGCGCCGACACGCGCGTGGAGCCGTGCACGACCGCCGAGTTCCCGCGCCCGGCGCCGCGGCCCGCCTGCTCGGTGCTCGGCAGCGAGCGCGGACACAGGCTGCCGACCTGGCAGGAGGGGCTCGACGCCTACCTGGGCGTGCGCGTATGAGGCTGCTCGTGACCGGCGCGGCCGGGTTCATCGGGTCGACCTACGTGCGTCTCGTCGGGGACGACCACGACGTGGTCGTGCTCGACAAGCTCACCTACGCGGGCCGGCGCGAGAACCTGCCCGACGACGTCGAGCTGGTGGTGGGCGCGATCGAGGATCGCGACCTCGTGATGCAGCTCGTCGAGGGCGTGGACGCGATCGTGAACTTCGCGGCCGAGTCGCACGTGGACCGCTCGATCGCGGACCAGGACGCCTTCACCCGCACGCACGTGATCGGCACGAGCGTGCTGCTCGACGCCGCCCGCGAGCGCGGCGTGGGGCGCTACCTGCAGGTCTCGACCGACGAGGTGTACGGCTCGATCGAGGAGGGCTCGTTCACCGAGAGCTCGCCGCTGGATCCCTCCTCGCCGTACTCCGCGACCAAGGCCGGCGGCGACCTGCTCGTGTCCGCTCACGCGCACACGCACGGCCTGGAGGCCGTGATCTGCCGCGGCTCCAACAACTACGGCCCGCGCCAGTACCCCGAGAAGCTGATCCCGCTGACCGTGCTGAACGCTCTGCACGGCGACAAGCTGCCGGTCTACGGGGATGGTCGTCAGGTGCGCAACTGGCTCTATGTCGAGGACTTCTGCAGCGGCATCCACGCCGTGCTGGAGCGCGGCAGGCCGGGGCAGGCCTACAACGTCGGCGGGCCAGACGAGTGCGAGAACATCGACGTGGTGCGCCGCATCGTCGAGCTGACCGGCCGCGACGAATCGCTGATCGAGTACGTGAAGGACCGGCCCGGCCACGACCGCCGCTACTCGCTCGCGAGCGACAAGATCCGCGCGGAGCTGGGGTGGGAGCCGCAGGTGCGGTTCGCCGACGGCATCGCCCGCACGGTCGAGTGGTATCGCGACAACGAGGCCTGGTGGGAGCCGATCCGCTCGGGCGAGTACCGCGAGTACTACGAGCGGCAGTACGGCCGAGCGCTCGGCTAGTACCGATCGGGCGGGCCGCCGAAGGACGTGACGTAGGTCGCGCCCGCGTCCGCGTCCTCGGAGAGCTGCTTCGGCACACCGAACTCCACGCCGATCCCGATCTCGGTGAACGCGCCGCGCAGGATGTTCTCCTTGTGGCCCGGGCTGTGCATCCAGCGATCCACGATCTCCACCGGCGAACCCTCCGGGCCCGTGCCGTAGGCGAGGTTCTCGCCCGTCCAGGCGTTCGTGGCGGGGTAGCCCGCGAGCAGGATGCGGTCGTGGGGGTCCAGTCCGCCTGGGTCCACGTGATCGAAGAAGCGGCGCTCGACCATCTCGCCCGCGTAGCGCTGGGCCGCGAGCTCCAGGCGCACCTCGGCTCGCAGCGGCGCCAGGCCGCGCTCGGCGCGCTGCTCGTTCAGCAGGCACAGCGTCAGCTCGCGGGTGCGCGCGAGGCCCAGCTCGCCCGGCCACGTCGCCACGTCCGGGCCGCAGGCGGCGCTGGCCTTCGGCTGGCTCTGGGCGTGCGAGCCGGACTGCCGCAGCGCGAGCACACCCGCCAGCGACGCCAGCACTAGGACGATCAGCACAGCGCGGGTGGCCACCCTCCTGTTTTCGGCAGCGCAGTGGGCGGTCGATAGCCTCGAAGGCGTGTTCCGCAACGATCCCGCGCTCCGCCTGAGTGGGCTGACCAAGCACTACGACGACGGCACGGTTGCCCTTCAGGACTTCGATCTCGAGATCCCAGCGGGCGCGTTCTTCGGGCTGCTCGGCCCCAACGGAGCTGGCAAGACGACGCTGATCAGCGCCGTCTGCAACCTGCTGAGGATCACCGACGGCGAGATCAGCGTGTTCGGCGAGCCACACGACTCGCTCCAGGCGCGCTCCTGGCTCGGCCTGGCCGAGCAGGACATCAACCTCGACCGCTTCCTGACCGTGCGCGAGACGCTGCTCTACCACGGCGGCTACTGGGGAATGCGCAACCCCGAGGAGCGCGCCGACGAGCTGATCCAGGCGTTCGGCCTTGGCCACAAGCGGGACACGCGCGCGCCGCGGCTGTCCGGCGGGCAGCGGCGACGCCTGCTGCTGGCGCGCGCCCTGATGCACCGTCCGCGCCTGGTGATCCTCGACGAGCCGACCGCGGGCGTGGACTTCGAGCTGCGCCAGGAGCTGTGGCGCTACATCCGCCGGCTGCACGCCGAGGGCACCACGATCCTGCTCACCACGCACTACCTCGAGGAGGCCGAGGAGCTGTGCGACGAGATCGGGTTGATTCGCGACGGCCGCCTGATCGCGCGCGACAACTCCGAGGGGCTGCGCGAGCACTTCGGCGTCGCGCGGCTGCAGGACGTCTACGTCAAAGCCATGGCCCTGTGACATCCCTGGTCTGGCTCTGCAAGCGCGAGACGCTGCGCGTGTCGAAGCTGTGGACGCAGACGGTGCTCGCGCCCGTGGTCTCGTCGATGCTGTTCATCCTCGTCTTCGGCCTATCGCTCGGCGGCCGGATCAAGCAGGTCGGGGGCGTGGACTACGACGTGTTCATCGTGCCCGGGCTGATCACGATGGCGATGGCCCAGGCGGCGTTCGCCAACAACGCATCGACGATCTTCCAGGCCCGGTTCGACCGCTATGTCAACGACGTGCTCTCCGCGCCGATGAAGTCCTGGCAGATGACGCTCGGCTACACCGTCGGCGGGTTGGTGCGGGCGCTGGCGATCGGCGTGTCGCTACTGGTGCTCGCCGTCGTCTTCGTCGGCGAGCCGATCCGACACCCCTTCGAGCTCGCCGTAGCGACCGGGCTCGGCCTGATGCTGTTCGCCGCACTCGGGTTGGTCGTCGGGATCTACGCGGAGACGTGGGACCACACGAGCTTCATCCAGAACATCGTGATCCTGCCGCTCACGTTCGTCGGCGGGGTCTTCTACTCGGTGACCGTGCTGCCGTCCCCGTGGGAGGAGCTGTCCCACTTCAACCCGGTCTTCTACCTCGTCAACGCCGTGAGATACGGATTCCTCGGCGAGAGCGACGTGTCGATCTGGCTCTCCCTGGGCGTGATCGCAGCGCTCGCGATTCCCGTTTATGCATGGTCCCAATGGCTGTTCAGCACCGGTCGGCGCTTGAAGGACTGATGGATGGATGCCATCTGGGGGCTCGCGCCCCCGGTCCCCGTGGCACGCTGGCCGGCCGGCTCGGGCGCTCCGCGCCGGGGGTTCCTGAAGAAACGGGAACATACGTCCCGGTTTGTGCGGAACCCTCGCCCGCCCAAAAAGCGCGCCCACTTCCGCCAGCGCGCCTGGTGAGCACGGTTGCACGCCCCACGGGACCAGAAGGTGCGCCACCCACGCGCAACGGTCGTGGCATGTCGAGTTCCCGACGCATAAGGGGCACAACTCGACACGCCCTCCCCAGCCCCCGTTGGCACGCCGGCCGGTTGCCAGCTCTCGCTGATGCCTGACCGGCTCGCGGAGCTCGAGCGCCGCATCACCGGCTGTCGCCGCTGCCCGCGCCTCGTGGAGTGGCGCGAGCTCGTGGCTCGCGACAAGCGCGCCGCCTTCCGCGACGAGGACTACTGGGGTCGGCCCGTGCCCGGGTTCGGCGACCCCGAGGCCGGGGTGTACATCCTCGGCCTGGCCCCGGCGGCGCACGGGGCCAACCGCACCGGTCGCGTGTTCACCGGAGACCGCTCGGGCGACTGGCTGTTCGCCTCCCTGCACCGCACCGGCTTCGCCAACCAGCCCACCTCGGTGCACGCGAAGGACGGCCTGCGCCTGCGCGACGCCTTCATCGCCGCCGCCGTGCGCTGCGCCCCGCCCGCCAACAAGCCCCTCCCGTCCGAGCGCGACAACTGCCTCCCCTATGCCGCCGAGGAGCTCGAGCTGATGCGCCCAGCCGTGATCGTCTGCCTCGGCGCGTTCGCCTGGGACGCGGCCTGCAGGCTGCTCGGGCTGCGCCCGCGACCACGCTTCGGACACGGCGCCGAACACCCGCTCGAGGGCGGCCCCGTGCTGCTTGGCACCTACCACCCGAGCCAGCAGAACACCTTCACCGGAAAGCTCACCGAACCGATGCTGGATGCGGTTCTGGCACGCGCGGCTTGTATAGTGCGCGCCCGTAAGGACCTATAGCCGAGTCTCCGGCCGTCAGCGGCCGGGGAGCGGGGGAACCACCCTTTCGGGGCGAATCGCGGTCTATTGCCGCGTAGCGCTGCTCTTCCGGCGCGAGCCCGTCAGCTAACCCCGTAGGCGCACGAGAAGAGATTGGAGCACCTACGCAATGCATAGGACGCTGCGCGCCGGAATCGCCGCGGTCGCCCTCACGCTGATCCCGGTCGCCGGTGCGGCTGCCGGTCCGTACGCCAGCCGCACGCTCGCCCCCGGGAAGAGCGGCAGCGACGTCGAGGCGCTGCAGCGTTACCTCGACGAGGTCGGCTACGAGACCACCGCCGACGGCGAGTTCGGCCCCGCCACAGCCCGCAGCGTGCGGAGCTTCGAGACCGCCGAGCAGCGCACCGCCGACGGCAAGGCCACCCGCTACGAGCAGCGCCTCGTGCGCTCCCGGGCCACCGCCGCGACCGAGACCGCCGAAACCGCACCGGCAGGCGAGGAGGCCTACGTCGGAGACGACGGCCTGGCCGTGGCGCCCGCCTCAGCTCCGGACGAGGTCAAGGCGATCATCGAGGCCGGCAACAAGATCGCCACCAAGCCGTACAAGTACGGCGGCGGCCACGGTCGCTTCAAGGACAGCGGCTACGACTGCTCCGGCTCGATCTCGTACGCCCTCCACGGCGCGGACCTGCTCGACACCGCGCTCGACTCGACCGGCTTCATGAGCTGGGGCGAGCGCGGCAAGGGCGAGTGGGTTTCGATCTACGCCAACGCGGGGCACGCCTACATGACGGTGGCGGGCCTGCGCTTCGACACCAGCAACCGCAAGAGCTCCGGCAACCGCTGGAGTGAAAAGACGCGGTCCGCCCGCGGCTACCGCGTCCGCCACCCGGAGGGACTCTGATGGCTCTCGTCGCCCTGATGGCACTGATGCTCGGCTCGTTCGCCGGGCTGCTGATCGGCCGCTGGACAACGGCCCTGCCGCTGGCGGCCGCGCTGCCGGCCCTGGGGCTGCTCGCAGCGCCGGAGGTCGGCGCGGTCGGCGCGATGGCCGCGGCGGGTCTGCTCGCCGGCGTGCACCTGCACCGCGTCGTGGCCGAGCAGTACGCGCCGCGCTAGGCCGCGACGCTCACGACGGCGCCGCGCAGGTCCGGCCGCGGCGGTCCAGCGTCACGGCGCGGCCGTCGCCCAGGCGCACCGCCGCGCGCACCAGGAAGCGGCGCCCGGGCCGCACTCCGCGGGCGGCGAGGCGACGCCGGAACGGCGCCCGCGCGTCGCGCGCGGACCGGTGCCGGACGCGGAACCTGACGAGCTCGACGGCCCCGGCGTCCGGCCCGCGCACGGCCGTAAAGAAGCGGCAGCCGCGGCGGCGCACGTGCAAGCGCAGCGCCGGGCGCGCCCGGCAGCCTCGCCCGGCGCATGAGCGCAGCGCACTCAGACGCGCAGCGAGGTCCGACCTCAGCCCGGCCAGGCCCGGCACGGCGTGCAGGCTGGTCAGCTCGTCGGGGTCGCGCTCGAGGTCGTAGAGCTCGACCTCCCCGGTCGGGTGCTCCACGTACTTCCAGCGGTAGTTGCGCAGCGCGCTGAACGTCAGCCCGGTGGGGTTGCCGCCCTCGATCAGCAGCTCCCTCCCCCACTGGACGCCGGGGTCGCGGAGCAGCTCGAGTAGCGAGCGGCCGTCCTGCACCCGCCTCGGCGTGGCGTTCGCCGCGTCCAGGATCGTCGGCGCGAGGTCGGCGTTGGTGACCAGCTGCGTAGCGGTCGCGCCGCGCGGTACCCCCGGGCCGCGCATCAGCAGCGGCAGGCGCACCGACGGCTCGTACGCGAGCAGCTTGCCCTGTGGGATGCGGTGCTCCCCGTGGAAGAAGCCGTTGTCGCTCGTGAACAGGATCAGCGTGTCGTCCAGCTCGCCGGCCGAGCGCAGCGCGCCCACGATCGAGGCGACCGCCTCGTCGACCGCGAGCAGCGACTCCAGCCGCTGCTTGTACATCTCGCTGATCGCCGCGCCGCGAACGGCCCCGATCGGCGGACGGGCGCGCATGGCGGCCGGCTTGTCGGACATGTCCACCTCGTTGAACGAGGCCGGGATCGGCGGCACGATCGAGGCGAACGCGTTGGCGTGGCGGGGTGCCACCGCCGGCGTGGCTAGGCCCGGGTCGTCGGCCTCGCGCGGGGCGCCGCTGTGGGGCGCGAGGAACGCGACCGACATGAAGAACGGCCGCCGCGACGGCGCGGCCAGCGCGATCAGCCCGCGCGCTCGGGCGGCGAAGAAGTCCGTGGAGTACTGCCCCGGGTAGGTGCGCAGCGCGCCGTTCTCGTTGACGGTGAAGCCGTAGTAGCTGTACGTGGACGGGTCGACGGTGCCGTTCCACACGTCAAAGCCCGGCGGCACTTGGGTCGGCGGGGCGTCGCGCCCGTAGCCGTTCAGGAACTTGCCGACGTGCATGGTCGAGTAGCCCGCCGCCTGCAGCCACAGTGGCAGCCAGTTGGAGGTGTCGAGGCGCGTGTAGCCCCCCGCCGGGAGCCGGTTGCTGAGCACGCCGTGGTTGTGCGCGTACTGGCCGGTGTAGAGCGTGGCGCGCGACGGGCAGCAGAGGGCGTAGGAGGCGAAGCTGCGCGTGAACGTCGCGCCGCGGTCGCCGATCAGCGCGCGCGTCCTCGGCATGACCGACATCGAGTCGAGCGTCTGGTCGTCGGTCATCAGGACCACGACGTTCGGTCGCGCCTCCGCCGCGGGCGCGGCCGCCAGCAGAGCGATCAGGACGAGCGCTAGACGCGCGGGCACGTCGGTTCGAACACGCGCCAGGGCCGAGAGGTGCGCCCTAGGGCAGCTGGTCCTCCAGCTCCTTGCGCAGCTCCTCGGCCTCGCGCCGGGCGTCTTCGCCCTGGTCACGGGCGTCGTTTTCGAGCTCCTCGAGCTGGTCGCGGATCTCCTGCTCCGACGCACCCGCGTCGATGTCGTCGCGTAGCTCGTCCGCGCGGTCCTGGATCCCCTCGGCCGCGTCCTGCGCCTGGTCGCGCAGCTCGTCGGCCCTGTCCTGAGCGTCGTCGGCGGCGCCGCACCCGCCGAGGCCCAGCGCGGCGGCGGCCAGGCCGAGTGCGCCAACGCGCCTGATCGAAGTGATGGGCATTGGGCCCAGACTATCCGCGCGATACGCTCGTGGGTCGCTTGGCTTCCGATCCGCTCGCATCGTTCACCCCGCAGGTTCGTGACTGGTTCACACGCTCGTTCGAGCGCCCGACGGAGGCCCAGGCGCAGGCCTGGCCGGCCATCGCCGGCGGCGAGAGCGTGCTCGTGTCCGCGCCCACCGGGTCGGGCAAGACGCTCGCCGCCTTCCTGTGGGCGCTGGACCGTCTGGTGGCCGAGCCCGGGCGCGGCCGGCTCGTCTACGTGTCGCCGCTGAAGGCGCTCTCCTACGACATCGAGAAGAACCTGCGCGCTCCGCTGAGAGGCATCGGCGGCGACATCGCGGTGGCCATCCGCACCGGCGACACGCCCCAGAAGGAGCGCCAGGCGATGCTGCGCAAGCCGCCCGACGTGCTGATCACCACGCCCGAGTCGCTCTATCTGATGCTGACCTCCAGGGCGCGCGAGTTCCTTGCCGAGACGGACTCCGTGATCGTCGACGAGATCCACGCCGTGGCGCGCACCAAGCGCGGCGCGCATCTCGCGCTCACGCTCGAACGGCTCGAGCACGTGGCTCAGCGGCCGCTCCAGCGCATCGGGCTGTCCGCTACGCAGCGCCCGCTGGACGAGGTCGGCCGCTTCCTCGTCGGTGCCGGGCGCAAGTGCCGGATCGTCGATGCCGGGGTGCGCAAGCCGCTCGACCTCAAGATCCACGTGCCCGTGGAGAACATGGGCGAGCCGGGCGCACACGACGTGACCGACGCCGCTGTCGGCGGTCAGGGCACCGCAGCCGGCGGCGGCGACCTGATCGGCACCGGGCTCGGCGACGCCCCCGCCACCCAGCGCTCGATCTGGCCGGCGATCTACCCCGAGCTGCTGGCCCTGGTGCGCGAGCACCGCTCCACGATCATCTTCGTCAACAACCGCCGCGGCGCCGAGCGGCTGGCCGTGCGGCTCAACGAGCTGGCGGCCGAGCAGGACGGCGCCGACGAGCCCGTCTACGTCGCCCGCGCCCACCACGGCTCGCTCGCCCGCGAGGAGCGGCTGGTGGTCGAGGACCTGCTCAAGTCCGGCGACCTGCCCTGCCTGGTGGCCACCAGCTCGCTGGAGCTCGGCATCGACATGGGCGCCGTCGACCTCGTCATCCAGGTGGAGTCGCCGAAGTCCGTCACGGCCGGGCTGCAGCGCATCGGCCGCGCCGGGCATGGCGTCGGCGAGGTCTCGCGTGGCCGCATCTTCCCGAAGTTCCGCGCCGACCTGGTGGAGTGCGCCGTGGTCGCGAAGCGCATGCGCGACGGCGACATCGAGCCGACGGTCGTGCCGCGCAACCCGCTCGACGTGCTGGCCCAGCAGGTGGTGGCCGCCACCGCCACCGGCGATGACTGGAAGGTGCCCGAGCTGCACGACATGGTGCGTCGCGCCTACCCGTTCGCGGAGCTGTCGCGCGAGCTGCTCGACTCGGTGCTCGACATGCTGGACGGCCGCTACCCGTCCGACGAGTTCTCGGAACTGCGCCCGCGGATCGTCTGGGATCGCGTGGAGGACACGATCCGCGCGCGTAAGGGCGCGCTGCAGCTCGCCGTCACGAACGCCGGCACGATCCCCGACCGCGGCCTCTACGGCGTGCACCTGCCCGACGGGCGCCGAGTCGGCGAGCTGGACGAGGAGATGGTCTACGAGGCGCGCCCGGGGCAGACGTTCCTGCTGGGCGCCTCGACCTGGCGCATCGAGGAGATCACCCGCGACCGCGTGATCGTGACCCCGGCGCCGGGCGCGCCGGGCGCGGTGCCGTTCTGGAAGGGCGATGGCGTCGGCCGACCCAAGGAGCTGGGCGAGGCGATCGGCGCGTTCGTGCGCGAGGCGGTGGACCGCGATCCCGCCGACCTGGCCGCCGAGTACGACCTGGACGAGCGGGCCGCGCGCAACCTGTCCGCGTTCCTGCGCGAGCAGCGCGACGCCACACGCGTCCTGCCTTCCGACCGCACGATCGTGATCGAGCGCTTCCGCGACGAGATCGGCGACTGGCGCCTGTGTGTGCTGTCGCCCTTCGGCGGCCGCGTCCACGCGGCGTGGGGGCTGGCCCTGTCAGCGCGAATCCGCGACGAGTTCGGCCTCGAGTCGGACGCCATCTGGTCGGACGACGGGATCATCGTCCACCTGCCCGATGCGGACGAGGCCCCGCCGGCCGATCTGGTGCTGGTCCAGCCGGACGAGCTCGAGGAGCTGGTCGTGCGGGAGCTGTCCGGGTCGGCGCTCTTCGGCGCGCGCTTCCGCGAGAACGCGGCGCGCGCCCTGCTGCTGCCGCGGGCGCGGCCCGGCAAGCGCACACCGCTCTGGCAGCAGCGCCTCAAGGCGCAGTCGCTGCTCGAGGTGGCCAAGCGCTACGGCCAGTTCCCGATCGTGCTCGAGACCTATCGGGAATGCCTGCGCGACGTGTTCGACCTGCCCGGTCTGGAGGCCCTGCTACGGGGGCTCCACACCCGCGAGCTGTCGCTGGTGGAGGTGGAGACACAGCGCGCGTCCCCGTTCGCCTCGTCGCTGCTGTTCGACTACGTCGCCACGTACATGTACGAGGGCGACACGCCCAACGCCGAGCGCCGCGCCGCCGCGCTGTCGCTCGACCGGGACCTGCTGCGCGAGCTGCTCGGCCAGGAGGAGCTGCGAGAGCTGATCGACCCGGCCGCGCTCGAGGATGTTGAGGCCGACCTCCAGCGCACCAGCGAGCGCACCCGCGCCGCCAACGCCGACGGGCTGAACGATGTGCTGCGCGGGATCGGCGACCTGACCGCCGACGAGGTGCAGGCGCGCTGCCTGCCCGCCGTGTCCGGCGCGCGGATGCTCGCGGAGCTCGAGAAGCAGCGGCGCGCCGTTCGCATGCGCATCGCCGGCGAGGAGCGCTGGCTGGCCGCCGACGACGCCGGGCTCTACCGCGACGCGCTCGGCGCCGTGCCACCGGGCGGGCTGCCCGAGGCGTTCCTCGAGGCCGTCGAGGAGCCGCTCGTGCGGCTGGCCGGGCGCTACGCCCGCACGCACGGGCCGTTCACGACCGCGGAGGTGTCGGAGCGCTACGGGATCGACCTCGGGCCCGTGCTGCGCGACCTCGAGCGCGCGGGCGACCTGATCCAGGGCGAGCTGCGTCCGGGCGGCCACGGACGCGAGTGGTGCGACCCCGACGTGCTGCGGCGCCTGCGACGGGCCTCGCTCGCCACGCTGCGCAAGGAGGTCGAGCCCGCCGAGCAGCGCGCGCTGGCCCGCTTCCTGCCGGCCTGGCAGGGCGTGGACACCGCGCCGCCGGGTGGAGCCGGGGTGGACCGGCTGCGCGAGCTGCTGGTGCCGCTGCAGGGAGTTGCGCTCGCGCCTGAGGTGTTGGAGCGCGACGTGCTGCCGCGCCGTGCCGGCGCGTACTCGCCCGCCTGGATCGACCAGCTGTGTGCCAGCGGTGAGCTGGTGTGGGTGGGTGCCGGGGCGGTCGGCCGCCGTTCCGGGCGGGTGGCGCTCTACTTCCGTGAGGATGCCCGCTGGCTGGGACCGCCGCCCGTCAAGGGCGACCCGCCCGCCGAGCCGCTCCACGACGCGCTGCGCGACCGCCTTGGCACGGGCGCGGCATTCTGGACCGACCTGCTGGCCGACCTCGCCGACACCGAGCCCGTCGAGCTGCAGGAGGCGCTCTGGGACCTGGTCTGGGCGGGCGAGGTGACCAACGACGCCTTCGCGCCGCTGCGCGCCCCGCGCCTGACCGTCGCCAAGCAGCAGCGCGACGCCGGCCGTCGCTTCGCCCGCCGGCGGCGACCCGGCGCGCCGCAGGTGCAGGGACGCTGGTCGCTCACCGGTCCGCTGTTCGCCGACGCGCCCGCGCACGGCCCACGCGTGCGCGCGCTCGCCGAGGTGCTGCTGGAGCGCTACGGGATCGTCACCCGCGAGACGGTGCTGGCCGAGGGCATCCCGGGCGGGTTCGCCGGGCTGTACGGCGAGCTGGCCAACCTGGAGACGCTCGGGACGGCCCGGCGCGGCTACTTCGTCGAGGGCCTCGGCGGCGCCCAGTTCGCGCTCCCGGCCGCAATCGAGCGCCTGCGCACGATGCGCGCCGATGAGCCGGCGGGGCCCCTGGTCCTGGCCGCGACCGACCCCGCGAACCCGTACGGGGCGACGCTCCGGTGGCCGACGCTCGACACCAACCGCAAGCCTGCCCGCGTGCCCGGCGCCTACGTGGTCACGCTCGACGCCGAGCCGGTGCTGTACGTCGAGCGCGGCGGAAAGGGCCTGCTCCCCCTACGCGACGCCGACGAGCACTGGCTGCGCCCCGCGCTCGAGGCGCTCGCCGAGGCCGTGCGCCGCGGGAGCGTCCCGCGGCTGGGGATCGAGCGCTTCGACGGCGAGCCCGTGGTCGGATCGCCGACCGGGGCGCTGCTGATCGAGCTGGGCTTTCGCCAGAGCCCGCGCCGTCTTACGCTGAGCGCGTGAGCGACCTCAACCGCACCTGGTGGAACGAGCGGGTGCCGATCCACCTGGCCAGCGCCTTCTACGACGTCGAGGGCTTCAAGGCCGGCGCCAGCTCCCTGCGGCCCTTCGAGGTCGAGGAGGTGGGCGACGTCTCAGGCCGCTCGCTGGTGCACCTCCAGTGCCACTTCGGGCTCGACACGCTCTCTTGGGGGCGGCGCGGGGCCGAGGTCACGGGGCTCGACTTCTCCGCCCCGGCGGTCGACGCCGCCCGCACGCTCGCCGCCGACACCGGGATCGACGCGGCGTTCGTGGCCGCGAGCCTCTACGACGCCGTCGAGGCGCTCGGTGGCCGGCGCTTCGACATCGTGTACACCGGCATCGGGGCGCTCAACTGGCTGCCCGACGTCCGCCGCTGGGCCGACGTGGTGGCGCAGCTGCTCGCGCCGGGCGGGATGCTCTACCTGGCCGAGTTCCACCCGATCGAGCTCGTCTTCGCCGACGACGACCTGACCGTCGAACGCGACTACTTCCAGGCCGAGCGGTTCGTGTTCGACGGGCCCCCCGGCACCTACGCCGACGAGGCGGCCGTGACCGTCCACGACACCACCGAGGAGTGGCAGCACACGCTTGGCGACGTGGTCTCGGCGGTGATCGAGGCGGGCCTGACGCTCGAGCTGCTGCACGAGCACGACTTCACCCTGTCGCCCCGCTGGCCCTTCCTCGAGGAACGCGACGGGGTGTTTCACATGCCCGCCGGGCAGCCGCGCCTGCCGCTCATGTTCTCCCTGCGCGCGCGGGCGTCCTAGGCGTGCCCGAGGGCGACACGATCCTGTCGGCGGCGCGGCGTGTCGGCGCCGCGCTGGTGGACCAGTCGATCGTCGCGATCGAGACGCCGCAGCCGCGCCACGCCCTGGACCGCTGGCCGGAGCGCCTCGATGGCCGGGCCGTGCGCTCGGTCGACGCGCGCGGCAAGCACCTGTTCATCCGCTTCGAGGGCGACCTGACGCTGCACTCGCACCTGCGCATGACCGGGCTGTGGGGCGTCTACGGCCGCGGGCAGCGCTGGCGCCGCTCGCCCCGGCGCGCCTGGCTCGTGATCCGGACCGACCGGCACGAGGTGGTGGAGTTCGACGGCCCGGTGCTCGAGCTGATGACGGATTCGCGCACGCGCTTCGACCGCCGCCTTGCCGCCCTCGGCCCCGACGTGCTGGCGACCGCCTTCGACGAGCGCCGCTTCGTGGAGCTGCTGCGCCAGGATGACCAAAGCCGCGGCATCGGCGACGCGCTGCTCGACCAGCGCAACCTCGCGGGCGTCGGCAACCTGTGGAAGGCCGAGGGCTGCTTCCTCGCCGGAGTCGACCCGTGGCGGCGGCTGCGCGACCTGACAGACGCCGAGGCGCTCGCGGTGGTCGCCGAGCTGCGGGCGCCGATGCTGGACTCGGCGGCGGGCCGCCCGCGGGCCCAGCACTGGGTCTACGACCGCGCCGGGCTGCCCTGCCGGCGCTGCGGAACGCCGATCCGCGCGCGCGGTCAGGGCGACGACAACCGCACCACCTACTGGTGTCCGGCGTGCCAGGTCTGATCCGCGTTGGGCACAAGGGGGCCGACCACGTGGCCCCCGGTAACACGATCCAGAGCTTCGAGGCGGCGCTGGAGCACGGCGTGGACATGATCGAGTTCGACGTGTTGCGCACGCGCGACGGGCGCCTGGTGCTCGCGCACGACTACGACGACGCCGCCTCGCGCGAGTGCCTGACGCTGGACGAGGGGCTGGACCACTTCGCGGGCGCCGCCTACGCGGACGTCGAGCTGGACGTGGACCTGAAGCTGCCGGGCTACGAGCGCGAGGTGACCGAAGGCCTGGCCGAGCGCGGGCTGGCCGAGCGCTCGCTGGTGTCGACGATGTACGAGGAGAGCCTCGAACGGCTGGGAGAGCTCGCGCCCGGGTTGCGCCGCGGCTGGTCGGTCCCGCGCGTGCGCCGCGACTACACGCGCTCCGTGCTCGCCGTGCCCGCCTACGCGGTGGCGCGGGTCTGGCGCGCGCGGCTGCCCGGTCAGGCCGCGGCCCGGATCCGGGCGGGCGGCTGCGAGGCCGTGATGGCCCACCGAATCCTGGTCAGCTCGCGGCTGGTGCACGCGGTGCACGCGGCCGGCGGACAGGTGTACGTCTGGACCGTGGACGACGCCGACCGGATCCGGGCGCTGGAGGCGCTCGGGGTGGACGGGGTGATCACCAACGACCCGCGGCTGTTCGGCTAGACGGGCCTCATCACGACCATCTTGCGATGGCGGATCGCAAGCCGAAGCGCTTGCCAGGCGCCAGCGGGCGAGGTGGGCAGCCCGTGGCGATTGATGCGCCCGGCACGGGCCAGCTCGGCCGCGTCCTCGAGGAACTCCTGGAGCGTCAACGGCGGCGTCGCGCGGCAGATGCCGTGCGCCGGCTCGTCGCCCGCGTTGCGGTAGGCGTGGCGCATGCCCGCCGGCACGACGACGCTCTCGCCCGGCCCGGCGGTCTGCCACTTCCGGCCGGCCAGGAAGCCGATCTGGCCCGAGACCACCTCGAAGCGCTCCTCCATCGTCGGGTGCACGTGCGGCGGGACGCCGCCGCCCGGCTCCACCCACATCTCCACGCGCACCGTCTCGCCGCCCTCCACTTCCTGGAAGCCGAGCCGCTGCTTCATCACCGGATCCTCGATCACGCTCTGCTCCATGTCTGCCTCCTGAGTTAACCTAGTGATCGTTAGGAACGGTACCTAGGAAGCGTTAGGTTGTCAACGAAACAGAAACGTCAGCGCATGACGGCCGCGGCCCGCCGCGAGGTGATCGAACAAGCCGCCACGGAGGTGTTCGCCGAGCGCGGCTACCAGGGCGCCTCGATCGACGAGATCGCCCGGCGCTCCGGCGTGTCGCCACCGGTGGTGTACGACCACTTCGCCTCGAAGCTCGACCTGCACAAGCGCCTGCTGGAGCGCACGCGCGACGAGCTGATCGCCATGTGGCGCGCCGAGCTGGCGGTCGACGCGCCGCCGGAGGTGCGGATCCCACAGGCGCTCGACGCCTGGTCGCGCTACGTGGAGAGCCACCCCTACGCCGCGCGCATGTACTTCCAGGAGCCCAGCGGCGACCCGGAGGCGCGCGCGGTCCACGAGGCGGTGAGGGCACCGGCGCGCGCGGCCCTGGCGGCGATCCTGGCCGCCGAGCCCGGTGCCGAGAACATCGCCGGCGAGGACGCGCTGGCGCTGGAGATGGCGGCCGAGGTGATGCGAGCCGGCCTGACCGGCCTCGCGGTCTGGTGGAACGACCACCCCGAGGTGCCGCGCGAGCGGATCGTCGAGACGGCGGTGAACGCGATCTGGATCGGGTTCGAGCGCGTGCGACGCGGGGAGCGCTGGACGGCCTAGAGCCGCCGGGCTAGCCGCCGAGCGTGCAGGTGTCGGTGGTGTGGCTCTCGGTGCGGCTGGTCTCGCCGCTCCACCGCAGCTCCGCCACCGCGCGCAGCTGGTACTGGTTGCCCGGCGGGACCGTGAGGTTGAAGGTCCAGCCCGCCTGGCCCCAGGTGTACTCCGCCGAGCCGGCGTCCTGCCACGGCGAGGTCGCTGCGCCCTCGAGCGGCACCCAGCCGGCCGGGGACAGCCACTGAGCGGTGAAGCGCACCGAGAGCTGCGACTTCGATCCGTCGCCCGCGAGCTGCGCGCGAGCGCCGAGCTGCGTGGCACTGCAGACGTTCGCCTGCGCCCAGGACGAGGTGAGCCGATCACCGCTGTCGGTCTGAGCATGGGCGACCCCGACGCCGGTGAACACCGCGCAGATGGCAGCAACTATGAGGGTCCTGCGAGCCATCATGAATCTTGTCGGTCTACTCCTCCCCACCCTTGAGCGCAGACTACCGTTTCCCGCACCAGAAATAACCCAATTCACGCCGTGATGAACTGGGCGTACGGTCGTAGTACATACGTGAACGAGGCGCTCGTAGAGCGGATGCCGGTCGCAACGGGAACCGATAGGGAGACGTTCGCCGCTCTGTACGAGCGCACCTTCCCGCGCGTCTACGCATATGTGGCGTCGCTGCTGCGCGACCGGGCCGCCGCCGAGGACGTGACCGCCCAGGCGTACGAGCGCGCCTACCGCAAGCGTTCCGGGTACCGGGCGCGCCGAGGCAGCAGGGAGGCCTGGCTGTTCGGGATCGCCCGCAACGCCGCGCTGGACGAGCTGCGACGCCGCAAGCGCAGCGCCAGCCTGCAGGCCGACCCCGAGGACACCTCGGCGATTGGCGCCGACGACCACGCCGAGCTGGCGCTGAGGCGCGAGGCGGTGCGCGCTGCGATGGCCGACCTCGACGGCCACGAGCGCGACCTGATCGCCCTCAAGTTCTCCGCCGGTCTCTCCAACTCCGAGATCGCGGCGGTGCTCGGCCTGTCCGAGACGGCCGCCGGCACGCGTCTGCACCGCACCCTGACCAAGCTGCGAAAGGCCTGCAATGACTGACGACACCGCCACGATCGAGCGCGACCTAGCCGCCCTCGAGTCCGTGCTTGCCGGCGCCCCGGCCGACCATGCCGATCCCGTCGCGCGCGAGCTCCAGGAGCTGGCGCTGGAGCTGCGCGCCGATGCGCCGCGTCCCGCTGCCGCCTTCTCCGAGGAGCTGCGCAAGGACGTGGAAGCGGGTTTTCCGCGGGTGCGCCAGCGGGCGGCGCTGGATCGCCTGGCCGCAAGGGCGGCTCGGGGCCCGGACGCGCTGGCGCGCAAGCTGCTGCCGGTGGCGGGCGTGGTGGTGCCGCTGGTGCTGATCGTGGTGGTCGTGTTCGCCGTCGGCGGCCCTCCCAGCGGCGGCGGCGGTGATGGCGACAGCGCCGGGGCCGGGGGCGGCGGTGTCGCCAGCGACTCCGGGGGCGCCGCCGAAATCGCTCCCAACGCTCTAGAGGCGACTCCTGGCGAGACGAGCGGCGACGCGGTCGCCAAGTCGCGCAGCCGCGACACCGGCGCGCCCGCCCAGCCGGTCCCGCCCGGCAACGGCTTCGTGCCCGGCCAGCGCAACCGCAGCATCGAGCGCTCTTTCTCGCTCGAGCTGGAGGTGCCCCTGGATGACATGGCGCGCGTGGCTGACGGGGTCACCGCCGTGACGAATCGCCACGGCGGGTTCGTGCTCAACTCCTCGGTCAGCACCGGCGAGGACGGCGGGGGCGGCGACTTCTCCCTGCGCATCCCCACCGACCGGCTGCGCCCGGCGCTGCGCGACCTGGCCGAGCTGGCCCCGGTGCTCCGCCAGAGCCAGGAGGGCCGCGACGTGACCCGCGAGCACGTGACCGCGAAGGACCGCCTCCAGGCCGCCCGTGCGGAGCGACGCAGCCTGCTGCGCCGCCTCGAGCAGGCGACGACCGACGAGGAGGCCGAGGCGATCCGCACTCAGCTGGACCTGGTGGCGGGCGAGATCAACGGACTGCGCGGCCAGTTGCGCGACCTCAGGCTGCGCACGGACTACGCGGTCGTGGCCGTGAGCCTGCTGGTGGCCGACGACAAGGACGGCGGCGCCGGCGCCGGCGGCTCGTTCGACGACGCCGTCGGCGACGCCGGTGACCTGCTCGTCGGGTTCGCCGGCGTGCTGATCCGGGTGCTCGCGCTGGGGCTCCCGCTCGCCCTGATCGCCCTGGGCGTGTGGCTCGGCGCGCGCGGCTTCCAGCGGCGCAGGCGCGAGTCGGCGCTCGCCTGAGGGGCCGCCGGGACCGCGAGACTGCGTTTAACGACGTAATAGATCGCAAAAGTCAGTCTCGTGGGCCGAGGGCGCGCGCGCCCGGCGTTGCGACCGCTCGCGCGGCGAGCGCGCAGCCGGCCGTCAGCGCGTCGGACGGCGCGGCACCGCGCAGGCGGGCGGCGAGCAGGCCGGCGGCGAAGGCGTCGCCGCAGCCGGTGGTGTCCACCACGTCGGGGACCTCCACGGCCGCCACGCGCAGCTCCTCGCGACCGTCCGCCCACAGCGCCCCGCCCGCCCCGAGCTTGACCACGACCTCCGCGAAGCTCGCCGCGAGGGCGCGCGCCGCGGCCGGAGCCTCGGTCTCCCCGGTCAGCGCCAGCGCCTCCTCGGCGTTCGGCAGCAGCAGCCCGGCGCCGGCGGCCAGGTCGAGGAAGTCATCCGACAGCAGCGCCGCCGAGGACGGGTCGACCGACACGCTCATCCCCCGCTCCGTCGCGCGGTCGATCGCCGCCAGCGCGGCGGGCCGCGAGCCGGCGCGCAGCAGCGCGTAGCCGCTCACGTGGAGGTGAGCACCCGCCGCGAGCAGCACGTCGGGCAGGTCGCCGTCCTCGAGGCCGTCGTTGGCGCCCGCGTCGGGCAGCATCGAGCGCTCCCCGCCGGGCGCCACCAGCACGATGCAGGTACCCGTCGGCCGCTCTGCGATCCATCGCCAGCCGGGCTTCCACGCCGGCCGCCTCCAGGTCCGCCCGCGCGGCTGCGCCGCGCTCGTCGGCCCCGACCCGCCCGACCAGCACCGGCCGCTCGCCGGCCGCGGCCAGCCACGCCGCCACGTTGGCCGCCGACCCGCCGCCGTGCCAGGCGATCGCCGCCTCCGAGTCGCTGCCCACCGCCACCGGCCCCGACAGCCGCGCTACGACGTCGACCATGACGTCGCCGAGCACGACGATCGACGTCAAGCCGCCGCCGCGGCCACCGCGATCCGCGCTCCCAGCTCCGCGTTGCGCATCACGAGTCGCACGTTCGCGGCGAGGCTCGCGCCGGCTGTCTCGCGGTGGAAGTAGTCGAGCAGGAACGGCGTGATCTCCTTGCCGCTCACGCCGGCCTCCACCGCCGCGGTCAGGCCCGCGTCCAGCACGCGGTCGTGCAGCTCGGGGTCGAGCTGCTCCTCCACCGGCAGCGGGTTGGCCACGATCACCGCGCCGCGGTCGGCGCCCAGCTGCGCCCGCGCGGCCATCACCGCGGCCACCTCGGCGGGAGTGTCCGCGCGCCAGGGCGCTGGATGTCCCGAGTCGTGCAGGTAGAACCCGGGGAAGCGGTCCGTGCCGTAGCCGAGCACCGTCACGCCAAGCGTCTCCAGGCGCTCGAGCGTGGCGCCCACGTCGAGGATCGACTTCACGCCCGAGCAGACGACCGCGATGCCGACCCGGGCGAGCGTCTCGAGGTCGGCCGACTCGTCCCAGGTCTCGCGGGCCTCCCGGTGCACACCCCCGAGACCGCCCGTGGCGAAGACGGCGATCCCGGCGAGCGCGGCGAGGTGCGCGGTCGCGGCGACGGTCGTGGCGCCGTTGCCGCCCGTGGCCACCACGGGCGCGAGGTCGCGGACGCCGCACTTGACCACGTCCTCGGCGGCGGCGACCACCTCCAGGGCCGCGTCGTCCAACCCCACTCGCGCCCGGCCGTCGACCACCGCGACCGTCGCGGGCGTCGCCCCGGCGACGCGCACGGCGGCCTCGATGTCACGGGCCACGTCGAGGTTGCGCGGCCGCGGCAGGCCGTGACTGATCAGGGTGCTCTCCAGCGCCACAACCGGCCGCCTGGCCGCCAGCGCCTCGGCCACCTCGGGAGCGATCAGCATCGGCGAGTGAGCCTACAACTCGACCCGATGGCGACTATCGAGACGGAGCGGGTAGGGACAGCGGATGGACTACATCGAGCTGGGCCGGAGCGGCCTGAACGTATCGCGGATCTGCTTCGGCACCTGGCAGTTCGGCGGCGAGTGGGGATCGGTCGAGCGCGACGACGCGATCGCGGCCGTCCGCGCCGCGCTCGACGCGGGGGTCACGTTCTTCGACACAGCCCAGGCCTACGGATTCGGCGACTCCGAGGCGCTGCTGGCCGAGGCGCTCGGCGACGACATCCACCGCGACGACGTGATCGTCGCGACCAAGGGCGGGCTGCGTCCGGTGGACAGCGGCGTGGAGCGCGATGCCAGCGCCGGCTTCCTGCGCGACGGCGTGGAGCAGAGCCTGCGACACCTCGGCGTCGAGGCGATCGACCTCTACCAGGTGCACTGGCCCGACGGCGGCGTCACGCCCGAGGAGACCGGCGCGGCACTCGAGCAGCTCGTGGACGAAGGCAAGGTACGCCACGTCGGCGTCTCGAACTACAGCCCCGCGGAGATGGAGCAGCTCTCGCGCACGGTGGCCGTTGAGACCGACCAGCCGCCGTACAGCCTGTTCAACCGGGACATCGAGGACGTCGTGTTGCCCTGGTGCCGCGAGCAGGACATCGGCGTGCTGGTGTACGGACCGCTCTCGCACGGCCTGCTGAGCGGCCGGTTCGACCCGTCCACGCTGGCCGACGACGACTGGCGCCGGGGCCACGAGCCGTTCGCGGGCGAGGCGCTCGAGCGCAACCTCGAGGCCGTCGAGCGCCTGAAGGCCTTCGCCGAGCAGCGCGACCACACGCTCGCGCAGGTCGCGGTCGCGTGGGTGCTGGCCCAGCCGGGCGTGCACGTGGCGATCACCGGTGCCCGACGTCCGGCGCACGTCGAGGGCATCGCCCCGGCGGCGGAGATCCGCCTCAGCGAGGACGAGCTGACCGAGATCGACGAGTTGACCAGCGCCGCCAAGGCATGGGGGCTGACGCCGGAGAGCTAGGCCCCGTGGCGCTCGACGCGCACGGGGAAGCCCTCGCCGCGCGCGGCCTGGAGGATCGCCTCGTTGGCGTCGGGACCGCGCGTCTGGAGCACCAGCTTGATCGCGGTCTCGCGTACGTGCAGGTCGATGCCGTCGCGGAGGTGCTCGACGTCGACGACGTTGCCGCCGTGCTCGGCGATCAGCCTCAGGAGCCCCGCCAGCGCGCCGGGACGGTCCGGCACGACCGTGGAGAACACCATCCGCCTGCCGGCGGCCGTCTCCCCCAGCCGGATGCACTCGTACAGCAGCGAGGCGTCGACGTTGCCCCCCGAGAGCACGGCGCAGACGTCTCCGTCGGCGGGCGCCTTCACGCACCCCTGCATGAGCGCGGCGACCGCTACGGCGCCGGCTCCCTCCACCACGACCTTGTTGCGCTCGAGCAGCAGCACCATCGCCTCGGCGGCGGCGTCGTCGGACACCGTCACCACCTCGTCCACGTAGCGCTCCACGAGCGGCAGCGTGAAGTCGCCCGGACGCTTGACCGCGATGCCGTCGCAGATCGTGTTGGCCGAGCGCGCCCCGATCGGCTTGTGGGCCGCTAGCGAGTCGATGTAGGGAGCGCACGCCTCCGCCTGCACGCCCACCACGCGCGCCGCGGGCAGCCACTCGCTGAGCGCCACCGCGATCCCACTGACGAGCCCGCCGCCGCCGAGCGGCACCACCACGAGCTTCACGTTCGGCGCCTGGCGAGCGATCTCGAGGCCGGCGGTGCCCTGGCCCGCCACCACGTCCGCCGAGTCGAACGCGTGCACGGCGGTCATGCCCTCCTCCTGGGCGAGCCGGCTCGCCTCGGCATGGGCATCGTCGTAGGTGCCCCCGTGCAGCCGCACCTCGCCGCCGTACTGGCGCACGGCCGCGACCTTCGACACCGGCGCGCTCTCGGGCATCACCAGCACGGCATGCGCGCCGGCGTCGCGAGCCGCGCAGGCCACGGCCTGGGCGTGGTTGCCCGCACTCGCCGCAACCACCCCCGCGCGCAGCGCCTCTTCCGACAGGCGCCCGATCATGTTGGTCGCGCCGCGCGCCTTGAACGAGCCGGTGAGCTGCAGGTTCTCGGCCTTCAGCACCACCCGGGCACCCACCCGCCGCGACAGCTCGCCGGCCGACAGGACAGGCGTCTCGCGCACCTTTCCGGCGATCAGGCGCGCTGCGTCCTCGATGTCTTGCGCGCTCACGGCTTCACGTGCGACGGCCATACAGTCATTATCCGCACATGGCCAACGGGGAGGAGACCGCCCGACTGCTCGCGCGGACCGAGGTGTTCACGGGTCTGGAGCCACGCGAGCTCCAGGCGGTCGCCCAGGTCGCGGTCCCTCGCCACTGGGACCGCGGCGAGATCATCTTCCGGGAGGGGGACACCGGCGACACCTGCTACCTGATCCGCTCGGGCGCGGTCGTGCTCACCCGCGAGCACCAGGACGGACGCATGGTCGCCCTCGCGGAGCTGCGCGGCGGGGCGCTGTTCGGGGAGCTCGCGATGTTCCGTGGCGAGACGCGCTCGGCCACCGCGGAGGCGATCGAGCCCTCCACCGCCGTCGCGCTGCTGGCGGGCGACGTTCAGCGGCTGGTCAAGCGCAACCCGGCCCTGGCGCTGAAGCTGCTCGCTGCGCTCGCGGAGCGCGTCAGCCGCACCAACGAGCGGCTGCTCCAGCAGTCGTTCCAGACGGTCGCCGGGAGGGTGGCGAGCGCCCTGCTCTCCCAGACCGTGTCTCGCCAGGCCGAAGGCGCGCCCGAGGAAGACGTGCTGATCCGCGCCACCCAGGCGGAGATCGCGAACCTGGCCGGCACGTCCCGCGAGAGCGCCAGCCGGTTCCTCGCGACCCTGGAGCGCGCCGGCGTGGTCACGCTCGGCCGCGGCAAGGTGACCGTGCATGACCCGGGACGACTCCGGAACTACATCCACTGACGCCCGCACCCGCATGGTCGAGCGCCAGCTGCGCCGGCGAGACATCGAGGACGAGCGCGTGCTGGCAGCGATGGCAGAGGTGCCGCGCGAGCTGTTCGTCCCCGCGCGCCAGCGGCGGCGCGCCTACCGCGACGGCGCCCTGCGTATCGGTGAGGGCCAGACGATCTCGCAGCCGTGGATCGTCGCCTGCATGTGCCAGCTGCTCGAGCTGCAGGGCCACGAGACCGTGCTCGAGGTCGGCACCGGGTCGGGGTACGCGGCCGCCGTGCTGTCGCGACTGTGCGCGCACGTCGTGACGATCGAGCGCTTCGAAACCCTGGCCGACGGCGCGACAGAGACGTTGGCCGAGCTCGGCTACGACAACATCGAGGTGCGTGTCGGCGACGGGTCGCGGGGAGCGTCCGATCGCGCCCCGTTCGGTGGGATCTCGGTCACGGCGACGGCCCAAGGTGGCCCCCCGGAGGCGCTGCTCGAACAGCTCGCGCCCGGCGCCGCGCTGGTCTGCCCCATCGCCCACGGGCGCCGTGAGCACCTGATGCGCTTCCGCGACGGGGAGCGGGAGACCGTCGCGGCCGTGCGGTTCGTGCCGCTGGTGAGCGGCGAGGAGGACGGGTGATCCGCGAGTTCTCCGCCGGCGGCGTGGTCATCCGCCAGATGCAGGGTCGCCCGTTCGTGGCGGTGGTCCGCGTGCGCGACCAGATCCTCGCGCTGCCCAAGGGCCATCCCGACGGCGAGGAGACCGCCGCGGAGGCGGCCCAGCGAGAGGTGCGCGAGGAGACCGGGCTCGAGGCGGGCCTCGTCGAGAAGCTGGGCGACGTCCGCTACTGGTATGCGCGGGACGGCGAGCGCGTCATGAAGATCGTCTCGTTCTTCCTGTTCCAGTACCGCTCCGGCAGCGTCGAGGACCACGATCACGAGGTCGAGGAGGCCCTCTGGATCCCGCTAGCCGACGCGGCCGAGCGGCTCGCGTACAAGGGCGAGCGCGACATGGCGGAGGCCGCGCTCTCACACCTCGGTGAAGGCCGCTAGGCTGCGCCGTCGTGTTCGTCCTCAACTTCTATTCGCCGATCTTCGTCGACCAGCTCAAGCGCGGACGCAAGACCGCGACGATCCGGCTGGGCGACAAGAGCAAGAAGTACCGCAAGGGCGAGGTCGTCCTGATCACCGTCGGCTTCCAGCACTCCCCGCGCGAGCGGATCTTCGAGGCGGTGATCGACTCGGTGGAGGTCAAGAAGGTGAGCGAGCTCTCGCCGCGCGACATCGAGCACGACAACCCGGAGTTCCGCCGGCTCGACGAGATGGTGCACTTCCTCGAGCAGATCTACGGCCGCAAGGTCGAGATGGAAGACAGCGTCACCGTCGTCCGCTTCTCCCAGATCTCGGACCGCCCGTCCGAGGTCCAAGAGCGCATGCGGCCCTCGGGCCCCCGTCAGAACTGAAGTCGCGCTAGGTGTTTGGCACTCCGGTTGCTAGAGTGCCAGCTTGGCACTCAGCCCCAGTGAGTGCCAAGTCAACGCACTTCAGACGGAGGTATGTCCATGAATCTCAAGCCTCTGGGAGATCGCCTGATCGTTCAGGCGATTGAAGAAGAGGAGACCACGGCGAGCGGCATCGTCCTACCCGACACGGCCAAGGAGAAGCCGCAGCGCGGCAAGGTCCTGGCGGTCGGCGACGGACGGTGGGACGAGGACGGAGAGAAGCGCATTCCGCTCGACGTCGCCAAGGGCGACGAGGTCCTGTACTCGAAGTACGGCGGCACCGAGGTCCAGGTAGAGGGAGACGATCTCCTCGTCCTGCGTGAGTCGGACGTGCTCGCCAAGATCGCGGGCTAGGAGGAACACCAGATATGGCTCACAAAGAACTCAAGTACGACGTCGAAGCACGTCGTTCGCTCGAAGACGGCGTCAACGCCGTAGCGGACGCCGTGAAGGTCACGCTCGGCCCCAAGGGCCGGTACGTCGTGATCGACAAGAAGTTCGGCGCCCCGACCATCACCAACGACGGCGTTTCGATCGCTCGTGAGATCGAGATCGAGGATCCGTTCGCCAACCAGGGCGCCCAGCTCGTGCGCGAGGTGGCCACCGCCACCAACGACATCGCGGGCGACGGCACCACCACAGCGACCGTGCTCGCGCAGACGATCGTGCGCGAGGGCCTGAAGAACGTGGCCGCCGGCGCGAACCCGCTTGCACTCAAGCGCGGCATCGAGAAGTCGGTCGACCAGGTCGTCGAGCACATCCAGAAGATCTCGACCGAGATCTCCGGCAAGGAGCAGATCGCCCGCGTGGCGGCCATCTCCGCAGCCGACGACGACATCGGCGACGTGATCGCCGACGCCATCGACAAGGTCGGCAAGGACGGCGTGGTCAACGTCGAGGAGGGCCAGACGTTCGGCATGGACCTCGAGTTCACCGAGGGCATGCAGTTCGACAAGGGCTACATCTCGCCCTACATGGTCACCGACCAGGACCGGATGGAGGCGACCCTCGAGGATCCATACATCCTGATCGCCAACCAGAAGATCGGCTCGGTCCGGGACGTGCTGCCGGTGCTGGAGCAGGTCATTCAGTCGGGCAAGCCGATCCTCGTGATCGCCGAGGACGTGGAGGGTGAGTCGCTCGCTACGTTCGTGGTCAACAAGCTCCGTGGCACCTTCACCGGCGTCGCGGTCAAGGCTCCCGGGTTCGGCGACCGCCGCAAGCGCATGCTCGAGGACATTGCGATCCTCACGGGCGGCGAGGTGATCACCGAGGAGATGGGCCTCAAGCTCGAGAACACACAGCTCTCGCAGCTCGGCCGCGCCCGTCGCGTCGTGATCGCGAAGGACACGACCACGATCGTGGACGGTGCCGGTGACTCGGCCGCGATCAAGGGCCGCATCAACCAGATCAAGACCGAGATCGAGAACACCGACTCGGACTTCGACCGCGAGAAGCTGCAGGAGCGGCTGGCCAAGCTGGCCGGCGGCGTCGCGGTCGTGAAGGTCGGAGCGGCCACCGAGACGGAGATGAAGGAGAAGAAGCACCGCGTGGAGGACGCGCTGCAGGCCACCCGGGCCGCCCTCGAAGAGGGCATCGTGCCGGGCGGCGGTGTCGCGCTACTGCGGGCTCAGGCCGCCATCAAGCTCGACGCCTTCGAGGGTGACGAGCGCACGGGCGCCCAGATCGTCTTCCGCTCGCTGGAGGAGCCGCTGCGCCAGATCGCCAACAACGCCGGGCTCGAGGGCTCGGTCGTCGTGAACGACGTGCGCAACGCCAAGGGCAAGAACCAGGGCCTCAACGCCGACACCGGCGAGATTGTGGACCTGGTGGCCGGCGGGGTCATCGACCCGGCCATGGTCACGCGCTCCGCGCTCCAGAACGCCGCGTCGATCGGGAAGAACATCCTGACGACCGAGGCGATCATCGCCGAGATGCCCGAGAAGGACGGCGGTGGCGGCATGCCGGGCGGCATGGGCGGCATGGACGGCATGATGTAAGAAGCTCCGGGGGCTCACGCCCCCGGTCCCCCGGTGAAGTCTGGCCGGGGTCGCGCTTGTTGAGGGCTCCGCCTTGTGGCGGGGCCCTCTTGCGTTCTGGGCCGTTCGGAGCCCCGGCTGCTCTAGGCCGTTCCCAGCACGGTGGCCATCGGCCGCGGCCGCACCCCGAGCGCCTCTGCGTCAGCGGTTCCGCGGGCCGTGGTCATCGGCTCCTCCATCAGCTCCGCCTCGTCCCACGTGGCGAACACCTTGGGGCCGGCCAGCGGCCGTAGGGCGCGCAGCGACGCGCGCACCAGCGGCAGCGGCACGTGCAGCAGCGGCCGGCGGCGGCCCGTGGCCGCCACGGCGGCCCGGACGATCTGGTCGTAGCTCAGCGTCTCGGGCCCGCCGAGCTCGAAGGTGCGCCGCTTCGGTCCTGTTGCGATCAGGGCGGCCAGCACGCAGTCGGCCACGTCCTCCGCCCAGATCGGCTGGTACTGGGCCCGACCCGATCCCGATACCGGCAGCGCCGGCAGGTAGGAGAAGCGCTCCAGCAGCGTCAGCCAGGGATCGCCGGGCGTGTAGACGATCGACGGCCGGAACACCATCGTCTCGAGCGACGACTGCTGGACCGCCTCCTGCGCCAGCGCCTTGGCGCGGAAGAAGCGCGTACGGGAGTGATGGCCGGCGCCCATCGCCGAGAAGAACAGGAAGCGGCGTGCCCCTGACCGCTCGGCGGCGCGCACCAGCCGCAGCGTGGCCACGGCGTTCAGCTCCTCGATCGAGCCGCGCGGTTGGTCGCGGATCGAGGCGGCCAGGTGCACGACCGTGCCCACGCCGCGCAGCGCGTTGCGGAACGAGGGCGGGTCGGCCAGGTCGCCAAGCGCGATCTGCACGCGCACGCGCTGGTCGCCCAGCCCGCGCGGGTCGCGCACCAGGCAGCGCACCGGCTCGCCGGCGGACGTCAGCCTGCGCAGCAGCGCCGACCCGACCACGCCGGTCGCCCCGGTCAGCAGGATCACCTGGCGGTCACCACCATCCGCCACAGGGAGCGCACGTTCTGGTGCACCTGTACGTCCGCGAACCCGGCGTCCTCCATCCAGCCGCGCACCTCCGACGGCGCGAAGTTGCGGCTGTGGCTCCACGCGTAGAACAGCAGGCTCGACACGGCACCGTGCGCGGACATCTGGCCACCCGGCTCCGGCCGCGCCGAATCCCCGATCACCAGCACCCCGCCCGGCCGCAGGGCCGCGCGGGCCATCCGGCAGAGCTCGCGGTCGCGCTCCTCGGGCAGGTGGTGGATCAGGTTGAAGATCGAGACGACGTCGAGGTCCTCGCCGAGCCCGACCTCGAAGACGTCACCTTCGCGGTAGGCCACGCGGTCGGCGAAGCCCTGCTCCGCGACGATCTCCCGCCCGACTGCCGCGCTCGGCGGCAGGTCCAGGACGGTCGCCTCTAGGCCCGGGTGGCGCCGGCACATCGCCATCGCGAAGCCGCCGTGGCCGCCGGCCACGTCGACGAGCCGGCGCGGCTGCTCCACGTCCACGAGCGCGGCGTTCGCATCCTGCTCCGGCCGTGAAATCTCGAACAGCCCACGGATGTAGGCGTCCCACCGCTCGGGATCGTCCTGGCGCCGCTCGTGCATGGCGTAGGCGTGCCCGTGGCGCACCGCCTCCGGTAGACCGTCGAGCACCTGCCAGTGCAGGTCCCCCTGGTGGCCAATGAAGGTGGCGATCGAGTCCGGCGAGCTCTGCACCAGCAGCCGCTCGCTGACCGCCGCGTTGCGCGTCAGGCCTCCGTCGGGCTCGACGTAGCCGAGCGTCGCCAGGGTCGTGAGCAGCGTGTCCGTCCCCAGCTCGTCCAGGCCGAGCCGCTGCGCCAGCTGCGGCGCGGTCGCGGGGCCCTCATGGAGCGCGTCGAACACGCCCAGCATCACGGCGGTGGTCACCGCACGGGCCGCCACCAGTCCGGTGAAGGTGTCTAGGAAAGGGTCTGGCTCCGAGCGCTCCGCCAACAAGGGCCCTGAGCCTACGCGGCTACGACTTCGCGCGACTCAGCAGCGGCTACGACGCGATCGCGGCCCTCGCGCTTCGCGCCCAGGAGCGCCTTGTCAGCCGCTCGAAACAGGTCCTCGTAGCGCACCTGGTCGCCGGAGGCGGTGGCCACACCGGCGGACAGCGTCAGCTCGAGGTCTCCCGGGCGGGCCAGCGCGACCTTGTTGCGCACGCGCTCGGCGATCGCGACGCCGGACTCGAGGTCGGCGCCAGGCAGCAGCAGCAGGAACTCCTCGCCGCCGATCCGGTAGACGAGCTCGAAGGAGCGCAGCGAGGTGCGGATCACGTCGGCGCTCTCGCGCAGGACGGCGTCGCCGCGTTCGTGGCCGTACTCGTCGTTGACCTCCTTGAAGCGGTCGAGATCCAGCAGCACCAGCGCCACGGACCCGTCCGTGAGCCGCGCCTGCTGCTCGATCTCCATCGCGCGCGACTCGAGCGAGGCGCGGTTCAGCAGCCCGGTCAACGGATCGAGCACCGCGCGGTCGCGGTGCTCGAGCTCGCCGTGCATGAGCGCCGTGCACACCGCCACCACGTTGGTCAGCATCACCAGCGCTGCGATCAGCGGCAGCGGGTCGTCGGCCAGGCGCGCCGGGCTGTCGGCCGCCGCGATCCCCACCATCACCACCGCCGCGACGATCGCGAGGACGATGCAGACGGCCAGGCGATAGCGCATCGTGGCGATCGCCGGCACGATCGCGAGCCACGGCAGAACCGGGCTGTCCGCCCCGCCTGTGCCCGCGGCAGCGCCGGCCAGGAGAGCCAGCATCAAGAAGAACGTGAAGAACGGGATCAACTCCGGCTTGGAGCTGCGCTCGATCCAGCGGTCCACCGTGAGCAGGTGGATGCTGGACGGGATGAACAGCGCGAGCATCCACCACCCCTCGAAGGGAGCGGCCGCGAGCACGCCGACGCCGATGGCGCCAACGACGACGATCCGGACCGTCCTGGTCCGGGAGCTGGCCTCGACCACGCGCATGCGATGCCAAGGCGTCGGGCACAGCCATGCCCGAAGGGGGTCCATAGGGACTACTTCGGCAGGACAGGCTTGGTGCTCAAGCGCGAGAGCCACCCCGGTACAATCGGGCGGCCTCGCTCTAAGCAGCACGTCGGACCCTCAAGGAGACCATGGCCTACGTCATCGCTGAACCCTGCATCGACACGAAGGACAATTCCTGTGTCGAAGTGTGCCCCGTCGACTGCATCCATCCGACGCCGGAAGAGCCTGACTACGACCAGGTCAAGCAGCTCTACATCGACCCGGAGGAATGCATCGACTGCGACGCCTGCGTCGAGGCCTGCCCCGTGGACGCCTGCTTCGCCGAGGACCAGCTGCCCGACGAGTGGCAGAACTACATCCAGATCAACCTGGATTACTTCAAACAGGCCAGCTAGTCAGCGCTCGGGGGTCACGTAGCCCCACACGGTCGCCAGCTGCGTGAGGCCGACCATCGCGACCACCCACGGCGAGCCCGCCTCGCGCGCTGCGCTGAGCGTGGACTGCGCGAGGGCTCGCGGGAAGCCGCGACCGGCGCGCACCGGCTGCAGGCCGATGTTCGCCCGCTGCCGGGCCAGCCGGCGCGCCCCGCGCCCGTAGCCGACGTACTGCCGCCACAGGTGCCTCACGCCGGACGGCCGGTGGTGGCGCACGCCGGCCTCCTGGATCAGCACGACCGGCATCCCCGCCTCATGCGCCCGGGCGCAGAAATCGCGATCCTCCGCGGCCGCCGTCGGGAAGCGCTCGTCCAGGCCGGCCAGGGCGATGAAGCGCTCCCGCGACAGCGCCAGGTTCGCGGTCGCGAGAAACTGATGCGGCGGGGTGGCGTAGAGCGCGTCCAGCACGGCGTGGGCCGCGGCGGCGCACGCGTCGCGCGGATGCGCGTTCACCACGGGCCCTCCCACGACTGCGTCGGGCTGTCGCTCGAGCGCGGCGACCATCGCCGCGGCCCAGTGCGGACCGGGCTCGCAGTCGTCGTCGACGAAGGCGATCAGCGGGCCCGTCGCGACAGCCGCGCCGCGGTTGCGGGCGCCGGCCGGCCCGGTGCGGGGGGAGCCCAACACGTGCAGGTCGAGGTCCGCCGGGGCGATCATCTCGACCTGGGCCGGCGCGGGGTCCTCGCCATCGATCGATACGACGACCTCCAGCCCACCGGGAACGTCCTGCTGGGCCGCCAGCGCGGCGAGGCAGCGCTGCAGGCCGTGGACCCGCTCGAAGGCCGGTACCACGACACTGAACCCCGGCCCCGTCACGGTCACTTCAGAGTATTCTCGCGCGCCGCATGTTGCCGCTCAAGGTGGGGCTCGTGGGATGCGGCCGCCTGGCCGAGCGCGGCTGGATGCCCGCGCTCGCGGAGGCTGGGAGAGGCGGGGGCGCCCGCCTGGTCGCGATCGCCGAGCCCGACGCGGGCCGCCGCGAAGCCGCGACCCGCGCCGCCGGCCTCGATGCCTCGGCGGTGTTCGCCGACTGGCGCGACCTGATCGCCGCCCGCTGCGTGGACGCCGTCGTGCTGGCGCTCGACGGGCGGGCGCAGGTCGAGCCGGCGGCGGCCGCCACGCAGGCCGGGCTGGCCGTGCTGGTCGAGAAGCCGCCTGGCGGGGATCTCGCCGGCGCGACGGCCCTGGCGCACCTCAGTCCCGCCCCGTCCGTGGGATTCAGCCGCCGCTTCGATCCCGTCTGGCGGGAGCTGCGCTCCGCCGCGCAGGGGGCACCTGAGCCGGGTGACGTTGGAGCTCCGGATCGCCTACCGGCGCAGCGCCTGGGCGCCGCACACGGTGAGCGACGACGCGCTCGCCGATCTCGGCAGCCACGCCGCCGACCTGACCGCGTGGATCGGCGGCGGGCCGGTCGCGCGGGCGCGCTGCGCCGTGCTGCGCCCCGACGCCGCGGAGGGCGAGCTCGAGCTCGCCGAAGGCCGCGGCAGCGCACGCTTCGCGGTGGCCCAGGGCCGCCCCTACGCGGAGCTCGGCCGGCTCGGGGGCGGTGGACCGACCGTGCGCCGCGGCGGCCCCTGGCGCAACGCGCTCGCCCGCCTGGGCGCCGGTCCTGACGCGTCCGCGCTGGTGCGATCTCTGACCGCCGAGCTGGCCGCCTTCGCGGGCCGCGCCAGGGGCGAGGACGCCGGGGACCTGGCGAGCGCCGAGGACGGCGTGCGCTGCCACGCGGTGCTCGAGGCGCTGCGTGCCTCTGCCGCTCGCGGCGCGGAATGGGTCGGAGTTACGCTGGCGGCGGAACCCCGATGATCGCCGTCGTCTCCCTCGATGCACTGTCGGCGCCCCGTACCGAGCGGCTGCTCGACGAGGGCCGCATGCCGGTGCTCGCCGGCCTGCGCGAACGCGCTCCGATGCAGCCGATGGCCGACGTGGACGGGATCGAGCTGCTCCACGGCGCCGTGTTCTTTTCGATGCCAACGGGCCGGCGGCCCTCGCGAACCGGGCGCTTCTACCCCTTCGTATGGAACGGCGCCGCGCAGCGCATCGAGCCGGACCTGCGACCGGTCGAGCACAGCGTCTGGTGCGCCGCCTCGGATGCAGGCAAGCGGGTCGTGCTGATCGACCCCTACGAGGGGCATCCGGGGGGCAAGGTCGAGGGCGCGGTGCTGTGCGGATGGCAGCTCCACAACCGGGTGACGCTGCGCCGCCTCGGCCTGCCCGAGGAGCTGGCGGGAGAGCTGCGCCGCGAGCACGGCGCCTCGGACACGCTCGACGAGGTCTACGGCCGTCCCAGCCTGCGGATGCTGCGGCGGATGGCGACCACGCTGTCCGAGGCGTCCGGGCGCGTCGCGACAGCGGCGGAGCAGCTCGTCGATCGAGTGCAACCCGACCTGCTCTGGTGCCATCTGATCGCCGCCCACGTGGGCGGACACCTGTTCTGGGACAGCTCCCAGGTGGCCGGGGGCAAAACGCTCGAGGACGCGGGACTGGGCGACGCGCTGGACGGCTTCTACGAGCGGACCGACGAGGCTCTCGGTCGCATCGTGGCGGCGGCGGGCGACGACGCCACGTTGCTCATCCTGTCGCCTGTTGGCATGGGCGCGAACGCCAGCCGCAGCGACCTGATGACCGGCATGGTCGAGGCGGTGCTGCGGGACGGACCGCCGGCCGCGGAAACCGCACCCAGTGGCGTCTGGCGGCTGCGCGGCGCCGTGCCGACCGGGCTCCGCGCCGCTGTGGCGCGGGCGATGCCCGATCGCTTGGCGCTCCGCCTGGCGAGCGGGCTGTCGACGAGCGGCGACTGGGGCGAGACCAAGGCCTTTGCCCCTCCGGCCGAGCCGATCGGGGCGGTCCAGCTCAACGTCCGCGGGCGCGAACGCGACGGCTGCGTCAACCCCGCCGACGTGCCGGCGCTCGTCGAGCGGCTGCGGGAGGGCCTGCTCAGCTTCCGGGACCGGCCCGGCGGCGGTCCGGCGGTGGCAGGCGTGCACGAGGCCCGCGCCGTGCTCGGCGAGGGCACGGAGGCCGAGCGCTTTCCCGACCTCCTCGTCGAGTGGAACCCGGCGTCGGCCACGGACGTCGACGCCGTGGTCTCGCCGGCACACGGGGTGGTGCTGCGGCCGGGCGGCGCGGGCGGCGCGACCGGACGGTCCGCCAACCACGTCGCGGGCGAGGCCTGGATGCTCGCGCTCCCGGGCCCGGGTGTGGAGGCGAACGGCAACGGCCCGTGGCGCCATGTGGACATCGCCCCGACCGTCGCCGCCCTGCTCGAGGTCGAGCTACCGGGCGCTGACGGAGTGGCGAAGCTGCGGCGCGCCTAGGTCGTCAGCGCGCCCAGTCCCCAGATCGCCGCTGCCGCCACCGCGGCGCCGGCCGTCAGCTTGGCGGGCGGGCGCGCGTAGAGGGCTGGCCGCCGCGGCGGCCGCGGCCGCCCCCGCCAACGTGGCGAGCGCTACGTCGGAGGCGTCGCCGACGGTCGAGAGCAGCACGAGCGCGGCCACCCCGAAGCCGATGGCCCCCGCGCCGGCGAGCAGCACGCGCGTGGTCGTGCGCCCGGCCAGCAGAGCGTGGTTGGCGCCCATGGCCGCGATCGGGGCGAGCGGCACCGCCGCCAGCGCAGGCCCGAGCGCATCCCCGGCGCTGGCGAAGTCGTCGCCAAGCACGGCCTCGATCAGCGGCGGGCCGGCGAGCACGCCGGCGAGCGCCATCGCCGCGCCGGCCGCCACCGCGCCGAGCGCCAGCCGCGCGCCGCGATCGAGCACCGCCGTCCCGTGGCCGGCCGCGACCCGTCGTGCGGCCACCGGGAGCTCGATCAGGAAGACCTGCACGACCGCCGTGATCAGCGCCACCGCCGCCCCGATCGCCACGGCGGCGCAGCCGGTCTCGACGCTGCTCACACCGAGCGCGGCGGCCACCGGGACCGCGCCGCGCTGCTGCAGCTGCGCCAGCGCGCCCGCCAGGCCGAGCCGCCAGGCGAGCGCGCCCGCGGACACTCCGATGGCGGCCGGCCCGCGCAGGTGCCGGGCGGCGACCGCCGCCGAGAAGACGGCGGCCACGACGGTCGCAACGACCAGCGTCGCGGCGGCGTCTGTGGCGCTTCCGGGCCGCACCACGAGCGCCGCCACCACCAGGGCCAGGTTCTGCACCGGCCAGCGCAGGGCGAACGCCCACGGCTGACCGGCGGCGAGCGTGGCCTGCGCCGCCGTCGTGGCCGCACCGTCGAGTGCCGCCGCGACGGCGAGCAGCGTCGCGACCGCCGGCGACACCCCGGCCGCGAGCGCCACCACCAACCCGGTCAGCACAGCGAGCTCGCGCCACGCCAGGCCGCGCAGCGCGAGGGCGCGTGCGGTGGCGACCCGGCGGTCGGGCGGCACGGCGCCGACCGCCAGCGAGACGGCCGCTGGGCCCCCCAGGGCGAGGGCGCTCGAAGCGACGGTGGCCACCCCGAGCATCAGCGCCAGCGTGCCGTAGTCGTGCGGCCCCAGGGCCGCGGGCACGGCCGTGATCAGCAGCGCCTGGCTGAGCAGCTCGACGGCCTTGCCGCCCACCGCCGGGCGCACGACGGGCGCGGAATCGACCGACACCCGGCAAATCTATGGCGGTTTGCGCTAGGGCGCCATCGGCAGCGCGGTGCCCGTCACCTGGGGCACCGGTGGGCCTGACGGCGGCTGGAAGACCGCCAGTTGCTGCGGCGTGGCGGCGATCAGACCGCGTGCGGCGTGGTAGATCGCCTGCGCGGCCGGGGCGTCGGGATCCTCGAGCACCAGCGGGCGACCCTCGTCGGCGCTGATGCGCAGCTCCTCCTGGAGCGGGATCTTGCCGAGCAGCGGTACGTCGAGCTCGTCAGCGAGCAGCTGCCCGCCGCCCTCGCCGAAGATCGTGAAGCGATCGCCGTTCGGCGTGGTGAAGCCCGACATGTTCTCGATCACGCCGGCGATCTCGAGGTCGAAGCGCAGAGCGGTCTCGGCGGCGCGCTTGGCCACCTTCTGCGCGGCCTGCTGGGGCGTGGTGACGATCACGAAGCGGGCCTGCGGCAGCAGCTGTGCGAGCGTCATCGAGACGTCGCCGGTGCCCGGCGGCAGGTCGATCAGCAGGTAGTCGAGCTCGCCCCAGTCGACGTCCTCGAGGAACTGGCGGATGGCCTTGTGCAGCATCGGCCCGCGCCAGGTGATCGCCTGGTCCTGCTCGTTGAGGAAGAACTCGATCGAGATCGCCTTGACGCCGCCGGCGGCGTCCAGCGGCAGGATCTTGCGCTGGGGCGAGACCATCGGCCGGCCGTGCACTCCCAGCATGCGCGGGATCGAGTAGCCCCAGACGTCGGCGTCCAGCGCGGCCGCGGTCATGCCGTCGGCCTGGAGCGCGGCGGCGAGGTTGGCGGTGATCGTGGACTTGCCCACGCCGCCCTTGCCGGAGCCGATGCAGACCACGTTCTTGACCGCGGCGAGTGCTCCCTCCGGCAGGCCGCCCTGGCGACCCAGCCGCTGGGCGAGCGTGGACTTCTCCTCGTCGGAGAGCACGTCGAACGCGACCGTCACGGTCGGCACGCCGAGCGCCTGAACGCTCTCGACGACGGCCTTCTCGAAGTGGGCGCGGATCGGGCATCCCGGCGTGGTCAGCGAGACGACAACGTCCACGCGGCCTTCCTCGGGCTGCTCGATCGAACGGACCATGCCGAGCGACACGATGTCCTTGCGCAGCTCCGGATCGATGACCTTGCGGAGCGCGTCCTGAATCTGTTCGACGGAGGGCATCCACTTCGATGATGGCATACGCGAAACGCGACGCCTCAAAGGCCAACGCCGCCCCCGAGGGGACGGCGCCGGCTGAGGGAGGAGAGATACTGCACTGGCGGCGAGTATGTGGCCGCCAGCCTCACCCCGGGCCCGGTCTCCTCACCGGCCGGGGGGAAGCGGTGGTGCTTAGGCGAGCGACGCGACGCGCGAAACGAGCGTCTCGGCCTGGCCCTGAACCTCACGGCGAGCCGTCTTGACCTGCTTCTCGACGTCGCGGCGGTTCTGCTTGACCGTCCGCACGGCCTTGCTGCGGCGCTGACGCAGCTCGCGCTCCACGCGGGTGCGGGTGCGCTTGACCTCGCGGACCGTGCGGTTGCGGGCCGTGGCGCCCCGGCGCTCGAACTTGCGCAGGCTGGTGCCGACGCGCTTCTGGAGGCCCTTGAGCTCGCGCTCGGCGCTCTCGCGGCCCTCGACGTACGGCTTGGTCGCATCGACCACGGCGTCGCGCGCCACGAGGGCAGCGCCTACCGGGATCAGCACGGCGCGCTCGGCCTGCGCCTGGACGACCTGCAGGGTGTTCAGCTCCGCCTGCGCGCGGGTCTCCGCGGCCTTGCGGGCGGACTGGCTGCGCTTGGCGGCGTTGCGGCGACGGGTCGCTGCAGCCTTCTGGGCGGTCGCCTTGCGCTGGGTCTCTGTCTGAGTAGCCATGTGTGTTGCTCCTTCCCCTCCTGGGGGTGCCCGGGTCGGTTCGGGCGGTTGCTGGGGGCTTTCGTGATCCTTATTAAATCTAAGCTCGGTAGAACTATACCACCGAACACATGTACGTAAACCCGGGGCCGCGCCGCGTTACACCGGCGTCGAAGAGGGCGCTAACGGAGCGCTACGCCGCGGCGGCCGGCGCCGGGCCCACGCGCGCCAGCCAGTCCGACGGGTGGTCCAGCTCGGCGGGCGTGGGCAGCGCCTCGGGCGCTTCCCAGACTCGGTTGAGGCCCTCCATGCCCGCGGCGGCGGCCACGGCGTCGCAGAAGACCTTGCCCTGCTCGTACTGGCGCATCTTCATCTCGAGCCCGAGCAGGCGCTCGATCAGCCGCTCCGGTGCCGAGCGGCTGCGCCGGCGGGCGTCCATCGCGGTGCGCAGCGCCTCGTGGCCCGGGATCGCGTCGGCCGCGATCGCGTCCATCACGTGCTCGGAGTACCCCTCCACCACCGCCATCGCCGCCTGCATGCGGGCCATCAGCGCGCGCTGCTCCTTCGTCTGAACCAGCGCGGCGAGCCCGCCGTCGCGGAACGCCTCCACGACCTTCGATGGGTCCGGCAAAGACGGCAGCCCGCCTGCGGCGCCGCGCTCGATGCGCACCTCCACCGTGGACAGGTAGGTGCGCACCATGCCGCTCAGGTGGTCGCGCAGCCAGCCGACGCCCTGGAACTGGAAGACGTGCGTCAGCTCGTGCGCGCAGATCCAGCGATGGAAAGCCTCCGACTCAACATCCAGCTCGCGCACGGCCTTGCGCAGGTTGGGGCCCACGAACAGCAGCCGCGGCGGCGCGTCGCCGCCCAGCAGCGACACCTCGTACTGGCCGAGCACGCGCTGCGCGACGTAGCCGATCACCAGCCCGGCCTCGGCGGCCAGCGTCGCCGCCGCGCCCGCCTTCAGCGCGCCCGCGAGCGGTCCCGCGAACTCCAGCCGCCGGTCGAGCCGGTCGGCCACCGGGTCGAGCATCTGCGCCAGCGAGTCCAGGTTGACCGAGGCCCACTCGCCGCGGTCCACGACCTCGGCGCCGGGGATCGGCGTGGCGGGCGACAGTCGCGTGTACGCCGCCACGTAGCCCTCCATCTCGGCACACAGGGCCTCGAACTCCGCCTGCGGCGGCCCCTCGTCGCCCGTGCCCGCCGCGAGGCGCGCCACCTGCCGGGCGAGCGTCCAGTCGACCATCGTCAGACGGAGGCTACCTCTACGACATGGTCGGACCCGGGCACTCGCAGCTCGCGCCCGGCCTCGCCCTCGATCGTGACCCGCACGGGCGCATCCGTGGCGGGGCGATCGGTGAACAGCCACGCGCGCCCCACCGGGACGAGGATGAACAGGCCGCGGTCGTCGCCCACCGCGCTGAAGCTCTCGCGGTCGCCGCTGAAGTGGGCCAGCCCCAGCTCGGCGACGAGGAACTCCGCCGCCGCGCCCACGTCGGCAACCGGCAGCCCCACCTCACTCACCTCGATCAGCAGCTCGTCCCCCGGCGCCCGGTCCCGTGCGATCAGCTCGACGAGGTTGCCGGCCGGGTCGAAGTAGTAGGCCGCGCGGGCGCGCCAGAGCGGAAACGGGACATCGTCCTGGATCAGCTCGCTCTGGGTCCGTCCCCACGCCACGGCCTCCCCGAAGCGCTCCGGCGGCACGTTGACCGCGAAATGCGAGCACACCGCCGGCCCCTCCTCGAACCGCACCCGGCTCGAGCCGTAGCGCTCTGGGTGGAAGGCCGTCGGCACGGCGGGGTCCTCGGCGGGCAGGACGACCTCGCGGATCCTCACAGGTCCGGAAGCTCCTGCGTCAGCTCCACGACCGGTGCGAACAGGTCGCCATGGCGCTCGAAGCGCTCGAGCACATCCGCAGTCTCGAACACGAGCGACCCGGGGTCGTCGAGCTCCTCCCACGCCAGCGGGGTGGACACCGTCGGCCGCTCGCGGGCACGCAGCGAGTACACGTTGACGGTGGTCTTGTGCTCGTCGTTCTGGCTCCAGTCGATCAGCACCTTGCCCTCGCGCAGCTCCTTGCGCTGCTGGGAGACGATCAGCTTCGGGTGCTTGGCCTCCAGGTGCTTGGCGAGCGCGTGCGAGAGCGCCTTCGTGCCGTTGTCGTAGTCCACGTCGTCGTTGTTGAGCGGCACATACACCTGGATGCCCTTCGAGCCCGAGGTCTTGGCGAAGCTCCGCAGGTTCAGCGCCTCCAGCGCGTCGCGCAGCAACACCGCCACCTCGCAGCACTCGGGCAGGCCCGCGCCCGGCCCCGGGTCTAGGTCGAACGCCATGACCGTCGGGCGGTTGATGTCATCCACGAGCGACAGCGACGGGTGCAGCTCCAGATCCGCCAGGTTGGCGAGCCACACCAGCGTCGGGAGATCGTCACAGACGCAATAGGTGATCTTCTCGACCTGCTCGCGGCGCACCCACTCGGGGGCGTGTGAGGGGCAGCGCTTCTCGTAGAAGTACTGGCCCTCGACCCCGTTCGGGTAGCGCTTCAACGTCAGCGGCCGGTTGCGCAGATGCGGCAGCACCGCCGGCGCGATGCGCGTGTAGTAGTCGATCACCTGCCCCTTGGTGAAGCCGGTGTCGGGGTACATGACCTTCGCGAGGTTGGAGAGCGAGAGCCGGCGGCCCTCGACCTCGACCTCCACGCGCGCCGCTGGTGGCACTAGGTCTTGGCGGCTGCCTTCTTCTTGGCCGGCGCGCGCTTCTTCGGCTTGGGCTTGGGCTTCTCCTTGCCCTTCGCGCCGGCAATGCTCGCCTCGAGCGCCGCCATCAGGTCGGGCACCTGCTCCGGCTCCTCGGTGGGCTCCTCGATCACGATCGTCTCGCCCTGGGCCTTGCGCTCGATCAGGTCGAGCACCCGCTCGCGGTACTCGTCGTGGTACTTCTCGGGCTCGAAGTCCGACGAGAGCGAGTCGATCAGCTGCCTGGCCATGGTCAGCTCGCGCTCGCTGGTCTTGACGTCCACATCGGTCGTCAGCTCGTCGAGCGAGTCGGTCGGCACGACCTCGTCGGCGAACAGCATCGTCTCCATGGCAAGCAGCCCCTCGCGCGGGCGGATGGCCACGAGGTTCTCCTTGGAGCGGATCACCACGCGGGCGATCGCGACCTTGCCCGCATCCTCCATCGCGTCGACCAGCAGCTGGTACGCCTTGGCCGCGCCGGTGTCGGGCGCGAGGTAGTAGGGGTGGTCGTAGAAGATCGGGTCGATCTCCGCCTGGTCCACGAAGTCCTCGATGTCGATCGTGCGCGTCTTCTGCGGCTCGAGCGACTCCATCTCGTCCGGGGAGATCGTCACGTAGCGATCGGGACCGATCTCGTACCCCTTGACGATCTGGTCGTAGGGGACCTCCTCGCCGTCGGGGCCGACGCGCTTCTGGCGCACGCGACCGCCCGACTCGGAGTCGATCTGATGGAAGCGCACGGTCTTCTTCGAGACCGCGCTGTACAGCTTCACCGGGATGTTGACCAGCCCAAAGCTGATCGCACCGCTCCAAATTGCCCTTGCCATAGCTCCTCCAAATTACATCGCTTAGCCGCGCGGCCCTTCATCGCGCACGCAATCCTGCGGGTCGACGTCATCTCTTAGACCCTTGAAAGACGGCGCTCTCATCGTTCCGGTGCGTGTCCATTCGCGCAGCTCGACCCGCGCGATCAGGCGCGGCTCGACGAAAACGGTGCCCTTCGGCGGCTGCCGGCCCTCGAACGGCGAGTCGTCCCGCCGCAGCGGCTCGAGCTCGCGCTGCAGCAGGGCCAGCGTCTGCTCGGTGAAGCCGCTGCCGACCTTGCCGGCGTACTTCAGCTTGCCGTCGTCCATGACGCCCACCGCGAGCGCGCCGACGCGGCCGGTGCGCCCGCCCTCTCCGGACGTCCAGCCGCCGATCACCACGTCCTGCTCCTCCACGTTCTTGATCTTCAGCCAGGACGAGGAGCGCCGGGCCGACTCGTAGGTGCTGGCCAGCCGCTTGGCGACGATCCCCTCGATGCCGAGCTCGCGCGTAGCCGCCAGCAGGGCGCCGCCCTCGCCGCGGTGGTAGGCGGGGGCCCGCCACGAGGGCCCGTCCAGCTCCAGCGCCTCGAGCAGCTCGCGCCGCTGCTCGTAGGAGAGCGTGAGCGTCGAGTGGCCGTCGAGGTAGAGCAGGTCGAAGGCCACGTAGGTGACGGGGGTGTCGCGCATGCGGCGGCGCACGGCGGAGTCCGACGCGAGGTGCATGCGCGATTGCAGTCGCTCGAAGCTGGGCCTGCCCTTGTCGTCGAAGGCGACGATCTCGCCGTCGAGGATCATCCGCCGCGCGCCCAGCACGCGCGCCAGCTCGCGTACCTCCGGGTAGCGCGGGGTGAAGTCGGTGAAGTTGCGGCCCTGCAGGCTGATGTGGCCGTGGTCGAGGAAGGCGACCGTGCGGATGCCGTCCCACTTGACCTCGAAGCCCCACTTGCGCTCGTCGTGCGGCAGCTCACCGGATCGCGCCAGCATCGGCTTGATGCTGTCCGGCATCGGCTCGTAGCTCGGATCGGCCGGCGGGTCCATGCGGTGCAGCAGCCAGTCCTTGCCGCGCGTGGCGAACAGTGCGTAGCGGCCGTTCAGCCGCTCGCCGTTGAACGTCGCGATCACCTCCCCCTCGCGGAACTTCTCGGCCTCGTAGGTCCCGCGGTCCCAGACCGCCATCGTCCCGGCGCCGTACTCGCCCTTCGGGATGTCGCCCTCGAAGTCGAGGTACTCGAGCGGGTGGTCCTCCGTGTGCACCGCGAGCCGGTTCTCGTCGGGGTGGGCCGGCACGCCGCGCGGGAGCGCCCACGACACCAGCACGCCGTCGTGCTCCAGGCGCAGATCCCAGTGCAGGCGCCGGGCGTGGTGCTCCTGGACCACGAACCGTCCCTTCGAACCCGCGCCGTCGCCGCCCGGCGGCTCCGCGGTCTTGTCGAAGTCGCGCTTGGCGCGGTAGGTCTCAAGCTTCCTGGCCATCGCCCAGTGGAGTCTCCCCGACTCGCTCCCTCAGCTCCTCGATCGAGTGGAACACGGCCACCGCTCCGGCCTCGCGCAGCTCCGCCTCGGAGAAACCGCCGGTCAGCACGGCCACGGTCGGGATCTCCGCACGACCCGCCGCCACACAGTCCCAGGTCGAGTCGCCCACCATCACCGCGTCGCCGCCGCCCGCCTTGTCCATCGCCGCGTGCACCAGGTCGGGCTCTGGTTTCGTGGCCTCCACGTCGCCTGAGTCGGTCCAGGCGTCCACCAGGTCCCTGGCGTCCAGCAGGTCGAGGTAGTGCTCGACCTCGTCCGGCTTGGCCGAGCTGGCCAGCACCACCGCGTGGCCTCGCGCGTTGAGATCGGCGATCAGCTCACGCGCGCCGGCGAGCGGCTCGACCTCGCCGATCAGCGCCATGTACAGCGCCTTCTCTGCGGAGCGGATGTCCTCGCCCTTCTCTTCCTCCACCTGCTCGCCGCAGAGGGCCTCGACGAGGTGGTCGCCGCCCATCCCGATGTGGCGGTGGATGCGCCATATGGGCAGCAGCTCGCCGTGCTGGCGGAAGGCCCGAAACCAGGCCAGCGCGTGCTGGTAGTTGGTGTCTACGAGGGTCCCATCGATGTCGAGGATCGCGGTTGGTGGCATGCCCTCCCCTTCCCTTCGTACATCCGTCCATAACGGGTCGGCGGCACGGGCAGACGCCTCGGTTGAGGGCGACAACACCCGTGGACTAGTTCCATTTGATGAGCCTCCGCCTACTCAAACCGCACCTTTTCGTCGTCGCCCTCGTCGTTCTGGCCGGGGCGCTGCTCGCTGCTCCACCCGCGTTGGCGGAACAGGCCTGTCCGGCCGCCAACGCGACGCCGGCGAGCGCCACGAAGCGCCAGATCCTGAGAGCCACGCTGTGCGCCCTGAACACCGAGCGGGCGCACTACGGACTGCGCCGGCTGACGCTCAACAAGCGCCTGTCTAGGGCCGCCCGGCGCCACGCGCGCGACATGGCGCGCCGCAACTACTTCTCGCACGACACGCTCGGCGGCGGCTCGTTCGTCGACCGGATCCGCCGCGAGGGCTATCTGCGGGACGCCAACCGCTGGGTCGTGGGCGAGAACCTCGGCTGGGGCACCAAGAACAAGTCCCGCCCGCGATCGATCATGGAGATGTGGATGAACAGCCCGGGCCACCGGGCCAACATCCTCAACGCTTCGTTCCGCGAGGTGGGCATCGGGCTCGCCTACGACGCGCCGATCGCGAGCGGCGTGCAGCCGGCCTGCACCTGGGCGACCGACTTCGGCGCCCGCAGCTGACGCGACTCGACGGCCCGTGGCAGGATTGAGCGGTGCCCCTGCCGCTCGACGTGCTGCTGCCGTTCCTCGTCGGATCGATCCTCGTGACGGTGATCCCCGGCGCCGACATGGCGCTCGTCACCCGGCAGGTGCTGGTGGGTGGCACGTCGCTCGCGCAGAAGACGATCTTCGGCAACCTCACCGGGCTGCTGGTGCACGGCATCGCCCTCGCGGCGGGGCTGTCGGCGCTGCTGGTTGCCTCGGCCACCGCCTATACCGCGGTCAAGCTCGCTGGGGCCGCCTATCTCGTGTACCTCGGTGTGCAGGCGCTGCGCGCCTCGAGACAGTCGCCGTCCGAACCGCCGCCGGCCGCGATCGTGGCGCCGCACCGTGCCTTCATGCAGGGCGTGATCAGCACCGTGCTCAACCCCAAGCCGGCGCTCTTCTTCCTCACGTTCCTGCCGCAGTTCGTGGACCGTGATGCGCCGGTGCTGCCGCAGACGATGACGCTGGCCGCCATCCACGTGGTGGTCGGGCTGATCTGGCTCACGGCGTACGCCCACCTGGTGCAGCACGCGCGCGGCGTGCTCACCGCCCCGCGAGTCAAGGCGTGGCTCGAGCGGACCACCGGCGTGGTGCTGATCGCCTTCGGCCTGCGCGTGGCCGTCGAGCGCCGCTGAGTTTCCTCGGTGGCGCGGCGGGGAAAACACCAAGCGTGAAGCGCGTCTGGCTGGCAGCGATCGCGATAGCCGTGGCCCTGGCGCCCGGCACCGCGCTCGCCAACGGCGGAGGCGACCTGTGGGGCGCCTATGACAGGACGCTCGGCTCCGCCAAGTACATCGACCTCTCACACCGGCTGACGCCTCAGATCCCGGTCTGGAAGGGCTTCGGCCCATCCGTGTTCGAGCCCGCCGTCGACCCCGCCACCGGCCAGGCGTACACCTACGCCCAGTCCGGCTTCGAGGCGACCGCCTACCACCTCTCCACCGACCAGTTCGGCACCCAGCTCGACCCGCCGGCGCACTGGGCCCCCGAGTACGCGGCCATCGACGAGCTGCCACCGACGTTCGCGGTCCGCAAGCTGATCGTGATCTCGATCGTGCGGCAGGTGCGCAAGGACTTCAACCACCACCTCCAGGTGTCGGACATCCGCCGCTTCGAGCGTCGCCACGGACGCATCCCCGAGGGCAGCGTGGTGTTCGTGCGCTCCGACTGGTCGCACGACTGGCCCGACCCGGCCCTGGCGGCGCTGACCGAGTTCCCGGGCGTCTCGCTCGACGCGCTGAAGTTCCTCCACCTCAAGCGGCACATCCTCTTCCACGGCCACGAGCCGCTCGACACCGACTCCACCCCGACGCTCGAGGGCGAGGACTGGCTGATGCACAACGGCTTCGCCCAGGCCGAGGGCGTGGCGGACCTGTCCGGCGTGCCCGCCACGGGCTGCCTCGTGAACATGGGCTTCCCGCGCTTCGGCGGCGGGGTCGGCGGCTTCGCGCGCTACGTTGCGATCTGCCCGCCCGACACCGCTCGCGGCGTGCGCATCGGCCAGGTTCCCGAGGCACCGCTGCAGCGCTACTCGTCGCCCCTGCACTGGGACGCCGGGCTCGGCATGCGCGTGCGCTAGGCCGCGACCTCCTCGAGCTCCTTCACGAGCTCCGAGGCCTTCTCGACCGCTTCCGAGTCGGTGTCCTTTACGAGCAGGTCGAGCACCCCAGCCTCGATCTCGCCGTGCAGATCCGGCCAGGCGACCTGCGCCTCGGCGAGCTCGGGCAGGACCCCCGCGATCGTGAGACCGCCGTCGAAGCGATCGAACACGCGCGGGTCGATGTAGGAGGTGCGGGCCACGGTCGGCGTGTTGCCGAGGTGGTGGGCCACCTCCTTGACGGCGCGCGCCTTGGCCCGCTTGCGCGAGCTCTGAGTGCCCTGCGCCGGACCGGACACCGCGAGCGCAACGGCGGCCAGCACCGTGCCGCTCCAGGTGCGGAAGTCCTTGGCGCTGAACTCCGCTCCGGCGGCTTCCTTGACGTACTCGTTGATGTCGGGGGACTTGACGTCGGCCCAGCGCCGGCCGTCCTTGTAGGCGAGCAGCTCGTCGCCGCCGCCGCGGCGCTCCTTGAGGGCCTTCACGATGCGCGCCACCTGAGGGTCGTCGACGGTCTGCCGGCGGCGCTGGCCGCCCTTGGCCTCGTAATCGAAGCTCACTTCGTCGCCTGAAACGGTCACGTGGCGCTTCTGCATCGTGGCGATCCCGAACGTGTCGTTCTCCTCCGCATAGTCCTCCGAGCCGATGCGGAAGAAGCCGAGGTCGAGCAGCCGCACGGCGCACGCCAGCGCCTTGTCGCGCGGCATGCCCTTGCGGCGCAGGTCCTTCGCCACGCGTCGCCGCAGCTTCGGCAGCGCGCGCGCGAAGCGGATCATCGACTCGAACTTCTCCGCGTCGCGCCGCTGGCGCCAGCGGTCGTGGTAGCGGTACTGCTTGCGCCCGGCGGCGTCGATGCCGGTCGCCTGGATGTGCCCGTTGGGGTAGGGGCAGATCCAGACGTCCTCCCAGGCGGGCGGGATCGCGAGCTCGCGGATGCGCTGGACCACGGACGGCTCTGCCACGCGCCGACCGTCCTCGTCCAGGTACTCGAACCCCTTGCCACGGCGCCGGCGCCTGATGCCGGTCCCGGAGCAGTCGACTCGTCTCAGCCTTGCCATGCCGTGCCCCCATGCCCGGTCGGTGTAGGCGGCAATCCTGCGGGAAAGGGTGCCCCATGCGTGCTCTCGTGCTCAACTGCACCCTCAAGCCATCGCCGGGCGTGTCCAACACGGCGGCGCTCGCGAGCGTCGTGGCCGAGGCGCTGGCCGCAGAAGACGTGTCGATCGAGACGCTTCGGGTCGTCGACCACGACGTCAAGCCCGGGGTGGAGTCCGACATGGGCGACGGCGACGCCTGGCCGGCGATCCGAGAGCAGCTGCTGGCCGCCGAGATCCTCGTGTTCGCCAGCCCGACCTGGCTGGGGCGGCCGTCGAGCGTGGCGCAACGGGTGCTGGAGCGCATGGACGCCCTCTTGTCCGAGCAGGACGACGAGGGACGCCCCGTCGCGTACAACCGCGTGGCCGGGGTGGTCGTGACCGGCAACGAGGACGGCGCGCACCACGTGATCAGCGAGATCGCCGGGGCGCTGATCGACATCGGCTACACGGTCCCAGGACAGGCCTGGACGTACTGGAACCGGGGACCCGGGCCCGGCGACAGCTACCTCGAGACCGACGCGGGCAAGGACTGGTCCCACAGCACGGGCCGCGCCGCGGCATCGAACCTGCTGGCGGTGGCACGCGCGCTAGCCGCGCGGCCGGTGCCGGCGCCGCCGTCCTGATCGAACCCGAGGGTGGTAGTCAGAGCGCCCGCATACGACGCGCAGCGGAGCACACGCTCGCCGCCCGGGCCCTAGAAGCGCTGCCGCATCTGCTCGACCAACTCCGCGGAGCGCGCCGCGAACGTGCGCGAGCGCATCTCGAGGTCGAGAGCGTCGCCGCCCGGCAGCGCCACCGTGCCGCCGGCCTCGCGCACGATCAGCTGCGCCGCCGCCACGTCCACCGAGCGCACCTCGCGCAGGGTGACCATCGCGTCCAGGCGCCCGCCGGCGACCAGGCACATCGACGCCGCCACCGACCCGAGGGCGCGCAGCCGTCGCGCCCCGAGCGAGCTGAGCGCCTCCGAGGCGGCCGCCACGCGCTCCGGGCGCGCCGTCTCGAGGCCGAGCAGCTCCAGCGGCCCGGGCTCCAGCGGGCCGAGCCGCTCCCCCTCGCAGAACGCGCCCTCGCCGCGCAGAGCCCACCAGTCGCGCGCCGGGACCAGCTCGGCCACGAAGCCCACCTCCACGTCCTCCATGCGCTCGCCCGACGCCACCGCGATCGAAACGCACGCGAACGGCAGGCCGCGCTTGGCGTTGACCGACCCGTCGACCGGATCGATCACGACCCGCACGTCGGGCGACCCTCCGCCCACGGTCACCTCGCCGCGCTCCTCCGAGACGGCAACCAGCGGCACGCCCAGCGCCTCGAGCTCCGCGAACACCGCGTCCTCGGCGGCCTTGTCGACCGCGAGCGTGGTATCGCCGCCCTCGCCCTCTCCGTGCTGAACCGAGCGCTCAGCCGTGGTGTCCATCGCCACGACCGCCGCCCGGGCCGCGTGCGCGGCACGTCGGCAGAGCCCGAGCCAGTCGGCATCCGGGAGCGGCATCGTCGCCATCCTAGGCGCCATACTGCGGAGGCATGTGCGTGCAGTGCATGGCGGGGGCGGCTACGGCCGTCGGAGCGGCCTCGGGAGCCCGCGCCTACCTCGGCGCCCGGCGGGTGCGCTGGCTCACGCCGCGCCGGCTGCGGGCGCTGACGATCGGGCTCGCCGTCGCCGCCGTGGTGGCCTCGGGGACGCTGCTCTCCGGCTGAAACCGGCGGCGTATCCTAGATCGGCATGCCCGACCTCCTCGATGGCCTGAACGCGAACCAGCGCGCGGCCGTCACTCATCCCGGGGGGCCGCTGCGCCTCGTCGCCGGCGCCGGCACCGGGAAGACCCGCACCCTCACCCGCCGCTTCGCGTGGCTCGTGGAACAGGGCACGCCCGCGGACGCGATCCTCGCCCTGACCTTCTCGACCCCGGCCGCAGCCGAGATGCGCGAGCGCCTCGAGACGCTGCTCGACACCCCGTACGAGGAGCTGAACGTCTCGACCTTCCACGCGTTCTGCCTGAAGCTGCTGCGCGACGAGGCGCTGGAGGCCTGCGTCGACCCGTTCCTCACGCCGGTGACCCCCGCTGACCGGCTCGCCCTGCTGCTCGAGCGCATCAACGACCTGTCGCTGCGCCACCACGAGATTCGCGGCAACCCGGCACCGCTGCTCGCCAGCTTCGTGTCGCGCATCGACCGCCTCAAGGACGAGCTGATCTCCGCCGACGAGCTGCGCGCCTGGGCCGACGCGCTGCCGGAGGGCACCGACGCCGAGCGCGCCCACACCTGCCGCGAGCGCGAGTTCGCGCGCCTCTACGCCGACCACGACCGGATGCTCGCTGAGCGCGGCGCGCTCGACTTCGGCGACCTGATCGTGCACGCCTTCAAGCTGCTCCACGAGCGTCCACACGTACGCGAGCGCACGGCGCGGCGGTTCCGGCACGTGCTGGTGGACGAGTACCAGGACACCAACTTCGCCCAGGGCATGCTGTTGCGGCTGCTGGTCGAGGATCACGCGAACGTCACGGTCGCCGGCGACGACGACCAGGCGATCTACCGCTTCCGCGGCGCCTCGCAGAAGAACCTGCTCGAGTTCGAGCGCGAGCTGCCCGACGTCACGACGATCAAGCTCGAGCGCAACTTCCGTTCGGGGCGGCGGATCCTCACCGCCGCCACCGCGGTGGTCGCACCGATCGAGGCGCGCATTCCGAAGAAGCTCACGGGTGCCAGCGGCGGGCGGGCGCGCTTCTGGCGCTGCACCTCCGAGCGCGCGCAGGCGCAAGCCGTGGCAGCCGAGGCCGAGCGACTGATCGAGGGCGGCGTCGCCCCGGAGGAGATCTGCGTGCTGGTGCGCTCGGTCAAGGCCGAGGGCGCGGTGGTCGCCGCGGCGCTGGAGGAGCGCGCGATCCCCTTCCGCACGCTCGGCGCCGCCGCGTACTTCCAGCGCGCCGAGGTGCGCGACGTGCTGGCCTGGCTGCGCGCGCTGGCGGATCCGACCGACTCCGGCGCCGTGGTGCGCGCGCTCAGTCGACCGCCGATCGAGCTGCGCTCCGTGGACGTGGCCCGTCTGACCCAGCTGGCGCGCCGGCGCAAGCTCGACATGCCCTCGGCGGTCGCGGCGGCGCTGGAGGGCCCGCAACTGTCGGAGGAGGGACGCGACCGCGCGCGCGCCTTCCTGCGGCTCTACCGCTCGGCCGCGACCGCGTTCGAGGACCGTCGCCCCGACGCGTTCGTGATGCGCCTGATCGAGCGCATCGGCCTGCGCCGCCAGCAGGTGTTCGCCACCCACGCGGACACGATCGAGCGGTTGCGCAACATCGCCAAGCTGCCCGAGCTGGCCACGGCCTACATGCGCCGCGAGCCGCAGGCCACCGCTCGCGAGTTCGCGCGCTACATCGCCGCCGTCGCCGAGTCCGGGCTGCGCGAGGAGGAGGCCGTCGGGCAGCCGTCCGCGCCGGCCGTCCCGGTCATGACGATGCACGCGGCCAAGGGCCTCGAGTTCGACCACGTCTTCGTGCTCGGCCTGTCCGCCGGCGCCATGCCGGGCCAGTACCGCGCGCCCAACAGAGACGTGCCCGACGAGCTGCTCAAGGAGCGCCTCGAGGCCGAGTCGCCGCGCGCGGTGCACGAGGCGGAGATGCGCCGCCTGCTCCACGTGGCCATGACGCGCGCCCGCAAGGGGCTCGTGCTTGCCTGGGCGGAGACCGGCCCGCCCGGGACCACGCCGCGCCCCTCGCCCTTCTACGAGGAGGCGCGCCAGGCCCTCGGCTTCGAGGAGGAGGCCTTCGAGGAGGAGCTGTTCGGCCCCGCCGAGGGCCTGCACTCCACCTTCCGCATCATGCGCGACGAGCTGCTGGACACGGTCGCCCGGGTCGGCGGGCGCCTGGGCGAGATGCGACTCGACACGTACCTAGACGTCGACCAGGCGGTGGCGCGCTACGTCGAGCTGATCAAGGTGGCGGCGCTGATCGAGCGCGCCCGCGAGGGGCAGACGCTCGAGACGGCGCTGCCCGAGGTGAACGAGATCCTCGCCCAGTGCGTCACGAGCGAGCAGCGTGAGATCTTCGACGAGTCGGGGCTCGACGGCTGGCTGCGCGACACCGGGCGTGACCCGGCCGAGCTGCCCGGCACGAGCAACGGCTCCGACGCCTCGCTCGACCCGTTCATCCCGCGGCGCGGGCGCGGCCTGATGCTGTCGGCGTCCGACATCGACACCTACCGAATCTGCCCGCTCAAGTACAAGTTCGCGCGCGTCTTCCGGATCCCCCAGGAGCCGACCATCAACCAGCGCTTCGGGATCGTCATGCACCAGGTGCTGGAGCGCTTCCACACCGAGGGCGGCGGGTCGCTCGAGCGGCTACGCGAGCTGTTCGAGATCTCGTGGCGGCGGTCCGGCTTCGGCGACTCGGACGACGAGCTGCAGTTCCGAGAGCGCGCAGTGGAGGCGCTCGAGCGCTACTGGCGGCTCGACGACGAGTCGCAGGCCGAGCCGGTCTGGTTCGAGCGCTCGTTCGCGTTCAAGATCGGCCCGCACCTGTTGCGCGGGCGCGTCGACCGAGTGGATCGCCACCCGGACGGCTCCTTCGAGCTGATCGACTACAAGACCGGCAAGGCCAAGACCGAGGAGGAGCTGCGCGAGGACGTCCAGCTGTCCGTCTACCAGATGGGCGCCCGCGAGTCGTGGCGGCTGGAGACGTCGGCTCAGAGCTACTTCTACGTGCTGAGCGGGGAGAAGGTGCCCGTGGAGCACTCGGCCGAGGAGCTCGACCGGGTGCGCGCCACGGTGTCGGAGATCGCGTCCGGGATCCTCAAGCAGCGCTTCGAGCCCACGCCGTCGCCTGAGATCTGCCGCTTCTGCGACTACAGGATTATCTGCCCGGCCGCAGAAAAGTGACCTGAGCCATGGCCATCGGAACCTCACTATTCCTGATCGCAGTCGGAGCGATCCTCAAGTACGCCGTCGACGCGACGGTGGCCGGCGTGGACATCCAGACGGCGGGGCTGATCCTGATGATCATCGGCGTCGTCGGCCTCGTGATCGGGCTATTCCTGATCACGCAGAACCGCGGCGACGCACCGCCGCCGCCGCCCGCGGACGACCCGCGCTACCGCTAGCTCTCTGGGCCGCGCTGGCGCAGGAAGCGCTGGAAGTCGCGCGCGATCGTGTCCGCCGACGGGAGGTCCTCCTCGTCGGGCGTGTCGAGGCCCACCTCGTCCATCGCGGTCTCGAGCCGCTCGACGAACGCCTTCACCTCGGGGTCGCTCGCCACGGCCGCGCTGACCTGGCGCTCGTAGTCGTCGGCGGCGCTCTCCAGCTCGCCCGCGTCGACCACCACTCCGGCGATCCCCTCGAACGCCCGCACGAGCGCCAGCGCCACCTTGGGGTTGGGCGCGGCGGCCACGTAGTGCGGCACCGACGCCCACAGGCTCGCCGCCGGGATGCCCGCGTTCGCGAACGTGTTGTGCAGCACGCCCACGATCCCCGTCGGGCCCTCGTAGCTCGTGTGCTGGAAGCCGAGCTTGTCGACCAGGGAGCGCTCTGACGCCAGCCCGGTGATCGCCACCGGGCGGGTGTGCGGCACGTCCGCCAGCAGCGCCCCGAGCGTGATCACCATGCGCACGTCCAGCTCGCGCGCCGTGGCGACGAGATTGTCGGTGTAGCGCCGCCAGCGCAGCGACGGCTCGGTCGCCTGCAGCATCACCAGGTCGCCCTCGGCGCCCGGTACCGCCGCGGCCGAGATAGTGGCCACCGGCCAGTCGATCTCCCGCGTGACCCCCTCGGTGAGCCGCACGGTCGGTCGCACGGCGGTGAAGTCGAAGAACTCCTCCGGGTCGATCGAGGCGACCTCCTCGGCCTCGAAGCTGCCGCGGATGAAGGAGACCGCTGCCGAGGCGGCCTCGCCCGCGTCGTTCCAGCCGTTGAAGGCGCACACCATCACCGGTCTGCGGAGAGAGGGCCGGTCGCTCCAGATCACGTCCTGCATCGAGTTCACGGTACCCGACCGCGTCCGGTCCACCCATCACGATGAGAACGTGGCCGCCGTGGAGCAGACGCAGACGATCGCGGAGCTGCGCGCGGGCAGCGACCTCGAGGGCATCTTCGCGTGTACGCGCAAGGACCGGCTGACCGCCCGGAGCGGGAGCCCGTACCTCGCGGTCGAGCTGCGCGACCGCTCCGGCGCGATCCAGGCGCGCGCTTTCCGCGAGGCCGACTTCCTCGCCGGCCAGTTCGAGCGCGGCGACCTCGTGGCCGTCAGCGGGCGGGTGGAGCGCTTCCGCGACGAGCTGCAGGTCGAGCTGCGCTCGATCCGCCGCGTGGAGGTGGACGACCCCGGCGCCTTCCTGCCCACCGCCTACCGCGACCTCGACGAGCTGGACGGCTTCCTCGAGCACCTCGCTCGGGAGGTGTACGACCCGGACCTGCGCGCCCTGCTCGACGTCTTCCTCGGCGACCAGAGCTTCAGAGCGGACCTGCGCCGCGCGCCCTGCACGCGCTCGGGACACCACGCCTACCTCGGCGGCTTGCTCGAGCACACCGTGGCGGTCGGCACGCTCGCGCTGGAGGCGTGCGTCCTGCATCCCCGACTGAACTCCGATCTGCTGATTTGCGCGGCGCTGCTGCACGACATCGGCAAGCTGCGCGAGTTCGACCTGGGCGCCGAGATCGCGCTCAGCGAAGCGGGTGCGCTGGTGGGCCACGTGACACTCGGCCAGCAGATGATCGTGGAGCGCGCGGCGCGCCTGGATGGCTTCCCGGACGCCAAGCTGCACGCGGTCTTGCACTGCGTGCTGGCCCACCACGGCGCCGACGCGCTGCCGGGCAGGCGCGTGCGCACCGCTGAGGCGCTGGCTTTGCAGCGTCTCAATGCTCTGGACGCCTCCGTCAAGGGCGCTCTGGAACACGGCCTTGACTGACCTTTAGTCCTCTCGACGCATGTCCGACACGGGTGGTGGGCCGGTCGTGGGAGCCGGTCACCCGACCGACCGAGAAAAAGGACGTATGTACGAGGACCCCTCCATCACGAGCGCCTCCGCTGCCGAGGTCGTCGAAGAGCTGCTGCGCCAGCTGGTGGATGCCCGCTTCGTCCTAACGGACCGTGACGGCTCGGTCACCCGATGGAGCCGGCCGGCCGAGGCGCTGTTCGGCTGGCCCGCCCCACGCATGCTGGGCCGCCCGCTGGCCGAGACGCTCAAGCTCGACGCCGACCTCCCCACGAGCGGCGGCCAGGTCGAGACAATCGCGCTGCGCAAGGACGGGCACGAGCTCGAGGTGAGCCTGACGCTCGTGCCGGTGAGCATGAGTCAGAGCCTCGAGTTCAACGGCTTCCTCGAAGCGCTCGAGATCGCCGCGCCGAGTGGCAACGCGATGTCGCAGCTGCAGCAGAGCCACCACACCGTGGTCGAGTGGATCTACGCCGCGATCGCCGGCCAGGCCCACCCGGAGGAGGACGGGCTGAGCGCCGGCACGATCGTCGCCTTCCGGGCGGTCGGCGCGGCGCCCCCTCCCCTGCCGAGCGCCGAGCCCGCGCCCCCGGCCGAGGCTACCCCCGGTGGAGAGATCGCCGAGGCCGTCGAGGTCGCGCTGGGGCGCTCCGACGACATCGAGCAGGCGCTGGAGCGCACGGCCGCCGAGCTCGCGGAGGCGCGCGCCGAGGCAGAGGTGGCCCGCACAGAGGCAGCGGAGGCAAGCACGCGCTTGATCGAGCTGGAGCAGGCCGGCGCCGGGCTCGAATCGGGTCTGGCCGAGGCCCGCCGCGCGCTGGACGAGATGCGCGATCAGGTGGAGGGTCTGCGCGAGGGGCTGGAGCAGAGCCGCGCAACCGGCGAGAGCCAGGCGCGGGAAGACGGCGAGCGCGTACGCCGCGAGGCCGAGCAGAGCGCGGCCGAGCGCGAACGCCTGCGCCGCGAGCTCGAGGCCGTGCGGACGGCCGTGGACGGGATCCGCGGCGATCTGGCGGGCGCGCCGGAGGCCCAGGAGCGGCTGCGCGAGCAGGTGGACCAGACGCGCGCGAAGGTCGGCGCGCTGGAGACCGCCCTGGCGGACGACCGCGGGATCGCGGAGTGGGTGGACGAGGTCCAGAACCGGATGGGCTCGCTCGAGGCGGCCCTGCGGGAGACCGGCGCGGCGGAGTCGGTCGAGGACGCCGCCGGAGCGGTGCGCGAGGAGCTGGGCGAGGCCCTCACTCGGATCGCGCGAATCGAGGGAGAGCGCACCGAGGAGCGCGAGCGCCTGGAAGAGGAGCTCGAAGCGGCGCGCGAGCGCATGCGGCGGGAGCTGCAGGGCACACGCGAGCATTTCGAGCGACAGCTTGCGCAGGCGCGCGAGCAACTCGAGCACGAGCTGGCCGGCGCCCGCGAGGAGCTCGGAGGGCGCGAGGCGCCGGACGGGCAGGAGACGTTGCGCGACGAGCTGGCGCAAACGCGAGAGCGACTCGAGCACGAGGTCAGTGCCACGCGCGAGCGCCTCGGTGCCATCGAACAGGAGCGCGCGTCCGAGCGAGCGCGCCTCGAGCGCGAGCTGACCGCCACGCGGGAGCGCCTGGAAGAGCTGGCGGAGGCCGGGAACCGCGCGGAGCACATGGCGGGGTCGCAGATCCAGGCCGAGGTCGCCTCGGAACGCACCCGGCTCGAGGCCGAGCAGGCCGAAGAGCGTGACCGGCTGCACACGGAGCTGGCGGACACGCGCGAGCGTCTGGAGTCATTGGAGGAATCGCTCGCGAGCGACCGCGAGGTGTTGGAGGTGCAGCTGGCGTTCGCGCGCGAGCGGCTCGAGGAGCTCGCCGGCGAGCGGGCTCGCGGCACCGACGCGCTGGTGGATCAGCTGGGCGAGACGCGCGCCCGGCTGCAGGAGATCCAGCGCTCGGGCGAGCAGGAGCGGCGCGCCCTGGCCGAGGAGCAGACCGAGACGAGAGCCAAGCTGGAAGCGCTCGAGCAGGGCCTTGACCGCGAGCGCGGAACCGGCGACGCTCGGCTGAAGGCCGAGCTGGAGGAACTGCGAGAGCGCGTCGTTGAGCTGGGCGAGAACGCGCTCAAGGGCAAGCGCCTGCGGCGCGAGCTGGACGAGACGCGCACGCTCGTCCAGGGTCTGGGCGCCCGCATCGAGCAGGTGCAGGTCGACGCGGTCGGCGACGAGGAGGCGCGCCAGCTGCTGGACGGCCTGCGCGAGGAGCTCGCCGAGCTGCGCTCGGGCGCGGCGGCGGGAGCCGCCGAGTCGGAGCAACTGGTCGCGCTCGTCGGGGAGGTGCGCGAGGCGCAGGCGACCATCGAGCGGCTGGCGCAGGGCGCCGACGAGGCGGTCGAGACCGCGCGCGGACATTCGGCCGAGGCCGTGGACGCCGCCGGGGCCATGGCCAGGCGGCTGGGCGAGGCGTCCCGCACGCAGGAGCTCGCACGCGAGACGCTCGCCGCGATCGACTCACGCGCGGCCGAGGTGACCGAGGCCCTGGCGGCCTTCGAGGCCAGCGCCGCCCAGGCGCGTGCCGCGGCGGAGGTGGCCGAGCGAGTCCAGGGTGAGGCAGGCCGGGTCGAGACGCACGCGAAGCGTGCCGAGGCGGCCGCCGAGCGCGCCGCCATGGAGGCCGCCCGCGCCTCGGAGGCGGCCGAGGCCGACTCCAGCCGGCTGGAGCAGCGCGCTCAGGTGGTCGAGGCACAGGCCCGCGAGCTGGGCGAGCGGATCGCGGCGATGGAAAGCAACGCCGGCGACGCGAACGGCGCCGACCTCGACGTGCTCGCCGGCCGAGCCGAACAGGCCGCCAGCGCGGCCGAGCGGCGGGCCACCGAGATCGAACAGGCCGCGGCGGCCGCCGGCGAGGGCGCGGCCAGCGCCGGTCAGGCGGCCGGGGAGGCGGCGCGACGTGCCGCGGAGGTCGAGCAGTCGGCGCAGGAGGCGCGGGAGCTGGCCGCCGCCGCTGAGCGCGCCGCCGACGCCGTCGCGGGCCAAGCCGAGCAGGTTGAGCAGGCGGTCGGGGCGGTCGCCGAGCACGCGATCCGCGCCGAGCAGGCGATCGAGACGGCCGAGTCGCTGGCCGACCGCGCCGAGACCGCCACGAGCGCAGCTGAAGAGCACGCCGGGCGCGTCGAGAGCGCCGCCAAGGTCGCCGAAGATCGGGCCGCGCGCGCCGAGGTGGCCGCTCGGAACGCCCACGAGCGCGCCGCCCGGGTCGACCACGTGGCCGGTGCCGCCGAGGAGCACGCATCGCGCTCGGCCGACTCCGCCTCCGTCGCGGCCGAACGGGCCGCCGGCGCTCAGGCGGCCGCGACCGCGGCCGGAGAGCGGGCAACCCGCGCGCAGGAAGCTGCCGGCGCGGCCGACGGACACGCCGATCGCGCCATTGAAGCGTCGACCGAGGCCGACGCACACGCCGACCGCGCTCGCGAAGCGTCGGGGGTCGCGGAGGGACACGTGGGACGGTCGCGCGACGCCGCCTTCAACGCCGAGCGCCATGCCAGCCGCGCCGACGAGGCCGCGGTCACCTCGGAGCGGCATGCGAGCCGCGCCGGGGAGCACGCCAGGAACACCGAGACGCAGGCAGAGCGCGTCGCCGCGGCCGTGGAGGCCGCCGAGCGCCGCGCCGAACAGGCCGAGCAGGCTGCGGCCGCCGCGGCGGAGGCCGCCGCCCTCGCGCGCCAGTCAGCCGAGGAGGCCGGCGTCGATGCCGCCAGCGCCCGCCGTGCCATGGAGGAGGGTGACCGCCACGAGCGCCACGACCGCCACGACCAGCACGAGCCGCTGGAGCCGCTCGGTGCCACGGCCAGCGCCGTGCGCCGTCCGCTGTTCGCGGGGTCCGCGTCCGAGCCAACCCCGGCTCGGGAGCCGCTCCCCGGCTTCGACGACGTGAAGAACCCGATGGCCACGATCGGCCTCGACGGCCATTTCCGGGCGCTCAACCAGGCGTTCAGCGACCTCGTCGGCTACCCCGAGTCCGAGTTCGAGGCCGCGACCTGGCCGCCGGTCATGGACCGAGCCAACCTGCCCAAGCACCGCGAGCAGATGACCCAGTTGCTCGAGGGCAGCATCGAGTCGGCCGAGATCAACACCGGCTACGTGCACGCCCAGGGGCTGCTCGTGCCGGTGGCCGGGCGCATCAGCCTGGTCAGGGAGGGCGACGAGCCGGCGCACTTCCTGCTCGAAGTCCAGGGCTGAGCCGGGCTCAGGCCGAATCGCTCACGCGCACCGTGAACTCGGCGCGGAAGCTTCCACCCGGCGGCACGGTGCGGAGACCTTCGCCGCTCACGAGTGCGTTCACCGGCGCCGTCATCGGCTCGAAGCAGATCAACGGCTCCTCGCCGGCGCCCGGCGCGTAGACCTGCGCGCATGGATAGCCGGGCCCGAACTCGACCTCGATCCGGCGCCCGCCACCCTCCACCGCGAAGATCGCCGGCCGGTCGAGCTCGATGAAGTGATCGTCGTAGGCGCGGTCGCCGAGCGGGCCCGGCTCGATCGCCACCGTCTCGATGTCACCGGTCGGCAGGCCACGCCCGTCGAGCTGCGCGCGCCGCAGCACCGGCAGCTCCAGGCGCCATTCGGCGCGCGGCACACCGGGCAGGCGCAGATACGGATGCCAGCCGAACGAGACCGGCACCCCGAGCTCCGCCGTGGGTAGCAGGATCGTGACGATGGTGAGCGCGTTGTCCACGAGATCGGCCTGCACGTGCAGCTCGTGGGGGTAGGGGAATGCGGCCAGCAGCTCCTCGTGGGCCGCGTAGTCGAGGCGCGCGGCCACCGCCGCGCGGCCGCCGCCGGGCGTGCTGCCGATCACCCGCCAGTGCGGGCTCGCCGCGAGCACGCCGTGGATCGGCATGCCGTTGCCGTCGAGGTGCACCGGCGAGCCGCTCGGGTCTAGCGCGACGCTGCGGCCTCCTTCGGAGTAGGTCATGCCGTCCAGCCGGTTGGCCCACGGGTGCAGCAGTGGGATCCCGAAGCTCGAGCCGCGCTCGCGGTACGCCGCCAGGCCGCCGCGCTGCCCCAGCAGCTCCTCCCCGTGGTGCGTCAGGGAGTAGCCGACCATGCCCGCGCCGGGGCAAAAAGCCGCACGCAATCCATGCTCGTGTGAGAGCAGGGCCAGACCATCGAGGCCGTCGACGTGCTCGTCGCGGACCTCGTGCGAAGCCATCGTGCCTTCGACTCCTGGAGCCGGGGGCGAGTCCGCGGCCTACCCTAGCGCTAGGCTGGCCCGCCGATGATCTCCGACGTAGGTCTCCTGCCTTGGTACGAGCGCATGCGCGAGGAGGTCCCCGGCGTCACGGTCCTCGACGCCCACACCCACATCGGATCCAACGACCCGGACGGCTTCAGCTGCACCCGCGCGGAGCTGCTCGAGGCACTAGGTCGGGTCGACGCGCGCGCGTTCGTGTTCCCGATGCACGAGCCCGGCGGGTACCCGGACGCCAACGACATGGTCGCCGCCGAGGCTGCCTCTAGCGACGGGCGCCTGTTCGCCTTCTGTCGCCTCGATCCCCACGTCGACGCGCTCGCCGAGGCGCGCCGCTGCCTCGACAACGGCGCCAGGGGAATCAAGCTCCACCCGCGCGCCGAGGGCTTCAACCTCGACCACCCCGATCTTCAGGACGTATTCGCGCTCGCGGACGAGCACCGGTTGCCGATCCTCTGCCATGCCGGGCGCGGCATCCCGGCGCTTGGTCGCCACTCGATCGAGGTCTGCTCGCGTTACCCCGGGCTGCGCTTGATCCTGGCTCACGCCGGCATCTCCGACCTGTCGTGGATCTGGCGCGAGGCGCGCGACCACCCCAACCTCTTCTTCGACACCGCCTGGTGGTCCGCCAGCGACCTGCAGGCCCTGTTCGCGCTCGTCCCTCCCGGCCAGGTGCTGATGGCCAGCGACGCCCCGTACGGCACGCCGGCGTACGCCGCGACGATGGCCATGCGCCACGCTCTCCAGGTCGGCCTGAGCCCCGACGCGATCCGCGAGGTCGTAGGAGGTCAGGCGCTGCGGCTAGTCGAGGGGGAGGACCCGATCGACCTCGGGCCCGCACCCGGGATCGAGTCGCTCTCGCGGGACCCGTTGCTGGAACGCGTCTACTCGTTCCTGCTGAGCGCGATCGGCCAGATGTTCGCCGGCGTGGATCCGCAGGAGACACTGGCGTTGGCCACGCTCGCCTGCGACGTGCCCGCCGACGACCCGAACGAGCGGCTCTACCGCGCGATCCTGGACCTGCTGGACGCGCGCACCCGCTACGACCCGACCGGCGACGGCCGCCCCGCGCGCTTCGCGCCCGGCATCCACCTGATCATCGTCGCGGCGGCGCTGGCGCGCACCCCCGACGTGCCGCTGCCGGACGAGCCGCTTGGTTTTGTGGCCTAGTCCTCGGGTAGCCAGCCATGAAGGGTCGCCCGGAGTCGGCTTGCGGACCTCGCGGGACGCACGCCGGCGACGGTCGGCCCCCTTTGGCTAGGCGGCCACGTCGCTGACCGCCGACAGGCGGTCGAGGGACCGCCGCAGCAGGCGCGAGACGTGCATCTGCGACACGCCCACGCACTCGGCGATCTCCGCCTGGGTCATGTCGCGCTCGAAGCGCAGCCTGAGGATCAGGCGCTCACGCGCCGGCAGCGCGTCGAGCGTGCCGCGCAGCGCCTCGCCCACCTCCACCAGCTCGTAGCCGTGGTCCTCGTCGCCCAGGGCGTCGCCGTGGGTCCAGTCCTCGTCGTCCCCGGCGCCGGGCCGCGGGGCGTCCAGGGAGCTCGTGTCGTAGGCCGTGGCGGCCTCCATCGCCTCCAGCACCTCCTCCACCGAGACCCCGATCGCCTCGGCCACGTCGCGCGGGCGGGGTGACCGGCCGAGCTTGGCCGGCAGCGACCCCAGCGCGTCGCTCACCTTCAGCGTCAGCTCCTGGGTGGCACGTGGCACTCGCAGCGCCCAGCCCTTGTCCCGGAAGTGGCGCTTGAGCTCGCCGAGCATGGTGGGCACGGCATAGCGGGCGAAGCCCGAGCCGCGCTCTGGGTCGTAGCGGTCGACCGCCTTCAGCAGCCCGACGCACGCCACCTGCACGAGGTCGTCCAGCGCCTCGCCGGAGTGGCGATAGCGGGACGCAAGCTGCCGGGCGAGCGGCATGAACCGCAGCACCAGCTCCTCGCGGGCGTCCAGGTCGCCCTCCTCGTGGTACCGCACCAGAAGGCTCTGATCCTCGCCACGTGCGTCCTCGAAGGGCGCATCGTGCATGACGGGATCGGCAGCCGCAACCGCAACAGCCACTCGTACAACACCCCCTCGGAGAGTTCCCTACCGACTGTCCGATTATCACCCTTATGGGCGGGGACCAAACGCGAGGGTGAGCGCCGCGGCCGGCCGTTCAGCCGATTGCGGACACGTCGTCGACCATCTCGAGGCGGTCCTCCAGGCGGGTGATCGTGAACACCCGCTGCACCGGATCGGGACCGCGCACGATCACGATGCGGCGGCCCGCCTCACGCGCCCGCTCGTCGGCGGTGACGATGCAGCGCAGGCCGGTGGAGTCGAGGAAGGTGAGCTTCGACAGATCGACGACGAGCGTCGCCGGCTCGGCGGCCTCGACCCGGCGCAGCTCCTCCTGCACCTTCGCGACCGAGGACAGGTCCAACTCACCTACGAGGGCAACGTGCACGCGTCCGTTGCGGTCCTCGCTGCTGACGTCGAGGATCTCCACCGGCGTGGAACCTAGCGGAGTAAAGCCTTCTTAGCGAGTTGCCAGGCAAAAACGAGCTGCACACCGGCGAACGCGAGCTCCAGTGCCCGCTCCGGAACCGAGTTGGCCAGGACCACCCCGAACAGCACCCCGAGCGGCGACAGCGCACCCACGATCAGCCCGTCGCGCAGGCGCACGTTCCCGTAGCCGCGCTGGCGGACCGTGCCGATCACGGACACCAGCACGATCGCGAGCAGCGAGGTCGCCTCGGCGCCGAGCTGGGACTCGTGGGCGAACACGACCAGCGCCGGAACGAAGATCACGCCACCACCCACGCCCACCAGCCCGCCGGCCATCCCGGCGGCGATGCCGAGCGCGATCAGCCCGCTCCAGTCGAGCACGTCCATGTCAGAAGACGAGCACCGCGGCGGAGGCGACGAGCAGCACCACGAACCCGCCGGCCACGGCCCGCTCGGAGAGGCGCTGCTGGAGCGCGGTGCCGGCCAACACACCGATCACGCCAGGGATGCCGACGGCGAGCCCCAGCAAGACATCGACGTTCCCGTAGATCGCCTGCGTGCCGGCGGCGAGCGCGCCGATCACGATGATCGCCGCCAGCGAGGTGCCCGTGGCCTCCTTCTGCTCGTAGCCGAGCCAGAGCACGAGCAACGGAACGATGATGGTGCCGCCACCGACGCCGAACAGCCCGCTGAAGCCACCCGCCGCCGTTGCGATCGCCGCTAGCCGCAATAGGCGTCCGGACATCGCGGGGCATACTACGGCCGGTGGCAGCTCCCACATCGGAAGCACTCGCGGACGCACTCTCGCCGCTCACCGCCGACCCCGGACGGGGCGCGGTCTTCTGCGACATCGACGGCGTGCTCGCGCCGATCGTCCGCCGCGCCGAGGACGCTCAGGTGCGCTACGAGACGGCCCAACTGCTCGGCCGCCTGGCTCGGCGCTACGCCTGCGTGGCCTGCGTCTCGGGCCGCTCGGCGACCGAGGCGCGCCGCCTCGTGGGGGTCGGCGGGATCGCCTACGCCGGCTCGCACGGTGCCGAGCTGCTCGATCCGGGCGGCGTCCGACCGGTCACGAACCCGGCCTTCAAGGCCTGGGAGGGTCGCGTGAAGCAGTTCACCGTCGAGCGCGACAACCCCGACCTGCGCCGCCTGCGGGTGCGCATCGAGGACAAGGGGCCGATCGTGGCGCTGCACTGGCGCGGCGCTCCCGACGAGGAGGCTGCGCGGGCTCGGGTCGTGGAGGTCGCCGCGGAGGCCGAGGCCGCTGGCCTGGCGACCCACTGGGGACGCAAGGTGCTGGAGCTGCGGCCGCCGGTCTCATTCGACAAGGGCCAGGCGGTGCGCGCCCTGGTCGAGCGCTCCGGCGCGCGGTCGGCACTGTACGGCGGCGACGACACGACCGACCTCGACGCCTTCGATGCGCTCACGGCCCTGGCCGGCGAGAGCGTGCTCGAGAGCGCCCTCCGCGTGGGCGTGAGCTCGGAGGAGGGTCCGCCCGCGATCATCGAGCGCGCCGACCTCGTGGTGGACGGCGTGGACGGCTTCGCCGAGGTGCTCGCGGTCCTGGCACGCCCGTGAGGTTCCGCGACCTCCTGCGCGTTTCGGTGCTGCTGTTCGGCGGCACGGCCACCGGGCTGGCGCTGGTCGCGATCCTGGGCGCGGCCGACGAGGAGACCAACACGCTCGTCTACGTGGCGGCGGTCTGGTGGTGCCTGGCCTCGCTGGCCGGCCTGTGGCTCGGCCGTCGCCCGATGACGACGCCCGGCATCGCCACGCTGCTCGCCGACGCCCGCAAGTCGAACACGCTGCCGGAGCTCGAGCCCGGCACGGTCCTCTTCAACCGTCTCTGGCCCCTGATCGTGCTCGCGCTCGTCTCGGGAGTCGTGGGCTTCTTCGTCCCGCAGGTACCGGCGATCGCCACCGGCTACTGCCTGCTCGTAGCGCTCCTGTGGCGCCACCAGTCGCGCGCCGTCGAGGCGATCGAGGGTCGCGACGGGGTGGAGTTCTGGCTCGACCGCAGCTCCCCGCTCGGCCGGCCGCAGCTGCTTCGACTGCCGGGCATGCGCAAGATCGCGCCGGAGCCCTAGCCGCTCTTAGCGCGAGCGCTTGCGGAGCTTGTCCAGCTCCGGCCACGGGCGGGTGTTGGCCACCTGCTCCGCCGTCAGCCACGCCCGCCGAGCGGTGGCGACCCCGTAGCGCATGTTCGCGAGCGTCCGCGGCCAGTGCGCGTCGGAGTCGATCACCAGCGTGACCCCGGCCTCGCCCGCCGCCTTCGCGTAGACGTCGTTGAGATCGCGGCGGTCGGGGTTGGCGTTGATCTCGAGGAACGTGCCGGTCTCGACGGCCTTGGCGATCACGCGGTCGATGTCGATCGGGTAGGGCGCCCGGCGTTCGATCAGGCGGCCCGTCGGATGGCCGATCGCATCCACCAGAGGGTGCTCCATGGCGCGCAGCATGCGCCCGGTCTGCTCCTTCTCGGAGATGCGGAAGGAGGTGTGCAGGCTGGCGATTACCCAGTCGAGCTGCTCCAACACCGCATCCTCGTAGTCGAGCGAGCCGTCCAGCAGTACGTTCGACTCGGTTCCGGCCAGCACGGTGATGCCCTCCAGGTCGAGCCCGCGGATCGTCTCGGCCTGGCTCAGCAGCGCGTCGGCCTGCACGTCGTTGCCGAAGCCGTGGCTGGCCGAGTGCTCGGTGATCGCCACGTACTCGTAGCCGCGCTCGCGGGCCGTGGCGGCCATCTCCTCGATCGAAGCGTGCCCGTCCGAAGCGATCGTGTGCATGTGCAGGTCGCCGCGAATGTCGTCCAACTCGATCAGCTGCGGGAGCTTGCCCTTGCGCGCGGCCTCCAGCTCGCCACGGTCCTCGCGCAGCTCCGGCGGGATCCACTGCATCCCGAGCCGCTCGTAGACCTCCTCCTCGGTTGCGCACGCGATCGACTCGCCGCTCTCGTCGTCGGCGATGCCGTACTCGCTCACGTGGAGGCCCCGCTTGACCGCCGCCGTCCGGAGCGCCTCGTTGTGCCTGCCCGACCCGGTGAAGTGCTGGAGCAGGTTGCCGAACGCCTCCTCGGGCACGATGCGCAGGTCGACAGGCAGGCCGGAGTGGGTCAGCACCTTGGCGCCGGCGGGGCCCGACGAGTGGACGACGTCGATCGCCGGCGACTCGCAGAACGCCTTGACGAGGCCGTCCGGGTCGCTGGAGGCGGCGACGATGTCGAGGTCCTTGACGTCGTCGGCCCAGCGCCGCGCGCTCCCGCCCAGCTCCACGCGCAGTGCCGCGGGGTGCTCGCGCAGCGCACCGACCAACTCGTCGCCCACGGCCAGCGCCTTGGAGAGCAGCATGCGCGTTTTGGGCCGGCCGTCGGCGCCAGCCGCGAGCGCGGCCAGCACGTTCTCCTCGGCCTTGCTCCCGAAGCCGGGCACGTCCTTCAGCTGGCCCTTGTCGGCGGCTTCGCGCAGCTCGTCGAGCGAGCTGACGCCGAGATGCTCGTACAGCAGCCGCGCTCGCTTGGGGCCCAGCCCTGGAATGCGAGTGACCGCGACCAGCCCGGGGGGGATGCGCGCCTTGAGCTTGTCGGCGGCCGGGATCGAGCCGTTCTCGAGCAGCGCGTCGATCTTCTCGGCGATCGTCTTTCCCACGCCCGCGAGCTCGTCGGCGCGACCCTGGCGAGCCATGTCGGCCACGGACACACCGGCCTCGCGGATCGCCTTGGCGGCGTTGCGATAGGCGCCCACGCGGTAGACGACCGCGCCGTCGAGCTCGTAGAGGCTCGCCAGCTCCTCGAAGGCCTCCGCTATCTCAGCGTTGCGCACCGGGCTAGGGTACGCGCCCCGTGGCCAGCGCCTGGCTGATCCTCCCCACCTACAACGAAGCTCAGAACCTCGAACCGATGGTGCGGGCCGCCCTCCCGCAGCTTGAGGCGGCGGGTACCGAGCCGACGATCCTGGTCGTCGACGACGCGTCGCCCGACGGAACCGGTGCCCTCGCCGACCGGCTCGCCACCGAGCTGCCCACCGTCCGGGTGCTGCACCGGACCAGCAAAGAGGGGCTGGGCCGCGCGTACCTCGCGGGCTTCGTAACCGCACTGGAGGGCGGCGCTGACCTGATCCTGCAGATGGACTGCGACTTCTCCCACGACCCCACCGACCTGCCGCGCCTGATCGCGGCCGCCGGCGCCGCCGACGTCGTGCTGGGCTCGCGCTACGTCCCGGGCGGCGGCGTGCAGAACTGGGCGTTCAGCCGCCGCGTGCTCAGCCGCGGCGGGTGCGCCTATGCGCGCCTGATCCTGGGCCTGCCGGTGCGCGACCTCACCGGCGGCTTCAAGTGCTGGAACCGCGCCGCCCTGGAGGCACTCGACCTCGATGGGGTCGAGGCGGACGGCTACGGCTTCCAGATCGAGATGACCTACCGGGCCAGCCGCGCGGGGATGACCGTCGCCGAGGTGCCGATCGTGTTTCGGGAACGGCGCGAGGGGCAATCGAAGATGAACAGCTGGATCACGCTGGAGGCGGTGTGGAAGGTGCCGGCCCTGCGTATCAGGCGCTGAATCGCCTGTCTCCCGGGGTCGCTATATTTTGTATAGCGCCAGCTCACCGACAAGGAGCCGATATGGCAGGGACGATCAACGCGGTAACGGACAGCAACTTTCAGGCTGAGGTACTCGAGGCCGACAAGCCCGTGCTCGTCGACTTCTGGGCGCCTTGGTGCGGTCCGTGCCGGATAGTCGCCCCGCATCTCGAAGAGCTCGCCGGTGAGCGCGAGGACCTCCTGATCGTCAAGCTGAACGTCGACGAGAACCCGCAGGTGTCGGCTCAGTACAGCGTGATGTCGATCCCCACGCTGCTGCTCTTCAAGCACGGCCAGGTGGCACACCAGATCGTCGGCGCACTTCCGAAGAGCCGGCTGATCCAGGAGATCGAGCCCGCCCTCGCGGCGGCCTAAGCGGTCTCCAGCTGGCGCTCTCGCCGCCCGCGGTAGGCGGCGCCGAGCGCGCCCAGGATCGACCCGACGATCGTCGTGACGAACACGAGGCCCACCTGCGGCTCGCCCAGGTACGCCTCCGGCTCGTTGTTGAGGATCTCCAACCCGAGCAGCACGAAGGACCCGAACACCAGCCCGCCCAGGGCGCCGCGCACGAAGCCCTCGTCGGTGGTGCGGTGCTCCATGCCGCCGAGGAAGCCGCCCGCGATGGCTACCGGCCCGACCAGGATGTAGTAGACGATCTCGTTCCAGCCGAGCGCCAGGCCGGTGATCAGCCCGAACACCATCGTGACCACCACCGCGCCGATGATCTGCTCCGCCGCGCTGCGGTCCTCGAAGGCGGTGGGGAGCGGCATCGTCGGCCGAGATTACTCCCGGCTCACCGCGATCAGCAAGGGCCTACCGTCGATCTCGGCACGCGCGGCTTCGCGGTCCTCGCCGTCGTAGCTGACCGAGGTGGCGAGCGTCTCGCCGGTCACGTACGCCTCGTGGTCGCGGGTCGCCGCCAGTAGCTCCGCGTCGCCCCCGAGCGTCAGCGTGATCCGATCCTCCACGTTCAGGCCGGCCGTCTTGCGAGCGGCCTGGACGGCGTGCACGACCTCGCGGGCGAGCCCCTCGCGCCGCAGCGACTCGTCGAGCTCGAGGTTCAGCGCCACCGCGTGCGTGCCCGAGCGCTCGACCTGGTAGCCGTCCAGCGGCTGCAGCACGATCTGGACGTCGTCGGGACCGATCTCGTGCTCCTTGCCGTCGACGCTGATGCCGGCGCGGCCGCCGTCGCGTAGCCGGGTCGGGTCGAGCGACGCGACCGCCGCCGCCGCCTGCGGCATGTGCTTGCCGAAGCGCGGGCCGAGTGCGCGGTAGTTGGGCTTGAGCTCGAAGCGGCCGAGCTCGTCCGCCTCCGAGACATAGCGGATCGCCTTGACGTTGAGCTCGTCGGTGACCAGACCGCCGAGGCGCTCGATCGCCTCCCGCTCGCGCGCAGCCGCGACCACGACCGCCTCGCGCAGGGGCTGGCGGATCTTCAGCTTCGCGTGAGCCCGCGCCGCGCGACCCAGCTCCACGGCGTCGCGCACCACCTGCATCTCCCACTCGAGCTGCTCGTCGCGCGCGCCCGGCTCGGGGAAGTCGCATAGGTGCACCGAGGGCTCGGAGCCGTCCAGGTTCTCGTAGATCGCGTCCGTCACGAAGGGCGTCAGCGGGGCGAGCAGCTTGGCGACCGTGACCAGGCAGCGGTGCAGTACCGCGAAGGCTGTCGGGTCTCCGTCCCAGAAGCGGCGGCGCGACAGGCGGACGTACCAGTTCGAGAGATCGTCGACGAAGTCGGCCACGGCCCGGCCGGCGAACGTGGTGTCGTAGTCCTCCATGCGCTCGATCACGCGTTCGGTGGTGGCCGCCAGGCGAGACTCGATCCAGCGGTCGAGGTCGGTCCGCTCACCGGCGTCGGCGATCGCCTCGATCCCGTTCGCGTTCGCGTAGAGCACGAAGAACGCGTACGTGTTCCAGAGCGGCTTGAGGAACTGGCGGACCGACTCGCCGACCGTCTCCAGCGAGAAGCGATAGCCGTCCCAGGGCTGCTTGGAGGTGAAGTAGTACCAGCGGAAGGCGTCGGCGCCGTGGGTGTCCAGCACGTCCCAGGGCACCACCACGTTGCCCTTGGACTTGGACATCTTCTGGCCCTCGGGATCGAGGATCAGGCCGAGGCACAAGCACGTCTCGTACGAGCTGCGGCCGAACAGCAGCACCGACACGGCGAGCATCGAGTAGAACCAGCCGCGCGTCTGGTCGAGCCCCTCGCAGATGTAGTCGGCCGGGAAGTTGGCCTCGAACTCGTGCTGGTTCTCGAACGGGGCGTGCCACTGTGCGAACGGCATGCAGCCCGAGTCCCACCACACGTCGATCAGGTCCGGCACCCGGCGCATCTCGCCGCCGCAGTCCCCGCAGGTCAAGACGACCTCGTCCACGTACGGGCGGTGCACGTCCTCTGGCGGCGTGCCGCCGCGCTCGGCGATCTCCGCGAGCGAGCCGACGCAGACCACGTGGCTCTTGTCGTCCCCGCAGCGCCACACGGGCAGCGGCGTGCCCCAGTAACGCTCGCGCGACAGCGCCCAGTCCACGTTGTTCTCGAGCCAGTTCCCGAAGCGCCCGTGCTTGATGTGCGGCGGATACCAGTTGATCGCCTCGTTGGCCGCCAGCAGCTCGTCCTTCACGGCCGTAGTGCGCACGTACCAGTTGGTCTTGGCGTAGTAGATCAGCGGGGTGTCGCAGCGCCAGCAGTGCGGGTAGGCGTGCTCGTACTCGCCGGCGCGGAAGAGGCGGCCCGACTCGCGCAGCCCCTCGACGATCGGGGCGTCGGCGTCGCGCACGTACATCCCAGCGAACGGGCCGGCGCTGTCGTCGAAGGTGCCGTCCGGGCGCACCGGGTTCTGGATCGTGAGGCCGTTGTCGGTGGCGAGCCGGAAGTCGTCCTCGCCGAACGCGGCGCCCGTGTGCACCACGCCGGTGCCGTCCTCGATCGACACGAAGTCGCCGGCCAGCACGGTGTGGCCCTTCTCGCCGTAGTCGGAGATGTACGGGAAGGGTGGCTCGTAGCGCAGGCCCAGCAGCGTGGAACCCGGCACGCGCTGCTCGATCGCGGCGTCCTCGCCCAGCACCCGCTCGACCAGGGCCTCGGCGAGGATCAGCGTCTCCTCGCCCATGCGCACCCGGGCGTAGGTGACCTCGGGGTCGACCGCGATCGCGGCGTGCGGGACGAGCGTCCACGGCATCGTCGTCCAGGCCAGCAGCGATACACCGGGCTCTTCGATCAGCGGGAAGCGCACGAACACGCTCGGGTCGGTCACGTCGCGATAGCCCATCGCCACCTCGTGCGACGAGAGCGCGGTGCCGCAGCGCGTGCAGTACGGCACCACCTTGTGGCCCTCGACCAGCAGGCCCTTCTCCCAGACCTGCTTGAGCGACCACCAGACCGACTCGACGTAGGTGTCGTTGAGCGTGAAGTAGGCGTCGTCGGTGTCGAGCCAGAAGCCGATGCGCTCGGTCAGCGCGTTCCACTCGTCGATGTAGCGCAGCACCGACTCGCGGCACTTGGCGTTGAACTCGGCGACGCCGTAGCGCTCGATGTCGTCCTTGGACTGAAACCCGAGCTCCCTCTCGATCTCGAGTTCGACGGGCAGCCCGTGGCAGTCCCAGCCACCCTTGCGCGGGACGAAATGGCCGCGCATCGTCTTGTAGCGCGGGAACACGTCCTTGAAGATGCGCGCCAGCACGTGGTGGGAGCCCGGGCGCCCGTTGGCGGTCGGCGGACCCTCGGAGAACACGAACCGAGGCGCCCCCTCGCGACGGCGGATCGACTCGTGGAAGACATCGCGGTCTCGCCAGCGCTGGAGGATTTCTTGCTCCAGCTCCGAAAAGATTTGAGAAGAGTCAACAGGGGTATATCGCGGCACGAGTGCGTCGATTCTAGGCGCGACGTGATAACACTCCAGACGAATCGCCGAATCGCCTCTGGCACCCGGCCCGAGGCGAACGGGGGACCCAAGTAGTGCGGGGCTAACCGGCCACTTCGGTCGGCGCGCAACCCTTTTCCTGCGCGAGCCCGTCAGCTAACCCCGTAGGCCGTTGGTAAAGGGGAATAGCTTGCACCGCCTCCCGGTCTCCCTCCTGACCGGTCTTCTCATAGCACTAGCAATCGTGTTGCCAGCCGCTCCGGCGATGGCGAGCGCTCAGCAGGAAGCGATCGACGAGCTCAACAAGATCCGGCAGGCGAACGGCCTTGCCGCTCTGAGCCCGTCGCCGTCGCTCCAGCGCTCCTCCACGCGCTACGCCCGGCGGATGATGAGCCGGGGATACTTCGGCCACGGCTCGCGGATCACGGTGAGCAGCCGCTTCGGGCGCGCCGGCGAGACGCTCGCGATGCACGCCGGCTGGAGCGCCCAGCCGGGCCGCACCATCTCGAGCTGGATGCACTCGGCGGGCCACCGCGCTGTGCTCATGTCGCCGCGCTTCCGCTGGATCGGGATGGGCCTCGCCCGCGGGCGCAACAGCTCGGGGCCCGTGACGATGTGGGTCGCCCACGTGGGGGCGCAGTAGGCGGCGCGGGCTAGGCCGCGAGCTTCCTGCAGATCTCCGCGAGCGAGCGCTTCTCGCCTTCGTCGAGCGCGCCGAAGGCGCGCGTGACCCGATCGGAGTGCTCCGGGAAGAGCCGCTGCACCAGGTCGCGGCCGCTGGCGGTGAGGTCGACCACGACGATGCGTCGATCGGCCGGGTCGCGGTGGCGACGGACCAGATAGCGGGCCTCGAGGGTCGCGGTGACCTCCGTGGCGTTCGCCTTCGACCAGCCCAGGCGCCGGCGCAGCGTGCGCAGCTCGAGCGAGCCACCGGCAGTCGTCAGCACGACGAGGACCGAGAATCCGGCGGCGGATACGCCCTCGCGGCTCAGCTCCACTGCCAGCCGACGGCGCACAGCAGCCTCGGCGCGCAGGAGCGCCTGCAGCGCACGATGTGCGAGCGGATCGCCGAGCTCGAGCGGCATCCCGGCGGGACTGTACGAGCGCTTCCGGACGGCGACCGCGAGAAAGCGGCTAGCCGGCGCGGCGAGCGTCCGCGACGGCCACGCGGCGGGCGGGTGCTTCGTCGGCCACCTCGGCCGCGGCCGGTGCCTGCTCGATGCGACCGCTGTCGACGTAGCCCTTGAGACGTTCGACCGCCTCGATCGGCGCGCCGCCCAAGGACGGGATCCCGTGATCTCCTGTGACCGGCATGGCCTCGCGGTACTCGAACACCGGCGCGGCCGAGCCGACCTGGCGCACCGTGTAGACGAGCCGGCCGACCACGTCGAGCGTGGCCTCGCCGCCGCAGAACACGAACGCGGTCGGGTCGAGCGCCCGGATCGCGCGTACGACGCGCTCGGGCGGGAGGTCGAAGGCGAGCAGCAGCGTCCGGAAGCCGGCGCGGCGCAGCCCCAGCTCGAGCGCCTGCACGTGCAGCGACTCCAGGTCGAGGCGCGGGCTCGAGTCGAACAGCAGCACGCCCTGCGACCTGCTGGCCGGCGGCGCCACGCGGCGGGAGGCGTACAGCCAGCCCGTGCTCCAGCGGAAGGCGAGCTCTCGCTCGGCGTCGCGGTTGTCGCGGTCGCTGGCCAGTTCGAGCGCCGGCAGCAGGACCTCCTCGACGCTGCGCTCGATCGAGCGCACGGCGAGGCTCTCCTCCAACACGCGGTCGGCCAGCGTCTCGTCGAAGTGGTCCCACGCGTCCAGCAGGCGGCTGGGCGTGCTCGGCCCGTCGCCGCGCTGGCGAGCGAGCTCGATAGCCGAGGAGATGTTGTGCGTCTCGAGCAGCGCCCGGCGCAGGGACTCCAGCTCGGCGAGGTCGTACTGACGATGGCCGCCCTGGGTGCGGCGCGGCTTCGGATAGCTGAAGCGGCGCTCCCAGCTGCGCAGCGTGTTCGGGCTAACCCCGAGAAGTTCTGCGGCCGCATTTGTCCTGATCCCGCTCACGTCGCCTCCGTCCCGTGTGAAGCGCAGCAGCTGTGCGCCATTACTACGCATGTCGCACCCTCCTCTCGGAGGAGCGCTGCGCTGTTGCACAGGTTTTCGGCATGAGCCCAAACATCTTGAGGGGAGCTTTGTCCCGTCTGGACGTTTGTTGCGCAACCCGTGCAGCGGTTCTTGCACTCAAGCCGCGCGGCTAGCGGCGGCCGAAGCCGGTGCGCTGCACCGTGACCAGGGCCGCGCGTGGGGGACCGCAGGTGGCCATGCGGGCGGCCAGGGTCCCAACCGAGTGGTCCTCGTCGGAGCGCAGGCGCATCGGCACGATCACGGGCTCACGTGGTCGCTGGGCGGCGAGCGTGGCGTGCTGCGCGATCTGCTCGTCGCCGAGCGGGCAGGTGACCAGGTCGAGCAGCTCAGCCCCCACGAGGCTGTCCTGCTCCCCGAAGATCTGTTCGGCCGCCTCGGAGACGGCGCTGACGGTGAGGTCATAGGTGCAGATCAGGAACGCCGGCGGCTGGTCGCCAGCGAAGGCGTCACGGCGGCTGCTCAGCAGCACGCCCATGCCGCATTCGTCGCACACCCGCCGCGGCACGTGGAGCTGCTCGGAGCGGTGACCGCAACGGGAGCAGAACCGAATCGAGTCGGGGCCGTCCGCCTCGACTGGAGGCGGGGACTGGTCGATGCGGGTCAGGGCGGTCACGTAAGCGATCAGAACATGGAAACCCGCGCCGCGCCTGCCCCGCGCGACCACTGCACGACTTCGCGCTCGATAGCCTCCAATGCAATGGCGATTCAGCAGGAGTTGTGGGGCTCGGAGACGGGCAAGGCGATCGAGAACTTCCGGGTTTCGGGCGAGCACGTGCCCACTCCCGTGGTGCGCTGGCTGGGCCGGATCAAGGCCGCCGCAGCGCGCGTGAACGGCGAGCTGGGGCTGCTGGACAGCGAGCTGGCGGAGCGGATCGCGCGCGCCGGCGACGAGGTGGCCAACGGCGACCACGACGACCAGTTCCCGATCGACGTCTTCCAGACCGGCTCCGGCACCTCCACGAACATGAACGCCAACGAGGTGATCGCCAACCTCGCCGGCGACGCGGCACACCCCAACGACCACGTGAACATGGGGCAGTCGTCGAACGACGTCTTCCCCTCGGCGGTCCATCTGGCGGCCGTGGACGCCGTGCGCAGCGAGCTCCTGCCGGCGCTCGAGCGACTCGCCGGCTCGTTCCAGCGCAAGGCTGACGAGTGGGCCGACGTGGTCAAGGCCGGCCGCACCCACATGATGGACGCGGTGCCGGTGACGCTCGGCCAGGAGTTCGGCGGCTACGCGGCGCAGATCACGCTCGGCCGCGACCGGGTGCGAGACGCGCTCGGACGCGCCGCCGAGATCCCGCTGGGCGGGACGGCCACGGGCACCGGGCTCAACACCCACCCCGAGTTCGCCGAACGGGTTCGCGAGAAGCTCGGTCTGGGCGAGGCGCCCCGCGACCGCTTCGAGGCGCAGGCCAACCGCGACGCGCTGGTGGAGCTGCACGGCGCCCTCAAGGTCGTGGCCGTGTCGCTGACCAAGATCGCCAACGACCTCGTCCTGATGGGCTCCGGGCCCCGCACCGGGCTCGCCGAGCTGCGGCTGCCCGAGCTCCAGAAGGGGTCGTCGATCATGCCGGGCAAGGTCAACCCGGTGATCCCCGAGGTCGTTCTGCAAGTCGCCGCGCAGGTGATCGGCAACGACACCGCGATCACCGTTGCCGGCACCCAGGGCGCGTTCGAGCTGAACGTGCGCGTTCCGGTGATCGCGCGCAACCTGTTCGAGTCGATCCGCATCCTCACGTCGGCCAGCCAGCTGCTGTCGGAGAAGTGCGTCGACGGGCTGGAGGCGAACGAGGAGGCGCTACGACGCCACGCCGAGTCGACTCCCGCCATCGCCACGGCCCTGAACCCGCACATCGGTTACGACCGCGGGACGGAGATCGTGAACGAGGCGGTCGCCTCGCAGCGCACGATCCGCGAGGTCGCGCTGGAGAAGGGCGTGGACGAGCAGACGCTCGACGCCGCGCTCGACCTGCGTGCGATGACGCGAGGGACGAAGACCTAGCGCTACTTGCAGTCGTCGATGCGCGCCGTCGCGTAGGCGTTCGGGTCGGCGCAGCGGGACTTCGCGGTCGTCGCTCCGCTGGCGCGCGCGGCCGTCCCGGCGAGCAGGTACGGGAACGGGTCGATCGGCACGTTGTTGAGGCGCACCTCCCAATGCAGGTGTGGCCCCGTCGAGTGGCCCGTCGAGCCGACGTAGCCGAGGCGGGTGCCGCCCTCCACGCGCTCCCCGGCCCATGACGTGATCTTCGACAGGTGCGCGTACCAGGTCGTGTAGCCGAGTCGGTGCTGCACCACGACGAGATTGCCGTAGCCGCCGGTGTTGAAGCCCGCGAAGACCGTGGTGCCGACGCCGGCCGCCTCGACGAGCGAGCCGTAGGGGACGGGGAAGTCGAGCCCGGAGTGCTTGCGGCCCTTCTCGCGCGGCGCTCCGAAGCGGTCGCCGATCGGCCCGGCGACGGGCCGGTAGAAGCGCACGGGTCCCGTGGGCGTCGATCCCGACGGTCCGGCCGACCGCCGGCGCAGTGCGTTGATCGTGGCGGAGCCGACCAGGCCGTCGATGGTCAGGCCCGCGGCACGCTGGTACGCGGTGACCGCGCCGTAGGTGCCGGGGCCGAAGCCGCCGTCGACCGATCCGGGACGGAACCCGCGACGCTGGAGCAGGAACTGGAGCGCGGCGACGTCCCAGCCGCGCTGGCCGCGGTGCATCACGCGAGAACCGAGGCCGGGGCGCCCGCGGCGACCGAGCGCGTGGCGGGTCTGCGGTCCGGCGACGCCGTCCACGGCCAGCCGTCGCCGTTGCTGGAAGGAGCGGACCCCCTGCTGGGTGAACGGGCCCTTTACGCCATCCACTGCGACCGGGTAGAGCCCGAGTCCCTTGAGCGCGACCTGGAGGGCGGCTATGTGGGCGCTGCTCGCCGAGGCCGGCGCGCTGAGGCCGACCGAGAGCGTCAGGGCAAGGATGGACACACAGGCGAGGTGCCGGAGGGGACGGAGGGGGCGCATACCTCTGGTTTCGGGGCCTTTCGCGATCGTCCGAGAGGCGCAAGTGATCCTGCAGACGGTGGCGCTCAGCGCCGAGCTGCCGCCAGCGCGCTCGCCAGGTCCGGCTCGCGCTGAACGGCGGTACCGGTCGCGCGCGCGGCGGCGCTGGAGCGCGGCCCCGTCACGACCAGGCGGTAGCCCTGAGCGGCGAAGTAGCGCAGGTCGGTGCGGGCCTCCGAGGGCGTGCGGGCCAGCCGCACCTGGGCCTCCGTCTCGCGCAGGCGGGGGTCGAGGTCGCGCCCGTCGCGGCCGGCGGCCGCGTCGACAACCAGAGCGGTGCGAGCAGCGGAGCCCTCGTCGACCGTGTCTCCGGCGAGCAGGCCGCCGGCCGCCACGACCCCGGCGGCGGCGACGCTGCCGATGAGGTGTCCCAGGTCGGTCATACGTATGCGCATACTACGTATGATGCGGAGATCCGTCAACCCAGGGCCAAGCGTGGTTGCATTCGTTCCATCGAGCACTCCCCCCAACACCGTGTGACGAGCGTGGACGTAGCTCGGCGCGCCGGCGTCTCGCAGTCCACGGTCTCGCTCGTCTTCTCGGGGAAGGGCACGGGCCGCATCTCGGAGGCGACGCAGGAACGGGTGCGGCGCTGCGCGCGCGAGCTGGGGTACCGCCCCAACATCGCCGCGCAGGCGCTGAGGCTGGGCAGCTCACGGGCGGTCGCGCTGTTGGTCCCCGACGTGACGAACCCGTTCTTCAGCCGGGTGCTGCGTGGGGCCCAGCGCGCGGCGCAGGCGGCCGGCTACACGGTGGCACTGGTCGACACAGCGAACGACCGGCGCTGGGAGGAGCAGTCCTTCGAGGCGCTACGGGCGGGGCCGGTGGACGGCTACCTGCTGTTCGAGGTGAGCGCGCCGGAGGCGCTTGGGCGTGACCAGCCGATCGTCCTGATGGAGGCGGAGGCGCCGGGGCGGCCCTCGGTCCGCTTCGACGCCGAGGCCGGGGCCGCCGCGGCCTTCGAGCATCTGGTCGAGCTGGGGCACCGCCGGATCGGGCACCTGGCCGCGGCGTTCGACGCGCCGACGTTCCACCTGCGGGAGGCGGCCCGCCGGCGTGTGCTCACCGCGGCCGGCCTCGACCCGGATACCCAACCGCGCGCCATCACCCAGATCACGATCGACGACGCCCGCGACGCCGCCGGGGCGCTGCTCGACCAGGAGCCCACCGCCGTGTTCTGCGACGACGATCTGATCGCCGCGGGGGTCTATCTCGCGGCCCGCGAGCGCGGACTGCGGATCCCGGCCGACCTCTCGGTGATCGGCTTCGACGACATGGACTTCGCACGCGTGCTCGAGCCCCCACTCACGACGGTCGCCCTGGACGCAGAGCGCCTGGGCGCGAGCGGCTTCGAGCTGCTGGCGGCACGGATGGCGGGCCGCCGCGTCAGACGCCGGGAGGTGCTGCCGGCGGAGCTGCTGGTGCGCGGGTCGACAGGGGCGCCCTAGGCGGCCGGGGGGGCGGTAACCAGCACTGGCGCTCTTACGTCAACGGGTGCCCAGAATCAGCTTCTTCTACGGGATCGCGATCTACATGCACTGGAACGAGGGGCGTCACGCTCGCCCGCACTTTCACGCGCGTTACGCGGGACAGGCGGCGTCGCTCGCTCTCGACGGCACGCTGATCGCGGGCGCCCTGCCACCACGCGCGCTCGTACTGGTGATGGAGTGGGCGCACCAGCACCGGGACGAGCTTGAAGCCAACTGGGAGCGGGCGCGGGATCAGCGCCCGCTTGAGCCGGTTGAACCCCTCGCCTAGCATGGTCGGAGTGGCGCAGTTGCACGATGTATCGGCGGTAGAGGTCGTCGGCGACTTCCGGTTGCGAGTCGCGTTCGACGACGGGACCGTGGGTGAAGTCGACTTCACGGGCCGAGAGTGGGATGGCGCGTTGGCGGCCCTGGGCGACCCTGCGTATTTCGCCCGCGTGCGTGTCGACAAGGAGGCAGGCACGATCGCGTGGCCGAACGGCGTCGACATGGCGCCAGAGCCGCTGTACGAGGAGGCGCGACGCAACCACCCCGCATCGCCCTCCAGCGCCGGCTGACCGAGGGCAGCCGGGGTTAGCCGTACTCGCAGCCCACGCCGTCATGGTCGTCGTCCAGGCCGTACGGATCGGCGCCGTTCACGTCAAGCGGCCCGGACACGTACCGCGGCCCATCTCCCGACCCGCCCGCGCAGTCGACGTCGCCGCCCGGGGCGATGCACGGCTCGTAGCCCTGGCAATCCTGCACTTCGGGGGCCGGTGGCGGCTCGGTGTCCGCCAAGGGCAGCCCCTCGTAAGGATCGGGCCCAAGGTCGTGGTTGCTCGCATAGCTATCGGCCTGCGCTTGCGAGTATCGATCGAGCGCCACCTGGGAAAACCTGACCACTCCGTTGTCGCTCGTGGCGCACACCACGTGCGTGCCGTCGCCCTCGCAGCTCGTGACGAAGCTGGCCTGCGCGGCCGGGCTCCACACCTCAAGTGGAGTCGACGCTTCGTCGCTGGTCCAGTACGTCCAGAAAGTGTTCTGCGCGAAGGGGCAGGTGGTCGTCGCGGCCTTGGCCTGAATGTTTGGGTCGCAGTTGACGTAGGCGGGTGGCGAAGGCCGGGGATCCGACTTGCGCCGCTGCTTCTTAGGCTTCTGAGCCGGCTTCGCGGGCACGACCTCACGCTCGACGGTCACCGTCTCGGTCGACTCGCTCGTGCCGCTGCAACCGGCTGCCGGAATGCACACGAGACATGCCACGAGAGTTACTGAGCAGCATCTGATCGAACAAGTCCCATTGCGCATTCACGCACTATCGACACGACCGCACCCCGATGCAACCTCACAGGGTGCGGCGCACGAAAACTTGCGTCCGCTGTGCGGGCCGGCCGCGGCGCCCTAGGCCCTACAGGTTCACTGCCACGTACTTCGTCTCGAGGAACTCCTCGAGGCCCTCGTGGCCGCCCTCGCGCCCGATGCCCGACTGCTTGACGCCTCCGAACGGCGCTCCGGCGTTCGAGACCATTCCCTGGTTGAGCCCGATCATCCCGGTGTCGAGTGCCTCGCAGACGCGGATCGCCCGCTTGATGTCGCGCGTGAACACGTACGCGACCAGGCCGTACTCGGTGTCGTTGGCCCGCGCGATGGCGTCCTCCTCCGACTCGAACACCCCAACGGGCGCCACCGGGCCGAAGATCTCCTCGTGGAAGACGCGCGCCTCCTGCGGCACGTCGTCCAGCACCGTCGGCGGGTAGAAGTAGCCGCTGCCGTCCGGGATCTCCCCTCCGACCACGCACTTGGCGCCCTTGTCGAGCGCGTCCTGCACCAGCTCGGCCACCTTCTCGCGCGAGGGCTGATCGATCAGCGGACCCACCTTCACGTCCTCCTCGGTGCCGCGCCCGATCTTCAGCCCGCCCATCTTCTCGGCGAGCCTGCGCGCGAACTCCTCGCGCACCGGCTCGGCCACGTGGAAGCGGTTGGCCGACGTGCAGGCCTCACCGATGTTGCGCATCTTCGCCAGCAAGGCGCCGTCCACGGCCGCGTCCAGGTCGGCGTCGTCGAACACCAGGAACGGCGCGTTGCCGCCCAGCTCCATCGACGTCTTCAGGACGTTGCTCGCGGATGCCTCGATCAGGTTGCGCCCGACCTCAGTCGAGCCGGTGAAGGACAGCTTGCGCAGCCGCGGGTCCTGGATCAGCGGCCCCGTGGTTGGTCCCGACGAGGAGGTCGTGACGATGTTCACCACCCCGCCTGGCAGCCCGGCCTCCTCGAGGATCTGCGCGAGCGCGAGCATCGACAGCGGCGTCTGCTGCGCCGGCTTGACCACGCTCGTGCATCCGGCGGCGATGGCGGGACCCAGCTTGCGCGTGCCCATCGCCATCGGGAAGTTCCACGGCGTGATCATCAGGCTCGGCCCAACCGGCTGCTTCATCACGAGCACGCGGCTGGTGCCGTTGGCGAACTGCTTGTAGTTGCCGTCGATGCGCAAGGCCTCGCCCGAGTACCAGCGGAAGAAGTCGGCGGCGTAGACGATCTCGGACTTCGACTCGGCCACCGGCTTGCCCATCTCCAGCGTCATCAGCACGGCAAGCTCGTCGGCGCGCTCCATCAGCAGCTCGAACGCCTTCCAGAGGATGCCGGCGCGATCGTTGGGCGCGGAGGCGGCCCACTCGGCCCGCTGCTCCACCGCCGCGTCCAGCGCGGCCATCGCGTCATCGGGCGTGGCGTCGGCCACCTGGCAGAGCGGTTCCTCGGTGGCGGGGTCGATCACCTCGAGCGTGCCGCCGCCCGACGCGTCGCGCCATTCGCCCCCGATGTAGAGCTGCTTCTGGACCTTGTCGACGACCGTGTGTTCCTCAGCGGCGATGCTCATGTGGCAACTGTCTCCGTTCCGAGTTCCTCAGAGATTGCAACGTCAATGGAGTAGTCGATCGGCAGCACGATCAGCGACGGAAGGTCGAGGCCGAGCGCGTGACGCAGACGCTCGCCGAACTCGTCCGCCGACTCGCAGCGCCAGGCCGGCATGCCGAACCCCTCAGCCAGCTTCACGAAGTCGGGGTTGGTGAAATCGGTGCCGAAGTGACTGCCGAACTTCTTGTCCTGCTTCCAGACGATCGACCCGTACTGGCTGTTCTCCCAGATCACGTTGACGAACGGGGTCTTCAGGCGCACGGCGGTCTCCAGCTCCTGGGCGTTCATCAGGAAGCCGCCGTCGCCGTTCACCGTGACCACGTTGCGCCCGGGGTGCACCAGCTTCGCGCCGACCGCCGCCGGCACGGCGAAGCCCATCCCGGCGAGCCCGTTCGCGATCAGCACGGTGTTCGGCTCGTAGGCCGGGAACATCCGCCCGATCCACAGCTTGTGCAGGCCGACGTCCGAGATCAGGATGTCCTCGCGCCCGAGCGCCTTGCGAATCTCGTAGAGCGCCCGCGGCGGCTGGACCGGGAAGGCGTCGTCGTCCTTGGCCTGCTCGAACCGGCCCAGCACCACGTCGCGCAGCCTGGCTGACCCGCCCTGGTGCGGAACGTGGCGGCACTCCTCGCCGAGGCGCGTGAGCACGTGGTAGATGTCGCCGATCAGCTCGACCTCGGGGATGAAGTACTCGTCGATCTCCGCCGGCACCGAGTCGATGCAGATGATTTTCTTGTCCCGCCGCGGGTTCCAGTGCTCGGGCGAGTGCTCCACCAGGTCGTAGCCGATCGCCAGCACCAGGTCGGCCTCGTCGAAGCCCGCCATGTTGTAGTCGCCCGACTGCAGGCCGACCGACCCGAGCCACTTGTCGCTGTCGGGCGGGATAAGCCCCTTGCCCATGAACGTCTCGGCCACCGGGATCCCCGTTGCGCGCACGAACTCGCGCAGCGCCGGGCCGCCCTTCGCGCGCACCACGCCGTTCCCGGCCAGCACGACGGGGGTGATCGCGGCGCGGACCAGGTCGGCGGCGCGCAGCAGCTCGCGCGCGGCGGGCTCGATCCGCACCGGCCGGCTGCGCGGCAGCGGCCGTGCGTCGATTTCCTCGACCATCACGTCCTCGGGCAGCTCGATGTGCGTGGCGCCGGGCTTCTCGCCCTCGGCGACCTTGAACGCCTTGCGCACGACCTCGGGGATGATCGCCGGGTCCGACAGGCGCGCGTTCCACTTCGTGATCGGGCGCATCACGCGCAGCAGGTCGATGTACTGGTGCGACTCCTTGTGCATGCGCTCCAGGTCGCCCTGGCCAGTGAGCGCGACCAGCGGGGCACGGTCGAGGAAGGCGTCCGCGACCGCCGTGACGAGGTTGAGCGCCCCCGGGCCGAGCGTGCCGAGACACACGCCCGCGTGGCCGGTCAGCCGGCCGTACACGTCCGCCATGTAGGCGCCGCCCTGCTCGTGGCGCACCGGGATGAACTCGATCGTCGACCTCGACAGCGACTCGTTGAGGTCGAGCGTCTCCTCGCCCGGGATCCCGAAGACGTGCTTGACGCCCTCGGCCTCGAGGCACTCCACGAAGACGTCCGATGCCTTGCGCTTGGCCATACGCCAAGGACGATACCCACGGCCCGGTAACTTCATTGACGTGGCCCAGGTGGCTCGCTACGCCAAGAGCGGCGACCTCAACATCGCGTACGTCGTGGAGGGAGACTCGCCCCTCGACCTCGTGTGGATCCCTCCCTGGGTCTCCCAGGTCGAGTACCTCTGGTCGGAGGAGTCGCTGGCCGCCGTGATGGACCGGCTGACCACATACGCCCGGGTGATCACGTTTGACAGGCGCGGCTCGGGCCTGTCGGATCCCCTCTCGGGCGCCCCCACACTCGAGGAGCAGATGGACGACGTGATCGCGGTGATGGACGCCGCCGGCTCCGAGCGCGCCGCAATCGCCGGCACGCTGGAGGGCGGGCCGATGGCCACCCTCTTCGCAGCCACCCATCCCGACCGCGTGAGTGCGCTGATCCTCTACGCCACGTTCGCCCGCGCCACCTGGGCGCCGGACTACGACTGGGCCTGGGAGGCCGACGAGCGCAAGGTCCGCATGGACGAGCTGATCGACCGCTGGGGCGAGGGGCTGGTGGCCGGCGCCGTGGCGCCCAGCCGCATGAGCGACCCGCGCTACATGGAGTGGGCCGGCCGGCTCGAGCGCCTGGCCGCCAGCCCGGCCACGATCAAGCGCATCTTCGACCTGATCGGCGAGTTCGACGTGCGCGAGGTGCTGCCCTCGATCCGCGTGCCGACGCTGGTGCTGCACCGCACCGGCGACGACTTCATCAAGGTCGAGCACTCCCGTTACATGGCGCGGCGGATCCCGGGCGCCAAGCTCGTGGAGCTGGAGGGCACCGACAACCTGTTCTCGATCGGGGACACCGACGCCGTGCTCGGGGAGATCGAGGAGTTCCTCACCGGCGAGCGCCACGATCGCGAGCCCGACCGCATGCTCGCCACGGTCCTGTTCACCGACATCTGCGGGTCGACCCGGCACGCCGCGCAGATGGGCGACCGCTCCTGGCGCTTCATGCTGGAGCGCCACGATGCCCTGTTCCGTCGCGCGCTCGACCGCCACCGCGGCCGCGAGGTCAAGCGCACCGGCGACGGCTTCCTGGCCACCTTCGACGGGCCGGCGCGGGCGATCCGCTGCGCCGCCGACGTGGCCGACGCCGTCGCCTCGATCGGCCTGCAGGTGCGGGCCGGCCTGCACACGGGCGAGCTCGAGGTCATGGACGGCGACCTGGGCGGCCTGGCGGTGCACATAGCCGCCCGGGTCATGAACCAGGCCGAGCCCAGCGAGGTGCTGGTGTCGAGCACCGTGAAGGATCTCGTGGTGGGCTCCGGAATCGACTTCGAGGCGCGCGGATCCCACGAGCTGCGCGGTGTGCCGGGCGAGTGGACGCTTTATTCCGTGACTTGAAGTCCCGCTACCTTCGGCCGATAGACGCGTTGTAGGTAATCCATGCGACGAGCTCTAGTTGTCATAACGGCGGTCCTGGTCCTCGCCGCCCCTGCGGCGGCGGATGCCGCGGTGCGGCACGTGATCCGCGGCGCCGGCTTCGGCCACGGCATCGGGATGAGCCAGTACGGCGCGTACGGCTACGCGCTCAACGGCAGCAAGTACAACAAGATCCTCGCGCACTACTACAAGGGCACGCGACTCTCGAGCGCCCCGTCGCGCCCGGTGCGGGTGCTCCTGCAGCCGAACGACAACTACATCCGCGTGCGCGGCGCCGAGAGCATCGGCGGTCACGAGCTGCGCTCCAGCCGCATCTACGTCGCCCGCGAGTCGGGCGGCCGGATCCTCGTGACCACCAGCTCCGGCAAGCGCGTCGCCCGCGTTGGCAACGGCGCCAAGTTCACCGGGGACGATCCGCTCACGCTGCTCGGCCCGGCGCTCAACTACGTAACCAGCGGCCGCTACCGCGGCGCGATCGAGATCCGTACCGAGGGCTCCGGCGTGACCGCCATCAACGAGCTGGACCTCGACAGCTACCTGCGCGGTGTGGTGGCGGGCGAGATGCCCAGCTCCTGGCCGCTCGAGGCGCTCAAGGTTCAGGCCGTCGCGGCGCGCACCTACGCCCTCGCCACGCGCAAGACCACCGGCCTGTTCGATCAGTACCCCGACCAGCGTTCGCAGGTCTACCGCGGAGTAACGGGCGAGAGCGTGCGCAGCGACGCGGCCATCCGCGCGACCGACGGGCGCATCGTCACCTACGGCGGCGCGCCGGCCGTCACCTACTACTTCTCCACCTCGGGCGGGCATACCGAGAACGTCGAGTTCTCGTTCGTGGGCTCGCTCTCCAAGCCTTGGCTGGTGGGCGTGTCGGATCCGTACGACAACCGGTCGCCCTACCACCGCTGGCGCGTCAACACCACCGCGGCCAGACTCGACAGCGCGCTCGGCGCCCCCGGCCGCTTCAAGAGCGTGAAGGTGCTGAAGCGAGGCGTGTCGCCGCGGGTGGTGCGCGCCCGCGTGACCGGCACCAAGGGCTCGGTCGTGCTGACCGGACCGACGATCCGCGCTCGCCTCGACCTGCGCGACACCTGGTTCACCTTCGTGCGCGTGTCGAGCAGCGCTCGCCACCTGCGCTCGGCGCGGCCCGCGAGCTGGGGCGCGCGCCTGAGCTCACCGGTACTCGCGGGCGAGTTCTCGCCCGCGCCCAAGCGGCGGGTGCTCGCGCTCGAACGGCGAGTGGCGGGCAAGTGGCGGGCGATCCGGCGGGTCCGGACCAGCTCATCCGGTGGCTACCGGGTGAGCATCGGCCGCGCGGGCGCCTATCGCGTGCGCGCCGGCAAGATCGCCGGCCCGGCCGTCCGCGTGCGGTGAGGCGCGGGGTCGCGCTCCCGATCGCGCTCGGTCTGCTCCTGCTCGTCACCCCTGCCGCGAACGCCCTGAGCGTGCGCGCCGGCACGGGCGAGCCCGGGCGGATCGCGCTACGGGTGATCGCCGTGCCCGGCGTGGCGCTGACCGTGCGCGACGAGCTGACGGGAGCTCAGCGCACGCTCACGCCGTCAGGGGAGCGCACGCTGCTGCGTCGCTTCGCCACCTGGAGCTGCGCGAGCGCCGCGCGGCGCTTCACGGTCATCCAGGCGGCTGCCAGCGCCACGGCCGAAGTCCGCACCCCCTCATGCGCGCACCGGCTGACGATGGTCGGCCCCGGCATGACGCGAGCGCCGCACCGCGCGGCGATGCAGCTCCGCGACCGCTGGCGCCTCGGCGACCTCCCCGTGCGCTTCTGCGTGCGGCCGCCCGGTGCGCGCGAGCGCTGCCGCACGGTCCAGGCGCGCCCCGGCTCGCGCCGGCGCGTGGTGCGCTTCGCGGCGCCGCGCCCGGGCGGGTACGTCCTCACCGCCTCGACCGCCTACCAGCGCCTGCGCCGTACGCTGCGCGCCAGGCCGCCCGGCGGGCGCCTGCGCATCCTCGCCACGGGCGACTCGATGATCCAGCTGATCGACTCCTTCATGCGCGAGCGCGCCGAGTCGCGGGGCGGGCTGGTGCGCAGCGACGCGCGCGTGGCCACCGGCATCTCCAAGCCGTCACTGCTGGACTGGCGGGCCCACGCCCGTGAGCAGGCCACCGGGATCCGGCCGGACGTGACCGTGGTGTTCCTCGGCGCCAACGACGGCTTCCCGATGGCCGGGGCGGACTGCTGCGGTGCAGCGTGGATCGTGGAGTACGCCCGGCGCGCCCGGGAGATGATGCGCAGCTACGCGCGCGGCGGCCGGGGGCGGGTGTACTGGCTGCTGCTGCCGGCGCCGCGGGGCGGCCTGTTCCGCGAGACGTTCCCCGCCGTGAACGCCGCCCTGCGCCAGGCGGCCGCCGGACTCGAGGACGACGTGCGGCTGATCGAGCTCGACGAGGTGTTCACCCCCGGAGGGCGCTACCGCAGCTCGATGAGGGTCGGCGACAAGCGCGTTCGGGTGCGCCAGGACGACGGCGTGCACCTGAACACGACCGGCGCCGCGGTGGCCGCGAAGCTCGTGATCCGAGCCCTGCGGCACGACCGCCTCCTGCCGTGAGGCAGCTCGACTGGGACGGCGCCTTCAACGTGCGCGACCTCGGCGGGCTGCCAGCCGCCGGCGGGCATGCAACTCGCCGTGGAGCGGTCGTGCGCGGAGACTCGCCCGACCGGCTGAGCGCCGCCGGCTGGTCGGCGCTCGAGGCACACGGGATCCGGACGATCGTCGACCTGCGCAACGACGACGAGCGCGAGGTCGGCGTGCGGCCGCGGGGCATCGACACGCTGCACCTGCCGCTCGACGGCGAGGACGCCCGCTTCTGGGACCGCTGGGCGACCGGGCCGCAGTTCGCCACGCCGCTCTACTACGGGCCGCACCTGGAGCGGTTCCCGGAGCGCAGCGCGCGGGTGATCGCGGCGATCGCGAGCGCGCCGCCGGGCGGCGTGTACGTGCACTGCGTCGGCGGGCGCGACCGCACCGGGCAGGTGGCGATGCTGCTGCTGGCCCTCGTGGGGGTCGCGCCGGAGGAGATTGCCGCCGACTACGCGCTGAGCGCCGAGTGCCTGCCGGCGCGCTACGCCGCGCTCGGCGAGGAAGACCAGGGGCCGGCGCTGACCGAGTACCTGCGCGCCCAGGGCACGACCGCTGAGGGAGCCGTGCTGGAGACGCTGGCCGCCGTCGACGTGGAGGCGCGCCTGCGCGCCGGCGGCACGACGGACGCCGACCTCGCCGCGCTGCGGGCGCGTCTGCTCGGCCCCTAGGCGCTGGGCCTGGCCGTGAGCCGCTCCGGCGGCTCCGCGGTCGCGACGACCCTCATGCTCATCTCCAGGCGCGGGAGCGGCCAGCGCAACGCCCTGCCGAGCAGGCGGGCGTACGCCACCGCGCCCTCGGGCTTGAGGTGCATCCCGTCCCAGGTCCAGCTCCTGCCGGCGCTGTAGGCGACCCAGTCGAGCACCTTGACTCGCAGCCGCCAGCGCCGTCCGGCGGCGCGCATGGCGGACTGGTCGGAGCTCGCGCCGCCGCCGGCCTCGGGCGGGGTGACCAGCCCGAGCACCCGGTTCGGGCCGAGGATCCGCAGCGCCGTGCGGATCTGCGTCGTGGTGACCGTCCAGTTGGTGCCGAGCGCGACCACCACGACGTCCGGCAGCGCCCCGGCCCGGCGCCGCGACGCCAGCAAGCCCAGGCCCTCGCTCATCTGGCGGCAGCCGCGCACATCCACCTCGAAGCCCCCGCGACGCAGCTGCGCCACGGCCCCCAGCATCACCGAGTCGCCTACCGCCAGCGGCGGCGCGCCCGCGCGGCGCAGCTTGGTGGGCTGGAAGTGCTGGACGCCGCCGCACGCGGCCTGGGCGGGCGGGGCTGCCGCCACGGCGGCCGCGAGCGCGCCTACTATCGCCGCGCCAAGTGGTCTTCCCGTCGTTCGAATTCGCATTCTTCTTTCCGGTGGTGCTGGCCCTCTCCTGGGCCCTGATGCCCCATCCCCGGGCCTGGAAGCCGTTCGTCCTGGCGGCGAGCTACGTGTTCTACGCGGCCGCCAGCCCGCGTTACTGCATCCTGCTCGCGGGCCTTACCTTGGCAAACCAGGCCGGGGCGCTGCTGGTGCACCGCACCACCGACGAGCGCCGCCGCAAGTGGATCGTTTGGGCGACGGTGGCGATCGACCTCGGCGTGCTCGGGGTGTTCAAGTACTACGGCTTCTTCGCCGACGAGTTCGGTGCCTTCCTCGACGCGCTCGGCCTGGGCATGCCCCTGCCGCTGCTGACGCTGGCGCTGCCGATCGGGCTCTCCTTCATCACGTTCCAGGCGATCTCCTATGTCGTGGACGTCAAACGCGGGCTGCTGCCGCCCGCGGGGCTGATGGACTTCGGGATCTACCTGAGCTTCTTCCCGCACGTCGTGGCCGGCCCGATCGTGCGGGCGCGCGAGTTCATCCCCCAGCTGTCCAAGCCGCGCGACCCCAAGGACGTGGCCGTAGGCGCCGCGGTGGTGCTGATCGCGCTCGGCCTGATCAAGAAGGTGGCACTGGCCGACTACCTCGCCCGTGAGGTGGTGGACCCGGTGTTCGGTGTGCCGGAGGCCTACTCCGCCCCGGACGCCGCGCTGGCCGCCTACGCGTACGCGGCTCAGATCTACTGCGACTTCTCGGGCTACACCGACATCGCCATCGGCGTGGCGCTGCTGATGGGCTTCGTGTTCCCCCAGAACTTCAACAGCCCCTACCGCGCCACCAGCTTCCGCGACTTCTGGCGGCGCTGGCACATGACGCTGTCGCGCTTCCTGCGCGACTTCCTCTACATCCCGCTCGGGGGCAATCGCGGCGGCAAGTGGCGCACCGCGCGCAACCTGATGATCACGATGGTGCTCGGCGGACTGTGGCACGGGGCCGCGTGGGGCTTCGTGCTGTGGGGCGCGCTGCACGGGACGGGGCTGGTGGTGGAGCGCTTCCTGCGCGGCCGCATCGACGCCCCCGCCTGGCTGCGCTGGGCGATCGTGTTCAACCTCGTGGTGTTCGGCTGGATCCTGTTCCGCGCCGAGAGCCTGGACCTGGCCCTCACGTTCATCTCGCGCCTGTTCGCGGGTGGCGAGGCCACGCTGTGGACGCCGGTCACCCTCGCCGTCGTGATCGGGGTGATCGGCTTCCAGCTGCTGCCGCCGGACCCGCTCGAGCGGCTGCGGCTGCGCGTGGCCGAGCTGCCCGACTACGCGCTCGGCTTCGGCCTGGCGGCGGTCGTGGCGCTCGTCGGCGCTACGGTCCCCAGCCAGGGCGTCCCGCCCTTCATCTACTTCCAGTTTTGACCTCCGCCGACACCGACTCCGCCGTCCCGCAGCCGCCGCGCGGCCCGCGCCGGCGCTCGCGCGACGCGCTCGTGGTGGTGTTCCTGGCGGTCGTGGTACTGGTGCTGTTCGAGGGCTCTTCGGTGCGCACCGCCGGCGATGAGATGCAGCCGGGCCTCGAGCGCGACGTGGTGGTGGCCGTCGGCGAGCCGGCCGGCTGGGTGTCCGACCGGCTGCCGCTCGACGAGTGGGGCGACGACGCGCTCGCCTTCCTCGAGGACGGGGGCGTGGGCGACGAGGGCGGCTTCGAGAGCACCCCGAGCGCGGCGCGCGGCGGTGTGCCGACCGTGTCGGCGGACTCCTTCGACCCGGCCGAGCTGGGGGCCAAGCCCGACCCGCCGCGGCCGCTCGACACGCTGCTGGTGACGGGCGACTCGCTCGCGATGCCGCTCGACGTGGAGACGGCGCGCCGGCTGGCGGAGCGCGACTCCGATGTGGAGGTGCAGCGGGACCCGCACGTGGGCACCGGCCTCTCGAAGAGCGGGCTGCTCGACTGGGGCAAGCTCTCGACCCAGCACGTGCGCGAGCGCGAGCCCGACGCGGTCGTGGTGTTCATCGGCGCCAACGAGGGCTTCCCGCTACCCGGCCCTGACGGCGACGAGCTCGAGTGCTGCGGCCCGCAGTGGGCGGCCGCCTACGCCAACCGGGCGCGGCGGATGATGAACACCTACCGCCAGGGCGGCAGCGCGCGCGTGTACTGGCTGACGCTGCCGATCCCGCGCGACGACGACCTCGCCGAGGTGGCGCGCACGGTGAACGCGGCGATCAAGGTGGCGGCTCAGCCGTTCCGGGCCCAGGTGCGCGTGCTCGACATGACCGAGCTGTTCACACCCGGCGGGCGCTACCGCGACGCGATGACGGTCGACGGCCGCCGCCGGATCGTGCGCGAGGCCGACGGCATCCACCTCAACGGCGCCGGTGCTGGGCTGGCTGCCGGAGAGGTGCTGAAGGCGGTACGCGCCGACTTCGGCGAGTAGCTACGTGAACTGCGTGTAGACGTGCTTGACGGTCTTGTCGCCCTTACGGCAGGTGACCCTCGAGTCGTACTGCGTCGCGGCCTTGGTGCGCCGCTCCGAGCAGGAGTAGCCCTTCACGCTCGGGCACTTCCCGGACTTTCCGGGACGGCAGGCGTGGTAGGCGCGGATCAGCCGCCTGCCCGCCCGGCAGCTCGTGCCGCTCACGTTGATGCTGATCACGTAGGTCGTCCCGTAGCTGCGCGAGTCCCCGACGCCGCATGACTTCGAAGCGGTCGCCACGGGTGCGGCGGCTGAGCTCGAAGCGAGCGCAAGCAGGGCGGCCAAGGCGATCACGGCGAGGCTGAGACGCATGATCCGCATCCTAGTGTCGGACAGAAGCCACGTGACGCACCAGCTCCACGATCTCCGGCGGCGCCTTCTCGACCGAGCCGGCGTCGAAGGGCGGCTCGGGGTCGTATTCGATTCCCAGCTGGATCGCCTGTGCCACCTCCGGCCCGGCGAGATGGGCCACGAGCGTGAGGGCCATGTCGATCCCCGACGACACGCCGGCCGCGGTGATCACCTTGCCCTGCTCGATCACGCGCCGGGTCGTGGGACGCGCGCCGTAGCGCTCCAGCTTGTCGATGTCGAGCCAGTGTGAGGTGGCCTCGAGCCCCTCCAGGACTCCGGCCGCGCCGAGCAGCAGCGACCCAGTGCAGACCGAGGTCGTCCACTGCGAGGTCTCGTGGGCGCGCCGGATCCAGCCGACCAGGCGCTCGTCGTCCACCGCCGTGTCGGTGCCGGTGCCTCCCGGCACGATCAGGATGTCGGGGTCGGGCACGTCCTCGAAGGCGGCGTCGGCGACCAGGCGCAGGTGCCCTGTGTCGGCCGCGACCGGGCCGGGCTCCGCCGCGAGCCAGATCACTTCGGCGCCGGGCAGGCGCTGCATCACCTCGTAGGGCCCGACGGCGTCCAGCCCGGTGAAGCGTTCGTACAGCGGGATTGCGATCTTCATGATGAGCCTCCTTGGGTGGTCATGCTGCTTCAGCTTGAAAGCGGCCCCGGTAGGCGGCCGGGCTGACCCCGACCCGCCGCCGGAAGGCCCGGCGCATCGTCTCGACCGTGCCGAACCCCGCCTGGCGGGCGATCGCCTCGACCGGCTCCCCGCCCGTCTCGAGCGCGATCCGGGCCCGCTCCAGGCGGGCCGCCTCGACGTAGGCGGCCGGGGTCACCCCGGTCTCCTCGCGGAAGGCGCGGGCGAAGTTGCGCTCGCTCATGCAGGCGCGCCGGGCCAGCGCGGGCACGGACAGGTCCTCGTGGAGATGGTCGGGCAGCCACTCCTGGAGCTCGCGCAACGGCTGGCGCTCGGCCATCTGAGCCGCGAGCTGGGCGCTGAACTGGGCCTGCCCGCCGGGCCGCTTGAGGAACAGCACCAGCCAGCGCGCCGTCTCCAGGGCCACCTCGCGGCCGAGATCCTCCTCGACCAAGGCGAGCGCCAAGTCCATGCCGGCGGTCACGCCCGCCGACGTGTACACGCCGCCGTCGCGCACGAAGATCGGGTCGTCCTCCACGGTCACGCCCGGGTGGCGGCGCGCCAGCTCGCCGCACGAGGCCCAGTGGGTCGTCGCGCGGCGGCCGTCGAGCAAGCCCGCCTGCGCCAGCAGGAACGCGCCGGTGCACACCGAGGCCACGCGCCGCGAGCGCTTCGCGGCGGCGGTCAGCCAGTCGACCACCCGCTCGTCGCGAGCGGCTTGCTGGACGCCCCGGCCGCCGGCTACCAGGAGCGTGTCGATGCGCCCGCTGCACTCCGCGAGGGTGCGGTCGGGGTGCAGGGCGACGCTCGAGGTGGCCAGCGGGCCGGGCTCCGGCGCGACGACCTCGACCTCGTACCCGCCCTTCGTCGCCAGCAGCGTGGCGGTGGCGAAGACCTCGGCGGGACCGAGCACGTCCAGCGTCTGAACTCGCGGAAAAGCGACGATCACGATGCGGCGCATGCGCTCATGGTGGACTCTCACCGGCTTGGCCGCAAGGACACGTACCGGACGATTTCTGCCACGGCTCCTAGGACGGCGTGAAGCGGAACGTCACGACGTCCCCGTCGCGCATCGCGTAGTCGCGGCCCTCTACCCGGGACAGGGCCTGCTCGCGGGCGGCGTTGTAGCCGCCGGCGCGCACGAGGTCCTCCCAGAAGGTCACCTCCGCCGCGACGAAGCCGCGCTCCATGTCCGTGTGCACCTCACCGGCCGCGCGCCGCGCCGGGGTGCCGCGCTCGATCGCCCAGGCGCGCGCCTCCTTGCCCTGGCCGGCGGTGAAGAACGAGATCAGGTGCAGCAGCTCGAAGGCCTCGCGGATCACCGTCGAGAGGCCGGACTCCCGCACGCCCAGCTCGTCGCGCATCGCCACCGCCTCGGCATCGTCGAGCTCGGCCAGCTCCGCATCGAGACGCGCGCTCACCGCGGTCGCGCGCGACCTGCGGGCCTCGGCGTGCGCCACCAGCGCCGGCGGCGGCTCGAGCGGCTCTCCCTCCGCCACGTTCGCCACGTAGAGCACGGGCTTCGAGGTGAGCGCGGTCAGCCGGGTCGCGGCGGCGGGCGCACCTGGCGGCGGCGGCACGGTGCGCGCGGCGCTGCCGGCGCGCAGCGCGTCCACCACCTCGCGCAGCCAGCGCTCCTCCGCCATCAGCTCCTTGTCGCCCGACTTGGCCTGCTTCGCGACCCGCTCGAGCCGGCGCTCGGCCTGCTCGAGGTCGGCGTACAGCAGCTCGGTCTCGATCGTCTCGACGTCGGCGAGCGGATCGACCCTCCCCTCCGGGTGCACCACCTGGGCGTCGTCGTGGACGCGCACCACGTGCAGGATCGCGTCGGTCTCGCGGATATTCCCCAGGAACTGGTTGCCGAGGCCCTCGCCCTGGTGCGCGCCGCGCACGAGCCCCGCGATGTCGTGGAACTGGATCACCTCGTGCACGATCGGCGTGGCGCCGACGGTCTGCGCCACGCGCTCGAGCCGCTCGTCGGGCACGCCGACCACCGCCACGTTCGGCTCGAGCGTGGTGAACGGGTAGTTGGCCGCAGGGGCGCCGGCCCGCGTGAGCGCGTTGAACAGCGAGGACTTGCCCGCGTTCGGCAGGCCGACGATGCCGATCTTCACAGCAGCTTCTCGAGGGCCCGCCCGAGCACCGCGCCGGCGACCACGTCGCTCGGGTAGTGCACGCCGAGGTAGGGACGGGTGAGGGCCATCGCCCCGGCGGCTACGTACAGCGGCGGCGCCGGCAGCACACGGCTCAGCGCCCCGGCCGCGGCGAACGACGTGGTTGCGTGCGCCGACGGATACGAGCGGCCCGAGATGGTCGAGACGAGCGGTGGCAGGTCGGCGCCGAGGTCGGGCCGCGAGCGCCCCACGACCTGCTTGACCGCGGTGTTCGCGACGAACGCGATCAGCACGACTCGCATCGTGCGGGAGTAGTCCGAGCGGCGGGACACGGCGAATCCGAGCGCGCCGACGGCCTGCCAGAGCAGGCCGTGCTGGCCGGCCTGCGCGTACAGCGTTGCCGCGCGCTCCAGCGGCGGCCAGTGGCCGCGCGTGCGCAGCAGTCGCAGGAGCGCCCGGTCCACGGGCGGCCTAGAAGCCGACCCGCTGCTCTTCGGTGTCGATGCGGACGTACACGATCTGCGACAGGTCGAGCGACACCTTCGAGTCGATCGTGTCCAGCTCGAACCATCGATCCGAGCGATCCTTTGACAGCGCCTTGCGCAGCTCGTCGTATGCGCTCTGCTTCACCCGCGCGGGCAGCACGGGGCCGCCCTGGAAGCCGATGTCGATCCGCCTGCTCTCGTCAGCCATTAGTGCCCTTCCGCAGCTTCCACGATCTCTGTCAGCACGCCGCCCGTCGATTTCGGATGCACGAACGCCACGCGACTGCCCCTGATGCCGGTCCGGGGGCTGTCGTCGATCAGCTCCAGGCCGGCTGCGCGCGCCGCGTCGAGGGCCGACTCGATGTCGTCAGTCCCGTACGCCACGTGATGCATTCCGGGGCCGTTGCGGTCCAGGAACCGGCCGACGGCGGTGTCCGGGCCGAGCGGGCTCAGCAGCTCGACGTGAGCTTCGCCGACGCCCATCAGCACGGCCTCCACGCCCTGCTGCTCCACCGTCTCGCGGTGCTGCAGCGGCATTCCGAGCCGCTCCGAGTAGAGCGAGACGGCCTCCTCGAGGTCCGCCACCGCCACGCCGATGTGATCAATCCGCCCGAACACAGCGGCGGAGGTTACTCAGGTGGGCGCTCGGCCTCGATCGCAGCCACGTCGGCCGGGCCCGGCTCGAGGTGCGCGCCGTTGAGCGGAACCGTCTGGCCCTTGTAGACGCCCACCAGCCGCTCGATGTCCTCGCGCTCCAGCACCTCGTTCTCGAGCAACGTGAACGCGAAGGCCTCCAGCAGGGTGCGGTTCTCCGACACCAGCTTGGCCGCGCGCCGGTGTGCGAGGTCGGTCAGGTACTGCTGCTCCTCGTCGATCATCCGGCGCGTGTTGTCCGACATCGAGTAGTCGTCGGCAGGCAGCTGCTTGGACGCCAGCTCCGTGCCCATGCCGTACATCGTGATCATGCCGCGGCTGATCTCGTGGACCTTGCGCAGGTCGTCGGAGGCGCCCGTTGTGACCGAGCCGAACACGAGCTGCTCGGTCACGCGCCCGCCCAGCAGCACGACCAGGTAGTCGAGCAGCTCCTCCTTGGTCTTGAGGTAGCGGTCCTCCTCGGGGAGGTTGAGCGTGTACCCGAGCGCCTTGCCGCGCGGGATGATCGAGATGCGGTGCACCTTCTCCACGGAGGGCAGCAGCTCCGAGCAGAGCGCGTGCCCGGCCTCGTGGTAGGCCACGACCCGCTTCTCGTGCTCCGTGATCACCCGGCGCGACTGCACGCCGGCGATGACGCGCTCGAGCGCGCCCTGGAAGTCGATCGTGAGCAGCTTGTCGCGGTGCTCGCGGCCGGCGAAGATCGCCGCCTCGTTGCAGAGGTTGGCCAGGTCGGCGCCGGTCAGGCCGCTGGTCTGACGCGCCACGATGTCGAGGTCGACCTTCTCGGCCAGCGGCTTGTCGCGCGTGTGCACGTCGAGGATCGCGCGGCGGCCCTTGAGGTCGGGCGGCGAGACGAAGATCTGGCGGTCGAAGCGGCCTGGGCGCAGCAGGGCGGTGTCGAGCTTGTCCAGCAGGTTCGAGGCCGCGATCACCACGACCTCGTCGCGCTCGCCGAACCCGTCCAGCTCCACCAGCAGCTGGTTGAGCGTCTGGTCCTTCTCACCGGAGATGTCCTTGCCGCGCGTGGCGCCGACGGCGTCGAGCTCGTCGATGAAGATGATCGCCGGGGTCTCCTTGCGGGCCTGGCGGAACAGGCGCCTGATGCGGGCCGCGCCGAGGCCCGCGAACATCTCCACGAACGAGGAGGCCGACTGCGCGAAGAAGGTGGCATTCGACTCGTGCGCGACCGCCTTGGCGAGCAGTGTCTTGCCGGTCCCCGGCGGGCCGTGCAGCAGGATGCCGCGCGGCACGCGAGCGCCGAGCTTGCGGAAGCGCTTCGGGTCGCGCAGGAACTCCACGACCTCGCGCAGCTCGTCCTTCGACTCCTCGACCCCCGCCACGTCCTCCCAACGAACGGCGCCCGCCGCGGAGGGCTTGATCTCCTGCGGCTTGGTGCGCGGCATGTAGCGCAGCATCCAGAGGATCGCGAACGCCACGACCCCGAGGAAGATGATCGGCAGCCAGATGACCGCCCAGTCCGTGAAGTCCGACCAGGTCACGCCTCCGCCACCCGCGGCGGCGGGCGCGGCGATACGCGAGACGCTGAAGGAGTCGGTCCCGTCCTCGCGGGAGAAGGTCTGCGAGGCCAGGTCGACTTCCCATCCTTCGGGCAGCGTTCCCCCTGGTGCCGCGCGGATCTCGCGGAAGTACTGGCGCGCCTGGTCGCAGGTGAGGTCCCCGGTCTCCAGCACCGTGATCCGGTAATTGCCGGCGGGCATGACGAGGGTGGACACGCGCGCCTGGCCCGCGAGCTTCACCGGCTGGCGGCACTGGGCGGCGCCGCCCTGGGCAAACGCGCTCGGCACGACGCACAGCAACGCCGCGAACGCACAGAGGAGGGCGGCGGTCCGCTTCATCTCCTAGTCCAATCGGCCGGCACTGACATCTTGTTGAGTCCTACTCCACTTGTTCTAGGCGCGGGTTGGGGTTGAGCCGCCGGCCTGCCTTGGCGACGGCACGACCCTCCACACGTACCACGTCTGCGGTGAAGTCGTTCTCGCCTCGCACCAGCGAGGAGCCAACGCCGTAGGCGTCCACGGGGGCGCCGAGCTGCTCGAAATGGCGGATCTTGGCGGCATCGAACCCGCCCGACGCCACGATCTGGACGCGCTGATGGCCGGCGTCGTCGAGCGCGGAGCGGACCAGCTTGACCAGCTCCGGGTTGACGCCGGTGGGCCTGAACTCGCCCATCCGGTCCCACAGGGCCCGGTCCACCATGCGCTCTGAGGTGTCCAGTCGCACGCCCCAGAGGCGGTCCCCGAGCGCCTCGGCCACCTCGAGCGCCGTCGTGACCGAGTCGTTGTCGAAGTCGACCAGCACGGTCACGTTCATCTCGTCCGCGAAGCGCTCGGCGAAGGCCTGCGACGCCGCCACCGTGTCTCCTCCGAACGCGGCGATCAGCCCGTGCGGGACCGTCCCGACTCCGCGCCCGCCCCACCACGAGGCCTGCGCGTCGGTGGATACCCCGATCGCCCCCGCCACGTGCGCCACCCAGCCGTCGCCGGTCTGGACCAGCCAGTGGTCGTGGCGGGCGGGGAAGAACAGGATCGGCTTGCCGTGCGCCGCCTCGACCACCGCCCGGACGTTGCGCATGATCAGGCTGCGCCGCGCCAGGCAGCCGAGGTAGACGGTCTCGAGGTGCGCGAACAGGGAGTAGTCGCCCTCGATCGTCATGACGGTCTCCATCGGGGCGATCTCGTCGCCCTCGTAGAGCGCATGCACGTCGAGCGCCGCCCAGTCGTCGCAACACAGTCGGAGCACGGCGAGCGCCTCGTCGATGCCACCCAGGATCGACTGGTTCTTCTGGAAGACCTGCATCGTCACGCGCGGATGGTCGCCGCGCTCCTGCAGCAGCTGCCGGGTGAAGTTGAAGTACGCGTCGGAGTAGTAGCCCGCCCTGATGCGCTCGACGGGCAGGCGGAAGACGCTCGGGTCCAGGCGGGTACGGCTCAGGCCGGCGCGCCCTCGACCCTGAGAATCTCCGCGAGCGCGGCGCGGCCCACCTCGAGCTGCTCCGTCGTGGGCTCGCGCGTGCCGACCGCGCGCTGGATCTCGTGGCCGGGGCGCCTGAGCAGGCGCGTGAGCGGGCTGGTCGGGTGGCGCTCGGACCAGGCGAACACCTCGACCGCGACGGCCGCGCTGCCCAGTCCGACGACGACCTCCGCGGCCGGCCCGCGCAGCCCGGCCCGGCGCACGGCCACGTTGCCGATCGCCGCGGCGGTGAGCATCGGGGCCACCAGATGGGAGCCGCAGCGGTCGTGCTCCTTGACCGCGTCGGCGGCGTCGCCGTCCTCCTCGTACGCGGCGATCGCCTTGTGCTCGACGCCGTGGTAGGCGGCCAGGTCGCCGCTGCGCAGCGCCATCAGCGCCGGGGCGAGGCTGATCAGCGCGACGGCCGCCTCGCGGGCGGCCACCGAGCGAGCGGCGGTACGCACGGCCTGCCCGCTGAGCGCCGCGGCGCCCATGGCGCCGAGCGTCTTGACGTCCTGCATCGGCAGGCGCGCCTCCGGGAGTGCGCGCTTGACCAGCGGGATCACGGCCATCGCCTCGGCCAGCTTCATCACCCCGCGCACGCCGGGCACGCGCTGCGCCGCACCGGCGCCGAGGTCCGGCTTGCGCCCGGACGCGACCGCGATTTCGCCGCCGCGCGTGCGCACCGCGGCCGCCCAGTGGGTCGGGCCGTGCACGAGCAGCCCGTTGCGCAGCGCCATGCCTCCCAGCCGCAGCTTCTCGCCGGTCATCGCAGCGTCTCCATGATCAGCTCAGAGTAGAAGCTGGCCGCCAGGCCGAGGTCCTCTACCGGCACGTGCTCGTCGGCCGCGTGCATGAGCGAGTACTGCTCGACGGCGTCCATGGCGGTCTGCGGGAAGAAGCCGTACGCCACGCAGTCCGGGAAGGCCGCCCGCCACCAGTGCGAGTCGGAGAAGCCGGGGAACACCATCGGGGCAACCGTCGCACCCGGATCCTCGCGCTCCACGAAGCGGCGGATCGAATCCATCAGCGGCGTGTCCATGGGCGAGCGATTGCCGACCACCACGTCGTCGCCGAACTCCACGTCGTGCCCGTCCTCCCCGATCAGCTCGGCCAGCGCCTTCAGCACGTGCTCCCTGCCGAGGTCGGGGGGCACGCGACAGTCCACCTGAAGCTCCGCGCGCGCCGGGATGACGTTGACCTTCTCGCCGGCGGCGAGCATCGTCGGGGTCATGCTCACGCCCAGCATCGGCTCGATCATGACCGCCAGGGTCGGGTCGACTGCCTCGAGCCGCTCGACCGCCGTCGGCAGGTCGGAGGGGTCTAGTCCCAGCGCGCCCAGCAACCGCTCGGCCTCCGGTGTGAGCTCGAGGGACGGCTGGCGATCGCGCAGGGTCGTGAGCACCGGGCCGAGCTTCGCGAGGGCGTTGTCGCCGACCCGTGGCGCCGAGGCGTGTCCCGACCGACCCTTGGTGGTGAGCGTGAACCGGAAGACGCCCTTCTCCGCGACGCAGACGGGATACACGCGCCTGCCGTCGTAGCGGAGCACGGCGCCGCCCCCCTCGTTCACGACGAGGTCGGCCCGCACGCGCTCCGGGTGCTCGCGGCACAGCCACCGCGCGCCGGCGGCGGCGCCGGTCTCCTCGTCGGCTGTGAAGGCCAGCTTCAGCTCGCCCGCCTCGGGCCGCCAGCCCTCCTCGACCAATGCGAGCACCGCGGCGAGCTCCGCGGCCACCTGGCCCTTCATGTCGACCGCCCCCCGACCCCAGACCTGCCCGTCGCGCAGCGTCGCCGACCAGGGGTCGACGCTCCAGTCGGGCGGGTTGGCGGGCACGGTGTCCACGTGCCCGAGAAGGCAAAGGGCCGGGCCGTCCGAGGCGGCCCGCAGGTGCGCGACCAGGTTGGGCCGCCCGGGCACGGCGGCGAGCAGCTCGCAATCGAAGCCGGCGCCCTCGAGCAGGCCGCGCAGCCAGTCCTGAGCCGCGGCCTCGTTACCGGGCGGGTTGACCGTGTCGAAGCGGATCAGCCGCTGCAGCAACTCGGTGGCGCGGCGCTCGAGATCGCTGCGCTCGGGCACGCGGGCGAGTATGCCACCCGGGGCTCGCGCCCTCGGAGACCCCGTGACACCCCGAGCGAACGGCAGCAAGCAAGGCCGGCCCGGATTGGGAGTGTGGGCCCCGAACGTGCCGCTATGCGTGATGCTGGGGGCCCACACTCGGTGGCGGGGGGGTCGAGGCCCACCACTCACCACTCCTCGCTGCCGTTGGCCGGAAGCGCCCGGCCGCCCCCCTAGCTCGGGAACATCCGCCGCGCCCGCCACAGCCAGCGCAGGTCGCCCTTCGGGCGCAGTCGCCGCAGTGCCGCCAGCTTCAGCGGGTGCTCGCGCCCGCCCAGCAGGTCGGCCCAGTCCTCGTAGCGACACTCGATCGTCACCGTCGGGGCCTCCACCCGTCCCGGCGACACGCGCGTATCGCCGTTCGCCACCACCAGGTGCCACGGGTCGGCGTCCGCGAAGTCCCACTGGATCGTGCCCGGCTCGCTCGGCGTGCCGCGGCGGTCGAGACCGCCCAGCAGCATCTGGAAGATCGCGTCCATCGTGTCGGCGTCGCGCCGGGGCGGTCCGGTCTTCTCCCCCAGGATCCCGCCGTACACGAGCCGCTGCCCGAGCTTGGCCCGCTCCAGCGGCTCCATTCCGGGCGAGAAGATCGGCGGCCCCGGGAGCTCGTCCATCGGCAGCCCGGCGCTGCGCAGCTTGGTCTCCAGCGACGCGGCGCCCTCCGCCCCGATCTCCTCGAGCGTGAAGCCGAACACCTCCGTGTAGCGCCGGTCCCACCCCGGCGGCACCAGCACCGCCGCTGTGAACGGGATCACGTCGCGCAGCATGTCGGCGACCGCGTGCTTGCAGTCCGGGTCCTCTCGGCACAGATCCGACAGCAGCTTCACGCCGAAGCCGATGTGACGCTGCTCGTCCAGGGCCACGTTCTCCATGCCGGCCCGGAAGCCGGGCAGCCGGTCGCTGCGCTCGAGATAGCTCGCGATGAAGTGCTGCCCCGGCTGGGCCAGCGTCGCCTCGATCACCAGGTGGTACAGGGTGATCGCCGCGGCCAGGTTGGTGCGGGTGGGCTTGCGGCGCAGCTCGGCGCTCATCGTCTCGAGCCGCTCGAAGGTCTTGCGGAACCCCCATGTCAGCCGCGGCTCGATCGCGGCGAGCCGCTCGCCGATGTCCTTGCCGTCCACGCCGGCCACCTCCGACATGAAGCGGGAGAAGAACACCGCGTGGCGGGCCTCGTCGACCTGCTGGGTCGCGAGGAAGTACTTCTGCTCCTCCAGCGGAGCGGCGTCGATGTAGGGCGACAGCCCGTCGGTCACAGCGTCCTCGCCCCAGAAGAAGAGGGCGTAGTTCCACAGCGCCGCCTCGCGCTCGAACTCGGTGAACACGTCCCGCCACTGGCGCGCGTCCTCCGAGAAGTCGATCGCGGTCGCGCTCCAGTTGCCCTTCTCCCAGCGCGCGTACAGGTCGTCGTAGGTGATGACGTCGGCAACCGTCCGCATCGGTACATTTGTACTCATGGCCGGAACAAATGTACCGAAAGGCCCGGCCCGGCGCGAGCACATCCTGCGCGCCACCCTCGCCCTGATCGGCGAGCACGGGGCGGACGCCGTCACGCACCGCGCGGTCGCCGAGCGCGCCGGTCTGCCGCTGTCCGCCACGACCTACTGGTTCGCCTCCAAGGAGGAGCTGCTCCAGAAGGCGCTGCTGCTCGTCGTGCGCGAGGAGGTCGAGCGGCTGGAGCGGCTCGTGCTCGACATGGCGCCGCGCGAGCTCGACGTGACCGAGTGGGCGCGCGCGGTATCGGCGGTGCTCGCCGCCGACCTCGAGTCCGACCCGATGCGCCACGTCGCGTTCACCGAGCTGGTCTTGGAGGGCACCCGCCGCCCGTGGCTGGCCGAGGAGGTGGCCCGCTGGCACGCCGCGCAGCTGCGGCTGGCCGAGCTCGGGCTGCGCGCAACGGGCGCGCCCGACCCGCGCGCCGACGCCCCGCTGGTCGTGGCCGCCATCACCGGCTTCATGCTCGGTCAGCTGGTCACGCCGGTCGACGACTTCGAGGAGCGCATCTTCCGGCCGGCGCTCGAGCGCCTGTTCACCAAGCTGACCGAGCCGGGGCGCGTGCCGGCGTGACCGCCCTCGCGCACCGCGAGGCGGGCCCCGCCGACGGCCCGGTCGCCCTGCTCGTGCACGGCTTCCCCCAGTCGTCGTACATGTGGGAGGGCGTGATGCCTGCGCTCGCCGCCGCCGGCTGGCGCGCGCTCGCACCCGACCTCGCCGGCTTCGGCGAGTCGCCGCTCGACCCGCCCGGCACCTGGGAGCGTCAGGTGGACGCGCTCGAGCGCTTCCGCGCCGCGCACGGCGTGGAGTCCTGCGTGCCGGTGGTGCACGACTGGGGCGGCCTGATCGGCCTGCGCTGGAGCTGCGCCCATCCGGACGCGGTCCGCGGCCTGGTGATCAGCGGCTCCGGCTTCTTCCCCGACGGCAAATGGCACGGCATGGCGAAGGCGCTGCGCACCCCCGACGTGGGCGAGCAGGCGCTCTCCGGGCTCGACCGCGCGGGCTTCGGTGCCCTGCTGCGCGCGTCCACACCGGCCCTCGGCGACGAGGCGCTCGACGAGTACTGGAAGTCGCTCGCCGACGACGCGCACCGCCGCAACGCGCTCGAGCTGTATCGCTCGGGCGACTTCGAGAAGCTCGCCGGGCTCAGCCTCGCCGACCTCGGCGTGCCGGCGCTGCTGCTGTGGGGCGAGAACGACGAGTTCGCGCGCCTCAAGTCCGCCCACCGGCTGCAGGACGAGCTGCCCGACACGGAGCTGGTGGTCGTGGAGGGCGCTTCGCACTTCGTGTGGGACGAGGCCCCCGAGCGCTGCGCCGCTGCGCTCACGGCGTTCCTTGCCAGAATCCCCACATCGAGCGGCTCTTCGATCTAGAGGACTCGCCCGGCGGCCGGTCCAACGTGCCGTCGGGCGCACTGCCCCTGGCCGCGCGCATGCGCCCGGCGTCGCTCGGTGAGTTCGTCGGCCAGGAGCACCTGCTCGGACGCGGTTCCGCCCTGCGGACCGCGATCGAGGAGGGCAAGCCCCATTCGATGATCCTGTACGGGCCGCCGGGCACCGGCAAGACCACGCTCGCGCGGCTGCTGGCGGTTAACTCGCGCGCCGCCTTCGAGGAGGCCTCGGCGGTCAACGCCGGACGGGCCGAGGTGCGCGAGGTGCTCGCCCGCGCCCAGCACCGCCGCGACACGAGCGGCGAGCGCACGATCTTCTTCCTCGACGAGATCCATCGCTTCAACAAGGCACAGCAGGACACCCTGCTGCCGGCGGTCGAGGAGGGGCTCGTTGTGCTCGTCGGCGCCACCACGGAGAACCCCTACTTCGAGGTCAACTCGGCGCTGCTCTCGCGCTGCCGCGTCTACGAGCTGCGGGCACTGGACGACGAGCAGGTGCTTGCCCTGCTGCGGCGGTCGCTCGGGGACGAGCGCGGCGTGGCCGGCGCGCCCCAGGTGGCCGACGACGCGCTGGAGTTCCTCGCCGCGCGCTCGGCCGGCGACGCCCGCACCGCGCTGTCCGCGCTCGAGCTGGCCTGCGAGACGGTCGGCGAGGGTCGCACCGTGACCCTGCGCGTGGCCGAGGACTCGCTGCAGCGCAGCGCGATCCTCTACGACAAGGGCGGCGACCTGCACTACGACCTGATCTCGGCGTGGATCAAGTCGACGCGCGGGTCCGACCCCGACGCCTCCCTGCTCTACCTGGCCGCCATGCTCGAGGGCGGCGAGGACCCGCGCTTCATCGCACGCCGCATGGTGATCCTCGCGAGCGAGGACATCGGCAACGCCGACCCGCGCGCGCTCGAGGTGGCCGTCAGCACCGCGCACGCGGTCGAGCACGTGGGTCTACCTGAGTGCGCCCTCAACCTCGCGCAGGCCGCCGTGTACCTGGCGCTGGCCCCCAAGTCGCCGGCCTCGTACAAGGCGCTCGGCCGAGCGCGCGAGTGGGTGCGCGAGCACGGCACGCCGAAGCCGCCGCCGGCGCTGCGCAGCGCCGCCTACCCGGGCGCCAAGAAGCTCGGCCGCGGGCTCGACTACGACTACCCGCATGACCGCCCCGAGGGTGTGTCGGAGCAGGAGCTGATGCCGGACGAGGCGATCGGCGAGCGCTTCCTCGAGCTGAGCGAGCACGGCGAAGAGCGTGAGCTGCGCGAGCGCCTCGACCGAATCCGCCGCGCACGCGGCCGCGGCGACTAGCTCGGCCGCATCGAGGCACGGCGGCGCGCGGTGCTTCACAATCCCGGGCCATGGAAGCCGCGGTCACGCCGATCACCTCCGAGCTCGAGTCGTTCAGCCCGCTCGACGGCGCCAGGCTCGGCGCGGTGGAGACGATCCGCCCCGAGGCGGTGCAGGCGGTCGTGGACGACGTGGCGACCGTGCAGCCGTTCTGGGCCCAGCTGTCGCTGGCCGACCGGGCCCGCTACATGCGCCGCGCCGCGCAGGCGATCATCGACCAGCTCGACGAGCTGGCCCTGCTGCTGAGCCGCGAGCAGGGCAAGCCGATCAACGAGTCGTACGTGATGGAGCTGCTTCCCACGATCGACTCGCTGCGCTGGCTGGCGGAGGCTGGCCCCGGGATCCTCGAGGACGAGCGCGTGCCGCTGCCGGTGTTCATCAAGCAGAAGCGCGCCCGCTCGACGTTCGAGCCGCTCGGCGTAGTCGGCGTGATCGCGCCGTGGAACTACCCGTGGTCGATCCCGTTCGGCGAGGTGGCGATCGCGCTGATGGCCGGCAACGGCGTGGTGCTCAAGCCCGCGTCGCTCACTCCGCTCATCGGGCAGAGCATCCAGGAGGTGTTCGAGCGCGCCGGCGTGCCCGAAGGGCTCGTGCGCACCGTGCACGGCGGAGGGGCGGTCGGCCAGGCGCTGGTGGAGTCGACCGCGGCCAAGATCTTCTTCACCGGCTCGGTAGAGGTCGGGCGACGCGTGGGCGAGGAATGCGCGCGGCGGATGAAAGGCTCCGTGCTCGAGCTGGGAGGCAAGGACCCGATGATCGTGTGCGCGGACGCGAACCTGCACAACGCGATCTCGGGCTGCCTCTGGGGCGGGTTCGCCAACGCCGGGCAGACCTGCTCGGGGATCGAGCGCGTGTACGTGGTGCGCGACGTGGCCGACCGCTTCGTCGAGGGCGTGGTGGAGGCGACCCGCAACCTGCGCGTGGGAGATCCGCTCGACTACGAGACCGAGGTGGGGCCGATGGTCTCACGCGAGCAGTTCGACATCGTGCGCGAGCTCGTCGACGACGCCGTGGCGAACGGAGCCACGCTGCACTGCGGTGGGCCGCTGGATCTGAGTGACCACCCGGCCGCCAGCTTCTACGCGCCCGCGGTGCTGACGGGTGTGACCCACGACATGCGGATCATGCGCGAGGAGATCTTCGGCCCGGTCGTCCCGATCGTGACGGTGGAGGACGAGGACGAGGCGATCGCCCTGGCAAACGACTCGCAGTTCGGCCTCGGCGCGTCCGTCTGGACCATGAACCGGGCCAAGGGCGAGCGGATCGCCGAGCGCATCCAGTCCGGGATGGTCTGGGTCAACGACCACATGTTCAGCCACGGCGCCTGCTCGTGCTCGTGGGGCGGCGTCAAGGACTCCGGGCTCGGGCGCTCGCACTCCAAGTTCGGGCTGTGGGAGTGCGTGAACATCAAGCTCGTCACCTGGGAGCCGTCGCGCACGCGCGACTTCTGGTGGCACCCCTACGACGCCTCGCTCGGCAAGGCGATGAGCGCCTCGGCACGGCTGCTCTACGGCCGCGACGCGGACAAGCCCGCGGCGCTGCGGCGCGGCCTGTTCCCGCTCGTCAAGGTGGGCGGGAAGACGCTGCGCGACGTGTTCAAGCGCTAGCGCTCCGCGCGCAGCGCCCGAGGGTGGGCACCGGAACCGGGGATATTCCTCGGAAGTAGGGCCCAGACTTTCGTGGGGGCCTCGTTGCCGCGGTTGGCCCTAAGGCCTCATTGGAGGCGACCTCCTGATGTAAGGGGCAGGTCTTAGCCGTAGCTTGGCTGCCATGACCGGACCCCTCACATACGCGGCCGCCAACGAGCATCACAACGATCTGCGCGCGGCCACCGGGAACCGTGGCCACAGGCCACGAGAGCAGTACGCCAAGCGCCGCAGGCTGGTGGCTTTCGTGCTGCACCGCCCGCGCCGTGCCCTCGCCGCCTGAAGCGCTCCTTCCCTCCAGCGCCCGGCGGCGAGGGCACTCCCGGGTCCTAGACTGTTGGACATGCCAGCTCAGGCCTACGCCGGCAAAGAGTGCGTCTGCCAGCTCCGCAGGGGGATCTGCGACCAGTCCTGCGTCCAGGGCATGCTGGACACGCCGTTCTACATCGCCTGCCTGCGGCTCACCGGCCGGCGCTGCGTCGTCGTGGGCGGCGGCGACGTGGGCCTCGAAAAGGTCGAGGGACTGCTCGCGTGCGACGGCGAGGTGACGGTGATCGCCCCGGAGGCGATCGACCCGATCCAGCAGCTGGCGCGCGAGGGCTCGATCCGCTGGGAGCGCCGCGAGTACGGGGGCCGCGAGGACCTCGAGGGCGTGTTCATCGTGATCGCGGCCACCGCGGACACCGACGCCAACATCGCGGTCTTCGAGGACGCCGAGCGGCGGGCGATGCTCGTGAACGTCGTGGACGTGCCGCCGCTCTGCAACTTCATCCTGCCGGCCATCATCCGCACCGGCCCGCTGGCGATCGCTATCTCCACGGCGGGCGCGTCCCCGGCGCTGGCGAAGCGGATCCGCGACGAGATCGCCGACGAGTACGGCGAGCCCTACGCGCGCCTGGCGATATTGCTGAACGAGGTGCGCGGGTGGGCCAAGGGGACGCTGCCGACCTACCAGGACCGCAAGGTCTTCTTCGAGTCGATCGTGAATGGCGAGCCGGACCCGATCGAGTTGCTGCGGCGAGGCGACGAGACGGCGGTCCGGGACCTGATCGCCGCCGCGCGACAGTCCTACCAAGCTGTCTGACGAGCTCACACACCTCGACGAGGCCGGGCGCGCCCGGATGGTGGACGTCGGCGCCAAGCAGGTGACCGAGCGTCGCGCGCGTGCGCGCGCGACCGTGCGCATGTCGGCCGAGACGGCGGCCGCGGTGGCGCGCGGCGACGCGCCCAAGGGCGACGTCGTCGGTACGGCTCGCATCGCCGGCATCCAAGCGGCAAAGCGCACGGCCGAGCTGATCCCGCTCTGCCACCCGCTCGGGCTGTCGTTCGTGGATGTGGAAGCCGAGCTGCGCGGCACCGAGGTGGTGCTCACCGCGGAGGCTCGCACCAGCGCCCAGACCGGCGTGGAGATGGAGGCGATGACGGCCGCGGCGGTGGCGGCGCTGACCGTCTACGACATGGTCAAGGGGCTGGAGCGTGGCGTCGAGATCGTCGACGTGGTGTTGCTCGAGAAGTCGGGCGGCCGCCACGACTGGCAGCGATGAGAGCCGCCGTCCTCACCGTGTCGAGCACGCTCGCTCGCGGCGAGGGTGAGGACGTGTCCGGGCCGCGCCTTGCGGAGCTGTGCGAGGCCGCCGGCCTCGAGGTAACGCGCGAGACGGTGTCCGACGACCGCGAGGCGATCACCGGCACGCTCAAGCGGCTCGCCGACCAGGAGCAGGTGCGCTTCGTCTTCACCACCGGCGGCACCGGCCTCACCGTCGACGACGTGACACCGGAGGCCACCCGCGACGCGATCGACCGCGAGGCCCCGGGCTACGCGGAGGCGATCCGCGCCGACTCCCGCGACCACACGCCGCTCGGGCTGCTCACGCGTGGGGTGTCGGGCATACGCGGCCGCACGCTGATCGTGAACTTCCCCGGCAACCCGAAGGCGATCGACCAGTCGTGGCCGATCGTCGCTCCCACGCTGGAGCACGCCGCCGCCACCCTCGAGCGGGACTAGCTTTCCCCCGCACGGGGTATGACTCGGCCCGGTGGGCCGGGTAGCTCTCGTGGTCGTGCTCGTCTTGTCGCTGGCGACGCCAGCCCTCGCGCACCACGAGGAGACCCAGCTCGGCCCGCTGGTCCCGGCGCTGCCCACCTCGGGCGACCCGGCGCTCGACGGCGTGTTCGGCAACCCGTTCGAGGAGCCGTCGGTCGCAGGCGTGACCACGCCGGATCGCTGCGTCGTCGGCACCGACGGTGTGACGCGCTGCAAGCCGGCCGCCGGGAGCATGAGCGTGCTCCCGAACGGGCGCACTCTGTACTGGAATGCCCTCGAGGGCACCGAGCGGATCGAGCGCTCGCTGATCACCGACTACGGCAGCGTGGCGCTGAACGACCAGACGCGCCTGATGAACCTCGGCTCGAACCCGGTCAGCTGGACGGTGCCGTCGCCCTCCGACGCGGGCGCCAACCCGGGCGGCTACGGCAATCCGCTGTTCCCCGGCGGCAACGGCGAGCCCAACAACGACGGCGCCCTGTTCTGCTCCGACCACACCTTCTTGGCGGACGGGCGCATCCTCGCGACCGGGGGTACGGCCTACTACCAGGACCCGGAGATCGCCGACACGGGGATCGGCGTGGTGGAGCTCGAGGGCCTGCGCGCGGCGCGCATCTACGACCCCGCCACGAACCGCTGGACCCAGACCGGGGACATGCACGTGGGCCGCTGGTACCCGAGCTTGGTCTCGCTCGGCGACGGTCGCGAGTTCGTGGCGAGCGGCGTGGAGAAGCTCGTCAAGCCGATCTACCCGGACCGTCCCGAGGACTCGCTCACCAACGTCCGCAAGACCGAGACCTACAACCCGGCGACGGGCGAGTGGACCGACAACGGGGCCGCCGCCGAGCGCTCGCTGCCGCTGTTCGCGCGACTGCACCTACTGCCGAACGGCCACGTCTACTACAACGCCGCCGGCCAGTCCTTCAACCCGCTCGGCCAGGCCTACGACGAGGCGCTCTGGAACATCGCCGCCTCGTATGACCCGGCCACGCGCCGGTGGAAGGACCTCGGCATCCCGGGGGCGGAGACCGGCAGCCTCGCGGACCTGCTCGACCTCGACTTCGGCAAGCCGCTGTCGGACCTGGCGAAGCTCGGCATCCCGGGCGGCGGCAAGAGCCTCACGATCCCGGGCTTCCGCGGATCGACCTTCTCGGTGATGCTCCCGCTGCAGCCCGATCTGCTCGGCCGCTATACGAAGGCGTCGTTCCTGACCGCCGGCGGCGTGGTCAACCCGCCCAGCCCGGGCAGCTACCTGTCCACGAGCGACGCGCGCGTCACGACCGTCGACACCGAGCGCGGCGACGCGATCTCCACCCGTCCGACCGGCGACCTGAGCCGGCCGCGCTGGTACCCGTCGGGAGTGCTGCTGCCGACGGGCGAGGTGATGGCCTTCTCCGGCGCCGACCGCGACGAGGTGGCCACCCCGGGACTGGAGCTGCCGGTGCAGCAGGCCGAGCTGTGGAACCCGGCGACCGGCGACTGGCGCCCGGTCGCGTCGGGTCACCGTCCGCGCACCTACCACAACAGCGCGGCTCTGCTGCCGGACGGGCGGATCCTGATTGGCGGCCACGCCCCGATCACCACGCTCTACCTCAAGCACATCAGCCTGCCCGGGTTCTCGCCGAACGAGCGCGACCCCAGCTTCGAGCTCTACAGCCCGCCCTACCTGTTCCGCGGGGCGCGGCCCCAGATCACGTCCGCGCCGGCCGCGGCCGGCTACGGCGGGTCGCTGCAGCTGACCGTGGACCGGCCCGCGAGTGAGATCGAGAGCGTCGTGCTGGTGCGCAACCCCACGCCGACGCACGTGACGGACGCCGATCAGCGCAACGTGGTGCTGCGGGTGACCGGGCGCAGCGGCAACCGGCTGACCGTGGCCACGCCGCCGAACGCCAACGTCGCGCCGCGCGGGCCGTACATGCTGTTCGTGAACCGCAAGACGGACAAGGGTCCCGTGCCGTCACTCGCCAAGCAGCTCGCGCTCCGCTAGAGCAGGCCCTTCTTCCGCAGCTCCTCCAGCGCCCCAGGCGACTTCTCCAGGTCACCCGCGTCCATGCCGGCGAGCACGGCGGCGGTCTTGGAGAACTGGACGTCCGAGTACTGCACGACCTGGACCCGATTGCCCCAGGGATCGAGGAAATCGAGCCCGCGGCCGCCGAGCAGTTCGGCGCCGGCGTCCTCCAGCAGCCCCCGCGCGCGCTCCATGTCGTCCACGACGAGCCCGAAGTGCCGCCCGCCGTCCGGCGGCTGGGTGCGGCCCTCGGCCAGCACCAGGAACTGGTCGCCCATGTCGAGGAAGGCCATCTTCCCCGCGCGCCCACGCAGCTCGAACGCGAAGATCCGCCCGTAGAAGTCGAGCGCCTGTTCGAGGTCGTCCACCTCGAGCACGACGTGGTTGATGCCGAGGAGCCGCGCGTTTTCAGGCATGGACCGCAGCATAGGCTTCCCCCCGTGGCGGCGATCGAGCTCGACGGCCTCGAGCGGCGGTACGGCGAGCGCGTCGCGCTCGCCGGCGTGAGCGCGCGCGTTGAGGCGGGGCAGACGCTGGCGGTGCTGGGCGGCAACGGGGCCGGCAAGACCACGCTGCTGCGCGTGCTGGCGGGGTTGCTGCGCCCGCACGCAGGCAGCGCTCGCGTGCTGGACGCGGAGCTGCCGAGCGAGCGCTGGAAGCTGCCCGGACGGGTGGGCTACCTCGGCCACGACCCGCTTCTGTACCGCGACCTCAGCGGCCGCGAGAACCTGCGCTACCACGCGCGCTTGCACGGTGTGGGACTGGAGCGCGTGGGCGTCGTGCTCGAGCTGGTGGGCATGGAGCGCCGCGCCGACGACCCCGTCCGGGAGCTGTCGCGCGGCATGGTGCAGCGCATCGCCGTGGCCCGGGCGGTGCTGCACGAGCCGCCGCTGCTGTTGCTGGACGAGCCGCGCGCCAACCTGGACCCTGCCGCCGCGGAGCTGCTGGAGCCGCTGATCGGCCGGCCCTCCGGGCGCACGCGCGTGCTGGTCAGCCACGACGTCAAGGGCGCGCTGGCCGAGGCCGACGTGGTCCTGCGGCTGCGTCGCGGGCGGCCCGTAGCCGCCGACGAGGAGCTGTACCGGTGATCCGCGCCGCCGTGATCATCCTGCGCAAGGATCTGCTGCTGGAGCTGCGCGTGAAGGAGTCGGTGCCGGCGATGACGCTGTTCACGATCACCGTCTACGTGCTGTTCCACTTCGGCCTCGACCGCGACTCGCTCGATGGCGAGCTTGCCTCCGGCGTGCTCTGGGTGACGCTGCTGTTGGCCGCGGTGATCGGCGTCACGCGCCTGTTTGCCGTGGAGCGCGAGCAGGGCGGCATCGACGCGCTGCTGCTGGCCCCCGTCGACCGCACCGCCCTCTTCCTGGCCAAGGCGAGCGCGCTGTTTCTGTTCCTGGTGGCGGTCGAGCTGGTGGCCGTGCCGACCTTCGGGCTGCTGCTGCTCGGCCCCGGCCTCGGCGGGGCGCTGCCGGAGCTGCTGCTGCTGCTCGCGCTCGGAAACCTGGGGATCGCCGCGGTCGGCGCGCTGGTGGCGGCGCTGGCGGCGGAGACGCGGGCGCGCGAGCTGATCGTGCCGCTGCTGCTGCTGCCGATGCTGGTGCCGCTGCTGATCTCGTGCGCCCAGGCGACGGAGCCCCTGCTGCGCCAGGATCAGGGCCCGGAGGACCTGGCGCGCTGGGTTGGGCTGCTCACGCTTTACGATGTCGTGTTCGTGCTTGTCTCAGTCGCCGTCTTCGACTTCCTGCTCGAGGACTGATGTATTCGAAGGGCCTCGTGCCGCTCGCCATAGCCACCGTCGTGACGATCACGGCGGCGCTGGCGCTCGTCTTCTTCTACGCGCCGCTCGACGCGGACCAGGGCTTCATCCAGAAGATCTTCTACATCCACGTGCCGATGGCGATCGTGGCGCTCGGCGGGTTCGTGGCGGGCGGCATCTTCGGCATCCGCCACCTCCGCTCGGGAGACGCCTCGTGGGACCTGCGCTCATACGTCGCGATCCACCTGTCGATCATCCTCGGTCTCGGCGTGCTCGTGACCGGGGCGATCTGGGCCAAGGCCTCGTGGGGTCACTGGTGGGTCTGGGACGAGCCGGTGCTGGTCTCGTTCCTGGTCGTCTTCCTCCTCTACTGCGTCTACTACCCGCTGCGCTTCGCGATCGAGGACCCGGAGCGCCAGGCGCGCTACTCGTCGGTGTTCGCGATCGCCGCCGGGGCGTTCGTCCCGCTCAACTTCACCGCCGTGCGGCTGGCCGAGGCCTATACGCACCCGCGCGTGCTGTCGCAGACCGGCGGCAGCCTGCCGGGCGAGATGCGGCTCACCTTCCTGGTCACGCTGGTGGGGATGACGCTGCTGTTCGTGACGCTCTGGAAGCTCGAGCTGACCGCCAAGCACGCCGCGCTGCAGCTGAAGCGGCTGCGTCGCCGCCGCGCCGAGCGCGAGGCGGTGGTCGCGTGACCTGGCTCGCCGCACCCGCGCTCCCCCTCGACGAGGCCGGCAAGTACGTTGCAGGCGCTTATGTGGTCTTCCTGGCCCTGGTCCTGATCTACGTGGCGATCATGGCCGCGAAGCTGGCGCGTATCGATCGCGACCTGACCGAGCTCGCGGAGGACGACCAGTGACCGGCGAGCTGCTGGCCCTGGGGGCATCCCACAAGACCGCGCCGCTGCCGCTGCGCGAGAAGCTGGCGCTGCCCGCCGGGCGGGCCGCGCGCGTGCTCGCCGAGCTGACCGAGCACGACAGGGTGCACGAGGCGGTCGCGCTGTTCACCTGCAACCGCACCGAGCTCTACCTGGTCACCGACGACGCGCTCGAGGCGGAGAACACCGCGCTCGCGATCCTGTCGCGGCAGGCGGAGCTGCGCCCGACCGAGCTGATCGGCTCGCTCTACTCGCTGCGCGGCCGCGAGGCGGTCGAGCACTTGTTCTCTGTGACCGGCGGGCTCGACTCGATGATCGTCGGCGAGGCGGAGGTCCAGGGCCAGGTCAAGCGCGCCTACGAGATGGCGCTGGTCGAGGGCGTCAGCGGGCCCGTCTCCAACCGCCTCTTCCGCGACGCGCTGGCGGCGGGCAAGCGCGTGCGCACCGAGACCGGCGTGGGGCGCTCGAACGTGTCGATCTCCACCGTGGCGGTGCAGCTGGCCACCGACTTCCTCGGTGACCTGACCGATCGCCGCGTGCTCGTGGTCGGCGCCGGCGAGAACGCCGAGCTGACCGCGCGCGCCCTGCGCGACCGCGGCGTGCACACGCTGTTCGTCGCCAACCGCCGCTACGACCGCGCGCTCGGGCTTGCGCAGCGCTTCGGGGGGCAGGCCGTGACCTTCGAGGACATGCCGCGCGAGCTGGAGTCCGCGGACATCGTCGTAACCTCCACCGGCGCGCCGCACCAGATCGTCGGCCGCGAGGAGCTGGAGTTCGTGGCCGCTTCGCGCATGGGCCGCCCGCTCGTGCTGATCGACCTGGCGGTGCCGCGCGACATCGAGCCGAGCGTGCGCGACTGCCCCGGCATCGCGCTATACGACATGGACGACCTGCAGCGCGCCGTGGCGCGCAACCTCGACGCGCGCGTGGCCGAGGCCGAGGAGGGGCTCGTGATCGTGCGCCAGGAGGTCGAGCGCTTCGAGGACTGGATGGCGAGCCTGGACGTGGTGCCGACGATCTCGGCCCTGCGCAAGCGCGCCGACGACGTCGTGGCGCAGGTGCTCGAGGAGAACGAGTCGCGCTGGGAGTCGCTCTCGCCCGCTGACCGCGAGCGCGTGGAGGTGCTGGCGCGGGCGGTCGTCTCGCGGCTGCTGCACGAGCCGACGGTGCGGCTCAAGGACCGCGGCAGCTACCACTACCTGCACACGCTGCGCGAGCTGTTCGGGCTCGACCCCGAGCCCGCCGAGGCGCTCCCGGCCGCAGAGGTCACGAGCCTCGAAGCCCGCCGCCGGCGGGCGTGAGCCGGCCGCTTCCGCTTAGGCTCGGCACGCGCGGCAGCGCGCTCGCGCTCGCGCAGGCGGGCTGGGTCGCGGAGCGCCTCGGGGACGAGGTCGAGCTGGTCACGATCACCACCAGCGGCGATCGCGGCTCCAAGGCCGACAAGTCTCGCTTCGTCAAGGAGCTCGAGGATGCGCTGCTGGCCGGCGAGGTCGACCTCGCCGTGCACTCCGCGAAGGACGTGCCCGGCGAGTTGCCGGCCGGCCTGTCGATCGTCGGCGTGCCCGAGCGGGCCGACCCGCTCGACGCGCTCTGCGGGGCCGCCTCGCTCGCCGAGCTGCGCACCGGCGCCGTGGTCGGCACCGCCAGCGTGCGGCGCCGGGCGGAGCTGCTGGCCCTGCGCCCGGACCTGGAGGTGCGCGAGCTGCGCGGCAACGTGGACACGCGGTTGCGCCGGCTCGCCGACGGGGACTTCGAGGCGATCGTGCTGGCGCGCGCCGGCCTCGAGCGGCTCGGGCGCACCGCGGAGGGCAGCCCGCTGCCGGAGCTGGTGCCGGCGCCGGGCCAGGGCTGCCTTGCGCTCGAGGCGCGCGACGACGACGAGGAGATCGCCGCGGCGGCCGCCACGCTGACGGATCGCACCGCGCTCACCGCGCTGACCGCGGAGCGAGCCGTCGTCACAGCCTTGAACGCCACCTGCAACACCCCCGTGGGTGCCCACGCCGCCACAGCGGAGGGCGACACGCTGGTCCTGACGGCGTTCGTGGGCCTACCGGACGGCTCGCACTGGATCCAGGACGAGCTGAGCGGGGCCGCGGCCGATCCGTCCGCGCTGGGGCTGGCGGTCGCGCAGCGGCTGGAGGCCGCCGGCGCCCGCGACGTGCTCGAGCAGGCAGAACGAGCGGCAGCGCTCCACTAGACGTACGCTGAGCGGATGACGTCCCAGTACCGGCGCGCGACCGTGTGCGCCTGCATCATCGCCCGCGACGAGGAGGAGCGCCTGCCCGAGGCGCTCGCCAGCGTCGCGTTCTGCGACGAGGTCGTCGTCGTGGACTCCGGCTCGCGCGACCGCACCGTCGAGCTCGCACAGGCGGCGGGTGCGCGCGTGGTCGAGCACCCGTGGCGCGGCTTCGGCGCGCAACGTAATGTGGCACTCGACAACGCCACCGCCGACTGGGTGCTGGAGGTGGACGCCGACGAGCGCGTCACGCCCCGTCTGCGTGACGAGATCCAGGCCTTTCTCGCCGCGCCGCCAACCGGCGTGGACATCTGCGGCGTCCCGTGCCGCGACCTGCTGATGGGCGGGCGCCTGGGACCGTCGGCGAAGTACCCCAAATACCGGCTGCGGCTGTTCCGGCGCGGCGCCTACCGCCACGACGAGCAGGTCAAGGTGCACGAGGGCCTCTGGGCCTTCGGGCGCACCTGGGCGTTCGAGGGCGACCTCGAGCACGTGCTGGCGGCCACCCCCGCTGAGGCGATCGGCGACGTCTGGCGGTACGCCGGCCTCGAGGCCGGGCAGCTGAGCGGCCGCGTGTCTGCCGGCGTGTACGCCCGGGGCATACTCCTCCGCCCGCCCGCCAAGTTCGCCTACCGCCTGCTGGTCGACGGCGGCTGGCGCGACGGCTGGCGCGGGCTGGCGAAGATCGCGCTGGACTGCACCGCGGACGCCCTGGTGTGGGTTCGGCGGCTGCCGCGGCGCGACGCCGCCGCCGGCGACCCGGCGCCGGCTCACTACAGCAAGCCACGCGAGCGGCGCGGATCGGTGCGCCTGCTGGCGATCGCCGGCGGCGAGCAGGGCACCGCGCGAGCGCTCGGCTGGTTGCGAGCCGCACGCGAGGCGGGCGCCGACGTGGCGCTGGTGACCGACGCGCCCCCGGCCGCCGATCACGACCTGCACGTGCGAGCGCTCGAGCGGCTGACCCCGCTCCACCTGATCCGCGCCCTGGACGCGGAGGTGCAGCTGCGCGGCATCGACGCGCTCGTCCCGTGCGGCCCGCGCGAGCGGCGGCTGGCGCGACTGCTCCCGCACGACCTGCGCGCCCCGTACGGCGCGCTCGACCCCGACACCGACCCAGCCGAGGCGGAACGCCTGGTGCGGGCTGCCACGCGCTGAGCGTGAGCCTCGAGGATCGCGACATCGTCTGCCTCGGCTTCGGCGAGTGGGACGCCGAGCTGTGGACCAACCAGCAGCACCTGATGGCCCGCCTAGCGCGGCGCAACCGCGTGCTGTTCCTCGAATCGCTCGGCCTGCGCCAGCCGCGGCTGGCGGGCCGCGACCTGCGCCGCATGGCGCATCGGCTGCGCCGGGCCGCCGCCGGGACACGCAGCGTCGACGGGCTGAACGTGCTCTCGCCCCTGGTGATACCGGTCCACGGCCGGTCGCGGATCACCAAGCTGAACGCCGGGCTGCTGCAAGCCCAGACCGGACGAGCGGCGCGCTCCCTCGGCTTCGAGCGGCCACTGCTGTGGAGCTACGTCCCCCAGGCGGAGTGGCTCGTGGACACGCTCGAGCCCGCCACGATCGTCTACCACTGCGTCGACGACATCGCGGCTCAGAAGGGCGTGCGGTCGGCGGCGTTCCGCCGCGCCGAGACCAACTTCGCCTCCCGCGCCGACCTCGTCCTGGCCTCGGCGCCGGCGCTTGCGGAGCGCATGCGGGCGCTCAACGAACACGTCTTCTACGCGCCCAACGTGGCCGACACCGAGCGCTTCGCCACAGCGCTCGAGGACGGCCCCACGGACCCGGCGATCGCCGCGCTGCCGCATCCGCGCCTGGTGTTCACGGGCGCCGTGGTGGCCACGAAGCTCGACCTGGAGCTGATCGAGGGCCTGGCTCGCGCCCGCCCGGATTGGGCGATCGCGCTGGTCGGCCCCGTCGGCGCCGGCGATCCGAGCACCAACGTCTCGGCGCTGCAGCGCCTGCCCAACGTGCACATGCTCGGGTCGCGGGCCTACGCGTCCCTGCCCGAGGTGCTGCGCGGAGCCGACGTGGCGCTGATCCCCTACGCGATCAACCAGCTGACCCGCTCGGTGTTCCCGATGAAGGTGTTCGAGTACCTCGCCGCCGGTCTGCCGGTGGTCACGACCCCGCTGCCGGCGCTGACCAGCACACCCGGAGTGATCGTGGCCGCCGACGCCCGCTCGACCGTCGCCGCGGTCGAGCGCGCACTGGCCACGGACGGGCCGGCGGCCCGCCGCGCCCGCTCCGAGGCGGTCCGGGACCATTCCTGGGAGGCTCGGCTCGATGAGATCGCCTCGTATCTTTCCGGTCTTGAGCGCGCGTAACGGCCTCAGGCGACTGGCCCGCAGAGCGGGCTACGAGGTGCGGCAGTACACGCCGCTGCGGTCCTTCGCGGCCGCGCGCGAGGAGCTGCTCCGGCGCCGCGGCGTGGACGTGATCGTGGACGTGGGCGCGAACGCCGGGCAGTACGGGGAGATGCTGCGCGAGCTCGGCTTCGCCGGGCGGCTCGTGTCGCTCGAGCCGGTGGCCGAGGCGTTCGCCGAGCTCGAGCGGCGCGCCACGGCCGACGGCAACTGGGACGCGGTCTGCGTAGCCGCGTCGGATCTCGACGGGGAGATCGCGTTGAACGTGACCGGCGACTCGCGCAGCAGCTCCGTGCTCGAGCGCAACGACCGCTTCGCCGACAAGGCGGGCTGGGCGCCGAAGGAGATCCGGCGAGTGCCGGCCCGGCGCCTGGACGGCCTGGCGGACGAGCTGCTGCGCCCGCGGGAGCGCGCCTACCTCAAGCTGGACATCCAGGGCTACGAGCGGCACGTGCTCGACGGCGCGGGCGATGCGCTGCGCCGGTTCGAGGGACTCGAGCTGGAGCTGAGCGTAGCCGCGCTCTACGAAGGCCAGCCGCCGCTCGCCGAGATGCTCCCGCTGCTGGCCGAGCGCGGCTTCCGGCCGGTCTGCATGGAGCCGATCCTGCTCGACGATGCCGGGCTGTTGATGGAGCTCGACGGGCTGTTCGCGCGGACATGACCACGCTCGTCGTCTCCTCCTACTCCCCGGTGCTGGGGAGCGGCCGCGCGGCGCGCACGTACGGCATCGTCCGCGCGCTCGCCGCGCATGGTCCGGTCGAGCTGCTGCACACCACCTTCGGCGCCCCGCGGCCGGACCCCGCCTACGAGGCAATCGAAGAGGTGCGCCTGCACGCCGTGACCAGCTCGCGCGGGGCGCGGCGCGGGTTCACCTACGGGCGCGCGCGGGTGACCGGGGTGCCGCGGGCGGTCGCGCGCGGGGTGTCGCCCGAGCTGGCCGCCACGGCACGGCGGCTGGCCGGCGATGGGAGCGACCGCGTGATCGCCGAGGACGCGATGGCAGCCGTCGCGCTGCTGCCGCTGGCCCGGCGACGGCCGGTGATCTACAGCGCCAACAACCTCGAGTCCGCCTTCCGTCCCGGCCGCGACCCCGACTGGGGCTCGCGGCGGCGCCTGGAGGCGTTCGAGCGACGCCTGCTGGAATCGGTCGCGGAGACCTGGATGCCGAGCCGAGCCGACCTCGACGGTGCGCGCAAGCTCGCGCCGGGGGCGGCGGTGCGCTACGTGCCCAACGTGGTGGACGTGGCGGCGATCGACCCCAGGCGGACGCCGGCCGCCCCGCCCGAGGCGCTGCTGGTGGCGGACCTCACCTACGCCCCCAACCGCGAGGCCCTGGACTTCCTCGTCGCGGACGTGATGCCGCGCGTCTGGGCCGCCGTGCCCGACCTGCTGCTCACGGTGGCCGGGCGCGGCTATGACGTCCCGGCCGGGGCCGACCCGCGGCTGCGAGTGCTCGGGTTCGTCGACAGCCTGAGCGCGCTCTATGAGCGCGCGGCGTGCGCGGTGGTGCCGCTGCTCAGCGGCGGCGGCGCTCCGCTGAAGTTCATCGAGGCGCTCGCCCACGGGCTGCCGGTGGTGGCCACGCCGAGGGCCGCCGCCGGCGTGGACGCCGAACCGGGGCGCGACTACCTCGAGGGCGACGGCGGCGACGGCTTCGCGCGGGCACTCCGGGAGGCACTCGACCCGGCTAGAGCAGCGGCCGTGGGCGGTGCCGGGCGGGCGCTGGCAGAGCGCAGCTACTCGATCGAGGCGCTGGCGCGCCGGCTCGCATGAAGATCGTGTCGGTGATGACGTCGGACGCGCGCGGCGGCGCTGAGTACGCGGCCGTCCGACTGCTCGACGCCGTGGCCGCCCACGGCCACGAGACGGTCCTGCTCACCAGCCACCCCGATATCGCCGACGGCACGCGGGTCACCGCCCGGCACGTGGACCTCGGCCCCAAGCTCGGCTCGCGCACCTGGCCGCGGCTGGCGCTCACCTGGCCTCTGATCCTGCGCCGCCTGGGCCGCGAGCTCGAGCGCGAGGCGCCGTACGACGTGCTGCTGCTCCACTTCAAGAAGGAGCAGCTGCTGGCCCCGCGCCTGCCCGCCGCGCTGCGCACCCGGATCGCCTGGGCCGAATGGGGGCCGGTGCCCGGCGCGCTGCGGAGCGGCCTGCCGGGCCGCCTCTACGCCCGCGCCGCCCGCGGGACCGCGGCCGTGCTGGCGATCTCGGAGGGCACGCGCGGCTCGCTGGTACAGGCCGGGGTGCCCGCCGACCGCGTGGCCGTGGTGCCGAACGCGATCGACCCGGCGCGCTTTCGGGCACTGCCGGAGGCCGGCGCCGAGCACCGCCGCGCGCTCGGGATCCCATCGGGAGCGTTCGCGATCGGCTGCCTGACGCGCTTCAACGCCAAGAAGCGCAACGAGGTGGCCGTGGACGCCGCCGCGCGCCTGGCCGCCGACCCGGGGCCGCCGGTGCACCTCGTGATGATCGGCGAGGGCGAGACCGAGCCCGAGCTGCGCCGCCGCGCGGCGGTGCTCGGCGACGCCGCCCACTTCGTCCCCAGCACCGGAGCCGAGCCGGCCGAGCTGCTGTCCGGCTGCGACGTGGTGGTCTTCTGCCCCTCGCCGACCGAGGGCGAGCCGCTGGCGATCTCGATGGGGATGCTCACCGAGCGGCCCGTGGTGGCCACCGCGGCGGAGGGAGCGACGGGCTTGATCGAGCCCGGAACAGGGGCGATCGCTGCGCCCGACCACGACGCGCACGCCGTCGCCGGCCTGCTCGAGGCCTACCGCGCCGACCCGGACAGGGCCCGCGCCGAGGGGCGTGCGGGCCGCGCGCTGGCGGTGGCTCGCCACGATCCAGCCGCGATCGGCGCGCGCGCGGCGGAGCTGCTCGGCCCGCCCTAGGCGGGCCGCATATTGAGCCGGCGCATGACGGCCAGCAGGCCGCCGACCGCGCCCACGAGCGTCGTGAAGCGGGAGTCCACCCCCGTGAACGACCCGACCGTCTCCACCACGACCAGGGCGACCAGGCCGCACAGCATCGCCAGGCCCACCGCCGACCAGAGAGGGTCGGTGCTGCGCCGCCACACCTGCCAGCTCATGGCGAGGCAGGTGCCCATTACGGACAGGTAGGCCACCAGGCCCAGGATCCCGAGCTTCAGCCACCACCACAGCACGGCGACGTGCGTGTAGCTGCGACCGTTCTCGTGTTCGATGGGCAGCGGGTGGACGGCCGTCCACTGCACGCCCAGCCCCAGGCCGGTGACCGGCTGGCGGCGGATCTCGGCCACCACGTTCTCGACCTCGTCGATGCGGTAGCGGTCCTGGGCGTTCTGCTCGAGCTTGGAAGGCTCCAGCGAGCGGGCGCGCTCCACGATCGGCGCCTCGGCCTGGACCTGGAACGACACGGCCCAGACCGCCACCGTGAGCAGCACCGCGACCACGAACGTCAGCCGGGCACCGAGCCGCCGGGACCCGAGCAGGAGCACCAGCACCAGCGCCAGCGCAGCCCCGATCCAGAACGACCGTCGGAACGACAGGGCCAGCGACATGAGGAGCAGCGGGGAGGCCGCGAGCAGCCAGACCGGCATCCGAGCCCGCAACAGCAGCCCGGCGGTCACGCCCAGGATGGCGAGCAGGACCAGCCAGTTGGCGGTCGGCTCGTAGTAGGTGATCGTCGCGCCCTCGACCACGAGGCCGGCGCCGGCCGCCACCCCGGCCAGGCCGAGCACCGCTTTGAGCACCGCGAGACCGGCACCGAACGCGAGCGCGGCGCGCACGTGGCGCTCCGTCTCGACGACGTTGACCACCAGCAGCGGCACGATCGGGAGCCACAGCAGCTGGCGCGCGGAAAAGAGCAGATCCTTGCCCGCACCGGCGAACGCGCCGGTCACGACGCCCGCCACGGTGGCCAGCAGGACGAGCACCAGCGGCAGCGTGAGCGGCCCGACCAGGCGCACCGGCCGATCGTTCCCCAGCCGCGCGATCAGCACGGCCAGCACCGCCACCGCCAGCAGGCACTCCACCGGCGTCGGGCCGAGCGGCAGCGGATCGTAGATGACGCTCGCGAAGCGGAGCAGAGCGTCGCTGCTGCCCTCGCAGATCACCAGCAGGGCCACCAACAGACCGACCGCGAGGGTCGCGCGCTGGAGCAGCGCGACGGCGCCGGCGGCAGCCAGCGGCAGGGCCAGCGCAATCGGTCCGAAGCGGATCGAGGCCACCGCCGCGAGGGCCGCCACAGCGACCAGCGGCGCCACTGCGGCACGCGTCGGGCCGGGCGCTCGGATGCTCAGAGCGGACATCTCAGGCGAGTGTAGGTCGGCACAAGCAAAAAAAGGACGCAAATCAAGGTCCCATAACTGCAAAGTCATGAGATGCTGGGACCTGAACTCGCATGAGTGCGGTCACGCAGATTGATCCGCACGCCTCCGCCCCGCCGCCGATCACTCACCCGGCGCCGTCTCGCGGCTCGGCGTGGAACTACGCCCTCGAACGGGAGGGCTGGACGTCCCTGCTCGTGCTCGCGGATGCGCTGGCGGCGCTAGCAGCCGTCCTGATCGCGCTCAGCGTGACCGACACGCCGGGGGTCTCGAGCGCCGAGTACGCATCGCTGTTCGTGCTGCCGATCGCCGTTCCGGCCATGCTCCATGTACGCGGCGTTTACCGCCGCAGGGTGCGTATAGCGCTGCGTGCGCTGTCCCCGATGCTCGGCGCGATCTCGGTCGCCGCCATGGGCGTGATGACCGTGGACGTGGTCATCTGGGGCGGCACCAACCTCGCCCCGGTGATCGGGTGGATCTGGCTGCTCACGATCGTGCTGCTCGCCGGCGCGCGCTGCGGTCTGGCTCTCGCACGCCGCCAGGCCCGCATCAAGGGCCTGGCCGGCAAGCCGACGCTGGTCGTGGGCGCCGGGGTGGTCGGCCGGGCAATCGCCCAGCGCCTCGCCTCGCAGCCGGAGTACGGCCTCCACCCCGTCGGCTTCCTCGACGAGGACCCGCCGGCTCACCGCAACGGAAACGGGAACGGGAACGGCGAGCACAAGGTGCTGCCCGTGCTCGGCTCGCCCTCCAACCTCGCCGAGGTCGCCGCGGCCCACTCGGCCGAGCACGTGATCTTCGCCTTCACCTCCGTGCCGGACCAGCGCCTGCTGGCCCTCGCGCACCACTGCGAGCAGCTCGGGCTGGAGGTATCGCTGGTGCCGCGCCTGTTCGAGTCGATGAACGACCGGGTGGCGCTGGACTGGGTGGGCAGCCTCCCCGTGCTCGGCATCCGCCCGCTGGACCCGAAGGGCTGGCAGTTCCGCGTCAAGTACGCGCTCGACCGCCCGCTCGCGCTGCTCGGCCTGCTCGTGCTGTCGCCGATCATGCTCCTCGTCGCGCTCGCGGTGAAGCTGACCTCGCCGGGCCCGATCCTGTTCCGCCAGCGGCGCATCGGCCAGGACGGCCAGGTGTTCGAGATGCTCAAGTTCCGCTCGATGCACCTCCCCTCGGAGGTCGTGGTCTTCGAGCCCGCACCCGGCTTCGCGCCTGGCGGTGTGGAGGGTCTGGACCGCCGCACCCCGCTCGGGCAGTTCCTGCGTCGCAGCGGCATCGACGAGCTGCCCCAGCTGATCAACGTGCTGCGCGGGGAGATGAGCCTCGTCGGCCCGCGCCCCGAACGGCCGGAGTTCGTGACCGCGTTCGGTGCCCAACTGGAGCGCTACACCGACCGCCACCGGGTCAAGTCCGGCATCACCGGATGGGCTCAGGTCTCGGGGCTCCGTGGCCAGACGTCGCTCGTGGACCGGGTCGACATGGACAACTACTACATCCGGAACTGGTCGCTCTCGCTCGATCTGAAGATCGCACTACTGACGGTCCCGGCTGTCCTGCGGACCGGCGATGACGCCTGAGGGCGTTCTCTCGGGCACTTTCCGCCGGTCGGCCATCGTGCACGACTGGCTGACGATCCCTGGCGGCTCGGAGAAGGTGCTGCTGGAGCTGATGGACATGCTCCCGGAGGCGGAGGTGTTCACGTCGGTCTACGACCCGCTGCGCTGGCCCCCGCGCGTGCGCGACCGCGTCGTCCACGCCTCGTTCTTGGACCGCGTGCCGGGGGCACGGCGCCACTACCCGAAGCTGCTGCCGCTGATGAACCTCGCGTTCGAGTCCTTCGACCTGTCGGGGTTCGACCTCGTGATCTCCTCCAGCCACTCGTGCGCGAAGAACGTGCTCACTGGCAGCGACACGTTGCACCTCTGCTACTGCCACACGCCGATGCGCCACGCCTGGGAGCCGCGTCACCTCGCCGGCGAGCTGGGTGCCGGACAGGCGCTGGCGGCGCGCATGATGATGGCCCGGCTGCGCCGCGACGACCTGGCGGGAGCGACCCGGCCTGACGTGTTCGTGGCGAACTCCACGCACGTGGCCGCGCGCATCCGCAAGCACTACCGTCGCGACGCGGTGGTCGTGCATCCGCCGGTCGACGTCGAGCGGCACCTCTACCGCCCGCGTCGTGAGGAGGACTACTACCTCGTGCTCGGCCGCGTGGTGCCCTACAAGAAGGTCGAGCTGGCGGTCGGCGCCTGCGCGACGCTGGGACGGCGCGTCAAGGTCGTGGGCGAGGGCCGCGGCCTCGACGCCGCACGCGCGGCGGCAGGCCCGGGGGCCGAGTTCCTTGGCTTCCTCGAAGACGCCGAGGTCGATGAACTGCTGTCGGGCGCACGGGGGCTGCTGTTCCCAGGCGAGGAGGACTTCGGGATCGTTCCCGTGGAGGCCCAGGCTGCCGGTGTACCGGTGATCGCTTTTGGCGCTGGCGGGGTACGCGACACCGTGATCGAAAACGAAACCGGCGTTTTTCATGCAGAACAGACGGTCACCTCGGTCGCTTCCGCCATCCTTCAGGCTGAAAGCATGAGTTTCGACGAGTACCGACTGAGGGCGAACGCGCGTCGCTTCGGCCCGGAGCGCTTCCGCGCGGAGCTGACCGACCTGCTGCTCGAGCACGCGCCGGAGGGCGCCGCCCGATGAGCGCGACCCCCGATCTGCGCTTCGAGCCCGACCGCGAGCGCGACACCGTGGCGTACGCCCTCGGCGTCCTGCGGCGGCGCTGGCTGGTGGTCGTCACCGCGATCGTCGCTTGCCTGGTCGCGGGCATCGTGCTCACGGGCGTGGGCTCCGACAAGCGCTACGACGCCAGCTCGCGAGTGCTGTTCGGCACGTCGGCGCTCTCGGACGCCGCGCTCCAGGTCGACCGCTTCGCGAACGACCCCGAACGCGAGGCCGCCACGAACGTGCTGCTGGCCGGATCGGAGGCCGTGGCCACGAACGTGCGCGAGCAGCTCGGGCTGCCGACCCGCGTGGACGACCTGCTCGACAAGGTCGAGGTCGAGGCCGAGCAGAACGCCAACGTGCTGCGCATCACCGTCAGCGACGAGGAACCGGCCGAGGCGGCGCGACTGGCGAACGCCTTCGCCAGGGAGTTCGTCGCCTTCCGCGCCCAGGGCGACCGCGAGAGCATCGAGACCGCCGAGCAGGATCTGCAGGAGCAGCTGGCACAGCTGCCGCTGGACGCTCCCGAGCGCCAGGACATCCGCGATTCGCTGCAGCGGCTGGCGTCGCTGCGCGCGCTGGCCACCGGCGACGCCAAGCTGATCGCGCGCGCCGAGGTGCCCGACAGCCCGTCCACCCTCGGCCTCGGCCAGGTGCTGGCGTTCGCGGGGATCATCGGGCTCGCGCTCGGCCTGATCGCCGCGCTGGTGGTCGAGTCGATGGACAAGCGCATCGCCGACGTGGCGAGCTTCGAGCGCGAGTACCGGCTGCGCGCCCTGGCGGTGGTGCCCCAGAAGGCCTTCAGGCGCGGCGGCCTACGGGCCGGCTCCGGCGATCTCGAACCATTCCGGATCCTGCGTACGGCCGTGGACTTCGCGCGGGTCACGCGCCCCGTCCGGACCGTGATGGTCACCAGCGCTGTACGGGGCGAGGGTAAGACCAGCGTGGCGATCGGCCTGGCCCAGGCGATCGCGCTCAGCGGGCGACCCGTGATCCTCGTGGAGCTCGACCTGCGCCACCCGAGCCTGGCCCGCACGTTCGGGCTGGCCGACCAGGGCGGCGTGACCAACGCGCTGCTCGGCAGTGAGCCGAACGACCTGCTGCAGCGCCCGCTGCGTGATCAGCCCGATCTCGAGGTGCTCGCCGCCGGCGTGCTGCCGCCCAACCCCGCCGAGCTGCTCGAGGCGCCCGCGCTCGACGTGATGCTGCGCAGCCTGCTGCAGGACGGCAAGAAGACGCTCGTGATCGACTCCGCGCCGCTGCTGCCGGTCGCCGACGCCCAGATCCTGCTCAACAAGCCGGCGGTCGACGCCAGCGTGGTCGTTGCGCGCCAGGGCGTCACGACGCGTGACCACGCTCGCCGCGCCCGGCTCGTGCTCGAGGGCCACGGCGCCGCGCCGATCGGCCTCGTCGTGACCGGCCAATCGGCCCGCGAGGGCTACGGGTACGGATCCGGCGAGCTGTGGTCGCCCGACGTGCCGCTCCACACCGCCGAGGAGCCGGCGAATGGAGTTCCCACCCGACCCGCTCCGCGGCCGGCGCCGGTCCCGCAACGCAACCCGGACGCGCGTGGTCGCTCCGGGTCGCGCCAGCGCCTTTCCTGGCTGCGCTTCTAGCGCTCGCGCACAGCCGCTTCGAACACGCCGCGCACGGCCGCGGCGACCTGGGGCCAGCGATGACGGGCCGCACGCCGGAGCCCGGCGTCCACCAACCCGTCGCGGCGCTCCCCGGCCTGCGCGATCGCGGCCGCCCACGCGTCGGGAGTGCGCTCAGCCACGCGCACGGCGGCATCGCCGGCCAGCTCGGTGAGCGCACCGGCGTCCGCCGGCACCACCACCGGGGTCCCGCTCGCCATCGCCTCCAGCGCGACGATCCCGAACCCTTCGTAGAGCGACGGCACCGCCACCACCGCAGCTGCGCGGTAGAGCCGGGCCAGCGCGTCGTCGTCGACGTCCGGCAGGCACGCCGCGCCGGCGCCACGGGCGTCGGCCAGGATGCGCTCGCCCTCGTGACCCGGCCGCCCGGCCAGCACGAGCCGCCAGCCCGGCGTCCGGGCGGCCGCGGCGATCAGCACGTCGAGGCCCTTGCGCGGCTCGAGCGATCCCACGGCCAGCACGAACGGGCCGTCCAGGCCGAACGTCTCCCCCGCCCAGCGCCGCTCCGCGTCCGCGTCACCCGGCGCGAAGCGCTCGTCCACGCCGTTGCCGACCACATCGGCGCCACCCACGCCCCAGCGGCTCGCGACGTCCGCCGCCGTCGTCTCCGACACGCAGATCACGCGCGTGGCCGAGCGCACCGAGCGCGGGATCGAGGTCTGGAACTGCCGCTCCACGCTCGCCGGCTTCGTGCCAGGGAAGATCAGCGGCGCGAGGTCGTGGACCGTGACGACGGTCGGCACCGCGATCCGGCGCGGCAGAAGGGTGTCCGGCGCCCACAGCACGTCGGGTCGGCGGCGTGCCGCCCAGAGCGGCACCGCCACGTCCCGCCACAGCCCGCGCCCGCGCAGGCGCAGCGGCACGGCCTGCGCGCCGGGCACCGGCGACGACCAGCGGCGCAGGTTCACCAGCAGGTCGACCCGATCGCCGCCGGCGGCTAGCTCGGCGGCCACGCGGTGCACGTGCTTCGGAATGCCGCCCCAGGCCGCCTCGAGCACGTTGGCGTCGACCGCCACGTGCAGCGGCTCGCTCACGCCTCACCGCCGGGCCGCAGCGCGCGCAGCTCGTCCATCCGCACCGCGCCGAGGCTGATCACGAGCACCCCGTACAGGCCGGCGGCGAGTGCCACCCACACCGGCGTCGGCAGGCCCGCCTCGCGCAGCCCCCATGCCACCAGCCCGGCTGCCGTTGCGGCGAGCACGATCCGCCCGAGGTTGGGACCGGCGGGCGCCACGCCGATGCGCCTGCACACCATCCACATGCACAGCGACATGACGATCACCTCCGTGGCCAGCGTCAGCCACGCGGCGGCCATGAAGCCGTAGGTCGGCACCAGCGCCAGGTTGGTGGCGACGTTGAACACGAGCGCTCCCACGGCGATCGCGAGGAAGCGCTTCTGCAGGTTGTAGGCCACGATCAGATAGCCGGTCAGGTAACCCAGCGACACGACCACGAACGTCGCCATCAACAGCGGGAGCGCCGGGGCGGCGTCGTCGAACTCCGAACCGAACAGCAGGTGGGTGATCGGCTCGGCGCCGGCGATCGTGATCGCCAGCGCCGGCAACGAGGTCAGCACGAGGTAGTCGGAGGCGGAGTGGAACAGGCGCTTGACGCGCTCGGGATCTGTATCTCGAGCGGCCACGAACAGCGGGAACAGCGTGGTCATGATGGCCGCGGGCAGGAACTGGATGCGCTCGTAGATCCGGTAGACGGCGCCGTACAGGCCGGCGTCGCGTACCCCAGCCACCTGGAACACGATCACCTGGTCCACGTAGCCGTAGCCGAGCGTCAGCAGGCCGCCGATGCCCACCGGCAGGCCCTGGCGCAGCAACGAAGGCCAGAACCCCCGCGAGCGCTTGAAGTGCACCGGAGAGGCCCGCAGTGCAAGGACGATGAAGGCCAGGTTGGTGATCGTGGAGACGACCAGGAAGGCCAGCGCGATCGCAACCAGGCCGCCGTCGAGCAGGGCGACCGCACCCACCGCGGCGGCCCAGAGGATGCCGTTGCCGACCTCGATCGCCACCGACACCACGTTGCGCACCTGCATCTGGAAGACGACGCTGAGCGCGCTCAGCACGGACACGGGCAGCACCGCGCACACCAGCACCGACGCGATCCGCATGGCGGTGTCGTCGGCGAGCGCCAGGCACACGGCAAGCGACAGCAGCGTGACCGGCCCGATCAGCGCCAGGCGCAGCGTCACGAGCGCGCCGAACCAGTGCGGCGCTCGGTCCGGGTCGGCCGCCGCCCGCTCCACCGTGACCTGCGCGAGCCCGAGGCTCCCGAAGTACGAGATGAAGCCGAACACCGCCAGCAGCACCGACCAGCGACCGAAGCCGTCGGTGCCGAGCGTCCTGACGAGCAGCAGCGTGACGCCAACGCCGAGCGTCAGGTTCAGCACCCGCAGCAGCATCTGCCCCGCGATGTCGCGCCCGGCGCTCGCGCGCGTCGTGGCCGCGCCCGCGGCCGCGGCTCCATCAGTCATGACGTCGTCCCCGGAGCCCGCACCTGGCTCCATTATTGACCGCGGGTAGCGTTTCCGGACGTGGAGCGCGGGATCGTGTACCTCGTCGGCGCCGGCCCTGGGGATCCCGGGCTGATGACGCGACGCTCGCTGGAGCTGATCGCGAGCGCCGATGTGGTGCTCTACGACCGGCTGATCCCACCCGGCGCCCTCGACGGGGCGGGGCCCGATGCGGAGCTGCGCTACGTCGGCAAGGAGCCCGGCAAGCCGGCCGTGGAGCAGGACCAGATCAACGCGCAGCTCGTGGAGTTGGGACAGGCGGGGCGTCGGGTGGTGCGCCTCAAGGGCGGCGACCCGTTCGTGTTCGGCCGCGGCGGCGAGGAGGCCGAGGCGCTGGCGGCGGCCGGCGTGGCGTTCGAGGTGGTGCCCGGGGTGACGTCCGGGGTGGCCGCGCCCGCCTACGCCGGCATCCCGGTGACCCACCGCGACGAGGCCTCGGCGGTGGCGTTCGTCACGGGCCACGAGGACCCCGCCAAGGACGAGTCCGCGCTCGACTGGGAGGCGCTGGCCCGCTTCCCCGGCACGCTCGTCTTCTACATGGGCATCAAGAACCTCCCACTGATCGCGGACCGGCTGACGGCCGCGGGCCGTGACCCGGGACAGCCGGCCGCGGTGGTGGCGCGCGGCACGCTCCCGGGCCAGCTCACGGTCGGGGGGACGCTCGCCGACATCGCCGAGCGCGTGGCCGAGGCGGGGATCAAGCCGCCCGCGATCACCCTCGTCGGGCCGGTGGCGGCCCTGCGCGAGACGCTCGCCTGGCTGGAGCGGCGGCCGCTGCACGGCCAGGTGGTGGCGGTCACGCGCGCGCGTGCCCAGGCGAGCGAGCTGGCGGCGCGGTTGCGCGAGCTGGGCGCCGAGGTGGTGGAGGCGCCCGCGATCCGCATCGAGCCGCTCGCGGTCGACCTGCCGGACCTGTCGCGACACCAGCTCATCTGCTTCACCAGCCCCAACGGCGTGCGCCTGTTCTTCGCCGCGCTCGACGGCGATGCCCGCGCTCTGGCGGGGGCGCGCGTGGCCGCGATCGGTCCCGGCACGGCCGCCGCCCTGCGCGAGCGCGGCATCGAGGCCGACGTCGTGCCGGAGCGGTTCGTCGCCGAGGGCCTGCTCGAGGCGCTGGCCGGCGAGGACCTGCGCGGTGCGCGCGTGCTCGTCGCGCGGGCGTCCGAGGCGCGCGACGTGCTCCCCGATGGCCTGCGCGAACGCGGCGCCGAGGTCGACGTCGTGGCGCTGTACGAGACCGTGCCGGAGCCGCTCGAGGCCGAAGCGCTGCGCGGCGCGACCTACGTGACGTTCACCTCGTCGTCCACCGTGCGCTTCTTCCTCGCGAGCGCCGGGACCATGCCCGAGGGCGCTCGGATCGCGTCGATCGGCCCCGTGACCAGCGCGACGCTGCGCGAGCACGGCCTGGAACCGGACCTCGAGGCCGAGCGCCACGACATCGACGGGCTCGTGGACGCCCTGATCGTGGACGCCGGCGGATGATCGTCACGCTGCTCACCGACTACGGGCGCGACGACGACTTCGTGGGCGTCTGCCACGGGGTGATCCGCTCGATCCACCCCGAGGCGCAGATCGTGGACATCACGCACGGGGTGAGCCGCTACGCGGTTCGCCAGGGCGCGCTGGTGCTCCGCAACACGCTGCCGTACATGCCGGTCGGCGTGCATCTGGCGGTGGTGGACCCGCAGGTCGGGACCGAGCGGCGCGCGGTGGGGCTGCGCACGGCCGACGGGCGTCTGCTGGTGGGGCCGGACAACGGGCTGTTGAGCCTCGCCTGGCAGCGCTGCGGCGGGATCGACCTCGCCGTGGACGTGAGCCGCTCGCCGCACCGGCTGGAGCCGGTCTCGGCGACCTTCCACGGCCGCGACATTTTCGCCCCCGTGGCCGCCCACCTGGCGCGTGGGGCCGCGCTGGCGGACGCCGGCGACCCGCTCGACCCGGCCGAGCTGCTGACCGTCGAGCTCCCGGAGCCGCGCGTAGAGGACGGGGCGCTGGTGGCGCACGTGCTGGTCCTCGACCGCTTCGGCAACGCCGCGCTCGACGTGGACCACGACGACATGGCCGGCACGCGGATCACACTCGGCGGGACCGTGGAGATCGAAGCGGCCGGCGAGCGCTACCTCGCCACCTACGCCCAGACCTTCGCCGACGTGCGGCCCGGCGAGCTGATCGTCTACGAGGACGCCTACCGCACGCTCGCGATCGCCATCAACCGCGGCGACGCGGCCGGGACGCTGGCGCTGCGCCCCGACGCCGAGGTGCGCCTGCGACCGCGGTGATCGGCCGGCCGCGGGTCCACCTGCGGGTGACCGACTCGACCAACGAGCGTGCCCGGGCGCTTGCGAGCGCCGGGGCGCCACACGGAACGCTGGTCACCGCTGACGAGCAGAGCGCCGGGCGCGGCCGGCAGGGGCGCAGCTGGAGCGCGCCGCCGCGAACGGCGGTCCTGATGTCGGTGGTGCTGCGGGAGCTGCGGGAGTCGCTGCCGCTGGCCGCCGCCGTCGCGGTATGCGAGGCGCTTCCCGCCGACACCCAGATCAAGTGGCCCAACGACGTGTGGATCGGCGGGCGCAAGGTCGCGGGGATCCTGGTGGAGGGGCGCCCGCAGGAAGGCTGGGCGATCCTGGGGATCGGTGTCAACGTGACGACGGAGGAGTTTCCGGCGGAGCTGGAGGCCACGTCGCTCGCGCTGGAGAGCTGTCCGCTCTCGGTCCCCGCGACCCTCGCCGCGGTGCTCGCCGCCCTCGACGCCTGGCTCCCGCGTCCGATCGAGGAGGTCCTCGCCGCGTGGCGCACGCGCGACGCTCTGATGGGCCGCCGCGTGCGCTGGGCGAACGGCAGCGAGGAGGGCACGGCCGCCGGCCTCGACGAGAGCGGCGCGCTGCTCGTGGACACCGCCAGCGGCCGCGTCACCCTGAACGCGGGCGAGGTGCACCTGGAGCGGTAGGGCGCGGGCCTACGCCGCGTCGCGCTCGTCGTGCGGCTCGCCCGGCGCGTCCTGCTCTTCGCCCGGCGCGTCCTGCTCGTCACCGTCGTCGTCGTCCGGCGGCCCCTTGCCCGGTGGCGTCTCCTGCGTCTTCGTCACCTTCACGTCCGCCCCATCGGCGCCCTGGGCGTCGCCGCCGCCCTTCTTGCGCCGGCGGCGGCCGCCGCGGCGGCGCTTGCCCTTCGGGAAGTTCTTCAGCAGCTCGCGGGCCAGCGCGCTCGGCTTGCGCGCCATGCGCATGCGCGCGCCATCGAGCACCTGCTGGGCCTCGGGCGTGTGCGCGAGCGCCGCCGCCAGCAGCGCCGCCGACAACCGCCGGTCCTGCTTGCGCGCCGCCTGCACCAGCCGGCGCGCGTTGCGCGCGTGCGCCGCCCCGGCCGAGTTCACGAGCAGCCCGAGCAGCCGCTTCGTCTCCGGCCAGCGCTGCACCGCGTACTCCTCGTGCACCTCGCGCGAGTACTCGGCCAGGTGCCAGAGCCAACGCGCGGCCTGGTCGCGGCGGCCGATCTGCTTCTCGGTCAGCGCCTGCAGCAGCACCTTCACGCCCTCGCGGCGCTCATCGCGCGACCAGCCGCCCAGGATCTCCACGGCGTCGTCGAACGCCTCGGGGTCGCGCAGGCTGCCGACCTCGCCCAGCGCCCGCACGCGCAGCTGCGTGTTGCGGTTGCGCCTCAGGCAGGTGACCAGGAACAGCCGCCGCAGCTCGCCGGTCGCGTCGAAGTGCAGCATCGCCTTCGCGCGCCGCCAGTTGTTCGAGGCAACGCGCGCGCCGGCGAGCATCGCCCACGCCTGCTGCTCGCCCCAGCTCAGGTGCTCCACTGCGATCCGCCACAGCTCGCGCTCGAACACCTGCGCGCGCCGCTCGGGATCGGCCGTGACGGGCACCACGCGGCGCTCCACCCGCAGGCGCCGCCCGCGGCCGCGGCGCACCGGGCCCACGACGATGGCGCCACCGCGGTAGACGTCGCGGTCCAGCAGGGAATGGAGCGTCACGACCGGGTCGTCGTTGGGCGTCGCCGGGTGGACGAAGTCCACGACGATGCCGGCCTCCTTGCCTGGCGTGCGCCGCGTGACCCGGCCCACACGTTGCTGGTAGATGCGCTTGGACGCCGTGGGCGCGAGGTGCATGCACACGGTCGCGCGCGGCGAGTTCCAGCCCTCGGCCAGCAGTTGCGCGTTCACCAGCACGTCGATCTCGCCGCGCTCGTACGCGGCCAGGATGCGCGTGAGCTCGCGCTTGGGTGTCTCGCCCGACACCGCCTTGGCCTTCATCCCGGCCTCCTGGAACGCCTTGGCGACGTTGTGGGCGTGCTTCACGCCTGCCGAGTAGACCACGCCGGGCACGTCCTTGAAGCGGGTCTTGTAGAGGTCCGCGACCGCCAGGTTGAAGGGCGTCTGGTCGAGCAGGGCGGCCAGCTCTTCCTGGTCGAAGTCCTGATCCACTTCGCCGCGCCGCAGCGGGACGTTGGCGATCGAGCGGACGCCCACTCCCGGGGGGATGCGCACGCAGCGCAGCGGCGCGATCACGCCGCGGCGCGCGGCCTGGGCCAGATCGAAGCGCGACGTCTGGGTCGGGAACAGGTCGGTGACGTGGCGCGCGATCAGTGCGCCGGTGGCGGTCATGCCCACGAACACCGGCCCCAGCCACTGGCGGATTGCGGCGCTCGTTTTCTCGCCCAGCGCGGTGTGGGCCTCGTCGCAGATGACGATCGTGTACGCGTCCGAGACCTTGCCCGCGTTGCGTACGAACCACTGATAGGTCTCCACCGTCACCGGGCCGCCCGCCGGCGGCTCCCCGCCACCGTTCTTGAGCAGCGGCGGAGAGATGCGTTTGCGGTAGCCGCGGTCGCGCAGCTCGCCGAGGAACTGGTCGACGAGGTTGCGCCGGTGGGTGAGTATCAGGATGCCGCCGGTGCGCGAGGCCTCGACGAAGCCGAGCGCGGCGACCGTCTTGCCGGCGCCGGTGGCGTGCTCGAACCAGAACCGGCGGGCAGCTCCGGGATCCTCCTCCTGGGCTTCGGACGCAGCCTCCTCCTCGGCCTCCTCGGCCGGATCCCAGTCGAGCGGCTCCTCGTCGGTCAGCTCGTCGCCCTCGATCTCGACCTCGGCGGACGGCAGCTCCTCTGGCGGTGCGGCCCGGCCGTTGGAGCTCTTGGCCATCTGCAGCTCGGAGGTGAGCGCGATCAGCGTGCCCGACAGGGCATCGACCTGGTGGGCGTTCAGGGTGGTCCCGTCGGCCAGGTGCGGCTCCTCGTCGCTGAGCAGTCGCTCCAATCCGAGCATCAGCGAATAGGCGCGTCGCCACTCCACCGAAGGCTCGGGGCGGCCCGCCTCGATCTCGGCGAGCGCGGCTTCGAGGGCCGCGCGGCGGGCAGCTCCCTCGGCGAGCGCCTGCGCCGGCTCCTCGCCGGGCAGCACGAAGCTCTCGCGCGCGAACTCTTCGGCGCGCGAGAGGACGTCGCCTGCGAAGGGCGCGTCAGCGAAGGCAGAGCTTGTCTCAGCCACGTTCGGCGTTACTCGTGATGGGAAAGGAGCGAATCCGAGCTGGCCGTCTGGGAGTCAGCGGGGTTCGCCCGTCGTGCCCGTCGCTCAAGAGAGTCCCGCGAGCGGCGGGTCAGCCGGTCCGATGGGGACGGTCGGCGTGGCTCTATTACAGCACACGCGCCCGGAAATGGGTCTGCCAAGCTTCGAAGCGTGCGCCGCGTTGCGATCGTCGCCATCGCCCTCCTGTTCGCTGCCTGCGGCTCCGACGACGCCTCGAAGCCCGCTCCGGGCCCGGACCCGTTCATCGACGGCGGGCGCTCCGCCTTCGAGACGTTCGTCGAGAAGCAGCGCGGCCGGCCGGTCGTGGTCAACAAGTGGGCGTCGTGGTGCGGTCCGTGCCGGGCGGAGTTCCCCTACTTCCGCGATCAGGCCAAGCAGCGCAAGCGCGACGTCGTCTTCGTCGGCGTCAACTCAAACGACAACGAGGGCGACGCTCGCGACTTCCTCGCCGACAACCCGCTGCCCTACAAGCACTTCGAGGACCCGCAGCTCGAGGTGGCGGCGGCGTTCAACGGGGTCCAGGCCTTCCCCACGACCGCCTTCTACGACTCCAAGGGCGAGCTCGCCTTCGTGCACCAGGGCGGCTACCAATCGGAGGATGCGTTGGTGGAGGACATCGACCGGTACGCTCGCTGATCTCTGGACGTAAGGCCCGCACAGAGCGACTCCGAGATCGCCGCCGCGCTGGAGCTGCGCGAGCGCGTGTTCAGCGGTGAGCAGGGGGTGTCGATCGCAGCCGACCGGGACGGCCGTGACCACGAGTCCACGCACCTGGTGGCCGTAGAGGGCGGGCACGTGATCGGCACCTGCAGGCTCTTGTTCCGGGGCCGCGTCGCGCGGCTGGGGCGACTCGCCGTCGAGCCCGACCGCCGCGGGGAGGGCATCGCCGCGGCCATCCTCGCCCTGGCGGACGGGGTCGCGCGGGCGGGCGGAGCCGAGGCGATCTCGCTGCATGCCCAGACCTACGCGCGGCGCCTCTACCTCGACGCCGGCTACGAAGAGCGCGGACCGGAGTTCGTGGAGGAGGGCATCGAGCACATCGCGATGGCCAAGCGACTCGACCAGACCGAGAGCCGCCGGTGAGCCCCGAGCTGCGGATCGACCCGCTGTCGGGCCTGCGCGTGATCGTCGCGGGGGAGCGCGGCTCGCGGCCCGGGGCCTTCCTCGACGTGCCGCCGCGTGAGCCGATCGACCGCGAGCGCGACCCGTTCGCGCTCGGGCACGAGGACCGCACCCCGCCCGAGATCTACCGGCTGTCTGGCGACGACGGCGCGTGGCGGGTGCGCGTGGTGCCGAACCTCTACCCGGCGCTCGCGCCCGGGGACGCGGAGGCCGGCGCCGACCCGCTCGCCGGGGGGCGCGGCGAGCCCGACCTGTTCGCCGCCCAACCCGCCATCGGCGACCACGAGGTGATCGTCAACGCGCCCGATCCGGTGCACTCGCTGGCCGAGGTCCCGCCCGAGCAGGTGGGGGCCGCCATGTCGGTCTGGCGGGAGCGCATGCGCGCCCATGCCGGCTCGGCCTACGTGCACGTGATCGTCAACGAGGGCAAGGAGGCCGGCGCTTCGCTGCCGCACACCCACGCCCAGCTCTACGCGCTGCCGTTCGTACCGGCCACCGTGGCGCGCGAGCGCGAGCGGTTCACCGCGTACTCCGACCGCACCCAGGGCCGCAACCTGCTCGAGGACGTTCTGCAGGAGGAGGTGCGCAAGGGCGAGCGCGTCTTCGCCATCGACGACGAGGCGGTCGCCCTCTGTCCGTTCGGTGCACGCGTGCCCTTCCACTTCCAGGTCGTGCCGCGCCGGCCGGCCGCCCGCTTCTCCGACGACGGCCCACTCGGCGCCCACATGCTGCACGAGGCGCTGCGGCGCCTGGGAGCCGCGCTCGGGCAGCTGCCCCCGCTCAACATGTGGGTGCGCACCGCCCCGCGCGACGCCGAGCGCTTCTGCTGGCGCATCGAAGTGATGCCCCGGTTGGCGCAGCTCGCGGGCCTCGAGATCGGCACGGGCGTGCACCTGAACGTGCTCGCACCCGAGGACGCGGCCGAGCGCTTGCGTAGCGCGAGCCTGTAGGTTTCCGCCGCCGATGCCCCCCGCCGCCCGCCAGGTGCCCATGTTCGCCGCCGAGTCGCCGCAGGAGCCCCTTCCGTACGGGCGCTGGGCCGAGGCGCTCGGCGCGCAGTTCGCCGCGACGGCGCCCGACGGGGTCGAGGTCGAGCCGGCGGACATCGCCTGGTTCCCGGAGCGCACCTGGGGTGGCCGCACCTACGTGCCGGCCACGGCGCCCGCCGGGGGCGGCGAGGTGTTCGGGTACGTGTCCTACACGCGCGAGCACGAGGGCGCCCAGGCCGCGGACTTCACGGCCACGGCCGACTTCACCGAGGAGACGGCCGAGCACAATCCCGACTGGACGCTCGACCTGTCCGACGAGGAGATCGGCCAGTGGCGCGGCACCGAGGGCCGCCGGGGGGTGATCACGCTCGTCTGGGGCGTGGCGCTCGTGCCGAACGGCGTCGTGGCCACGACTGAGCTCGGCCCGACCACGACCGACCAGTGCGAGCTGGTCGAGGATCGCTTCACGCTGCTGTCGGTCGACGCCTACACCGGCGACTACGTCGAGGTCCGTCTCTACGGCGCGCGCGGGGCGGAGCTGGCCCGCGAGTCGCTGTACGAGGACGAGTAGCACCGCTAGGTTCTCCCACGACCATGAACGGACCGCAGCGCTGCGTGCTGCTCAAGTTCGGCGAGCTCGCCCTGAAGGGGCGCAACCGGCCGCGCTTCGTCGGGGCGCTCGAGCGCAACCTGCGCCGCATGACGGCGGATCTCGGCCCGCTGGAGATCCGCCACCGCGGTGGGGTGTTCATCGTCACCGGCGACGTTCCGCACGACGAGTTGATCGACCGCTGCACCGGCCTGCCCGGTGTGAGCGTGGTGCAGCCTGCGCTGCGCTGCGAGCGCGACGCCACCGCGGCCGCCGACGCAGCGATCGACCTCCTGCGCGACCTCCCCGGCCGCACGTTCGCGGTGCGGGCGCGGCGCCGTGACAAGGGCTTCGCCCTGCGTTCGATCGAGCTGGCGCGCCTGCTCGGCGACGTCGTGCGGGTGCGCCTCGGGCTCAGCGTCGACCTCTCCAACCCCGACCTCGAGCTGTTCGTGGAGGTCGACCACAAGGAGTTGCTCGTGTCGGTCGAGCGCATCCGCGGCGCCGGTGGGTTGCCGGTGGGCACGAGCGGGCGAGCGCTCGTGCTGCTGTCGGGCGGGCTCGACTCGCCCGTGGCGGCCTACCGGATGATGAAGCGCGGCCTGCGCTGCGACTTCGTGCACTTCTCGGGGCGCCCGTTCACCACACCGGACTCGATCTACAAGGCGTACGCCCTGGTGGGCACCCTCGACCGCTTCCAGGGCGACTCGCGGCTCTACGTCGTCACGTTCGGCCCGGCGCAGCGACGGCTCGCCACTGCGGGCGCCGGCCGGCTGCAGGTGCTGTCGCAGCGACGGCTGATGATGCGCGTCGCATCGGCCCTTGGAGAGCGGCTCGGCTCGGACGCGCTGGCCACCGGCGACTCCCTCGGGCAGGTGGCCTCGCAGACGCTGCCCAACCTTGCGGTCGTGGAGGAGGCGGCGCAGCTGCCGCTGCTGCGCCCGCTGATCGACCGGGACAAGTCCGAGATCGTGGAGGCCGCGCGGGCGCTCGGCACCTACGACATCTCGATCCTGCCCGACGAGGACTGCTGCCAGCTGTTCTCGTCGAAGGTGGCGTCCACGCGCGGGCACTCCGATGACCTGAAGCGCATCGAGCGCGCCGCCGACGTGGAGGAGCTGGTCGACCAGCTCGCCGTGTCGGCCGAGTTGTTCCATCCGACCCTCGATCGGAGCGTGTCGGACCCCGTTGGGCCCGCTCCGTCCGAATACCGCGGGAGCAGCCTTTAGTATTCCGACTCGGAGTTTCGTCGGCCCCCAGAGTCCTGGGCACGACGTGTGGACGTCTTCGCATGCCGTCGGCAGGGGGTGATTGAAATCCTGGACATCACGCACGTCAACGCTCGGACCGGCAGATAGATGTCGGTTCGACCAGTCCCCCGTCGCTACGCCACCGGCTCGGGGATGAGTCGCGCGGACGCCGCCAGCGTCGTGGCGATCAGCGCTGGAGTCGTCGCGCTCGTGGCGTTCGTCGACCCGCAGGCCGCACTTGGCTACCTGCTCGCCTTCCCCCTATGGATCATCGCGAAGGACCTGGGCGCGATCGCCGGCGCGGCCGCGGGGCTGTGCGCGCTCGTGTTCGTCGTCGTCTTCGGCATCGCCCAGGACATGGCTCTGGGTCCGCTCGGCTACCTGGGCTCTGCCGCACTCTTCGCCGGGGCAGTCGCAACCGGCGCCCGGGCGGCGCAGCAGCGCGGCGGCGCGCGGACGGCGGATCTGGCCCCGCTCACCGTCCGGCCCGAGGTCGCGGGCCCGGTCGGCGCCCTGAGCCGGCGCGAGCTGCAGATCCTGGAGATGATCGCGACCGGGGCGAACAACGCCCAGGTCGCCGAGCGGTTCGTCATCTCCCAGAACACCGTCAAGTCCCACGTCAGCCGGATACTCCAGAAGCTGCCCGCCACGAACCGCACAGAGGCGGCTTTCCGCTACACCGAGCTGTACGGGACGCCGTCGTCGTCGGGCGAGCCACACGAGCGGGACGCCGACCCGGGCCGGATCACCGCGGCGAGCGCATTCAACGCGACGGTCTCGGCTGTGCGGCGCAGCGACGCGCTGGTGCTGCGGCTGGAGGACGGGCGCGAGCTGGAGCTGCCGCTCCCGGACCAGATCCGCGAGCGCGTAGAGGTCGGAGCTGCCGCGATCGTCTACTTCGATCGCCTCGACCGGCCGCTCGGCTGGTACCTGCCAGACGACGAGCTCGGGGTCGATCTCAGGCGCTGGACACCCTAGCGCCGGCGGCGCTCGCGATTCGTCCGATGGCCAGCACGGCCGAAAGGCTCCATTATCAATGGGGGGAGATCTCCCTCCTATGCCCGAGTCCCGCGAAAACGACAGCTTGGTGTGCGAATCCTGCGGGGCGGTCTGGTTCATCCCGCCCGCGCCGGAAGGGTCGCAGGAGACGGAGTCGCCGCAATCGTGCCTCGAGTGCGGAGGCAAGCTGGTTCCGCGAGACGGGACGCGCGCCGACCAGCAGGAGAGCGGCTCGTAGTCGAACCAGCCTGAGCTCCACCGCGTATCTCTGGGCAGCGAACACGCCCGATCGGAGGAGCACATGCGCAAGCTGCTCGTGGTGGGTCTCCTTACCGCCCTGCTCGGCGCCCTGCTGACGGCGGGTCCCGCCCTGTCCAAGCGCAAGGGAGTCGAGGTCGACGACGACTACTTCGTGCGCGAGGGCAAACAGGCGACCGTGACCGTCCAGCGCAACGACCGAGTCGTGTGGAAATGGGAGGGCACCAACCCGCACAACGTGACCGTGAAGAAGGGCCCCGTGAAGTTCCACTCGAAGGACAAGACCTCGGGGACCTTCTCGAAGAAGCTGACCAAGCGCGGGACTTACAAGATCGTTTGCACGATCCATAGCCCGGACATGCGGATGACGCTGAAGGTCAAATAGCGCGTATACGCACGTAATCACCCGAAGCGACGAGCCTTTTCACTCCTTGGGGGGATGAGCTGGCCCCTCTGGGGTGCCGAAACAACGGGCACTGATGCATATCTCGGCATGCCGTCGAGGCAAGGAGGTCACAGTGTCCATCAAGCGTAGATTTGCCAGAACCGGGGGTGTTTTGGGGCTTTCGGCGGTCCTGCTCGGCCTGTTCGCCGGCAGTGCCGTCGCCTGGAGCCCGGACTGCGACAAGCGGTCGAACGACCGGTCGTCGCACCACGACCACGAGTACCCGAAGCCGCCCGGGCCCACGTCGGCTCCTCCGCCGGCCCCGCCGCCGCCGGCGCCCGCACCGGCTCCTGCTCCGGCGCCCGCTCCGGCTCCGGTTGTTCCGGCTCCGGCTCCGGCCCCTGTGGCGGCGCCCGCACCGGCTCCTGCTCCGGCTCCGGCGCCCGCGCCGGCTCCGAAGCCTGAGGCCGTCCCCGCGCCGCCCACGGCTCCGACCGTCAAGGGCCAGGTCGAGACCCGGGAAGAGGTCCCCACAACCCCCGTGGCCGTGTTCCAGGCTGGGGGAACCGACACCGAGAAGCAGCTTCCGGTGACGGGATTCAACGTCCTGATTCAGGTGCTCCTGGGAGGGGGCTCCCTGATCGGCGGCGGCGTGCTGTTCCGGCGCTCGCAGTCAGCCTGAGCTGACGCCGGCAGGCGCGGGGGCGAGGAGGCGTCCCCGCGCCAGCCGGTGCTAGCCGCAGAGTCGCTTCGAGCGTACGCCGAAAAGCGCGACGAGGGTGAGCCCGCGTGGACCTCCTCGCGGTGCCGCCCTCGCCACGCCGAGGCCGAAGTCGTGCCAGCCGGCGCGCAACACGTTCTGGCGGTGGGCGGGGCTGTTCATCCAGGCCTGCATGACCTGACTGGCGGTCGACGGTCCGTTCGAAGTGAGCAGGTTCTCTCCCGCGGTCCAGCAGCCCACGCCGGGCTTGTACCCGGTCGAGGCGAGCCGATCCATGTGGTCCCGGCCGCCTGGACCGAAGTGCCCGAAGTAGTGGCGGGCGACCATATCGCGGGCGTACGCGCCACCCACGCGGGCGAGGGTGCCGTTCCAATGCATCCGGCTCAGCCCATGTTTGCGCCGTTCGGCGTTGTGGAGGCAGAGCAGCGACCTCTGGAACTGCCTGACGTCGCCCGCGGCACTCCTGCCGTGACAGGGGGCTGCGGCTCCCGCCGTGGCCGGTGCGAACGCGAGAACCGTCATCCCAAGCGCGATCAGCGCAACCGCGCACCGCAGCGGGCGCATGCGTGAAACCCCCCGAGTTATCCGGCCTTGCCCGAGACCACCCCGGGCGGGTCGGCGGCGGAGCGGACACCGGGCGTGCCCCGGCCGCAGGAGGGTTGTTCCCCATGGGGCTAGCCCATATCAGCGATGGAGCTTCGAGGGAGGATCAGCGGCTCAGCCGGTGCTACGGGGTCCAGCGCCGGAGGTCGACGCCGACACCCTCGTCAGGCACGAACCACCCGATCGGGCGCCCGTAGTGATCGAAGTACACGATCGCCGAGTTCCCGACGTCGAGGTGGCCGCTGACCTCCTGAAGCAGGGGGAGATCCAGGTCCCGCCCGTCCTGGAGGTGCAGGACGACCTCGTCACCGCCAGCGAGCGACGAGACGGTCGCGTTGGTCGCGCTCGCGGCGGTGATCCTGTCGACGGAGGGCGCGCCGTAGAGCTCCAGGTAGCGGAAGGCGGCCTCGGTGCGATTCGTTGCCCCCAGCTTGTGGAGGATCCGGCTGACGTGAGACTTGACGGTGTTCAGCGAGATCACGAACCGCTCGGCGATCTCCGCGTTGTTGGCGCCGGTCGCGATCATCTCCAGCACCTGGAGCTCGCGACGGCTGAGCGCGTCGGCCATCCCAGCCACCTCGGGCCGCAGCGTGAGCACGGGCAGCGCGGGCGCCGGCCTGTCGGCCACACCCTGGCCGTGTTCGTGCGCGGCCCAGGCCCCTGCCACGCCGGTGCCGAAGAAGATTGCAGCGCAGCCCACGTACCCGGGCGGCCCGAGCACGGCACCGTGCTCCGTACCCAGGACCACGAACAGCAGGGCGGTCGCCCCGGCGACCATCCCCGCGAGCACGCCCAAGTCTTTGGCGACGATCCAGATCGGAAACGCGAGCAGGTAGACGAGCCCGTCCTGTGGATCGGTCCGCGCGAGCAGAGCCACTACGCCGGCGCTGAGCACCAGCACGACCACCGCATCGATTGCGGGGGCCATGCTCGCTCGGCCAGTGGGTCCTGTGAGTACTCGAACCGACATCTCACTCCTATAGGGATGTACACCAATGCGAAGTCCACTACCCCACTCGGTATACGGGGCCCGGCGATTTAGCTACGTGACAGGTCTGTCACGTCGAGGTCTGGAATACCGCTCTAATTGGGGAGATTTCGCTGATCGTTGAATGAAACCTCTCGTGCACGGCGCATTGGGCAGGGCCCTGCATTGGCTCAGCTGGGTAGCGGCACCGACTCCCGGGGTTATTCTCGACTCCGAGCCCCGATAGCTCAGCCGGATAGAGCGACTCCCTCCTAAGGAGTAGGCCGCTGGTTCGAATCCAGCTCGGGGCGCTAGAGGAGGGCAAAATGGCGCAGGCAGACCTGCGTTGCCCCTGGCAGACCTGGGACCATCCTCTGGCCCGAATTGCTGGTCGAAGCCACGAGACAGAACCTGTATCCCGCCCCCCGCTGCTTCGTCCGAGTGCGACGAGCGACCACGCTCGCCTTGCTCGCTGTGGTTGCCTGGCTTGCGCTCGCGTCCGCTGCGACCGCTGCTCCGCCGGATGTCGATTTCACGGTCGCGCCGGCGACGCCGACCGTGGGGCTGGCGACGTCCTTCCACGCCGTGCTGTCTCCCCCGAACAGCCTTGCGACGGTCGAGTGGGACTTCGACGGAGATCCAGGCTTCGAGGCCGCGGGCGCCTCGGTCGCACATGTGTACCTGACGCCGGGCGAGAAGCAAGTGACCATGCGGGTGTTCAAGGACGGGAAGGGCCACGGAGGCAAGATCAACGAGGTGGTCACGAAGACCATCTACGTGAATCCGCTCGCTTCGACGCCGCTTACCGATCCGCCCCCGGTGCAGCCCGACCCGCGTGCCCCGGGGACCGTCGACGAAGCGCAGCTTCTGATGATCCCCTTCCCCATCGTGCGGATCGCGGGGCGACTGCTGCCGGGAGGGGCGTTGGTTCGGTTGCTCGCCGTGACGGCGCCCCAGGGAGCGGTCGTAACCGTCCGCTGCCGCGGGGCGGGCTGCCCCCTCCGCCCGCTTCGGCAACGCTCGCGCGGCCGCCCAGTTCGCATCCGAGGCCTCGAGCGCCGGCTTGCCGCCAGAACCCGTTTGGAGGTTTTCGTGCGCCAGCGCGGTTTCGTCGGCAAGTACACCCGCTTCCGGATCCGCGCCGGGGGCCGGTCGCCGCTACGGGACGATCGCTGTCTGCTTCCTGGCCGTCGGACCCCGGTCAGCTGTTCGTTCGGGTGATCCGCAGCCTGCTCGGGGCGCTACGCCGCGGCGAGGATCGTCTGAAGCAGCCCAGGGAAGCGGGCCTCTAGGTCGTCCCGGCGCAGGGAGTTGATCCGCGTCGTCCCCTCGCGCCGCTGCTGGATCACCCCGGCCTCCCTCAGCACCCTGAAGTGGTGGGTGCAGGTGGACTTCGTGATCGGCAGGTCGATGCTGCCGCAGGTGCTCGCGCCGGTCTCGGCGAGCGCCGCGACGATGCGCAGCCGCATTGGATCGCTCAGCGCGTGCAGCACGCCGGCGAGCTCGATGTCGTCGACCTCGGGCTGGGCGATCGGCCTGTTGCTTAGTTCGATGGTCATCGTACTTTGGTACTGTTCGAAATCCATCGTACAACGCTTGCCCCAGGAGCGCCATGAATCCAACGGCCCTAGATACGACCTCCGCGCGGCGGCTCGCTGCAGGCCAACGCGCCAAGCGCGGCCTGATCGCAAGCTACATCCACGAGCTCTCGGAGCGCCACGGCGACAATCGGCGCAGCGCGCGTGCTGCTCGGGCTCAGCCCACGGCGCGGCCGTGAAGGGCGGCCGGGCGCTCGCCCAGCAGGGCGTGCAGCCCCGGCGCCTCGAGCGGGCGGGCGAACAGGAAGCCCTGGCCCAGCTCGCAGTCGAACGCCCTCAGGATCGCCTGCTGCTCGGGGTACTCGATGCCCTCGGCCACCAGCCGCAACCCGAGGCTGCGAGCCAGCTCGATGATCCCCCGCACCAGCGCAGGGTCGCGGTCGTTCTCGGTCAGCTCCCGCACGAACGGGCGCGCGATCTTGACGATGTCGATCGGAAGCTCCCGCAGCTGGCCGAGTGACGAGTAGCCCTCGCCGAAGTCGTCGAGGGCGATGCGGACGCCGGTCTCCGAGATCCGGCGCAACTTCGCGACGGCCACCTCGGCGTGCTGCATCACCGACGACTCGGTGACCTCCAGGATCAGTCCGGACGAGTCGAGCCCGCTCGTGGCCAGCGCATTGGCGACGATCCCCTCGAAGCCAGGGTCGACCAGCTGCCGCGCGGACACGTTCACGGTCACCGGGACGCTCGCGTTGCCGGACGAGATCCAGCGACAGGCCTCCTCACATGCCTCGTTCAGCACCCAGGCGCCGAGCGCGACGATCTCGCCGGTCTGCTCCGCCAGCGGGATGAAGGCGAGCGGCGGCACGAGCCCGTGACCGGGGCGGTTCCACCGCAGCAGCGCCTCGGCCGCGCGGATCTCGCCGGTGTCGAGGTCCAGGATCGGCTGGTAGTGCACGACCAGCTGGTCCCGGTCGATCGCGCGGCGCAGCGCGTTGACGGTCTCGAGCCGCTCGGTCGCCTGATCGTCCATCGCCGGGTCGAAGAACTCGCAGGCGTTGCGGCCGCGCTGCTTGACCCGGTACATGGCCAGATCGGCACGGCGGAGCAAGTCCGCCTCGTCCCGCGTCGAGCCGGCGGAGAGGGCGATGCCGATGCTCGCGGTGAGCATGACCTCGGAGTCCTTGACTGCGAACGGCTCGCGGAAGACGCGGCGCAGCCGCTCCGCGGGGCCGAGCGCGTCGTCTAGCCCGCGTACGTTCTCCAGCAGCACCGCGAACTCATCCGAGCCGAGCCTGGCGATCGTATCCGAGGGCCGCAGCACGCCCGCCATGCGCTCGCCCGCGTCCCGGAGCAGCTCGTCGCCGCAAGCATGACCGAGGCCGTCGTTGACCAGCTTGAAGCCGTCCAGGTCGAGCACCAGCACCGCCACACGACCGTCGCGCCCGGCCGAGCGCCCGAGCGCGTGCCGAACACGATCCTCGAAGAGAGCGCGGTTGGCCAGACCGGTCAGCGAGTCGGCGAAGGCGTGCTGCTCCAGCTCCTGGCGCTGGCGCTGGAGCGCCTCGGCCATCGCGTTGAAGGTTCCGCCCACTTCGTCGAGCTCGGTCGTGGACGAGATCGCCACCCGGTGGCCGAGGTGACCCGCGGCCAGCGAACGCGCGCCGCGGGCGAGCTCGTGGAGCGGCTTGGCCAGTCCCTTGCTGAGCCGGTTGGCGAGCACCGCGGCCACCAGGAGAGCCATCACCACCGCGACCAGCCCGAGCACCCAGTTGAGGCGCGTCGAGCGCTCGGCCGCCACCAGGTCCGCGAGGATCTCCGCCTGGGAGCCGGCCATCAGGCGCTCGAGGTTGGTGGTGGCGGCGTCCACGTTCGCCTCGAAGCGGTCCTCGGGATCCGCGGTCGCGTCCGTCCGCGTCCCATCGGATGCGGGGCTGTAGGTGGCCAGCTCGTGGCTGGCGCGCTTCCACGGCCGCGTGATCGCGGCCAGCCCGGCCTGCTCGGCGGGCTCGTCGTAGCTGTCCTCCCCGGCCAACCCGCGATTGACCTTGAGGGCGGCCTGCGCGAAGGCCCGCCGGTCGTCGGCGTCGCCGCCCTCCATGTAGCTGCTGCCGGCCTCCTGCGCCTGCGAGAGGTGCTGCAGCAGGAGGACGCTCTCGTCCGACTCCCGGGTTGCCTCGCGGGCGAGCTGCTCGTAGCTGTCCGCCGAGCGGGAGAGCAGGATCATCCAGAGCCCCGCTCCGAGCAGCAGCGGCGCGATCACGGCCAGGGCCGCGAGCAGCAACCGGCGCCGCAGAGAGCCTGCGAAGCGGGAACGGCCGTCGCTACCGTCCTGCGGCATAGCTTGGGTATCGACAGGTCTGTTCAGTCCTGAAGTCGTGCGCGCCGTGCCATAGCCTGGGCGGGGATGCCCGCCGAGCGTGCGATCGAAGCCCCGCTGGCCTTCTCCGGCGCCGCGCTCGACCGCGCGGCGGTTGAGCGCCGCGACCCCGATTGGGTCGCCGGCATGCGCGCCCATCCGCAGGCGCGATCGCTAGTCCTCTCCGAGCGCGGCCTGTGGGTGGATGACGGGCGGCTGCTCTTGGTTGCGCCCGATGCCGATGCGGTCTTCCTGGGCCTCTCCGGCGACCGGCCCGCTGTTCGCCGGCGACGCGGTCAACGGCGAGCCCAGGCGCGGCCACCCCGCCGGGCTGCGCGAGGCCGCCACGGAGCTGCCGGCGGACGAGGCGGCCCTGGCCGCGTATGCCGCCGCCCTGGTGTCATGGCACCGGCGCCACCGTTTCTGCGCCAACTGCGGCGCCGCGACCGAGGCGGCGGATGGCGGGCACGAGCGGCGCTGCCCGGCCTGCGACGCGCACCACTTCCCGCGCACGGACCCGGTGGTCATCGTGCGCGTGGTCGACGACCGCGACCGGCTGCTGCTGGGTCGCCAGGCGAGCTGGCCCGAAGGCCGCTTCTCGGTGCTGGCCGGGTTCGTCGAGCCGGGCGAGACGCTCGAGGAGGCCGTGCGCCGCGAGGTTGAGGAGGAGTCCGGGATCGAGGTCGGAGCGGTCTCCTACGTGGCGTCGCAGCCGTGGCCGTTCCCGAGCTCGCTGATGATCGGCTTCAGCGCCCAGGCCTCGAGCGGCCACCCTGAGCCCGGCGACGACGAGCTGGCCGAGGTGCGCTGGTTCACGCGCGCGGAGGTCGAGGCGGCCGCGGCCGGGCGCGGGGAGATCGCGCTCTCGCCGCCGTACTCGATCTCGCGCCGGCTGATCGACGGCTGGCTCGCCGCCCGCGCGCCCTAGGGTCGGTCGGGATAGACGTCGTCGATCGTGGTCAGCGGTCGGTAGGGAGCACCGCCGGCCGCCGCCTGGATCGCCTCGCCCCCGCCGGCCAGGCGGTCGAGCACGCTCGTGACGGCCACGATCTCGAACCCCTCCTCGCGCACCCGCTCGATCGCCTGGATCGTCGATCCGCCGGTGGTGACCACGTCCTCGACGATCAGGCAGCGCTCGCCGGGATCGAGCGCCGGGCCCTCCACCCAGCGCTGGAGCCCATGCTGCTTGCGGTCCTTGCGCACGAAGAACGCCTTCACGTCGGCGCCGGCCGCCAGCGCCGCGCACGCCACGGGGTCGGCGCCCATGGTCATGCCGCCGACCGCGGTGGCCCCTGCGCGCTCGGCCTCGGCCCGAACCAGCTCGCCGAGGGCGCGGAAGCCGGCCGGCAGCAGGATCGCGCGCTTGGCGTCGACGTAGTACTGCGCCGTGCGCCCGCTCGTGAGGGTGACCTCGCCGATGACCAGGGCGTGCTCGCGCAGCTCGTCGATCAGGGTCTGCCGGGGGTCAGGGTTCGGCACGCGGCTGCCGATAGTAGAGGCGATGGGCTCTGCAATCCGCTATCTGGCGATCGCCATTTCCGCGGTCGTGATGCTCGGCTTCGTGATCTTCGCGGTCGACGAGACCGACAAGGGCTCCAAGTCCCAGCAGGCGAAGCTCGAGCGCGAGCTGACGCCCAACGCCAAGCAGGAAGCGGTGCGGGAGAAGGAGCATGGGCCCGTTCGCGAGGTCGTGGACGACGCGAACGACGTGCTGCTGGCCCCGTTCACCGGCCTGGTCGACTCGGACAACGCCTGGGTGAACCACGGGATCCCCGCCCTGCTCGCACTGCTCGTCTACGGGGTCGGTCTCGGCTTCCTGGCGAACATGTTCCCGAAGCAGCGGACCCACAGCAGCGACTGGCGCACGGCGAGCTCGTAGCGCCGACACGCTCGCTACGGTGAATCGCGCAACTTCCCCTGCCAGGGGTTGTTGCGTAGTGCAAGTCAAGCGCCGAGTCTCCGCGTCGCCGTGGCGCGGGGAACGGGGGAACCACTTGGCGGTCCTTCCCAGGGCCGCCGGGGGCGAGTCGCGGATCAGCCGCGTAGCGCATCTTCCAGCGCGAGCCCGTCAGCTAACCCCGTAGGCCCGAACGGAAGGGGACATGACGGATGACGATCGCCCAGCGAGACCTGGCTTCGGCCGAGCTGTGGGATGAATCGCTCGCGCGCTCGCTGAGGCGGCGCCAGCTGGTGCCGGGGGCGCGCCGCCAGGTGAAGCGCCGCAAGCGGTTGTCGATCGCGGTTGCCGCCGCGACCATGGCCGGTCCGGGAACCCCGATGGCCATGGCTCAGGCATCGGGAGACCTTCAGGCCGAGGTGGCGGCGCAGACCCCGTCCAAGCGGGCGATCGAGGTGCGCGAGGGCGGGCTGCCGCTGATGGTCGGCTCGCAGGGGCCGCTCGTGGCCGAGGTCCAGCAGGCGCTGCGGGTGCGCCCCGACGGCATCTTCGGGCCCGAGACCGACGCGGCGGTGCGCGGCTACCAGTCCAGGTCGGGCCTGGCTGTCGACGGCATCGTCGGGCCGAACACGTGGTCCACGCTGTTCGCCCCGGCGGCAGTCGGCGGATCGGACGTGCCGCAGGGCGTGCGCGAGCACATCGAGCAGCGCCTCGAGAGCGCGGGCGCGCAGCTGGAGGGCGCCGCCGCTCCCGAGGCCGCTCCGGCGCCGCAGAGCGCCCCGGCGCCCGACGCCGACCCGGCGCCGGCGCCCACCGGGAGCTGCGGCTCGTCGACAATCGCCACGCCGGTCAGCGGGACGACGAGCTCGCCCTACGGCCCGCGCGGAGGCCGCAACCACGATGGCGTGGACATCGCGGCGCCGACCGGCACGCCGGTGCGTTCGGCGGCATGCGGCAACGTGAGCATCGCCGGTCAGCAGAGCGGGTACGGGAACATCGTCTGCGTCACGCACACGAGCCGGTTCTCCACCTGCTACGCGCACCTGTCGCAGTTCGCGACGAGCCAGGGCGCGCAGGTCGAGCAGGGTCAGGTGATCGGCTACGTGGGCTGCACCGGCAACTGCACCGGGCCGCACCTGCACTTCGAGACGCGCGTGGACGGGCAGGCCCAGAACCCGAGCAGCTACCTGGGCGGAACGAGCGTGCCGGGCCGGGCGGCGGTTGCGAAGCCGGCGGCGGTGGAGCCGGCGGCGGTTGCGCCGGCAGCGGTTGCGCCACCCGCGGAGGGTGGGGCGCAGGCCGCTCCCGTGGAGCCCGCTCCGGCGCCCGCCGTCAGCGCGCCAGAGGACCCGGCGCAAACGGCAGCGGGTACGGAGGCTGGGGCGCCGGCCGCCCCGGTGGAGCCGACCCCCGCCGTCAGCGCACCCGAAGACCCGGCGCAAACGGCAGCGGCCACGGCCTCCGGGGGACTGGCCGCGCCGGCATCCCTGGCCCCGCCCGAAGCCGCAGAACCCGCCAACTAGCCCGATTTCGGAGGGGGGTTCCTGAAGAAACGGGCCTATAGGCGACGTTTCGTGCGTAACCCCCCCCACGCGGGGCCCGGGCCGGGCCGGCGGCGCTACTCGTACAGGTAGATCGGGTCGCCGATGTCGACCCAGTTGTAGATCTGCAGCGCGTTCGGGATCGGCACCCGCAGGCAGCCGTGGCTGGCCGGGTAAGCCGGCACCGAGGCGTAGCCGTGGATTGCGTAGCCGCGAATGAAGTACGAGGAGTCGACCATGCCCTTCGCGTTCGTGCCGGGCGTCTGCAGGTAGAAGTGGTAGGTCCCGAAGACGGTCGGCGTCGCGGGCGCTCCCGAAGACGTGTGGTAGGTGCGGTAGGGCTTGCCGCCCTTGGCCAGCACCAGCACTTGGCGCGACCAGTCGAACTCCACGTGCTTCCCGGCCTTCGGATAGCGCAACTTGTAGGCGCCCTGCTTGCGCAGCAGCTTCCCGTACACCTCGCTGATCGCGTAGCCGTCGCGGCCCAGCTCGTTGGCCTTGCGGAACGCCAGCACTGCGCGGGCAGTGCCGTCGTCGTAGTAGCCGGTGACCGGGCGTGGCGTAGCCCTGCGAGAGCAGCGCGCGCTGGAGCAGCAGCACCTTCACCCCACGCTCGCCCGCGCCGGCGCGCCAGTCGACCACCGTGATCGGCGTGTCCTTGGTCCGGAACTCCGCCTGCCTCGCGGAGGCCGCGTGCTTGATCACGATCCGCAGCTGCCCGGGACCGCCCACCTTGAAGCGGAACTCGAATCGCCCGCCGGCCTTGACCTTGCGCCGCACGGTCTTGCTCGCCTTCTTGCCGCGGATCGCGTAGAGCGTGAGTACCTCGCCGGCCACGGCGGGCTTCACGCGCCCGCGGACCACGACCAGCTGCGACGGCGCGAAGTAGCGCATCTTCTTCGTGGCCTGTCCGGAGTGGATCTTGTAGGAGGCGACGCCCGCGAGCGGTGGCGGCAACGGCACCGGCGGCGGGGTCTGCGCGAGCGCCGGTGTGGCGACGAGCGAGGCCGAGAGGACTGCGACTGGGACCAGGAGACGCGCTTTCACGGCGCTCACTATGCCATGCATAGCGTCCATATCGACCGGTCGGCTCCTGATCGTGAGCATCGGCTACACCGGTGACGGCGCCGGTCGCTGGAGTCGCGGGGCGACCACGCACGCGAGCAGCATCAACGGTCCCAGCACGGCGGCAACCGCGCCGCCGTCGGCCTGAGCGGCATAGGCGATCGAGTTGTTGATCGAATGCAGCGCGATCACCGGGTAGAGCGAGCGCGTGCGCTCGTACACGAGGCAGAACACCACCCCCAGGACCGCCAGGGGCGGCACGATCAGCAGCCCGTCCTCGCCGCCCTCGAAGTGGATCAGGCCGAACAGCACCCCGTCGATCACCGCCGCCACGGCGATCGAGAACTTGGTGCGCAGCGCGCCGTAGAAGAACCCGCGGAAGAAGAACTCCTCCGCGAACGGCGCCACGCAGATGATCATGAACCCCGCCGCGATGAGGCCGAATGAGCTGTCGTCGGCGCCCAGATCCTCCGCCACCGACTGCTCCACGTTCGGGTCGACCACGACCGTGTAGATCGCCGCGAACACGTAGAAGGTGAGGATCCCGAGCGCGGCCCAGCCGACCGCCGGCCAGAAGCGGGTGCGGCGCAGGCCGAAGTGCCACGCGCGCGGCCGGCGCACGAACGAGGCGAACAGCAGCGCGGCCCCTACCAGCGAGCCGTCGAGCAGGACCGTGCCGGCCACGATCGCGCCAGCGGAGTCCGTGGGGTCGTCCACCCCCAGGATCGCCCACATGATGCCCGCCGTGATGAACCCCGTGATCGCGCCCGCGAGGAAGCCGAGCGGCCCGAACCACCACGGCCAGCGCGGGCGCGCCTCCTCGGGGAGCTCCGGCGGCGTCGGCGGCGGGGGGACGGCGGTCCGCATGGCCCTCAGAGTAGGGCGGGCAGCTCGGCGAGCGAGCGGATCGCTTCGACCCCGGCCGGAGCAGAGCCGTCGCGAGCCACCAGAACCGCGCGGATACCCGCTCCGCTTGCGCCCGCCACGTCGTTCTCGAGCGAATCGCCCACGTGCACGGCCGCTTCCGGAGCCGCGCCCGCCACCGCGAGCGCCCGCTCGAAGACCTCCCGGCCCGGCTTGGCCACGCCCACCTCGGCCGAGGTCACCACCGCCTCGACGTGATCGAGCACCCCCACCGGCCCGAGCCAGTCGGGCAGCGAGCAGTCCCAGTTGCTGACGACTACGAGCACGTGCCCGCGCGAGCGCAGCGCGGCCAGGGCCGGCAGCACGTCCGGGAACGGCGTGAACTCGAGCGACCCCAGCATCGCCGCGCGCGCGGTGCGATGGTCAAGGCCCGAAACATCGAGCGCCTCCAGCATCGCCGTTGCACAGCGGTCGCGCAGATCGTCGAGGCGCTCGCGCGACGACCCTTCGAGGTGATGGCCGAGGTAGTAGGAGATCTCCGCCACGAAGCCGGCGGCGGCCCGCTCGTCGTCGACCTCGAAGCCACGCTCGGCGAGCAGGCGTCGCAGCCGCGGCGCCGGGGGCTGCAGCTCGACCAGCGTCCCGAGCGCGTCGAGGAGGACGACCACGCCGGGAAGCGTGACAGGCACCCGCAGGACCGCGGAGCAACGCGGCGAACAGGCCCAGGGAGGACCGCGGGCCCGCGGCGAGTACGCGCGCGGCCACGCAGGTAGCGTCAAAAGCCATGCCGGAAGCCACGTTCTACACAGCAGCCGTCGAGACGAGCGACTGGATCGCAGCCGGTGCGTACATCGCCGTCGCGTTCATGATCGCCGAGCTGGTCGACCGCGCCCTGTCGCGCCGCGGCAAGAAGCTCACGGTCGCAGTCGCCGGCGGGGACCTGTCGCCCGTGGCGACGACCCGGCTGCGACTAGTTCGGCGGCTGATCTTCGCCGGGATCGTCCTGATCGGGATCGCGCTGGCCGCCGCCCAGATCCCCGCGGTGAGCCGAGTCGCAACCGGCATCCTCGCCTCGTCCGCCGTGCTCGGCCTGGTGGTCGGCTTCGCGGCTCGCCAGACGCTGGCCAACGGGATCGCGGGGATCCTGCTCGCGATCACCCAGCCGATCCGCATCGGCGACCTCGTCACCTTCGAGGAGCAGACCGGCGAGGTGGAGGACGTGAAGCTCAGCTACACGTACATCCGGCTCGACGACGGCAGGCGCCTGATCGTGCCCAACGAGCGCCTGGCCCAGAGCTCGATCGCCAACCACACGATCCTCGACCCGCGCGTTCAGGTGGAGGTGTCGGTCTGGCTGGCGCCGGACGCCGATCTCGATCGCGCGATCGAGCTGATCGAGGACGAGGAGGCCGGGATCTCGGCCACGGTGGCCGAGGTGGACAAGGAAGGCGTGCGCCTCAGCGCCACCAGCTGGACCGAGAGCCCGCGCGACCGGGGTGCGGCCAGCGCCGAGCTGCGGCGCCGCTGGCTGCGGCTGCTCCGCGAGCACGGTCTATCCTCAGTCGAGGCCTCCTGATCGGCCACCCACCATGAGTTACCGGGCCCGAAAATCAAGGAGGCGTAAGCACCACGGCGGTCGCAGCAGCGCGCTGCTCGCGGTCGGTGTGATCGCCACCGTCTGCGTGATCGCCGTTCTCTCGGCGGCCGGGTACGTGCTAGCGATCGCGTCCACCGCGCCCGACCTCGGCGAGCTCAAGCCGGTCGACAAGGGCCAGATTTCGGTGGTCTACGCCGCCGACGGCTCGCGCCTCGGCTTCGTGCAGTCGGACATCCTGCGACGGGTGATCCCGTGGAGCGACATCCCCACGGACCTGCGTCGCGCCACCGTGGCCATCGAGGACGAGCGCTTCTACAAGCACAAGGGCGTCGACCTCAGCGCGATCGTGCGCGCCGGCATCAAGAACCTCGAGTCGGGCGAGACCGTGCAGGGTGGCTCGACGCTCACGCAGCAGCTCGTCCGCGCGCTGTACATCAAGGACCCGAAGCGCAACTTCGCCCGCAAGATCCGCGAGGCCAAGCTGGCGTCCGAGCTCGAGGAGGAGCACTCCAAGACCTGGATCCTCCACAACTACCTGAACTCGGTTCCGTACGGCACGGTCGAGGGACGCACCGCCATCGGCGCCGAGGCGGCGGCGGTGACCTTCTTCGACAAGCACGCGAGCAAGCTCGACCTGCCCGAGTCCGCGCTGCTCGCCGGGCTGACGCAGGCGCCCTCCCAGTACAACCCGTTCCGCAACCCCCAGGCAGCGGTCGAGCGGCGCAACGAGGTGCTGAAGAAGATGCTCGACAACGGGTACATCTCCCGCTTCGAGTACGAGGAGGCCGCGGCTTCCGACCTGGAGCTCAAGCGCGGCCGCCGCTACGTGCAACGGCGCGAGCCCTACTTCTTCGACTACGTGCAGGAGCAGCTGATCGAGCGCTACGGCGTCGGCGTGGTGCGCCGCGGCGGCCTGCGCATCCACACGACGATCAACCCGAAGATGCAGGACGTCGCGCGCGACGCGATCAACTCCTACTACGGCGATCCCGCCGGGCCGAGCTCCGCGATCGTCGCGATCGACCCCGCCAACGGGAAGATCAGGGCGATGGCGTCGAGCGGCACCTACGGCGACCGCCGCTTCAATCTCGCCGCCCAGGGGCACCGCCAGCCCGGCTCGGCGTTCAAGACGTTCGTGCTGACCGCAGCGATCCGCAAGGGCATCGATCCGGACTCGACCACCTACGCCTCCAAGCCGCTGAACATCGACGACCCCGCCTACGGGAAGTGGGAGGTCAAGACGTTCGGCAACAGCTACAGCGGCACGGTCAGCCTCACCCGCGCCACGCTCTCATCCGACAACACCGTGTACGCCCAGCTGATCCTCGACATCGGGCCGAAGGCGGTGTGCGAGACCGCCAAGTTGCTCGGCATCACCACGAAGCTCGACTGCTACCCGGCCGAGGGCCTCGGCGGGCTCACGCGCGGGGTGACCACGCTCGAGATGGCCGGCGCCTACGCCACGCTCGCCAGCGGCGGCGTGCGCCACCGCCCGACCGGCATCGAGCGCGTCGTGTTCCCCGACGGCAAGAGCGAGAACCTCGCCGGGTCCGAGGGCAAGCGCGTGCTGACCGACGGCCAGGCCGCCGAGGTCACGCGCATCCTCGAGATGAACGTCCAGGGCGGCACGGGTACGGCCGCCAACTACGGCTGCCCCGCCGCCGGCAAGACCGGCACCACCGACGAGGCCAAGGACGCCTGGTTCGTGGGCTACACGCCGCACCTCTCCGCGGCTGTCTGGGTCGGCTACCCGGACGCCGGCGTCGCGATGCCGGGCGCCCAGGGCGGGACCTTCGCCGCGCCGGTCTGGCACGCGTTCATGGTGCCCGCGCACGGCGAGGACTGCGATGACTTCCCCCTCCCCGAGCAGCCCGCCGAGTTCCGCCCCTTCTTCGGCAAGTACGCGGCCACCGGCAAGCCCGTGGTACCCGCCTACGGCGAGGAGGACGGCGAGGACGAGGACGACAGTGGTGGCACCGGGACCGGCGGCGAGTCGTTCGACCCGGACTACTACGAGGAGGCACCGCAGAACCCGCCGGACGTGGCCGTGCCTCCGGAGGCGCCTCCGACCGACGGCACCGCGCCGGATCCGGGCGCCGCGCCCGACGGCCAGTAGCGGCCCGGGGCGCGTTGCCCGAGCTCGACCTGATCCGTGCGATCCAGGCGGCGCTCACCGACCGCGGCGGACGCATGGTGCGCTGGACCGGCGACGACGCGGCGGTCGTGCGCGCACGGCCGCTGGCGGTGACTTCGATCGACACGGTCGTGGACGGCGTGCACTTCTCCCTGGAGACCCACACGGCGGCGGACGTGGGCTGGAAGGCCCTGGCCACCGCCGTCTCGGACATCGCCGCCATGGGCGCCGAGCCGGGGGAGGCCTACGTCTCGCTCGTGCTCCCGGCTGGATTCGCGGACGGGCTCGAGTTGATCGGCGCGATGGAGGAGCTCGCCGCCGACACCGGCTTCACGATCGCGGGTGGCGACGTGGTGGCCGGGCCGGCGCTGACCGTTACGGCGGCGGTCACGGGCTGGGCCGATCGCGAGGAGGAGGTGATCGGGCGCGACGGCGCGAGCCCCGGGGAGCTGGTCGGCGTGACCGGCGAGCTGGGCGGGTCGGAGGCGGGTCGGCGACTGCTCGAGGCCGGGCGGCGCGAACCGGCCGGCCTGATCCGCCGCCATCTGCGCCCGCAACCGCGCCTGCGCGAGGGACGCGCCCTGGCGGCCGCCGGCGCCGCCGCGATGATCGATCTAAGCGACGGGCTGGCCACCGACGCAGGACACCTGGCGCAGGCGAGCGGGGTGGAGCTGCGCGTGCGGCTGGACGCGCTGCCCTGCGCCGAGGGCGTCGAGGCGACCGAGGCCGCCGTCGGCGGCGACGACTACGAGCTGCTGTTCACGATCGCCCCAGACCGGCGCGAGTCGGCAGCGGCAGCGGCTCCGGTGAGCTGGCTAGGCGACGTCGGCGCCGGGAGCGGGCTCGTCCTGCTCGATGCGGACGGCCGGCCGGTCGACGGGCTGCGGGGCTACGAGCACGAGTGACGGGCCGCCGCGGGCGCGGCGGATCATGGCGGCGGCCACGGCGTGCGTGTCGACCACGTAGTCCCCGCGCGCGATCGCCCGCGCGAGCGCGTCCTTGCTCATAGTCCTCATCATTGGAAACGTACCTCCTGCCTGCCCGTCTGTGGTGATATCGGCCGCCCCGGGCTTGGCGCCGAGCGCAAGCGGCGCGTGCTGGACTACCTGCGGAGCGCGAACCCGGGGCCCAGCGGCGTCGGCCCCGCCGTCTCCGGCGGCTCCTCGGTTGTGGCCGGCGAGCGGTAGACCAGCTCGGCCGCGCCGCACAGCGCCCCCAACATCACGCAGCCGACCAGCGCCGTGAGCAGGCCCACGGTGTGGCCGGTCACGAGCAGCAGCAGGTACCAGGCCCCGGTGAGCGGGTCCATCGACAGTGCGAACAGGTAGTAGACGGCGACCAGTAGCGCGGGCAGCGCTCCGAGCGCCAGCAGCAGGGCGCGGATGCGCCGGTTCGGCTGGACGTCGGTCAGCAGCACCAGCACCCAGAGGTGGGCGGCCGGCACCGCCAGCAGACCGGCGTACGGGTTGGCGAGCCAGAGCAGGAGGGCGGCGACGGTGGCCACGAGCGCGAGCGCAACGGCCGCGCCCGGGGGCTCGGGCCGGGCCAGGCGGGCGTCCGGCCGCGCCGCCAGGTAGCGGGCGAGCACGAGCGCCAGTGCCATCCCGACGGCCACACCGAGGAGCACGCCCAGCGCCCCGCCGTCGAGCGGCAGCACATCGGGCGGCACCGGGGCGGGCGGAGGCGGTGGGGTGGCGCCGACGAGCGCCAGCAGCTCCGCGATCGCCAGCCCTGCCAGGAACGGCGCCACCCAGGCCGCCACCCAGCGCAGCCAGGGGAGCACGTCGACGCGCTGCCGGCGGGCGCGCGCGAAGGCGTCCACCGCCGCGACCAGTGCTGGCAGCAGCAGCGTCCCTGCCAGCAGCGACAGCACCCAGCCGGGCATCACCTGGCTCACCGCCGTCACGTAGCTGTCCGGCCCGTGCTCCGGTCGAGCCCCGCGGTCGAGAGCCGTGACCGTGCGCAGGGTGGCGCGGCCGAGCGCGCCCAGGCGGTCCTCGTCGATCGCATCCACGGGGCCGCTGCCGTCGGGCGGCAGCTCGCCGGAGCCGGCGATGCGCAGCGCGTCGTAGCCCTGTTCGAGCAGCACGCCCTGCGGCCCGATCCCGATCGGGAACGAGAGCCGGGCCAGCTGCCCGAGCGAGCCCGAGGACGCGGGCGCGGCGCCGAGCTCGCGCCGGATCGACTCCGTGACCGTCCGCTGAAGGCTGATGCTGGTGCGACGCTCGTCGGTCGACCACGCCTGCACGAGGGCGCCGCGCCGGGTCGGCGAGCCCAGGTCCGACATCGCCAGCACGCCGTCCACCAGCTCCGGCTCGGGAAGCTCGGAGAGCAGCTCGCTCGCGCCCACCTCCCCCAGCGTCGAGCCGTCCAGCGAGGCCAGCACGAGCGTCTTGCGCGTGGCGCGGCCTTCGAGCACGCGCGCCAGCTCGATCAGCGCGGCGGTGTCGGAGGCGCTGCCAGTGGCCTCCGGGATCGCCGAGGCGTCGCGGTCGGCCACGATCACGATCTGGCTGCGCAGGCGGCCGGCGCGGCGGCCGATCACGTTCAACAGCTCGTGGCCCGCGTGCGTGAACCGCTGCGTATCGACCCGGAAGCCGCTGTTGCTGAGCGCCTGCGCGACCCGCGCCGCGGTGCGGCGATCGCCGGCGCGGCCGACGCGGCGGTCCGGCGCCGCCTCCGCGATGCGGCCCGCTTCGGTTGCCGCGACGCGCCCGTCGAACAGGACGTCGGCCGCCAAACCCTGCGGCACCGGGCGCGGGCGGCTCTGCAACGAGAACATCGTCAATACCAGCGCCAGCAGGGCCGGTATGAACGCCGCTCTGTACACGCGCGGCTCGAACATCGGCCTCAACCTACAATTCCGAAGGTGACGGCTTCAGCACCTCGGATCCTTCTAGTGGACGATGAGCTCTCGGTCCAGAAGCTGTTGACCTATCCGCTGCGCAAGGAGGGGTACGAGGTGGTCCCCGCCCTGGACGGCCGCGAGGCGCTCGACCGGCTGCGCGAGGACAGCTTCGACTTGGTCGTGCTCGACGTGATGTTGCCGAAGCAGGACGGCTTCGACGTGTGCCGCCAGATCCGTGCGCGCAGCACGGTGCCGATCATCATGCTCACGGCCAAGACCGAGGAGATCGACAAGGTCCTCGGCCTCGAGCTGGGCGCCGACGACTACATCACCAAGCCGTTCTCGGTGCGCGAGTTCCGCAGCCGCGTGAAGGCGGTGCTGCGACGCGCGGCGCTCGCCCAGCCCGACGATCAGTTCGAGGAGCCGATCCGCGAGGGCGACCTCACGATCGACTTCGAGCGCCGCCAGGTGACGGCACGCGACGAGCCGGTCCGCCTCACCTACGTCGAGTTCGAGGTGCTCGCCGCGCTGGCGCGCAACCCGGGCCGGGTGTTCAGCCGGACGATGCTGCTCGAGCGCGTCTGGGGCGACTCCTCCTACCGCGACCCGCGCACGATCGACGTGCACATCCGCCACCTGCGCGAGAAGCTCGAGACCGAGCCCAAGCATCCGGAGCTGATCCTGACCGTGCGCGGCGTGGGCTACCGCTTCCAGGACACGTGATGCGGCGCCCGCGACTGCGATCGCTCCGCACGAAGCTGGCACTCGTCTTCTTCGCGATCATCAGCGCCGCGTTCGGGCTCCTCTACTTCATCGCCACGCCTCAGCTGGAGACGAAGCTCGAGCAGCGTCAGCTCGACGACATCCGCTCCGCGGCCCAGGACGTGCGCCCGCGCCTGAAGGCGTGGGTCAACACGGATCAGCTGAAGGAGAAGGAGCTCAACGAGAACGTGCGCAAGATCGGCGAGGCCACGGATGCGCGCGTGACCCTGCTCGGGGTGGACAAGCAAGGGCTCTTCTACACGCAGTCGGATTCGCGCACCGACAAGGACGCGCCCTTCAACAGCGCGCTGGCGCGCGCGGCGGTCGAGACCAAGCGCGCGCGCACCGAGATCGGCCCACTCGCCGGCGAGGAGCTGGCCCAGGTGGCGCAGCCGTTCTTCGCGGGCCGCAAGAATCGCAAGCCGATCGCGGTCGGCTTCTACGCGCGCGACCTCAACGACGTGGCGGAGGCGGTCGACCTCGTGCGCAACCGCGTGCTGGTGGCGACCGGCGTGGCGCTCGCGCTGGCGATGGTCGGCGCGTTCCTGGTCGCTCAGGCGCTGGCCCGGCGCGTTGGCCGGCTCGAGCTGGCGGCCGACGAGGTCGCCCACGGGCGCTTCATCGACCCGCTGCCCGTGGACTCGAAGGACGAGATTGGCCAGCTCACGCGCACCTTCAATCAGATGCAGGCCCAGCTCCAGCAGGTGGACGTGGCGCGCAAGGAGTTCATCGCCACGGCCTCGCACGAGCTGCGCACGCCGATCTTCTCGCTGGCCGGCTTCGTGGAGCTGCTCCAGGACGAGGAGCTGGATGAGGAGACCCGGCGCGAGTTCCTGGAGACGATGGGCGAGCAGGTGGAGCGCCTGCAGAAGCTGTCCGTGGACCTGCTCGACCTGTCGCGCCTCGACGCCGGGTCGGTCGAGCTGCACCCCGAGCCGGTCGACCTCGCCGAGCTGGCCCGCAGCATCGTCAACGAGTTCACCCCGGCGCTGGTCGAGCACGACACCGACCTGGAGATCCAGCTGCCGAATCACGGGCCCGAGGCGCTCTGCGACCCTGTCCGGGTGGCCCAGATCATGAGGATCCTGCTCGACAACGCCCTGCGGCACACGCCGTCGGGGACCCATGTGACGGTCGGCGCGGCGCGCAACAACGGAACCGCCGGCCTGATCGTGACCGACACCGGCCCGGGACTGCCGAGCGAGAGCGAGCTGAAGGTCTTCGAGCGCTTCTACACCGGCGACGCGGCGCGCGGCGCCGGGCTCGGCCTGGCCATCGCACGGGAGCTGGCCGAGCGCATGGACGGGCGCCTGCGGGTGCGCTCGGCGTCGCAGGGCACGGCGTTCACGCTCGAGCTGCCCACCGACGGGAACGGCGCGTGAGGCACACGGCGGCGGTGCTGCTGGCCGTGGCCGGCCTGGTCGCCGTGGGCTGCGACTCGGGCGACGACGCCGGCTCGAGCGGCGCGGAGAAGGTCACGACCACGCGCGTGCAGGTGGTGGAGGGCGTGGGGCGCGAGGGCGGCTTCAACCCCGGTCAGATCTACGACCGGCTGGGACCGGGCGTGGTCACGATCCTGTCGGTCTTCCAGGGCGGAGGCGGCAGCCTGCTCGAGGACGGCGGCGAGGGCGGCCAGGGGTCCGGCTTCGTGCTCGACGGCGACGGCTACATCGCCACCAACGCGCACGTGGTCACGAGCGACGGCGGCGACCGCGCCGAGGACGTGTTCGTGGAGTTCTCCGACGGCAACCGCGTTCCGGCGAAGATCGTTGGCGTCGACCCCAACGCCGACGTCGCCCTGCTGAAGGTCGAGCCGGGAGGGCTGTCGCTGACGCCGCTGCACCTCGGCGTGTCGCGCACGATCAACGTGGGCCAGCCGGTGGCGGCCATCGGGAGCCCGTTCGGGGAGCGTCAGTCGCTCTCGATCGGGGTGATCTCGGCCGTGGACCGCAACATCGAGTCGCTGACGCGCTTCCAGATCGGCGACGCGATCCAGACCGACGCGGCGATCAACCCGGGCAACTCGGGCGGGCCGCTGCTCGACGCACACGGCCGCGTGCTCGGGATCAACGCTCAGATCAAGTCGCAGTCCGGCGGCGGCGAGGGCGTCGGATTCGCGATCCCCGTCGACGCGGTGCGGCGCTCGCTGCGCGAGCTGCGCGGCGACGGCCGGGTGGACTACGGGTACCTGGGAGTCTCGACGCTGATCCTCTGGCCACAGCTGGCCGAGCGGCTCGACCTGGACGTCCGCGACGGCGCCCTGATCCAGGAGATCGAGGACGACAGCCCGGCCGAGCAGGCTGACCTCCAGGCCGGCGAGGACGAGCTCGAGTTCCAGGCCACGCGCGTGCGCACCGGCGGCGACGTGATCGTGGCGGTCAACGGCCGGCGCCTCTCGCGCACGGACGATCTCGCCGACGAGATCAGCGCGATGAGCGCCGGGGACCAGGTCGAACTGGAGCTGGTCCGTGACGGCGAGCACCAGACCGTGCGGCTGAAGCTCGGGAGGCGTCCGCGTGGCTCGAGTTGACCGTGGTCGGATTGTCGGCGTTTCCGGGTAGGGTGCAAACCGTGGTCGAGGCAGGGAACGCAACCGATAGCCGAGACGTCTCGCTGACCATTCCGGCACGCCCGGACTACCTGGTACTGGCGAGGTTGGCGCTGTCGGCGGTCTGCAGGCTGACGCCGCTGTCGCCGGAGGAGATCGCCGACCTCAAGCTGGCGATCACGGAGGCGGCCAACGACTTCGTCGACGAGGCCCGCCCGCTAGACGACGAGAGCCGTGTGAGCTTCGCTTTCCGCCTGCTCGACGACCGCCTCGCGATGGAGCTGGAGGGCCCCGACACCAGCGTGTCCGCGATGGAGCAGGAGCTCAGCCGCGCCATCATCGAGGCCACCGTGGACGAGTCGAACTTCACCGCGGGCCACACCCGTCTCGTCAAGTATCTCTCCAGCGCCGCGAGCTAGGTAGGCTCTCCCGCCGTGCTTCAGCCCGTCTCGGTGGGGACCAAGAGCCTCGCCGACTACACCCATCTGGCCGGCCGGCCGCTCATACAGGAGATCCGCGAGCTCGCGGAGCCGCTGGCGGGCCTGCGCGTGCTGCATCTCTCCGCCACCGCGTTCGGCGGTGGCGTGGCCGAGATCCTCTACACGCTGATCCCGCTCATGAACGACGTCGGGATCGAGGCCGAGTGGGAGGTGATGCTGGGGCGCGAGGAGTTCTACAACGTCACCAAGCGCCTCCACAACGCGCTGCAGGGCAACCCGGACTCGCTCTCCGACGAGGAGTGGGAGATCTTCGAGCGCTACAACGCGATGAACGCGACCGAGGTCTCCGGCGGGTGGGACGTGATCATCGTCCACGACCCGCAGCCGGTCGGGGTGCGCCGGCACGTGCCGGACAAGGCGAAGACCTGGATCTGGCGCTGTCACATCGACCTGTCCACGCCCAACCCGGACGCGATCGATCACATCGTCCCGTTCGTGCGCGACTACGACGCGTCGGTCTGGCATGTGCCCGCCTACGTGCCCAACTCGTTGAACGGCGGCGCCGAGGGCGCGGGCGTGAACATCTGCCCGCCCGCGATCGATCCCCTTTCCCCCAAGAACATGGCGCTCTCACCCGAGGACGCCGCGTTCGTGTGCGATCAGTTCGGCATCGACGTCGACCGGCCGCTGCTGTGCCAGGTGTCGCGCTTCGACCCGTGGAAGGATCCGATGGGCGTGATCGACGCCTACAGGCTGGTCAAGGTGGAGATGCCCGAGATCCAGCTCGCGCTGGTCGGCTCCATGGCGACCGACGACCCCGAGGGCTGGGAGTTCTTCAACTCCACGATGGCCTACGCGGATGGCGACCCGGACATCCACATCCTCAACAACCTGAACAGCGTCGGGGCGATCGAGGTCAACGCGTTCCAGTCGCAGGCCGACGTCGTGATCCAGAAGTCCACGCGCGAGGGCTTCGGCCTGACGGTGTCGGAGGCGCTCTGGAAGGGCCGGCCGTTCATCGGCGGCGACGTGGGCGGCATCCCGCTGCAGGTGGAGGACGGCGAGACCGGCTACCTGGTGTCGTCGCCCGCCGAGTGCGCCGACCGCTCGCTGCGCGTGCTGCGCGAGCCGGACCTCGGCAAGCGGCTCGGGCGTGCCGGCAAGGAGCACGTCCGCAAGCACTTCCTCACGCCGCGCCTGTTGCGCGACTGGCTCAGGATGTTCCAGGACCAGCGATGACCTCGGAGGCCGCGCTCGTCCTCGTGTCGAACCGCGGACCGGCCACCTTCGAGGATGGCGAGCCGCGCCGGGGCGGCGGCGGCCTGGTGACCGCCCTGACCGGGCTGGTGCACCACCGCGACGCGGTCTGGGTCGCGTCGACGATGAGCGACGGCGACGTGGCGGTCAGCCGGGAGCACGACGGCGGGTCGTTCGAGATCGAGCTCGAGGACGCCCGGTACCGGATCCGCCTGGTCGAGTCGGACCCCGAGGCCTACGACTCGTTCTACAACGTGGTCGCGAACCCGATGCTGTGGTTCATCCAGCACTACCTCTGGGACCTCTCGAACGCGCCCGACATCCGCCGCCACGAGACCGAGGCCTACGACGACGGCTACTGCGTGGTCAACGCCGACTTGGCACGAGCGGTGCTGGAGGAGGTCGAGGGCGAGAAGGAGGCGGTCGTGATGCTGCACGACTACCACCTCTACGTGGCGCCCAAGCTGATCCGCGCGGAGCGCCCGGACCTGTTCCTGCACCACTTCGTCCACATCCCGTGGACGCAGCCCGATGCCTGGCGGGTCCTGCCGGCGGACATGCGCGAGGGGATCTACGAGGGGATCCTCTCGAACGACATCATCGCGTTCCACACGCGCTCGTATCGCCGCAACTTCCTGCTCTGCTGCCGAGAGCTGTTCGACCTCGAGGTGGACGAGGAGGCCGGCGTGGTGCGCTTCGAGGGTCGCGACGTGTGGGTGCGCTCCTACCCGCTGCCGATCTCCGCCGAGACCTTCTTCAAGACCGCGCAGCGCCCGGCCGTGCACCAGTACGAGCGCGAGATCCTGCGCCGGCGACGCGAGCACCTGATCCTGCGCGTGGACCGCGCGGACCTGTCGAAGAACGTGCTGCGCGGGTTCACGGCGTTCGATCTGTTCCTGGAGCAGCACCCCGAGTTCAAGGAGAACGTCACCTTCATCGCGCACCTGATCCCGTCGCGCCAGGACGTGCCGGAGTACGCGGAGTACCTGGAGCGGATCGAGGCGCTGGCGGCGGTGGTCAATCATCGTCACGGGACCACCGACTGGATGCCGATCGACCTGCGGCTCCGCGAGAACCTCGAGGAGGCGATCGCGGCGTACAAGCACTACGACCTGCTGATGGTCAACGCGATGTTCGACGGGATGAACTTGATCGCGAAGGAAGGCCCGCTGGTGAACGAGCGCAACGGGGTGTCGCTGCTGAGCGAGAACACCGGCGCGCACGAGGAGCTGGCCGACTTCGCCCTGTCGGTGAACCCGTTCGACGTGCAGGAGCAGGCCGACGCGATCCACCGTGCCCTGTCGATGTCGGCGGAGGAGCGCTCGTGGAGGGCCCAGGGCCTGAAGCGGATCGTGACGGCGCGTGACCCGGGCGACTGGGTCGACGACCAGCTGGCCGACATCGAGTCCAAGCGCCGCGGCGAGGCACCGGCGCGGTCGTAGGGCGCTGGCCCCGCCCAATCGAATATTCGACACCCATACGATGCTCAATATTCGATCCGCCCGGGACCGGCGCTCTCGGGCGCGAACTCGGAGGGCGTCTGGCGGGGCGGCGGGATGGGTTCGGGCGGGGCGGGCTGCGACTCGGCTCGCGCCGGCGGCCGGGGCATGGGCCCGTCCGGCGGGTTCCCCCGGCCCCGTGTCACCTCGGCGCCGCGCGGCGGTGCCTTCCTCGCCGCCTTGCGCCGAGCCCGCCGCGCGCGCATCGGCATGCCGCCGGGCAGCGGCCCGCCGCTCCTTCGCGCGCCGCACCTTCGCGCGGCCGCCAGCGGGGCGCTGCGCCACCCGCGGATCCACCACCCGCTCCGGGTCCACCCGGCGCGGCGCCTCAACTCCCCGCGGGCGCACCGCGTCGGGGCCCCCGCACCCCCTCCCGCCGCTAGCGACCAACAGGCCGGCGGCGAGCAGGGCAACCAGCCGTCCCAGGTTGCCCCATCGAACCCGACGCAGGAGCGCCGGGGCACCGCTCGCCCGCCGCCGGCCCATGGACCGGCAAGCGCCGCCGGGCCCTGATTCGCCCCACCCCGCGCGGCCTTGCACCGGCTTCGAGCGCCGACCCGCTGCTAACCTGCCCCGCTCCATGGCAGGCCTCTACGACCTCACGCTGCTCATCGATCCGAACGCCCCGGAGGAGCGCCGCACGGCGGCGGTCTCGGAGGCCGAATCGCTGATCGGCTCGGGCGGCGGCGAGATCGTCGCCTCGCAGGACTGGGGCCAGCGCCGCATGGCGTACGAGATCGACCACCGGCCGGAGGCCGACTACCGGCTCTACCAGTTCAACGGCGACAACGCGCTCCTGGAGCGGCTCAACCAGCGCCTCCGGATCAACGACGCCGTACTGCGCTTCCGCATCATCAAGGCGAAGCCCGGCCAGCCGCTGCCGCCGCCGCCCGACCAGCAGTCCGCGCGCCGCCGCGACGATCGCGAGCCGCAGGACACTCGGGTGGCCGCCCGCGCCGCCGCCGACGCGCCGGCCGACGCCCCTGACGACGGCACCGAGGTCCCGGCCGAAGCGGCCGTCCCCGCCGACCTCCCCGCTCGCGGACACCCCCGCGGCGACGCCCGACGACACCTCCGCCGCCGCGGCCGCCCCGGCGCCCGCTGACGTACCCACGGACGCCGACGACGACGGCGCCCCCGCCAGCACCGACGAGTAGCCCGCGCGGACCCGCCACGCCCCGGCGCACCGGGCCTCTGCGGCCCCGCGGAGACGCACGGCTCGGCCGCTTGCGTAACTCCTCCGCCAAAGAAGCCGCACTTTTCAGCAACTTCCCGTCAGATCCCGCCCAGACCACCCGACCCCCTTCGTACACTCGACCGACCGCTATCGGAGCCGTCTCGAAGACGCCAAGAAGGGAGTTGGACCGCCTAATGGCAGCAACCAACATCAACAGGGTCGTGCTGACGGGGAACCTCACCCGCGACCCCGAGCTCCGCTCGCTACCGAGCGGCATGGCCGTGTGCAACCTGCGCGTGGCGTGCAACACCCGCCGCAAGGACAGCTCGAGCGGCGAATGGGTCGACAAGCCCAACTACTTCGACGTCACCGTTTGGGGGGCTCAGGGCGAGAACTGCGCCCAGTACCTCTCCAAGGGACGGCCCGTCGCGATCGACGGTCGGCTCGAGTGGCGGGAGTGGGAAGAGCGGGAAACCGGCAAGAAGCGCCAGTCGGTGGATATCATTGCCGATTCCGTCCAATTCCTCGGCTCTCGCGAAGGTGGCGAGAACGGCGGCCGGTTCACGCCCCAGAGCGATGTCCCGGCCGACACCGGAGACTTCGAGTCGGCGCCAGCGGGTGCCGGGGGCTCGGACGACGACATCCCGTTCTGACCCCGAAGTAGCGAGTACGCAGGAAGGAATACGTGGCGAAGCAGCGTGGAGCAACCCCAACCCGTGACCGCAAGCGCGGTCGCACGCGGGGCGTACCCGGAGGGGGGCGGCGCAAGCCGTGCCCGTTCTGCCGGGACAAGGTCGACATCGTCGACTACAAGGACCTCGCATCGCTGCGCAGGGCCATCAGCGACAAGGGCAAGATCCGCTCTTCGCGCGTGACGGGCGCCTGCCGCCGCCACCAGTCCCAGCTCGCAATCGCGGTCAAGCGCGCCCGTGAGCTGGGCCTCCTCCCGTACGTCGGAGACCGCTGATGGCTGCAAACCGTCGTCTGGCTATGTCCTCGGGGTTCGGCGTGCTCAGCACGCCTTCACCCCTGCGTCCTTGCCAGCCTCGGTTTCGCAATCAGCATCGGTGATCAGGTAAGGACGGGGACCAGAAAGCATGGCCCAGGCGATCCTCTTGAAGGAAGTTGACAACCTCGGCGAGCGCGGTGACGTGATCGACGTCTCGCCGGGGTACCTGCGCAACTTCCTCGTTCCGCGCAAGCTCGCTCAGCCGGCAACGCCGGCGGCGATCGCGGATTCGCAGCGCCGCCGCGAGGCGGCCGAGCGTGCCGCCGTCGAGGCGGCCGCGAAGGCCGAGGAGACGGCCGCCCTGTTGCGCAAGACGGTGCTCACGATCTCCCATCAGGCGGGTGACGACGGCCGGCTGTTCGGCTCCGTCACCTCCCAGGAGATCGCGGACGCGATCCGTCAGGCGCGCGGCGTGCGGCTCGACAAGCGGCGCGTACAGCTCGAGGACGCCATCAAGACCACGGGCACGCACATGGTCACCGTCGAAGTCGCGGACGGCGTGACGGCGGAGATCAAGACGATCGTCACACCGCAGGCCTAACGCCCCGCGTGGCAGTCGCGGTCCCGCCTGAGTCAGCGGGCAGCGTCCCTCCCCACAACGCCGAGGCCGAGGCCTCGGTGCTCGGCGCGATCCTGCTCACCGAGCAGGCGCTCGACGGCGTGCTGCTCGAGATCGGGCTGAAGCCCGACCATTTCTACCGCCCGCGCCACCAGCGCATCTTCCAGGCGATGCTCCGCCTCAAGGAGAAGGCGGACCCCGAGGCGGTAGACGCCCTCACGGTCTGCGACGACCTGCGCAGCCAGGGCGTCCTCGACGAGGCCGGCGGCGAGGCGTACGTCCACTCCCTGCCCACGGTGGTACCCGCGGTCGGCGCCGTGCTCGACTACGCGCGCATCGTCCGCGACGACGCGCTGATGCGCGGGATCCTCGAGACCACCCGCCAGATCCAGGCCGAGGTGCTGGCCCATCGCGGCGAGCCGCGCGAGCTGATCGAGCGCGCCGAGGCCGCGCTGTTCCGCATCGGCGGCGAGGGCGGTATGGCCGAGATGCGCACCATCGAGGCCGTTCTCCACGAGGAGATCGACAAGCTCGAGGAGCTGTCGCGCAAGGACATCGGCCTCACCGGCACGCCGTCGGGCTTCGCCGACATCGACGATCTCACCGGCGGCTTCCAGAACGGCAACCTGATCGTGCTGGCGGCGCGACCGTCGATGGGCAAGTCGACCCTTGCCACCAACATCGCCGAGAACGCAGCCATCGACCACGGCAAGCCGGTCGCGTTGTTCTCGCTCGAGATGTCCGAGACCGAGCTGGCCCACCGCTTCATCGCCTCCCAGGCCAAGGTGTCGAGCGACGAGCTCAGAAAGGGCCGCGTCAAGGCGGACCGCTGGCCCAAGGTGCTGCGCGCCGTCGAGAAGCTCGCCGCCGCGCCGATCTTCATCGACGACTCCAGCGACATCGGCGTGCTCGAGATGCGCGCCAAGGCCCGCCGGCTGCACCAGCGCCATGGCGGCCTGGGCCTGATCGTGGTCGACTACCTCCAGCTGGTCCGGCCGGATGGACGCTCCGACAGCCGTGTGGAGCAGGTCGGGCAGATCAGCCGTGGCCTGAAGATCCTCGCCCGCGAGCTCGACATCCCCGTCGTCGCGGTCTCGCAGCTGTCGCGTGCCGTCGAGTCGCGCCACCCGCCGGTGCCGATGCTCTCCGACCTGCGCGAGAGCGGCCAGCTCGAGCAGGACGCCGACGTCGTGATGTTCGTCTATCGCGAGGAGTACTACGACCAGGAGTCCGAGCGCCTGGGCGAGGCGGACATCTTCTTCGCCAAGCACCGCAACGGCCCGATCGGCAAGGTCACGCTCAGCTTCCTGCCGAAGTACCCGCGCTTCGCGAGCCTCTACCGCGACCACAGCGCGGTGGCGCCGATGCCAGACAGCAACGGAGCGGGCTGACGTGTTGCGCCGGGTCGTCCCCCAGGAGCCGGTGGCGTGTCCCTTCGGGGAGTGCGACGGCTCGACCTGGCTGCTGGACGAGACCACCGGCGACGCCCGGCCGTGCCGCTGCCGCGAGCAGCGCATGCGCAAGGCCGTGAGCGGCGGCATCGGCACCGGGATCGGACGGCGCTTCCTCGAGGTGTCCTTCGACCGCGAGCCGATCGTCTCGCTCGACCCGATGGTGCTCAGACAGGTGCGCACCTTCGTGCGCTCGATCGGTGAGCACCTCGACTCCGGACGCGGGCTGTGGTTCGACGGCCCGGTCGGTACGGGCAAGACCTCGCTCGCCATCCTGGTCGCCAAGGCGGCCAAGGATGCGGGCCGCTCATACGCCGTCTATCCGGTGCCCCGCCTGCTCGCCGAGATCAAGCGCACCTTCGACCGCGACGCCAGCGACACGTACCTCGACTTCTTCCGCCGCCTCTGCACGGTCGACGTGCTCGTGCTCGACGACCTGGGCGCCGAGAAGCAGACCGAGTGGGTGCTCGAGCAGCTCTACTCGATCGTCAACGAGCGCTGGCAGGACCGGCGATCGGTGGTGGTGACCACCAACATCCCGGACGCGGACCCGGATGCCCCGGCGCGGCTGCTTCAAGCGAGCGTCCGCGACCTGCGCGACGCCACGACGTCGGGACGCATGGACGGCCGCGACCTGGACGACCTGCGCCGCATCGTCGATCGCCTCGAGCAAGTGACCGCACGCGTGGCGGACCTCGACCCGGACAGCAGCTACGACCCGATCCTCCGCCTGCGTCGCCAGATCGGCGCCCGAACGGTCTCGCGGCTGGTGGAGATCTGCGACGACCCGATCCCAATCATGGGCCCAGACCTGCGCATGGCGGCACAGGGCGCCTAGCCGGGCGGGGCCGCAAGGGCAGCGCCCTAGCGGGCCGGCCAGCGCGCCACGGGGGACTGGGGGCGCGAGCCCCCAGCTCGCATCCGTACACTCGCTTTCGCATGGCCGGACTCGTAATCGTGGGCGCCCAGTGGGGCGACGAGGGGAAGGGCAAGGTCGTCGACCTGCTCGCCGAGCAGGCCGATCTCGTGATCCGGTTTCAGGGTGGCAACAACGCCGGCCACACGATCGTCCGTGACGGTGAGACCTTCAAGTTCCACCTGATCCCTTCGGGCATCCTCTACCCCGGCAAGCTGTGCGCGATCGGCAACGGCGTGGTCGTGGACCCGAAGGTGCTGACCGAGGAGATCGCCGAGTTGTCGCGCCGCCGCATCGACCTCAGCGGCCTGCGCATTTCGGCTAACGCGCACCTGATCATGCCGTACCACAAGCTGCTCGACCACGCCGGCGAGGCCCAGCTCGGCAAGCTGCAGATCGGCACCACGCGGCGCGGCATCGGCCCCTGCTACGCGGACAAGGCCTCCCGGCTCGGCATCCGCATGCAGGACCTGCTCGACGAGAAGATCCTGCGCAAGAAGATCTACACGGCGCTCGAGCCCAAGCGGCTGATGCTGCGCCCGTTCGCGAAGAACCCCGAGCTCGACCTGCACGCGATGAGCGAGGAGTACCGCCTGCTCGGGCACCGGCTCGAGGGCTACATCGCGGACACGCCGCCGATCGCCTGGCGCGCGCTCGACCAGGGTGGCCTGGTCGTCTTCGAGGGGGCGCAGGGCGCACTGCTGGACATCGACCACGGCACCTACCCGTTCGTGACCTCGTCGAACACCGTCGCCGGGGCCGCCTGCGCCGGCGCGGGCGTGGGCCCGCGCTCGATCGACGACGTCTGGGGCATCGCCAAGGCCTACGCCACTCGGGTCGGCGCCGGACCGTTCCCCACGGAGCTCGACGAAGCGCTCGGCGAGCGCATCCGTGAGGCCGGTGGCGAGTTCGGCACCACCACCGGACGGCCGCGGCGCACGGGCTGGATCGATCTCGTCGCGCTTCGTTACGCGACTCGGATCAACGGTCTCACCGGCCTCGTGCTGACCAAGCTGGACGTGCTCACCGGCATCGACCCGCTCTACGTGGGCGTCCGGTACCTCGGGCCGGAGGGCGCCACCTTCGACGAGTTCCCCTACCACCAGTCGATCGTCCACAAGGTGCAGGGCGACCTGGTCGAACTGCCCGGCTGGCACGAGGACATCTCCGGCGTCCGCTCGATCGAGGAGCTGCCGGCGAACGCGCAGTCCTATCTCGAGTTCATCGAGGAGTACCTCGACATCCCGATCGTGATGGTCGGCGTCGGGCCGGCCCGCGACGAGATGATCTGGACGGGCGCGGCCGAGCAGCTGCGCCCAGCGGCCGCCTGACCCGGCTACGCGCGCAGCACGTGCGTCTGCGCGGCCATGTCGTGCAGGGCTCGGTTCTCGCCGTCCCAGAGCGGCCAGAGGTTGTCCAGCAGCCACGGGATGAACGGGATGATCGAGGAGGCGATGCCCACCAGCAGCCCCTTGATCACGACTTCTCGGTACGCCGCCCAGGCGAAGCCCATCGTCTCCCCGCTGTCGCGCACCACCCGGATGCCGATCATCTGCTTTCCGAGCGTCTGGCCGTTGTGGGCGCCCTGGCGCATCATCAAGAGCGGCGCGTAGAGCAGCAGCACCACACAGATCAAGATCACGTACAGGATCACCGCGGCGATCGCGGCGCCGGTGGAGGTGTCGTCGTTCCCGGAGATCCCGACCGCGCCCGCGACGACGACGAAGAAGAGGACCAGCGCGGGGATCAGCAGGATCATCCAGTCGATGAACCACGCCGCCGCGCGGCTGCCCCAGCTGGCGAGCGGCTGCCCCTCCCAGCCCTGCCCGCGCGGGATCGGCTGCTGCCAGCCGCCGGGTGGCGCCTGCGGCCCGTCGGGTATCGGCGAGTAGCCGGGTGCCTCCGGTGGCGGTGCCTGCGGCCCTGGCGCCTGAGGGGATGGCGCCTGCGGTCCCTGAGGCGGAACGCTCTCGGGGCCGGGCTGCTGGGGAGGTGGCGAGCCGCTTTCCATGCGCGAAATGAAACCACCACCGCAGGCGGCAGCACGCCGGGCCGAGGCGGCGCGGCGCCGTGCTCAGCTCAGCAGCTCGTCCTCGGGCACCTCGCGGACCACCCGTGCGGGCACCCCCATCACCAGCGTCCTGGCGGGGACGTCGGCGGTAACCACCGCGCCCGCCGCGACGAAGGCCTCCTCGCCGACCTCAACCCCAGGCAGCAGAACAGCCCCGCCGCCGATGCGACACGCGCGCCGCAGGGTGGCGCCGCGCAGCTCGTGCCCCGCTCGGCGCCGGCCGCCGGTCGGGTCGTTGGTCAGCACCACCCCGGGCGCCACGAACACGTCGTCCTCGACGACCGACCAGGCCGTGATGTAGGCGTTCGTCTGCAGCCTCACCCTCGCCCCCACGCTCACGTCGTTCTCGACGGACGCCGCGCGCCCCACCACCGTGCCAGCGCCGATCGTGGTGCGCTCGCGCACGTGCGCCTGGTCGGCGATCACGCAGCCGTCGCCCAGCACAGCGCCCGCGAGCACCACCGCGCCCGCGCCGATCGCCACGCCGTCGCCGAGTCGCGCCGGCGACGGTGCCTCACGAGTCGCGCTCGAGCTCGCGCCCAGCACCGGCGGCTTGCCGACGACGCACCCGTCGCCGAGGTGCACCTCGCGGCCGAGCACGGTCCCGGGGTAGACGACGACGTGCGCGCCGACGATCGCGTCGCCGGGCAGGGCGGCGTCGCCGCCGGCCCCGGCTCCGCTCATAGGCGTACGAGGTGCGGCGCCTCGATGCCGCGCGTGACCCCGCGGAAGTCCACCACGAGCGGCGCCTCCGCCACGAGCCGCTCCAGGTCCAGGCCCGGGTGGGCGGTCACGATCGCCACGCAGTCGGCCTCCTCAGGCCACTCGCTGCGCAGCCCGAAATCGGGCAGCTCGGGCACGAAGTCGTCGTGGTAGCTCACGTCGGCGCCCAGCTCGCGCAGCAGCCGGACGATCCGTAGCGCCGGCGACTCGCGCATGTCACCGACGCCCGGCTTGTACGACACGCCCATGATCGCCACGCGCGACCCCTTGACCGCCTTGGCCTGATCGTTGAGGGCGCGCGTGATCCGGTCCACGCAGAAGTACGGCATGCGCTGGTTGACCTCACCGGCCAGCTCCACGAACTCCGTCTGCATGTCGAACTCGCGCGCACGCCAGGCGAGGTAGAACGGATCGACCGGCAGGCAGTGGCCGCCCATGCCGGGGCCGGGCTTGAACGACATGAAGCCGTACGGCTTGGTGGCGGCCGCGTCCACGACCTCCCACACGTCAATGCCCATCCGGTCGCACAGGATCGCCAGCTCGTTGACCAGCGCGATGTTGACCGAGCGGAAGATGTTCTCGAGCAGCTTGGTCAGCTCCGCCGACTCGGGCGTGGACACCTCAACGACCTGGTCGCAGACCTGCTCGTACAGCTCGACGGCCCGGCGGCGGCACTCGTCGGTCAGCCCGCCCACGACCTTGGGGGTCGTGCGCAGCGTGTAGTCGGTGCGGCCCGGGTCGATGCGCTCCGGCGAGAACGCGAGGTGGAAGTCCCGCCCCGCCGCGAGGCCGGACTCCTCGAGCAGCGGCGCGAAGCGCTCGCGCGTGGTGCCCGGGTAGGTGGTGGACTCGAGCACCACCAGCTGGCCCGCCTGGAGGACGTTGCCCAGCGCGGTGCCCGTGTCGATCAGCGGCTGGAGGTCCGGCTCGCGGTTCGCGGTCAGCGGGGTCGGCACCGCAACGACCACCGCGTCGACCTTCGCCAGGTCCGCGTAGCGCGGCGATGGCTGGAAGCGCTCCGAGATCGCCTTCAGCCGCTCGTCCGGCACGTCCTCGATGTGGGAGCGCCCTTCGTCCAGGGACGCGATCACGCGCGCGTCCACGTCCACGCCCACCACGTCGTGCCCCGCCTCGGCGAACGCGACAACCAGCGGCAGGCCCACATAGCCAAGCCCAATGACGCCAATCTTCATAGGCGCGCAGTGTAGGCGGCGACGGCGTCGCAGACTCGCTGAGCGGCTCGCCCGCCGCCGTAGAGCTCGGGGCGCTCGGCCGGCGGCGTCCGCGCGACAGCGGCCAAGGCGGCCTCTCGGTCGAGGTCCACGAGCACGTTCCAGCCGGCGTCGACCGTCTCCACCCACTCGGTGGTGTCCCGCAGGGTCACGCACGGCACACCCAACAGGTAGGCCTCCTTCTGCACCCCACCCGAGTCGGTCAGGATCGCCCGCGCGTGGCGGGCCAGCTCGAGGAAGTCGAGGTAGCCGAGCGGCGGCACGAGCGTCAGCCCGTCCAGGCGCTCGAGCAGCCCCGCCTGCTCGAGCCGCGCGCGGGTGCGCGGGTGCACGGGGAACACCACCGGCCGCGGCAGGGCCTCCAGCACCGACACCAGGCGCTCGAGGCGGTCGGGCCGGTCGACGTTGCCGGCGCGGTGGGCCGTCGCGACCAGGTATGCGCCGTGCTCCAGCCCGAGGTCCGCGATCGCGGTCGAGCGCTCCGCCGCGATCTCGCGAAACGCGAGCGACACGTCGGCCATCACGTCCCCCACCAGGCGCGTCTCGCCGCGCACGCCCTCGCGGGTGAGGTTGTCGACCGCGGTCTGCGTCGAGCACAGCAGCAGGTCGCTGGCGTGGTCGGTCAGGACCCGATTGAGCTCCTCGGGCATGCTCCGGTCGAAGGAGCGCATGCCTGCCTCGACGTGGCCCACGGGTATGCCGGCCTGTGCGGCCGCTACGGCGCCGGCGAGCGTGGAGTTGGTGTCGCCGTAGACGAGGGCCAGCGCCGGGGCGGTCTCGGCGAACACCGGCTCGAGCGCCCCCAGGATGCGAGCGGTCTGAGCGGTGTTGGTCCCGGTGCCGGCGCCCAGCTCGCGGTCGGGGGCCGGAATGGCCAGCTCGTCGAAGAACACGCGCGACAGCTCGTCGTCGTAGTGCTGGCCCGTGTGCACGAGCAGCTCCTCGTGGGTCTCGCGCAGCAAGCGCGAGACGGCGGCCGCCTTTACGAACTGCGGGCGGTTGCCGACGATCGTGACGATTCGGGCTGAATTCATGATTCGGACCTAGGATGGGGCTCCGGGATGACCAAGGCGCTCGAAGACGCGCTGGGCCTGGCGGCGGATGTCGCCCGCCACGTCGCCTGGTTCGTCTCGCACCAGGTCCAGCCCAGCCCGCGCGAGCGCGACTAGCCCTCTCCCGCCAGCTCGGCCTCCACGTGTGCGCGAAACGCCGCCGCGGCCTCGCGCGTACGCGGCCCTTCCTCGAACTCGACCTCCTCGACCACGCCGATCGACTGCACCTCACGGATCGTCGACGCGAGGAACGCCTCGCTGGCCGCCATCAAGGCCTCGGTCGGACAGGACCGCTCCTGCACGTCGAGCAGGGTCAGGATGCGGTCGCGCGTTATCGACGCGAGGATGTGCTCGTCGAGCGGGGGCGTACACAGCGTTCCGTCCGCGTCGACCCAGAACAGCGTGGAGGTCGGCGCCTCGAGCACGCGACCGTGGGGCGTGACCAGCAGGGCCTCGTCGAACCCGCGCTCCTGAGCCAGCCGCGTGCAGAGCATGTTGCCCCCGTACGAGAGCGACTTGATCCCGTCGAGCACGCGCGTGGGCGCGAACGTGACCAACCCCAGCCGGACGCCGGGCGGCTTGGTCGGCGCCGGCTCGGTGAGCAGCAGTCGCCGCCCGCCGCGCGTTATGACGATGCGGAGCGAACCGTCGAACTCGCCGCCCCCGCGCGCCGCCAGCAGCTCCGGAATCTCGCTCTCCAGCTCGTTTCGGAACACTTCCGGCAAGCGAAGGTTCGCCCCTGAACGCTCGAGCCGGTCGAGGTGGTCGCGTAGCGCGAAGGCCACCCCGTCGTAGACACGGATCACCTCGAACACGCCGTCGCCGCGCAGCAGGCCCTCGTCGGTGGCTGGGATCGCGAGCTCCTCGCTGGGAGCGATGCGCCCGTCCAGGGAGCCCAGCTCGGCCGTCTTCGTCGCGGTGTCGTCTGCCATGCCCGGATCTTCCCAGACGCCGCGCGAAGACCTTCAAGTGCGTCGTCAAGATGCCGATCTCCTACTAGTATGGTAGTCGACATGCGCATCCAGCTGAGCGACAGAGCCAGCGGTGGGTCGGCCAGGGACCAGGTCTACGCGGCGCTGCGAGAGGCAATCGTCTCCGCGGAGCTGGCACCCGGACGCCGGCTCTCCGAGAACGAGCTGGCCGACGCCCTCGGCGTCAGCCGCACCCCGGTGCGCGAGGCGCTGGTGCGGCTGCGCGACGAGCGCCTGGTGGCCATCGTGCCCCAGCTCGGCACGTTCGTCACCCTGATCAGCACCGACGCCGTCGCGGACGCCGCGTTCGTGCGCGAGGCGCTCGAGTGCAGCGCGATCCGGCTGGCCACCGACCTGGCAACCGAGCGCGATCTCGAGGAGCTGCAGGCCAACCTCGCCGCCCAGGAGCGGGCCGGGGTCAACAGCGACACCGAGGCGTTCGACCGCCTCGACGAGGCGCTGCACCGCACGCTCTGCGAGCTCAGCGGCCGCGAGATCGCGTGGTCGCTCACCCGGCGCGCCAACGGTCATCTGGACCGCGTCAGGCGCCTGAGCCTGCCGGAGCCCGGCTACCTGGACGAGATGGTCGCGGAGCACCGTGCCGTTGTCGCCGCGGTGGCCAAGCACGACGCGGACGGGGCCGAGACGGCCCTGCGCCATCACCTGCGCATGGTCCTGTCGAGCCTCCCCAGCATCCGGGCGGCGCACCCCGACTACTTCGAGGAGCCCTAGCGACATGGCGGTCACACACGCCGCGGCGGAGCGAGTATCCACCGAGCTACGCCGCGAGCTCTACGAACTGATGGTGCTGAGCCGAGTCTTCGAGACCGAGGCCGAGCGCCAGTACAAGGCGGCCCGCATCGGTGGCTACTGCCACCTCTCGTCTGGCCAGGAGGCCACCACGGTCGGCACCGTGCACGCCCTCGAGCCCGATGACCTGCTCGTGACCGGCTACCGCTGTCACGGGTTCGCGCTGGCGCGCGGCGTCCCGCCGGAGGCCGCGATGGCGGAGCTGTTCGGCCGCTCTGACGGCTGCGCACACGGCCGCGGCGGATCGATGCATCTGCTCGACGTGGAGCGGGGCTTCTACGGCGGCTGGGGCATCGTCGCCGGCCAGCTGCCCGTCGCAACCGGGCTGGCGCTGGCGCTGGTGCGTCAGGGCCGCTCTCAGGCGGTGCTCTGCGAGCTCGGCGACGGCGCGGTCAACATGGGCGCGTGGCACGAGTCGCTCAACCTGGCGGCGTTGTGGCACCTGCCGGTGGTCTTCCTGATCGTGAACAACGAATACGGAATGGGCACGTCGGTGAGCCGCGCGTCCGCCGAGCCGGAGCTCTGGCGCCGCGCCTCAGCGCACCGCATGCACGGCGAGCGCGTCGACGGCGACGACCTCGACGCGGTAGTCGAGGCGGCCGAGCGGCTGCTGCACGCGGCCCGCGAGGAGCGCCGCCCGGCGGTCCTAGAAGCCGTGACCTATCGCTACCGCGGCCACTCGGTCGCGGACGCCGGGCTCGCGTATCGCAACAAGGAGGAGATCGCCGGCCGCCAACAGCTCGACCCGATCGGGCGCGTGCGCGCCCAGCTCGCCGAGGCCGGCGTCGGCGAGACGACGAGCTGGAGCGGATCGACCGCCGCGCGGACGAGCGCGTTCAGGCCGCCGTCGAGTTCGCGCTCGCGAGCCCCGAGCCCGCCGTCACCGGGCTGGCCGCTGGCGTCCACGCCGCGGGCAGCGCCGAGCAGTTCGAGCGCATGCGGGCGGGCAGCCCCTTCGGCGAGGAGAAGCTCACCTTCGACGCCGGGCTGGGCTCATGAGCGCCGTAGCCGAGCGCACCGCGACCGAGGTCATGACCTACCGAGAGGCTCTGCGACTCGCCATGCGCGAAGAGCTCACCCGCGACGAGCGGGTCTTCGTGATGGGCGAGGAGGTCGGCCTGTTCGACGGCTCCTACAAGGTGACCGCCGGGCTGATGGACGAGTTTGGTCCCGACCGCGTCCGCGATACGCCGATCTCCGAGGAGGGCTTCGTCGGAGCGGGCGTGGGGGCGGCGATGCTTGGCGAGCGCCCGGTGGTGGAGATCATGACGATCAACTTCCTGCTGGTTGCCATGGACCAGGTGATCAACCACGCGGCCAAGGTGGGCGCCATGTTCGGCGGCGAGGTGCGCTGTCCGCTGGTGATCCGCACCCCGAACGGCGCGGGCAACCAGCTGACCGCGCAGCACTCGCAGTCCTTCGACGGCTGGTTCGCTGGCACCCCCGGGCTGAAGGTCGTGGCCCCTGCGTCGCCCGCCGACGCGAAGGGCCTGCTGAAGGCCGCGATCCGCGACGACGACCCGGTGCTGGTGATCGAGAACCTGCCGATCTACAAGCAGAAGGGCGAGGTGTCGCTCGATCCGGAGCTGATCGCGCCGATCGGCCGGGCGCGTATCGCGCGGGCGGGCACCGATCTCACGATCGTGGCCCACTCGTACGCGGTCGTGCGCGCGCTCGAGGTGGCCGACCAGCTCGCCGATACTCACGGCGTCTCGATCGAGGTCGTGGACCTGCGCTCGCTGCGCCCGCTCGACGTGGAAACCGTGGTGGAGTCCGTTGCCAACACCAACCGCGCGCTCTGCGTGGAGGAGGGCTGGGCCAGCTACGGGGTCACCGCCGAGCTGGCGGCCCGCATCCAGAAGGCCTGCTTCGACGAGCTCGACGCTCCGGTGGAGCGGGTCGGGATGGCCGAGGTGCCGCTGCCCTACGCCAAGGGTCTCGAGCACGCCGCGATGCCCAACGAGGACCGCATCGCCGCCGCCGCGCTGGCCACGCTCGACCTCGCCTAGCCAGCGGCGCCCGACAGCGGCTACAGTCCGCGCATGCCGCAGGCGCGCCGGCACATGTCGCGGGATCTCCTGTCCGTCGAGCCCGGCGACTCCCTCACCGAGGTGGCCAAGCGGATGGTCGCCAAGGACGTGGGAGCCGTGCTGGTGAACGACGGAGAGCGGCTGATCGGCATCCTCACGGAGCGCGACGTGCTGCGTGCCGTGGCCGAAGGCATCGAGGCCGACACCACGGTCGCGGATTGGATGACGCGCGATCCCGACACGCTCGACCTGGACGAGTCCACCGAGCACGCGGCTGTCCTGATGATCCACGGAGGATTCCGCCATCTGCCGGTTATGGACAAGGACGAGGTCGTGGGGATGCTCTCGATCCGCGACCTGATGCGCGTGGTGCTCGAGGACTCGGTGCCACGCGGCGCCTGACGGGCTAAGACTTCCCGCACAAACTGTCGATTACTGCTCTATGAGCAGCGACGCGACAGCAGAGAACGTGCTTGAACTGGTCGCACGGGTGGATCGCTCGGCGACGGAGGTGGTGGGCCGCTGGCTGGCCGACATGGAGGACTTCGCCGAGGGAGAGCCACAGCGCGTGGCCGATCTGGGTGCCCTCGCCGGCCGCGTAGCGCCCTCGGTGCTGGTGAACGCGCATCTGATGTGGCGCGGCACGGCCATCGAGCTCCTCAACGAGGAGGCCGCGGGCGGGGGGGCCGATCCGGGGCTGGTGGAGCAGGCTCGGATCGTGCTCGCGGAGCGCTGCGACGCCGGACTGCTCGCGGCCTCGCGCCAGCTCGACGAGCCGCGCGACCGCCTCACTGGCCTCGCCAACCGGCCGATGCTGCTGGAGCGGATGGCCCACGCGCTGCACGCGGCGGCGCGCTACAAGGACTCGGTCGGGGTGATCTACCTGGAGGTCGACGCAGGAGGGCCCGCCCGCGACGAGCTGGTGCTCGAGATCGCCGATCGCGTCGAACGCGTCGCGCGCTCCTCCGACATGGTCGCCCGGCTGGGCGGGCTGGAGTTCGTGATCTGCGCGGAGCGCCTACGCGGCGAGCTGGAGGCCGTCGCGATCGCCGACCGCACCCTGCTGGCCCTGCGCCAGCCGTACCTGGTCGACGGCGAGGAGCGGCAGGTCTCCGCCAACGCCGGAATCGCGGTGTCGTCCGGAGGCGATGGGCCCGAGACGCTCCTGGCGAACGCCAGTGCGGCCCGCCGGGCCGTGCACGACGGCTAGGCGGCCGGGGCCTCGGCTAGTGGGCCGTGAAGGAATCGAACCTTCAACCTTGAGATTAAGAGTCTCCTGCTCTGCCAATTGAGCTAACGGCCCGCGAAAAAGCGAGTCTAGAAGACGCCGGCAGGTACGTCCTGCCTCGTTCAGTCCGCTGCGGAGACGGCCGCCAGCGCGTCGTCGCGTGACGAGTGGATCGGGAAGACGCGGTCGAGCCCGGTGATCTCGAAGATCTTCGTGATGTTCTCGTCCGTGCAGACCAGCGCGAGCGATCCGCCGGTGGGGCGCAGGCGCTTCACGCCGCCCACCAGCACACCGAGCGTCGTCGAGTCGATGAACGTGGCCTTCGACAGGTCGACGACGATCTGCTTCTTGCCCGACTCGATCAGCTCGACCATGCGCTCCTTGAACTCGGGCGCGGTGTAGAGATCGACCTCGCCGCCCAGCTCGATCACGTGGGTGGAGTCGTCGATCGCCTCGTCTTCGATGTGGAAGTTCACTCTTCTCCCTGGTGTCGTACGTCGCACCGCATGCAGTGCTGCAACCCGACAGGGTAAGCGAGCAGGGGCGTCACTGCTGCTCGGGGGCGGGAGTTTGCAGTTGCTTCGCCGCCTTCTCGACCTGCTTGCGCTGGCTCTTGGGCGCGAGATCGACGGCCTTCTGCGCCGCCAGCTGCGCCGTGCGCGTGTCGCCGGCCGCGGTCGCGTACTGCACCAGCAGCAGGTACGTCTGCGTGTCGTTGGCCTGAGCGGCCAACACGCGGACCGCCTCCTTTGCCTTGTCCGGCTGGTCTAGACCGGACTTGTCGTAGACGATCAGCGCGATCCTGGCGAGGCCTGGGTCGGGCTCGCCGTCGGTGGCCTCCACGTAACGCTCCCAGTAAACCCCCGCCCGGCGCAGATCGTCCTGGCCGTCCTCGGGGATCGTGGTCGACCCGGAGGGCGCCTGCGAAGCAGCGACCTGGTAGTTCAGCCTCACCAGCTCGGCCAGCGCGGCCTCGCTGCCGGGCGACGCCGCCAGCCGCTTCTTCTGCGCTTCGATGCGCTTTTCGAGCTGGCTGTTGTCCGTCGTGTTGGCGTTGTTGCCGCTGAACGCGTCGAACAGCCCGCCGGACACGTCGCCGCCGATTCCGAAGAGCACCAGCCCGCCGCCCATCAGCACGGCGAGCGTCAGGTAGGTGGCCTGAACCGCCCTGCGGCGGCGTCCTCTCAGATCGAAGAGCATCGGAGCGAAAGGCTAGTGGTTGCTTCGCACGCCGACGCTCGTCACGAGCTTTCGGTCGCCGGCTGGTCGGAGACCTCCCCCAGCGGACGGCCCCACGCGGCAGCCATCAGGATGCTCGCCTCGTAGAGCAGGTACAGCGGGATCGCCTCGAGGACGAGCGTGAGCGGGTCGAGCGTGGGCAGCAGCGACGCGAGCACGACGATCCCGACGATGGCGTAGCGACGCCCGCGGCGCAGCTTCTCGGGGCTCGTGATGCGCAACTTGCAGGCGGCCAGCACGCCGACCGGGATCTGGAAGCCCAGCCCCATCGCGAGCATCAGCAGCGTCACGAACGAGTAGTAGTCGCGCGCTCGCACCTGCGTGTTGAACTCGTCGGCGTTGAAGTTCAGCAGGAACTGCATCGCCGGCGTGAGGACGACGAAGTAGCAGAACACGACGCCCGTGATGAACAGCGCCGGGATCATCAGCATCAGCGGCAGCGCCACGCGCTTCTCGGTGGGGCTGAACGCGGGCAGCAGGAAGGCGTAGACCTGGTAGAGGATCACCGGCAGCGAGATCAGCAGCGCCACGTACGCCGAGTTGGTCAGCGTCGAGTAGAAGGCCTCGGCCGGACCCAGCGTGATCGGCTCGATCTCGTCCGGCAGCGGGGCGTTGACGATCTCCAGGACGAGGTGGTTCTGCCAAGCGGTGAGCGCCCACGCGACCCCGAACGCGATCGCGCAGATGACGATCCGGCTGCGCAGCTCGTCGAGATGGTCGACGACCGACAGCCGGTCGTCGTGCGATATCGGTCGGACGCGGGCCACGCCCTACGCGGCCTCCGGGCCTAGGACTTCTGCTCGGTGGCCGTCGTCGTGGTCGTCGGCTCGGGACGCTCGACGGTGCCCTCGGGCAGCTCGTCCTTGTCCTTACCGGTCACCGAGTCCTTGAACTCGCGCATCCCCTTCCCCAACGAGCGGCCGAGATCCGGGAGCCGCTTGGGGCCGAAGATGACGAGGACGATCACAAGGATGACCACGATCTCTAGAGGGCCTGGAGTCCACATAGCTCAGACCATGGTAGTCGTTACGAACCGAAGTTGAGATAAAACCGGCTGGGAGTGGGTTCGTCCTGCCCCTGGTACTTCGAGCCGGTCTCGCGCGAGCCGTACGGATGATCGACCGGGCCGTCCATCCGCATGAACGAAATCTGGCCGATCGGCATGCCCTGGTAGATCGTGATCGGCAGGTTCGCGACGTTCGAAAGCTCGAGTGTGAGGTTGCCGGCGAACCCCGCGTCGACGAACCCGGCGGTCGAGTGGATCAGCAGCCCCAGCCGGCCCAGGCTCGACTTGCCCTCGAGTCGCGCGACGAGGTCATCGGGCAGCGTCACGCGCTCCAGCGTCTGCCCGAGCACGAACTCACCCGGGTGGAGGATGAACGGCTCGCCCTCCTGCACCTCGACCAACTCCGTGAGATCGGGCATCGGCTGGCGCACGTCGATGTAGGGGTAGCGCGCGTTGTGGAAGACGCGGAAGCGCGAGTCCACCCGAACGTCCACGCTCGAGGGCTGCACCAGGCCTGAGTCGAATGGGTCGATGACGATGCGGCCGGACTCGATTTCGGCCCGGATCGTCCTGTCGCTGAGCACCACGGGGCGCGGAGTCTATTCGGACATTTCGCAAGGGCGCCGTTTTCTTTTCAAGTTCCCCGCAGGGGTGCCGATACCGCCTGCAGAGGATGAGGAACGTGGAAGGCAACGGCGAACAGACCCACTACGTGAAGCGCGTGCTGCTCCCCAGCGGGAAGACGATCGAGGTCGTCTACTTCAGGGAGGGCGGGCCTGTCGAGCAGATCCCGGATGCGCTGCCGCGCACCACCGAGGAGCCGCCCGCCGAGCCGCATCAGGACCTGCACGTGTGCATCGAGTGCTCGTCTGGCCTGGTCTACCCGGTCCAGTGGGAGGAGTCCGGCACGGAGAACTGGAGCGTGCTGCTCCACTGCCCGAACTGCGACGTCTACCGCGAGGGCATCTTCAGCCAGGACACCGTCGAGGTGTTCGACGAGGAGCTCGACCGCGGCGCCGACGCGCTCGCCCGCGACTACAAGCGGCTGATGCGCGCCAACATGGCGGATGAGATCGAGCGCTTCGCAGGCGCTCTCCGCACCGGGGCGATCCTCCCCGAGGATTTCGCCCCCGCGGTCTAGGCGTACCGCTCCACCACGCCGTCCGCCACGAGCCCCAGCGCCTGACGCCGCTGTGCCGGAAGGTCCAGCTCGCCCAGCACCGACTTCGCCGCCGTCACGTGCGTGAGGGCCTCGTCGCGCGCCCGGTCGAGCGCTCCGGTCGCGGCGATCCGGTCGCAGATCCGCTCCGCCTGCTCGGCGGTCAGGTCGGGGTCGAGCTCGATCAGCCCGGGGTCGCGCTCGCGCGCCAGGATCAACGGCAGCGTCACGGTGCCGTCGAGTAGGTCGGTCCCACGCGGCTTGCCCGTGCGCTCGGCCGGCCCGGACACGTCGAGCACGTCGTCGAGGATCTGGAAGGCCAGGCCGATGCCCTCGCCGAAGCGGCCGATCGCGTCCGCCATCGCGGGGCGACCGCCGAACAGCGCCCCCAGCCGGCACGACGCCGCGAACAGGCTCGCCGTCTTCAGCCGACAGCGGTCGAGGTAGCGCCCCGGCGTGACATCCGCGCTCCAGGCGTCGGCCCGCTGCATCAACTCCCCGCGAGCGAGCGCGCTCGACGCCTCCGAGAGCGCCCGCACGGCGTCGGCGCTGCCCGCGGAGGCGAGCTCGGCGAACGCGCGCGAGAAGAGCAGGTCGCCGGTCGTGGTCGCCGCCAGGCGGCCGCCCTCCGCGAACACCGTTGGGCGCCCGCGGCGCAGCGGCGCGCCGTCCAGCACGTCGTCGTGCACGAGCGTGGCCATGTGCAGCAGCTCAACAGCCGCACCGGCCGCCACGAGACGCTCGTCGGCGTCGCCGTTGGCGCACAGGAAGACCAGCATCGGGCGCAGCCGCTTGCCCCCGGCCGACAGCGTGGCCGTCGCGTGGCGGCCCAGCTCGGCGCCGTGGCCCTCGGCCACCTCGGCGAGCCGCACCTCGGTGCGCTCGAGCAGGCGAGTGAGCTCGGGCCCACCCGCCGCCAGCACCGCGCCGAGCTGCGCCAGAGCGGTGTTCACCCTGACGCCGCTCCCCGCGGCCTGCTCCCCGCGTGGATCGCGATGATCCCTCCGGCGGTCAGCACCCAGCGCACGTCGTCGAGGCCGGCGGCCACGAGCCGCTCGGCCAGCTCGCGCGGTCCCGGGAAGCGGCGCACGCTCGAGGGCAGATAGGTGTAGGCATCGGAGTCGCCCGCCAGGCGCCCGAGCGCCGGCACGGCGCGGTCGAACCAGAAGCGGAAGAACCACGACAGCGGCGGCTTCTGCGGCGTGGTGATCTCGAGGATCACCACGCGGCCCCCGGGGCGAGTCACGCGGGCCAGCTCCCTCAAGCCCCGATCGAGATCCGCGAAGTTGCGGGCGCCGAAGCCCACCGTAACGGCGTCGAAGGAGGCGTCGGGGTAGGGGAGCTCCAGCGCGTTGCCCTGCACGAACTCGAGGTTCGGCGCCTTCTCCCGTGCCAGCTCCAGCATGCGCTCGGAGAAGTCCAGCCCGGTCACGTGGGCTCCACGGCCGCTCAGCTCGAGGGCCAGGTCGCCCGTGCCGGTGGCCACGTCGAGGGCCCGCGAGCCCGGGCCGACCCGAGCCAGGTCAGCGGCACGCTGGCGCCAGCGGTGGTGCATGCCCACGGTCATGACCGAGTTCATGCGGTCGTAGACGCCTGCGACGCGATCGAACATCGCACGCACCTGAGTCTCGGGGAGCGTGCCGGAGGCGGGGGTGCCCCCGCTCAGGTCCAAGGCACTACTGCTCGCCCTTGAGCGACGCGACGTACTCGACGAGCTTGTCGAACTGCTCTGGGTCGTCTTCCTGGAGCGCCTGGAAGGACGGCATCGGCGAGGTCGGGTTGATCAGCGTCCGCGCGATCGCGTCCTTACCGAGCCGGCTGCCGATCTCGGTCAGGTTGGGTCCGAGCGTGTTGCCGTTCTCACCGATCTTGTGGCAGCCCAGACAACCGGCCGAGGCCGTGATCTGCTTGCCCTCCTCGTACTGCGGCGAGGTGGCTAACTCGATCTCGGTTGGAGCGCCGGCGAGCGCGCCGAGGACCGTCAGGTAGGCCATCGCGGCGATCGTCGCGATGCCGGCCACCGTCGCGATCGGCCGGCGCAGCGGGTGCCGCTCCGGATTGCGATCGAAAAACGGCAACATCAGCAGCAGCACCAGGCAGAGCGTGGGGATCCCGATCGTCGCCAGGAACACCAGCTCCGGCGGCTTGACCACGCGCAGCAGCTCGAAGAGGAAGAAGAAGTACCACTCGGGTCGCGGCGTGTAGGTCGTCGTCGTCGGGTCGGCCTTGGGACCGAGCTCGGCGCCGAACAGAATCGACATCAGCACGATCACGGCGACGGTGATCGCCGCCATCAGGCTGTCCTTCATGACGGCGTAGGGGAAGAACGGCTTCCCCTGACTCTTCAGAATCGAGTAGTCGCGCAGGTACTGCTCGCGCTCGCGTGAGTTCACGCCGCTAGAGCTCCTCGGTCAAGAGGTCCTTCTTCTCGGCCTTGAGCCACGGCGGCGCCGTGGTGCCGAGCTTGGTGACCAAGTAGAGGTGAGCGCCGATCAGCGCGATGATCAGTCCGGGCACAGCGAGCATGTGCAGCGCGTAGAAGCGGCTGATCGTGGTCGGGCCGAACTCGGCGCCGGCACGCAGGAAGTCGGCCAGGTAGGGACCGACGATCGGGCCGGAGGCGTTGATGTTCACGGCTACCACCGTCGCCCAGAAGGACCGCTGGTCGAACGGCAGCAGGTAGCCGGTCAGGCCCATCATCAGCGTGAGGACCAGCAGCAACACGCCGATCACCCAGTTCAGCTCGCGCGGGTACTTGTACGCGCCGAAGAAGAAGGTCCTGCCCATGTGCAGGAAGATCAGGATGATCATCACCGACGAGCCCCACTTGTGCATGCCGCGCACGAACTCGCCGAGGAAGACCTCGTTGGTGATGTGCGAGGCCGATTCGTAGGCGCGCGTGGGGTCCGGCTCGTAGTACATGGCCAGGAAGACGCCGGTAATCGCCTGCGAAAGGAAGGCGAACATCGTGGCCGAGCCGAGCGTGTAGTACCAGTTGGTGCCTTTCGGCACCTTGCGGTAGAGGAAGCCGCGCAGGAAGGGCGTGGCGCCGGTGCGCTCGTCGAGCCACCCGACCGCCGTGGCCGTGCCCTCGACCGCGTGGTCCTTGACGGTCGGCTTCGGCGGCGGGGCGCCGTTGCGGCCGTTGCGGTCCTGACCGGGGCGCTTGGGCGACGGGCGCAGCGCCTTCGGGAGTGGCGGCGTGGGGAGCTTCATGTGGTCGGCCTCGAGGGGTAGAGGTACTGCCAGAGTCCGTCGAGGTGGTTCGACGGATCGCGCGGCGAGAAGCGCTCCAGGTCGGAGTTGAGCGAGAAGCGGTCGCCGACCTGCACACGGCCGCCCTCGACGCGGGTGTAGAAGCGGTCGAGCGGGCGCACCGGCGGGCCGCCCTCGACCTGGCCCTCGAACCCGTAGACCCCGCCGTGGCACGGGCAGACGAACTTCTGCGACGCCTGGATGTAGCGCACGGGACAGCCGAGGTGCGCGCAGCGTGTGGAGATCGCGACGTAGGGCTGCGGGTCCTGGCCCTCGTTGACCCGGTCGCGGTCGGGGTTGAACGTGCGCACGTAGATCGTGGTCTTGCCAGCGTCTCCGACCTCGGGCACGACGTTGATCACCTTCGGGACGTAGGTCTCGTCGTTGAAGTCGTCCTCGGGGCCGACGTCCTGCCAGCGCGTGGGGATCGTGTCCTCGAACAGGGGCCCGAGCGCGAAGCCGAGCCCGGGCAGCGCGATCATCGCAACGGCGGTCAGGCCCGCGAGCTGGACTCCGCCCTCCATCAGGCGACGACGCGTGACCGTCTCGCCCGGGTAGGACCCGGCAATGCCGCGACCTTCCGTATAGCGGGACTTCTTGTCGAACTTGGGGGGATCAGCCACGGGTGTAAGGGTGATTCTGAGGCGCGGGAGAGGCTAGTGCCAACATGGTGCCGACCGGCACGATTGACACCCCGCCACCACGGGCGCAGGAGCCTATCGCGCGCCGGCCCCGAGAGCGCGGGCAGACGCGGCCCAGAGCGCCTCCGCCGCGTCCCCGCGGCCCTCCGCATGAGCCTGCGCGGAGCGCGAGATCAGGTCGGACAACTCGGCCACGGCGGGCAGGTCGCCGCTCTCCGCGAGGCGCGCCAGGCCGAGCGCGTACAGCGCGTCGCCCGCCAGCAGGCGCAGGTCGGCGTCCATCCCGCCGAACAGGCGCGACTCGCCGTAGTGCAGGAGATACCCCTCGTAGACGGCCTCCAGCACGAACCGGCGCTCGCCGAGCCCCCCGTCGAAGCGCTCGGGGCCCGGGTCGGGCAGGGCGTAGGGCGCCAGCGAGCCCCCGGCCGCCGTGACCACGTCCGCGAGCGTGGTCACAGCGCCGCGAACGCCGCCCGCGCGGCATCGAGGGTCTGCTCCACATGCGCGTCCGCGTGCGCCAGCGAGGGAAACCACGCCTCGAACTGCGACGGCGGCAGATATACGCCGCGCTCCAGCATCGCGCGGCAGAAGGCGGCGTAGCGCTGTGTATCGCAAGCCTTGGCGTCGTCGTAGTCACGAACGGGGTCCTCACTGAAGAAGACGGTGAGCAGCCCCGTGGTGTGACAGACCTGCACCGGCACCCCCGCGTCCCCCGCCGCCGTGCGAAGCCCGTCGGCGAGCGCCGCCGCGGTGGCCTCCAGCCGCTCGTAGGCGGCCGCGTCGAGCAGCGCCAGCGTCGCAAGGCCGGCGGCCGTGGCGAGCGGGTTGCCGGACAAAGTGCCCGCCTGGTAGACGTCGCCGGCGGGGGCGACGCGCTCCATCAGCTCGCGCGATCCGGCGTAGGCGGCGGCCGGCAGTCCTCCACCGATCACCTTGCCGAGGATGCTCAGGTCGGGCAGCACGTCCTCCCGTTCCTGGGCGCCGCCCGCGGCTACGCGGAAGCCGGAGATCACCTCGTCGAAGACCAGCAGCGCGCCGCTCTCGTCGGCGCGCAGGCGCAGCGCCGCCAGGAAGCCGTCGGGCGGCGGTACCAGGCCCATGTTGGCGGGATACGGCTCGCACACGATCGCGGCGAACTCGCCCTCGGGGACCGTGCCCCACGGCACCACGACCGTGTCCGCCGCCTGAGCCGCGGTCACGCCGGGCGACGCCGGGATCCCCTGGGTCGCCAGCCCCGAGCCCGCATCCGCGAGCAGCCCGTCGACGTGACCGTGGTAGGCGCCGGCGAACTTGGCGATCCGATCGCGGCCGGTCGCGGCGCGCGCCAGCCGCAGCGCGCTCATCGACGCCTCGGTGCCCGACGAGACCAGCCGCACCATCTCCGCACTCGGCACACGCAGCACCACCTCCCGCGCGAGGTCGACCTCGGCCTCGGTCGGCGCCCCGAAGCTGGTGCCAGCAGCCGCGGCCGCCGTGACGGCGCCGACCACCTCGGGGTGTGCGTGCCCGGCGATCAGCGGGCCCCACGACATCACCCAGTCGACGTAGCGGTTGCCGTCGACGTCGACCAGCTGGGCGCCCTCGCCGCGGGCGACGAAGATCGGATCGCGCCCGATCGAGCGCATCGCCCGGACGGGTGAGTTCACCCCTCCCGGCAGCAGATCGACCGCGCGAGCGTAGGCCGCGGCGGATCGCTCCGTTACGTGTACTGCGCTTCCCACTCCTGGTGGGCGCCGGTGAAGTAGAGCATCCGGATCTTCTTGAACTCGGTCGAGGAGTAGAGCGTGCGGCGGTCCTCGATGCCGGTGTCGGCGGCGATCGAGTCGAGGATCGCGTCACACTCGTCCTTCGACCGGCCGTGCGCCATCGTGAAGACCGAGTAGGGCCAGTCGGGGTAGGTGGGCCGCTGGTAGCAGTGCGAGATGCCCCGGAACGAGGCCATTCGCGGGCCGAGCTCGATGATGCGGTCGTCCGGCACCTTCCACACGCCCATCCCGTTCGCCGAGAAGCCGGCGCGGCGGTGGAAGAGGATCGCGGCGACGCGGCGCAGCGCCCGGCGCTCCCGCATCGACTCGAGGTGCTCGAGCAGCTTCGCGACCGGCATGCCGAGCTCCTGCGCGGGCTTCGCGAAGGGCTCGCTGACCGGGTCCATTGGGCCCTGCGTGGCCCTGATCACGGCAACGTCCAGGTCGGACAGCTCGATCGCCTCGGGCTCGCTGTAGTCGACCGCCTCGGCGACCGCCGCCAGCGAATCCGTGCCCTTCTCCATCTCGAGGTCCATGCGGATCTTGAACAGCCGCAGCGTCGGCAGCTGGCGCAGGGACTGGGCGCCGGTCAGGTCCGCCAGCACGTCCAGGGTCCCGTCCACCCCCAGCTTCGAGCCGGGCTCGGTGGCGATCGTGAACCAGAGGTTGAAGTCGTGGTCGCGCAGGTAGTTGTGCGATACGCCCGGGTGCGAGTTGATCACCTTGGCCGCCCGCCAGGGGTGCTCGGGGTCGACCTTGGCGGCCACCAGCATCGAGCTGTAGCCGAGCACGCGCGTATCGAAGATCGGGGTGACCTCGCGGATGATGCGCTCCTCCAGCAGGCGCCGGGTGCGTCGCAGCACCTCGTCCTCGGCCAGCTCCGCCAGGCTCGCCACCTCCGCGTAGGGCCGCTCGGCCAGCGGGAAGCTGCCCTGCATCAGGTTCAGCAGTCGCTTGTCGGTCTCGTCGAGCGGGACGGCCGCGCCGTCCTTGCGACTGCGCGTCTTGGCTACCGCAGCCATCCGGCCACGTCCTTCGCGTGGTAGGTGATCACGATGTCCGCCCCGGCGCGGTGGATGCCGGTGAGCGTCTCGAGCACGGTGGCGCGCTCGTCGATCCAGCCGCGCTCGGCCGCGGCCTTGATCATCGAGTACTCGCCGCCCACGTTGTATGCGGCGACCGGCACGCGGGTGGCGTCCTTCACGCGGCGAATCACGTCCAGGTAGGGCAGGGCCGGCTTGACCATCACCACGTCGGCGCCCTCGCTCACGTCGAGCAGCGCCTCGCGCACGGCCTCATCGGCGTTGCCCGGATCCATCTGATACCCGCGCCTGTCGCCGAAGCTCGGGCTGGAGTCGGCCGCCTCGCGGAACGGCCCGTAGTAGGCCGAGGCGAACTTCGCGGAGTAGGCGATGATCGGCAGGTCCTTGAAGTCATCGGCGTCGAGCTGGGCCCGCAGCGCTCCTACGCGGCCGTCCATCATGTCGCTCGGCGCGACCACGTCAGCGCCCGCGCGCGCGTGCGAGGTTGCGGTGCGGGCGAGCAGCTCGAGCGATGCGTCGTTGTCGACCGAGCCGTCGTCGAGCAGCACGCCACAGTGGCCGTGCGAGGTGTAGGCGCACAGACAGACGTCGGTGATCACCACCAGCTCCGGGTGCGCCTCCTTGAGCGCCCGCACGGCGAGCTGCACGACGCCCTCGTCGTCGAAGGCACCCGAGCCCTGCTCGTCCTTCTCCGCGGGCAGGCCGAACAGGAGCACCGCGGGGATGCCGAGGGCGTGCGCCTCGCCGGCCTCGTCCACCGCGTGCGAGATCGACAGCCGCTCGATTCCGGGCATCGCCGTGATCGGCGTCCGGCCCTCGCCCAGCTGCACGAACATCGGCATTACGAGGCGCGCCGGGCTCAGCTCCGTCTCGCGCACCATGCCGCGCAGCACGCCGGTCTTGCGAAGCCGGCGCATGCGTGTGGCCGGGAAGGACATGGCCAGCAGTCTAGGGGTACACAGCCCCCACCCGGGGTAGGCTCGGCGCAGAATGCGCCACTACGCGCTGTCGGCGATCGGCCGCAACCAACCCGGCATCGTCGCCGACGTGTCCGAGGCTCTGCTCGCCCATTCGCTCAACATCGAGGACTCGCAGATGACCATCCTGGGTGGCCACTTCGCGATGATGATGATCGTCGCCGACGCCGACGGGGCGACCCGAGAAAGCGTCGCCGGCGAGCTGGACCAGGTGGCCGATCGCCTCGGGCTCGAGGCGATCTCGCTGCGTGACCTCGGCGAGACCGACCTGCCCGCGCCGGAGCCGTCGCACACCGCCACCGTCTACGGCCTCGACCGTCCGGGGATCGTGCACGCGGTCTCGGCCGAGCTGGCCAAGCGCGACGTGGACATCACCGACCTCAACACGCGCCTGATGCACGAGGAGGGCGAGCGCCTCTACGTGCTGATGATGGAGCTGGCCCTTCCAGACGGCCTCGACCCGACCGAGCTGGGGGTGGCGCTGGCGCAGGCCGGCAGCCGCGCGGGCGTGGACGTGACCTTCCGCGAGCTGGACCCGGGCTAGGCGGCGAAGCGCCGCAGCGCGAGCCGGCTGAGCGCGCCGAACGCGAGCATCAGGACGGCCAGGTGCAGCAGCGCCCCACCCAGGCCGCCCGAGTCGTTGAGCGCGGCGTCGAGCGCATCGAGGGTCGGCTTGAACGGGAACAGCGCCGAGATGGCCCGGATCACGTCGTAGAGGGCGGGCGCCACGGCTCCGGACGGCACCAGCGCAAGGAAGGCCAGCGGCAGGGACAGCATGAACGCCAGCAGCGACGCGGCGCGCACCTCGCGCGTGAGCGTGCCGATCGCCAGGCCGAGCGCCGCGAAGGCCAGCGCGCCCGCCGCCATCGCCACCACCCAGAGCGCGAAGCGACTCCAGTCGAGCTCCACGAACAGCCCCAGGCCGGCCAGCATCAACAGACACACCGCCGTCGAGCACACCGCCGCCAGACCTGCCTTCTCCGCCAGCAGCGCCGTCCGCGACACCAGGCCACGCACCAGGCGCGGGAACGCGTTCTCCTCGCGCTCGATCGCGAGCATCCCCGCCGCGAGCAACAGCGTGATGAACATCAGCGAGACGGTCGCCGCGAGCGCCACGGCGAAGGCGTCCAGCGACGTCCGTCCTCCCGACAGGGATTTCGCCGAAACCTTGATCGGCTCGCCGACCACGTTCAGCACGTCGTCGGAGAACGAGAGGTTGTCGCGCGCGAGGTCGGTGAAGTCGATCACCTGGTCCAGCTCGGCACGCTTGTCGGCCGGCAGGCTGCCGCGCGCGTCGCTGAGGATCTCCTGGGCGCGCTTGAGCCCGAGCACGTTGAAGTTCTGCCCCAGGAAGCTGTACTCGCCGCCGTCGCCGATCAGGTTGAGTAGGTCGAGCGCCTCCTCGGCGATGCTCCTCGTCAACGATGCGTTCGCCGCCTTGACCTGAGCGTCGATCGTGTTCTCGACGTAGGCCTGCTTGGCGGGGTCCTCGCTGTTGTAGAAGACCTGGAGCTTGCCCGACTCGAGCGTCGACTGGAGGCTGGACGCGAGGTCCTTCGGGATCACGATCCCGGCCAGCACGTCGCCGTCGCGCACCTTCTCGATCACCTCGGCGCGACTGTCGACGGGCACCACCTCGACGTCCGAGAACAGAGCGCCCTCCTCGTCGGCGAGGTCGATCTTGCGACCCCCGAGCTCGATCGTGCTCGCCGACACCGACAGTCCGTTGAAGAACGCGACCTTCGGCTTGTCGGGACCGCGCGAGAGCGCGAACCCGATCAGCAACGCGATGACGATCGGATAGATCACGAGCAGCGCCACCATCAGCGGCGAGCGGCGCAGGATGCGCAGGTCCTTGAGCAGCAGCCAGCGCATCTAGTGGCCCCGCTGGCGCAGGTACTCGACGAAGGCGCGCTCGAAGTCGAGCCCCGTGGTGCCGGTGGCCTGCTCCAGCTCGCGCGGCGAGCCGTCGAAGACCCGCTCGCCGTCGGCGAGCACGATCAGCTGGTTGGCGTAGCGATCGGCCTCCGGAATGTGGTGGGTGGCGTAGACGACCGTGGTGCCCTCACCCGCCAAGCGCAGGATGAACTCCCACAGCCGCTCGCGCTGGCGCGGGTCGAGCGCGGCACTCGGCTCGTCGAGCAGCAGCACCTCGGGCTCCGCCAGCAGTCCGATGGCGATGTTCACGCGCTGGCGATTGCCTCCCGAGAGGGTCGCGACCTGGTCGCCGGCGCGGTCGTGCAGGTCGGTCAGCACGAGCATGCGCTCGACCGTCGCCGCCGGGTCGGGCGTCCGCTCGAGCCGCGCGAACAGGGTCAGGTTCTCCGCGACCGTGAGCTTGCCGTAGAGGGACGGCTGCTGAGGCACCCAGCCGACCTTCTCGGGCTCGATCGAGATCGTGCCCTCGTCCGGCCGCTGGATCCCGGCGAGGATCGACAGGAGCGTCGTCTTCCCGGCTCCGTTGGGGCCGATCACGGCCACCAGTTCGCCGCGCCCGGCAGCCAGCGAGACCCCTCGCAGCGCGACCCGATCGCCGTAGCGCTTGACGAGGTCTGAGGCGGCGAGGGTGGCTGTCAGCGTCTCCACAGCGGGCAGGTTGGCAGAATCGCTCGCCGTGAAGGTTCTCTTCATCGGCGACGTGGTCGGCGGGATCGGGCGTCAGGCGCTGGCCGCGCTGCTGCCCGGGCTCAGGGAGGAGCACCAGCCCGACTTCGTGGTGGTCAACGGCGAGAACGCCGCCGGCGGCGTGGGCATCACGCGCAAGACGGCCCAGGAGATGCTCGACCTCGGCGTCGACGCGATCACGCTCGGCAACCACGCCTACCGCCACCGCGAGGTGTACGAGTACCTCGACCGCGAGCCCCGCATCGTACGACCGGCCAACTACCCCAAGGGCAGCCCGGGTCGCGGCCACACCGTCGTCGAGGCCAACGGCCTGCGCCTGGGGATCGTCAACCTGTCCGGGCTGGTCTTCCTCGAAGCGGTGCGCTCGCCGTTCGCGGAGGCCGACGCGCTGCTCTCCGAGCTCCGGGGGCAGGCGGACGCGGTGCTGGTGGACATGCACGCCGAGGCCACCAGCGAGAAGGTCGCCCTCGGCTGGCACCTGGACGGGCGTGTGCTCGCGTGCGTGGGCACGCACACCCACGTGCCCACGGCCGATGCCCGCGTGCTGCCCGGCGGGACCGCCTACGTGACCGACGTGGGGATGACCGGCCCGCGCGGCGGGGTGATCGGCGTGAAGCGCGAGCTCGCGATCGAGCGCTTCATGACGCTCACGCAGGTGCGCTTCGAGACGGCGAACGAGGATCCGTGGCTGAACGCGGTGCTGGTCGAGGGCGACTCGGATGGGCGAGCCCGGTCGATTCGCCAGCTGCTGCTGCCGGCCGAATAGCACCGAAGCTCGCCACCAGCACGAACGGCAGGAACCACACCACGTAGAGGTAGAACCAGTGGTTGACCGGTAGCTGCAGGGCGATCAGCACCGCGCCGCCGAGCGCGGCCAGCTGGCGGTCCGTGGGGCGGCGCGGCACGAACGCCACCGCCAGGGCCAGCCCGATCGCCGCGGCCTTCACCAGCGCCTGGAGCACGTCGAGGTCGGTCTGCCCCCACACGCTGAACGGCGACCCGCGGGCGGCCTGGTAGCCGATTGTCCGGTCATACAGCTCGCGCGGTCCGCCGTCGGGTATGAAGGGGAGGATCGTCACGGCCAGCGTCACCGCGAGCGCTGCCCCGAACACGAGCGGACGGCGGCGCGCGAACAGCGGCGCGAGCGCCAGCGGAGCGAACTTGGCCGCCGCGCCGAGGCCCACCGCCACGCCGGTCCCGGCGGCCGACCGGCGCGCACACGCCAGCAACGCGCCGGCACCCGCAAGCGCCACCAGGGTGTCGTTGGAGTTCGTCTCGAGCACGAAGGTCGTGTACGGGTACGCCGCCCACGCGTATGCGAGCGCGACCCCCAAGACCGTCCCCTCGCGCCCCGGTCGCAGGGCCCGCCCGAGCAGCAGCAGCACCCCGATCGTGAGCAGGTCGAACGCGAGCGCCGCGCCGTGGGCGGCGGGCAGGCTGTCCCAGCGGCCGCTCCAGCGCATGAGCTGCTCGAACGGGACGTAGAGCAGGTAGTTGACCGGCCCGTAGGTGTCGCCCTTGCCCACGTCCTCGGAGAAGCCGTCGCCGTAGAGGCCGTCCCCGTCGACGATCCGGTCGGCCCCGATCACCCCCGCGTAGCCGACGTCGATCACGTTCGAGTCGACCACGTTGAGCGCCACGCGGAACACCACCAGCGCCACCAGCGCCACCGCCAGCCACTCGATCGCCACGTGCGGCACGAGGCGGCCGGTGCGCTCGCGCGGCCGCAGGCCGGCGAGCAGCATTCGCACCAGCAGGTAGAGCAGCACGGGGTAGACGAGCGGCACCGACACGCCGATCTCGCCGCGGTTGAAGAACGCGTGCGAAGCGCCGAAGGCGAGCAGCACGAGCAGGTCCAGGTGCAGGAGCCGCAGCGGTCGGCGGAAGTCAACGAACGGCAACAGGAACATCACGCAGAGCGGGATCCACACGTACGGCGCGTTCAGCTTGCGCCCGAAGGCGCCGGAGTAGCCGCGCGCCATCCGCCACGCGACCTGGTGGCCGCTCCACTGCTCGAGGATCGCCCCGCTCGCGTCGTCCAACTGGACCTGCACGACCTCCTTGTCGTCCCGGAAGAAGCTGACCTGCCAGCGCCCTACGCCGCGGGTGTAGGCGGTCGGCGCCAGCGGGCCGTCGCGGCGCGCGGCCCGCACCTTCTGGGCGCGTGCGGCGATCCGCTCGACCTCATCTGCCGTGCGCTCGAAGAATCGCGGCGCGACGGTCTGCGACTCGGGGAGCTTCGGGTCCTGCGCCGCGGCCGACGCCGGGAGCAGGAGCAGGACTGCGACGAGGACGGCGACCGCGCGCAGCGCGGCGTCCGCCTTCAGTCGCGCGAGACCTCGATCGCGAAGCTCCACATCTTGTTCCCGAGGAAGTTGAGCGGGGTAGCCGCGACGATCGCGATCGCCTGAGCCGGCACCTCCGCCAGGCCCACGACGCTCACGAGCAGCTCGAGCACGACCAGCGCGAACAGGAACGCCACGACGCTGACCGTCAGGAAGCGGGGCGCCTGGAACAGCGCGCTGCCTCCGCGCGCCCGGAACGTCCAGCGGCGGTTCCAGAAGAAGTTGTTCGCCACCCCGACCACGAAGGCGCCGGTGGCGGCGACCAGGTGATGCAACCCCAGCACCTGGAAGCAGAACGCGAACACGCACAGGTTCACGACGTAGCCCGAGCCGCCAACGATGCAGAACTTCGCGAGCTGCCGCCAGTTCTTCGACTTGCGGAGGCCAGCTCGCACACGCACGTGGACCGGATGCGGCCCCCGCGTGACGACGAGGTCGAGCTCCTCGGTCATCGCGCCAACGGTACACCGAAGTGATCGAGCACCAGCCCGCTTACATCGGTCAGCGCCCACTCCTCCCGATCGGGCGCGTCGACGCCGCAGAGCAGCAGCACACCCTCCGAATCGTCGCGGTGCAGGGACCCGTGGCTACCGCCGCCCACGTGGTCCGCCCCGCCCCAGTCGACGAACTCGTAACCCAGCTCGGCCGACGCCAGAACGTCGCCGGAGTGCGGGCACTCGAGCGCCGACCAGAGCCGGTTGAGGGCGTCCGGATAGGTGGCGCCGTCCAGATCCAGCGCGGCGCGCTCGCCGTCGATCCGCCACGCCCGCCCGCGCCGGTCCCGGTGGTCGCCGCCAGGGGCGAAGCGGAGCTCGCCGCGGGCACTGTGGACCACCGCCTCGCCGTTCGCCCGCGTGGCCACCAGGTCCACGCCCTCCAGCCCGCGCAGCGTCGCGACGGCGCCGGCGACCAGCTCGTCGCGACGGCTGTCGTCGAGCGCATAGACCATCGCGGACCGGGCGGCCGGCGAGACGGCCAGCTCGGCCTCGGTCGGCGCCGGGTCCGACGGCGCCAGCACGCGCGCGTCCGCGAAGGCCTCCGCCAGGTTGGCGCGGCCCTCCACGGCTGTCTGCGAGTGATCCGACATCACGATCACCGCGTGGTGCTCGAGGAAGGCGTCCACCCCGCCGGCCACCTGAACTATGCGGTCGAGCGCACGGTCGGCCTCGCCGATCGAGCGGACCTGGCCGTCGGGGCCGGCCTTGTGCGAGTACGTGTCGTTGTCGGGCAGCGAGAAGAGCAGGAAGTCGAACAGTTCGTGCTCCACGAGGTAGGCCCCGACGCAGCCGGTGTGCTGGTCGCGCTGCCCGGGCATGCCGAGCGCCGAGGTGCAGCCGGTGTTGCGCGAGTCGAACAGGTCGGCGTAGAACAGCTCGCGCGCGCCATAGACCGGGTGGCGGAACTGCGCCGCCTCGGCGATGCGGCGGTACACGCTGGCGCCGGACGGGTCGTGGCGGGTGCGGCCGCGATAGATCAGCCAGGTGGTGCACGCGGTCCGCAGGCCGGCGTCGTCCAGGTGCTCGAAGACGGTCTTGTGCGCACGCGTGAGGTGCGCCATGTTCATGTTGTAGACCGTGTCGTACAGCGAGCGCACCACGCCGAACGCGCGCGTCGCCTGGAACGACGAGCCGTACTCCACGTACCGCTCCTCGCCGCGGTGGTACCAGTTCATCGATGGGATGTGGTGCTCGCCGGGGCCGCATCCGGTCGCGATCGCGGCGCTCGCCACCGGCGTGACCGACGGGAACGTGGACAGACAGTCGCGGATGTAGGTGCCGCGGTCGCGCAACGCCGCCAGCGTCGGCGCCGCGCCCTCCTCGATAGCCATGTCGAGCATGTCGGGCTTGAGCGAGTCGATGACCGCGAGGACGAGCTTCTTCGGCTGGGCTTCGGGCACGGACTAGCGAAGTACCCGGAGACCGGCGTACTTCTCCCCCTCGCGCCCGCGGCCCGCGAGCAGCAGCACGAGGAAGGCGGCGATCGCGAGGATCGACGCTGGCGGGATGAAGATCGCGATCGCCGCGAGCAGCAGAGCCACGCCGTCGGCGTAGGCGGTCAGCAGGGCCGCCGCCCCGCCGTCCAGCCGGCCGCGGGCACGCTCGACGAGCCCGCCCACAGCGCGCCAGCCGAGCGCCGCACAGAGCACGCCGCCGATCAGGCCCGGCCAGCTGGCGCTACCGCCGTCGGCCAGCGCCCCGGCGAACAGCATCGCCCCCAGCCCCATGCCCACTACCCCGCTGAACACCTCTACAAAGCGACGGTTCGCCTCCGAACGCTCCGCCAGGTAGGCGATCACGGCGAGCGCGAGCACGCCCGCGAGGAAGCCGGTCGACTCGAGGAAGCTCCAGTCGGTGCCGTCGAAGTCGATGCCGGTGTCGCCGCGCGCCAGGACGCCCGCCAGCAGCGGCGGCAGGTACGGGCGCACGCCAGTGGCGCCGGCCAGCCCCACGCCGGTCGTGGTGTCCATGAAGACGCTCATGCGTGGCCGGTAGCCTACGCCAGGCGCTGTGAGCATCTCACGCGACCTCGAACGCTACGCGAGGCTGTTCGCCTCCCGCACCAAGGTCATGAAGTCGTCGGCCATGCGCGACCTGATGGCCGTGACCGCCCGACCTGAGGTGATCTCCCTGGCCGGCGGCCTGCCGGACACGAGCACGTTCCCGCCCGAGACGTTCGCCGCCGTGGCGCAGCGCATCGCAGCGGAGTCGTGCGCCAAGGCGCTCCAGTACGGCCCGACCGAGGGCCTCGACGAGACCAAGGACTGCATCGCCGAGGTGATGGCGGCGGAGGGCATGCCCCTGGACCACGAGGACGCGATCGTGACCACCGGCGGCCAGCAGGTCATCGACCTGGTCACGAAGACGCTGATCGATCCCGGCGACGTGGTGATCGCGGAGGGCCCGACCTACCCGGGCGCCGTGCCGGTGTTCCTCGCGTACCAGGCCGAGGTCGTGCAGATCGAGATGGACTCGGCCGGCATGCGCGTCGACCTGCTCGAGGAGACGCTCGACCGGCTCGAACGCGAGGGCCGGCAGCCCAAGTTCATCTACACGGTGCCGACCTTCCAGAACCCCGCCGGCGTGAGCATGTCGCTGGCCCGCCGGCGCCGGCTCGTCGAGTTGGCGCACGAGCGCGAGCTGCTGGTGCTCGAGGACAACCCGTACGGGCTGCTGCGCTACGAGGGTGACGATCTGCCCCCGCTCTACGCGCTCGACAAGGGCGTGTACGTCATGTACCTCGGCACCTTCTCGAAGATCCTGTCGCCGGGAATCCGGCTCGGCTGGGTGGTAGCGCCCCCGCCGGTGCTCGAGAAGATCAACGTCGGCAAGCAGGGCGCCGACCTGTGCACCTCGACGCTGTCGCAGCTGATGGTGCAGGCGTACTTCGAGCGCGGCAACTGGCGCGACTACGTCGACTCACTGACCGACGTCTATCGCAAGCGGCGCGACACGATGCTCGACGCCCTGGCCGAGCACTTCCCTCCGCAGGCCGAGTGGACGCGCCCCGGCGGCGGGCTGTTCATCTGGGCGACGCTGCCGGACTTCATCGACACCACCGACCTGCTGGCCCGCGCGCTGCGCGACAACGTGGCGTTCGTGCCGGGCGAGGCGGCCTTCCTCGACGGCCGCGGCCGCAGCTCGATGCGGCTGAACTTCTCGGGTTCGAACGAGGACTCGATCCGCGAAGGCATTCGCCGCATCGGCGAGGTCGTGACCGAACAGGTCGAGCTGTACGGCACGCTGACGGGCAAGCGCCACGAGCCGGTGGAGCAAGAGAGCGCAGAGGTGGTGCGGATGCCCACCCCAGCGCAGCGGGGGCGACGGGCCAAGCGGTCATGACGACGGGCGCAGCGGGCTCAGGCGCGCGCGCTCGCCGCGTCGCCGTGCTGAAGGGCGGGCGCTCCCTGGAGCGTCAGGTGTCGCTGCGCTCCGGCGCGCGGGTCGAGGACGCGCTCACACGGCTGGGTCACGAGGTCGTGGCGATCGACGTGGGCCTCGACCTGATCGAGCGGCTGCGAGAGGCCCGCCCCGAGGTCGCCTTCGTGGCGATGCACGGCCGCGACGGCGAGGACGGCACCGTCCAGGAGCTGCTCGAGATCCTGGACATCCCCTACACCGGGTCCGGCGTGGTGGCGTGCGTGCGCTCGATGGACAAGGTGCTCGCCAAGCACCTGATGATCGAGGCCGGGATCCCCACGCCCGAGTTCTTCGCGTTCAACGAGACCGCCTTCCGCGAGCTCGGCGCCGCCGACGCGCTCGGCGCGATCGAGGAGCGGCTCGAGTTCCCGATCGTCGTCAAGCCCTCGAGTCAGGGCTCCGCCCTGGGGATCAAGTTCGCGCGCTCGGCCGCCGATGTGCCGGCCGCGCTGGTGGCCGCTTTCTCGTACGACTCCAAGGTGCTGCTCGAGCGCTACGTCGGCGGGCGCGACCTCGCCGTCTCCCTGCTCGACGGCGAGCCGCTGCCGGTGGTCGAGGCGGTGCCGCAGGGCGACGAGTTCTACGACTTCCAGGCGCGCTACGAGATCGGCCGTACCAACTTCGTGTGCCCCGCCGAGCTGCCGGCCGGCGCGACCGAACGGGCGCACGAGCTCGCGCTCCAGACCTACCAGCTCCTCGGCTGCCACGCCTTCGCGCGCGTAGACCTGATGCTCGACGCCGCCGGCGAGCTGACCGTGCTCGAGGCGAACACGATCCCGGGCCTCACCGAGACGAGCCTGCTCCCCCAAGCCGCCGAAGCGGCCGGGATCTCGTTCGACGAGCTGGTCGGGCGGATCCTCGCCCTGGCGGATGGATGACAGCTGGGGGCTCGCGCCCCCAGACCCCCGTGGCACGCTGGCCGGTTGATGGCAGCTGGGGGCTCGCGCCCAAGGCTCCGGTAGGTTGGTGACGGTTTGACCGTAATCGCCACATCTGCGGCGGTCTGGATCTTCATCCTGATTCCGCTGGCGATTGTGTGGGGCCTCGGGATTGTCGACATCGTGCGACGGCCCCTCTCGCCCGCGCAGACAGCGGGCTGGATTCTCCTGGTCGTCCTGCTGCCGCTGATCGGCACGCTCATCTACTTCCTGGTCCGCAAGCCGACCGAGGAGGAGATTCTCCAAGCCCAGGAGGCTCGCGCCGCGCTAGGGGAACGCTCCCCGGGCGTCCACCAGCGATTGCCAGACGAGTAAGGCCTTGCCGAATCACCGGTCGGCTGTCGTGCCGGACGGCAAGGACTGGAACCGCCGAGCGCGAACCCAGACAGGTGGCGGACGAGTCCAGGGTCGAACGGCAGCTCGACAGGGCGGTGGCTCGGGCGACCACGCCGCGCGGCGCCGCCGTCGTGATCGCCACGGTGTCGACCGTGATGACCGTCGTCGCCGGGCTCCTGGTGACCGTCGTCGACCGCGAGACCTATCCGTCGATCGGATCCGGCCTCTGGTGGGCCGTGCAGACCGTCACGACCGTTGGATACGGCGACGACGTTCCAATGAATCTCGCGGGACGGCTCGTCGCGGTGCTCGTCATGCTCTTGGGGATCGGCTTCCTGACGGTCATCACTGCCTCGATCACGAGCACCTTCGTGTCGCGCTCACGGCATGAGTCCTCGGCTGCCGAGACTGCGATGGCGGAGCAACTCCGTCAGCTCGACAGCCGTCTCGAACGAATCGAAGCCGCTCTAACGCGTTCCTCGTCGCCGTAGCGCGCGAGCCGGGGGCCTACCGCTCTTCTTCCTCTTCCTCCTCGCCCGCGGCGAAGTCCTCGGGCGTCACGTTGTCGAGGAAGTCCTTGAACTTCTCGACGACCTCCTCTGTGTCCTCGACCTCGTGCTCGAACTCGATCGCCGACTCCGAGATCACGTCCTCGGCGGCGAAGATCGGTGCCCCGGTCCGCACGGCGAGCGCCAGTGCGTCCGAGGGGCGCGAGTCGATTGGGATCTCGCGGCCGTTCAGCTGGAGGGTCACCTCCGCGTAGAAGGTGTTCTCGCGCAGCTCGGTCACCGCCACGCGCGTGCAAGACACCTCCAGCTCCGACAGCATCTCGCTGATCAGGTCATGGGTCATCGGGCGCGGCGTGTTCGCTCCCTGAAGCTTCATCAAGATCGCCGCCGCCTCGGGGTGGCCGATCCAGATGGGGAGGAACTTGTTGCCGTCGCGAGTCTTCAGCAGCACGATCGGTTGCTTGCCGACCATGTCGAAGCTGACGCCGTAGATGACCATCTCCTGCATGAACTGCTCGACAGTCTAGAGCGGGAGCAAAGCGTCCACTACAACGACGAAGGGCCCCCGGAAGGGACCCTCGTGGCGCTCACGTGATAGGCGGCATCGGCCGACCCGGCCGCTCACCGTCATGGGCGATCCTGGACTCGAACCAGGGACCTCGTCCTTATCAGAGACGCGCTCTAACCGGCTGAGCTAATCGCCCGCGCCCACGGTCTCGATGGCCGTGGGAACGCCGATTGTAGCGGCGGCGCGACGCTCTCTGGCGACCCGCCGCACGCCCGCGGCGAGCATGGAGCGAGCCAGCTCCACCGCCTCCGCCGGGCTGTCGAATTCGATCTCGACGACGCAGTGCTCGCCCCTGGCGCGGGCCTTCACGTCCCGGCCGATCGCAGCCGAGAGTGTGTCCTCGGCCGCCGCCAGCGCGTCCGCGAGGTCCGGGTGGATGACCTTCGGCTTCGGCGGGTCGGGCGACCCGTTCTCGGCCTCGCGGGCGCGCCGCTCGGTCTCGCGCACCGACCAGGCACCGTCGCGGGCCGACCGGGCCAGCCGCCTGCGCGCCACGTGGTCCTTGCAGAGCAGGATCGCCCGGCCGTGGCCCTCGGAGAGATGGCCGGACTCGATCAGCTCGAGCGCCTCCTCGGGGAGGTCGAGCAGCCGCACGAGGTTCGAGATCGCCACGCGGCTGCGGCCAACACGCCGGCCCACCTCTTCCTTGGTGAGGCCGAGGTCGTCCACGAGCATGGCGCAGGCGCGCGCCTCCTCGACCGCGTTCAGGTTCTCGCGCGCCATGTTCTCGGCGAGCGCGAGGTCGAGTCGCTCCCAGTCGTCGGCCTGGCGCAGCATCGCCGGGATCAGCTCCACCTCGGCTATGCGCGCGGCGCGCAGGCGGCGCTCCCCCGCAACCAGCTCGTAGCGGCCACCGGCAAGGGGCCGGACGACGATCGGCTGCAGCACCCCGCGGGCGCGGATCGAATCGGCCAGCTCGCCCAGCTTGACCTCGTCGAAGTCGCGCCGCGGCTGGCGGGGGTTGGGGTCGATCAGGTCGACGGGGATCTCGCGCAGCCCGTCCTCGTCCCCCGGACGGGGGAGGATCGCGGCCAGCCCCCGACCCATGCCCCGCCGGTCATCCGACATGGGTGTGCCTCCGACTATTACCTCGTCCGCCCGCATGCGCTCGCCCCATCACTTCAACCACGAGCCGCGACCTCCTTCGCCAATTTGAGGTACGCAGCGGATCCCGCACTTTGGGGCGCGTGCTGAATAACGGGGACACCGAAGCTCGGCGCCTCGCCCAGGCGGACGTTGCGTGGGACGACCGTGTCGAAGACGAGTTCGGGGAAGTGCTCGCGCACCTCGCGCTCGACGTCGCGCCCGAGCCGCGTGCGCCCGTCGTGCATCGTGAGGATCATCCCGGCGATCGTGAGTCGTGGGTTGAGCTCGCGCTGGATCAGCGAGAGCGTGTCGAGTAGCTGGGCCAACCCCTCGAGCGCGAAGTACTCGGTCTGCACGGGCACGATCACCTTGTCCGCCGCCACCAGCGCGTTCACCGTCAGCGGCCCGAGCGAGGGCGGACAGTCGAGCAGCGTGAACAGGTAGCGCTCCTTCACCACGCCGAGCCGGTCGCGCAGGGTGCCCTCGGAGCCGGCGATGCGCGGCAGCTCGACCGTGGCGCCGGCCAGCTCGGGCGTGGACGGCACGATCTGGAGGTGCTCGATGCCCGTCGGGATCGCAGCATCCGCGAGCGTGAGCTCCCCCGACAGGCACGTGTAGATGTTCGTGCTGAGGTCCTTCGGCAACCCAAGTGCAACCGTTGCGTTGCACTGTGGGTCCAAGTCGACCAGCAAGGTCGGGTAGCCGGCGCCTGCGATCGAGGCGCCGAGGTTCACGGCGGTGGTGGTCTTGCCGACCCCGCCCTTCTGGTTGGCGACTGCGAGAACGCTGCCCATGGCGGCCTTGAAAGTACGACCCGGCTCGGTCGGAACGGACGGCGCTTTGGTTCAGAGGCGAACGGGCCCGCCGGCCCTAGCCCAGCGGCCGCTTAGCCGCGACCCCCACCCGCCGCGGAAACCGCTCGGGCGTGGGCGAGATCTTGCGGAACACATGCAGGTGGCGGTTGCGAGCGGCCTCGAACGGCTCCACGCGCAAGACCTCGCCCACCTCCAGCCCGAGCTGCTCCGCCGCACCCCGGCCGCGTGCCTCCTCCTCCGCGTCACGCACGCCCTTCCACGCCACCAGCGTCCCGCTCGTGCGTAGCAGCGGTGCCGCGTATTCGACCAGCGTGGCCAGGGGCGCGAGCGCCCGCGCTGTCACCCCGTCGTACCCCTCCCCTCCGCCGCCGAGCGCCGCCGGCGTCCGCGCCCACTCCTCCGCCCGCGCGGTCACCGCCCGCGCGTTGTCGAGCCGCGCCGCCTGCGCCAGCCGGGCGATCATCGCCGCCTTGCGGCCGGTCGCTTCGACCAGGTCGACCTGCGCGCCCGGCAGCGCGACCGCCAGCACCAAGCCCGGGAAGCCCGCGCCGGCGCCCAGGTCGGCGATCCGCCTAGCGCGCACGAGCGCGTCCACCTCGAGGCCGGTCAGGCTGTCGGCCACGTGCGTCCGCAGCGCCTCCTCCGGCTCGCTCACGCTCGTGTGTGGGTCTGGTTCAGCCGCCAGCGCCTCCAGCAGCAACCGGATCTGCTCGTCGGATCCGGCGGAGAGCCCGAAGCGCGCACAGACGGCCTCGAGCGTTTCCCGTGAAACGCTCAGGGCTCGCGGAACGCCGGCGCCGGGCTGATCACGAGCCGGCGGTCCGGCTCGTCGCCCTCCGAGTGAGTCTCGACGTCACCGCGCTCGCTCAGGTACGTGTGCACGATCTTGCGCTCCGTGGCCCGCATCGGCTCGAGCTCGACCGGGCGGTCGTAGCGCAGCGCCTCGGCGGCCGCACGGTCGGCCATGCGGTGCAGCGCCGTCTCGCGGCGCTCGCGGTAGCCGGCCGCGTCGACGGTCACCTGCTTGCGGTCCTCGCGTCCCCGGTAGGCCGCTCGGAATGCCAGGTGCTGCACGGCGTCGATCGTCGACCCGTGCTTGCCGATCAGCAGCCCGAGCTCCTCGCCGTTGACCGTGGCGCGCAGCTCGTCCTCGCTCTCCTCGATGTCGACCGTCGCGCGTAGCCCCAGGGCGTGGACGATCCGGCCCACGATCGCGCGCACACGCTCGCCCGGCTCCTCGGGGATCAGCTCGGCCGCCTCGCGCCAGGCCTCCTCGTCCACCTCCGCGCGCACGCGGGCGGACCCGCCGGTCTCAGGTTCGGCGAGCACCTCGAAGCTGACGCACTCGGCGGTGATGCCCGGGAAGCGCGGCTCGAGCTCCTTCATCGCGGCCCACTTCGCCTCGCCGAGGCTGTCGCCCTCGCCTTCCGCGGACAGGTCCTCGGGGCGCGGGTCGTCGTTCATCGCCGTCGGCCCGACCGCTTCTTCTTCTTGCGCGGCGAGCGCGGCGGCGCCTTCACCGGGCCGCCGTTCGTGTCCGAGCCGCTGCGGGTCTTCGCGGCGCCGTCGGCCGCCGGCGTGTCGTCGGAGGACGGCTGCGAGCTCGGCGGCTTCCCGCGCGCCGGCTTGGCGCTATCGCCGTCGTCGTCGCGATCGATGGGATCCGGCTTCGGATAGAGCTTCTTCACGAGCAGCTGCTGGCCGATCGTCCAGACGTTGGTGGTGATCCAGTAGACGATCAGCCCCGCCTGGAAGTTGATGATGAAGATGACGAACACGAACGGCAGCGCGAACATGATCCGACGCTGCATCGGGTCCGCGCTGAAGGCGGTGACCGCGCTGGCGGCCAGCTGCGTGCCGACGTAGAGGACGATCAGCGTGATCAGCAGGACGGGCTGATCGCTGAAGCTGACCGGGTCGGCGAGGTCGGTGATCGGACCGAAGCCCGTGTTGCCGGCGATGTCCGCCTTGAACTCGTCCGAGCGCAGCAGATAGAAGAGCGAGATGAAGAACGGGATCTGCAGGATCAGCGGGAGGCACGACCCGAGCGGGTTGACCTTCTCGCGCTGATAGAAGGCCATGACCTCCTGGTTCATGCGCTGCCGGTCGTCCTTGTAGCGCGCCTGGATCTTCTTGATCTCGGGCTGCAGCGTCTGGAGCCGCTGCATCGACTTCACGCCCTTGAACGTGAGCGGCAGGATCACGATCCGGACCGTGAACGTGAGCAGGATGATCGACCAGCCCCACGAGCCACCCACCAGGTCGTGCCAGAACTCCAGGACCCAATGGCAGGCGTCGATCAGCGGCTGGAGGATGCTCTGCATGGTCTAGAGGTTCGGTCGCGTCCGGAAGAGGGTCTGATCCTCGACGAAGTCGACGCCGCCGTGGCTCCACGGATTGCACCGCAGCAGGCGCCAGCCGGCGAGGACGACTCCGCGAAGCACACCGTAGCGGCGAACGGCCTCTACGGCGTAGTTGGAGCACGAGGGATGGTACTTGCAGCGCGCCGGCAGGCCCGGCGAGATCGCTCGCTGGTAGAAGCGCACCGGCGCGACGAAGAGCCCCCGCAGTGCGCTCACGCGTCGTTCCCTGACCCGCGCGCGAGGCCGGCCTCGGCGAGCACGGTGCGCAGCGCCTGCTGAATCGCCGGCTCGCCGCCCTCACGCGCCAGCTCGCCGGCGGCGGGCCGCGCGACGATCACGAAGTCGTGGCCCGGTGCGAGCTCCCCGGCGTCGGCCCAGAACGCCTCGCGCAGCAGCCGCTTGATGCGGTTGCGCTCGACGGCGCCGCCGAGCTTGCGACCGACCGAGATGCCGAGCCGCGGATCGGTCTCGTCGTCAGCTCGCGGGAAGGCGTAGACGACGAGGTGCCGGCTGGCGTGCGAGCGGCCCTCACGGTAGACGCGATCGAACTCGCCGCTGCGCGACAGCCGGCGGCGCTTGCGGCGCGCGCGATCGGCCATCCGCCTAGGGCGTGAGCCGCTTGCGGCCCTTGGTGCGGCGGCGCTTCAGCACGTGCCGGCCGGCGCGCGTGCGCATGCGAGCGCGGAAGCCGTGGGTGCGTGCGCGCTTGCGCTTCTTGGGCTGATAGGTGCGCTTCATAAGATCGAGATGGGCGCCGAGGGCGGGTGCCTCGCGCCGCGTGCGGAGGGTACACGACGGCGCTCGGTTCGCCGCTCGGGAACCCCCCTCCCAACCTTTTCTCGCGTAATGCGGGGAACCCTGCCGGGGGTGCGGCGAGCCGCGATGGCGCCGTTGTATCCTCGCCTCGCCGAGGGCAGCGGTGGCGATTTCAACGCGGTCCCTCTCTTTCTACGCATCACACCGAACAAGGCCCCGAGGAGGGTCGCGACCGTCTGTGCCGGCACAACTCGATCAGCTCTGGGACGACATACGCGACGAGCTCCGGCGCGAGACCCCGCCCTTCAAGTTCCACATCTGGCTCGAGCCGCTCGAGCTGGCGGGAGTGAGCGGCAAGACGCTCTACGTGCGCGCCCCGGAGCACATCCGCACCTCGGTCGCCGAGCGCTACCTGCCGCTGCTGCGGCGCGCGGCCGCTGAGCGCCTCGATGCTCACGCGGTTGTCGAGGTTGTCGGGCCGGCCTGGACGGCGCCCGCGGCCGACGAGCCCACGCAGATCGCCGTCGCCTCGCGGCCCGAGGGCGCTCGTCTCAACCCCAAGTACAGCTTCGACCAGTTCGTGATCGGCGAGGGCAACCGCTTCGCCCACGCGGCATCGCTGGCCGTGGCCGAGCTGCCGGCGCAGGCCTACAACCCGCTGTTCCTGCACGGCGCGCCCGGGCTCGGTAAGACGCACCTGCTGCACGCGATCGGCAACTACGTCCAGCGCTTCGGCTCCGGCCTGCGGGTGCGCTACGCGACGATCGAAGAGTTCACCACCGGCTTCGTGGACGCGGTGCGCCGCCACCGCACCGACGACTTCAAGGACGACTTCCGCGGCGCCGACGTCGTGCTGATCGACGACGTGCAGTTTCTCGCCGGGCGCACCAAGACGCGTGAGGAGTTCTTCCACACCTTCAACGCACTGCTCGACTCCGGGCGCCAGCTCGTGATCTCGTCCGACCGCAGCCCGGAAGAGCTGCCCGATCTCGAGGCGCGGCTCGCTGAGCGCTTCCGATCCGGCTTGGTGGTGGAGCTCGACCCGCCGCCCGTCTCCGTACGCCGAGCGATCCTCGCCAAGCGCGCCCGCATCGACGGGGTCGAGGTTTCGGCCGCGGTGCTGGCCGAAATCGCGCAGCGCGTGGACAGCAGCGTGCGTGCTCTCGAGGGCGCGCTGATCCGAGTCGTGGCCTATGCGTCGCTCAAGGGCGAGGACGCGACGCCCGCGCTGGTCCGCCACGTGCTGCACCGCTTGGGCGAGGACACGGCCCCCGACGCCTACGGCCTGTCGGAGATCATCGACGCCGCGGCGCAGGAGTTCGGGGTACAGCGCGAATCGCTGATGGCCCGCGATCGCCGGCCGACCGTAGCCACCGCGCGCCAGGTCGCCATGTACCTCGCGCGCGAGCTCACCGAGCACAGCCTTCCCGAGATCGGACGAGGGATCGGCGGCCGCAACCACACGACCGTGCTCCATGCCGTGAATAGGGTGAGCGCTGCAATGCGTACCGACCCAGCTGTGCGCAAGGCGGTCGACAACCTGCACCGCCGTCTCGGCCGCCGAGCGTGACGGCCGGTGTCAATGCGACAATCAACAGCCAGCTTTCCTTTCAGCAAGCCGAATTCGCAGCCTTGTCGACGTATCGACAGGCATTACTACTCCAAGGTCAGGTAGCCGACGTTGAAGCTCACCGTTTCCCGTGAAACGTTCCTCGCCAAGCTCGGCATCGCCGTGCGCGGCGCTTCCACTCGTAGTCCGATTCAGACGCTGGCTGGGGTGCTGCTGCGCGTGGAGGAGGGGCGCGCCGAGCTCGAGGCGACCGATATGGAGCTCGGTGTGCGCGTGTCGCTCGAGACCATGGAATCCACACCCGGCCTCGCGGTCATCCCGGGGCGACTGTTGCTCGACGTCGTGCGCTCGCTTCCGACCGAGCAGGTCTCGCTCGAGTACCGCAGCGCACAGCAGGACGTGGAGGTCGTGGCGGGACCGTCCAAGTTCCACCTCCGCACGCTGCCGCCGGAGGACTTCCCGAAGCTGCCGGAGGCGCCGGCCGAGGGCGGCATGACGGTCCCGGCCGGTCCCTTCGTGGACACGATCACGCGGGTGGCCCGGGCGGCGTCGCGGGATGAGACCCGGCCGCACCTCACCGGCGTGCTGGTCACCGCCACCGGCCGCGAGCTGCGCATGGTGGCGACCGACTCGTACCGCCTGGCGGTGAAGGAGACGCAGCTCGAGGACGCGCTCGAGGGGTCGCTCGAGGCGAACGTTCCAGCCCGAACGCTCCAGGAGCTGAGCCGGATCGCCAGTGCCGGCGCCACCGACAGCATCGGCGTCGCGGCGCTCGAGAACCAGGTGGTGTTCACGATCGACGGGGTGGTGCTGTCGTCGCGGCTCGTCGAGGGGCGCTTCCCGAACTACAAGCAGCTGCTGCCCGAGTCGTATGAGCACGAGCTGCGCGTCAGTCGGGACGAGCTGCTGGAGGTCGTGCGCCGCGTCGGGCTGCTCGCACAGAAGAACGCGCCGCTGCGGCTGCGCTTCTCGGAGGGCGCCCTCGACGTCTCCGCTCAGACGCCGGACGTCGGCGAGGCCAGCGAGTCCCTGCCGGTGCCGTTCGCGGGCGAACCGTTGGAGATCGGCTTCAACCCGGAGTTCTTCCGTGAGGGGCTCGAGAGCGCCGAGTCGGAGGAGCTGAGTCTGAAGCTGATCAGCCCGCTGCGGCCGGGGTTGATCCAGTCGGGCGGCGACACGTCGGCCTTCTCCTACGTGGTCATGCCGATCCGCCTCAACGTGTAGCCGCCGTGCTGGTCACGCGCCTCGAGCTGCGCGACTTCCGCAACTACGAGGCGGCCGAGCTCGACCTGCCGGGTGGGCTGGCTGTGGTGGTCGGTCCCAACGGCGCCGGCAAGACCAACCTGCTCGAGGCCGTGTACTTCGGGTGCACCGGCGGCTCGCCGCGCACCTCCAACGAGCGCGAGCTGCTCCGCCGCGGGGCCACCGTCGCGCGCGTGGTGATCGACACGCGAGACGAGGACGGCGGCCACCGACTCGAGGCGGGCTTCCAGCCGGGGGAGGCCAAGCGACTGCGGCTCGACGGCAGTCCGGTGGAGAGCCTGGCGCGGCTCGACGCGCGCCCGCTCGTGAGCGTCTTCCTGCCTGAGCGACTCGAGCTCGTGAAGGGGGCGCCGGCGGCGCGACGGGCTCACCTGGACCAGGTCGTCGCGGCACTCTGGCCGGCACGGGCGGGCGGGCGGGCGGCGTACTCGCGGGCGCTGGCCCAGCGCAACGCGCTGCTCGGCCGGATTCGAGCGGGCGCCTCCGGCCCGAGCGCCCTCGACGCGTGGGACGCCGAGCTCGCACGAGAGGGGATCGCCCTGATGGAGGACCGCGCGTCCGCGATCGAGGGACTGCAGGCGCCCTTCGCCCGCCTGGCCGACCAGCTGGGCTTGCCGGGCCCGGCCGAGGTGCGCTATCGCCCCCGCTCCGCGGCCGGTGACGCGACCGGCCTGGCGGCCGAGCTGGCGGAGCGCCGCAGCGCCGACCTCGAGCGCGGGTTCACGGCGCACGGGCCGCACCGCGACGAGCTCGTGTTGACGCTCGACGGTGCAGCGCTGCGTGCCTACGGATCCCAAGGCCAGCAGCGGACGGCGCTGCTGGCGCTGCTGTTCGCCGAGCGCGAGCTGCTCGCCAGCCGCCGAGACCGCCCGCCGCTGATGCTGCTCGACGACGTGATGTCAGAGCTCGACTCCGAGCGCCGCGAGCTGCTGGCCGACCTGCTGCGCTCCGGCGGCCAGGCGATCGTCACCGCGACTGAGGCCGACCACGTGCCGGCCGTCGGCGAAGACGAGCTGATCCGGGTCGGAGCGGGCGCGGTGCTGGGGCCGGTGGCGGCGTGAGGCGGCTGGCCCCGCGGCCGATCAGCGTGGCGCTCGACGCGGTCGTCGGTGGCGCGCGCCCGCACGGGTTGCTCGCGTCCGTCCAGTCGGCCTGGGCGCAGGTGGCGGGAGCGGCGCTCGCGGCCGCCGCGGCGCCGGTCTCCGAGCACTCGGGAACCGTCACAGTGGCGTGCGAATCGGCGGCCTGGGCGCACGAGCTGGAGCTGCTCGGCCCGGACCTCACGGATCGCCTCAACGAGGGGCTGGAAGCGGCCGGCGAGGCGGGCCGGGTCGAGCGCCTGCGGTTCGTCGTAGGTTCGGGGACGAACGGTCGCTGAGAAGTAGCTCTGCAGTGCGCTTTTTGTCGCGATTAGCGGGGATTTTGTAGCTCCCTCAGGCGTCCGGAGCGGGGGGTAGCCTGCTACTATTGAGAGCGGTCTTATGTAGCGCCCCGGTCCGTGCGCAAGCAGCCACGGGGCCGGGGTTTTTCACGGTGTGTGGGGGTTTCTCGCACGGCGCCGTGCGACGACGGAAGGGACGGCTTGGCAGACAAGGCTGAGAAGGACGGCAACACCCCTGACAAGGGGCGCAAGAGCAAGAAGCAGGACAACGGCAGCTACGACGCGCAGAACATCACCGTCCTCGAGGGTCTCGAGGCCGTCCGCAAGCGGCCGGGGATGTACATCGGGTCGACCGGCGCCCGCGGCCTCCACCACCTGATCTACGAGGTTGTCGACAACGCTGTCGACGAGGCGCTCGCCGGCGAGGCCGACGAGGTCCAGATCGTGATCCACCCGGACAACTCGGTCACCGTTACCGACAACGGGCGCGGAATCCCCGTCGACACGATGGAGAAGGAGAAGCGGCCGGCAGCCGAGGTCGTGCTCACCGTCCTCCACGCCGGCGGCAAGTTCGGCGAGGGCGGCGGCTACAAGGTCTCCGGTGGCCTCCACGGCGTCGGCGTCTCCGTCGTGAACGCGCTCTCGGAATGGCTGCACCTCACGGTGTGGCGCGACGGCTACGAGCACACACAGTCATACGAGCGCGGCGCGCCGACGAACGACCTGACCAAGGGCGAGAAGGTCGACCGCCGCGGCACGCGGATCACGTTCCTGCCCGATCTCGAGATCTTCGAGACGATCGAGTACGACCGCACGGTGCTCGAGCAGCGCTTCCGCGAGATGGCCTTCCTCACCAAGGGCCTCAAGATCGACTTCACCGACGAGCGCGGCGAACGCTTCGCGACGAGCTTCCAGTACGAGGGCGGCATCGTCGACTTCGTCAAGTACCTGCACGGCCAGGGCACCCGCGAGCCGCTGCACCCGACCGTTGTCTACATCGAGGACTCGCGAGAGGACATGGGCGAGGTCGAGGTGGCGCTGCAGTGGAACAACTCCTACCAGGAGGCGCTGCTCTCGTTCGCCAACAACATCAACACCCACGAGGGCGGCACCCACCTGTCCGGTTTCCGCTCGGCGCTGACCGGCACGGTCAACAAGTACGCGCGCCAGGTCGGCGAGCTCAAGGAGAAGGACCCCAACCTGCAGGGCGAAGACGTGCGCGAGGGACTCACCGCAATCATCTCGGTGAAGATCCGCGAGCCCCAGTTCGAGGGCCAGACCAAGACAAAGCTCGGCAACCCACCGGTCGAGGGGTTCGTGCAGGCCGCCGTCAACAAGGGCCTCGCCGAGTTCCTCGAGGAGAACCCCACAGAGGCGCGCGTGATGATCCGCAAGGCCGTCGACGCCGCCCGGGCTCGCGACGCGGCCCGCAAGGCACGCGACCTCACTCGCCGCAAGTCGGCGCTCGAGAACTCCACGCTCCCGGGCAAGCTGGCCGACTGCTCCGTGCGGGATCCCGCGCTCGCCGAGATCTTCATCGTCGAGGGCGACTCCGCGGGCGGCTCCGCCAAGCAGGGCCGCGATCGCAACACGCAGGCGATCCTGCCGCTGCGCGGCAAGATCATCAACGTCGAGAAGAACCGCATCGACAAGGTGCTCTCCAACAAGGAGATCCAGGCGCTGATCACCGCGATCGGCACCGGCATCCGCGAGGAGTTCGACATCGAGAAGGCGCGCTACCACAAGGTCATCGTCATGACCGACGCCGACGTGGACGGCGCGCACATCCGCACGCTCGTGCTGACCTTCCTCTACCGCGAGATGCCCGAGCTGATCGACGCCGGCTACGTGTACATCGCCAAGCCGCCGCTCTACAAGGTCAAGTCGGGCAAGCAAGACATCTACATCGAGAAAGAGTCCGAGCTCGAGGAGGTCCTCCTGCGCGACAAGCTCGAGAAGATGGAGGTCACCGACCGCGAGGGCAACCAGTTCAGCCTCACGCACGCGCGGTGGCAGAAGTACGGCCGCCTGCTCAAGCAGTACGAAGGCTGGGCCACCGCGCTGCGGGCCGAATGGGGCCACGACCCGATCCAGTTCCTGGAGGAGTCGGCGCTGCTCGACGAAGGCGCCACCGACCCCGAGGCCGTGATCGCGCTCCTCAAGGCAGACGGCCACGAGGGCGAGCCCTTCGAGACGTCACTGCTCAGCGAGGACGAGCACGAGGTCGTCGCGATGGTGGTCGAGCGCAAAACCGGCACCGCCAAGACCTACAAGCTCCAGCGGGCCCTGTTCTCCACCCCCGAGTACACCGGCTTCGTGAAGATCCACAAGGAGCTCGACGCGCTCGCCGGCTTCCCGCCCTTCCGCGTCGTGCTCGGCAAGAAGGAAGGCGACGCGCTCTCCTTCGAAGAGCTGCGCTCGAAGGTGCTCGAGATCTGCCGCGACGGCGTGCCCCTCCAGCGCTTCAAGGGCCTCGGCGAAATGAACGCCGACCAGCTCTTCGACACCACCATGGACCCCGAGCAGCGCACGCTCCAGCTCGTCACCGTCGACGACGCGAGCGCCGCCGACCAGGTCTTCTCGATGCTGATGGGCGACGCCGTCGAACCGCGTCGCGACTTCATCGAGGCACACGCCCGCGAAGTCACCAACCTCGATGTGTGACGCTGCAAACCGTCGCGCTGCTACGTCCTCGGTCGCGGACAGGCAGAGCCTTGTCCGCTCCCTGCGTCCTTGCATCGCTTGGTTTTCGCGCACACATCGAGCTTGGTCCGCGCCGCCGCCGAACTGTCTGATTGGAGTGCCCTAGATGTCGATTGAGCAGCTGACCGGAGGCAACATCGAGCCGCGCGGGCTCGAGGCGGAGATGCGCTCTTCGTACCTCGATTACGCCATGAGCGTGATCGTCGGGCGGGCGCTGCCGGACGTGCGTGACGGCCTCAAGCCGGTGCACCGCCGCGTCCTCTATTCGATGTACGAGTCCGGCCTCCAGCCGAACCGTCCGCACCGCAAGTGCGCCAACGTCGTCGGCGGTGTCATGGGGAACTATCACCCCCACGGCGACTCCGCGATCTACGACACGCTCGTCCGCATGGGCCAGAACTTCGCCATGCGGTATCCGCTGATCGACCCGCAGGGCAACTTCGGGTCGATCGACAACGACTCGCCGGCCGCCATGCGGTACACCGAGGCCCGCCTCTCCCGGCTGGCCACGGAGATGCTGCGGGACATCGACGCCGACACCGTCGAGTTCCGGCCCAACTACGACGAGTCGCGCCAGGAGCCGCTCGTCCTGCCGGCGCGCTTCCCCAACCTGCTCGTCAACGGCTCGTCCGGCATCGCCGTCGGCATGGCCACCAACATCCCGCCGCACAACCTGCGCGAGGCGATCGACGCCGTGGTGGCCTACATCGACGATCCGGCGGTCGACGTCAAGGGCCTGATGCGCCACATCAAGGGCCCCGATTTCCCGACGGGCGGGATGATCGTCGGCCACGGCGGCATCCGCGACGCCTACGAGACCGGCCGCGGCCGGGTGGTCGTGCGCGGGCGCGCCCACATCGAGCCGCTGCGCCAGGGCAAGGAGGCGATCATCGTCACCGAGATGCCCTACCAGGTCTACAAGGGCGACGGGCGCGGTGACGGCAGCGGCCTGATGCAGAAGATCGTCGAGCAGGTCCAGAACGGCCGCCTCAAGGAGATCTCCGACCTCCGCGACGAGTCCGACAAGACCGGCATCCGGCTCGTGATCGAGCTCAAGCGCGACGCGATCCCGAAGGTCGTCCTCAACAAGCTCTACAAGCACACCCAGCTGCAGACGACCTTCGGCGTGAACATGGTCGCCCTCGTCGACGGCGTGCCGCGCACGCTCGGCCTGCTGCCGATCGTGCGCAACTACGTCGACCACCAGCGCGACGTGATCGTGCGCCGCACGAAGTACGAGCTAAGCCAGCGCGAGGCACGCCTGCACATCCTCGAGGGCCTGCTGATCGCGATCGACAACATCGACGAGGTCATCGAGCTGATCCGCGGCTCGCGCGATCCGGACACCGCGCGCGATGGGCTGATCGAGCGCTTCGAGCTCTCGCGCCTCCAGGCGCAGGCGATCCTCGACCTCCGTCTCCAGCGCCTCACCGCCCTGCAGACCGACGAGATCAAGACCGAGCACGCCGACGTGGTCGAGCGCATCAAGTACCTGCGCGACATCCTCGGCGACGAGGCCAAGGTCATGGGCCTGATCCGCGAGGAGCTGCTCGAGATCAAGCAGACCTACGGCGACGAGCGGCGCACGGAGATCACGCACTCCGAGGACGAGATCGACATCGAGGACCTGATCGCCGACCAGCAGATGGTCATCGCGATCACCCACTCCGGCTACATCAAGACGCTGCCGCTGGCCACCTACCGCCAGCAGAAGCGCGGCGGGATCGGCGTGACCGGGATGGACATGAAGGACGAGGACTACATCGAGCATCTCTTCGTGAGCTCGACGCACGACTACCTGCTCTTCTTCACCAACCGCGGCAAGGTGTACCGCCAGAAGGTCTACGAGCTGCCGGAGGCCTCCCGGACCGCGAAGGGCCGTGCGCTCGTGAACCTGCTGCCGCTGCGCGAGGGCGAGCGGGTGCAGGCGGTCCAGGCCACGCGCGACTTCACGGAGGGCAAGTACCTCGTGTTCGCCACCCGGAAGGGTCAGATCAAGAAGACCGAGTTCCTCGCCTACAACACGCCGATCAAGGCCGACGGGATCATTGCGATCAAGATTCGCGACGACGACGAGCTCGTGGAGGTCCGTCGCACCAGCGGCGACGACGACATCATCATGGTCTCCCGCTCGGGCCAGGCGGCGCGCTTCAACGAGGACCAGGTGCGCCCGATGGGACGAGACACCGGTGGCGTACGTGGCATGAACGTCAGCCGCGGCGACAACCGCGTGCTCTCGATGGACGTCGTGCGGCCCGACATGGAGCTGCTCGTGGTCACCGAGAACGGCTACGGCAAGCGCACCGCCATCGAGGAGTATCCCGTCAAGGGCCGCGGCTCGATGGGCGTCAAGACGATCGGGCTGACGGAGAAGAAGGGCGGCCTGGCCGGCGCGCTGATCGTGCGCGAGCACCACGACCTGGTGTTCATCTCCCAGAGCGGGATGGTGCAGCGCACCAGCGTGAGGGGCATCTCCAAGCAGGGCCGCCCGGCGCAGGGCGTGCGCGTGATGAACCTGCGCGAGGACGACGTGGTCAGCGCGGTCGCGCTGGTGATGGAGAGCGCGGCCGACACCGGCGCCGTGGTCCAGGAGGACCTGCCGGAGGCCGACGTTCCGCCCGACCTGCCCGACGACGCCCCGGAGGCCGAGCCGGCGGACGACGAGACGCCGGACGAGGAGTAGCCACCCGCGCGGGGGATCCGTGCTGGACGGCGGCCGCGTCTGCTTCAATTCGGATCTACCAGGGAAAGGAGGTGGTCCGAACTTGAGTGACAGTTTTCTTGGGACCCTGGAGGTGTCCGGCCGCTAAATCGGTGCTGGGCCCGTAGTGCGGGAGGCCGCCGGCTGGGCCGGCGGCGGACCGACGTTATTTAGCGGAGTCCAACCCGAGGCACCGTCGGCATGAGAGGGCCGGGAGTGGTCCCTCTGGCTGAAGTACTCGAAGCCGACCTTGTGTCCAGCAGCAACTCGCGAGGGGCGTCCTACGGGGCGCCCCTCGTCGTTTAGGGAGTCTCCTCCGTAGTGGTCTCGGTCGTGTCGGTGTTCGTCTCGGCGGCCTGCTCGAGCTCCTCCACCCGTGACTGGAGGTCATCGATGTCGTCGCTGAGCCGGTCGACGCGATCGGACGTCTTGCTCGCCGCGTTCTCGACCTTCTTGAGCCGGGTGTCCAGCTTCGCCACGTCCTCCGCCGGGGCCAGGTCCTCGATGCGCTGCTCCAGGTCGTCGAGCTGATCCTGGAGCTGGCTCTGCACGCGCGTCAGTTGGCTGTTCGTGCGCGCGTTCTGCTCCTCGCTGTCGTTCTGGTTCGCCGTGACGAGTGCGATCACCGCGATCGCCGTGGCCGCGACGGCCCACGCGCCGGCCACCAGCAGCCAGCGCCGCAGCGCGCGCAGGTCGTCGGTGGTCGCGGGCTCGGGGCGGCTGGGCGGGACCTTCGGCGCCTCGCCGGTCAAGCCGCCACCAGGTACTGCTCCCACGCGGTCGGGATCGTCGGCGTGGCGACGTGGATGAAGATCGTGGCGCCCGGCGCCCTCGGTTTCTGCGCGGGCACCATGTTTGCCTGGCGCGGCAGCCGGTCGCCCTTGCGCCGGTTGCACGGGGCGCAGCAGGTGACGATGTTGTCCCAGGTCGAGAGCCCGCCCTTCGAGCGCGGCACGACGTGGTCGACGGTGAGGTTGCCCCGCTCGTGCCCGCAGTACTGGCAGGTCCAGCGGTCGCGGGCGAACACCGCTCGCCGCGTGATCTTGCGGCGGTGCGCGTCGCGCGGGATGCGCACATAGGCCAGCAGTCTGATCACCACCGGGCGCGCCAGCGTGAGGCTCTCGGCATGCAGCGCCCAGTCGCCCTCCTCGAGGATCTCGGCCCGGTTCTTGAGAATCAGCACCGCCGCGCGGCGCACGGTGCACACGTTGATCGGCTCATAGCTCGCGTTGAGCACCAGCACCCGGCCGGACGAGCCAGTGCGCTGCGCGGGCCGGCCGGCCCCGTGCAGCGCGGGCGCAGGGCCTGGTTCCGAGTCACCCGCCTCGGCTACGCGCATGCGGTTCGTGCTCACTGCCACGACGCCGCGAAGTCTAGCCGGGCGGCCCGCCCGCAATCGTGTACGACCCGAGAACGCGCAGCTCCTCCACCTGCCCGCGCAGGGCCGCGAGCGCCTCGGCCACCAGCGGTGCCCCGGCGCCGCCCTCGAGGTCGACGAAGAACATGTAGTGCCCGAGCGAGGTCCGCCGCGGACGCGACTCGATCCGGGTGAGGTTCACGTCTCGGTCCGAGAGCTCGCGCAATGCGCGCACCAGCCACCCGGGCGACTGGTCGCCGCCGCCCCAGAACACGAGCGACGTCTTCCCGTCCGACCCGGGCTCACCCGCCTGCGCGGCGGGGGCCAGCCACACGAACCGCGTGGCGTTGTCGGGGTGGTCCTCGACGTCGGCCACCAGCACACGGCACCCGTAGAGCTCGGCCGCCAGGCGCGACCCGAGTGCCACCGCCGGTTCGGCGGAGTCGCGCACGGACAGCACCGCGTCCGCCGTCGAAGCAGCCACGAAGCGCTCGGCGCCGCCGAGGCGCTCGCGCAAGAAGCGCCGGCACTGGGCGGTCGCCTGGGGGTGGGACACCACGTGCGTGACCTCGGCCAGGTCGAGCTCCCGCGCCGCGACGACGCAGTGGTGGATCGGGTGCACCACCTCGGCGACGATGCGCACGTCGGCGGCCTCGAGCACCAGCGTGTCGAGCGTGACCGACACCGCGCCTTCGAGCGCGTTCTCGATCGGGACGACAGCCCGGTCGACCTCGCCCTCCTGCACGGCCATGACCGTGTCGTAGATCGTGGGGTAGGGCACCTCTTCGGTGCCCGCGGGTGCGGAGGCGCGCAGGGCCTCTTCGCTGTAGGTCCCGGCGGGACCCAGGTACCCGACCCTCATCAGTGCGGGTGCGCCGCGGAGGCGCCGGCCATCGCCGCCTCGATCGCCTCGAGCTCCTCGGGGGACAGCTCCAGCTCCGACTCCCCGTCGCGCAGCTGCTTCACGTAGACGCGCGCCTGGTCGCGGTGGAGGATCGACGACACGACCACGCCGGTGCGGCGTGCGTCCAGCAGCGCCAGCGTGCTCGACTGCTGCCCGGACATCTCACCCCACGCGTCGTAGCGCACCAGCGACGTATACGCGACGCAGCCGTCGATGCGCGTCTCGGCCGCGGCCATCCGCTCCTCGAGCCGCGTGGCGGTCTCCTCGACCCAGTCGCGCAGCTGCACGAAGGCCTCCTGGACCTGGGCGGCGTGGGCCACCAGGTCGGCCTGCTCCGACCCGAGCACGGTGCGCTGGGCGGCGCGCAGCCGGCGGAGTTTGACGGCCAGCACGATCGCCCACAGGAGCGCCACCAGCGCCACTCCGGCGGCGGCGAGCGCAACGATCCCTTGGGTGGTGGTCAGGTCGTCCACGCGGCTACGGCCCGATCACCTGGTGAAGATGACCGAGGACTCCTGGGTGTTGTTGTCGGTCTTCTGCTCCCCGGGCACCGGCTCGACCTCGACCGTGATCGGCACGTTCTGGCCGGTGGGCGGCTGGTCGTCGAGCGGGATCGTCACCGGCTTGATCTCGCCCGGCGCGATCGTGTCGATCGTGTCCGTGCGCTCGAACGCGTCACCGCCGTCTCCCACCGTCACGCGGACGGTCACGTCGTTCTCGGTGTTCTCACCCTGGTTCTGGACCTGGATCTCGAAGGCGAGGTCCTCGGCGAGCTGCACCGACGCGGACCCTCCTGGGGCGAGCGTCACCCCACCGAGCGTCACGGCGGCGACGCCGTTGCCGTGCAGGCCCGGGGCGGCATCGCCGTCGGCTCCGCCGGTGCCCGTGCGCAGGGCGTTGACCTGATCGGCGACGAAGTCGGGTTGCAACCACTCGATGTCCGGCACGAACCCGGTCTTGGGCAGGTTCGGCGCGGACAGCTCCTTGTCGCCGAGCACCTCGAACAGATCGCGCCGGAAGCGCAGCGTGTCGATCACGTCGCTCGCGAGGAACACCTGCATCTCCTTGGCGACCTCACGCGTCCCCTCGCGGCGGTCCTGGTCGCCCAGCGCGACGCGCAGGGCGTCGGCGATGTTGGCCAAGCCCTCCTGGCGCAGCTCCAGCACCTCGAGCAGCTCGCCGTGTGCGTCGCTCAGGTCGCCCGGCACGTCGAGCGCCTCGGCGCGATCGACGCGGTTGCCCGACGCGACCCGGTAGCCGTTGAGCGTGTTGATGATCGACGTGGTCTGGTCGGTGCCGCCCTCGCCCTGCAGCAACTCGAAGAGCTGGTCGCCCTCCTCCTTGGACTCGCGCAGCAGGTCCGCGGAGTCCGTGGAGTAGTCCTCGATGGCGCTCTCCTCACGGGCGTTCAGGCACCCGCGTACGCCGAGCACGAGCAGGATCAGCAAGATGACGCCGCCGATCAGCGCGATGGTGCGTCTGAGCACCAGCGTTTGGCGGTCGGCAGACGGTCCGCGGGGCGGTCGCCGACTTGAGCGCGACGGCTCGTCCGGTTCGTCGAGGAAGGACAGCAGCAGTTTCCCCTCCTGGCGCCAACGGGGGCGCCTGCCAAGGTTGAGTGGGAGTATGACCGTGGGGCAGGACGAGCCCGTCGCGGACCGAACACGGAACCTGATGTGAAACGCCCCGGAACCAGCCCTGACGAGCACGGCACTTTGCCGCTCGGCGGATCGGACCCTACACAGGCGCTCCCCGGCGCCACAGGGCCGCGTCTCGTGCTGGGCCGATACCGCCTCGAGCGGCGCCTGGGCGCGGGTGGGTTCGGGGTCGTCTGGCTGGGCTGGGACGAGAAGCTCGAGCGCGAGGTGGCCGTCAAGGCGATTCCCCGGGAGAACGGCAGCGGGGAGCGGGTCGAGCGCGAGGCGCGCGCGGCGGCCCGGCTCAACCACCCCGGCATCGTCGCGGTCTACGAGCTGGCTTCGGACGAGCACGACGTGTATCTCGTGTCCGAGCTGGTTCGGGGTCGAACCCTTGCCGAGCTCACGCGTGCCCGCGCGATCGCCGACCGTGACGTGGCGCGCATCGGGAGCGCGCTCTGCGACGCGCTCGAGCACGCCCACGCGCGCGGCGTGATCCATCGCGACGTGAAGCCGCAGAACGTGATGGTGGTGGCCGACCCTGCCGCGGGAGCCGGGTTCGCCAAGCTCGCCGACTTCGGCGTGGCCCACGTGGTCAGCGACAACCCGCTCACCCACACCGGCGACGTGGTGGGAACGCTCGCGTACATGGCTCCGGAGCAGGCCGAGGGCGCACCTGCGAGCGCCGCGAGCGACGTCTACTCGCTCGCGCTGACGCTCTACGAGGCCTGGACCGGCACCAACCCGATTCGCGCCGGGGGCCCGGCCGCCACCGCTCGCAGGCTCGGCAAGCCGCTGCCCTCGCTCTCGGGCATGCGCCGCGACCTGCCGCTCGAGCTGTGCGACGCGATCGACGACGCGCTCGAGCTCGATCCGGCCCGCCGCCCCAGGCCGCGCACCCTGCGCGCCGAGCTGTCCGCCGCCGAGCCCGACCTGGCAGACGAGGGTGGATTGGTCGAGCCCGAGACGCTGCGCCGCGTCGGGCTGCCGTCGACCCAGGGCCGGCGGTCCGTTCTGACCCGGCTGCTGCACGGCGGCGATCGCACGCAGGCGGACGCCGTCGATGCCGAGCCCGTCCCCGGCGTGCTGGGCCGCCGCGCGGCCGAATCCGTGCCGCCCTCGCGCGCCGCCGCGGTCACGCGCCGGGCGGGCGCAGGCGCGCTAGCCGGAGGCATCGTGCTGGGAGCGCTCGAGACGCTCGGCCCCGACCCGGCCTTCTCCGTCCCTGCGGTCGCCGGCGTGGCGGCCCTGGCCGTGGCGGTGCTGCCGCGGATCGCGTGGCTCGTCGTGGCGATGGCGCTCTGCGGGTGGTTCGTCTCGCCCGAGGCCGACCGCCAGGGCACCGCGCTGATCCTTGCCGCGGCCGCAGCCCCGATCCCGCTGTTGCTGCCTCGTGCCGGGTTGCTGTGGTCGGTGCCCGTGCTGGCCCCGCTGCTGGGCACGGTGGCGCTCGGCCCGGTGTTCGTTGGCATTGCCGCGCTCGCGCCCACTCCCTGGCGCCGCGCCGGGCTCGCCGCCGCGGGCTTCCTCTGGCTCGCGATCGGCGAGCTGATCACCGGGAGGGACCTGCTCTTCGGTGTGCCAGACGGGGCGCTGCCGCGCGCCGAGTGGGAGGGGTCGATCAGCGCGGCCGCCTCAGACGCCCTGGGCCCGCTGCTGTCCGGCCCGGCCCTGGCGCCGGCAGTCGTCTGGGCGGTCTTTGCGATGTTGCTGCCGCTGGTCGTTCGCGGCCGCTGGCTGGCCGTCGACCTGCTGGGCGCCGGGCTATGGGCGGCGGGCCTGCTCACGGCCCACGCCGCGCTCGGCGACATGCTCGCCGCCACCACCGCGCTGGACCAGGCGCGCGGGGCCGTGGCCGGCGCGATCGGGGCCGCGCTGGTGGTCGTGGCCGTGTCCCAGATGGCTCCTCCGGCAGAGGGCTGGCGCCCGCGCCGGACGGAGTCCGTGACGACTGCATAGGTCTACCCTGACCCGCGAACCATGAGCGTCCTACGCAACCTGGAAGCAAAGCTCGGCGGCATCGTCGAAGGGGCCTTCGGCCGCGCCTTCAAGACGAGCGTGCAGCCGGTCGAGCTGGCGCACAAGCTCGCCAAGGAGATGGAGGACAACCAGATGGTCTCCGTGTCGCGGGTATACGTGCCAAACCACTACCGCGTGTTCCTCTCGCCGCGCGACCGCGAGCAGTTCGCGAGCTACGAGCCGGCCTTGCGGAAGGAGCTGTCCGACTACCTGCTCGAGCACGGACGCCAGGAGCGGTTCGCGCTCACCAGCCGACCGCAGGTCGAGTTCCACACCGACGAGCGCCTGGAGCTGGGCGAGTTCGGCATCCAGGCGCAGCTGCTGGGCGGCCCGGAGGAGGAGAGCGAGCTCGCGGAGGCCGGACCGTCGGCCGGCGACTTCGGCCACACGATGGTCTACTCGCCCGATCGCGAGGCACGCCCGCTGGAGCCGGCGATCGATCGGGGCCAGGCGCTGCTGGTGGCGGAGGGCAAGCGCAACGTGCTGAGCGGTGAGCGGGTGCTCGTGGGCCGCAGCCGCGAGTGCGACGTGGTCCTGTCCGACGCGAACGTGTCGCGCCGCCACATCGAGCTGCGCCGCGGGGAACGCGGCTGGGCCGCCGTCGACCTCGGGTCGACGAACGGGATGAAGGTCAACGGGCGCCGTCTGAGCCACGCCGAGCTGGAGCCCGGCGACCGCATCACGGTCGGCATCACCGACCTGACCTTCGAGCTCGAGTAGGCATGGACGAGCCAGTCGCGGTCGCGCTCAAGTTCGGCTTTCTAGCCGTGCTCTACCTGTTCTTGCTGTGGGTCGCGCGCAGCGCGATGAAGGACCTCGCGCGCGGCGGCGACGGCACGGCCGCCGCCGAGCCCGTGGAGCCGCCCAGCTCTCGCCGTCGCCAGCCCGCGGTCCCCGACCTGCGCGCCGGGGTGTCGCCGCGGCTGGTGGTGGTGGCCGCGATGGGGCACGAGCCGGGCGCGAGCTTCGACGTGGGGGCCGGGTCGACCATGGGCCGCTCCGACGGAGCGGAGATCCGGGTGGACGACCCGTTCGCCTCGTCCGCCCACGCGCGCATTTTCGCTCGCGGGGACTTCATGTACGTGGAGGACATGGGCTCCACCAACGGCACCTATCTCAACGGCCGGCAGCTCCGCACCGCGGAGCGCCTGAAGGTGGCCGACGTGATCCGTATCGGCGACAGCGAATACCGGTACCAGGAGTGACCCTGCGCGTCGTCGAGCACGTGGGCAGGACCGACGTGGGCCGCCAGCGCAGCGTGAACGAGGACTCCCTGGTGCTGGACCCGCCCTTCTTCGCCGTCGCCGACGGCATGGGCGGAGCGAAGGCGGGGGAGGTGGCCTCGGCCATGGCGGCCGGCGCCTTCGAGGGCGAGTCGGACTCCGGGGAGCCGGCCGAGGCGCAGCTCTCGCGCATCCTGCGGGAGGCGAACCGGCGCATCTACGACCTGGCCGTGACCGACGACTCCCACCGCGGCATGGGCACCACCGTCACCGCGGCCAAGGTGAGCGGTGACGACGTGAGCCTCGGGCACGTCGGCGACAGCCGCGCTTACCGGATGCGCGACGGGCAGCTCGAGCAGGTGACCCGCGATCACTCGCTGGTCGCGGAGCTGGAGCGCAGCGGCCAGATCACACCGGAGGCGGCCGAGCATCACCCGCAGCGCTCGATCATCACCCGCGCGCTCGGTCCCGAGCCCGACGTGCAGGTCGACACCTACACGCTCGCCGGCCGTCCCGACGACCTCTTCCTGATCTGCTCCGACGGCCTCACGAGCATGATCTCGGACGACGAGCTGGGCTCGATCCTGCGCGCCGCCGAGGGCCTCGACGAGGCCGCGGAGTCGCTCGTGCGGGCCGCCAACCAGAGCGGGGGCAAGGACAACATCACGGTCGTGCTGTTCCGCCTCGGCGACGGGGAGGGCGCGACGACGATGCCGCGCGAAGACGACACGATCGCCGGGCAGCTCTCCGCCACGGACCTGCAGACCGAGCCGCACCCGGCGCCCGTGCAGCAGCTCGCCGACGTCGCCCCCGACGCGACCGTCGTCGCTCCGCCCGTGCGCCGCGCGCGACCGCCGCGTCGCCGCCGTGGGAGCCGCCTGAAGGCCGTGGCGAAGGGCCTGGCGGCGCTGGCGGTGCTGGCCGCGATCGGCACCGGCCTGTACGCGCTCTCGCGCCAGGTCTACTTCGTCGGCACCAACGACGCCGGCCTGGTGACGCTCTACCGGGGCGTGCCGTACGAGCTGCCTTTCGGGATCGACCTGTACGAGGAGGAGTACGCCAGCGGCGTCCCGGCACGGGCGATTCCCAGTACGCGCCGCGACCGGGTGCTCGACCACGAGTGGCGCGGGCGCGAGGACGCCGAGGACCTGCTGCGCACCCTCGAACGCGGGCAGCTGTCCGGCTGATGTCCGCACGCACCCGAGAGCTGTTCGGGCTGATCCCGGTGTCGCTGCTGGTGGCCGCCGGCTTCGCCGCCGTGCTCGCCACGCGCACGGAGGACGTCAGCGACGCCACGCTCACGTACGGCGCGGTCTTCCTCGGGCTGTGCGTGGTCGCGCACCTGTTCATCCGCGCGCGGCTGCCCGACGCCGATCCCTACCTGTTCCCGCTCGCGGCCCTGCTCGCGGCGGTCGGGCTGGTGCTGATCTACCGCATCGACCCCGAGTTCGCGCGCGAGCAGGCACAGTGGTTCGTGGTCGGCCTCGTCCTGTTCGCCGGAACGATCCTGGTGGTCCACGACCACCACGTCCTGGAGCGCTACCGCTACACGATCGCCGCGGTCGGCATCGCCCTGCTCGTGATGCCACGGCTGCCAGGCATCGGCGAGCAGATCCACGGAGCGTTCCTGGCCATCAAGCTGGGGCCGATCCAGTTCCAGCCGGCGGAGTTCGCGAAGCTGGCCATCATCGTCTTCCTCGCCAGCTACCTGCGCGAGACGGGCGACATCCTCGTACGGGCGCGATTGCGACCCCTGCCAGCCAGCACCCAGCTGCTGCTGTACGGGCTGCCGGCGGTCGGCACGGTGCTCGCCATCCTGGTCCTGGGGCTGGGTACGGCCGGCTCGGTCCTGTTGGTGGTGTTCGTGGCCTCGCTGGTGGCGGTCCTGCGCGAGCGGCCCTCGCCGAAGCACTTCGGCCCGCTGCTGCTGGTCTGGGGCCTGGCGATGCTGATGCTGATCTTCATCCGCGACCTCGGCAGCTCGCTGATGTTCTTCGGGGGCTTCCTCGTGCTGCTCTACGTGGCCACCAGCCGCCTGTCGCTGGTCGGCGTGGGCGCGACGATGTTCTTCGGCGGCGCCTTCTTCCTCGCGCGCAACGTGAGCCACGTGCAGGAGCGCGTGGACATCTGGATCGACCCCTTCAAGCGAGGGGTCGTGGACGACGAGGGCTACCAGATCGCGCAGTCGCTGTTCGCGCAGGCCGACGGCGGGTTATTCGGGCAGGGCTTCGGTGAGGCGCTGATCGAGTTCGGGGGCACGCCGCTGCTGCCGGCGGCCCACACCGACCTGATCTACTCGGTGCTCGTGAACGAGGCGGGGCTGTTCGGCGCGGCCGGCGTGCTCGGCGCGTACCTGCTGTTCGCTTACCGTGGCTTCAAGACGGCGATGATCGCCAACGACGGCTTCTCGAAGCTGCTCGCCGTAGGGCTGACGGCGGTGTTCGCGCTGCAGGTGTTCGTGATCGTCGGGGGCGTCACGCGCGTGATCCCGCTCACCGGCGTAACGCTTCCGTTCGTCTCCTACGGGGGTAGCTCGATCGTCGCCAACATGGTGTTGCTGGCGCTGCTGCTGGTGGTCTCCGATCACGCGCGGGCCGACCGGATCCGCAGAGGCGGGCTCGTGTGAACCACCAGATCCGCCAGGTCTACGGGCTGTTCATCGTGCTGTTCGCGCTGCTCGTCGGCTTCACGTCGTACTGGGCCGTGCTCGACGCCGAGGGGTTGGAGGACAACCCCGACAACCGCCGGGCGCTGATCGAGGAGCAGACGATCCCGCGCGGGCTGATCTTTGCGCGCGACGGGCGGACCCGGATCGCCGTGAACCGCGCGGAGCAGCGCGGCGACGCGCGCGTTTTCGTGCGCGAGTACCCGCAGCGCGGGCTGTTCGCGCATCCGATCGGCTACTCGTTCATCCAGAACGGACGGCGCAGCCTGGAGCAGTCTCGCAACGGCGACCTGGTCGGCCAGGAGAACGAGTTCGAGTCGATCTTCGCCGGGCTCGAGGGCCGCGACCGCGAGGGCAACGACGTGGTCACCAACCTGGACGTGGCCGGCACCCAGGCGGCCGTGGCGGGCCTGGCCGGGCGCAAGGGCGGGGTGGTGGCGATCGAGCCACAGACCGGGAAGGTGCGCGTGATGGTCTCGATCCCGGAGTACGACCCGAATCTGATCCCGACGCGACTTCCGGGCGCTCGACACGGACCCGAACAAGCCCACGCTCAACCGCACCACGCAGGAGCTCTATCCGCCGGGCTCGACGTTCAAGGTCGTGACCGCCACCGCGGCGCTCGACACCGGCGCGGTCACGCCCGAGACGGTCATCGACGGCTCGTCGCCAAAGGAGATCAGCGGCGTGCCGCTGGAGAACTCGGGCGGGCAGAGCTTCGGGCCGATCTCGTTCACGGACGCGCTCACGAACTCCGTCAACACCGTGTTCGCGCAGGTCGGCGAGGAGGTCGGCCCTGGCACGCTCGTGGAGTACATGAAGCGCTACGGCTTCTTCGAGGATCCTGAGCTCGACTACCCGAGCAACCAGATGGTCCCGAGCGGCATCCGGCGCAACGGCACCCAGTACGTGCAGGACGGCTTCGACGCCGGCCGCGTTGCGATCGGGCAGGGCGGCATCGAGGGTGCGATCGAGGCGTCGCCGATGCAGATGGCGCTGGTGGCGTCGGCGATCGCGAACGGCGGGCGCCTGATGAAGCCGCGGCTGACCGACCGGATCGTGCGCAAGGACGGGCGTGTGAAGGCGCGCATCGACCCCGATCTGCAGTCGGAGGTCATGAAGCCCGAGACCGCCGCCGCCCTGACGGAGATGATGGGTCGCGTGGTGGAGGAGGGCACCGGCACCGCCGCCGCGCTGTCGGGCGTTCGGGTGGCCGGCAAGACCGGCACGGCCGAGGTCGGGGCCAACCGCGAGTTCACCCAGCCCTGGTTCATCTGCTTCGCGCCGATCGACGATCCGCGCCTTGCGGTGGCCGTGACGCTCGAGCGCCAGCCGGCCGGGTCGCAGGGCGGCACGGTCGCGGCGCCGATCGCGCGCAGCGTCCTCGAGGCGATGCTCGGAGGTGGCGGGTGACCGAGGTCGCCGACAACACGCTGGTCGACAGCCGCTATCTGATCCTGCGCCGGATCGGGTCGGGCGGGATGGCCGACGTGTACTGCGCCGAGGACACCCACCTGGGCCGGCAGGTGGCGCTCAAGGTGCTGCACCGACGGTTCGCGCAAGACCAGGAGTTCGTGGAGCGCTTCCGGCGCGAGGCCAGCGCGGCCGCCGGCCTGCAGCACCCGCACGTGGTCGGCGTGTTCGACCGCGGCAAGCACGACGGCACCTACTACATCGCGATGGAGCACCTGCCCGGGCGCACGCTCAAGGAGATCGTGACCACGGAGGCGCCGCTGGCGCAGGACCGCGTGGTCGACATGGGCATCCAGATCCTGCAGGCGGCTGGCTTCGCCCACCGCCACGGCGTGATTCACCGGGACTTCAAGCCACACAACGTGATCGTCGACGACCACGGCGGGGTGAAGGTCACCGACTTCGGCATCGCGCGGGCGGGGGCCTCGGAGATGACCGAGACCGGCTCGATCATGGGCACCGCCCAGTACCTCTCACCCGAGCAGGCGCAGGGGCACGCGGTCACGGCGGCCTCGGACCTCTACTCGATCGGCGTGATGCTCTACGAGATGCTCGCGGGCCGGCTGCCGTTCGAGGGCGACAGCGCGGTGTCGGTCGCGCTGAAGCACCTGTCCGAGCCGCCCGTGCCGATCTCGCAGCTGCGACCGGACGTCAACCCAGCGCTCGAGTCGGTCGTGATGGCCGCGCTGGCCAAGGACCCGGCGCACCGCTGGCAGTCGGCCGACGACTTCACGGAGGCGCTGCAGGCCGCCGGTTTGCAGCTGGAGCCGGGTGCACCGGCGACGCAGGACACAGCCGCCTTCGTGCCGGTGCCGGTGAGCGACGCCCAGGCCGCGCCGCCGATGCTCCCGCCGGTCGTGCCGCCGCCGCGGGCCGCGCAGCCGCCCGAGCGGGGCCGGCGCTGGCCCTGGTTCACGATCGGGGTGCTGACGGTGGCGCTGGCCGCTTTCTTGATCTATCTCGCGGTGGCCGGCCTGACCGCGGCCGAGACCCGGGAGGTGCCGCGGGTGGTGGGCAAGCAACTGCTCCAGGCGCGCGAGATCCTGGAACGGGACGGGTTCGAGGTGGAGGAGTCGCGGGTGCGCAGCGAGGCGCCGTTCGACCAGGTCGTGGACCAGGATCCGAACCCGCGCGAGGAGGCGGAGGAGGGCTCCACCGTGGTGCTCGAGATCTCGGGCGGGCCCGGGATGGTGCGGGTGCCGACCGTGCGCGGCCTGCCGCAGGCTGTGGCGATCCAGGCGCTCGACAAGCGCGACCTCACCGCCACCGTCGACCGGCGGCCATCGGAGAGCATCGAGAAGGGCATCGCGATCCGAACGGTGCCGGGCGCCGGCGAGGAGGTCGAGCGCGGTGAGCGCGTGCAGCTGTTCGTCAGCTCCGGGCCGGAGCAGGTGGCGGTGCCTGACGTGACCGGGCTGTCGCGCGACTCCGCGGAAGACGTGCTCGCCGAGGACGGCTTCGAGGTGGCGGTGGAGGAGAGCGAGTCGCGGGAGCCCGAGGACGACGTGATCTCCCAGAACCCCGGCCCCGGGACGGAGGTCGACCGCGGCACCACCGTGACGATCACGGTCTCGACGGGGATCGAGGAGGTGAGCGTGGCCAACGTCGTCGGCCTGAGTCGCCGCGACGCGGTCCGGCAGCTGCGCGCGGACGGGCTCGAGCCCGTCGAGCGAGAGGTGGACGTGACCGACCCGAGCCAGGACGGTGTGGTCGTAGACCAGCGTCCGGTGGCCGGGATCCAGCTGGAGAAGGGACGCCAGGTGGTGCTCATGGTCGGGGTGCTGATCCAGGACGACGTGCTCACGCCGGAAGAGCCCGAGGCCACGCCTTGAGGGTCGCCGTCCTCGGCGGCGGGCGCTCCAGCGAGCACGACGTGTCGCTGGCCTCGGCGGAATCGGTCCGGGCCGGCCTCGCGGAGGCCGGGCACGAGCCGATCGAGGTCCTGATCGAGCGCGACGGGCGCTGGACGAGCGAGGGCGAGCCGCTGGCGCTCGAGCCATCGGGCGGGTTGCTGGGAGCCGACGCGGTGTTCCCGGTCCTGCACGGCCCGTTCGGGGAGGACGGGACGGTGCAGGGCCTGCTGGACCTGCTCGACGTGCCGTACATCGGCGCCGGCGTGCTGGCGTCGTCGCTGTCGATGGACAAGGCGGTGTTCAAGGACTTGATGGGGGCTCACGGGGTGCCGCAGGGCGACTACGCGGTCGTGCGCCAGGGCGGGCCGCCGACCACGTTCGGGCCGCCGGCGTTCGTGAAGCCGGCGCGGCTGGGCTCGTCGGTCGGAATCTCGAAGGCCGTGAGCGAGGTGGAGCTCGACAGGGCGATCGAGCTGGCGTTCGAGCACGATCCGGTGGTGGTGATCGAGCGGCTGATCGAGGGCATGGAGGTCGAGTGCTCGGTGCTCGGCAACGGCGACCCGCAGGCCTCGGTCGCGGGTGAGATCGTGATCAAGGGCAGCGACTGGTACGACTACGAGGCGAAGTACACGGACGGCGGGATGGAGCTGGTCGTGCCGGCGCGGACGCCGCATGTCGAGGAGGTGCGGCGGCTGGCGGTGGAGGTGTTCAAGCTGGTCGGCTGCGCGGGGATGGCGCGCGTGGACTTCTTCGTGACCGACGACGGCGTGCTCGTCAACGAGCTGAACACGATCCCCGGCTTCACGGCCACGAGCGTCTACGCGAAGCTCTGGGACGCGACCGGGGTGCCCTACCCGGAGCTGCTGGACCGGCTGCTCGCGTTGGCGATCGAGCGCCACGAGGAAGAGCGGCGCTACCGGCATTAGCCCGCGGTTCCGGGCCGCGGCTTTTCTCCGCCGGCCAACTGCGGCAACGAGGGTGAGTCGTGGCGTCTGGGTGCTCGACTCGAGGGGGTTCCGCACAAAACGGGACGCATGTTCCCGTTTCTTCAGGGACCCCCTAGCGCTCGCGCCCTAGCTGACCGGCCAGCGTGCCACGGGGGCCTGGGGGCGCGAGCCCCCAGATGCCATCACCCGGCCGGCCAGCGTGCCACGGGGGCGTGGGGGCGCGAGCCCCCAGATGCCATCACCCGGCCGGCCAGCGTGCCACGGGGGCCTGGGGGCGCGAGCCCCCAGATGCCATCACCCGGCCGGCCAGCGTGCCACGGGGGCCTGGGGGCGTGAGCCCCCAGATGGCATCGTCATCGCTTCAGCGCTAGCTCCTTGATCGTCACCTTGCCGCCCTCGGGCAGCTCGGAGATCCAGAGCAGGTAGTTGCGGAAGCCCTGGCTGGCGGTGTCGAGCTGGAATGCCTGCTCGCCCCTCGCGGTGACGGTGGCGCTCACCTTGTGCCAGTCGCGCAGTCGGCTGGGCACGCTGTCGGAGGCGTAGACCGACGCGCGGAAGCCCGGGGTCGACGTGACGATGTCGAGCTGCCGCGCCGCGACGCGGGACCCGGCGTTCACGTACAGGCCGACGCCACCCTTGTTGTTCGCCTCGAACCCACCCTCGTACTGCTCGGTGTCCCAGACGGTGGTCTGCTGGCCGTCGATCGCGAACTGCGCCTGGCTGGGGGACTCGGTGCCGTCGCCTTGCGGGTCGTAGTCGTGCGCGGCGTCCTTGGTCAGCGTCACGTCGGACAGGCCGGGGGTGCGCTGGATGGCCGCCGGCCCCGGGCCCTTCTCGGTGCGGGTGGCGAAGAAGGCCACGGTGGCCGCGACGACGGCGAGCACCGCGATGCTGAGGAACAGGCGGCGGCGTGGGTGGCGCAGGCGCTGGGGGGCGAAGTCGGCGGTGTCGTCGGAGAGTGACCGCAGCACCGTGGTCGCCTCGCCCGTCGCCTGGCCGGTGCGCGCCGCCTCGATCGCGAGCACTTCCTCCAGGTCGTGCACCATCTCCCCGACGGTGGCGTAGCGGTTGCGGGTCTCCTTGGCCGTGGCGCGCTCGACGACCGCGGCCAGCGCGGCGGAGATCTCGGGGCGGCGGCGCTGGACGTCGGGCAGGGGCTCGCGCACGTGCTTCATGGCGACGGCGACCTGGGTGTCCGCCTTGAAGGGCGCCTCGCCCGTGAGCATCTCGTAGAGGACGACCCCGAGCGAGTAGATGTCGGACTGCGCCGTCACCTCGTGGCCGAGCGCCTGCTCGGGCGAGACGTAGTCGGTGGTTCCCAGCACCCGGCCGGGTGCGGTGAGGCCCTGGGCCTCGAGAGAGCGCGCGATCCCGAAGTCGGTGACCTTGGCGCGGCCGTCGGGGTCGATCAGCACGTTCTGCGGCTTCACGTCGCGGTGGACGAGCAGGTGGGAGTGGGCGCACTCGAGCGCGCGGGCGATCTCGACGGCGTAAGCCACCGCCTCCGCCACCGGCAGGCGCCCGAGGCGGCGGATGCGCTCCTTCAGCGTCTCGCCGTCGATGTACTCGAAGACGATGTACGGGGTGCCGTCGTCCTCGCCGGCATCGATCACCGTCACGACGTGCGGATGGTTGAGCTGCGCGACCGCGCGGGCCTCGCGACGGAAGCGCTCGAGCTGGTCCGCGTCGTCCGAGATGTCGCGGTGCATCAGCTTGATCGCGACGTGGCGCTCGAGCGTGGGATCGAACGCGCGATAGACGCTCGACATCCCGCCCGAGCCCACCTTCTCCTCGAGCCGGAAGCGGCCGCCGATCAGGGTGCCGATCACCGTCATCTATTTTGCGCTCTCTGGTGCCCCTGGAAGTTCGCTACTACACGGATCCTGCCTGTTCGGCCTCATGGGCCGCTGAGCCTGCTCTGCGCCGGCTCAAGTTGGAGTTCGGCGCCGACCTCTCGATCACCTACGTGATGGGCGGTCTCGCCCGGGTGTACGAGGGCGACATCACCCCAATGATCGTGGCATGGCTGGACGCTTCCAGCCGCTCACGGATGCCTGTCGACCCGCTGCTCTGGACCGAGGCGCCGATCGCCTCGACGTACCCGGCGTGCATGGCCGTAAAAGCGGCCGCCGAGCAGGGGCCCGAGGTGGCCGATCGCTACCTGCGTGCGCTGCGGGAGGGCCTGATGTGCTTCCGCCGCAAGCTGGACGCGAAGGAGGCGCTCGTCGAGGAGGCGCGCGGGGCGGGGCTGGACGTGGCGCGTTTCCGCAGCTCGCTCGACTCGCACGCGATCGTGGAGGCGTTCGGCGCCGACCTCGAGGAGACGCGCGGCGTGGAGGGCCTGGTGCTGCCAGCGGTGCGGTTCGGGGCCGAACGGTTGGTGGCGGCGGAGGCGCCGTACTCCGAGTGGCGCGCGGCGGCGATCGCGGCGGGCGGCACGCCCTCCGGCGACCCGTTGCCTGATCCGGTGGCCGCGGTGGCGCGGTTTGGGCGCATGGCGACCGTGGAGATCGCGGCTGTCTGCGACCTCGCCGGCCCGCGAGCGGAGGCCGAGCTGTGGCGCTTGGCGGCGGATTGGCAGCTGAAGCCGGTCCGGGTGCTGACGGGCACGCTCTGGGAGCTGCCCTAGGAGCGCGGCGCGTTGCGGGCGGCCACGGCAACCAGCGTCTGCTGCACATCGGCCGCGCGATGGGCGATCTGGTCATGCGTGAAGCGCAGAGGGGTCAAGCCCGCCCGGGCGTGCGCCTGATCGCGCACGCGGTCCCGGGACTGTTGGGCGGGAGTGCGGTGGTAACGCAGGCCGTCGGTCTCGACCACCAGCCCTAGCTCGGGCCAGAAGAAGTCGACCCGGAAGCCGCTCACGCGGCACTGGGTCAGAGGCGGCGGCAACCCGGCGCGGCGAGCGATCGGCAGGAAGCGTCGCTCGAGCTCGGAGTCGGTGAGCCTGAGCTCGTGGCGGTCGAGCAGCTCGCGCAGCGGCCCCACGCCGGGTCGGCCACTCATCCCGGCGACAGCGATCCGCAGCCGCTCGGGGTCGACCAGGTCGAGCTTGTCGGCTTCGTTGACAGCGGCCTCGAGCTGAGGCGGGGAGAGGCGGATGGCGAGATCGACAAGGGTGCGGGCTGGGGCAGTCACGGGGATGCTGTGCCTGCTTGCGCGGTCGGTCGGCGACAGCGCGCTGCGGTGGACGCGCAGGCCCGGCCGCCGGCGCATGGCCCCGGCGGGCACGGTCACCTCGATCGGACCCCGGCGGCGAATGCCCCACAGCTCGGCTGCAGCGGCGTGGCTGAGCGCCGCGCCGGGTCCGCAGCTCAGAACGGCGGCCAGGAGGACGCCGTGACGTGTGAGCTGGGGCCGCCCGACTGCGTAGACCCCCCGGTGCACGCGGTGCAGCCGGCCCTTCCGCAGCCGGTGGTCGATCGCGTCGGACGTGAGCCCGAGGCCGAGCAGCTGCGCTCGCGTGACAACCCCGTGCTGCTCCGCCGCCACTGCGAGCACTCGCGCGTTCGACACTTGCAGCTTTGTCCGGTCCATAGCCCGGAAAAGGCTGCAACCGATCCGGCTTCGCCCCCCGTTACTTGCTCACGAAGCCGGCCCGTGTGCCTCGTAGGCGCTGCGCGCTGAGCTCCACGGCGCCCGCTTCGGCAGTCGCGCGGCCGATCACCGCGGTTCCGGGGTGCCGCGCGGCCAGCAGCTTCACCGCCGCATCGGCGTGCTCGGCCGGCACGACGCAACAGAACCCGCAGCCCATGTTGAAGACCTCGTAGAGCTCCGCCGGCTCGACCGGTCCGCGCTCCGCGATCAGCTCGAAGATCCGCGGCACGGGCAGTGGGGCGTCGATCAGGTAGCCCACCTCCGCCTCCAGCCGCAGCAGGTTGAGAAAGCCCTCGCCGGTTATGTGGGCCAGGCCGCGCACCTCGACTTCCGAGGCCGCGAGCAGCTCGCGCACCGCGCGCACGTAGATCACCGTTGGCTCGAGCAGCAGCTCGCCGACGGTCGTGTCGCCGACCGCCTCGTCGAGGTCCGGGAGCACCCTGCGCGCCAGGCTGAGTCCGTTCGAGTGGATCCCGCTCGACGGGATGCCGATCACGGCGTCGCCGGGCTCGACGCTCGCGCCCGTGACGATCGCGTCCAAGTCCACGAGACCGACGCAGAACCCGACCAGGTCGAAGCCGTTCGGCGACGGATGACCGCGGATCAGGTCTGGGAGCACGGCAAGCTCGCCGCCGGGGATCTCGATCTGGGCCTGCTCGGCACCCTCCTTCAGCCCGATGCCGATCTGCTCGAGCATCTCGGGGTCCGCCTGCTCGACCGCGATGTAGTCGAGCAGCGCGATCGGGTCCGCACCGACGCAGACGACGTCGTTGGCGTTCATCCCGATCAGGTCCAGGCCGATCGTGTCGAAGCGACCCATCTCCTCGCACACGATCACCTTCGAGCCCACGCTGTCCGTCGACAGCGCCAGCCCGCGGGTCTCGTCGAGCCGCAGGACGTTCGCGTAGTGGCCCGAGCCGAGCGCCGCGCGGTCCGGCCTGCCGGTGGCGATCGTCGCGAGCACGTCCACGAGCGCGCGGACCGCCGTGCCCGAGCGAGCCTGGTCGACGCCGGCGCGAGCGTAGGCCGAATCGGTCACGCGCCCATTCAAGCGGTTTACGCGGCGGGACGCGCCTCAGTGGGACCGGCGCAGCGCAAGCGCGACCGCATCGTCGCCCAGCCCTCCCGACCAAGCGGCGATCTCGTCGTGCACCGCCCGCGCGAGCTGCTCGGGAGCGAGCCGCTCCGCCAGCTCCCGCACCAGTCCCGCAAGTCGCTCCGCCCCGTAGGACTCGCCGTCGCGCCGGGCCTCGACCAGCCCGTCCGTGTACGCGAACACGAGGTCGCCCCCGGCCAGCTCCAATTGGCGCTCGCCGTAGCGGGCCTCGTCGTCCACCCCGAGCGGCAGGCCGGTCGGCTCCAGCTCGCGCGCCGTCCCGGCGGCCAGGTGCAGCGGCGGCAGGTGCCCCGCGCTCGCCCACCGCAGCGACTCCGGTCCGAGCACGGCCAGGAACGCGGTGACGAAGCTGTCGCTCGGCAGCCGCCCGCTCAACATCGCGTTGGTCTGCTCGAGCACGCGCCCAGGCGACTCCGTGTCCCAGCTCCGTGCCTCGACGAAGAAACGGACCATCGCGCTCAGTGCCGCTGTCTCCACGCCCTTCCCCGCGACGTCCCCGACGAGCACCGCCACCGCTCCGCTCTGTAGCTGCCAGACGCCGTAGAGATCGCCGCCGGTCGGCTCGCCCAGCGCCGGCGCGTACAGCAGCCCGGTGTCGTAGTCGGGCACGCGCGGCAGCGACTCCGGCACGAACCCGAGCGTGAGCGAGCGCGCGATGTGGCGCTCGCGCTGGAAGTCGATCGCGTTCGCGATCGCCGCCGCGGAGGAGCGAGCGAGGTGAGCGAGCAGGTCGAGCTTCGCCGTCGAGAAGCGCTCGGGCTGCTCGTGGCCCACGCTGAGCACGCCGTAGAGGCGCGGCCCGAGCTCGATCGGCGCGTGCATGAGCGAGGCGTCGGGCTGGAGCAGCGGCCCGCGCGTACGCGCCACCTGCCGCAGGCCCGCGCCGCCGAGCACCGGGGCGGCCGCAGGGTCGAGCGTCGCCACGGTGCGCAGCTCGCCGGCGTGCGCGTCGAGGCGGGTCAGGGTCGCCTGGGTGGCGCCGGTCGTCTTTGCCGCGTGCTCGACCACGCTGCGGTAGACGTCGACCAGCTCCAGCGAGCTGGACATCGCCTCCGCCGCGCGCTTCAGCATCAGCTCGTCGTGGGCCCGGCGGGTCTCGACCTCGAGCAGCGCCGCGCGCTCGAGCGCCATCGCGGCCAGGTCGGCCACCACCTCGACAGTGCGCAGGTCCGCCGATCGCAGCGGCCGCTCTCGGTCGACGGAGGCGACCACGAGCACCCCGAGCCCGCGGCCGCTCTCGGCGCGCAGCGGACAGGCGATCACGGACGCGCGGCTGCAGGCTCGCCACATGCGACGGGCGCGCTCGGGGCCGAGCGACTCCACGGCCGCGGACAGCAGCGCGGGCGCCGCCTCCCACTTGTCCAGCCGCGGCAGGTGCAGCGCACGGTCGCGCTCGAGGATCGTCCGCACCATGACGCGCCGCCGCTCGTCGAGCGCGTGGCTGCCGGGCGGGCCGAGCGCCTCGCCCAGCTTGGGGTCCGCGAACCACCCGGCGCACCGCTCGACGGTGCCGCGCGCCTCGTCGACGGTCACGATCGCCACCGCGCCAACCGGGAGCAGCGCACGCACGTGGCCGATCAGTCGCGCGAGCGTGCGGTCGCCCGGCGGGTCGGGCGTGGCTACGGAATCGAGGAGGGCGGTGGTGGACATCGGAGTTTGGACAGGGGGACAGGCGTTATCCCCCTGTGGAATCAGCGTAGGTCCGGTTGGGCGCCCGCGCCAGCGCCTACCGCGCGCGGCGAGCGTCCAGCCAGAGCGCGGTCGCACCGAGCGCGACGCGATAGCCGGCGACGGCGCTCAAGCGCGTCCTGCGCGCCAGCGGAAGCGACGCCAGCGCCGACGCGCACGCGGCCGCTGCGCCGGCGGCGGCCGGCCCGCGCAGCTCGGCGGGCACGCCCTCGCGCGCGGCGCGCGCGCCTTTGAGCAACCCCGCGCCGACGGTGACCGGCAGCGCCGCGCGCAGCGCCAGGGAGGCCGAGGCGTTCCGCGACAGGCCGCGCCAGCGCGCCGCTGTCAACGCGGCGCCCGAGCGCGAGATGCCGGGCACCAGGGCGGCGGCCTGGGCGACCCCGACCGCGAGATGGTCGAGCGCGTCGGCCTGGTCGCGGCGCTCCGGTCGCCGGTCGGCGGCGAGCAGCGCCAGGCCGGCGAGCACCTGCGCCACCGCCACCGAACGCAGCCCGCCCAGCCGCCGCTCGATCGGCCGCTCTAGGGCGAGCCCGGCCGCAGCGGGCGGCAGGAGCGTGAGCGCCAGCAGGTGCGGGTCGCACCCGCCCCGGCCGCGCAACGCCAGCGCGAGCGCGGGCGCCGATCCGGCGTGCAGCGCCACCTCGAAGGTCTTGCGCGCGTCGTCGGGTAGATCGGCGTACCTCCAGCCGAGCAGGCGTGGCACGAGTGCGAGATGACCGGAGCTCGATACGGGCAGGAGCTCCGCCGGGCCCTGAAGCGCCCCCAGAAGGAGCGCCTGATGCAGCGGCAGCCCGCTCAGGCCGACTCGGTCGCCGCGTCGCCGCCGGCGGGGTCGTCCTTCTTGCGCCGGCGCGCCCTGATCACCAGGTAGACGGCACCTGCCACGATCATCGCGGCGACCGCGTAGTCCACGTAGTGGAGGCTGTCCTTCCAGTCCTCCCAGTTGCTGCCGGCCTGCTTGCCGATGAAGGTGAGCATCAGGACCCAGGGGATGCAGCCCAAGAGCGTCAGCACGGTGAAGCGCCAGAACGGCATCCGCGCGACGCCCGCCGGCAGCGAGATGAACGTGCGGATGATCGGCAGCATGCGCGTGAAGAAGACGGTGGCGTCACCGTGGCGCTCGAACCAGCGGTCTGCCCACTCCAGGTGGCTCTTCTTGATGTGCAGCTTCTTGCCGTGCTTCTCGAGGATGTCCACGCGGCCGTAGTACCCCACTGCGTAGGCGATCCAGGAGCCGACCAGGTTGGCGAGGGATCCGACGGCCGTGGCGGCGAACAGGCTGTACTCGCCGCGCGACACGTTGAAGCCGGCGAACAGCATGGTGGCCTCGCTGGGCACGGGGATGCAGGCACTCTCCAGGACCATCAGAACGAACACTCCCGGGAGCCCCATCGCATCCACGACGTCCACGGCCACCTCGACGATCGGATCCGTGATCGAGGCGAGCACGGTCATGGGAGCGAAGTAGGGTAGCGAGCCGCATGCGCGTCTGGGTCGACTTGACCAACAGCCCGCACGTCCTGGTGATGCGCCCGCTGATGGAGGTCATGCGAGCGGACGGGCACGAGGTCGAGGTGACGGCTCGCGACTTCGCCCAGACGCTCGAGCTGTGCCGGCGCTTCGGGATCGCGCACACGGCGGTCGGCCATCATCGCGGCGTCCGCCTCGCCAGCAAGGCGCTCGGTCTGGCCTCGCGCAGCCTGGCGCTGACGCGCTGGGCGCGCGGCCGGGGCTTCGACGTGGCGATCGGGCACGGCTCCAACGACGTGAGCGTGGCGGCCAAGCTCCTGCGGATCCCGAGCGCCACGGCCTTCGACTACGAGTGGGCGACCGCCCAGCATCAGGTCAACTGCCGGCTGGCACGCGCGGTGGTCGTGCCCGACGCGATCCCGCCCGAGCGCCTCGAGCGCTACGGGGCACGCGGGAAGATCCACGCCTACGCGGGACTCAAGGAGGAGTACTACCTGGCGGACTTCGAGCCCGACCCGGGAGTGCTCGGTGAGCTCGGCCTGAACCGCGAGCGACCGCTGGTGGTGGTGCGCACGCCGCCGGAGGTGTCGCTCTACCACCGCTTCGAGAACCCGCTGTTCGGGCGGGTGCTGGACCGCCTGGCGGACAGCGACGCTCAGACCGTCGTGCTGCCGCGCACGCCTGCCCAGCGGTCCGAGCTGGGTCGCTTCGTCGTGCCCGAGCACGCCATCGACGCGCAGAGCCTGGTGGCGTATGCGGACCTCGTGATCTCGGCCGGCGGGACCATGAACCGCGAGGCCGTGGCACTCGGCACACCCGTGTTCACTACCTTCGAGGGCAGGCTCGGCGCCGTCGACGAGGCGCTGCTGCGCGACGGGCGGCTGCGCAAGCTCGACGATCCGGGCCAGATCGAGGTCGAGAAGCGTTCCGCGAATGGTGGATTGCGCGTCCGGCGCGACCCGCGAGAACTCGTCAAAATGCTGTTCGCCGCCCGCACACCATGAGATCCCTGCCTTCTTCAGTGAACGTCCGGCGCATCGGCCAGGTCGGTGTGGACGCGGCCCTGCTCGCGCTCGCGTACTACCTGGCGTACTACCTGCGCTTCGACGACGGCATCCCGAACCGCTACGAGAACCTGCTCGCCGACACGATCTGGCTGACGGTGCCGATCCAGATCGCGATCTACGCGGCGTTCGGCCTCTACTCGAAGCTCTGGCGGTTCGTCGACCAGAAGGACTTCGAGAGCATCCTCAAGGCGACCGTGGTGTCCACAGCGGCGCTGATCGTGATGCTGTTCCTGTTCTCGATCGGGCGTCACGATCCGCCGCGCAGCGTGATCGCGCTCGACTTCCTGCTCGCGCTCGTGTTCGTGTGCGGCGCGCGCTTCGCGGTGCGCTGGACGTTCGAGCGCCCGGCGCGCGGCGCGATCCTCGAGCGTGCGGCGAACGAGGTCCTGATCGTCGGCGCCGGCAACGGCGGCCAACAGGTGGCGTTCGAGCTGCGCCGCAACCCCGGCCTGCGCAGCGCGCCGGTCGGCTTCGTGGACGACGACCCGCGCAAGCAGGGCATGCGGGTGGCCGGGCACAAGGTGCTCGGCACCACCGACGACCTGCCGCGCGTGCTCGACGCCGTCAAGCCCGACGAGGTGCTGATCGCGATCCCGTCGGCGCCCGGCATCCTGCGCCAGCGCGTGGTCACCGCGTGCCGCGAGCGCGCGATTCCCGTGCGCATGCTGCCGACCACGTTCGAGCTGCTGTCCGGCGGCGTGAACCTGATGCGCCAGGTGCGCGAGGTACAGGTGGAAGACGTGCTCGGGCGCGAGCCGGTGCGCGTGGAGATCGACCGCGTCGGCGCGTACCTGTCGGGCCGCGTGGTGCTGGTCACCGGCGCCGGTGGCTCGATCGGCGCCGAGCTGTGCCGCCAGATTGCACGGGTCGGGCCGAAGCTGCTGGTGCTGGTGGAGAACTCCGAGAACGCGCTGTTCGAGATCAGGCGCGAGCTGGAGGAGGAGCGCCACTTCGCGCGCGCGTCGTCGGTGCTGGCCGACTGCAAGGACGCGACACGCGTTCGCGAGGTGTTCGAGGAGTACTCGCCCTCCGTGGTCTTCCACGCCGCCGCCTACAAGCACGTGCCGCTGATGGAGGAGAACCCGGTCGAGGCGGTGCGCAACAACGCCGTCGCCACCCGCATCGTGGCCGCCGCAGCCGGCGAGGTCGGCGTGGAGCGGTTCGTGCTCGTGTCGACCGACAAAGCGGTCAGTCCCGCCACCGTCATGGGCGCGTCGAAAGCGCTCGCCGAATGGGCCGTCGAAGCGGCGCAGAACCGCTGGAAGGGCACCCGCTACGCATCGGTGCGGTTCGGCAACGTGCTCGGCTCGTCGGGATCGGTCGTGCCGATCTTCCGCCGCCAGATCGCCAAGGGCGGCCCCGTCACGGTGACCGACTCGCGCATGTCGCGGTACTTCATGACGATCCCCGAGGCGGTGCAGCTGATCATCCGCTCCGGCGAGCTGTCCACGGGCGGCGAGGTGTTCGTGCTCGAGATGGGCGACCCGGTCAAGATCGTCGAGCTGGCCGCCAACATGATCCGCCTCGCCGGCTACGAGCCGGACGTGGACATCGCGATCGAGATCGTCGGGCGTCGGCCGGGGGAGAAGATCCACGAGGAGCTGTTCAACCCGAGCGAGCGCCCCCAGCCCACGCCGGCCGAGAAGATCGTCTACGCCGTGCAGCGGCCGCTCGCCCCGGAGTGGGTCGAGAGCGCCTTCGCCCGTATCGAAGCGCTCGTCTACGGCGGGGACGCCGCGGCGCTCGCTAGCGCGGTGGCCGAGCTGTCGGCCGAGCGCGCGCTGGTGACGACATCTGGGGGCTCGGGCCCCCAGACCCCCGAGGCACGCCGGCCGGCCGGCTAGGGCGCTGGCCGCTCCCGGCCAGATATCAGCGCTGGCCGGGGGTGGCAGCCCGGCTCGCCTCGCACCAAGCGCGCCCACCGTCGCCGCCGTGCTCCGGTGGGCGTGGTTGGTCGGCTGAAGGCACAAAGATTGTCGCCGCCCGCGCGCACAGCCCGGGGGTGGGTCGAGTTCCGGACCCATACGGGTTCATAAGTCGACCCACCCTCCTCAGCCGCCAGGGCCGGGCGGGCCAGGCTCACCTCTGGGCGCTCGCGCCGCGCGGCCCGGACCGGAGGGTGTCCCCCCGCACGCCGCCGCTCGTTCTACAGTTCGACCCTTGCCGGAGATAGTCCAGGAGATCGGCGCCTACGCCGGGTTGGCCTCTGTGCTGGGGCTGGCGGTGCTCTCGGCTCTCTACTTCTCGCAGGCCCGCGACGTGAAGCGGCTGCGCGAGTGGGCCGGGCGTGCCCCAGAGCGCTCCGAGCAGGGCATCGTCGCGACGCCCGGTCGTGTGGTCGCACAGCCGCAGCAGCCGGCAACGCCGGCCCCACCGCCCGTGCCGGGCCGGCCTGTGCCGACGCCCGCCAAGCCCGCAGCCGCCGGCGCGCCAAAGCCGGCCACCCCGGCCGGGCAGACAGCCCCGGCGGCCGCAGCCTCCGCCGGCGCGAGCCCGGCCACGGCGCAGCAGGCCAAGCCCGCGGCCACCCCCGCCGGGCAGAACGCCGCCACGGCGGCCGCGGCGAGCGGCGCCGCTGGAGCGGCGGCCGCCAAGGCAGGCGGGGCCGACAACGACGCCAAGGAAGCGCAGCCGACGGAAGCACCCGCCAGCCCCGGCCCGGACGGCAAGGAGCCGGCGGCCGCCACGGACGCGCCTAAGACCGACGCCACCGCGGACGCCCCCGAGACGGACGCGCCCAAGACCGACGCCGCCGCGGACGCTCCCGAGACGGACGCACCCAAGACAGACGCCCCCAAACCGACCCCGACCCCCACCGCCGCGCCCCAAGCCGGCGACGCCACGACCCCGCAGCCCACCGGCACGAGCACGCCCCCGCCCGCCCCCACCGGCGCCCCCGCGCCCCGCTCCGCGCCGGCCGCCAGCTCCGCGGCGGGACGGTCAGCGCCGCCTCGGGTGCCCACGCGCACGGCCGCCCGGCCTGGACGGACGGTGCCTCACGAGACCGCCATCCTGCCTCCGCCGCGCGGCGAGCCGCTCCACCGCCGGCTCGGCGCGACCTACATCGCGATCATCCTCGTCGGCATCCTCGTCGTCGGCGGCGCGGCCGCCTACGGCGTCACTCAGCTGACCGGGGACGACGACGGCGGTGGCAGCGGCCAGCGTCAGACTGCGGGTAGCGGCGACGACACCGGAGCGGGCGACGGCGATCGCCAGCAGCAGAGCGGCGGCGGCGTGAAGCCGTCGAGCGTCACCGTGGCCGTGCTGAACGGCACCACGGTGCCCGGCCTCGCGGCCACGCTCAGCGACGAGGTCAGCGCCGCCGGCTTCAAGGTCGGCACGATCACGAACTTCTCAGATCAGCAGCTCGCCGAGTCCGTCGTCCAGTACGCGCAGGGACACGAGCGCGAGGCGCGCGCGGTCAGCCGCCGGCTCGGCATCAACCAGCGCGAGCCGGTCAACCCCTCCAGCCAGGGCCTGGCAGGTGACGCGACCGTGATCGTGATCGCCGGCGCCGACAAGGCCCCGTAGGGCCGGCGCTCAGCTCGCCGCCAGCGCCCGCGCCCGCTCGGACAGGTGTCGCACGCCGAGCCGCTCGATTTCGTCCGCGGCCCCGGTGAGGACGGTGCGGCCGCGCTCGGCGTCGACCGGCACCAGCACCTGGCCGGCCAGCAGCCGCGCCCGAGCCGCTTCGAGCGGACGGTCCAGCTCGCTCCAGGCCACCGCGGCCTCCTCGAGCAGCGCGGCGCCCGCCCGCGGGTCGTCGGCGCACACGCCCTGAGCCTCGAGCGCCGCCGCCCGGCCGATCGGGTAGTGCAGCCGCTCGGCCAGCTCGGTGGCCTCCTGCGCCGCCTCGACCGCAGCCTCGCGCCGGTGGGCGAGCGTCAGCACCACCGCGCGTGCGGCCGTAGCCTGGATCGACTGGGCGATCAGGCCGGCGCGCTCGCAAACGTCCAGCGCCCGATCGAGCGCGGCTTGGGCGCCGGCCAGGTCGCCGGCGTCGCGCAGGGCCGTGGACAGGCCGAACAGCGCCTGGAACGCGAGCTCCGACCAGCCCACCTGCTCGGCCAGCTCGTGCGCGCGGTGGAACAGCACCGTGGCCTCGTCGAGATTGCCCTCGCGCCAGCGCAGCAGCCCGCGCAGCGCGATCGGCAGGCACAGCTTGCCGACCAGGCCCTCGCGCTCGGCCAGCTCCGCGCTGGCCTCCGTCGAGCGCTCCACCTGATCCCAGTCGGCTCCGTACACCGCGAGCTGGGCGAGCGAGGCGTGCAGCTCCACCTGCGCCGGCAGCGAGCCCATCTTCTCCGCCAGCGCCAGCGCCTCCTCGTACGCAGCCCGCGCGGAGGACACCTCTGCCTCGGACACCTCCAGGTGGCGGCCCAGCGCCGACAGCGCCAGGATCGTCTCGCTCTGATCCTCGCGCGGCGCGCCCAGCGGCGGCTCGGCCCGCGGCGCGCGCGCCAGCTCGACCGCGCGCTCCAGGTTCTGGCGCGCCTTCTCGGTGTCGCCGATCCGCCCGAACACCCGGCCGAAGATGCCGTGCGCGCGGCTGGCCGCGCGCGTCTCACCGAGCCGCTCGGCCAGGCGCAGCGCCTTCTCGGACGCGTAGATGGCGAGCATGTTGTCGCCGGTGTGCAGGTACAGCCACGCCGCCTCCTCGTAGAGGCGCACCAGCTCGAGCCGCGGCGGCCCGTCCTTGAGCAGGTTGATCCCCTTCTGGTAGTGCTCGATGGCGGTCTTGCGCTCGCCCTTGTGCGAGAGCGCCGCGCCGACCTTGCGGTGCAGGTCCGCCACGCGCTCGAGGTCCTCCTCGGCGCGGTGCCACTCGAGGCACTCCACCCAGACGTTGATCGCCTCGTCCACGCGGCCGAGCCGCAGCGACACGTCGCCGAGCTTCTCCCCGATGCGCACGCCGTCGGCGCGCCCGTCCTGCGGGGAGATCTGGCGCGCGTGGCGATAGTGCGCGGCACCCTCGCGGTTCGCGTACAGCAGCGCGGCGGCGTCGCCGGCCTGCTCGAGGAAGAGCATCCCGCGCCGCTGCATCTGGTCGAGCTCGTCGACCGGCAGGCCGCCCTCGCGGCCGAGCGCGGCGGCGCGCCCGTAGTGCTCGGCGAGCAGCGACACGACCTCGTCCGTACGGTCGCCCGCGCGGCCCTCGATGAACGCACCGACCTCGAAGTGCTTGCGGGCCCGCACCACCTTGGGGAGCATCCCGTAGGCGACGTCGCGGATCAGGACGTGCTTGAAGGCCAGCTCACGCTCGCCGGTCAGCGCGCTCTCCGACCCCAGCGCGAGGATGTCCTTCTCCTGCAGCGAGACGAGCGCCCGCTCGAGCTCGCGCTGGTCGGTGCCCGCCAGCGGTGCGAGCGAGCTCTCCCAGAAGGTCCGGCCCACCACCGCGGCCTGCTGCACGAGCCGGCGCTCGAACGGGTCGAGGGCGTCGAGCCGTGCCGCGAGCACCGCCTGGACAGTGTCGGGCAGCTCGGCCGCCCCCATCGAGCCGTCCTCGGCGAGTCGGCGCGCCATCTCCTCGGCGAACAGCGGGTTGCCGCCGGAGCGCTCCACGAGCGCCGGCAGCACGGCCACGCCGGCCGGGAGCAGCGAGGCGACCAGCTCCTCCGTCTCGGTCGCGGTCAGCGGGTCGAGCACCAGCTGGGTCGCCGGAACGCGCCCGCCGCCCCAGCTCGGACGGCGATCGAGCAGCTCGTCGCGCGCCAGGCAGACGACCATCAGCGGCGCGCGCACCCACTGCGCTAGGTGCTCGATCGCGTCGAGCATGCCGTCGTCGGCCCAATGGATGTCCTCGAACGCGAGCACGAGCGGCTGCCGTCCGGCCATTGCCTCGATGCCGGCGCGCAGGGCCGAGAAGAAGGACTCGCGGAGTCGCTCCGGATCCTCGCCGGGCGGTACCAGCTCGGCCGGCACCTCGAGGCCGATCAGCCTGCCGATCAGCGCGGTCTTGCGCTCGGCCTCGTCGACCATCGACGGGTCCCTGGCGCCGAACAGGTCCAGCGAGTACTCGCGCAGCTTGCCCCACGCCTCCTCGGCGGAGTCGGCGTCGACGATGCCGCACTCCTCGCGCAGCACCTCGCCCAGGGCCCAGAAGACGATCCCGCTGCCGTAGGGCAGGCAGCGTCCGGTGCGGAAGGTGGGCGTGATCGTGCGGGCGCACAGCTGACGCTCCAGCTCCCGCAGGACGCGCGACTTGCCGACGCCCGCCTCGCCCACGAGCGTGACGAGATGCGGCGCGCGCTCCAACTCGACCCGCTCGAAGATCGCCTCGAGCGTCGTGAGCACCTGCGTGCGCCCGACCAGGGCAGCCTCGCGAGCGGGGGCGGCGCGGCCGACCGCCTGCCGGGCGCGCACCGCCACCGCCTCCCAGGCGGGGACGGGCTCGGACTTGCCCTTCAGCTCCAGCGGCTCGAGTTGCTCGTAGCGGACCGCGCCGACCGAGGCGCGCATCGTGCGCTCGCCGACGGTCACGCTGCCGGGCCGCGCGGCGCTCTGCAGGCGCGCGGCCACGTTCACGGTGTCGCCTACGACCGTGTAGTCCTGGCCGATGGCACCAGCCAGCACCTCGCCCGTGTTCACGCCCACGCGCAGCGCGAACGTCACCCCATCCGGGAGGTCGAGGTTCACGTCGCCCATCGCCGCCTGCATGCCGAGGCCGGCGCGCACCGCGCGCTCCTCGTCGTCCTCGTGGGCCACCGGCGCCCCGAAGATCGCCATCACGTTGTCGCCGATGTACTTGTCGACGATGCCGCCGTAGCGCTCGACCTCCTGGCCGAGCCGCATCAGCACGCGATCGACGAGGGCCTTGACGGCCTCGGGATCCATCCGCTCTGCCACGGCCGTGTACCCCGACAGGTCGGCGAACAGGACCGTGACCTGGCGGCGCTCCTCCGGTAGGCCCTGCGGTCGAGGCTGACCGCGGCCGGCCACGGCGGGCTCGTCGAGCGACGCGCCGCAGTTCATGCAGAAGCGGGCCTCGGGCGGCGCCGGGGTGCCGCACGCCGAGCAGCGGTGCTCGAGCTGGGCGCCGCAGGACATGCAGAAGCGGGCGCCAGCCGGATTGTCGGTGCCGCACGCCGCGCAGCTCATCCTCCGAGAGTACTCCGGCGCGCCTGGGCGACTATGTGACGCAGGTCACATTGCGTCGCGTCACGGCAACCGGCCCGCGTCCCGGTAGGCCGCCGCGACGTCGGCCAGCAGCTGCTCGTCCACCAGCGTCAGCCGACGCCCGTCCACGTCGAGCACGGCGCCGGGCCAGGGCGGGTACCAGAAGGCACGCAGCTTGCGCGCGACGTCGTCGCCCGGTCGCACCACGCGCAGCTCCTCGAACTCGTCGCGCGACACGTAGCGCCCCTCGCCCTGGGGCGCGCGCGGCAGCGGCTCACCGTCCCGCACCCGTCCCAGCACGCGCTCGAACAGCCCCACCAGCCGCTCCTGGCTCTTGAGGTCGAGCGAGAAGGCCGTCTCGGTGTCGGTCTCGATCGGGAAGCGCTCCACCTCCACCAGGTCGCCGGTGTCGAGTTGCTCGTCTACGAAGTGGCACGACACGCCCCACCGATCCAGTCCCTCGAGGATCGCCACGTTGTAACCGCCCACACCGCGGAAGTCGGGCAGCGGGGCGGGGTGGAAGTTGAGACAGCCGACCCGGCCGAGCGAGATCAGCGGCTCGCGGATCCGGTTCCAGAACAGGAACGAGATGACCACGTCCACATCCGCCGGCGGATCCGCGTAGAGCTCGTCCTCGCCGAGCAGCGGCAGGCCGTGGCGGCGGGCCGCCAGGTCCAGCCGCTGCGCCGCGCGTGTGGAGTCGTCGGGGGCCGCGGCAACCACCGCCGCCACGTCCGCGCCCTGCTCGACCAGCCAGTCGAGCGCACGCACCGCCGATCGCTTGCTCTTGCCCATGAACACCACCCTCATCGCGCGAGCACCTCCTCGTAGACGGCCAGCGTGCGCTGTGCGACCGAGTCCCAGGAGTACGGGCCCGCCGCCGCCGCCCGGGCGCGCTCGGCCAGCCGTTCGCGCTCGGGCCGGTCGGCCAGCAGCTCCCCGATCGCGTCGCGGAGCGCCCCCGGGTCGCCAGGCGCGACCAGGCGCCCGGCGCCGTGCTCCTCCACCACCTCGCGGAAGCCGCCCACGTCGGAGAGCACCATCGGCTTGCCGAAGGCGAGGCCGGCGAACAGGACACCCGACACGTCCACGGCACGGTGGGGCAGCACCAGCAGGTCGGCGCGGCGGAAGTAGGCGGGCAGCTCGGCGTCGCTGACGTAGCGGGGCACGAAGCGCACGTTGGGCGGCGCGTCGAGCGCCGCCGTCGACACCCCCAGTGGCCGCCCCACCACCCACAGCTCCGCGCCCTGGACCGAGCGGAACGCGTCCACCAACACGTCGACCCCCTTGTACGGGCGCACGACCCCGAAGCACAGCACGACCGGGCCTTGGACCGCCGCCAGCTCGGGCGGCAGTGGCAGCTCGCCGGACTGGCGCGTGAGGTGCTCGAACGCACCGTGCGGGATCACGTGCACCCGCGGACCTCCGCCGAGCAGCTCGGCGCCGTGGCGCGTGTGGACGATCGTCGCGTCCATCCGCTCGGCGAGCCTGCGTCCCGAGCGTCCGCGGCGGATCACGTTGTGCATGGTGAGCACCTGCGGGCGTGCGCGCGGCAACAGGCGCGCGCTCACGGCCTCCAGCCAGAGCCACTGCCAGTGCAGCAGGTCGGCGGCAGCGGCCCGCCTGCGCACCCGCAGCGTGTCGGGCACGTGCTCGACCAGCTTCAACGCACGGCGCAGCCGCGGGCGCTGCGCGGCCGGCCCGGTGGCGAGCCGGTAGAACGATTGCGTGAGGGCATAGCCGTCCGGCACGGGCGCTGGCCCGTGCACGAAGCGCGACGTGATCAGCTCCACGTCCGCGCCCCGGCGCGCCAGAGCGGCGGCGAGAGCGTGGTCGTAGGGCAGGACGTCGGCCGATGGATCGATGAGCTGTACGCGCATCGGAGCGACATTCTCGCGGCCGAGCGATCGGATCCATCATCTAGGGTCCCGCGCCCATGGCCCGTCCCGTCGTACGCGCGGTCTTCGCGCTGCTCGTGGTTGCGACGATCGCGGCCTTTTTCGCGACCCAGCAGCTCAAGAGCGAGTTCCCGCTCGTGATCCGTTTTGCCGCGAAGCCGAAGCAGTTCTCCCCCAACGCCGACCGCTATCGCGACGCGACCCAGGTCGGGTTCGACCTCTCCGAGCCGGCCCAGGTCACGTTCTCGATCCTGGACAGCGAGGGCAACGAGGTGCGGCGGCTGGTGGACGACCGGGAGCTGGCCGGGGACGCCAAGCACCGGTTCCGCTGGGATGGGCGCGACAACGAGGGCAGGCCGGTTCCCGACGGGGTCTACCGGATGCGCGTGCTGCGCCGCGACGAGGGGCGCGTGATCGACTCCTCCAAGCGCATCCGCGTGGATCGCGAGCCCCCGGAGGTCGAGCTCGTTTCGGCGACCCCGAACGTGATCGCCCCTGGCGAGCCGGGGCAGGCGCCCGAGGTGACGATCCGGTATCGGGGACCGGGCAACTCGGCCCCGGAGTTCCGCGTGTTCCGCACAGACGACGCGCCCAAGCCGCACGTGGTGCGGCGCTTCCGGGGCGAGGGCCGCAGCGGCGTCTGGCACGGCGAGGTCGCGACCGGGGTGAACGAGACCGGCCCGGCCCCCGACGGCGACTACACGTTCACGGTGAGCGTGCGCGACAAGGCCGGGAACCTCGCGGTGGCCCCTGCTGAGGTACCCAGCCGGGCGGTCACGCGGCCGGGCACCGGGGTGTCGGTGCGCAGCTTCACGCTCGCCGGGCCGCTGGACGTCGTCCCCGCCGGCTCGCTCGCGACGTTCGAGGTCGGGCCGATCGACCGCAGCGTCGACTTCGTCCTCTCCCGCCTGGGCGACCCGAAGCCGATCCGGCGCGGCGAGCGCATCGGCGGACGCTTGCGCGTGCGGGTCCCGTCGGACACGCGGACCGGCGTGTACGTGATGCGCGTGCGCGGGGGCCGCCACCGCGCGGTCTGGCCGATCGCCGTCGCCGGACTGCCGCAGAGCAAGCGCGCGCTCCAGCGCCCGCGCCCGCTGGTGGTGCTGCCGGCGATCTCGTGGCAGGGCCTGAACCCCGTCGACGACGACTTCGACGGCTTCGCGGACGCGTTCCCGAGGGCGCGCTCGCTCGGCCTCGAGCGGCCGTTCGCAGGAGGTGGGCTGCCGCAGGGCTTCAACGCCGAGGTTGCGCCGCTGCTGCGCTACCTGGAGCGGGAGCGGCTGGCCTACGACCTGACCACCGACCTGTCGCTGGCGCGCGGCGAGGGTCCGGCGCTGGGCAACGCCCCCGGCGTGGCGTTCGCCGGCAGCGCGCTTTGGCTACCGGAGCCGCTGATGAGGCGCCTGCGCGACGAGGTGTCCGACGGCCTGCGGGTCGCCTCCTTCGGCGCCGACGCCCTCCGCCGCACGGTGAGGGTGCGCGACGGGCGCCTGACGGACCCGCGCCGGCAGCGCGTGAACGCCTTCGGCGAGGCCACCTCGCTGCTCGAGACCTCGAGCGCGCCGTTGACCGTGTTCGAGGACGGGCTCGGGCTGTTCGAGGGCCTCGACTCGTTCATCGGCGACTTCACCGAGTTCGAGCAGTCACGCCGCCTGCCCACGGCGGCCAGGCCGATCGCGAACGCGGGGCGCGACCCCCAGGAGCCGGCCTTCGTGGCCTTCGGCCTCGGCGGCGGCCTGGTGATCCGCACCGGCACGGCCCAGTGGGCGGGGCAGCTCGAGGAGTCCGCGCTGAGCGACGAGGTGCCGGCCGTGACGACCCGGATCTGGCGCCTGCTGGCGCAGGGAGCCAGGTAGTCCGGTCCGTGCGCAGCCGGCCGAGCCGGCTGCTTCCGGCTAGTCCGAGCGGTCGGGGGCGGTAGCTAGCCTGCCCTCGGTGACCAGACGACGCTTGTTCGTGGGCGCCGCGATCGTCGCCGTCCTCGTGATCGCCGCGGGTGTGTACGCCTACCAGAAGGAGAAGGAGCCGATCGAGAAGCGCGGCTCCGCCACCGACGAGTTCGTGACCACCGAGGAGCCGAAGCCGCCGCCCCCCGAGAAGACCGACCCGCGCCCGTGGCCCACCTATGGCTTCGACGACGCCCGTCAGCACATCGCACCGTACGACCACCGGCCGCCGTTCCGGCGCCTCTGGAAGATCGACGCCCACGACTCGCTCGAGTTCCCGCCCTCCGTGGGCTACGACCGCGTCTACCTGGCCCAGCAGAAGGGCCTCTTCTTCGCGCTCGACGCGAAGACCGGCAAGGTCGACTGGCGCAAGAGCCTGGGGCGCTGCGCCGCGTCCTCGCCGACGATCGGGGAGGGGGTCGTCTACCAGTCGTACATGCACCGCGTGGAGTGCACCCAGGACCAGGCCGGGGCGGACGGCTTCCTCGTGGCCTGGGATGCCGACACCGGCCGGGAGCGGTGGCGATTCGAGTCCCAGCCGATCGAGTCGTCCCCGCTGTTGAAGAACGGCCGCCTGTACGTGGGCACCTGGGACCACCGCGTGTACGCCTTGAACGCCCAGACCGGGAAGCGGATCTGGAGCTTCCAGGCCGACGACCAGGTGAACACCTCGGCCGCGTACTGGCGAGGACGCATCTTCATCGCGTCCGACGGCGGGACGATCTACGCGCTCAGCGCCCGGACCGGCCGGATGCTGTGGAGCGCCCAGTCACAGTCGAAGTTCGGCTCGCGCGAGTTCTGGTACGCCACGCCGACGATCGCGTACGGACGTGTGTACATCGGCAACACCGACGGCACGATGTACGTGTACGGAGCCAAGAGCGGCCGGCTGCTGTGGGCGCGGCCGCTGGGCACCTACATCTACGGCGCGGCCGCGGTCGCCGAGAAGCGCGTGTTCGTTGGCACCTACGACGGCAAGTTCTACGCGCTCGACGCCGCCACAGGGGACACGATCTGGCAGATCGACGCCCGCGGCGCGGTGCACGCCGCTCCCACGGTCATGGACGGGCTCGTGTACTACGCGGTCTGTTCGAGCTGCGGGTCCGCCGCCGCTCGGGCGGTGGCGCGCGGCCCTGACTCGACCTACGCGGTGAGGGCGCGCGACGGCAAGCGGGTGTGGCGCTTCCGGGACGGCAAGTACGCGAACCCGGTGGTCGCGGACGGCGAGCGCATCTACCTCACGGGTCGGTCGCACCAGTACGCGTTTGCGCCAAGAGGGCAGCGATGACCGCGGCGGTCATCGGCCACACCAGGTAGTAGTTGTTGAACGTCCGCCCGATGAACATCAGCCACAGGATCGAGATCGCGAAACCCACCGCGCCGATCCACAGCTCGGCGGCGCGGCGCTGGGCCAGCAGCAGCCACGCGGTCAGCGGCACCCACGTGAGCAGGGCGATCAGCGCGAACGGGTAGGCGCCGTCGCGGTCGGCCACGATTCCGGCCTCCACGAGGATCGCCGACAGCCCGTAGCCCACGATGCGGTAGGTGCCCGCGCCGTATTTGATCGTGTCGTCGTAGAACGCGACCGGGTCGGCCACCAGGAACGGCAGGATGCCCGCCGCCAACACGCCGCCGAAGGCCAGCGCCGCACGCTTGCGCTCGTCCGGGTCGGCGCCCGCCTTCCACATCATGAGCGCGAGGAACGGCGCGGCCACCAGGGCGAACTGCTTGAGCAGGATCGCGCCCGCGATGGCGGCGGCCGCCCAGCCGAAGCGACGGCGGCTGGCGAGCGCGAAGGCGACCACAACCAACAGCATGCTGGGCGCGTCGTTCTGGCCGAACCAGGCCGAGCGGATCGCGATCGGGCTGCACACGAGCAGGGCGCCCAGCGCGAGCCGCACGGCCAGCGGCCCGCGGAAGGCAAGCGCGGCGGCGAGCATCAGCAGGTTGCAGACGAGCACGAGCAGCCGGTAGTCGTCGAGCGGCTCGGGCAGCAGGCGCCACACCGCCGCCGTGTAGATCGCGCCGGGGAAGTAGGCGAAGTGCTCGAGTGCCACCTCGCGGTCGCGCACGCGCTCGGAGACGCTGCCGTCGCGCGTGTAGAAGCGCTCCAGCCCCGACTCGCTGTAGTCGTGGCCGTACGGGTTGTCGAGCTCCAGCAGCAGGTCGCCGCCCTGCTCGATCTGGTAGGTCGAGTCGTTCGTGAAGAACCAGGGCGCGGTCGAGTCGCGGAGGCCCAGCTGCAGCAGCGTGGCCGGCGCCGTCAGCAGCAGCCCCACGGCCAGCACCAGGCCAACGGCGAGGCCCTTCGACCAGGCGCGCGGCCGCGCGATCAGCAGGATCGCCGCCGCACCGCACAGCAGGCCGGCGAGGAAGCAGCACGCGCGTGGGATGCCGAGGTCCCACTCCTCGCCGGCCGCGCGCACGAGCGGCGCCAGCGGCCCCTGAGGATCCACGGCGCCCGGGCGGAAGCGCCACGGATCGGATCCGAGCTCCGGCAGCGTGATCGCCACCAGCGCGAACAGCACCCCCACGAGCACCCAGGCTCCGCCGGGGCTCAGGGTCTCGCGCCTCATGCGGTTGCTTCCGCGCGCTCTTGGGAGCGCTCGGCCGGACTTCGGAGAGCCTGCTGCCAGGACAGCCACCCGGCGCCGACCGCCAGCACGACCCAGGTGATCGGGTCCTCGAGGAAGCCGCTGTAGAAGAGCGCGTGCACGAACAGGGCCAGGAACGAGGCGCCCAGCGCCAGGCCGAAGGCCAGGTCGCGGCGCCGCACCTGCTCGATCACACGCACGCCGCCCACGAGCAGCCACGCGTACAGGACGACGCCGACCACGCCCAGCTCCGCGGCCACCGTCAGCGGCGTCGTGTGCGACACGAAGTTGGGGGCCGGCCGGTCGCTGCCGGCCAGCTCACGGCTGGCGCGGGGCTGGCCGCCGATGCCGACCCCGAGCAGCGGGTCGTCCTCGATCACGCGCACGGTGTCCTCGACCCGTTCGGTGCGGTCGCTCGTGATCTGCCGCAGCGACTCGCCGTCGATGGCCTGCACCGCCACGAAGGCCACGACCCCCAGCGCGGCCACCACGGCCAGCCCGCCCACGGCCATGCGAACGCGCCGGTCGCCGGTGGCGAAGCCGAGCGCGAGCGTGACCAGCAGCAGCGCAGCCATGCTCGACTGGGAGTAAGAGAACAGCAGCCCCGCCCACATCAACACGACCAGGCCGATCAGCGGCCACGTGCGCCAGCGGTTGGCCGCCAGCAGCGCCAGCGCCACGCCGATGCCGAGCACCACGTGGCGACCGTAGAGGCTCGGGTCGCCGAACAAGGAAGTCACTCGGAAGTAGTCGGTGTTCGCGTTGGAGACGGCCAGGTTGGGCGCGTAGAAGAACAGCTTGTGGGTGGCCACCTGGTACAGCCCGACCACCGCGAACACGGACGCCAGGCCGAGCGCGACGGCCGCCAGCGCGCGCGGCACGAAATCGGGGAAGTCGGCCCGCGCGACCGTGGCGAGCAGCGCGGCGAACGGGAGCGTGAAGAACGCCAGCAGGTTGGTGCCGGCCTCCAGGTCGTCGGCCCACAGCAGCGACACGAACGCCAGCGCGAAGAACGCAGCCGCCGGCAGCGCGATCGCGGGCGGGAGGGCGCGCACCGGGCGCCCCCGCAGCGCTCGCCACCCGAGCGCGACGGCGGCCGCCGCCAGGACGAAGTAGAGCGGGAGTAGCCGGCCCAGGCGACCGTCCTCGGCGATCGACACCAGGAAGCGGTTCGAGCTGTCGAAGTCGATCGGAGGGCGGAACGGCGCGACCAGCAGCACAGCCACCGACACGAGCGCGGGACGCCACGCCAGCAGCGCGGCAGCCGCGCCGAGGGCCAGCATCCCGGCGACCGCCGCCGCGGCCCCAGCCGCGCTGGAGAGCTTGTCGAACGACGCGTCGCCGAGTGACAGCGCCAGCCCCGCCTCGGCGGTCGCCAGCGCCAGCAGGCCGGCCAGCAACGTCAGCCGCCCGCGTGCGAGCAGGACCAGCACAGAGCCGAGCGCGCCGCCGACCGCGGCCAGTTGGGCGGTGTCAGCGTGCTCCACCGGGGCGCACCTTAGCCGCAAGCGGCCGGCTCGGCCGGCTGCGCGCGGAGCCGTTACCCGGGGGCAGGCTATTCCGGGCGCAGGCCGTCGGCGCGGCGGCGGTTGTACTCCTCCGCGCTCTCCCGCAGCCCCTCGCCGTGGCTCGGGTCCAGTTGCTGGCGCGCGTGGGCCAGGTAGCGGCGCGGGCTGTGGCCGGGAAGGACGGTCGCAGCGGCGGCGCGCACCAGGTAGGCCCAGGTCCAGCACACCCGCCAGAGCATGCGCGTGACCGGCATGCGGTGCTTGCGGAAGTAGAGGTCGCGCCCGCGGTGAAACTCAACCACGCGGCGGCGCATCGCTGCCGTGTCGGTGGACAGCTGGTCGTGATGGACTGCCTCGGCAGTCGGGACGAACAAGACGCGCCAGCCGGCGTCGCGCAGCCGCTTGCAGAAGTCCGTCTCGTCGGAGTAGACGAAGAAGGCCGGATCGAACCAGTCGATCTGCTCGGCCGCCTCGCGGCGCACGAGCATGGCGCTCGACTGCACCCAGCCGACCTTGCGCACCGAGTCGCCGCGGCTCTGCACCGCGTAGCTGTCGTGCATGAAGAACGCGCCGGCCAGCGCCCAGCCGGCGTTGGGTAGCCGCCAGGCGCACGCGGTCGGCTTGCCGTCGCTGGTCAGCAGCTGGCCCCCGGCGGCCGCCGCTTGCGGGTCGTCCTCCAGCGCGTCGAGCAGCGCCCGCGTGGCCCCCTCGCGCAGCTCGGTGTCCTCGTTGAGCAGAAGGCAGAGCTCCCCGCGCGCCTCGCGCAGCAGGCGCGAGTCGTTCTCCGCCTTGCCCGCTCGTCGCTCGAGCGCGACCAGGCGCGCCGCCGGGAAGGCGTCGCGGACCGCGGCGGCGGAGCCGTCGTCGGAGGCGTTGTCGAGCACCAGCGTTTCGTAGGACACGCCCGGCGGGTGGGTGCGCTCGATCGCGGCCAGGCAGGCCAGCAGCCAGTCGCGGCCGTTGGTGTTCACCACGCAGTAGGACAGTGCGGTCAGCGCGCCGCCTCCTCGAGCACCTCGAGCGCGCGTGCTGCCAGCCGGTCGCGGTCGAACTCCCGCTCGGCCAACGCCCGTCCGTTGCGCCCCATGCGCTCGCCCTCCTCGGGGTGGTCGCGCAGCCAAGCCAGCCGCCGGGCCAGCTCGCCGGCGTCCCCGGCCGGCACGTACACCCCGGCGTCGTTGTCCTCCACGAGCTGTCGCATCCAGCCGTCCATGTTCACTACCGCTGGCCGGCCCGCGGCGAACGTGTCGAACAGCTTGTTGGGCGAGTTGGTGGCCAGCACGGGCACGTCCTTGAAGAAGGTCAGGCAGGCGCCGGAGCGCGCCGCCAGTGCCGCCACCTCGGCCTTGCCGGAGGCCGCGCCGGGGAACTCGACGTTCGGCGGGGCGGTCCGCTCGAGCTCCGCGCGGTGCTTGCCATCGCCCATCAGCACGAAGCTCACGTCGGGGAGCAGCCTGGCCGCCTCGATCGCGGCCGTCAGGTCGTTGGCCTCGCCCATCGTGCCGAAGTAGCTGACGACGAAGCGCTCGCCGGTGACGGGCGGCGAGGGCCTGAACAAGTCCAGGTCGGAGGCGTTCGGCACGAGCACGACCCGCTCGGGCGCCACCCCGGTGGCGATCACGCCGTCCTGGATCCCCGGCGACAGCGCGATCACCCGCCGCGCGCGGCGGTACACGCGCCGCTCGAGCGCCCGCGCCGCGCGCTGGAGCCGCGGGTTGCCGAGCGCCCCCATCTGGATCGGCGCCTCCGGCCAGAGATCGCGCACCTCGAACACGAGTGGGGCGCGCCAGCGCGCGGCGGCCGCCAGCGCCGGCAGCGCGATCGTGAGCGGCGGCGAGGTCGCGTAGATCACATCCGGCCGCGGGCCACGCATCGCCGCCACGGAGGCGCCGACCGCGAAGCGGCTGAACGCCAGCATGCGCTCGCGGTTGGAGGAGGCCGTGGCGCTCATGTAGTCCGAGTAGGCCCCGGGCACGCCCACGACGTCGATGCCGTCGACCGAGCTGCGGCCCGTGCCGGCGGTTACCATCCGCACTCGGTGCCCACTCGCGACGAAGCGGCGCGCGAACTCGTACGAACGCGTGCCCCCAACTCCCGCGCGGGTGATGAAGAACTGGTGCAGGTAGAGGATCTGCATCGGTGACGCGGAACGCTAGCCGTGCTCTCGACCTGGCCGTGGCCAGCCTCGTGCTGGCGGTGGCCACCCCGGTGCTGGCGCTGGCGGCCGTCCTGATCAAGGTCGAGAGCAGGGGCCCGGTCTTCTACCGCCAGCGCCGGGTCGGGCGCGACGGGCGGCCCTTCGAGCTGTGGAAGCTGCGCACGATGGTGCGCGGGGCGGAGTCAATGGGCGCAGGCGTCTACGTCGTGGAGGGCGATACGCGCATCACGCGGACGGGTCGCCTGCTGCGGCGTTTCTCGCTCGACGAGCTGCCCAACCTGGTCAACGTGCTCAAGGGCGAGATGGCGCTAGTGGGTCCGCGCCCGACCGTTCAGGAGCAGGTGGACCGCTACACCGACCGCCAGCGCCGCCGGCTCGAGGTGAAGCCGGGTATCACCGGCTGGGCCCAGGTCAACGGGCGCACGTCGCTGCCGTGGCCCGAGCGAATCGAGCTGGACGTCTGGTACGTGGAGCACCGCTCGCTCTGGCTCGATCTGCGCATCCTGGCGCGCACCGCGCGGATGCTGGTGACGGGGCACGGGCTCTACTCGGACGATCTCAAGCAGGGCTGGTAGCGCCGCTAAGGGGGTCTCAGCGCACGCGCAGCGTCCGCCAGCCGGTGGAGCCGCGGTCGGTGTCGTCGTCCGACTTCGCCACGACGGCGTAGCGGTAGGTCGCTCGGAAGGCCGGCACGAACGACGTCGCGAAGCGTCCCTTGCGGGCACGCACCGCCTTCACGCCGACCGTGCGGAAGTGCCCGCGCACGCGCTGCTGGAGCATCAGGTGCAAGCGCGGCTTGCGCGGTCCCACGCTGCCCTGCACCCGCACTCGCGCTCCGGCGCTGCCGCGGCTCGCCGGCCGGCGCAGCGCGATCACCGGCCGCAGGCGCAGCAGCAGCCGCGACGAGTAGGCGCCGCGCACCTCCGCGTGGCCGGGATAGCGCAGTCGCACGTACATCCGCTTGCGTGGTCGCAGCTCGCCGGCGAAGGTCCCGTCGGCCGCGGTGATCAGGCGTTCAGAGGTGATCCAGCGCCCGTCCGCGTTGGTCTGAACCTCCACCTCGGCGGCGGCGAGCGCCAGGCCGTCGGGGCCGGACAGCAGCCCTGTCACCGGCACCGGCTGGCCGAAGTCGATCGAGTAGTCCGCGAGCGACGCGCTCAGCCGCGCCGTAGAGGTGGGGACGACGCCGACCCCGGTGGCCACCATGGTGCGCAGGTCGTCGAGCTGGGCGTAGAGCAGCTCGCCCGGGCACGCGGTCCGGCCCGTGTCGCGATGCCCGATCACGCGGTCGAGCGTGACCTTCCTGCCGGCGCCGTAACGACTGGCCGACCCGCCGGTGCTCGTGAGCGTCACCTTCCCCGACAGCGGCTGGAGGTGCACGCCGAGCTTCCAGCCGATGTAGTTCGCGAGGGCGGAGAGCGTCTCCGGCGTGGCCGCCACGGTGGTGTGGTCGCCGATGCTCGCGATACCGGCGGTCTCCGAGTTGAAGCCCTGCGCCTGCGCCCCGACGACGGCGCGATCGAGCCCGCCGGCGCGACCCTCGTAGAGCACGCCGTACTTGTCGACCAGCGCGTTGTAGCCGATGTCGTTCCAGCCGTTCGAGTTGCGGTGGTAGCGGCACACGGCGAGCACGATCGCCGGGCCCTCGGCGGGCGAGTAGTCGTTGAGCGAGACCGTGTGGTGCACCTGGACGGCCTTCACGGTCCCGTACAGGGGTGCCTCGCGTGGCCGGCACTGGGATGCGCCCCACGCGGCGCGGCTGACGAACGCGGGCTCGGCCGCCTGTGCGGCACGGACCCGCGCACGCGCGCGCCGGCCGACGTTCACGAAATGCAGTCGCAGTCCGTCCACGCGCCGGCTCATCCGGTACTGGACGGCGTCCGCGGACCCCACCCAGAGCGGGTCGGAGGCGGCCGCCAGCGGCTCGCCCGAGCGGGGGTCGGGGTTGTGGTCGGCGTGCGCGTCGATCGCCTGCCAGCGACTCCACCCGCGCCCGGGTCGCCGCACCCGCACGCCGATCGCCGGCTCGGCCCGCCCGCGCCAGCGCATGCCGACGAGGTTGAAGCGCCGGCCGGTGGCCAGAGGCCGCGAGAGGACCCGCCCCGAGGCGGCGGACGCATCGGTCGTGATGGCCCTCGGAGCGAGCTCGAAGTCGAAGGCCTTGCCCGAGCTGGCCCCCGCGGAGGCGGGGAGGACGACCAGGGCGCAGAACATCGCCGCCGCTGTGACGAGCAGCCTCACTAGGTCTGGAACACGGTGCCAGCAGCGCCGATGCGGCGTTGCAAGATCCCGTGCAGTTGGGCGTTCTGGTCGGTGGCGCCCGGGGCTACGGGATCGGCTCGGGGCCGTTCGAGCGGTGCTCGTCGCGGAAGGCGCGCAGCGCGTCGATCACGTCCGGGTTCCACTGCGGGCAGCCGAGCGTGCGCCCGGTGCCCAGCGGCGTGGGGTCGGCGTTCCATGCGGTCGCCGCGACCGCGAAGGGCATGTTCGGCCGCTGCACGACGATCATTTGGTAGGTGTCCTCGTCGAACATGGCGCGGATCTGCTCGCGTGCCTCGCGCGGCAGGTCCGGCTTGACCCAGATGATCACCCGGCCGTGCTCGAGCGAGTGGACGAGCGCCGTGTCGGGGGGCGCCGCCGAGTTGTAGAGGCCGTCCTCGGCGGGGACGGCGAAGTGCTTGCCGCTGGTCGGCGGGTTCTGCGGGTAGTTCACCTTCTCCGCTGGGTCCTGGATGTGGTCGCGCGAGGGCGCCTTGTTCGACTCCAGCTCGCAGCCGGCCGCCTCGGCCGCCGGAGCGAGGTCGAACTGCTTCTGCTCGGGGACCGAGCCGCCGGACGGGAACGTGTCGCCCGAGCCCTTGACCGACCCGCCGCCGTCGTCCCCGCCGCTTCCCGTGGCCACCATCACCAAGATCGCGATCGCCGCGATCGCCACGATGGCACCGCCTCCGATGCCCACCATGCGCTTGCGCTGCGCCGATGCGCGCGCCTCGGCCTCACGCTTCTCGCGCTCGCGCCGCAACGCCTCTTTCTGCTCCCTGCGATGGGACATCGCGGCGGAAGGCTAGCTAGCCCGGTGCGCCCCGCGGCGCGTTGCCGACGTCGTCCTGCGGCGGCCGCCGCTCCGCGCCTTCGGCTTGAAGCAGCGTTCCACGAACTCCACGATCTCTCCGGTCAGCCGTTCGGGCGTCAGCCTCAGCTCCAGCACAGACGACGCCTGCACCAGGCGCGCGTTCGGCAGCTCGCGCACGAGCATGTCGGAGTCGGAGAACGGGTGGATCGGATCGCGGTAGTGGCCGATCACGAGCGTCTCCTGCTTGATCCTGCGCCGCTCCTCTGACGGCGGCGCGACCCGGCCGAAGAACAGGCCCTGGAGCACCGACGCCGAGGGCTTGGGGTCCTGGCTCACCCAGTCGAGCGTCATGTCGGGCAGCAGCGAGCCGGTGCGGGGCACGAGCCGCGCCACGCTTCCGGCGGCACGTGCGACCGGCGCCCCGAAGGTCAGCCCGACCAGCAACGGCGTGAAGGCGAGGGCGCAGCCGAGCAGCGCGTTGTCGAGCACCGGCATCTCGACCAGCAGACCCCGCACGCGCTCGGGGGCGGCGGCCGCGGCCTCGAGCGTGGCGTTGGCGCCCAACGAGGTGCCGCCCATCACCGCCTGCTTCACCTGCAGGTGGTCGAGCAGCGCGATCGCCTGGCGACCGAAGGCGGTCATCGAGTAGTTGAACATCTCGGGTGGGCGGTCGGAATCGCCGTGGCCGAGCGGGTCGAGGCAGATCACCCGGTGCCCGCGCTCGGCCAGCGTCTCGGCCAGCGGGCGGTGCATCTTGCGCGAGAACAGCAGGCCCGGGAGCAGCACCACGACGCGCGTTCCGCGGCCGTACTCGTCGTAGACGAGCCGGTGGCCCTCGAAGTCGAAGTCCTGAGTCTTGGGGTCCATGGGAACGGAGGAGGCTATCTCTTCGCCATTGCCGGCTTTGCACCCTCCCGCCGGCTTGCGGCGGGGACTAGCATGCCGGCGCAGGAGAGGGCGACAGAGGGGAGAGAGCCATGGGTGCGACGGTGCGGATAGGTGTCACCGTGAACGGCGAGCGGCGCGAGTCCGAGGTCGAGGCGAGAACCCTGCTCGTGTACTGGTTGCGGGACGAGCTCGGCCTGACCGGCACCCACGTCGGCTGCGACACCACCAACTGCGGCGCCTGCACCGTCCACCTCAACGGCGAGGCGGTGAAGAGCTGCACGGTGCTCGCCGCGCAGGCCGACGGTGCCGAGGTCACGACGATCGAGGGCCTCGCGCCCGACGGCGGACTGCATCCCCTCCAGGACGCCTTCTGGGAGAAGCACGGCCTGCAGTGCGGCTTCTGCACGCCCGGGATGATCATGGCCGCGGCCGATCTGCTCGAGCGCAACCCGGACCCCTCCGACGACGAGATCCGCCACGGCCTGGAGGGCAACCTCTGCCGCTGCACCGGCTACCACAACATCGTCGAGGCCGTTAAGGCCGCGGCCGGGAAGGGGGTGTCGGCATGACCTCCGTCGGAACGTCGCTGAAGCGCAAGGAGGACCCCCGCATGATCACCGGGCGGGGGCGCTACACCGAGGACATCAACCTGCCAGGGACGCTCCACGCGATCGTGGTGCGCTCGCCCGAGGCGCACGCGGCGATCACCTCGATCGACACCTCCGCGGCCAAGGAGGGCGCCGGGGTGGTCGCGGTGCTCACGGGCGAGGACATGGCGGACGACTTCGCCGGGCCGATCCCGATGGTGTGGGCGCCGCCCGGTGTGGAGATCAAGACGCCCGAGCACTGGCCGCTCAAGCGCGGTCAGGTCAAGCACGTTGGCGACCCGGTCGCAGTGGTCGTCGCCACCAGCCGCGCCGCGGCGGTGGACGCGGCCGAGGACGTGATCGTCGAGTACGACCCAAAGCCACCTGTGGTCGAGCCCGAGGCCGCGCTGGAGGACGGCGCGCCGCTCGTGTGGGAGGAGTTCGGCACTAACAAGACCCACGAGTGGGCGCTCGCCGGCGGCGACTTCGAGGCCGCCGCGGGCGAAGCGGACGTGACCGTCGAGGCGCGCTACGTGAACCACCGCACCTCCGGAGCCCCGATCGAGCCGCGCTGCTCGGTCGCCGAGGCCCGCGGTGACAAGCTCACGCTCTACTCGACGACCCAGGTCCCGCACATCGCGCGCTTCGTGCTCTCCGGGATGCTCGCCGTGCCGGAGGACAAGCTGCGCGTGGTCGCCCCCGACGTCGGTGGTGGCTTCGGCGCGAAGCTGCAGGTGTACGCCGAGGAGGCGCTCATCCTCGCGCTGTCGCGGCGCCTCGGGCGCCCGGTCAAGTGGACCGAGACGCGCTCGGAGCACATGAGCACGAGCCACCACGGCCGCGACCAGATCAACCACATCACGCTCACGGCCAAGCGGGACGGCACCGTGACCGGCTGCCGCGCGCGGATCGTGGCCGACCTGGGCGCATACCAGCAGCTGCTGACCCCGTTCATCCCCACGCTCGGCTTCCCCGTGATGGGAGGGTGCTACGCGATCCCGTCGATCGACCTGCACTTCACCGGCGTGTTCACGAACAAGATGCCCACGGACGCGATCCGCGGCGCCGGGCGGCCGGAGGCCACCTACTGGATCGAGTTGACGATGGACAAGCTCGCCCGCGAGCTCGAGATGGACCCGCTCGAGCTGCGGCGCAAGAACTTCATCGCCAAGGACCAGTTCCCGTTCGAGACGGCCCTCGGGATCGTCTACGACTCGGGCGACTACCACGGGACCCTCGACAAGCTGCTCGAGAACTTCGACTTGGACGCGTTCCGGTCCGAGCAGGCCGAGCTGCGCAAGCAGGGCGTCTACCGCGGCGTGGGCTTCTCGACCTGGGTGGAGGTCTGCGGACTCGCGCCCTCGCGGGCCGTCGGCCCCCAGGGGGTCGGGCTGCAGGCGGCGTTCTACGAGTCGGCCAACGTGCGCGTCACGCCCAGCGGCTCGGCGATCATCTACTCCGGCATCTCGCCGCACGGCCAGGGGCTGGACACGAGCTTCGCCCAGATCGCCGGCGACATCCTCGGGATCGACCCGGAGAACGTGGAGGTCCTGCACGGCGACACCGACCAGGGTGCGTGGGGCTGGGACACCTATGGCTCGCGTTCGCTGTCGGTGGGCGGCGAGGCGCTGGCGCGCGCGGCCCGGAAGGTGCAGGAGAAGGCCAAGCGCATCTGCGGGGCGCTGCTGGAGGCGGCGCCCGAGGACATCGAGCTGATCGACGGCAAGTACCAGGTCAAGGGCTCGCCGGACAAGGCGATGACGATGGCCGAAATCTCGGGTGCGGCGCACATCCCGCCGAACGAGCTGCCGGCCGACATCGAGCCGGGACTCGAGGAGAGCTCGTTCTACGACCCCGAGAACTTCGTGTTCCCGTTCGGCGCGCACGCGTGCGTGGTGGACGTCGACGCGGAGACCGGCAAGGTCACTGTGGTGCGCTACGTGGCGGTCGACGATTGCGGCCCCGCGATCAACCCGATGCTGATCGATGGCCAGGTGCACGGCGGGATCGTCCACGCGATCGGCCAGGTGCTGTACGAGCAGGTGGTCTACGACGAGGACGGCCAGCTGGTCACCGGCACGTTCGTGGACTACGCGCTCCCGACGGCGGCGGAGGTGCCGCACTTCGAGACCGACCGCACCGAGACGCCCTCGCCGACCAACTCGCTCGGGGTCAAGGGCATCGGCGAGGCGGGCACGATCGCGGCCACGCCGGCCGTGGCCGGCGCGGTGCTCGACGCGATCGCCCCATTGGGGGTGGAGTCGCTCGACATGCCGATGACGCCGATGCGCGTGTACGAGGCGATCCAGGCGGCGCAGGGCAACGGCGCCGGCCCGCGCGCCAGCGAGCAGGGCGTCACGCTCGACGAGCACGGCCGCGGATCCGCGGGGAGCGGCCCAACCGGGCCCGGAGAAGGAGGTGCGTCGTGATCACGGCCAAGTTCGACTACGAGGCTCCCGAGGCGCTCGAGGAGGCCGTCCGGATGCTCCACGAGAGCGGCGAGGACGCGAAGGTGCTCGCCGGCGGGCACTCTCTGCTGCCCCTGATGAAGCTGCGGCTGGCGGCGCCGACCCTGCTCGTGGACCTGCGCAACGTCCCGGGGCTGCGCCACATCCAGCGCGAGAACGGGAGTTGGCGCATCGGTGCGCTGACCCGGCACGCGGACCTGCAGGACACGCCCGAGCTCGGGCTCGCCGCGACCGCGGCGACCCAGATCGCGGACCAGCAGGTGCGCAACCGCGGCACGATCGGAGGCTCGCTCGCCCACGGCGACCCGGCGTCCGACATGCCCGCCGTGCTGCTCGCGCTGGAGGGCGAGGTGAGCGCTCAGGGACCGAACGGGCTGCGCTCGATCCCGGCGACGGAGCTGTTCCAGGACTACCTCACGACGGCGCTCGCGGACGACGAGGTGGTCACGGAGATCCGCATCCCGGCGGCCGACGGCTGGGGCCACGGCTTCCAGAAGTTCACCCGGCGAGCCGAGGACTGGGCGATGGTCGGAGTCTGTGCGCTCGTCAAGAAGGCGTCCGACGGCTCGTGCGAGGACGTGCGCGTGGCGCTGACCAACATGGGGTCCACCCCGCTCAGGGCGACCGCCACCGAGGAGGCGCTGCGGGGCAAGGGGCTCGACGCGGACGCGATCGCGAGCGCGGCGGAGCACGCCGCCGACGGCACGGACCCGCCCGGGGACCTGAACGCCACGCCCGACTACAAGCGCCACCTGGCGCGAGTGCTGACCCGTAGGGCGCTCGAGGCGGCAGCCAAGGCGTGAGCGTCGATAGCCCCGCAGCGGTACGCGAGGCCCTGGCCGCAGAGCGCTATCTCGCCGATCAGGGCCTCGCCACATCCGTGTTCCTGGCGGCCAGCCTCGAGCAGCCGCTGCTGCTGGAGGGCGAGGCGGGAGTGGGCAAGACGGAGGTGGCGAAGGCGCTGGCGGGCGCGCTCGGCGCGCGCCTGATCCGCCTCCAGTGCCACGAGGGCATAGACCTTCACCACGCCCTCTACGACTGGGACTACCCGCGCCAGCTTCTGCACCTGCGGGCCGAGGGTGGCGAGGCGAGCGAGCAGCTCTACTCGGAGCGTTTCCTGCTGCGCCGCCCGCTGCTCGAGGCGCTCCAGGCGACCGATCCCGTTGTGCTCCTGATCGACGAGATCGACCGAGCCGACGACGAGTTCGAGGCCTTCCTGCTCGAGCTGCTGTCGGACTTCCAGGTCTCGATTCCCGAGCTCGGCACGGTCACAGCGGAGCGGCGGCCGCTGGTGGTGATCACCTCCAACCGCACCCGCGAGCTACACGACGCGCTCAAGCGCCGCTGCCTCTACCACTGGATCGACTACCCCGCTCCGGACCGCGAGGCGGAGATCGTGCGCGCCCGGCTGCCCGGCGTGCCCGACGCGATCGCCGAGCGCGTCTGCGCGGCGGTGGCGCGGCTGCGCGGCGAGGAGCTCTACAAGCTGCCGGGCGTGGGCGAGACGATCGACTGGGCCCGCGCGTTGCTCGCGCTGGACGAGGCGGACCTGGACTCGACGCTCGGCGTCGTGCTCAAGGTGCGGGAGGACATCGACGCCGTGCGCGATGGCGGGGTGCTGCAGGATGTCTGAGCGGGTCGGCGCCCGGCTGACCGGCAAGCTGACGCTGCTCGCCGCGTCGATGCGGGCGGCGGGGGTGAGGGTCGGTGTGGGCGAGCTGCTGTCCGCGCACCGCGCGCTCGGCGCCGTGGACCCCGCCGACCGCGAGGCCGCCTACTTTGCGCTGCGCGCGACGCTCTGCTCGCGCCACGACGACCTGGCCGCCTTCGACGCCGCGTTCGCCGAGTGGTTCGCGCCGGCCGCGCCGCCCGCTTCCGAGGCACCGCCCGGATTCGACGAGGCGACCCGGCTGGTGCTGCCGCGGATCAGCGTGCCCGCCGACGAGCGGCCCGCGGCCCTGGACGCCGAGGCCGACGTGGTGCCGTCGGCGTGGTCGGACGTGGAGCTGCTGCGCGACAAGGACTTCGCCGACTACACGCCGGAGGAGCGGCTGCGCGCCCGCCGCGTGATGCGCAGGCTCGCGACCGCGGTGCCCACGCGCCCCAGCCGGCGCACGCGCAAGGCCCGCCGTCGCGGCGCCGCACCACCCGGGGGGCGGCTGGACTTGAGGGCCACGATGCGCGCGTCGCTGCGCACCGCCGGCGACCCCTTCGAGCGCCACTGGCGCGAGCCGGGCGAGCGCCCACGCCCGCTGGTGCTGGTGTGCGACGTGTCGGGTTCGATGGAGCCCTACGCCCGCATGCTGCTCGCCTACATGCAGGCCTGCGTCGCCGCCCGGAGGCGCGTGGAGGCATTCGTGTTCGGCACCCGCCTCACGCGGGTCACCGCCGAGCTGCGCGGCCGCGATCCAGACGCCGCCCTGGAGCGCGCCTCCACGGCCGCGCGCGACTGGTCCGGGGGGACGCGCATCGGCGAGGCGCTCGCCACGCTCAACCGCGAGCACGGGCGCCGGATCGGGCGCGGTGCCGTGGTGGTGCTGCTCTCGGATGGCTGGGATCGCGGCGAGCCGGAGCAGCTCGAGAGCGAGGTCGCGCGCCTGGCGCGCTGCGCGCACCGCCTGATCTGGCTGAACCCGTTGAAGGCCCATCCGGACTACCAACCGCTGACGCGCGGGATGCGGGCGGCGTTGCCGCACGTGGACGAGTTCATGGCCGCCAATTCGCTTGCCTCGCTGGAGGAGCTGGCCGAGGCTTTGGACCGGCTGTCGATGGGGAAGCTGCGCAGAGAGGAGAGCACGTGAAGGACGTCGTCGACGACGTACGCAACTGGACCGCTCGGGGCGACCGCGTCGCGATCGCCACCGTGGTGGGCGTGAAGCGATCCGCGCCGCGCCCGCCGGGCGCGAAGATGGCGGTCAACGAGCACGGCGAGGTTTCGGGTGCCGTGTCGGGCGGCTGCGTCGAGGGCGCGGTGGTCGAGGTCGCCGCCGAGGTGCTCGCCAAGCGCGAGCCGCAGCTGCTGCACTTCGGCATCCCCGACTCCGATGCCTGGGACGTCGGGCTGCCCTGCGGCGGCGAGCTGGACGTGTATGTGGAGGAATATTCGGAGTGACGCCTCAGGGCGAGTTCGCGCAGGTGGCCGAAGCCGACGGTCGGGCCGCGCTCGTGACCGTGATCGCGGGGCCGGGGCTCGGGGCCAAGCTGTTCGTCCAGCCCGACGGGGCCACCAGCGGCGGGCTCGGCGACGACGCGCTGGACCGCGAGGCGGCCGCGGCGGCCGACGAGCTGATGTGGGCCGAGCGCTCGGAGCTGCGCGAGGTCGGCGACGTGAGCCTGTTCGTGGACGTGACCGCGCCGGCACCGCGGCTGATCATCTTCGGGGCGGTCGACTACGCGGCCGCGCTCTGCACGCTCGCCAAGGCGGCGGGCTGGCGAGCGTTTGTCTGCGACCCGCGCTCGAAGTTCGCCACCCGCGAGCGCTTCCCGGCCGCCGACGACGTGATCGCGAAGTGGCCCGAGGAGGCGCTCGCGCTGCTCGGCGGGATCGACCGCGCCACCTACATCGCCGTGCTCACGCACGACCCGAAGCTCGACGACGCCACGCTGGAGTTGGCGCTGCACTCCGAGGCGCCGTACGTGGGCGCCATGGGCAGCCGGCGCGCGCAGGCACAGCGGCGGGAGCGCCTGCTGGCGGCCGGGATGGAGGAGGAGCTGCTGGAGCGCGTGGCCGCGCCGATCGGCCTGGACCTGGGGGCGCTCACGCCTGAGGAGACGGCGCTCTCGATCATGTCCGAGGTGGTGGCGGTGAGGCACGGCCGCGAGGGCGGCCGACTGTCCAGCAGCGGCGCGAAGCGCATCCACGAGGTCGGGGCATGATCGGCGGCCTGGTCCTGGCCGCCGGCGCCGGCACGCGCTTCGGCGACACGAAGCAGCTGGCCGAGCTCGACGGCCGCCCGCTGCTGGAGCACGCCATCCGCGCGATGGCGGCCTCGCCGGTCGACCGCGTCGTGGTGGTGCTCGGCGCGGGCGCCGAGCAGGTGAGCGCGACCGTCCCGACGCACGGAGCGGAGCTGATCGTGTGCGAGCGCTGGGACGAGGGACAGTCGGCGTCGCTGGCGTGCGGGCTGGCCCGGCTGTCCGACTGCGAGGCGGTGGTCGTCACCCTCGGCGACCTGCCGCGGCTGTCGCCGGACGCGATCGGGCGCGTGATCGCGGGGCGGGCCGAGGGCATCGACGCCGTGCGCGCCACCTATTCGGGCGAGCCCGGCCACCCGGTGCTGCTCGAGCGGCGCCTGTTCGACCGCATGCGCGACGTGTCCGGCGACCACGGCGCCCGCAACCTGCTGCTCAGCGTGCCCACCGTCGAGGTGCCGTGCGACGACCTCGGCGGCGGCGAGGACGTGGACACCCCCGCCCAGCTCGACGCGCTGCGAGCGCGATGAAGCTCGAGCACTCGTTCCAGGTGACGGCCCCGCTCGAGCGCGTCTGGGAACGGCTGATCGACGTGGAGCAGGTGGCGCCCTGCCTGCCCGGCGCGGAGATCACCGAGGCGGGCGACGACGGCACCTACCGCGGCACCTTCTCGGTCCGGCTGGGGCCGACCACGGCGGCCTACCGGGGCGAGCTGTCGATGGCGGAGGTGGACGAGGCGGCCCACCGCGTGGTCATGCGCGCGAGCGGCCAGGACAAGCGCGGCCAGGGGTCGGCCAAGGCGACGATCGTGAGCACGATGAGCGAAGCGGGCGGCGTCACGACCGTCGACACGGAGACCGACTTCACCATCACCGGGCGGCTGGCGCGCTTCGGGCGCGGCGGGATGATCCAGGACGTGTCGAACCGCTTGCTGCGCGACTTCTCCGACTGCCTGCAGAAGTCGATCGAAGGCGCCGCGCCCAATCCCGCGCCGGGCGGCGCGGAGGCCACCGAAGCGGCGGTCCCGCCTCCACCCCCGCCGGCCGCCACGCCGGTGGGTGGCTTCTCGCTCCTGGTCCGGGCGCTGATGGACCGCGTCAAGCGGCTGTTTCGGCGCGAGCGCTGACCCAGTCCTGGAGCTCGGCGAGGTACCGCGGGTCGATCGTGTGCGCCATCGGCGACTCCCGGTAGGTCACGTCGGCGCCGGCGTCCGTCAGGCGCTCGCGGGCCTCGCGTCCGAACTCGACCCCGATCACGGGGTCGTGCGTGCCGTGTCCGATCGCCACCGGCAGCCCGGTGGCGTCGCCCAGCTCGAAGCCGTCAAGGGTCGGGATGAAGCCGCTCAGGGCGATCAGCCCGGCCGGCCGCGGGCGGCCCGCACCGAGGCCGAGCGCGTAGGTCATCACGGCACCCTGGGAGAACCCGCCCAGGATGGCGCGCTCGGGCGGGATGCCGTGCTCCGCCAGCAGGCCGTCGAGCCAAGCGGTGGCGAGCGCGTAGGTCGAGTCGAAGGTCTCGCGATCGGGGAACCCGACCCGCTGCACCACGTACCAGTGCGCGCCGCCGGGAGGCAGCGAGAGCGGGCCGCGCGCGGTGGCGCCGAGCAGGCGCTGGGCGGGGTCGAGCATGTCGAGCAGCGGGAACAGGTCGTGCTCGTCGGCGCCGCGGCCGTGAAACAGGATCAGCGCCCCCTCCGGGTCGCCGCTCGCGGGACGTAGTAGCTGGGTTAAACTCATTGCGTGAGCAACTACCTTACCCGCCCGCGATGAGTGCCGTCACCCCTGCCCGGTCGGCCGTGCTGCTCACGCGCGAGGAGCTCGGCGCGTGGCGCGGCCTGCTGCGGGCCCATTCGAGCCTGACCAAGGCGCTCGACGCGGAGCTGACGCGCGAGCACGGGCTGCCGTTGTCGTCCTACGAGGTGCTGCTGTTCCTCGCCGACGCGCCCGACGGCAGCCTGCGCATGGCGGACCTCGCCGACGGCGTGCTGCTCAGCCGCAGCGGCCTCACCCGCCTGGTGGATCGCCTCGAGCGCGACGGCCTGCTGCGGCGCGAGCGCTGCGAGGACGACGCCCGCGGCTACAACGCCGTGATCACGCCGAAGGGCCGCGAGCTCTTCGCACGCGCCCGCGCCACCCACCTCGACGGCGTCCGCGAGCGCTTCCTCAGCCGCTTCTCCGCCGCCGAGCTGCGCGAGCTGGGCGAGCTGTGGGAGCGCGTGGCACCCGGCGCAACGTCCTAGCGGCGCCGCGCCGGCCGGCTGGTCAGATACGCGCCGCCCAGCACCATCGCGCCACCGAGCAGGGCCGCCACGTGCACCCGCTCGTCGTTGAACGCGGCCCCGAGGGCAACGGCCACCACCGGGACCACGTAGATGGCCACCGCCGCTCGGGCCGGTCCCACGCGGCCGATCAGTGCCGTGAACCACACGAACGCCACGCCCGTCCCGAGCACCCCGAGGGCGGCGATCGCGAGCAGGCTGGACCACGCGAAGGAGGATTGGAGCGCACCGATGACCGCCGCCGGCAGCAGCAGGACGGCCGCCACCAGCATCGCCCGCCACGTGACCGCCAGCGAGCCGTAGCGGCGCTGGAGCGGCGCCGCCAGGTTGAACGCCAGCCCGTAGAGGAGCGCTGCCGCCAGCACCAGCAGCACGCCCACCAGGTTGGAGCTGCCCTCCACCGACGGCACGCTGATCGCAACCACGCCGAGGAAGCCCAGCACCAGCCCGCCCACCTGGAGCCGGGACGGGAGCGCCCCCACGAGCAGCCCGCCCATCAGCGCGGTGAACAGCGGCGCGGTGGCGTTGACCATCCCCGCCAGCCCGGTGTCGATCCACTGCTGGGCGATCGCGAGCAGCAGGAAGGGAAGCGCCATCCACGTCAGTCCGACCAGCGCGATCTGGGGCCAGGCCGACCGCGGCACCGGCTGGCGCGCGCTCGGCAGCAGCGACAGCGTCAGCGCCCCGAACGCGACCCGGCCGAACGCGATCAGCGTCGGGGCGAAGTGATCCAGGCCGAGGTCCATGAACAGGAACGACCCGCCCCACATGACCGCGACGCCGAACAGCATGGCCCAGTCGCGCGGGTGGAAGACCGCGCGCGCGTCCTCATGCGCCTGCTCGATGGCGGTTGCTCTCACGGAGAGCACAACGATCGCAGCGTCGCGGCTATGACATCGGCGCCGCGACCGCGTGCCGCGTGCGGCGCCGCACCTCGCGGATGGCGCGCGCGAGCCGGCGCACGCCCTCGTCCAGCTGCTCCGGGTCCAGCAGTGAGAAGGACAGCCGGAAGGAGGTCTGCGAGCGACGCTCGGCCGTGATCGCCCCGCCCGGCGTGAACATCATGCCGCCGCGCGCGGCCTCCGCGTACAGCGCCCGCTCGTCGAGCGGCCGCGCGAGCGTGACCCACAGGTGGTGGCCGCCCTCGGGCGGGTCGGCGTAGTACTCGCCCGGCATGTGGCGCTCCAGGGCGTCGAGCAGAGCGTCGCGGCGTTCGCGGTAGAACGGGATCGTGCTCGCCACGTGGCGCTCGTAGGCCCCGGTCGCCAGCCAGCGCGCGGCCATGTGCTGGATCAGGGTGGGCGAGTGGAAGTCGGCCTCCAGCTTGAGCATCGCGATCCGGTCGCGCACCGGGCCACGGGCGGCGACCCACCCAGTGCGCAGGCCGCCGCCGACCACCTTGGACAGCGAGTTCACGTAGATCACGTGCGCCGGGGCGAGGTCGCGCACCGGCCGGACGATCTCGCCTTCGAAGTGCATATCGGCGTAGACGCGATCCTCGAGTACGAAGAAGTTGCGCTCCACGGCGAGCTCGGCCAACCGCGCCCGGCGCTCGTCCGAGATGCTGCGCCCGGTTGGGTTGTGGCACGCGCTCTGCAGGCCGACCAGCTTCACCTCGTGGCGCGCGAGCAGCCGCTCCAGCGTGTCCACGTCGAGCCCATCCTCGTCGACCGGCACCCCGATCACGCGCGCGCCGGTCGCGCGCAGCGCGGTCATCATCCCGATGAAGGTGGGCGACTCGATCACCGCGACGTCGCCGGGCTCGAGCGTGGCCTGCGCCGCCAGCGCGATCGCCTGCTGCGCGCCGGAGGTGACCACCACCTCGTCCGCGTCCTCGGCGTAGCCGTACTCCCGGCCGCGCAGCGCGATCTGCTCGCGCAGGTCGAACAATCCCTCGGCCGGGAGGTAGGACAATGCGTCCCCGCCGACCTCCTCGAACACGTCGGCCGCGATCTTGGCCAGCTGCTCGGTGGGGTAGTTGCGCGGCGCCGGCCAGCCGGTCGCGAGGGAGATCACGTCCTCGCGGTTGGCGAGCGAGAAGCTGTCCGCCAGGACCTGCTCTGAGTAGGAGATCTCGTCGGGTGGAAGCGCATAGATCTGCCAGTCGTCGCCGTGGGCGGTGCTGCCGGCGGGCGCGAGCGTGCGCACGAACGTGCCGCGGCCGACCTGGGCCGTCACGTAGCCGAGCTCGGCGAGCTTGCGGTACACGCGCGCGGCAGTCAGGTGGTTGACGCCCGCCTCGGACGCCAGCTCGCGGGTGGGCGGGAGCTTGGAGCCGGGCGCGAGGTCGCCGGCCTCGATCGCTGCGGAGATGCGGTCCACGAGCTGCTGCGTGATCGACACGTCCCCGTCGCGCTCCAGATCAGACAAGTCCAACTTGTACGACCTTGTTTCGGGCATTGTGCGTCGTACACTACCAGCACACCGTCGTACATTCAACGAACCAGGGGAACCCCATGATCGACATCACCGTCCGCCGCGCACTCGATTCAGACCTAACCGCCCTGGCGAGGCTCGCGGCCTTGGACAGCGCGACCCCACCGCGCGGGCCGGCGCTGATCGCCGAGGCCGACTCGCGCATGCTGGCGGCGCTGCCGCTGGGCGCGGGGCGCCCGATCGCGGACCCCTTCGAGCCGACCGCCGAGATCGTCGCGCTCCTGCAGATGCGCGCCGAGCAGCTGCGCAAGGCCGACGGCGAGCGCCGTGGCCTGGGTGAGCGGTTGCGCTCCCTCTTGCGCGTCCGGCCGACGCACGCACGCGCGTAGACCCCCACGAACCGCCGGCGCCGGCCGCGCTCCCTCCTTGTGGCCGGCGCCGGCCCCCCGGCGTCGCTCGGTGCGCGCGCCTACGCCGGGTCGGCCAGCCAGCCCCGCAGCCGCTCGTAGACGGCGGGGTGGTTGAGCAGGGCGATGTGGTGCGTGCCCCCGACCAGCATTCCCCGCTCGGCGTCGAAGGGGATACGCCGCTTGCGGCTGCGCCCCGAGGCGCTGCCCTCCAGCACCAGGAAGTCACCGACCAGGCGGGCGACCGGGTGGCGCGGGTTGTCGGTGACGGTGGCGGCGACGAAGCAGTGCGTCGCGCCGTCCAGCAGCGGTACCTCCTGGCAGGCCTGGCCGCGCAGGGCGTCGGGGTCGCCGTCGCGCCAGTCGGCGTCCACGAGCGAGCCCTGGCGCAGGTCGCGGATACCGGCGCTGCGCCGGCGCAGGAAGGCGGCCAGCGTGCGGGTCTCCGGCACGGCGTGCAGCGCGGCGCTGGCCCAGTGCACTCCCTGCGCGAGCGGAGCGCCCAGGTGCGGAGAGCCGAGCGAAACCACGTGGCGAACGCGGGAGGTCCACGCGTCCCCGCGCTCGGCCGCCTGATAGGCCGCCGACCGCGCCACCAGACCGCCCATCGAGTGACCGACCAGGGCGATCTGCTCCACCTCCACCGGCCAGGCCGCGACCAGCTCCTCGAGCAGGTCGGCCAGCTCGGCGCCGTTGTCCGAGATGTGGCGGCCGGAGTTGTACCGCAGCTCGATCGGCGTGAAGCCCAGGTCGCGGCGCAGGCGGCTCCCGTAGGTGGCGCCCTCCGGTCCGCTGCCGGCGCGCCACGCGAACTCGCTCTCCATCAGCCCGTGCGCGAACACGGCGAGCCGGCCGGTCGCGTTGGGGAAAGCCGCGGCGAGCGCCTCGGGATCGGGCGCCACCGCCCGGCCCCGGACACGCAGGCTGATCGGCTCGTGCAGGTCGCTGCCGTCGCGTTCGAGCGCGTCGCCGATCAGGCCGGTGAGCGCGCCCACGACGAGCGCGCCGCGCGGCGAGCTGGACAACGCCCTGCCGTCCGCGACCTGGCGACGCCCCAAGCCCGCGTCCGCCGCCGCCCCGACGAGGCGGGCCGCGCCGCCCAGTCCGGCGTAGACCCGCGCCGAGATGGCGTCGTGGATCGCGCGCGCCGGGGCTCCGCCCGGGCCGGTCGCGCCGAATGCGCGATCGGCGATCGCGCGGTGAAAGCTCCAGAGCCCGCCGGCCGCGCCGCTCAGCTCCTGGAAGGCAAGGCGCGCGAGGCTGCGGACCTCGTCTGCCGCCCCCTGCGCCAGCTCGGTCATGCCCGTCCTACTCCCCCGGCCCGGGCGGGGTTACGCGCGGGAGTGAAAGTCCGCAAGTCGTCGAGCCTCCTCCTCCAGGGCGCCGCGATCCGGGCGCGCCGGCCTCCGGAACGGCGCCAGTTCGACCTTCCCCCGCTCGTGCTTCCAGGTGCCCGCCACCTGACCGTCGACGAGGAAGGTGGGAAACGAGTGTGGTGTCTTGGTATTGAAGACCTTGGGCCGGTCGGGCTCCGCCAGGATCTGGGTGCGCCGGCAGTGCACCAGCAGCGTCGCGTCCCAGGTCGGCAGGAAACGTGGCGGGGCGGGCGCGTCCGGGCCCGGCAGCGCCAGTCGCGGCCGGTCCACCAGGAGCCCGCCGCCCTCGTCGCGGAAGTGGCGCAGCTCGAGGCGCTCGACCGCCTCGCTGACCGATCGTGGCGGCAGACCGGCCCAGTTGGCGACGTCGGCCGGAGCCGCCGGGCCAAAGCCCTGCAGGTAGCGGTGGATCAGGTGGTCGAGTCCTTCGGCTGGGGTGACGGACGGCGCTCCCAGCCAGCTCTCGGCGGTGGCATAGATGTCGGCACGGCGGCGCTCCCAGGTCCCGGCCGGCGGCACGCGCACGAGGTCGAGCCACATGCCGATGCCATTGAACGCCCGCGCGTCAGTGCCCTCGATCAGCTCCGAGCGCGCCAGCGGTCCGGCCGCGAGTTGCCGCTTGGCTCGCGCGGCGGCACGGCGCAGCGCGTCCGCCGACATCTCGGGGCGAGCGCGCAGCCACTGCTCGCGGCGGGCGGCGCGGCCTCCGATCGCGAACGGCCAGTAGTCCTGCGCGGAGACGAGGTGGATCGTCATGCGCATCAGCGTGGCCTGCACCACTGAGCGCCGCTCGAGCGCGCGCGTGAGCCGGTCGCGTTCGAGCTCGTGGAGGCGCGACCACAGCCCGACGTACATCGACGGCACGTACTGCGCCTGCAGGCCGGCCACGCGCTCCAGCGCGCGCGGCAACGTGGTGCGGGTGCGCCGCAGCAGCAGCTGGCGCGCGAGCACAGCGCGGTTGAGCTCGCGCTGGCTGAGGACTGGCTCCGCACCGAGGGACACCGGCGGCGAAGCTAGCGCACCGCGCCGGCCGCGATCAGCTCGTCTGCCTCGGTCTCAACGCCCTCGGCCAGCACGTCGATGTCGCCCACGATCGCCGGGTCCGAGCAGAAGCCGAAGTGCAGGCGTCCGGCCAGCGACACCACGGAGATCCGCAACGCGTGCCGCTGGCCGATCTCGGCGATCGAGTAGACGGCCTCCACGGGCGCGCCCAGCACGGCCACCGGCCGCGGCGGCCCGGGCACGTTGGACACGTTGAGCGCGAACGCGCGCGGGCTGGCCTCCACGCGGCGGCAGAAGCGCTCGAGCTGCGGCGACACGCGGGCGAGCTCCCGCAGCAGCTCCTCCAGCGTCTCGGCATCGTGGTCGGCCTTGCGCGCGGCGGTGGCGGCGCTGGATCGCGATCAGCCGCCGCACGGCATCGGGCTCGCCGAGCGGGAGCTCCAGCGTGAAGAACGAGTCGCGGTTGCCCTCGTCGTCGTCGGGGTGGTGGAGGCTGACGGGAATCTTCACGCGCACGCCGCCGAGCCTGCCGTGGTGGTGTTGGATCCAGGTGCGCAGGGCGCCCGCCACGGCGGCGAGGACCGCGTCGTTGACGGTCGCGCCAGCGAGCTGCTTGGCGGCGTCGTGGAGCTCGCGCAGCGGAACGCGGGCGAAGGCCACCTCGCGGTTCGTCCCGATCGTGCCGTCGAACGGGGAGCGGCCGGGGGCAAACGCCAGCTCGTGCCGGACGAACGCCGCCAGGCGCGCGTGCCGGCGGGCCTCGTCGCCGTGCGCAGGGTGCTGGTGCGCGGCCGTGCCGGCGCCGGCATCCGCCGCTTCCCACAGCACCTCGTCGGCGAACCGCATGGCGGTCGTGCCGTCGGCCAGCGCGTGGTGGATTCGCCACACGAGGGCCGCCCCGCCCGCTCGCGGCAGCACGTCGATCCGCCACAGCGGCCGGGCGCGGTCGAGGTGCTGGGCGAACAGGCGCGCCACCTCCGCTCGTAGCTCCACGTCGTCGCCGGTCGAGGCGTCGGTGGCTACGACGTGGGCGGCGATGTCGAAGCGGTCGTCGTCGACCCAGACCGGCCGATCGGCCGGTCCCGCGAGCCGCCGCCGCAGCGCCGGCACCGATTCCGCGCGGCGCGCGACCGCGGCGCGGAGGCGTGCGGCGTCCGGCGCGCCCTCGCCCACGAGCACGACCTTGCAGGTGTGCCCGGCGACGGCGACGTTCTCGAGCTCCAGAATGGCCCGGTCCTCGGCGGTGAGCGGGATGCCCTCCACAGCGCGCATTCTCCTCGCCGCTTGCAATACGGGGCGCCAGGGTCGACCCTTAGCGCCGATGGGACACCGGCAGCGCCTACCGCAGCTCGACGGCGGCCTGTTCCTCACGGACGGCGGCATCGAGACCACGCTGATCTTCCACCAGGGGCTGGACCTGCCTGCCTTCGCGGCCTTCGTGCTGCTGGCCGACGAGGCCGGGACGAACGAGCTGCGCCGCTACTACGCGCCCTATCTCGCGCTGGCGGCCGAGCAGGGTGTCGGCCTGGTGCTCGAGAGCCCCACCTGGCGCGCCAGCCCGCGCTGGGCGGCGGAGCTGGGGTACGACGAGGATCAGCTCGACGACCTCAACCGCCGGGCGATCGCGCTGATGGAGGAGCTGCGCGCCGAGGCAGACACCGGCGCCGCGCCGGTCGTGATCAGCGGCTGCATCGGCCCACAGGACGATGGCTACAGGCCCTCGACGAAGCTCAGCGCGGGCGAAGCGCGGGACTACCACTCGACCCAGATCGCGACCTTCAGCGACACCGCGGCCGACATGGTCACGGCGATCACGATGACCTACGCGGAGGAGGCGATCGGGGTGTCGCTGGCGGCTGCCGACGCCGGCATGCCGGTGGCCATCGCGTTCACGGTCGAGACCGACGGGCGCCTGCCCAGCGGGCAGGGGCTCGGAGAGGCGATCGGCGAGGTCGACGCTGCCACCGACGAGGCTCCCGCGTACTACATGGTCAACTGCGCGCACCCGACCCACTTCGAGCACGTGCTCGACGCGGGCGAGACCTGGCCGGCACGCATCCGCGGCCTGCGCACGAACGCGTCGACCAAGAGCCACGCCGAGCTGGACGAGGCGGAGGAGCTCGACGAGGGCGATCCCGTGGACCTGGGGGTGCGCCACGCCGCGCTGCGGGAGCAGCTGCCGGAGCTAGTCGTGGTGGGCGGGTGTTGCGGCACCGACCACCGGCACGTGGGGGAGATCCTCCGCGCCGTCAGCCCCTCGGCAGCCGGCTAGTCCTCGAACCAGACGATGAACGGTCGGTCGCCGGGCTGCGGGTTGAACGTCCCCGCGGTGTTGGCGCCCGCGGCGTTGTTGATGTCCATCGTCGACACGCGCGCCGAGTGGACGCCCGCCGTGCAGCCGAGCAGGTTCGGCGTGCCCGGCGCGGTGCGTGAGTCGTAGTTGGCGGACACGAGCGTGTCCCGGAACCCGCCGGTGCCGCCGTTGTTGTCCGCCACCACCATCACCTGGCTGGTGCCGGCGGGCAGGTTCTTGAAGCAGTAGATGCCGGTGGCGGCCGTGTGGTCGATGTTCGCGTTGGTGATGTTGCGCGCGCCCGAGTTTGCGACGACCGTCCCGTCGGGACCGACCTCCGCGAACGCGACCGCCGAGCCGGCCGCGCCTGTGGCGCCGGCCGCGCCCGGCGCTCCGGTCTCCCCCTTGGCGCCCCGGGGCAGCTGTCCGCGGCGGAAGTCGCTGCGCAGCAGGCTGCCGCGGGCGACCTTCTTGGAGTTGATCGAGTTGGCCGCGATGTCCGATCGCTGCACGGCCCCGGTCTTCAGCTGGCCGCTGCCGATCGTGTTCTTGCCGACCGCGTAGGCGCTGCCGCCGAGCGCCACGAACAGGGCAATCACGGAGATCGTGTTCGAGAACGTCAGCCTGTCACGGAGGGCCTTCATCGCCTCTCGGCGAACGGCGCGAACGCGGTCGCCCGCGCATACACCTTGTAGAGCCGGACGCTCCCGGCCAGGTCCTGGCGGCAGGTGCGGTCGAGTACCCCGTAGGCGGCCGCGTCGGACAGCTCCGGCGTCGGCACCGCGCTGTCACGCAGGTTGATCTGCTGGCGGATGTCGTGGATCGTGGCCACACGCTGGGCGCGGGTGCCCCCGCGCCAGTCGGAGCACTTGGCCATCTGGGCCACCGAGCCGACGAGCATCTGGCCGAGCGGCCTGGCCGCGCGCCCGGCTGGCGCCGCCGAGGCCTGGCTCGGCTTCCAGTCCGACAGGCCCGCCACCTGATCGTCGAGCTGCTTGGCGCGCGCCGACCGCAGGAACGACCGCACCCCGGCCTCGAAACGCTTCTGCTTGCGCAGCGCGGCCTTGCTGCCCGGCTTGGGTGGCAGCTGGTACCAGTCGCAGGTGTCGGGTCCGCCACCCTGTCCCTCGCGCGCGAAGAAGCACGCCAGCAGGTAGTCGACCTTCGCCGGGTCGCCGGTGCCGACGCTGGTGGCGCAGTTCGACGGGAGCACCTGTGGGGCGTCGCCGGCGCCCGGGCCGGTGACGCTGTCGGCCTTGCCGTTCGGCCCCTTGTTGGCGTACCAGCAGTTGCCGGTCACGGAGCCGATGCCGCCCTCGTCCCACCAGAAGTCGACCCCGTTCGGCGCGCGTCCCTTGACCGCGCCGACCTTGTTGTCGAACTTGCGCAGCGCCGGGAACGGCTTGAAGCCCTTGGGCACGCGTCCGAGCTGGTTGCGGAAGTAGCGGTTGTTGCAGGAGGTCGAGAGCATCGGGTTCTTGCACGACGCGCCCGGGTTGACGTTGCCCTCGGGGGTGTTCAGGAAGTCCGGGATCGACATCAGGAAGGCCGCCGCCCGCCAGTTGTCCCAGATCCAGTTGTCGTGGACGCGGCCGTTGTTGTGGCCGGCCCAGAAGATCCCGACGCCGTTGGGGAGGATGCCCAGGGCGGGCTCCACCGGCGGGTTCTTCTTGCCGAACAGGCTCAGGTTGTTCGAGTAGATCCAGTTGTGGTCGACCTCCACGCCGTCCGCGGGGTAACCGGGATGGCCGGCCGATGAGATCGAGTCGGTCGAGATGCCCGCGCTGTTGGCGTAGATGTTGTTGTTCGTGATGCGGACGTTGTTGCCCATCGACCCGGAGTAGGCGAGCACGCTGCCGCGCATGTCGCAGTCGCGCACCACGGTGTTGATGCGAGGCCCGCCGAGGTAGAAGCTCAGGTCGATCTGCTCCCCGGTCTCGGGAGCGGCGCCGGGATAGAGCACGGCGTCGCCGGCCCCGAAGCCGTCGCAGTCCGTGTACAGCCCGTGGTCGGAGGTGAAGGTGAGGTTGCCGTAGTCGGCCGCCCAGAACATCTTCACCGTGTCGATCCGGTAGCCGTCGGTCTCCTCGATGTAGATGCCGTGCTCCAGCGCGCCGCGGGCGGTGAGGTTGTGCACCACGAAGCCGTCGGCGCGGTCCGCGCGGATCACCACGTGCTTGTGCAGCTTGCGCGGGCGGGCCTCGGGGCTCTTCGAGGTGTAGCCGGAAGCCCCGTCCACGATCACGTCCGTGGGCATGACGCCGCTGCCCTCGAGCTGCAGGTTGCAGCGGGCGCAGGGGCCGAGGTCAGGAATGCCCTGGCGGTTCATCAGGGGCGGGCTCGGCGCGGGGGTGTCCGGGACCTCGCGGCCCTGGACGTAGACCAGGTTCTGGTCGTTGGGGCAGGTGGCCTGGTAGCGGAAGCTCGGCGTCTCCGCACCGCCGGAGTCCTTCTGGGTCAGGGTCGCGCAGCGCGGGTCGTTGAGCGGCTGCTTGCGAGAGGTCGGCTCGGTGTAGCGACCGGGCATCACGACGACGCGGTCGTTGTTGCCGGACGCCTTCACGGCCGGCTGGATCTCGCTGAAGTCGCACTTGCGCGCCAGCGCGGCGTTCTGCTGGGCCAGCGTGCGCGCCTGCTTGCGCGTCAGCTTGAGCTTGGGCTGGCTGGGGCGGAGCCGATACCCGTGGCGGAGCGCCGCCGCTATCGACTTGTCGAGCGCCCGCAGCGACGCGCGCCCGTTCTTGCCCTGGCAGACCACCCGCACGTCGCCGGCGCCCTTGCCGGTGACGGCGGACTCGAGCGAGCGCAGCTTGGGCACCTTGCCGCCGGCGGCGGGCTTGACGGACTTGTCCGGAGCCGGGTCGGGCCAGTACGAGGGCCGCTCGAGGTGGGCGAGCGCGGCCGCCGGGAGCGCGAGCGTGCCAAGCGTCGCGCCGAGCGTTATCCACCGACGACTGTTCATGCGAGTCCCCTCCAGGGTCCGGTAGTCCGGTCCGGGAACCTATCCCAATCTCACCGCGCGCGGGTGCCACAGCGCCACTTCCCCAGCGGCTGGAGTGGCGACGACGCTGCGCCAGCCGGCCGGGCCCTCGCGGGGCTCCAGCAGGACCGAGGCGCCGCGGCGGCGCGCCTGCTCGGTCGCCGCGCCGACGTCGGCCACCTCTACATAGGGCAGCCAGAGCGGGCGCTGCGTGGCGCACTCGACGATGCCGCCGCCGATGCCGCGGCCCAGCTCCAGCGCCAGGTAGGGCCCGCGGCGGGCCTCGACCTCTTCGGCCGGCCAGCCGAACAGGTCGGCGTAGAAGGCTTGGGCCCCCTGGCGGTCGCCGGTGTGCAGCTCCAGGTGCACGACGTGCTTAGAGGGGTCTCGCATCATCTCCACCCACTGAGACCCGAACGGGGGCCACAACTAATCGCCTAACCTGCTCGGGATGCCTACGGAGTCCGCCCTGCTCGAGGCCGCCCGCGGGGGCGACGAGAACGCATTCGCCGGACTGATCGAGCCCTACCGCGGGGAGCTGCACGCGCACTGCTACCGGATGCTGGGCTCCGTGCACGACGCGGAGGACGCCCTCCAGGATGTCTCGTTGCGCGCATGGCGTGGGCTGGGCCGGTTCGAGGGCCGCAGCTCGCTGCGCTCCTGGCTCTACACGATCGCCACCAACACCTGCCTGAACGCGATCGAGCGGCGCCCCAAGCGGGTGCACCCGGTCGACTTCGGTCCGTCCATGGAGTACCACGACGGACTCGGGCTGCCCCCGCTGGAGTCGACCTGGGTGGAGCCATATCCCGACGAGCCGATGGGTCTCGAGGACACCTACGTGGCGCCCGAGGCTCGTTACGAGCTGCGCGAGAGCGTGGAGCTGGCCTTCGTCGCCGCACTGCAGAACCTGCCGGCCAACCAGCGCGCCGCACTGATCCTGCGCGAGGTGCTCGGCTTCTCCGCGCAGGAGACCGCCGATTCGCTCGACACGAGCGTGGCGTCCGTGAACAGTGCCCTCCAGCGCGCTCGCAAGACGGTGGACGAGAAGCTCCCCGAGCAGAGCCAGCAGACCACGCTGCGCGAGCTCGGCGACGAGCGGCTGCGCGCGGTAGTCGAGAGCTACATGGACGCGATGCAGCGCGGGGACGTGGATGCGGTGATCGCCATGCTCGCCGAGGACGCGGAGTGGTCGATGCCGCCGCTGCCGGCGTGGTTCCGCGGCCACGAGGCGCTGTCCGGCTTCCTGACCGGCGGGCCGCTGTCGGGCGATTGGCGCTGGCGGCATGTGCCCACCCGCGCGAACGGGCAGCTCGCCGTGGGCAGCTATGCGTGGTACGAGCAGCACCAGAGCTATCGCCCGTTCGCCCTCGACGTGATGGCGCTCGACCCCGCGTCGAAGGTCACGTCGATCACCTCATTCATCAACCGCCCGATGCTCAGCCGCGACCAGCACTTCTACGAGCGCTGGCCCGAGCAGGAGTTCGACGAGCAGACGGTGGCCGCGACGTTCGAGCGCTTCGGCCTGCCCGACCGCGTCGACTGAGCGATGAGTTCCGGCGCCCGGGCCGGTCTCTACATGACACGCAACGAAAGGAGTCGGTCATGTTTGCTGACACCAAGGCGTTCAGCGGCTTCGCGGTGGACGACGTAGAGAAGGCCCGCGGGTTCTACGGCGAGACGCTCGGGATCGAGGTCTCCGAGGAGAACGGGCTGCTGACGCTCCACATCGCTGGGGACAGGGCCACGCTGGTCTACCCGAAGGAGGAGCACACCCCGGCCGACTACACGATCCTGAACTTCCCGGTCGACGACATCGACGCGGCCGTGGACGAGCTGACCGCCCGGGGCGTGAGCTTCGAGCGCTACGAGGGCATGAAGCAGGACGACAAGGGCATCTTCCGCGACGAGGGGCCCAACATCGCCTGGTTCTGCGACCCTGCAGGCAACGTGCTGTCGGTGCTGGAGCTCTAGTCGCGCAGCGCCGGGGTGGCCTCGCGGCGCTCGACCTCGGCGCGCACCAGCGGGGCAACCTCGGTGCCGAACAGCTCGATCGAGCGCATCACGTCGGCGTGCGGCACGTCGCCAACGGTCATCTGCGCCATGTAGCGCACGTTCCCGAACAGCTCGTGCTCGTAGAGGATCTTCTCGGCCACCTGCTCGGGTGGGCCGATGGCGAGGGCACCGGTGGGGGCGGCCAGCGCGTCGTATTGAGCACGACCCATCGGTGGCCAGCCGCGCTCGCGCCCGACGCGGTTCATCACCGACATGTATGACGGCGCGAACGCGGCGTTGGCCTGCTCGAGGCTGGCTGCCACGAACGCGTGGGTGTTGATCGCCACCGGCAGGCCCGCCGGGTCGTGGCCGGCGCGGGCCGCGGCGTCGCGGTAGAGGTCGACGAGCGGCCTGAAGCGGGCGGGCTCGCCGCCGATGATCGCGATCGTCAGCGGCAGCCCGAGCATGCCCGCCCGCGCGACTGACTTGGGCGTTCCGCCGACCGCGATCCACACGGGTAACGGTTCCTGGAGCGGCCGCGGCCACACCCCGGCCCCGTCCAGCGGCGCCCGGTGCCTGCCGGACCAGGTCACGTGGGTGCTGTCGCGCAGCTGGAGCAGCAGCCCGAGCTTCTCGGCGAACAGCTCGTCGTAGTCGTCGAGGTCGTAGCCGAACAGCGGAAAGGACTCGATGAACGAGCCGCGGCCGGCCATGATCTCGGCGCGGCCGCCCGAGATCAGGTCGAGCGTGGCGAAGGCTTGGAAGACGCGCACCGGGTCGTCGGAGCTGAGCACCGTGACCGCGCTCGACAGGCGGATGCGCTCGGTGCGCGCGGCGACGGCGGCGAGGACGACAGCGGGGGCCGACACGGCGTAGTCCGGCCGGTGGTGCTCGCCCACCGCGAACACGTCGAGCCCGAGCTGGTCGGCGAGCACGGCCTCCTCGAGCAGGTTGCGCAGACGCTGGTCGGCCGGCAGCGATGGGCTGACGTCGGCGAAGGTGGTGATGCCGAGCTCGAACACTCCACCCAAATTAGAGGTCGTGCTTGACCAGGGACTAGCATCTCGTGGCCGAGGTGCCCGCTGAGCAAGACAATGCTCCAGCGGACACGAAGCTCGTCAACCTGCCTGGAGATCGCCGATGGCTCAAGCCGACGGGTCGATAATGGTCTTGGACAAGGCCATCGCACTGCTCGACCTACTCGCTCGCGGTCAGGACCTGACGAGCGCGGAGATCGCGGCGGAGCTCGGCGAGCCGCGCAGCTCGGTCTACAGGCTGCTCGCGAGCCTCCAGCTGCACGGGGTGGTGGAGCCGGCGCCGGCGCGAGGCAGGTTCCGTCTCGGCCTGCACCTGCTGGAGCTGGGCAACGCGGCCGTGGGCCGCTTCGACGAGCGGGAGGCGGCGCTGCCCGCCATGGAGACCCTCCACCGCGACACCGGCGAGACCGTCTTCCTCTGCGTCCGGCGGGAGCTCGAGGCGGTCTGCATCGAGCGAATCGAGGGCGAGCGGGTGCAGTCGCTGGCACTGCGCTTGGGCGGCGCGCTCCCGTTGCATGTCGGGGCCGCGCCGAGGGCGCTGCTCGCGTTCGAGCCGGATGAGCTCTGGCAGCAGGTGTTCGCGGGGGCGCTCGAGCGACCGACTCCGCTGGCCGCGGCGACCCGGCGCGAGCTCGTGCCGATGCTCGAAGAGATCCGCGAGCAGGGCTATGCCGTCAGCGACGAGGACGTGACGCTGGGCATCGCCGCGATCGCGGCTCCGATCTTCGACCACACCGGCAAAGTCCGAGCGGCCGTCTCCATCAGCGGGACGAAGCCGCTGATCCTCGGGGACAGGGCGACGATGGCCTCTCGCGTCGTCGAAGCCGGGGAGCGAGCTTCCTACGCGCTGGGGTTCAGGGCCGGGACGAACCGTCCCGCCCAGCGGACAAGTTGACTGCTGAGTGATTAGCGACTAGCCTGCGCCGCGTCCGTGCCGGGAACCGAACGACTCACCGTGGCGCAGGCGGTTATCCGCTTCCTCGCGGCTCAGCGCGTAGAGCGGGACGGCGCCGAGGCGCCCTTCTTCGGCGGGGTGTTCGGGATCTTCGGACACGGCAACCTCGCCGGCATCGGCCAGGCGCTCCTCCAGTACCAGGACGAGCTCCGCTACTACCAGGCGCGCAACGAGCAGGGGATGGTCCACGCCGCGGTGGGCTACGCGAAGATGTGCAATCGCCTGGGGGCGATGGCGTGCACGTCGTCCATCGGTCCCGGCGCGACCAACATGGTCACGGGCGCCGCCACCGCCACCGTCAACCGACTGCCGGTGCTGTTGCTGCCAGGAGACATCTTCGCGCGGCGGCTCCCCGGGCCCGTGCTCCAGCAGCTCGAGTCACCGTGGTCCCAGGACGTGTCCGTCAACGACGCCTTCAAGGCGGTCTCGCGCTACTGGGATCGGATCAACCGTCCCGAGCAGCTACCCGCCGCCCTGATGGAGGCCATGCGGGTGCTGACCAGCCCGGCGGAGGTCGGTGCGGTGACGCTCGCGCTGCCGCAGGACGTCCAGGCCGAGGCCTGGGACTTCCCGGGTGAGCTCTTCGAGCCGCGAACCTGGCACGTGCCCCGGGCGCGTGCGGATCGCGCGACTCTCGACCGCGCGCTCCGTGCGCTCGCGTCGGCCGAACGCCCCGTCCTGATCGCCGGCGGCGGCGTGATCTACTCGGACGCGACCGAGGCGCTCAGGCAGTTCGCCGAGGCCACCGGCATCCCGGTGGGAGAGACCCAGGCCGGCAAGGGCTCGCTCGACTACCGGCATCCGCAGTGCCTCGGTCCGATCGGGGTGTCGGGCTCGAGCGCCGCGAACAAGCTCGCGAACGAGGCCGACCTCGTGATCGGGGTGGGCACGCGCTACACGGACTTCACGACGGCGTCCAAGACACTCTTCGAGAACCCCGACGTTCGCTTCGTCAACGTCAACGTTGCCGAGCTCGACGCCACAAAGCACGCCGCGATCGCGCTCAACGGCGACGCTCGCGCGGTGCTCGAAGAGCTGTCTGCGGGAGTCGGCGATCACCAGGTCGCGCCCGAGCACCGGGAGGCAGGCGTTCAGGCCGCCGACGGCTGGCGCGCGGAGGTGACCGGCCTGGTCGAGCCGGGAGACGGCGAGCTGCCCACCCAAGCGGAGGTGATCGGGCTCGTCAACGAGGCGTCCGAGCCCAGGGATGTCGTGGTCTGCGCCGCCGGCTCGATGCCGGGCGACCTGCATCGCCTGTGGCGGACGCGGGACCCGAAGGGCTATCACGTCGAATACGGCTACTCGTGCATGGGCTACGAGGTGGCCGGAGCCCTGGGGGCCAAGCTCGCCGACCCGTCGCGCGAGATCTACGCGATGGTGGGCGACGGCTCCTGGCTGATGATGTCCCAGGAGATCATGACCTCGGTCCAGGAGCGCCTGAAGCTCACCGTGGTGCTGGTGGACAACCACGGGTTCGGTTCGATCGCCGCCCTGTCGGACGCGCTGGGGTCGCAGGGCTTCGGGACACGGTTCGAGTATCGCGGCGAGGAAGGGCGGCGCGTTCCGATCGACCTTGCCGCCAACGCGCGCAGCCTCGGTGCCGAGGTGATCGTGGCCCGCGGCGCGTCCGAGCTGCGCGATGCGCTGTCGACCGCGCGCGGCCTGTCGGAGACCGTCGTGATCTACGTGGAGGTCGATCCGGAGGGCCGCTTCGGCGGCTCCGGCGCGTGGTGGGACGTGCCGGTCTCGGAGACGTCCGAGCTCAGCTCCACGCGCGAGGCGCGCGACGGGTACGAGCAGATGCTCCCGCGGGAGCGTCACCACATCGCGGTCGACTGAGGACGATCAGTCTTCGGGCAGGTCCAGCGCGCGGCGCGCCTCGCGCGCGATCCCGTCGCCGTCGAGGCCGTAGTGGCGGTACAGGTGCGTGGGCGGGCCGATCAAGCTGTACTCGTCCGGGATCCCGTGCCTGTGCAGCCGGCAGCCGGCACCGTGCTGGGCCAGCACCTCGGCGATCGCGCCGCCCAGCCCGCCCAGGACGTTGTGCTCTTCGACCGACATGATCACGCCGGCGGAGTCAGCCGCGCGCAGCACCGACTCCGCGTCGAGGGGCTTCACCGTGTGCATGTCCACCACGGCCGCGGAGATGCCGTCGCGCTCGAGCTTGGCCGCGGCGTCCAGCGCCGGGAAGACGCAGGAGCCGGTGGCCACGATTGCGATGTCCTTACCCTCGCGGTGCCACACCGCGCGACCCAGTGTCCACTCGGGCGACCCCGTGTACACCTGCGGGTCGCGCCCCCGGCCGATCCGGAAGTAGATCGGTCCCGGATGGTCGACGGTCGCGAGGATCGCCGCACGCAGCTGCACGTGGTCGACCGGCGCGACGACGGTCATGCCGGGCATGCTGCGCAGGATCGCCAAGTCCTCGGTGGCGTGGTGCGAGGTGCCGTAGAAGCCGAGGGCGATACCGGCGTGGTGGCCGATCAGCCGAACCGGCAGACCCGTGTAGGCGACGTCGGTACGCACCTGCTCGCATGCGAGCAGCGCGAGAAAGGAAGCGAACGTCGCGACGTACGGCAGCATGCCGTCCGCCGCCAGACCGGCCGCGGCAGAGACCATGTTCTGCTCGGAGATGCCGAACTGGACAAACCGATCGGGATGGCGTCGCTCGAACGCCACGAGACCGTTCGAGTACTTCAGGTCGGCGGTACCGACGACGATCGGATGCCCGGCGTCCACCAGCTCGCTCAGCGCATCCGAGAGGAAGTCGAACCCTGGCGCGCGGTCCGCCATGTCGAGCAGATGCCACGACCCGGGGCGCAGCTTGTGGTCAGCGGCCTTCGGCATGCGCTCTCCGGAGCTCCTCGTACGCGTCCCGCTCGTCATCCTCTTGCAGCCATCCGAGGTGCCACCCGGTCTCCGCTTCCATGTACGAAATCCCCTTCCCCTTCACCGTGTGGGCGATCACGACCGCGGGGCCCTCGCGCGCCTCGTCGGCCACGACCCGCCGCAGCGTGTGCCGGAGGTCCTGCAGGTCGTGTCCGTCCACCTCGTCCACGCTCCAGCCGAACGCCTCCCACTTCGCGGCGAGCGGCTCGAGGCCGATGACGTCCTCGACCTCGCCGTCGAGGGAGAAGCGGTTGCGGTCGACGATGGCGATCAGGTTCCGCGCGCGGTGGTGGGCGGCGCACATGGCCGCTTCCCAGACCTGGCCCTCGTGCTGCTCGCCGTCTCCGAGAAGCACGAACACGCGGCTGTCACGGCTCTGCATGCGACCCGCGATCGTCATGCCCAAGCCCACCGACAGCGCATGCCCGAGCGAGCCGGAGCTGAAGTCGATCCCGGGGACCCGCCGCATGTCCGGGTGGTCGCCGAGCGGGTTGCCAAGGCGGGTGTACTCGTCGAGCACCGACGTCTCGAAGAACCCGTTGCGCACCAGCAGCGGGTAGACGCCGACGGCGGCGTGTCCCTTGCCTAGTAGGAAGCGGTCGCGATCGGGCCAGGCGGGCTCGCCGTGGCGCAGGCGCAGGATGTCGTCGTAGAGCACGGCCAGGATCTCCGCGCACGAGAAGGTGGACGCGTAGTGGCCGGTCTTCGCGATCGAGGTGAGTCGTACCGTCTCCTCGCGTACGAACAGGGCCGTCTCCGCCATCTGCCTGAGGTCGGCGGCTTCGTCAACGGCGTTGGTCTCATGCGTCATCTGGCTCCGGTCTATAGCCCTAGGGCGGTGAGAAACCCGCGATTGCGCGCCGCCGCGGCGCTGAAGGCGGAGAGGGAGTCCTGGGGTGTGGGCAGTCGATCCTGCTCGACGATCACCCACCCTTGGTAGCCGATCGCGTCGAGCTGCTCGAGGCACTCCTGGACCGGCACCGAGCCGTCGCCGAGCTCGCAGAACACGCCGCGCTTCCACCCCTCGTCCAGTCCCGCCCGGTCGTCCCGCAGCCCGCGCATGATGTTCGCGTCCACGTCCTTCAGGTGCACGTGGACGACGTGGCTGCCGTAGCGCGCGAGGAAGTCGAGTGGATCTCCCCCGCCGAACACGCTGTGGCCGGAGTCGAAGCAAAGCCCGATCTGGTCCAGGTCAACGCCCTCCACCAGACGATCGATCTCCTCCGGTGTCTCCACGAAGCTGCCCGCGTGGTAGTGGAACGCGGGGGTCAGGCCGCGGTCTCGGCACAGCGCGGCCGCCTCGTTCACGTGCGCGTGCGTGCGGCGCCAACCGTCGGCATCGAGTCCGTCAACCGACTCGGCGACGAGGTAGGCGTCCGACAGCAGGACCACCGGCGCGTCGTCGTCGCCGGCCACACCCGCGACGAACGAGAGCGCCGTCTCGAGCTCCGCGCGATGCCGCTCGCGCCATCCGGCCTCGCTGAAGGAGCTCGGGAGGAAGGTGCCCGCGAACGCCAGGCCGTGGGCATCCAGCGCGTCACGGGCCTCGGCGGCGTCCCCGAGGTAGCCGGGCGGTCCGCTCTCGGTCCCTGAGTAGGCGCACTCGCGCATCGCGGTGAGGAGCGCGTCGCGGGCGATCAGGTTCTCGTCGCCGGTCGTGAGCTCGAAGATGCCCCACGACACCGGGGCCGAGCCCACGCGGATTTGACCCGAACCCATTGGCCACACCGTACCGTTCTGCGGACATACTGTCTACTGACTGGCACACACCTCGGCATAAAGTCGCGGCATGCGGCCAAAATCTCGCTCAGTTGTCATCTTGTCCGCTGGCTGATACGGTCGCTCGGTACCGGCGGGGATACGCCGGGCCACCGATCCTGGAGGGAAGGCGGTCATGAAGAGCGACCCTGGTCAGTCGTCGCCGGTTCTTGGCAGCACCGCGGTCACAGCGGCCGCGGCCGACGCAATCCGTAAGCCGGTCAGCCGCCGGCAGTTCATCGGACGCTCCGCCGGCACCGCGCTGGCGGTCGGCGGCCTGGGCAGCTTCATCGCTGCCTGCGGGGACGACTCGGACTCGAAGGGCGGGGGCGGAGGCGGAGGCGAGGTCGTCGTGCTCTCCTGGGTCAGCTACGTCACGCCGGAGATCGCCGACAGGTTCAAGGAGGTCACCGGCATCACGATGCGCGGCGTGCCGTCCGAGTCCGACCAGGACATGTTCACGAAGATCCAGGCGGGCGGCGGATCCCAGTACGACCTCGTGTTCGCGAACTGCGGGTGGGCGCCGACCTACTCCGAGAACGGACTGACCGAGCCGATCGATCCCGCCGACGTGCCCTCGAGCGGCGACCTGTTCGCGCCGTTCCGGGAGGACACGAGCTTCCCCTACATCACCGACGATGCGAAGCTGCTGCTCTACCCCAACCAGTGGTCGTCGCTCAGCCTGCTCTGGAACAAGACAGCCGACTGGGTTCCGACCGAGCCCTACTCCTGGGCCCAGCTCTGGGACGACGAGATCCCGGACGGCAAGGTCATCATGGTGGGCGCGGGCGACGACTTCCTTTCGATTGCGGGGCTTGCCCTGGGTGTGCCGCGCGAGGAGATCTATGCGATGAGCGGCAGCACCCTGGAGGACGCCGCGAATCACCTGGCCGAGCTGAAGCCGTTCCAGATCGGAGCATCCACCGACGCGTTCGTCGACGCGGTCAAGTCGAAGAAGGCGTGGATCGGCCAGGCCTCGAGCCTCGGCATCGCCTACAACGTGAACGACGCCGCCGGCGAGGACGTGGCCGAGGCGGTCGTCCCCAAGGAAGGCGCGCTCGGGTGGATCGACGGCGCGCAGCTCGTCAAGGACGCGAAGAACCGCGAGAACGCGCTGCGCTTCATCGACTTCTTCGGGAGCGATCCGGTGGTCCAGAAGTACCTCTGGGAGGAGTACAAGTACCCGCAATGCAGCCAGGTCTCCACTGACAAGGTGCTGGAGGCCGGCGGCACGGGAGCCACGGAGCTCAGATCGCTCGGTGGCGACAAGCCGAACCTGTCGAAGGAGCTGCTCTACCAGGCGCCGCCCGACAACCCCGAGGACTGGGCGCGGGCCTACGACAAGGTCATCGCCTGATCCTTGCGGGCGGCCACATCACAGCCTCGAGCGAGCAGAGTCCGCCGGGTCCTCGGGTCCGGGCTGTCGAGCCCGCTGCTCACGGCCCCGGCGGTGCTGCTCGTGGTGGTCGGCTTCATCCTGCCGCTCGGCGTTCTGATCGTCTACTCGCTGTGGCCCACCGAGAGCGGCCACATCGTCCACACCTGGACGTCGGAGAACTGGAGCCGGCTGTTCTCGCAGGGCGAGTACTTCTCGTCCCTGCTCAAGACCGTCTGGTTCGTCTCGCTGGCTTCGGTCATCACGGTCGTCTGCACCTTCCCGTTCGCGTACTTCGTGGCCACCAAGGTGCGGCCGAGCCGGCGGCTCGTGTGGCTCCTGCTCGCGATCATCCCGTTCTGGACGAGCTACCTGATCCGCGTCCTGGCGTGGCTGAACCTGTTCGGGGACGAGGGAATCCTCAACGACGCGCTGCTGCGGATCGGCCTGCTGAACGAGCCGCTGGGGGTGCTGGGCTTCGGCCGTCCGGCCATCGTCCTGACCTTCGTGTACCTGCTCTTCCCGCTGGCCTTCCTGTCGGCCTACATCGCCATCGAGCGGATGAATCCGGGGCTGCTGGAGGCGGCCTCCGATCTCGGCGCGCGGCGTTTTCGGGCGCTGCTGCGCATCACCATTCCGATCGCCCGATCCGGCCTGCTCGGCGGCTTCGTCCTCTCCTTCATCGCGATGATGGGCGACTACGTCACGCCTCAGCTGATCGGTGGCACGGAGGGGACGTTCTTCTCGAACCTCGTCATCAACCAGTTCGGCAGCTCGATCCAGTGGGGGTTCGGCGCGACCCTTGCGCTGGTGCTGCTGATCACGGTGTTCCTGTTGCTGATCGCGGTGCGCGCGGCCACTGGCTCGGTCACCGCCGCGGGCGAGTACACGCGCGGGTTCACGCACCAGCGAGCGCCGTGGCTGTTCGGCTACTCGCTCGTCTACCTCGTGTTCCTCTACTTCCCGATGGTGTTGCTCGTGCTGTTCGCGGTCAACGACTCAACCCGGTCGGGCCTGCCGTTCGAGGGCTTCACCCTGGGCTGGTTCTCGTCGGTCTTCGACAACACGCTGCTGGTCGACAGCCTGTGGACGAGCCTGACCGTCGCGACCGTGGCGGTGAGCGTGAGCGTGGTGCTGGGCACGCTCGCGGCCGTCCAGCTGTCGCGCACTCGAGGCCGCGCCCGCGGCGCGAGCCTGGCGGTCATCTCGATGCCCCTGTTCCTGCCGCCGGTCGTGCTGGGCCTGGCGATCATCATCGGCCTGAACGCCCTGGACATCCAGAGGGGCCTGTGGACGATCATGGTGGCCCACGTGATCCTCACGCTCCCCGTGGTCACCCTCCTCGTGCTCGTCCGCCTGGAGGGCCTCGACCGCAACCAGGAGCTCGCCGCACTCGACCTCGGGGCCCGCCCCTGGGTCGCATTCCTGCGCATCTCCGTGCCCCAGGCGCTGCCGGGGATCGTGGCCGGCGCGCTGGTCGCCTTCGCCGTCTCGATGGATGAGTTCATCCTGACCTTCCTCGTCACCGGCTCGGACTCGACTTTGCCGCTCTACATCTACGGGTCTCTGCGCTTCAGGTTGAGCCCTGAGCTGAACGCGGTTTCGGCGCTGATCCTCGGAGGCTCGTTCCTGCTCGTGCTGGCGGCGGCGCTGATCTCGGTCCGGGCCGACCGGCGCAGCGCCAAGGCGACGGTGCCGGCGTGACCACCCTTGTCTGCTCCGAGCTGCGCAAGCGCTATCCGGGGCAGGAGAGCTACGCGCTCGGCGGAGCGGGGGGAGTCTCACTGGAGGTGGGCCGGGGTGAGATCCTGGCCCTGCTCGGGCCGAGCGGCTGCGGGAAGACCACGACGCTCCGGATCATCGGCGGGTTCATCCCTCCTGACGAGGGCACGGTGCTGATCGAAGGTCAGGACGTGACCGGCAGGCCTCCCTACAGCCGGCCGACCAACACCGTCTTCCAGAGCTACGCCCTGTTCCCCCACATGCGGCTCGGAGCCAACGTGGCCTTCGGCCTCGCCATGGAGAGGGTTCCCCGCGCGGAGCGTGGCGTGCGTGTAGCCGAGACACTCGAGCTGGTGGGCCTCGGTGGCATGGAGAACCGCCGCGTGACCGAGCTGTCCGGCGGCCAGCAGCAGCGGGCCGCGCTGGCGCGAGCGATCGTCAAGCGCCCGGCGGTGCTGCTCCTGGACGAGCCGCTCGGCGCCCTCGACCTGAGGCTCCGGCGGGAGATGCAGGACGAGATCGTGCGGTTGAAGCGCACGCTCGAGACGACGATGGTGCACGTGACCCACGACCAGGAGGAGGCGTGCGCGATCGGCGACCGCATCGCGGTCATGCACGAGGGCCAGGTGGTGCAGGTGGACTCACCCGTCGAGCTGTACCGCCACCCGCGAACGACCTACGTGGCGAGCTTCATCGACGCCGGGACGATCGTCCGCGGAGAGACGTCCCGGGCGACGGAGCTGGTCCACCTCTCCCACGCCGCCGGGCGCCTGCGCGGGCCGGTCCCCGGGTTCGTGTCGAACGGAACCCCCCTGGCAGCGGTGCTGCCTCACGATCGCGCGCAGCTCACCGTCGTCGCGGGGGATCCGCCCGGTGACGAGAACACCGTCGTCGGCACCGTCGACCGGATGACGTTCACGGGGACGATGTACGACATCTGCGTCGTCGCGGACAGCGGCCTCGAGATCTGGGCGCTGCAGTCCCCCGCTGCGCTCGAGCGCAGCGACGGCAGCGTCGTGGAGCCGGGGACGCGCGTGGCGCTCTCGTGGGCCGCGCGGGACGTCCTGTTCGTCGAGGACACCCAGGGTCCGGCGCCCCCGCCGTCGGCGTGAGCGAGATCGACCACGCGGGCGCATCGCTGGCCCTGATCGGGGTCGGCCGCATGGGACGGGTCCACGCCGAGGCGATCGCTCGCCACCTGCCCGACGCGGCGTTGGTGGCCGTTGCCGAACCGCGCGCGGAGGCCGTCGAGGGGCTGGACCACCTGCTCGGAGACGCCGCGGTGTATCCCACCGCGGAGGCCGCCATGGAGCACCCGGGCGTCGACGGGTGCGTCGTCGTCACCCCGACCGACACCCACGCGGCCGTCGTGATCGCCGCTCTCGACCGCGGGCTCGACGTGTTCTGCGAGAAGCCGCTCACGCTCGACGGGGAGGAGTCGCGGACGCTCGCGGAGCTGGCGACAGCCAACGACTGCGTGCTGCAGGTCGGCTTCTGGCGCCGCTTCTACGCCCCGATCGCGATGGCCAGGGGGCTGGTGGCCGACGGCGCGATCGGCACTCCGCTGTTCGCCCGGCTGATCCAGTGGGACGTGGACTGCCCCCCAGTCGAGTGGTGCGCGCCCGAGCGAAGCGGAGGGATCTTCGTGGACATGGGCGTCCACGAGTTCGACCAGATCGAGTGGTTGCTCGACGACGAGATCGTCAGCCTCGAGGCAAGGCCTCTGGCTCGTGTGATCGGGGAGCTGGAGGCAGTGGACGACTTCGACAACGTGACGGTGTGGTTCACCGTCGGCGGCGGCGCGCAGGGAAGCATCGAGCTGTCGCGCAACGGGCGCTATGCGGACGACGTGCGCATGGAGCTGCTCGGCAGCGAGGGCGCCCTGTTCGTCGACACCGTGCCGACTGGACGGCTGCGCCTCGGCACCCGCGACGGCCTCGCGACGATCTGGGAGCAGCCCGGCGAGGACAGCTTCCTGGCGGGGATCGCGCAGGAGCTGGCGGCGTTCACGCTGGCCCTGGATGGGAGCGGCGACCTGGGCCTGCCCGGGGCGGAGGCCAGCATCCGGGCGACCGAGCTCGGCGGCGCGGCGCGGCGCTCGGCACGCACGGGCCGCGCCGAGCCCACCGCCGGTACGCGCTAGCCCTCGAAGGTCAGGACCGCCTCGCCCACCTCTCCGTAGGCCTCGCCCGCGAGCACGAGGTCGAGCGTGACCAGGTGTCGGTGGTCGAGCGCCGCGTCGCCGCTCGGCGTGACGGTCAACGTGACCGCTCGGCTGCCGTGCGCGGGGAGCCTGAGCTCAGCCGTCTCCGGTTCGACCGACCAGCCGCTGGGCACGACCGGCCGCAGGACCGCGTCCGCCGGCTCCGGGAGGTGGTTGCGAACGTCGACCTCCAGGCGGTGCGGGGCGGTCCGCTTCCCGTGCAGCTGATAGGGCGAGAAGCGCACGAAGTCGGCGTCGAGTGAGCGGTCGACGGCGTCGGGGAAGGCGGCGAGCGAGCGAAAGCAGCCCTCCAGCTCCCGGCACCAGGCCAGGAGATCGTCGAGGTCCGCCGGCGTGACCTCCAGCGGCCCGTCGTGACCGGTGAGCAGGATCTCCGGCTCGCGATCGAGGATCTTGCGAACGCTGGTCGTGAAGCTGTCCGCGCGCAGCCCGTTGCGGTACACGGGACCTCCGCCGCGCAGCCGCCCCTGCCCGTCGAGCTGGATCTCGTCGCCCGTGATCCCGATCCGCCGCCCGTCCACCTCGCCGAACAGGGCCACGGCGTACCACGTGTGGCCGGGACAGTGCTGCGTCTCGAAGGTGTATCCGCCCCACTCCAGCGTCGCACCCTCCGGGTAGCGCAGATCGACCTCGAGCGGCTCGCGCCACACGGCCGGCAGGCGGAACCGGCTCGGGTGCTCCAGGATCTCGGCGAACCGCTCGGAGGCCCACACCTCGGTGCCGTAGTGCTCACGCAGCCACCCGAGCCCGCACACGTGGTCGTCGTGGTAGTGCGTCGGGACGACGACCGGGATACCGGTCACGCCGAACCGGTCGGCGAGGTCGTGCAGCGAGTGCTGGACGAAGCGGGTGCCGGCGCCCGCGACGTGGTCGAAGCTGGGGAAGCCGTAGTCGAACAGGAGCGCCTGACCGTCATCCCCCAGCAGGGCGTAGAAATGCGCCGAGGTCTGCGTGATGCCCACGAGCTTGTCCGTGACCGGCCCGAAGCGCGTGTCCGCGGCGATGGGCACGTCCACGTCGCCGATGAACCGGCGCCCGGCGACCGCGAAGAGGCGCCGCAGGTTGCCATCCAGCGCCGCCAGCGCCGCGTCGGGCTCGGCGACGATCGGTTCGCCGTGGGACGGCGCGAGCGCGTCCGGCCGGTGGCGCCGCAGGGTGGCGACGGAGTGCAGGGCGGCGTTGATCGCGTCCGGGTTGCTGTAGTCCCAATGGAGGTCGTAGAGCGTCCACACGCGTCCGCTCGCGTGGATGAGGTCTCCGCAGAACGCGTAGGAGATCCCGTCGACGCGAGCGAGGTAGGTGACCGATCCCTTCGTGTGCCCCGGGGTCGGGAGGACCGTGAGCTCGACGTCCTCCCACTGGAACGTCTCGTAGTCCGCGAGTGGCCGCTCGACGGCGATGTCGCGGACGGGGGTGTTGAAGACGTTCGTGCAGTCGTAGCGGTCGTACAGCTGGAATCGCTGCCACGTGTCTTGCGCCGAGGCGAGCAGGTGGGCTTCGGAGGCCGGCGCCGCGACCCGCGCGCCGGCGGCCACGATGCGCTCGTCCCCGCGGCACTGGTCGCGGTGATGATGCGTGTGGAGGATCCACTCGATCTCGCGCACGCCGTCCGCCGCGAGCACGTCGAGCAGCTCCGGGTCGCCGCAGTCGATCAGCAGCGCGCGGTCGCCGCTGACGATGGAGTAGCTGTTGCACGACCCCGTGTGGCGCCGGACCCGGGGAGATACCGCTTCGCGGCTCACGCTCAGGGCACTAGCGGCAACCGTGGGTCGATCGCCAGGTCGGCCCACGCGTCGCGGATGCCCGCGAAGGCGGGATCCTCGCGGGCGTCCAGCGAGCGTGCGCTCTGCGGCCCGGCGAGGACGTTGAGGTAGTAGAGGTCGAAGCCGTGGCCGGCGCAGGTGGTGTGGAATCCGGCCGGGATCCTCAGCAGGTCGCCGTCACGGACGGTGGCGGTCAGGTCGATGCCGTTGGGTTCGCTGTACAGGCGCTGGAGGGCGAAGCCTTCGGGCTGTCGCGTCCTGAAGTAGTAGGTCTCTTCCAGAACCGTCTCTCCGGGACCCTCCTCGTCGTGCTTGTGCGGGGGGTAGCTCGACCAGTTTCCGCCGGGCGTCCAGACCTCGATCACGTAGAGGCGCTCCGCCGGGAATGCGGGCCCGATCAGCGGGTGGATCTGACGGCTGGCGTTGCCGGCTCCGCGCAGCTCGATCTCGCGGCTGGAGGCCGGGATCAGCGCGGGCTCGCCCGTGCCACCTGCGACGGCACCGCAGACAGCGACCTCGAGATCCGTCTCGGCGTGGACGCGGGCGTGGCGACCCGCCGGCAGGTAGAGGCAGTCGCCGCGTCCATCGAAGACGGATGCGCGGCCGCCGAGCCGGGCGGTCTCGTCTCCCCACTCGACCCGCGCCCTTCCGGCGAGCGGCACGATTCCCCACTCGCTCCCGTCGCCGCCGAGGTCGAAGCCCTCGCCCGACGGCACCTGGTGAACGGCGAACGAGACGTGCTCCCAGCCCGGCGGACCGGGCTCGACGACAGACCAAGAGTCGCGTCGATGCACGAGGGAGGCCGCGGCGGACACCTCGCGGACTGTACTCGCACAGCGGGCCACGTGTCCGCTTCGTGGCACAACCTGCACCTTGGACGCGTTATGTGAACTCAGTCGGTAGGGTGCGCGACCCGCCGGGATGCCGTGAATGACGGCACCCGCGCCTAAGACCGCCTCAGCCGCCGCCCGAAGACCACCACATCGCAACAAATCGAGTGCCGCGCGAAGGAAGGCTCCGAGCTTCCTCTCCGCCGCTCCTACTCGACGCATCCCATCATCCGCCCACACCGGACAAGAACGCTGCTCGCTCTCGCACTCGCGCTCGCCGTGGCGTGCCTGGCCGCCGGCTGCACCGCTCAGACGCGGCCAGCCACGAGCGTGACGGCCACCTCCGCCACGCTCAACGCGATCGTCGGCTGCAGCACGGAGGCCTACGGGCCGGTGCTCTGGGGGCTGCGCGAGGCGGGCACCTCGGAGTGGCGGCTGGTCGGGGGCGAGCCCAGCGTAACCTGCCCGCACGCCGTGCGCGCGCAGGCCACGACCACCGTGTCGGAGACGATCGGCGGCCTGCGTCCAGGCACCCGCTACGAGTTCCGCGTCGCCGTCGATCCGCCGCCGAGCGGCGGCGGAGTGGTCAGCTCCGCGCCCACCTCCTTCACCACGGCCGGTGGCACCAGGCCGGTGGTGGTGCCATCGTCCGGCAGCGCTCCGGCGACGCTGCGGGCGGGCTCCGCCCAGGGCGGTCGCCTGCAGCTGCGCGGCGTGAACGTCTGGGGCCTGCAGGACTCGATCACCCAGGGCTTCGGGGCCAGCCAGTACGCGAACCGCGCCACCGTGGCGCAGACGATCAAGTCCTGGGGCGCCAACCTGGTCCGCTTCCGCGTGCTCGCGGACGAGTACAACTCCGCGCCGAACGGCGCGACCGGGAACCTGACGAAGGCGCAGATCATCCAGCGCGTCAAGGATTGGCGCGACGCCGTCGTCGGGCGCGGCATGTACTTCATGCTCTGCTCGTGGGACGCGCTGGACGGCGCGAACTCCAAGGCCAAGTGGGCCGGCAACGGGCACCGCGTGCATCAGATGTTCTCCGACATCCGAGCCGCGCTGGGCGACGACCCGATGGTGATCTACGAGGTCACCAACGAGCCCAACGCCGTCAGCTGGGCGCAGTGGGAGGCCAACATGCAGGCCTCGATCCGGCACTTCCGCGAGACGCTCGGATACAAGGGCCTGCTGGTCGTCGATCCGATCTGGTGGGCCAACTCGGGCGTCGGCGGGCAGGGCTACGACGACGCCCGCTACTCGGCCCTCGAGGCCTACGACGCCGCCCGCCCCGGCATGGGCTCGCACCAGCTGGCCTTCGCCAAGCACGACTACGCGAACTCGTACCCGAACAAGGTCTGGAACGCCGGCGCCTGGGTCGGCGCGCAGGGCGGCGCGCAGATCAAGCACCTGATCTTCGAGACCGAGTTCGGCAACTACAACGGCAGCCCGTCCACCGTCGACAACGCCTGGGCGGCCGCGGCGTCGAGCTTCTTCGCCAAGCGCTTCGCGGCGCAGCAGAACTACGTCGGCGCGGCCGCGTTCCTGTTCGGGCCCTGGTACGACGCGAACGCGATCACCGCGGCGAACAACGTCAGCCCCACCACGTGGGGCACGTCGGTCAGAGACCGGTTCCTCGGCGGCTAGGGTCGCCCTTGACGCTTGGACTCCCGGTCCATAGCGTCGCGACGGATGCAGATCGGCAAGGCCGGAGCGCCCGTCAGCCAGATCAGCCAGGCCTATCCGGACCGGGTCGAGGTGCGCGGTCGCGACCTCTGCGGCGACCTGATGGGCAGCCTCACGTTCACGGAGTACTTCCACCTGCTGCTCACCGGCAACGAGGCGACCGACGACCAGCGCTACTTCCTCGACCTGCTGCTGGTCGCGATCGCCGAGCACGGGATGATGCCCACCAACGTCGCGGCTCGGATGACGCTCGCGGCCGATCCCGAGTCGCTGCAGGGCGCCGTGGCGGCGGGCATCCTCGGCTGCGGCCCGGTCATCCTCGGCACCGCCGAGTCGTGTGCGCGACTGCTCGAGCGGGGGCAGGAGCAGGTCGCGGCCGGCGGCGACCCCGCGGCCGTCGCGGCTGAGCTGGCGGGGGCGCTGCGCGCGTCCGGCCAGAAGGCGCCGGGCTTCGGCCATCCGCTGCACCGGCCGCTAGACCCGCGCGCCGAGCGGATCCTCGAGCTCGCGGATGCCCGTGGCGTGAGCGGCCCGCACGTCGCGCTCGCCCGCCACCTCCGCGACGCCGTGACCGAGGCCTGGGGCCGGCCGCTGACGATGAACGCGTCGATGCCGATCGCCGCCGTGATGCTCGACCTGGACTTCCCCGCCAGCGCCGTCAAGGCCGTCCCGATCCTCGCGCGCACGGCCGGCCTGCTCGCCCACCTGGCGGAGGAGCAGCAGAACCCGATCGGCTTCCTGATGGCCGGGCGGGCCGAGGACGCGATTGAGTACGAGCGGCCGGAGGCGCCCGGCTGATGTCCGCCGACGACGGGGCGTATCGCACCCAGCTCGCGTACCTGTTCGAACGCTCGCCCTTCTACCGCGACAAGCTCACCGCGGCCGGGGTCGAGTCGGCCGAGGCGGCCGGCGGGCTCGCCGAGATCGCGCGGCTGCCGCTCACCGACAAGCACGAGATCAGGGCCACGTGCACGGACGCCAACCCGATCGGCGCGCACCTGTGCGCGGCGCCGGAGGAGATCGTCCGGATCTACTCGACCAGCGGCACCACGGGCACGCCGAGCTACATCCCGCTGACCGCGGGCGATCTGGACAACTGGGTGACCGGCTCGGCACGCAGCTACGCGGCATCCGGCATCGTGGCCGGTCAGCGGATCGTCACCACCTACAACGCCGGGCCGTTCGCGGCCGGCGCCGCGCTCGCGGCGTTCGACCGGCTGGGCCTGTCGCACATCCCGGTCGGCACCGGCAACACGGAACGCCTGGTCAAGGCGATCGAACTGCTGCGCCCGGCGGCCGTGGTGCTCACGCCCTCGTACGCCGCCCACCTGGTCGAGTGGGCCGCGGAGCGCGGGTTCGACCTGCGCGGGTCGAGCGTCGAGCGCGTGCTCGTGGCGGGGGAGCCGGGAGGCGGCGAGCCCGCCTTCCGCGCCATGCTCGAGGAGGGCTGGGGCGCGCGCGTGACCGAGGCGATGGGCATCGGGGACATCGGCGTGTCGCTCTGGGGCGAGTGCGAGCGCCAGGACGGCATGCACCTCGGCGCGCACGGCTTCGTGCACCCCGAGCTGATCGACCCGGAGACAGGGTCCGCCGTTGCCATGGACGACGGCGCCACTGGCGAGCTCGTGCTGACTCATCTCCAGCACCGGGCGGCGCCGCTGCTGCGGTTCCGCACCCGCGACCACGTGCAGGTGCGGTCGAGCCCCTGCCCGTGCGGGCGCGGCGGGCCGCGCATCCGCTGCATCGGGCGCACCGACGACATGCTGATCGTGCGCGGCGTGAACGTGTTCCCGTCGGCGGTGCGCGAGGTGGTGAGCGCATTCGCCCCACAGGTCAGCGGTCACATCCTCGTCAAGCCCCGGGCCACCGGCGTCAAGCAGGAGCCGCCGCTGCCCGTGAGCGTCGAGCTGGCGCCGGGTGCTGCGGCCGACGCCGAGCTGGCGGAGGCGATCCGCGACCGGCTGCGCCAGCTGCTGGTCGTCCAGGCGCGCGTGGACCTGGTGCCGTGGGGGAGCCTGGAGCGCAGCGAGTACAAGTCGAAGCTCGTAACTCACTGAGGGGGCAAATGCGAAAGCTGCAGAGTCAGGGCGTCCACCACATCACGATCGTCGGCGCGGGCCGTCAGACGTCGATCGATTTCTGGGAGGGCGTGCTCGGGATGCCGTTCGTCTTCGAGCAGCCCAATCTCGACAACGAGTCGGAGAGCCATCTCTACTTCGATCCGGGCGACGGCCGCCTGATCACGATCTTCACCAACGAGGAGCGCGAAGCCGATCCGGCCCGAACGCCGACTGACCCCGGCTGCGTGCACCACGTGGCGTTCGCGCTGTCGCAGGCGACCTTCCACCAGGCGGTGGAGCGGCTCGACGAGCGCGGTATCGAGCACAGCGGGGTGAAGGACCGCGGCTTCATGGACTCGATCTACTTCCAAGACCCGCTCGGCCTGCTGATCGAGCTGGCCTCTTACCGCTTCGAGCCGCCGTTCGGCTACACGCACGCCGACGTGCTGCTCGCGGCCCACAGGCTCAGGGTGGAGCGCGGCGACTACAACATCGCCCAGATCCACCTCGCCGATGCAATCGAGACGCTCGTCACGCGATCACGGGCGTCACTCTCGGACGACAGATCGCCCAAGGACCCGTATGGCTGACAACACGCTGAGCATCCTGACGCCGAGCGTCAACAACCTGAGCGCCCGGATCTTCGTGCGCGCCGCCGGCCTCGATTTCGAGGAACTGGACGTGTGGGGCAAGAAGGACGCGGCCGAGTTCGTGCAGAAGGACCCGGCCCTGCTCACCCCGATGCTCGAGGAGGACGGGCTGCCGAAGGGCTCGCTCTGGGAGAGCTGCGCGATCATGCAGTACCTCTGCAACAAGCACGACCTCGGCGGGCTCTACCCGACGGACCCCGGGCAGCGGGCGATGGTCGACAGCGCGATGTTCTACCTGATCGGCACCGTCTATCCGCTCGTGGCGCGCGCCACCTATCCGACGCTCGGGTTTCCCCAGTACGCGGGCGAGGTGGCCACCTCCGCGGCGGACGACGCGATGAAGGCGCAGGCGCAGCGGGACGCCCAGGCCGCGCTCGCCGAGCCGCTCGACGTCTACCGCGCGTTCTTCCTCGACGGCCGGAGGTTCATCGGCGGCGACGCCCCCTCGATAGCCGACATCAGGCTGGCAGCGACGCTCGAGTTCCTGCGCGCGGTCGACTACGAGTTCCCGGACTGGGCCGAGGAGTACATGTCCGCGGTGGAGGGCAGCCTCGGCGCGGCCTACTCGGAGCCGGCGGCCGACGTGCGCGGGTTCATCGCCCAGGTGACCGGGTCGTAGCGGCGCCAGCGACTCACCACCCACACCGTGCCGATCAGCGCGATCGCTACCAGCATCGCGGCTGAGATCGCGTTGTAGAAGGCCAGATCCTGGCCGGTCGGCACACCGATCCAGTCCTCGGTGTTCGGCCAGTCGAAGTTCCAGCCCTCGCCCAGCACGCCCTGCGTGAGGATGATCGACAGCCCGTTCGAGGCGTCCCAGGCCGCGTGCAGGGCCACCACGCCCACGAACGTCCAGAGCACGCGGCGGGACGCGAACAGCGCGCCCCCGAGCAGGCAGGTCCACATGACGTGGCCGAACGGCGCCGACACCGCCCGGATCGCCTCGGTGCTGACGATGTTGATGACGGCGTGGTCGGCGCCGTTCTCGATCAGCGCCCTGAAGGCGTAGCCGGAGCTCTCGAACGCGGCGAAGCCGGCGCCCACCGTCGCCCCCAGGACCATCCCGTCGCGTGGGGTCCGAGTCTCCACGCCTCGGGCCACGGCCACCAGCACCAGGCCCTTGGCCAGCTCCTCGATGAACCCCACGCCGACGAAGGTCCCCATCGCCGTCGGCAGCAGGTAGACCTCGGTCAGCGCCGCGCAGAGGAGCCCGAGCGTGCCGCCGCCGAGGAACCCCAGCAGCACGACGTCCAGGGTGAGGTGGTTCTCGCGCGTGCGCGAGAGCGCGAACACGACCAGCGTGACCGGCACCAGGAAGCTCCCCACCAGGATCACGCTCGGCAGCAGGATCGGGTCCTCGGTGAGCGCCGTGATGAACGCGGTCGCAAGCCACACGCCGAGCCCCGCCGCCAGCAGCAGGAGCCACATGCGGCGCGGGGTCATGGCCGGCACCGCACCGCTGCGGAGAACCGGCTCCTCTCCTCGTTTCGCCATCGAGCGCGAGCCTGTCAGCCGCCGCGGCGGAGCGCAACGGCGCCGGGCGCGAAGATGTGCCGATGCTGATCCGCCGCGAGCAGTCCGACGACCACGAGCCGATCCGCGGCGTCCTCGCCGCGGCCTTCGAGGACCAGGCCCCGCCCGGGGAGGAGCCCGTGGAGGTGGGGCTGGTCGATGCGCTCCGCACGGGCGCCGAGTGGCTGCCGCCGCTGGCCCTGGTCGCGGAGTCGGCGGGCGGCGACGTCGTCGGCTTCGTGGTGTGCACGCGCGGCTGGGTGGACGGCCGCCCGGCGCTCGGCCTCGGCCCGCTGGCGGTTGAGCCGGCGGCGCAGCGCCAGGGGACCGGCTCGGCCCTCATGCACGCCGTGCTGGGCGCAGCCGATGCACTGGAGGAGCCGCTCGTCGTCCTGCTCGGCCATGCCGACTACTACCCGCGCTTCGGCTTTCGCCCGGCGCAGGAGCTGGGTGTTGAGCCGCCGGTACCGGACTGGGCGCCCCACTTCCAGGCGCGCCCGCTGAACGCGTACCGAACGGACCTGCGCGGCAGCTTCAGTTACGCGGAGGCGTTCGGCGGTCTCTGAGCGACCATCACCACCACCTCGCCGTCCTGTCCGTGTGCGTGCGCGGTCGTGCGCTCGTGGACGATCGTCATCTCCCGCAGCGCGTCGCGCACGGATTCGCCGGTGAGCACGTGCGGCTCGGTGAGCGTCGGGGCGTGCCCGACGTCGAAGTTGAGGATCAGCGTCCCGCCCGGTCGGAGCAGGCGCTGCGCCTCTCGGAGCACGGCGTCCGGGTCGTCCACGTGGTCCAGGCTGTTGCGCGCGACGATCACGTCCACGCTCCCGGACACGAGCGGTATCCGCTCGGCGCCCACGGACAGGTAGACGGCGTCCGAGCCCTCCAGCAGCAGTCCGTGCTCGCGGTACTCCTCCGCCAGGGGCTCGACGCCGATGCTCACCCGCGCCGGGCACGCGTCGGGGAAGCCGAGCGCCCCGGGACCGATGTCGAGCACGACCTTGCCGTCGAAGAAGTGCTCGTCCTCGATCTCCGCCTCGCGCAGGACCCGGCGCACTTCCGCCCGGGCCTGCTGCCAGCGCCGTCCCTCATACGTCGCGGCGGTCGGCTCGCCGTCGAGGAAGTCGCCGGCGTCGCCGGGGTTGAAGCCCCCAGCGCGCAGGACGGGGTCCCATTCCTCGAGCCACCACCGCAGCTCGCCGGCCTGCTTCGCGGCCACCGGGTCACGGAGAAGTCGACGTAGGCGGGACACGCGCCGCGCAGCATAGGCGCAAGGCGTGTTCTCTCGACGATTGTTAGGGTGCCCTAACTCATGACTCCCGTACGTCTCATACTCGTGGTCCTGGCCCTCGCGGTGCTGGTCGCCGGTTGCGGCTCCGATGACGATGCCGCCCCCGTCGCCGACGCTCCGGCCGCGACCGCCGACGCCGCCTTCCCGGCCCGCGTCGAGCACAAGTTCGGCACGACGACGGTGCCGGCGAAGCCGGAGCGCATCGTCTCGGTCGGCCTCACCGAGCAGGACACGGTGCTCGCGCTCGGCTACAAGCCCGTCGCGACCACCGAGTGGTACGGCGAGCAGCCGCACGCCGTGTGGCCGTGGGCGCAGGACGCGCTCGGCGACGCCAAGCCGACCGTCCTCCACACCACCGACGGCTTCGAGTTCGAGAAGATCGCCGCGCTGCGGCCGGACCTGATCCTCGGCGTGAACTCGGGGATGAAGCGACCCGACTACGACAAGCTCTCGCGGCTCGCGCCGACGATCCCGGCCGGCAAGGGCAGCACCGAGTACTTCTCGGCCTGGGACCAGCAGGTCGAGCTGATCGCCGCCGCACTCGGCAAGCCCCGCGAGGGCCGCGCGCTGATCGAGGGGATCGAGCGGGACTACGCGAAGGCCGCCGCCGACCACCCCGAGTTCCGCGGCAAGACGGCCACGTTCAGCCAGAACGGGTTCTACGACGGGCTCCTCTACGTGTACCCCGACGGGTTGGGCACGGACTTCCTCACGATGCTGGGCTTCAAGATCAACCCGAAGCTCACGCCGCTGGTGGAGAACCCCGGCGAGCAGGTCGCGATCTCGAAGGAGCGCCTGGACGTGATCGACGCCGACGTGATCGTCTTCGCCACGGAGAAGCCCGCCGACGTCGCCGCCCTCAAGAAGGTCCCGACGTTCGACCGCCTGGCGGCGGTCTCGCAGGGCCGCTCCGTCTACACCGACGGCACCTTGGCGGGCGCCATGTACTTCGTCACTCCGCTGAGCCTGCGCTACGTGCTCGACCGGCTCACGCCGCAGCTGGCGGAGGCGGTCGCCGGGAACGCGCCGCAGAAGGTGACCGTCGAGTAGGTCAGCAGGCCGCCGCCAGCCGCTCGGCCGTCCGCCAGGCAAGCGCCTGCAGCGTGAGCGTCGGGTTGTGCCCGCCGGACGTGGGGAACGTGCAGGTCCCGAGCAGAGCGAGGTTCGGGATCCCGTGGGCGAAGCCGAACCGATCGACTACCGACGCCTCGGGGTCGTCGCCCATCCGCGTGCCGCCATAGCCCGTGCGCAGCTCGATCGAGTCGCCGCGCGAGGTCCACGTCCGGGAAGCGCCCGCCTCGCGTAGCCACGCCTCCAGCTTCTCGCCGAGAAACTCGCGCGCGCGGAGCTCGCGCGGGCGCATCCCGAAGGTCACGCGCACGCGCGGCAGTCCGTGCGCGTCGGTGGCGACCGGGTCGAGGTCGAGGCGATGGCCCGCGTAGGGCAGCACATCCAGCTGCGCGTTGGCGACCCCGACCGAGCGCGCGTGGTCGGCGATCCAGCGCTTCCACGCCGAGCCCCAGCGCGGCCCACCCTCGGGGATGGCTTGGCTCAGGCCGATCGGCTTCAGCAGCTCGTGCGCCGCCGTGAACATGCCGCCGGAGATGAAGCCGAGGCCGGCGTGGTCGAAGTTGTCGCCGTTCCAGTCGTCCACGCAGACGCCCTGGGCCCACGAGCCGGTTGGGATCTTGAGGTCCACTCCCTCGAACAGCCCGAAGGCCTCCGGGTTGACGTGGGGCATGAAGCCGAGGCCGAGCTGACCGCGCCCGTTCGCGATCCCCGACAGCAGCAGCAGCCGCACGTTCTCGTAGGTGTTCGCGCCCAGCATCACGGCCGCCGCGCGCTGGACGTGCTCGCGCCCTCCCGTTACGTAGGCGACGCCGGTGGCGCGACCGCGGGGATCCACCTCGATCCGGGTCACGCGAGCACCGCTCAGCAGCTCGAGGTTGCCTGTGGCCGCGGCCAGCGGCAGCACGTTGTTGTCGGGCGACCCCTTCGCCCCGTTGTGGCACCCGTTGTTCTCGCAGAACCCGCAATAGGTGCAGGCGGGATTGCCGTTGTAGGGCTGCGAGTTGATCGCCGTCGGGGTGGGGAACGGATGCCAGCCGAGCCGCCGGGCCGCGTCCGACATCAGCTCCGTCCAGCCGCTGCGGCGCAGCGGCGGCATCGGGTACGGGCGGGTGCGGGGCCCCTCGAAGGGATTGCTCTCGGCTTGGCCGGAGATGCCGATCGCGTGCTCGACGTGGGCGTAGTAGGGCTCGAGCTCGTCGTAGTCGAGCGGCCAGTCCGCGAGCGTCGCGTTGGGCGGGATGGCGGCCTCGCCGTAGCGCTCGAGCGTGAGCGTGCGAGCCCGGAAGTTCCACGGGAACAGGCGCGGGCTGGTGCCCGGATAGTGCAGGGCCGAGCCGCCGACGGCGTTCACGAGCAGCGCCGGGTGCGGCGACGGCACGCTCGGCGTGCGGTCGTCGGGACGGAAGGTCGGCAGCTCACCGGCGGACTTGGGGGTGCACAGCCAGTGGTCGATCTCGTTGCGCAGCTCGTCGAGCGTCATCTCCTCGCGTCGCCGGGGCGGGCCCGCCTCGAGCGCAACCACGCGCAGCCCGGCGCGCGTGAGCACGTGGGCGGCGATGCTGCCGGCGGCGCCGAGGCCCACGATCGCGACGTCCGCGTGCGCCGGACCCGATCGCATCAGGGCCCGGTCGTGTCGAGCTGCTGGTCGCGCTCGGTCCAGACGTACCGGGGCCCGGGATAGCCCATCAGCTTCCAGCCGGCCAGGTCCGCGTTGCCGCCATGCTCGGGGTCGCCGAACATGCCCTCCATCGCGTGCGCGAGGACGAGCTCGAAGAAGTCGTCGGCTGGGCGCGACTCGGCGGCCCGCAGCAGGTCGTCCTGGAGCTCGGGCGCCAGGTCGGCGAATCCGACGCCGTGCAGCTCGGTGGCGTCGGCGTCGAGCCGGGCCAGGCCCGCGGCGTAGGTCTCGAGATGAGGGGCGTACGGGCCGGCGAGCCGGCGCGTCACGTAGCGCGAGACGCACGCCTCGCGGGCGCCGGGGCCGAGCTCGTCGGCGGGGATCAGGCGGTCGAGCACCGCTTCGAGGACAACCAGCTGCCCGGGCTCGAGGCTCATGCTTGGGGCGCGCGCAGCGCTGGCAGGACCTCGGTGCCGACCAGCGCGAGCATGTCGAGGTCCGTGTGCACCGTCGGCTCCAGCAGCACGCGATCGACCCCGAGCTCCGAGAGCGCCCGCAGCCGCTCGACGATCTGCTCGGGCGTCCCGACGATGCAGGTGTCAGACAGGCGCTTCAGGCAGTCGGCGGGGTCGGTGTCGTCCTGGCCCAGGAAGCGGGCGGCTTGGGCCGCGCGCTGCTCGAGCTCGGCGCGATCGGCGCCGGCGATTACTCCCGTCATGACGGAGTAGCGCACCGTGGCGGGGTCGCGGCCGGCCTGCTCGAACGCGGTGGCGAGCGCCGCCCTGCTCGCGCGGATCTCGTCCTCGCGCGGCGACGGGCTGTTGTACTCGTCCGCCCAGCGCCCGGCGAGCGCGATGCTGCGCGGGCCGCCGTTGCCGCCGATGACGAGCCGGGGGTGAGGCTGCTGAACGGGCTTGGGGCGGGCGTCGAGGTCGTCGATCGCGTAGTGCGCGCCGGTCAGCGAGAAGCGCTCGCCCCAGCTGCGGCACACGATCTCCACCTGCTCCTCCAACACGTCCATGCGCTCGCGCTGGGAGGGGAACGGGAAGCCGTAGGCGCGGTGCTCGGCCTCGAACCACCCGGTGCCCATGGCGAGGTCGATGCGTCCGCCCGACACGTGGTCGGCGGTCACGGCGAGCTTGGCGAGCACGGACGGGTGGCGGAAGGTGGCCGGGGAGACCACCGTGCCCAGCCGGATGCGCGACGTGGTGGCGGCGAGCGCGCAGATCGTGCCCCAGGCGTCGAGCGCGTCGCGATCGCTCCCGATCGTCTCGGACAGGTAGTGATCGGAGCTGTAGAGGCCGTCGAAGCCGTGCCGCTCGGCCGCGGCGGCGAGCTCACGCCACTGGGGCCAGGTCACGCCTTCCTGACCCTCGACCATCCACCCGATCTCCACCGCCGCATAGTTCCACACTGGAACTTTCTCGGCCACGCGCCGCCGAGTTCACTCAGCCGTTCGGTTCCGGCGGACCAGCACCCGCGGACTGTCGAGCACGAGTCCACGGCGACGCAGCCCAGTCAGACGCGGCTCATCCTGGGCGAACGTCATGAGCGTGGCGTAGGCCGGCCTGCGGCGAATCGAGAGGGTGCACCCGCCCTCGACCGGCGCGCGACCGCCGTCGACCTCGTAGCGCACGCCCCCGAAGCCGGGCTCGATGGCCAGCGCCACCTCGCTCTCGGGGCCGGTCACGAGCGGCGGGCAGGCTCCGCCGTGCGGGGCGAGTGGGGTGATGACCATGCCGTGGTTGCCGGGAGTCAACAGCGGCCCGCCGGCGGCCATCGTGTACGCGCTGGAGCCGAGGGCCGTGGCGGCCACGACCCCGTCGCCGGCCACCGCGGCATAGTCCACGCCGTCGACCACGATGGAGACGAGCGCCTGCCCGGGCCCGTCGCGCAGGATGGCCAGGTCGTTGATCGCGACGGCCCGATGGCCCTGGTCCCACGCGATCTCCAACCCCGGCACCACCTCGCCGGTCGAGTGTCCGCTCACGACCTGATCGAGAGCCCAGGTTGCCTGGTCCGCCCGAACCGCCGTCAGCACGCCCACGCTGCCGCAGGCGACGCCGAGCACCGGACGGGCCGCCGCCGCGCCCGCGTGCAGGGCGGCGAGGGTCGTGCCGTCACCTCCAAGAGCCACCAGCAGATCGCAGTCGGCCGCCTCCACCGGCTCGGCGATCTCGCGGGTCTGGCCCGCGACCCGCACCTGTCCGACCGCGACGTCTCCCGCGCGAGCCCACTCGCCGATCGCCTCGCGCACTCCCTCGAGCGGCCGCCTGGGGTGAACGACCAGCCCCAGTCGAGCCAGTTCGGACCGATCCGGAGCAGCGGCTGCGGGCGGCAGGTGGTCGTTCATACCCGGCACCCTGACAGGCGGCGCCCGGCTAGCGTCCGGGGTGTGCAAGCAGACCAGGTGCTGGCGTTCCGTCTGGCCCGCTCGGGGTTGGCGGCCCGCGAGGCGGGCGGCCTCGCCGAGGCCGTGGCCTGCCCGGCTTCGGACTTCACCCGCGGCGCCGCCCTGCTGGCGCTGGGAGCGCGCGTCGAGAACCTGACCCGGGAGGCCTACCTCAGCGCAGTCGACGTCGGCGATGTCGTGGTCGCATACGCGATTCGCGGGGCCATTCACGCGCTCGCGCCCAGCGACTTTGCGCTCTACGGACGAGCGTTGATTGCCCGCGACGACGCCGAGCTGGGCGCGCAACTCGGCGAGCAGCTCCAGGCTCTGGCGGTCGACAAGGGATTCGCCCCGTGTGACGCGCTGGCGGAGGCGGCCGAGGCGACCAAGGACGCGCTGGCGAAGGGCCGCAGGCTCGACAAGAACGAGCTGCACGAGGCGCTGAGGGAGCGCGTCGGGGCCGATCTGATGCCTTGGTGCCGGGGCTGCGAGAGCTACCACGTCGCGCCGATGCTCTGGCGCTACGCGACGGTGAAGGCCGGCGCGCGGCTCGACTCGGAGCGCCGCTACAGGCTCGCCAAGCCGGGGCGTACGCCGGCGGCGAGCCAGGCCGTCCGTCGCTTCCTCGGCTTCTACGGACCGGCCGACCACGGCGACTTCGCCGATTGGGCCGGGCTCGCGAAGTCGCACGCCCGACGCCTGTGGGACGAGCTGGCCGATGAGCTCGTGGAGGTGCCGGTCGGCAAGCGCCGAGCGTGGCTGTTGCGCGACGACGTCGCGGCGCTCGAGTCTCCACCCGCCGCGCAGGGCGTCCGGCTGCTGCCGCCGGGCGACCCCTACCTGCAGCGAGTCAACCGGCCGCTGCTCGCCCCCGAGCCCGAGCTGCGCAAGCGGCTGTTCCGGCCGGTGGGAAGCCCCGGCGCGGTGTTGAGGGAAGGCCGCCTGGTCGGGCTGTGGCGTGCCAAGGCAAAGGGGAAGAAGGCCGAGCTCACCGTCGAGAAGGTCGGCCGGCTCGCCCGCCGCGACCTCGAGGACGAGGCCCAGCGCGTCGCGCGGCTGCGCGGGGCCACCGAAGCCGTGCTCGTACTGGCCTGAGTTGTCCTCAGGGCACGATCCGGGATAGGTTCGAGGTCTGGCCCGATGAACCGACGCTCACCTCACCGCGCTGCACTCCTGGCGCTGGCCTGCCTCGTGCTGGCCGGCTGCCTGCTGGCCGGGCCGGCGAGCGCGCAGGTCTTCGAGCCGCTGGACGACTTCGGCGGCGAGGCGTTCGGCCCCGGGCGCCTGGGCGAGTTCGCGGGCGACACCGCGGTCGACTCGGACGGGAACGTCTGGGTCGTCGACGACGGCAACCGCCGGGTCTTGAAGTACACCTTCGGCGGGGAGTTCGTGACGGCGGTGGGGGCCCCGACCCTGTCGGAGCCCGCCGGGATCGGCACCGACGAGCGCGGCTTCGTCTACGTGGCCGACCGCGGTCTCGACCGCATCGTCAAGCTCGACAACGGCGGCGAGCCGCAGAGGCGGATCGGGGCGGCCGGCCTCGGGGCGCTCGACGTCGCGGTGGCGGGCACGACCGTCTACATCGCCGGCGGCGGCGGGATCGCCCGGTACACCACCGCCGGCAAGCGGAAGGCGCCGCTCACCAATACTCCCGTCCGGCGGATCGCCATCGCGGGGACGCGGATAGTGGCCACCCACGGGATCGACCCGCGCGCGGTGATCTTCGGTCGGACCGGCAAGGAGGTGCGCCAGTTCGGCGGGGCTCCGGAGTTCAGCGGCACGCTGCAGGGCATCGCCGGCACCTCCGACTCGATCTACATCTCGTACCTCGGCGACGGCGAGGTGGGTCGCTACAACCTCGACGGCGAGCTGCAGGGCCGGTTCGGCGCGGGCACGCTCACGGCGCTCGAGGGGGTTGCGGTCGACTGCAGGAGCAACGTCTACGTGGTCGACAGCCGCGCGTCGACGATGCCGCCGCCCGCGACCCAGAGTCACGTGTTGAAGTTCGGCGACCCGGCTTCTCAGCCGCCACCCTGCGCCCCGCCGCCCCCGCTGCCGACCACCGGCTTCGCGGTCCAGGTGGACGACGTGGAGGTGCTCCAGACGGTCCAGTACGACGGTGACTTCCGCCAGGGTCGCGACGAGCAGGGCTTCCAGTTCCCCGCTGCCGGCTACGGCACGGCGCGCCACCGCCGGGCGGTCGGCCTGGCGGCCGGGCGCGCCACCATCGTGCGTGTCTACGCGAGCCTGCTGAACGGCCCGCAGGGCGGTCTGGCCGGCATCCCGGCCGAGCTGCGGGTGAGCCGCTACGGCGATCTCAACTCGGTTCGGGACGTGGGCACTCTGACCCCGATCGCGGGCCCCGCGCTGCTGCGCACCGGCGACGGGCTCGTGAACAGGGCTCGCCGCACCGACCCCTCCGGCGCGTACACCTTCATCCTCCCGCCCGACTGGGCGCAGGGCGTGCTCAGCTTCGAGGCCCGCGTGAACCCCGCCCACATCGGCTGCGCGACACGGAGCTGCGAGCACCGAGGCGCGTTCGTGCTCAGCCGCGTGCCGTTCTCGCCCACGATCAGGGTGCCGATCTCGCCGCTCGCGCTGATCGTCCAGCCCCAGGGAGGGATAGCCACGTTCGACGACTCGCTGCCCGCGGACCCCGCCCCGCTGTTCGAGCGCGCCCGGACCCTGCTGCCGCTCCCCCTGGACGTGTCGCCCTACCGGGCCGTGATCGGCGTGCGCAACCCGGTGCTGCTGAAGGGGATCGAAGTCGAGACCTGCACGCTCCTCGTCTTCTGCGATACCGAGACCAAGACCTACACCAACCTGGACCGCGGCTCGCTGCTGGTGTCACGCGTGGAGGAGTGGAACCAGACGCTGCCCAGGGGCCGCTCCCTGCACATGCCCTACGGGCTACTCGGGGCGCGGTGGGGGTACAGGGTCCGCTCCCAGGCTCACGGGACGCTGTACTCCGGGTCGCAGTCGCCGGCTGGCGCCGCGGTCGTGGGCGGTCAGATCCGCACGATCGCGCACGAGCTGGTCCACATGTTCGGGTACCTGCACGCGTCTGACTCGTGCGGCGGTGGCGGCGGGATCCCCGACTTCGGCGAGGACTGGCCCCCCGACCAGAGGGGCGAGTTCGATGGGCTGGGCATCGACTCGGCCGCGGGCTCCGGGCGCGGGCGCGGGCCGTTCCGCATCCGCGCGTCCGGCGCCCGCGGGGAGCCGGCGCAGCTCTACGACCTGATGTCGTACTGCGGCGGCGGCGAAGGCGACCTCTGGATCGCCCCCCGCCAGTGGCAGCGGCTGTTGCGCTTCCGCGCCCCGGCCGGGCCGGCGCCGCCGCCCGACCCGCCCGTGGCCACCGCGCAGGCGGGGCAGCGCGTCGACGTGCGCGCGGTGCTCGGGAACGGCGGCGTCCTGCTCACTCACGTCGAGCGATCCGCCGGAGCACCGAGGCCGCTGCCCGAGGGCACGGCGAGCGGCTACCTGCTCCGCGGTGTCGACGAGGCGGGGGCGCTGGTGGCAGAGGTGCCGATGAGCGCGACGACGCTGGGCGACGGCGGGACCACCGTGCTCGAGGGCTCGATCGACGCAGCCGGGCTATCCGGCGTGCTGGTGGGGCCGACCGACCCGGCGCTGCCCGCCACGCGGCGGATGCGGTCGCCGAACGCGCCAGCCGTTCGGGTGATCACGCCGCGCCGTGGGGCGCGTCTGCGCGGTCGCCGCATCGACCTGAGCTGGCGCGCGTCGGATCGCGACGGCGACGAGCTGACCGCCGACGTGGAGTACTCGTCGGACGGCGGGCGCAGCTGGCGCTCGCTGACGGTCGACTTCTCCGGCCAGCGGCTGCGCCTGCCCGCCGCCATGCTCACGCGCTCGCGCCGGGCGCAGATCAGGGTGCGGGTGAACGACGGCTTCAACGAGACGACCGCGGTGTCCGGCCGCTTCAGCGCACCGGGCGGACCGCCGGTCGCGCGCATCACCCTCCCCGGTCCCGGGCTGCGGATGCGCGCGGACGGCACGCTTGTCCTGGTCGGCGAGGCCTATACCGGCGACGGACGCAGGCTTCCCGCCCGGCGGCTGACGTGGACGGTCGGCCGGCGCCGTGTGGGCTCGGGCGGGTCGGTCCGCGTGAAGGGGCTGCGGCCGGGTCGGGCGCGGATCGGCCTCCGGATCCGCGACGACGGCCGGACCGGCCGGGCGTCGGTGACGGTGCGCGTCCAGAAGGTTCCGCCCGCACTGGTGCGGCTGTCAGCGCCCAACCGCGTGAGCCGGAGAGCACGCTCGGTCCGGGTGCTCGTGGCCACGAACGTACCGGCCACGCTGAGCGTGGGGAAGCGCTCCTTCCGGGTCTCCACCAAGGCACGCCGCATCCGCCTCACGATCCGTCCCGGGCGCGCGGACCTGCGACTGGCGCTGCGGCTGCGGGCGGGCGGGCTGCGGCGCACGGCCGCGCTCGTCATCGATCGCCGCTGAGCCGCGCCCGCGGCCACCTCACCCCTGCGGGCGGTAGGCCAGGTAGAGCACTCCGTTGTCGTATGACTCGGCGGCCGCCAGCGACAGCTTGCCGGGAGCGGCTCCGTCGGGGAACAGCCGCGGACCGGACCCGCGGGTGAGCGGGTAGACGCACAGGTTCAGCTCGTCGACCAGCCCGTCGGCGAGCATCGCTCGGACCAGCGTGATGCTGCCGCTGACGTAGATGTCGCCGACCTCGTCCTTCAGGGTGCGGATCGCGTCGGGGTCGTACGGCCCGATCGCCTTCGAGTTGCGCCACGTGGGATCCGTGAGCGTCCCGGAGACGACGTACTTGGTGGTGTCGTTGAAGAACGGCGCCCCTGGATCGTCCTCCACGGTTCGCGTCGACCACGCCGGCTCGAACATCTCGTAGGTCTTGCGCCCGAGCAGGACGCCCTTGCAACGATCCGTGACCGCGGCCAGCGCCTCTCCCATCTTGGGGTGGAACCCGTACTCGAAGGTCCACGTCGGCGCGTCGATCACGCCGTCGAGGCTCATGAACTCGTGCACGTGTATGTCTCCCACTGCTTACCTCCAGGCGGTTGATGCAACTATAGTGTCAATTGATGAACTCAAGTGACGAGGCCACGGAGCTGGCGGCGCACGTCGGCGCGGCGGTCGGGCGCCACCGCGCCGCACGCGGTCTCTCGCTCGGAGACCTCGCACGCGAATCCGGGTTGTCGCGGACGATTCTGGCGCGGATCGAGAGCGGCACCGGCAACCCCTCGCTCGACACCCTCTGGCGCATCTCGCGCGCCCTCGACGTCCCGCTGGGCGACCTGCTCCCCGACGAACGCGAGACGCGCATACGCGTGATCCGCTCGCGCGAGGGGGAGCCCCTGCTCGCCGATTCCGGGATGCGCAGCTGGCCGCTGCACGCCGAGGGGCGTGAGCACCGCTCCGAGATGTACGAGCTCGACCTCCCGAAGGGCACCGACCAGCGCACCGACGCCCACCGCCCGCTGACCGAGGAGGTGCTCGTGTGCATGAGCGGCCGGGCCCGCGTTGGGCCGATCGGGGAGGAGGTGGAGCTCAGGCGTGGCGATGCGGTCTGGTTCGTGGCCGACCGCCCGCACCACTACGTCGCGCTCGCCGACACGCGACTGCTCGGCTGGATGCTCTACGGGGTCGCCGCGCGTGGCTGACGAGCGCCTGCAGCCTGCCCTCGCGGGGGTCGTCGCCGCGGTGGTCGGATTCGTCAGCACGTTCGCCCTGGTGCTCGCCGGCCTGCACGCCGCGGGCGCGAGCGAGGCGGAGGCCTCGTCTGGCCTGCTGGTCCTGTGCCTGACGATGGGTGCGGTCACGATCTGGCTGAGCCTGCGCACGCGCATGCCGATCCTCGTCGCGTGGTCCACGCCCGGCGCTGCCCTCCTGATCTCTTCCGGGGACGTGCCCGGAGGCTACCCGGCGGCCCTCGGAGCGTTTGTCGTGACCGGCGTGCTGCTCGCGCTGTGCGGCCTGTGGCCGTTGCTCGGCCGTTGGATCGGCGCCATCCCCGCACCGCTCGCAAACGCGATGCTCGCCGGGATCCTGCTGCCGCTGTGCCTCGCGCCGGTGCGAGCGGTCGTCGAGTTGCCATGGCAGGCCGGCCCGGTCGTGTTGACCTGGCTCGTGGTCACCCTCGTCGCGCGGCGCTGGGCCCTGCCCGCGGCCGTCGCGGTCACGGTCGCGGCAATCGTCGTGGGCGGCGACCTCGGCCCGGGCGCGCTCGACGATCCGTGGCCGGTCCTGACCGTCACCGCGCCGGTCTTCGACGCGGGTGCGCTCGTTGCGCTGGCGCTCCCCCTGTTCGTGGTCACGATGGCGTCGCAGAACGTGCCGGGCATGGCCGTGCTGTCCACCTTCGGCTACCGCGCGCCGCTGCGGCCCGCGCTGGTCTCCACGGGCGCCGTCACCGCGGCCGCCGCGCCGTTCGGGTCGCACGCCATCAACCTGGCGGCGATCACGGCCGCTCTCGTCGCCGGACCGGACGCCGGCCCTGACCGGACCCGGCGGTGGATCGCCTCGCTGTCGGCGGGCGCGACCACCATCTGCCTGGGCGTCGCCGCCGGTGTGGCCGCGGCGCTCGCCGCGTCGGCACCGTCGCTGCTGATCGAGGGCGTGGCCGGCCTCGCCCTGCTCGGCACGCTCGGGACGGCGCTCAACGCCGCCCTCGCCGATGGCGAGGCCCGGGAGGCGGCGACGGTGACGCTCGTGGTGGCCGCGTCCGCGATCACCGTCGCAGGCGTGAGCGCTCCGTTCTGGGCGCTCCTCGCGGGGCTCGCCTTCCTGACCGCGCAGCGCCTCACGCGGGTCGGCGCTGCTAGCCCCGCTTCACCGCGAGCGGCAGGGTGAGCTTCGACGGCGGCCCGAACGTCCCCGCCAGGGAGACCACGAGCCGGTGCTTGCCGGGCTGGAGCCGCCCGAGCGCGAGCGGGAGAGTGGCAAGGCCGGACCGTGCCTTGCGCGGCCGCAGGGAGCGCACCTTGCGCCACCGCCCGCGCGCACGGCGCTCCACCTTGATGGTGACGGTGCGCGCGTCGCCCGTCGTGGACACGAGCATGTCCGTCCGCACCCCGCGCCCGGACCGCACCCTGGCGGGATACAGCTGGGCGTACGCGAGCCGGGTCTCGGCGGCCGGCTTGGTCGGCCTGCTCGCGATCGCCGGCAGCACCTCGCCGCCAGTCACCGCGCCCGTTTCCTCGGAGGCGGCGTTGGGATTCGGCAGGGATGCGAGCCCGCCGGGCACCGAGTTCTCGGGAACCCCCGCTTGGGCCAGCAGCGCGCGCGACTCCTGGGCCGTGCCGGAGAGGTCGAGTGAGGCGGCATCGGTCACGTTCCACACGGCGTGCAACATCCCCGGTGGTGTCTCCTCGAGCCCGGTCTGAATCCGGCCACTCAGCTCGAGCAGGGGTGCCAGGCCCGCGTAGCCGGGCAGGTCGCGCGCCGAGCCCAGCACGTCGAACCCCTCGGACGACGGGAAGAGACGGTCCTTGTCGATGCAGTAAGCCGAGATCCCATCCGCCGTCGTGGTCGATCCCGGGGGCGCGTACACAATCGTCTTGAAGCCAACGCCCATGTTCTGGCGCGAGGCATCCTTGTTGAGGAGCAGGTCGCCCGGCTGGGCCGTGACCTGGACGCCCGCCTGCGACTCGAACCAGTCCAGGTCGCGCCGGCTGATCTTCCGGCAGTCGAGCTGAAAGTTCTCGCCCATGATGTCGCAGCGCTCGGTGCCCGGGACGTTCTTGGACAGCGTGCGACCCGCCGGCGGCGCCGGCAGGGGTGGCCGGTGGGCCTTGAGGAACGCCTTCAGGTCGCTCGGCTTCATCCCGGGGGCAGGAAGCGGGTAGTCCTTGCCGCGCACGCGATAGAAGTCGGCGTAGCGGTCACCGAGGCCGGCGAGATGGAGCAGCTCGTGTGAGAGCACCGTCGGATTGAGGCCAGTGGCGGCGAACGTGCCACCTGACTGCTGGCCGAACTTGTTCGGGGTCCCGAGGTGGGTGACGTTCGACCGGTAGTTCGGGTTCGGCTCGTCGAGGTCCACAGTCGGGTTGATGACGAGCACCTGGTGGTAGTTGAAGCGCTCCTCGGCCTCCGGGGCGCGGAAGGCGAGCTCGAGCTTGAAGGAGATCGGATCGCCGCCCTTTGTCTTGAACCCCCTGTTGAGACGAGCCTCGGTCTGGCCCGCGAGATCCTGCACCGTGTTCGCCACCGCCTCCCGGAGCTCCGCCGACACGCGCGGCTTGACGGTGAACTCCACCCGCACGGTCACCGTTATCGGTCCGCGCACCTTCTTGTGCTGGAGCTCGAGCGACACCGAGTCGCCCTCCCCGCCGAGGCCCTTCGCCGCGAGCTTGATGAGCCCGCGCTGGGCCGCCTCCTTGAGGGTGAGATCGCGCGTGACCTGGGTGGGCGGGGGAGCGTCGCCAGGGAAGAAGGCGTCGGCGGCGAGCGATGCCGGAGCGGCGCCCAGCGTGACCGTTAGCGCAAGCAGGGCGGCGGTGAGGCCCTTGTGAGTCACCGGTTCCGCTACTGCTGCTGGGAGTCGCGTCCGGGGCCGCCGCTGAGCTTGTCGCGTCCCGAGCTGCCGATCAGCTTGTCCTTGCCGGCTTGGCCAGACAGGCGGTCGTTGCCGGACCCACCGGACAGCTTGTCGTTCCCGGTTCCTCCCGACAGGCGATCCTTGCCGGGGCCGCCGCTCACGCTGTCGTTGCCGTTGCCGGCGCAGACGATGTCGTTGCCGCGGCCGGCGGCGATCTTGTCCTTGCCGCCGAGCGCGACGATCACGTCGGCGCGGCGCGTGCCCTTGAGGCGCTCGGAGCGGTTGCTGCCGACGATCGTGGCGCGCTTGCCGCCGCAGCGCGGCACCGACTTGCCACCGCCGCCGGGCCCGCCGGGCCCGCCGCCGCCCGGTCCGCCGCCCACGGGCGGCGAGTCGTTGTCGAGCCGGGCGACGCCGACGTCCCATGGCGTCCCCAGGCTGTTCGTGCCGACGATGACGATCCGCCCGTTGGCCTGGAGCGTCATCCCCTCGATGTGCGAGATCGTCCCGGGCACGGTCGCCCTCCCACCGGTCCCGAAGGTGGTGTCGAGGGTCCCGCCCGGCTGCAGGCGCACGACCCCCGCCTGGTTTCCGCTGAGCCCGGCCAAGACGATCTTGCCGTTGGCGAGGAGGGCCCCCGCGGTCGCGAAGGCCGCGCCGCCGAAGTCGATGTTGGCGGCGCCGTTCGTGCCGAAGGCACGGTCGGGCGTCCCGTCCGCGTTGAGCCGGGTCACGCGGAAGACCCCGCCCCCGGCGAAGTCCGAGCTGATGAACCCGGCCAGCACGATCTTGCCGTCGGGCTGGAGCAGCATGTCCCGCACCTGGCTCCCCCCCGGGCCCGGGACGGTCAGGCGCCCGTCCCCGTCGAAGCTCGTATCCGGCGTGCCGTTCGCGTTCAGGCGCACGACGACCGCCGACTGGGTGCCCGCGCTGGTGTTCCCGGCGGCGAGGATCTTGCCGTCGGGCTGAAGGGCGACCGCCTGTCCGCTTTCGATCGCGCCGAAGTCGAACGACACCGAACCGGCCCCGTTGAATGCCGCGTCGGGCAGCCCCGTCGCGATCAGGCGGGTGACCACGAGGTCGTTCCCGACGCCGCCCTGGCCGACCGTCACGATCTTGAGGTCCGGCTGGACCAGCACGTCCCCCAGGCCGTCGTTGCCGCCGTACTCCAAGGTCTGCGTGCCGGTGAGCCCGAACCCGTTGTCCCGAGTGCCGTCCGGCAGCAGGCGCGCGACCAGCCCTCGCTCTGACGCGGCCGACCGGCCCACGGCCACGATCTTGCCGTCGGGCGCCAACGCCACGCCTTGGCCGGTCTCGACGACCCCCAGGGCGACGGATGTCGTGCCGTCGCCGGCGAAGCCGGTGTCGAGGCTCCCGTCGGTACCGAGGCGTATCAGTCCCATGTCAATCGGCTCGGCGAACCCGCTGCCCACCACGACGATCTTGCCGTCGGGCTGGACCACCACGTCCTTAGCCGAGTCGGAGGCACCGCCCCAGTCGACGGTCCGTATGCCGTCGCCGTCGAACGACGGGTCCAGGTCGCCCGGCGCGGCGACGGCGGTCGCCGTGAGGATCCCGAGCAGGACGGTGGCCAGGACAAGAGAGAGGACGCGCATCGGCATGCCGTCCAGCCTCCCCCGCCCGGGCGAGCGGAAGTAGCACCCAGAGGGGTGGTGTTACCTACCCCTCTGCCGCACAATCAGGGGAGATGGACTTTCCTCCGCACTCGCTTTCGCCCGCCGAGCTGACCAGCCTGCTCGAGGCCGAGCGCATGGGCGGAGCCTTTCTCGTCTACCGAGACGGGGCCGGCGACCTGCGATTCGGGCCGCTGGACGGGGACACGAGCGTGACGATCGGCCGCGGCGAGCACAACGACTTCGAGCTGGCCTGGGACGCGGAGGTGTCGCGTACCCACGCCCAGCTCGTGCTGGTCGGCGGGGAGTGGACGCTCGTGGACGATGGCCTGTCGCGAAACGGCTCCTTCCTGAACGGGGAGCGCATCCTTGGGCGACGCCGGCTGGCCGACGGCGACGTGGTGCGCCTCGGCCGGACCTCGATCGTGTTCAGGGCACCTCGCCCCGCCACGCTGAGCACGGCGGTCGGCGACCTGGCCTCGCACGTCAAGCTCACGGATGGCGAACGGCGGGTCCTGGTGGAGCTCTGCCGTCCCATGGCCGTGCCCGGAGGCGCGGGAATCCCCGCGGGCAACCGGGAGATCGCCGCGGAGCTGCACCTCTCCCCCGACGGGGTCAAGACGCACGTCCGAACGCTCTTCGCGAAGCTCGGAATCGAGGACCTGCCCCAGTACCGCAAGCGCACGGAGCTCGCGCGGCGAGCGCTCGACTCCGGCCTCGTGAGTCGGCGCGACCTCGGCAGCTGATTGCCGAAGGGCTGGTGGTGACCACCCCTATGGGGGCTGTGCAGCACGCGCTCGGGCGGCGATGGTTGTCGCGAGGGATCCGTAGCCATGGCCATCTCCGTGCTGGAGGTACATCCCGCTGGAAATCGCGAGCTGCGCCTCGACGGCGGCGCTGTGATCGGGCGGGCGAACGGCTGCGACGTCCACCTGGAGGATCCGTTCGTCTCGCGTCGGCACGCACGAGTGATCAGCTCCGACATCGGCACGGCGATCGAGGACCTCGGCTCGTCGAACGGCGTACGCGTGAACGGTCAGCTCAGCCCCGGCATCACCCCGCTCCACCCCGGCGACGTGGTGCAGATCGGCGGGACCGTCTGGCTGGTGCGGCTCAGCCGCGAGTCTTGAGCGTACGCGCGCCGACGATGTACTCGTGACCGATGGCCCGTCCGTCCGGGTTGGCCCAGCGCAGCAGCAGCGGGAACCGGGGACCCAGCGCGTTGAAGGCGAGCAGCCGCCCGGCCGGGTCCGCGTCGGGCGCCGGCACGCGCGCGAGTCGCCGGTCGCCCGCGAACAGGTCGACCGCGATCCCGTTCGTCAGCCGCACGACGGCCACCCGTCTGACCACGCCTCGGACCTCGACGGTGCGTGCGGTCACCTCGCGTCCGGCGGGCGCCCGCGCGGCGGAGCGTCCGCTGAGCACGCCGGCCGGCGCCGGCACCGCGCCGCGGGTGTAGTCGACCCTCAGCAGCAGCTCGTGATCGAAGCCGCTGCCGGGCCCCAGCTCGATCGGGCGCGGCTCGAGGAAGAGCAGGCCGAGCCAGCGCGCGGTCGTCGCGCCCGGCGTGCCCCTGCGGACCCCGATCGCGGCGCCGGGTGCGAGCTGCACGCCGATGCGGTCGCCCGCGCGCACGCGCGAGGTTCGCCGGCAGCACGTGCACGCCCTCGTCCGGCACCTGCTCGTAGCGGGTGCGCGCGACCGAGACGAACCGATCGCCCCTGGCCCGGATCACCTGGAGCGCGAGCTCGCCGCGCGCGCCTCGCACCACCCAACTGCGAACGGCGCCGGCGCCCGGTGGTACCAGCGTGCGGCCCGGCAGGCGTGTCTGGACCACCGTGCAGGCTTGGGACGCCCCGCTCGGGGCCTGTCCGCTGCAGTCCACGGAGCTGATGTCGCCCGGCGCGAGCACGCTGCCGAGTGCCTGCGCACCGTTCGCTGGGCGCGGGACGGCGTCGTCTCCGCCCAAGCCGCCGAGCACGGCCGCGAGCACAGCGGCAGTCGCTATCCCGACGGCGCCGGCAGCGATGAGTAGTCGCCGCCGCGGCCTGGGCGCGGCCGCTGCCGGCGTGGGTGCCAGCCGCTCGCGAGCGACCCGGATCAGCTCGCTGGCGTCGGGCGAGCGCGGCTCCGGCAGCGACACGGGCTCGCCGACGCAGTCCGCCAGCAGCGCCGCGAAGTCGGCCCGGTCCGCTGCCACGGTGGGCTCGCCCGCGGCCAGGCCGAAGTCCGAGAGCAGCGCCCGGCCGTCGGCGTCGAGGAGCACGTTCCGGGCATTCACCCCGCCGTGCGCGATGCCCGCCCGGTGCGCGTCGTCGAGCGCCGCGGCGACGTCTGCGAGCAGGTCGAGCCCGCGGGCCTGATCGAGCTCGCCCGCCTCCAGCAGCCGGGCCAGGCTGGGGCCCGGCACGAGCTGCATGGCCACGAACCGCCCGCGCTCCCATGAGCCGGTCGCGTACATGCGGACCGCGCGCGGGTGCTCGGGCCACTCGAGCGACCTGTCGAGGTCGTTGTCCTCCGGAAGCAGCTTGAGCGCCACGCGCCGCCCGAGGCTGCCCTGGATCGCCTCGTACACGACCGCCCGGCTCCCCCGCCCGAGCTCGCGCTCGATGCGGAAGCCGGCGACCCCGAGCTCAGTTGATGAACTCGAAGCCACGCGGGAAGAAGACGAAGAAGTGGGACAGGATGCGCGCGCTGGTGGCGCCGGCGTACTCGACGTAGATGCCGCCGCTGGCGGGCTCCGAAGCCTGGGAGTAGGCCCCGAATTGGATGATCCGGCCATCGCGCGCCCGGAAGTCTGCCGGCAGGTCGATGCGGGCCGTGCGGCGGCCCTCGAGGAACTGGTCGAGGACGTATCGGTTGCCCAGCGCTACGAGCACGAGCTCGATCCGCCGCCCGTTGGTGAAGCGAATCGCGCGCCGGCGCACCACCCGACCGGGCTCCAGGTCAGCTGCCGCCGCTCCCGCGACCTGCTTGGGGAGCCGCTGCTGACCGCCGCGCACGTACTCGACGCGCAGCAGCAGCTCGTTCGCGAAGCCTCGATCCACCGGCTTGCCGTGATTGAGGTCCGGGATCCAGCGCCGGGTGCCGGCGCCCTCCACACCGGAACGGGCACCGGCGCCGGAGCCCGGGAGGACGACGAGCGCGACGAGGTCGCCGCGCTCGGCGGCGAGGTCGGTTTCGAACACGTGCACCCCGTCGTTGCTCGCGAACTCGATGCGCGAGCGGGCGACCTGGAATGTCTCGTCGCCGCGCGGGCGCACGACCGCGAGCGCGAACTCCCCGCGGGCCGAGCGCACCGACCAGCGCCGGATCACCCCGTCCTCGGGCACGACCAAGGTCCGGCCCGGCAGCGCCGACTGGACGATCGTGCACCCGGGTGAGTCGGCGTCCGGGCGGCTCCCCTCGCAGTCCAATGGGCGCCCCGGCTCACTCAGGTCGCTTCCGAGCGCGATCGTTCCGGAGAGCGTCGCCGGCACCGCCGACGCCTCGCGCTCGTCGCCGACCGAGGCCCCAATCGCGACCGCGACGGCCGCGCCCACGAGTGCCGCCCCGACCAGCCATGCCGCGCGCTCCCTGAAACGGCGCCGCGGTGGGGGCGCTGCCGCGAGCGGGAGCGGCTCTACTGTGGGCTCTTCGAGTGCCGCGGCCCCCGGGGGAGGGGGCGGCCCCAGGTCCGCCAGCCCGGCGCCCTCGAGCGTCGCGCCGATCCCGTCGGCGAGCGCTACGGCGCTCTCGGGCCGCGCGCCGGGATCCTTCGAGAGCGCCCGCTCGAAGGTCTGGTCCAGTCCGTCGGGGAGCTCGGGACGCCGCCGGCTGGCTCGCGGTGGCGGCTCGCTGGTGTGCGCGAACAGCACCGCGGCCTCGCTGCCCCGCGGGTACACCACCGTGCCGGTGAGGCACTCGAAGGCCATTGCGGCGAAGGCGTAGCGGTCGGAGGCGGGGGTGGCCTCCGCGCCGCGGATGACCTCCGGGGCGAGGTACGAGAGCGTGCCCACCAGCTTGCCGGTGGCCGTGACACCATCCCCTCCGCCCACGGTGGTCAGGCCGAAGTCGCCGAGGTACGCGTCGTCGGAGTCGCCCACGAGCACGTTCTGCGGCTTCACGTCGCGATGAACGAGGCCCCGCGCGTGCGCCGCGTCGAGAGCGTCGGCCACCTGACGCAGCAGCGCCAGAGCGCGGGGCGCATCGAGCGCCCGTTCGTGCATCAGCGCCGCGAGCGTGGGGCCCGACACCAGCCGCATCGCCAGGAACAGGCCGTGCTCCGACTCGCCCGCCTCGAAGACGGTCACGACGTGGGGGTGCTCGATCGACGCCTGCAGCCGGCCCTCGCGTCGGAAGCGAGCGACGAACTCGGGATCGCGGTTGCGCTCGCCGGTGAGCACCTTGAGCGCGACTAGGCGGCCCTGCTCGGCGTGCCGCGCCTGGTACACGGTTGCCATGCCACCGCGGCCGAGGACTCCCTCGACTATGTAGCCGCCGACCACCGCCCCCGCCTGGAGTGTCACGAGTTCCCCACCAGGGTCCAGTAGAACACAGGAAACTGGGGGCAACAACCGCGGCGCCCCGCGGACCGTTACAACTTCCGCATGGCCAAGTCCGAGGCCGTTGTCGTCGATGCGGGTGGACGCGAGCTGCGCGTGTCCAATCCCGAGCGCGTGATCTTCCCGGAGACCGAGCGCACGGCGCCGGTGACCAAGCTCGACATCGTCAACTACTACCTGGCTGTCGACGACGGCATCATGCGTGCACTCGGGCGCCGGCCGACGACGCTCGAGCGGTGGCCCAAGGGCGTGCACCCCGGGATCGTCCTGTCCACGCGCGAGAAGGGCGGCGGCGACGCCTTCTTCCAAAAGCGCGTCCCGCGCGGGGCTCCGGACTATCTGGAGACGGCGCGCATCCAGTTCCCGTCGGGTCGCCACGCGGACGAGATCTGCCCGACCGAGATCGCGGTTGTCGGCTGGTGCGCCCAGATGGGCACGATCACGTTTCACCCGTGGCCGGTGCGCGGCGACGACGTGGACCATCCCGACGAGCTGCGCCTCGACCTGGACCCGCAGCCGGGCACGGACTTCGCGGACGCCGTGCGGGTGGCCGCGGAGGCGCGCGTGCTCCTCGGCGACCTCGGCTACGTCGGGTTTCCGAAGACGTCCGGCGGGCGCGGCGTGCACATCTACGTGAGGATCGAGCGCCGCTGGACCTTCACGGACGTCCGCCACGCCGCGATCGCCTTCGGGCGCGAGCTCGAGCGTCGCCTGCCGGGGGAGGTGACGACGAAGTGGTGGAAGGAGGAGCGCGGCGAGCGCATCTTTGTCGACTACAACCAGAACGCGCGCGACCGCACGATCGCCTCGGCCTACAGCATCCGGCCGAAGCCGGGCGCGCCCGTGTCCGCACCGGTCACGTGGGACGAGCTCGCCGAGGTGGCGCCCGAGGACTTCACGGTGGCGACCATGCCGGCGCGGTTCGCCGACGTGGGCGATCGCCACGCGGCGATCGACGAAGCCGACCACTCGCTTCAGCCGCTGCTGGACATGTACGAGCGCGACGAGGCCGAGGGCAGCGGGGACATGCCGTACCCGCCCGACTACCCGAAGATGCCGGGCGAGCCGAAGCGCGTGCAGCCGTCGCGCGACCGCGACCGCAAGCGCGACTAAGGCGCCTGGGGCAGCTTCTTCGCTCCGAGCTTCGTCACCGGGCGGGACGGCGGTGGAACGACCGGCCCGATGTCGCCGTCGGGCGCCTCGTCCAGGTCGACGATCACGGGGGCGTGGTCGCTGGGCCCGCTGCCCTTGCGGGCCTGGCGGTCCACCCACGCGGCGCGCACGCGCTCGGCCACCGGGTCGCTCGCGAGGACGAGGTCGATCCGCATGCCGAGGTCCTGATGGAACATCCCGGCCCTGTAGTCCCAGTAGGTGAACACGCGCTCGGTCGGCCAGCGCTCGCGCACCACGTCGCGCAGGCCCTGCGCCTGTAGCTCCGCCAGCGCCGCACGCTCGGGCGGTGTCACGTGCGTCTCGCCCACGTACGCCTCGGGGTCGAACACGTCGTCGTCGGTCGGGGCGATGTTCATGTCACCGCAGACGATCGTCGCCTCCGAGCCGGCCGCGACCGTGTCGCGCAGCGCCGCCAGCCAGGCGAGCTTGTAGCGGTAGTGGTCGGAGTCGGGCTCGCGGCCGTTCGGGACGTACACCGAGATCACCCGGATCCCGTCGCACGTGGCCGCGACCGCGCGCGACTCCGGGTGGGGGAAGCCTGGCGCGCCTTCGAGCCCCAAGCTCACGTCCTCGAGGCCTGCGCGCGAGAGGATGGCCACCCCGTTCCACGTCGCCTCGCCGTGGATCGCCACTTCGTACCCGCGGCCCCGGAGCTCGTCGCCCAGCAGGTCGAGGAACGCGTCGTCGGCGAGCTTGGTCTCCTGCAGGCAGACCACGTCCGGGCGCCGCTCGTCCAGCCAGGGCAGCAGACGCGGCACGCGCTGCTTGACCGAGTTGACGTTCCAGGTCGCGATCCGCATCCCTCGCAAGGTACCGCGACCATGTCCGCGCCGGCTCAGCGCAGCGGCAGCAGCACCTGGAACACCGTGTCGCCGGGCTGAGACAGCAGTCGCAGCTCTCCGTGGCTGCGCACCACGATCCGCCGCGCGATGTCCAGTCCCAGGCCGGTTCCCTGGCCCACCGGCTTGGTCGTGAAGAACGCGTCGAAGATGCGCGCCTGCAGCTCGTCGGGCACGCCGGGGCCGTCGTCGCAGACCTCCACGCACACGCGGTCGCCCAGCCGGCTGGTCCGCAGCGTGATCCGTCCTTCGGTGCCGACCGCGTCCGCCGCGTTGTCGATCAGGTTGGTCCACACCTGGTTCAGCTCCGAGCCGGACGCCTCCACGGTTGGCAGCTCCGGGTCGAGCTCGCGCTCGATCTCGATGCGCCGCTCGCGCAGCTTGTGGCCCAACAGCGCCACCGTGCTCTCCAGGCCCTCGTGGATGTCGACCGTCTGAGTGGGGGCCTGATCCAGGTAGGAGTAGTTCTTGACAGCGCCCACGAGGTTCGCGATCCGTCCCGTGGCCTCCTGGAGCTCACCGAGCAGCACGCGCGCTCCGGCGCAAGCGGCCAGGTAGCGCAGGCCGGCCCCGAGTCGCTGCTCGCCCACCTCGGTCGCCACGCGCTCGACCCACTCCTCCCCGAGGCCGGCCTCCGTGAGCTCGGACGCGACCCGGTAGCCATCCGTCACACCCCTGCGCTCGAGCGCCTCGATCAGCTCCTCCTCCCGGTCGCTCTCGGCCAGCGGATCGAGCCGCTCACCCGGGGTCGCCTCGGCTCCGATCGCCACCAGCGCGGCCAGCTGCTCCGCCGAGGCGCCCGCCGCCGCGGCGTCCGCCAGCGCCTCCGCGCGCTGGCGTTCGTACTCGCCCAGCGTCGCGACCGCCCGTGCCGCCGCGGCGGCCGGGTTGTTCAGCTCGTGGGCCAGCCCCGCCGCGAGCGATCCCACCGCCAGCAGCTTCTCCCGGTCGCGCTCGATTCCCTTGACGGCGCCGCTCACCGACTCCATCGCCGGCAGGAACTGGCGCATCAGGGCGGCGTGCGTGAACGCCAGTCGCCGCAGCTCGTCGCCGTCCACCTCGAACAGGACCGTCTCGCCGACGGCGAAGGTGCTGCCGCGGTAGGACGTGTCCGTGAGCAGCGCCATGGCCCCCAGGAACCCGCCCGGCCCGTGGCTCATCATCAACACCTGCTCGCCGGCGACCTCGCGCGTGGTCTCCAGCTTGCCGTCCAGCACGACGTGGAAGTCCGACGCACGGTCGCCCTGGTAGAAGAGGAACTCGCCGTCCGCGAGGGTGCGCTCGTGGCCGGCCTCGGCAAGCTGGACGATCTCCTCGTCGGAGAGGCTCGCGAGCACCGGCACGTCGCGGAGGCGGTCGGCGGTCACCGCGCGAAGCCTATGGCGCTCGACCTAATCTTGACTGGTTCCAGATATCGGCTAGGCTGCGCGCGTGCCCACCAGCGTGGAGCTAGAGCACCTGTTGCGCGGAGCCGAGCTGCGCGTGACGCGTCCCCGGGTGGCGGTGCTGACCGCTGTCTACGAGCATCCGCACGCCGACACGGACTCGATCATCGGCGTCGTGCGGGAGGACTTTGGGGCGGTGTCCACGCAGGCCGTCTACGACGTGCTGCGGGCGTTGACCGCCGCGGGTCTGGTGCGGCGCATCGAGCCGGCTGGCTCCGTGCCCCGCTACGAGTCGCGTACGGGAGACAACCACCACCATGCCGTGTGCCGGTCGTGCGGCTCCATCGTCGACGTCGATTGCGCCGTGGGCGACACGCCATGCCTGACCGCGTCCGACGACCATGGCTATTCGATCGACCAGGCCGAGGTCGTCTACTGGGGCACCTGCCCGGCCTGTTCCGCTGAACGAACACCCTGATACCGAAGGAGAGATGAACGTGGAGGACGAACGCACATGCCCGGTGACGGGCGCCAACGGCAGGTCGAACCGCGACTGGTGGCCGAACCAGCTTGACGTGAGCGTTCTCCACCGGAACTCCCCCGACGGCGATCCCATGGGCATGGAGTTCGACTACGCCGAGGAGTTCAAGACCCTCGACCTCGACGCCGTCAAGCGCGACATCGAGTCGGTCATGACGACGTCGCAGGACTGGTGGCCGGCCGACTACGGCCACTACGGGCCGCTCTTCATCCGGATGGCCTGGCACAGCGCGGGCACATATCGCATCCGCGACGGCCGCGGCGGCGCCGGGTCGGGCGAGCAGCGCTTCGCGCCCCTCAACAGCTGGCCGGACAACGCCAACCTCGACAAGGCGCGCCGGCTGCTCTGGCCGGTGAAGCAGAAGCATGGCCGGAAGATCTCCTGGGCCGACCTGATGGTCCTCGCCGGCAACTGCGCTCTGGAGTCGATGGGGTTCGAGACGTTCGGGTTCGCCGGCGGTCGCGAGGACGTCTGGGAGCCCGAGGAGATCGACTGGGGCAACGAGGGCGAGTGGCTCGGCGACGAGCGCTACAGCGGCGACCGGCTGTTGGCGGAGCCGTACGGCGCCGTCCAGATGGGCCTCATCTACGTGAACCCGGAGGGGCCGAACGGGAAGCCGGATCCGCTTGCCGCCGCCCGGGACATCCGCGAGACGTTCCGGCGGATGGCAATGAACGACGAGGAGACCGTCGCGCTGATCGCCGGCGGCCACACCTTCGGCAAGACCCACGGCGCGGGCCCTGGTGACGTCGTTGGCCCCGCGCCCGAGGCCGCCTCGCTCCAGGACATGGGCCTGGGCTGGACGAACGGCCACGGCACGGGCAAGGCTGGCGACGCCACCACCAGCGGCCTGGAGGGTGCCTGGACGCCCAGCCCGGTGACGTGGGACAGCAGCTTCTTCGAGACGCTGTTCGGCCACGAGTGGGAGCTGTCCAAGAGCCCCGGCGAGGCGTTCCAGTGGGTCCCGGCGAATGGCGCCGCGAAGGGCACGGTGCCCGACGCCCACGATCCGTCGAAGAGCCACACCCCGGTCATGCTCACGACGGACCTCTCGCTGCGGGTGGATCCGATCTACGAGCCGATCTCGAAGCGGTTCCACGAGAACCCGCAGGAGTTCGCCGAGGCGTTCGCAAAGGCCTGGTTCAAGCTCACCCACCGCGACATGGGGCCGCTCCCGCGTTACCTCGGGCCGGAGGTGCCGGCCGAGCCGCAGATCTGGCAGGACCCGGTCCCGGCGGTCGATCACGAGCTGATCGGAGCCGATGACGTCGCGGCCCTCAAGGAGGCGGTCCTCGCCTCCGGGCTGAGCGTCCCGCAGCTGGTGTCCACCGCCTGGGCGTCGGCGGCGACGTTCCGCGGCACCGACAAGCGCGGTGGGGCCAACGGCGCGCGCATCCGGCTCGTGCCGCAGAAGGACTGGCAGGTCAACGATCCGACCGCGCTGGCGGCGGTCCTCCAGGCCCTGGAGAAGGTCCAGCAGGATTTCAACGCGGCACAAGCCGGCGACAAGCGGGTATCGCTCGCCGACCTGATCGTGCTGAGCGGGTGCGCCGCCGTGGAGCAGGCTGCGCGCAACGCCGGGTTCGACGTCGAGGTGCCGTTCGCGCCCGGGCGCACGGACGCGTCGCAGGATCAGACCGACGTGGACGCGTTCGAGGTGCTCGAGCCGACCTCGGACGGATTCCGTAACTACCTCGTCGGCGACCAGGAGCGGTCGGCGGAGCAGCTGCTTGTCGACCGGGCGCAGCTGCTGGACCTGAGCGCTCCCGAGCTGACCGTGCTCGTGGGCGGCCTCCGTGTGCTCGGGGCGAACCACGGCCAGGTCGAGCACGGCGTCCTCACCACGCGACCGGGGTCATTGACCAACGACTTCTTCGTGAACCTGCTCGACCTGGACACAGCGTGGCAGGCGACCTCCGATGACGAGGAGACGTTCGAGGGTCGCGATCGCGGGACCGGCGAGCTCAAGTGGACCGGCACCCGCGTCGACCTCGTCTTCGGGTCGAACTCCCTGCTGCGCGCGCTCGCGGAGGTCTACGCGAGCGACGACTCGCAGGACAAGTTCGTCCACGACTTCGTGGCGGCGTGGGCCAAGGTGATGAACCTGGATCGCTTCGACATCGACTAGGGCAGCCGGTAGCGGAAGGTCACCACGAGTGCGTCGTCGCGCTTGGCGCAGCGAACGGCGCGCCCGGGTCCGGGCGGGTTATTGCGCACACAGCGGAAGCCGTCGATCCTGACGACGCGCCCGCCGCCCGTGGCGGCCGTCTCGGCCCACTTGGCGGACAGCGTGCGCGCGGTGTCGCAGGACAAGCCCTTCGCGCGCAGCCTCCAGATCGTGTCGCCGATGCCCTCGCAGCTCTTGGGTGGGGCGGCCTGAGCCGGGATCGGCACGGTGAGAACGAGCACGAGCGCGGCCAGCAAGAAGGTTCGCAGCGGCTTCATCGCGTGCACCCTAGCCAGCGGCGTTGGCGCCAAGCTGAGACAGCTACTTTGGGCGCATGGATGAGTCGAGCGTCAGGACGATGTTGGAGGAGCACTTTGCTCTGAGCCGAAGCAATCCCGCGGCCGCACACGGGATCTACCACGACGATGCTGTGCTCGAGTTCCCGCAATCCGGCGAGCGCTTCGAGGGAGTCGAGAACTTCCGCGAGTGGAGGAGCAACTACCCCGTGTCCACGAGCTTCGAGCTCGGCGAGATCAGGGGACAGGACGAGGTCTGGGTCGTGGAGCTGAAGGTCCGGTACGAGGACGGTCCTTGGAACTTCGGCGTGAGCATCCACCAGTTCCGCGGCGATCGGATCGCACGCGAGACGATCTACTACGCCGAGTCCTTCGAGGCGCCCGAGTGGCGGGCGAAGTGGCGAGCTGCGCCCTAGGCTTTGACGGCTCGGAGGGGCTTATCGGAGTCTGCGACTTCGGTGTTTGACTTCCGAATAGACCCGCGGTCCGGCTCCCCGAATACTCGGGACCGCGGTGTGTCTAGCCCCAAGCCCACAGTACGACCATGTGCGAGTCGAGAGCGGCCATGCCGTCACGGCTGCTGAGGGCTCGGAGGCCCTTGCCGAGCTCGCCCCCGGACTAGATGCGTTGTGTGACGCGGTCGACGCGCCGGCGACGAGCCGACCGGCGTGGTCGCTCGCCTGGGCCGCGGCTGCGGGCGAGGTGGCGCGACCGTGGACACTCGTCGTCGCCTCGGCGCAAGAGATTCAGGGGGCGGCGTTACTTATGACGAGTACCGAGGACGCCGGCCTGCTCATCACCTCGGGTCGACGCGATGCCGATGACGTCGTTGCCTTTCCCGTCAAGGGGGAAGCTGCCGGGTTGGCACTTGCGGACGCGATCGCCGCGCGGCTGGCCTCAGAGGTCGGCCCTTGGCGGATCGATCTTCCGCAGGTCGCGGCCGGCGATCCAGTGGCGACGCGCCTCGTGGCGCTGCTTCCCAACGCGCTCGTAGCGCGAGGACGAGCGATACCGCGCGTCGCGTTCGGGCCAGAGCGGGCCTCGCGCGCGTACCTCTCCAAGAGCATGCGGGCCTCGGTGCGCCGAGGACGCGCCCGGCTTCAGGCGGCTGGTCACGCAGTCGAGGTCGAGGTCATCCGCGACTCGACGGCGCTCCTTTCGCTCGCGCCGCGAATCGAATCCATCCATCTGGAACGGGATCACCAACAGGGCCGCATGAGCGACCTCGACGAGCCAGCCGGTCGGGCGTTCTGGCGTGAAGTGATCGCAGCACACGCCCGGGCGGGTCGGCTGCGCCTCTTCTTGCTCCGGATCGATGGCGAGATCGCCGCGTACGCCGTCGTGCTGACGGACAAGCATGTCTGGAGGGTCTTCGACGGGCATCTGGCGCCTCGCTGGGCCCGCTATGCCCCCGGCCGCCAGGTCGAGGCGGCGGTGCTCGACCACGCATTGGACGTGCCGCAAGTTCGCGAGCTGGACTGGATGAGCAGCGTGGCGCCTGAGGCGCTTCTCGCCATGACAGATGCCAGGCCGACCCTTCACCTCACGTGCGAGGTAGGGACGAATGATGGAGCTCGCCGGCTCTGAATCCACGCTGGTCGCAGCGATCTGCGGTCTCTGCGGGGCGCTTGCCTGGGGGCTTGCCGATTTCCTCGGGGCCGTCGCGTCGAAAAGCAACACCCCCGCCCATGCGGCCGGCGCGGTTCAGATCATCGGGGCCGCCTTGTTTGTGCTCATCTACTTCGTGGCGCTGCGCTCACCGGTCCAGGTCGACTGTTGGGGTGCTGGCTACGCGGCGGGCGGCGGCATCTTCATTGGGCTAGGGCTGCTCTCGTTCTACAAAGCGCTCGAGATTGGTCCGATCAGCGTCGTGTGTCCACTTGGATCGGCCTACCCGCTCGTGACGACGCCCGTCGCTGTTGCCCTCTTCGCAGCCGAGCTCGAGGGGCTCCAGCTCGTGGGCATCGGACTGACCGTGATCGGTGTTACCGCCTGTGCCGGCATCGCAGAGGCCAAGCATTCAGAGACACGGCTCACCCGAGGAGTCCGGTTCGGGGCAGTCACACTCCTCTGCTGGGGCTTCGCGTTCGCGCTGCTCGACCAGGGGGTGGACCGACTCGATTGGGAAACGTGCGCCCTCATTCAGCTCTCGGCCGCGGCTGGCACCTTCATCGTGCTGTTTGGCTGGGATCGACGTTGGTGGGTAGATCTCCCCCGACTGGTCAGTAGCCCCTACATCCTCGGGGCGGGTGTGCTGATGCTTGCCGGCGCCCTCTCGGTCAACCTCGGCCTTAGCGGCACCGGTGGCGCGGGAGTGGCGATAGTCACCGCGACGTCGTCCTGCTATCCAGCGCTCACCATCGTGCTCGCCATTTGGCGCTTGGGCGAGCGGATCCAGGTCGCCTCTCTTTGTGGCGCCCTCCTGACCACCGTCGGGGTCGTTGTCCTCTCGGTGGCCTGAGGGGGCGCCATCGCGGCGCGAGTCAGCTACCGAGCACCTCGCTTCAGACTCCGTGCCGCCTAGCCGCCGGACTCCATGCAGTCCTGCTTGGCTTGGTCTCGCTCGCCTGACGGAAGCTCTTCGGCGATCGCGAGGCAGCTCTCGACCGCCTCGTCCACCGCCTGCTCGACTTCCTCCTCGTCCGGGACCGTGCACGTCTTCTCCGCCTCTGCCTCGGAGTGGCCCGTCGACGTGAACTCCTCGATGCACTGTTCCTTCAGCGCGTCGGCGTCGTTGGGGACCTCGACCCCTTCGGGGGCCGACGGAGGCGCAGCCGAGTCGCCCCCTGAGTCGTCATCGCCACAGCCCAGTACAAGCAGGGCGGCCGGCAGCAGGGCGATCGCGACCGCGATCCTTGTGAGGCGCATTCTCATTCGTCGAGCCTCTCCCGTGTCGTCGCGGGTGAGTAGCCCCAAGAGGGGTGGTGTTTGCCACCCCCTGCGGTCTTCGGACAGCCGTTTAGCCAGCGGTCGGGGTGATCGTCTACACCTCGACGTCCGCGATCCGCCGCAGCGAGCTGCCCCACTCGAAGCGACCACCGGTGGTGTTGGTGCTCCAAGTCGGACCGAACAGCGTGATCCGCTTCTTGCTCGCCTTGTGCACCAGCTCCGTGCGGGTGAAGAGTCGCGCGGCGAAGACCCGACCCTTGGCGTCCCGACGCTTGTCCAGCTGGTAAACGATGCAGTCGCGCCAGATCCACCTGCCGGTCTGCGGCAACTCGAAGGACTTCGCCTTGCCGTCCTTGGGACCGGCCTGCCAGGTCCCGTGGGCGAGGTGCGACCGGTACTCGTACAGCCCCGCCTTCGTGAACGTCCGGGTGGTCGCGACGCAGTTCGACTTCTTGCCCTGTCCGACGGTGAGCACGGCCGAGGTGTAGTGCTTCATCGCGGCATTCGCCGTGGCGAGCGGGCCGGTCGCGCAGAGCGTGGTGTCTCTGTTGAGCAACCTGCGGAGCCATGGCGAGGTGCTTGCCGGCGAGCTGGACGATCTGGTTGACCAGCGGTCGCGACTCGATGACGTCCGGCAGGAGCCGCCAGGTCCGTCCGAGGACGCAAGCTCACGAGCCGCGGGGGAGATGGACGGCCGCCCGCCGGCCGTCCTGTGGCTGAGCACGGAACCCGGTACCAACGAGCGGGTAACCAACTGGCCCGCGCTCGAAGCTGGCCAACCCGACTCGAACGCCAGGCAGGTCGGGCGCGACGCCGTCTCGGTGCCCGATCCGCTCGACGAGGTCGACGTCATCGGCGCGCGACGCAGAGCGCTGTACGCCGCGCGAATCCAACCGCTCGCGGAGTGGCTGAAGGGCATGCCGACAGAGTGGATCGAGGAGCGACACCGGGCGCTGGGGGCTCCGAGCGCCCACGTGGATCGCAAGGCCGCCCGCCTTACCCGGCTGATCGAAAGCCGCAGGGAAGTCGCCGAGCAAGAGCTCGGAGCAGCCCGCGAAACCGGCAGCTCATTCGACGCCCGTGGACTGGAGAAGAAGGTCCACGAGCTGCGCCAACAGGAGCAGCAGCTGCGCGATGATCGCCTACACCTCGACCAGCACCTGGAGCCGCACCAGCTCGTCCGCGCGGCCGCCTACACAAGAGAACACGCGATCCGGCGAGAGATCGAGCTCGACCAACACGCGGATCGTCCAATGACCAACCCGCCTGCCCGCGGCGAGGACCTTCGCCAAGCGATTGAACAGCTCAGTGCCGGGCTGCCGGAAAAATGGGCAGCCGACCGCGCCGAATGGCAGGCGATCGCCGGTCGCCTGGAAGCGCTCGACGAACGTATCCAGCGGCTGAGGACTGAAACGGACCTCGAGCCACCCACCAGCGAACCTCTGCACACGAGCGGAACCGAAGGGCCCGACCTCGAATTGTCCTGAAGAGTCGGGCGCTCTGCGTCGTCCCTGCGCTCTACCTGTCGCCCGCAGCAGATCGCCCGGCCGTGTCCGTCATCGACCCGTAGTCCACGTGCAAGCCGGCGCTGGCCTGCGTCGCGCAAAGTTGCCGATTTGCAGGGAATTCATGTCATGACAGGGTGGCCACTATCGTCCCGGATTCCGTCGATGCCGGGCGATGTCTGCCGATTCAGGCACTGCTGGCGACGAGTGCCTGAACAGGGTCCCGGGGGGATGTGCCAGGGCTTGAACCGACGTGGTCGTTTCAGGCTTGGTCGGCGGGTGGCGGGTAGTGATGCGGCAGGCTCCACCCCGCGAGTTCCGGTCAAAAGAGGTCCCGTCCTGCGTCTGGCGTCTCGCGTGCCGGATGCGGGTCGGTGGGCTCGCGTTCGTCTGCGCCGTCCCTCTGCTCGCGGGAGTCGGGCAGCTCGGACGCCTGTTCGGGCGCGGTGTCCGCGAGCGTGTGCTCCTGCTCGAGCTGGAGCGTCGCGGCGAGCGCGTCCTTGAACCGGCGGCCGTCCCCATCGAGCCAGCGTCGGGGTGATCGGCTCGCTCCGAGAGAGCGGCGAGCTCACGACTGAGTGTTCGCAAGCGGTCGCGGTTACCCTGAGCTCGCGCGAGTTCCGCTTCACGGTCGTTTCGGAGTTGCTCGCGTTCGGGGCCCTCAGGGGAGTCTTCGATGGCGAACCAAAGCTCGGCTTCCTGGTGACTCGCATCACCCAGAGACTCACGCTCTCCGCACGCCTGCTGCTCAAGGTCCGCCACGCGCTCACTCAGCTCCAGGTTCAGCGTTTCGCTAGCGGCCTCTAGCTGCCGCGCTTGCGCTGTTCGGCCCGGGCGTGACCACCATGCCGAACGCGACTGCGGCCACCCGACCCCTGCCCCCATTGTCACCATGTCGCGGCGCTGTCAGAGGATGCGGTAGACGCGATGGTCGATGTGCCCTGCGGAGAATTCGCTGACGCTGACGAACATTTGGCCGTTGAGCCAGCTGTAGCGCTCATCGCTGGTCTCGAAGCGTGGCGTGGTGCGGATGTAGCTCTCGTCGAAGGGGATTCGCCCGCCTCGTGCGATCCGCTCGCGTCCATCGTCGGGCAGCCGAACGACCCCGAGCGCGGAGAAGTGGATCAGGGCGCCGTCGCTGGTGCGGATGGTCTGGCGGATGTCCATTCGGCTCACGCCATCGGTTCCTACGACCACCCAGTCGCCGCCTCCTTCGAGGAGCTCGCCGGTGAGCGTGCCGGTGATCTTGCCGTGCTTGGCGATGTATGTCAGACGGTGGCCCGTCGGTGTCTCGATGGACAGTGGGTCGTAGAGGTCAACGGACTGGTCGCACACGTGCTCAACAGCGAGGCTGGTTTCTGGGGTGAGGTGGAAGAGTCGGGGCGTGGTCATGATGTTGCTCCTGCCATGGCGGTTTGGGCTTGTGGGTAGTCGTAGAAGGTGTCCTTGCGGGTGACCTGGCCCTCGTGGGAGATCTCGACGACGTCGACGCAGTGGAATCCCCTCAGGTCGGAGCCAGCCGGCGCGAAGCGCAGCGTCCAGTCGAGCACCCAATGATTCGGCCCCAAGAGCAGTCGGTGGACCTCGGCGTGGAAGTTCGGATACCGATCGAAGACGTCGTTGAAGGCCGTGCGCAGGGCATCGATGCCCTCAACCAGCGGCCCACGGCCGTGCACCTGGAATGTCGAGGTGTCCGAATGCATGGCGAGGATCGCGTCGACGTCTCGCGAGTTCCAGGCCGACAGGTATGCGTCGGCCACCGTGGCCGGGTCGGGTGCGTGCGTCACTTCGTCCTCCTTGGATGGGCGGCAATGTCCCGGGGAAGTAGAGCATACGATCGTATGTATGTCTACGGTCGTACGTATGTAATCTAGGATGCAGGTCATGACGAAGCCGGGAGACGAACGGCGGGCAGCGGTGCTCCAGACGGCGATGCAGGCCGCCTCTGTCGAGGGGCTCGAGGGGCTCACGCTAGGTCGCCTTGCGGGAGCGACCGGCGTCGGAAAGAGCGCGCTCCAGGCGCTCTTTGGGACCAAGGAACGCCTTCAGCTGGCCATCGTCGCCTATGCGGTCGACGTGTTTGAGCGCGACGTCCTGACTGCCTCAGCGGACGCGCCCGACGGACTCGCTCGACTGCGCGCCCTCATGTCGTCATGGATTGACTACCTGGTCACCTTGGACGGCGGATGCCTGTTCGTTGCGAGCGCCAGCGAGCTCGACGGCCGTCCAGGCCCGGCACGCGACGCCATTGTCCAAGCCGTCGACACGGGCGAGAGGCTCCTGCTCCGCCAGGCCGACCTCGCCAAGCGCCTCGGTGAATTGCCCGAGGACCCCGCCCCCGAGCAGGTTGCCTTCGAGCTCCACGCCGTGCTGTTGAAGGCCAACCATGATCGGCAGCTGCTGGGCCGGGACGACGCGCTCGACCGCGCCAGGGCCGCCGTCGAGCGCATCCTGACTCCCGCTCCGCACGAGTAGGTGCACTCATGGGCATCCTGAACTGCACAGTGGACTGGCCCCAGAGACACGGAGGAGCGGTGGCGGGCCCGGGCCCGCTTCGCGCACTTGCCGCCAAGAGTGCCTGCAACGCGTGAAAGCAGAGCCTCGCACCTGTGCGCTTCGGTGGCGACTGCAGACTTCGGGCCGGGGATCGTTGCTGCTGCGATCCCGGCGCTTTCGTCGCGAGTAGAAGTGCCCACGTGCAGGGACTTCTGAGAATGGAGCTAGCCGGACTCGAACCGGCGACCTCCTGGGTGCGATCCAGCAGCTCCGCCGCACCGGATATTCCGATTTGCAGGCGTTTTACAATTGTCGCACCACGGCGCTCGCCGCGTTCATTGCGGTTGATATCGGCCGATTCCTGTCGTTTCAGGCACTCCTGACGATGAGTGCCTGAACGACGGCGAGGTGCCTGGGTCCTCGACGGGGTCGGCGCTCCACGCTGGAACAGCGGCACTCCAGGGCGCGATCACTCCTTCGAACTCGCTCCTTCGATAACACGCCGGAGCGTGCCACCGAGGGAGGCCCCCTTCATCACATCACTGGAAGGTGCTGGGTGGACAGGTGCTGAGCCCGGGACGGCTCCCTCGACCGGTGCAGCCGAAGTCCTCCCGCGCCGATGGGCTCTTCGGCGACCGGCTCGACCCCGCGGCCCGCTTCTTCGTCGACGACCTCTTCGCCGGGTCAAGTAGGGGCGCCTACTGGCGTTGCTTGTCGCGGCCGGCGCCGCCGTTGAGCTTGTCGCTGCCGGTGCGGCCGAGCAGGGTGTCCTTGCCGCCTTGGCCGGCGAGCCGGTCGTTGCCCGGGCCGCCGTCGAGGCGGTCGTTGCCAGGCCCGCCGACGACGCGGTCCTTGCCGGCGCCCGCGCAGACGGTGTCCTTGCCGGCGCCGGCCTTGATGCGGTCGTTGCCGGCCAGCGCGACTATCACGTCGGCGCGCCGGGTGCCCTTGAGGCGGTCCGCGCCGTTGCTGCCGACGATGGTGGCCCGCTTGCCGTTGCAGCGCGGCACCTGGCCGCCACGGCCGCCGCCGCCGCCGGGGCCGCCGCCGCCACGGCCGCCGCCGGCGGGGCCGCCGCCTCCGGCGCCCGAGTCGCCGTCGAGGCGCGCGACCAGCGCGTTGTAGCTGTTCGCCTCCTTCGCCTCGCCTGCGATCAGGATGCGGCCGTTGGCCTGCAGTGCCGTCGCGTAAGCGTACGTAGAAGTGCCGACGCTGATCGTCTCTTTGCCGTCAAGGTTGAAGCTGGTGTCGACCGCGCCGCCGGGCTGCAGGCGCGCGACGGCGGCACGGTTCCCGGCGCTGGTGGTGCCGGCGACGACGATCTTGCCGTTGGCCTGCAGCGCCGCGGCGTAGCCTTCGTCGATCCCGCCGAAGTCGAAGCCGCTCGTGCCGCCCCCGCCAAAGTCGGAGTCGTACGAGCCGTTGGGGTTGAGCCGGGTGACCACGAAGTTGTTGTTGAGGCCGCCTTCACCGGCCAGCACGATCTTGCCGTCGGGCTGCACCAAGACGTCCAGCGCTCGGTCCACGCTCCCGTAGTCGATCGTTCTCCGCCCGCCGGGGCCGAAGGACTCGTCGACCGAGCCGTTGGCGTTCAAGCGCGCCACCGCCGCGTCGGCGGCGCCCGCGGTGGTGTAGCCAGCGACGACGATCTTGCCGTCCGCCTGCAGCGCCACGGCGTGGGCGCGGTCGGTGCCGCCGAAGTCGAAGCCGCTCGTGCCGCCCCCGCCAAAGTCGGGGTCGTACGAGCCGTCGGGGTTGAGCCGGGTGACCACGAAGTCTTTGGTGAGGCCGCCGTAACCGGCCAGCACGATTTTGCCGTCCGGCTGCACCAAGACGTCCAGCGCTTCGTCCCCGCCCCCGTAGTTGATCGTCCTCTGCCCGCCGGGCCCGAAGGACCCGTCAACCGAGCCGTTGGCGTTCAGGCGCGCCACCGCCGCGTCGGCCGCGTTGGTGGAGCCGGCGACGACGATCTTGCCGTCCCTCTGCAGCGCCACGGCGTAGCCGTCGTCGATCCCGCCGAGGTCGAAGCCGCTCGTGCCGCCCCCGCCAAAGTCGGAGTCGTACGAGCCATTTGGGTTGAGCCGGGTGACCACGAAGTTGTTGTTGAGGCCGCCGTAACCGGCCAGCACGATCTTGCCGTCCGGCTGCACCAACACGTCCTGCGCTGCGTCCGCGCCCCCGTAGTCGATCGTCCTGGTCCCGTCGCCGTCGAAGCTCGAGTCGAGATCGCCCGGGGCCCCCATCGCCACGGTGGCGCCGAGCGCCAACGCGAGCAGGACGACCGCCGTGACCGTCGTGCGGCGGTTACGGAGTCGGCTCGTGCGCTTCGCGTTCATAGCCGACCAGCTTCCCCCTGCACCGCCCCCCTCAACAGCCCCCAGAGGGGTGGAGTTCCCCACCCTGGTTCTGCCTACGCTGCGATTGCCGTTGTGACCCGCCCGGCCTCCTTCCGGTCTGGGCGCCGAGGGCAGACCCGCGACCGGCCGAAGCACGCGACGGCTCCAAGCGCGCGACAATCAGCGGTGCATCGAGGGCATGGTCCTCAGTGCCAGGCCCCGGGGCGTTCCAGCGCCGCCCGGGGCCGCTTGATATGGACGCTGGCGACCATAGCTCCGCTGCTGCGCGGCAGCGAGCTGAAATCGGCCTGAATCTCCGGCGATCTCCGCCGACTCGCGCCGAGCAGAAGTCGCGAACGTGCAGGCACTCCTCGAAATGGAGCTAGCCGGACTCGAACCGGCGGCCTCCTGGGTGCGATCCAGGCGCTCTCCCAACTGAGCTATAGCCCCGTGGCCCGTCCATGGTAGCGGCGCTCCGGAGCACCCGAATGCGGGGGAAGACCCCGGAAAAGGGCAGAGCGAACTAGGCTGGCCCGGAGTGAACTTCCGAGGCAGGCTGCGGCTGTTCTTCGTGCTGCTCGTGATCGTGCCGATGATCGCGCTCGCGGTCGTGTTGTTCACGCTCACTTCGCGCAGCGAGACCGGCAAGGCCGACGCTGGCATCTCCGCGGGCGTGCGCACGGCCTTCGGCGTCTACGAGGACGCGGCAACCGGTGCCGGGACGGCTCTGCGGAAGACGGCCGCCGACCCCCAGCTGAACGCCGCCCTCGACTCGGGCACCGGTATCGACCAGCGGCTGGAGCAGCTGCTCGGCGGCATGAACGGGGTCGTCGCGATCGAGCTCCGATCGCCGGAGGGCAAGCTGCTCGCCCGTGCCGGCTCGCCGCGCGGCATGGCGTCGAAGGCGGCGCCGCTGGTCGACGACGGAGCCAGGCGCGGAACCCTGATCGTCTCGCTCACGGACGCGAGGCGGTTTGCCGCCCGGGTTCGGGAGCTGACCGGCTACCACATAGGCGTGTTCCGCAACGGCCAGCTGCTGGCCGCGACCGTCGACGGTCTCCCGCGCGATCGCCTCGGCGACCCCGGCGAGCCACATGCCTTCAAGCTCGCCGACGAGGAATACCGGGGCCGTGTGGAGCCGGTGCGCGAGTCCGGCGGCCCCCCGCTCGAGCTCGCCCTGTTTCGCAACACCGACGCGCTCTCGGACACGATCGCCCGCAACCGGCTGTTGATCGGCGGTCTGCTGCTGGGGTTCCTGCTGCTGGCGATCGTCTCCGCGGTGGTGGTCAGCAGGGCACTCACCCAGCAGATCGACACCTTCCTCGTGGGCGCCCGCCGGCTCGCGCGCGGCGACTTCCGGCAGCCGGTCGCGGTCGAGGGCAACGACGAGTTCGCTCAGCTCGGGCGCGAGTTCAACTCCATGTCCGTGCAGCTGGCCTCGAAGATCGAGGAGGTCAAGCGCCAGCGCGGTGAGCTGACCGAGGCGATCCGCCGCGTCGGCGACGCGCTCGCAATGGGCCTCGACCGCAACGGCGTCGTGGCGCTCGCCGTTCGCACCGCCGTGGACGCCTGCGAGGCCGAGGCCGGTCGCGCGCGTCCGGTGGACGAAGAGGCGTTCCGCGACAGCGAATGGGGCAGCGACGACGCGGAGCTTCGTGACGCGATGGAAGCCGCGGAGCGGCGCGCCTCGGGCGTTCGGGTGGTTGGGCCGACGCGCACACCGTCGGTCGAGGACGGCGAGCCGGCCCGCCCGCCGCGGATGGCCACGCCAGCGAGCGTGGGGACCGCCCACGCGCTGGCGGTGCCGATGCTCGCGGTGCCGGGCTCGGCCGCGCGCGACTATCTCGGCGTGCTGTCGATAGCCCGCCGCGTGCGGCGCTTCTCGCTCGAGGAGGAGGAGCTGCTCCAGTACCTGGCAGGCCAGGCGGTCGTCTCGATCGAGAACGCGACCCTGCACGAGACCGTCGAGCGCCAGGCTGTGACCGACGAGCTGACCGGACTCGCCAACCTGCGCGCGTTCCACTCGATCCTCCAGAGCGAGATCGAGCGCAGCCGCCGCTTCGGGGCGCCGCTCGCGCTCGTGATGCTCGACATCGATCACTTCAAGCAGGTCAACGACCGCTACGGCCATCAGCAGGGCGACGAGGTGCTCGCGCTCGTGGCCGACGTGCTGCGCGGCTTCTCGCGCGACATCGACACAGCCGCCCGCTATGGCGGCGAGGAGCTGGCGGTGGTCCTCCCCCAGACGGATGGGACGGGGGCCGAGCAGCTCGCAGAGCGCATGCGCGAGGCCGTGGAGCAGCTCGAGGTCCCGCGGCTCAACGGCGACGAGCCGCTGCGCCTGCATGCCAGCTTCGGCGTGGCTGCGCTGCCCGAGAGCGCGGCGGACAAGGAGAGCCTGATCGCCGCCGCCGATGCTGCCCTCTACCGAGCCAAGCGTGGCGGGCGCAACCGCGTCGAGCGCGCCCAGCCGGTCCCGGCCTCCGGCTGAGCGTCCGGGCGGGCCGGCCCGAAACGTCCTGCGGGTCTCGATAGGCTGTCGCCCGATGGGCGTTCTCGACGATGCCATCAGGCAGCATCTCGAGCTCAAGCGAAGCCACGGGGCGGCGGAGGAGGAACTCCGGCGTCAAGAGGAGGAAGCGCTTGGGCCGGCTCGCCGTGAGGTGGCCCCCACAGAGACCGATGACGGCGACGGAACCGGCGAGCAGGCGCCGGCCGGGGTCGAGGCTGCGGAGACGGCGCACGCCGAGCAGGATCCGCTGCCCGAGGCCGAGGTCGCTGAACACGAGGAAGCCGCGCTCGAACACGAGCCGGCGCTGGACGAGGAGCCGGCGCTCCACGAGCCCGAGCCGCTGTCCGAGGAACCCCTTCCGTTGCAGGACGAAGACGATCACGAGGACGACCCCGCTGGCGACACGCCCCCACGCGGGTTCGCGGCCGTGGATCACGACGACGAGCTGCTGGATGAGGAGGACGACCTCGGCGAGGACGGCGACGACGCCGACGTGCTCCACGACACGCCCGACTTCCTCCAGGAGACGCCGGAGCACGACCGGCTCTGGTTCGAGCAGAAGCCGCCGCGCGACTTCGACTTCGACTGAGGGCCTAGAAAGAGTTGCGGCGAGGGCCGCCCGCCCCGGCGACCCTCGCGCTAGATGCAACCCAGAGCGGCGCCCAGCGCCGCCTGATTCGACGGAACCCTCCGTGCCGTCGTTAACCCGGTTTTCGGCTCTCCAGGAGGGGGCCTGAAATTCAGCGCCCAGAACTCGACATCTGTCCAGTTCCGTCGCAGCCGCCGTTGGTAACCCTGGCCTACCATTGCCCCACGGGGCCATAGCTCAGCTGGAAGAGCGCCGGCTTTGCAAGCCGGAGGTCGCCGGTTCGAACCCGGCTGGCTCCATCGCCCGTGGGCTAGGCTGCGCGCATCGCCCTGGCCCTGGCAATCGCGGTAGCCATCCTGTTCGTGGCCGCCCCCGTCCAGGCGGCGCAGGCAGCGCCGCCGGCTGCTTCCGGGCGTCTGCTCGTGGGCTTCAAGAAGGGCGTCGCTCCCGACCGTCAGGGCCAGATCCTCGCCGCGCTGGACGGCCGCATCGCCCAGCGCTTCAGGTCGATCCGCGGCGGCCGCCTGGTCGTCGTGAGGCCGCGCGCCGGCCGTGCCACCAAGGCCCTCCGCAAGGCGCTCGCCCGGCATCCGGATGTGGCCTACGCGGAGCCCGACTTCTACCTGTTCAAGTCCGAGACAAAGACCCCCGATGACCCCTTCTACGCCCTCCAGTACGCGTTGATCGACTCCCCCGACGACCACGACATCGACGCCCCGACCGCATGGGGCACCCGCTCCGGCTGCGCCAAGGTGGCGATCCTCGACACGGGGATCGACACCGACCACCCCGACCTGACCGGCAACGTCTACAAGAGCTCCGACAAGCCGAACAACGGCAAGGACGACGACAAGAACGGCTACGTCGACGACACCTACGGCTACAACACGATCAAGGGCAAGGGGTCGGGCCAGGACGACGACGGGCATGGCACGCACGTCTCCGGCATCGTCGCCGGCCACGGCAACAACGACGTCGGCGTGTCCGGCACCTGCTGGTCGTCGAAGCTGCTGGCCGTCAAGTTCATGAACTCGAAGGGCAAGGGCTCGACCTCGGACGCGATCGCGGGCATCGACTACGCCGTCAAGCAGGGCTTCAAGATCATCAACTGCTCGTTCGGCTCGAGCTCGAAGTCCTCCAGCCTGCACGACGCCGTCGACTACGCCCAGGACCACAACACGCTGCTCGTCGTCGCCGCCGGCAACGACGGGGAGAACATCGACAAGCACCCGCTCTACCCGGCCTCCTACACGGACTCGAACATCCTCGCGGTGGCCGCGTCCACCTCCGACGACACGCTGGCCGACTTCTCCAACTTCGGCTCGACCGGGGTCGACGTCGCCGCCCCCGGCGACAGCATCTACTCGACCTACCTCGACGGGGGCTACCGGATCCTCTCGGGCACCTCGATGGCGGCCCCGTACGTGGCGGGGGTGGCCGCGCTGCTGCGCAAGCAGGAGCCCGACGCGACCTACGGCAACCTGCGCTACGCGATCCGCCACAAGGTCGACAAGCCGCCGGCGCTGAACGGCAAGGTCGCCTACGACGGGCGCCTGAACGCCGAGAAGGCGCTGGCCGCGATTCCCTCGCTAGTCGACTGAGAACGCCGCGTCCAGCAGCTTCGGTGCGTGCTTCGCGGGATCGCGGGAGTCCAGCAGCACCACCCCGATCCGCCGCCCGCCGCGGCGCGCCACGCCCGACGAAGCAGCGCCCGGCCTCCTCGGTGTAGCCCGTCTTGAGCCCGATCGCTCCGGGATAGTCGATCCTCATCAACGGGTTGTGCCCGGACAGGTAGAGCTTGCCGCCCTTGATCGGGAAGCGCATCGCCGCCTGGCGGCGCCGGGCGACGCGCCGGATGCGCGGCTCGTCCATCGCCATCCGCGTGAGCACCGCGAGATCGCGCGCGCACGAGCGGTTGCCGGGCTCGAGCCCGTGTGAGGAGACGAAGTGCGTGCACCCCAGCCCCCACTCGCGGGCGCGGCTGTTCATCAGCTTCACGAAGCTCCGCTCGTCTCCGGAGACGTGTACCGCGAGGGCGATCGCCGCGTCGTTGCCCGACACGATCAAGAGCCCGTTCAGCAGCGCCTCCGTCCGTACGCGCCGGCCCTTCGGCAGCATCCCGACCCCCGAGCCCGAGTAGTCGAGCGCAGCTTGCGTGATGCGCACCGGTTCCGGCGGCCGCGTCTGCGCGACCACGACCAGCGCGGTCATGATCTTCGTCAGGCTCGCCATCGCCAGCACCCGCAGCGGGTCGTAGCGCCAGAGCACCTCGCCGCTGTCGAGGTCGAACACGAGCCCCGCGCGCGGCGGCTTGCGCAGCCCCAGATGGAAGGCGTCGACGGTGCCGAGGTCCACGTCGGGCACCGGCTCGCCGTCCACCATCGCCTCCGGCTCGGTCGGCGCCGGCGTCGAGGCGCGCACCGGCGGGGTGTGTATGGCGATCGGCAGCCCGCTCGCCCCGCTGGCCCCGTCATCGCGCGCGAGCGCCAGGTAGACGGCGCCCGCCACGGCCAATGGGGCGAGCAGCACCGCGCCCGTCGCGAGCCAGCGGGAACGACGAGAGCGCCGCCTACTCATCCGGCGGGCGCGTGAACAGCGCCCCCCCGACGCCGACCCCGAGCAACGCGAGCACCAGCAGACTCACCACGACCCCCACAGCGTTGATCCCACCGTCGATGCCGGCCGCGATCGTCAAGCCGGTCAGCAACAGGATGATCGCCAGCGTCCCGGCCAGAACCACGGTGCGGCCCATCAGTACACCGGGAGCCGGTGGGCGCGCTCGTAGTCCTCGTGCACGCGGTTGGCGAACAGCTTGATCGCGATCAGCCCGAACACGAACCCTCCGATGTGCGCGAAGTACGCCACTCCTCCTCCACCGCCCGCCGTCTGCGAGCCGAGATCGCTCGCGCCGAGCCAGAGCTGCACCAGGATCCAGAACCCCAGCACGAGCATCGCCGGCAGCTCGATGATCGTGAACAGGATGATGATGAACACCACGGTGATCACGCGGGCGCGCGGGTATAGGAGCGCGTAGCCGCCCAGCACCGCCGCGATCGCACCGCTGGCACCGACGGTCGGCACCGCGGCGTTCGGGTCGACCAGCACCTGCGCCCCGAGCGCCACCAGCCCGCCGAGCAGGTAGAACGCGACGAAGCGCAGCTCACCCATCGAGTCCTCGATGTTGTTCCCGAAGATCCATAGGAACAGCATGTTGCCGCCGAGGTGCAGCAGGCTCCCGTGCATGAACATCGAGGTGAACAGCGTGACCCACCAGGGTGCCTGTTCCGGTGCGGTGCCAGACACCCCGGCCTGTCCCTCGCACACCACCTGGCCGGCCGCCTCCGCGCAGTCGCTGCCCGGATGGGAGATCTCGTACGGGATCGCGCCGAACTCGAGCACCCGCTCGTTGCCGGTGGCGCCCAGCTCCCACAGGCCCTGCTCGAAGAGGAAGTAGACCGCGCAGCAGATCGCGATGATCGCGACCGTCACGACGGGGAAGCGGCGGGTGGGGATGTCGTCCCTGATCGGAAACAAGCCGCGCCCCTAGCGCGTGCGCGGCGGCACGTCGAGGTACTCGATCGTCGGCGTGAAGTCGAAGCCCGGCGTCGGTCCGCCCTCGATGGCGAACACGCGCCGCCCCAGCGCAGCGCCGCCGAGCCCGTGGCGAGGCGTGCGCATGTCGGGCAGCGAGCGCCAGCGGCGGCTGCGCGGGTCGAACAGCTCGACCTCGGCGATCGTGGTGCCGCCCGGCTCCAGCCGCTCGCCGCCGAACACCACGATTCGCCCGTCCGCGAGCCGGGCCGACGCGATTCCGCCGCGAGCCGTCCGCAGCGACGGCAGGCGCTCCCAGCGCCGCCGCTTCGGGTCGTAGCGCTCAGCGGCCGGGTAGTTCTCCGAGTCGCGCCCGGCCAGCACGTAGAAGCGTCCGCCGCTCGCCACGCCGGTGGTGTGGTTGCGCGCAGGGCCGGGGAAGCTCGGCCCGCTGCTCCAGCGCCGGCGCTCGAAGTCGTACACCTCGAGCGACCGCAGCGAGCCGGAGTCGTTGGCGCCACCGGCCACGTACAGCCGCGGCCCGATTACGGCTACCGCGTGTGCCGCGCGGGGCGTGGGTGAGGCGCCGAGCCGGCGCCAACGGTCGCGCTGCGGGTCGTAGCGCAGCAGCGCGCCGGTGGGATCGTTCAGGCCCTGGGCGGCGAGATAGCCGCCGTGCACGTACACATGGCCTCGGTAGGCGACCGCCGTCGGATGGTTGAGGCCGACCGGCATGTCGCGGACGCGCTTCCACGCGCGGCGGCGGATGTCGTAGCGCTCGACCGCGGCGGTGGTGCGCGAGCTGGCGCGCTCGAAGCCGCCGACGACGTAGACAAAACGGCCGAGGCGCGCCGCGGCCACCTCGCTGCGCTCGAGCTGCGCGCGCGGCAGCGGGCTCCAGCGGTCCTGGCGGGCGCCGCCGTCGCGCGGCAGCACGAGCACGGCGGCGGTGGCGAGCAGGGCGATGGCCGCGGCTGGCAGCCACCGCCGCGTCATGCCGGCGCGGCGCCGGCGCTCGCCTGCTCGAGCGTTTGCTCGGCGTGGTAGCTCGAGCGCACGAGCGGCCCGGCGGCGACCGACTCGAACCCGAGGGCGTACGCCTCGCGCTCGAGCTCGGCGAACTCCTCGGGGTGCCAGTAGCGCACCACCGGGAGGTGGTCGCGCGTGGGACGAAGGTACTGGCCGACCGTGAGCACCTGCACGCCGTGCTCGCGCAGCGTTCCGAAGGTCTCGATCAGCTCCTGCTTCGACTCGCCCAGCCCCGTCATCAGCCCGGACTTGGTCACGACGGCGTCGCCACCCATCTCCTTGGCGTTGCGCAGCACCCGGCAGGAGCGCAGGAAGCGCGACCCGCGCCGCGCCAGCGGATACAGGCGCGGCACGGTCTCGACGTTGTGGTTGAAGACGTCGGGTCGCTCGGCGATCACGCGAGCCAGCGGCATCTCCTCGCCGCGGAAGTCCGGGGTCAGCACCTCGACCTTCGTGCCCGGCGCGAGCCGCCGGATCGACCGGATCACCCCGACGAACGCGGTGGAGCCGAGGTCGGGCAGGTCGTCGCGGTCGACCGAGGTGATCACCGCGTGGCGCAGCCCCATCTTGCGCACCGACTGCGCCACCCGCAGCGGCTCCAGCGGGTCGTGATGAGTCGGCTTGCCGGTCTTGACGTTGCAGAACCCGCAGCGGCGCGTGCACGTGTCGCCGAGGATCATGAACGTCGCGGTGCCGCGCTCCCAGCAGTCGCCGATGTTGGGGCAGGCAGCCTCCTGGCAGACCGTGTGCAGGCCTTGGCCCTCGATCATGCCGCGCAGCTCGCGGTAGCGGGCGCTGCCGGGCGCCGGGCGCTTGAACCACTCCGGCTTGCGGTCGCGGAATGGGCGCACCTCGCCCATCTCGAGCACGCGCGCGCCGCCCGGGTTGGAGCGCGAGCGCGTGCTCACGCGGCCACCGCCTCCCGGTCCAGCACCCGGTCGAGCGAGACGAGGCGCTGACGGCGCCCGAACGCCTCGCTGAAGCGGTAGGCCATGCGCTTGCGGAAGCAGGGCAGCGTCGGCGAGCGGCCGGTTTCGCGGGCCACCGACGTGACCCGCACGTGATCGATGCCGCACGGCACGATCCACTCGAACGGCTGAAGGTCGTTGTCCACGTTGACCGCCAGCCCGTGCATAGAGACCCCGTCGCGCACGCGCACGCCGATCGAGGCGATCTTGGCGTCCCCGACCCACACGCCGGTGAACGGGGTATCGCGAGCCTCGGCGGCGACCCCCTCGTCGGCCAGCGCCGCGACGATCGCGCCCTCCATCGTGTGGACGAAGTCGGCCACGCGGTCCACGCCCATGATCGGGTAGGCCACCAGCTGGCCGGGCCCGTGGTAGGTCACGCGGCCGCCGCGGTCGGAGTCCTCCACCTCGATGCCGCGCTCGCGGTACCAGTCCTCGCCCATCGGCAGATCGGCCGGCTCGGTGCGCTTGCCGCGCGTGTACACCGGCGGGTGCTCCAGCACCAGCAGCAGGTCGGGCAGGTCGCCGGCGGCGCGGCGGTCGCGCAGCGTTCGCTGGAGCTCGAACGCCTCCGCGTACGGGACCGGTCCGAGGTGCGTGACCCAGAGCTCGGGCATGTCCCCAAGGCTACCCTGCGACCCGTGAACGACCCCGACCAGCGCTTCTGGCCCACCCGGATGCGCTGGCGGCTGCGCGGCGCCTGGATGTGGCCGTCGTTCGTGGCGATCACGCTGCTCGACGGGGTTCTGTTGCACAAGGTTCCGCCGGTGCGCGAGGGGATCGACCTGATCCCGGCGATCCTGCTCGCCACGTTCGGCAACCTCGTGCTGATCGGGGCAGTCGGTCCCTGGCTGGCGCGCCGCACCTGGAAGCGCCGCCCGGCCGCCGACCCGGGTGCCCCGGCGAAGGCCCAGCTGGAGGTGCTCACCGATCGCATCGGCACCGGCCTCCTGGTGGCCAGCATCTTCGGGATCCTCGCCGCCGGGCTGGCGGCTCGGCCGACGATCGTGGTCGAGACCAAGGAGCGCGAGCGCGCCGCCAAGGAGCTGGAGGACTACGTGGCCGCGCACGGCGGTGACGAGCTGCGCCGCAACCTCGAGGCGTCCGACACCGCGCGCCTCGCCGACGGCTACTACCGCAGCTGCATCCCCCACGACGACCGCGATCGCTGGACCTGCTTCTTCCTCGACGCCAGGGGCAAGGCGACCACGCTGGTCCGCGATCCCAGCCAGCTGCCGAACAAGCGCGAGCCCTAGAGGCGGGCCAACTGCCCGTCCGGCCGCACCTCGAACAGCTCCACCGTGTTCGACCCGCGCCGCAGGGCCGTCTCCGGCACCATCAGCGAGAAGTACTCCGCGCGGCGGCCGCGCAGGTGGAAGCTGCGTCCGACCGCCTGGATGCGGCCGTTGACGGCGACCGCGAGCTGGCGCATGGCGCCGGGCGCGCCGCCTTCCAGCCGCCCGGTCACGCGCGTGGGCAGGATCTGCTTCGAGGACTCGACGTCGGTCAGCAGGCCGGCGTTGGCCAGCTCGCCGTGCACGCGGCCCGAGGCCGCGACCGACGCGGGCCGCACGGCGCTGCCGATCAGCTCGGGGTGCTGTCCGATCCGGTACGCGGACGCCCACGGATCGCCGAACATGAGCTGGCTCTGCGCCCCGGTGCCGAACTTGCCCGCGCGCCACACCCGCAGCGCGTGGCGGCGCTGCTCGAACTCCGCTCGGCTGTACGAGACCACATGGCTGAAGTCCCGCCGCGGCATCGCCACGCGCTCGCGCGCCTTCGCGGCGGCTGAGAACACCGAGGTGCCGTCGTGGGACCACCAGACGCTGGTGCCGAGCACGTCGGCCACGGTCGGCACGACGTCGATGTTGCGAACGATGCTGTCGTCGATCGCCCCCGCGACCTGCTGGGGCCGCTTCACGAAGAACGGGACCGCCGCCACCTGCTCGAAGTTCGTCTCGGTGACCTGGCGGCGCTCCTTCACGCCCACCTCGAACGCGATGCCGTGGTCGGCGACGACGATCAGCAGGCTGCGATCGAAGATGCCGGTGCGCTTCATCCGCCGCACGATCAGGCCGAGCTGGCGGTCCACGTAGCCCACCTGGAGGAGGAGCCGGAGGTGGTTGTGGTCGGTCAGCTCGGCGTCGTGGAAGCCGATCGGCCGGTTGATGCCCTCGATCGGGTCGTTGCCGGGCGGACGGCTCTGGTGCCCAGACGGCAGGTACAGCCACGGCTCGTGGGGGAGCAGCGCGTGATGGAAGTAGAAGGTGGGCCGCGGCCGGTCGCGCAGCGCACCGATCCACTTGTGCAGGCGCGCCGGCCGGCCGCCGCCGGCCAGCCGCTTCAGCACGCCGGGCCGTCTGGTGCGCGCTCCGGGACAGATGCGCGGCGGGCACACGGCGGAGCCGGACTCGACCTTCACCACGTCGTAGCCGAGCCGGTCCATCAGGTGGTAGATGCTCGGCTGGTGGCTGCGCACATCGGGCGCGGTGCCGGAGCGCGGCATGCGTGCATCGAGGATCGCCGGCACCGCCTTGAAGGTCGAGTCGTACACGGTCTGACCGTTGCGAAACCAGGTGGAGGTGCCCGCCAGCGCGGCGAAATTGGGGAACCGGGCCGCGTCGATCTGCCCGTCGGGACCGATCAGGGTGTCGGCCGGGAACTCGTCGAGCACCACGACCACCACCGGCGGACGGGGCTCGGCGAGCTTGGCCCCCGTTATCCCGTCGCCACCTCCGTCATGCCCGATCGCGACCGCGGCGGCCACCGCGGCGACCACGAGCAAGAGCCCCAGCACTGCCGCACGCACACCGCGGAAGGCTAGAGCGCGGGGCTAGAGCCGGCGCAAACGGCCTCCCACCACCTCGAACAGCTCGACCGCGTTGCGGCCGGCGTGCAGCGACGTGGCCGGCACCATCAGCGCGAAGTGCTCGGTCGCGTCGCCCGCCAGGTAGAACGAACGGCCGACCGCCTCGATGCGTCCGTTGACGGCCACCGCTAGCTCGCGGGTGGCGCCGGCACGGCCGCCCTGCAGGTCGCCCGCGACCTGGGTCGGCACCACTCCGCTGCCGGGGCGCACGTCCGCGAACAGCGTGCGCTGCGCCACCGCGGCCCGCACGCCGCTCGCGCGCCCGACGTCACCGGGCGTCCTGCCGATCAGCTCGCGGTTCGGCCCGATGCCCGTGAACAGGGAGGCGATGTCACCCGAGCCGAACTGGCGCAGGCGGCGCCTCACGACGGCGCGGCGGCGCGCCTCCCAGCGCATGCCGGAGATGCTCACGGTCGTCGCGAAGTCGCGGGTGCTGAGCGTCACGGTGCGCCGGCGGCGCGTGACGGGGCCGAACGCCGAGTGGCCGTCGGTGCGATAGCCGACCCGCCAGCCCAGCACGTCGGCGATCGTCGGCGTGACGTCGAGTGTGCGCGCGTAGGCATCGCTCACGCGGCCGCGGCGCTGAGCAGGGCGCTTGACGAGCAGCGGGACCGGCGTCAGCTCCTCGACGTTCGACGCGTTCACGCTGCGGCGGGTGTCCACGCCGACCTGGAAGGCGATCCCGTGGTCGGCGGTCACCACGATCAAGGTGTCGTCGTAGATGCCCTGCTGCTTCAGGCGCCGCACGAGCCGGCCCAGCAGCCGGTCGGCGAACCCGAGCTGGAGCAGGTAGCGCTGCTCGTTGTGGCGGGTGAGGAACTCGTCGTCGAAGCCAGGGACCGAGTTCATCCCCGGCAGCAGGTCGCGCGGCGCCGGACGCGTGCGCGCGCCGGACGGCAGGTAGATGTAGGGCCCGTGTGGCAGCAGCAGATGCTTGACCCAGAGCGTGGGCCGGCCGGGCCCGATCGAGCGCACCCAGCGGTCGAATCGCTCCGGACGGCCGCTGAGCAGGTTGGGGATGATCGCCGGGCGGCGCGTGCGCCCGCCGCGGCAGATCGAGGGCGGGCAGAGTGCCGTGGCCTCCTCCGAGTCGACGATCCGATACCGGTGGCGCGCGAACATGTCGTAGATCGAGCGCGGGTGATCGCGCCGGTCTGCGGAGCTGCCCGCGCGCGGCGCGATGCCGTCGAGGATCAGCGGGACCGCCTTGGTGGTGGAGTCGTAGACGGAGAAGGCGTTGCGAAACCAGGTTCCGTCTCCGGCGAGCGCCGCGAAGTTGGGGTAGCGCACCGGGTCGATGCGGTGGCTGGCGTCCAGCAGGCTGTCGCCGGGAAACTCGTCCATCACCAGCAGCACCACGTACGGCTTGCCGGGCGCCTTGGCGGAGTGGCCCGCGCGCGGCTCGTCGGACGAGCACGACAGCCCGAGCAGCACGGTCGCGGCGACGCCGGCGATGGCGAGCATGACCCGTTGCACGGGGCGCACTCTAGGTGCGGCGACGGCTTAGGTCGTGTAAAAGCTGTTTTGCGCATGGACGCTCCCGAGAAGGTCAACGCGATGGCTCGCACCGACTTCGTACAACGCTCCCCGCTCACCCGCGACGCGCTCGCCTACGCGGCCGCTTGCCACGAAGGCCAGACGCGCGGCGCCGACGACGTGCCGTTCGTGACGCATCCGGTGGAGGTGGCGCGCCTACTGCACCAGGCGGGCTACTCCGACGAGGTCGTAGCGGCGGGCGCGCTCCACGAGGTGATCGAGGACAGCGACGCCGAGCTCAGCGATGTCGAGGAGCGCTTCGGCGCGGAGGTGGCGGGGCTGGTCGCGGCCGTGAGCGAGGACCCGACGATCGAGAACGACGGCGAGCGCAAGGCGGCGTTGCGGCGCCAGGTCGCGCAGGCCGGCGAGTGCGCCGCGGTTGTGTTCGCGGCGGACAAGGTGTCGAAGGTGCGCGAGCTGCGGGCCCGCACGGACCACGGCCGCCTCCAGGGCGCCGACGAGGCCAAGCTCGAGCACTACCGCGCCAGCCTGGAGATGCTCGCCGACGTGATCCCCGGACATGAGCTGCTCGACCGGCTGCGCGCCGAGCTCGACGCGGTGCACGCGGTCTCCTAGCCGGCGGCCAGCAGCTCGACCCCCAGCCGGCGCGCCAGCCCCTCGCCGCCCCAGCGCATGACCGCGTCGTGGTTGTACTCGAACACCGGACGGGCCACCGGGGCGAGCATGTTCATCCAGCGCTTCGAGGTCGCGACGTCCCAGTCGTAGACGACCGCGGTCACACCGCTCTGCTCGAACAGGCGCCAGATGCCGGTGCCCTCCAGTTCGCCGACGGCGTCGCCCGCCATGCAGCAGGGCGGTTCGACCGTGCGGACGGTGAAGTCGAACTCGAGCTCGTACGGAATCCGGCTGCGCCAGGCGATCCGGTAGCGACTGCCGACCCGCTGGGCGTCGCCGGCATCGAGCTCCGCTACGCGCTCCACGCCGCGCCACCACTCGGGCCAGCGCAGCGGATCCTCGAGGACCTCCCAGGCGTGCGCCCGGGAGGCCTCAAGCAACCAGGTCGTGAGAAAGCGGTATTCCATAGGCGCCCGGAGGGCGGCCATCCCATCAGACCGCGGGCAGGGATGCCCGCGGAGCTACTCAACCGATTCGGATGAGCTTCTTGTTCACGAACTCGTCCGCGCCCAAGTTACCCAGCTCGCGGCCGAACCCTGATCGCTTCGTCCCGCCGAACGGGAGCTCCGCCGAGTCGGCCCCGACTATGTTCACGTAGACCATTCCGGCGTCGATCTGGTTCGCCACCCGCTCCGCCTGCTCGTCGTCCGTCGTCATCAGATAGGAGCCCAGCCCGAACGGCGTGTCGTTCGCGAGCTTGACCGCCTCATCCTCGGACGAGACGCGGTAGACCTGCGCGACGGGGCCGAAGAGCTCCTCGTGGTAGGCGTCGTTGCCAGGCTCGATGTCGGTGAGGACGGTCGGCTCGAAGAAGTTGCCGTCGCGCTTGCCGCCCGTGGCGAGCTTTGCCCCCTGGTCGATGGCGCGCTTGACCTGGTCCTCGAGGCGGTCGGCCGCGGTCTTGGAGGAGAGCGGCCCGATCTCGGTGTCCGACGACGTCGGGTCCCCGGGCTTTGTCGCGGTCATCGCGGCGGTGAACTTCTCGAGGAAGGGCTCGTACAGATCGTCGGCCACGATGAAGCGCTTGGCCGCGTTGCACGACTGACCCGTGTTGTCGAGACGCGCGGCGACAGCGTCCTCGACCGTCTTGTCCAGATCATCCGTGCCGAGCAGGATGAAGGGATCGGAGCCGCCCATCTCCAGCACGACCTTCTTGAGATTGCGCCCGGCGATCTCCGCGACCGCGGCCCCGGCGCGCTCCGAGCCCGTGACGGAGACGCCACGAATCCGAGGATCGGCGATCACCCACTCGATCTGCTCGTTCGTTGCGTAGACGTTCTCGTACGCGCCCTTGGGGAACCCGGCGTCGTCGAAGATCTTCTGGATAGCCGCTGCCGACTCGGGGCACTGTGGGGCGTGCTTGAGCACGATCGTGTTCCCGATCACGAGGTTCGGTCCGGCGAAACGCGCCACCTGGTAGTACGGGAAGTTCCACGGCATGATCCCGAGCAGCACGCCCAGGGAGCTCCGGCGCACAACGGCTGACCCGTCCCCGCCGGCCAGCTTGATGGGCTCGTCGGCCATCAGCTCCTCGGCGTTGTCGGCATAGAAGCCGTAGATGTCACCGCAGAAGTCCACTTCGCCGAGCGCCTGCTCGATCGGCTTGCCCATCTCCCGGACGATGATCTCCGCCAGCTCTTGGCGCCTCTCCAGATGCAGCTCTGCAACACGCTGGACAAGCCCCGCGCGGTCAGCCACGCTCGACGACCCAGACCAACTGCGATGGGCCTCGTCTGCGCGCCCGATCGCGGCACGCAGCTCATCATCGGTGATCGTCGCGTACTCCTCGACGGTCTCACCCGTCGACGGGTCGATAACTGCGTAGCTGCTCATTGGAGTCCCTCCTATGCGTTGACGGTCAGCACTTCTTCGACGGGCGTGTAGTCGGCGCCAACGCCTTCGGCGACGGCGGGGTGGGTGACCTTGCCGGCGGCCACGTTGACGCCCGGCTTGAGTCCGGGCAGCTTCTCGAGCGCCCCCATCAGCCCGTGGTCGGCGAACGCGAGCACGTACGGCAGGGTGGCGTTGGTCAGGGCGAACGTCGACGTGACCGGCACGGCGCCGGGCATGTTGGCGACGCAGTAGTGCGTGACGCCGTCGACTTCGTAGACGGGGTCTGTGTGAGTGGTCGGCTTTGACGTCTCGAAGCAGCCGCCCTGGTCGATCGAGACATCCACCAGCACCGCGCGCTTCTTCATCAGGCCGAGCTGGTCGCGCTTGATCACATACGGGGCGCGGGCGCCATGCACCAGCACGGCACCGATCACCAGATCGGCCTGGGGCAGCATCTGCTCGACCGCCAGCGTGGAGGAGTAGACAGTCGAGGCGCGGCCGCCGAAGCCCACGTCGAGCTCGCGCAGGCGATCGATGTTCCGGTCGAAGACGAACACGTCGGCCTCCATCCCGATCGCGATGAACGCCGCGTTCTGGCCCACCACGCCGCCGCCGATGATCATCACCGTCGCCGCCGCCACCCCCGGCACGCCGCCCAGCAGCACACCACGCCCACCCAGGGGTCGCTCCAAGAAGAACGCACCCGCCTGGGTGGCGATCTTGCCCGCCACCTCGCTCATCGGCGCCAGCAAGGGCAGCCGCCCGCGCTCGTCCACGACGGTCTCGTACGCCACACAGGTCGCGCCGGTGGAGCACAACCCCTTGGTCAGCTCGGGATCCGGCGCCAGGTGGAGATAGGTGAACAGCAGATGGTGCGGCCGCAGCATCGCCACCTCGCCCGCCTGGGGCTCCTTGACGCCGAGGATCAGCTCGGCATCCTCGAACACCGCCGCCGCGTCGGGCGCGATGCGCGCGCCCTGCTCGACGTATTCCTCGTCCGGGATCGTGGAGCCCTCGCCGGCGCCGGACTGCACGATCACCTCATGCCCGTGCTCCACCAGCTCACGGGCGCCGGCCGGTGTCAGCGACACCCGGTACTCGTCCGTCTTGATCTCCGTCGGTACGCCGACCTTCATTCGCCTCGCATCCTCCTGTTCATGTCACCAACTCGCGGGCGCGAAGCGCCAGCCAGAACTCGATCCGATCACGCGCGATCGACAGGTCCCTGCCGGTGAGCTGCTCCACGCGCCTGATTCGGTAGCGCAGCGTATGCCTATGGCAGTAGAGCTCGCGAGCTGCCCGCTCCCATTGGCCGTTCTGCTCGATGAACGCCTCGAGCGACCGGATCAGCTCGTCGCCGTATTCGCCGGTCGCGTCCTCGAGCGGGCCGAGCACGCTGTCGCAGTAGAGCCGCAGCGCCTCGTCGTCCTGGAGCGACAGCAGGAGCTGGAAGGCGCCCAGATCGCGGTAGGACGCGACCGCGGGTGCGTTTCCGTTGGCCAGCGCCGCGGCCTCGAGCGCGCAGCGCGCCTCGTGGAAGGAGCGCCGCAGGCCTCCGACCGGCGCGGGCCGCGAGGCCGCGGCTCGCAGCTCCCCGTGCTCGGGCGCGAGCGCCTCGCGTGCCCGGCCCGCGAGCCCGACCGGATCCAAGCCATCGGCGGCGTCCACGACCGCGCACAGCAGCGCACCGCGCGAGGCGACCAGCGCGCTCACCCCGGCGTCCGTGAGGAAGCGGTCCAGCTCCGCCTCGGCCTCCGGGGCCGAGCCGCCGTCGTCGGAGAACACCAGCACGGCCGCGTTGGCGCCCACGCCGAACGGGCGCATCCGCAGCGCCAGCTCCGGCTCGGACAGGCGCCCGGTGAGGGCCTCGGCGAGCACGTCACCGGCCAGGCGCCGCTCCGTGTCGCGCATCGCGCGCTGGCGCACCAGCTCCAGGGCCACCACCGTCACGGCCTGCTGCAGGATCAGGCGTTCGAAGTCGCCGAGCGAGCCGGCGTCGCGGGCGGCCACCAGCCAGGCCTGGGGGGCACCGCGACCGCGCGTGGACACCGGCAGCACCAGCGAGCGACCGGCCAGCTCGGGGTGCGAAGGCACGAACTCGGTCGCCTCGGCGCCGCGGCCGGCGGCCAGGCCACGGGCGTGCACCTCCTCGCACACGTGCTCCAGGGCCGCGTCGGGCAGCTTCCGGCGGAACAGCTTCGTGGCGATCCGCTCGCCGCGGCCCGTCAGCACGCTCACCGCGCTGCCGGTGGCGGCGGCAAGCGCGCGTACGACCTCGTCCAGGCCGCGCTCCTCGAGCACGAGACGCTCGAGTCGCTTGTGGATCGCGATGCCGCGTTGCAGCACCTCGTACTGCTCGTTGACCAACCGCGTGAACGCCTTCTCGGTGATGGCGATGAACGGCAGCTCGTACGGGACCTCGAACACCGGGAAGCCGGCCGCGCTCGCCTCGTCGACGATCGGCTCCGGCAGCTCGTCGTGGTCGAATCCGGTGGCGAAGCCGAGCCCGGCCAGCTGGCGGTCCGCCAGCAGCCGGACGAACTCGCGCTGGCGCTCCTCGGTATCGAGCTGGATGCCCGTGGTCAGCATCAGCTCGCCGCCCGACAGCCACGGCGTGGGGTCGGGCAGCTCCGAGATGTGCACCCACCGCACCGGCGCGTCCGCGCCATCCTCACCGCCCGCGAGCGCAAGGCCCATCTCGGCGACGAGGGCGCGTACCGTCAGCATCAGTGGCGGACGATCCGCTCCCAGGCCTCGGTGAGCACCTCGCGCAGCACTGAGTCGATCAGCTCGAACTCCTCCGTGTCTGCGATCAGCGGCGGCGACAGCTGAATGACGGGGTCTCCGCGGTCGTCGGCGCGACAGATCAGCCCGCGCCGGTAGAGCTCGCCGGACATGAAGCCGCGCAGCAGCTCCTCGCCCTCCTGGTCGCTGAAGCTCTCCTTGGTGTCCTTGTCCTTGACCAGCTCGAGCGCGTGGAAGAAGCCGGCACCGCGGACGTCGCCAATGATCGGCAGGTCCTCCTTGAGCTTGTCCAGCATCCCGCGGAACTCGGGCTCCTTCTCGCGCACGTGGCCGCACAGGTCCTCGCGCTCGAAGATGTCGATGTTCGCCATCGCGATGGCAGCCGACACGGGGTGGCCGCCGAAGGTGATGCCGTGGGTGAACATCTTCGTGTCGTTGAGGAACGGCTCGGCCACGCGGTCGGAGACGATCACCGCGCCCATCGGCGCGTACGCGGAGGTGATGCCCTTGGCCGTGGTGATCATGTCCGGCACCACGCCGAAGCGCTCGACACCGAAGAAGTGCCCGAGGCGACCCCAGGAGCAGATCACCTCGTCGGCGATCAGCAGCACGTTGTGCTTGTCGCAGATCTCGCGCACTCGCTGCCAGTAGCCGTCCTGGGGGACGAAGCAGCCGCCGGAGTTCTGGACGGGCTCGAGGATCACCGCGGCGACGGTGTCCGGGTCCTGGAACTCGATCACGTGCTCGATCTGGTCGGCGGCCCAGAGCGGGTCGCGGTCCTCGGCCCAGCGGTAGTCATTCGTGTTGGGCGCGTGGAAGGCGCCCGGTACGAGCGGCTCGAACGGCGAGCGCAGTGAGGGGATGCCGGTGATCGAGAGCGCCCCGAAGGTGGTCCCGTGGTAGGCGGTCTCGCGCGAGATGATCTTGTACTTGCCCGACGAGCCGCTCAGCTTGTGGTACTGGCGCGCCATCTTCCAGGCCGACTCGACCGCCTCTGAGCCGCCGGAGGTGAAGAACACGCGGTTGAGGTCGCCGGGCGTGAGGCCGGCGATGCGCGCGGCCAGCTCGATCGCCATCGGGTGCGCGTAGCTCCAGTTGGTGTAGAAGCCGAGTTCCTTGGCCTGGCGGGCGGCGGCCTCGCCCAGCTCGGCGCGCCCGTGACCCGCGTTCACGCAGAAGAGCGCGGACAGCCCGTCCAGATAACGGTTGTCGTGGTTGTCGTAGACGTACGACCCCTCACCCCGGACGATCAGCGGAATCTCGTGGCCCTCGTCGTATCCACCCATGCGGGTGAAGTGCATCCAGAGATGTCGGCGAGCCTTGTCCTGGAGCTCGCTGGATGAGCCACTCTGCGGATCGTGCACGGCCTGCGGGGTCGTGGCCATTCTCTCTCCCTTGAAATCGGTACGACTAGACGCTGCGGACAAAGGTATCGGCGGATAGGCGCAGCGTCTAGAGGGCCTGTGGCGAATTACAGCACCCTCGGCTTGTACGTTTCGTACTGTTAGCGATCCGTGTTTTCGGCATTCCGCACCCTTGCGGACATGCCACATCGGCCATACCTTGCACGCGAGGATGAGCCTAGGGGGCCAAGGGGGGACTCGAGCCGGCACTCCAAGCGTCAGCTTGCGCGGAGTGACGAAGCGCTTCGGCGAGTTCACGGCCGTCCGGGAGATGGATCTCGACATCCCGAGCGGCGAGTTCTTCACGATGCTCGGCCCCTCCGGGTGCGGCAAGACGACGACGCTGCGGATGATCGCCGGCTTCGAGGAGCCGTCCGAGGGCACGGTGCTGCTGGACGGGGAGGACGTGACCGCCCAGCCCGCGTTCCGCCGCCCGACCAACACGGTGTTCCAGAGCTATGCGCTGTTCCCGCACCTGAGCGTGGAGCGCAACGTGGCGTTCGGTCTGGAGCGCCAGCGCGTGTCGAAGGACGAGGTGCGCCGCCGCGTGTCCGAGGAGCTCGAGCGCGTCGGCCTCGGGCGCGAGGGTAAGCGCAAGCCGCGCCAGCTCTCCGGCGGCCAGCAGCAGCGAGTGGCGCTCGCGCGAGCGCTCGTCAATCGCCCGGCCGTGCTCCTGCTCGACGAGCCGCTCGGCGCGCTCGACCTCAAGCTGCGCAAGCAGCTCCAGATCGAGCTGAAGCGCATCCAGCAGGACGTGGGCATCACGTTCGTCTACGTGACGCACGACCAGGAGGAAGCGCTCACGATGTCGGACCGGATCGCGGTCATGAACCGCGGCATGGTCGAGCAGCTCGATGATCCGGAGGAGATCTACGAGCGCCCGCGGACCACCTTCGTCGCGGGCTTCATCGGCGTCTCCAACCTGATGCCCGGCGAGGTCGTCTCCACCGGCAGCGGCACGGTGGAGCTGCGCCTCGACGCGGGTCCGACCGTGCGGGCGGGCGCCGCCGGCGCGACGGTCGGGGAGCGCGCCCACGCGGTCGTGCGTCCCGAGAAGCTGCAGCTGCACCCGGCCAACGGCGCCGGAGCGGCCACCGGCCCGAGCGTGGACGGCCAGGTGGAAAGCTCGCTCTATTTGGGTACAGCGACCCAGGTGATCGTCCGGCTCCCGGACGACACGCGCATGACGGTGTTGGTGCCGAACACCGACGAGGAGGCCCGTCGGCGCCTGCCGGCCGCCGGCGACGGCGCGCGGCTCACCTGGTCGGCCGAGAACATCCACATGGTCAGGCAGACCGCCGCCGACGCAGCCAACGACGAGGAGGGGGTACCGGCGTGAGTGAGCTAGAGCGCCAGTTCGAGCGCATGATCAGGGCGGAGATCAGCCGCCGCAAGCTCCTCCGGCGCGGTGCGGCCGGCGCGATGAGCGTGTCGGCGCTCTCGTACCTCGCGGCGTGCGGGTCCAAGACCGGCGGGACCAGCGACAACAAGCCGGAGTCGAAGGTGATCGAGAAGGGGGAGATCGCCGACTCGCTGTACGTGGCCAACTGGCCGCTCTACATCGAAGAGGACCGCGGCACCCTCAAGGAGTTTCAGGAGAAGTACGGGACCAAGGTCAAGTACGTGGAAGAGGTGAACGACAACAACGAGTTCTTCGGCAAGGTGCGCCAGCAGTACGACCGCGGCGACTCGGGCGGGCGCGACATCCACGTCGTCACGGACTGGATGGCCGGCAAGATGATCACGCTCGGCTACGTCGAGAAGCTCGACCACGCCGCCATCCCCAACGTCGACGCCAACCTGATCGAGCGGCTCAAGTCGCCGCCGTTCGACCCCAAGCGCGACTACTCGGTGCCGTGGCAGTCGGGCTTCGCAGGGATCATCTACCGCAAGGACAAGGTGAAGCGCGAGCCCAAGTCGATCGACGACCTGTTCGATCCGGCCTACAAGGGCAAGGTCACGATGCTGACCGAGATGCGCGACACCGTGGGCCTCGTCGCCGCCTCGATGGGCTTCGACCCCGAGACCGCCACGACCGACGAGTTCATGCAGGCGATCGACAAGATCGGCGAGGCGTCGGACTCGGGCCAGATCCGCGGCTTCACGGGCAACGAGTACACGAAGGACATCACCAAGGGCGATTCGTGGGTGATCATCGGCTGGTCCGGCGACGCGGTGCAGCTGGAGGCCGACAACCCGAACATCAAGTTCGTCGCGCCCGAGACCGGCGTGCATCTGTGGACGGACAACATGGAGATCCCCGTCGGCGCTCCCGCGCCGTACACGGCGGAGAAGTTCATGGACTTCGTCTACGAGCCCGAGGTGCAGGCGGACATCGCGGAGTACGTCAACTACATCTGCCCGGTCAACGGGGTGCAGGAGATCCTCACCGAGCGCGACCCGGCACTGGGTGAGAACCAGCTCATCTTCCCGGACGAGAAGACGCTCTCCGACGCGTTCATCTTCAGGCTGCTGAAGCCCGCGGAGGACACCGAGCTGACCGAGGCCTTCCAGGGCGTGATCGGCGCCTAGGCCCAAGACGTTGCGAGCCGGCCTCAAGAAAGCGGGCCTGCCGTATCTGCTCCTGCTGCCGGGGCTGGGATGGCTGTTGGTGTTCTTCGCCCTCCCGCTCGCCTACATGCTGTTCGAGTCGCTCAAGTCGGGCAGCCCCGATACCGGCTTCATATTCGACTGGAACTTCGCCAACTACACGGACGCGATCAGCCAATTCGACGAGCAGTTCCTGCGCTCGTTCGAGTACGCCGCGCTGGCCACGCTGATCTCGTTCGTCATCGGCTATCCGCTCGCCTACGTGATCGCCTTCCGGGGCGGGCGCTGGCGCAACGCCTTGCTGCTCGCGGTGATCGTGCCGTTCTTCGTCACCTACCTGATCCGCACGCTGTCGTGGGAGACGATCCTGAGCGACTCGGGCGCGGTTGTGAACGTCCTCCAGACGGTCGGGATCCTGTCCGAGGACGGGCGCCTGCTCGACACCACGGCGTCGGTGGTGCTCGGCATCACCTACAACTTCCTCCCGTTCATGGTCCTCCCGCTCTATGCCTCGCTGGAGCGGATCGACCCGCGGCTGCTGGAGGCGGGGTACGACCTCTACGGGCGCCGCCGCGACGTGTTCCTGCGCGTGACGCTGCCGCTCTCGATGCCCGGCGTCGTTGCCGGCACGCTGCTCACGTTCATCCCCGCGGCCGGCGACTTCATCAACGCGGAGCTGCTCGGCACGCCGCGCCAGTTCATGATCGGCAACGTCATCCAGAGCCGCTACCTCGAGGTGGGCGACTACCCGACGGCGGCCGCGCTGTCGTTCACGCTGATGGGCGCGATGCTGATCATCGTGCTGGTGTGGGCGCGCGTGGCCGGCACCGAGGCGCTCCTGGGCACCGAGGGCGAGGAGCGGCGGGCGTAATGGAAGCCACCACCGCGGGCAGGGTCACTACCGCCAGCGAGACGCGCGGGCCGCGCAACCGGCGGCGCGGCGGCAAGCTGCTCGACGCGGGCCTCAACCTCTACGCCGGGCTCGCGCTGCTGTACCTGCTGGTGCCGATCGCGATCATCCTCGTCTTCTCGTTCAACAAGCCGCGCGGGCGCTTCAACTTCATCTGGCAGGAGTTCTCGCTCGACGCCTGGAAGGACCCGTTCGGCGTGCCCGGAATCGGCGACGCGCTGAGGGTGTCGATCGAGGTGGCGGGCGTGTCCACGATCATCGCGACGGTGCTCGGAACGGTCACCGCGCTCGCGCTGGTGCGCTACGAGTTCCGTGGCCGCGCGCCGGTCAACTTCTTCATCTTCATCCCGCTGGCCACCCCGGAGGTCGTGCTCGGCGCTGCGTTGCTGTCGATGTTCCTCAACTTCTCGGTGGCCACCGGCTTCAGCACGATCGTGATCGCGCACGTCATGTTCAACATCTCGTTCGTGATCGTGACCGTGCGCTCGCGGCTGATCGGGTTCGACCGCTCGCTGGAGGAGGCCGCCCAGGACCTCGGGGCCACGCCGTGGCAGACGTTCCGACTGGTCACCCTGCCGCTGATCATGCCCGGGGTGGTCTCGGCCGCGCTGTTGGCGTTCGCGCTGTCGATCGACGACTACGTGATCACCAGCTTCAACAACGGCTCCACGATCACGTTCCCCGTCTTCATCTGGGGTGCCGCGCGCGTGGCCATCCCGCCGCAGATCTACGTGATCGCTTCGATGATCTTCCTCTTCACGCTGGCGATGATGCTGCTGACCGTCTGGCAGCAGCGGCGGGCCGAGCGCATGGCCGCCGTGCGCCCCGACGAGCCCGAGCCGAGCCAGGCGTGATCACCGCTCCGGGGTCGCTGCTCGACCGTGAGCGGGAGCGCTTCGCCGACCTGCACCCGCGCTCGCGCGAGCTCCACGAGCGGGCGCGCGGCTCGCTGCTCGCCGGGGTCCCGATGAGCTGGATGGCGATGTGGGCGGGCGCTCACCCCGTCTACCTCGCGGAGGCCCAGGGCGCGACCGTCGTGGACGTGGACGGCAACGAGTACGCCGACTTCTGCCTCGGCGACACCGGCGCGATGGCCGGCCACTCGCCGGCGCCCACGATGGCCGCGGTGCGCGAGCAGGCCGGCATCACGACGATGCTGCCGACCGAGGATGCCGCCTGGGTGGGCGAGGAGCTGGGGCGCCGCTTCGGCCTGCCGTTGTGGCAGTTCGCCCTGACCGCTACGGACGCCAACCGCTGGCTGCTGAGGATCTGCCGCCAGGTAACCGGACGGCCGCGGGTGCTGCTGTTCAACTGGTGCTATCACGGCTCGGTCGACGAGGCATTCGTCACGCTCGGCGACGACGGCGTCGTGCGCTCGCGCGAGGGCAACGTCGGGCCGGCGGTGGACCCGGCGCAGACCACGCGCCTGGCGGAGTTCAACGAGATCGACTCCGTCGAGGCGGCGCTTGCCCACGGCGACGTGGCGTGCGTGCTGATGGAGCCGGCGCTCACGAACATCGGGATCGTGCTCCCGGAGGAGGGGTTCCTCGAGGCGGTGCGCGAGGCGTGCACCCGGGCCGGCACGCTGCTGATCATCGATGAGACGCACACGCTCAGCGCGGGCCCCGGCGGCTGCACCGCCGCCTGGGGCCTCGAGCCCGACGCGGTCACGCTCGGCAAGTCGATCGGGGGCGGCGTGCCGATCGGGGCGTACGGCGTGAGCGCAGATCTGGCCGAGCGGATCGCTGCCGACGATGAGGCCGACTACGAGGACACCGGCGGCGTGGGCGGCACGCTCGCCGGCAACGCTCTGTCGCTCTCCGCCACCCGCGCGACGCTCGCCGAGGTGCTCACCGATTCCGCCTTCGCGAGCATGTCCGAGCTGCGCGAGCGCTTCGTCGCCGGCGTCGAGGAGGCGCTCGCGCGCCACTCGGTGCCGTGGAGCATCGTGAGCCTCGGCGCGCGCGCCGAATATCGCTTCTCCGCCGAGCCGCCCCGCACCGGCGCGGAGTCGGCGCGAGCAGGCGACCGGCAACTCGAGGAGTATCTGCATCTGTACCTGCTCAACCGCGGCGTGTTGATCACGCCGTTCCACAACATGGCGTTGATGTGCCCGGCGACGACCCCGGCCCAGGTCGATCGTCATACGGAGGCATTCGGAGCGGCCGTGAAGGAGCTCTACGCATGACAGAAGGAGTCGCAGACAAGGGACTCAAGAAGGACGCCATCGGCTTCCTCGACGGTCTCGTGATCGGCATCTCGTCCACGGCGCCGGCCTACTCGCTCGCCGCGGTGCTCGCGATCGTCGTCGTCGGAGTGGGCGTTCAGGCGCCCGCGGTGATGCTGGTGTCGTTCATCCCGATGTTCCTGATCGCGTCGGCGTTCTTCTACATGAACCGCGCCGATCCGGACTGCGGCACGTCGTTCTCGTGGGTCACGCGCGCGATGGGCCCGAGCCTCGGGTGGGTCGGCGGCTGGGCCGTCACGACCACCGGCATCCTCGTCATCGGATCGCTCGCGCAGGTGGCCGCGTACTACACGTTCGACCTGTTCGGGCTCGACTCGATGCGCGACTCGATCGCCTGGAACGTCGTCTTCACCCTGCTGATCATCGCGGTGATGACGACCATCTGCGTGCTCGGCACCGAGCTCTCGGCGCACATCCAGCGCTTCATGATCTTCGCCCAGGTGGGGGCCCTGATGCTGTTCGCCGTCGTCGCGCTGGTCAAGGGCGGCGCGCTCACGTTCTCGCTCTCCTGGCTGTCGCCGTTTGCGATCGACAGCTCGAACGCGCTGATCCTGGGCGTGCTCACGGGGGTGTTCATCTACTGGGGCTGGGAGAGCGCGGTCAACCTCAACGAGGAGACCGAGAACTCCGACTCCGCCCCCGGCCTGGCCGCGATGTTCTCGACGGTGATCCTGCTGGGCACCTACGTGATCACCACGATCGCGGTGGTCTCGTACGCGGGCCTCGACCGCATCGCCGAGTTCGAGGACGACGCCGGGATCTTCGGCTCGCTCGCCACCGACGTGCTCGGCTCGCCGCTCGACAAGCTGGTGGTGCTCGCGATCATCACCTCGGCGCTGTCGTCCACCCAGACGACGATCCTGCCCGCGTCGCGCACGACGCTGTCGATGGCGCGTCAGGGCGCCTTCCCAGCGGCCTTCGGGCGCGTGCACCCGCGCTTCCTCACCCCGCACGTGTCGACGATCGTGATCGGCGCGGTGGCGGCCGTCTGGTTCGGCGTGCTGTTCCCGCTGTCGGAGAACTTCGTCTACGACTCGCTCACGGCGCTGTCGCTGATGATCGCGTTCTACTACGCGCTGACCGGGTTCGCGTGCACGATCTACTACCGCCGCGAGCTGACCAAGTCGGTGAAGAACTTCCTCTTCATCGGCGTCGGCCCGGTGGTGGGTGGGCTGATCCTCGGCTTCCTGTTCGTGAAGGCGATCATCGAGTACTCGAAGACGGACCAGAGCTACTCGGGCAGCGCGCTGTTCGGCGTTGCCATCCCGGTGGTGTTGGGGCTCGGGCTGCTGCTGCTCGGCGTGGTGTTGAGCCTGCTGTGGCGCATCGGGGGGCACCAGGACTTCTTCGGGCGCCGGCCTGAGACGGTCGACCCCGACGTGGCCGCGGGGCATAGGATGGGTATCGCCGCCGTCCCGGAGGAGGCGGTCTGATGGCCACGATCGTGCTGGGCTACGACGCATCGCCGGGCGCCGAGCGGGCGCTCGACACCGCGCTGGAGTTGGCCTCGGCGTTCGGCGACCGGCTTGTGATCGCGTTCGGGGTCGCGCCGCCCGGGCCGCCGACCGAGGAGGAGACCGCGCACCGCCGCGCGCTCGAGGAGCTAGGGGAACGCGTGACCGAGGGCGCGCTCATGCGCGCCAGGGACGCTGGGGTCGACGCTGAGGTCGCGCTGGTGCCGAAGCGCCCCTCTGCGGCGCTGACCGAGCTGGCCGAGCGCGAGAACGCGCGCATGATCGTGGTCGGCACGTACGGGGAGAGCCCGATCAAGGGCGCGATCCTGGGGTCGACGCCGCACAAGCTGGTGCACCTGTCGGAGCGCCCGGTGCTGGTGGTGCCGGGCGGCTGAGGACGGCGCCCGGGGGCTCGCGTACCCGGCCCCCCGCTAGTCTCGGGCGCCGTGAGCACCTGGGAACAGCTGGCCGGGTTGGAGATCGAGATCGACGGCTACGAGCTCGAGGGGCTCGAGGTCGCGTACTCGGAGGACTTCGTCCGCTACACGACGCTGATCACGCTGCGCGGTGGTGGCGAGGAGGGCGTGGGCGAGGACGTGGTCTACGACGGGATCGACCATGTCAACTTCCAGGCGGCGGGCGGCTCGCTGCCGCTGGCGGGCTCGTGGACGCTCGGCTCGTTCGCCGAGCGCCTGGCTGAGCTCGACACGTTTCCCGAGCCGCCGGTTCGGGAGGTCTCGCGCCGCTACCGCACCTGGGCCTTCGAGTCCGCCGCGCTCGACCTCGCTCTGCGCCAGGCCGGGACCTCGCTCGCGGCGCACCTCGGCCGCGAGCTGCGCCCCCTCAACTACGTCGTCTCGATGCGGCTCGCCGCGCTGGGGAACGAGGGTCCCGAGAACTCCGACCGGATGATGCGCGTGCTCGAGCGCTACCCGACCACGCGCTTCAAGCTGGATCCCACCAACAACTGGACGGACGAGCTGATCGCCGAGCTGGCGGCCTCGGGCGCCGTCGACTCGCTCGACCTGAAGGGCCACTACAAGGGCACGGCCGTCGACGTGACGACCGACCCGGAGCTGTACGCCAAGCTCATCGAGGCGTTTCCCGAGGCGTGGTTGGAGGACCCCGACATCAACGACGAGACGCGGCCGATCCTCGAGCCGCACCGCGATCGAGTCACGTGGGACGCGCCGATCCACTCGGTCGACGACGTGCTGGCGCTGGAGTGGCTTCCGCGCACCGTGAACATCAAGCCCTCGCGCGTGGGAGCGCTCGCTGAGCTCGGGCGTGCCTACGACTTCTGCGCGGAGCGCGGCATCGGCGCCTACGGCGGCGGCCAGACCGAGCTCGGCGTGGGCCGCGACCATATCCAGTACCTCGCGGCGCTCTTTCATCCCGACACCCCCAACGACGTCGCGCCGCGCGACTTCAACCAGCCGGTGGTGCCCGATGGCCTGCCCGAGAGCCCGATCGTGATCGAGCCGGCGCCCGCCGGCTTCCGCTTCGCCTGAGCCGTATGCCGACCGCCCCCGTCGAGGTGCACCCGCTCCATCCGGGCGAGCACACCGCGCTGGAACTGGCCAAGCGGGTCGCCGCGTTCCTGGGCGAGGCGCGGCAGACGCTCGACCTCGCCCTCTACGACGTGCGGCTGCCGGGCGAGCCGGGCGACGTGGTCTCGGCGGCGCTGTGCGACGCGGCCGCCCGCGGAGTGGCGGTGCGGATCGCCTACAACGCCGATCACGACGAGCGCATCTTCCCGCCGCCCCCGCAAACCAAGCCCGAGCTGATCGAGGCGCTGCCCTTCCCCACCTGCGGCATCCCGGGCATCCCCGACCTGATGCACCACAAGTACGTCGTGCGGGACGGGGAGTCGGTCTGGACCGGCTCTACCAACTGGACGACGGACTCGTGGACGCTGCAGGAGAACGTGATCGTGGTCGCGCACTCGCAACCGGTGGCGGCCGAGTACGCACGCAATTTCGAGGAGCTCTGGAAGGCCCGCGACGTGGACCGCTCCGGTCACCTCGAGCCGCGCACGCTCGACCTCGACGGGCGCCAGGCACGCGCCTGGTTCACGCCCGGCCACGGTGAGGAGTTGTCGCACCGGATCGCGCGCGCGATCGGGCGGGCTCGCGAGCGCATCCGGATCGCCTCGCCGGTGCTGACCGCGGGGCCGGTGATCGGCACGCTCGCCGAGGTCGCCGCCGAGGCGCGCGTGGACCTGCGCGGCGTGGTCGACCGGACACAGCTCCAGCAGGTCTTCTTCCAGTGGCGCGACAACGGTCGCTCGGCCTGGAAGATCCCCATCCTCGCGTCCGTGCTCGAGCACGCCGACTTCCGCGGCAAGGCCTCCACCACCTACTCGCCCGAGACGCCCCACGACTTCATGCACGCGAAGGTGACCGTGGCGGACGACTGGGTGTTCGCCGGCTCGTTCAACCTGTCGCGCTCCGGCGAGCGCAACGCCGAGAACGTGCTCGAGGTGCACGATCCCGAGCTGGCCGACACCCTGGCGGCCTACATCGACGCGGTCAGGGAACGCTACGAACGGATGACCGCGCCTGACGGTGCGCTGCGGACATGAGCCGCTCACGCACCTCGAACGGGTCGTCGGTCACGTAGAGCAGGTTCAGGTCCTCGGGCGAGATCTTGCCCTCGCTGAGCGCGCGCTCACGGATCCACTCGATCAGCCCGCTCCAGTAGTCGCTGCCGACGAACACCACCGGGAAGTGGCGCACCTTGCCGGTCTGGATCAGCGTGAGCGCCTCGAAGGTCTCGTCGAGCGTGCCGAAGCCGCCCGGGAAGGCGACGAAGCCGCTCGCGTAGCGGACGAACATGATCTTGCGCGTGAAGAAGTAGTGGAACTCCAGGCCGATGTCGCAGTACGGGTTGAGTCCCTGCTCGAACGGCAGCTCGATGTTCAGGCCAATCGAGAGCGCCTCGGCGTCCTGCGCGCCACGGTTGGCGGCCTCCATGACACCCGGGCCTCCGCCGGTGATGATGGCCAGCCCCGACTCGCCCACCAGCTTCGCGGTCCGGCGCGCGAGCGCGTATTCCGGGTCGTCCGCCGGCGTGCGGGCCGAGCCGAAGAACGAGGCCGCGGGGCCGACGTGAGCGAGCGCGTCGAAGCCCATTCGCAGCTCGGCTCTGATGCGCTCGAGCCGCGCCGCGTCCGTGAGGGTGGAGATAACCCCCTGCTCCTGCGCGGCGATGATCTCCTCATCGAGCGTGGCAGGCATCCGTGCCTGGCGATCTGGCTGAGCCATAGCCTTCGAGAGTAGTCGCGAAATGCTCTAGAGCGCCAGCGCGAGGGGCTGCTCGAGCAGCTCCTTGATGCGCGCCAGGAACTGCGCACCGTCGGCACCGTAGAGGATGCGGTGGTCGCACACGAGCGACAGCTGCATCTGGTCGCGGGCCACGATGCGGCCCGTGTCGTCCACGGCTGGGCGCTTCGCCAGGGCGCCGACGGTCAGGATCGCCGCCTGCGGCGGGTTGATGATCGCCGTGAACAGCTCGATCCCGAACATGCCGAGGTTGGACACCGTGAATGTGGCACCCGACAGCTCGGGCGGCGTGATCGTCTTGTCGCGCACCTTCTCGGCCACGGCCCGGGCGTCACGGGCGATCTGCCCGAGCGACTTGCGATCGGCGTCGAAGACGGTGGGCACCACCAGGGCGTCCTGGGCCGCCACGGCCACGCCGATGTTCACGCGCTCGTAGAGCTCGAACTTGCCGTCGCGGTAGGCGCCGTTCACGCGCGGGTGCTCGCGCAGTGCCGTCGCCGATGCCTTGACGACCATGTCGTTGAACGACGGCGCCGGGTCGGCGACCTCCTTGAGCCGCTTGCGCAACTCCACGGCGTCGGTCATGTCGACGGTCAGCGAGATCGAGAACTCCGGGGCCGTGGCCTTCGACTCGGCCATGCGGCGGCTCACGGTCTGCTGCAGGCGCGTGAGCTCCTGGATGTTGGTCTCGCCCTTCGGGCCGGCCTCGCCGCGCTGCGGCTCCGGGGCGCGCTCGGCGGGCTTGGCCGGGGCCGCCTCGGTGGCCGGCGCGCCGTCGCCGTCGCCACCCTCGGCGGCGGCCTGCACGTCCGCCTTCACGATCCGCCCGCCCGGGCCCGAGCCCTCCAGGCGCGCCAGCTCCACGCCCAGCTCGCGGGCCATGCGCCGCGCGACCGGTGACGCCTTGACGCGGCCCCCGTTGCCGCTCGGGGCGCGCTCCTTGGTCGCCGTGCCGGCGCCCGCCTTGGTATCGCCGCCGCCCTCCTCGGCGGTTGCCTCGGCGTCGCCGCTCGCCTCGGCGCCGACGGGCTCGCGCTCCTCGGCCTCCTCGGTGTCCTCGCTCTCGGCGGGCTCGCCCTTGCTCTCGTCGGCCTCCGCCTCTTCGGCGGACGGCTCCTCTTCCTTCTCCTCTTCCTTCTTCACGGCCTTGCCGTTCCCACCGGCCTCGCTGGGGTCGCCGATGCGGGCGATCGTCTCGCCGATCGCGAGCGTGTCGCCCTCCTGGGCGACGATCTCGATCAGCGCGCCGTCGGTGTCGGCCTCATAGGTCATGTTGGCCTTGTCCGTCTCGATCTCCACGAGCGGCTCACCGCGCTTGACCTCGCCACCCTCCTCCACGAGCCACTTGAGGACGGTCCCCTCCTCCATCGAGTCCGACAGTCGGGGCATCGTCACGTCAGTGGCCATCCATCTCCTCCTAGAGATCCCTGAAGGTTGCTATCGCGGCTTGGACGACGTGCTCCTCGTGTGGGAACGACGCCTGCTCCAACGGCTTCGAGTACGGCATCGGCACGTCGGCTCCGGTCACGCGCTGTACGGGAGCGTCTAGCGAGTCGAACGCCTGCTCCTGGATCAGCGCGGCGAGGTTGGCGCCGACGCCGCCGTGCGGCCAGCCCTCCTCGACGATCACGGCGCGGTTCGTCTTCTCCACGGATGCGAGGATCGTGTCGAGGTCGAGCGGCCGCAGCGTGCGCGGGTCGATCACCTCGGCGTCGATCTCGTGGTCGTCGGCGAGCTTCGCGGCCGCCTTTTCCGCTGTGAGTGCCATGCGTGAGATGCCAATGATGGTCACATCGTCGCCTTCACGTCGGATCGCGGCCTCGCCGAAGCGCATCGGGCCGCCGTTCTCGGGCACCTCGCCGCGCTGGCCGTAGAGCGTTTCGTGCTCGATGAAGACGACCGGGTTGTCGTCGCGGATCGCCGTCTTCAGTAGGCCTTTCGCGTCCGCCGGGGTGGAGGGGACGGCTACCAGCAGGCCGGGAACGTGGAGGTAGAAGGCCTCGAAGCAGTGGGAGTGGGTCGGGCCCAGCTGGTGTCCCGCGCCCTGCGGCATGCGGATCACGATCGGCACCTTCACCTGGCCGCCGAACATGTAGCGGATCGCGGCGGCGTGGTTGACGATCTGGTCCATCGCCAGCAGCGAGAAGTTGATCGTCATCAGCTCCACGACCGGGCGCAGCCCGATCATCGCCGAGCCGACGCCCATCCCAACGATGGTGTTCTCGGAGATCGGCGTGTCGCGGACGCGCTTCTCGCCGAACTCCTCGAGCAGCCCGGCGGTGACCTTGAAGGCGCCCTGGAAGACGCCGACGTCCTCGCCCATGAGGAAGACGGTTTCGTCCTCCTGCATCTCCTCGCGCAGCGCCTGGTTGAGCGCCTCGCGGTAACGCATGGTCGCCATCAGGCGGCGCCCTCGTCCTCGTCGGGATCGTCGGAGCCAGCCTCGCCTTCCGCGTCCTTGCTCTCGTCCTCGTCCTCGTCGCGCTTGCGCTGGCGCCGCTCGACCCCCGCGTACGCGGCGCCCTGCTCCGCGAGCTTGTGCGGCACCTCGCCGGCCTCGCGCTCGCGCTCGCCGCGGTGCACTTCTGGCGAGCGCTCGTCGACGGTCCACCAGGCGGGCGCGTCGCTGTCGAAGACGTAGATGTCGTCGTAGAGCGAATCGAGGTCGGGGAATGGGGACTCGTCCGCGAACTTGACCGCTGCGTCGACGGCCTCGATCGCCTGCTCGTCGAAGCGCTCGATGTTCTCCTGCTCGAGGACGCCCTCCGCGACGACGCGGTCGGAGAACGCCTTGATCGGGTCGCGCTGGCGCCACTCCTCGACCTCTTCCTTGGTGCGGTACTCCTCGGGGTCGGCCATCGAGTGGCCGCGGTAGCGGTAGGTAACGGCCTCGACCAGCTGGGGGCGGCGCTCCTCGCGCGCGCAGCGCAGGGCTTCGCTGACGACGCTGTGCACGTCGAGCACGTCCATGCCGTCGCAGCGGGTGCCCGGCACGCCGAAGCCCTCCGACTTGAGGGAGAGGTCGGTGACCGCCGAGTGGCGATGCAGCGCGGTGCCCATGCCGAACTGGTTGTTGATGATCACGAACACCACCGGGAGCTTCCAGAGCGCGGCGAGGTTCATGGTCTCGCTGAACGTGCCCTGGTTGGTGGCGCCGTCGCCCATCATCGAGAGGATCACGTCCTCGTTCTCGAGGTAGTCGTTGGCGAGGGCGACGCCGGCGCTCAGCGGCAGCGAGCCGCCGACGATGCCGTAGCCGCCGAGGAAGCGCCGGTCCCAGTCGAACAGGTGCATCGACCCGCCACGACCCTTCGAGCAGCCGGTGGCGCGACCGAACAGCTCGGCCATGACCTCATCCGGCGAAGTGCCGCGGGCCAGTGCCTGACCGTGCTCGCGGTAGGTCGACATGAGGTAGTCGGTGTCGCGCAGGGCCTGAGTGCCGCCGACCACGGTGGCTTCCTCGCCGATGCAGAGATGTAGGAAGCCGCCGATCTTGGCCTTCGCGTACATCTCGCCCGCGCGCTCCTCGAAGCGGCGGATCAGCATCATTTTCGCGAGGACGGTCTCGCAGGTCTCCTTGTCCGGGAGGTCGTGCTTGACCTCGCCGAACTTGATCTCGTCGGCGGCTACCGCGTCGGCACCGTCGCCGTTGCCTTTCTCGGCGCTCTTGCCGGCCTTCGGCGTCTCCTTCGTGGCCATTGCGAGGGAGGGTACCCGGTGCCGGTCGGGCGCAAAATCGCGAACCCCCGAGTGGGGGGTGACTGCGCGGCTAGCGCGCGGCGAGTGCGGCCGCCGCGTCTTCGAGGCGGTCGTCGCCCCAGAAGAGCTGGTCGCCGACGAGCACGCTCGGCACGCCGCGAACGCCGCGCTCGTAGGCCTCCTGGGTGGCCTGCTTGAGGCGATCCTTGGTGGACTTAAGGCCGATCGCCTTGAGCACGGCGTTGGGATGGAGCTCGCAGGCCGCGGCGGCGATCAGGACGTTGTCGACGTCGCCGAGATCCTTGCCCGCGGCGAAGGCCTGGCGAAAGGCGGCGAGGGAGAAGGCGACGGCGCGGCCCGTCTGCTGGGCGAAGACGGCGGCGCGCATGGCCTGCAGGGTGTTCGCGGGCCAGTTGGGCGGCCAGCGGACCGGGAGGAGCCCGTACTCGGCGGCCCGGCGCTCGACCTCGCGCATGCCCTCGTCCCGCTTGTCGGTGTGCGCCCAGGAGCCGCCGCCGGTCTGCTGCCAGATGCCACCGAGCAGGATGGGCTGCCACACCGGGACCTGCGGCAGCACCTGATGGACGCGCTCGGCGGCGAGCCAGGCGTAGGGGGAGCCGAGGTCGTAGTAGAAGGTGGGCTGTTCGGGCTCGGCCGGCACGGCCCGAAACCCTATGCGGCGGGCGCTCCGGGCCCCGGGGCCCGGCCGATCGAACATTCGACATCACATAGGTGCTCAATGTTCGATTCGCCGCGGCTGGTGCCCGTACCGAGCGCAGGGCCTAATGACTCCCGGTCTCACGGTCCGGTTACGACCACGCGAACTGGCGTTGAGGCACCTGAGGAATAGGGGTATCCACCCTCCCTTGGCAGGTACGCACGGAACCTGTAGGCGACTCGGCCACGCGTGCCATCGAAGCGATACCTGAAGCGCCAAAGGCCGTGCGGCGTCGACCTAACGGTTGAAATCGTTCTCCAGCGGTTGCGGAAAAACGCCTGGACTTCGACGAGTTTCCCGGTCGAGGGAATATGCCGCCCTCTTAGGCGACCAGTCAGCGTTACCGACTCGCCATTTCGGAGGCGGCGAGGCCTCACCGTGATCTGGGATGCAGCCCTGACGACCAAGCGGAGGTTTCGCGCTGCGCCTCCACCCGCTGAGCAGTAGGCCAGCCGGATGCGTTGCGTGGCACTAGCGGGGAGGACGACGCGAAAGCGACCGTTGGATCGGGTCACCACGGCTCGTGCCTGGTGATACGCCGGCTCGTACTGCTCACGGACAAGCACCAGGATCGTTGCGCCACCGATCGGGTCGGCCTTCGAATCTCGCAGGCGACCGTACACCGCGACTGCCCCACCGGCCCTTGCCCTGCCGTGCGCTTTCCTACTCCGGCGAAACTTGGCTCCGAGCCGAGCAGTGAGGCCGTACGCGCACGATTTCCCCCCATTGGCAACCTGGATCCCGTACGTCTCCGACGCAGTTGCATTGCCTGCAGCGTCGACGAGGACGACCCGGAGAGAATGGGCGCCGTCAGAGAGCTGCGACGTGTCGAGCGGAATGCGGCGTTCCCCCGAAAGCGGGCAAGGGACGGGGCTCGTAAAAGGCTTCTTACACGAGGCGACACCGTCGAAAGACTGCTGAGCGAGCAGGGCACCGTCGACCTCGAGGCGCGATTGCTGCAGTCCGCTCCCCCGATCGTGGCCGCGAACAACCACCGTTTGTGTCCCCTGCAGGCTGCCTGCAAGGTTGCCGGCAACTCCTGCAATGACTGGGCGGTGGATATCTTCCAGCGTCACATCTGCGGCGTACAGGTGGAAAGACGGTCGCCACCACGACGGGCATCCGTTCGTGGTGTCGGTTCGCCAGCACTCGATGACGAATCCGATCCTGCGCTCCGCGACATCATCGACTCGTACCAGGTTCGCCGAATGTCTCGGCACGGCCGGGTTGTGGCCGAGCTGACTACAGATGGCTGGGTTGCAACCGTCGCGTGAAAACTGCCAGGTCCAGTCATCGGTGTAGTGGTGGTACACAGATGATTCGGATGGGGGCCCTGAGGTGGAATGGACGTTGACGTGCCGGTATATGGAGTACGCCGAGACCCGGGTATCTGGGGGCGCGTCGAAGTACCAGTCACCCCACGGGCCAGACCACTGACTGTTAGCGAGCGTTCCGGGGCGGAAGAGGACCGACAGGCTGCCGCCACCTAGGCAGCCGTTCTGGAGGAGAACGTTGCCCTCTCCTCGAGAGTGCCAGCCGGCTGCGGGTGCCGGACGGCCATCCGGAAGACGACAGGCGTGCACGACGTACTCGCTCGCCCCGGCCGGCGCGACCCCAAACAGCAGCCATCCGAAGACGGCGGTCACCGCGATCCGACCTGCATGACGAGCGACGTGAGTGGAATCCATGAACCTTGGAAGCCGAACTGGAGGGAAGCTCGCCCCCGTCACGACTATTGCATGAAACAACGCTCAGTAATATAGATCGCTCGTCTAGCGAGCGAACCGCACCGGCAGCCGATCCAACCCGCGATCACCGGGCGTGGTCATCCACTCGACCGGCCCCGCCACCTCGAAGTCGCGGAGCCGCGGCAGCAGCACCTCGAGGACGACGCGCATCTGCAACCGGGCGAGGTGCGCTCCCAGGCAGAAGTGGATCCCCTCGCCGAACCCGAGATGGCGAACCGAGTCGCGTCGCAGGTCCAACTCGTCCGGGTTCGGGAAGCGACGCGGGTCCCGGTTCGCGGCCCCGTACACCAGCAGCACCTTGGCGCCCTCCGGGATCGCGCAGCCGTGCAGCTCCACGGGCTCCTTCGTCGTTCGGGCAAGCGCCTGAACGGGCGAGACGTACCTCACGAGCTCCTCCACGGCCTGCGGAATCAGGGTCGGGTCCGCTACGAGGGCCGCTCGCTGGTCGGGGTACAGGCTCAGGAGGTACAGCGAGGTGGAGATCAGCCCCGCGGCGGTCGAGATCCCGGCGAGAAAGAGCAGCACGCAGATGCCGGTCCGTTCCTGCGCCGTCAGCTCCCCACTCTCTACCGCGCCGATCAGTGCGCCGAACACATCGTCGGCCCCGTCGGCCGCGGCGGCGTCGATGTACCGCCGCATCGCATCGGCGGCCTCGCGAGCGCTGTCCGGCACCTCCGCCGTGCCGGGGTCGCGGCGCACCATCGCGTCGAACCAGCCCCCGAGCGCCGCGTCGTCGGCCGCGGGAAACCCGAGCAGGGCGCAGATGCTCCGCAGCGGCAGGGGACGCGCCAGCTCCACGCCTAGGTCGGCGGTGCCCCTCTCCACGAACCCTGTGGTCAATCCCTCGACGTGAGCGCGGATCTGATCTTCGAGCGAGAGGATCGCCTTCGGTGTGAAGAACCCCCGCACCACCCGACGGAGCTCGTCGTGGCGCGGAGGGTCCATGTCCAGGAATCCGCCCGGACCGGCCAGCCCCACGCTGCCCGACAGGTCCACCCCGCCCTCGCTCGAGAAGCGGTCCAGGTCGCGCGCCGCCTGCTGCACGTCGGCGTAGCGCGATAGCGCCCAGAACCCGCGCCGCTCGCTGCGGTACACGGGGGCATCGGCGAGCAGCGCCCGGTAGGTGGGATACGGGTCCACCATGCTCTCGAGTGAGAACGGGTCGAACTCGATGTCGGTCGTGGAAACGCCCACTACGACAGCATCTGGCGTGGCGACGTCACGGCAAGGCTGACTTCGGTCCCTTGGGCGGCCGGAGGCTCCATGCTGCCGATCGAGGCGCGGGCATGCTCCTCTCGATCGTCCAGTCGCATGTTGCCGGCGCGCCCGGGCTCCTCAACCCTCCAGGAGTGGCAACCGAGACCGCAACAACGCTGCTGCCGCCCGCGATCCGCCGAGCACGGCTGCTCGCATGGCGGGGCATCGACCTCGTGGTGGACGTCGGCGCGAACGAAGGCCAGTACGCCACGAGGCTCCGGCGCGCCGGCTTCTCCGGCAGGATCGTCTCGTTCGAGCCCGGCTCGGACGCCTTCGCCGGGCTGTGCGACAGGGCGGCCCGCGATCGGGACTGGTCCTGTCACCAACTCGCCCTGGGCGACCGCGACGACACCGTCGTGCTCAACGTCGCCGACGACTCAGAAGGCAGCTCGCTGCTGCGGGTGGAGCCGCGCGAGGTGAGCAACTCGCCGGGCTCTCGGTTCGTCGGTGCCGAGCGGGTGCGGATGATGCGGCTCGATTCGCTCTGGCCCCGGCTGAGCCCTGACCCGCAGCCGCTCTACCTGAAGCTGGACGCCCAGGGGTCGGAGCTGGCCATCCTGCGCGGTGCTGGCGGGGTCCTCCGCGACGCGGAGCTCGTGGAGTCCGAGCTGTCGCTCGTCCCGCTGTACGAGGACGGTCCGCTCTACGACGAGGTGATCGGCTTCCTGGACGAGCGGGGGTTCTCGCTGATCAGCGTCGAGGGCATCGACGAGGAGCGAGACACGGGTCACATGCTGCAGGTGGACGCGATCTTCATGCGCCGCCCCGGGTAGGTGGTCGGCCGGCTCAGCCGTGGATGAGCCAACCATCCGTCGCGCGTGCGGCCTCCATGACCGCCTCCGCGAACGCCGGATGTGGGTGGATCATTCGGGCCACCTCGGGGTAGCCGCCCTCGAGCTCGCGTGCGTTGACCAGCTCCTGGATCAGGTCGGCGGCCTTCACGGAGCAGATGTGACCGCCCAGGATCTCGCCGTACTGCTTGTCGCCGACGATCTTGATCAGGCCGCCGCGGTCGCCGTAGACCGTCGGCGCTCCCACGGCGCCCATCGGCACCTTGCCGACCACCACGTCGTGCCCTGCCTCGCGCGCGGCCTTCTCGGTCAGCCCGAACGAGGCGACCTGCGGCTGGCAGAACGTGACGGCGGGGATGTACGCGTAGTCGATCTCGTGGACCTCGCCGCCGGCCGAGTCCTCGACCGCGATGATCCCCTCGTCTGACGCCTTGTGAGCGAGCGCGGGTCCGGGGACCATGTCGCCGATCGCCCACACACCGGGATGTGACGTGCGCAGCCGGCCGTCCACCTTGATCAGCCCGCGCTCGTCACGCTCGATGCCGGCCTCGTCCAGGCCGAGCCCCTCCACGTCGGGCGCGCGGCCCGCGGCGATCACCAGGTAGTCGAACTCCTCCGTCTCGCCGTTGAAGGTGACCGACACGCCGGAGTCCGAGGCGGACGCGCTCTCAACCGAAGCGCCGGTTTCGATCCGCACGTTCTGCTTCTTGATCTCCCGCGCGCAGGCGCGAGCGATGTCCTCGTCCTCCAGCGGCAGGATCTGGTCCAGCGCCTCGAGCAACACGACCTCGGTGCCGAGGCGGCCCATGGCCGACGCGATCTCAGTTCCGGAGGCCCCCGCGCCGATCACACACAGCCGCGAGGGCTGCTCGTTCATCAGCCACATGCCGGCGGTGTCCAGGATCCGCCCGCCGAACTGGAGGTCGAGCAGCGGCTTCGCGACCGACCCGCACGCCAGGATCACGCGCTCGGTTTGGATCTCCGTCCCGTCGAACTGGCCGCCGATCTTCACGTTGCCGTCGTCGGTGACGGACCCGAAGCCTTCGATCAGCTCGATCTTGTTCTTCTTGAAGAGCCCGGCGACGCCGCCGGTGAGCGTCTTGATCACGTTGTCGCGGTGTTTGGTCGCGCCGGGGTAGTCGACGGAGGCGCCGTCCACGGAGATGCCGAAGTCGCCCGCGTGCTGCACCTCGGTGAACACCTCGGCCACCCGCAGCATCGCCTTGGCGGGGATGCACGCCTCGTTGAGGCAGCGGCCGCCGGTGTTGCCCTTCTCCACCACCGCGGTCTTCAGTCCCAGCTGCGCGGCCCGGATCGCGGCCACGTAGCCGCCCGGCCCGGAACCGATCACGATGCAGTCGTATTTGCTCTCCGGCATGGCGGCCCGAGAGCCTAGCGACCTGGTCGCCGCAGGTAGTGTCGCGCCGCGAATGGCGACCGATTCACGCAGGCTCGACTGGCGCAACGGAGCGCTCGTGGGGCTGGCGGGCCTGCTGCTCCTGCTGCTGGCCGACGCGCTCGTGAGGGACGCCGGCGCCCCCCGAGGCGACGACCTGATCTACGAGCTGATGGCGGAGGATCCGTTCGCCACCCACAGCTTTCCCTTCGCCTACCGCTTCCTCGTGCCCACCGTGGTGCACGTGCTCCCGTTCGGCCATACGTTCTCGTTCAGCCTGCTGGCCTGGCTGTCGACGGCCGCCTGTGGCACGGTCGCTTACGTGCTGATGCGCCGGTTCGCCGTCCGACCGTGGCTGGCGGCGGCTCTGGCACTGTGCCTCGTCCTCAGCCCGCAGCTGTTGGTGGTGTCGCTGCGCCAGGGCCGCAACGTCGACCCGGAGACGGTGCTGGTCATGCTCGCCGGCGGCCTGGCGATCGCCGACCGCCGGCCGCTCGCACTTGGGCTGATCATCGCCGTCGGCGCCACGATCCGGGAGTCCGCGCTCTTCCTGATCCCGTTCGCGTACGCCTACTGGGCCACCGAGCCGGTGGACCGCGTCGCGCTCAAGCGCGTGGCCGCAGCCGGGCTGCCGGGGTTGGCGATCTACGCGGCGATCCGGAGCGGCATCCCGACCACGCCCAACGGCTACGGCAAGGTGGTCGACGTCGTCGAGTACGCGCTGGACAACCCACATGTCCAGGCGCGGCGCATCTTGATCGCCTTCGGGCCGCTCTGGTTGGCAGCGCCGTTCGCCCTGCTCAGCCTGCGCTATGCCCGGGCCGGGTTGGCGCTGCTTGCCTGCTGCGTGTTCAGCTTCCTGTTCGTTGGCGACTGGGGCCGCGTGGTGCTGCTGGCCGCTCCGGCCGTCTACGTGGCGGGTGCCTACGTGCTGAACGACCGCCGCCGCCTGGCGATCGCGGCGGTGGTTGCCTTCGTCGCGCTCGACGTGGGCTACGCCGTGTACATGGAGGTACACGGCGTGGAGGCGAACATCGTGAACGGGCCGGTGCCGGACTACCCGGTGCGCTGAGAGCCGGGCCGCTCCGGCATCTGGATCCGGGCCATCGCCTTCACCAGGAACCAGAACAGCGTGCCGGAGGCGACGAGGAGGATCAGCACCAGCACGAAGGCCCAGAGGTTGACGGCGGTGAGCAGAGCGAGCGCGCAGACCACGATCGTGAGCGCCAGCAGCGTCTGCATCCCGAGCACGGCCCAGTAGCGCGCCCGCCACATCCCGTAGGCAACCAGCGCGAGCAGCGCGGTCGTGACGATGCTGCCGGTCAGGTCGCTGCCGGGCGAGAGCGTGTCCTCCGCCGCGTTGTAACCGAACGCGACGGCGATCAGGTTGGCCAGGGCCAGCAGGCCGGCAGCGACGGCGCCGACCGTTACGGCTGGGGGGCGCTCGCCGCGGCGCAGCGGCTTGAGCGCCGCTCGCGCCTCCTCGTCGCGGGCGCGCGAGCGCTCGTATCGGGTCGGGGCGGCCGGGGCGGTGGTGCGCTGGGCCGGTGCCGTGCGTCGTTTGCGGCTCTTGCGCTTGCCCGCCATTGCGCCCGGCACGTTAGACCTACCCGCGCATCACCGGCGCATCGATCTCTAGGCTGCCGGGTTCGATGCCGCGAATGCAGCGCTTTCTGATCCCGTTCGTGGCTGTGCTCGTCGTGCTGTTCGCCTGCGCTCCGGCCGAGGCCGCGAAGCGCAAGGTGCCGCGCGGCTTCTACGCGGTCATGTGGGACCGCGCCGCCACCCTCGCGCCCGAGGTCGAGCAGGAGGCGCAGTGGGCGCTGATGGCGCGCTCGGGCGTGGAGTCGGTGCGCACCGTCTTCAACTGGGCGCAGGCGCAGCCCCAAGCGGGCGTCACGGACTTCAGCCAAACGGACCGCCTCGTCGGGCTCGCGGCGCGCCACAACATCCAGCTGCTGCCGGTCGTGCGCACCACGCCGGCCTGGGCGGCGCTCAACCCGTACGCGGTCGGCTCGGCGCCCAGGAACGTGTCCGACTACGCCGTCTTCCTCACGGCGCTGATCGGGCGCTACGGCCCGAGCGGGTCCTACTGGACCGAGCATCCGGAGGTCCCTCGACTGCCGGTGCGCACGTGGCAGATCTGGAACGAGCCCCACCTGAACGTGTGGTGGAACACCGATGGCCGCTCGAAGAACGCCTGGGCGCGCGAGTACGCCGCGCTGCTGAGGAGCGCGAAGGCCGCGGTCGACGCGGCCGACCCCGGCGCCACCGTGGTGCTGGCCGCGCTCGCGGACTTCGCCTGGCGCCACCTGAACCGGCTCAACCGATTCAAGGTCGGCCGCGACTATGACGTGGCGGCGATCAACCTGTTCACGTCGCGTCCCAAGCTCGTGATGAGGGGAGTGCGCTTCTTCCGCCGGGCCATGCGCCGCGGCGGGGCGGCGCGCAAGCAGGTGTGGCTGACCGAGGCCACCTGGCCCGCGGGCAAGGGCCGCGTGTCCCGCCCGCAGGCCTCCTGGCAGCGCAACTGGTACACGACCGACGCCGGCATGGCTGCCCGCGTGCGCGGCATCTACAAGCTGGCGATCAAGAACCGTCGCCGGCTGCGGCTGGGGCGGGTGGTCTGGTACACGTGGTCGTCGGCCTACGAGGCGAACGACCTGTTCGACTACGCCGGGCTGATTCGCTTCGCCGGGGGCACGTACGAGGAGCGCCCCGCGCTGCGCGCCTTCGCCGCCAGCGCGCGCCGCTACCAGGGCTGCTCGAAGACCTCCGAAGGCGTCTGCCGGTAGTCAGCCGGCGGGGCCGAGCGCGCCGCGCAGGGCGGCGGCCGCGCGCTCGGGGTCGTCGGCGTCGCGGATCGCCCTGACCACCACGATCCGGCGCGCCCCGGCGCCCACCACCTCGGCGACGTTGCCGGCGTCGATGCCGCCGATGGCGAACCAGGGCACGTCGCCGCCGTGCTCGGCCGCGTGGCTCACGTAGGCGAGCCCGGCCGCCGGCCGGCCCTCCTTCGTGGGGGTCTCCCAGACCGGTCCTACGCTGAGCTGGTCGGCACCTGACCCGAGCGCCGCGTCGAACTGCGCCGGCGAGTGCGTCGACAGCCCGATCAGCACGTCGTCGCCGAGCAGCTCCCGGGCCTCCGCCACGGGAGTGTCGTCCTGGCCGAGGTGGACGCCGTCGGCGCCCGCCTCGCGCACGAGGTCCGGACGGTCGTTCAGCCAGAACAGCGCCCCGTGCTCGGCACAGTGGGCGCGAAAGCGGGCGGCGGCCCGCAGGATCGCCTCGTCGTCGGCGTGCTTGTCGCGGAGCTGGACCATGTCGACGCCGCCGCGCAGCGCGGGTCCGAGCACCGGTTCGGCCGCGGCCTCCACCACCAGGTAGAGCCGGGCTCGCCGCAGGCGCTCGCGCGCGCCGGCGAGCCCTGCGCTCACTTGAGCGGGTTGGGCAGAGCGGCGGGCAGGTTGATCGGCGAGCCGGGTCGCTTGACCTTGCCGCGGTTCAGCTTGAACCAGCGCTTCATCGCGTTGTACTGCGGGTAGGGCTTGCCGCTCGGCGACATCCAGGCCAGGTTGAAGAACGCCGAGCTGGACCCGCGTGGCGGCGCGATCAGCAGGTACTGGAGCTGGCTCTTCACCCGCGAGTTGCGCAGGGCGATCGAGTAGGCCTGCTGCAAATAGCGCGAGCGGGTCTTGGCCGGAAGCGCGCGGTGGCCGCTCGCGAAATAGCCGTACTCGGTCAGGTAGATCGGAAGGCGCCCGCCGCCCGCGCTGCGCAGCACACCCGCGCGCGAGAGCTTGTCGAGCGCCTTCGTGAGCCGGCTCAGCGTGCCGATCGTGACGTTGTCGTCGCCCGGGTACTTGAAGTTGGGCGCGTGGCGGAAGTCGTACGGATGGTGCGCGTACCCGTCCGCCTTCAGCTTCGGGCAGGAGCGGGTGCGCTTGTACTTCTTGTTGACGCACGTGAGCGACCGCAGGAACGCCAGCGGCGCGGTCGACAGTCCCGGGCGCCCGTATGGGCTCGTCTCTCCGATCAGCACCTTCGCGCGCCGGTCGGCCTTCTTGATGGCCGCGTAGCCGCCCGTGTAGAGGTTGCGGTAGAGCGTCGGGGCGCTCTTGACGGGCCCGAGCCAGGTCTTCCAGTTGGGCTCGTTCCAGATGCTGTACCGGTCCACGCGACCGGCGAAGTGCTCTGCCACCACGCCCGCGAACTCGCCGAACTCGCGCGTGTTGGGCTTGAACCAGGCCTGCTTGATCGAGGCCTTCGGCCGCGCCCAGCGCGGCGCGGGGCCGGTCAGCGAGAGGTGGATGCGGATGCCCTCCTCGGCGGCGGCGTCGACCAGCTGGTCGAAGGGGTCGAACAGGTACTGGATCTGACCGGGCTTGCGCCGAGCCGTGTAGACGTCCTCCGGCATCGTGTACGCCCACAGGAGGTTCACGCGCAGCCGCGTGACGCCGAGCTGGCGCGCGTAGCTCAGCGCGCGCTCGCGCGGGACGCGCTTGCTGCCGACCAGGAAGGTCGCGTCGTCCTGCAGCGCCAGCTCCATTCCACGCGCAGCGCGCGTCTCATCGGGAGCGAACAGGCAGCCGGTGAGCAGGGCCGAAGCCGCGACCACGGCGGCGAGTAGGGCTCTGGCGGGACGTAGCGGCACAACAGTCACGTGTCGGATTCTCCTTGGGGGTGGTCGATGGAACCGTCGGGGAGCGCTCGCGCTAGCGGGCGACGGGACGCTTGACGCGTGAAATGCCGTCGAGCGTGACCCTGTACGTCTTACGCGCCGCTCCGGACACCCGGAAGACACGCCTGAAGTAGCCGGCCGCGTTCACCGATGCTGAACCGACGGAACGGTAGCTGCCGCCTCGGCTCTTGGCCTCGATCTGGGCGGTTCCGCCCGTGAGCGTGCGGCGCGCGCCGAATACCTCGACGCGGTTGGCGTCGAGCGTCCGTACGAACACCGGCAGGCGGAAGGCCTCGTAGACGTGCTTCTTCGGCTTGCCGTTGCGGAAGCGCAGCCCGGCCTGCCAGGTGGACCAGCGCAGCGGCCCCGAGCCGGGGCGCGGCGGGTCGTCGAAGAGCGTGTACTGCGAGTAGCTGGCCACGCGCCGGTTGCGGAACGCGATCCATTCGCTCTCGTCCATGAACGAGGCGGCGCGGGACAGCGGCGCGCCGAAGATGCGGTCCGGCGGCTTGGTCTGGTAGCCGAACTCGGTGATCCAGATCGGCAGGCGGCGCGGCAGCTTGCCCCGCCGCGCCAGCGCGTCGATCGTCGCGCGCAGGCGCGAGAGCTGGCCGATCGCGGCGTCCTCGCGGCCCTCCGGCACGTGCGGTCCGTCGGGCGGCGTGTACGGGTGGTAGGCGATGCCCGAGGTGGGGAAGCGGCCGATCTTGCGGCAGCCGCGCTTCTTCGCGGCGGCGCCCCGGAACTGGCGGTAGTTGCGATCCAGGCAGGCCATCTCGCGCAGGAACTCGAGCGGGCGCACCTTGCTGGGCGACGACCCGCCGCGCGGCATCAGCTCGCCGAGCAGGATCGTGTCGCCGCGGTGCCCGGCGGCGTCCAGGCCGCGATAGCCGGCGAGGTAGAGGCCGCGGTAGATCGACGGCGACAGCGGCGTACCGCTCTTGCTGCGCTGCGGGCTGAGCCAGGAGTAGAGGTTGGGCTCGTTCCAGATCGACCACATGTCCACGTTCGCATAGCGCTGGCCGACCGCCTGGGCGAACAGGCGGAACTCCTTCGCGTTCGGTCGCGAGGTGCCGGCCCGGCCGCGCCCGCGCGTGGCCCACCGCGGCGCATGGCCGCCGATGCTGAGGAACGGCCGCATGCCCTGGGCGACGATCGCCTGGACGGCGGTGTCGTAGCTGCCCCAGGCGTAGCCGGCGGGATTGGCCCCGTCGAAGCCGGCCGGCTTGCGCCGCGTGTTGGGCGCAACCTCGTCCCAGTAGAGGTTGACCTTGACGACGTCGGCGCCGAGGTCGGCGAACTCCGCCAGCGTCGCCGCCGGGGCCGAGCGCACGTGCGCGTCGTCTTGCATGATCAGCACCTGTCGGCTGGAGGCGTCGGCCGCGGGGGCGGCGACGGTGGCAGCGACGAGCACGGCGATTGTCAGCGTAAGTCGTTTCATTGCACGAGGAAGGGAGCGGCGGGACGGGGAACAGCGCGCTCCGGTTCCTGGTCTAAACAGCACACGTCCGGAGAGTTGCGGTGCCGTCGGCGGGGAGAATGGATAGCAGATGTAGCATTGGGAGCCCAACGGGAGCTCGGGGGAAACCGGGCTGAGAGGGCGGCTGCGGCGCCGCCGACCGTCGAACCTGACCCGGGTAATGCCGGCGAAGGGAAGGAGATTCAACTGCCGCGGAGCACACGCTACGACGCCGTTGTCATCGGTGCCGGCCTGATCGGCCTCGCCTGCGCCTGGCGCGCCGGCCAACGCGGCCTGTCCGTGCTCGTCGTCGACCGCGCGCCCGCCGTTGGCGCCGGGGCGTCCCGCGTCGCCGCGGGCATGCTCGCCCCGGTCATGGAGGCGGATTTCGGCGAGGAGGCGCTGGTGCGCGTGAACCTGGCCGCGCGCGCTCGCTGGCCGGCGTTCGCCGCCGAGCTCGAGGAGCACACCGGGCTGACCACCGGCTACCGCGACAGCGGCGCGCTGATCGTCGCCGCCGACCGCGACGACGCCGAGTCGCTGCGCCGCCTGCACGAGCTCCAGCTGTCGCTCGGGCTCGAGGTCGAGTGGCTGCCCCCCGGTCGCTGTCGCAGCCTGGAGCCCGGTCTCTCTCCGCGCATCGCCGGCGGGATCCACGCGCATGGCGACGGGCAGGCCGATCCGCGCGCCACCACCGAGGCCCTGGCGGCGGCGGCCGGCAACGTCGAGCTCGGCGTGGAGGTCGAGGCGATCGAGCACGAGCGTGGGCGCGTGACCGGGGTGCGCACCTCGGCCGGGACGATCGGCTGCGGCGCCGTGGTCGTGGCCGCGGGCGCCTGGAGCCCGGCGCTCGCGCCGGACGGCCCGGGCCCGCCGGTCCGGCCGGTCAAGGGCCAGATCCTCGAGCTGCGCGTGCGCGGCGGGATGGACGAGCCGTTCACCCGCATCGTGCGCTCGCCGCGCTGCTACCTGGTGGCGCGCGGCGACGGCCGCGTCGTGCTCGGCGCCACGATGGAGGAGCAGGGCTTCGACACCACCGTCACCGCCGACGGCGTGTTCCGCCTGCTCGAGGCCGCGTGGGAGGTCGTGCCCGAGGTGGGCGAGCTGGAGCTGGTGGAGGCGGCGGCGGGCCTGCGCCCCGGCACGCCAGACAACGCCGCGGTCGTCGGACCTGGCGACCTGGACGGGCTGATCTGGGCCACGGGGCACTGGCGCAACGGCGTGCTGGCCACACCGCTGACGGGCGAGGTCGTGGCCGATCTGCTGGCCGGCGGGTCGCTGCCCGACGAGCTGGCGCCGCTCGCTCCCGAGCGTTTCGAGCGGGCGGAGGTACGCGCGTGAGGAAGGTGTTCGTGAACGGCGAGTACCGCGAGCTGGCCGACGACGCGACCGTGGCGACGGTGGTGCGCGAGCTGGGCGTGGACGCGCGCGGGACCGCGGTTGCGGTCAACGGAGAGGTGATCCCGCGCGGCGAGTGGGCCGACACGGCGCTCCGCGACGGGCAGGAGGTGGAGGTGCTGCACGCCGTGCAGGGCGGGTCCCCCGAGGCGTTCGAGATCGCCGGGCGCCCGCTGCGCTCGCGGCTGATCCTCGGCACCGGCGGATTTCGCAGCCTGGAGACCATGGCGGCCGTCGCGGCGGAGTCCGGCGCCGAGCTGGCCACGGTCGCGATGCGCCGCGTGGACCCGACCGCGCGCGGCTCCATCCTCGAGGTGCTCTCCGAGGCGGGGCTGGAGGTGCTCCCCAACACGGCCGGATGCTTCACCGCGCGCGAGGCCGTCACGACGGCCCGCCTGGCGCGCGAGGCGCTCGAAACGGACTGGGTCAAGCTCGAGGTGATCGGCGACGACCGCACGCTGCTGCCGGACCCGGCCGAGCTGCTCGAGGCCGCGGAGACGCTGGTGGGCGAGGGCTTCGTGGTGCTCCCGTACACGAACGACGACCCGATCCTGGCGCGCCGGCTGGAGGACGCGGGCTGCGCCGCGGTGATGCCGCTCGGCTCCCCGATCGGCAGCGGCATGGGCATCAACAACCCATACAACCTGCGCCTGATCGTGGAGGGCGCGCGTGTGCCCGTGATCCTCGACGCCGGCGTCGGCACCGCCTCCGACGCGGCGCTCGCGATGGAGGCCGGCTGCGACGCCGTGCTGCTGGCCAGCGCGATCTCGCGGGCGGCGGACCCGGTCGCGATGGCGCGCGCGATGCGCAAGGCGATCGAGGCCGGCTACGAGGCCGGGCAGGCCGGCCGCATCCCGCGCCGGCTGTACGCACAGGCCTCGTCGCCGGACGAGGGCCTGGCGGAGCTCGAGCCGCGGTGAGCGTCGAGCTCGAGCGCGGCGCCCTGGACGAACTGGCCGTCCGCTGGCGGGCCGGGTGGCAGGGGGCCGGGTTCGAGTCCTGCTGCACCCCGGACGTGACCTATGAGGATCCGGTCGCGGTGGACCTGTTGCGGCGCGTCGAGGCGCTCGACCGCCACGCCGCGACGCTGCGCGGCGCGTTCCCCGACCTGCGCGTGGAGGCCACCGCCCCGCCGCTCAGCCGGGGCGGGCACGTGTGCGTGCCGTGGCGCGCGACCGGCACCCACCGCGGCGACATCTGGTCGATCCCGGCCACCGACCGCGCCGTGAGCCTGCACGGGCTGCACTACCTGGAGCTCTCCGACGGCCTGGTGCGCCGGGCGCGCGGGTTCTTCGACCTCTACGACGCCGCGACGCAGCTGGGCCTGTTGCCCACGCGCGGAGGCGCGGGCGAGACGGTGCTGCTGCTGCTGCGCGGCTTCGGGCTGCGGCGGCCTACTCGACCTTGACGGTCCCCTTCATGCCCGGGTGCACAGTGCACACGTAGTCGAAGGTGCCGGCCGCGTCGAAGGTGTGCTCGAAGGTGTCGCCGTTCTGCATCGCGCCGGCGTCGCCCGACTTGAAGTCGTCGCCGGTCACGTCGTGCCCGACCGTGTCGTCGTTGACCCAGGTCACGGTGTCGCCGGCCTTGATCGACAGGTCGCTCGGGTCGAACTTGATGTCCTTCATCGAAACCTCTGTGGCGCCGCCACCGCCCTCGGCTTCGGGCGCCGGCTGCTCCTCGGTGGTGGCAGCGTCCGCCGCCGTCGCCCTCGTCGTCATCCCCGCCACATCCCGCGACCACGAGGCCTAGGGCGAGACAGGCGACCAGCAGTGCAAGCCAACGCTTCATCGGGTCCTCCTCAGGTAGTCGCAGGAACAGTAGGGATCAGCAGCTCGAGCAGCGCCTTCTGCGCGTGGAGCCGGTTCTCGGCCTGGTCCCAGATCGCCGAACGGGCGCCGTAGAGCACCTCCTCCGAGATCTCCTCGCCGGGATGCGCCGGGAGGCAGTGCAGGGCGATCGCGTCGTCGCGCGCCTTCGACAGCAGCTCGTCGTCGAGCCGGTACGGCGCGAGCAGCCGGCGCTTGAGCTCGGCGTCGTCCTCGTCGCCCATGCTCACCCACACGTCGGTGTAGATGGCGTGCGCTCCCGCGACGGCCTCGTCCACCGGGAGGGACTCGAGCTCGGGCAACGCGAGCTCGGGCGGCGTGGCGATGGTCAGCTCGACACCGGCAAGCCGCGCCGCGATCAGTAGCGAGCGGGCCACGTTGTTGCCGTCCCCCACGTACGCGAGCTTGAGGCCGTCGAGCCTGCCGAAGCGCTCGCGCAGCGTGACCAGGTCGGCGAGTGCCTGGCAGGGGTGGTGGTCGCGCGTGAGCATGTTGATGACGGGGATCGCGGAGTGCTCAGCCAGCTCCACGACGGTCTCGTGGGGACCGGTGCGGATGGCGATCGCGTGGACCATGCGCGACAGCACGAGCGCGGTGTCGCGCGGGGACTCACCGCGCGACAGCTGGAGCTCGCCCTCGCGCAGTACGAGCGGGTGGCCGCCCAGCTCGAACACGCCGGTCTCGAACGACACCCGGGTGCGGGTGGAGGGCTTGTCGAACACGAGCGCCACGCTCAGGCCTTCCAGCGCGCGCGAGCGCAGCCGGTCCTGCTTGAGCTCGAGCGCGCGCTCGATCAGACCGTCCAGCTCGCCGGCCGTAAGCTCTTCGCCTGTCAGGAAATGCCGCGCCAATGCGTGTCCTCACCTGGAACCTCTACCACGGGCGCGACTTCCCCCCCGATCCCGCCCTCTTTACGCTCCGCTCGCGGCTGCTGCGGACGCCCGTCCGCGGCGCCACGCACGTGCAGGTCAACCGGCCGCTGTTTGAGGAGTTCGCCCGGCTGATCGACGGGCTCGAGTGGGACGTGGCGCTGCTGCAGGAGGCGCCGCCGCGCTGGTTCGCCGAGTTGGCCCGGCGGACGCGGTCGAGCGGCGTGCGCGTGCTGACCTCACGCAACTGGTGCCCGCCCGTGCAGGGCCGGCTGGCCGACTTCAACCCGGACCTGATCGCGTCGAGCGAGGGCGGCTCGAACCAGATCATGGTGAGGCTCCCGGGACGCGTGGTCGAGCACCGCCGCCTCGCGTTGGCGCTGCGCCCCGAGCGGCGCCGCATGCACTGGGTGCGGCTCGAGTTGCCGGACGGCCCGCTGTGCGTGGCGAACCTGCACGCGTCGGCCGGTCTGCGCCGCAAGGCGGCCGCCGAGTTGATCCGGGCGGCTGGCGCCGCGGTCGAGTGGTCCGGTCCCGACCCGCTCGTCTTCGGCGGCGACCTGAACCTGCGGCCGGCGCGCGATCCCGAGCCGTTCGCCGAGCTGCGCGAGCGCTTCGGGCTCGGCGAGCCGACCGCTCCGCACGCGATCGACCACCTGCTGGCACGCGGTCTGACGGTGACCGCGCGCCCGCGCCGGCTGGACCCCGCCGAGCGCGAGCTGACCGACGAGACGGGCTGCGGATCAGGCTCTCCGACCACGCGCCTGTCGCCGCCGGCTTCCTGCGATAGTCCGCCGCTCACTGGCAACTGAGGGAGCGTGATGGCACAGAGCCGCAGCGGGGCCAAGAAGAGCAGCAGCGCGAGCAAGCCGAGGGCTAAGGCCAAGCCGGCCGCCAAGGCGAGGACCGCTGCGAAGGCCAAGCCGGCGGCGAAGGCGAAGACCGCTGCCAAGGCCAGGCCAGCCGCGAAGGCCAAGCCAGCTGCGAAGGCCAAGCCGGCTGCGAAGGCCAAGCCGGCCCCCAAGGCGAGGGCCGCCGCCAGCAAGGGCGGCAAGGCGCGCGGACGCCAGCAGAAGGCGCGCAAGGCCGCGAGCACGACCGCCAAGTCCGCCGCCGCCGGGGCGCGCAGCGCCGGCCTGGAGGCCAAGACCGTCGCCGAGCTGCGCGACGCCCTGCGCAAGAACCTGATTCGCCCGCTCGAGCTGGTGCTGCTCTCGCGCGACCGCATCGAGGAGACGCTCGAGGAGGCCGTGGACCAGGGCCGCCTGACGACCCGCGACGCGCAGCGCATCACGGCGGGTCTGGTCAAGCGCGGCCAGCGGCAGACCAGCGACGTGCTGAAGGACCTCGAGAACCTGCTCGGCCGAGGTCGCAGCGAGATCGGCGGCCGCACCTCGAGCGCGCGTTCGCGCGCCGTGCGGCGCGCCTCTCCCGCGCTCGCCCAGGTCGACCGCGTCCGCCGCGGGGCAAAGGTCGGGTCAAGCTTCCCGGTCACCGGCTACGACGACCTCACAGCGGCCCAGATCAAGAGCCGTCTCGGCACACTCACCCCACCGGAGCTGCGCAAGGTGCGCGACCACGAGCGCCGCCACGCGGACCGCAAGACCGTGCTGACGGCGATCGAGTCGCAGCTCGGCTAGGCCCGGCCGGGGCCGCTAGCCTCGGTCCCCCATGACAGGCACCGACACACGCGCCGCACGGCCGCGCACGGGCGACGAGCTCGAGCTGAAGATCGACCGGCTGGCGCACGGTGGCGCGGGGGTCGCTCGGCTCGACGGCTACGTCGTGTTCGTGCGCGGTGCCGTCCCCGGCGACCGCGTGAAGGCGCGCGTGACCAAGTCCAAGCGCTCGTTCGCCGAGGCGGACTCGATCGAGCTCCTGGAGCCTTCCCCCGACCGGATCGAGCCCGTCGCGCCGCACCCCGGCGCGCCGTGGCAGGTGCTGCCCTACGAGCGCCAGCTCAGCGAGAAGCAGGACCAGGTCCGCGACGCCCTGGAGCGCATCGGACGCTTCGAGTCGCCCCCGGTCGAGCCGATCGTGCCGGCGGTCGAGCCGCTGCGCTACCGCAACAAGCTCGAGTACTCGTTCGGAGAGGACGACGACGGCGAGCTGGTGCTCGGCTTCCACCGCCCGGGGCGCTGGGACGCGATCGACGACGTGACCACCGACATCCTCGCCTCCGAGCGGGTCGACGAGCTGCGCGAGGCGGTCAAGGCCTGGTGCCGCGCGGAGGGGCTGACGGCGTGGGACCGCCGCGACCAGCGCGGCGTCCTGCGCAACCTCGTCGTGCGCGAGGGGCGCCGCACCGGCCAGGTCCAGGCTCGCGTCGTGACCAGCCCGGGCTCGACCTTCCAGGTCGCCGAGCTGGCGGCCGCGACCCCCGCCGACAGCTTCCTGTGGACAAGGGCCATCGGCGTAGCCGAGACCACCTACGGCGGCGAGACCCAGGTGATCAAGGGCAAGGCGCACCTCGACGAGGAGCTGTCCGGCCTGAAGTTCCGCATCTCGCCCGACGCCTTCTTCCAGACCAACACCGAGATGGCCGAGCGCCTCTACGGGACCGCCGCCGAGTTGGCCGGGCTGACCGGGCGCGAACGCGTGCTCGACCTGTTCTGCGGCATCGGCACGATCGCGCTGGCGATGGCGCTCGACGCCGGCGAGGTGTGGGGCGTGGAGATCGTGGAGGAGGCCGTGGCGGACGCGATCGAGAACGCCCGGCTGAACGGGGTGGACAACGCCAAGTTCTTCGCCGGCGACGTGCGGCTGGCCATGCGCCCGCTGCTGGAGCAGTCGGGCAAGCCCGACGTGGTCGTGGTCGACCCGCCGCGGGCCGGCCTCTCGGCGAAGGTGGTGCGCCGCGTGCTGGAGGCGGAGGCGCAGCGCATCGTCTACGTATCGTGCAACGCCACGACCCTTGCCCCGAACGCCCGCCAGATCGTGGACGCCGGTTACGAGCTCAAGACCGTCCGGCCGGTGGACATGTTCCCGCAGACGCCGCACATCGAGTGCGTGGCGCTGCTGGAGCGCGGCTAGCCGGTCGCGTCCTCGTCCAGCGCGACCTCTTCGTTCGCGTGGACGGTGCACAGGAACGGCCCCTTGGTCTCGAGCGCCGCCTTGATCTCGGCCTCCGTCAGCGTCGCGCCGCACTCCGCGCACCGCCGCTCGATGACCGGGTCGACGCCCTCTCGCTCCTCGAGATCCATCAGACCTCGCTCCCGGTCACGTGGGTCACGCGCAGCCCGGTGGCCGCCTCGGCCTTGCGGGGCAGGTCGAGATGCAGCCACTTCGACAGCTTCAGCGGCAGCGTCGACACGATCAGCTCGTCGTAGTCGGTGAAGTTGCACTCGTCGGAGATCGCAGCCAGCGGATCGCCGTCGCCGACCTTCGCGTCGGCCACGTCCAGGCCCTCGTCGCGCAGCTCGGCGAGGAAGGCGCTGCGGTGCTGCTCGGCCTCCTCGTTGCCCGCGTCCTGCATGTTCGCGGCCCATGCGATCCCATGCGGGGTGGACGGCACCAGCAGGGTGAACTCGCACGGTCCGTGGACGGCGCGCGCATGCAGGGCTGCCAGGAGCTCAGGGGACTCGGCGGTCCGATTGGCCACGACCAAGATCTTCGCCTTGTCGGCCATAGGTCGACGTTACCCCCGTCCGGCGGGTTTTAATACGGGGGGAAGTCCGCGTACCACTCGCCCAGCGCGCGGAAGGCCGCCCAGAACTCGCGCTTGGCCACCTCTTCGTCGAGGGAGCGGTCGATGTCCGGCACGTAGAGGGCCTCGCAGGAGGGCGTCAGGCGCTGGATCTCGCCGGGTCGCGGCTCGATCTCGCGGCCGAGCGGGACGCCCAAGCCGTTCAGCTCCTCGAGTGCCTCCTCGCCCATCACGACGACGATGCGAGGCTGCACGATCGCGTACTCCTCGAGCACCCGGGCGCGGCATTCGGGGGCCGACAGGTCGGTGTCGCCGACCGGGCACTTCACGAAGACCGTCCCGTACACGGCCAGCGGGTCGATGCCGAGCCGCTTGAAGCTCTTCATCAGCGCGCTGCCGGCGCGCCCGTAGAACGCGACGCCCTCCTCGATCTCCGAGGGCACGGGGATGTACTTCAGGAGGAGGATGTCCGCCTGCGGGTGGCCCGAGCCGAGCACCGGCATCAGATTCCCCCGCGGGCAGTGGTCGCAGCCCTGGATCTCGCGCGTGAGCTGGTTGAGCTCACGAATGGCGCGCTCCAGGTACTTCTCCCTGATCTCGTCGTCGGTAGCCGGCACCTCGCCCACAGGCTTTGACGGACCGGCCCGCTGTCCTTTCGCGCGCATCACTTCTTGCCGCGCGTCTGGATGAACTTCAGCGCCTGCACGTAGAGCAGCGACTGGCGCTTGCGGACGATGTCGGCGTCGCGCAGCGACTCCAGGAACTCCTCCGGTCCGTCGAAGTCGCGCATCCGGATCTTCACGGAGCCCAGCCCCTGGGCCACGTGCGAGTCGGACCCGGCGCCGGCCACGATTCGGTACTTGGCCGCGAAGCGGGCCGCCTCCTCGTTGAACGCGGTGAACGCCACGCGCGGGTTGAACACCTCGATCGCGTCGATCTGCTCGACCACGTCCAGCAGGTGCTCGTAGTCGGGCACCGCGTGCATGCGATCGAACGGGTGGGGCACGTACACGAGCCCGCCCTGGCGGCGGATCTCGGCGATCGTCTCCTGCAGCGTCATGCCCCGCGTGATCTTCTCCTCGATGAAGAGCCCGATCACCTCGCCCTGGTCGGCGGTCTTGACCTCCTCGGCCACGATCACCTTGATCCCGTCGGCCTGTTCGCGGGCGGCGAGCGCCCCCGAGACCTCGTTGTGATCGGTGATCGCGATCGCGCCCAGGCCGACCCGCTTGGCGGTGTCGAGCAGCGTGGGCACAGGGGTGGCGCAGTCCGGCGAGTGGTCGGTGTGCATGTGCAGGTCCACGTGGATGAAGTCGCGCTTGCCCAGCCGCTGCTGCACCGCGGGGCGTCCGTTGCCGTGGCGACGCGCGGCGATCTCCTCGAACAAGGCCTCGAACTGCTCGGCCACGCGCGTCCAGGAGAGCTGGGAGTGAGCGGCCTCGATACGCGATCGGAAGCTCGCGACGAGCTGCGGCTCCGAGATCAGTCGTTCGAGCTGGGCGGCCAGCGTGACCGCGTCGCGCGGCTCGAACAGCAGGCCCAGCTCGCCCTCGCGCAGCGCCTCCTCGTACTGGGGCAGGCGGGCCACCACCGGCACAGCGCCGCCGGCCAGGGCGCGCAGCACGAGCTGAGCAGCGGGCGCGGCGCCGGCGGAGGCGGCCACGACGATCGTGGCGCGCGCCAGGTGCTGCGCCTCGGAGCCGTCCGCTGGCCCGGCCAGCCGCACGCGCTCGCGCAGCCGGCGCGAGAGCGAGACGGCCGGCGCCGAGGAGGGGTCGCGCAGCCAGATCGTCGCGCGCCAGTCGTGATCGGTCGGAAGCCGGCGCAGCGCGCGCAGGAACAGGCGCAGCGCTCCCCGCTCCTCCTCAGCCGAGAACACGATCTCCGGCGGCCCGTCATGCGCGGCCGGGCGGGGTAACAGGTCGGCGCCGGGCTGGATCACGCGATAGTCGCCGGGGAAGTAGCGCTCGATCAGGTCGCGCGTGGCGGCGAAGCTGGCCGTGCGGCCATCGAGGCGGCCGAACAGCAGCTCGACCACCCTGCGGGCCACCTGGGTCGAGACGAAGCGCTCGGTGGTGGAGTGGAAGGTGCCGACGTTGAGCGCGTGCGAGTGGCGCAGGGCGGCCGACGACGCGCTCGGGGCGAACGGCTCGTGCACGTGCACGAAGTCCAGCTCGGCGCGGTCGAGCAGGTCCTCGAGCGTGCGCGACACGTCCAGCGGCAGCGACACCGAGCCGCCGCGCCGGAACGGCAGCGACTGTCCGACGGCGAGCAGCGAAGCACAGCCGGGGTCGTCGAAGATGGCGTCGGGGTTCGACGCCATCTCCTGCACCTTGCCCCGGCCTTCGCGCACGAGCTCGCGCGAGTCGGAGGGCGCGACCACCACCACGCGGTGCCCGCGGGTGCAGAGCTCGTCCGAGAGCCGCTCGACGAAGCGGTTGACCTCGTGGTGCTGCTCCCAGGGCCACGGCGTCACCTGGGCGATCGAGAAGGGCACGAGGCGCAGGATACGAGCGCCGCGCTCAGTCGCATAGAAGCGCGCGAGCCCGGGCGGGCTCGCGCGCGACCAGCGTTACCTCGGCAAGCCGCTGGCAGCCAAGGCTCAGGCTTCGTCGGGCCGCTTCACCTCGCCCCTCCAGCCGTTGCCCGTGCCGCCGCTCGACTCCACCAGCTCCTTGAAGCGCTGCAGATCCCCCTGCACGCGGCGGTCGGGGGCCCCGAGCGCGTCGCCCAGCTTCTCCTTGATGCCCTCCGGCACGAAGTCAAGCTGCACCATCACGCGCGTGTGCGCGTCGTCCAGGCGGTGGAACGTCACGACGCCGGCGTTGTCCTTGCCGTCGGTGTTGCGCCACGCCACCCGCTCGTCGGGCTTCTGCTCTGTGATCTCTGCGTCCCACTCGTGGCGCGAGCCGCCAAACTCGGCGACCCAGTGCAGATGTGTGTCGTCGTGCTGCTTGACCTCCTCCACGCCCTCCATGAACTTCGGGAACTCCTCGAAGAGCGTCCACTGGTTGTAGACGGCGCTCAGCGGCGCGTCGATTTCGACTGACTGCTCGATCGTTGACATGCTCTGCGGCTACCCGAGTCTTGTGCAGAAAAACCTCAACAAGGTGTTTAAGATGTTCGGCACCCAGGTAACAGAACGTATGGGCCTCAAGCAACTCATCACCGGCTACTCAGCTCTACGGATCGCCTACGCGGTCGGACTGCTCGCCGCGCCGGGGCGCACGGCGCGCCCGTGGCTGGGCGCGGCTCCCGCCACCCCGGGCGGGGGAGTCGCGGTGCGCGGCCTGGGAGGGCGCGACCTGGCGATCTCAGCGGGCGCGCTGGCCGCCGCGGCCTCCGGCGGCCAGCCGCGCTGGTGGCTCGCGGCGTGTGCCGCCTCGGATGGCGTGGACTTGGCAGCCACGCTCGCCGCCGACGGCGAAGGTCTGCCGGCACGCGCGAAGCTCGGCACCGTGATCGCCGCGGGCGCCTTCGGCGCCGCCGCCGCGGCGCTGGCCTGGAGGTCGTCCTGAATGGGACAAGGCCTCGCGATCGGTGACCTGGTCGACCGGACAGGCGTCAGCGCGGCCACGTTGCGCATGTGGGAGCGACGCCACGGCTTTCCCGAGCCGCAGCGGCTCCCGAGCGGCCACCGCCGCTACCGCGAGGTCGACGTCGAGCCGATCCGACGCGTCGTACGCGAGCGCGACGAGGGCGTATCGCTCGCGGTCGCGATCGCCCGCGCGCGCGAGTCCGCCGGGCGGCTCGAACCGTCCGTCTTCGCCGGCCTGCGCAACCGGCACCCGGGTCTCGTTCCCCACCGGCTGCGCAAGCGCCACCTGCTCGCGCTCAGCCGCGCGCTCGAAGACGAGAGCTGCGCGCGGGCCGAGCGACCGCTGCTGTTCGCCTCGTTCCAGCGCGAGCGCTTCTACCGCCAGTCAGAGCGCCGCTGGCGCGACTTCGCCCGAACGGCGGAGCTGACGGTGGTCTTTGCAGACTTCGAGCGTCCGCGCCTCGCCGCCCAGGAGCCGGTGGAGCTGCCAGTCGGCGACTCCGCCCCGCTCTCCCGCGAGTGGGCGGTGGTCTGCGAGGCGGTCGGCCATGCCGCCTGCCTTGCGGGCGTCGAGCTGCCTCCCGAGCGGCGTACCCGTGACATGGCGCGGGCGTTCGAAGTGATCTGGAGCGTGGAGCCGACCGTGGTGCGTGCGGCGCGGGACATCTGCACCGGGCTGGCCGAGGCGGCGGCCCCCGAACTGGCGGCGCGGTTCGCCGAGCCCGCCGGTCCGCCTCCGCCGCCGAGCGACGAGCAGCTGCGACTCGCGGCGGCCATCACCGCACGAACGCTGGAGCGCCTGGGCTGATGGCGCGCGGCTACTTCACCGACGCGTCGATGCTGCGGCGCGTGCACCGGGAGCGTGCGTTGGCGCTGTCGGGCCCGCGCGCATTGCTGATGCAAGCCGCCCATCCGCTCGCCGTCTCGGGCCTGCTGGCGCACACGACCGCGCTCGAGGACCCCTACGAGCGGCTCGCCCGCACGGCGCGCGTGATGGGCACGATCGGCTTCGGCTCCAGGCGCGAGGCCGACCGGGTGACCGCCCACGTGCGCGACATGCACTCCAAGGTCCGCGGCAAGCTCAAGCAGCGCGTCGGGCCCTACCCCGCCGGCACCGCCTACCGCGCGGATGACCCGGAGCTGCTCATGTGGGTGCTGTTCACCCTGGTGGACTCGGCGAGCGTCGTCTATCGAAAGTACGTCGCCGCGTTGAGCGCCGAGGAGGAGGCCGCTCTGTGGGAGGACTACCGGACCATCGGCCGCCTGTTCGGGCTGCGCGACCGCGACATGCCCGACGGCCTCGACGGGCTGCAGCGCTACCGGCGCGAGATGCTCGACGGCGACCGTCTCTACGTGAGCGACTGGGCACGCGAGCGTGCTCGCGAAATCGTGCTGCGCCCGCCGATCCCCTGGGCGGCGCGACCGCTCTTGGAGGCCGCGAACTTCATCACGATTGCGCTCCTGCCCGACCAGATCCGCCGGCAGTACGGCTTCTCGCCGCTGCCGCCGGCGGTCGTGCGCAAGGCGATCGTGGCTGGCGGCGCGGAGTACGTCAGGCGCGCCGTGCTCCCGCTGGTGCCGAAGCGCCTTAGGCTGCGCCCGGGATGAGTGAGATCCGCCTCGGCGTGTCGGCGTGCCTAGTGGGCGAGCGGGTCCGATACGACGGCGGTCATAAGCAAAACGCGTTCCTGCTCGACGAGCTGGCCTCACACGTGCGCCTCGTGCCGGTCTGCCCGGAGGTGGGGATCGGGCTCGGCGTGCCGCGCGAGCCGATTCGCCTGGAGCGTCGCGACGGGGACCGGTCAGGCTGGTCGGCGCAGTCAGGGACGCGATCACACGCAGGCCATGAGCGACCTGGGCGGCCGCGACGATCGCACGAGCTGCGCGGTCGTGACCTGTCGGGCTTCGTGCTGAAGAAGGGCTCGCCGAGCTGCGGGCTCGAGCGGGTGCGCGAGTGGAGCGGCGACAGCGCGCCGCCAAGCGGCCGCGGCCTGTTCGCCCAGGCACTCGTGGACGCCTGGCCGCAGCTGCCGCTCGAGGAGGAAGGGCGACTCAACGATCCGGGGCTGCGCGAGCACTTCGTCGACCGCGTATTCGGCCACGCGCGGGTGCGCGACTTCTTCGCGACCGACTGGCCAGCCGCAGGGCTGGTGCGCTTCCACTCGAGTGAGAAGGCCGCCGTGCTGGCACATGACCCGCAAGCGGCGACCGGCCTTGGCCGGTTGGTAGCGCGGCAGGGCGAGCTTGGCCGCGAGGAGCTCGAGCAGCGCTACCGCGACCTGCACGCGCGAGCGTTCGCCCAGCGCGCGACGCCTGGCCGCCAGGCGAACGCGCTGATGCACCTCGCCGGTCACGTCAAAGACGACCTGGGGGCCTCCGACCGCGCCGAGCTGTGCGAGGTCATCGAGGACTATCGCGGCGGCCTGGTCCCCGTGGCGGTGCCGCTCGCACTGCTCGGCCGCCATCTGCGCGAGGCTGGCGACGACTGGGCGCGGGCGCAGGCGTACCTGCGCCCGTATCCCAAGCAGCTGGGGCTGCGCGGTGTGATCGACCGCGGAGCTAGTTCTCGCTGACGACCGGCTGGCAGCATCCGGATCTGAGCTGGGCTAGTTTGGATAAGTGAGCGCAGCGGTCAGCGCGCAGCGCCCGGCCCGTGGCTACGCGGCCGCCGGCTATGCGGCCTCTCTGGCCGAGTTCGGCGTGCCCCGCCGGCTGCCGACGAGCGGGGGATGGCTGCTCGAGCGGTCGGTTGCGGACGGAACCGCCACCGACCTCATGGGGCCGTATCCGCTGTTCTCGTGCCCGAATTGGCCGGGGCTGGTGTCGGACCTCGAGACGCTCGGCGAGGGCGTGGTGAGCGTGGTGGTGGTGGCCGATCCGCTCTCCGGCGTCGAGACGCACGACCTGGCGCGGGCCTTCCCGGACCGGCTGGTGCCGTTCAAGCGCCACCACGTGTGCCATCTGGAGCAGCCGCTTCGCCCGCCGGCCCACCATCGCCGTCACATCCGCCGAGCCGCCGCTGCCGTGGACGTAGAGGTGTGCGTCGAGCCGATCCGCCATCTCGACGACTGGACCGCCCTGTACGCGGGACTGGCGGCCCGTCACGGGCTGACCGGCATCCGGGCGTTCTCGGACGCGGCCTTCCGCCTCCAGCTCCAGCTGACGGGTCTCGTCGCCGTGCGTGCCGAGCGCGCGGGCCGAACGGTCGGCATGGCGCTCTGGCTCGAGAACGCCCCCAATGCGCACTATCACCTCGCCGCATACTCTCCGGAGGGCTACGAGGTGAGCGCGTCCTACGCCCTGTTCACGGTGGCACTCGACCACCTGCGCGAGCTCGGGGTCAGTCGGGTCGATCTTGGGGGCTCCGCAGCTGCGGAGCCCGACGAGGGCGACGGGCTGACCCGCTTCAAGCGCGGCTGGGCGCACGAGGAGCGCGCCGCGCACCTATGCGGGCGAGTGGTCGATCGGATCGCCTACGAGCGCCTCGCCGCGAAGATCGAGACCGGGTGGTTCCCGGCCTACCGCGCCGGCGAGCTGGCGTGAGCGACTTCGCGATTCTCGGCGCGGCCCCGGCGTTCGCGGAGCCGCTGCACGTAGGCCGCCCGAACTTGGGTGACCGGGAACGGCTGATGGAACGCATCGGGGAGGCGATCGACCGTGGCTGGCTCACCAACGACGGGCCGCTCGTGAGGGAGTTCGAAGCGTCGGTGGCCGCCCTGCTCGACGTGCCGCACTGCATTGCGATGTGCAATGGCACGGTCGCGCTCGAAATCGCGATCCGGGCCGCCGGTCTCCAGGGAGAGGTGATCGTGCCGCCATTCACGTTCGTGGCGACGGCGCACGCACTTCAGTGGCAGCAGATCACTCCCGTGTTCTGCGACATCGATCCGCTCACCCACAACATCGATCCGACCCGCGTGGAGCAGCTGATCACTCCACGTACGACGGCCATCCTCGCAGTGCACGCGTGGGGCCGGCCGGCTCCGGTCGAGCAGCTCTCAGAGATCGCTTCCCGTCACGGGCTACGGCTGCTGTTCGATGCGGCCCACGCCTTCGGCTGCTCGCACCGGGGCCGCATGGTGGGTGGCTTCGGCACGGCCGAGACCCTGAGCTTCCACGCGACCAAGGTCGTGAACTCCTTCGAAGGCGGCGCGATCGTCACCACCGACGACCGATTGGCGGCCACCGCCAGGCTCATGCGCAACCACGGGTTCGCGGACTACGACCAGGTCAGCCATGTCGGCATCAACGGCAAGATGAGCGAGGTGGCCGCAGCGATGGGCCTGACGTCGCTCGAGTCTCGCGAGCGGTTCGTGGCCACCAACCGCCGCAACTACGAGGACTATCGCACCGGGCTCGAGGGGATCGAGGGCGTGGAGCTGATGGCGTACAACGGCGCGGAGGCCTGCAACTGGCAGTACGTCGTCCTCGAGATCGACGAGTCGGCGGGCCTGTCCCGCGACGAGCTGCAGACCGTGCTGTGGGCGGAGAACGTGCTGGCGCGCCGATACTTCTTCCCCGGTTGCCATCGCATGGAGCCCTACCGGTCGCTCTTCCCGGACGCCGGGGACGGGCTCCCCGAGACGGAACGGCTGGTGCAGCGCGTGTTGGCGCTGCCGACGGGCACGGCCGTGACTCCCGAGGCCGTCGCGATCGTGGTCGACCTGGTGCGCCGGGCCATGGTCGAGGGTTCGCGACTGCGCCGCGCGCTATAGGGACGCGGGCTCATGCTGATCAGCGTGCTCATCACGAGCTACCAGCACGAGCGCTATATCGCTCGCGCGCTCGACGGTGTGCTCGAACAGCGGGGGGTCGAATACGAGGTGCTTGTCGGCGACGACGCCTCGACGGACGGGACGCGGAGGGTGATCGCCGAGTACGCGAGCTCGCATCCCGCGCTGATCCGCACATTTCTCCCCGAGCGCAACCTGGGTCAGGGCGGCAAGGCGATCTTCAGCGTCCTCGTCGGATCGGCACGCGGCGAGTACCTGGCGATGCTGGATGGCGACGACTACTGGACATCCCCCGACAAACTGAGCCGGCAGGCGGCGTTCCTAGCCGGCCACCCCGGAGCCTCGATGGTCTTCCACAACGTTCTCTGCGTGCACGAGGACGAGGATCGCCCGGACGTGCCGTACAACGACCCCGCGCAGGCCCTCGAGGTCGACGTGCCCGCGTTGCTGGAGCGCTGTGTCGTCGCGTCCTGCTCGCCGCTCTTCCGGCGGGCGGCAGTGGCTCCGCTACCCGGCTGGTACTTCGACTTGCCTTGGGGCGACTGGCCGCTCTACTTCATGGCGGCCGAGGCCGGCACCATCCACTACCTCCCCGAGCTGATGGGCGCGTACCGCATCCATCGGGACGGCATGTACAGCCGGCTTTCGCGGCTCGAGGCGCTCGAGAGCCGGACCGCGTTCTACGAGGGGCTGCGCGTGCCGCCTGAGCACCAGGCGGCACGGCGGGCGATGCTCGCGGGGACCTGGGTCAAACGGGCCCTGGAGCACAACCGGCTCGGCCAGCGCGCCGCCGCTCTGCGGTGCCTCGGGGCGGGCGTACTGCAGAATCCCGGCGCCCTGCTCACGCTCCGGCCCGGTACGGGGGAAACCAGCCGGACCGATCCGCCGCGCTGACAGCGGCGGAGTTGCACAGGCGCTCGTACACGCTCTGCCGGTACACCTGCCGCAGGCTCGCGAGCGGCAGCTCGCGGCCGCCGAAGCGGCGCTTGAACTCGGCGAGGTCGTCGCCCTCGCGGACGCCGCCGCCGAGGTTGAGGAAGGGCACGCCCAGCTCGCGCAGCCGCTGCACGCCGGACCAGATCAGGTGGACCGCATGGCCCTCCCCGCCGGACACCGAGACGCCGAACAGGTAGTCGGCCGCGTGGGGCGTATGCCCGAACACCGCGATCGCCTCGATCGAGCCGCGTCCGGCTCCCACCATCACCACGTCGTCGAGCGCCGCGATGCTCGCCATCGTCTGCTTTGAGAGCCGGGTCGCCGGGCCGGCGCCCCTCCGCTCGAAGAAGTCCCTGTAGTTGGCGAGCAGGAAGTCGGTGAGCCGCGTGCGATCGTGCTCGAGGGTCTCCGACACCGCTTCCCAATCACGCACCTGGCGGCGCCGATTCTCGGACAGGCGGTCGCGAAGCTCCTCATTTGAGCCGCGCAGGTCCATGACGTACAGGCGGTTGTGGACGTGGAGCTCCTGCGCGTCGAGCCCGTCGAGCTGGCAGAACAGAGGGTTCAGCGCCAGGTAGCCGCAGACCCATCCGCGCGCGCGGGCGAACTCCAGCCAGTCGTCGGGGAAGTCGACGCAGTCCCCACTCGTCGCCGGGCCGCCGAACCCGTAGGGCGTGACTACGTCGATCTGACCGCCGTATTCTCGCTCCGCCAGCGGGCAGGCCACCCGGCTCGCCCCCCGCTCGTAGGTGTAGAGGTGGGTAGGCAGCCCTGAGGTGAGTGCCACGGCGCTGCTGAAGCCCCAGGTATGCGCGTGGCCGTGCGGCAGATCGGCGAGGGTCTCCGACCAGCGCGACGGCTCGCTGAGGGGGATCAGGTCGTGGCGTCCCACGCCACGTACAGGCCGCGCCCGAAGGGGCCGCCGCTCTCATGACGCGCCTCGAGGCCCGCGTCATGCAGGGCTTCCAGGTGCTGCCGTTCGGTGAACAGGCCGAGCTCGTGCCGCTCGCGCAGGGTCTCGATCGCAGTCGGGCGTCCGACCAGGTAATGGATGTCGAGCACCGACAGCATGCCCTCGCGCTCGCTCGTGTACATCCAGGTGATCTTCAGGTCTTCCTTGTCCACGTGGTTTGCCGTGATGGTTCCGGTCCAATAGGCCTCAGGCGTGAACCACGGCTCGATCAGGAGCACACCGCCGGGATTGAGGTGCCGCCGCATCGAGAGGATCGAGCTGCGCATGCGTTCCTCCGTGCGCACGTAGGCGATGGAGCTGAACAGGCAGGTGACCACGTCGAATCGACTCGGCAGCGAGAAGTCGGCCATGTCCGCTTCGTGGAACGCGACCTGCGGGCAGCGTGAGCGCGCGACGTCGAGCATCTCGGGGTTGATGTCGACCCCCTCGACCTCGTACCGAGAGCTGAGCAGGGCGAGGTGCCGTCCGGTTCCGCAGCCGACGTCGAGCAGAGTGTCCGCCCGCGGGGCTTTGCGGTCGAGGACCTTCTGGATCTCCCGGACGGCGGCGCCATAGTCCTTGAAGTCGTAGAGCGCGTCGTAGAAGGAGGCCGACGTCGTGAACACGCTTGCACCCTAGCCCCGAGCCTGGGGCTCGACGCGATACCAGTCGACATACCTGCCGCACGCGCGCGACAGAGGCACCAGTCGGCCGACGTCGTCCGTACGAGTCGCGACGAGCGTGCCCAGGCGCACCGTCCGCACGATGCCGATGCGCCGTCTTGGTGCCACGTCGACCCGGACCCGCAGGGGGCCGCCCGGGCTGGTGACCCGTCCGGCGCTGGCGAACGTCGACTCGTCTGAGAGGTAGGGGGGCAAGGTGACGTCAATCGATCCGGCCCGCAGGCGCAGGGGCACGTCGCTGAAGTAGCGCAGCGAGATGTCCCAGCGGCCCGGGGAGAGGGTCAGCTCCTGCTCGCGAAAGCCGCCGCTGTCAACGGAGCGGCCCCCTCGCCACGCGACCGAGCGGCCAACGACCGGCGGGGGGCGCAGGTACGCCACGCCCTGCCGACGGCTGAGCGCGGTGCCGCACCTCAAGATCTTCCCGGGCGCCTCACCCTCGGCCAGGCTGCTACGCGGCAGCGTCCGCCCGCGCCGCTCCCACAGCACGTGCCAGCGCGTCCATCTGATCGGACGGAAGTTGGGAGGTGGCCGCGATGCGTAGGCGGTCCGCGGTGCGACGAGATAGCGGGCGCCGGCGAGCAGGTGGGGAGGGATCGAGTCCGTGTCGACGGCTGGGGGCTCGGCGTCTCCCGTGTACTTGCGAGGCAGTTCGGGGATGCCCAGCGCAACAGGCGTGTCGTACGACTGGAAGCCCAGCAGTCCCGCGCCGCGCAGCTCCCACGGGGCATAGTTGTCGCGGCCCAGGTAAATGGTCGGCTCGCCGCTGACCAGCGGACGGAATGCCGCCAGGTCGTGGCCCCGCTCGGGGGGCCGGACGTGCGCTCCCCTCAGCGCGAGAGCGCTGGAGGCGCCGGCCACGAGCACGTAGGCGGCCAGCGTCGCGGCCGCGGCCCAGGGCCGCACCGCGATCGGACGGGAGAGGGAGAGCCGTCCGCTCGACGCGATCCCAGCTAGGGAGCTGACGGCGACCAGCGTCAGCAGGGGCGCGGCCACCGTCAGTGCCTTGCCGCTGAAGTACGCGAGCGTGAACGGGCGAGCGACCACATAGATCGAGATGGCCCCCAGCGCACCGGCCAGCAGTGCCCAGTCGCGTCTGCGCCAGCACCAGTAGAGCCCGAACGCCAGGACCGCGCACGCGAGCAGGATGCCGGGTTCGTCCAGCGGGTTGGCCGACCCGGCTCTGAAGTCCGGGTTGCGCCAGACCCCGGCCGCCTCGACCGGAGAGATCTGGCCCCCGAAGTTCCCGCCCGTCCCCTTGGTCGTCAGGTAGCGACCGGGTCCGGACTCGAAGAAGTCACTGGCTCCGAGCGCAAGCGCCACGCCAAGAGCGACCACCGCAACCCCGGCGAGCGCCGCCAGCCCACGGCGCCCGAGCCGGATGCCGAACCTGGGCCTGCGGCCGTGGGCGTACTCCAGCGCGCCGAGCCACAGCAGCGCGGCGGCGGGCCAGGCCAGCGCCGCGATCCCGAAGACCGCCACCCCGGCGGCCGCCATCAGGGCAATCGAGACCACCAGCCGGGGCCCGAGCTCGTGCAACCGATACGCCTCGCGCAGCGCCAGCACGGTGCCGAGAAAGAGCAGACCGAGCAGGGGCTCCTTGAAGGAGCCTTGGGCGAAGTACGAAGCGGCCAGGAACGGCACACCGGTCAGCGCGGCCGCCGGCAGGCGCAGGAACCAGCGGGTGCCCTCTAAGGCGGCCAGGGCGGCCAGCGCCGTGAGCACCGGGACGGCGATCAGAAGGCCGGTGAAGCCGGCCGACGGCCCGACGCCGAGCCCGGCGTCGAGCGCGGCTACGACCGCGTGCGGCCCGTTCGGGTAGCCAGACACGGTGATATGAGCATCGGATCCGAGCGTGCGGAGCTCGTCCGCCTGGGCCATGTGCACGGCCAGGTCGTTGTTGATCCAGGCGCCCAGCTCTCCGATTCGGTCGCTGGCGGCGAACGGCAGCGAACAGCCGACCAGAACGGCGAGGGCCACCGGCGCGCCGTCGGCGAGCGCCGTCAGGGGCACTCGCCGGCGGGCCGTGACAACAGCGCCGGCGCCGGTCGCCACGGCGAGCACCACGGCCGCCGTCGTGCCGTGACCGGGAAGGCGGACCGCCGCCAGGGCGAGCAGCAGGACCGCGCCGAGTCCGACGGGCGCGGCGATCCAGGACCATCCAGATCGACAGCACAGCGCGCCGCCGACCGCGATCGACATCGCGCAGACCGCCAGCGCGCTCAGGTAGGCGGTCACGCGAGGATCGTCCTATCCGGCGCGGCCCGCCCGCTCAGGGTGGTGGCGCCTGGTCGGCCACCGCCGGTCGCTCGGATCTGCGCCTGAATCGCCCCGACGCGCGGCGAGGCCGGGGCGGCGCGGGCGCGGCGTCGTGAAGCACGAGCGGCCCCGTCGGATGCCCGGACCTGCGCACGCGGTTGATGCCGAAAGCAGCCACTCCCAGCGGTGCTGAACCCAGGGCGGCCAGGTTGTGTGCGGCCAGCAGGGCCACGGCGGCGAGCACTCCCGTCGGCCCAGCGCGGCGCAGCATGAGCTCGTAGAAGCGCAGGTTGATCGCGAGATAGGCCGCTGCGAACGGCGCGGCCAGGCGACGACGGCCGAGCATCGTGGCCACGAGCCCGAGCGTGAAGGCCGCGGCGGACACGCCGTGGCTGCCGCGCAGGTTCAGGCGGGCGGCTCTGGGTCCTCGGTCGAGCACGAGCTCCATCCACGGCATGCCGCGATAGAGCAGGTCGGTCAGCAGCATCTTGCGCACGGTCCAGCGCTTGAGATGTGTGCCCTGGATCGCGGGATCGAGCCTGATCAGCCCGCCTGCCGTCGCCAGGCGCAGCCCCAGCTCGATGTCCTCCACCGATGGCGACCGGAAGCGCCAGTCGTCGAAGCCGTCGACCTCGACGAACGCCTCTCGCCGAACGGCTCCCAGCCCGGCCCAGAAGGTCGTGGCGAGCCCGCCGGAGCCCTGGTGAACGTAGTGATGCAGCATGTTTCGGAACGTCGAGACCACGCCGTGAAGCGACGGCACGTCATCGTAGGAGCCGAATATTGCAACGAGGTCGGGCTCGGCATCGAAGGCCGCTCTGATCCGGGTGAAGACGTCGGGGTGGACGAGCACGTCCGAGTCCACGAACACCACGATCGAGCCGCGCGCCCGCGTGACTCCGGCGTTGCGTGCAGCGGCCGGTCCCATCCCCGCGGGGGCGTCGACGACGATCACCTCGTCCGGCGGGTCGGTGGCGTCGAGGATCGCCTGAACGCAGCGATCGGTCGTGGGCGGGCGGTCGGTGGCGGGCATCACCACGCTGTAGGTGGGCGCCGGATCAGGGGCGACCGCCTCCGCCGGTACAGACTCAGTCGGGAGCGCGCCAGGGTTTGCGTGCCGCGTCCTGCGTAGAAAGCGGACGCGGCGAAGTGGAGGGTTCCCCGCCAAGCCTTTTCCACCATAACCGCGGTTTGGCCAGCGCACCAGCGCCTATTCGCAGCGGGAGAAGGCACGCGTCGAGCAGCCCCAGCAGGCGGGTGTCCGAGCGTGTCCCCTGTCGCCCCGACTGTTCCCAGAACGCGACCCAGACGTAGACGTGGAAGGTGACCAGGAGCAGCGCTCGCATCAGGCCTGGAACGCCGTCGCGCAGGGCCCGGGCACGCACGAAGTGCCGGTAGAGCTTCTCGCCAAGGGTCAGGACCATCCTCCGCGCCGTGAAGACCTCGCCGGCATCGATCATCGCCTGGGCCTGGGCGGGGGCATACCGGCGTACGCGGTCGATTGCCTCGGCGATGTTCCGGTTGCGCTCGTGCAGGAGCGCCAGGTCGTCACGTCCCGGAAGGCGCAGCAGCCTGTCTTCGCTGACCTGAGGCAACGCGTTGGGAAAACTCGGCCAGCGCACCGCCCCACGCCGGTACATCCGCAGTTGGGGCTCGTGGCGCTGGAGCGGCGAGCTCGCGGGATGACCGAAGTCGAAGTTCATTCGTGGCAGGACCACGGCATCGATGTCCTGGCGTCCAGAGGCACGCCGCAGCTCCTCGGCGAGGCCGGGCGACACGCGCTCGTCGGGATCGATGACGAGGATCCAGTCGCCCGTGGCCGCGTCGCCGACCTCGTTGCGGACCGCTTCCACGACCGGCACCGGCGCGTGGCTGATCACGCGGGCGCCCGTGTTCCGCGCGAGCTCGGCCGACCCGTCCCCGCTCTCCAGGTCGAGCACCACGACCTCGTCCACCCAGCCCACCGACTCGAGGCAGGGGCCGAGCCTGTCGGCCTCGTTGCGGCAGACGATGCAGGCCGAGATCACCATCCCTCCGTTCGACGGGCCGCGGGCAAACCATCGCGGCGTCTAACCGGCTGCCGCAGGCCGTGCACGACGCCCGCGGCGGTTCCGCTCAGCACGAGCGCCTCCTCGTGCAGCGCATCCGGACGGCCGGTGACCAGGGCTGACGTCAGCACGCGTAGGCGCAGCCCGATCCAGCCGCAGAGCAGGACGATCGCCCGCCTGTCGCCCTCGCGTAGGCGCAGACCGCACGCCACACCCATTCCGTAACCGTACGGTCTCCGGCGCTCCAACCGGCCGCGTCGGGAGGCAGGCTCGTGGTGGACCACGGCGTCCGGGTCGTACAGCGCCCGGCCACCCGCCCTCAGCACCCGATAGAAGAGGTCGATGTCGAGCGCGCCCTGGCCCGGCGTGCCCGGGCCCAGGCGTTCGTCGCACCCTCCGATGCGATCGAACCAGTCGCGGCGGATCGCGAAGTTGTTGCCGCTGCCGACGTTCCATGGCGACGAGGCACCCGTGAACACGCGGCGAGTCGCGCTCGTGCGCGCGGCGACGGCGAAGACCCGCTCGCCCACGCCCGGGAGGGACAGCACCCGGCCGCCGACCAGGGTCATCTCGGGATCCCCTGCGAACGATCGCTCCAACGCCTCGATCCAGGCGGCATCCGCGACGCAGTCGTCGTCCAGCACCGCCACCACCGGCGTCGAAGTCAACGCAAAGGCGCTGTTCTGGCCGCCGGCGAGGCCGCCGGAGCCGCCGTCCACCCACCGCACCGGAAGCTCGGGTCGGTCGGCGCTCGAGACGATTGCCCTGGTCTCGGGGGTCGAGCTCTGATCCGCGACCACGATCTCCGTGGGCAGCGCGCGACCGACCCGCAGGGATTCCAGGCAACGGGCCAGGCTGTGGGGGCGGTCGCGGGTGGCAATCGCCACGCTGATGTCGGCGCGCCTCACCGCGGTCATCTCGCCCGCGCTCTGCCCATCAGCGGCAGCATCAGGCGCATGGCCACGACCGCGCCCGCCTCGGCCAGCACACGGGGCGAGCGATCCGATCGGACTGCTTCGCGGACCTGCGCCCACATTCCGGCGACCTCGCCGTGTCGCAGCAGCCGGCGCGCCCGCCGCAGACACGTCGTCGCCGTCTCGCGCAGTGCCATCCGCGAGAGCTCGTCTGAGCGAGCGGGCGGGAGGTGTGTGCGGTTGATCTCGATCACCAGCCGCAGATCGCGCACGTTCTCGCCGGTGCGCAGCATGCGCCCGCTCAGCGACGGCGAGTGCACGCGGTAGAGCGCGAGCGGCTCCGGGAGATAGGCGACCGGGTAGGAGGCGGCGATGCGCACCCACATCTCCCAGTCTTCTCCCACGCCCGCCGGGCGCCCATCGAACCCGCCGAGTCGCTCGTAGACCTCCCGCCGCACGACCATGCAGGGAGTCTGCAGTCGCTGTCCCACGGCGATCCGTTCGAGCCAGTCGTCGAGGACGCCGGCGGATCGTTGCTCCAGGGTGGAGATGCCCGTCCAGGAACCGGTCTCGTCCATCGCGATGTAGCGGCAGAAGGCGGCGCCGGCCCCCTGGGCGTCCTCTAGGACCTGGGACATCGCCTCGTAGAAACCGCTCCGCACGCAGTCATCTCCGTGCAGCAGGTGCACGAGGCGGCCTTGGGAACGGCGCAGGCAGGTGTTGAAGTTCGCCGTGTGCCCGACGTTCTGGGGCTGGCGGAAGAAGCTCACCCGGCCGCCGCCGAGCTGTTCGACTACGGCCTCCGGATCATCCGAGGAGGCGTCGTCCACGACCTCGATCTGCATTCGCGCGGGCCCAGGGTCCTGAGCCAGCACGGCCGCGAGGGTTTCGCGCAGATACCCGGCGCAGTCATGCGTCGGGATCATCACCGACCAGAGCGGGCGGTTCCCCATGCCGGCCACGGGCGGGATCGCCGGACGGAAATCAGAGCGACCGGTCACCGGCTCAGTGGGTTGGCCCTATTCTGGCCCGGATGGCCTCCTCGGACATGTCCGCGCAGGTCCAGGACGCCACGCCGGCCAGGAGCTCCCTGGGCGTCGGCGCCGTCTCGACCTGGCGCATGACCTGGGACGTCCTGATCTCGCTCACGATCAGCGACCTCAAGGTCAGGTACGGCCGGGGGGGATGGCGGCTCGTCAAGTGGATTGCCGATCCCTTCGCGCTCGTCGGCGTCTACCTGGTCCTCGTGACTCTGGTCCTCGACCGTCCGGGTGAGGCGCCGGGCCTAAGCCTCGCCTGCGCCGTCATCCCCTTTCAGCTCTTCACGACCACCATAGTCAACGCCATGAGCGCTGTCGCGGCCCGTCGCTCGATCGTGCTCAACATGGGCTTCAACCGGACGCTGCTGCCCCTCTCCGGGGCGCTCACCGAGACGGTCGCCTTCGGCGCCAGCCTGCTGCTGCTCGCGCTGATGATGGCGGTCTACGGTGTGGCGCCGACGCCGGCGATCCTGTGGCTTCCGGTCACGATCGCGGTCACGCTCGTGCTCGCCGTCGGGGTGGCCTACCCCGCCGCACTGCTGGGGATCTGGATGCCGGAGATCGGGACCTTCGTGATGAGCTTCGTGCGGGTGCTGTTCTTCATCGCACCCGGCCTGGTGCCCCTCTCGCAGATCTCGGGGACCGCGCACGACCTGCTCCTGATCAATCCGATGACCGGCCTGTTCGAGTCGTACCGCGACGTGCTGCTGTACGGCGACGCTCCGGGCGTCTTCGAGCTGCTCTATCCAGCTGTGCTCGGCGTGCTTCTGCTGGCCGTGTTCATCCCGCTGTTCCGCTCCGAGCAGCGGCAGTTCGCGAAGATCATGGAGCCCTGATGCGGCCCGTGTCGATACGGGCGGAGGGTGTGGGCGTGCGCTTCATGTTCGATCGCCACCAGCGCGCGGTCACCCCCGCGCTCGCGCGCCTGCGCCGCAAGGGAACGGAGACCTGGGGTCTCCATGATGTGGACCTCACGATCGGCCCGGGCGAGGGCGTGGCCCTGATCGGACCCAGCGGGTCCGGTAAGACGACGGTGCTGCGCCTTGTCGCGGGCGTGTTGAGCCCGGACGCCGGTCGTCTCCAGGTCGACGGCCGCGTGGGCTCGCTTCTCTCGACCGAGGCCGGCCTGCAGGGCCTGCTCACCGGACGAGAGAACGCGAGCCTCCTGGGAGTGCTCGCGGGGATGTCGCGAGCGCAGTCGGAGGCCGCACTGGGCGAGATCGAGCACGGGACCCATCTCGAGGACGCCTTTGACCGGCCGGTGCTGAGCTACTCGGAGGGGATGAAGGCGCGCTTAGGCTTCGCCGTCGCCGACTACACAGATCCCGACATCCTCGTGCTCGACGAGGTCCACGAGGCGCTCGATCACGAGTTCCGCCAGATCGTCGCGGAGCGTGCTCACGCTGCTCTCGGCGACGGGGGCGTTGTGGTCGCGGCCGGCCACGACCACCCGCTGCTAGCGACCTTCTGCCAGAGGGCGATCTGGCTCGAGGAGGGCGTCGTTGCGGCGGACGGCCCCTTCGATGAGGTCAGGCGGGCCTACCTCAGCCGGGCCGGCTAGCCAGCAGCGATTCGTGCAGCGCGAGGATGCGCTCCGCGGCCGCCCGCTGGTCGAAGGCGCCGGCGCGTTCGCGCGCGACCTGGCCCATGCGTGCTCGCCGATCGGCGTCGCTCGACAATGCGACGAGCGCCCGCGCCACATCGGCCGGATCGCGTCGCGCGAGCACTCCGGCCTCGTCGTCGCCCACTAGCTCTCGGATCCCGTTGACTGGCGTGGCCACAACCGGCAGCCCGCATGCCGCGGCCTCGTGGGCCGCTCGGCAGAACGCCTCGTAGACCGTCGGAAGCACGAACATGTCCGCGGCGCGGTAACAACGTTCGACCTCCGCGGTGTACCCCAGGAAGTGCACACGATCGCCGACCCCTAGCTCGCGGGCTAGGTCCGCGTGGCGCTCGTGTCCCGCGCCCACCACCCAGAGCAGGTCGGGACCGCCCGATCTCGTGACCGCCGCGAAGGCGCGGATCGCGACGTCGAGACCCTTCAGCGGGCGGTGCTGCTGGTCCACGAACAGCGCGACCAGCGCATCCGGCGGCACTCCAAGCTCGGCTCGAAACCGGCGGCCATCCGCCGCGTCGGGTGAGAAGCGGTCCAGATCGATCCCGCGGGGCGCGACCACCACACGAGCGCCGGGATAGAACCGCCTGAGGTCGGCCGCGCTCCCCTCCGACAGCGCCACGAGGAAGCGTACGGCGCGACGGAACCACCAGCGTTCGAGGGCGAGCGTGAATCGCTGGCCGATCCTCCAGCCGATCGTGCTCGAACTGCCCTTCAGCGGGTTGCCCGCGGTCGCCTCGTCGTAGGCGGCGTGACAGAAGGTCACGGTGTTGGCGTGGACGCGATTGGGCACGACCGGCAGCGGGCCGATGGTGTGGACCAGATCAGCACGGAGTCTCCGGAGGCGAACGCCTCCGAGCCCGAAGAAGACCAACCAGCCCAGGCGAAACGAGCCGAATCGGGGGCGTGGCATCCGGCGCCACTCGACCAGCGGGCGCAGGCGCTCGTCGAGATCCATCGAGAGCACCGTGTACTCGAAGCGGGCGTGGCCCCGGCGGATGACCTCCTCGAGCTCCCCGCCCAGGCGCCAGCCGACGAGCACGATGCGGGGCTTCATCGGTCGCCGCCCAACAGATCCGAGTAGAGGCGCCCGTAAGCGGCGGTCGCATGCTCCCAGCCCAGATGTGCGGTCGCCCACTCCCGTGCGGCGTTCCCCAGCTGGCGGCGCCGATCCGCGCGCTCGAGCAGGGCGATCAGGTGATCGGCGAGCTCGGTGTCGGTGTCCGCGACCAGCGCATGGGTCCCCGGCACGAGCTCGATTCCGGCCACGGCACGCGGCGTCGCCACCAGCGCCTTGCCGGCCGCGAGCGCCTCGAGCACCTTCACGCGCATGCCGCCGCCGAGTCGCAGCGGTGCCGCCACGACAGCGGCCTGCTCCAGGTACGGAGCGGTATCGGCGATCCCACCGGTCACGACCACACCCTCGCCAGCGAGGGCGCGGACCTCCAGGGGCGGAGCGTCGCCGACAATCTCGAGGACGGTGTTGGGCAGCCGCGCGCGGACGGGCGGGAAGATGACACGTGCGAGCCGGGTCGCCGCCTCGACGTTGGGTGGGTGCACGAAGCTGCCCAGAAACAGCACTCGCGGCGGGTCGGTTCCGACGGGATCGCTGGGTTGGGCCGGGATCGCGATGCCGGGCGCGATTCGGATCACGCGGGCGGCGGGTGCGAGTGCGGACAGCGCGCTGCGGTCGGCCTCCGTGAATGCGACCACCGCATCGGCGGTCATGAGCACGCGTGCCTCGTACTGCCGCCAGACCGCGGCGTCAACGCGGCGACCCACGCTGCGGGCGCCGCGCTCCCACACGGCGAGGCCGGCGGCGGAGGCCGCACCCGGGTCGTGCTCGACCAGGACGGTGGGTTGCGTGAGGTCGCTCAGGTACTGACCCATGATGTGCAGCTCTGCCTGGATCACGTCCGGCCGCCACTCGGCCGCGATATCGCGCACCGTCCGCGCGAACTCCGGAACGGCCCAGTCCATCGCCCATGTCGGCGTGCCGCCGAGCAGCCCGCGAGCGCGGCGCAGCGCCCGCAGCGTGCTGCCACCCCCTTCGAGAGAGGGCCGGTCGACCTGCACGACGAGCGCCAGTCTGTCCCTCAGCGCAGGATCGAGCGGCGGCTCCTCGCGGGCCCGCAGGTGAAGCGCTGCTATGTCGTGCGAGCCCGCCAGGCTGTGGAGCAACTGCCCGGTCATGCGCGCCGCGCCGTGCTTGCCGTCAGGGTCTGGGGGGAACGGCAGCAGGCACAGCACGCGCCGTCGCGGCGGTGCTGTCACGTCGGCTCCCCTAGCGCTCGCAGCGCAGCCCAGCGCGCGATGGCGAGGAACTCGCCGCCGGAGGCGACGGCGCGGCGCTGCTCGTTGCGCGCGTGTTGCAACCAGCATGCGTGGAAGCTCAGCTCCACGGACTCTGGGCCGAGCCGCAGCCCCATTCGCAGGCGCTCCTGGAGCCGAGCCACAGTGTCGGCGCGCGACCCCTCGTCGCCGAAGCAGTCACGCACGGCGGCGAGCCGGTCGCGGTAGCCGTCGCACGCGGCTGCCGCGTCTGCGACGGAGTAGAAGAAGTCCGTGAGCGGTAGCCCGGTCGCCTCCGCCTCGGCCCAGTCGAGCACCCCGATCGTCCCCGCGGCGTCCAGCAGGACGTTCCACATCGTCAGGTCGTTGTGACGCGCGACGAGTGGCGGCTCGGCGCCGGCGCGGTCAGCGCAGCGCTGCGCGAGCCAGCCGGAGTAGCCGTCGGGCAGGACGTCGCCTAGCTCGCGGGCCGGGACCAGCAGCTCGTCATGGAAGCGTTCGCCCGCCATGGCGGTCTCGCGGTTCCAGCGGACCTGCCAGTCGGTGATCGTCTCTGCCACGGCAGCGAACCGGTTTGGCGAGCGGGCGAGCAACTCGGCCGCGGGGCGGCCGTCGAGGACCGTCTCGAGGAGGGCGGCTCGGCCGTCCCCCGACCGGGAGGCGAGCACGCGCGGAACGCGAGCCCCAGCGGCCCGCGCGCGGTCTCCCAGCTGCTCGATCAGCTCTGCTTCATCCGAGCCGCCCGGTGCAACCTTTGCGATGCCCCAGGGGCGGTCTTCGCCGCCGGCGAAGCAGAGCATCACGGCTGGCCCGCCGCCTCCGCGCCAGCTGCTCGCCACCACAGTCTGCGTGACCGGTCGCGCCTGATCACCCAGGGCCGCTATCCACGCGGCCAGTCGTGGCGCTCCTGGATGCCGCGCGACCAGCGCGACTGACGGGAGGGCGGCCGCCAGTACCGCCTCGCCCGCCGGCATCGCCCGCATTGCCGCGAGCGCGCGGCGGGCCTGTGGCCGGGAGCTGATCACGTGCGCCATGGCGTGGCGCCACGCCCGGGCCTCCAGGGGCAGCAGATAGCGCGGCGACCCAGTGCTGGGCAGGTGAGCGATGCAACCCTCGACCACCAGGCCCGCCTCGCGCAGCCGACGCCACGCCGCGAAGCGGGTCGTTCGCGGCAGGAGGGCGTACGCCACGCCGTCCTCCGCGAGCCTGGCGGCCGCGTCCCGCGTTGCGCGCTCCAGCCACCCGCGACGGCCGAGCTCGGCCCGGGAGGGAGCGATCAGCACCAGGTCCACCGTCGCGCCCTCGTGCGCCGCCTCGGGCGGGATGAGCGCGGGGGGACAGCTCTCTCCAGCCACCAGGACGCGCTCCACGCGCCCAGACGGATGCAGGAGCTCCAGCGGAGACGCTGAGGTCACTCCGGCAGGCCGAGCAGGTCGGTGACGCTGCCCGAGGCGAGCCACGACGCTGCGGCGCGCTGGCGCGCGCCGCGCGGAGCCGCGCCTCGCACGCGCAGTGCGAACAGTGTCCAGCGACGTGCTCGCTCGGCCTTTTCGAGGCCGTCGATCTTCGCGATCAGGCGCAGCCACGAGCGCAGCAGCTCGAGCCGCAAATGCGCCTCGTCTGAAGCGCTCGAGCCGCCCCCGACGTGCACGAAGCGCGCGGCCGGACAGAGCTCGACGCCCCAGCCCGCCTCGCGGAGCCCCGCGCAGAGGTCGGCGTCTTCGGCGTACATGAAGAAGCGCTCGTCGAAGCCCCCCACCTGTTCGAAGGCCCTCCGCCGCACCAGCAGCGCGGCGCCCTGCAGGAACTCGGCCCCGTGCACGCGGTGTCGGCGCAGCCGGCCCGTCGCCCGACGCCAGGCGCCGTAGGCGGCGCTGACCTCCCTGGGGAACGCGGACCACAGCGCGAGCGGCGCCGGGCCCAGCGGAGGCCGGATCGTGGATCGGCGCGGCTCCCCCTCAGGCCCGACCAGCACCGGTCCCACCGCGCCGAGACTGGGACGGGCCGCGGCGAAGCCGAGCAGCTGCTCGACACCGTCGCCGATGGGCCACGCGTCTGGATTCAGCAGCAGCACCCACTGGCCGGAGGTGGCCGCCACCCCGACATTTGCAGCGCTTCCAAAGCCGGTGTTTCGCGGAAGCGCGATCAGACGCACGTGGGGGAACTCGCCGCTCGGGACGCCGGGGTCCTGGGCGGACGAGCCGTTGTCGACCACGACGACCTCACCCTTGCCGCCCCCCAGCGCGGTGAGGCATTGGCGCAGTAACTCGCCAGAGTTGTACGCGACGATGACGGTCGAAATCTCCCCCAGAGCGCGATTATCTGCCAGTCGGCTCGATCGCGCGAGGGGTTTGGGCGCCGCCTAGTTCTCGGCGGGCGTCGCTTCGACCGTGGCCTTCGCCTGACCGGGCAGCTTCGGCGCACCGCCGTACTGCTCGATGAAGTCCTCGGTCATCTGCCGCGCGACCGGGTCCGGATGCTGCTCCGGGGGCGACTTCATCAGGTAGGCGCTCGGGCCGGTGAGCGGCCCGCCCAGCCCGTGGTTGAGCGCGAGCTTGCAGGCGCGCACGGCGTCGATGACGATGCCGGCCGAGTTGGGGGAGTCCCATACCTCGAGCTTCATCTCGGCGATCAGCGGGACGTCGCCGAAGGCCTCGCCCTCGAGGCGGATGTGCGCCCACTTGCGGTCCGTCAGCCACGGCACGTAGTCGGATGGCCCCACGTGCACGTCGTCGGCGGGCAGGTCGAGGCCCATGACCGACGTGACGGCCTGCGTCTTGGAGATCTTCTTGGACTCCAGGCGCTCGCGCTCGAGCATGTTGTAGAAGTCCATGTTGCCGCCCACGTTCAGCTGCGACGTGTGCTTGAGCTTCACGCCGCGCTCGTGGAACAGGCGCGCCAGCTGGCGGTGCACGATCGTCGCGCCGACCTGGGACTTGATGTCGTCGCCGATGATCGGGAGTCCGGCCTTCTGGAAGCGGGTGGCCCAGTAGTTCTCCTTGGCGATGAACACCGGGATGCAGTTCACGAAGCCGCAGCCGGCTTCGAGCACCTGCTCGACGTACCACTTGGTCGCCTGCTCGGAGCCGACCGGCAGGTAGGAGATGACCACGTCGGTCTTGGTCTCCTTGAGGATCCCGATGATGTCGTCGGTCTCGCCGGGCGCCTTGGTGATCTTCTCCTTGAGGTACTTGCCGAGACCGTCGTGGGTCATGCCGCGGTGGACGGGCACGCCGAGGTTCGGGACGTCGGAGAACTTGATCGTGTTGTTCTGGCCCGCCCAGATCGCCTCGGACAGGTCCTTCCCGACCTTGTCGGCGTCGATGTCGAATGCCGCGGTGAACTCGATGTCGCGGACGTGGTAGCCGCCGAGGTCCACGTGCATGAGGCCGGGGACGGCCTGGTTCGGGTCGGCGTCCTTGTAGTACTCCACGCCCTGGACGAGGGACGAGGCGCAGTTGCCTACGCCGACGATTGCCACGCGGACCTTCTCGCTCTGATAGCGGGAAGCACCGTTGGTGTGAGTCACAGTTTCGGTCACAGAAAGCCCTCCAGCTTCATGAAAACGACCTCCCGGGGAGAGGAGGCCGGCACTGGCTACTAAGAACCCGCCGGGGCGGTCCGGTTACACCTGAGAGGCCAGCTGGCCCCGCACGTGGAACACGCGTTGGAACGTCGTGAAGACCGTCAACGCAGCCAAAGCGTAGATGGCCGGCTCCAACAGATCGAAGTCCGGCACGATCTCGCCGTCGGCGAACAGCAGTCCCGCAGACAGGATCACTACCCGGACGGCGCGCGACGCAATCCCGACCTTGCACTCCACGCCTAGCGCCTCGGCGCGGGCGCGTGTGTAGGACACCATGTACGACCCGACCACGGCGAGCACCGTCGCTCCCACGGCCACCTCGTCGCCCTGCTCGGCGAACCACCAGGCCACGGCTGCGAGCACCACGCCCTCCTCGATCCGGTCCAGCGTCGAGTCGAGGAACGCGCCGAATGGGGTGCCCTTGCCCGACATGCGCGAGTAGCGCCCGTCGAACATGTCGCAGACCGACCCGAGCACGAACGCGATGCCGGCGAGCACGAAGTGGTGCTCGATGATCAGCACGGCGGCGATCACGTTTCCGATCAGGCCGGTGATGGAGATCGCGTTTGGGGTCAGACGCGATTCGATCAGCCGGTCGCGCGCGACCGCGCGCATCTCCGAGGCCGTGAGCGGGCCGCTGCGACCGTTGCCTCGGGTGCGCGGTGTGCGCTGGTCGAGGCCGTCGCTCACGCGGAGACCTTGGCGGTTCGCCAGGCCCAGGCGTCCGGGCGGGCGCGGGCGAACGCGTACGACGCTGCCGACGCCGAGGCCGCGGCCACGAGCGCGCCCAGCGCCGCGTCCATCCAGAAGTGGTTGGCGGTGGCCATCACCACGAAGGTCACGAGCGCCGGGTAGACCGCCCAGAACGCCTTGAGGAAGCGGTTGCGCACCAGGAACAGGGCGGGCACAGCGATCATCAACGCGAACGCCACATGCATGCTCGGCACGGCGGCGAACGGGTTGTAGAGCGCGTTGGCGCTGTTCTCCGCGCCCTCACCGACGAACGCCGCGACGGTGTCGGTGAAGCCCCACTCCGGCAGGAAGCGCGGCGGCGCGGTCGGGTATACGAGATAGCCGGCCAGCGCCAGGCCCATCGCCACCATGAACATGTTGCGCACGTAGTAGAAGGCGTAGTTGCGCGCGATGTAGAGCCAGATCAGGAACGTGGTGGTGACCACGAAGTGCGAGTTCACGTACATCCAGTTGGCCCACGTGAGCAGCCATTCCTGGCCGCGGGCCCATGACTGGAGGCCGGGCTCGAAGAACAGGCCCAGCGATCGCTCGAAGTCCACCAGCGTCCGCGCGTTCTCGAACGCAAGGCCGGCCTGGCCGTCCACGAAGCCGCGCACGATGCGGTACAGGTAGTACGCACCGGCGAACAGGGCGAGCTGGCGGATGGCGTCGAGCCAGCCGTTCGGAAGCCAGCGGCCGCTGAGCCGCCAGACGCGCGCCAGCTGGCGATACAGCGGGTGTGAGCGAGGCACGGCAGGCAAGCCTAGCGGGCCGACGGGGCGCTTCCCAGTGGGGTTGCCCGAACCCTGGGTGCAACTAATCTGGCCTGCAGGGTAGGTTCCCCTAAGTGATTACCGAGGCGCCGGTAGGGGCGAACAAACAGGGATGGGCGGATCCGGGCGAGGTTCAGCCCGTCCTGCACGAGACACGCGACCGGATCGCCACCGGCACGATTACGGCGATCCCGTTCATCGCCCTGGGCATCGTCTGCTGGCAGGTTTGGTCCGATCTGCTGCGCTGGAGCGACGTCGCGGTCTTCGTGATCATGTACGTGCTCACGGGCCTCGGCGTGACCGTCGGATTCCATCGCCACCTGACCCACCGCAGCTTCAAGACGAGCAAGCCGGTGCACGGGCTGCTGGCCATCCTCGGCTCGGTCGCGATCGAGGGACCGGTGATCTCGTGGGTCGCCGACCACCGCAAGCACCACACGTACTCCGACCAGGAAGGCGACCCGCACAGCCCGCACGTGGGCCACGACGGCGGCTTCCGCGGCGCGCTCAAGGGCCTGGCCCACGCGCACGTCGGCTGGCTGTTCATCCACACGCACCGCGGCGCGCGCAAGCGCTACGCGCGCGATCTGATCAACGATCCGATCGTGTCGTTCGTGGACCGGACCTTCCTGGTCTGGGCGCTCGGCGGGTTCGCCGTGGCCTTCGGGCTCGGCTACGCCATCGGCGGCACGCTCGACGCCGCGTTGACCGGCCTTCTATGGGGCGCGGGGGTGCGGATGCTGGTCGTGCACCACGTGACCTACAGCATCAACTCGCTGTGCCACTTCTTCGGCAGCCAGCGCTTCCCCACCGAGGACCAGTCGCGCAATCTGTTCTGGCTCGCCCTGCCGACCTTCGGCGAGAGCTGGCACAACAACCATCACGCCTTCCCCACCTCGGCCGAGCACGGGATGCGGCGCTGGGAGATCGATCCGTCGGGACTCGTCATCCGCGGCCTGGAAAAGGTCGGGCTGGTGTGGGACGTGGTTCGCGTCGAACCCGAGCGCCAAGCGGCCAAGGCCATCTCCTAGAACGACAACAGCCGAGGGCTCACGCCCCCGGCTGCGGTACTTCCGAATGCTGGAAGTTCTAAATGGTGCGGACGTTGGTGGCCTTGGGGCCCTTGTCGCCAGGCTGGGCCTCGTACTCGACCCGCGCACCCTCGGCGAGTGAGCGGAAGCCCTCGCCGTCGATGTCGGTGTGATGCACGAACAGGTCCTTGCCCGGCTCGTCCGGAGTGACGAAGCCGAAGCCCTTGTCGTCGCTGAACCACTTAACGGTTCCAGTTGCCATGGGTCCTCCCACGTGTGATGTGCTGCGGACGCGGAAGGTGCAACTAAGCAACTACTGCGAGCGCTGGCACTACTTGTCTGCGGCCCAGCCACCTTGGCTGGACTGGCGGAACGGTAGCACCGGAGCTCAGTCGTCGCACCGGCGTCCGCGCGAGAACAGCCGCTCGGGCGAGAAGCGGGTGGAGAGGCGCACGAAGCCGACCTCGTCCGCGATCACGCGAGTCCAGTCGCCGTCGGGCTCCACGCAGGCGTTGGAGGCGTACCAATACGGCGTCCACCGGACCTTCACGATCGCCTCCCCGGGCTTCTTCACGTCCAGCAGCACCTCGTCGGAGCTGAACTGCTCCAGCGAGATGCGCGCGTCCTTCTGCGGGATCACGATCGGCGCCGGCAGCAGCACTTCGTACACGCGCCAGTCGTCGGACTTCCAGCGCAGGCGCAGGTAGGGCAGCCCCTTCTCGATCAGGGCCCGCTCGCCGTAGGAGCTCTTGTCTGGCTTGGCGCTCGGCAGCGCGACGTAGCGGACGGCGTTGTCCGCCAGCCAGCTCGCGTAGGTGAGCCGGTTGATCTCGCCCTTGTAGAAGATCGGGTTGAGGCCCGTGTCGAGCTGCCGCAGCCACCCGCGCGCCAGTGCTACGTCGGGCGCGATCTCGGCGCCCTCCCAGTGGCTGCGAGTGAAGGGGATCTCGATGCGGCGCTGGTCCGGCAGCGTGTAGAGGAACTGGCGCAGCGGCTCGAAGTAGTCGGACTTGGCGGCCGGGTCCTCGATGTACTTGATTACGTCACGTACGGCGGGCGACCACATCCAGAAGCCCAGCGCCGCGAACCCGGCGGCCAGCAGCGGCAGCGCCCACAGCTTGCGCGTGATCGGGCGGCCCCAGAGCGCGCAGAGCAGCACCGGCCCGCCGAACAGGGCGCCCAGTCGTACGGCGTTGCCGCCCATGGGGGTCTCGAGCGGGAGCGCCAGTGACGCGCCGACGCCGTACAGCACCGCGGCCCAGCGCAGTACGCGCTGCTCGCGCGGCAGCACGATCAGGCATGCGACGCAGAACAGTGGGATCGGCAGATAGGCGGTGGTCGGGAACGGCGCCCAGCCGCCTTCGGGGAACGCCCACGACAGGAAGAGCGGCGGGATGAACGCGGCGGCGGCGATCGCCAGCCCCTCCAGCCGCTTGGCGCGGTCGCCGTTCGCCCCTAGCGCAACGGCCACGCCGGCCATGGCCAGGAACAGCCCGGCCACCGGGCTGCCTAGCGGCGACAGGATCGCGAAGACGATCGCCCAGCCGTAGCGGCGCCGCTGCAGCGCGAGCAGCGCGGCGAGGCCAAAGGCCACGCCGATCGCGAACGGCAGCCGCGAGGTGAACAGCAGCGTCGCGGTGCCGATGCCGAACCAGATCGAGCCCCAGCGCGCGGCCTCCTCGCCGAAAGCGCCGCGCGCGAGCGGCGCGAACAGCGCGGCACAGGCGACCGCCGCCAGCGCCAGCGCCACCGGTGGGCTCAGCAGCCAGGCGAGCGGGGGCGAGATGATCGAGTAGGCGGGCGTGTGGTGACCGCCGTACCACTGCCCGTTCCAGATCGTGAAGCCCTGCTCCCCGAACAGGTCGGCGCGGAACGTGTGCGCCGCCAGGTCGACCGTGCGCGGCTGCCAGATCAGGTAGGCGATCGCGAACAGCACGGCGATCGCGACCGGCGCGACGTGCCACCAGTTGACGCGCGAGTACCACGATCCGCCGGGCGGCCGATCGCGCGCGAAGCGGCCCCGGCGCTGGGCCGGATCGTCCTGACGGGCAGGGGCGCGCTGAGGCGCCGTGACAGCGGCGCGGAGCACGGCCTGGGGAAGGCTAGCCGACGAACGCCGCCACACGGGCGATCACGTCCGGCTCGTCGAGCCACGCGTAGTGGCCCGCGTCCACATGCTCGAGGTGGGTCTCGCCGCCGAGCGCCTCGGCCAGCAGCTCTCCGAACTCCGGGCCGATGTACGGATCCCGCGTCGGCCACTCGATCAGCGCCGGGCAGCGGAGCTCGCCGAGGTGCTCGCCGTGACGAGCCAGCACCTCGGGCGGTGAGGCCCGATAGAGGCGCAGGACGGCCCGCTGGGTGCCGTGGTCGAACTCGGCGAAGGCGCGGTCGGCGATCTCCGCCGGCAGCGTGCGCCGGAAGCCCAGCCGGGTTGTGAAACCCATCAGGAGCTCGCCCACCAGCGGCGTCCTCCACGCGCGCGCCACCCGGTGCCAGCGGTACCCGGGCACGAACGGCACCACCGAGGTCAGCACCAGGCGCTCGATCCGTTCCGGGAAGCGCTGCGCGAAGGCGAGCCCGACCGAGCCCCAGTCGTGCAAGACGAGCGTCATGCGGTCCAGGCCGATCTCGTCGCAGAAGGCCTCGAGGAAGCGGTCGTAGCCGGGGATCGTGTAGTCGAAGTCGCCGGGCTTCCCGGAGCGCCCGAAGCCCGGCAGGTCCGGGGCGATCCCACCCGTGCGCGCCAGGAACGGCTCCCAGTGCCAGCCGGCCGCCGGCACCCCGTGCAGGTAGAGGATCGGGACGTCGCCGGCCTGACGCCAGAGCACGTCCACCCCGCCCGCCTGTGTATGGCGCTCCGCAATCTCCATCCGGGGGTTCATACCATCCGCGCCGATGGCCGACCGCCGCAGGCTGCGCAGGATCACGGACCGGCTCGCCGCGGAGTACGGCCGGCCGGCGCTGCGCCCGCACCGCGCCCCGGTCGACGAGCTGATCCTGACCGTCCTCTCCCAGAACACCAACGACCGCAACCGCGACGTCGCCTACTTCCGCCTGCGCGACCGGCTGCCGACCTGGGACGCGGTGCGCGAAGCGCCCGTCGAGGAGATCGAGGACGCGATCCGGCCGGGCGGCCTCGCCCCGACCAAGTCGGTCCGCATCAAGCGGATCCTCGAGGCGATCGGCGAGGACGACCTGTTGTGGCTCGATGACGTCTCCCTCCAGGAGGCCCGTGACTACCTGGTGGCGCTTCCGGGCGTGGGGCGCAAGACTGCGGCGTGCGTGCTGCTGTTCTCCTTCGGCCGCCCCGACGTGCCGGTGGACACCCACGTCTACCGGGTCGGCGGCCGGCTCGGGCTGTGGGCGCAAAAGGCCCCGCTGGAAGCGGCCCACGACGAGCTGGCACGGCTGTGCGGCGACGACGGCGAGTTCGCCTACGAGGCGCACGTGTTGCTGATCCGCCACGGTCGGCGCACCTGCGTCGCGCGCGCTCCGCACTGCCCCGAGTGCCCCTTGTCGAGGACGTGCCCCGAGGGACGGCGGCGGCTCGCCGAGACATGAGCCCCGACTCCCTGCGCCGGCTCTCCGAGCTGGCGCTGATCGGCATCTGCAGCGTCTGGGGGCTGACCTTCGTGATGGTGCAGGACGCCATCGAGCTGCTGCCGACGATGGCGTTCCTCGCCTACCGCTTCATCCCGGCCGCGCTGATCGTGGCGCTGGTGTTCTGGGGGCCGCTGCGACGCCTGTCCGCCGCGGGCTGGCGAGCCGGGCTCCTGATGGGCGGGTTCCTGTGCGCCGGCTACATCTTCCAGACGCTCGGCCTCGAGCGGACGACGGCCTCCAACGCGGGCTTCATCACGGGCCTGTTCGTCGTGCTCACGCCGGTGATGGGCGCGATCTTCCTGCGCGAGCGCGTGTCCTCGATGGCCTGGGCGGCAGCGGGCGTCTCGGCCGTCGGCCTCTACCTGCTGTCCGGGGTAGGCGGTGAGCTCGACCTGCGCGGTGACGGCCTGGTGCTGCTTGCTGCGATCGCCCTGTCGGCGCACATCCTCGCCACGGCACGGGCGGTGCGCCACTACGACGTGGGCGCCCTGCTGGCGGTCCAGCTCGGCGTGTGCGGCGTCGTGCCGCTGGCGATCGGCGCCGGCGCTGGCCAACTCGAGGCTCCGGAGGGCGCCACGGTCTGGTCGGCGCTGATCGTGACCTCGCTGATCGCGAGCGCGCTCGGCTTCTTCGTCCAGACCTTCGCCCAGCGCTACGCGCCGCCGGCCCGGACCGCCCTGATCCTCGCCTCCGAGCCGGCCTTCGCGGGCCTGTTCGGCTGGCTGCTGGCGGGCGACCGGCTATCGCTTACGGGCTGGCTGGGCGCGGCGCTGATCATGGCCGCGATCGTCGCGGTCGAGGTCACGCCGCGCTTCCGGCCGCCGCGACCGCTGCCGGAGGGCTGATGCGCTTCGCGCCCGCGCTGCTCGCGGTCCCCTTCCTGATCGGCATCGCGGTGCTGCAGGGACTCACGGTCGAGATCGACACGTTCCACGGCAGCGACGCGGCGCTCTACCAACTGCCGACGATCCTGCAGTTGCGCGAGGGGCTCGACCTCTCCGACTACCCGTCCGCCCAGACGCCGCTGTACCACCTGGTGATGGCGGGCTGGGGCAAGCTCGTGGGGTTCGAGCTCTGGAAGCTGCGCCTGCTCAACGTGGCGATCTCCTACGGCGCGGCGCTGGCGCTGCTGCGCCTGCTGCGGCGCACGACCTCGCTTGCGACGCTGCCGGCGTTCGCGCTAACGCTGGCCTTCGCGCTGTCGCCGTACTTCTTCGGCGCCTCCTTCACGCTGCTCACCGACAACCTGGCGATCCTGTTCGCACTGCTGGCGCTGGAGCGCGTCCACGCCTACTCGCGCGACGGCTCGCTCGGTGCGTTCGCAATCGCCTGTCTCTACAGCGGCGCCGCTGTGCTCACGCGGCAGTCGTTCCTGTGGCTGGTGCTCGTGGCGGGCCTGTTCCTGGTGGTGCGCGAGCGGCGGGCGCCGGGGCGCCTGCTCGCCGGCGGCGCGATGCTCGCCCTGGCGCTGGCGCCGCTGGCCGCGCTGGCCATCGAGTGGAACGGGCTGGTGCCGCCGAGCGCTGACCCGGCCTCCTGCGGGCTCTGCACGGATCGCCCCGGCTTCGGCCGCGACACGCTGACGCTCCGAACCGTCGGCTTCACCGTCGGGCTGCTCGGCCTGTACGCAGCGCTCGTCTTCGGACCGAGCCTCGTCCGCCGCCTCAGGGCGGCGCCGCCGCGGCTGCCGTGGGGCCCGATCGGTGCCACGGTCGTCACGGGCGTGGTGCTGCTGGCGGTGGCGCCGCTCGAGTACACGCCGATCCAGGGCGGCCAACCCGGCGACGCCGGGTACCTGTGGCGCGTGTCCGAGCGGCTACCGACGGTGCTCGGCTCGTCGCTGCTGCTCTGGGCTCTGGTCCCGGCGGGTGCCGTCGCGGGTGCGCTGCTCGGGCGGCGGGCCGGCTGGCTGTCCCTGCCGAGCGTGTACATCGGCTGCTTCCTCGCCGTGGCCCTGCCGGTGGCGCTCGTCTACCAGAAGTACTTCGACCCGTTCGTGCTGCTGGCCGTGGCGCTGTTCGCGCGGCCGCCCGACTTCCGCGTGCGGTGGGACTACGCGGGCGTGGCGCTGCTGTGCGCCGGGTCGGTGGCCTACGCGCTCAGCTTCGTGGGCTAGCCCGGCTGGATCCCGACCGCGTCCACAACGAACACCAGCGTCTCGTTCGGGCCGATGGCGGGCGGATAGCCCTCGGTGCCGTACCCCAGCTCGGGTGGGATCGTGAGCATGCGCCGCCCGCCCTTCTTGATGCCCACGAGCCCCTTGTCCCAGCCCTCGATCACCTGGCCCCCACCGAGCGGGACGTCGATCGTCTGCCCGCGGTCCCAGGAGGCGTCGAACTCGGCCCCCGTGGAGAAGGTCACGCCCACGTAGTTGACGGTCAGCACGTCGCCGCTCTTGGCCGCGGGCCCCTTACCCCGCACGATGTCCTCCTTGACCAGCTTGCGCGGCGGCGACCCGGTCGGCTTGGGGATCTCCGGCTTCGCGGCGGTGTTCTCGAGCGCCTCGCGCTGCGCGGACGGGCTGGTCTCCTCGCTGGTGCTCGACTCGGAAGTCGACCCCTGGTCGCCGCTGCTGCTGTCGTCGTCGCCCCCGCACGCGCCCAGCGCGACAGCCAGAAACAGCAGCAGCAGCAGGCAGGGGAGAAGGCGGCGCATCGGCCGCGGAAGCCTAACCTAAGCGGCTCAGAGTCGGGCGTCTCTGATCACATCTGCCATACTCTCGCTTAGATTTCTTTCGACTACAAGGAGTAATGACGGATGGGCAAGACGATCGGTATCGATCTGGGCACGACCAACTCGTGCATGGCCGTCCTCGAGGGCGGCGAGCCCACCGTGATCGAGAACGCCGAGGGCGCGCGCACCACCCCCTCGGTGGTTGCTTTCACGGAGGGCGGCGAGCGGCTGGTAGGCGCGCCGGCCAAGCGCCAGGCGGTCACGAACCCCGAGAACACCGTGTTCTCGATCAAGCGGTTCATGGGCCGCAAGGAGGCCGAGGTCAAGGAGGAGGAGAAGATCGTCCCGTTCGAGGTCGTCTCCGGCCCCAACGGTGACGCGCGCGTGAAGGCGGGCGGCAAGGAGTTCGCCCCGCCGGAGATCAGCGCGATGATCCTCCAGAAGCTGAAGGCGGATGCCGAGGCCTACCTCGGCGACACCGTCGACGCCGCTGTGATCACGGTCCCCGCTTACTTCAACGACGACCAGCGCCAGGCGACCAAGGACGCCGGCAAGGTCGCCGGCCTCGAGGTCAAGCGGATCATCAACGAGCCGACGGCGGCCGCGCTGGCCTACGGGCTCGACAAGGAGGAGTCCGACCACACGATCCTCGTGTTCGACCTCGGCGGCGGCACCTTCGACGTGTCGGTGCTCGAGATCGGCGACGGGGTGTTCGAGGTGAAGGCCACCGCGGGTGACAACCACCTGGGCGGCGACAACTTCGACAAGGCGATCGTGGACTACCTCGTCAGCGAGTTCAAGAAGGCCGAAGGCGTCGACCTGTCGCAGGACAAGATGGCCCTCCAGCGGCTCTACCAGGAGGCCGAGAAGGCCAAGACGGAGCTCAGCTCCGCACAGGAGACGCAGATCAACCTGCCGTTCATCACGGCGATCGACTCGGTGCCGAAGCACCTCAACCAGCGCCTCACCCGCTCCAAGCTCAACGAGCTCACCGCGGACCTGCTCGACCGGGTCGTCGGCCCGACCAAGCAGGCGCTCGGCGACGCAGGCGTCGAGGGCGGCGCCGGCGTGGCCCACGTCGTCCTCGTCGGCGGCATGACGCGCATGCCGGCCGTCCAGGAGAAGGTCAAGGAACTGACCGGCAAGGACCCGCACCGGGGCGTGAACCCGGACGAGGTCGTGGCGGTCGGCGCGGCCATCCAGGCTGGCGTGCTCGCCGGCGACGTGAAGGACGTGCTGCTGCTCGACGTCACGCCGCTGACCCTCGGCATCGAGACCAAGGGCGGCGTGATGACCAAGCTGATCGAGCGCAACACGACGATCCCCACGCGCAAGTCGGAGATCTTCTCCACGGCCGAGGACAACCAGCCGAGCGTGGAGGTGCACGTGCTCCAGGGCGAGCGCGAGATGGCGGCCTACAACAAGTCGCTCGGCAAGTTCCAGCTGACCGGCATCCCGCCGGCGCCGCGCGGCATCCCGCAGGTCGAGGTGACGTTCGACATCGACGCCAACGGCATCCTGAACGTGGGCGCGAAGGACCTCGGCACGGGCAAGGAGCAGAAGATCGAGATCAAGGCCGGCTCCGGGCTCGCTGAGGACGAGGTCGAGCGGATGGTCAAGGACGCCGAGGCGCACGCGGAGGATGACCGCCGCCAGCGCGAGGTAGTCGAGGCCCGCAACACGGCCGAGAACGCCGCCTACCAGGCCGAGCGTCAGATCAAGGAGATGGAGGACACGCTCGACTCGTCTGCCAAGGAGGAGATCGAGGCCGCCATCAAGGACGTTCGCGACAACCTCGAGTCCGACGACGTCGCGCTACTGAACGCGAAGACCGAGGCGCTGCAGGTCGCCTTCCACAAGGTGTCCGAGCAGATGTACGCCGCGGCTCAGCAGGCGGCTGGGGCCGGCAACGGCGCCGGCGCCGACGGCGCGGCGACCAACGGCTCCGCCGAGGAGGAGGAGGTCGTGGACGCCGAGGTCGTCGAGGGTGACGAGAAGTGATCGAGCGACACCCCGAAGAGGAGGAGCTCGCCACCTCGCGCGACGAGGCTGGCGAGCCCTCCGGCGAAGAGGATCCGGCCAACGAGGAGCAGCGCCTGGAGGAGAAGGAAGCGATCGAGCAGCTCGACCCCGCCACGCGCGCCCAGCGTGAGCGGGACGAGTATCTCGACCTCGCCCGCCGTACCCAGGCGGACTTCGAGAACTACCGCAAGCGGGCGGCGAGGGAGGCGGCCGCCGCGGGCGAGCGCGCGAAGAGCGGGCTCGTGCGCGAGCTGCTGCCGATCGTCGACAACCTCGAGCGGGCCCTCACCTCCGCCGCCCAGGACGAGCAGCATCTCGCCGAGGGCGTGCGGCTGGTGCACTCCGAGCTGATCGCCGTGCTCGAGCGCAACGGCGTGCAGCAGTTCGACCCCGCCGGCGAGCGCTTCGACCCGAGCGAGCACGAGGCGCTGTCGATGCGCGACGAGAACGGGGCCGAGTCCGGGCTGGTGCTCGACGTGGTCGAGAAGGGCTACCGCGCCAACGGGTCGATTCTGCGTCCGGCGCGGGTGGTGGTGTCCTCCTAGATGCCGGCGGTCAAGGATCCATACAGCACCTTGGGCGTGGCCAAGGACGCCTCTGACGACGACATCAAGAAGGCCTACCGCAAGCTCGCGCGCGAGTTCCACCCGGATCGCAACCCCGGCGACGAGGCCGCCGAGGAGCGCTTCAAGGACGTGCAGGAGGCCTACTCGATCCTGTCGGACGCCGAGAAGCGCAAGGCCTACGACTCCGGGGGCGGCATGTTCGGCGGCGCCGGCGGCTTCGACCCCGGCGCGTTCCGCGGCAACTTCGGCGGCTTCGGGGACATCCTCTCCGACCTGTTCGGCGGCACCGGGCGCGCCGGTCAGGGGGCTCCCGGCCCCGAGCGCGGGCGGGACCTCGAGACCGACGTGCACGTGTCCTTCGAGCAGGCGATGGAGGGCGCCCAGGTGCCGGTCTCGGTGCCCCTGTCGGCGCCCTGCCCGACCTGCCGCGGCACCGGCGCGAAGCCAGGCACCTCGCCCACGATCTGCACGCGCTGCCAGGGCCGCGGCGTGGAGGCGGAGTCGCAGGGCCTCTTCTCGATCTCGCAGCCGTGCCGGCAGTGCGGCGGCACGGGCACCGAGATCAAGGATCCCTGCACGACGTGCCAGGGCTCCGGGCGCACCCGCCAGGTCAAGCGCTATCGGGTCAACATCCCGGCCGGCGTGCGCGACGGCAGCCGCGTCAGGCTGTCGGGCAAGGGCGAGGCCGGACCGCGCGGCGGGCCGCCGGGCGACCTCTACGTCGTCACGCGCGTGGGCGACTCGCCGATCTTCACCCGCAAGGGCGACAACCTCGAGGTGGAGGTGCCGATCACGATCCCCGAGGCGATCCGTGGTGCGACCATCGAGGTCCCGACGCTCAACGCGACCAAGCGCATCCGAGTCCCCCCGGGCACGCAGCACGGCACGGTCCAGCGCCTGCGCGGCGAGGGCCCGCAGAAGCTCGGCAACCGCGGCCGCGGCGACATCCACTACAAGCTGATGATCGACGTGCCCAGCTCGCTCTCGCGCGAGCAGAGCGAGGCGGTCGACGACCTGGCGGCCGTGATGGACGGCAACCCGCGCGAGCGGCTGCTGTCGAAGGAGCGGTGATCGGGTGACCGACGACGGCAAGCGCGGCGTGTACATGATCTCGGTGGCGGCCGAGCTCGCCGGCATGCACCCGCAGACGCTGCGCATCTACGAGGCGCGCGGGCTGATCACCCCCAAGCGCTCCCCCAAGAACACGCGGCTCTACTCGCAGGACGACGTGGAGCGCCTGCTCCGCATCCAGGCGCTCACGAGCGAGCTCGGGATGAACCTCGCCGGGGTGGAGAAGGTCTTCGAGCTCGAGGAGGAGATGGAGCGGATGCGCCGCCGTATGCGCGCGCTCGAGCGCCAGGCCGCGAAGGTCCAGGACGAGCTGCGGTCGGAGATCAAGCGGATCCGCCGGTCGGTCAAGCACGAGCTGGTGCTCTACGAGCCGCCGTCGCAGTCGCTGGTCGGACCCGGGGTGCGCATCCCGATCCGGCGCGTCGGTCGTTAGTCCCCGTCGGCCGAGCGCACCAGCTCCAGCGCCACCAGCGCGTGTCCCTCGGCCGCGCCGTCCTGAAGGGCGGCGGCGAGCTGGTGCCCGGCGGCCGCCGACGCCTCTGCCAGCCGCCGGTACTCCCGCCCGAGGCGCTCGTGGGCGCGCGCGCCGGAGCGCGCGTAGGCCAGTTCGTCCCAGCGCAGCGCCAGGTCTCGCACCGTCACGAACGCCGGGCGCCGGCTGACGGGGAGGTCCGCTCGCGACTCGTCGATGTGCACCAGGCCCTCGCTCAGGAACTCCCCGTAGACGAAGTCCCGGAGGGTCACGAAGACCTGCTCCGCGCCGGCCTCTGCCAGCAGCGGAATCGACTCTCCGAGCAGCGCCGCCTGAGCGGCCTCGCCGCTCGCGACGTCGGTTCCGCGGTAGGCGGGGTCCCACTGGAAGACCGGGTCGGCCGGATAGCCGTGCTCGGTGACCCAGATCGGCCCGGTGAACCCCCGCTCCGCGAGCAGCCGGCGCCAGGCGGTCAGCCACTGCGGGAGCTCGCGCAGCTCGTTGCGCAGCCGCAGGCGCAGGTGCACAGCGGCGATGTCGAACTTTCGGATGGCGTCAGCCCCAGGCGTGGCCAGCACTCGCTGGATCCACTCGTGCTCGCGTGGGCGCTCGACGCCGCCGAACACGACTTTCGCCTGGGGCACGCGCGCCTCGATGGCGTCGTGGGCGGCGCTCAGCATGCGCGCGTAGTCCTCGGCGGAGCCGGTGAAGGCCCAGCGGGCGTCTGGCTCGTTGACGATCTCCCAGTGGTCGATCGCCTCGCCCGCGTGCGCGGCCACCTCACCGGCCAGGCGGCCCCACTCGCCCGGATCGGTGGGAGCGCAGATGGCCGCCTTTGCCCCGCGGCGCGGGCAGGTGGACAGCCAGCCGGGCGTCCCGCGGAGGATGCCGAGCAGCTGCACGTCGTGCTCGCGTGCGAGCGCCGTCATCGCGTCCAGGTGGCTCCAGTCCGGCTCGTCGCGGTCACCGAAGATGCCGTGCATCTCCACGTCCACCCGCACGAACTCGGCGCCGCTGGCCTGCGCCTCGGAGAAGATGCGTTCCTGCAGCGGCGCGGCGCTGCAGCACGTGAACAGCTGCGCCGCCGAGGAGATCGGGCTGGCGGCTCGGGCCGGTGCGCACAGCAGGGCGCAGACGGCCACCGCCAGGATCACGGAACGCGCCGTCAAGCCACCTTGTAACCGCGCAGACGGCCGAGCGTGCCGAGCAGGCGCATCGAGCCCTGCACCACCGGCTGGGGTCCGGCCAGGCGGATCACGTCGCGGTACTCGGTGAGGTAGACGCCGAACGCGAGCGGGCTGGGCATCCCGTTGCGGCCGACGCGGCCCGAGCGCAGTAGGGCGTCCAGGTCGGTGAACCACTGCGCCGTACGCCCGGGGGGCGACGTTCGCCAGAGCGCCCGCACGGGCTCGCCGGTGGCGTTCCACATCTGGTGGATGGCGCCGCGCGGCACCTCGAGCACGTCACCGCCCGCCAGCTCGCGCAGCTCGCCGTCGACGCGGGCGGTGAGGACGCCCTCGAGCACCTCGAAGCGCTCGTCCTGGGTGGGGTGGAAGTGCTTGGGCGGGGGCGAGCCGTCAGGGCCCCACGTGCCCTCGACCACGAGGGCGTCCGGCGTCTGCTCGCGGATGCGGACCGACTCGCTGGGCGTGAGCATGAGTGCGTCGTTCATCGAGCCTCCAAGCGTAGGGCGGAAAGTAGCGTGAGGGCTCGACGGGCGGGGCGTGGCTGTCGCTTGTCGAGTTTCCCCCGCTATACGGGAGAAACTCGACAAGGCTGGGGCCGTGGTTGCTGCAGTTTCTGCCGGGGGCGAGGGCACCAGGGCTCGGCCGGCGGTCCCTCAGTGCGGCGCCTGGATCACCTCGTCCTGGAGCTTCCAGTTCTCGCCCTCGAAGCGCTGGATCTGCATCGCCTCGATCGGGTAGCTGTCGTCGTTGCCGGACATGGTGACCTCGATGCCTGGCAGCAGGATCGGGATCTCCACGTCCATGTTGCGCACGGACTCCATGAACGCCTCGCGCGTGGGCTCCTTCATGCCCTTCAGCGCCTCGACCATCGTCGCGGCCGCCGCCCAGCCGAACACGCAGTTCGGGTCCTCGGGGTTCGCGCGCGGCTCGTACTTGGCGAGCCCGGCCTTGAACTCCTTCATGGACGCGTCGTCTGCCCACTCGGATCCGGCGGGGTCCTTGAAGTACGCCGTCGAGATCAGGCCCTGGGCCTTGTCTAGCCCCGCCGGCTCCAGCACCAGCAGCTTCGACGCGGCAACGTTGTTGATGATGTGGAGCACCTTCCAGCCGAGCTTGTCGGCGGCGACGATCGCCTGGGCGCCGAACTTCGGCGTGGAGATGTTCAGGAAGGTGTCGGCATCCGAGCTGGCGAGCTTCGACATCTGCGAGCTCACCGTCGGGTCGGTCACCTCGTAGCTCTCCTCGGCAACGACCTTGATGCCCGTCCCCTCGGTTGCCTCCTTGAACCCGTTCAGGAGGTCCTCTCCGAAGGCGTCGTTCTGGTAGAGCACGGCCACCTTGGCGTTGGGCTTCTCCTTCTCGAGGAACTCCGCGTAGACCTGAGATTCGGTGACGTAGTCCGGCTGCCAGCCGGTCGTCCATGGGTGCGCCTTGATGTCAGCGCCCCAGAGCGACGCGCCGGTCGCCACGTACACCTGCGGCACCTCCTGGTCGTTCGCGTAGTCCCAGACGGCCGCGTTGTTGGCGGTCCCGAGGGTGTTGAACAGCGCGAAGACCTGCTCCTCCTGGATCAGCCTGCGCGCGTTCTGAACCGCCTTGGGCGGCTCGTAGGCGTCGTCGAGCGTGACGAAGTCGATCTCGCGGCCGTCCACCCCACCGTCGGCGTTCACGGACGCGAAGTAGGCCTGCGCGCCTTGCTCGATCGACCGGTAGGCCGAGGCCGGCCCGCTGAAGGGGTAGCTACCGCCGAGCTTGATCGAGTCGTCGGTGATCCCCGGGTCGCCGCTGCCACCGCCAGCGTCGCCCTCGTCGTCGCGCCCGCACGCCACGAGCGTGAGCGCCGCCACCGCCAGCAGGACTGCCAGCCACACGGTCCGCCTCATGCCATTTCCTCCTCGTCGGTACATCACGCCTTGCCAGCCGGTGCTCCGCGCACCGGCGCCTTCTGCACGGTCTGCCTGGCGGCCCCGCCGCCGCCGCGGCGCGCGACCAGCTCGCGCAGGCGGCGCAGCAGGCCCGCCGCCCCTTCGGGCAGCACCCACATGAACGCGATCAGCACGCCGCCGTAGATCACGCCGGTGAGCGCGTCGTTGACGTCGCTCGCGTATACCGGCACGAACTCGATGAACAGCGCCCCGAAGAGCGCACCGCTGATCGTCGCCAGCCCGCCGACCACGATGGCCGCGAGGAAGGCGAACGAGATCGTCAGCGTGAACGCCTCGGGCGCCACGAAGCCGATCGCGAATACGTACAGCGCGCCGGCCACTCCCGCATAGCCGGCGCTGAGGGCGAACGCGCGGGTCTTGGTCGCGGCGAGGTTCACCCCGAGCGTGGACGCGGCGATCTCGCCGTCGCGCACCGCCTTGACGGAGCGGCCGACTTGGCCGCGCATCAGGTTCCACGCAATCAGGAACATCACTGCCGTCACCGCCAGCGACAGCAGATAGAGAAACTGGTCGTCGGCGAGCGAGAGCCAGCTCGGTGCCTGCGGCTGCTCCACGCTCAACCCTTGGGTCCCCTCGGTCAGCCCGTCGAAGCGCTTGATCAGCTGGGGTGTCGCGATCGCCAGGCCGAGCGTGACCAGGGCGAGGTAGAGGCCGCGCAGCCGCAGCGCCGGGATGCCGAACAGGTAGCCGGCCGCGAAGCACAGCGCTCCCGCCGCCGGGAGCGTCAGCAGGTAGGGCACGCCCCCCTTCTCGATCAGGAGCGCGGCCGTGTAGGCGCCCAGCGCGAAGAAGGCTCCGTGGCCGAGCGAGATCTGGCCGTTGTAGCCGACCAGCACGTTCAGCCCCAGGACCGCGACGGCGAAAACCAGGACCATCGTGAACTGGCCGACCCGGTAGGGGCCGAAGAAGAACGGCACCAGCAGCGCCAGCACGACGATGCCGCAGACCAGCGCGATGCGCACGTTGCGCTCGGTCATGCTCTGGCCACCTCGCTGGTGCCGAACAGCCCGGCGGGCCGCACCAGCAGGACCACGAAGATGATGCCCAGCGGGACCAGGATCTTCAGGTCGGCGCCGATGAAGTCGACGTACGTGCCGGCCAGGTTCTCGCTGATGCCGATGATCCAGCCGCCCACGACCGCGCCGATGGCGCTGTCGAAGCCGCCCAGCGCGGCGGCCGCGAACGCGTAGATCAGCACGCTGCCCATGAGGTTCACATCGAGGAACAGGCGCGGCGCGACGAGCACGCCGGCCAGCGCTCCGAGCGCACCGGCGAGCCCCCAGCCCAGCATCAGCATGTGGCCCACCCGTACGCCCACCAGCCCGCTCGAGGCGGGGTTCAGCGCCGCCGCGCGCATGGCCAGCCCGACCTTGGTGCGCTGGAAGAGCAGGAACAGCAGCCCGACCACGCCCAGCAGCACCGCGACGATGCCGAGCGACTCGACGCTCAGCCGTACGCCCGCGAGCGTGACCGAGTCGTCGGGGAAGAGGCTCGGGAAGCCGCGGTTCTCGAACCCCCAGATCCAGCCGGCCAGGCTGTTGAGCAGGATGAACAGGCCGAGCGTCACGATCACGAGCGTGAGCGTCTCGCCGCCCTCGAAGTGCCGGATCAGCCCGCGCTCGATCACCATGCCGGCGAGGAACGAGAGGGCGAGCGTGCTCAGCACCGCCAGCCCGATCGGCACGCCGCCCTCGTACAGCCCCCACGCGACGAACGTGCTGAACATCGCCATCTCGCCCTGGGCGAAGTTCACGATGCCCGTGGAGCGGTAGATCAGCACGAGAGCGAGCGCGACGGCCGCGTAGATCGATCCCGTCGCGACCCCGTCGACCACCACCTGTACGAAGCGATCCATGTCAGTACCCCAGGTAGGAGCGACGCACGTCGTCGTCGTCCTTGATGCGGTCGGCCTCCCCCGAGAGGGCGATGCGGCCGGACTCGAGGACGTAGGCGTGGTCGGCGAAGTCGAGCGCCAGGCGCGCGTTCTGCTCGACCAGCAGGACGGTCATGCCCTGCTCGTCGCAGATCTCGCCGAGCACCCGGAACAGCTCCTTGGTCAGGATCGGCGCGAGCCCGAGCGACGGCTCGTCGAGCATCAGCAGTCGCGGCCGCAGCATCAGCGCGCGCGCTAACGCGAGCATCTGCTGCTCGCCGCCGCTGAGGCTCCCGGCCGATTGGCTGGAACGCTCGCGCAGGCGCGGGAACCAGCCGTAGCAGCGCTCCATGTCCTCGCGCACGGCGGCCCCGTCGCTGCGCACGTACGCGCCGAGCTTGAGGTTCTCCGCCACAGACAGGCCGGTGAACGTGCCGCGCCCTTCGGGGACGTGGGCGACGCCGCGGCGGGCAATGTCGGCGGTGGCGCGGCCGACCAGGCTGCCGCCATCGAACTCGGCGCGGCCGCTGGTGTCGACCATGCCAGAGAGCGCGCGCAGGATCGTCGTCTTGCCGGCCCCGTTCGGGCCGAGCATCGCGACCTTCTGGCCGGAGTCGACGGAGAACTCGATCCCCTCGAGCACCTTCACGCGGCCGTAGGCGGCGCGCAGGTCCTCCACCTCGAGCAGGCTCATGCCGGGGCCCCCAGGTAGGCCTCGATCACGCGGTCGTCCTCCTGCACGGCGCGCGGCTCGCCCTCCGCGATCTTGCGGCCCAGGTCGAGCACGACGACCTGGTCGCTGAGGCCCATGACCATGCCCATGTTGTGCTCCACGAGCAGCACGGTCAGGTCGAGGTCGGCGCGCAGCGTGCGGATCAGGGCGCCGAGCTCGTCGACCTCGGTGTGGTTGAGGCCGCTCGCGGGCTCGTCGAGCATCAGCAGGCGCGGACGCTGGAACGCGGCGCGCGCGAGCTCGACGCGCTTGAGCGTCCCGTACGGGAGCCCGGACGCGGGGTGGTCCGCCACGTCCTCGAGCCGCAGGCGGGCGAGCACCTCGTCGGCCTCGTCGCGCAGCCGGCGTTCGGCCGCGGCCGTCGCCCGTGGGCGCAGCGAGGTGCCGAGGAACGTCGGCCGGGCGCGGCTGTAGGCCCCCAGCATCACGTTCTCACGCACGCTCATCGAGGCGAACAGCCCGAGGTTCTGGAACGTGCGCGCGATGCCGAGCGCCGAGATCTCGTGTGGCCCGCGCGCAAGCAGGTCCTGGCCGTCGAACTCGATGCGCCCCGAATCCGGTTCGTAGAGACGGCTGACGCAGTTGAACAGCGTCGTCTTGCCGGCCCCGTTGGGACCGATCAGACCGCAGATGCTGCCGGTCTCGACCGCCAGCGACGGCTCGTCGAGCGCGGTCACGCCGCCGAAGCGGACGACCAGCTTCTCGATAGCGAGAAGTGTCACTCCCTCTCTCTCCTCCTCGGACCTCGGGATCGAGGTCCCCCACCCGTTGCATGCCCAGGAGCCGGGTGCGTCTAACTCAGACACGTGGATCGGCGTGTCTCATCGGCGCGGCTAGACTCGCCGGGATGAGCGCGACCATCGGCCGACCACGGGGGCGCCCCGCGGCGGCCAGCCGCGCGGACGTGGTGGCCGCGGCGCGCCGGGAGTACCTCGCTGGCCGGCGCCTGGACGTGCGGGCGATTGCGACCGAGCTGGGCGTGGCGCGCGCGACGATCTACCGCTGGTTCGGCTCCCGCGAGGGCCTGCTCGGCGACGTGATCGCGACCGAGGCGGAGGGGTACTTCCGCGCCGTTCGCGCGGGCGTCGATGGGCGCGGCGCGCGAGCGCTGCTCGAGACCTTCGACCGGATCAACCGCGGGCTGGCCCGCTCCGAGCCGCTGCGCAAGTTCCTCGAGCAAGAGCGCGAGTCGGCGCTGCGCACGCTGACCTCGAGTGGCGGGCCGGTCGAGGGGCGCACGGTGGCCGTGATCGCCGAGCTGATCGAAGCGGAGACGCTCGCCGGGGGGTACGAGCCGCCGGTCGAGGTGCCGACGCTGGCCTACGCGATCGTGCGCCTGGCGGAGGCCTTCCTCTACAACGACGCGATCGCAGGCATCCGCGGGGACGTCGACCGGCTGCGCGACGTGGAAGCGGCGCTGCTGGGGCTGGCACGCGCGCGATGATCTTCTATACTCACGCTTAGATTTTCTGATGCAAGCCGATCGATTCACAGTCAAGTCCCAGGAGGCGCTCGCCGCGGCGCAGCGGCTTGCCGGAGCGCGCCACAACCCGGAGGTCGCGCCCGCGCACCTGCTGCTCGCGCTGCTCGAGCAGGAGGCCGGCATCGTCGCGCCGGTGATGCGGCGCGCCGGCGCCGATCCGGAGCGGGTGCGCCGGCGTGCCAACGAGGCGGCCGACCAGTTCCCCACCGTCACCGGTGAGACCACCGCAACACCGGCGCTCGGCACCGCCCTGATCGAGCTGCTCAAGCGCGCCGACGACGAGGCCCGGGGCATGGGCGACGAGTACGTGTCCACCGAGCACCTGCTGCTTGCGCTGGCCTCCGACCCGCAGCTCGACGCGGGCGCGTCGCGCGACCAGCTCGCGGAGGCCGTCCAGGAGGTGCGCGGCCCGCACCGGGTGACCGACCAGAACCCCGAGGACAAGTACCAGGCGCTGGAGACCTACGGGCGCGACCTCACCGAGGCGGCCGAGCAGGGCAAGCTCGACCCGGTGATCGGACGCGACGACGAGGTCCGGCGTGTGATCCAGGTGCTCTCCCGGCGCACGAAGAACAACCCGGTGCTGATCGGCGAGCCGGGCGTCGGCAAGACCGCCATCGTCGAGGGGCTCGCGCAGCGCATCGTGTCGGGGGACATCCCCGACTCGCTCCGCGACCGGCGCGTGATCGCGCTCGACATCGGCGCGCTGATCGCCGGAGCCAAGTACCGCGGCGAGTTCGAGGACCGCCTCAAGGCCGTGCTCAAGGAGGTGGCCGACGGCCAGGGCCGGATCATCCTGTTCCTCGACGAGCTGCACACGATCGTCGGTGCCGGCGCGGCCGAGGGCGCCGTGGACGCCGCCAACCTGCTCAAGCCGATGCTCGCCCGCGGCGAGCTGCGCGCGGTCGGCGCGACCACGCTCGACGAGTACCGCAAGCACATCGAGAAGGACGCGGCGCTGGAGCGGCGCTTCCAGCCGGTCATGGTCGCCGAGCCGAGCGTGGAGGACACGATCGCGATCCTGCGCGGCCTCAAGGAGCGCTACGAGGTGCACCACGGCGTGCGCATCCAGGACTCCGCGATCATCGCCGCCGCCACGCTGTCGCAGCGCTACATCGCGGACCGCTTCCTGCCCGACAAGGCGATCGACCTGATCGACGAGGGAGCATCGCGGCTGCGCATCGAGATCGACTCGATGCCGACCGAGATCGACGAGGTCGAGCGGCGGATCATGCAGCTCGAGATCGAGCGCCAGGCGCTCGAGAAGGAGCGCGACGACGCGTCGGTGGCGCGCCGCGAGGCGATCGAGCGCGAGCTGGCCGAGCAGCGCGAGCGCGCCACCGAGATGAAGTCGCGCTGGCAGCACGAGAAGGACGCGATCACGCGCGTGCAGCAGCTCAAGGAGCGCCTCGAGCAGGCGCACCGCGACGCCGAGCGAGCCGAGCGCGAGGCCGACCTGCAGCGCGCCGCCGAGCTGCGCTACGGCGAGATCCCCGAGCTCGAGCGCGAGCTCGTGGACGCCGAGGAGCGCACGGATGGGCCGGCCGGCTTTCTCAAGGAGGAAGTCGACGACGAGGACGTGGCCGAGGTCGTGGCCAAGTGGACCGGCATCCCCGTCTCCAAGCTGATGGAGGGCGAGGTCGAGAAGCTGATCCACATGGAGGAGCGCCTGCACGACCGTGTCATCGGCCAGGCCGAGGCGGTCGAGGCGGTGTCCAACGCGCTGCGGCGCTCGCGCGCCGGTCTGCAGGACCCGAACCGGCCGATCGGCACCTTCCTGTTCATCGGACCCACGGGCGTGGGCAAGACCGAGCTGGCGCGGGCGCTCGCGGAGTTCATGTTCGACTCCGAGGCCGCGATGATCCGCATCGACATGTCGGAGTACATGGAGAAGCACTCCGTGTCCCGGCTGGTGGGGGCGCCGCCCGGCTACGTCGGCTACGAGGAGGGCGGCCAGCTCACCGAGGCCGTGCGGCGGCGGCCCTATTCGGTGGTGCTGCTCGACGAGATCGAGAAGGCGCACGCCGACGTGTTCAACGTGCTGCTGCAGCTGATGGACGACGGTCGCCTGACGGACGGCCAGGGCCGCACCGTGGACTTCAAGAACACCGTGGTGATCATGACCTCGAACGTCGCCGGCGGGATGGAGGGCGTGCGCGCCACCTTCAAGCCGGAGTTCGTGAACCGCCTGGATGAGATCGTCGAGTTCCAAGCGCTCACGCGCGAGGAGATCGGCAGGATCGTGGAGCTGCAGGTGGCCCGGCTCGTCGAGCGGGTGCGCGAGAAGGGCGTGGAGATCGAGCTGACCGAGGACGCCCGGACGCTGCTCGGCAACCTCGGGTACGACCCGACCTACGGTGCGCGCCCGCTGAAGCGCGTGATCCAGAAGCGGCTCGTGGACAAGCTGGCGCTGAGGCTGCTCGACGGCGAGTTCGCCCCCGGCGACCGCGTCCAGGTGGACGCCGAGGAAGGCGACCTCACGTTCACGAAGTCCGGCGTGCACCAGCCGGCGTCCGCCTGAATACCAAAAGTGTCGTAACCCGTACGGGGGACCGAGGGGTGTCTTAAAGGGTCGGTTGGCGTAACCTCCGTCTACGGGGCAAGCGCGCCGCCGGGTTCGCGCGTAGCGTGGCTAAGTGAGGCCTCTTCTCCGCCGACTGCTCGCGCTCGCCGCTCTCCTCGTGTCGGCCGCGCCCGCGGCGGCGACGGCGAATCAGCGCGACGTACCGCAGATCGGCCCGCTCCCGGCCGCGACCGCCGTCCCTCACGTCGACGCCGGCGTGGTGCGGAGCGTGCACGGGAACATGCGCATGGCCCGCGCGGCCAGCCCGGGCGCGCGCAGCTACGCCACTCCGGACGGCTTTCGGGTGGCGGTGGAGGCCTCGGCCGCCTACCCGGTGGACCCGGCCGCCGACCAGAAGCTGGTGGACTTTCTCGGCTCGCGCGTGCACGGCGCCGAGTTGGGCGACCTGAGCGTGTACGTGGGGACCCCCACCGAGATCTCCGAGCTGTGCGGCGGCGGTGAGGACGTGGTGGCGTGCTATGCGATCGACGAGGCCCGCATGTACGTGCCCGGCGAGTCGGTGCGCGGCATCCCGGTCGAGTACCCGCTCACTCACGAGTACGGCCACCACGTGGCCAGCTGGCGCACCAACAGCCCCTGGGACGCGCTCGATTGGGGTGGCAAGCACTGGTCCAGCGCCGTACGGGTCTGCTCGCAGGTCCGCCGCGGCGTGCTGTTCCCCGGCAACCAGGGGGCCCATTACTTCGACGACCCCGGCGAGGGCTTCGCGGACGGCTACGCCCACCTGCACTACCCCCACATGCCCTGGTACTACAACGAGGTGATGCGTCCGAACGCCGCCGCTCTGGCGGCGATCCGCCGCGACGTGGAGCATCCCTGGACGGGCCCGCGTACCCGCACCTTCCGCGGGAAGCTGGGGCCGCACCGTCGCACGCGCACCTTCCACATCCGCGTGAAGCTCGACGGCGATCTCGGCTTCCAGCTGACCGCGCCGCGCGGCACGGTCTACGACGTCCAGGCCGAGCGGCCCGGGTTCGCCTCCGGACGGCGGCTGCGCCGGGGCGGCGCGTTCGGCGTCGAATGGTGTCGCGCGCATCCGGTCGAGCGCGTGAAGCTGACCGTGCGGCGCCGAGCCGGCCGCGGGCCGTTTGCCCTGCGGGTCAGCTGGCCGGGCTGACCGAGGAGCCGCCCGCCCGGGCGGTGCCCGCGGTGCGGAAGATCGTGACCTCCACGTCGGTCTTCACCTTGCGCGTGCGCTCGTAGCGCCGGAAGGTGTCGAACTGCACGCGATAGTCGCCCGGCGGGGTGTCGCGGGAGAACAGCCGCTTGCGCGCCTCGACCGTCCTGCAGGCGCCCGTGACCGCGCCGATCCGCAGGTTCCGCACCAGACGGGCGCGCTTACCGGTGCGGAGGACGTGCGCGTACAGGGTGTTGCTGGTGCCGAAGAACCCGCGCCCGCGGATCGTCAGCAGGCGATGCGGAGGGCCGCTGGCGGGCCGCAGGAGAACGTCCGTGGCCGTCACCAGCAGGGACACCTGGCTCGTGAGCGCCGTGTTGGCCGAGTCTGTGGCCACGTACGTGAGCTGACGCTGCCCCGCGACCAGCGGTGGCAGGTCGAGCCGGGGGAAGAGCTGGCCCGCGGCGTCGGTCATGATCGGCCTCGACGGCTCGAGCAGGATCCCGTCGCGGCTGAAGTTCACGACCGTGTTCGGCGTGAACCCGGCTCCCTGTAGGAACACCTTCTGCTGCTCGCGATAGCAGGGCACGACCGGATCAACGGCCAGGGTCGCCTGGGCGCCCGCTGCTGCGGGGAGCGCGGCTATGGCGACGATGGCCAGCGCCAGCACCGCGACTGTCGGCTTCTTCAGGGTTGCTTCCTCCTGCTGCGTGGTGGCCTACGGCGAGGCTAGCGCGGCTCCGCTGATCCCGCCATGGAGATAGATTCCGGCGCAACGACCTCGAGAGGAAAGGACGGCCGCTGTGCCGACGTACGTGATGCTCAGCACCTTGACACCCGAAGGTGTCCAGACCATAAAGAGCAATCCGGCGCGGATCCGTGAGGTCAACAAGGAGCTCGAGCAGCTTGGTGTGACCGTCAAGGCGCAGTGGGCGGTGCTCGGGCGCTATGACTTCGTGAACGTGATCGAGGCGCCCGACGAGAAGACCGTGGCCCGCGTCTCGCTGGAGCTCGGCTCGCGCGGCACGGCGCGCTACGAGACGCTCAGCGCGATCCCGATCGACGACTTCATCGCGGCACTCTGAACGTGTCCACGCGGGTACTGGTCGTCGGCGGCGGGGGGCGCGAGCACGCGCTCGTACGCACGCTGATGCGCAGCCCGCGCGCGCCCGAGCTGCTGGCCGCGCTCGGCAACGCCGGGATCGAGGCCGACGGGGTGGAGTGCCTCCCCGACGATGACCTGGTCGCGCTCGCGCGCGAGCGGGAGGTGGATTTCGTCGTCGTCGGTCCCGAGGCGCCGCTGGTCGCGGGCCTGGTCGACGAACTGGCGGCGGCCGGCATCGCGGCCTTCGGGCCGTCGCGGGCGGCCGCTCGCATCGAGGGCTCCAAGGCCTACGCGAAGGAGCTGATGAAGCGCTGCGGGGTGCCGACCGCCTCGCACGTGCTGTTCCGCGACCGCGACGAGGCGGCCGCCCACCTCGCCTGCGCTTCGTACCCGGCCGTGCTCAAGGCCGACGTGCTCGCCGCAGGGAAGGGCGTGATCATCGCCGCCGATGAGCGCGAGGCGCGCACGGCGCTCGACGTGTTCTTCTCGGAGCGCCGCTTCGGCGACACCGAGGTGGTGCTGGAGGAGTTCCTCGTGGGGGAGGAGGTGTCCCTGCTGGCGCTGTGCGACGGCGAGCGAGCGGTGCCGCTCGCGCCGGCGCAGGACTACAAGCGCATCTTCGACGGAGACGAGGGACCCAACACCGGCGGGATGGGCAGCTACTCGCCCGTGCCCGGCTTCGACCTCGAGCGCGCGCGGGAGATCGCCCGCATCGCGCACCAGCCGATCGTGGACGAGCTGCGCGCCCAGGGCACGCCCTTCCACGGCGTGTTGTACGCCGGTCTGATGATGACGCCCGCCGGCCCCAAGGTGCTCGAGTACAACTGCCGCTTCGGGGACCCGGAGACGCAGGCGGTGCTGCCGCGGCTGCGCTCTGACCTGCTCGACCTGCTCGAGGCCGCGGCGCGGCCGGGTGGGCTCGAGGGCGTGGAGCCGGAGTGGTCGCCCGACTGGGCGGTGACCGTCGTGCTGGCGTCGCGCGGGTACCCCGAGACCTCGTCCAGCGGAGACCGGATCACCGGCCTCGACGAGGTGGACGAGGCCGAGGTCTTCCACGCGGCCACAGCCCGCAGCGGAGGCGACTTCGTCACCGCCGGGGGGCGCGTGCTCGGCGTGACTGCGCTCGGCTCTGGCCCGGGCGAGGCGCGCGACCGGGCGTACGCCGCCGTCGAGCGGATCGAATTCGACGGCCGCCAGGTGCGTGGCGACATCGCCGCCCGGGCGGTGGACAGGGTGGAGGCATGAGAGCGAGTAGGGTCGCCCCGTGAGCGGGACCGAGGAGTTCGCCCCCGTCGTGGAGACCGAGGTCGAGAACCAGTTCGACGAGCTGGATGTGGACGACGGTCCCTCGGTGGGGATCGTCATGGGCTCGAAGAGCGACATGCCCGTGATGGAGCGCGCCGGGGACGAGCTCAAGGACCGCGGCATCCGATTCGAGATCCGCGTGATGAGCGCTCACCGCGACCCCGACACGGTGGCCGACTACGCGAAGAACGCGCGCATGCGGGGCCTGCGCGTGATCATCGCCGGCGCGGGACTGTCCGCCGCCCTGCCCGGCGTGGTGGCGGCCCACACCGACCTCCCCGTGATCGGGGTGCCACTGACCTCCAAGACCTCGGTGGCCGGCGGGCTCGACGCGCTGCTGTCGATCGCGCAGATGCCGCCCGGCGTGCCGGTGGGGTCGGTGGGTGTGGACAACGCGAAGAACGCCGCGGTCCTGGCGGCGCGCATCCTGGGCGCGTGATCGAGCGCTACACCCGCCCGGAGATGGGCGCCGTGTGGTCGGAGCAGCGCAAGCTCGATGCCTGGCTCCAGGTCGAGCTGGCTGTGGTCGATGCGCTGGCCGAGCAGGGGCTGGTCCCAACCGAGGACGCGGCGCAGGTGCGCGAGCGAGCCACGTTCACGGCGGAGGCCGTGCGCGAGCGCGAGCAGGTCACCGACCACGACGTGGCGGCCTTCGTCGACGTGGTGGCCGGCTCCGTCGGCGAGGCCGGGCGCTGGGTGCACCACGGGCTGACCTCCTCCGACGTGCTGGACACCGCGCTTGCCCTCCAGCTCTCACACGCCGGGCTGATCCTGGCGGCCGGCGCGTGCGACTACCGCGATGCGTTGATCAGGCGCGCGCGCGAGCACGTCGAGACGCTCTGCGTCGGGCGCACGCACGGCATCCAGGCCGAGCCGACGACCTTCGGAATCAAGCTGGCCGGCTTCGCGTTCGAGGCGCAGCGCAACCTGCGCCGGCTCGAGCGGGCCGTTGAGGGCGTGTCGGTCGGCGCCCTGTCGGGCGCGGTCGGCACCTACTCGGCCAACGGGCCGGAGGTCGAGGCGGCCGTGCTGAGCCGCCTCGGGCTGGGCCGCGAGGACGTGTCGACCCAGGTCGTGCCGCGCGACCGCCACGCCGAGCTGCTCGAGGCGATCGCGCTGGCCGGCGCCGGCCTGGAGCGCTTCGCCACCGAGATCCGCCACCTCCAGCGCACCGAGGTTCGCGAGGCCGAGGAGCCGTTCCGCGCCGGCGCGCAGAAGGGGTCGTCGGCGATGCCGCACAAGCGCAACCCGATCATGTGCGAGCGCATCGTCGGGATCGCCCGTCTGCTGCGCGGATACGCGCTGACCGGGCTCGAGAACGTGGCGCTCTGGCACGAGCGCGACATCTCGCACTCGTCCGCCGAGCGGGTCGCCCTTCCGGACGCGACAATCCTGCTCGACTACGCCCAGCACTTGGCGATCCGCGTGGTCGACGGACTGGTCGTGCACCCGGACCGCATGCTCGCCAACCTCGAGGCCACCCACGGGGCGCTGTTCTCGCAGCGTGCGCTGCTGGCGCTGGTGGAGAGCGGCCTGTCGCGCGACGAGGCCTACCGGATCGTGCAGGAGAACGCGCAGCGCGCCTGGGACACCGGCACGCACTTCCGCGAGCTGCTCGGGGCGGCGGCGCCCGGCCTGGACCTGGATGCCGTGTTCGATCCGCAGGCGTTCGTGCGCCACGCGCCGGCGATCGTCGCCCGGCTCGACGCGATCGCCTAGGTCCCACACGCCGCCTTTGTCGGACATGGTGGAGGGGCGGCATCGCCGTGTAGCTTCGGCCGCATGCCCGTGTTGCTCGGACTGCTCGGCGTGCTCGGCTTCAGCTTCACGCTGCCGGCCACCCGCGTGGCCGTGGAGGGGCTCGACCCCGTCTTCGTGGGCCTCGGTCGCGCGGCGGTCGCAGCCGTGCCCGCCGCGGTGCTGCTGGCGCTGTGGCGCGAGCGCCTGCCGGACCGCGCGGTGCTGCTCCGGCTGGCGCTGGTTGCGCTCGGCGTCGTCTTCGGCTTCCCGCTGCTGTCGGCGTTGGCGCTGCGCGAGCTGACCTCGGCGCACAGCGCCGTGATCGTCGGCCTGCTCCCCGCCGCCACGGCGGCGATGGCGGTCGCCCGGGCGGGCGAGCGACCGTCGCGCGGGTTCTGGGTGGCGAGCGCGGCCGGGCTGGCCGCCGTGCTGGCGTTCGCCGCGTCGCAGGGGGCCGGGGTGAGCGGGGCCGACCTGCTGGTGCTGGGCGCGGTGGCGCTGGGCGCGATCGGCTACGCCGAGGGTGGCACGCTCGCGCGCGACATGGGCGGCAGCCGGGTGATCTGCTGGGCGCTGGTCCTGTCGCTGCCGCTGACGCTGCCGATCGGCGTGGTCGCCGGGGCTACCGGCGAGCTGCACGGCTCCACCGACGCCTGGCTCAGCTTCGCGTACGTCGCGCTGATCAGCATGTTCCTCGCCTTCTTCGCCTGGTACGCGGCGCTCGCACGAGGCGGCGTGGCCAAGATCGGCCAGGTGCAGCTGGTACAGCCGCTGCTGACGCTCGGGTGGGCGGCGGCCCTGCTGGGCGAGCGGATCGGAGCCGGCACCCTCGTCGCCGCGCTCGCGGTGGTGGCCAGCGTCGTGGCCACGCAGCGCACTCGGGTGGATCAGGTCGCCAAGAACGCCAGCCCGAGCAGCACCACGGCGTGCAGGGACTGGTCCAAGGCCACCATCACTCCGGGGTGATCGCCCGGCTCGGTGTGCTTGACCGCGCGTGCGTAGGCCGTGAGCGCTCGCCCGTCGTCTTGGACGAAGTGCGTCCCGGCGACCAGCGCCGCGAGCGCGAACACGCCGGGGCCGAGGTCGTCCCACAGCCAGACGAACGCCGGCACGAAGGCGAGCGTGTACGTGAGTACGTGCATCGACAGTGCGCGGCGCGCGACCGGGTCCGGTCCGAGCCCGCCGCGTTTGTGCTGAGCCTGCCACTCGGTCTGGAAGCCGAAGTCGCCCACCAGGTGCGACACCACGAACACCAAAAACACGTCGGACCATTCCAAGGGGCCATATGATCGCCTAGTTGTCGATCGGGGCCAACAGGTCGCGGAGACGCTCGGCTCGGCGCCTGCGGCTGGTGATGTTCGTCGGTACTGCTCTCGCGATCACCGGGACGGTGCTGGCCGCCTACCTGACCGACGTTCTGCGCGACACGGAGCTCGACACCGTGGACGCCCGTTTCGCGATCCGCGGCGACGACAGCCCGCCGGAGGACGTGATCGTGGTGGGGATCAACGACGAGACCTTCAGCGAGCTCGACGAGCAGTGGCCCTTCAAGCGCTCGCGCCACGCCCAGCTGATCGACCGGCTGCGCGAGGACGGGGCGCGGACGATCGCGTACGACGTGCAGTTCACGGAGCCGACCCGCCCGCGCGAGGACAACGCGCTCCTCGACGCGGTCGAACGCGCCGGCAACGTGGTGTTGGCCACGACCGAGGTGGATCGGAGCGGCGGGACGAACGTGTTCGGCGGCGACGACGTCGTCCGCTCGGTTGGCGCCCGCGCCGCGAGCGCCAACCTCGTCAGCGACTCCGGGCGCGTGGTGCGCCGCATGGTCTACGAGGTCGAGGGACTCGAGACGCTCGCGGTAGCCGCCGTCGAGCAGGCCACCGGCCGGAGGATCGCGGCGAACGACTTCCCGGACCCGGCGTGGATCGACTACCACGCTGAGGACTCCGTGCGGGTGGTGCCGTTCTCGCGGGTGGCGCGTGGCAGCTTCCGGCCGGGGACGTTCCGGGACAAGATCGTGGTCGTGGGGGCGGCAGCACCGGCCCTGCAGGACGTGCACCCGACCTCCGTCAGCGGCGACGAGTTCATGTACGGGGTGGAGATCCAGGCGAACGCGATCGCCACCCTGCTCAGCGACTTCCCGCTGAAGGAGGCACCGGAGTGGGTCACGGTTGCGCTGATCCTGCTGTTCGGCGGCGTGGGGCCGCTGATCGCGATCCGCTTCGGCCCGGCGCGCGCCGCGCTCATCGGCGCGCTGCTGGCGGCCCTCTACTTCGTGTTCGTGCAGGTGATGTTCAACGCCGGGCTGATCGTCGACTTCGTCTACCCGGAGGCCTCGCTGGCGCTGAGCGTCGTCAACGGGCTGGCGGTGGCGCTCGTGGTCGGTGCCTTCGAGCGCGAGCGCGTGCGTGACCTGTTCTCCCGCTTCGTGCCCGAGCCGGTGGTGGACGAGGTGATGAAGAACGTGGACGAAGACCTGCGCCTAGGCGGCGAGCAGCGCGTGGTGACCGTGCTGTTCAGCGACATCCGCGGCTTCACGACGTTCTCCGAGAGCCGCCCGCCCGACCAGGTGATCGAGGTTCTCAACCGCTACCTCACGAGCATGACCGACGTGATCCTCAAGCACGGCGGAACGCTCGTGACGTTCATGGGCGACGGCATCATGGCCGTGTTCGGCGCGCCGATCGACCTCGAGGACCACGCCGACCGCGCGTACGCGGCGGCGTGCGAGATGGCCGGGCCCGCGCTCGACGAGTTCAACGAGTGGATGCGCTCCGAGGGCCGCGGCGACGGCTTCCGCATCGGCATCGGCCTCAACTCGGGCGAGGTGATGGCGGGCAACGTGGGCTCGGAGCGGCGGCTGGAGTACACGGTGATCGGGGACACGACCAACACGGCCTCGCGCATCGAGGGGATGACCAAGGGCACCTCCCACATGGTCATGATCTCCGAGTCGACGCGGCTGGCGTTCATGGCGGAGCATCCGAACCTGGCCCCGATGGACGCGATGGAGGTGCGCGGCCGTCAGGCCCGTGTGGTGATCTGGGCGCCCACGCCCGACGGCGACGGTCCTAGCGCGGTCGCGCCAGATACCGCTCGCCCGCCCGGAGCGTGATGCCGCGGTCGAGCCCGAAGTCGCGCACCGTCACCTCGCCGCGGCGGACGAGCGTGAGCGTGCCGTCGCAGCGGTCCACCACCACCCACTTCGTGCCGCGCACGGCGCCTGAGGAGTAGCGCCCGCGCGTGCGGAAGCGCCCGCTGCCGTTCCCCCAGAGCTTGCGCTTCTTCTTGCGAGCCGCGGCCGAGGCCTGACTGCGGCTCTGGGTGCACCCGGACAGCTCGCCGCGCAGCACCAGCTCCGTGACGTAGCGGTCGCGCTTGCGCTGCCGCACCAGGAAGAGCCCGCCGAAGAAGCGGCCGCGCTGGACGCGCCCGCCGCGCTTGCGACGCTCGGTTGCCACCTCGACGCGGCCGCGTCGGGTGTCGAGCACCGACCCGAGCGGGAGCTCGCGCACGTCGCTCAGGCGGACGAAGGCCTGCGCACCCGGCAGCTGGACGAGCACCCTGCCCACCACCGGGTCGGCCACGAGCGTCTCGCCGAGGTCGGGCAGCGGCGTCTGCGCGGGTGCCGGCGGCGCGATCTGGATCACCTGGCTCGCCTGCGCAACGGGCTCGCCGTTGCCGAGCGCCGTCCCCCCGGTGAAGATGGTGGTGGTCGAGGCGCCCTCGTTGTCGGTCACCACGAGCACGACCGTGTACGAGCCGGGTCCGGTGTAGGTGTGCCGCGGGTTGGGCCCGCCGTCGAGCAGCGCCGTGCCGTCGCCGAAGTCCCAGTCGTAGCGCGCGATCGTGCCGTCGGGGTCGGCCGCCCCGGAGGCGTCGAAGACGATCGGGGTGCCGGCGATGCCGGGGGCAGCGGTCGCGAAGCTGGCGACCGGGGGCTGGTTGGGGCTGACCACCACGCCGACGGCCGAGTCCAGATCGAGGCGCGGCGCGGCCTTCGGCGCGATCGCGGCGGCGGCGCCGAGGTCGAACAGGTGGGCGTCCGCGCCCGCGGCGAACAGGCTCTTGCCGTCGGGGCTGGCGCTGAGGTACCAGAGCCGCTGCCCGGCCGCCGTCACGTCGGCGCTGCCGCCCGCCGACAGCCGGCCGTCCGCGCCGACCACGAAGCCTGTCACCGATGCCAGGGCGGGCGAGGGGCTGTTGGCGGCCACGTAGACGGCGGTGCCGGTGGGAGCCACCGCCAGGCCGACGGGCGCGCTTCCGGGCGCCGTCGCCACGGATTCCGGTGCCTTCGCGGTGAGCGAGCCGTCGGCCGCGACGTCGAACTGGAACACGCGGCCGTCGCCCGAGGTGGCGTACAGGTTGGCGCCGTTCGGCGTCAGCGCCACGTCGTCCAGGGCAAGGCTCGGCACCGCGACCTGCGTGCGCCGGACGAGGGCGCCGCCCGCGCCGACGTCGAAGACGACGATCCCGGAGTCCACCAGCACGTAGGCCCTGAGGCCGTTCGGGCTCACCGCGATGCCGCGCGTGCCGGGACCGGCCGGCACCTGGAAGGCGGTCTTCTCGGTCAGGCTGCCGTCGGCGCCGACATCGAACTGGCGCACCTTGTTCCAGTACGCGTCCGTCACGTACACGCTCGCGTCGTCGGGGTGCACGGCGATGGAGCGCAGGTCGCCGCCGGCCCAGACGATCGGGACGGTCTTCGGCGTGAGGCGCCCGTCGGCGGCCACGTCGTACTGGAGCACGCCGTGGTCGGCGGCGGCGTACAGGTGCGCGCCGCTCCTCGTCATCGCCATCCGGCGCGGCCCGTCCGCGGCCACGGCGACCGGATCGAGCGCCGCGGTCACGCCACCGGGGCCAACGGAGTACTGCGCGATCGCGTCGGCGCCGGGGTCTGCCAGGTAGACGGTGCGCGCGGCCTGAGCGGGGACGGCCACCAGCAGCGCGATCGCGAAGGCGAGCACGGCGGCCAGTCGGGGCGGGCAGAACCCCTGCGGTCGAGGATGGAGGGCCATCAGGTCCCGGCGAGGCCGGTAGTCAATACTGCACCCGCAAAGTGCAGGATGCAAGCGACGGCGGTGCGCGGGCGGAGGCGGCATCGACGGCCACCGCTGATAGCCTCGCCAGGGTGAGCGAAGCAGCCGCGCTCATCGCCCAGGGGAAGGTCCGCGACATCTACGATGCCGGCGAGGATCGCCTGCTGCTCGTGGCGTCGGACCGCATCTCCACCTACGACGTGGTCCACCCGACGCCGATTCCGGACAAGGGCAAGGTGCTGACCGGGCTGACGGCGGTCTGGTTCGACCGCACCGCGGACATCTGCGCCAACCACCTGATCTCGTACACCGAGGTGCCCCAGCAGCACCGCGGCCGCGCGATGCTCGTCGAGCGGCTCGAGATGGTGCCGGTGGAGTGCGTCGTGCGCGGCTACATCACCGGCTCGGGCTGGAAGGACTATCAGGCCACCGGCGGCGTCTGCGGGATCGACCTGCCGGCGGGGCTGCGCGAGTCCGAGCAGCTGCCGGAGCCGATCTTCACGCCGTCGACCAAGGCGGAGCTCGGCGACCACGACGAGAACGTCGACTTCGACCGGGCCGCCGAGATCGTCGGCGACCGCGAGCTGCTGGAGGAGCTGCGGCGCCTGTCGCTGGCGGTCTACGAGCGCGGCGCCGAGCACGCGCGCGAGCGCGGGATCATCCTCGCCGACACGAAGTTCGAGTTCGGCCGCCGCGCCGACGGGACGATCGTGCTCGGCGACGAGGTGCTGACGCCCGACTCCTCGCGGTTCTGGCCGGCGGACGGATACGAGCCGGGGCGGTCGCAGCCGAGCTTCGACAAGCAGTTCGTGCGCGACTGGGCGAGCGCGTCGGGCTGGGACAAGTCCCCGCCCGCCCCAGAGATCCCGGAGGACGTGGTCGAGGGCACGCGCGCCCGCTACGTCGAGGCCTACGAGCGGATCTCCGGTGAGCCCTTCCAGCGCTGGCTGGAGCGCTCCGGCGCGTGAGGGCGCGGGTCCTGATCCGCCCGAAGGAAGGCATCCTCGACCCGCAGGGCCAGGCCGTGGAGCAGGCGCTCCCGGCGCTCGGGTTCGAGGGCGTGCGCAACGTGCACGTGGGCCGGCTGATCGAGCTCGACGTGGACGACCCCGCGCAGATCCCGGACATGTGCGAGCGCCTGCTGGCCAACCCCCTGATCGAGGACTACGAGGTGGTGCCCGAGTGAAATTCGGCGTGGTCCGCTTCCCCGGCTCCTGCGACGAGATCGACGCCCTGCTCGCGTGCCGCCGGTTTGGGGACGCCGAGCTGCTCTGGCACAAGGACCGCGACCTCGACGGCGTGGATGCCGTGGTGGTCCCGGGCGGGTTCTCATACGGCGACTACCTGCGCGCCGGCGCCATCGCGCGCTTCTCGCCGCTGATGGAGACCGTCATCGAGTTCGCCCGCGAGGGCGGCCCGGTGCTGGGCATCTGCAACGGCTTCCAGGTGCTCTGCGAGGCCGGGCTGCTGCCGGGCGCCCTGCTGCCGAACCGCTCGTTGCGCTTCGTCTGCCGCCAGGTGGACATCGTGGTCGAGAACCCCGACACGCCCTTCACGCGCGCGTGCGCGCTCGACGAGGTCCTGTCGGTCCCGGTCAAGCACACGACCGGCCGCTACTACGCGCCCGGTGTCCCCGAGGAGCAGGTCGTCCTGCGCTACGCGCCCGGGAACAACCCGAACGGCGCGCAGGACGACATCGCAGGGGTGTGCAATGCCGCGGGCAACGTGCTCGGGCTGATGCCTCACCCCGAGCACGCGGTCGACCCGCTGACGGGGTCGTCCGACGGCGGCCGCCTGTTCGAGTCGCTTGCCGTCGCGCCGGCGCCGGTCGCGTGAGCGGCTCGGCACTCGCGCCGCATCGGGAGCTGGGCCTCACCGACGCGGAGTACGACGCCATCTGCGAACGCATGGGGCGCGACCCCAACGGGCTGGAGCTGGCGGTGTTCTCGCTGATGTGGTCGGAGCACTGCGCCTACAAGCACTCCAAGAAGCTGCTCCGCGAGCTGCCCACCGAGGGGCCGCACCTGCTGATGGGCCCGGGCGAGAACGCCGGGGTGGTGGACGTGGGTGACGGGCTGGCGGTGGCCTTCAAGGTCGAGTCGCACAACCACCCGAGCGCGGTCGAGCCGTTCCAGGGCGCCGCCACCGGGGTGGGCGGCATCCTGCGCGACATCTTCGCCGTCGGGGCCCGGCCGATCGCGGTGCTCGACTCGCTGCGCTTCGGCGAGCTGGATTCGCCGCGGTCGCGCTACCTGTTCGACTGGGCGGTCAAGGGCATCGGCCACTACGGCAACTCGATCGGGGTGCCGACCGTGGGCGGCGAGGTCCTGTTCGAATCCGCCTACGAGCAGAACTGCCTGGTGAACGCCATGTGCGTGGGCCTCGCTCCGAGCGAGCGGCTGATCCGCAGCGCGGCGGCCGGCGTGGGCAACCAGCTCGTGCTGCTCGGCGCGCGCACCGGCCGCGACGGGATCGGCGGCGCGTCGGTCCTGGCGAGCGCGGAGCTATCCGACGGGGACGCCTCCAAGCGCCCATCGGTGCAGATCGGCGACCCGTTCGAGGAGTCCAAGCTGATCGAGTGCTGCCTGGACCTGCTCGACCGCGACACGCTCGCCTCGCTGCAGGACCTCGGGGCCGCCGGGCTGTCCTCCTCGTCGTCGGAGATGGCGTCGAAGGGCGAGGTCGGGCTCGACCTCGATGTCTCCACGGTGCCGCTGCGCGAGGCGGACATGGAGCCCTTCGAGATCATGATCTCGGAGTCGCAGGAGCGCATGCTGTGCGTGGTCGAGCCGGAGCGGCTCGAGGAGCTGCTCGAGGTGTGCGAGCGCTGGGACGTGCGCGCCACGCCGATCGGGACGGTCACCGACACGCGCCGCCTGCGGGTGTTCGACGGCGACGAGCTCGTCGGGGACATGCCCGTCGAGGCGCTCGTTGACGATTGTCCGCTGTACGACCTCGACCCGGCGCCACCGGAGGCGCCGATCTATCCGGATCCGCCGGCCCGGCTAGCGCCGGACGCCGACCTGGGGGAGACCCTCATGGCGCTGCTCGGCGCGCCCTCGATCGCCTCGAAGCGGTTCGTGTTCGAGCAGTACGACCCGATCGTCGGCTCGCGGACCGTGCGCCGCCCGGCGGCCGCTGACGCCGCCGTTCTGACGCTCGCCAACGACGGTGGCAGCGGTGCGATCGCGGTGTCGATCGACGGCAACGGGAGGCGCGTGGCGTGCGACCCGTACACCGGCGCGGTCGAGGCCGTGCTCGAGTGCGCCCGCAATCTCGCCTGTGTTGGCGCCGAGCCGCTCGGCCTGACGAACTGCCTCAACTTCGGCAACCCGGAGAAGCCGCACATCGCGTGGCAGCTGACGCGCGCCGTCGAGGGACTGCGCGACGCCTGCCTCGCGCTCGGCGTCCCGGTCGTGGGCGGCAACGTGTCGCTCTACAACGAAGGCGGCGGCGGACCGATCTACCCCACGCCGATCGTCGGGATGGTGGGCTCGCTGCCTGATCCGAGCCTGGTGCCGCGGATCGGCTTCGCCGAGGAGGGGCACGCGATCGCCCTGGTCGGGCCGTTCGCGCCGGCGCTGGCCGGTTCCGAGCTCGAGAAGCTGCGTGGGCGGCTGGCGGAGACGCTGCCGCGGGTCGACCTGGGTGACCAGGCAGCGGCGCTGGTCGAGCTGCGGTCGGCGGTGCGCGGCGGCTCGCTGGCCACGGTCCACGACGTCTCCGAGGGCGGGCTGGCGGTGGCGCTGGCGGAGTGCTGCATGGAGGGCGGCCTGGGCGCGCGCATCGAGGCGGACGCATCCGACGAGGCGCTCTTCGGCGAGGGCCCGGGTGGGGTCGTCGTCGCCGGACCGCGCGCGGCGGTCGAGGCGGTGCCGGGCGCGCGGGTGATCGGGACGGTCGGGGGCGCGGCGCTCGAGATCGGCGGCGCGCTGGCGATAGGGGTCGAGGAGTTGCGCGAGCCGTACGACGGCGCGATCCCGGCGGCGTTTTCCTAACCCCCGGGCAACGGCCACCCTCGCTGGTACGCTCCAGAACGGAGCGGGAGCCCGGCCGCTGACGGCGTTTTGGGCGCCCGCCGATGACCTCATGACTCGAGTGGCACTCGACGACCGCGACGGACCTCGCGACGAGTGCGGCGTCTTCGGCGTCTACGCGCCGGAATCCGACGTCGCCCGGCTCGCGTACTTCGCGCTGTACGCGCTCCAGCACCGCGGGCAGGAGTCGGCCGGCATCGCCACCAGCGAGAACGGCCACATCATGACCGTGCGCGACCTTGGCCTCGTGTCGCAGGTGTTCGACGAGGAGAAGCTGCGGGCGCTCCAGGGCGACATGGGCATCGGCCACGTGCGCTACTCGACCACCGGGTCGTCGGCGTGGGAGAACGCCCAACCGGTGTGGCGCTCCGACCGCCGCCAGGTGGCGCTCGCGCACAACGGCAACCTCATCAACGCGGTCGATCTGCACGCGCAGCTGACCGAGCAGGGTGTGCAGTTCCGCGGCACGTCGGACTCCGAGATCATCGCCGCGCTGCTGTCGACGCACCCCGCCGAGCGCATCGAAGACGCGCTGGCGGACGTGATGCCGCGCCTCGAAGGTGCCTTCTCGACTGTGGTGATGACGAAGGACACCGTGGTCGGGTTTCGCGACCCGGCCGGGCTGCGGCCGCTGGCGCTCGGACAGCTCGGCGAGAGCAGTGCGCAAGCCGCCGGCTCGGCCGGCGGCGCAGCGGGTGGCTACTGCCTCGCCTCCGAGAGCTGCGCCTTCGACATCATCGGCGCCGAGCTGCTGCGCGACGTCGAGCCGGGCGAGATGGTGGCGCTCGGCCCGGGCGGGATCGAGACGCGCCAGCTGGTGGAGTCCGACCGCAAGGCCTTCTGCGTGTTTGAGCACATCTATTTCGCCCGCCCTGACTCGATCCTCGAGGGCAACCGCACGCAGGTGTCGCGGCGCAAGATGGGCGAGATCCTGTTCCGCGAGTCGCCCGTCGACGCGGACGTCGTGATCGCCGTGCCGGACTCCGGCAACGCCGCCGCAACCGGGTACTCGAAGGCGTCGGGCATCCCGCGCGACGACGGGCTGATCAAGAACCGCTACGTGGCGCGCACGTTCATCCAGCCCGGCCAGGAGCTGCGCAAGCACGGGCTGCGGATGAAGTTCAACCCGCTGCGCGAGGTGGTGGCCGGCAAGCGGCTGGTGGTCGTGGACGACTCGATCGTGCGCGGCAACACCACGCGCCAGATCGTCCAGATGCTGCGCGGGGCGGGGGCGAAGGAGATCCACATGCGCGTCTCGGCCCCGCCGATCCGCCATCCCTGCCACTACGGGATCGACATGTCGACGACCCAGGAGATGGTGGCCCACGGCCGGACCGAGGAGGAGATCGCCAGGGAGCTGGACTGCGACTCGCTCGCCTACCTCTCCCTCGACGGCGTCTACGAGGCGATCCGCTCCACCCGCGAGACCCACTGCGACGCGTGCTTCTCGGGCAACTACCCGCTGGCCCGCTCCGACTCCGCGAACGGCAAGTTCGCGCTCGAAGACCTGGCCGTCCTGCGCAGCTGACGGGAATAAGCGCGCCAGTTTGGGCGTTTACGGGGTGAGATGAACGACCCGCGCGACGACAACGAGCTCGACGCGGACTTGGCGCTGCTCGTGGACGGGCGACTGCCGGGCGAGCGAGCGGCCGAGCTGGAGGCGCGGCCAGAGCTGGCCCGCCGGATCGCGCTGATGCGCGGCGGGCGCGACCAGCTGCACGTCGCGGCGGCATCTGTCGAGGCCCCGTTCGAGCTGCGTCGCCGCGTGGACGCGCTGGCCGCCGAGCGGCCACGGCGAAGCTGGCGGCCGTTCGCCGCCCTGGCGGGCGCCGGCGCGGTCGCGGCGGTCGTGCTCGTGCTGCTGACGTCCGGCGGCGCGCCGAGCGTGGGCGACGTCCTCGACGCGGCCGGCGGGGCGCCGGCCGCTGCCGTCTCGGTTACGGGCGGACCACTGCTCGACGTCGAGGTGGAGGGCGTGCGCTTCCCCGACTACCGGGAGAAGTTCGGCTGGCGCGCGGTGGGCCGCCGGAGCGACGAGGTGGACGGGCGCGACGTGACGACCGTCATCTACGAGCGCGGGGGTGACCGGGTCCGCTACTCGATCGTGGCGGGCGAGGCGCTGACCGAGCCCGAGGGGGAGGACGTGGAGGCCGAGGGAACTCGGTTGCGCCGGTTCGGCGCCGGCAACGCGGTGACCTGGCGGCGCCAGGGCCATACGTGCGTGATGGCGGGCTCGGCCGGCGTCAGCCCCGCGACCGTCGCGGAGCTGGCCGGCTGGAAGGCGAAGGGCGAGGTGCCCTTCTAGCGGCCGAGGGTCTGTGCGACCCGCTCGCGCCCGCGTGACAGCCGACTCATGATCGTGCCGACCGGCACACCGAGCGCCTGCGCCGCCTCGGCGTACGAGAGCCCCGCGACGTCCACCGCGCTCACGGCGTCGCGCCAGTCCTCCGGCAGGGCGGCCACCGCCGCGAATACCTCGCGCGCCTCGACCTGTTGCTCCGGTGAGGACGACGGCGCCTCGATGCGCCCGACCGCCTCCGGGTCGAGAGGGATCGTCGGTCGGCGCACCCGGGCGCGCACCGTGTCGATCCACGTGTTGCGCAGCACGCCCAGCAGATACGGCAGCGCATCCTCGGCGCGCGCGATCTCGCGCGGACGACGCAGCACGCGCTCGTAGGTCTCCTGCACGAGGTCCTCCGCATCCTCGCGGGCGCCGGTGAGCGCCCAGGCGGCGCGGTAGAGGCGGTCGAGGTGGTCGCCGAGGACGGCGGCGCGCAACTCGGGGGTCACGACCAGCAGCGTGACGAAGCTCACGGAATACGGTCGCCTGGGTCGCGTTTCCAGGGTCGGAAGCATCCACCCGACTCAAGGAGCCCCAGCAATGAACGCAGCCCTTCGCAACCCATTCGCGGTCGTGGGCGCGATCGCCGCCTCCGCGGCGCTCGCCCTCCCGGCCTCCGCCTCGGCGACGGTCACCGTGGACGGGACCGGTGATCCGATCACGTTCGCCGGCGACGACGCGGCCGACAACTTGGTGCTGACCGTGGTCGGCGGCAAGATCGCCCACAACCTGCCGGTGGCTCAGGGGTTCGCCTCCGCGACCGACCTGGATCCGAACACCGACGGCATACAGGAGCGCGACGTGCTCGCCGCGAACGTCGTCGTCCGCGGCGGCGGTGGCAACGACATCCTCAATGCGGCCGGGCTCGGCAACACGTACGGCTCGCTCGACATCCAGGGCGACGCCGGCGACGACACGGTGACCGGCGGCGGCAAGGCCGACCCGCTGTCCGGTGGCGAGGGCGACGACCGCATCGTCGGGAGTCCCGGTGACGACATCATGCGGGGCGGCAACGGCAACGACGTGCTCGTGTGGAACAACGGCGACGGGTCGGACACGATGGACGGTGACGCCGGCAACGACGAGATCGAGGTCAACGGGTCCGCCAACGCCGGCGACGATTTCCGGATCACGCCCGGCGCCAATGGCCGGACCACGTTCGACCGCGTGAACCTCGGCCTTTTCAAGCTGGACACGCTTGCCGAGCGCATGACGGTGAACGGGCTGGGCGGCGATGACCTGATGGCGGGCGCGCCGGGCCTGGCCGGGCGCATCCTGCTCACGCTCAACGGCAACACGGGGAGCGACACGATTACCGGCGGCGACGGCGCCGACCGCGTCAACGGCGGCGAAGCAGCCGACGTGGTCGACGGGGGCGCCGGGGACGACCGGGTCAACGGCGACCGCGGCGGCGACACCATGCGCGGCGGCGCGGGCGACGACGTGCTCGAGTGGAACGACGGCGACGGGTCCGACACGGCCAGTGGCGGCGACGGCGCCGACCTGACCCGCGTGAACGGATCGGTCACCGCGGGCGACGCCTTCCAGGTCGCCCCGAACGGCTCCGGCATCCGCTTCCAGCGGACCAACCTGGTGCCGTTCACGATCGACCTCGACACCGAGCGGATCGAGATGAACGGCCTGGTTGGCAACGACACGATCGCCGCCAAGCGGGGCCTGTCGGGTCGACTGCGCGTGCTCGCCGACGGCGGCTCGGGCAACGACCGCTTCGAGGTGCGCAACCGCGCTGCGGACACGGTGCAGGGCGGCAGCGGGTTCGACAGGGCAGTGGTCGACCGGGCTGACACGACCGTGGACGTGGAGAAGGTCGCGCGTCCGGCGCGTCCCTACCCGCGGCTCGCCGGCAAGGCGAAGGTCGTCGTGCGCGGCGGCAAGGCAGTGGTGACGATGTCCGTCAGCTGCCCGGCAGGGGCCGAGAAGGCCTGCGCCGGCGTGCTGCGCCTGAGCGGCGCCAAGGGGAAGGTCGACCTGGGTGGCCGCAGGTTCCGGGTGGCACCGGGCGAGACGGTCAAGGTGAAGCTGACGCTGCCGGCCAAGGCCGATGCGCTGGCCAAGCGCGGCAAGCTCGGCGTGCGGGCGGTGCTCGTCTCCAAGCACGACGGCGCCGTGAAGAAGAGCGCGCGCAGTCTGGCGCTCAACCTCCCGCGGGCGTAGGTGCACGGGGGTGCCGGGCCGCCTGAGCGCGGCCCGGCACCGCACCCTCGAGTGACTTCTCCGCAACTGGCGTAAACGGCCCGCAAATTCCCTCCCCCTCCCTCCGCTCGCACCGCTACTGTGGCCCTCCCGATGGACCTCAACCAAGCGCTCCGTGACCTGTTCGGCTTCGGCGACTTCCGCCGCGGGCAGCGCGAGGCGTGCGAGGCCGCGCTGGCGGGCCGCGACGTGCTCGTGGTGATGCCAACCGGCTCGGGCAAGTCGCTCTGTTACCAGCTGCCCGGGATGCTGCGCGACGACCTCACGGTCGTCGTATCGCCACTGGTGGCGCTGATGCAGGACCAGGTCGAGGCGCTCGCCGCACGCGGTCTCGGCGACCGCGTTGCCCTCGTCAACGCCCAGCAGGACAGCTCCACGAACGCCTCGGTCATGAAGCGGGCCGCGAACGGGGAGCTGCGACTGCTGTACGTGGCGCCGGAGCGCTTCGCCGCGCTCGGCTTCCTCGAGCGCATGCGCGACGTGCGCGTGGGGCTGTTCGTGGTGGACGAGGCGCACTGCGTGTCGCAGTGGGGCCACGACTTCCGGCCCGACTACTTCCGCCTCGCCGACGCCGCGCGCATGCTCGGGGCGCAGGCGCTCGTGGCCTCCACGGCCACGGCAACCCCGCAGGTGGCGCTCGACGTGGAGCGCCGGCTGGGTCTGCGCGACCCGCTGCGCGTGGCCACCGGCTTCGACCGGCCCAACATCGCGTTCGCGGTGGCGCGACCGGGCGGGCACGAGAAGCGGGCGCTCGTGGCGGAGGCCCTGCGCCGCCCGGACGCCCTGCCGGCGATCGTGTACGCGGGCACGCGCGCGGGATCGGAGGAGCTGGCGGCCGAGCTGAGCGAGTCGCTCGGCGAGGAGGCCGTGGCCTACCACGCCGGTCTGGACCGGGAGCGGCGCGCCACCGTCCAGCGGCGCTTCCTCGCCGACGACGTGCGGGTGATCTGCGCCACCAACGCGTTCGGCATGGGCGTGGACAAGGCGAACGTGCGCACCGTGGTGCACGCCAGCGTGCCGGCCTCGCTCGAGGCCTACTACCAGGAGGCGGGGCGCGCGGGACGCGACGGCGAGCCCGCGCGAGCGCTGCTGCTGGCCGAGAACCGCGACAAGGCGCTGCACGTGCACTTCATCAAGCGCGAGCAGATCGACGAGGACCTGCCCGGCTGGCTGGCGGATCGGATCGCCGCGGTGGCGGACGGCGACGGGCGCTACGCGCTCGACGCGTACGAGCTGGCACGCGGCCTGGGCGGAGACGGCGACCGCTTGCGCTCCCTGATCGGACATCTCACCCGGGCGGGGTTGATCTCGCCCACGCCCTCCTCGCCGGACCGGGTGGCGGGGCGCCTGCTCGGCCGCTACGACCGGCGCGCGGCGGCCCTCTGTCGCTCGTCGCTGGAGGAGGGCGCGAAGGCGCGCTGGCGCCAGTATCGCCAGATCTGGGCGTATGTGGAGCAGGACAGCTGCCGTCGCACGGCGATCCTGCGGCACTTCGGCGACCGCTCCGACCCGGCGCCCGGGCCGGGCGAGTGCTGCGACGTCTGCAACCCGGGGCTGGTCCCGGCTCCCCCACCGCCCGATCCGGTGGCGATCGAGAACCTCGATGACGCGATCATGTCCGTGGCGCGCTCGGCGCGACCCGCCGTCGGGCGCACCACGTGCGCGGAGATCCTGCACGGCGGGCGCAGCAAGAAGCTGCTGCGCAACTCGTACGACGGGCTACCCGCGTACGGCAGCTCGTCGCGCATGCGCCGGGCCGACATCCTGGCGCGAGTCGACGAGCTGATCGAGGCGGGTCGCCTCGAGACCACGGGCGGCCCCTATCCCGTGCTGCGCCTGCCGGCCCGCGCGGCGGCCGCCTGAGCGGTGGTCGCCGGTCCCTTCCGCGTCGCGGTGCTGATCTCGGGCGCCGGCACGAACCTGCAGGCGCTGCTCGACCAGCTGCACGAGCCGGGCGGGGAGATCGAGATCGTGGGAGTCGCGGCCTCCCGGGCGGACGCGCTCGGGCTGAGCCGCGCCGAGGCCGCCGGGGTGGAGTCCGCGGTCTTCGCGATCGGCGATCACGCCGACCGCGGGGAGCGCGACCGTGCCCTGGGGGACTGGCTCGAGGGCCGCGCGACCGACCTGGTGGTGCTGGCCGGTTTCATGGAGCTGCTCAGCCGGGAGTTCATCGGCCGCTTCGCCGGGCGGATCGTGAACGTGCACCCGTCGCTGCTGCCGTCGTTCCCGGGTCTGAAGGCAATCGAGCAGGCCGTCGAATACGGGGTCAAGCTGACCGGCGTGACGGTCCACTTCGTGGACGAGGGAGTGGACAGCGGACGCATCGTGCTTCAAGAGCAGCTCGAGCTTTCGTATCCTGCCCGCATCGGAGAGATCGAGGAGCGAGTGCATGGCGTGGAGCATCGACTGCTGCCGCGCGCGGTGCGTCTGATTGCCGAGGGGCGGGTGCGCCCCGATCCGGCGAACCCGCGTGCGGTGGTGGTGGACGATGGCGGTTGAGCGGCGCGGCACCGAGGTGAGCGCCCCCGGGGACGTTCGCATCAGGCGTGCACTGCTGAGCGTGTCGGACAAGCGCGGGCTGGTGGAGTTCGCGCGCGGCCTCGCCGCGATGGACGTGGAGCTGGTCTCCACGGGCGGGACGGCCCGCGAGCTGGCCGACCAGGGCGTGGAGACGCGCCCGGTCGAGGACTACACGAACTTCCCCGAGATCCTGGACGGGCGGGTCAAGACCCTGAACCCGCGGATCTACGCCGGGCTGCTCGCGATCCGTTCCGAGCCGGAGCACGTGGACACCCTCAACCAGCACGAGATCGAGCCGATCGACCTCGTCTGCGTGAACCTCTATCCGTTCGAGCGCGTCTCGCAGCGGCGCGGGGTCGACGACCTCGAGGTGATCGAGAACATCGACATCGGCGGCCCGACGCTGATCCGCGCCGCCGCCAAGAACCACCCGTTCACCGCCGTGGTGGTGTCGCCCGAGAGCTACGACGCGGTGCTCGAGGAGCTGCGCCAGAACGACGGCAGGCTCTCCGGGCGCACGCGCGAGAGCCTCGCGCTGGAAGCGTTTGCCCTCACGGCGCGCTACGACACGGCGATCTCGCGGTGGTTCGCCGAGCGCGAGGAGGACTTCCCGGTCCAGTACACGCGCTCCTACGAGAAGGTCCTGGACCTGCCGTACGGCGAGAACCCGCACCAGCGCGCCGCGTACTACTCAGAGGTCGGCGCCCGCACGCACCTGATGTCGATGGTGTCGAAGCTGCACGGCAGGGAGCTGACCTTCAACAACCTGCTCGACCTGGACTCGGGGCGGCGGCTGGTGGACGACTTCGAGTTGCCGATGGCGGCGATCATCAAGCACAACAACCCGTGCGGGGTGGCGATCGCGACCGGCGTGGGCGACGCGTTCGACAAGGCGCTGGCGACCGACCCGCAGAGCGCCTACGGAGGGATCTACTGCTTCAACCGCCGCGTGGACCGAGCGCTCGCGGAGAAGCTGCACGCCCAGTTCGCGGAGGTGATCTTCGCGCCGGGCTACGACGAGGACGCGCTCGAGCTGCTCGAGCAGAAGCCGAACGTGAGGCTGCTGGAGAACCAGGAGCGCCGGCGGGTTCCGGTGACCGAGCACGACGTAAAACGCGTGCGCGGCGGCATGGTCGTCCAGGACCACGACACGGGGCTAGAGGCGCGCGAGGAGATGGACGTGGTCACGCGGCGCAAGCCGACCGAGGAGGAGTGGGGCGAGCTGCTGTTCGCGATGAGGGTGTGCAAGCACGTGCGCTCGAACGCGATCGTGCTGGCCACCGGACTCGGGACGGCGGGGATCGGTGCGGGTCAGATGAGCCGGATCGACTCGGTGCGGATAGCGGTCGACAAGGCCGCGGCGGCGGGACTCGATCTCAGCAAGGCCGTGATGGCGTCCGATGCGTTCTTCCCGTTCGCCGACGGGGTGCAGCTGGCGGTGGAGGCTGGCGTGCAGGCTGTCATCCAGCCAGGCGGGTCGCAGCGCGACGGCGAGGTGATCGACGCCTGTGACGAGGCTGGCGTCGCGATGGTCTTCACCGCGCGTCGTCACTTTCGGCACTAAGCCTTTAGACGTTCATCGAACCGTCGCTAGACTCGTCCGCGTGGCGAGCAGATGAGGGAACCACACCATCCGGCCCGGGGGGAGCTAGAGCTGTCGTCCGTGCTCCACGCGCTCAGCGACCCCGCCCGCCTGGAGATCGTCAGGCGTCTGGCCGAGGGCGACGAGCCGTCCTGCGGCACGTTCGACCTGGGTCTCTCGAAGGCCACGCTCTCGCACCACTTCAGGGTGCTGCGCGAGTCGGGCGTCGTGCGCACGCGGCCCGAGGGCCGCAAGCGCCTGCTGTCGCTTCGAGGCGATGACCTCGAAGCACGCTTCCCCGGACTGCTGGACGCGATCCTCGCGGCCAAGCGGCGCCGGGCGAAGTCGGCGGCCTGAGCCGCCGCTCACCGGCTTGTGTCGATGGGTCGCCTGGGACTCGAACCCAGAACCAACGGATTAACCTGCCGCACCGGCTCTCACCGGCCTCCCGCTTAGCGGGCGTTGCGGTCTGGACCATCTCTTCGCCCTCGACTCGACGTTAGGGCGGGCGGCGTATGGCCTCTGAGGGCTCTCCGAAGCACAAACGACTCCGGGTTGCCTGCTGATTGCCCAATCCTGAGGATTGTCACCGCTTGGGTACCTCAGGCTCTAAGGGGGTTCCAGCAAACAGCCGCCGACTAACCAGCGGTTTCCCGACTGGCGCTCCTTTCAAAGTCCGCTGCTCTACCAGTTGAGCTAACGACCCAGCCCCGACATTATGGGCGATCGGCGGTGCCGACCCCTGGGCCGCCGCTGGCGGTGTCGGATCCCGCCTAGTGCCAGGACGCTTACGCGAGCCACGCCGGCTCGTCAAACGCCGCGTACTCCTGGATCGCTCCGTAGATGTGTTGCACGGCTCGCGTGCTGCCCACGCTGACTCGGCAGACTCCGTACGGCAGCCGACCCCGCGCGCGACCGCTGCTGGACGTGGGCATGTGGTTCAAGGTGTGTTTCCGTAGGGAGCTCCGCGGGAGGCCGAGCGTCTTGAGCCAATGGTCCTCGATGTCCCCGATGCTCAGGCCGTTGTTCGTGTAGACGTTGAGCGAGACGCGAATGTCGAGCGGCTCGATCCCCAGGGATTCCACCAAGAAGCGGCAAAAGAAGCGGATCATCCGTGGGTCCGAGTTCGTCAGCCGTACGTCGTTGCGGCTCTTGGAACCCTCGGCCCAATAGAGCATGCATCCGGCCTGGTGGAGAGCGTCGCCGGCCCTAGCCCGCGCGCGCCCCTCGGCTTGGGCCTTTGCACGCTTCGCGCGACAGGAGGCCGAGCGGGCGGCGGCAGCCGCGCGGAGGCGCTCCGGATCCCAAGGGCCGCCGCCGCGATTCATATTCGCGGCAATCTGTTCGTTCGTGAGCGTGATGTCTCGTGTCCACAACATCACGCTGCTTGGTGACACTCCGAGCTGAGCCGCGATCCGCTTCAAGGACATCCCTCCACCGCGCAGCTCGCGCGCCCGCGCCATCTCGATCGGCTTGCGGGGACGGGTGGGGGCCATACGAACATATGTTCCCACAGGGTGCGGACGACGTGACGAGCCTAGAATCCCAGCCACGGCCCCGTGGTGTAGTGGTTAGCACGCGAGATTTTCACTCTCGTAGCGCGAGTTCGATTCTCGTCGGGGCTACTTCCTACTCAGCCCGTCGAGCCTGCCACCCACGCCTTGGCTTGCTCGAGCTCCGCCAGCGGGAACACGCGTGCTTCGCCGGGGATCATCCAGGCGAACACCTTGGTCGCGCGGGCCATCCACTCGAGGTCCGTGACGATTGCCGAGCGCACCCAGTCGCGGTGGTGGCGCACCCCTGCGTCGAAGCCCAGCTTCGCGTCCTCCCAGAGCGCCGTGGCCTCGATCTCGTCCAGATCCTCGATGACGTAGAGGGTCCGCAGTCCCCGGCCCGCCTCCATCGCGCGGTGGAGGTCCGGGACCAGCACCTCCGTGTAGTCCTCGCGCTCCACTTCGCCGGTCACCCGGAAGCCGAGCGTTCCCTCCGGCATCTCTCGAATCCGTTCGATCACGCTCGCGAGGCTAGCCCTTGGTCGCCGCTCGCTTCGCCTTCTCCGCCTCCCACTCCCGCTGCGCCTCAGCCTCGGCGTCCGGGTCGTAGCTCCCGCACGAGGCCGCGAACACCAGCAGCGCCGCACCCATGCCGGCCAGATGGCTCGCGGCGAGCATCACGACCGTGCCGGCCACTCCGCCCGCCAGGGCCGAGAACAGGACGTAGCCCAGTGGCAGCGCGAGGATGCGCGCGCTGACCAGCGAGCACCCAAGCCAGATCACCGGGCCGACGGCCCAACCCCAGTCCTCGAAGAAGTCGCGATCGAGCGCCAGACCGAGTCCCGCGAAGGGAATCGCCACCACCACGCCCTGCACCACGAGCGACTTCCAGAACAGCCGGGCGTTCACACGGCCGGATACTAGACTCGCCCGCTGGGGCGGTTAGCTCAGTTGGCAGAGCGCCACGTTTACACCGTGGAGGTCGCCTGTTCGAGCCAGGCACCGCCCATCCCCGTGGTGCAGGCCGGGCGTTTCTCACACGCCTCGGCCCCTCGGGGATACTGGGTGGGCGATGCCGCAGGAAAAGCGCGACCTGCTCGACTGGCTAATCCTGCGAGCGCCCGCGATCGGAACGGCGATCTCGGCGGGCACGGTCCGGCTCAAGCTCGGCTCGCCGCTGAGGAGACGGGCGATGCAGGCGGCGATCACGCGGGCTTTAGCGCAGTGGCGCGCAGCGACGTGGACTTGAACGTGCTCGTCTACGAGCCGGACACGGAGGTCTGGATGCATGGGATGGACGGCGTGGGCGTGGGCGGCTGCTTTCGTGGACGCGAGGGTGTCCGGGCGCTCTATGGCGAGATCGACTCGGCGTTCGAGCGTTGGTTCTGGACGCTCGACCGGCTGGTCGATGCCGACGGCCGGGTCGCGGTGAAAGGCGACTTCGTCGGCTTCGGGCGCGGCAGCGGCGTCAAAACCGAGGTGACATCTGGCGGAACGGTGATGGAGCTGTCCTCGCGGGGCAAGATCGCGCGCCAGGAGTGGTTCGTCGAGCAGAACGGCTGGCAGCGGGTCCTCGAAGCCGCGGGCCTGTCCGAACAAGCGGCCTGCGAACCCGCTCTGTTCAGCGAGCGCGCACCTTGACCGGCAGCCCGCCGCGCGGCGACAGCGTCGGCATCTGGCGGATCGACAGCGCGCGCTCGGGCTCGGTCAGCGCGAGGTCGAACCGCCGCAGGATGCCCGCCGCGATCGCCTTCACCTCGAGCTGGCCGAAGCGCATCCCGATGCACGTCCGCGAGCCGCCTCCGAACGGCACGTAAGCACCCTTCGGCAAGGCCGCCTTCGCCTCCGGCGCGAACCGGTCCGGGCGGAAGCGCTCCGGCTCGGGGAAGACCCCGGGCAGGTAATGGCTCGCCCAGGAGCAGTAGTTCACGAACACCCCGCCCGGGACGTGAACCCCGGCAAGCTCGAACGGCTCGATCGACCGGCGCGGGCCGATCCAGGCGGGCGGGTACATCCGCAGGGTCTCGTCCAGCGCCATGTCGAGCCGCGGCAGGCCACCGACCAACTCCTCCGCGGTCGGTGCTCGGTCGCCAACGACCCGGTCGAGCTCCTCCACCAGCGGTCCGATCTCGTGGCGGTTGCGCGCCAGCTCGTAGAACATGAACGTGACCGTTGAGGTGGCGGTGTCGTGGCCGGCGAACAGCAGCGTCATCACCTGGTCGCGCAGCTCCTGGTCGGACAGCCGCGAGCCGTCCTCGTCCTCGGCGTCGAGCAGCAGCGACAAGATGTCCACGCCGCGCTCGCCGCTCGCACGCCGCCGCGAGATCTCCTCGAAGATGACCCGATCGAGGGCGGCTCGCGAGCGCGTCATCGCGCGCCACGGCGACCCGGGCCCGCGCAGCATCTGCAGCACGTAGTCGCGGCCCCAGTAGCCGAGCGTGTCCTCGAACTCCTTCGCCATCTGTCCGTCGCGCTCGTTGCGGTCCGCGTCGAACCCGAACAGAGCCCGCATCGCCACGCGCAGCGCCAGCCGGCGCGTCCACGTGTACAGGTTCAGCGGCATGCCCGGGCGCCATCCCTCCAGCGCCCGCTCGGTCTCCTCAACCATGATCGAAGTCGACTCCGCCAGCCGCTCGCGATGGAAGGCCGGCAGCATGATCCGTCGGGCGCGCCGGTGGTAGTCGCCGTCGGTGGTGAGCAAGCCGTCGCCGAGCAGTGGGATCAGGTCGCCCATCGAGCCGTCGCGCCAGCGGAAGTTGGCCGCGTTGGAGACGGTGATGTAGTGGTTCGCCTCGGGTCCGAGCGCGAACACGACCGGCAGATAGAGCAACCGGATCGTGAACACCGGGCCGTAGCGCTCGTGGAGGTCGAGCAGGATCGGCAGCGGCTCGCTCTCGAAAGCGCGGGTGCGGCGCAGGCTGAACGACAGGTCGCCGGGCGGCCAGGACCCGCTGGCGGCACGCTGCGAGCGCAGATCGGACTGGATTCGCTCGAGGACACCGGTCGGAACGGCCGGAGGCGGGGCCACAGCCATGGGGAGATCCTAGGGGGGCGGGGGGCGCCAGCCCCCGGGTGCCGTCGCGGTAGGCGGGCTGTCTCCGCCGGCCAACGGCAGCAAGCGAGGGGGCGCGAGGTGCTGCGGGGACCGCGAGACTGCGTTTAACGACGTCATAGGTGGCAAAAGTCAGTGTCGTCGGGGGTCCGGGGGCGCGAGCCTCCGGATGCCACCCAACCGGCCAGCGTGCCTCGGGGGTCCGGGGGCGTGAGCCCCCGGATGCCACCCAACCGGCCAGCGTGCCTCGGGGGGGCGGGGTGCGTGAGCCCCCGGATGCCACCCAACCGGCCAGCGTGCCTCGGGGGTCCGGGGGCGTGAGCCCCCGGATGCCACCCAACCGGCCAGCGTGCCTCGGGGGTCCGGGGGCGTCGAGCCCCCGGATGCAAATCAGTTACTCGCCATCAGCAGCGCCCGCGCCACCTGGCTCGGGTCGTCCCAGGTGGGGATGTGGCCGCAGCCGTGCAGCACGATCGTGCGCCAGTCGGGCACCGTCTGGCTCGGGCGGCGCACGATGCGATCCAGGTCGCCCCAGGCGAGCGTGACCGGGACGCGGATGTTCTCGAAGCCCGAGAAGACCGCCGCGCGCATCGCGTCGTTGGCGCTCTCGTATCCCTCCGACGTCACGTAGGAACGCACGAGCCGGGTGGCCGCCTCGGGCGGCACCCGCTCCGGGTGCCCCACCGAGCCGCGCAGCACCAGCCGGCGGCCCTTCGCGCTGCGGAGCATGGCCGGCAGCACCGGCAGCAGCCGGCGACCCACCTTGCGCGCGTCACGGCCAGGCCTGGGCCCGAGCGGGCGCGACCACAGCCCGGCGGTGCAGAGGCCGGCGACCGAGAGCGCCCGCCCCCCCTTGGCCAGCTCGAGCGCCACCCATCCGCCGAGTGAGTTGCCCGCCACGTGCGCGCGGCCCACGCCGAGGTCGTCCAGCAGAGCCGCCACGCTGTCCGCCATCACCTGCGGCGTGGGCTCGTGGCCGTTCCCGAGCGCCGGCGAGTGCCCGAATCCGGGCAGGTCGACGGCGATTACGTCGCGGTCGCGCGCCAGGCGCTCCATGACCGGCTCCCAGACCACCAGCTCCGCCCCGAGCGGATGAATCAGGACGAGCGGCTCGCCCTGGCCGCGGCGAACGTAGTTGAGCTTGCCCGGCGTCACGTCTCGGTCAGGACCTGGGTCCGGCGCGGGGGCGAGACGGAGCCGCGGTAGGACGGCTTGGCGAGCAGTGCTTGCACGTCGCCGATCCTGCGCTCCCTGAACCCGCCCTCGCACCAGGCGAAGTAAAGCTCCCAGAGCCGTCGGAAGCGCGAGTCATAGCCCAGTTCGGCCGCGCGATTCGCGCTACGTACGAAGTTTTCGCGCCAGCGCCGCAGCGTTTCGGGGTAGTGGTCCGTGATGTCCTCGAGATCGAGCATCTGCAGATCAGTTACGCGGCCGATGGACCGGCGGATCACCTCCACCGACGGCAGGCAGCCCGAAGGGAAGATCAGCTGCCTGATGAACGACCGCGTGCCCTTCTCGAGCTCATAGGCCCGGTCGTCGACGGTGATGGCCTGGAGGAGCATCAGGCCCTCCGGCCGGAGCAGCTCGCTGCAACGCCTGAAGAAGAGGTCGAAGTACTGCCAGCCGACCGCCTCGATCATCTCGATCGAGACGAGCTTGTCGAACCGCCCCCGCAGGTCCCGATAGTCGTCGAGCAGCACCGTCACGCGATCCTCGAGGCCGGCCTCGCGCACCCGCTCCACCGCCACCGCGTGCTGCTCGCGCGAGATCGTTGTCGTGGTGACGCGCGCGCCGTAGCGCCCGGCGGCGTGTAGCGCCAGGGAGCCCCAGCCGGAGCCGATCTCGAGCAGATGATCGTCGGGCCCCAGCTCGAGCTTGCGGCAGACGCGGTCGAGCTTCGCCTCCTGGGCCTCGCGCAGGCTCATCCGCGGCGACTCGAAGTAGGCGCACGAGTACGTCATGGTCTCGTCGAGGAAGAGGCGGAACATGTCGTTGCCGAGGTCGTAGTGCGCGGCGATGTGGCGGCGGGCACCGTCGCGCGTGTTGCGCGGCACGCGGCCGATGGCCTTCAGCACCGGCGCGACGGGGCGCCGCAGGCGGTCGATGCGCGGCATCTCACGCGCCCCGATCCGCACCAGGGTGACGAGGTCGTCGCTGTCCCAGCTGCCGTCCACATAGGCCTCGGCCAGCGCCAGGCTGCCGCGCGGCAGGGCCCGCAGGAAGCGGTCGTCGTGCAGGCGCACCGTCGTCGCGAGCTGGGCGTCGGATGACCCGAACACGCGTCGGCGCTGGGCGTCGACCAACTGGACCCGCCCCTCGCGGAGCTGGTTGAGCAGAGCGCCTGAGACGTAACGGGCGAACATGACTCGACGGCAGTGGATGGTACGGCCCCGGGATGCCGCGCTCGGGTAGAGTCGCGCCGACCGCGAGCCAGGAGGATGGACCGTTGGACGCCAGCAGGCTTAAGTCGATCCCGTTGTTCGAGGAGGTCGGCGACGAAGAGCTCGCCCAGATCGCCCCGTTCGCCACCGAAGTCTCCGTGGAGCAGGGCAGGGAGCTCGTGCGCGAGGGCGACTTCTCCTACGAGTTCATGGCCATCGAGGAGGGTGAGGCGGAGGTCACGCGCGGCGGCGAGCACGTCGCGGACCTGGGTCCGGGCGACTTCTTCGGCGAGATGGGACTGCTCGAGAAGACGCTGCGCAACGCGACCGTCTCGGCCAAGACGCCGATGCGCGTGGTCACGCTGTCCGGCTGGGACCTCAAGCGCGTGGAGCGAGCCGCCCCCCAGGCGCTCGAGCGCATTCGCCTCGTGCTCGAGGAACGCCGCCAGGCGGGCTGAGGCGTGCCGGGCCGGATCGTCCTCTTCGGCGCCACCGGCTACACGGGCCGCCTCACCGCGGAGGCGATGGTCGAGCGCGGGCTGCGCCCGGTGCTGGCCGCCCGTGGGCGGGAGCGCCTGGAGGCGATGGCCGCGGAGCTGGGCGGCCTGGACACCGCCATCGCCGACGTCTCGGAGCCCGCGAGCGTGGGCGCGCTGGTCGAGCGCGGCGACGTGCTGGTGAGCACGGTCGGTCCCTTCGCGCGCTGGGGAGGCCCCGCTGCGGCGGCCGCCTCCTCGGTCGGCGCCCACTACATCGACTCCACCGGAGAGCCGGCCTTCATCCGGGAGGTCTTCGAGCGCTACGGCCCGGCGGCCGAGCAGTCCGGCAGCGCCATGCTCACCGCGTTCGGGTACGACTGGGTGCCGGGCAACCTCGCCGGCGGCATCGCGCTCAGGCGCGCCGGGGAGGACGCCGTGCGGGTCGACGTCGGCTACTTCTTCACCGGCAAGGCGGCCGCGAGCGGCGGCACGATGGCCACGGGCGTCGGCGCGCTGGGCGAGCCGAGCTTCGTGTTCCGCGACGGGCGGGTGCAGACGGAGCGCAGCGCCAAGCGGGTGCGCGCCTTCCAGGTGGGCTCGAAGCGGCGCGACGCCGTGGCGGTCGGCAGCTCCGAGCATTTCACGCTGCCCAGGGTCGCTCCGCAGCTGCGCGAGGTGAACGCCTACCTGGGCTGGTTTGGGCCGCTCTCGCGCCCGATGCAGGTGATGTCCATGGGCATGACCCTGCCGGGGATGGCCACCGCCGTGAAGGCGATCGGCGGGCGCTTCGTGAAGGGCTCCACCGGCGGTCCCGACGCCGAGTCACGCGCGCGGTCGCAGTCGCACATCGTCGCCATCGCCTACGACTCGGCTGGTGGGGAGCTCGCCGAGGTGCACGTGACCGGCGTGGACGGGTACACGTTCACCGGTCGCATCCTGGCCTGGGGCGCGCAGCTCGCCGCCGAGGGCGGCATTCAGGGGACCGGGGCGCTCGGCCCCGTCGACGGCTTCGGCCTGGTGGCCCTCACCGACGGCTGCAAGTGGGCCGGCCTCGAGGAGAAGGGAGGGCCGCGGGAAGCTTCGGGTACCTCGCAGCCGGAGCGTGCGGCTCTCTAGCGACCCGGCCGCGCGGCGGCGCCTGGCGGTGCTGGTCGGGGTCGCGCTGCTGGCCCTCGGCGCCGGGATCGCGATCGGAGCCGATGGCGACGAGGACGGCGCCACGAGCGCGTCGGCGCCACGACAGCCTCCGCAGCAGGTGCTCGAGGCCGTCGACCGCCTCAGCCTGCGCCAGCAGGTCGGCCAGCTGACGATCTCCAGCTTCCCGGGCACGTCACCCCCGCCGTACATCCGTCGGCGCCTGCGCGCGGGCGAGACCGCCGGCGTGATCCTGTTCGGGCCCAACGGCGGGGAGCCGTCGCAATGGCAGCGCCTTACGGGCGCGCTCCAGCGCAACGCCCACAACGGCGCGCTGGTCATGGTCGACCAGGAGGGCGGCGAGATCCGCACGGTCGGCTGGGCCGGTCCGGTCGCCGGGCAGCCGTTCCAGGGCCAGCCGGCGGAGGTTCGTCGCGCCGCGCGCTCCGCGGCGAGACAGCTGCGAACCGCGGGCGTGAACGTGAACCTGGCTCCGGTGGCGGACGTGCCGACGGGCACGGGCGCGGCGCTCGCGTCGCGCGCGTTCGCGGGCGACCCGGAGGGGATCGCCGACCGCACGCGCGCCTCGATCGATGGCATGTGGTCGGCGCGGCTGGCCGCCACGGCCAAGCACTTCCCCGGCCTCGGCCGCGCCGCCGTGAACACCGACGACGCCACGGCTCGCATCGACGGCGACGTGAGCGCGGACCTGGTCCCGTTCCGCGCCGCGATCGATGCCGGCGTGCCCCTCGTGATGCTCTCCCACGCCGTCTATTCGCGGCTCGACCCGCGCCGGATCGCCTCCCAGTCGCAGCCGATCGTGACCGACCTGCTGCGCGAGCGGCTCGGCTTCGAGGGCGTGGCGGTCACGGACAGCTTGGAGGCGCAGGCGGTGCTCGACCGGTCCGGTGTGGCGGGGGCTGCAGAGCGCTCCGTGCGCGCCGGCGTCGACCTGATCCTGATGACCGGCAGCGCCAGCTGGAACGACGTCTACCCGCGTCTGCTGGCCCGGGCGCGGCGCTCGCGCGCCTTCCGTGACCGCGTCCGCGGCTCGGCCGCGCGCGTGCTCGAGCTCAAGCGCCGGCTGGGGCTGAGTCTGCCCTAGGGCCGGCGTCCACGGCCGCCCGCTCCAGTGCCCGCTCCATCAGCTCGCGGTGCACCGAGCGCGTGCCGCCGCGGCGCCGCTCCCAGGAGTCGTCGGGCCGCAGCTCCCACGCGAACGTGTCGTCGGCGAGACAGCGCTCCACCGTGTCCTCCATCTCGTCGCGCAGGGCCGGGTCCTCGACCGGGACGAGCAGCTCCACACGCGTGTCGAGGTTGCGCGGCATCAGGTCGGCCGAGCCCATCCAGTAGTGGCGCTCGTCGCCGCGCCAGAAGCCATACAAGCGGGTGTGCTCGAGAAAGCGGCCGACCACCGAGATCACGCGGATGTTCTCCGACACGCCGGGCACCCCCGCCCGCAGGCAGGAGATCCCGCGCACGTTGATGTCCACCTGCACCCCGGCCTGGGAGGCCTCGTAGAGCGCGCGGATACAGCGCGTGTCCACCAACGAGTTCAGCTTGAGGATGATGCGCGCCTCCCGACCGGCCTCGTGCTCGGCGATCGTGCGCCGCACCTGGTCGAGGAACCAGGGGCGCATGTCCTCGGGCGCTGTGATCACCTTGCGGAACGTGGGGGAGCGCGCCGCGCCGGTCAGCGTGTTGAACAGCTCCGCCACGTCCGCGGCGATCTGGCGGTCAGTCGTGAACAGCCCGAAGTCCTCGTAGAGGCGTGCCGTCTTTGCGTGGTAGTTGCCGGTGCCGATGTGCACGTAGTGGCGCACCCCGGCGCCTTCGCGACGCACCACCAGCAGCGCCTTCGCATGTGTCTTGAGCCCCGGCAGGCCGTGCACCACGTGCGCGCCCGCCTCCTCGAGCGAGCGCGCCCACTCGATGTTCTGGCGCTCGTCGAAGCGCGCCTTCAGCTCGACCAGGCAGACCGCCTGCTTGCCCCGCTCGGCCGCCCGGATCAGCGACGGCACCAGCTCCGAGTCGTCGGAGGTGCGGTACACGGTCATCTTGATCGCCAGCACGTCGGGGTCGGCCACCGCCTGCTGGATGAAGCGCTCGACGCTCGACGCGAAGGAGTCGTACGGGTGGTGCACGAGCAGGTCGCGCGCCCGCATGGCCGCGAGCACGTCGGCCTTGTCGTCGTCGGCGTCGGAGAGCACGGCCTGCGTGACCGGCGTCCAGGGCGGGTCGCGCAGCTCGCGGTGTCCGTCCACGTCGTGCAGCGACCACAGGTCGTCGAGGTCGAGCAGACCGTCGACGTCGATCACCTGGGTCTCCTCGATACCCAGCTGCTCGACCAGGTAAGAGCGCATGTCCGGGTCCATGGACGAGCTGATCTCGAGTCGCACCACCTCGCCGAAGCGGCGCCGGCGCAGCTCGTCCTCGACCGCGCGAAGCAGGTCGTCGGCCTCGTCGGACACGGTGAAGTCCGCGTCGCGGGTGACCCGGAAGATGTCGTGGCGCAGGATCTCCATGCCCGGGAAGAGCTGGTCGAGGTGGCGCGCGATGATCGTCTCGAGCGGGACGAACATGTCGTCGCCGATCGGCACGAAGCGCGGGAGCACCTCCTTGGGCACCTTCACCCGGGCGAACGTCTCCGTGCCCGACACCGGGTCGCGCAGCCACACCGCCAGCGACAGCGAGAGGTTCGAGATGTAGGGGAACGGCCGCCCAGGGCCGACCGCCAGCGGCGTGAGCACCGGGAAGATCTGCTCGGAGAACTGGCGGTCGATCGCCTCCAGCTCGTCGCGGTTGCAGTCGGCGCAGTCGATCACGCGGATGCCCTCATCGGCCAGCCGCGGGCGGACCACGTCCTCCCACTGACGCGACTGGCGGTGCCCCAGCTCGCGAGTGCGCTCGGCGATGCGCACGATCGTCTCGCCGGGCGACAGCCCGTCGGGTCCGCGGGCGTCGATCCCCGCCTCCACCTGATCGTGCAACCCGGCCACGCGCACCATGTAGAACTCGTCCAGGTTGGAGGCGTAGATGGCCAGGAACTTGACCCGCTCCAGCAGCGGCAGCGACTCGTCCTCGGCCAGCTCCAGAACGCGCTCGTTGAACTGGAGCCAGGACAGCTCGCGGTTGGAGTAGAAGTCCGGCGAGTCGAGCTCGGGTGCTGGCGGTGGTGCGGTGATGGCTTCCATGCTCAGCCTCTATGGTGCCGCATCGCGATGATCTGGTTGTTGCGGCATGGGGACGCGGCGGAGGGATCGCCTGACGCCGAGCGCCCGCTGACCGACAAGGGCAGCGAGCAGTCGCGTGCCGCCGGGGCGGCCCTGAAGCAGCTGGGCGTTGAGCTGGACGCCTGCCTGACGAGCCCCAAGGTGCGCGCGGCCGACACCGCGCGGATCGCCTGCGAGCAGCTGGGGGACGTCGAGCCGCAGCTCGAGCCCAAGCTCGCGGGCGGGCCGTTCGACGCCGAGGCGCTGGCGGCCGGGCTCGGCGAGCACGTCCTGCTGGTGGGCCACGATCCCGACTTCTCCTCGGCGGTGCACTCGCTCACCGGGGCGCAGGTGCGCATGAAGAAGGGCGGGCTGGCGGGAGTGGACCGGGGTGAGCTCATGGTGCTCCTGCGCCCACGCGAGCTGCGCGCGATCGCCGGGTCCTGAGGCCTCGCCCTAGGCAAGCCGCCGCCCCTCCACGAGCTCGAGCAGCACCCCTTCGCGCAGGCCGCCCCGCGCGATCCGCAGGGGCAGCTCCAACAGGTCCGAGATCGCCTCCAGCACCAGGATGCCGGCCGGCAGCAGGCGCACCCGCTCCGGGTCCAGCTCGAAACGGGTCGCCACGTCCGCGATCGGCGTCGTGCAAAGCACACGGATGCCGCGCTCGAGCGTCTCGTGGGACAGCTCCGCGCCGAGCAGGCGCCGCAGCGACGTGGCCGTGCCGCCCACGGCCACCGCCTCGCGCGCCGGAGGCGGCTCGAGGCCCTCGAAGGTGCCGGCCACGTGCCGGCGCACCTTCTCGAGCTCGTCCACCGAGGGCGGGTCGCCGCGCAGGTATGAGTCGGCCAGGAAGCCGGACCCGATCCGAAAGGAGGCCGACCACGCCATGTTGCCGTCGGGCTCGCCCACGGCGATCTCGCTGGAGCCGCCGCCAACGTCGATCACCGCGATCGTCCCGTCGGCGGGCTGGAGCATCGTGCGGGTGGCGCCGACGAACGACAGGCGCGCCTCCTCCTCGCCCGACAGCACCTCCAGCGGCATCCCGCCCGCCTGCTCCACCGCGCTCATCAGCGCCTCGCGGTTGGGCGCGTTGCGGATGGCGGCGGTCGCGACGGCAATGATCTGCTCGGCGCCGACCTCCCGCGCCACGTTCGCCTGGGTGGCCACCACTTCGGCCGTCTCGGCGATCTTCGCGTCGGGGATCGACCCGCTCGCCGCGAGGCTCTTCCCGATGCGCGTGAAGGCGCGCTGGGTGACCAGCTCGCGCAGCTGTCCGTTGCCCGCGTCCGCCACCAGCAGCCGGGTCGTGTTGCTGCCGATGTCGATGCAGGCGCAGATCAAGTTGATGCCGTCCGCGCGCACTCGGTGAGCCCGGCGCGTGCGGCTACGGAGGAGCGAGCTCCGGGTGCGAGGCATCCTCGAACTCCCGGAACAGACCGGTGACGACGAAGACGGTCTGCTCGCCGATGTCCACCGCATTGTCGCCGATCCGCTCGATGCAGCGAGCAACCAGCGTCATGTGCATCGCCCACTCGCGCGTATCGGCGTCGTCGCCGATCTCCAGCGCCAGGTGGAACACGTCCCTGTTCAGGCGGTCGATCTGGTCGTCCTGGCGCACCAGGTCCTGCGCGAGCGCGGTGTCGCGCCGCTCGAACGCCTGCTTTGCCTGCACCACCTGCTGGCGCGCCTGCTCGCCCATCTGCTGGATGTCGGCGAGGATCCGCGCGTCCGACGGCGGCTCGTGGCCGGCCAGCGGCACGAGCTTGGCCATGTTCACGCACTGGTCGCCCATGCGCTCGATGTTCTTCATCACGTGCAGCAGCGCCGCCACCAGACGCAGATCGCCCGCGACCGGTGCCTGCAGCGCCAGCAGCGAGAGGATGCCCTGGTGCACCTCGAGGTAGCGCCCGTCGATGCGGTCGTCGTCGGCGATCACCATGCTCGCCAGCTCCACGTCCTGCTGCTGGACGGTCTCGAGCGCGCGATCGAGCGCCTCGGCGACCATGTCGAGCCCGCCCATCGCCTGCTGCTCGAGCTTCGCGAGCTCTTCCTGGAAATGCGTGCGAGTCGTGTCGGGCACGCTAGCGCCTAGCCGACCTTGCCGGTGACGTAGGCCTCGGTCCGGGAGTCAGACGGGTTCGTGAAGATCTTCTCGGTGTCGTCGAACTCGACGACGCGCCCGGAGCGGTGCTCCTCGTCGTCCAGCTCGACCGTGAAGAAGGCGGTCTTGTCGGACACGCGCGCGGCCTGCTGCATGTTGTGCGTGACGATCACGATCGAGAAGTCCTGCTTGAGCTCCATCATCAGGTCCTCGATCTTGCCCGTGGAGATCGGGTCGAGCGCGGAGCAAGGCTCGTCCATCAGGATCACGTCCGGGGACACGGCGAGGCAGCGCGCGATGCAGAGCCGCTGCTGCTGGCCGCCCGACATGCCGAACGCGTTGGTCTTGAGACGGTCCTTCACCTCGTCCCAGAGCGCGCCCTGGCGCAGGGCGTGCTCGACGATCTCGTCCATGTTGCCCTTCATACCGAGCACGCGCGGCCCGAAGGCGATGTTGTCGTAGATCGACTTGGGGAACGGGTTCGGCTTCTGGAAGACCATGCCGATCCGCTTGCGCACCTCGACCGCGTCTACGCCGGAGGCGTAGAGGTCCTGCCCGTGGTAGAGCACCTTGCCCTCCACGCGCGCGCCCGGGATCAGGTCGTTCATCCGGTTGAGGCAGCGGATCAGGGTCGACTTGCCGCAGCCCGAGGGGCCGATCAGGGCCGTGATCTCGTGCTTGCCGATGTCGAAGCTGACACCGCGCACGGCCGGCTTCGGGCCGTAGGAGACCTGCACGTCCTCCAGCCCGAAGATCGCCTCGCGCTGCTTGGCCTGGGGGGCTGCGGATTCCACGTCGGGAGCAGTCTGACGAACGCCGATGCGCTGGCTCAGCCCGCGCTCCTGCTCCTCCTCCTGCCTGTCCTGGGGCTCGGTCACGCGTTCCACTTTCGCTCACCTACCACTTCTGCTCGTATCGATTTCGTAGCCAGATCGCGACGCTGTTCATGGCAACCAGGAGGATCATGAGCAGCAGGATCCCCGCAGCCGCGAGTGGCCGATAGTCGTTCACGTCGTTGGAGGGCCGCGAGATCCAGTCGAAGATCTGGATCGGCATCGCGGTGAAGCTGGAGTCCAGCCCGGTCGGGTTGAAGGCGATGAAGGTTGCCGCGCCGATCACGATCAGCGGGGCCGTCTCGCCGATCGCGCGCGACAGCGCGAGGATCACTCCGGTGGCGATCCCCGGGATCGCAGCCGGTAGGACCTGCTTCCAGATCGTCTGCCACTGGGTGGCGCCGAGCGCCATCGAGCCCTCGCGGATGGAGGGCGGGACAGCGCGGATCGCCTCGCGGCCGGCGATGATCACCACGGGCAGCACCAGCAGGCCGAGCGTGAGCCCGCCGGCGAGCACCACGTTCCCGAGCGAGAGCGGCCCGCGCACGAGGAAGGCGAGCCCGAGGATGCCGTAGACGATCGAGGGAACCGCGGCGAGGTTCTGGATGTTGACCTCGATGGCGCGGTTGTACCACTTGGTCTCGTCCGCGTACTCCTCCAGGTAGATGGCGGTCGCGACCCCGACGGGCACGATGAAGACCGCGCACACCCCCATCAGCCAGATCGTTCCCCAGAGCGCCGCCTGGATGCCCGACTGGTCGGCGCTGATCGAGGAGAAGCTGGTGATGAAGTCCATGTTCAGACGGCCGGCGCCGTCGGCGACGACGTCGACGAGCAGAACGCCCAGCAACAACACGGAGATGCTGACCGCGGCGATCAGCGCGAGCCGGAAGCCACGGTCCTTGGTGCGGCGCGAGGTGGAGGGCTTGCCGATCGTCTCGCCGTGGGCGCTCACTCGTACACCTGCCTGTACTTGCGGACGAAGCGGATCGAGATCATGTTCATGATCAGCGTGATCACGAACAGCGTGGTGCCGACCGCGAAGATGGTCTTGTAGGCGATGCTGCCGGTGGCGATGTCGCCCTTGCCGGTGGCGGCGATGAACGCCGTCATCGTCTCCATCGCCTCGCCGACGTTGACCCCCCACTGGGGCTGAAGCCCCGCGGCGATCACCACGACCATCGTCTCGCCGACCGCGCGCGAGAAGCCGAGCACGACCGACGCCACGATGCCCGAGAGCGCGGCGGGGAAGACGACTCGCATGGTCACCTGCAGCTTGGAGCCACCGAGCCCGAATGCGCCCTCGCGCAGCGACTGCGGCACGGCCGACATCGAGTCCTCGGAGATCGAGGCTACGGTCGGCACGACCAGGAAGCCGATGATGATTCCGGCGGCCAGCCCGTTGAAGATCCCGATGCCCTCGCCGAACAGGCCGCGCAGCACCTCGGGCGTGAAGAAGGTCAGGGCGAAGTAGCCGAAGACGATCGTCGGGACGCCGGCGAGCAGCTCCAGGATCGGCTTGATGACCTTGCGTACGCGGGGTCTCGCGTACTCGCTCAGGTAGATGGCGGCGGCGAGGCCGAGCGGAATCGCCACGAGCATGGCCACGGCGCTGATCACGAACGTGCCCGCCACCAGGGGTAGCACGCCGAAGCTCGGCGGCTGGAACAGCGGCGACCAGTCGGTGCCGAAGAGGTACTCGCCGAGGCCGACCTCCCCGAAGAAGACGATCGTCTCCTGCAGGAGCGAGAGGACGATCCCGGTGGTGGTGAGTACCGAGATCAGCGCCGCGAGGAGGAGCAGACCCTTGATCAGGTCTTCCCCCCAACGGCGGCGGGCCGCCCGGAGGCTAGGTGCCTCCGGGCGGCCGCTGACCGCGGTTGTGCTTGCTGCTTCCACCTAGCCGAGGGCCGTCTTGGCCTCGTCGGTCTGGGCCTGGTTCATCGGCACGACCTGGCTCGCCTCCGAGATCGCCTCGTGGTTCTCGAGGACGTAGTCCAGGAAGGCCTTCACCTCGGGCCGACCGAGCGACTTGGCGCTCGGGTACATGAACAGCGGGCGCGACAGCGGCGCGTACTCGCCGCTCTGGATCGCGTCCGAGCTCGGCTTCACGCAGCCGTCGCCACCATCGACGCCGACCAGGTTCAGCTTGTCCTGGTTCTGCTCGTAGTAGGAGAAGCCGAAGTAGCCGAGGCCACCCGACTCGCCCTCGACGCCCTGCACGAGCACGTTGTCGTCCTCGGAGGGCTGGTAGTCCTTGCGCGAGACGCCCTCCTCACCGTTGATCTGGTCGGTGAAGAAGTCGAACGTGCCGGAGTCCGTGCCGGGGCCGAACAGGCTCAGCTCGGTGTCGGGCAGGCTCGGGTCGACCTCGCTGAGGCTCTTGACCTTCGAGCCCTCGTTCCACACCTTGTTGAGCTGCTCGACCGTCAGGCAGTCGACCTTCAGCTCGGGGTTGGTGACCACCGAGATCCCGTCGTTGGCGACCTGGACCTCCTTGTAGTCGATGCCAGCCTTCTTGCAGATCGGCGCTTCCTCGTCCTCCTTGATCGGACGCGAAGCGTTGGACACGTCGGTCTCGCCGGCGCAGAACTTCTCGAAGCCGCCGCCGGTGCCAGAGGTCCCGACGGTGATCTTCACGTCGGGGTACTGAGCCTGGAAGCCTTCCGCCGCGGCTTGCGCGAAGGGGCCGACAGTGCTCGAGCCGTCGATCTTGATGGTGCCGGAGATGTCGCCGCCGCCTCCGCCACCACCGCTGTCGGAGCTGCCGCCGCTGTCATCGTTGTCACCACAGGCGGCCGCTCCGAGGGCCAGTACGCCGCACGCAGCGAGCGTGAGGAGCTTCCTCATACGGTTTTCTCCTTGAGGTCGTTCATGTACAGCGCGGACTCTCACGTGCGGCCGGGGGGAGTCTGTTATCGAGCTGTCGCCGCGTTGTAAAAAGGATGTGAAGGCGTCAGCGTCCGTCTGGGTCCGCCGTGAAGCGGTAGCCAAACCCAAAATGGGTATGGATGAACCGCCTTCCGGGGACAGCGTCCTCGAGCTTCTGCCGCAGCTTCCCCACGTAGACGTCGACCGAGCGGTCGGACTTGCGGTAGGGCTCGCCCCACACCTCGCGGTAGAGCTCCTCGCGCGTCACGATCCGGCCGCGCCGCTCCACGAGTGCGGTTAGCAGCTCTAGCTCCCGCACCGTCAGGTGCAGGCGCTCGCCGTTCACGAGCACGAGGAACTCGCTGGGACGGACCTCCAGTTCACCGGCCTTCAGAGCCGGTCTGCGCAACGCTGCCTCCATGCTCGCAGCGTTCCAGCATCGTGCGGATTGTCCGTTACCCCGGCGTTGTCACCCTGTGAAAAAGCTGTAAAAGCGAGGAGGGGGACCTAGGGCCCGCGTACACTGAGGGTCGATGTCGGACATGCGACTCGCGATCCTGGACTCGGATTCGGGGTTCGTTCGGGTGCTCGTCAAGCGCGCGAGCGACCTGGGCTGGCAGTACCGGCGTCTGGAGGCGCCGCCCCGCACCGAGGACTTCGTCGCCATGCGCGTCAACGCGCTGGTGGTCGACCTGTCGATGCTCGGCCCGGGCGCCTGGGAGTTCCTGGAGCGCGTGACGCTGGCGTTGCCGGGCCTCGGGATCGTCATCTGCACGGGTCGCTCCAGCGTGGCCCAGCGGGTGCGCGGCCTGCGGCTGGGCGCCGACGACTGGGTCACCAAGCCCTGCCACCCCGAGGAGGTGCTCGCGCGGGTCGAGGCGGTCGTGCGCCGGCGCAAGCGCGCCTCCGCGCGCGTGGACACCGGCCCGCTCGTGGCCGCGGAGCTCGAGATCCGCGCCGACCAGTTCCAGGCTTTCGTGCGCTCCACCAGCGTGGACCTCACGCGGCGCGAGTTCGAGGTGCTCCAGCTGCTGGCGCAGGCCAAGGGCAAGGTGCTGCAGCGCGAGGAGATCTACCAGGCCGTGTGGGGCTACACGATGGCTCACGGCGACCGCTCGGTGGACGTGTTCGTGCGCAAGGTGCGCCAGAAGCTCGAGAAGGCATCGCCCGATTGGAGCTACATCCACACGCACTTCGGCGTCGGCTACCGGTTCGACCCGGAGCGGCCCGACGGCGCGGAGCCCTTGGAGACCGTCGACGCGGAGCCGGACGTCGATCCGGTGGAGCCGGTGCACGTCAGGCGCCTGGACGAGGAGCCGCCCGCGCCGACCCAGCTCGTCTCTGAGCTGGGCCCCTAAGCCGCGACGGCGCTGCGGGACGCGATCCCGGTCGCGAGCACCCGGTGCGGGGCAGACCCCACCAGTCGATCGGCGGCGGCCGGCGACAGCCCGACCTCGAGCAGCGTGCGCCGTGCCAGCGTGAGCGCCGGCGGGCGCGTCGGCCCGTGTGCGTCCGATGCCACCAGGGACACGAGCCCGTCGGCGATCAGCTCCCAGGCGGCGCTGCACGCCTCCTCGCCGTGGTCGCCAGTCAGCGACAGCGCGTTGAGCTGGGCAAGCGACCCGGCGGCGAGCTCGCGGCGCAGGCCGGCGGCTCCGTCGAGGCTCGCGTCGGCGCTGCGCTCCGGGTGAGCGATCAGCACGCCGAAGCCGCGGTCGCGCAGCTCCGTGGTGGCGTCGTGGAAGTCCGAGCCGATGCCGTGGAACGGCGTCTCCACCAGCAGCCAGCGCCGGTCGGGAGGCCCCTGGGCCAGTAGCTCCAGCTCGGTCTGGCGCAGCCGGCCGACCAGCTCGTGCCCGAGCTCGCCGCCGCAGCGCACCTCGAGCGGGATGCCAGCGTCCGCCAGCGCCAGCCGCAGCTCCATCACGCGCGCGTGTATCTCCACCGCGTCCGTCAGGCCGAGGTCGTCGCGCATGTGCGGGGTGGCGACCACGACGGCGGTGCCGTCGGCGACGGCCCGGCGGGCCAGCTCCAGGCTGGCGTGCATGTCAGCCGGGCCGTCGTCAACGTTCGGCAGCAGGTGGAAGTGGAGGTCGGCGTACGTCATCGCCATCAGCATCGGCGGTTGGCCGACCGTTCGCGTGACGCTCCTGTGACCGGTGTGTTGAGGGTGGGTGAAGCGCTCAGACGGTGGCGCGCCTCCTCCCTGCCGCCAGCCCGGCGAGGCCGGCCAGCAGGCCGAGCGCACCCAGGGCGAGGGCGATGACCGCAAGCCAAACCGGGGCGCCGTCGTCATCGTCGGCGGCGGGGGCGGCGGGCTGGGCGGCGGCCGGTGCGGCTCCGTGCTCGCCCTCCGACGCCGTCAGCTCGACTTGGGGGGCCGGCTCGTCGGCGTCGGCCGCCCCGATCCAGCGCACGACCTCGCCGTTGCTGTAGGTCTGGAGCGCCTTGAACGTGAGCTTCGCCCCGGGCTTGTCGGGCATGCCGAGCGAGAGCCCGAAGTCCTGGAACTGGCCCGGGCGGATGATCCCCGTACGCCCGTCGCCGGTCCAGGTGATGCGGCCGACTTCCTCGGTGATCTGCTCGCCGTGCGACTCGATCGGCTCGGCGAGCTTGCGCTTCGTGATCTTCACCTTCCAGCCGGGGATCGGCTCGTACGAGGCGAACGCGAAGCCGGGCGGCATCTGCACGTCGACCTTCGTGGTGCCGGCGTCGTCGCGTTCGTTGGGCACCCGCACGTCCAGCCGCGTAAATCCGCCGGCCGGCACCTCGCTCGGTTGCAGGGTCACGTGTGCGCCCGCCGCCGCCGGTAGCGCCAGCGCGGCTGCCGCCACGATGGCGGCGATCGTCTTCCTCATGGGTCTGCTCCTTCGTGTCTTGGATCGTTGGTCGGCCCGCGGACCTGCGGGTGGCGCGCGCCCCGCGAGACCCGACGCCAGCAGCGCTCCGCCGCGCGGGAGTCGCACCGGGGCGGAGTGCTGCCGTGGCCGCGCGGGCGCGGGTCGGCGCCGCGGGGGCCGTCGCGTGAGCCGCCTTCGCAGCGCGCGCTCACCGGGGTAGCGCCCCAGCAGCAGGGCGCAGAGGAGCGCAAGCGGCGGCGCCAGGTAGACGGCCAGCTCGAGCAGCGTCATCGCACCGGCACCTCCAGCTCGGCCGTGTAGGCGTCGAAGGCGGACACGCGCGCCGAGACCTCCAGCCGCCAGTCGCCCGCGGGGGCGACCGTCCAGCGCCGCACCACCCAGTGGCCCGGGCCCGCCTTCTGGGCGTCGAGGTCGAGCGGCCCCAGGTGCCGCTCCGGCAGCGTTGCCTCCAGGTGCAGCTCCTTCACGCGATCGAACTGCGCACCGTCGCGGCGATCGAACAGGTAGAGGTGCACCTGGTTCGGCCCGGAGCGGGCGGGGTCGACCGTCAGCTCCATGCGGGCCGGTCCGAGCCGCGCGTCGGCCGCGAAGGGTCCCCGTGCCGTGGACGGCGGGGCGTAGGCGGCGAGCGCCGCGGTGGCGACGAGCACGCCGGCCATCAGGGCGATCTCGGCGCGCAGCGCCCGACGCAGGGCGACGCCGGTGTGGCCTGGTGACTCGTTCGCCGCCGCGCGGGCGGCCAGGCGCGGCCGCGCTCGCGTGCGGTTCCACGCGCCGACGCCGATCAGCGCGACCACCAGCCCCGACTTGACCAGGATCGCGCGCCCGAACGCGCTCTCCCAGAGATCGGAGAACGATTCGAGCTCGGCGATCGCCTGCGCCACGCCGCTCGCCACGATCGCGGCGACCGCCAGCACGGCGAGCGTCGAGAAGCGCGACACGGCCGCCGCCAGCAACCCCGACCGGTCCGCCGCATCGAGCCGCCGGGTGGCCACCGGAAGCGCGAGCAGGAGCATGGCCACGCCGCCCACCCAGACCGCCATCGCGCTCACATGCAGGGCGTTCGCCGGCACGAGCAGGGCGGTAGGCCCAACGGTGGAGGCGTGGCCGGCGAGCGCCGGAGTGAGGCAGATCAGCAGGGCGAGCAGGCCGGTCGGGAGCAGCAGCGGCCCGCGCTCCGCGGGACGGGCGGGCGGCAGCGCCACGAGCGCACCGAGCCCGACGAAGGCCAGGCCGCGCAGGGCCCAGACGGTGCCGAAGCGGGTGCCCAGCACGTCGCCGATCACCCCGGTGTCGAGCGCGGCCCAGACCGAGGTGCCGGCGGCGGTGGCGCCCTGGAGGACGATGCCGAGCGCGGCTGCCAGCGCCCCGCCCGCGCACGCGCCGAGCACCACGGCCCGCGAGCGCGACTCGAATGCGCGACCGGCGTCGAGCCACGCCGGCTCGGGACCCGCAACAGCGCGCAGCGCCGGGTCCCATACCGCGACGACGAAGACGAGCCCGCCGACCGCCAGGGCGATCGCGAGGTAGCTCGCCCAGCGCACAAGGCCGAACGCGGCCTCCGTCGCCGGCCCGGCCGAGCCCGCCTGGATCAGCTCGTCGACGCCGAGCTCGGGCGCCGCCCCGCCCGCGCCGACGGAGAACACGAAGCCGCCGCTGACCGGATGCGAATCCGCCGACACGACGCGGTAGGTGGTGGTGTAGACGCCGTCGGCAAGCCCGCCACGCAGGGGCACGGCCACCTCCTCGCCGCGGCCGTCCGGGTGTTCGGCCGGGCCGGAGTCGACCCGGTGGCCGGCGGCGTCGAACACGCGCACCGAGCCGAAGGCGAGCTCGACCGGCTCGTCGAAGCGCAGGATTACGCGCTCCGGCGCGCGCTCCACGCTCGCGCCGCGCGCCGGCTGCGAGCTGTCGAGCACCGCGTGTGCGTCAGCACCGGCCGGGAGGGCGGCGAGCAGGCCCAGCCCGAGGCAGAGGGCTCGCCTCACCAGACCTCCTTCACCGCCCCCGGACCAGCTCGGCGACGGCGGACGACGACGACGAGCAGCCCGCCCGCGACCAGGACCGCTCCGAGCGAGATGGCCGCGGCCACCGGGAAGCCGCCGGCGTCGCTGCCCAGCCAGCGCAACCTGCCGCGCACCGTAGCCTGGCGTTCTCCCACCTCGAGCGGGATCGACCAGTCGAACACCTCGACGGGCTTCGACTCGTCCTTGACCTGCGGCGGCAGCGAACCCTTGCCCATCCAGTGGATGCGGTGGTCGTGCCAGTCGTAGCGCCCGTTGCGCGCCACCGTCTGCCAGACGGGCGTGGCGCGATGGTCGGCGCGTGCCGGCACGGCGGCTTGCGCGAAGCGATCCTCGTTGAGATAGCCGGCGGGGGAGCGCCGGTTCACCTGCACGAGCCCGCCGGCGCGGAAGCGCAGGTATGGCTCGTCGCGGTAGCCGTCGACCACCACATCGCGATCGCCGTCGTAGACGAACTCGATGCGGTCGTCGAAGTTGAGCACGTGCGCGTCCAGGCCGGGCACGCCCGGCGCGATCGCGCGCACCTCGGATCGGAAGTTGGGATTGCCCTCGTGGGCGAGTGCTGCAGGGGCGGCCGCGAACAGCGCAGCGAGCGCCGCGGCGACCGCGCCTCGAATTGAGAACACGGAAGCTCCCTGGCTCAGGCGTCGGCGCGCCCGGGCTTGGTGGAGTCCGGGCGCCTAGCTCGCTGAGAGGGCGGGCGGAGGGCGCACGGCCAGCGCCGTGGCGATCAGGCGGCCACCGCGCGGGAGCAGGGCCGTGGCGGACCGCACCCCTGGTGCGGACGCGACCGGCGGCAGTCGCCGGGCGGAGGCCTGCCGTGAGCGGCGGAGGCGCCCGAGGCGCTCCTCGCCGACGTAGCGGCCGGCCAGCAGCGGCACCGCGAGCAGGAACAGCGGCGCCGCGTACGCGAGTAGCTCGGCGTGACCGGCGACGGCGGCCAGCAGCAATAGCGCCGACGTTGCGACGGCGGCGGCGAGCAGCAGGCGCTGATCCCGGGCTGGCACGGGCCTCAGTTTAGGGCGCTCTTGCCGGGGCTGGTCGCTTTCCGTACCCAAACGGGGCCATAAAGCGCCCAACCCCCCTTGGGAGGTGCCCGTATCGGCGGTTGCCATACTTCCCCGCCGCCATGTCTAGGAACCAGCGAATCGGGCTTGTCGTCGTCGCGCTGGCGGTCGCCGTGGTGGCGTTCGTCATCGCCCAGCCCGGTGACGACGAGGACTCCAAGACCACCGCCGCCGACACGACCCCGGCTCAGACCGACGCCGACACCGGCACGGACACGCAGGCCACGACCGAGCCCGAGCCGCCGCCCGAGCCGGAGGTGGCGCGCATCAGCGTGAAGGGCGGCGTGGTGGTCGGCGACGTCCAGTCGATCGAGGTCGCCAAGGGCGACACGGTGCGCATCGTGGTCACCTCCGACACAGCCGACGAGATCCACCTGCACGGCTACGACATCGAACGGGAGGCCGAGCCGGGCAAGCCGGCGCGCTTCCGGTTCGAGGCGGACGTCGAGGGCGCGTTCGAGCTCGAGAGCCACGCGGCCGAGCACGCCGGCAACGAGCCGCTCATCGCCCGCCTGCTCGTCGGGCCGTCGTGAGCACGTTCATAGCCCACGCGGGCGGCCTGATCGGTCGCTCGGACCTGCCCATCCCGGAGTGGCTGTTCGGCTGGGCCGCCGCGATGGTGCTCGTCATCTCCTTCGTGGCGCTCGCGGTGCTGTGGCCCGAGCCGAAGCTGCAGGGCGACCGCTGGCGACCGCTGCCTGGGGCGCTCGGCCGGGTGCCGGCGAGCCGCGCGGTCGAGATCCTCTGCGGTGCGATCGGCGCTGCGCTGCTCGTGGCGGTGGTCTACACCGGCCTGCGCGGAACGCAGAGCCCGGCCGCAAACTTCGCGCCGACGTTCGTGTTCGTGATCTTCTGGCTGGGCCTCGTCCCGCTGAGCGTGGTGTTCGGCGATGTGTTCCGCGCCTTCAACCCCTGGCGCGCGATCGGGCGCGCGGTGGGCTGGACGGCGGCGCGCGTCGCGAGGAACGACATGCCCGCCCCGCTGGCCTACCCCGAGCGGCTCGGGCACTGGCCCGCCGCGGTGGGCATCTTCGCGTTCGCCGCCCTGGAGCTGGTGCGCTCCGGCGGCGACCAGCCCGAGACCGTCGCGGTGGCCACGCTCGTCTATTCCGCCCTCACGTTCATCGCCATGGCGCTGTACGGGGTGGAGGCCTGGACCGCGCGAGGCGAGGCGTACTCCGTCTACTTCAACCTGTTCTCGCGCATCGCTCCGTTCGAGACGCGCGACGGTGTGCTCGGGCTGAGGCCGCCGCTCGCGGGGCTGCCCCACCTCGAGGCGGTGGCCGGCACGGTGCCCCTGCTGGCCGTGATGATCGGCTCGGTCACGTTCGACGGCGCCAGCGAGGCGCCGATCTGGACCGGGATCGCGCCGGACATCGCGGACTTCTTCGAGAGCCTAGGGCTGTCGCCCCAACCGGCGTTCGAGCTGACCTTCCTGCTCGGGCTGACAGCGGCGTGCCTGCTGATCTTCGCCTTCTACCGGCTGGGAGTGCTGGGCGCGCGCAGCGTGGGAGGCGGGTTCAGCGCGGAGCAGCTGTCGCGCGCGTTCGCCCACTCGCTGGTGCCAATCGCGCTCGCCTACGTCGCTGCCCACTACCTGACCTATCTGCTGTTCCGGGGCCAGGCGATCATCTTCCTCGCCTCGGACCCGCTGGGCGACGGCTCAGACCTGTTCGGCACCGCCACCAAGCAGATCGACTACGGCCTGATCGGAGCTACGGCTACCTGGTACTGGCAGGTGGCGTTCGTGGTGGCGGGCCACGTGGCCGGGCTGACGCTGGCTCACGACCGGGCGCTCGCGCTCTATGAGGACGCGAAGCTGGCGGTGCGCTCGCAGTACTGGATGCTGGCCGTGATGGTCGGTTTCACGAGCCTGGCCCTGTGGCTGCTGTCCCAGGCCAACACCTGACCCGCCTGCCAGACTGGGAGGTCCGATGTACTTCGCGCACGCCGGCCACTGGCTGACCTCGATCGCGTACTTCGTGCCGGTGGTGGCGTTTCTGATCTGGCTGCTGGTGACGCAGATCAAGGAACGGCGCGACCGCGGCTAGAGCCGCTTCTTGAGCATCCCGAACACGCCGCGAAGGACCTTGCGCTGCATCGCCTTGCCCTCCCGTGAGGTCAGGAAGTCGCCGAGCGCGTCGACCCCGCCCGCGGGTGCCGGAGCGGGTGCCGGGGCCTTGCGGCGCCGCGCGCGCGGCTTGGCCTTGGCCGGCTCGGCGTCCGGGGCCGCCCTCTCCATCCGTGCGGTGAGCTGCTCGCGCGCGCTCTCGGCCTCCACGCGGGTGCCGTACTTCGCGTAGAGCGGCGACGCCTTGGCCGCGCCATCCACGTCGGGGGCGGGGCCGATGCGCGATGCAGGCGCTCGCAGCCTGGTGTGGACGACGGGGGTCGGCACGCCCTCGTCGGAAAGGCTCGTCACGGCCGCTTCCCCGATCCCCATCGAGGTGAGCAGCTCCTGGACGTCGTAGAAGCCGGACTTGGGGTACGTGGACGCCGCGGCCTTCAGCGCCTTGGCGTCATCCGGGGTGAAGGCGCGCAGGGCGTGCTGGACCCGGTTGCCGAGCTGCCCGAGCACCTCGGCCGGGACGTCATCCGGGACCTGGGTCACGAAGAAAATGCCCACCCCCTTGGAGCGGATCAGGCGGACGGTCTGGGTGACCGACTCCAGGAAGGCGTCGGTCGCGTCGGCGAACAGCAGGTGCGCCTCGTCGAAGAAGAACACGAGCTTCGGCTTGTCGAGGTCGCCGGCCTCGGGGAGCTGCTCGAACAGCTCGGCCAGCAGCCACATCAGCGCGGTCGAGAACAGCCGGGGCTTGTCCTGCACGGCCGGCAGCTCCAGCACCGAGATCACCCCGCGGCCGTCGGGGGCTGTGCGCAGGAGGTCGGCGATGTCGAGCTGCGGCTCTCCGAAGAACTCGCTGCCGCCGCCGTCCTCCAGCCCGACCAGACCGCGCAGCAGCACGCCGACGGTGGACGACGCCAGCCCGCCGATGCCCTCGAGCTCCGCCTTGCCGGCGTCCGAGGACAGGAAGGTGAGCAGCGCCCTCAGATCGGCGAGGTCCACCAGCCCCAGGCCCTTCTCGTCGGCGTAGTGGAAGACGAGGGCGAGGCTCTCCTCCTGGGTCTGGTTGGCCTTGAGGATCTTCGCGAGCAGCTGGGGGCCGAAGTCGGTCACCGTGGCGCGAACCGGCACGCCCGGGCCGAGTCCGCCGAGCGACAGGTACTCGACCGGAAAGCCGGCGGGCGCGAACGGCAGGCCGAGCTGCGTCATCCGCTTCTCGGCCGGGCCGCCCGGCTCCCCGGCCACGCCCACGCCCGACACGTCGCCCTTGACGTCGGCGGCGAAGACGGCCACCCCGGCGGACGAGAGCTGCTCGGCGAGCGTCTGCAGCGTGACGGTCTTGCCCGTGCCGGTGGCGCCGGCCACCAGACCATGGCGGTTCATCATGCGCAGCGGGATCTGGACGACCGCCTCGGCGACGAGCTGGCCTTCGTGCACCCCGCGGCCGAGATCGATCGCCGGACCGTCGGCGGCGTAGGCGGTGGCGATGGTCGGGCCGAACTCGTCGCTCATGTGTGGCATCGTAAGTCGCGTGGACTTGAACAAGATGTTCCGCAAGGCGAAGAAGGTCGTGGACGACCGCGGCGGTACCGACGCGCTGAAGAAGGATGCCGAGGAGGTGGCGGATGTCGCGAAGGGCCGCGGCAGCGTCACCGACAAGGCGAAGGCGGCCGCCGAGGCGATCAAGGACCCGGGGGCTCCGGGCGGGGAGCGGCCCGGGCAGCGAAGCTAGGCGCGGCGCGTTAGCCGCGCGCTGCCGTCTCGGCCACCAGCGGCCCGCCGAGGCGCCCGCCGTCCTCGGGCCGGAGGGTCAGGCGCCGGAGACCGTTCGCCTCGACGACGTACTGGTCTTCCTCCTTGACCTTGACCCAGCTGCCGTCGACCTCGATCTCGGTGGTCGGCTCGAGGCAGATCACCATCCCCTCCTCCAGCGGATCGTCGCTGACCAGAAGGTCGACCCGGTGATACACGGATGGGAGCTCGATGAGCCGGAGCCCGATGCCGTGGCCCATGCCGTAGTGGGTGGTCTCGTATCCCCTCTTGCTGAGGCCTTCGTTGATCGTCACTGCGACCTCGGAGCAGCGGACGCCCGGCTTGGCCATGTCGACTCCCTCGGCGAGCGAGTCGAGCACCGCCTGGTGTGCCTCCGTGACCGGCTCGGGTGGCTCTCCGATGAACCCGGTGCGACAGAAGTCGTGGCAGTAGCCCCCCCGGCCGTACACGCCGAAGTCCATCAGGAACGCGTCACCCTGCGAGAACTCGTGGTCGCGGGCGTAGAAGCTGAGGATCCCCGCTTGGCCGCTTGACTGCGCGGTAATGAGCCCATGTGAGACCCACTCGACCCCGTGGTCGTATGCCGTGTGGATCGCCGTCGCGACCAGGTCCGTGTCGGTCATCCCCGCCTGGGCCTGCTCCAGCGCGGCATAGACGCTCAGCGATCCCACCTCGCAGGCCGCCGCGATGAGGCTGACCTCATCGGCGGTCTTGATCTTCCTCAGCTCCAGCAGGTCCCAGGTGATCGGCACGAACTCCACATCGGGGAGCTCCTGCCGCAGCGCGTCCATTACCTCAAATTGGAGGTACTCGATACCGACACGCTTGGCCCCCGCCTCTCGCAAGGCAGCCGAGAGCTGGCGGACGTATGCCGGTATGTGAGTCCATACCGCTTGCCAGGAGGCCGTCCCCACCCGCTTTGTGATCCACGGCATTTCGGCGAACGGCGTCTCGTCGTCCACGTCGGTGTCGGGGGAGAACATGGTGCCCGAGCCCTCAGTGTCAACCAGCAAGCTGAACCAGTCGAAACCCGATTCATAGGTGAAGTTGGCGCGGTAGTCCGAGATGTAGCGGATGTTGTCGAAGCCAGACAGCAGGGCGTGATCGAGCTGCTTCGCGTCGAGCAGGCCGGCCAGCGCGCTCACGTGCTGACGGCGCAGACCCTCGGCGTCGATACTGGGCCACTGGTACTGGCTCATCTACTGCCCTCCTGTTGCGATGGACGCTGCTGCAGGGCGGAAACGATACGCGCGCGGTACCGCCACCGCGATACGTCATGCTGCGTATTTGCCGTCAGACCTCGATGCGGATCAGCCCGTCCCGCAGAGCGCGGCCGGCGAGCCCGCTGCGGGAGCGGCAGGCGAGCTTGTCGAGCAGGTGCTCCACGTGCTTGGCCACCGTCTTGGCTGACACGCTCAGCTCAGCCGCGATGTCGAGGTTGGAGGCACCGGAGGCCACCAGCGTCAGGACATCGAGCTCGCGCGGAGTGAGCCCGTAGGGGAGCGCCGTGACCTGGTCGAGCAGGAGGGTCCCGTGTTCGAGACGGTGCATGCGCAGACGGTGCCAGTGGCGCGATCCGTCCAGCCAGAGCAGGGTCGATGGCGTGGCCGGACGCTGGACGATGTCGATGACCGCGTGCAGGAGCCGCGGGTCTTCGGTGACGTGCGCGATCGGAGGACACCCCGGCACCGCCACGATCGACCCGTCTGGCGCCAGGACCGCCGCCCCGTCGTCCGGCCCCAGGGTCTTCGCGATCCCAGTCGGGATGCGGAGTACGTCCACGAGACCGGCGAGCATCGTCTGGAGGACCTGGAGCAAACCCATCGCGCTGTCAGTGGGGTGACGGCGCGAGTCCACGTTGAGATGGAGGTTGCCCGTGTACCGGCCGAAGCCGTCGAACAAGCACGTCGTGACGCCCTCCTCGTAGCCCAGCGGAAGCCAGTACTCGGTGGCCGAGTGGAGCGAGCGGTAGTCGAACGGCATGTCACGCCAGCGCAGCGGCCGGGCGTCCACGTCGCGCATGTACCGGTAGGCCTCGTCGCTCGATACGAACCAGTCGTCGAGATGCTCGATGGCGTGGTCTGGATAGCCCGCGTTGGCCATTGTGAGATGACGCTTGTTGACCGGATCCCAGGCCTGCAGGCTTGCCGCGGCATAGGGCACGACGCCCTCGAGACTGGCAAGGACCTCCGCGGCCAGCTCGCGCTGATCTCCAGGGCTGCTGACCGCCCCGCCGATCCGCGCCAGCGTTCTCATCTGGCTCCTGGGAAGCAGTCCCTGGTGTGCCATGTCAGCGCCAATACTACGCCGACGGGTCAAGGGCGAGCCCGACTGAAGATACGCACTACGACGTATCGCGCTTTGCCGGCGCGGGCCTTAACGTGCCCCCGCAACCCATTGCCGGCATGTCGGTGAGCGGAACGAGGAGTGCTTCATGCACTTGACGATGCGAGAAGAGGAGCGGCTCCAGATTTGGACCGCGGCGGAGATGGCGCGCCGGCGGTTGGATAAGGGGTTGCGCCTGAACTACCCAGAGGCTGTGGCGCTCATTTCGGATGAGTTGCTCGAGCGTGCGCGTGAGGGCAGCATCCCGATGTTGGTCGACATGATGGAGTACGGCGCGCAGATTCTAGGGCGAGACCATGTCATGGAAGGTGTTCCTGAAATGATCAAGATGGTTCAAGTAGAAGCCCTTTTTCCGGATGGTACGAAGCTTGTTACGGTAATGAACCCGATTCGAGGCTAGGGGAATGGCCAAGGCCTCGAAACCAGGGTTGTGGAAGCCACCCGCGCTGCCTGAGTCGACTGTGCCCGACGAGGCGTTCGCGGTGGTCGCGGATGCCTATCCGGGCGAGATCGAGTTCGCGCCCACGCCGATCGAGATCAACGCCGGCCGGGAGACGAAGGTGCTCGTCCTGGTCAACACGGGCGACCGACCGATCCAGATCGGCGCTCACTACCACCTCTTCGAAGCAAACCGGGCGATGGCCTTCGACCGTGAGGCGGCCTTCGGGTTCCGCCTCGACATCCCGAGCGGCTCGGCGGTTCGGTTCGAGCCGGGGCAGAGCCGGCAGTGTCAGCTCGTCCGTTTCGCCGGCAGCGAGACCTCGATGGGGATGAACGACCTCACGAACGGCTCGATGCGGAGCGACATCGTGCGGGACCAGGCGATTCGCCGGGCTCGGGAGCTGGGTTACTGCTTCGAGGGCGAGCGGTTCGGCGCGCAATCCGAGGAGAAGGCGTCTTGAGCAGCTTCGTAGACCGACCCGACTACGCCGCCCAGTACGGGCCCACCACCGGGGACCGCGTTCACCTTGCCGATACGGGCCTGGTCGCCGAGATCGAGCGCGACCTGACCACCTACGGGGACGAGCTCGTCTTCGGTGGCGGCAAGACGATTCGCGACGGCATGGGCCAGGTGTCGCGCTTCAAGCGCAGCGACGGCGCCCTGGACATGGTCGTGACCAACGCGGTCTTGATGGACCCGCTCCACGGCGTCGTCAAGTGCGACATCGGAGTGCTCGACGGCAAGTTCGTAGGCATCGGGAAGTCCGGCAACCCCGACACGATGGACATCACGCCGGGGCTGATCGTGGGGCCGAACACGGACATCCTGTCCGTGGAGGGCCGCATCGTCACCCCGGGGCTGATCGACATCCACCCCCACTTCGACTCCGTCCAGCAGCTCGACGAGTACCAGTCCGCCGGCGTGACCACCGTGATCGGGGGCGGCTCGGGTCCGAAGACGGTGGGGATCGAATGTCCCGGCGCCTGGAACCTCCAGCGGATGCTCGAGGCGATGGCCGACTTCCCGCTCAACTTCGGCAACTTCGGCAAGGGGAACTCATCGGACCCCGGCGCGATCGTCGAGCAGGTCGTCGGCGGCGCGACGGGCATGAAGATCCACGAGGACTGGTCGAGCTCGCCCTCCGCCATCAGGACCTGCCTGCAGGTCGCGGACGACTACGACTTCCAGGTCCAGATCCACGCCGACACGCTGAACGAGACCGGCTACTACGAGGACACGATGGCCGCGATCGGCGGGCGTGTCATGCACGTGTACCACTGCGAGGGCGCCGGCGGCGGCAATGCGCCCGACATCATGCGCTGCGTGGGCGAGCCGAACATCCTGCCGAGCTCGACGAACCCGACCAACCCCTTCTCGTTGAACACGTACGACGAGGAGATCGACATGCTCATCACGTGTCACAACCTGAACAAGGCCGTGCCGACTGACATGGCCTTCATCCAGGGTCGGGCACGGGCCGAGACGATGCGAGCGGAGGACGTGCTGCACGACGTGGGCGCGATCTCGATGATCGGGTCCGACAGCCAGGGCGTCGGCCGCGCCGCCGAGAGTCCGCAGCGCGCGTTCCAGCTCGCGGCGGTCAACAAGGTTCGGTTCGGCCCGCTCCCCGAGGATCCCGAGAACGCCGACAACTACCGGATCCTCCGCTACCTCGCCAAGGTCACGATCAACCCGGCGATCGCGATCGGCATCGACTCCTACGTCGGGTCCGTGGAGCCGGGGAAGGTGGCCGACCTGGTGTTCTGGCGGCCGGACATGTTCATCGCCAAGCCCGAGCTGATCCTCAAGGGCGGCTTCATCACCTGGGCCGCCATGGGCGATCCGGCGGGTTCGCTGATGACGTGCCAGCCGCTGAAGTACCGGCCGCAGTACGGCGCCTATGGACGCAACCCACGCCGGCTGGCGCACTCCTTCGTCGCCGAGGCGGCGATCGCCGACGGCCTGCAGGAGCGCATCGATTGCCAGTCGCTCCTGCCGGTGAGGCGGACGCGGACGATCTCCAAGCGGGACATGGTCCACAACTCGACCATGCCCGCGCTCGAGATCGACCCCGAGACCTACAACGTCTACATGGACGGAGAGCGGATCACCGTGCAGGCGGCGAAGACGCTCCCGCTGACCCAGCTCTACTACCTGCGGTGACCGAGACTCTGTTGATCGAACAGGTCCTGCCCGGCTCGCCAACCACCCGCGAGCAGATCGCGCCGGTCGATGAGGTGCTCTTGACCTCGGACGAGCGCATCCGAGCCCACGGGCGTGCCCGCTCGGTCGCGGGGCGCGACCTGGTGATCTCGCTGCCGCGTGGGATCGCGCTGGACGACGGTGACCTGCTCGTGCTCGGCGAGCGCGAGGCGATCGCGGTTCGGGCGACGGTCGAAGACCTGCTGGAGGTCCGGCCCGGCAGCGCGCGGGAAGGGGCGGCCGTGGGCTATACGATCGGCAACCTGCACCGGCCCCTGCGGATCGACGGCGATGTGGTGTTGACGCCGTACGACTCGTCGGTGGTCGACGCGCTCGCCGCCGTGGGCGTCGAGTCGATCAGAGTCGAGCGTCCGTTCACAGGCGAACGCCTAAATGCGTCGCCGCACCATCACGGCGGTCGATGACGAGCTCGGACGTGGATCCGAGCGCGCTGCTCTTCCTGCTCCAGGTTTCCGGAGGCGCCTTCCCGACCGGAGCGTTCGCTCACTCGGTCGGCTTCGAGACCCTGATCGACAGCGGGGAGATCGACGATGCCGCCAGCTTCGAGAGCGTCGCCATGGACTGGGTGTCGTTCGCTCTCGCTCCGGTCGAGGGTGTCGCGGCGGCTCTGGCCTATCGCGCCGCGGCCGCTGACTCGATCGATCAGGTGACGGCGCTGGACCAGCAGCTGACGGCGCTCAAGCCCGCTCGCGAGGCGTACGAGGCCAGCACCAAGATGGGTCGGGCGTTCCTGGATGCGGCGCTCGACGTGGGCGGCGGGCCGGCGCTGGCGAGCTACCGAGAGCGAATCGCCCGTGGGGACGCGGCCGGACACAGCTCCGTCGCCTTCGCGCTCGGCTGCCTCGACCACGGTGTGCCACCGAGCATCACGGTGGTCGCGTTTCTCCAATCGTCCCTCTCAGCGCTCGCCCTGGTGGCCGCACGGCTCATCCCCATCGGCCAGCGAGACGTTCAGCGCATCTTGTACCGAGCCCAGCCGGTGCTGCTCGAGGCAGCGCGGCGGGCGTCCGAATCGACGACGCACGACATGGGAAGCGCCGCCGCCGCGATCGACGTGGGTGCGATGCGCCACGAGCGGTTGCGCGTGCGCCTGTGCATCTCATAAGGAGCAGCTCTTGCGCAAGCCAGTTCGAATCGGCATCGGCGGTCCAGTGGGATCCGGGAAGACGGCACTGGTCGACAACCTCGCGCGCGTAATGCAGGCGCGCCACTCGCTGGCCGCGATCACCAACGACATCTTCACCAAGGAGGACGCCGAGTTCCTCACCCGCGCCGGGAGCCTGATGCCGGAGCGCATCATCGGGGTCGAGACGGGCGGTTGCCCGCACACGGCGATCCGGGAGGACGTGTCGATGAACCTCCAGGCGATCGACGAGATGGTCCGCCGGCACCCCGACCTCGACCTGATCCTGCTGGAGTCCGGCGGGGACAACCTGGCGGCGACCTTCAGCCCGGACCTCGTGGACGCCCACATCTACGTGATCGACGTCTCGGGTGGCGACAAGGTGCCGCGCAAGGGCGGCCCAGGCGTGACCAAGGCCGACCTGCTGATCATCAACAAGATCGACTTGGCCGGGCACGTCGGCGCGTCGCTCGAGGTAATGGAGCGTGACTCCGAACGGATGCGAGGAGGCAAGCCGTTTCTGTTCACGGACTTGCGCCATGGCGACGGCCTTGACCAGGTTGTGAACTGGATCGAGCACAGCGTGCTTTTCAGTGAAGTCAGCAATTGAGGAACGACCGCGTGACCGCGGTCCGATCGGCAAGCACGGCCACCTGCATCTGCGCACCGTGTTGGGGCGAGCTACCACCACGGTCGAGCCGGTGGCGCGTCGGATCCCGTTCCAGTGGCAGGGCGTCCACTATCAGGATCACGACGACCAGCCCTTCGTGCTCCTGCATCACTCGGCCGGCGGGTACGTGGAAGGCGATACCGCCGACCTGCGGGTCGATGTGGCCGAGGGTTCGCGCGTGCTGCTGACGACGATGGGCGCGAGCAAGTTCTACAAGAGCTGCCACGGGGAGGTCACGGAGGAGAACGTGCTCATCGACGTCGGCGCCGACGCCCTCGCCGAGTACCTCCCCGACGAGGCAATCCCGTACGCGAGCAGTCGCGCCTCTCGGAGCACGACCGTGAATCTGGCGCGCAGCTCGCGTGTCTTCGTCACCGATCTCGTGGCCGCAGGTCGCATCCACTACGGCGGTGGGGAGGCCTTCGCCTTCGACAGCCTGCGCTCGGAGCTGTCGGTCAGCGTCGACGGCACACCGGTCGTGCTCGACCGGCTGATCTCGGACGGCGGCGACGCGGAATCCCTGCGGCGCCTCTGGGCCGGGAGGAACCTGCTCGGAAGCGTGGTGGCGTACGCGGCCGACCTCGACGCGCCGCTGGAGGCGGAGATCGAGGCGGCGTGCGCCGAGTACGACGTGTTAGCCGGGGCCAGCCAGCGTCGAGGCGTTCTGTTCGTGCGCCTGCTCGCCTACGAAAGCTGGCAGCTGCATGAAGCGGTCCACCAGGTGTGGTGCTTGATCCGCCCGTCACTAGCCGGCAAGAACGCTCGGCGAATTCGCAAATGCTGAGGAGAGCCCTCGGAAGGAGAGGTCATGCGTAGGTACCTGACATCAGCCGTTGCCCTCGTGCTGCTCACCATGGTGGGGGTCGGATGCGGGGGGTCGAGCTCTTCCGACGACGACTCGGGGGGATCGGAGACCGGCAAGCCGGCCGCCGACACCGCGACGCAGGAGCAGGCGAAGCTGTTCGAAGGACAGGGATACGAAACTCCACCGACCAGTTCGCCCCCGCCCGAGAAGGACAAGTCGGTCTGGGTCTTCTCCTGCGATCAGTCCGTAGCCAGCTGCAGTACGCCCACGGATGCCGCGGTGGAGGCCGCGAAGAAGATGGGCTGGAGCACAACGGTCTACGACGCGAAGTTCGACCCGGCGCGCTTGACGGAGGGGTACCGGCAGGCGATCGCCGCCAAGGCCGACGGGATCATCGTCTACGCGCTCGACTGCCCGCTGGCGAAGGGCGCCGTCGCGGCGGCGAGGGACGCGGGCGTAAAGGTCGTGGCGTCCGAGTCGCTCGACTGCGATCCGCCCCTGTTCGACCACGTGGTCACCTACACCCAGGGCACCTTCCCCGAATGGGAGCACGACCTGGGCTCGGCCCAGGCCACGAACCTGATCGCGGGGACCGACGGCTCGCCGAAGGTCATCGCGCTGGACCAGACCGACTCGCCGGCGCTGATCCCGGTCGTTGCCGGCTTCAAGGAGCGGATGAAGGAGTGCGGCTCGAGCTGCGAGATCACCGAGTGGATCGAGCTGACCGTCGCGGACCTCGGTACTCCGCTGCAGCAGAAGCTGCAACAGGCGCTCGTTCAGCACCCGGACGCGAACGCGGTCTGGCTGCCGTACGACATCTTCTCCCTCGGGCCCGACGCGGCTCTGCGTGCGTCCGGTCGCGGCGACGGGGTGCTGGTGGCGCTCGGCGAGGGGCAGGCATCCACGATGGACGTGCTCCGCTCGGGCCGGGTGAACGGCGTGGGCGTGGGGATTCCGCAGGCGTGGGAGGGCTACCACGCGGTCGACTCGCTCAACCGGCTGTTCGCCGGCGAGGAGCCGGAGTCGTCGGGCATCGGGCTGCAGGCCTACGACAAGGAGCGCAACACGCCCCCTTCGGGCCCCTGGGTGCCCTCCGTCGACTACAAGGCCGACTACCTGAAGGCCTGGGGCGTAGGCTGATCGGCCCGCGTCCGCACCCCAGTTGACCCCACCCCTGCTCAGCATCCGCGACGTCAGCAAGCGCTTCGGTGAGACCGTGGCGCTTGCCGACGCGGGGCTCGACCTGCACGCCGGCGAGGTGCACGCCCTGCTGGGTGCGAATGGGTCCGGCAAGTCGACGCTGATCAAGATCCTGGCCGGCGTGGAGCAGGGCGACGCCGGGGAGATCACCGTCGTGGGGCGGGAGGTTCGCGCGCAGGACATGAACCCGACCATCGCGCACGACTGCCACCTGCGCTTCGTTCATCAGCAGGGCTCCACGTTCGGATCGCTCAGCGTGGCCGAGAACCTGGCCGCCGGGACGGCCTATCCGCGGCGGCGCTTCGGGAGGATCGACTGGCGCCGGTTGCGGCGTGAGGCGCGGGCGACGCTGCAGCGGTTCGGGGTGGACGCCGATCCAGCCCAGCCGATGGAGAGCCTGCGCCCGGCGACTCAGCAGATGGTGACGATCACGCGGCTGCTGCAGAGCCAGCCGGGCGCCGGGGGCGGGGTGCTGGTGCTGGACGAGCCGACCGCGGCGCTGGCCCGGCCTGAGGTGGTGCTGCTCCACGACGCGCTGCGCCGCTTCGCCGGCGCCGGGCACTCGATCCTCTACGTGACCCATCGCTTGGACGAGCTGGCGGGATTCGTGGATCGGGCGACTGTGCTGCGGGAGGGCCGCGTGGTGGGACGGCTGGGTGCGGACGAGATCGACCACGAGCGGCTGGTAGAGCTGATCGCGGGTGCTCTGCTCGAGGTCGAGGTCGCCGCCCAGCAGGCGCGCGCCGTAGGTCCGAGTGAGGAGCGACTGCGCCTGCGCGATCTGCGCGGCGGCGCGATCGAGCGCGCAAACCTCGGCGCGCGGGCCGGCGAGATCGTCGGTCTGGCCGGCCTCGCCGGTTCGGGACGGTCGTCGCTCTTGGAGATGGTCTTCGGCATTCGCCAGCCGGAGGACGGGGCGATCGAATTGGACGGGACGCCGCTGCGCTGGCGCGGCGGCGTGCCCCACCCCAGCGTGGCCTACGTGCCCGAGGACCGCGTTCGGGACGGTGCGTTCATGCCGCTGACCCTGACCGAGAACGTGATGGCCGCTTCGACGTCGCGCTTCTGGCGGCACCTGCGCGTGAACCACGGCGACGAGCTGCGTGCCACGCAGACGGTGATCCGCGAGCAACAGATCGTGGCGGGCAGCGCGACGGTCCCCTTCCGCACCTTGTCGGGCGGAAACCAGCAGAAGGCGATCCTGGGTCGCTGGCTGATGCGCGACCCCGCGGTGCTGCTGCTGGACGAGCCGACGCAGGGCGTGGACGTGGGTGCGCGGGCGGCGATCCACCAGACGATCCGCGAGTTCGTCGCGGGCGGCCGCGCAGCTGTCGTGGCGTCGTCGGACGCCGACGAGCTGGCGCTGCTCTGCGACCGCGTCGTGCTGCTCGTGCGCGGCACGACCACCGCCGAGCTGGCGGGCGACGAGCTCGACGCCGAGCGCATCGAGCGCATGAGCTACGGCTCCGGCCGGGCCGCGACCTCGACCATCGACGACACCCAGGGGGACACTGCCAGTGGCGACTGAAGAAGTCGGCGGAATCGAAGGAGACGCTGGGCGTAGGTCCCTCGGCGAGCTGTTCGCCGAGCGGGCCGAGGCGCTTGCGCTGCTGGGCCTGGCCGTCGCCGCGGTGGTGTTCTTCTCGGTCCTGCCGAGCACGTCAGAGGCCTTTCCCACGGTCGCGAACTTCCAGGCGCTGTTCGGCAGCCAGGCGGTCCTGGCCGTCGCCACGCTGGCCGTGCTCGTGCCACTGATCTGCGACGAGTTCGACCTCTCGGTGGGGGCGAACCTCGGCCTGGCGGGTGTCCTGAGCGCGAGCGCCATGTCCTCGGGTGCGCCGCTCTGGCTCGGATTCGTGATCGCCATCGCATCCGGAGTCGCGGTCGGGCTGGTCAACGGCATCCTGGTCACTCGGGCCCACGTGAACGCCGTCGTGGTCACCCTCGGCGTGGCGACGATCCTGTTCGGCATAGTCCAGGCCAAGACCAGCGGCAACTCGATCACCGAGGGGATCCCAACGGCGCTGTTGGACCTCGGCAGCGAGACCTGGTTCGACATCCCGCGCATCCTGATCGTGGCGCTGATCGCGGCGGCGGTTCTCTACTACGTGCTGGAGCACACGCCCGTGGGCCGGCACCTGTACATGCTCGGCGCCAACCGCGACGCGGCAAGGCTGGTCGGTCTCCGCATCGATCGGTTGCTGCTCACGGCGTTCGTGCTCGGCGGTGCGCTCGCCGGGTTGGCCGGCTTTCTCCAGGTCGGCCGCGCCGGCTCTGCCGTTCCGAGCGTGGGCGAGACATTCACGCTGCCGGCCTTCGCCGCCGCGTTTCTGAGCGCGGCGGCGATCAAGCCCGGGCGCTTCAACGTCTGGGGCGCGATCGTGGCGATCTCGTTCCTGACGATCCTCAACGGCGGCCTCAACCTGGCGGGCGCCGAGCCCTACATCGCCAACTTCGTCAACGGCACCGCTCTGATCATCGGCGTCGGGCTGGCCGTCTGGCTCAGCCGCCACCGGCGTACCCCGCTGCGCCGCAGGCCGTCGGGCTGAGCGGCAGCGAGCGGGCTACCGCGGCTTGGCCCTGACCGCGATCGCCTGAATCTCCACCTTCGCCCCGCGCGACAGGGCAGCGGCCTGCGACGCCATTCGCGCGGGCCTGCGGTCCTCCGGGAAGGCCGCCGCGATCGCGGCGTTCATGGCTCCCCAGTCGCCCAGGTCCTCGAGCAGGACCGTCAGGTTGACGATGTCCGAGCGCTCGAAGCCGGCGTGCTCCACGGTCGCGAAGGTGTTCGCGAGCACCTGCTCGACCTCGGCCTCGATGCCTCCCGGCACGACCTCCGAAGTCTCCGGATCCACCGGCAGCTGGCCACTGACGTAGCAGTGGTCGCCGGCCACGACCGCCGGTGAGTAGGCGGCACCGGGCGTGGCAGCGACCCCTGGCCCGGCCGGTATGTATCGGTGCTCAGCGCACATCTGCTTCCCCTTCGCTCGCGCGTGACGTCGGTGACAGTGGTATTGTCGACAGTCGACTCTGGCCGGAAGTATGGACGAAGCCCTCCCCCAGCGCAATCGCGAGCCCCAAGTCGCCGGCGCCGGCTCGCAGAGCCCGGGCGAAATCTACGACGCCGCTCTGGACGCCCGCGCTCGCATGGCGGATCGGCTCCGGCTGACGCCTGTGGTCACCTCGACGTCGGTGGACGAGGTCGTCGGTTGCAGTGTCCTGCTGAAGGCCGAGAACCAGCAGCGCACCGGCGCCTACAAGCCCCGCACCGCGCTCAACTCGCTCTTGCGAGCCCGGGAGCTTGGCCTCATCCCCGAGGCGGGGGTCGTCGCGGACAGCTCCGGCAATTACGGTCAGGCGCTCGCCTGGGCCGCCGGGACGCTCGGCGTCCCGGCCACCGTGGTGGTGCCGGCGAGCACGAACCCGCTGAAGATCGCGGCGTGCCTGCGCTACGGCGCGACCGTCGTGACCGACGGGATCACGTGGCACAACCGCGCCGGAGCAGCACGGGCGGTCGCCAGCGAACGCTGCCTGCTGGAGCTGCCGGCTGACAGCTGGGACGGCATCGCCGGTGACGGCACGATCGCGCTCGAGCTCGCCGACCAGACCCCGCCCTTCGACACCCTGATCGCTCCGGTCAGCACCGGCGGGCTGATCGCCGGAATCGCCGCGGTCGCCAAGCACCTGTGGCCGCAGCTGCGGATCGTCGGCGTCCAGCCCGCGACCAGCGGGCACGCGCTGCGCAGCCTCGAGTCGGGCAGCCTCAGCCGGCTCGATGCGCCGCCGGACACGATCGCCGACGGTGCCCGGACGCTCGCACTCGGCCAGCGCCCGTTCGAGCTGATCCGTGCGTGCGTCGACGAGGTCGTGCTCGTGGAGGACGATCACACGCTGCGCGCGACCTGGCTGCTGATGACGCGGACGAAGCAGGTGATCGAGCCGACCGCCGCACTGCCCGTGGCAGCCCTGCTCGCGGGGCTCGTCGAGGCCGACCGCGCGCTCTGCGTCGTCTCCGGCGGAAACGCGGACCTCGTGGACCTCGGCCAGCGCTTCGCGGCCTTGGAGGAAGCCCGTGCCTGACCGTCACCAGGGCATTGCACGCCGTACGCCTGAGCAGTATTGTCGACACTCGACACATGGCTGATACATGCGACCACCTCATCGACGGGCGGGCGCAGCCCTCCCGCTCCGGCCGCACGTTCGACACCATCAACCCGGCCACGGGAGCGGTGCTCGCGGAGGTGGCCTTCGGCGAGCAGGCTGATGTCGATCTCGCCGTCGACGCCGCCCAGCGCGCGTTCGACGAGGGCACCTGGCGCGACCTCGCGCCCTATCAACGGGCCAAGCGCCTGAGGCGCACCGGCCAGCTGGTCGCCGATCACGCCGAGCAGATCGCCGAGCTCGAGACGCTCGACTCGGGGAAGCCGCTCAGCGCGGCCCGCGGCGACATCGCAGCCGCGGTCGAGCTGCTGGACTACGCGTCCACGCTCCCCGAGAACGTGCGCGGCGTCGTTCACGCCGAGGAGCCTGGCTACTTCGCGCACAGCCGGCGCGAGCCGTACGGCGTAGTGGGCGCGATCGCTCCCTGGAACTTCCCCTTCCTGAACGCCGTGTGGAAGTCCGCGGGCCCGCTCGCGGTCGGCAACTCGGTGGTCCTCAAGATGGCCGAGCAGACGCCGCTGACGACGTTCCGTTTCGCAGAGCTTGCGCTGGAGGCGGGCATCCCGCCCGGCGTGCTCAACGTGGTGAACGGGGACGGCCCGGTCACCGGCGCGGCGCTGGTCGCGCACCCGGGCGTCCCGAAGATCACGTTCACGGGCTCCACCGCGGTCGGGCGCGAGATCCTGCGCGCGGCCGCCGACGAGATCAAGAGCGTCCACCTCGAGCTGGGCGGCAAGACGCCGAACGTCGTCTTCGCCGACGCCGATCTCGATCAGGCGATCGCCGGCTCGCTGTTCACGAGCTTCTTCAACTCTGGGCAGATCTGCACCTCCGGCGCGCGCCTGCTGGTGGCCGACGACGTGGCCGACGAGTTCCTGGACCGGTACGTCGAGCGCGCCGACCGGTTGACCGTGGGCGACCCGCTCTCCGCGGAGACGCAGCTGGGCCCGCTCGTGAGCGCCGAGCAGCGCGAGCGTGTGGAGGGCTACGTGTCGAGTGGCATCTCGGAGGGCGCCAACGTGCTGATCGGCGGGGAGCGGCCGGCGGGCGACGCCGGCGGCTACTTCTACTCGCCGACGGTGATCGCGGACGTGAGCGCCGACATGACGATCGCGCGGGAGGAGATCTTCGGCCCCGTGACGGCGGTGATGCGGTTCGCCGACGAGGACGAGCTGGTGCGGATCGCCAACGATGCCGCCTACGGGTTGGCAGCGACCGTGTGGACCAACCGCCTCGATCGGGCCCTGCGGCTCACGGACCGCCTCCATGCCGGGATCGTCTGGGTCAACTCGCCGCACCACCTGCGCTGGAACGCCCCCTACGAGGGACACAAGCACTCGGGTCTCGGCGAGGACCTCGGGCTCGAGATGATCAACACCTACACGAAGCTCAAGGTCAGCTACATGAACTACGGCGGTCATCGACTCGAATGGGGGTGACCGCGGAGATCACGCCCGAAGCGGTGCTCCAGGTCAGCCGCCTGAGCGTCGCGTACAGAGTCGCAAATGACAAGCAGATCACGGTCGTCGCCGGCGTGGACCTGGACCTCACGCCCGGCTCGATCGTCGGGCTGGTGGGCGAGTCCGGATGCGGAAAGTCCACCACCGGCCTGATCATCACGGGGTATCCGCTGCCGGGCGCCGCGGTGCTGGAAGGCGACTCGGTGCTCGACGGCACGAGCATGTTCGCGCTCGACATCGACCGGCGGCGCTCGTTCTGGGGCCGCGACCTCGCCTACGTGGCGCAGGCGGCGTCGACCTCGCTGAACCCGTCGCGCCGGATTGCCTACCTCATGACGGAGGCCTTCGCCACGAACCTCGGCGTCTCGTCGACCGAGGCGCGCGAGCAGGCGGTGGCGATGCTGGGCACGGTCGGGATACCCGATCCCGAGTCCGCGCTGAAGCGGTTTCCACACGAGTTCTCGGGCGGGCAGCAGCAGCGGATCGCGCTCGCGATGTCGATGGGCTGTCGTCCGCGGGTCCTGATCCTCGACGAGCCCACGAGCGGGCTCGACGTGACGACCCAGCAGGAGATGAACGACCTGATCACCCGTCTGGTGGCCGAGTCCTCCACCGCGGCCCTGTACATCAGCCACGATCTCGGCTCCCTTGCGCGAGTGGCGACGGAGCTGGTCGTGATGTACGCCGGCGAAGTGGTCGAGCGCGGTCCCGCGGCGGAGGTGCTGGCGGCCCCGCGGCATCCGTACTCGGCGGCGCTGCGCGACGCACTCCCGCGCGCCGACGATCCGAGCCTTCCGGTCGGCATCCCGGGGCGCCCCCCGTCGAGCACGGTCGACGACGCCTGCGCGTTCGTCCCGCGCTGCCGCTTCAGCGTCGATCGCTGCGCGCAGGCCCACCCGGCGCTCGAGTCGCCCGTACCGGGCCGCGAGGTGCGCTGCGTGCGGACGCGCGAGCTCGGGATCATCGCCCCCCAGCGCCTCGAGGGCCGGACCCGGTCGAGCGCCCAGGAGGCGGCGGGGGCCGTGCTGGAGGGCCGGGACCTGACCTGCCGGTACGGCCCCCAGGTAGCGGTCTCCGACGTCTCGTTCTCGCTGCCCGCCGGACGCACGCTCGCGATCGTGGGCGAGTCCGGCAGCGGCAAGTCAACGCTCCTGCGCGCGATCGCCGGCCTGCACGCCCCGGAGCGAGGGACGATCCGGTTCGAGGGACGTGAGCTGGCCCCGCGGGCCACGAGGCGCAGCCGCGCCGACCGCAGGGCGCTCCAGCTCGTGTTCCAGAGCGCCGACACGAGCCTCAACCCGCGCCACACGGTCGAGCAGCTCCTGGTCAGGCCGCTGGCGCTGTTCCGTCCGGAGCTGGGAAGGCGCGCCCATGAGGTCGCGGGGGACCTGCTGGACGAGGTCGGCCTCGATCGCGAGCTCCTCGATCGCCGACCCCACCAACTTTCGGGCGGCCAGAAGCAGCGCGTGGCGATCGCCCGGGCGTTCGCGGCCGAGCCGCGCGTCCTGCTCTGCGACGAGATCGTCTCGGCGCTGGACGTGTCGGTGGCCGCGTCGATCCTCGGCCTGGTCGCGCGCCTGACCAGAGAGCGCGACACGGCCGTCGTGTTCGTGACCCACAACCTCGCGGTCGTGCGCGCCATCTCGGACGCGGTGATCGTGATGAAGGACGCATCGGTGGTCGAAGCCGCGGCCACGGACGAGTTGTTCGAGTCGCCGCGCGAGCCGTACACGCGGCAGCTGCTCGCGGCGGCTCGCGGAAGTTCCGGCTCGGTCGGCAAAACGGCCTGACGCGAACTCAACGTCGGAGAAAAGGAGATGGCATGACCGCGAACGAGGGCCAGTGGGTGGACGCGAACGGCTGGAGTCGCAGGGGCTTCCTCAAGGGAGCCGCGGCGCTTGGCGTCGCGGGCGGGGCCACCGGGATACTTCAGGCGTGCGGAGGCGACGACGAACCGGCGAGCACCGGCAAGAAGGGCGGCACGCTGCGCTTCGGGATGGTCGACTTCTTCTCGACCGACACGCTGGATCCGGCTCAGGCGATCAGCTCGTTCGCGCTGATCGTCGGGACCAACGTGTTCGAGCCGCTGACTGTCGTCGATGACACCTTCGCAGCGCAGCCGCTGCTGGCCGAGTCGTTCGAGCCGTCCGCCGACGCCACCGAGTGGACGTTCCGCCTGCGCTCCGGCGTCGAGTTCCACGACGGCAAGGCTGTCGACGCCGACGACGTCATCTACACGTTCCAGCGGCAGTTCGAGGAGAAGACGGCCGCGACTTTCCTGTCGCTGCTGACCGGATTCGTCAACCCCAAGCGGATCGAGGCCGTGGACAAGCGCACGGTGCGCTTCACGCTCGACGCGCCGAACGCGTTCCTCCCGGCGATCTTCGCGACGCCGTCGTTCGCCATCGTCCAGGCGGGCACGACGGACTTCGCCAAGCCGCCCGGCACCGGGCCGTTCAAGGTCCAGGAGTACACGCCCGGCGAGCGCTGCGAGCTGCGCGCCAGCAAGACCTACTGGCGCTCCGGACGCCCGCTGCTCGACGGCCTGCGGATCACGCGCATCCCGGACCCCGCCACGAAGGTCCAGGCGGTGATCTCCGGCGATCTCGACCTGGTCGACGCCATCGAATACAACCAGCTCACGACCGTCGACCAGGCCAGCTCCGTGGAGCAGCTGGTGGTCAAAGACGCGATGTTCATTCCGGTCTCGTGCGACCAGACGCAGGCGCCCTTCAAGGACGTGCGGGTGCGGCAGGCGATGAAGCTGGCGGTCGACCGCGAGCGCTGGGTCAACTCCGTGCTGGGCGGCGAGGGACAGGTGACGGCCGACGTTCCCGTCCCGCCGAGCGACCCGTTCTACCCGCAGGGCATCGAGCAGTGGCCGCACGACCCCGAGCGGGCCAGGTCCCTGCTCAAGCAGGCCGGCATAGCGGACGGGCTGGACCTGTCCGTGTATACGGCGCCGACCGGCCCGGGCGAGGTCGACGCCGGGGTCGCGTTCGCCGAGATGGTCAAGGAGGCGGGGATCAACGCCAAGGTGGTGAGCCAGACCGGCGACAAGTTCTTCGCCGAGTCCTTCCTCGTCAAGCCGTGCGTCGTCGGGTGGCTGCTGCGCGAAAGCGCGGCCGCAATCACCAAGCTCGTCTACACCTCGGACGCATCCATCCCGCAGTCGCAGTTCAAGAGCAAGCAGTTCGACTCGTCGATCAACGCCGCGCTGTCGTCGCTCGACGAGCAGGAGCAGAAGAATCACTTCGCGGACGCGTTCGCGGTGATGAACGAGCAGGCCGGCGAGGTGATCCCCGCCCACGGCGCCAAGGTGTTCGTGCGCAAGAACAACGTGCAGGGGGTCGAGCTCGGCTACTTCCCGCTCGCCGACTTCGGCAAGGCCACCGTCGCCTGACGGCCATCGGTGTCGCGGCGGCGAGTACTGGCGGGGGAGATCGCGAAGCGAGCGCTGCTGGCGTTCGTGACGCTGCTGACGATCACGCTCGTCACCTTTCTCGCGACCAACCTCCTGCCGGGGGATCCGGCCCAGAAGGCGCTGGGACTGTTCTCGACCCCGGAGCGACGGGCCGACTTCCGCGAGCGTCAAGGACTCGACCAGCCGGTGCTGGAGCGGTATGGGGAATGGCTCGGGAACGTCGCCACGGGGGACTGGGGCACCTCGCTGGTTGACAACCGGAGCGTGGCCGAGCGCGTGGGGCCGCGGATCGTGCGCTCGGTCACGATCGCCCTTGCGGGCTTTCTGATCGCGTTGCCGATCGCGTTGGTCGCGGGGGCGTACGCGGCGCGCCGGGCTGGCAGTCGCAGCGACTCGGTCCTATCCACGGCGGCCGTGCTGACGGCCTCGCTCCCGGAGTTCGTGATCGCGATCGGCCTGATCCTCCTTCTGGCCGTGCAGTTCTCCCTGCTGCCGGTCGAGTCCAGCAGCGTCTCCACCGGCAACATCGAGGCCTACGTGCTGCCCAGCCTCGCGCTCGCCGCGGTCACGGCGCCGTACCTGTTTCGCATGGTCCGGGCGAACGTCCGCGAGGTGCTCGGCGCGCCATACATCAGGGCCGCACGCCTACGGGGCGTGCACGGGCGGAGGCTGACTCTCGGCCACGTCGCGCCGAGCGCGGCGCTGCCGCTGGTCAACGCGATCACGCTGAGCCTCGCGGAGCTGCTCGGAGGCATCATCGTGATCGAGACGGTCTTCGCCTTTCCGGGGATCGGGCAGCTCCTGGTGGAAGCGGTGCAGTCCGGCGACACGCCGACGATCCAGGTGCTGGCCGTGCTGATCGGCGGCGCCTTCGTGGTTCTGAACGCGATCGCCGACATCACGGTCACGATCCTCAACCCACGACTCAGCGAGTCTGGGTCGTGACCACGGCGAACGCCTCCATCGACGGCCGCCCCGGCGGGCTGCGGCATGTCGGCAGGTCGGGCCTGAGGGCGATCTTCGGCACGCGCGACGGACGGGTTGGGTCCGCCCTGATCGCCATCGTCGTGGCGGTCGCGCTGGTGGGTCCCGCGCTCGCTCCGGAGTCGCCCGAGCGTACGGGCGTCGGGCCGCCGTCACAGGGTCCGTCGAGCGCGCACCCGCTCGGCACCGACGGACGCGGGTCCGACGTGCTCTCGCGCGTGCTGAGCGGTGGGCGCCGCACGGTCGTGCTGCCGCTGATCGCAACGGCCGTCGCCTTCCTGGTCGGCGGCATGATCGGGATCACGCTTGGCTACCTCGGTGGCCGTCCGGATCTGTTCGGCGCGCGGGTGATCGACGTGCTGCTCGGGCTGCCGCCGCTGCTCGTGGTGCTGGTCATCCTCGCCGGGTTCGGCGCCGGCTCAGGGGTGGTCGTGATCGCGGTGTCGCTCGTGTTCGCGCCGCGCATCGCGCGCATCCTCAGGGGCGCGACACAGGGGGTGTCCACGCAGGACTACGTGAAGGCAGCACAGGCCCGGGGCGAGTCGACTCGCGGGATCGTCCTCTGGGAGGTCGCACCCAACATCACGCCCACGATGCTCGTGGAGTTCGCGCTGCGGCTCACCTACGCGATCATCTTCATCGCCTCGCTGAGCTTCCTCGGACTCGGGGTGCAGCCGCCGACGGCCGACTGGGGGCTGATGGCGGCCGAGAACCGGGGCATCATCACCGTCAATCCCTGGGCCACCGCCGCCCCGGCGATACTGATCGGCCTGCTCTCGGTCGGGGTCAGCTTCGTCGCGGACGGCGTGACCCAGTACCTCGGCGTCGCGGTCGAGCGCGAGGGGCCGGAGCGATGAGCGCCGACATCTGCATCCGCAATGGCACGGCGCTGGTCGGGCCCGAGCTCGAGCCGGTCGCGCTGGGAGAGCTCCGCATCAGCGCAGACCGGATCGTCTCCATCGGAGACATCGGGGACGAGCCGGGCACCATCGTCGACGCCGGCGGGGGCTACGTGTTGCCGGGCCTCGTGGATGCGCACGTCCACCTCAGCCTCGACGGCGCGCTCGACCCGTTCGGCACGTGGGGCCGACCGGAGGCGGAGCGGGCCGAGACGGTCCGTCGCAACGGCAGCCTCGCGCTCGCGAGCGGCATCACGGCAGTGCGCGACGTCGGTTCAGCAGGGCACGAAGTGATCCGCTACGCCGAGAGGTGCCGCGACGGCGTCGAGCCGGGACCACGGGTCGTGGCGGCGGGACGCTTCCTCACGCCGCCCGACGGTCACCTGTGGGAGTACGGGCGCCGCGTGCGCGGCGTCGACGACGCCCGCCGGGCCGCCCAGGCCGAGATCGAGGCCGGCGCGGGGATGCTCAAGGTGATGGCCACCGGCGGCTTCTCCGACCGGGGCGGCATGGACGACGCCTCGGGGCCGGCCTCGCCCGGGCTGACGCTCGAGGAGATGCGGGCGGTGGTGGAGGAGGCTCGCTCCGCCGGGGTGCACGTCTCCGCGCACGCGCACGCGGGTTCAGGGGTGGCGGCCGCCCTGGAGGCGGGCATCGACACGCTCGAGCACGGCACCTTTCTCGACGACCCGCTTGCGCGCGCCTTGGCCGAGCGCGATGTGCTCCTGATCCCGACCGTCCTGCCGCTGATGGTGGTTGGCCCCGGGCTCGGCGTGCCGGACGACATCGTGGCGAAGGTCGAGGAGGGCCGCGGCGCGCTGAGGGAGAGCGTGGCCCGCGCGCTTCGGGCGGGCGTGCGGATCGCGGCTGGGACCGACGCCGGCACGATCCTGAACCCGATCGGCGGGCTGGTGGACGAGCTCGAGCAGTACACGCAGATCGGGATGACCAACGAGCAGGCGCTGCTCTCAGCGACGGTCACCGCGGGTGAGGTGCTCGGCGAGGGCGTCGGCGTGCTGCGCCCCGGTGCGTTCGCGGACGTGATCGTCGTGGGGGAGGACCCGCGCGCCGGCTTGGACACGCTTCGCCGTCCGCGCACGGTGATCGCGGATGGACGCATGGTGCAAACGCAGGATCTGGAGGCCAGATGATCGGCAGGGACGAGTACACGCAACGCCGCGCCCGCGCGGTGCGGCTGGCGGCGGAACGGGACCTCGACGGGGTGATCGCCTGGGCCCGCGGAGGCGCGCCGGACAGCTTTCACGACGTCCACTACCTGGCCGGGCACTACACGGGCTACCCCTGGGCCCCGCCGCTGGCCCCGCAGATGACGGGGTGCGAGCAGTCCGGCGTCGTCATCAACGCGGACGGCCAGGCCACGCTGCTCGTGAGCGCCCTGCGCGACGAGGCGGTGGGGATCGACGACGTGCGCGAGGCGTGGGACATGGGCGGCGAGCTGGTCGACGCGGTCGAGCAGCTGGGGCTGGCGAGCGGACGCATCGCGTTGCTGACGTCGGAGGTGCTGCCGGACGCGATCGGACAGCAGCTCCGGGCCGCGCTGCCGGGGCTGGAACTGGTCCCAGCCGACGACCTCTCGGCAACCCTGCGCCGGCGCCTCAGCGACGCCGAGCTGGACATGATGCGCGCGGCCGGCCGCGCCGGGCAGCGGATCTGCGATACGGCGTTCGCCGCGATCGAGCCGGGGACGACGGAGGGGGCGGCCATCGGGGCCGGCCTTGCCGAAGCCGCGCAGATCCCGGGGTGCGTGCACTGGTCGTTCCTCGCATCGGGACCCGACAGCAGCGTGTTGGCGCGCAACAGCCAGCCCTCATGGGTCCCGGACCACGTGTACGAACGCGGCGCGATGGTGCAGGCGGACTGCTACGGCTGGGTCGACGGCTATGCGTACGACCTGGCCCGCAGCGTGGTGGTCGGAGGTGACGCGACGCCGGCGCAGACGCGGGTGATGGACGCCGCCAAGGGGGCCACCGAGACGCTCGCGGCCGCGTTGACCCCCGGCGTGACCTGCCGGGAGCTGCACCGCGTGTGCATGGACTACCTGGACGACTGCGGGCTCGCCCCCGTGGCTGTCTTCGGCACCCAGGACGAGGAGGCCGAGGCGCTCGGCCCGGGGTTCGGGCACTCGCTCGGCGCCGGTTTCTTTCGTCCCTACCTGATTCCCCAGGGCACCGACGCCGACCTGCCGCTCGAGGCCCCGTGCGCGATGGCCTTCGAGGTGTTCACCGACGACGGCCAGGGCAACTGCGCCTTCCACGAGGACAACTACCTGCTGACGGCGGAGGGCGTGGAATGCACCACGCGCTGAGCTCAGCCGCCGGCCGAGTCCTTGATCCGGCGCAGGTAGTTCACCAGCGGGGCGGAGGGCTCGATCACGTGCGCGTGTATAGCCGCGCCGGCCGCATCGGCGTCGCCGGACTCGAACACGTCGAGCAGCGAGTCGTGCGCGCCCGCGAGCACCGTCAGCTCCTCGGGCGGCAGATCGGCGTAGCCCTGGAGCGCCAGGCTGCGCGCAATCAGCAGGTCGAGGAAGGCGATCAGCTGCGGCCATTCCGACAGGCGCGCGATTGCGCGGTGCAGCTCCACGTGCGCGAGCGCCGCGGCCACGGTGTCGCCCCCGTGGGCGGCGGCGCGCATCGCGTCCAGCTGCGCACGCAGCTCGGTCGTGTCGAGCGTGGGCGAGCGCTTGAAGGCGACCTCCACGGCGAGCCGCTCCAGCACCGCGCGGATCTCCCGCGTCTCCTGCAGTTCCTCCTCGGTCAGCTGCGGCACGACCGCTCCGCGGTAAGGGGTGATGACCACGAGCCCCTGCTGGCCGAGGTTCGCGATCGCCTCACGGAGCGGTGCCCGGCTCACACCGAGGTCCTTGGACAGCTCGACCTCGTTGAGACGGAATCCGGGCTGCAGCTCGCCCCGCAGGATGCGGCCCACCAGATGTGCCGCGACCTGATCGGACAGGCGCTGCGGCCCGGGTCTGGGCGCGTCGCTCGCCGTGCTCATCGAGCTTCGCTCGACAGTCGACAATCCCCGATCGAAAGGAGGTTCCTATGCCCGTAGCGCTTGCGGTGCATGGAGGCGCCTACGAGATTCCGGACGACGAGGTCGTGGCGCACCGCCACGGCTGCGAGGCCGCGCTGGCGGCGGGCATTGAGGTGCTCGAGAGCGGCGGCAGCGCCGTGGACGGCGTGGTCGCGGCGGTCTCGTCGATGGAGAGCAGCGGGGTGTTCGATGCGGGCAGCGGGTCCATGCTCGACGAGGACGGCGGGGTCTCGCTGGATGCCGGGATCATGGATGGTGCCTCACTCGGAACCGGCTCGGTTGCTGCGGTGAGCGGTGTCCCGAACGCGATTGTACTTGCGCGTGCCGTCCTCGACAGTCCGCTGGCGGTGGTCGTGGGGCCGGGCGCCCACCGCTTTGCGGAGCGAGCTGGCGTGGAGACCTGCCCGCCCGAGCAGCTCGTGAGCGAGCGGGAGCACAAGCGCTGGACGGACACGCCCAAGCAGTCGGACGCCTGGGCCAAGGCGATGTTCGGCGACACGGTCGGCGCGGTTGCGCTCGACTCCGCGGGCCGGCTGGCGGCCGGCACCTCGACCGGCGGGAGCCCCGGCAAGCCGCAGGGGCGGGTCGGCGATTCCCCGTTCATCGGGTGCGGGCTGTTCGCGGACGATCGCTCGGCGGCCGTCTCCGTGACGGGGCACGGGGAGAAGCTGATCCCCCTGCTCTGGGCCAAGGCGATCGCGGACCTGGCGGGAGCGGGGATGACAGCCCCGGAGGCGATGCACGAGGCGATCGACCTGCTGGCGCGCAACTCCAGCAAGGCGGGCGCGATCGTGGTCGATCCAACCGGCCGGGTCGGCGTGGAGTGGAACACGGCTCGGATGGCGTTCGCCTACCGGGACGCGTTCTCCGATGAGGTGGCGAGTGGCCCCCGGCTCTGACCCCGAACCGCTCGGGGAGCTCATCTGCCGCGGCTGTGGCCGCGCGTCGGGCGGCGTTGCCGAGTGGCGCTGCGCCGACTGCCAGTCCACATTCGCGATCCTCCGGGCGCAGCCGTCGCTCGAGACGATCGACGAGCAGACCCGGGGCGTGTGGCGCTACGCGGATTGGCTGCCGGTGCGAACGCCGGTGTCGCTCGGCGAGCCCGAGACCCCGCTGGTCGCGGTGCCTTGGAACGGCACGAGCATCGTCTTCAAGGTCGAGGGCGCCCAGCCGACGGGCTCGTTCAAGGACCGGGGCGCCGCGGCCATGATCAGCTGGCTGCACGAGCGGCAGGTCACCCGGATCCTCACCGACTCGTCCGGCAACGCCGGCGCGTCGGCGGCCGCGTACTGCACCAGCGCCGGTGTCCGTTGCGAGGTCTACGTGCCGGACAGCACGTCGCGCGCGAAGCTTACGCAGCTCCAGGTGTACGGCGCGACCGTCGTGAGGGTCCCGGGGCCGCGCGAGGCCGCTGAGGAGCGGGCGCGAGCCTGCTCGACGGAGGATGGGGTGTACGCGCCCCACAACTGGAGTCCCGTGTTCGTGGCGGGCATGCAGACGTTCGCCTTCGAGCTGTGGGAGCAGCTGGGGCGCACGGCCCCGGACGTGGTCATCATTCCGGTCGGCGGCGGCTCGCTGCTCCTGGGTGTGCACAACGGGTTCAGCGCGCTGCGCGACGCGGGGCTCGTGGAACGGGTGCCGCGGCTGATCGGCGTCCAGTCGGAGGCCTGTGCACCCGTGGCGCAGGCGTTTGCGAGAGGCGAATCGGAGCCCGCGCGAGTGGTGCCCGGCACCAGCGCCGCCGAGGGCGTGCAGCTCGCCAACCCGCCGCGCGGCCCGGAGGTGCTGGCGGCGGTCCGCGCGACGGGCGGGGAGCTGTTGGAGATCGGGGATCCCGCGCTCTGGACGGCACTGCGCCGGCTCGGCTCGTTCGGGCTCTACGTGGAGCCCACCTCGGCGCTCGCCGCCGCGGCCGTCGACGTCCTGCGCGACGCGGGCCGCATCGACCCCGCCGAGCGGATCGTGGTGCCGCTGACCGGGTCGGGCTTGAAAAACAGCCGCGCGGTGCAGGACGGGCTGGGCCTGGCGGCCACGCTCTGAGCTAGGCCGCCGCGAGCCACTCCTCGAAGGTGGGGCCGGCGAGCTTCGCGCCCGAGTTCGGCAGCACGCCGCCCTCCGCGTAGGCCTTGGCGTCCGGGTCGTCGTCCTGGCGGCTCTCGCGAATCTCGACCGAGTCGCCCCGGCTGGCGAACAGCGCGGCGGCAGCTTCGGCGAGACGCTCGGCCCGCGGGCCGGCGATCTCGGTGATCTTGCCGTTCTCGATCTCCGGCTCCTCGGCCGCGTCGGCGAGGGCTTCGGCGACGGCGCGGGCGGCCACGAGTTGCGTCTGCATCTCGGGCAGGTAGGCCACGCCATCCTGGGTCATCCACCCGACCAGCTCACCGACGAACTCGTGGAACTGGGCCGCGCGAACGATCCGGACCGGGAGTGGGCCGTCGAGCAGCGTCTGCTCCTGCGCCGACTTCGCCGCGTTGTAGCCGCCGTGGAAGTTGTCGATGCCGATGATCGACACGACGACGATGCGCTGCGCCCCTGCGGCGGCGCCGGCTCGCTGCAGGTTGCGCGCCGAGGCGGTGAAGAACGCCGTCGCCTCCGCCTGGTCGGGCGAAGGCCCGGTCGCCGCGTCGATGATGGTCTCGGCCCCGGCGAGCGCCTCATCGAGGCCCTCGCCGCTTACGACGTCGACACCCTTGGAGCGCGCGATCGGGACCACCTCGTGTCCGCGCTGCGTGAGGATGTCGACGAGGTGCGATCCGACCCGGCCGGTCGCCCCGGTTACCGCGATTTTCTGAGTCTTGCGTGCCGTCTCCATGGTCCCTTCCTTTCATTTTGAGCCGTCACTCCTTTGACACGCGGCGGCGTGGGGATGTGACACCGAGATCGCGCCGGGCGATACTTCGCTGCGATGGCGTCGGAAGAGAACGGAGGCGTCTCGCGGCTCGGCGTCCTCCTGGCGATGGCGATGTTCCGTCTTCGTCATCGACACGTCCCTGATGAACGTCTCGATCTCGGCCGTGGTCGAGGACCTCGACACCACCGTGAGCGGGGTGCAGTCGGCGGTCGCCCTCGAGGCGCTGGTCTCGGCGGCGTTCATCCTGATCGGCAGCAAGCTCGGGGATCTGTTGGCCGCAAACGGGCCTACGTGATCGGGCTGATCCTCTAAGTTCGCTCTGATCGGTGCCTCTGCCGCGATCGCCGCGGCGATCGGACCGCTCCTCGGAGGCTTCTTGACCACGCTGCTGTCGTGGCGTGTCGGCTTCGTGCTCGAGGCCGTGATCATTGGCGGCGTGCTGGTCGGATCGGGGCTGATCCGGGACGTCCAGTACACCGGCGATCGGAGCGTCGACGTCGTCGGCTCGGTGCTGTCGGTGCTGGGCATGACCCTGCTCGTGCTCGGCGTGCTGGCCTGGCAGGAGGGCGGGGAGTCCGTCGCGGCGCTGATCGTGGCCGGAGCGGTGTTCTCGGTGGTCCTGGTCTGGTGGCTGATTCGCCGCAAGCGGATGGGCAAGCCCACGCTCTTCGACCCCGACCTGTTCGCCTCGAAGCTCTTCAGCCTCGGAATCAGCCAGAGCGTCCTCCAGCAGATCGCCCTCGGCGGCCTGCTGATCGCATTGCCGATCTACCTACAGCTCGACCTCAACTACAACGCGCTGCAGGCGGGCCTCTCGCTGGCCCCGCTGTCCCTGACGATGTTCGTGATCGCGTTGCTCGCGGCCCGGAGAGCGGGCAGGCGGCGCCCCAGCAGCTTCGTCCGAGCGGGCTTCTTCCTCCTCGGCGTGGGGGTGTTGGCGATGATCCCGATCGTTCCGCGCGTGGACACCGGCTGGTACCTCGTCGTGCCACTGATGCTCTGCGGAGCCGGGTTGGGCCTCCTGGTCTCGCAGCTCAACAACTACACGCTTGCTCCGATCTCCGAGGAGCGGGTCGGCGAGGCCGCCGGTGTCAACTCGGCGATCTCCTCCTTCGGGCTCTCCGTGGGACTGGCGTTCGCCGGAGCGATCCTGCTAGCGGCCCTCTCGATCGCGTTCACGAACAAATCGGACGCCAGCACCGTCCTGCCGCCGGCCGACAAGGAGCGGGTCGCTCAGGTCCTCGAGGACGACGCCGAGGTGATGAGCGACGCGGGCCTCGAGGAGCAACTGGCAGGCCAACACCCCGAGATCCGAGCCGAGGTCGTCCGAATCAACGAGGAGGCGAGACCAGCAGCGCTCCAGATTGCGCTGCTGGTCCCGCTGCTCGCGAGCGTGCTCGGGCTCCTGCTGTCGTTCCGCATGATGCGGTTGCCGGACCCGGTGGCTCCGAAGACAGCCGAAGCTACGCGAGCGCCTTCGCCTTGATCGCCTCGAACTCCGCCTGGTCGATCGCGCCGCTGTCGAGCAGCTCCTTGGCCTTTGCGATCTCGCCGGCCGAACCGCCGGACGCGTCGCGCACGTAGTCGTCGAAGGCCTGCTTCTGAGCCTGCGCCTGCTTCAGGCTGCGATCGCGCATCCCGTCGTGCTCGGCGATCAGATAGATCAGCACACCGAGCCACGGCAAGATGACCACGAAGATCACCCACAGCGCCTTGGGGAAGCCGCCGATGTCGTGGCGGCGGAACACGTCGATCAACACCTGGATCACGATCCAGATCCAGATCACCCAGAAGAAGAAGATGATCATCGACCACAAGACGTCCATGAACGGGTAGTCAGCCGCTATGAGCACAGTCAGGGTCCCCTCGTTGCCAGCGAATCCAGGGGCAGGTATACACCCGCGGGCGGCCGGTGGCGAGTTCTGCATCCTCCGTGTCGCGGGTGCGAGTGCTCTCCTGAACGAACGGGGGCTCGCGGCAGATGAGTTGAAGGAGACTGGCACACGGGCGGGTCCCGGCTCTTATGCTGGCCGCGGACGTGCCCAGCTTCACACGCGGATATCTCCGACGTTGGAGGCGCTGGCCGGGCGTCGCCGGGCTCGGGGCCATGGCACGACGCCGCGAATACCTGACCGCGACGGTCGTCCTGGCGATCATCGCCTGCGTCTGGTTCTGGCCCCTGCTGACGGGCGAGCAGCTGGGCCAGAGCTACCGGCTCGGGTTGTACGCCCCCTGGGCCGCGGCCGCCGACGCTGAGTCCCTGCCGGAGCGCGGCTTCCTCGACGCCGCGTTGCAGTTCCACCCGTGGGCGGAGGTGGCTGGCCGCCAGCTGGCCGATGGCCATCTCCCGCTCTGGAACCCGTACGAGTGGGCGGGCACGACGCTCATCGGAAACATGCAGTCCGCCCTGCTGTTCCCGCTCACCTGGCCGCTGCTCGTGTTCCCGTTCGGCTACGCGTGGGGGGCCGTCGCTCTGGCGAAGCTGGTGCTCGCCGGGCTGGGGGCCTACGCGCTCTCCAGGGAGCTTCGAATCGTGCGCGGGGGCGCACTCGTCGCTGGCACGGTGTACATGCTCTCGGGGCCGCTCATGTTCTACGTCCAGTGGCCGCACAGCAGCGTCTTCGCGCTCTTTCCCTGGCTGCTGCTCGCGAGTACCCGGTTGTTACGCAGGCGGACGCCCGGCTCGGTCGCTGCGGTTGGCCTGGCGGTTGGCGTAACCCTGCTGGCCGGACACCCCGAGTCGGCGCTGAACGCCTTCTCAGCGGCCGGGGTGTACGTGATCGTGCTCCTGGCACTGGATCGCAGGGCGGGTGGGCGCGGTTCGCTCGCCGCCGCGGGGTTCTGGTTAGCCGGTGCTGTGCTCGGCGTCGCGATCGCGGCCGTGGTGGTGATCCCCTTCCTCCAGGCCCTAGGCCCGAGCCTCACGAAGAGCCAGCACGGGTTCGAGCTTCCCGGCGGCACCCCGCTCGCCGGCCTGCTCCAGTACGTGATGCCGATGCTGCTCGGGAGGGGCGAGCCCACGCTCTTCGGGTGGCCCTTCGGGTACTTCGGACTGCCGGCGTTGATCCTCGCGTTGGTCGGGTTCTGGCGTGCCCGCGCGCAGCCACCCGCCCTTGCGCTCGTGGCTATGGCCGCGGTCACCCTGCTGGCGGTTCACCGTGTGTTTCCGTTCGGGTGGTTCGTCGAGCACGTCCCGCCATGGTCGAGCAGCCTCGTCAACGAACAGGGAACCGGGTTCATCGTCGCCCTGGCGGGCGCGGTGGGCGCGGCCTTCGGCGTTGGGGCCCTGCTGCGGCATCCGCTTCCGCTACGGCGTGCGGCGATGCTCCTCGGGCTCGTATCGGTCGCCATCGCCGTTGGCTTGGGGCTCGCGGAGCTCGCGGACGCGCTCTACGCACCGGCCACGCTCAAGCGGCAAAGCGTCGCCCTGACGGCGGTGCTCCTGATCGCCACCGCGGTGGTGCTGGCGGCCCTCGGGCGCTTGAAGCCGGGCGTCGCGCTCGCTATCACGATCGCGGTTTCGGCCGCGAGCGTGGCCGACTTCCACAACCTGAACGTCGTCCTGCCGGCCGATCGGGCCTATCCGCCGAAGCCGCCCGCGATCGCGGCCATTCAGGGCCAGCCAGGGCTGGCCCGCATGGCGGTCATCCGTCAGAGCCCGGCCGACCTGGCACTGCCACCCAACACGCCTTCGCTCTATGAGCTGGAGAGCATCGAGGGCTACGACTATCCGCGCTCGCTACGCACGTTCGACCTCCAGAAGGCCCTGCGATTCTCCCCCGCCCTCGTGGACACGCGCATCGCTCGTCGTCCGCCGCTCCAATCGGAGATCGAGTCGCTGCGGATGATGAACGTGGCGTACTACCTCGCTGCCCCCGGCGCCGAGCCACCCGACCCGAGCTTCCGCACGTTCTATGAGGGTCCCGACGCCATCGTTTTCCAGGATCCGCAGGCGCTCCCCCGCGCCTACGTCGTGCCGCGCGTGCTGCGCACAAGCGACGCTGCCGCCCTCGCAGCGCTGCAGCGAGGCAGTCTGGACGCCCGCCGACTGGCGCTGGTGCCGCAGGATGCGCCCCGAACAGCCAGCTCAGCAGAGGCGCGCTTTCGCGGCGCGCGTGTGGAACAGCTAGCCCCCGATCACGTGCGGGTCCACCTCCCGCGAGGGGCCGCCGGTTGGCTCGTCCTCGCGGCCGCCTACTCGCCGGCCTGGAAGGCGGAGGTCGACGGCCGGGAGGCGAAGCTGTGGCCGACCAACGTCGCGGCGATGGGCGTCCCCGTCTCAGCCTCAGCCCGCACCGTCGACTTCCGCCTGGACCGCACCATGTTCTGGCTTGGAGCGGGGATCACGCTCGCCGCGCTGGTCATCGCGGCGATGCTGGCAGCCTCCGGCAGGCTGTTTGGCTCGGCGCCTCGACGTGGGAGTGCTCAGCCGTAGGGCGCGGGAGCGCCCGGTCGTGGGCGGAACGGTCGCTCCTCGAGCGTGCCGTCGGGGCTCACCGTCACCGCTGTTGCCTCAGGGATCTCCTGCCAGACGCCGGGCAAGTCGGAGAATGGTTCCGAGACGATCAGGCGGTCCTCATCTCGGGCGCGCTCGAAGCGAGGGTTGTCCGGATAGAGGCGCCGTACCGACTCTACGTCGCTCGAGGCAAACAGCGAGCGCGCTTGACCGTCGGTCGCGTAGCGCACCGCCCACAGGCGTGTGCCGTCTGACACGCCGAAGCTCGCCTGCACTCCGCCAGCGGTCCCGCACCGGCGCCCCGTCTCCTCGATTAGGCCGACCGTCGCCTCGAGCGCCCCGATCGGGTCTTGCTCCAGCCCGAGCGTCAGCGCGAGGTGGAACACGACCTCCGTGTCGGTCGAGCCCTGGACCTCGGCAAACAGCCCGGGATCGATCGCGAGCATCAGGTCCCTCCGGATGAGGTGGAAGTCGGCGAGGAAGCCGTTGTGCACGAACAGCCAGCGGCCGCGACGGAACGGATGGCAATTCGTCTCCTGCACCGGCGACCCGATCGCAGCCCGCACATGGGCCATGAACAGCGGCGCCTCGACATGTGCCGCCAGCTCGCGCAGGTTGGGGTCAGCCCAGGCGGGCGAGACGCTTCGGTAGACCGCCGGCCCTGCCCCGGTTCCGTACCAGCCGAGCCCGAACCCGTCGCCGTTGGTCGGCTCCGCTCCCATGCGCGCGTGGAGACTCTGGTCCACGATCCCGTGCGGGCTGTTGAAGAGCAACTCCTCGATTAGAACCGGCTGACCGAGCCACGCCATCCAACGACACATCTCACGCTCCTTGGTTTAGCCGTCACCCAGAAGTCTTCCAAGCGGCAGGTGCCCGCGAGTCTCGCGGCACTGAGGAATAGTCATTTAGTGAAGTTCGCTATAACCATCGACGTCACCGGGTCGGAGTCGTGGGGTCTGGTCCTAGAGCACGAGGAGGTACGAGTGGCTCAGAGCTACTACTGGATTGAGATCAGCAACGACTATCTCGGCAAGTACCGCAAGGTCACGGGTCGGACGCGTCGGGAGGTTGAGCTCAAGGCAGCAGAGCAACTGCAGCGGTGGGAGGAGCAGGAGGCCCGCGCGCTTCTACGCGAAGAGGTTGCCGACGCCAAGGAGCAGGCGCGTCTGGACACCGAAGCGGCTCTCGCGGCGATCGAGGGGCACCGATCGATCTTGGCGGCGACGCTCGAGGTCGACGATCGCCTCAACTGGAGGGCGATGATCGATAACGCTGCGTTCGAGGAGCCTGAGCCGAACTTGGCCGACATCCGGGCAGAACTTGCCGTTCCCGGTGAGCGTCGTTTGGTTGAGCGCCTGTCCAAGAAGGCGTTGCACTCCCGGGAACGGGCGGAGAAAGACGCTGACGCGGTACTCAGGAACCGTCGCGACGGGTGGCAAGAGCGCAAGAAGGCACACGTGCGGGCGCAGCTGGAGCACAACGAGGCTGTCGAGTCGTTCCGACAGGCGTACGAAGGGGGTGACTCGCTCGCAGTCGAGCAGTACGTCTCCCTCGTGCTCGCACGTTCCGTCTTCCCGAGTACGTTCAACGGTGAGTGCGCCGTTGCGTATTCCGCTGCGGACAAGACGGTGGTGGTGAATGTCCCGCTTCCCACCCCTGAACAGCTTCCGCAAGTCGTGGAGTATCGGTTCGTCGCGAGCCGTGGGGTCATCGACGAGAAGCGCGTCAAGGACAAGGACCTTGCCGAGCTGTACGACCAAGTCGTGGTGCAGACCGTCCTGCGAACGCTGCACGAAATCTTCGAGGGCGACTACTCCGAGCACTGCACGATTGCCGTTGTGAACGGGACCGTCGAGGCCGTCGACCGCGCCACGGGCAAGGACTACGCCGCTTGCATCGTCTCCTGCCAGGCCGAGCGGGGAGCCTTCCTGGAGCTCGACCTACGCCGGATCGAGCCGCTCGCCTGTTTCCGGTCGCTGAAGGGCTTGTCAGGTTCGAAGATGATCGGGCTACAGCCGGTGCGCCCGATTCGCGAGCTCAACACCGAGGACGCTCGCTTCATCGAGGCGTCGGATGTCCTCGATGGGCTCGAGGCCGGCCAGAACCTGATGACCATGGAGTGGCAGGACTTCGAGGTCCTCGTCCGCGACCTCTTCGAGCAGATGTTCCACGGCCGTGGTGGGGAGGTCAAAGTAACCCGGACCAGCCGAGACCAGGGGGTCGACGCCGTTGTCTTCGATCCCGATCCGCTGGTCGGCGGCAAGACGGTGATTCAGGCCAAGCGCTACCGCGGCACGGTCCCCGTTGCCGCGGTGCGGGAGCTCTACGGCACGATGATCAACGAAGGCGCAGGGAAAGGGATCCTCGTGACTACCAGCCACTTCGGCCCCGGGGCTTTGGAGTTTGCGAAGGACAAGCCCTTGACCCTTCTCGACGGCGCCCACTTGCTCCATCTGTTGCAGAACCACGGGCACCGGCTGCGCATCGATGTCTCAGAGGGGGTCGAGGATCCCGTTCTCGAGGACGTACGCGCGTGACCCGGGTGTTCCAGCTGCGTCAAGGTCGCAGACCAGAAGGAACAGGCGCCGCCGTCCGAAGTCAGCCGTAAGTTCCAACGAGACTCGCGTGGTCGAGGGGGAAGGAGACCCACTTGACGGAGAACGTTGCAAGGCGGTCCGGCTGGATCACCTTCGCCGGAGTGATGGCGGTGATCGCAGGGGGGTACAACGCGCTCAGCGGCATCGCGGCGCTGGCCGACGACGACACGATCGCCTCCCAGGCCAAGGATGTGCTCTACGGGATCGATCTCACGGCCTGGGGCTGGTTCTGGCTCATCATCGGCGTGGCCCAGATCGTCACCGGGGTGCTGATCTTCCAGCGCAACCCCTGGGGACTCTGGCTCGGGGTGGGCTTCGCGGGCCTTAGTGCGATGCTGACCGTGATCGTGATGTTCGTGTTCCCCCTCTGGGCGATCGCGGTGCTAACGATCGACTTCCTGGTCCTGTTCGGGCTGCTGACCCAGAGCGACGAGTTCCTGGCCTGACGGTCGGATCGGCGCGGGCGCCAGACTAACGGCGGGCACCCGACTACTCGGCGAACTACAGGCCGAGTCATGGCACAGGAATCAGCGCGAGCGACGGGACTCGAACCCGCGACCTCCGGCGTGACAGGCCGGCGCTCTAACCAACTGAGCTACGCCCGCTTGCGCGACTCGCCGAGGATAGCGTTCGTACTGGGCCCCGGAGGTCAGCCCGAGGCAGGAGGGTCGTCCCTCCGTTCCCCGTAGGAAGCGGCTTCTCCGGCTTCGAGTCGTTCGACGAGGCCCACCAGTCCCGCGACGATCGCCTCGAGGAACGCCGCGCCGGACTCTGCCGACGCCGAGCGAGGGTCGCCGAACACGGCCACGTCGTCCCCGGCCGACGACGGCCACGCCTGGTAGGTGCGCGACGGTTCGACCGGTGCGACCAGGTCCCACCCCACCAGCGGTGTGTGCACGCCCTCCAGGCGCTCCATGTGCACGAGGTGCGGGCGGTGGGCGAGCTGGAACGACGTCTCCAGCTCGCACGCGTGTCCCATCCCGCCGACCTCTGATCGACGCAGCGCGTGCAGCTCCGCGGCCGACGGCTCCCAGTACGAGAGCGCGGTGATCTGCACGGGATGGGTCGCGCCGTACTGGTCCACGACGCGCCGCGCGGCCACGTCCACGGCCGTCCCGTTGGGCCGGTGCCCGTTGAGGATCATGACCCGCCGAAACCCGCCGCGCACGAGGCTCCCGCAGATCTCCGCGAGCACCGTCTCGAACGTCTCGGGCGACAGGGTCATCGTCCCGGGGAAGCCCATCCACATCTCCGCGTAGCCGTAGGGGAGCGCCGGCGCGACCAGTGCGTCCACGCGCTCGGCGAGCAGACGTGCCACGGTATCCGCCTGGTGCGTGTCGGTGTCCAGCGGCATGTGCGGACCGTGTGCCTCGGTCGATCCGGCCGGGACGATCACAAGCCGGTCTTCCTCGGCAAGCGCCTTGGCTTCCTGCCAGGTGCGTTCTGCGAGGAGAACGTTCGCTGTGCTAGATTCGCTCACCGAATACCGAGTTCGCTCGGGGAAGAGCCTATATGCCGCGGACCAAGAAGTCGAGCGCGCCCGGGAAGGCCGCCGCGTCTGAAGCAGAGCCGTCCGGCTACGCCAACCTTCAGGGCGTGGGGCGCGCGATGGCCGTGCTCGAGCAGCTCGCCGAGGGCGGCATGCGTCCCAAGGAGCTCAGCCAGGCGCTGGGTCTCAAGTGGACGACTCTCTACCGCACGCTCGCGTACCTCCACGATCGCGGGTACCTCGAGCGCGACGAGGCCACCGGCGTCTACTACGTCGGCGCGCGGCTCTATTACATCGGCAGCTCGTACGTCAACCACCTGCCGGTGCTCCAAGGCGGTCAGCCGTACCTCAAGGCCGCTGCCGACGACCTCGGCGCCACCGCCCAGCTCTGCCAGCGCTCCGGGCGGCGCTCGCTCGTGCTGCTGGTAGCCGAGCCGGCGGCAGGTCAATACATCCCCAAGACCACGATCGGGTTTCACTTTCCGCTCCACTGCGGCGCCAAGGGCCAGGTGCTGCTCGCCTACTCGAGCCCGCAGCAGGCCGAGACGTATCTCGCCGAGCCGCTGCTGGCGCTGACCCCGCACACGATCACCGATGCCGGAACGCTGCGTGAGCGCCTCGAGGAGATTCGGGCCAACGGCTACGCGGTCACCAGGCGCGACGTCCAGCTGTCCACGGCCGCGGCCGCCTGTCCCGTGATGGACGCGTCCGGCCAGGTCATCGCCTCGGTCTCGCTGATCGTTCCCCATGCGGAGTTCGACCGCAAGGAGGCGCGGCTGGTAGACGCCGCTTCCCGCACCGCACAGGCCATCTCGCTGCTCAACGGATGGCGGCCCGAGGCGGGCACGCACCGGGCCGCGAACGACGGCGCCCAAGGCGGCGAGTCACCGCGCCGATCGCGCCGCGCGCCGGCCTCTCCGTAGGCCGCTCTCCGATGTCCGAGCTCCACGACGCCACCGCGCTCGCGGCCGAGGTTCGCGCCGGCGAGCGCTCCGCGCGCGACGTGGCCGCCGAAGCGCTGGAGCGAGCGCGGGCATCCTCGCTCGGGGCGTTCTGGGCGCTCGACACCGATGGTGCCCTGCGGTCCGCGGAGCGCGTAGACGGCGGGGAGGGCGGTCCGCTCGCGGGCGTCACGGTGGCCGTCAAGGACTGCTTCGACATCGCCGGGTTGCCGACGACGTCCGGAGTGGCGCGTGACTGGCCCGCGGCGACGGACGACGCCGAGGCGGTGCGTCGGCTGCGTCGTGCTGGGGCCGTGCCGCTGGGTAAGGCGTCGCTCGACCAGCTCGCATGGACGACGTTCGCCCTAGCGCCCGGCTTCCCGGCCTGCCGCAACCCGCTCGACCCGGAGCTGACGCCGGGCGGATCGTCCGGGGGCCCGGCCGCCGCCGTGGCCGGTGGTCTCGCGGCGCTCGGCCTGGGCACCGACATCGCCGGCTCGATCCGCATACCCGCCGCGTGTTGCGGCCTGGTGGGGCTCAGGCCCCCGCCCGACTGGATCCCGCTGGCGGGCGCCGCCTCCTTTGCACCAAGCTTCGATTGCGGAGGGGTGATCGCTCGCTCGTGGCGCGATTGCATGACCGCGCTCGAGCAGCTCTCCGGACGGGCCGTGCCCGCCGGCCCGCCGGGGCCCCTGCGCGTCGGGCTGCTCGAGGACGAGCTAGAGCACGCTCACCCCGACGTAGCCGACGCCGTCCGGGGCGCCGCGGGTGCCCTCGCGGAGTCGGGCGCCGACGTCGTCCCGGCGCGGCTCGACCTGACCGTGCCCGGCATGGGCAAGATCCTCGCCACCGACCTGCTGGGCACTTGGGGCGAGCAGGTGGAGCGGGCACCGGAGCTGTACGACGACGAGGTGAGCGGCAGCATCGAGTTCGCGCGTGGCCTGTCCGAGGCCGACCGTGAAGGCGCGCGAACGGAGCTGGATCGAGGACGGCGCGAGCTCGAGGCGCGGCTGGCCGGATACGTGGCGGTGCTGGGCCCGACCATGCGCTTCGCGACCCCACCCGCCGACCAGCCGGGCACGGTGGCCGAGATGACGGCGGCCACCCGGCCGTTCAGCGTGCTCGGCTGGGCGGCCGTCTCCCTGCCCGCCGGCACCGACGGAGCGGGCCGGCAGATCGGCGTTCAGCTCGCGGCCCCGCCGGCAAACCTCGGGGCGTTCGCGCAACTGGCGGCGGCCCTGTCGGACTGAGCCCGCCCGCTCAGCCCCCAAGCGGCGTTTCGGAGTCCACCGCGTCGGGGTCCCCCGGCCAGCCCTTCGGCTTTTCACCGAGCTCACCGGCCTCGGCGAGCCCGTCGTAGTGCTCGCCGCGTTCGAACATGCGCAGCGGCGGCCGCGCCGCGCGCAGGTCGGCCCTCCGGCGCTCCGTCGCGTCGACGTCGACCTCGAGGGCCTCGCCGTCGCGGAAGAGCACGCCGTACTCGTTCGCCGCGCCCTCGGCCGAGACGACGTCGCGGATCACGTCCCAGCGGACTGCCTCGGCGTCGCGCTCGAGCGGGTCACCCCAGCCTCCGCCGCCGGTGGTCACGATGCGGACCACCGCCCCGGCCGGCACGCTCACGTCGTCCGCCAGCCCGGGCAGCTCGCGCTCCTCGCCGTCAGGCGACGTCACCGTGATCGAGTAGCGACCGCCCGGGCGACCGCCGTTGAGCCCGTACGTGTTGTTCAGCGAGCGATCCGCGTTCGACAGCAGCTCCACGGGCTCCAGAGCGCGGATCCGCTTGTCGTAGCCGAGCCCTCCGCGCCTCCGGCCGGGCCCGCCCGAGTCGCGGTGGAGGCCGAGCTGCTCGACCCTGATCGGATAGCGAGTCTCGGAGAACTCGGCGGGGAGGTTCCGCGAGTTCGGCACGATGTGGATCACGTCGGAGCCGTCCGCGTACCAGCGACCGCCGGACCCGCCCCCGAGCACCTCCCGGAACAGGAAGAAGCGCCCGTCTGGGTCGGTGCCGTGCATGCCCCAGATCCGGATCGTCTCCTGGTCCGCCGGGATGCGTCCGCCGGTGGCCTTGGCGAGACAGCCGGCGAAGATGCCGAGCACGCGCAGGAACGTGAAGAAGCGCATGCCGGTGGGCGCCGGGAAGCGCGGGCTGATCAGGGTGCCGGGCGGCGGGAAGATCACGTCGATCACGTCGCACACGCCCTCGTTGATGTCGATCTCGGCCGCCCGCTCGGGCGTGTCGGCCAGGTTGCGGAGGATCGGTCCGACCCACTTGCGCAGGTAGCGCCCGTCGTTGAAGTTGGTGGCCCAGTTGATCGGCCCGCGGGCCTGCGGGTCGGTGCCGTTGAAGTCGAGCACGATCTTCTCGGGCGTCTTCGTCATGGTCAGTCGCAGTGCGTGCAGCCGCGGTGCGTCGACCCCGTCGTTCTCGATGTAGTCCTCCCACTGGTACACGCCGTCGGCGATCTTGGGCAGCAGCTCCTCGCGGATGACCTGGGCGCTGCGCTCGATCAGCGCGTCGAAGGCCTCCTCGACGAGCGCCGCGCCGTAGCGCTCCGCGAGCGCGACGATGCGCCGCGAGCCCAGCCAGGCAGGCTCCGATCTCCGCGTCGACGTCGCCTCGCAGGTGATCGGGCAAGCGCGAGTTGCGCACGATGATCTCCATGGCGGCCTCGTTCACGCGACCGGCGTCATAGAGCTTGATCGGAGGCACGAGCAGTCCCTCCTGGAAGGAGCTCGTGGCGTGCACCGGCAGGCTGCCGGGGACCATCCCGCCGACGTCGTCGTGATGCCCGAAGACCTGGGCGAAGGCGATCACCCGTCCCTCGGCGAAGATCGGAACCGTGGTGCACAGGTCGGGCACGTGGCCGATCGAGCCGGCCGAGTTGTAGGGGTCGTTGAAGAAGAAGACGTCCCCCGGCTGCATCTCGTCGACCGGGAAGTGCTCCAGCACCGGCTCGACGAGGGCCGAGTAAGACCGGCCGGTCAGCTTGCGCCCGCGACGATCGAAGAGCGCAACGCGGTAGTCGTGCTGGTCGCGGATCATCGGCGAGCGGGCCGTGCGTTCCACCGCCGCCTCGATCTCGAGCTCGGCCGACGCGGATCGACCCGACGATCACCTCGAGCGTCGACGGGCGAGAGCCCAGCGCGTGCCGTTACTGCCATCGTCAATCCCTTTCCATGATCAGGTTGCGGTGGGGGTCCACGGAGGCCCGCCAGCCCGGGCGCACGACCGTGGTCGAGCCGAACTCCTCGACCACCGTGGGCCCGGTCAGGCGCATGCCAGGGGCGAGCGATTCGCGCGCGCGGATCGGGCAGTCGACGAAGTCCCCCTCGAACCAGACCGGACGCGTGCTCTCGGGCTCGGCCTGGCCCGCGTCGGGCTCGGCCTCTCCGACCTGCGACGCCGGCCGGCTCACGAGGCCCACCGCCTCCACGCGCAGGTTCACGATCTCGACCTCCTGCTGCCCTCCGTAGGCATAGCCGAACGTCCGGTCGTGCACGTCGTGGAAGCGGTCGCACAGGGCGGCGAGGCCGTCGGCGTCGAGGGTCCCGCCATCGACGAGCACCGGCACCTCGTGCCCCTCGCCCACGTAGCGCGCATCGACGCTGCGCTGAAGCGCGATGTCCGCCTCGCTCACACCTTCCGCGGCCAGGTCCTCCCGACCGCTGCGCTCGAGCTCGGCCCAGGCAGCCTCGATCTCCGCCGGGTCGGCCTGCGACTCGCTGCGCACGAGCGTGCGCACGTAGTCGCGCTTGACGTCGGACACCTGCAGCCCGAAGGCCGACGCGTTGCCGGGGCGCTCGGGTACGAGCACGGTCTCGATGCCGAGCAGCTCGGCCACCTCGGCCGCCACCATGCCCCCGGAGCCGCCGAACGCGAGCAGGCAGAAGTCACTCGGATCGCGCCCGCGCTCGACCGAGACCTGGCGGATTCCGTGCGTCTGGTTCCACACGGCGATCTCGATGATCCCCGCGGCGGCCTCCTCCACCGAGAGCCCGAGCGGCTCGGCCACTCGGGCCACGCCGTCGCGGGCCGCCTCCACGTCGAGGGCGACCTCCCCGCCCAACAGATGAGCGGGGATGCGCCCGAGGACGAGGTTGGCGTCGGTGACGGTTGGCTCGGTCCCGCCCCGTCCGTAACAGATCGGACCGGGGTCGGCCCCGGCGCTGCGGGGTCCCACCTTGAGCATGTCCTGCGGCCCGAGCCAGGCGATCGAGCCCCCGCCGGCTCCGACGGTCACGATGTCCACCATCGGGGTCTTGACCGGGAAGCGATCGATCCGGCTGTCCGTCGTGTACTGGGGGCGCAGGTCCTCGATCAGGCTCACGTCGGTCGAGGTCCCGCCGGCGTCGAAGGTGAGCACGTTCGGATAGCCCGCACGCTCGCCGATGAAGACCGCGGCGAGCACCCCGGCGGCGGGGCCGGAGAGCAGCGTCGTGACCGGCCGCTCCGCGGCGCGCCGCGCCGTCACGACGCCGCCGTTGGACTGCATGATCAGGAAGGGCGTACGCCCCGAGCCGCCCTCGAGCTGGCGCTCCGCCTCGACCAGATAGTCGCGCGTGTAGGGCTTGACCATCGCGTCGATGATCGTCGTCATCGCGCGTTCGTACTCGCGGTACTCGGGCAGCACCTCGCACGAGAGCGAGACGAACGCCTCCGGCATCAGCGCGCGCAGCTGCTCGCCGACGCGCTGCTCGTGCGCGGGGTTGGCGTAGGAATGCAGCAGGCAGACTCCCACGCAATCCACTCCCCACCGCCTGAAGGTGGCCGCGGCGGCCTCGATGTCGCCTTCGTCGAGCTCCGTGACCTCGGTCCCGTGGTGATCGAACCGGCCGCCCACCTCGGCCACGCGCTCGAGCGAGACGATTCGCTCGGGCTTGACCCAGAAGTACGAGTTGCCATAGCCGTCCGGGACCGACTGGCGAGCGATCTCCAGCACGTGGCGAAAGCCGCGGCTGACGACCAGCCCGAGACGCCCGAAGCGACCCTGGAGCACGGCGTTGGTCGCCGTCGTCGTTCCGTGGACGACGGTGGAGATGTCCCCGAGCTCGAACCCGCCCAGCGCGGCGACCTTGCGCACGCCGTCCATGAACCCGGTCGACGGATCCTCGGGAGTCGAGGGCGTCTTGGTGGCGACGGTGGCGCCCGACTCGTCCTCGATCGCCACGATGTCCGTGAACGTCCCGCCGGTGTCGATGGCTACGCGGTACACGCTAGCCCTGCTCGATCAGCCGGTGGATCTCGTTCGGGCTGAGCGGCACCTGCGTCACGCGCACGCCGAGCGGGCTGAGGGCGTCCTGGACGGCGGCCGCGAACAGCGCCGGGACCGGGATCGCCCCGGCCTCCCCGACGCCCTTGATGCCGAGCTCGTTGAGCGGGGTCGGCGTCTCCCGATGCGAGATCTCCACGTGCGGGACCTCGGTCGCGTACGGCATCAGGAACTCCATGAGCGAGGCGTTGGTGAGCTGCCCTTCCTCGTCGTACGCCATGCGCTCGTAGTAGGCGCCGCCAATGCCCTGCGCAACGCCGCCGAGCACCTGGCCCTCGACCACGCTCGGGTTGATCATGTTCCCGCAGTCGTGGGAGCACACGTAGCGCAGGAAGCGCACCTCGCAGGTCTCGGGATCGACCTCCACGATCGCCGCGTGCACGCCGTTGGCCCAGGTCGAGAGCTCGGGGCTGTACCACGCCGTCGCCTCCAGTCCCGGCCGCTGACCCTCCGGCAGCGGCTTGGTCTCGTCAGGCGGATGCGCAGGCGCGAACTGCGTGGCGGCCTGAGCGTCGGTGTCGAACGCGTAGCGCAGCGGATTGGATGCGACCGCGATCTGCTTGAGCGTCACGGAGTGGCTCGGGGAGCCCTTCACCCGCACGCTACCGTCGCTGAGCTCCAGATCCTCGGGTGCCGCCTCGAGCATGTTGGAGGCGAGCTCCACAGCGCGCTCGCGCACCTTCTCGGACGCGCGGTGGATCGCGGTCCCGCTGACCACGGCCGCGCGGCTCGCGAACGTCGCCACGCCGTACGGAAACGCGCCGGTGTCCCCGGTGGTCAGCTCGACGTCCGCGGGGCTCACCCCCAGCCTGTCGGCCACGATCTGGGCGAACGTCGTCTCGTGCGCCTGGCCCTGCGTGGTCAGCCCGGTGGTGACGAACACCTTCCCGTCGGTCGGGCGCACCTGCACGCGCGCGCCCTCGTACGGCCCGAGCCCGGTGCCCTCGATGTAGCAGGCGAGCCCGAGCCCGAGGTAACGGCCGTCCGCCCGCGCCGTTGCCTGCTCCTCCAGGAACCCCTCGTAGTCGAGTGCCGTGAGCACGTCGTCGAGGCCCCCCGGATAGTCGCCGGAGTCCATCACGACCGGCTTGCCGTCGGCGAAGATGAGCCCCTCACGGCCGTAGGGGAAGTCCTCGGGCTGGATGAAGTTGCGGCGCCGCAGCTCCATGCGGTCCACGCCGAGCTCCGAGGCGAGCTTGTCCATCGCCAGCTCGATGGTGAGGCAGGCCTGCGGGCGGCCGCAGCCTCGGTACGGGCTGACCGGGACCGTGTTCGTGTAGATGGCCGCCAGCTCGACGCTGATGTTGTCGATGCGGTACGGCCCCGCGATCTGGGCGGCGGCCACCTGGGCCACGGCGATCCCGTAGGGGATGTACGCGCCCGTGTCGTGTAGGAAGCTGTCGCGCAGGCCGATGACCGTGCCGTCGCGCCGCGCGGCCAGCTCGATCCGGTGGATCTGCTTGCGCTCGTGGTTGGACCCGATGAAGTGCTCGGTGCGGTCCTCGACCCACTTGACCGGCCGGCCGATGTCCACGGCGGCGAAGGGGATCAGCACCTCCTCCGGGTAGAACATCATCACCTTCGTGCCGAAGCCGCCGCCGGTGTCGGGTGCGATGACGCGAACCTTGTCCTCGGGGATCGCGAAGAGCGACGCGAGCCCGCCGCGGATGGAGATCGGCGCCTGGGTCGAGTCGTAGACGGTGAGCTCGCCCGAGCGGGTGTCGTAGAAGGCGAGCACGCCGCGCGCCTCGAGCGGCATCCCGGCGCTGCGCTCGATCGTGAACGTCTCGGACACGGTCACGTCCGCCTCGGCGAAGGCGGCGTCGGTGTCGCCCTGGGTCTGCAGCAGCCGGCAGGCGAGGTTGTCCGGCACGTCGGCGTGCACGAGCGGACCGCCCTCAGCGGCGGCGGCCTCGAGATCGACGATCACGGGCAGCGGCTCGTAGTCCACGTCGATCAGCTCGACCGCGTCCTCGGCCACGTAGCGGTCGACCGCGACGACTGCGGCGATCACCTGGCCGGCGTAGGCCACCTCCTCCCGGGCCAACGGTCGTTGGGTGCGCGGATGGGTCATCGCCGGATGCGGGATGAGCAGCGGCAGCGGCTGATCGAGCTGTCCGATGTCGTCGCAGGTGTAGACCCGCTCCACGCCCGGATGCGCACGGGCTCGCGACACGTCGAGCCCGGAGATCCGCGCGTGAGCCATGGGCGAGCGCAGGAACGCGACATGGAGCGCGCCGGCGGCCTCGACGTCGTCGAGATACCGGCCCTCGCCGCGCAGGAAGCGTGGGTCCTCGTTGCGTGTGATCCGCTCGCCGAAGGTCTGAGTCGCCATCTCAGCCGGCCTCCGCCTTCAGCTCGGCGGCGCGATGGACCGCCGCCACGATGTTCTGATAGCCGGTGCAGCGGCAGAGGTTGCCGCTCAGGCCCTCGCGGACCTCCTCGTCCGTGAAGTCGGTCCGGCCGGCGTTCTCCTCGAGGAACTCCGTGACGGTGACCACGAAGCCGGGCGTGCAGAAGCCGCACTGCAGCGCGTGGCTCTCGCGGAAGGCCTGCTGGACCGGTCCGAGGCCGCCGTCGTCGGGCGAGAGCCCCTCGATGGTGGTCACCGCGGCTCCCTCGCACTGCGCCGCGAGCAGTAGGCATGAGCGCGCGGAGCGTCCGTCGAGCAGGATCGTGCAGCAGCCGCAGACGCCGTGCTCGCAGCCAACGTGCGTGCCGCGCAACCCGAGCTCATGGCGCAGGAAGTCGCTGAGCAGCCTCCGCGCGCTGGTCACGCGCTCCACGGGTTGGCCGTTCACCTCCAGGTGCACCGTGACGGTGGGCTCGGGCGTTGTGACCTCGCTCTCGGTCTGCATCGGCTCAGCCTCCATTCGCGCGCGACCGCGCGTTCTCGAGCGCACGACGTGTCAGCACCTCGACCAGGCGCTGCCGGTACTCCACGCTCGCCTGCTCCTCGTCGACCGCGTCCACCACATCGCGCGCGGCCCTCGCGGCGGCGGCGAACAGGTCCGCGTCGGGTTGCTCGCCGGCCAGGATCTGCTCCGCCTCCGGCGCCCGCACGGCGGTCGCGGCCACACCGAAATAGGCCAGCCGCGCTTGTCCCACGCGGCCAGCCTCGTCGAGCGTGAGGGTGGCGCACACGCCCGCCATGGCGTAGTCGCCGTGGCGCCGCGCGACCTCCTCGCAGGCGGCGCCGGTCCGCGGGGGCAGCGCGGGAAACTCGGCCTCCACGAGCACCTCGTCGAGCTCGAGCGACGTGGACAGGTGAAACTCGAGGAGGTCTTCGGCCGCGATCGTGCGCTCGCCGCCCGCGCCCTGCACGCGCACTCGCCCGTCGACGGCGAGCAGCGCGGCGGGCAGCTCGGCGGCGGCGTCGGCGTGGGCGAGGCTCCCGCCCACGGTGCCGCGGTTGCGGATCACCTGGTGGGCCACGTGCGCGAGCGTTCCCGGCAGGAGCGGACAGGCGGACATGGCCGAGGCGTTCTGCTCCAGGTCGCGCTGGCGGGTCATGGCGCGGACGCGCACGGCCTCGGCGTCGACCGCGATCCCGGACAGGCCCTCGATGCCGTTCAGGTCCACGAGCGCGCGCGGCCGCGCGAGCCGGAAGTTGAGCATGGGAACGAGGCTCTGGCCGCCCGCGAGCAGCGCCGCCTCGCCCTCGTAGCGGCCCTTGATCGCCACAGCCTCCTCCACCGAAGTGGGCCGATGGAACTCGAAGCGGCCGGGCTTCATCCCGTGCCTCTGCGCCTCCGCGCCACGAGCGCGCCCACGACGCAGCCCGCGAGCAGTGCAGCCCCGACCACGTAGCGAACGTTGTCGGCGGCAACGCCACGGAGCAGGGACCCGGCGTCGAGCGCGTCCGGGGCGGGCCGCTCCGGCGCCTCCTGGCTCGCCTGCGACGGCGGTGCCTCCGCCGCGGCCGCTCCGCCCGACAGCTCCTCGCGCAGGGCGGTCGCGAACTCGCCCACCATGCGGTCGGCGACCGACTGGAGGATCGACCGGCGGCCCCCGATCTGGGCGGCCCGGCCGGTCAGCTTGAGGTCCGTCTCCATCTGGACCGCGGTCGTGCCGCCATTGCCGGCCAGGTGATTGTGGATCACCATCGTCGCCGTGCCCCCGGCGGCGGTGTCCTGGCCCTGCCCACGGAGCACGACGTCGCCGCGCTCGCGATCGGCCTCTTCGATGGCGATCGTGCCGCGGTAGTTGGCGGTCACAGGTCCGAGGCGCACGCGGAAGCGCCCGCGGGCGGTCGTCTCGTCGACCCGTTCCTCGATCTCCGCTCCGGGGACGCATGGCGCGACCCGGTCAAGGTCCAGCAGGGCGTCCCAGACCTGCTCGAACGGTGCATCGATCTCGAACCCTGTAGAGATCTGCATGCCGCGCCACCCTACCGACAGGTGTCCCGCTTGTCGAACGTTGTATTCGCTAGGGGAACAGCAGCGATTGTGCCACCCGGTCGATCACCTGCGCGGCGCGCTCCAGCTCCGTGATCGACACGCGCTCGTCGGCGCAGTGGCACTCGGCCACGTTGCCCGGCCCGAAGGTGACGGCCTCGATTCCGGCGTCGTTGACCAGCGTGCGCACGTCGCTTGCGTAGGGGGTGCCGTAGATCGCCGGACGGTCCCCGGTGACGCGCTCGACGGCGTCGAGCACTTGAGCCGCGAACGGCGAGTCGGCGGGAATCTCCGCCGGCGCGAAGGCGTACTCGAACGGCTCGATCGCGAACTCGAAGTCGGGGTCGTCGTGCTTGAGCTCGTCGAGACGCTTGGTCATGACGTCGAGCTCCCCGTCCACCGTCTCGCCGGGAAGCAGGCGCCGGTCGAGGAGCAGCTCGCAGTAGTCCGCCACGGCGTTCTCCTTCACGCCGCCACGGACCACGGTCGGCGTGCACGATGCGCCAGGGAGCAGCGGGTGGCTGAGCTGCCTGATCTCCTCGTCGTACGCGGCGAGCGTCTCGATCACCGGAGCCAGACGCCGCACCGGGTTGAGGCCCAGATGCGCCTTGCTGGCGTGGATCGAGCGGCCCTTGATGCGCACCGTGTAGTAGGCGAGACCGCGCTCCGCGACCGCGACCTGGAGCTGAGTGGGCTCGGTCACGATCCCGAAGTCGCCGGTGAAGCCGGCCTCCACGAGCGAGAGCGATCCCGGCTCCGCGCACTCCTCGCCCGCGGCGAAATGGAGTATCAGCGCGCCGTCCAGCTCGTCCGCTCGCGACGCCAGGTGATGGGCCACCGCGATCTGGGTGGCCAGCCCCGCCTTCATGTCACAGGCGCCGCGGCCGTAGAGGTAGCCGTCCTTGACCTCTGCCCCGAAGGGGTCGACCGTCCACCCGGAGGCGTCGTCGATCGGCACCGTGTCCATGTGCCCGTTCAGCACGAGCCGGGTGGCGCCGTCGCGGTTGCCCAGCACGGCCGCCACCGACGGCCGCCCCGGGGCCATCTCGACCACCGTCACCTCGGCCCCGGTTGGGCCGAGCCACGCCTGCACCCGCTCGGCCATGGCGGTCTCGAACACCCCCGGGTTCACGCTCTGGGTGCGAACGAGATCGCCGAGCACCTCGATCAGGAAGTCGGCGGACAGCGCACGCTCGTTGGCGGCGGTGCTCGCCGTCATGGCGCAGCCTCGAATACAGGCACGCGCGGCCCGACCCCCGGGGACCCGTTCGTGACCGGTGGCTCCGGCGCGGCGCGCAGCTCGTCGCGCTTGGTGGCCGTGGCCGCCGCGTCGACCTCGAGCCCATCGTCGAGCACGACGCCATACACGCGCCCCGCATCCTCGCGGGAGATGTAGCCGTCGGCCACGTCGGCCGCGACGGCGTCGGCGACACGCTCGATCGGGTCGCCGAAGCCGCCTCCGATCGCCGTCTCGATCCGCACCACGTCACCCTCCTTCAGGGTCATGTTCGACTGGCGCGAGCTGAGCGGCTCCCAGTCCTCGCCGCCTGCGCGGCGGAGCCACATGACGTTGGGCGCTCCGTCGCTTCCGCCGAACAGCCCGAAGGGGGCGATCAGGCTGCGGTCGAGGCAGGTGGAGACCACGCAACCGGACGTGACCTCGATGTCACGGACGATCCCGAATCCGCCGCGGTGCCGTCCCGCGCCCTCGGGTCCCGTGCGCAGCGCGAACTGCCGCACCTTCACCGGGAAGGCGTTCTCGAGGGCCTCGGCCGGCTGGCACCGGCAGTTGGAGAGCGGGTCCTGGATGCAGGTCCAGCCGTCCTTGGCGTCCATGCCGCCCCAGCCGCCCTTCGGGTTGAGGATCGCGACCCACTGCTCGGAGTCGCCCTCGGTGCCGCGCGGCCGCTGGCCGCCGAGCGTATAGACGTTGCAGCTGCCCAGCTCGCCGGCCACCGCACGTTCGGGAATGCCCGGCGACAGGGCGCCGATCACGATGTCGATGATGCGGTTGCAGGTCTCCGTCAGGCCGCTCACCGTGGACGCCGGCTTGCGGGGGTTGACGACCGTGCCGAGCGGAGCGGTCACCTTGACCGGCGCGAACGCGCCCTCGCTCGGGTGGATCGCCGGGTCGGTGACCATCAGCATGGCGATCCACACCGACGCCAGAGTCACGCTGAACACGCAGTTCACGGCGCCCCCGACCTGGGGATCGGAGCCCGTGAAGTCGAACTCGATGTCGCTCCCGGACTTACGGGCGGTCACCTCGATCCGGACCGGTCGGCCCGTGATCCCGTCCGTGTCCATGAAGTCGGCGAACCGGTATGTCCCGTCCGGCATCTTCGCGATCTCCGACCGCATGTGGCGCTCGGAGTAAGCGATGATCTCGTCGATCCCCGCCTTCACGGTCGTCGCGCCGTAGCGCTCGAGCATCGAGTGGAAGCGGCGCATTCCGGTCTGCACGCCGGCCATCTGCGCGGCGATGTCGCCCTCGGTGTTGCCGGGCAGCCGGACGTTGGCGAGCAGGATGCTCCAGACGTCGCGGTTGCGCTCGCCGCCCGCGTAGATGCGCACGACGGGCAGGATCAGACCCTCTTGGAACATCTCGGTCGCGTCCCCGGGCATGGAGCCGGCCGCCATGCCGCCGACGTCGGTGTGGTGGCCGCGGTTCCCGATGAAACCGACCAGCTCCTCTTCCCAGAAGACCGGGGCGAAGATCGTCACGTCGGGTAGGTGCGTACCGCCGCTGTAGGAGTCGTTGACGAGGAAGACGTCACCGGGGTTCATGTTCTCCACGCCGTACTGCTCGATGCCGGCCTTGACCGACTGCGGCATGGCGGCGATGTGCACGGGGCAGCCCTGCTGGTCCTGGGCGATCAGCCGCCCATCGCGGTCGAAGACGCCGGTCGAGAGGTCCTTGCCCTCGTTGAAGATCACCGAATGCGCGGTCTTCAGCATGGTGATCGTGACCTCTTCGCACACCTGGATGAATCCGTTGCGCATCACCTCGAGGGTGACGGCGTCGATGCTCTCTGCCCGACGCTGCTCGACAGTTGCCATGTCAGACCACCTCCTCGGCGAGCCGGCGGGTGTCGCCCGGCTCCCGTTCCGTGCTGGTCGCGATCAGCAGGTTGCCCTGCGAATCGATGTCCAAGCTCATCCCGGACGCGACCCAGACGGTCGAGCCCTCCTCCTCGAGGATCACCGGGCCCGGCAGGGAAGTCCCGGCCGCGAGCTCGTAGCGGTTGTAGACGTCGACGGTGCGCCACTCGTCGCCTTCGAGCACCTCGCGTGAGTCGCTCGGGGCGGCGCCCTCGCTCCCGGCCGTGTGGGGCGCCGGCTCGTACTGGGGGAGCGTGCCAGACGCGACGACGCGCAGGCTCACCATCTCGGGGACCCCGCCGCGCAGTCGGATCGTGTAGATCTCCTCGTAGGTCGACTCGAACAGGGCGATCGTCCGCGCGAGTGCCTCCGCCGTGACGGGAAACTCGTCGAACGGGACGCGCAGCTCGTGGATCTGCCCGTGGTACCGGATGTCGGCGATGTGGGAGACCTCGATGTCCTCGTCGGCGACCCCCTGACGGCGCAGCGTGCTGAGCGTCTTCTCCTGCAACGACTCCAGGCGCTCGTTGAGGGCCCCGAGGTCCACGTCGCTCGCGCGCGTGAGGAAGGCAACCGACTCGTCCTCTTGGAAGTCGGTCATCAGGAGCCCCATGGCGCAGGCGTTGCCCGGCACGGGCGGGATCAGCACGCGCGGGATATCGAGCGTGCGCGCGACCTCTCCGGCGACCATGCCGCCAGCGCCCCCGAAGGCCACCAGCGTCAGCTCGCGCGGGTCGAGTCCCTTCCAGATCGACACCGACCGCACCGCGTTGGCCATGTTGGCCTGAGCGATCTCGACCATCCCGGTGACCACGCGCTCGAGGGAGAGCCCGAGCGGCTTGGCCAGCCGGTCGAGCACGCCTGCCTGGGCGGCCTCCCGGTTCAGCACGACGCGCCCGGCCGCGAGCTGCTCGCCGAGCACGCCGCGCAGCAGCAGGGCGTCGGAGAGCGCCGGCTCGGTCCCGCCGGCCCCGTAACAGATGGGACCCGGATCCGAGCCCGCGGACTGCGGCCCCATCTTCAGCGCACCGCCCTGGTCGATCCAGCCGATGCTTCCGCCGCCGGCCCCAACGGACTCGACGTCGAGCATCGGCACCCGTGCGGGCAGTCCCCACTCCACCTGCTTCTGCGTGCTCAGGTAGGGCTCGCCGCCGTGGATCAGCGCGACGTCGGTGCTGGTGCCGCCCACGTCGAAGGTGACGATGTCGGCGAAGCCCGCCGCCTGCGCGATCTTGGCTGCGGCGATGGCGCCGGCCGCCGGCCCGGACGACAGCGTGCCGATCGGGCGCTCGGTGGCGCGGTCGGCCGTGACCATTCCGCCGCTGCCCTGCATCAGGAACGGGCGCGGGACGAGCCCACCCGACTCCAGCTCGGAGACGAGCCGCTCGATGTAGCGCACCATCACGGGCTTGATGTAGGCGTCCACGACGGTCGTGTTGGTGCGCTCGTACTCGCGGTACTCGGCGTTGACCTCGCTGGAGATCGAGACGGCCACCGACGAATCCGCTTCGGCCACGAGCTCGCGCAGGCGCCGCTCGTGCGACGGGTTCGCGTAGGAGTGCAGAAGGGCGATCGCGATGGCCTCCACACCCGCATCGAGCAGGCCAGCGATGGCCGCGCGCGCGGCGTCCTCGTCGAGCGGGGCCTCGACCGTGCCGTCCTTCAGCACGCGCTCCGGCACCTCAGCCCGCAGCCGGCGCGGGACCAGCGGAAGCGGCTTCTCCCATGCGAGGTCGTAGCCGAACTCGCGGTCGGTGCGCATGATCTCGAGCACGTCACGGAAGCCCTCGGTCGTCAACAGCCCGCAGGTCGCCCCCTTCCGCTCGATCAGGGAGTTGGTGCCCGTGGTCGTGCCGTGGGCGAGGAAGCTGACCCCGGCCAGCTCGACTTCGCCCGCCGCAACGCTCTGAAGCACACCCAGCGCTTGGTTCTCGATCGTCGTCAGGACCTTGGACGAGTAGGTCTCTCCGCTCGCCTCGTCATAGGCGAACAGGTCCGTGAACGTCCCTCCTACGTCGATGCCGACACGCATCAGCCCGGCTCCTTTTCGTTGGTAGAGGGCAAGGTTCGCCGGCCCGTTGTCAGGCGCCTGAACACGTCGGCGACCGACTCGGCCGAACCTCGCCGCTTCTCGGCGATGGCGGTCGTGGTGACCGCGAAGATCAACAGGCAGCCCAGGACGAGCCGCTGATAGAAGGACGACACGTCCAGCAGCGTGAGGCTGTTGGCGATAACGCCGAGCAGCAGCACGCCGAGGAACGCACCGAACATCGAGCCCCGGCCACCCAGGAGCGAGGCGCCCCCGAGCACCGCCGCCGCGATGGCATCCAGCTCGAGGCCCTGACCGGATGCCGCATCCCCCGCGCCCAGGCGCGACAGCAGCAGCAGTCCCGCGAGTCCCACCAGCAGCCCGCTGAGCGAGAACAGGATCACCTTCACCGGGCCCACCGGCACTCCGGACAGGAAGGCGGCCTCCTCGTTGGACCCGACCGCGTACGCGTTCCGGCCCAACCGGGTGAAGTGCAGGATGAGGCTGCCGACTATGAGCGCCACGATGAACATCCAGAAGGGGAGCGGGATGCCCAGGAACGACGTGGTGTCGAGCTCGGACAGCTTGAAGCCGATCGGGATCGGGCGCTGGCCGGTCTGGATCAGCGAAATCGACTGGAGCACGCTGAGCAGGCCGAGGGTGAGGATGAACGGCTGCACGCCGGTGGCGACGACCACGACGCCCACGAGACCGCTGATGACCATCGGCAGCAGGAGCATCACGAGGATGGCGACGGCGGTGCTGCTTCCGTTGGAGATGAGCTTGGCGCCCACCACACTCGCCAGGGTGGCCAACGCGCCGACCGAGAGGTCGAGCTGGCCGGCGACCATGATCAGCGTCATCCCGACGGTGATCAGCCCGAGCACCGCGACGCTGTTGAGCAGGACCTCGATGTTGTCCGAGGTCAGGTAGAGGTCCGAGTTCGCCGACGCGTAGACGCTGAGGCCGATGATCGCCGCGAGCAGCGGGATGTAGGTCAGCAGGTTCTCGGAGTAGCGCACGCGCTCGCGCAGCCCGCGGGGCGAGAGCGCGCCGCCCGTGCGGGTACCCACTGGGGGCGTGCCGGTCGACACGCTCATGCGGCTTGCGTCCCTGGGGTAGGGGCCCCGTACTGCAGCGTGTAGAGCCGCTCCTCGGTGATCTCCCCAGCGCCCAGCTCGCCCGCCACCTTGCCTCGCCTCAAGACGACAGCCCGGTCTGCCACCAACCGCACCTCCTCGAAGTCGGCGGAGAAGATGACCACCGCCATGCCCTTGTCGGCCAGGTCTCTCAGGAGCTCGTAGATCTCCAGCCGGCTGCCGATGTCGATCCCCTCGGTGGGCCCGTCGAGCACCAGAGCTTGCACTCCGACGCTCAGCCAGCGACCCAGCAACGTCTTCTGTTGGTTGCCCCCGGACAGGAGCCGCACCGTCTGGTGCAGGCTGGGCGTCTTGATCCGCAGGCGCCCGACCATCTCATGGGCGTCTCGCCTGCGCCGGCCCGGCAGGTCGAACGGCGACCGAGCGGTCGCCCGACGGCCGATGCCCACGTTGTCGGCCACGTCGAGATCCGCCAGCACGCCTTCGTGCTTGCGATCCTCGGGCAGGAAGGCGATCCCGTGGCGGATCGCGTGCCGCGGCGTGCGCAGGCGTTCGCCTCCGCCGAGCCGAACTTCGCCGACCTCCGGCTGGTCGATTCCGGCGAGGCAGCGGGCCAGCTCTCTGCGACCGGACCCGATGCCGCCGGTCACGGCCAGGATCTCGCCCGGCCGGACCGATAGCCGAACCCCGTGCAGGGCCGGCTTCTTGTGCGCGTCCACGACGTCCAGAACCGGCGGGGCGGGCGCGGACTCGGGCAGCCGACGGCGTTCGCGCTCGAGCGTCTCGGGCTTGCGCCCGAGCAGCAGCTCCACCAGCTGATCCATCGTCAGGCCCTCACAGGGCCGGGTGACGACGTGGCGCCCGTCGCGCAGGACCGACACGGTATCGGCGATGTCGAAGATCTCCTCGAGGTGGTGCGAGATGTAGAGAAAGCTCACCCCGGACTCGCGCAGGCGCTTGATGACCCCGAAGAGGGTCGCCACGTCCTCGCCGCTCATGGCGGCCGTGGGCTCGTCCATGATCACCAGCCGTGCGTTGGCGGACAGCGCACGGGCGATCTCGACGAGCTGCACCTGCGCGACGGAAAGGTCACGCATGCGCCGCTTCGGATCCACCTCCAGCCCGATCTCCTCCAGCCGGCGGCCGGCCTCCTGGTGCGCCCGTCGGTAGCTAACCGGCCCGAACGCTCCGCCTACCTTCGGCAAGCGACCGAGCAGGACGTTCTCGGTCACCGTCAGGTCGCCGCAGGCCTGGCGCTCCTGAGCCACCAGCCGGATTCCCAGCGCGCGCGCCGAACGCGGGGTGAGGCTGCTGTAGGACTGCCCCGCGACCTCGATCTCGCCGGCCGACGGGCGCAGAGCTCCGGCGATCAGCTTGATCAGAGTCGACTTGCCGGCGCCGTTCTCGCCGACCAGCCCGTGCACCGTGCCCGGCGCGATGTCGAATGAGACGTCGACGAGAGCGAGCACCCCCGGGTACTCCTTGCCGAGCCCCCGGAGGCTGACGAACGGAGCTGCCTCGTGCTGCCCTTCCATCTAACCGCCGAACGGGATCTTGTCAGCGAACTGCTGGTAGCCGAACGGGGGCAGACCGTCGATGTTCTCCGCGGTGGCCAACTCCTGCCGTGTCGTGATCACCACCGGATCGCTGGTGCCGGAGATGACCGTGAAGCCCTCCAGGTCGATGTTGGCGTCCGTCGGATCCTCGTCCTTCTCGAGGCGCGCGCGGAGGATGTTGACCGAGGCGATGCCCTGCTCCGCCGGGGAGAACCAGCGGTCGCCCTTGAGGTACGCACCGTCGTCCTTCTTCAGCCACGGGATCATCGCGTCGTTGCCGTCGGAGGTCACGTGGATGATGTCCTTGTTTCCGCGGCGCTCGAGCTCCTGCGCGATCGCATTCCCCATCTCGGCCGCGTAGTCGAGGATGATCTTCGCGTCGGGGTTGGCGGACAGCATCGGGCGGAGCGCCTTGATGGCCCCGTCGGCGGTGTAGAAGCCCTGCTGTGAGGCGGCGATTTCGAGACCGGGATAGTCCTTGAGCGCCGTGCGCAGGCCCTGCTTGTAGCCCTCGCTGAACGGCTGGGCGTCGAGGCCCGTGATCTCGAGGATCTTGCCCTCGGTCACGCCTAGGTCCTTGGCGATGAAGTCGATCGTGAGGCGGCCGCCCGTGTCGGTGTCGAGCTGCAGCGCGGCGTCGTATGCAGCGCCGTCGACCTCCTCGCTGACCGGGAACCAGATCTGGGCGACGACCGGGATGCCCTTGCGCTTCGCGTCGGCGGAGCCGCGGGCGGCGCCCTCCGCGCTCGCGGCCAGCACCATCAGCCCGTCCGGCTGGCGCGCGATCAGCTGGCGGATGTTGTCGACCTCCTTGGTCGCGTCGAACGCGGCCTCGGCGCCGATCAGCCGGTAGCCCGTGCCCTGCAGGGCCTTGAGGACTCCCTCGGCGGTGTCCTGGTCGTAGGTGTTGAATCCGTTGAGCGACAGGGCCAGCGTCTGGCCCGATCCGGGCTTCCCGCCGCCACCGCCGCCTCCGCCACCGTCGTCGCTGTCGTCCCCGCAGGCCGCGAGCGAGCCGATCAGGCCGGCCCCGACGACCGCTCCGCCGACTCCCATGAGGAAGTGCTTCCGGGAGCGCGGCCGTTCGACCCACTCCATCGTCGCGCAGTCGATCTCCCAGACGTGGTGACGTTCGCCCACTTGCTCAACTCCTTTAATCGGCCGGCCAGAAGGGTGGGCCGAAGATACCCCGCGGGTGCCCGCGTGTCGAATAGAGTGTTCGTTCAGAGAACATGAGACCAGGCGTCACCGACTCCCCCCTCGGAAGCGGTGTTCGCTGCGCCCCACGTCGTAACGGCCAGCGCGGGGCGTGCGCAAGGATTAGCGCTGAGTACGGCGGCCCGTCAAGGCAAATATCCGCCTGGCGGATATATTCCTGCGTAATCGGGAGACCTGTGGAACGGATGACCGCAACCGACCTCCGCCCACCCGCGGCGCAGGCACCGCGCATCGGCGCGGCGCTTCAGGGAGTCGGCCGCGCGTTCTCGGTCCTCGAGCTGGTTGCGGACCGTCCCTTGCGCGCCTCGGAGATCGCGCGCGGCCTGGACCTCAGCTGGGCGACCGCCCACCGGCTGCTCACCTACCTGACGGACATGGGCTATCTCGACCGTGACCCGCAAACCCGGCGGTACTCGATCGGCGTCCGCTCCTACTCGCTCGGCTCCTCGTACCTCGCGCGGCTGCCGCTCCACCACATCTCGCACCCCTACCTCGAGGCGGCGGCGACCGTGGCGCGGGGCACCGCTCAGCTCGTCAAGCGCGACCACCGGCGCTCGGTCGTGCTGGGCGTGGTCGAGGCGCGCCGCCATCACGTTCCGGAGACCACCATCGGCTGCAACTTCCCGTTGCACTGCGGGTCCAAGGGCCACGTCCTGCTGGCCCACGCGGCCCCCGAGTTCGTCGACGACTACCTCGGCCGGCCGCTCGAGTCGCTCACCTCCTGGACGGTCGTGGACCCGGAGATCCTCCGAGCCCGCTTCGAGGAGGTCCGCGCGCGCGGCTACGCGGTGACCGATCGCGACGTGCGCATGTTCTCGTCGTCCGTCGCGGCGCCGGTGGTCGACCCCGACGGCGAGGTCGTGGCCTCGGTGACCCTCGTCGTCCGCCCGCCCGAGCTCCGCAGCCGCCAGCGGCAGCTGGTCGACGTCGTGCGGCGCACCGCCGAGGGCGTGTCCGGACTGCTCAGCGCCCCGCAGGTACGCGCGCGAATCGCAGAGCTGGGCTAGCGTCTCCCGGGTGCAGCTCCAAGGGTCGACAGTGCTGCTCACCGGCGCCACCGGCGGCATCGGGCAGGCGACCGCTCGCGCGCTCGACGCGCGCGGCGCGCGCGTCGTGATCACCGGCCGGCGCGGCGAGCAGCTCGAGCAGATCGCCGCCGCGCTCGGAGGACGGCCGCAGGTGCTGCGCGCGGACCTCACCGAGGCCGCCGACGTCGCGGGACTGCCCGGCAGGGCCGGGACGGTCGATGTGCTGGTGGCCAACGCGGCGCTGCCCGCCAGCGGGCCCATCGACGACTTCTCGCCCGAGCAGATCGACAGGGCGCTCGACGTGAACCTGCGCGCCCCGATCCAGCTGACCCGCGCCCTGCTACCCGGGATGGTCGAGCGCGGCCGCGGGCACCTGGTGCTCGTGTCGTCGCTGTCGGGCAAGGTCGCCTCGGTCGGCTCTTCGCTCTACTCGGCGTCCAAGTTCGGTCTGCGCGGGTTCGCGTCCGGGCTACGCGAGGACCTGCGCGGCAGCGGAGTGGGGGTGACCGTGGTGTTCCCGGGCTTCGTCGCCGGCGCCGGCATGTTCGCCGAGACCGGTGTGTCGCTCCCCCGCGGCGTCGGCACGCGCACGCCCGAGCAGGTTGCGGACGCCGTCGTCCGCGGCATCGAGCAGGACAAGGCCGAGATCGACGTCGCACCGCTCAGCCTGCGGGCGGGCACGCTGCTCTCGTCGCTGGCCCCGGTCACGGCCGCGCGGATCCAGCGGCGCCTCGGCTCGGTGGAGCTCTCGGAGGCGCTCGCCGAGGGTCAGCGACCCAAGCGCTGACATGTTCTTCCGCCAGATCACACACGACGACCTGGGCTGCGCGTCGTACCTGATCGGGGACGAGAGCGCCGGCGTGGCGGCGGTGGTCGACGCGCGGCTCGACATCGACGACTACCTGCGCCTGGTGCGCTACGCGGGCGTGCACATCGACCACATCCTCGAGACCCACAACCACGCCGACCACGTGTCGGGCCACGGGCGGCTCGCGTCCGCCACCGGGGCCACGATCCACATCCACCGGCTGGCGGACGCCGAATACGACCACCAGCAATTCGAGGACGGCTGGGAGCTGGAGCTCGGCTCCCTGCGCGTGCGGGCGCTGCACACGCCTGGCCATCGGCCCGAGCACACCGCCTTCGCACTGATCGACGCCGACCGCGGCGACGAGCCGTGGGCCGTGCTCACCGGCGACTCGCTGTTCGTCGGCGACATCGCCCGGCCGGACCTCGCGGTGGACAAGGACGAGGGCGCGCGGCTGATCTTCCACTCCCTCCACGAGCGGCTGCTGACGCTGCCGGACACCTGCGAGGTCTGGCCCGGCCACGTGGGCGGCTCGCTCTGCGGCGGCCCTGGGATGGACATGAAGGCGTCGTCCACGATCGGCTTCGAGCGCCGCCATTCGGAGCTCCTCGCGATCACCGACGAGGACGAGTTCGCGCGGCGGGCAACCGCCGCGCTGCGGCCTCAGCCGCCGAACTTCGAGAACATCGTCGCGCTGAACCGCGGTCCCCTCGGCGTGCAGGGCTCGGACCCGCGCCCGCTTGCGCCGCGCCAGGTCGACCAGGCGCGCGCGGACGGGGCGCTGATAGTGGACGTGCGCACGGAGCTGCAGTTCGACGAGGCCCACATCCCGAGCTCGGTGAGCATCACGGCGCTGCGGGCCGGCTTCGGCTCGAAGCTCGCCTGGTTGGTGGAGGCGGGGCAGGTCGTGGTGCTGGTCGGCCGCGACGACGAGGACGCTCTGCACGCGGCCGGGCTGGCCGAGTCGGTCGGCATCACCCGGCTCGCCGGGTATCTGGCTGGCGGCATGACTAGCTGGCGCGAGGAGCGCCGCCCGGTCGAGCGGATCGAGCGCATCACCGTGCCCGAGCTGCACGAGCGCGCCGGAGAGCTCCAGATCCTCGACGTGCGCGAGCTCGACGAGTGGGACGGCGGACACATCCCGGACTCGGTCCACGTGCCCTACCACGACATCCACGGCGTGCCCGAGGGCATCGACCCGGAGCGGCCGATCGCCGTGATCTGCAGCTCGGGACAGCGCGCCGCCCCGGCCGCGAGCCTGCTGCGCCGCCACGGCGCGGGCGAGGTGCTGCACGTGGTCGACGGCGGCGTGCCGCGCTGGCGGCGCGAAGGCTGGCCGATCGCCGGCTAGAGCGTCGAGGACCGGTGCGCCGCGTAGCGGTCGCGGCCGGAGCGCTTGGCCTGGTACATCGCAAGGTCGGCGGCCGCCAGGAGCGTGTCCTCGTCGCGTTCCTCGGGCAGCTCGCTGGAGCAGGCCAGCCCGACGCTGGCGGTGATCGTCACGCCCCGGCCCTCGCCTGCGTCGACGCTCAGCTCACGCAGCGCCTGGACCACGTCGATCGCCAGCACCTCCGCCCCCTCGCGCGGCGTGCTCGGCAACAGCACCGCGAACTCGTCGCCGCCCAGCCGCGCGACCAGGTCGGTGTCGCGCACGCGCTCGGCGAGCGCATTGGCGACCGCCTGGAGCACGAAGTCGCCGACGGCGTGGCCGAGCGAGTCGTTGACGCCCTTGAAGTCGTCCAGGTCGACCATCAGCAGCGACGACTCGCCTCCGTAGCGGCGCTCGCGAGCCAGCTGACGGCCGAGCTCGGTCCCGAAGGCGCGCCGGTTGGCGAGCCCAGTGAGGGTGTCGTGGTCGGCCTGGTGGCGCAGCTGGCGCTCGAGCTGGCGGCGCTCGGTGATGTCCATGACCTGCGCGATGAAGTAGCGCGGGCGCTCGTCGGCGTCGCGCACGAGCGACACCGAGAGCAGCGCCCAGACCGGTGAGCCGTCGGGCTTGGCGTAGCGCTTCTCCATCTCGTACTTGCGCTGCTCGCCGCTCAGCACCCGGCCGAGCTGGTCGAGGTCGTCCTGGATGCCCTCCGCCTCGGTCAGCTCCTGGAAGGACTCGCCGCGCAGGGAGTCCTCGTCGCGGTCGAACATGCGACAGAGGGCCTCGTTCACGCGGAGCAGCGTGCCGTCGAGGGAGACGAGCGCGACTCCGATGGGAGCGTGGTCGAAGGCCTGCTCGAAGCGCTTCTGCGCCTCGGCGAGTTGCGCATCCGCCTCGCGCTGCTCAGTGACGTCGGCGAACGACGTGATCACGGTGTAGGGCGGGCCGTCGTCGTTCAGCCGTCGTGTGGAGATGCGCAGCCAGCGCACCCGTTCGTTCGCGCGCGGGAAGCCGATCAGCTCCTCGTCGATCTCGCGGCCGGTAAGGCGCGTGATCTCGGCGGGTAGGTCCGCGTTGGGGAGGGCGCTCCCGTCGGCCCGGACCGGGCTCCAGGTCAGGTCGGCGATCGCCACCCCCTCGTTGAGCGCGCTGAGCTCGTCGAGGAGCCGGCGGCCGGCGTCGTTCACGTGCAGGCGATGCCCGTCCGGCCCGATGATGCTGACGGCCTCGGCGATCCGGTCGACGACCAGCGTGATGCGGTCCTCCGCCGCGCGCCGGTCGGTGATGTCGAGGACCGAGCCGAGCATCCCGGTCACGCGTCCTTCCTCGTCGCGCAGCGGAGTGGCGTGCGCCGCGACCCAACGAACACCGCGTTCGGGGTTGTCGTAGCGGAACTCGGCCTCGTAGTCGCGGCCGGCGAGCATCGACTCCCGCCAGTCGTGCTGCACTCGCTCGCGGTCGCCCGGGTGCAGCGTGGTGCGCCCGGCCAGCGCCTCGGCCTCGGGCACTCCGGTGATCTCGGCCCAGCGCGGGTTGAGGAACACCGGCTTGCCCTCGGAGTTGGTCTCGAAGATCCCGATCGGCGCCTCGCTCGTCAGCGTGGCGAAGCGCTCGAAGTTGCGGCGGCTCTCACGCTGGAGGGCCTCCTCGATCGCCTCGTACTCGCGTACGGCCCCGACCGCCCCGTAGATGAGCGCCTGCATCAAGGCCGCGACGACGACCACCATGATCGAGAGGGCGAAGCGCTGCCCGTAGAGGCCGACGCTGGCGCCGGCCTGGACCAGGCCGCCCGCGAGGAACGGCAGCACGAGCGCGGGACCCATCAGCCTGCGGGCCGCCGTCTCACCGCCGCCCGTGCGGGCGAACCAGCACGCCGGCGGCGCGTCCGGGCGCAGAGCGAACACGCCGATCAGGACGACGACGGACCCGGCCGCCGTGTGCACGGCCATGCCGTGCGCTGTCTCGGTCCCGAGCAGGTGCTCGACGCCGATCACGTAGCCGGCCACGGCGAGGCCGACCACCGCAGCGGCGCCGGCGCTGAGCACCCCGGCGACCGCGTCGGGGATCGGGCCGCGCCAGCGCGTGCTCAACAGCGACAGCCCGAGCAGCATGAAGGACACGGCCGTGTGTGTGGCGGGCCGGCCAGGGTCCGGGGTGTGGTGGTCGATCCCGTAGGGGTTGTCGATGCCGAGGTCGGTCCCGCTCAGGTGCTCCACCAGGGTCACGCCGGCGATGCCGACCACGAGCAGCTTGCAGCCGAGGCCGACGGCCGCGGCGCGCCGCGAGCGGCCGAAGGCGCCGCCCTCGATCGCCAGCGCGATGCCGCAGGCCACGAACATCAGGGCCGAGTTGGGCATCGCGGCCGGCAGCGACGGCGCGATGCTGACCAGGAGTTGGGCGTCGATCGCCCACCCGGTGAGAATCACCAGTCCCAGCAGCAGCGCGAACGCTCCACACGCGCGCGCAACCGGCTTCAGGTCTCTGGGCGGGAGCGCACCTGCGCTCATCCTTCCGGATCGGCACCCCCAGACGGATGCTTTAACCGCGAGAAGGGCTACATCACGGGACGTTGGGCGGAGCTGTCCGGCTCCAGGCGGTCCTGCTCGAAGTCCAGCGCCACGCGCACGATGCGCGACTGCTCGCGCTTGTGGGCGGCCGCATAGCCCTCACCGGGCGCCGCCCGCAGCTGCCGGCCGACGTAGTCGTAGGACATGTTCGCGGGCAGGATCTTGGCCATGCGGCGGCGCATGAACGCGCGCGCCCCCATGTTGCGCGGCTCCTCCTGCACCCACACCACCCGCTGGAGGTTCGGATAGCTGCTCATCAGCTCCGACAGCTCCCCCTCGGGGAACGGGTAGAGCAGCTCGACGCGCGCGACCGCGATGTGGGCGGCCGACTCGCGCTCCTCGTGCATCGCGATGTCGTAGTAGACCTTGCCCGAGCAGAGCACGAGCTTGGTCACCTGCTCGCGCCCGCCGGGCAGCGTGGGGTCGTCGATGACCCGATCGAAGCTGCCCTCGGCGAGGTCGGTCACCGACGAGGTCGCGGCCGGAAGGCGCAGCAGGCTCTTCGGCGTCATCAGGACCAGCGGGCGCGGCTTCGACACCAGCGCCTGCCGGCGCAGCAGATGGAAGTACTGCGCGGGCGTGGTGCAGTTGGCCACGCGGATGTTGCCCTCGGCCGCCATCTGCAGGAAGCGCTCGAGCCGCGCGCTCGAATGCTCGGGGCCCGAGCCCTCGTAGCCGTGCGGCAGCAGCAGCGTCAGGCGCGAGGTCTGACCCCACTTGGCCAGGCCCGAGATCAGGAACTGGTCGACGATCACCTGCGCCGAGTTGACGAAGTCGCCGAACTGCGCCTCCCATAGGACGAGCGCGTCGGGCGCCTGCACCGAGTAGCCGTACTCGAAGCCCATGCAGGCCTGCTCGGAGAGCGGGCTGTTGTGCAGCTCGAACGGCGCGTTCGCGTCGCGGAGCGTCTGCAGGGCGCACCAGCGCTCGCCGGTGGCCGAGTCGTGCAGGACCGCGTGACGCTGGCTGAACGTGCCGCGCTCGGTGTCCTGCCCGGTCAGCCGGACGGGGACACCCAGGGCAAGCAGCGACGCGAACGCGAGCGCCTCGGCGTGTGCCCAGTCGATCTTGCCGTCGGGGTCGGCGAAGGCGGCTCGGCGCCGGTCCAGGAACGGCTTGAGCTTGCGGTGCACCTGGAAGCCGTCGGGCACGCGCAGCAACTGGTCGCCGAGCGTGCGCAGCGTCTCCTCCGGCAGCGTCGTGCGCGGCTCGCGGCTCATCGTGCGGTCCAGCTCGTGCTGGCCGGTCGCCGGCGGGGCGCCCATCGACTCCTTGAGCTCCGCGTGCGCCTCCCCGATCCGGTCGTACGCCGCGCCCGCGATCTTGTCGGCCTCCTCCGCCGAGATCACGCCGTCGCTGGCCAGCGTCTCCGCGTACAGCCTGCGCACCGGCGCGTGACCCTTGATGCGCTCGTACATCAGCGGCTGGGTGTAGGCCGGCTCGTCGGTTTCGTTGTGGCCGAAGCGGCGGTAGCCGATCAGGTCGATCAGCGCGTCGCGGTTGAAGGCCTGCCGGAAGCCGTGGGCCAGGCGCACCGCCGCGACGCACGCCTCCACGTCGTCGGCGTTGACGCGGATGATCGGGATGTCGAAGCCCTTGGCCAGATCCGAGGCGTAGCGGGTCGAGCGGCTCTCGTCGGGGTCGGTCGTGAAGCCGAGCTGGTTGTTGGCGATCACGTGCAGGGTGCCGCCGGTGGAGTAGCCCTCCAGCGCCTGCAGGTTGAGCGTCTCGGCGACGATCCCCTGCCCGGGGAACGCCGCGTCGCCGTGGATCAGCACCGGCAGCACCGCGTTCGGGTCGTGCACCAGTTCGCGCGCCTTGCGACTCGTCTGATCGGCGCGGGCACGCCCCTCGATCACCGGGTTCACGTACTCGAGGTGGCTCGGGTTGGGCGACATCGTGACCGTCACGCTGCGCCCCGAGCCCGTCTTGTACGTGCCGGAGGCGCCGTAGTGGTATTTCACGTCGCCGGTGCCGCCCTCCGGCTTGGCGGTCTCGTCGGACAGCGTCTGCTCGCCCTCGAACTCCACCAGGATGGACTCGTAGGGGCGCCCGACGGTGTGCGCCAGCACGTTGAGGCGACCTCGGTGGGCCATCCCCAGCACGACCTCGCGCGCACCACCCTCCGCGGCCAGCTCGATCGCGTGGTCGAGCATCGGGACGATCGAGTCGAGCCCCTCGATCGAGAACTGCTTCTTCCCGAGGAAAGCCTTGTGGAGGTAGGTCTCCAGCGCCTCCACCTCCGACAGGCGCTCCAGCAGGAAGCGCTGCTCCTCGGCGCCGAGCGGCTGGCGGTAGGTGCCCGACTCGATCGCCTGGCGCAGCCAGACGCGCTGCTCGTGCTCGGAGATGTGCTCGATCTCATAGGCGATCGTGCCGGTGTAGACATCGCGCAGCCGTGGGAGGGCCTCGGCGAAGGTCTCGCCCGGCACGGCCACGCGCAGGACCGACGCCGGTATGCGGCTCATCAGCGCGTCGGTGAGGTTGACGGTCGCGGGGTCGAGCGCCGGGTCGCCTACCGGTGCCGAGCCGAGCGGGTCGAGCTGGGCGGCCAGGTGGCCGTGCATGCGATGTGCCTTCACGAGGCTGGTGGCGGCCTGCACTGCTTGCAGCAGCGCCGCGTCCGCGACCGGGGAGGCGGCCGGGGTGGTGGCGGCCGGCACCGGCTCGGCGGCCGTGACCGGCGCCGGGCCGTCGTCGCCGCGCACGACGGCGTCCATGCCGAGCGCGTCGAGCACACCCTCGTAGAAGCCGTCCTCACCCTGAAGCAGCTGGTCGACGCGGCGCAGGAAGGCCCCCGACTCGGCGCCCTGGATTACGCGATGGTCGTAGGTAGAGGTCATCGTCATGACCTTCTGGACGCCGAGCTCGGCGAGGCGCTCCGGGTTCACCGCGGTGAGGCCGGGCGGGTATCCGATCGCGCCGGTGGCCACGATCGTGCCCTGGCCCGGCATCAGGCGCGGAACGCTGGCCACGGTGCCGATCCCGCCGGGGTTGGTGAGGCTGATGTTCGCGCCCGCGTAGGCGTCGGGGGGCAGCGTGTTGTCGCGCGCGCCCGCGACCAGCTCGTCGTAGCGCGCCACGAAGTCGGCGAAGCCGAGCCGGTCGGCGTCCACGAGCACCGGCACGACGAGCGAGCGCGTGCCGTCCTTGCGCTCGACGTCGACGGCCAGGCCGAGGCTGATCGCGCCGGGCACCACGCGCTGAGGCTTGCCGTCCTGTTCGGTATAGGAGTTGCCCATCACCGGCATGTCGGCGCCGGCGCGCACCACCGCCCAGGCGATCAGGTGCGTGAAGCTGAGCTTGCGTCCCGCCGCCTTCAGCTCGCGGCGGCGGGCGTCGAGCACGTCGACGGGGAGCGTGCGGAAGCTGGTCGCCGTGGGGATCGAGCGGCTCTCGTCCATGAAGCGGGCGAGCGTGGCGGCTGGCCCGCGGATCGGCTTGATCTCGGCGCCGGTCGCCGGCGCGCTCGCGCCGCCGCCCTCGAGCGCGGCCTGCACGTCGTCCTTGGTCACCCGGCCGCGCGGGCCGCTGCCCTTGACGGAGCTCACGTCGAGTCCGTGGGCGTGTGCCATGCGTGCGGCTACGGGCGTGGCGTGCGCCGCCCCGTTGCCCGCGGTGGTGGGGGTCGCCGCAGGTGCGGGCGCCTCCGGCTCGGGAGCCTTCGCCGGTGCGGCCGCGCCTGCGGTGATGCGGCAGAGCACCGTGCCGACGGCGACCGTGGAGTCCGGCTCGACCAGGATCTCGGCCACCGTGCCGGCCACGGGGGAAGGCACGTCGGCGTCGACCTTGTCGGTCGAGATCTCTACGAGCGGGTCGTCGACCGCCACGGCGTCCCCGGCCGCTACGCGCCACTCGAGCACCGTGCCCTCGGCGACCGAGTCGCCCATCTCGGGGAACAGCACGTCCACGACCTTGTCTTCGGCAGGCTGAGCTTCGGCCGCCGGTTCTGCACCGTTCTCCCCGACCTCGATCTCGCCTAGCACCGCGCCCACCGCGACCGTCGAGTCGGGGTCGGCCAAAATCTTGGTGAGCGTGCCCGATGCTGGCGCTGGCACCTCGGCGTCGACCTTGTCGGTGGAGACCTCAACCAGCGGCTCGTCGGCCTCCACGTGGTCGCCGACCTGCTTCAGCCACTCGAGGATTGTGCCTTCGGTGACCGACTCCCCCATCTGGGGCATGCTGATTTCTACGGTCGTTGCGCGAGTGGCCATCCCGAAGGTCAAGGGTATCTCGCCAGGCAGCGCACCACGCGCGCATGCGAGGGTTCCTCGCATGCAAGGGCGGCGGCGCAGGATCTGGGGCTGGGGCTACGAGGATGGGGCGTCGCCGGCCACGGAGCTGGAGGCCATCGCCAGGGGCGCCCGGGAGCACCTCGGCTACGCGCCCGCCGAGGTCGAGCACCCCCCGCGCATCGAGGATCTGGAGCTGCCGCCGCCCCGCCTGGAGCCGCCGGCGGCGCTGGCCGGCATCTGCAGCACCGGCCCCCACGATCGGGTGACCCACGCCTACGGCAAGGCCTACCGCGATCTCGTGCGAGCGCTGCGCGGGCGCTTCGACCATCTCCCCGACGTGGTCGCCCGCCCGGGCGACGAGCGCGAGCTGGAGCAGCTGCTGGACTGGTGCGCCAAGGCCGGCGCGGCGGCCATCCCGTTCGGCGGCGGCACCAGCGTGGTCGGCGGGGTCGAGCCGCGCGTGCCCCAGGAGGCGGCCGTGACGATCGATCTCGAGCGCCTCGACCAGGTGCTGGAGGTGGATCCGGTGTCGCGCGCCGCGCGCATCCAGGGCGGGGCCACCGGGCCTCAGCTCGAGGAGCAGCTGAAGACCCACGGCCTCACTCTGCGCCACTACCCGCAGTCGTTCGAGTACTCGACGCTGGGCGGTTGGATCGCCACCCGCGCCGGCGGGCACTACGCCACGCTGCACACCCACATCGACGATTTCGTGGAGTCGGTGCGCGCCCTCACCCCGAGCGGCGTGTGGGAGAGCCGGCGGCTGCCCGGCTCGGGCGCCGGTCCGAGCCCGGACCGGATGCTGATCGGGTCCGAGGGCATCCTCGGCGTGATCACCGAGGCGTGGGTGCGCGTGCAGGAGGTGCCCGCCTTCAAGCAGTCGGCCGCGGTGCTGTTCGACGGCTTCGAGCAGGGCGCCGAGGCCGTGCGCGCCCTGGCCCAGTCGCGCCTCTATCCCTCGAACTGCCGCCTGCTGGACCCGGGCGAGGCAGCGCTGACGAGCGCGGCGCCCGATGGACGAGCGCTGCTGGTGCTCGGCTTCGAGGCGGCGAGCGATCCGGTGGACGGCTGGATGCAGCGGGCGCTCGAGCTGTGCGGCGACCACGGTGGCGAGCGGCGCGAGCGCTCCGGCGAGTCCGAAGGCGCGTGGCGGGACGCCTTCCTGCGCGCGCCCTACCTGCGCGACGCGCTGATCGCGGGCGGCATCCTGGCCGAGACCTTCGAGACGGCCATCACCTGGGACCGCTTCGCCCCGTTCGTGGCGGAGGTGCGGGAGCGCGCGGCACAGGCGCTCGGACCGGAGGGACGGGTGACCTGCCGCATCACCCATGCCTACCCCGACGGGGGAGCGCCGTACTTCACCGTGCTCGCGCCGGCACGCCGCGGCTCCGAGTTGGAGCAGTGGGACGAGGTCAAGGCGGCGGCGTCGGAGGCGATCGAGGCGGCGGGCGGCACGATCACCCACCACCACGCCGTCGGGCGCGACCACCGCCCGTGGTACGACCGCCAGCGACCGGACCCGTTCGCCGAGGCCCTGCGCGCGGCAAAGGCGGCCGTCGACCCTGCCGGCGTGTTGAACCCCGGCGTGCTGGTCGACCCGTGACCACCAGGCGGCGCGAGCTGTCGCGCGCCGACCGCATCCTGCCCGGGCTCTGGCGCCTGAGGCTGCCACTGCCGTGGCCGGGCGTGCCGCACGTGAACGCGTTCGCGATCGCCGCGACGGACGGGGTGGTGCTGGTGGACACCGGCCTGCACGAGCCCGGCGCGATGCGCCAGCTCGAGCGGGCGCTCGACCAGGCCGGGCTGCGGGTGGAGCACGTGCGGCTGCTGGTCTGCACCCACGCGCACTCGGACCACTACGGGCTGGCGGCGCCGATCGTGGAGCGCGCCGGGTGCGAGCTGTGGATGCACCCCAACCACGCGCACATGACCAGGGCGGCGCAGGACCCCGAGCGCGCATTCGAGCGGCGCTACGAGGTGGCGCGCCAGAGCGGCGTGCCGGCCGAGCTGGTGGCCGAGGCGAAGGAAGCGCGAGCGGGGCAGGGATTCGGGATCGCCGAGCTGGTGATGCCGGACCGCGACCTGCTCCCGGGCGTGGAGGTGAAGACCGACCTGGGCACCTGGCAGGTCTACGAGACGCCCGGCCACGCGCCCTCGCACGTGGTCCTGCACCAGCCCGAGCGCGGGCTGCTGCTGTCGGGCGATCACCTACTCGGGCGCGTGTCGCTCTACTACGACTTCGGCTACTCGCCCGACCCCGCCGGGGAGTTTCTGTCCAGCCTCGACGTCGTGGACGGGCTCGACGTGCAGCTGATCCTGGCCGGCCACGGCCGGCCGGTGCGCGAGGCGCGCGCGTTGGCGCAGGCCAACCGCCGAGCCGTCCACGAGCGCCTCGACCGGGTGCGCGCAGCCCTGGCGAACGGGCCGCGCACGCCGTTCGAGATCGTCCCGGAGATGCTCGCGGCCGAGATGCCGCAGGGCATGATGATCAGTTGGGGGCTGACCGAGACGCTCTGCTACCTGAGCCACCTGGAGCACCTCGGGGAGGCGGCGCCGGTGCCGGACAGCGAGCCGGCGCTGTGGGTGGCGGGGTAGCGCCGGGCCCTAGCGGGCCCGGCCAGCGGTTCGGTGGGGTTCTACGGCCGGGGTCGAGTCCCGGGATGTGGCCGGCCGGGCGCTCGAGGGGGTCCGCACGAAACGGGACGTATGTTCCCGTTTCTTCAGCAACCCCCCTGAAGGGGTCCCGCACAAAGCGTCGCGTATAGCGACGTTTCTTCAGGAACCCCCGGCGCGGCACCGCCTCCGCGGGCCGGCCAGCGCCCAAGCAGGCCGGCCAGCGTGCCACGGGGGTCTGGGGGCGCGAGCCCCCAGATGCAATCTCAGACCCGGGCGACAGCCCGGGTCCACGGGTGCGCGGCGCGCAGGGCGGCCAGGATCGCCCGTGTTGCGGGCGACCGGTTGAGCGTGTAGAAGTGGATTCCGGGCGCGCCTCGCGCCAGGAGATCGGAGCACTGGAGGGTCGCGTAAGCGACTCCGAGCTCTACGACTGCCTCCGGATCGTCGGCGCGCCCGTTCAACTCTCGCTCCAGCTCGCCCGGGATCGAGGCGCCGCACATTTCCGTGAAGCGTTTGATCTGCCCGTAGTTGGTGATCGGCATGATGCCCGGCACGATCGGCACCGAGATCCCGGCGCCCCGTGCCTGCTCGACGAAGTCGAAGTACAGCTCGTTGTCGAAGAACAGCTGGGTGATCAGGAACGACGCGCCGGCCTCCTGCTTCTCGAGCGCGTAGCGCAGGTCGCTCTCGCGGTCGGGCGCGTCCGGGTGCACCTCGGGGAAGCAGGCCGCGCCGACGCAGAAGTCGAATCGCTCGACGATCAGCCGGATCAGCTCGACGGAGTAGCGCAGCCCGCCGGGGTGCGCCGTCCACTCGGTCTCGCCGCGCGGAGGATCGCCGCGCAGGGCCAGCACGTTCTCGATGCCGGCCGTTTGGATCTCCTCGAGGATCTCGATCAGCCGCTCCGTGGGCTCGCCCACGCACGACAGGTGGGCCATCGCCTCGATGCCGAGGTCTTGCTTGATCCACCTCGTCAGCTCGACAGTGGCGTTGCGCGTCGCGCCGCCGGCCCCGTAGGTCATCGACACGTACGACGGTCCGTCGGCCTGTAGCTGCCCGAGCGTCACGCCGAGCGTGCGCTCTCCCTCCGAGGTCTTCGGCGGGAAGAACTCGAACGAGAAGACGGGCCGCTGGTGCTCGAGGATGTCAGCGATGCGCATTCGGAGGAGAGTAGAACCTTGACACGACTGTGTCAAGGTTGGTCGGGCGGGAGGATCTCCAGTCCGGTCGCGGACACGTCGCGACCCGCGAGCCGATACTGAACGTCCACGGTGTCGTTCTTGCCGTAGGAGCCGAACAGGCCGAAGAACATCGCCGTCCAGCGCCCCAGGCCCAGGCGCTCCTTCTCCAGCGGCTTCTGGAAGTGCAGCACGCCGCTCACCACGCGGTAGTCGGTGCCCTCGGCCTGCGGCACGCCGTTCACGAACACCCGGTAGGGCGGCTCCGCGCCACGCGGGAGCGGCACCCGCCAGCTCCCGCTCAACCGAGCACCCTGCGCAGCGCGTCGAAGGCCGTCTCGCGTCGCCGCTGCTCGACCAGCGAGCGCCGCACGCGCCCGGTGAACGCCTCGCTCGAGCCGTCGCCGCGCACGTCAACGCCCGCACGCAGGCGGGCCGGGCCGGCCAGCTCGATCCTGCCGACCACCTGCTGGACCGGCTCGAGCCGCCTGATCAGCGTCCCGCCGACGGTGCGCGCCGGCGCGTCAGCGGCAAGCTCCCCCGCCGTCTGCTCGATCGCCGCGAGCGCGGTGGCGAGGGTCTCGTGGCGCTGCTTGCGCACCTTCCCACCACTGCGCACGGTGACCGTGTAGCGCCGGCTAGCCACCAATCGCAGACATGGTCCGCGGCGGCTGCTGGAAGCCCGGCTCGCCGACCCGGTGCTTGAGCTCCTTGCGCCAGACGGCGTCGCGGATCACCGTCTCCAGCTCGTCGTCCGACACGCCCGCCCGCAGCGGCTCGCGCAGGTCGGTCTCGTTGAGGGAGAACAGGCACGTGCGCAGCTTGCCGTCGGCCGTGAGCCGGACCCGGTTGCAGTCCGCGCAGAAGGGCTCCGAGACCGGGTTGATGAAGCCGATCTCGCCCTGACCGTCGGCGAAGCGGAACACCCGTGCGGTGGCGTGTGGCTCGCGCGGCACCTCCTCGAGCGGGTGCACCTTCTGGATGATCTCGCGCAGCTCCTCGCCGGGCAGCACCTGGTCCTGGGTCCAGGCGTGGTCGCCGTCGAGCGGCATGAACTCGATGAAGCGCACCTGGAAGCTCGTCGAGCGGGCGAACTCGGCGAACGGGATCGCCTCCTCCTCGGTGAACCCGCGCAGCGCCACGGCGTTGACCTTGATCGGCCAGACCCGCTCGTGGCGCGCGATCGCCTCGAGCCCGCGCAGCACCTGCGGAAGCGAGTCGCGCCTGGTGAGCTGGAAGAAGCGGTCCTTCTGCAGCGAGTCGATCGACACGTTGACGCGCGTGATGCCGGCTTCGACCAGCGCGTCCGCGTCGCGCTCGAGTAGGTAGGCGTTGGTGGTCAGCGACAGGTCCTCGATGCCGGGCACTCGCGCGAGCATCCCCACGAGCCGGGGGAACTCGCGCCGCACCAGTGGCTCGCCACCGGTAAGGCGCAGATCCGTGACGCCCATCGCGGCCATCACCGACACGATTCGCTCGATCTCCTCGAAGCGGAGCACCTCGGCGCGCTCGAGCCAGGGCAGCCCGTCCGCGGGCATGCAGTACTGGCAGCGGAAGTTGCAGCGGTCGGTGACCGAGACCCTCAGGTCGGAGATCCGGCGTCCGTGGCCGTCGAAGAGCGCCTCGCGGGTCATGGGACATAGGGTAGTGGCGCTGTGGAGATTCCCGAGCTAGAGATCCGCGCTCCCACCCGCGGGAACCGTCGCCTGGAGTCCTTGCTCGAGGCGGCCAACCGGGATCGGCGCCTGCACGCCTGGTGGTACATGCAGCAGGTCAACGCCGATCGGCGCGACATGTCGGACCACTCGTGGGTCCACATCCAGATCGTCGCCAACATCGCGCTGCGGCTGTTCCGGCTGCTGAACAGGGCGGGCGTGGAGCCGGCGATGGTGAGCGAGCACGGGATGAAGCCGCACGACGCCGAGGTCGTGATCGCGGCCGCCTGCCTGTTCCACGACACCGGCATGTCGATCCACCGCACCGACCACGAGCAGTACTCGCTGTTCCTGGCCGCAGGCCGGCTGCCGCAGCTGCTCGAGGGGGTCTACGAAGACCCGGAGCTGACGGTGGTCACCTCGGAGGCCCTGCACGCCGTGATCGGCCACCGCCGTCGCGGCGACCCGGTGACGGTGGAGTCCGGCATCGTCCGCGTCGCGGACGCCCTTGACATGGCCAGCGGCCGCTCGCGCATCCCATTCGAGACGCGCCGCCCCAACATCCACTCGATCTCAGCGGCCGCCATCGACGCGGTCACGATCGAGCCCGGCGAGGAACGCGCGGTGCGGATCGAGATCGCGATGAACAACTCGGCCGGCCTGTTTCAGGTCGACGAGCTGCTGGCCACCAAGCTGCGCGGCTCCGGCATCGAGGAGCACATCGAGGTGGTGGCGCAGATCGATGCGGAACACGAGAAGCGACTCGTCCCCGTGTTCCGCATCTGATCGTCCGCGTTACTGGGCTAACTCTTCGCGGGGTCGATCAGGTTGGTCTCGGCGGTCGGCTTCTCGGTCAGCCGCTCGCGCTCGTCGATCGGGATGTAGTCCTTCTCGCGGGAGCCGGTGTAGATCTGGCGCGGCCGCGCGATCTTGGTCTCCTCGTCCTCCTGCATCTCGCGCCACTGGGCGATCCAGCCGGATGTGCGCGGGATCGCGAACATCACCGTGAACATGTCCGGGGGCAGGTTGAGCGCCTCGTAGATGAGGCCGGAGTAGAAGTCGACGTTCGGGTAGAGCTTGCGCTCGGTGAAGAAGTCGTCGTCGAGCGCGCGCTTCTCCAGCTCCACGGCGATGTCGAGCTTGGGGTTGCGCCCGGTGACCTCGAAGACCGCGTCCACGTGCTCCTTGATCACCCGCGCGCGGGGGTCGTAGTTCTTGTAGACCCGGTGCCCGAAGCCCATCAGCTTCTCGTCGCGCTTCTTCACGCCCTCGAGGAAGTCGGGGATGTTTTCCGTGGTGCCGATCCGGTCGAGCATGCGCAGCACCGCCTCGTTGGCGCCGCCGTGGAGCGGTCCGTAGAGGGCGGCAACGCCGGCCGCGACGGCCGAGTAGGGGTCGACCTGCGAGGAGCCCACGCTGCGCACGGCGCTGGTGGAGCAGTTCTGCTCGTGGTCGGCGTGCAGGATCCAGAGCACGTCGAGCGCCTTCTCGAGGCGCGGGTCCGGCTCGTACTTGACCTCCGTCATCTTGAACATCATCGAGAGGAAGTTGCCGGGGTAGGACAGGTCGTTGTCCGGATAGACGTACGGCAGCCCGAGGTTGTGGCGGTAGGCGAAGGCGGCCAGCGTCGGCACCTTGGCGATCAGGCGCACCGCGGCCATGTGGCGCTCCTGGTCCTCGTCGATGTGCTTCGCGTCCGGATAGAAGGTCGACAGGGCGCCGGTCGTGGCCAGCAGCATCCCCATCGGGTGGGCGTCGTAGCGGAAGCCCTCCACGAATTTTTTGATGTTCTCGTGGACGAAGGTGTGGTGGGTGATCTCGAAGATCCACTCGTCGAGCTGCTCGCGCGTGGGTAGCTCGCCGTAGATCAGCAGGTAGGCCACCTCGAGGTACGACGACTGCTCACAGAGCTGCTCGATCGGGTAGCCGCGGTGCTCGAGCACGCCGGCATCGCCGTCGATGTAGGTGATCGAGCTGCGGCAGGAGGCTGTGTTCGTGTAGGCCGGGTCATAGGTCATGAGGCCGAAGTCGTCCTCGGACACCTTGATCTGGCGGAAGTCCATCGCCTTGACCGTCCCGTCGGAGATCTCGATCTCGTAGCTCTCCCCGGTGCGGTTGTCGGTGACGCTGAGCGTGTCGCTCGCCGTGGCTACGCCACCTGCGTCGTCTCGCTGTGAGTGCTCGTCTGCCATGCGTCTCCCTTTTCCCCGAATTGTGGCGGACGCAGCATCTCAGCTGTGACGCGGCGGTAACACCGGGCGCTGGCGAGCGCTAGCGCCGCCGGCCGCCGAAGAGCCGCTTGAGCGGTCCTTCGCTGACCTTGGGCTGCTCCGCCGACGGCCCCGGCAGCTGGGCGGCCTCGGCGGCGGTGATCGTGAGCGTCACGGCCAGCTCGGCTGTGCGAGCCACCTCGGGCGCATCGACGAAGCGGCGCACGCCGTCTGGCGTCTCGAAGACCACCCCGTCCATGATGTGCTCGGGGAAGTTGTCGAGCACCTCCACGACCTTTCCGACCTGCTCGTCGTCCGACCCGTACACGGGGGTCCCGCGCTCGACGGCGGAGTAGTGGACCGCGTGGCCGTCGTCGACGGGGGTCATCGGCTCAGGACCAGTGCCGTTTCCTCGCCGCCGTGCTCCTCCTCATCCTCGGTCGCCGAGGTGTAGATCGCCGAGCCGATGGTGGCGATCGCGAGCACCACGGAAACCAGTGCGACGCCCAGTTCGGCACCGCGGCTGGACGGGAAGTCCTCGCGGGTGATGCCGACGAAGGACACGATCACGGCCCAGGCGGCAAACAGGCCACCGCAGACGTAATAGGCGTTCACGGCGGCCACCCTAGCGAATGCGTCCGCCCGCTTCACCGACTGGTCACAGAGCAGGCCGTTTCGGCCGACAACCTCGGTGCAGAGCGAATGGCCCCACTTCTCGAGAACATCCGCACGGCGATCTCCTCTCCCCGTGGCGGCCGCCCCGTGTGCCTGGCCTGCGGTCGCGCCATCTCCGCGGCCGACGAGTCGCTGAAGCTGCGTGGCGGCGCGCTGGTGCACCGCGGCTGCGCGACGTATGACGCACGCAGGCGCCGCCCGGACACCGCCGGGCTCGGCCGCTAGCGCTCGGGTGAGTCCGGCACGCGCGGGCCGCGGCGCGTGACGCGCACGCGGTCCGGTGCGGCCGGCGGAGGATCGGCGTGCGGGCCGCGGCGCGGAGGCTGGGGCGGACGGACACGGGGGTGCGGACCGCGTCGCGATCCGCCCTCGCCGTCCCGAAGATCGCCCTCGGGGACCGGGGGCTGGCGCACCGCCCACCAGACGATCGTCAGCAGGCCGACGATCGGAATCTTGAGGATGACCGCCAGCCAAAAGACTGCCCAGAACCCGTGCATCCTGCGTGGATGGTACCCGGGAACGCGTGCATTGCACGACCCCCCGGTTTGGTTGGCTCGAAGCTCGGGTACGGCCGCGCGTGCGGAGCGCCCGAGAGATCCTTGCGCGCACCCGCTCCCCAAGGCCGGCGGCCCACAAGGCCCACGGCCTCAACCCACCACACAAGGGAGGAAGGGTGAGGAGAGCCCTAATCGGCGCGGTCGTCGCACTGGCCACCGCGCTTGTGCTTGCCCCCGTGGCCGGCGCTATCGACAAGGTCAACACCGCCAAGCTGCGCAAGGGGGTGACCGTCGACGGGATCATGGAACACGAGCGAGCGCTGCAGGACATCGCGATCGCCAACGACGACACTCGCGCCGCAACGACGCCCGGCTACGACGCTTCGGTGGCATACGTTCAACAGCGCCTGAAGCGGGCCGGGTACCGCGTGTCGCTCGACGCCTTCGACTTCGCCCACTGGGAGAAGCTCGGACCGTCGACGCTTGCGCGCATGAGCCCAAGCCCGAAGACCTGGGTCGAGGACACCGACTACATCGTGTCCCAGTTCTCGGCCGCCGGTGACGTGACCGGCGAGGTGTTCGTCGCGGGCAACACGGTGGTTCCGCTGCCCGGCGGTGCCGGCACGTCCGTGAGCGGCTGCGCCCCGGGTGACTTCGCCGGCGTCAGCGGCAAGATCGCGCTGATCCAGCGCGGTACCTGCCCGTTCGTGGACAAGTTCCAGAACGCCCAGGACGCGGGCGCGATTGCCGCGTTGATCTTCAACGACGGCGGCGAGGACCGCGAGGCCCCGATCCCCATCACCGCCAACCAGGACGCGACGATCCCGGCGGCGATGGTGTCGAACGACATCGGTGAGGAGATCTACACCCAGGCGCAGGGCGGCCCGGTGTCGCTCCATCTCGTGGTCGACGCCGAGACGACGCCGATTCAGCAGTACAACGTGATCGCCGACTCGCCCAAGGGCAACAAGTGGCGCACGATCGTCCTGGGGTCGCACCTCGACAGCGTGCCCGAGGGCCCCGGTATCAACGACAACGGCTCCGGCACCTCGACGATCCTCGAGATCGCGGAGCAGATGGCCAAGCTGGACGTCAAACCGCGCAATCGCGTGCGCTTCGCGTTCTGGGGCGCCGAGGAGGCCGGGCTCGTGGGCTCGACCGCCTACGTCGCCGACCAGGTGGCGAACGGCGGCGTCGACCAGATCGAAGCGAACCTGAACTTCGACATGGTCGGATCGCCCAACTTCGCCCGCTTCGTCTACGACGGCGACCTGTCCGACTCCGAGCCGCCTGCCGGCGGCGCTCCGCAGGGGTCGGGCCAGATCGAGAACCTGTTCGTCCGCTACTTCGACAAGCAGGGTCTGGCCAACGAGCCGACGGCGTTCGACGGGCGCTCGGACTACGGTCCGTTCATCGCGAACGGGGTGCCCGCGGGCGGCCTGTTCACGGGCGCGGAGGGCATCAAGACGCCCGAGCAGGAAGCGCTCTACGGGGGTGTCGCGGGATTGGCATTTGACCCGTGCTACCACCAGGCGTGCGACACGCTGTTCAACCTGAACCACACCGCCCTGGACGAGATGAGCGACGCGGCCGCGCACGCGGCCTGGACGCTCGCTCGCTCCCAGAGCCCGATCACCGTGGCGCAGGCCGCTAAGGCCGCCAAGGTGAAGACGGCGTCGCGGGCGCGCAAGGCGAAGGCGAACAGGCACACGAAGAGCCTGCGCTACAGGGGGCAGTTCAGGGTCCGCTGAGCGTTTCGGTCAGGGAGTGTCGGCCTACGCGGCCGGCACTCCCTCGACCGAGGTCATCGCGCGGAACGCCTCGTAGCGCTCCTCGATGTCCTCGCGGGTGAGCCGCTCGGCGCGCTCGCAGCCGAACTCCTCGACCCAGAACGAGGCGACCGCGGAGCCGTAGGTCATGGCCCGCCGCAGCGTGGCGTCGTCGGTGGCTCCGCCCTGGGAGTCGAGGTAGCCGAAAAAGCCGCCGGCGAACGAGTCGCCGGCGCCGGTGGGGTCGATGACCGACTCGAGCGGATAGGCGGGCAGCGAGAAGAAGCCATCCTCGGTGAAGAGCGCGGCGCCGTACTCGCCCTGCTTCACGACCACCACCCGCGGTCCCAGCTCCATGATCATGCGCGCTGCCCGCAGGAGCGTGGGCTCCTCGGTCAGCATGCGCACCTCGTCGTCGTTCATGAGGATGAGGTCGACGGTTCCGATCGTGCGCACGAGCGAGTCGCGCGTGGTCTCGATCCAGAGGTTCATCGAGTCGAGGCCGGCCAGCTTCGCGCCGGTGCACTGCTCGCGCACCTCGCGCTGCAGGTCGGGCTGGATGTTCGCGAGGAACAGCACCTCCGCCTGCTTGGTCGCCTCCGAGAGCTTGGGCTGGAAGTCGCCGAACACGTTCAGCTGCGTGTCGAGCGTGTGGCGCACGTTCACGTTCCACTCGTACTCGCCCGCCCAGAAGAAGGTCTTGCCGCCCGGAATGTGCTCGATGTCGTCGGTGTTGACGCCGCGGGCGCGCAGCACCTCGTACTCCGCGTCGCCGAAGTCGTCGCCCACGGGGCCGACCACGCGCACGTCGCTGAAGAACGACGCGGCCAGCGAGAAGTGGACCGCAGAGCCCCCGAGCATGCGCTCGCGCTCCCCGAAGGGAGTCTTCACCGCGTCAAACGCGATTGATCCGACGACGACCACGCTCATGCGGTCGCGGAGGCTAGCCGATAAGCCCCATATGACCGTCGTTTACGTCGTGATCGGGGCGCTGGCTCTGGTGGCGCTGTGGGCGGTGCTGGCGTACAACGCGCTCGTCAAGTCGCGCAACAAGGTCGACGAGGCCTGGAGCGGCATCGACGTGCAGCTCAAGCGCCGCCACGACCTGGTGCCGAACCTGGTCGAGACCGTCAAGGGCTACGTCACTCACGAGCGCGAGACGCTGCAGAACGTGACCGTCGCGCGGCTCGCGGCGGTGGAGGCCGAGCCGGAGGCGGTTGAGCGCGCCGAGGCCAGGCTGACCAGCGCGCTCGGCGGCATCAACGCGCTGGCCGAGGCCTACCCGGAGCTGCGCGCGTCCGAGAACTTCCAGCGGCTGCAGGCCGAGCTGGCCGGGATCGAGGACGAAATCCAGGCGTCGCGCCGGATCTACAACTCGAACGTGCAGCACTACAACACCCAGACGCAGCAGTTCCCGACCGTGCTGATCGCCGGGGCGATGTCGTTCACGCCGCGCGACTTCTTCGAGGTCGACTCGCAGGTCGAGCGGGGCGTTCCGCAGGTCGCCTTCTAGGGCGAGCCGTGGACGCCGACAGCGGCCAGGGACAGCTGTTCCGCTCGTACCTGGCGAGCCGGCCGGCCGTCCTCGCGATGGCGTTCGGCGCCAGCGCCGCGTTCGTGTACGGCGCGTGGAAGGGGAACGTCCCGATCATGCTCGGCGGGCCCGCCGCGATCCTGCTCGCCGTAGCCGGCATCGCCTGGTATCTCGCCGACCGCGCCGCCGCGCATCGCTTCTACTCGGGGTTCGCGGCCGCCGTGGGCCTCACGTACACCAGCCCTGGCGAGGTGCTGACGCTCACGCCGCTGCTGGGCGCCGGCGACCGGCGGCGGGTCGAGCATTGGATGCACGGGCGCATGCCGGGCGAGCTGTCGGGCGGGATCGGTCAGCTCGTGTGGGAGCGCATCGAGCGCGACTCGGACGGCGACGAGGTCGTCAAGGAGCGCAACCGCTTCACGATCTGCGTGGTCGACCTGGAGTCGTCGATGGCGCTCTTTCGCGGCGTCTACCTGCGCCCGCGCCGGGGCCTACTCGCAGGCCAATCCGACTGGCTCGGGCGGGCGCCCTCGCGCGCCGTGGAGATGGAGAGCATGGAGTTCGGCGTGCGCTACGAGCTGCGGCTCGCGATCGACCAGAACGAGGTACTGCTACGCCGCCTGCTCTCGCCGACGCTTGTCAGCTGGCTGGCGCACCACCCGCTCACGCCCGGGTTCGAGCTCAAGGCCGGCACGCTCTGCGTGTTCGTGCCGCGACCGCTCCAGGACGCCGGCAACCTCACGTTTCTGATCGACGCCACCAGGCACCTGGCGGAGCGGGTGCTCGCCGAGGTCGAGGAGGAGCGGGCGCGCGCAGCGTAGGCCTTAGGCTCACGGGCCATGCGCGCAGTTCGGATAGACGAGTTCGGCGGCCCCGAGGTGCTCCAGGTGGTGGACGTCCCCGAGCCCGAGCCGGGCGACGGGGAGGTCCTGATCGAGGTGTCCGTCGCGGGGATGAACTTCGCCGACACCCATCAACGCGAGAACACGTATCTCGCGCGCTTCGAGACGCCGATGATCCTGGGCGGCGAGGTGGCTGGCACCACGCCGGATGGGCAGCGCGTGATCGCGCTGGTGCCGAGCGGCGGCTACGCGGAGTACGCGGTCGCGCACGAGTCGGCGGTGTACCCGGTGCCGGACGAGCTGGATGACGGCGCTGCGCTCGCGCTGCTGATCCAGGGGCTGACGGCGTGGCACCTGTACCGCACCTGCGCGCACGTGGCGGAGGGCGAGTCGGTGGTGGTGGTCTCGGGCGCCGGTGGCGTTGGATCGCTGGCGGTGCAGCTGGGCAAGCCCTTCGGCGCCGGTCGAGTGATCGCGACGGCGTCGACCGAGGAGAAGCGCGAGCTCTGCCTCTCCCTCGGCGCGGATGCCGCCGTGGATCCGGCAGCCGAGGACCTGACCGCGGCGCTGCTCGAGGCCAACGACGGCAAGCGGGTCGACGCGGTCTTCGAGATGGCCGGCGGGGGCGTGTTCGACGGGGCCTTCGAGGCCCTGGCCCCGTTCGGTCGGATCGTGGCCTACGGCATCGCGGGACGCGAGCAGAACACGGTCGAAACGGGCCGCCTGATGCGCAAGAGCCGGTCGGTCGTCGGCTTCTGGCTGATGCACTGCCTGGGGCGGCGGGACATGATGGAAGAGCCGCTCGCGGACCTCTTCGATCGGGCCGCCAGGGGCGAGCTGAAGCCGCAGATGGGGGAGACCTACCCGCTCTCAGAGGTGCGGCGGGCCCACGAGGACATGCAGGGCCGCCGTACCAGCGGCAAGCTGCTGCTGGACCCGGCGCTCTAGGCGCGCAGGGCCGCCGCGATCCGCGCGGCGACCCAGGCCGGTGCGCGCTCGAGCCGCACGTAGCTGACCCGCAGCACGCGCCAGCCGGCCGCGATCAGGTCGGCGTCGCGGCGGCGGTCGCGCTCGAAGGCTGAGCGGGTGCCGTGGGCGGCCCAGCCGTCGGTCTCGACGATCAGGCGCTGTGTGCGCCAGAGGAAGTCGACGGTGTGGCCCTCCGCCGTCGCGTTCACGTCCGGCGTCGGGATGCGGAAGCGAGTGCAGAGGGCGAGCATTCGTTCCTCGAGCTCGCTTCGGGTGCGGGTGGTGCCGGGGGTGTGCCGCGCCAGCACCTGCGCCAGCCGGGCCGAGCCGCGCCGGCCGCGGCGAGGGCGCAGACCGTGCAGGTCGAGGCGGAGGTACGCGGCCTCGTCGAGGGCGCGCTCGAGGCGACGTCTGGGCAACACGTCGGCGAGGTCGAGCAGGGTCCGGGCCGGAGAGGTGACGGGGATGGCGTCCTTGACGGCGATCTCGCTGGCCGAGAGCGGGCTCCGATGGACGATGACCGCACCGCGCCGACGGCGCCCTCCGCCGCTGGGGACGGTCACGTCCACGCGCGGCCCGCGCTCGGAGAGCAGCCCCCACAGGACGGCGGCGCTCGCATGGGAGAGCACGGCGGACGGGCCACAGGTCACAGCGGCCGCGAGGAAGCGGCCCTTGGTGGTGAGCGTTGGGCGGCCGACGGCGTAGACGCCGCGGTGGACTCTCCACAGTCGCCCGTTTCTCACACGAGCATCGATGGCGTTGTCGCTGGCGCCGAGAGCGCGCAGCTCCGCCCTGGTGATCACGCCGTGGCGCCGCGCTGCCCAGGCGCCGATCCGCCGATCCAGCGGTCGCATGTCGAGTTGCCGACTCATAGGGGGGATAACTCGACAAGCGCCCCGGGTTCGCCCCCGAACGGGGCGGCCGCCGGGATGGTGGCGCCCACCGAGTACCCTCAGCGGCCGCATGCCGACGTTCAAGGAACTGGGGCTCTCGGAGTCCACGCTGGAGGGTCTCGCCCACCTGGGCTACGAGCGTCCGACCCCGATTCAGGAGCAGGCGGTGCCCCCGCTGCTCGAGGGCCGGGACGTGATCGGACAGGCTCAGACCGGCACCGGCAAGACCGCCGCGTTCGGCCTGCCGATGGTCGAGTACGTCGATCCCGAGCACACCGCCGTCCAGGCGCTGGTGCTCACTCCCACGCGCGAGCTGTGCATCCAGGTCACGCAGGCGCTGCGCGCCTACGGCGAGCGCAAGGGCATCGAGGTGGTGGCCGTGTTCGGCGGCGCGCCGATCCGCGACCAGGCCACGCGGCTCAAGGAGGCGCACGTGGCCGTGGGCACCGTTGGCCGCGTGATGGACATGATCGACCGTCACCACCTCTACCTCGACGACGCCCGCTACGTGGTCCTCGACGAGGCCGACGAGATGCTCGACCTCGGCTTCCTCGAGGACGTCGAGTCGATCATGCGGCGCGCCCCGATGGGCCGTCAGACCGCTCTCTTCAGCGCCACCGTCCCCGCCGAGATCCGCCGCCTGGCCGAGCAGTTCATGCACGACCCGGTGGAGATCAAGGTCCGCGCCGCAACGCTGACGATCGACACCGTCGACCACTTCTACGTCGAGGTGGCCGACCGCGAGAAGGTGGAGAAGCTCGTCGACGTGATCAAGGCAGAGCGCCCCGAGCAGGCGATCGTGTTCGCGCGCACCAAGATCGGCGTGGATCGCCTTGCGCGCCGGCTCGGCGACGCGGGCGTGCGCGTGCGGGCCCTCCACGGCGACATGTCCCAGGGCCAGCGCGACGGCGTGATGATCGCCTTCAAGGGCGGGCGCGAGCGCCTGCTCGTGGCCACCGACGTCGCGGCGCGCGGGCTGGATATCACCGGCGTCAGCCACGTCGTGAACTACGACATCCCCAACTCACCGGATGTCTACGTGCACCGCATCGGGCGCACCGGCCGCGCCGGTGAGAGCGGCCGCGCGATCACGCTGATCACCCCCAAGCAGCGCCGCGAGCTCGAGGCGATCGAGCGCCACGCCAAGACCGAGATCGAGCAGTGGCAGCCGGCCGGCAACGGCACGCCGGAGCGCAAGCCCCGCGAGCGCAAGCCAAGGGAGCGCGAGACACGTCGACCGCGACACACGAAGCCCCACGAGCGCCAGGGCGTCCCCTATTCGAAGCTCGTGGTCGGCGCCGGACGCGGACAGGGCATCGAGCCCGCTGACATCGTGCGCGCGGTCGTGGACAACACGCGCCTGGAGAACGACGACGTGCGCAACGTGCGCGTGCTGGAGCGCTTCAGCTTCGTCGAGGTGCCCACCGAGCGCGCCGGACAGGTTGTGGAGCTTGTTTCGGGTAAGACCGTCCGAGGAGTCGAACTCCAACTGGAGGAGACATCAAGAAGATGAGCCAGGCAACGATGCACACGAACCACGGTCCGATCGAGCTCGAGCTGTTCGAGGAGGACGCACCCAAGACCGTCGACAACTTCGTGAAGCTGTCACGCGACGGCTACTACGACGGGCTGGTCTTCCACCGCGTGATCCGCGACTTCATGATCCAGGGCGGCTGCCCGCAGGGCACCGGCACCGGCGGTCCGGGGTACGAGTTCGAGGACGAGATCAACGACAACAAGATCGTGCGCGGGGCGCTGGCGATGGCCAACCGCGGCCCCGACACAAACGGCAGCCAGTTCTTCATCGTGACCACCGAGGCCGCACCATGGCTCGACGGCAAGCACACCGTGTTCGGCCGCGTGACCGCTGGAATGGAGGCCGTCGACGCGATCGAGGGTGCCGAGACCGGCGCCCAGGACCGGCCGGTCAATGACGCCGTCATCGAGCGGATGGAGGTCGGTGAAGGTTGAGCTGCTGTGGTGGGAGGGCTGCCCCTCGCACCCCGAGACGCTCGAGGATCTGACCAGAGTGCTGCGCGAAGAGGGCGTGGACACCGAGGTCGAGCTGGTGGAGGTGGGGAGCGACGAGCAGGCGCACAGGGAGCGCTTCCCGGGCTCGCCGACGATCCGCATCGACGGCGCCGACGCGTTCCCGCCGGCTGAGCAGGAGCCGTTCTCGCTCACCTGCCGCATCTATCGCCTGCGCGACGGGAGCGTCTCGGCCACACCGGACCCAGAGGACCTGCGCGAGGCCGTGAGGAGGATCAATGAACGTCGGTGACCAGGCGCCCGAGTTCTCGTTGCCGGACACGTCCGGCCAGGAGCACGGCCCCGAGGGCCCCACCGTGGTGGTCTTCACCTGCAACCACTGTCCCTACGCGCTCGGCTGGCACGACCGGCTGCTCGACGTGGCCCGCGACTACGACAACGTCACCTTCCTCGCCGTCAACCCCAACGATGCGGAGCGCTATCCGGGGGACTCGTTCGACGCGATGAAGGAGCGGGTCGACGCCGACGGCGGCTGGCCTCACCCGTACCTGCGCGACGAGAGCCAGGAGGTCGCGCGGGCATACGGCGCGCAGACCACGCCCGACGTGTTCGTCCTCGATGCCGATCGACGGCTGCGCTACCGGGGCGCGCCGGATGCCGACCATCGGGACGCGCGGCAGGGGGCCGCTTGGCTGCGCGAGGCGCTGGACGCGGTGCTGGCTGGCGAGCAGCCGGCGCGGGCGGAGACGGAGCCGGTGGGCTGCAGCGTCAAGTGGAAGTGATCGCGGCCACTGCCGCGGCCGTGTCGGTGAAGTCCTCCAGGTAGGCGTCGGGCTCAGAGGCCCGGAGCAGCTCCGGGTCCGCGAAGCCCGTGGCCACCGCCACGGCGCGGGCGCCCGCCTCTCGCGCCGCACGCACGTCGAGCGGCGTGTCGCCCACCAGCACGGCGCCGGTCGGCTCGCCGTACTTGGCGGCCGCCCGCTCGCGCGCCACGGCCACGAGGTCGGAGCGCTCCTCGTGCGGGTCCGACCCGTACGCGCCGACGTCCAAGTCGAGCCAGCGGTCGAGTCCGAACGCGCTCACCTTGATCACGGCGTTGGCCTTGATGTTGCCGGTCAGGAGCGACTGGATCACGTCGTCGCGCCCGTGGAGTGCCTCCAGCACCTCGGGCACGCCGTCGTAGGCCCAGCCCTCGGCCCGTAGCGCCTCCTTGCGCAGCTCGAGAGCACCCTCCAGCTCCTCGAGCACGCGCGCCAGGTGCTGGTCCTCGCCGGCGAGCATGATCAGCGCGATCTGCTTGTCGGTGCGCCCGGCGTAGTCGACCGGCTCGGGCACACGCCCGACGACGGTCTGGAAGGCCTCCTCGAAGGCGACGCGACCGTGGCCGGCGGTCCGCACGAGCGTGCCGTCGACGTCCCAGAGCACGAGCAGCATCAGCCGAGCTCCACTCCCAGCAGCCGCTCGAGCTCCGGCAGCGTGGTCTCGGCGCCGCGGTGCAGCACGGCGGTCATCCCCACGGCCTCGGCGCCGTCGCAGTTCTCACGCAGGTCGTCCACGAACACGCACTCCTCCGGCGCCACGCCGGCGCGCTCGGCGCCCAGCAGGAAGATCTCGGGCTGGGGCTTGTGCATGCCCACGTCGCCGGAGATCACCACGCCGTCGAACAGCTCGGGAAAGGTGGCTCGGTCGTAGCGCCCGGAGCCCATCGAGTTCGACACCAGCCCGGTGCGGATCCCGGCGGCGCGCGCCCGGCGCACGGCGTCGAGCATCCGGTCGTCCTCGCGCAGGCCGCCGAACATGCGGTCGACCAGCCCGGCGCGGTCGCCGATCTCGAGCAGCTCTCCGAAGCGCTCCCCGAACTCGTCCTCGGTGAGCGACCCGGTCTCGAGCCCGCGCACCAGCTCGCGCGCCTGCGGCTGCTCGCGGAACAGCCGTTTGACCGCGTCGGGGTCGAGGCCCTCGGCAACGCTGAAGTCGCGGAACGAGTCGAAGACGTTGGTGGTGAGGACGCCTCCGAAGTCGAGCAGCAGGCCCTTCATCGAGCCTGCGCGACCTCCCGCGCCTTCTCCGCCAGCGCGGGCACGCCCTCGTCGAACAGCGCCAGGTACTGATCGTCGGACGCGCCCATGGTGAAGCGCTTGTAGTTGCCCTCCATGAACACGGCCGCCTTCCAGAGCGCCAGTGCCTGGTACCAGTTCAGCGCCGAGACGGAGCGGCCGCTGCGCTCCTCGTAGCGCGCGGTCAGCTCGTCGCGGGTCAGGAAGCCGGCTTGGCGCGTGGCTGCCGACAGGCTCGAGAACGACATGTCGGCGGGGTCGTCGGGCTCCGCCCAGGTGACGGTGAGGTAGCCGACGTCCGCGAGCGGGTCGCCGATCGTGGAGAGCTCCCAGTCGAAGATCGCCACCAGCTGGGCGGGCGCGGTGTCGGCGACCATCACGTTGCCGAGCCGGTAGTCGCCGTGGACGATCGTGGACTCGGGCGACTCCGGCAGGTTGTCCGCCAGCCACCCGCCGACCTCGTCGACCACCGGCAGCTCGCGCGTCTTGTTGAACTCCCAGAGGCCGTTGAAGCGGCGCAGCTGGCGCTCGAGGTACCCGGTCGGCTTGCCGTAGCCCTCCAGGCCGCATGCGCGCCAGTCCACGGCATGGATCTCCACGAGCCCGTCGACCAGCTCCTCGGAGAGCGCCCGGCGGTGCGCCGCGCTGTCCAGCGCGGCGGGGATGTCGGTGGTGATGACGCTGCCGTCCATCTCCTCCATGACGTAGAAGGGCACGCCGAGCACGGCCTCGTCGTCGCTCGCGGCGAGCACCCTGGGCACCCGGACCGGGGTCCCCCCGAGCGCGCTCAGCAGGCGCGCCTCGCGCAGCACGTCGTGTGCCGAGGGTGGCAGCGGGGGGCGCGGGGGGCGGCGCAGCACCACGCGGGCGCCGCCGCGGGTGACGAGGAACGTGTAGTTCGAATGGCCCTCGCCGATCCGTTCGGCCGCGAGCGGGCCCGAGCCGATGCCGTGCTCGTCGAGGAACGCCTCGAGCGGCTCGCGCACGATCAGCGGAGCGTGCTCGAGCTCGGCTGCGTCGTGCGCGGTGTCGACTACGTCGGGCGAGTCCATTGGCGCCTGATCCTATGGAGAACCGCACCTATCGGCAGATCCGTGTGTCTAGGGTTCCGGCCAATGCGATTCCACCGACCGATCCTCGGCTCCCTCACCGTTCTGCTCCTGCTCGGCACGGCCACACCGGCCATGGCCCTGGACTTCAGCGTGTCCGCGGCCGACTTCGAGTTCAAGGCGAAGAGCCAGCAGGTCGCGGTCGGGGACAAGGTCGTCTGGACCTTCACCAACGGTGGGCACAGCACCACCTCGGTGGCGGGTCAGGCCGAGTCCTGGGACTCGGACGTCAAGGACGAGGGCACCACGTTCGAGAAGACCTTCACCAAGCCGGGTCGCTACCAGTACCTGTGCACGCCCCACGAGAGCTTCATGCGGGGCACGATCGTGGTCGGCGAGGACGCCGTGAGCAAGACCGTCTCGGGATTCAAGTCGAAGCCCAAGGGCAAGCGGGTCACGGTCAGCTTCAAGCTCAACGAGGCGGCCGCCGTGACCTACAAGCTGAAGGGCGCGAGCAAGCGCACGGTCACGCGCAAGCGGCTCGACGCCGGCAAGCACAGCCTCGTCGTCAAGCGACTGAAGCAGGGCGGGTACACCGGCACGCTCACGCTTATCGACGACTTCGACAAGAAGACGTCGCAGAAGAAGTCCTTCAAGATCGGCTGAGGCGCGGCCGGCGGCAGGCCGGGCGCTCAAAGTAGCGTGAGCGTGGTGCTGCGTACGCTGCGCCACCGAGACTTCAGGCTGCTGTGGGTCGGCCAGGCCGTATCGCTGATGGGCGACGGCATCTACCTCGTGGCGATCGCATGGCTCGTCTACGACCTCTCCAACGATCCCGGCGCCCTGGCGATCGTCGGGTTCGCCTGGACGCTGCCGCAGGTCGCCGGGCTGCTGCTGGCGGGGGTGCTGAGCGACCGCTTCGAGCGCCGCCGCCTGCTCGTGATCGCCGACGTCGTTCGTTTTGTTGCCATCGGCACGATCGCGGCGCTGGCGCTCCTGGAGGTCGTCGAGCTCTGGCACCTGATCCCGCTGGTGGTGGTGTACGGCTTCGGCGAGGCCCTGTTCGCGCCCGCGTTCACGGCGATCGTCCCCGAGGTCGTTCCGCGCGAGGAGCTGCTGCAGGCCAACGCGCTGCGGGAGATGCTCGAGCCGCTGGGCATTCGCTTCGCCGGCCCCGCGCTGGGTGGCCTGTTGATCGCCCTCTTCGGGGTCGGCACGGCCTTTCTGATCGACGCGATCACGTTCCTGGTCTCGGCGGCCGCGGTGGTCGGGATCCGGCGTCGTCCCGCGCCGCAGGGGGAGCACGAGTCGATGTGGCGGGACCTGAAGGAGGGCTTCGCCTACGTGCGCGCGCACGCATGGCTCTGGGGCACGCTCCTGGGCGCCGCCCTGTTCCTGCTGTTCACGTTCGGGCCCTTCGAGGTGCTGCTCCCGTACGTCATCAGGAACGACCTGGACGGTGGGGCCGCGATGTTCGGGGCGGTGCTGGCGGCCGGCGGCGCCGGCTCGTTCTTCGGCGCGATCCTGCTCGGCCGGATCGGGCTGCCGCGGCGCCACATCACGTTCATGTGGTCCGCCTGGTGCGTGGGGGACGTGCTCTTCATCGGCTTCGCCTTCACGGACGCCGCGTGGCAGATGTGCCTGATCTCGTTCGTCGCGTTCGGCCTGTCGACCGCCGCCATGGTGGTGTGGAACACGCTGATGAACACGCTCGTGCCGCCTGAGCTGCTGGGGCGGGTGTCGAGCCTCGACTGGTTCGTCTCGATCGGGCTGACGCCCGTTTCGTTCGCGATCACGGGACCCGTCGCATCGCTGATCGGCGCCCGCACGACGCTCGGGATCGCCGGCGCCCTGGGCGCCGCGACGTTCGTGTTCCTGTTCCTCCCGGGAGTGCGGAACCCGGAGCGGGAGCCGGCCCGCTAGCCGATCTCGTCGAGGTGGCTGACGTTCGCACGGTCCTCGGCGTCGTCGCTCGGCCCGGCGTGGAACCAGCCGTCCAGGATCTCCTCCAGCAGCGCCGGGCTGGTTGTGCGCAGCGACAGGGCCAGCACGTTCGCGTCGTTCCAGCGCCGCGCGCCGGAGGCGGTCTGCGCGTCGCCGCAGAGGGCGGCGCGGACCCCGGGCACCTTGTTGGCGGCGATCGACGCGCCCGTGCCGGTCCAGCAGCACACGACGGCCTGATCGGCACGGCCCTCGGCCACGTCACGCGCGGCGGCCTCCGAGCTCCAGGCCCAGTCGTCGCGCTCGTCCTCGGCCAGCGCGCCGTGCAGCAGTGGCTCGTGGCCGCGCCGGCGCAGCTCCTCCACCACCGCGTCCGCGACGCCGGTGCGCTCGTCGGCGGCGACGGAGATCCTCATCGCTCGCAGCCTACTCTTGGGCTGATGCCCGAGCTGCCCGAAGTCGAGATCGCCGCACGACGGCTGTCGCGCGCCGCTACGGGTCTGAGGATCGAGTCGGCGCTCGCGCCCGGCATGGTCACGATGAAGACCTTCGACCCGCCGCTGGACGCGCTCGCCGGCGGCACCGTCGCCGGGATCCGCCGCGCCGGCAAGATGCTGGTCCTCGACACCGGCGATCTGGTCCTGCTGGTGCACCTGATGTCGGCTGGTCGCCTGCAGCTGTGGGACACGCGCGCCTCGCTGCGCGACCGCACCTCGCGCCTGCTGATTCGGCTCGAGGACGGCCGGGAGCTGCGCCTGCGCGAGTTCGGGACCCAGCAGCGCGCCTGGGCCAAGCTGTTGCCGGCGGACGCGCTCGCGGGGGACGAGTCGGTGGCCACTCTCGGTCCCGACGCGTATCCCGCGCCGCCGCCCGAGGAGTTCGCCCGGCTGCTGGCGGCGCCCCGCCATCTGCACCCGCTGCTGCGCGATCAGCGCACGATCGCGGGCATCGGGCGCTCATGGGTGGACGAGCTGCTCTGGACGGCCGGGCTGTCGCCGTTCCAGAAGGCATCCGAGCTGGATGACGACGCCCGCGAGCGGCTGCGGCTGGCCTGCGACGAGGTGCTGGGCGGGGCGCTGGAGCACTACGAGGAGGTGATCGGCGACACCATCCCCGACAAGCTGCCGATGCCCCTTCAGGTGCACCGTCGCGCCGGCGAGGCCTGCCCGCACTGCGGCGAGACGATCCAGGCGATCCACTTCAAGGACTACGTGATGTGCTACTGCCCGCAGGAGCAGACGGGCGGGCGGATCCTCAAGGACCGGCGGCTCTCCAAGCTCCTTAAATAGGGGGCCTAGCCGAAGAAGCCCGGCGTCATCTCGATGTCCTTGTTGTCCGTGTCCGGCGCGCCGAACGCCACGATCTCCGCGCCCTCCGGCCCGCCAGCCATCCCCCGGGTCACGCCGACGGGGATGCGGACCGCGTCGAGGGCGCTCAGCTCGAGCTCCTCGTCGTCGAGCTTGAGCCGGGCGCTCCCGCTGACCACGAGGTAGACCTCCTCCTGCTCCGAATGACTGTGCCCGAACGGAACGACGTGGTCGGGCCCGAGCTTGAAGTAGCTGACGCCCGACTTCTCGAGACCCAGCGGCTTGCGCCCGAAGCGGGCCTCCATGTCCCCCATCCCGAACTTGGGGGCCATGTCTTCGACGTCGGTCCTGAGGTTCAGCAGCGTGTAGTCAGCCATAGGGGGAGTATTCCCCGCCCCCTCAACCGAGGGTCAGCGTGCCCTTCATGCCGGCGTCCTTGTGGCCGTCGACCGGGCAGTAGAACTCGTACTTGCCGGCCTCGAGGTCGACGGTCATGTCCGCGTTGGCGCCGGTCACGGTCTTGGTCTCCTGCTCCACGCCGTTGCCCTCGACCTCGACGGCATGGGGCACGTCGGACTGGTTGTCCATCGTGATCGTGACCTTGCCCGGCTTGGCGCTCAGCTCGGTCTTGTCGAACTTCAGCGCGCCGCCCGGGTCGGCGGTCAGCTTCAGCTCGGTCGCCGCGGCGCCCCCGGACTCGGTGGTGTCGACGGCGCTGCCCTGCTCCCCTGAGGAGTAGCCCCCGCCCGCCTGGTTGGCGGAGTCGCCGCCGTCGTCGGAGTCGTCGCTTCCGCATCCGGCCGCGGCCAGCACGAGGACGGCGAGCACCGCGGCGAGCAAGATCATGTACCTGCGCATTGGGGACCTCCAAGTTGGATGCGCGCGGTTGTACGCAGTGGCGGCACGACCGGTTCGGATCAGTAGCGCAGGCGGCCGCGCAGCAGGGGCGGGCCGTGCTTGCCGTCCGCCGCCGCCTTGTGGCGGGTCACGACCATCACGTGGTAGTCGCCGGGCCGGACGGCCGCTGTGAGCACCGCCTCCGCCCGCCCGTCGCTGCCGGCCCGGAACGTCCCTCCGCTCACCCAGTGGCCGTCCGCGCGGATGCACCACAGCTCGTACATCATCCCGTTGCTCGTGGGCAGCCCGCGTGCCCTCAGCCGGACTCGGGTGCCGGCCGGCACGTCGTCGGCCCAGGCGGTGCCTGCCGCGCTCGAGTCGCCGCCGACCGGGGCGAGGCTGGCGCTGGCGTATGCGGTGGAGGTCGTCTCGTCGTCGCCACCCAGCCACACCAGCGCCAGCACCACCGCCGCCGCGCACGCGGCGACCAGTCCCGCGAGGCGCGGGAGCGTGAACGCGGGCCGGCGCCGGCGCTCGCGGTGCTCGCCCGCCCGCTCGCGCACGAAGCGGTCCAGCACGGCCTCCTCCACGCTGGGCGAGAGCGTGGGCGGCGGCACGTCGGTGGGCTCGATCCGGTCGAGCAGCGGCGGCAGCGCGCCCAGCGCGCGCGCCTCCGGCCCGCAGTAGGGACAGTCGGCCACGTGCCGATGCATCTCGTCCATCTCGGGTGCGTCGAGCGAGCCGAGCACGTAGCCGCCGAGCAGAGCGGCGTGGGTCGGGCATTCCCTCATGAGCGGATCTCCATCTCGTCCAGGATCAGCCGGAGCGTGCGCAGGGCGTAGGACGTGCGGCTCTTGACGGTGCCCAGCGGGATCCCCTTGCGCTCGGAGATCTCGCGCAGGCTGAGGCCGCCGTAGTGCGCCAGCCGGATCACCTCGCGGTGCTCTGGGGAGAGCCGGGCGAGCGCCGCGGCGACCTGCCATCGAAGCACGGCCTGCTCCAGCTCACGGTCGATCTCCGCGGGGCTCTCGGCCTCCGCCTCGGGGGCCAGCCCGGGCCGCACGGCGGCGCGGCGCCGTGCGTCCACGATCCGGTTGCGGGCGATCGTGTACAGCCAGGTGCGCACGCTCGCCCGGCGTGGGTCGTAGTCGGCCGCGGCGCGCCAGGCGCGGGCGAAGACATCCTGAACGACCTCCTCCGCGAGCTCGCGGTCGCCGAGGGCGTTGCAGGCGAAGCCGAACAGCTCGCTGGAGTAGCGGCGGTACAGCTCCCGCAGCTCGTCACCGCTGTCGTCACCCGGCAGTCGCTCCACGAGCGTTGCATCGCTCGGGGCCATGCGCTCACGCTATACGCAAAGGAGGGGCCCGCGGTTCGGTCAGGCCCGTCGCAGCAGGACCAGCGCGAAGCCGAGCGTCTCGCGCCCGCCCGGCATCGTGAGACGCCGCCGCGCCGCTGCAGCGCGCTCGCGCAGCGGGTCCCCGCCGTGGCGCTCCGCGTTCAGCACCTGGGTCCACTCGTAACGGTCCCAGTCCCGCTCGCTCGCCGTGCACGACCACGCCGGGGTGAGGCCCGCGCGCTCGGCGGCGGCGAACAGGGCGTCGTAGGCGGGCAGCTCGTCCGCGGTCGCCCCGCCCAGCGCCTCCAGATACTCGCGCGCGGGCGGCTGGCGCCAGTAGCCCTCGCCGAGCAGCACCTGGCCGCGCTCGCTGGTCAGGCCGTGCAGGCGCTCGAGCGCCTGCGGGAACCCGCCCAGCGCGTGGCTCGAGGCGATGCACACGACCAGGTCGAACGGGCCCGGTGGCGGCTGCGACCCGACCACGAGGTCCAGGCCCGGGGCGGCTCGGCGGCCGCGGTCGATCAGCTCGGCGTCCGTGTCGTACCCGGTGCCGCGGACGTCCCAGCGCGCCGCGATGCGCCGCAGCACCTCGGCTCGGCCGCACGCCACGTCGAGCACGGCCGCGCCGGCCGGAAGGTCGAGCAGGCCGATCACCTCGTCCAGGTCGGCCTCGGCCAGCGGGTTGTAGAGGGTGAGCTCCCCGTGCGCCAGGCGCGACACGGCTGCGCGGTCCATCGGGGCACCGTACCTTTCGTGCCGTGGCCCCAGCGACGCTTGGCGAGTCGTTTCAGTCGTTCTTCGACGCGGTCGACGATTTCGTCTCGAACCTCGCGTCCGTGCGGCTCGGCCCGCTGCTGCTGGCGTTGCTGCTGTTCACCGCCTACCTGACGCTGCGCGCCCGCGCGAGCTTCAACATCCTGCGCGCGACCTACCCGGGAGAGCGCATCCAGTTCCGCGAGATCTGGGGCGCCTACTTCGCCGGCTACGGCTTCAACGCCGTGATCCCCGCGCGCGGCGGCGACGTCGTGCGCCTGTTCCTGACCAAGACGTCGGTGCCGAACTCGAGCTACCCGGCGGTGGCGGCCACCTTCATCGTCGAGCTCGGCTTCGACGTCGCCATGGGCTCGCTGATCCTGCTGTTCGCGTTCACGCAGGGCGTGTTCCCCAAGCCGCCCGACTTCGCGAAGCTGAACGCCTTCGACCTCTCCTACCTCGCGCAGCACCCGCGCTTCACGCTGTTCCTGCTCACCGCGCTGGCGGTCGGCACGCTGGTGGCCTTCGCGCTGCTCAGCGTGAGGGTGAAGGCGTTCTGGGAGCGGGTGAGGCAGGGCTTCGTGATCCTCGAGGACCGGCGCCGGTACATGCGCGAGGTGTTCGCGGTGCAGTTCGCTGGGTGGCTGTTCCGCTTCGCCGCGTTCTGGGCGCTGCTGGAGGCATTCAACGTGGGCGGGTCGGTCAAGAACGTCCTGCTGGTGCTCGGGGTCAACGCGGTGTCGGCGGCCGTCCCGTTCACCCCGCAGGGGGCCGGCGTGCAGCAGGCCCTGCTGGCCAAGGTGTTCGCCGGCACGGCGGGAGGTGCGACCGTGGCGGCGTACTCGGTCGGCCAGCAGATCGCGATCGGCGCTCTGACGTTCGGGATCGGGTTCACCGCGCTGGTGTTCATCTTCCGCGTGCGCAGCTTCAAGGAGGTCGTGGCGCGCGGGCGCGAGGACCGGGCCGCCGAGTCCGGCCGGCGCAGCCCCGGGCCGCCGCAGCCCGATGTCTAGACTCGGTGCATGTCCTCGGAAGACCCTTTTGGCGGCCTCTTCGGCGATCCGGACGAGCTGCGCCGGCGCATGGCGGAGTTCGCCGAGCAGATGCAGGGCGCCCAGCGCGTGGCCTGGGCCGACAACGCGATCAAGCTGGCGGTGGACATGACCGTGGCCGGCCTGCAGCGCATGAACCTCCAGGGCAACGCCGAGCAGCAGTCGCACGACCTGCTGCAGGCGATGCGCCTGATGTTCCCCGAGGCGGTCATCCTCGTGCGCGAGGCGCGCGAGGGCTTCGGGACCAGCTGACGGCCTAGGCGATCGTCACCGGCGGCACGATACAGTCGCCCCCGTGCGCATCTCGGAGGTGATGACGGAGGGCGTGGTGACCGCCGCGACGGAGGACAGCCTGCGTCGCGTGGGGGAGCTGATGCGCGACCGCAACGTCGGCTCCGTGGTGATCGTCGACGGCGGCCGCCCAGTCGGCGTGATCACCGACCGCGACCTCGCGCTGGCCGTGGTGGCCGACGAGGTCGACGCCGCGGACACCGCCGGCTCGCAGGCATCGCGGCCGCTGGTGACGGGGCAGGTGGAGATGGACATCGAGGAGGCCGTCGCGCTGATGGTCCAGCACCGTATCCGGCGCCTGCCGGTGACCGACGGGGAGGGCCTGGTGGGCATCGTGACGATCGACGATCTCGCGGTCAGGGCCGGGGATCTGCACCAGGCTCAGCAGATCACCGCTGAGGTGGCCAAGGCCGCACTGCCCGAGTTCTACTTCCACCAGCGAGGCGGCTGACCGTGGCTCCGCTCACGCCCGGACAGCTGCGCACTCGCCGCCGCGTCGAGACAGTGATCCGCATGATGGCGCCAGCGCTCGACCTCGTGCTCGCCGCCGGCGACCGCGTCTCGCGGATCGTCGAGCGCGACGACCCGGAGTACTACCCGCCGCGCGTCGCGCGTCCCCCTGAAGACGCGCCCCTGCCCAGGTGAGCGACCAGGAGCAGCTCCAGTGGGAGGCCCGCCATGGTCGCTTGGCGGCCATCTCCGCGTTCGCGGCCGGCTTCCTGCTGCTGGCCGGGACCTTCCTGCTTCAGTCGATCTTCGAGGACCGGCGCGGCATCGAGCCGCTGCCCGACTTCCTGCTGTCGATCGAGCAGGCGCCGAACACGCTGCTCGCGTCGGCCGTCCTGCAAGGCGCCTCCGCGCTCTGTCTGATCGGCGTCTTCTACTACCTGTTCCGCGCGATCGTCCACCGCTCGCCGCAGATCCCGAAGTGGTTCGTCTACCTGATCCTCGCGGGCCCCGCCTTCTACGCGGTCGCGCAGGTGGTCGGCGTGCTCGACCGCATCGACGTGGCGGAGACGTTCGCGGACCGGACCTCGAACGTCGGTGACGCCTGCCCCGCGATCCGCGGCGAAGCAGGCGACACGTGCGCCGACGACCTGCTCCAGGACGACGTCAACCCGATCGCCGTCGGCCTGAGCCTCGCCGGCTCGGTCGCCACCGCATTCATGTTCGTGATGCTGCCCCTGCGGGCGCGGCGCGCCGGTCTGATGAGCCAGTTCATGGCGTTCCTCGGCGTGATCGCCGGCGCCCTGATGGTGCTGCGACTGATGCCGCTCGTGCCGGAGATCGTCCAGGCCTTCTGGCTCGGTGCCGTCGGCGCGCTGTTCCTGGGCAACTGGCCCGGCGGCCGCGGGCCCGCCTGGGAGACGGGCGAGCCGGATCCATGGCCGAGCGCCGCTCAACGGCGTGGCCAGGTACCGGCCGACGGCGGCGAGGACGCCGCGCCGCCGGAGCGCGAGCCGTCCGGGTCGTCGAACGGCGCGGGCGAGCCGCCCACGCCGGAGCCGGTGCCCCAGCGCCCCAGCTCACGCAAGCGGAAGCGAAAGCGCCGCTGAGGACAGGCGCTCGGGTCGGGCTGGTGGTGGCGCTGGCACTGGCGGCGCCTCCGGCCCACGCGCAGGCGCCCGCGCTGAGTGCGCCGCGGGTGATCGCCACCGGGCTGGCCATCCCGGTCAGCGGCGCCGGGGCGGCAGCGGACACCGTGGTGCGCATCGAGATCCGGCGCGCCGGCCGCTGGCGCTTGCTCGCGCGGGCGCGCACGGACGCGCGCGGCCGCTTCCGGCGTGCCGTGCGCCCGGCGCGGGCGCGACCGCGCTACGTGCTGCGCGCACGAGGCTCTGGCGGCGCCACGTGGCGACGTGTGACGGTGCGCTCCAGGGCGGTGGTGCTCGCCGCCGTGGGCGACGTGAACCTCGGCGACGGACCGGGCGCCCTGATCGACCTCTTCGGGCCGCGCTACCCCTGGACCGGCACGGCGAGGGCGCTTCGAGCCGCCGACGTGACCTTCGGCAACCTCGAGTGTGCCGTCTCCACACGGGGCGCGCCGGTACCCAAGCTGTTCACGTTCCGCGGGCGCCCGGCGGCACTCGCGGCGATGGCCCGCTACGCCGGCTTCGACGTGCTGAACCTGGCCAACAATCACGTCGGCGACTACGGCACGCGTGCCCTACTCGACACCGTCAGCGGCGTGCGCCGGCTCGGCATGCGGGCGGTCGGGGCCGGCGGCAGCCTCGCGTCCGCCGCGGAGCCCCGCACCGTCACCAGGCTCGGCCTGAGGATCGCGTTCGTCGGCTTCTCCAACATCCTGCCGGCCGCTTTCTACGCCGGTCCCACCACGGCGGGCACGCAGCCGGCCACCCCGGAGCTCATCGCGGCGGGCGTACGCAAGGCCAGGCGCAGGGCCGACGTGGTCGTGGGCACCTTCCACTGGGGCGTCGAGCGGGCGACCGCCGAAGATGCCCGCCAGCGCGCCTTCGCCCAGGTGGCCCTGAATGCGGGCGCGGACGTGGTGATCGGCGCCCACCCGCACGTGCTCCAGCCGATACGCCGCGCCGGCCCCAGGAGGCTGGTGGCCTACAGCCTCGGCAACTTCGTGTTCGGCGCGGCGTCGCCCGCCACGGCGCGGACCGGCATCCTGCGTCTCAGGCTGTCCGCCCGCGGGGTCGAGGGACACCGCCTCGCGCCCGCCGTCATCGAGGCGTCGCGGCCTCGGCTTCAGCCGACGGCGGCGAGCGCCGTGTCCGTGGGCGGCAGGGCGGCCATCTCCGCCCCCACCTCGCGCGCGACGCGGCGGTAGCTCGGCTCGTCGAGCACGCTCTCGACGGCGCTGCGCAGGGCGACCGGGTCGATCGTGCTGCGCATCGGCTCGGGTGGCGAGTCGGGATCCGACTCGACCGCCACACCGGCGCCGATCGCGGCGACCCGACGCGCGTTGTCGGGCTGGTCGGCGAACAGCGGCACGACCACTTGGGGCACTCCGGCGGCCAGCGCGCCGAGCGTGGTGCCGGAGCCCCCGTGTCCGACCACCGCGCTCGCCTGACTGAGCACGTCCGCCTGGGGGACCCAGGCCTCGATGTGCACGTTGGCGGGCTGGGCATCGAGGGAGCCGATGTCGGCTTCGCGTCCCACCGTGAGCAGCACGCGGACCGGCAGCTCGGCCACCGTTTCGAGCGCGCTGGCGAAGAGGGTGCCGGCAGTCGGCATCCCGCCGGCCACGCTGCCGAAGGTGATGTACACCAGTGGCCGTTCGTCGCCAGCCCACCAGTCCGGGAGCGGCCGCTGCCCGGGCTCGAGGGCCGGATCGCGGAAGCGGTGGGTGGCCGGCGGCTGGCCGGCCTCGGGGTCCTCCAGGGTCTCGGGGAAGAAGGTGAGGTAGGGCGACTCCCAGATGCGCTCCGCGATACCGGGGTGCCGCGCGTCGAGCCCCGGCCCGGCGATCGACAGCGCGAGCGCATCGAAGGCCGCCAGCGAGACGCCGAGGCGAGCCTGGGGCACGCCGTGCCGGTCGGCGGCCACCGCCGACGCGAACTCGGCTTGCTCGCGGATGACGCGGTCCGGACGCCACCGCTCGATCGCCGCGTCCAGGTGCGGCAGCATCGCGGTCACGTTGAGCCCGCCGAAGATCTCGCCGACCACGATCGCGTTCGCTTCCTCGTGCGAGACCGTCGGCACGCGCGCCCACACGGCGCCCAGCTCGTCCTCCGGCGGCGCCGCTCCCTCCCAGAACGAGTAGCCGGCGCTCTCCACCGTCTCTGCCAGCGAGGGCGGCCCGGCGACCATCACCTCGTGCCCATCGCGCAGTGCCGCCTCGATCAGCGGCACCAGCGGGTTGAAGTGGCCGGCCCCGCGTGTGGAAGCGAACAGGACGCGCATCTCAGGCGATCGCCGGCGCCTCCGGCAGCCGCGCCAGCGCGGCCTGCATGTCCGCCTCGGAGAACTCGGGATCCTCGAGCTTGCCGGCGAGGTAGGCGTCGTAGGCGGACATGTCGAAGTGTCCGTGCCCGCACAGGTTGAGCAGGATCACGCGCTCCTCGCCCGCCTGCTTGGCGGCCTCGGCCTCCTCGATCACGGCGCGGATCGCGTGCGAGGGCTCCGGCGCCGGGAGGATCGCCTCGGTGCGAGCGAAGCGCAGCGCCGCCTCGAAGGTCTCGTTCTGGCGGTAGGCCCGCGCCTCCACCAGTCCCTCCTTGACGAGCGCGCACACGATCGGCGAGTCGCCGTGGTAGCGCAGCCCGCCCGCGTGCACCGGCGGCGGCACGAAGTCGTGCCCGAGCGTGTACATCGGCATCAGCGGCGTGAGCCCGACCGTATCGCCGAAGTCGTAGCGGTAGACGCCGCGCGTGAGCGTGGGGCAGGCCGCGGGCTCGGCCGCCACGAAGCGCGTATTCGCGTCGCCGCGCAGCACGCGCCGGATGAACGGGAACGCCATACCGGCGAAGTTCGAGCCGCCGCCAACGCACCCGACCACCACGTCGGGCTCGTCGCCGGCCATCTCCATCTGGGCCAGCGCCTCCTGGCCGATCACGGTCTGGTGCAGGCATACGTGGTTCAGCACGGAGCCCAGCGCGTAGTTGGTGTCGGCGTCCTGGGCCGCGACCTCCACGGCTTCGGAGATGGCGATGCCGAGCGACCCGGTGGGGTGCTGCGCCTGGGAGCGCCCGGATTCCGTGGTGTCGCTGGGCGAGCGGATCACCTTCGCGCCCCAGCTCTCCATCATGGCCCGCCGGTAGGGCTTCTGGTCGTAGCTGGCGCCGACCATGTAGACCAGGCACTCGATGCCGAACAGGCTCGACGCCAGCGCGAGCGCGGATCCCCACTGGCCGGCGCCGGTCTCGGTGACCAGCCGCTCGATGCCCGCCTCCTTGTTGGCGTAGGCCTGCGCGACGGCGCTGTTCGGCTTGTGCGAGCCGGCCGGCGAGACGCCCTCGTACTTGTAGTAGATGCGCGCAGGGGTATCGAGCTCGCGCTCGAGCCGCCGCGCTCGGAACAGCGGCGTGGGACGCCACAGCTTGTAGATCTCGCGCACCGGCTCGGGGATCTCGACCTCGGGCTCGGCGGACACCTCCTGACCGATCAGCGCCATCGGGAAGATCGGCGTCAGGTCGTCCGGCCCGGCGGGCTGCATGGTGCCGGGGTTGAGCGGCGGGAGCGGGTCGCCGGGCAGGTCCGGGAGGAGGTTCACCCAGTGGGTCGGGATGCGGTCCTCGGTCAGCGTGAACTTGGTCGGCTCGGTCACGTCGGCGATCCTAACTCGAAGGGGGCGGCTCGGCCGCGTGCGCAGGGTTGGGCATTCGGAAGCGCGCGGCTCGGCCGCCGCGGGCTCCGCCGCGGAAGAGGCCTGGGTCGCCGGCGGCCTCGGCGGGGTCCCTGCAGTTTCGGGAGTATGTGTCCCGTTTCGTGCGCAGCCCCGGCGCTCCGCTCAGGGTCCCTGCAGTTGCGTCGCCATATCCGACGCATCGTGCGCCGCCCCCGCCCCCGCCCGCGGGCGCCGGGCCCGGCTAGCATGCTCGGCTCCGATGGAGGGACGAGCGCGCACCCTGCTCGTCGTGATCGTGGTGCTGCTCGTGGTGGGGGCGCCGGTCGCGGCGCTGTTCGCCTTCGGCGGCGGCGGCGGCGGCGACGACGACGACCAGCCCGACGAGCCGGCGGCGCAGGCGTCCGGCCTGCGGCTCGAGGTGTCCGCGGTCCTGCCGGAGCTGACCGTCTACGTGTCGCCGGCCGTGAACACGCCCGCCCGCGCGGGCGGGGCGCGCAACGTCACGCTGCGCTGCGAGGACGCCGGCGGGCGGCTGGTGGCCGCCCAGGACGAGGCGTGGCCGTTCGCGGACACCGACAGCGGCACGCTCGACCCGCACGCGCACGTGACCCTAGACCCCGAGTCGCTCGGCCAGGTGGACAGCTGCCGCCTGGTGGGGACCGAGCCGGAGCTGGCCGGCGCGATGCCCTAGACGGCGCCCACGGCCGCGAAGCGCGACCACCCTGAGGCTCCGCTGACGGTGGATCGCGTTTGCGGACGATGCGCATCGCGACGTCGCCCACCGTCGGATCGACCGCACCGGTGTGCTGGTTTCACGGCGAAGGGCGATCGATGGCGCGTCCACCCGCCCCAGGCCCCGGGGGGTGGGCGCGTTCTTGTCTGGCCGGCGCGATGCCCTAGACGGCGCCCGCGGCCGCGACGATCTCGGAGTACGCCCGCGCCGGGTCGCCGGCGCCGAAGATCGAGGAGCCCGCCACGAACAGCGTCGCGCCCGCGGCTGCCGCCGGGCCAGCGGTGGCGGCGTCGATCCCACCGTCCACCTCGATCGGCACGCCGGGTCCGAGCAGCTCGCGCAGGCGGGCCACCTTCACGGTGGACGTGTCGATGTAGGTCTGGCCGCCCCAGCCCGGATTGACGGTCATGCAGAGCAGGTGGTCGAACGCCTCGACCAGCCCGACCACGGCCTCCGGCGCCGTTCCGGGGTTGATCGCCAGGCCGGCGTGCAGGCCGGCGTCGCGCACCGCCATCAGCGCGTAGTGCACGTTCGGCGTGGCCTCAGCGTGCACGATCAGCGTGTCGGCACCGGCGGCGGCGAACTCCGCGACGCGGTGCTCGGGGCGTTCCACCATCAGGTGCACGTCGAGCACGCCACCGCGCTCGTGCACCAGGTCGCGCAGGGCGGCCACGATCAGCGGACCGATCGAGATCGGCGGGACGAAGTGGCCGTCCATCACGTCCACGTGGATCACGCGAGCGCCCGCGTCCATCACGCCCTCGACCTGCTCGCCGAGGCGGGCGAAGTCGGCGGCGAGGATCGACGGCGCCACGCGGACCTCTTGCATGAGCCCGACGGCCATGACGCTATGCCCGCGAGGCCTGCTTCGCGTGCGCGCGGATCTCGGACAGGATCCGCTCCAGGCGCGGCTCCGTATCGCGGTCCACGAACGTCATCGCGGCCGCGACGGCCGGGTGGACGCGCGCGATCTCGGCGTGCAGGGCGTGCGCCACCGCGCGGTAGGCGGGGTGGCCCTCGCGGCCCGAGCGCAGCTCGATCAGGTGCATCGCCTCGCGCGCGTTCATGTCGAGCACGTAGCGGATCCGGTAGCCCAGGCAGAGCGCGTAGGGGGCCAGCTCGGGGTGACCCAGCTCGCCGATGCGGGCGTGCTCGGCGCGCGAGCGCTCGAGGCCCTCGCGGTAGAGGTCGGCGACGCCGGCCTGCTCGAGCTCCTCCGGCACGCCCGCGCCGAGCTCAGGGCCGAGCGTCTGCCACTGGACGGTGAGCATGCGGTGGCGCTGGAGGTCGCGGAAGGCGCCGTAGTCGGACACCACCTCGAAGCGGTAGCGCAGCGCCTCGAACCCGCGCCCGGGGCGGTGGCGCCGGTTGCCGCGCTCGCCGACCAGCTCGGCCAGCATCGCGGCCCGCTCGTCGGGTGGCAGGGCCCGTACGGCGCTGCGCGCCTCCTCCTCCGAGGTGGCTGCCGCCTCGAACAGCAGCGCGGCCAGCAGCCCGTCCTCGTCGCCGTCGACCGACAGCAGACGCACGGCGGGTCCCTCCGGCTCGTCGCGCTGGGTGTGGTCGAGCCCGAGCCGCTCGGCCCAGCGACTGGCGGCCTCGGAGCGCTGGCTCAGGTAGGAGATCCACTCGCCGCCGCGCTCGGGCCGCTCGACGCGCGCCACGAAGCTCGGCATCACCGCCTTGATCTCGCTCAGGATCATGTCCGCGTACTCGCGCGCCTCCGGGAGCGGGGAGGAGTAGAGGCGCAGCAGGAGCTGCTCGTAGGCCTGCCCCGACGCGAAGATGCCCACGTGCGACAGCGAGGCCGCGGGCAGCAGGCCGCGCAGCAGGTCGAGCGCCTTGGCCCGCAGCGCCCGCCGGTGCGCGGCCTCCGGCTCCCCGTCGGGGCGCGGGAAGCGCTCGGCCGCCCAGGCCTCGACGCGCGGCAGCGACTCCGAGTAGGCGTCGAACAGGAAGTCCATCGCCGCCTGGTACTCCGGCCCGAGCTCCGGGTGGCGCCAGTAGCGGTAGCCGAGCCCCTCGCCGATCGGCGCGTCGTAGGGGATGTAGCGGGTGGACTGCTCGAGGTAGGCGGCCAGCCGCCCGCGCTGGAGCAGCTTCGTCATCACGTTCGAGACCCACTCGCAGGCCACGTGCGCGCCGCCGAGCTGGGCGACCGAGTCGTCGCCATAGCCGAGGAAGATGCGCTCGTACAGCTTGCGAGCGCGCTCACCCTCCTCGCCGTCGAATGCCGGGTGCTCGCCTTGCTCGCCGGCAAACTCGTCCAGGTAGAGCCGCCGCAGCGTGCCCTGGTAGCGCGAGTAACGGGCGAACATGGCGCCCTTGACGGTCTCGGGCAGCCCGATCAGCGCGAAGACGGGGCGGTCGAGGTTGCTGAAGTGCGGACGCAGCGCGGCGCGCTCGGCCTCCGTGAAGCTCTCGACGGGATAGTCCATGCGGGCGGGTCAGGGTACACCCGCCAGGAGGCGGAACGGGCGGCCCGTCGGCCGCCCGTTCCAGTACCCCCAGGTACGACGTGGGTCAGTCGACGACGGTGACCCTCGACTCGGCGGTGCCCAGCGGGGCGCCGGCCGCCACGACCTTCGCGCCGGCGAGCCGGTTGAGCAGGCGAGCGGCCTGTCCGCTCAGCTTGAGGTCCGCGCTCAGCAGGGCGCTGTTGTAGGTCAGCTCCTTGCTGAGGTTGGTCAGGCGAGCCAGGATGATCACGCGCCCGCCGCCGCAGTAGTCGCGTACGGCGTCCTTCAGAGCACGCGTCGCTTTGCGGTGGTTGCGCGCGGCGCGCCGCGCCTTCCTGGTTGCGGTCGGGTGGTTCCACGCGAAGCGCGCGAGACCCCGGCGCAGGTGGCCGCAGCCGCCCTTGAGCCCGGGGATCTGCGCCAGCAGCACGGCGCCGACGCCGCCGACGCGAACTGCCACGAAGCGGCGCACGACCGCGGAGCGCTCACCCTTGGTGAACTTGAGGCCACCCTTGTGGGCCAGCAGCCCGTTGTAGGTCCTCGTGTTGCCGAAGCCGGCCGCGATCGGGAAGACGAAGCTGCCGCCGTCCACGCTCGCCTTGCCGGTGGGCGCAACGGTCACGCCGTTGTTGGCGAGGAACTGCGCCGCCTCGGCGGACGGCGTAACCGTGGTGGTACCGGTCAGCTCGACCACCTTCGCCTGCGCGCCCGTGGCAGCCACGAGCAGCACAGCTACGGAGGCGACGAACGCCGCGGGCATCATGCGTGATCTGAGTCTCATAACGCCCGTCAGAACAACGGCCGCGCGCCAGAGTTGCGCAGTCAGGCGAGTTTGCGATCGAGCACCCGATCCAGGCGCGCCGAGGTCGCGTCGACGGGCACCGCCTTCTCGAGCCGCATCTCGATCGCGCGGCCGTCGATCACCAGCGACGCGACCTGGTTGTCAAACCATGGTCCGTCGCCGATCATGCGCCACCGCACGTCCGGGTCGTCCACGCCCGCGGAGGCCGCCAGCGCCCGCATCACGATCTCGAAGGGGCGCGACATGCCGATCCTGATCGTCCGCCGCTCGTTCTTCTCGAGCGGGTTGCGATAGGGCGAGCAGACGGCCTGGTAGACGTTCGACTCCACGCCCGAGCCGGCGCGGAAGGCGACCTCGGCGAGGTAGGCGTGGTGCACGTCGCCGGACAGCACCACCACGGACGCGGGCGCCCGCCCGCGCTCTCCCGCTCCGACCGACCGCAGCAGCTCCGCGAGCCGGGCGAACGATTCCTGGAATGCGGCCCAGTGCTCCAGATCGACGCTCTGGCGCAGGCGCTCGGCGAGCGGCGCGAAGGCCGGGCCCCACGCGCCGCCGGCCACGGCCTCGCTCCACGCCTCCGCGTAGTGCATGCCCGGGCCGAGCAGCCACGGCAGCGAGGTGGCCACCAGCAGGTGGTCGAAGTCGCCCGTGAACTGCTCGGCCACCCACTCCCACTCGCTCTCGTCGAGCATCGAGCGGCGGCCCTCGTCGAGCACGCGCCCGGCGCGCGAGTCGATCACCACCACGCGCGTACGGCCCAGGTCGCGGCAGTAGCTCCATCGGGTACCGGACGTGGACCGGTCAGCCTCGCGGGCGAACTGCTCCAGCACCGGCCAGCCGTCATCGGCCTCCTTGACCCGGCGCAGCAGCTCGTCGTCGGCGTGGTGGCCGGGCTGGAGGTTGCCGATGTGCTGGTAGACCCAGTAGGACGCGAGCGCGCCGACGATGTGGCGGCCCCACCAGTTCGTCGCGCGCATCTCCTCGAGCCAAGCCTGCGAGATGTTCCAGTCGTCGTGCACGTCGTGGTCGTCGAAGACCATCGCCGTCGACACCGTCGAGAGCAGCCACCGGATCCTCGGGTCGCCCCAGCTCTCGCGGTAGAGCTGGGTGTACTCCTCGAAGTCGAGCACCCGCTCGCCCGGCGGCTCGCGCACGTCGCGGCGCGCCTCGATGAACGAGCGCGTGCCGGGCGGCACCTCGTCGGCGTAGACCTGGTCGCCGATCATCAGCAGCACGTCCGGCCACTGCTCGCGCGGCTGGTTGCCCATCCGCTGGGCGAGCGTGTGCAGCGCGTCGACCTCGCGGCCGCGCTCGTCCGCGTCCTTGCGCAGCGAGTAGGGCGGCTCGTGCGGCGCCGCGACCCGGCACGAGCCGAACACCACCTGCAGCGGGCCGTCCTTCGGGTAGGTGTGGAAGGCGCTGCGCGGGAAGCCGTCGTCGACCGGCCAGACGCGCTCGCCGTCGAGCACGATCTCGTACTCGTGCCACGTGCCCGGCCGCAGGCCGGCGCAGCAGACGAGCGCGAAGTGGTGGCCGTCGACCTTGAAGGTGCGGTCGCGCGTGCCGAGCACCTCGACCTCGCACGGCGAGTCGGTCTCGATCCAGATCACCGCCTCGGTCTCGCCCACGTAGCGCAAGAGGGGGCCAAGTACCAAGGCAGGCACGAGCGGAAGCATATGGTTGTCCCGGTGGAGGAGGAGCTGCAGAGGGTGGGCCGCTCGATCCACGCGGCGTTCCCGACGAGGCCGCGGCATCCGCTGAGGGCGCTCGACGTGAAGGCGATGGAGATGGCTTCCCAGGACCAGGAGCTGCGCGCGGCGCTGTTTCGCTTCGTCGACGTGACGCCGGCCTGTACGAGCCTGGAGGACCTCGCGCGTCACCTGACCGCGTACCTGGACGAGGTGGACGCGCATCCACCGCCGATCGCGGCCGCGATGCGAATGGGCCACAACAAGGCGGGCCGGACTGCGCTGGGTGCGGCGGCGGCGGCCGGCGTGCGCCACATGGCGCACCGCTTCATCGTCGGCGAGACGCCACGCGCGGCCGTGCGCCCGATCCGCCACCTGTGGGAGCACGGTGCCGCGGTCTCGCTCGACCTGCTCGGCGAGGCGACCGTGACGCAGCCGGAGGCCGACCGCTACGCCGCACGCTGCCTGGACGCGCTGGAGACGCTGGCGGCGGCGGCGCCGCGGTGGCCCGACAAGCCGCTGCTGGAGAGCGATTCGCTCGGTCCGGTACCGCGCGTGAACGTGTCGGTGAAGGTGTCGGCGCTGAGCCCGTTGCTGCGCCCCGAGGCGCCCGAGGTCGGCCGCGACGACGCCGCGCGGCGGATGCGGCCGCTGCTCCTGCGCGCGAAGGAGCTGGGTGCCCACCTGCACATCGACATGGAGTCGGTGGACACGCTCGAGGCCACGCTCCAGCTGGTGTTCGACTTGCTGGAGGACCCCGAGCTCCGCGACGGGCCCTCGACCGGGATCGTCCTGCAGGCCTACCTGCGCGAGTCGCCGGAGCAGCTCGACCAGGTGATCGCGTGGGCGCGGGCGGCTCACCGCGAACCGCCGCTGGTCGTGCGTCTGGTGAAGGGCGCGTACTGGGACCACGAGGTGGTCGCGGCGCGCCAGCACGGCTGGACGCCGCCGGTGTTCGAGGAGAAGGCCGAGTCGGATCGCAACTTCGAGGGGCTCACGCGGCGGCTGCTCGAGGGCTGGCCGCACGTGCGCCCGGCGATCGCGTCGCACAACCTGCGCTCGGTGGCGCACGCGGTCGCGGCCAACCGCGCCGCCGGTCGCGGCGACCAGGACCTCGAGATCCAGGTGCTGCGCGGCCTGGGCGACGACCTGGCGGCGGCGCTCGCGGATCAGGGCATGCGCGTGCGCATCTATTGCCCGGTGGGCGACATGGTCGCCGGGATGGCCTACCTGGTGCGACGGCTGCTGGAGAACACGGCCAACGAGTCCTTCCTCAGCGATCTGCAGCGCGGCGTGCCGGTCGAGGAGCTGCTGGCGGCGCCGTGAGCTTTCGCAACGAGCCGATCCTGGAGCTGCGCCGCGCCCCCGCCCGGGATGGGTTGCTGGAGGCGCTGCGCGGGCTGGACGCGCGCCTGCCGCTGGCGGTGCCCGTGCTGATCGGCGGCGACCGCGGCTCCGCCGACGGACTGGATTCCACCGACCCGGGTGCTCCCCAGCGGCTGGTCGCCAGGGCCGGCCGCGCCGGCCCGGCCGAGGCGCATGCGGCGGTGGAAGCGGCTCAGCGCGGCGCCCGCGTCTGGGGGGCCCGGCCGGCTGCCGAGCGTGCCGAGGCCCTGCGCGCAGCGGCTGCCCGCCTGCGCGAACGGCGCCTCGAGCTGGCCGCCCTGCAGGTGCGCGAGTGCGCCAAGCCCTGGCCCGAGGCGGACGGCGACGTGTGCGAGGCGATCGACTTCTTGGAGTACTACGCGCTCCAGGCGATCGCGCTGGAGGAAGGGCGCGAGCTGCTGCAGGTGCCGGGCGAGCGCAACAGCATGCGGTACGTCCCGCGCGGCGTGGCGGCGGTGATCGCGCCCTGGAACTTCCCGCTGGCGATCCCGTGCGGCATGACGGCGGCGGCGCTGGCTGCCGGCAACGCGGTGGTGCTCAAGCCGGCCGAGCAGTCGCCCGCGAGCGCGGGTGCGCTGGTCGACGCCCTGCACGAGGGCGGCGTGCCGCCCGAGGCGCTGGCGCTGCTGCCGGGCGAGGGCGACGCCGGTGCGGCGCTGGTGCGCGACCCGCGCGTGCACGTGATCGCGTTCACGGGCTCGAGCGCCGTGGGGCTCGAGATCGTGCGCGCCGCCGCCGAGACACCCGAGGACCAGGGTCACGTCAAGCGCGTGGTGTCGGAGATGGGCGGCAAGAACTGCGTGATCCTCGACGCCGACGCCGACCTGGACGAGGCTGTCCCGGCGATCGTGCACTCGGCCTTCACGTACGCGGGGCAGAAGTGCTCGGCCGCGGCGCGCGTGCTGGTGCACGAGGCGATCGCCGACACGCTGGTGGAGCGCCTCAGCGGCGCGACCGAGGTGCTGCGCGTGGGGCAGGCGGAGGAGTTCGCGACTGAGGTGCCGCCGGTGATCGAGGCGGAGGCACAGGAGCGCGTGCGGCGCTACGCGGAGATCGCCGAGCGCGAGGGCCGGATCGCCGCCAGCGCGGGGCCGGCGCCCGAGAGCGGCTGGTTCTGCGCCCCGTCGATCGCGGTCGACCTTCCCGAGCTGTCGGCGGTCAACCGCGAGGAGATCTTCGGGCCGCTGCTGTCGGTCACGGCGGTGGCGGACGTGGACGCCGCCTGCGACGTGGTCGACTCGCTGCCGTTCGCCCTCACCGGCGGGCTGTTCTCGCGCAACCCCGCGACCGTGGAGCGCGTGGCCGCGCGCCTGCCGGTGGGCAACCTGTACGTCAACCGTGGCATCACCGGGGCGATGGTGGGGCGCCAGCCATTCGGGGGCAACCGGCGCTCGGGCATCGGCGCCAAGGCCGGCGGGCCGGACTACCTGTTGCAGTTCGTGGAGCCGCGTGTAGTTACTGAGAACACCATGCGCCAGGGAATATCCGTCGAATAGGCGGGAAGGAGAAGGACATGATCGGAGCAATCATCCTCGGGCTGCTGGCGGGGTACATCGCCAAGGCCCTGCTGCCCGGCAACGATCCAGGCGGGTTCTTCGTGACGATCCTGCTGGGCCTCGCGGGGTCGCTGGTCGGATTCTTCATCTTCACGGAGCTGTTCGGCATCGGCGACACCCAGATGTTCGACCTGGGTGGCCTGATCGGCGCGATCATCGGCACGATGATCCTGCTGGGCGTGTACCGCGCCGTCGCCGGCGGGGAGGGCCGGGACTCCAAGCCCGCCCCGCGCTAGCGGCTGGGCGACTTTGTACCCTTGCGCGCGTGATCGCGCCGGGGTTCGACCTGCAGTCGCACTCCCTGCATTCCGACGGCGACCTGGCCGCCGCGCAGGTTGTTGAGAACGCCGCCGAGGCGGGCGTCACCCTGCTCGCGCTGTCGGACCACGACACGGTGGACGGCGTGGACGAGGCGCTGGCGGCCGGCGCCCTGTATGGCGTGCGCGTGGTGCCGGCCACCGAGATCTCAGCCGTCGACGGGCCGTATGAGGACCTGCATGTGCTCGGCTACGGGATCGACCATCGCAGCCGGCTGCTCGGCGAGCGTCTGCGCGACGCCCGCGGCGACCGCGAGCGGCGAGCCGACGGGATGTCCGAGCGCCTGCGCGAGCTGGGCTTCGAGGTCGATCCGGCCCCGATCGACGCGCGCAAGGCGGCGGGCAAGCCGGTCGGCCGCCCCCACCTCGCGGCGGCCGTCCTCGCCCACCCCGCGAACGCGGAGCGGCTGGCCGCCGAGGGGCACGCCGACGTGTCGTCGTTCATCCCCGCGTACCTGATCCAGGGCAAGCCCGGCTACGTGGCGCGCACGCATCCGACCGTGGAAGAGGCGATCGGCTGGATCCACGAGGCGGCCGGCGTGGCCGTGTGGGCGCATCCGTTCTGGGATATCGACGACGAGCGGCAGGTCCTGGACGCGATCGACCGCTACCGCGCGGCGGGGCTCGACGGGGTCGAGGTCTTCTACACGACCCACACCGAGGAGCAGGTGCGGCTGCTGGCGGATCGCTGCGAGGAGCTCGAGCTGCTCACCACCGGCTCGTCCGACTACCACGGGCCCGACCATCGCCTGTTCAGCCGCTTCCGCGCCTTCGACCTGCAGGACCGCGAGCCGAACCTCGGCCCGATCGCGTACGGCACGCTCGCCGCCCCGCCCCGCGGGATGGACGGGCTGTGTGTCTGGCTGACCGGGCTGTCCGGCTCGGGCAAGTCGACGATCGGCCGGCTGGCGGCCGGCCAGCTGCGCGACCTCGGCCACCGGGTTGAGGTGCTCGACGGCGACGACGTACGCCAGAACCTGTCGGCCGACCTCGGCTTCTCGCGCGAGGACCGCGACAAGAACGTGCGCCGCCTGGCCTGGGTGTCGGACCTGCTCTCCCGCAACGGCGTGATCACGTTCGTGGCCGCCGTCTCGCCCTTCCGCGACTCGCGCGACGCGGCTCGCGCGCGCATGGGCAAGCGCTTCCTGGAGGTCTACGTGCGGGCCTCGGTGGCCGAGTGCGAGCGGCGCGACGTAAAGGGCCTCTACGAGCGCGCTCGGGCGGGCAAGATCCAGGCGTTCACCGGAGTCTCCGACCCTTACGAGGAGCCGCTGTCGCCCGAGCTGCTGGTCGATACCGAGCAGGAGGACGCCGAGGAGTCGGCGGCCCGGCTGGTGGCGCTGGTGGAGGAACGGCTGGCGCAGGCCGAGCCGCTCGGGGTGTCCGCCTAGCGCCCTTAGGTCGCCTGCTGCTCGACCGGTGCCCCGCGCGGGGCACCGTCGTTGCCGTCACCGGCCTGCTGCTTGGCCTGCATCTGGGCCATGAACTCGGCCCGCGCCTGAGCGGGCGTCCGCTTCAGCGCCCCGAGCAGCGGCAGCACGGTCAGTACGAGGAAGGCGGCCTGGCGGAACCCCCACGCGAACCCCTCGCGTGCCGAGCCCGCCGTCTGGCGGATGATCTCCTCGTCGAAGCCCGGCTTGGGCTCGAAGCGGTCGGTTGTGCCGCCCGTGTAGTCGTGCAGGGTCGACTGGATCACCGCCCCGGCCAGCGGCTTCGGGATCTCCCAGTCGCCCACGATGTCCTCGATCTCCTCGTCGGCGAACCAGGACATGTGCGCGTGCAGCACCCCGCCGAACGTGGCGATCAGGATCGCCACGCCGATGGCGGTGCCCAGCTGCCGCGCCGTGTTGAGGATGCCGGACGCCAGCCCGATCTCCGGCCCCGCCACGGCTCCCATCGCGCCCACGTTCAGCGCCGGGAACCCGATCCCCATGCCCGCCCCGATCATCAGCAGGCCGGGCAGGATGCGGATGTAGGCCCAGGCGTCGTCGGCGGTGGCCGGTAGGAACGAGACCCAGATCATCCCGATCGACATCACGATCAGGGCCGGCTTGGCGATCTGGCCGGGCGGCTTGGTGTCCGCGGCGCGCCCGGCCAACGGCCACACGAGGAGGCCCATCAGCGGCACCGGCAGCAGCGCGAGGCCGGCCTCGATCGGTTCGTAGCCCCAGAGGTTCGTGAACACGAGCGAGAGCAGCAGCAGGCTCCCGATCGCCCCGGCGGCGAAGAAGAGCATGCCGAGGTTCGCGTTGCGGAACTGCTTGTTGGCGATCAGCCCCGGCGTGATCATCGGGTTGGGCGCGCGCCGCTCCCACCACACGAAGGCCGCGCCGAGCAGGATCGCGGCCTGCATCAGGCTCAGCCAGAGCGGCAGGTCGCCGCCGAACGGGTTCGCCTCGACCAGCGCGACCGTTAGGCAGAAGACCGCGCCGCCGAGCAGCAGCATCCCGCGCACGTCCACGTCGCGACCGGCGCTCAGATCCCACGTCTCCGGCCACCAGCGCAGGCACAGCACGATGCCGAGCAAGCCGAACGGGATGTTGATCAGGAAGATCCAGTGCCAGTCCGCGATCTCGATCAGCACGCCGCCGAGCACGGGCCCCAGCGCCGACGAGACCAGCGCCACGACGGCGATCAGAGCAAGGCCGCGTCCGCGGTGCTCCGGCGGGAACACCAGCACGGTCATGGCGAACCCGAGTGGCGCCAGGATGCCAGCGCCCACGCCCTGGATCGCGCGGAACACGATCAGCCACTCGATCGACCACGCCGCGGCGCACAGCGCCGAGCCGACGGTGAACACTGCGAGCCCGATGATGAAGAAGCGCTTGCGCCCGAACTGGTCCGCCAGCCGCCCCATCGACACGAGCAGGACGGCGAACATGATGTTGTAGGAGTTGATGACCCACGTGACCGTCGCCACGTCGGACGACATCTCGGTCTCGAGCGTGGGGATCGAGATGTTCACGATCGACACGTCGAGCATCGACATCGCCCAGCCGATCATCATCACGCCGAAGATCCGCCACTTGTTGGCGTAGAGGAACTCCGCCGACGGGTTCTCGCGCGCCTCGCGCTCGCTGTCCGCCATCAGGGCGTACCGCCCGCCGCGCCTCGGTCCTCGACATCGCGGCCGTCGAAGCGCTCGTCGCCGGGCTCGTCGTCGTCGTCCGGATCGTCGTTGTCGACCGCATCCCAGTCGTTGGGGATGCCGTCGTCGTCGGTGTCGTCGTCCCCGCGCTCCGGTGGCGGGCGCAGGGCGCCCTCGGGACCGAACTCCGGCAGCGTGCCGCCGGCCACCGTCAGCGCCGCCAGCGACATGTCGGTCAGCACGCCCGGCTCGTCGTTGGCGACGTCGTCGTAGCGCTGGTCGTCGTCGTCCGCCTCTTCGTCGTCGTCGTAGAGGCGTCGCTCGATCTCCTCGCGGTCGGCGACCATCAGCCAGCGCTTGTCGCGCACCACGATCAGCGAGCCGCTCGCCGTGATCGAGAACGGCCGGTCGGGCAGGTCCTCCTCGTCGACGTCGTCGAACTGCTGGGTCAGGTCCTCGCCGCGCATCTTGCCCGGGATCGTGAGGCCCATCGCCGACAGCAGCGTGGTGGGCACGTCGTGAGTGGTGGCGTACCAATCGACGTCGTCGCCGGCCATCTCGCCGTCGGGATGGCGAATCAGGTAAGGGATCTCGTACGACTCGCGGTGCGAGGTCGGCGTGCCGCGGCCGACGTAATCGTGCTCGCCCAGCGCGATGCCGATGTCGCCGAGGGCGAACATGAACAGGTCGTCGGGCACCTCGTCCATCAGCCGGCCGACCCAGCGGTCCACGTTCTCCACGTGCTTGCGGTAGGCGGCGCGTAGCTCGTCGATGTCCCCGCCGCTGAACTTCAGCTCGACCAGGCGGTCGTTCATCGGGCCGGTGCCCTCCTTGTCGACCTCGCCCGGCTTCACGTAGATCGGCGGCGCCTCGGTGGCGTCGACCGGGTCGAACGGGTCGATCGCCAGGAAGAACGGGTCGCTGCGGGCCAGCTCGCGCAGCGTCGAGATCCCCGCTTTGAAGGTGCGCTCGGCCGCGGCCGACTGGCGCTCGATCGCGGCGATCTCGGCCTTGATGCCGCTCGCGCCGGTGGAGGCCGGCGGCGAGCCCGACGGGCGGCGCACGTCGGGGAAGCGCGGGCCCTCGAGCAGCGGGTTGTCGGTGACGTAGGCCGTTTTCACGTCCGCCAGGCGCATCGTCTCGGTCACCACCGGCTGCCAGTCCCAGACCGGGCTGTAGCCGGGCACGGCCGGCATCCCCTCGGTGCGCTTCCAGTCGCGGAACGGGAACGAGCGCATGCCGGTCACGAGCGTGCGCCGCACCGGCAGCGCCGGCATGCACTCGGGGATCGCCCGGTCGAAGCGCAGCGAGTCCCCGGTCAGGTCGTCGATGTTGGGGGTGTCGGTGCCCGAGTCGCCGTCGAAGGCACCCACGTAGTCGGCACGGATCAGCGGCAGCACCACCAGCAAGGAGCTCGCGCCGGGCGGACCGCCGGTGCGCCCCGCGGCCGCCGCGCCCGGCAAGGCCAGTCCCGCGAACAGGCCGCCGCCGGCCGCCGAGGCGCCGCCCCGGCGCAGCAGGTCGCGGCGGGTCAGCCCGCCCCGCCGCCCCTCGGCGCCGAGGCCATCGCTGCGCGGCCGGCCGAGCCGGCCGCTTGCGCCCTTCACCCCCCGATCACGCCCTTCGCCCCGGATGCGCCGAACTGCGGCAGTGTCCCGCCGGCCTCGTCCTCGAGCACCTTCCAGAGCGCGTCCACGATCTCCGGATGCTCGGCCGCCACGTCGTGCAGCTCGCGCGGGTCGGCCCGCTTGTCGTAGAGGCGCTTGAGGCGTCCCTCGCTGTCGCCGAGCATGAACCAGTCGCGGTCGCCGGCCAGGACGTGGTCGTCGTAGCAGGAGGTGAAGTGCTCGCGCGAGGGCGGCTCGCCGCCGTCGAACAGGACCGAGAGATCCTCGCCGTTCATCATCCCGGGCGCCCGCACGCCCATGAACGAGAGCAGCGTGGGCGCGATGTCGTGGGTCGACGCGAAGAACTGGCTGGTCTGGCCGGCGAGCTTGCCTTCGGGGTGCCGGATCATCGCCGGCACGTGGTAGATGTGCCACTGGGCGCGCGCGCCGTGCTTGCCCATCACGCCGTTCTCGCCGAGCGTCAGCCCGTGGTCGGACATGTAGTAGACGACGGTCTCGTCGAGCAGGTTCTCGTCGGCGAGCTTGTTCATCAGGCGCCCGATCCACTCGTCCACGAACGTCAGCTCGGCCGCGTAGAGCTCGCGGACGCGCTCGATGCTGTCGTCCTCGAGGTCCACGTTCACGACCCACGAGTAGGGCGTCTCGAACGGCTGGATCGGCGTGATCCCCTGCGCGGTCTCGATGCCCTTCGGGCTGCCGGCCGCCAGCTGGTAGACGCGCGGCGCGTCGAACGGCTCGTGCGGGTCGAAGGCGTCCACGCCCAGGAAGAACGGGCGCCGGTCCTTGAGGTCGTCGACGAGGTTGATGCCGCTGCGCACCACGCGCGCCGTGGGGTACTGGCGTTCGTTGTCGCGGTAGATCGAGTTCCAGCCCGCCATCGCACGCAGGCGGCCGACCTCGACGGAGTCGGACAGCTCGGGCAGCAGAAAGCGCTCGATCGTGCTGCGCGTGGCGGGCCGCTTGAAGGGCTTGTTGAGGAACCGGTAGGCGCCCTGCGAGTAGCTCGGCTTGACCCAGTCGACCGTGCGCCGGAAGTTGGCGAAGCGCGGCCCGATCAGGAACGGGTTGTCCGTGCAGTAGGCGGTCTCGATGCCGGCCTCGCCCATCACCTCCGTGACGATCGGGTACGAGTCCGGGATCGGGATCCAGCCCGGGCCCACCGGCAGGCCCGCGGTGGGGACGTAGTTGCGGAACGGGAACGAGCGCACGCCCGTGAGCAGCGCCCGCCGGGCAGGCCCGGTCGGCATCGCCTCCGGCACGGCGAGCGAGAAGCTCAGGGAGTCGCGCGCGAGGGCGTCGAGGTTCGGCGTCTTGTTGCGGGCGATCGGGTTGAAGTGATGGATGTAGTCGAAGCGCGTGGAGTCCGTGAAGATCAGGACGGTGTTGGGCGCGTCCTTGTCGTGCTTCGTCGCCGGCTCGAAGTAGTCGTCGCCGCACGCGGCCATGCCGAAGGCGGCGGCTCCGGCTGCGCCCGAGCCAAATAGTCCTCTCCGAGTCAGCGCCACGGGGCGGGAAGCCTAGTGGGCGCGCCGGGTCGTACAGTGCGCGGCATGGCCGGCTTCTCGGTACCGGCGGATGGAGGGGAGCGACTGACGTTCGGCGAGGTCACCATCCTGGTGAGGGCGTCGGGCGAGAGCACCGGCGGCGCCTTCACCGTGTTCGAGGAGGTCCCGCCCCTGGTCGACACCCCCGCGCACGTGCACACGAACGAGGACGAGCTGTTCTACGTCCTCGAAGGCGAGCACGCGATCGTCTGCGGCGACGAGGAGCACCGCGTCGGCCCCGGCGGAATGGTCTTCGCGCCGCGCGGCGTGCCACGCGCGCAGCGGCGCGTACTGCCGGGCGAGGGGCGGCTGCTGATCCTCACCGCCCCCGCCGGGCTCGAGGGCTTCTTTAGCGAGCTGGCCGCCGCGGAAAGCGCCGGCACGATCGGCCCGGCGGCCTACGCGACGGCCTCCGAGCGGTACGGCATCACCTGGCTCGGCTAGGGCGCCGCCAGCGCCTGCTCCGGCACCTCGATCTCGCGCTTGAGGATCTTGCCGGTGGGGCCCTTGGGCAGCTCGTCCACGAACCAGATCCGGCGCGGGTACTTGTACGCCGCCAGCTGCTCCTTGATGTATGCCTTCAGCTCGTCCGCGCTGAGCGACTCGCCCTTGCACAGCACCACCGCCGCGCCGACCTCCTCGCCGAGGGCCTCGTCGGGCACACCCACCACGGCGGCCTCCTGAACGGCCGGGTGCTCGTACAGCACCTCCTCGACCTCGCGCGGGTAGACGTTGTAGCCGCCGCGGATGATCATGTCCTTCTTGCGGTCGACGATGAAGAAGTAGCCGTCCTCGTCCACCTTGGCCATGTCTCCGGTCTTGAACCAGCCGTCCGCGTCGATCGCCTCGGACGTGGCGTCGGGCCGGTTCCAGTACCCGGACATCACGTTGTGGCCGCGGATCACGATCTCGCCGACCTCGCCCTGGGGGACCTCGTTGCCGTCGTCGTCCCAGACCTGCATCTCGACACCCTCGATCGGTGTGCCGATCGAGCCGGCCTTGCGCTCCCGGCCGGGGTGGTTGAACGACGCCACCGGAGAGGTCTCCGAAAGCCCGTAGCCCTCCAGGACCATGCAGTTGAACTTCTCCTCGAACGCGCGGATCAGCTCCATCGGGATCGCCGCGCCGCCGGACATGCAGATGCGCAGGTTCGACGTGTCCGTCGACGCGGCCGAGTCGGCGTGCAGCAGCGCGTTGTACATCGTCGGCACGCCCTGGAACACCGTCACCGCGTCGCGCTCGATGATCTCGAGCGCCTTGTCGGGTTCGAAGCGCGGCAGCATCGTGACGGTCGCGCCGCTCATGACGGCGCAGTTCATCGTGCAGGTCTGGCCGAACGTGTGGAACAGCGGCAGCGCGCCGAGCAGCACCTCGCCCGGACCGAACTCGGCGAACGCGACCACCGCGTCGCAGTTGTGCCGCAGGTTCGGGTGCGTCAGCTCGGCGCCCTTCGGCTTGCCGGTCGTGCCGCTCGTGTAGAGGATCACGGCCGTGTCGTCCGCGGAGCGCTCGGTCACCTCGGGGTCCGGCTCGTACTGCGAGACGAGCTGCTCGAACTTGCCCGGCTCGACGAGGATGCACTCGGCGCCGGCCTGCTCGGCGCCGGCCTCGGCGGCCTCCGCGAAGCCGTGCCAGGCGAACACGAGCCTGGCGCCCGGGTCCTCGAGGTAGTAGCCGGTCTCGCGCGCCTTGAGCAGCACGTTCATCGGCACGACCACGGCGCCCGCGCGCAGGATCCCGTAGTAGAGCACCGGGAAGTAGGGGACGTTCGGCAGCATCAGCCCGACGCGATCGCCCGGCACGACGCCCTTCGCCTTGAGCAGCGACGCGATGCGCGCGCTCGCCTGGTCGAGGGCGGCGTAGCTCAGCTCGACGTCGTCCAGCTTGAAGGCCGTCCGATCGCCGTGCGCGGCCGCCGTCTCGGTGAGGATCCGGGCCAGGTTCTCGCTCATCCGTCGCTCCCCCTTCGTTGCCAGGCGTGAGCGTAACGGCCCGGGGCGGTTCGGCGCTAGCGCAGTCCGCTGATCGCGGTCCCGATGTCCCGGGCCGCGTCGAACAGCGGATCGGGCCAGATACCGAACAGGATGGTGGCCGCGGCGAAGGCGATGGCGATCACGGCCACCTCTGGCTGGGCGCGCAGGTCGGCCTCTGGACTCCAGCCGGACACCGGCCTGACCCGGCGGGGCGGCAGCGTCGGCAGCTCGACCACGTACTCGCCCATCCACATCACCGCGATCACGCGCAGGTAGTAGACGAGCGAGATCACCGACCCGACCACGATCACCACGCCGAGCCAGGCGTAGTCCCCGGCCACGGTCGCGTCGATCAAATAGAACTTCCCGATGAAGCCCGCGGTGGCCGGGACGCCCGCGAGCGAGAGCATCGCGATCGTCATCGGCCAGGCCAGCCACGGCTGCGAGCGGCCCAGGTTCTCCAGCGAGGACAGGTCGTCCCCGTGCTCCGAGACGCGCTCGCGCGCGACCACCACCGAGAAGGCCGCCACGTTCATCAGCAGGTACACGGCGAGGTAGAGGACGGTGGCCTCGAGGCCGAGCGTCGACCCGACGACCACGCCGGCCAGCAGGTAGCCGGCCTGCGCCACGCTCGACCAGGCGAGCAGCCGCTTGAGCGAGCGCTGGGCGATCGCCCCGACGTTGCCGATCACGATCGTCGCCGTGGCCAGCCCGGCCAGCGCCGGCGCCCACTGGAGCTGGGACAGGCCGAGCGCGTGGTCGAGCAGCCGCAGCATGATCGCGAAGGCCGCCGCCTTGGTCGCGACGGCCATGAACGTCGTGATCGCCGTCGGCGCGCCCTGGTACACGTCCGGCGTCCACTGGTGGAACGGCGCCACCGAGGCCTTGAAGGCCAGGCCGGTCACGATCAGCGCGATCCCGGTCAGCAGCAGCGGATCCGTGAGGTCGATGGCGCCCGAGGAGATCGCGTCGGCGATCGCGTCGAACTGCATGGCGCCGGTGGCGCCGTAGACGAGCGCCAGGCCGTAGAGCAGCGTGGCCGAGCCGACCGACCCGATCACCAGGTACTTCAGCCCTGCCTCCAGCGAGGTGCGCCGGCGCAGCTCGGTCGCGCACAGCACGTAGAGCGGGATCGACAGCAGCTCGATGCCCACGAACAGCGTGATCAGGTCCGACGCCGCGGCCAGCACGACCATGCCGGTGACCGACCCGAGCAGCATCGAGTGGTACTCGCCGTGGCCGGCCTCGCGGGTGGCGTTGGCGCGCACCGACAGCGCCACGCACACCAGCCCGGCCACATAGAAGAGCATCGAGAGGCCGAGGGCGAGCGTGTCCATCGTCAGCGAGCCCTCGAGGATCGGCTGCTGCACGCCCGGCTCCCAGATCCAGATCGTGAGGCCGATCGCCGTGAGCAGCGCGCCGGCCGTCAGCGCCGGCACGAGCTGGGTCTGCACGAAGCGACCGCGCAGCAGGCCGACCATCAGCACCAGGATCGAGCCGCCGACCGTGGCCATCAGCGGCGACAGCGCGCGGTAGTCGATCTCGGGGGCCTGGATCTCGGCGAACGGGAGCGTCATCGCGCCGCGACCTCCCCGCCGACCTGGCTCTCGGCAACCGCCGCCACGGTGGCCCGCTCGGTGCGTTGCATCACGAAGTTCGGATACACGCCCAGCGCCACGATGATCGCCACCAGCGGCACGACCGCCGCCAGGTGCAGGCCGTCGATCTCGCGCGGCTCGACAGCGGGGCCGGGCCGGTTGTGCATGGTGCGCTGGAACACGCGGATCATGTAGATCGCCGCGAGCACAACGCCGACGCTCGCCACCAGGCCGTAGACGAGCTGGTCTTCGAACGCCCCGAACAGCACGAGGATCTCGCCGACGAAGTTGGCCGATCCGGGCATGGCGAGGGTGGCGAACGCGACGATCAGGAACAGCGTCGCCAGGATCGGGGCGCGGAACGCCAGCCCGCCGAGCTCGGAGAGCGATTCGCTGCCGTTGGCGCGGGCGGCGATGACGCCGATGATCAGGAACAGCGGCACCACGACGAGCCCGTGGTTGAGCATCTGGAAGACGGCGCCCTGGGCGCCCTTGTCGTCCAGGGCGAAGATGCCCAGCACGATGAAGCCCATCTGGGCGATCGAGGAGTACGCGATGACCAGCCGCACGTTGTCCTGGGAGAAGGCGAGGATCGACCCGTAGAGGATCGAGAAGACCGCCACGATGATGAACAGCTCCTGCCAGTACACCGCGCCGTCGGGCATGATCGGCAGCACGATCCGCAGGAAGCCGTAGACGCCGACCTTCGAGAGCACGCCGCCGAGCAGCGCGATCGTCACGATCGGCGAGGAGCGGTAGGTCTCGGGCACCCAGCCGTGCAGCGGGAACAGCGGCGCCTTGACGAAGAAGGCGAGCGCGAACAGCAGCACCATCCAGTGCTGCGTGCCCTCCGACACCGAGCGCTGCTGCAGCTCGGCGAGCGAGAACGAGATCTCACCGCCCGGTGGGGTCGACAGCACGCCCAGCGCCACGGCCGCAGCGAGCATCAGGAGCGACCCGGCGAAGGTGTAGATCACGAACTTGGTGGTGGCGCGCACGCGGTCGCCCGAGCCCCAGCCGCCGATCATGAAGTAGAACGGCACCAGCATCAGGTCGAAGAAGACGATGAAGAGCGCCAGGTCCTGGGCCAGGAACGCGCCCAGCACCGCCGTCTCGCCGAGCCCGAGGCAGAAGAAGAACAGCTTGGGCCGGTCGTGCTCGCGGAAGGCCGCGACCAGCGTGCAGGGCACCCAGGCGATCGCGGTGAGCGCGACCATGAACAGGTTGAGGCCGTCGATGCCGAGCTGGTAGCGGATGCCCAGCTCGGGGATCCACTCGTCGTCGGTCACGTACTGCAGGCCGCGGGCGCCGGGCTCGAAGTCCACCAGCAGCGCGACCGCGTAGAGCAGCACTGCGACGGTGCTGGCCAGCACCGCCCAGCGCGCCATCCCGGCCGGCAGGAAGGCTCCCAGCAGCGCCGCGGCCAGCGGCAGGAAGAGCAGGATCGAGAGGTGAATGGTCACGAGCTGGCCAGCAGGAAGTAGAGGGCGAGCACGGCCACGCCGAGCATCAGCAGCAGGGCGTAGGCGCGCAGGTAGCCGGTTTGGATGGCGCGTGCGAACGACGTGCCCGCGCGCACGACGCTGGTGGCGCCGCCGACGATGAAGCCCTGCACGAAGCGCGTCTCGATCACGCCTCGCCCGAACGCGCCGGCGGTGGTCACGGGTCGCACGAACAGGGCCTCGAACAGCTCGTCGAAGTACCACTTGTTCACGAGGAAGGCGTGCACGTGGGCGTAGCGGTCGCGCAGCTGCAGGGTGATCCCGCGCCGGCGCACGTAGGCGAAGTAGGCCGCCGTGATGCCGGTGAGCGCGATCAGACCGCCCACGACCAGGCCGATCCACTCGTCGCTGTCGCTGGGCGCCGCCTCGTGGAAGTGCGAGTCCGCGAAGGTCGGCTCGAGGAACTTCTCGATCACGTCGGTCACCCCGGGTACCTGGAGGAAGCCGGCAATCAGCGCGAGCACCGCCAGCGGCGCCATCGCGGCGCGCATCGGCCCGGCGCGCTCGGCGATGTGATGCTCCTCGGCCGGGAAGCCCACGTCGGTGTCCTCGGACTCGCCGGTGGCCGGATTCGCGGGCGGGTGGTGGGCGAGGTGCCCCGCTTCCAGCTCACGCGCCTCGGCCACGGGCTTGCCGTAGAACACGCGGAACACCATCCGGAAGGCGTAGAAGGCGGTCAGCAGCGCCCCCACGTACCCGGCGATCCCCAGGGCCACGTACCAGCCGCCCCGCGCGATCGTGAACGCGAGGATCTCGTCCTTGGAGAAGAAGCCGGAGGTGAACGGGAACGCGGCCAGCGCCAGCGCGCCCGCGGTGAACGTGGCGAACGTGAACGGCATCGCCTTGCGGAAGCCGCCCATCTTGTCCATGTCCTGGATGCCGCCCATGGCGCTGATCACCGAGCCGGCGCCCATGAACAGCACCGCCTTGAAGAAGGCGTGGGTCATCAGGTGGAAGAGGCCGGCGCCGTAGGCGAACACCGAGACGCCGAGGATCATGTAGCCGATCTGGCTGATCGTGCTGTAGGCGATCGTCCGCTTCAGATCGGTGACCGCCAGCGCCACGGTCGCCGCGAAGATCAGCGTCGCGGTGCCGATGATCGCGCTGATGTCCGCGGCGGTCGGGGCGAGCTCGAAGAGTGGGTGGGTGCGGGCGATCAGGTACACGCCGGCGGTGACCATCGTCGCGGCATGGATCAGGGCGGAGACGGGGGTGGGGCCCTCCATCGCGTCCGGGAGCCAGGTGTGCAGCGGCAGCTGGGCCGACTTGGCAAAGGCGCCGACGAGGATCAGCAGGCACGCGGCCACCAGCGTGCCGTCGTTCTGCCCGAACGCCTGCTCCGCGCCGGCGAACACGCCTGCGTAGTCGAGCGTGCCGGTCTCGTTGAGCAGCAGGAACGCGGCGACCACGAGGCCCACGTCGCCGATCACGTTGATCACGAACGCCTTGATGCCGGCGCGGGTGGCGGTCTCGCGGCGGTACCAGTAGGAGATCAGCAGGTAGGACGCGGCGCCGACGAAGGCCCAGCCCACGATCAGCAGCACGAAGTTGGCCGCCAGCACCAGCAGCAGCATCGAGAAGACGAAGAAGTTGAGGTAGGCGAAGTAGCGGGTGTAGCCGCGGTCGCCGCCCATGTAGGCGAGCGAGTAGACGTGGATCAGGAACGAGACGCCGCTCACCACGAGGCACATGAACACCGACAGCGGGTCCACGAGGATCGCCATGTCCACCTGGAAGTCGCCGGTCGCCGCGTAGGTCCAGGCGGAGTCGACCAGCGAACGGGCGTCCTCGGGCTGGTCCTGGATCTGGACCAGCGCGCCGATCGCCGACAGGAAGGCGCCGAGGATGGCCCCGCTGGCAATCCAGCCGGGCAGTCGGCCGGGCAGCCCGCCCGGACGCAGCCATCCGACCGCGATCAGCAGCGTCCCCGCCAGCGGGAACGCGAGGATCAGCCAGCCGTAGGAGGTGGCGCTCACCCGCGCAGCTCCGACATCTCGTCGACGTCGATCGGCAGCCGGTTGCGGTACATCGCGACGATGATCCCGAGGCCGATCACGACCTCACACGCGGCGATCACCATGACCATCAGCGCGAAGACCTGACCGGCCTGCCCGCCGTGCATGCGCGAGAACGCGACCAGCGCGAGGTTGCCCGCGTTCAGCATCAGCTCCAGGCACAGCAGCACCACGAGCGGATTGCGGCGGGTGAGCACGCCGGCGGCGCCGATCACGAACAGGAACGCCGAGAGGACGAGGAACCAGACGATGTCCATCAGACGCGGACCTCGAGCGTGGTCTCACCCGGGGGCGGCTCGCGGTGGCCGGGCGGGGCGCCCACCTCCTCGAGCGCGCCGATGTCCTCCAGCCCACGCCGGCGGCGCGCCAGGACCACGGCTCCCACGGCCGCGATCAGCAGCAGGTAGGAGCCGGCCTCGAACGGCAGCAGGAAGCGCGTCAGCAGCAGCTGCCCGATCTCGCCGGGCGTCCCGAAGCCCGGGCCCACGTCGGCGCCGCGGGTGTCGAGCGCCTGCAGGCCGCTCGAGAGGAAGGCGATGCACAGCTCGATGCCGATCGCGGCGGCGAACACCGGTCCGAACCTGCTGATGACGCCGTCCTCGGGCCGCAGCGGCTCGTCCGAGCCGCCGATGTAGGCGACCACGAAGATGTAGAGCACCATCACCGCGCCCGCGTACACGACCACCTGGGCCGCGGCCACGAACTCGGCGTGGAGCAGCAGGAACAGCACCGCGAGCGAGATCAGGTGCCCGACCAGCGCGAGCACCGAGTAGAACGGGTTGCGCAGCACGACGACCCCGAGCGCTCCGGCGAGCGCCCCGATGCCGGCGATGAAGAAGAGGACCTGCTCGAACCACATGGGGCGGGTCCGTTACTCCCCTTCGCGCCGCAACGGCGTGTGCTCGGGGGGATCGGCCAACAGCATCTCCTTGGTGAAGATCAGGTCCGAGCGGTGGTAGTCGGACAGCTCGTAGTCGTTGCCCATCGTGATCGCGTCGAACGGGCAGGCCACCTCGCAGTAGCCGCAGAAGATGCAGCGCGTCATGTTGATCTCGTAGACGGCGGCGTAGCGCTCGCCCGCCGAGACCTGATCCTCCGGCGTGTTCTCCGCCGCAACGACCCTGATGCACTTGGCGGGGCACGCGGCCGCGCACAGCGAGCACCCCACGCACTTCTCCAGCCCGGTGTCCTCGAAGCGGTGCAGCTTGTGCCGGCCCCGGAAGCGCGGGTAGACCGGCGTCTTCTCCTCCGGGTACTGGATCACGTGGTGGCCCTCCGCCACCCGCCCCAGCGTGGTCTTGAGCCCGCGCAGGGTCTCGCCGAAGACGCGGTACACGGCACCCAGGCCGCCGGGCTCCGGCCCGCGCTCGATCGGCGCTGCGGCGTCTTGCCAGTCGGTCACTTAGGTCACCACCAGGACGATTGCGGTTGCAAGCACGTTCAGGGTCGCCAGCGGCAGCAGGATCTTCCAGCCAAAGGACATCAGCTGGTCGTAGCGCAACCGCGGCAGGGAGGCGCGTACCCAGATGAAGAGGGTCGCGCCGACGATGATCTTGAGGAGCATCCAGAGCGGCGCCAGCCACTCGGGCCCCGGCCCGTGCCAGCCGCCGAAGAAGCAGGCGGCGCCGATGCCGGAGATGATCAGGACCTCCATGTACTCGGCCATGAAGAACGAGCCGAAGCGCATCCCGCCGAACTCGGTGTTGTAGCCGCCGACGATCTCGGCGTCGCCCTCGGGCAGGTCGAACGGCGCGCGCGCCGTCTCCGCGAATCCGGCCACCAGGAAGATGCAGAAGCCCACGAACTGCGGCACCACGAACCAGATGCCGTTCTGGTGGTCGACGATGTCGACCAGCGACAGCGACCCGGCGGTCATCGCCACGCCGAGCAGCGACAGGCCGAGCGCGACCTCGTAGGAGATCAGCTGCGCCGCGGCGCGCATGGCGCCGAGGAACGAGTACTTGGAGCCCGAGGACCAGCCGCCCAGCACTAGTCCGTAGAACGCGAGCGAGCCGAAGGCGAAGAAGTAGAGCAGCCCGATCGAGACGTCGATGCCGTAGAGCCCGAAGCCCCCGCCCCACACGTCGTAGGGACCGAACGGGATGACCGCCATCGTGGCGACCGCGGTGGTCACCGAGATCACGGGGGCGATGGCCATCATCCACGGCACGGCCGTTGCGGGCGTGAACTGTTCCTTGGAGAGCAGCTTCAGCACGTCGGCGAGCGGCTGCATCAGGCCCTTGGGGCCGACACGGTTGGGGCCGATGCGCGACTGGAAGCGCCCGAGCAGCTTGCGCTCGGCCAGCAGGACGAGCGGAACGATCTGCAGGAAGACCGCGAAGATCACGATCGACTTGACGATCATGATGATCGTCCCCTCGACCATCAGGCGCCGACCCGATCGGCGACCGCAATCTCCACCGGCTCGTCGGGAAGCCGTGCGCCCACCAGGAAGACGCTCCCCACCGCCACGCCGGTGCGCACGGCGGCCACGGCAACCACCGACACGCCGCCGGCGGACAGCCGCACCTCGTCGCCGCTCTCCACCCCGGCCGTCCGCGCGTCGTCTACGGACAGCTCGGCGCTGGGGCCGGTGGCCAGGAAGCGCAGCGCGGGCGCGTGCTCGGTCCCCGGGCCCCAGAGGGAGGCGGACGAACCGACCCGCAGGCCCGCGGGGGTCGCCGGCGGGTCCGCGAGCGGCTGCGTCGACAGCTCCTCGGAGGGCAGCGCCGATGCGGCGTCGCGCTCCTGCCAGCGCACGCCGGTGCCGCCGATCTCGTCGAGCGTGACGCCGGCGTAGAACGGCACGGCTTCGGTCAGCAGAGCGGTCACCGCCGGTGCGCTGGGCACGCCGAGCCCGGCGCCGACGCGCTCGCACAGCTCGGCGAGCACCCACCAGCCGGCGCGCGCGTCGCCGCGGTGGCCGAGCGCCTGGCGCACACGCTGGAGGCGGCCGTCGGGGTGCGTGACGGTGCCCTCCTTCTCCGCGTATACGGACGCCGGGAAGACCACATCGGCATGCTCGGCCAGCCCCTCGTCGCGGAACTGCGCGAAGGCGACGATCGCTCCGGCGCTGTCGAGCGTTGACTCGGGAACGCTCGCCTCGAAAAGCAGCAGGGTGCCGGCGCCCTCGGCCTCGATCTCGGCGGCGGTCATGCCGGCCTGCGGCGCGTCGGCGAGGCCCGGCGCCAGCGTGGGCACGCAGCCCACCTCGCGCAGGCCGCGCCCGTTGCCGCCCGACGGGATCTCGATCAGGCCCGACTCGTCGCGCTCGGCGACGCCGAGCGCGCCAGCCAGGGCCAGCAGCGCCTCCACTGCCTGGCCACCCGCGGCCACGCGCTCGCCCCAGATCACAACCACGTCACCGGCGTCGCGCAGCACGTCGGCGACCGCGCTCACGGACCCGGCCGCGTCGGTGTCGAGCGGCGGGGCGCCGGGCCGGAAGCCGGCGGCGGCGCGGGCGCGGGCGGCGAGGTCGGCGAGCGGCGCCGAGCCGGCGCGCGCCCCGCCCAGCGCGGCGACCAGAGCGGCGAGCGCGGCCTCGGCGGCGCCAGGCGCGAAGCGCAGCGCCGCGCTGGCGTTCCCGTCCAGGGTGGAGGGGCGCGCCGACGCCACGGCCAGGCGCGCACCGTTGCGGCGCACGGCCTTGCGCACGCGCAGGTCGAGGATCGGCGCCTCCTCCACGAGCTCGGTGTCGAGCACCAGGATGGCGTCGGCGTGGTCGATGTCGGAGACCTTTGCCGCCAGCTCGGTCCGCGACAGCGCGCGAGCGTGGGCGCCGGACAGCCGGTCGGCGTGGCGCGAGTCCACGTGCGGTGAGCCGAGCCCGTTGCGCAGCAGGTGCTGGACGAGAAAGCCCTCCTCGTTGGTGGCGGCGCCACCGACCAGCGCGGCCGTCCGCTCGCCGGCGCGCTCGAGCGCGCGAGCCGCCTCGGAGAGGGCGCGCTCCCAAGACACCTCGCGCAGGAAGCCACCGTCGCGCACGAGCGGCGCGGTGATGCGCTCACTCGAGGCGAAGGCCTGGTAGCCGAAGCGGCCCTTGTCGCACAGCCAGCCGTCGTCCACCTCCTCGTTGTCGCGCGCGAGCACGCGCACGACCTTGGTGTCGTCGCGCACGGTCAGCTCGACGTTGCACTGGGCCGGGCAGCCCGGGCACACCGTCCCCGAGCCCTCGATGTCCCACGGGCGCGCGCGGAAGCGGTAGGCGGTCGAGGTGAGCGCCCCAACGGGGCAGAGCTCGATGATGTTGCCGCTGAACGGCGCCACGTAGGGACGGCCGTCGTGCGTGCCGACGAAGGTGTGGTCGCCGCGATCGAGGAACACCAGCTGGTGGTCCTCGGCGACCTCCTGGGAGAAGCGCACGCAGCGGTAGCAGAGGATGCAGCGCTCCCGATCGATCGCCACGAGCGGCGACAGCTCGAGCGGCTTCTTGAAGTGGCGCTTGGGGTCGATGAAGCGCGAGTGCCCGGCACCCCAGCCGTAGGAGATGTCCTGCAGCGGGCACTCGCCGCCCTTGTCGCAGACCGGGCAGTCGAGCGGGTGGTTCACGAGCAGGAACTCGACGATCGCGTTCTGGGCGTGCTTGACGCGATCGGAGGTGGTGTTCACGACCATGCCGTCGCGCACCGGCGTGGAGCACGAGGTCTGCAGCTTGGGGATGCCCTCGATCTCGACCAGGCACATGCGGCAGGCGCCGACCGGCTGCCCCAGCTTGGGCTCGTAGCAGAAGAAGGGGATCTCGACGTCGCCGTGCTTGGCCGCGTCGACCAGCATGGCGCCCTCGGGCGCCCGCACCTGCTTGCCGTCGATCTCGAACGTGATCCAGTTCGGGACGGGGCGTGCCACTAGAAGGCCTCCACTAGGCGACGGCCTCCAGGTCGCGCCGGGTGCGCGCGTCCTCCATGTGCTGCTCGAACTCGGGGCGGAAGTGCTTGAGCATCGAGGCCACCGGCATCGCCATCGAGTCGCCCAGCACGCACAGGCAGTTGCCGATGATGTTGCCCTGGACCTGTTCGAGGATGTCCAGGTCCATCGGCGTGCCGTCGCCCTCGTCGATGCGCTCCAGCACCTTCACGGTCCAGTTCGTGCCCTCGCGGCACGGCACGCACTTGCCGCACGACTCGTGGCGGTAGAACTCGGCCAGGCGCAGCGCCAGCGGCACCAGCGCCTGCGAGTCGTCCACCACGATCATCGAGGCGGTACCCAGCATCGAGCCGGCCTCGGCCATCGCCTCGTAGGTGAACGGCAGGTCGAGGTGCTCCTGGGTCAGCACCGGCGCCGACGAGCCGCCCGGAAAGAAGCACTTCAGCTCGCGCCCTTCGGGCGGGCCGCCGGCGAGGCCGTAGATGATCTCCCGCACGGTCGTGCCCAGCTCGACCTCGAAGTTGCCGGGCCGCTGCACGTTGCCCGAGACCGAGACGAGCTTCGTGCCGGTCGAGTTGCCCTCGCCGAACTTGCGGTACCAGTCGGCGCCGTGCTGGATGATGATCGGCGCGTTGCAGAGCGTCTCGACGTTGTTGATCAGCGTCGGGCCCTGGTAGAGACCCTGGTTGGCGGGGAACGGGGGCTTCAGGCGCGGGTTGCCGCGCTTGCCCTCCAGGGCGTCCAGCAGCCCGGTCTCCTCGCCGCAGATATAGGCACCCTGCCCGCGGTGCACGACCAGGTCGAAGGTGTGCTCCGAGCCGAAGACGCGCTCGCCCAGATAGCCCTTCTCGTAGGCCTCGGCCGCGGCGGCGTCGAGGATGTCGGCCTGCACCGAGTACTCGCCGCGGATGAAGATGAACCCCTTGTTGGCCCCGGCGGCGAACGCGCCGATGATGCATCCCTCGATCAGCAGATGCGGGTTGCGCTGCATCAGCATGCGGTCCTTGAACGCGCCGGGCTCGGATTCGTCGGCGTTGCAGCAGAGGTACTTGTCCATCGTCCCCTTGGGGATGAACGACGCCTTCTTGCCCATCGCGAAGCCGGCGCCGCCGCGGCCGCGCAGCCCGGACTCCTCGAGCTCGTGGAGGACCGCCTCCGGGCCCATCTCGACCACGGCCTTGCGCGCGGCCGAGTAACCGCCGAGGCGCTCGTAGACGGCCATCGTGGTCAGGCCGGGCTCGTCCACGTTGGCGAGCAGCAGGCGCGTCTCGGTCACTCGTCGTCCTCCTCGGGGCGCGGCTCGGGCACCTCGCTGGTGCCCGGATCCAGCGGGCGCAGCAGCGGACGAGGGTGCGGCGGCGGCCCCTCGGCGGGCGGCACGTCGAGTACCGCGCCGTCCTCCCAGGTGCCGCCGGCGGGGTGCACGTCGGGCTCTGCGGAAGGCCCGGGCCGCTCCGGCGCGGCGCCACCCTCGGCCCACGGGAGCTTGAAGCCGGGGTCCGAGAGGCCACGGCCGGGCAGGGGCTCGCGGCCCTCCACGAGCGCGCCCACCAGGTCCGGCGCGTCCTCCTCCGAGAGGGGCCCGACGTAGCGCCCGTCGATCGACGCCATCGGGGCCATGTCGCAGGCGCCGAGGCACTCGAACTCGCGGATCTCGAAGTCCTCGAGGCCCTGCTCGCCCGCCTCGGCGGCGATCGCCTCGTAGACGGCCTTGGCGTTCCGCAGGTGGCAGGCGACGCTGGTGCACACGTACAGGTAGTGGCTGCCCGTCGGCTGCGTGCGGAGCATGTCGTAGAAGGTCGCCACGCTCGACAGGTACGCGGGCGTGACCTGCATGACGGCCGCCACCTGCGCGATCGCCTCCGGCGAGCACCAGCCGTGCACGCGCTGGGCGGCGTCCAGAGCGGGCAGGGTGGCCGAGTGGCGGTCGGGGTACTTGGACATGTGACGCTCGATCTCGGCGCGCAGCCCGTCCGGCACGTCGATCGACGCCGGGTCGGGGATCGTCGCCGGGTCCTCGTCGAGGCGCACGGCCTCGTCCCAGCCGGGCGGAAGCGGGGTGGCGTGCAGGGCTGCCTCGTCGGTCGTGTCCGAGAAACGCGGTTCAGTCACCTGTCGATCCCCCCGAGGATCGGGTCGAGCATCGCCACGCACGCGATGAAGTCGGCGATCAGGGAGTCGCGCGCCATGTCAGGCAGGCTCTGCAGGTTCACGAAGCTCGGGTCGCGCATGTGCACGCGCGCCGGCTTGGCCGATCCGTCGGCCAGCACGTAGCAGCCCAGCTCGCCGCGCGGCGACTCGATCGCCACGTAGGCCTCGCCCGGGGGCACGCGGAAGCCCTCCGTGACGAGCTTGAAGTGGTGGATCAGCGCCTCCATCGAGGTGGCGAGCTCGTGGCGCGGCGGCAGCGCGACCTTGCGGTTGGAGGTGATGAATGGACCCTCGGGCAGGCCGTCCAGCGCCTGCTCGACGATCCGGATCGACTGGCGCATCTCGTCCATCCGCACCTTGAAGCGGTCGTAGTTGTCGCCGTAGTGGCCGACCGGCACGTCGAAGTCGAAGTCCTCGTAGGACGAGTAGGGCATCGCCTTGCGCAGGTCCCAGGGGTGTCCGGTCGCGCGCAGCAGCGGCCCGGTCACGCCCAGCTCGAGCGCGCGCTCCTGGGACATCACGCCGGTGCCCTTGAGCCGCTCGAGCCAGATCTCGTTGCGGTCGAGCAGGTCCTCGTACTGGTCGAGGCGCGTTGGCATCAGCTCGAGGAAGGCGCGCACCTTCTGCTCCCAGCCCGGCGGGATGTCCTCGAACACCCCGCCGACCTGGATGTATCGCGGGTGCATGCGCTGGCCCGACGACATCTCGAACAGGTCGAGCACGAGGTCGCGGTCGCGGCAGCCCCACCAGAGCATCGTGATCGCGCCGAGGTCGAGCGCGCCGGTGGCGAGCGCGAACAGGTGCGACGCGATCCGGTTCAGCTCCATGTGCGCCACGCGCAGGTACTGGGCGCGGGGCGGCACCTCCTCTTCGAGCAGCGTCTCCACCGACATGCAGTACGCGGTCGCGTTGAAGTAGTAGGCGAGGTAGTCCATCCGCTCGACGAACGTGATGACCTTCCAGTACTGCTGGTCCTCGCAGCTCTTCTCGATGCCCGTGTGGACGTAGCCGATGATCGGCTTGATGTCGCGCACGACCTCGCCCTCGAGCGTGGTCAGCAGGCGCAGCACGCCGTGGGTGGCGGGGTGGTGCGGGCCGATGTTGAGCGTGAAGAGCTCGTCGTGGAGGTCCTCGTCGGCCCCCATCCGCTCCATCGTCACGGAGCGCTCGCGCTCGCGGTAGGGCACGTTCAGCGGGTCGGGCTCAGTCATACCAGCGCGGGTACTTGTTCTCGTTGAACGTAAACAGAACCGGCTCGCCACCCATCGGGAAGTCGCGGCGCTGCGGATAGCCCGTGTAATCCTCGGGCAGGAGGATGCGGCGCATGTCCGGGTGGCCGTCGAAGACGACGCCGAACATGTCGTAGACCTCGCGCTCCTGGTAGTCCGCGGTTGGGAAGAGGTCGGTCACGGTCGGCAGGCGCGGTTCGTCGCCGCCCAGGCGGGTGCGCACGCAGATGCGGTCGGTGCGCTCCATGGAGAGCAGCTGGTAGTGAACGCCGAAGCGCGGCTCGGCGGGCAGGTAGTCCACGCCGTGGAGGCTCATCAGCCGCGTCCAGGGCTCCTCGTCGGCGCCGCTGAGGTACTCGAGCACGTCGTACACCGCCGCGGGCGCGACGTCGACGGTCGCCTGCTCGCGGTAGTACGTCGTGCCCGTGACCGCCTCGTCGCCGAGAGCGGTCCGGACGCGCTGGGCGATCAGCTCCAGGCCCGTCGCGTCAGGCAACGTCCGGCTCGACTTCCTCCGTGCCGTGAGCCCCGTAGCGCTCCCGCCACCCCATGTCGGGAGTGCCCATGATCTTGTCCTGCAGCTTCATGATCCCGTAGATCAGCGCCTCGGGCCGGGGCGGGCAGCCGGGCACGTACACGTCCACCGGCAGGAACTTGTCCGCGCCCTGGACGACCGCGTAGTTGTTGAACATCCCGGCGCTCGACGAGCAGGCGCCCATCGCGATGACCCACTTGGGCTCCAGCATCTGGTCGTACAGGCGCCGGATGATCGGGGCCATCTTGATCGACACGCGGCCGGACAGGATCAGCAGGTCGGCCTGGCGCGGCGTGAAGCGGATCGCCTCGGCGCCGAAGCGGGCCAGGTCGTTGCGCGGCGAGCCGATCACGGTGATCATCTCGATCGCGCAGCAGGCGAGGCCGAAGCCGAGCGGGAAGATCGCGTTCTTGCGCGCCCAGTTCTGGGCCGTCTCGATCTTCGTGAACAGCAGCCGCTCCTCCACGAACTCCTCGAGGTCGCGGCCCGCGAGCTCGCCGCGCAGCATCTGCTGAGCCTTGAGCTGGCGGACGCGCATATCGTCCGTGCGGGTTCGTGTCACTTCCATTCCAGGGCTCCTCTTCGCCAGACGAACACGAACGCAACCAGCAGGAGCACGACGAACACGATCGTCTCGACCAGCGCGAACACGCCGAGCGCCTCCAGCTGCAGCGCCACCGGGTAGAGGAAGACGACCTCGATGTCGAACAGGATGAAGAGCATCGCGATCAGGTAGAAGCTGATCCCGAAGCGGAAGCTCTTCTTGACTTCGGAGGGCAGCCCGCTCTCATACGGCTCGCTCTTCGTCTTGCCTGGCCGCTTCGGGCCGAGCACTCCGTTGGCGAGCGTGAATGCAGTGCCGATCCCGATTCCCAGAAGCAGGAAGACAAGGGCTGGCAGGTAGCTCTTCAGCACTCCAGCCGGGAGGTATAACGCAACTTTGTGCGGAGGGGCTACATAGTGCGAAAGGACACCCGTTGACGGGGTTTCACATGGCCCTCGGAATCGCGGTCCTGGCCACCAACGCGGTCGCCGCCGGATGGGGGGCGGTCGGCTGGCTGCGCCACAACGCGCGGGCGGCGATTGCGTTCTGGCCGCTGCTGCGCGCGGCGCAGGCGACGGTGGTCGTGCAGGCCGTCGTCGGCCTGCTGCTGCTGGCCCGCGGCGCCTCGGCCCCGGACGGCCTGCACGTGATCTACGGGATCGTTCCGCTGTTCGTGTCGCTGATCAGCGAGGCGATGCGCGCCGGCGTCGCCCAGCGCGAGCTCGAGGGCATCGAGGACGTGGATGCGCTGGACCGCTCCGAGCAGGTTGCGGTCGCGCGCCGCGTGGCCCTGGGGGAGATGGGCGTGATGACCGTGGGCGCGCTGCTGATCATCACGCTGGCGCTACGTGCCTATCAGACGGGGGGCTAGCGCCAGCCGCCGCCGCTCGCTTGTCGAGTTTCTTCCGCTATACGGGAGTTTCTCGACAAGCTAGTGCTGATGCGCCCGCAGCGGCACACGGTCCAGGTCGAACCCGGCCGGCAGCTCCAGGTCGTGCTCGGCGAGCAGTTCCTCGTCCGCCAGGATTTCGCGGCAGTCGCCGTCGGCGACCACCCGGCCGGCGGCCAGGATCACCGCGCGCTCGCACAGCTCGGCGGCCAGCGGCAGGTCGTGGGTCGTGATCAGCATCGTGCGCTCCACGCGCTCCAGCACGTCCAGCAGCTCGCGGCGGGCACGCGGATCCAGGTTTGCGGAGGGCTCGTCCAGCACCAGCAGGGTCGGGTGCATGGCCAGCACGGTCGCGATCGCCACTCGGCGCCGCTCGCCCATCGACAGCTGGTAGGGCGCCCGCGCCGCCGCGTGCTCCATCCGCACCGCGCTCAACCCCTCGGCCACGCGCTGCAGGACCTCCTCGCGCCCGAGACGCATGTTGAGCGGGCCGAACGCCACGTCCTCCTCGACGGTCGGCATGAACAGCTGGTCGTCGGGGTCCTGGAAGACGAGCCCAACGCGCAGGCGCAGCTCGGCGAGCGTCTTCGGGCCCACGTCGATGCCGGCCACCTCGAGGTTGCCCGTGCCCTGCATCAGTCCGTTGAGGTGGAGCATCAGCGTCGTCTTGCCGGCGCCGTTGGGGCCGAGGACCGCCACCCGCTCGCCGTGATCCACGTGCAGCTCGATCCCGTTCAGAGCCGCGTGCCCGTTCGGGTATCTGTAGGTCAGCCCTGAGGCGTGAACCGCGCAGCTCATGCGGACACCCCCATCGCCACCCGCAGCGGCAGCAGTGCGACGAGCAGCAGCCCGACGAACGCGACGTCCGCGCGCTGCAGGGCGAGCGGTGTCAACTGGGGCATGTGGCCGGTGTAGCCGCGCGCGAGCATGGCGTGGTACACGCGCTCCCCGCGGGCGTACGTGCGCAGGAACATCGCGGTGGCCACGCGACCGATCGGCCCGGCCTGCAGCGCCGTTCGCGGCCGGTAGGCGCGGGCGGCCAACGCGGCGCGCATGCGTCCGGTCTCCTCGACGATCACGAACAGGTAGCGGTACATGAAGGCTGCGATCAGCACCAGCAGTCGCGGGGCGCGCATGGCCTCGAGCCCGCGCAGCACCTGCGGGAAGGTAGTGGTGGCGCCGAGCAGCACGGCGCTGATCGTGCCGATGATCGCCTTGATCGAGACGGCCGCGAACGTCTCGAGGCCCTGCTCGTGGACGGTCAGCGGCCCGAGGTCGTAGGTCTGCCCGCCGTCACGGACGAACGGCAGGAAGACCGCCGCCGCGAGCACCAGCGGCAGCAGGAAGCGGATGCGCCGCCAGATCGCGCGCGGCGACACGCGCGCGGCTGCCGCCACCGCCACCAGCGCCGCCGCGCAGCAGGCGAACACCGGCCACAGCTCCAGCGGCGTCGAGACGGCGACGAGCGTGATCGCCACCAGGCCGAGGATCTTCGCGCGCGGATCGAGCCGGTGAACCGGGCTGGCGGGGTCGCCGGCCAGCCCGGTCAGCTCTAGCGAGTGGTTGCAGAGGGCGCCCATGGCTGCTGGTCGTCGCGTCGCCGCACGATGTAGGCGAGGCCGTAGCCGAGCGCGAACACGGCGAGGGTGCCCACGAAGCCGGCGATGCCGGTGGCCACGCGCGGGTTGTCGATGCCCGGGAAGGCGTAGTCGGGGACCGGCGAGTCCTCCTGGATCGAGTGGAGCTTGCCCGCGTCGGCGAAGTCGTGCTTCTGGGCCACCCGCTCGAGCCCGTCGGGGCTGGATGAGGCGTACGGGGACACCGCGGTGCCAAGTCCGATCGCCACCGCCAGGGCGAGGATCACGAGGATGCGCGTGGACACCTAGATCGTCCCTTCCATCGGCTGCGCCGCCAGCGGCTGCGGGGCTGTCAGCTTCCTTGGCGCGAGCGCCACCAGGTCCGGGCGGGCCGCCAGCACGGCGCCCACGGCGGCGATCGTGATCACGGCCTCGCCCACGCCGATCAGCGCGTGCACGCCCAGCATCGCGGGCAGCACGGTGTCGAGCGGGATCGTGCCGGAGCTGGACAGCTCGAGGCTGGTTGCGCCGGCGCCGACCATCACCGCCAGCCAGGACACCACCCCGACCGTGCCGAGGAAGGCGGCGCGGGTGTGGGGGAGCACCTTCCGTCCCGCCACCACGAGGAAGCCGGCGAGCAGGGCGCCGAGGACGCCCATGTTGAAGATGTTCGCCCCGAGCGCGCTGACGCCGCCGTCCGCGAAGGCGAAGCACTGGACGATCAGCACGACCGCCATCACCAGGCATGCCAGCCACGGGCCGAGCAGGACCGCCGCCAGCGTGGCCCCGAGCAGGTGGCCGCTGGTGCCGCCAGCGACCGGGAAGTTGAGCATCTGGGTCGCGAAGATGAATGCGGCGACCACGCCGAGGAGCGGCACGCGTGCCTCGTCGAGCTCCACGTTGGCCACGCGCAGGGCGTAGGCCACGGCCACGATGGCGACCAGACCGGCCGCGGCGGCTACCCCGGGGCTGAGGAAGCCGTCGGGGATGTGCATTGCGAACGGTAGGTCGAACACGCGAGCTACTCCTCTGGCGGGTCGGGGGCGGCGAGCTCCTCGCGCGCGCAGTCGGCGCAGAGCCCGAAGATCGGGAAGTGGCTGAAGCGTGCGTCGAAGCCGAAGCGCTTCTCGATCAGCGCGCGCACCGGCTCCATCTCGCCGGGCTTCACGCCGAGCACGGCGCTGCAGGAGTTGCAGACCAGGTACTCGCGCTCGCCGAGGCCGGCCGGGGTGTAGAGGCCGGGGCCATGCCCGAGGTGGGCGTGGCGGACCAGTCCGACCTGCTCGAGCGTCTCGAGGTTGCGGTACACCGAGGCGAGGTCCGAGCGCGGCAGCTTGCCGGCCAGGCCCGTGGCGATCTGCTCGGCTGTAATCGGGCCCGGAGCGGCGTAGAGTGCCTCGAGCACCAGCCGGCGCGCCGCCGAGACGCGCAGCCCCCGGGCCCGGAGCTCGTCCACCGCGGTGTCGAGGTCCGGAGCTTCGAGCGTTGCGCCTGTGCGGGGAGCGGTCATCTCAGCGGGTTCTGCGGACGGCACGCTAGAACGGATCACTCGCAGTTGCAAGCCGCTCACACGAGGGTGGGGACGGCGTTCGCGGTGAGCACGCAGCCGACGGCGACGATCGCGAGCGCGGAGGCCGCCGGCAGCGCGGCGACCAGGCGCCCGGCCAGGCCGCCGCGGGGGACCGCCAGCCGCGGCACCAGCTTGCGCGCGTAGACCACGCCGAGCCCCAGCCCGGTGAGCGTGCCGGCCAGGCCGAGGCTGAACGCCACGATCAGCAGCATTCCGAGCGCCACCTCGTGCTGGGAGATCGCGCCTAGCAGCACGACCAGCGCCGACGGACACGGGATCAGGCCGGCGGCCGCCCCGAGCCCGACGAGGCTGCGCTTGGTCACGGTGTGCTCGTGGTTGTGGTGATGGCCGTGGGAATGCGAATGGCCGTGGGAGTGCGAATGGCCGTGCGAGTGCGAATGGCCGCCGTCGGCGCGCGCCCAGCGGACGCGCGAGCGCAGCACGGCCGCGCCGATGCCCACCACCAGTAGGCCCGACACCAGGTTGAGCCACGGGTAGAGGTCCTCCGGCAGCACGTACTGAGACAGCGCGAGCGTGACGAAGCCGAGCGCGAACACGCCGATCGTGTGCGCCACCGTGACCGTCGCGCCCAGCGCCACGGCGTGCTTGGCCTTGCCGCGAGTCCCGACCAGGTAGGCGGCGACCATCGCCTTGCCGTGACCGGGCGACAGCGCGTGAAGCGCGCCCCATCCGAACGCGGCCAGCAGCAGCAGCACCAGCACGCCCTGGCCGGAGGCGCCGCGCTCGAACAGCGAGGCGAAGCCGTCGCTGCCCGCGCGGGTCGTGGCCACGTCGCCGTTCTCGGAGCGCGGCGCAACCAGAGTGCCGTCGCCGGGTTCGACGGCGAAGCTGGCCTCGCGTCGGTCGAGCGGGCTGTTCAGCACGTCATCCGGGTAGCGGCGCAGGCCGTCGGTGGCGTCGCCGCTCGGGGCGTTGGTGCGCACCGCCGTGTCCTCGCCCGGCTCGGCCACGATCGCCTTCCAGCCCACCCGGTCGCCGAACGTGCCGTCCTCCAGCACCACCCGGCGCGGCGAGTCGACCCGAGCGGACAGGTCGAGCTCCACGCGCGTGGTGCGCAGCCCGCCGCTGCCGCGCGGGAACGCGATGCGCCCGGGGCCGGCGATCGTCAGCGCCACGGCACGACCGTCCACGCGCAGCGTCAGGCCGTCCTCGATCTCGGCGCGCTTGCTCTCCAGCACCTCGGCCGGGCTCTGGCCGCGCTCCTGCACGGTCGGGATCTCGGCTTGGTCGAGCACGTAGCGCACGTCGACCGAGTCCGACGAGATGCTCACCGTGCTCAGGTGGTTGATCGAGAAGTTGCCGAGCGGGTGGGCCGTTGCCGCCGCCGGCAGGACGGCGAACCCGACCGCCACCGTCAGCATCGCGGCGAAGCGCCTCATCGGAGTGCCTCCCTGGCCTGTGTGGCCTGTTGCGGCGAGAGCATGCCCTCGCCCCTGATCGCGATCCGCAGGTGGACCGCGCCCGGGCGGCCCACCTCAACCGCGGCGATGCCGGCGTGGAAGCGGAACAGCGGGTCGCGCGACCCGAGCCGGAGCGCCCGCCGCGCCCAGCGCAGCCCGGCCTTCGGCCTGCCGGCTCTGGTCAGCGCCCAACCGAGCGCGTCCGCGGACCGGACGCTGGGCGCCGCGCGCCACACGCGCCGGCCCAGGTCCACGGCCGCGGCGGGTTCGCCGTGGTCGGCCTCGAACAGCACCGCCTCGGCGTCCGGAGCGGTGGCCGCCGCGCGGTAGAGGTCCTGCTGCGCGCGCGCGGCCGCGAGCGCACCGTCGCCGGATTCCCGGTGCCCGAGCGCGAGCTCGACCTGCGCCAGCAGCGCCAGGGTGCCGGTCAGGGGCAGCCGGGTGGCAGCCCGACGCAGGCGGGCGGCGGCTCTCCCCAGATCGCCGCCCGCCGCGTCAGCTTTTGCGAGTCCGACCATGCCAGCCGGAAATCCGGGCAGCGATCGCAGGGCCGACGTGTAGGCCAGCCGGGCGCCCCTGGCGTTGCCCCGAGAGAGCTCGAGATCGCCGAGCAGCACCTGCACGTAGGCCACGTTCTCGGGCGCGCCGCCGGCCGAGGCGGCCAGCCTCATCGCCTCGATCGCCCCGGCCCGGTCGCCCGACAGCTCGCGGTAGTAAGAGGCGCGCGAGTAGGCCGCCAGGCCCGGCTTGGTGTCCAGCAGGCGCTGAATCGCCGGCGCGGCCTGGTCGTAGCGGCCCAGCTCGATCCGCGCGTCGGCGATCACCGTGTAGGGCCGGGCGAGCTGGGGCGCCTGCGCGGCGGCCGCGCGGCCGAGGCGCAGCTGCTCGCGGAAGTCGTGTCGCAGGCCCGCCAGCGTCGCGGCACCGATCAGGGCGCCGAGGTCGGAGGGGTCGCGCCGACGGGCGGCGTCGAACGCGCGCCCCGCGCGCGAGTAGAACCCCGGGTCGCCGGTGGCTCGAGCGCGCGCCAGGTAGGCGTCGCCGAGTCCGGCGTACGCGGCCGGGTCGTCGGGCGCGGCGCGCACCGCGCGCTGGTAGTCGGCCACGGCGTCGCCGGTCGGCGCCCCGCTGTCGGCGATCGCGGGCAGCGAGGGTGCGCCGCCCCCGTTGGCCACCAGCAGCGCAGCGAGCACCGCGGCGAAAACCACTACCGGGGTGAGGAGCTTGATCAGGTTGGGTGGGGAGAGGGTCATTCGCGAGTCCTCCAGGGAGCGCGGGGTGGCGGGGAGCGCCGCTCGGCGCCCCCCGCCTGCCTCGCTAGGGGCTAGCCGCCCGCTGGCACCGGCGCATGGCCAGGCTCGACCCGCGTGGAGGGCGCGGAGTTGAACCCGTCATGCGGTGAGGCCAGGTACGGGAACGAGGACAGGAACGGCTTGTCGTTCCGGTCCACGCCGTCGCCGAGCGGCACCTTGTTGCCCTTCAGGAAACCGGCCACGACCTGCAGCTCGATGTCCACGACGTCGTCGCCGAGGCGGCGTCCGTTCGGGAAGCCGGCGGTGTCCCCGCCGATCACGCCGAAGCGGTCCTCCGTCGCCGACGGAGGCACGCCGAGGTTGAGCTTGATCGTGTCGACCGCCGGCGGCCCGTCGATTCCGGCGTGCTGGTTCAGCATCGGGATGCCCTGGAGCAGCGCCTGCACGATGTCCGTGCGGTTGTTCTCCGGAGCGTTGACGCTGAACAGCGCGTTCAGGATCGCCGCGAGCTCGGGCTTCACGACGAATCCGCCGTAGAGCTCCGCGTCACGGTCGGGCGTGGTGCGGTTGAACTGGTCCTTCTTGCCGAGGGGGATGACCACCTCGTTGACCAGCGGGTTGCCCAGGCGCGAGACCTGGACCCAACCGGCGTGGTACGAACGCTTCGCCTTGCGGTGGTGCTTGCGCTTGGAAGCGGAGGCGCCGTACACCTGGAGCTGCTTGCGCTCCGTGGTGGACCAGACGCCGACTACCGCGTTGCGGGAGTTCGGACCGGAGACCGACTTGTGGTTCCTGGTCACCAGCTTCTCCGGGATCTGCATGACGACCGAGTTGGTGTTCATCCCGCTCAGGTCGTCCTTGCCCAGACCCTGGTTGCCGGTGAGCTTCCGGACGTTGATGCCGTCGAAGGTGGCGCCCAGGTCGACGAAGAACGGATCGTCGCGCTGACCCACGAACACCTTCGTGCCATCGCCGATCGTCTTGACGGCCCCGCTCTCGAACACCGAGTAGTTCGGGAACGTCTTCGGACCGATGTTCGGCGGCGCGGACGGCAGCCCCTCGGCGATCTTCTTCTCCTTGATGGAGACCTTCCTGCCGTGGTAGCGGTACGTCTCGCGGACGATCGAGTACCGCTGGATGACGTTCAGCTTCGGATCGTTGTAGCCACTGGCGCCCGGCAGGGCGTACAGGAACGAGTTCGGGTTCCTGGTCGTGGTCTTGAACTGATACCGATAGCTCACGTCGGGACGGCCGTCACCGGTGTTGTCGACGTGGATGTAGTACCGGGCCCGGTCATCCCACCCGAAGAAGTTCGGGCCGTTTGCCGGAACCTGCCCCGGTATCCAGTCGGCAGCGACGGTGAGTGCACCGGGAGCGTCCTTCGCCGTCCACGCGTACGTGTCGGTGTTGTCCGCCGATGGATCGAGAGTGATCCCCGGTGCCTCGCGGTGGCTCGAGCCGAAGCCGAGCGTTGCCGCGAGCGCTGCGGCGGTGAGCGCCGCGAGGGCGATCAGCAGCTTGCGCATTGCGAGTCCTCCTTTGAGAGGTGACGAGGCGGAAACCTGTGCAACACCCGCCTCCTGCTGCCCCTCCATTTCGCAGCGTCGGTGCAACCGGATCACTCGGTGGCGTAAAACTTCTCCGGTGATCGCCGCTCGGCGGGAGCATTCGATCAGCGCGGACCTCGCACGCCTCAAGGAGGCGCGCGACTTCGCCGAGCGCGCCGCGCTCGAGCTCGGCCTGCCGTCGAGCGACTGCTACCAGGTCAAGCTGGCGATCAGCGAGGCGGTGACCAACGCGATCCAGCACGGGTCGAGCTCACCGGACGATCCGGTCCACATCGTGGTCAGTGAGGAGCCCGGGACGCTCTCGTTCGAGGTGGTCGACACCGGACGCTTCGTGCCGCGCGTGACGCGCCGCGGAGACATGCCGGAGAGCGGTCGCGGTCTGGAGTTCATGCGGGTCATGATGGACGCCGTGGAGCTGTACCCGGGGGAAGCCGGGACGCGCCTGCGGCTGGTGAAGCGATTGCCCTAGAGGAACGCCGGGGCAGGCGGCGAAATCCACTCTGCCCCGGCGACGTCCGGTGACGGCCACCCAACCGCGAAGGATTCGCCCGGAGGTCGTCAGCATCGGCGGCGAACCGGTCGCCGTCGGGGCATTACTTCACCTCGAGCTTGCCCTTCATCCCGAGCTCGGCGTGGTCTCCGACCGTGCAGAGCAGCTCGTAGGTGCCCGGCTCCAGGTCCACGCTCGCGGACTCGGTGCGTCCGCCCGGGAAGCTCGGGGTTCCGCCGACGTCCTTGCCGTCGCGTCGTAGGCGCAGGTTGTGCGCCAGGTCGCCGTCGTTGCGGAGCTCGATGCGCAGCGGACCGGCGCCGCTCACCACGATCCCGCTGGGGTCGAACGAGTACTCGCGCGCCTCCACCGCGAGCTTGCCGCCGGCGTCGACGGTGACCGTGCGGCCGGTGTCGCCGTCGTCGTCCCCGCCGCATCCGGCCGCCAGCGCGAGGATGGCGAAGGGGGCGGCGAGGCGACGCATTGGGAGCGGATACTATGCGCCGCCGTGCCCCGCCTGACCGCCATTCTCTGCGCCGCCACGGTCGCATTGGTAGCCGCCGGGTGCGGCGGTGAGATCGAGGTCCCGGAGGATCAGACGACCGCCCACGCGGGCGCCGAGCTGTTCAACGAGCGCTGCTCGGGCTGCCACTCGCTGGACGCCGCCAACGCCTACGGCTCCAAGCCGCCGGGGGCTCTGCAGGGCGGCGAGCGCACCAACGGCCCGAACTTCAACGTCCGCAAGGAGAGCCGCGACGACGTGCTGTTCGCGATCCGCAACGGCGGCTTCTCGGGCGGCATCATGCCCGCCAACATCGTCGTGGGCGACGAGGCCGAGGCGGTGGCCGACTTCCTATCCGAATACTCCGGCAAGGAGAGCGGCACGAACGACCCGACCGCCTCCGGCCCGTCCGGCGAGTAGCCGGGGCGCGGGGGTCGCCGTGCTCGACCTCAAGGAGATCCGCGAGGACCCGGAGGCCGCGCGGGCGGCGCTGCGCGTGCGCGGATTCGATGTGGCGCTGCTCGACGAGGCGCTCGAGCTCGACGAGCGCAGGCGGGCACTACTGCCGGAGCTGGAGGAGCTGAGGCGGCGCAAGAACGAGGCGTCGAAGCGGATCGGGGAGCTGCAGCGCTCCGGTGCGGACAGCGCGGAGGCGATCGCGGACGTGAAGGGGGTCTCGGAGCGCGAGAAGACGCTCGAGGAGGAGCTGCGGGGGGTGGAGGAGCGGCGCGCGGTCGTGCTCGCGGCGCTGCCGAACCTGGCCGACCCTACGGCGCCCGTCGAGGACGAGGTCCTGCGCGAGGAGGGCAAGGCGGGCGCGACGGGTCAGAGCCACGTCGAGCTGCTGGCCGAGCACCTGGGCCTCGAGGCGGGAGCTCGGGTGGCCGGCTCGCGCTTCGTGTACCTCAAGGGGCCCCTCGTGAGGCTCGAGTTCGCGCTCGTCCAGTGGGTGCTGGACCTGCTCGACGGCAAGGGCTTCACGCCCGTGATCCCGCCCGTGTTGGTGCGCGAGCCGGCGCTGTTCGGCACCGGCATGCTGCCCGACACCGAGCAGCAGATCTACCGCGTGCCGGAGGACGAGCTGTTCCTCGCCGGCACCTCTGAGGTGCCGCTCGCGTCGCTGCACGCGGGCGAGATCCTCGCCCCGGGCGAGCTGCCGCTCCGCTACGCCGGCTTCTCCACCTGCTTCCGCCGCGAGGCGGGCGCCGCGGGGAAGGACACGCAGGGGATCTTTCGCGTGCACCAGTTCGACAAGGTCGAGATGTTCAGCTTCGTCGAGCCGGGGGAGTCCGGAGCCGAGCACGAGCGGCTGCTTGCGATCGAGGAGGAGATCCTCACCGCGCTCGGGATCCCCTACCGCGTGGTCAACATCGCCGCGAACGACCTCGGCAACTCAGCCGCCAAGAAGTACGACCTCGAGGCCTGGCTGCCCGGGCAGGGCCGCTACCGCGAGCTCACCTCGTGCTCGAACACCACCGCCTACCAGGCACGCCGCCTGGAGGTGCGCCACCGCCCCGAGGAGGGCGCGTCCCCGCAGCCCGTCCACACGCTCAACGGCACCGCCGTGGCGGTGGGGCGGACGATCATCGCGATCGCGGAGAACCACCAGGGCGACGACGGCACCGTGACCGTGCCCGAGGTGCTGCACCCGTTCGGCGCGCCGGCGACGATCTAGCTGTCGAAGCCCAGCCCCAGCCGGTCCAGCACCCGCAGCCACGGGCCGCGCCGGCCCTCGCGCCGGTCGGCGCGGGCGAGCGCGTGGCGGGTGATCGTGATGCCCGCGTAGCGCAGCGGCTCGGGTGGGAACGGGATCGGCTTGCTGCGCACCATGCCGAGCCGGGTGCGCTCGGTGTCGCGGCCGTCGGCGAGGTCGAGCGACACCTCGGCGCCGAAGCGGCTGGCAGCCACGCCGAGCCCGGTGTAGCCGACCGCGAACACCGCCCGGCCTCCGAGCGCCTTGCCGAACATCACCGAGAAGCGCGAGCAGGTGTCGATCGCGCCACCCCAACGATGGGTGAACCGCAGCCCCTCCAGCTGGGGGAAGGTCTCGAAGAAATGGGTTGCCAACAGCTCGAACGAGTCCTGTCGCTCGTCCAGGTGCGGACCCATCCCGTTGCGGAAGTTGTAGATCGCGTCGTAGCCGCCGAACAGGACGCGGTCGTCGCTCGTGAGCCGGTAGTAGTGGAACTGGTTGCCCATGTCGGTCAGCCCCTGGCGGCGCGCCCAGCCGAGCGACTCGTGCTGCCCGCGGTCGAGCGGCTCGGACACGAGCACGTAGTCGTAGACCGGCACCACGTAGCGCCGGATCGCGCGCACCAGCGGTGGGAACGCGCTTGTGGCCAGGACCGCGCGGCGGGCGCGCACCGCGAGCCCGGACCGGGTAGTGGCGAGCACGCCGTCGCCATCGCGCTCGAGCCGCGCGACCGGTGACCGCTCCCACACCCTGACCCCCGCCGCCCGGGCCGCCGCGGCCAGCCCCCATGCCAGCCGAGCCGGGTCGACCAGCGCGCGCCCGTCGGGCAGGTAGGCGGCGCCGTGGTAGGTCGGCGAGTGGACCTCCGCCTGGGCCTGCTCGGCGGTCAGCGCCTCGGCCCGCCAGCCGTAGGCGCGCGCGGTCTCGACCGCCTCGGCGATGTACTCGGCCTGGTACGGCGCGGCGGCGAACGCCAGCTCGCCGGTCTCCTCGAAGCCGGCATCGATCCCGTGGCGCTCGATCGCGTCGCGGATCGCCGCGAAGTTGTCCCGCCCCATCGCCTCCAGCCTTGGCATCTCGTCGGGCCAGCGCGCCACGCCGTTCTCGATCCCGTGCGTCAGCGATGCGTCCATGAAGCCGCCGTTGCGCCCGCTGGCACCGAAGGCGATTCGCTCCCCCTCGAGCAGCACCACCTCGCGGGTCGGATCCCGCTCGCGGGCCAGCAGTGCGGCCCAGAGACCGGTCAGGCCACCGCCGATCACCAGGAGGTCGGCCTCCTCGCCGGTCTCGAGCGGCGGACCGGGCTCAGGCGCGCCCGGTTGGGAGAGCCAGAAAGGCCGTGGCTCGGCGTCGGCGAAGGAACGGAGAATGTCCTCGCCGGTCATCAGACGGAGGGGGAGGGATTCGAACCCCCGGGCCCCTTGCAGGGCCGGCTGCTTTCAAGGCAGCTGCAATCGACCGGACTCTGCCACCCCTCCATTTCCGCACGCATGGAAGCGGAATTCTGGACTGCGCGTCAATCGCCCCGCTCCGGCCAGTACCGCCAGTACGCTTGAACGAGTCCCGCGCGCGGTCCGATGCCCCCCGCGCGCCTGGAGAAGAGACCCAGCGTGATCCGCCCCGAACAGCTCGCCGAAGCGCTCGATCGCATACCCCCGCGCGACCGCGAGCTGCTCTCGCTGTCGCTGCGCCGCCGCGTCCCGGACGAGGCGCTCGGGCGGCTGTACGAGTGCTCGCCCTCCGAGGTCGCCCGGAGTCGTGCGCGAGCGATCGAGCGGCTGGCGGACGAGATGGAGCTCCAGCGCGGCGAGGATCTCGGGGCGGTGCTGAAGGCGCTACTGGAGCCCAGCACCTGGAGCCAGGCCGTGGCCTCGCTGGGCGAGGAGTTCGCCGCCGGCGGCAGTCGCTCGCGCCTGGCGGCCGTGCCGGTTCCTGACGAGAGCCCCAAGCCCGACCCGCCGGCGCTGGCACCGGTGCCGCCGCCCCCCGACATCGAGCCGGTCGAGCCGGTCGAGGCACAGCAGGCCGAGGCCGAGGCCGAGCCCGAGCCCGAGCCGGAGGCCCAAGCCGAGCCGGGGGCGGACCCGCAGCCCGACACCCCGCCCCAGCCCGTGCTCGAGATGTTCGCCGAGCGCGAGCGCGAAGCCCCCGACCCCCCGAAGCGCGCCGTCCCGATGGCCCTTATCGGCCTAGGGATCGCGGCGCTGGTGGGTGCTGCGGGTGTGATCGGCGCCACTCAGTTCGGCGACTCCGAGCGCGTCGTGCCGCGCAGCAGCGACGGTGGCGGCGACGGCACGCGTCACTTCGTGCCCGAGGAGGGCGGCCCGCTGGCCGCCCCGTTCCCGACCGAGCCGGGCAAGACCGCGTGCTATTCGACCGCCTCGGTGCGTCGCTCGACGGTGCTCTACCGCGAGCCGGGCGGGGAGAAGCGGCTGCGCATCACGCCCAAGACCGAGTGGGGGTCGCCGCGCGTGCTCGGCGTGGTGAGCCAGCGCGGCGAGTGGCTCGGAGTCCAGGCGTCGGAGCTCAAGAACGGCGAGATCGCCTGGCTGCGGCGCGAACGGGTTAGCGTCGACTGCGTCGAGTGGTCGCTGCACGCGGACCTGTCGAAGCGGAAGCTGATGGTTCGCCACAACGGCAAGACGGTTCGCAAGCTGACCGTCGCGATCGGGCGCAAGGACAACCCCACGCCGAAGGGCCGCTTCACCGTCACGGACCGGCTGGAGGTCACGTCCGAGCAGTCGCCCTATGGCTGCTGCGTGCTCGCCCTCACCGGGCACCAGACTGATCTGCCCCCGTACTGGCCCGGCGGCGACCGGCTCGCCGTTCACGCGACCAACGACGAGTCGAGCATCGGCAACCCGGTCAGCCTCGGATGCATGCGCGCGGAGGCAAGCCAGGCGCGTTGGCTGATCAACAACGTGCCGCTCGGCGCGCCGGTCTTCATTCACTCCTAGCGCCTCTGGAAATCAGTCGTGGTGCGGGTTTGCGACGCCTGTGTACGCAGGGTTCGGAGCCGAACCTCGTGCGCTTTCAGTTAAGCGTCGGCATCCTCGCAAAGTTTTTGCGTATTTTTGGGTTAGTCCAGTGCACTTCTTGGTATACCTCGGCCTGTGTGGAGGCTCGCGGTAGCGCTCTGTGCCATCTGCTTGGTCTGGCCCGCCAGCGCGTCCGCCGACGTCCTGGACACCGTGCAGCAGTCGGCGACGGACACGGTCGAAGCGGTCGCGCCGGCCGCGCCCAGCCCGCCGCCTGCTCCCGAGCTGCCGCAGGTTCCCGCGGTCACCGAACAGGTGAACGAGGCCGTCCAGCCGGTCCGCGACCTGTCACAGCGGGCCGTCGAGGACACGACGCAGGCGCTCGAGCCCGTTACGGCGCCGGCCACTCAGGTCGTCGAACGGGTCACGCAGACCGTCGACGACGCCGCGCGGACCTCCACGGATACCGCGGACCGAGCGCTCGGCGCCGTCGGCGATCAGGTCAGGCGGCTCTCCGACACGGCCGGGCGCGCTCTGCCGAAGGCCGTCCCCACGCCACCCGCACCGCGTGTTCGCCAGCCCGCGCCGCCGGTTGAGCAGGCGGCCCCGCCGGTCGACGCCCCGGTCAACGCCCCGGTCACAGAGGCGCCCATGCAGCCGCGCCCCGTCGCCCACCGGCCTGACCCGAAGCGGCCTGCCGGTGCGGTTACGCATGCGGATCGTCCGGCCTCTGGCGCCACCTTCCACGGTTTCCAGCCGGCCGGCGCGCCCGCGCCAGGCGCTGCGGCGGACAAGCCCGGCGCACGCTCGCAGCCGGCCCAGGATGTCCCCCACCGCCCAGAGCCGCCGCCGCTGTCAGCGTCGGCCGGCACGGCGGGCACGGGCGGCGGCTTCGGCTTCTCCCTCTTCGTCGCGGTGCTGCTCGGCGCACTCGCCCTGCTCGCGCCCAGAGCCGTACGCACACTTCGCCAGGTGTCGGGCTTCCTGCGCCCGACACCATTCATCTCGCTGCTCGAACGCCCTGGCTAGCGCTCACAGCGCCTGACCAGGATCGCGCCGGGGATCCACCGATTCCACAGCCCGGCGAGGCAGTCAGCGTTCGACATAGAGAGGAAGACCACATGAAGCGCATCACCGTGGTCATGGCGGCAATGCTCGCCATGGCAGTGGGTGCGGCGCCCGCGTCGGCCCTCGAGATCCCCGAGGTCCCAGACCCGGGGAACAGCTCGACGGTTACGCAGGGTGACGACACCGCCACCGGAGGCGAGGCGAACGCCAACGGCGGCGACGGCGGAGACGCCGACACCGGGAACGTCCAGGCCCTGAACGGCAACTCGCTGGCCCTCGGGCTAGGCGGGGACGCCGAGTCGAAGGGCGGCGACACCGGTGCGATCAGCGGCGACGCAACCGGCGGCCACGGCGGCGACGCCAAGGCCGGCGGCGGCGACGCCGACGCGTCGGACAACGCGGGCGTTGAGCAGGGCAACGCCGGCACCAGCAAGGGGTCGGGCCAGCAGAACAACAGCTCGACCGTGGACCAGGGCGACGACGAGGCGAACGGTGGCGAAGCCGACGCCAACGGCGGTGACGGCGGAGATGCCGACACCGGCAACGTCCAGGCCCTGAACGGCAACTCGCTGGCCATCGGGCTTGGCGACGACGCCGAGTCGAAGGGCGGCGACACGTTCGCCAAGAGCGGTGACGCATACGGCGGCCATGGCGGCGACGCCAAGGCCTACGGCGGCGACGCCGACGCGTCGGACAACGCGTACGTCGGGCAGGGCAACGCCGGCGGACGCGGTGGTCACGGCTCGAAGCAGGACAACAGCTCGACCGTGGACCAGGGCGACGACGAGGCGAACGGCGGCGACGCCGACGCCAACGGCGGTGACGGCGGAGATGCCGACACCGGCAACAAGCAGTTCCTCAACGGCAACTCGGCCGCGATCTCGCTAGGCGGCGGTGGTGTCGACATGCTCGGCGGCAAGGGTGGCCCGCACGGCTCCCAGGGCACCGAGTCGGAGGGTGGCGACACGTTCGCCAAGAGCGGTGACGCATACGGCGGCCATGGCGGCGACGCCAAGGCCTACGGCGGCGACGCCGACGCGTCGGACAACGCCAAGGTGTGGCAGGGCAACCTGTCCTCTGGCGGTCACGACGACGGGCACGACAAGTGGTCCGACAAGGGCTGCGGATGCCAGAACGGCTCCGGCAAGGGCGGCGGGCAGAACAACAGCTCGACCGTGCACCAGGGCGATGACGAGGCGAACGGCGGCGACGCCGACGCCAACGGCGGTGACGGTGGAGATGCCGACACCGGCAACAAGCAGTTCCTGAACGGGAACTCCGCGGCCGTGTCGTTCGGCGGCGGCAGGTTCACCACCGGGATCGTGCCCGGCGGCTCGGGCGGCGGCAAGGCCGAGTCGGAGGGTGGCGACACGTTCGCCAAGAGCGGTGACGCATACGGCGGCCATGGCGGAGACGCCAAGGCCTACGGCGGCGACGCCGACGCGTCGGACAACGCCAAGGTGTGGCAGGGCAACCTGTCCTCTGGCGGTCACGACGACGGGCACGACAAGTGGTCCGACAAGGGCTGCGGATGCCAGAACGGCTCTGGCAAGGGCGGCGGGCAGAACAACAGCTCGACCGTGCACCAGGGCGATGACGAGGCGAACGGCGGCGACGCCGACGCCAACGGCGGTGACGGTGGAGATGCCGACACCGGCAACAAGCAGTTCCTGAACGGGAACTCGCTTGCGCTCGCGTTCGGCGGCAGCAGCAACGGGTCGATCCCGTTCGCGGCCGGTGGCAAGGGTGGCCCGCACGGCTCCCAGGGCACCGAGTCGAAGGGTGGCGACACGTTCGCCAAGAGCGGTGACGCCTACGGCGGCCATGGCGGAGACGCCAAGGCCTACGGCGGCGACGCCGACGCGTCGGACAACGCGTACGTGTGGCAGGGCAACCTCGCGGGAGGTGGCAGCAAGCACTAACCGCGCCTGACGGGGACGGCCGCCGGTCCAGCCGGGCCGGCGGCCCGACCCCGACCCGAATCGATCTCACGTCGGCGGGCGTGCCACCGTTCTTGTGACGTGAAGCTGCCGCCCTTCCAGACCCTGCTCGACCAGCACCGAGGGGACCTCTATCGGTTCCTGCTGGCCACGGCCGGGCCGGGCGACGCCGACGACGCGCTCCAGGAGACCTGGATCGCCGCCCTGCGGGCCTATCCGGACCTGCGTCGCACGGACAATCTGCGTGCGTGGCTGTTCCGGATCGCCCAGAACAAGGCGATCGACCTGCACCGCTCGCGCGCACGCCGGCCGGTGCCCGTCGAGTCCGTCCCGGAGGTGACCGCCGCCGCGCCCGCAGCAGCGGGCCTGGACGGCGAATCGGAGCTCTGGGCCGCAGTCCGGGCCCTGCCTCCGAAGCAGCGCACCGCCGTCTACTGCCGCACCGTGCTCGGGATGCCCTACGACGAGCTGGCGGCGGCGCTGGAGTCCTCGGAGGACGCGGCGAGGCGCAACGTATTCGAGGGCCTGAAGAAGCTCAGAGAGGAATGGACCGCATGAACCAGGACATCGAAAACACCCTGCGCGACTCCGCCGGTAGCCTCGCCGACGCCGTGCCGGCGGACGCCGACGCGCGGCTCGCCGAACGGGCCGCCGCGGAGGGACTGCTCGACGTCGCGTACGCGACGGTCGACTCCCCGCTCGGCGCGCTGGTCGTGGCCGCCACCCCGCAGGGGCTGGTGCGGCTCGCGTATACGGACTGGCATCCCGAGGACGACGTGCTCGCGGACCTGGCGGCCAGGCTGTCGCCGCGCATTCTCGAGGTGCCCGCTCGCCTCGACGACGCCCGCCGTGAGCTGGACGAGTACTTCGAGGGCCGCCGGGTCGAGTTCGACCTGCCGCTCGACTGGTCGCTCACGCGCGGGTTCGCTGGCGAGGTGCTCCGCCAGACCGCGCGCATCGCCTACGGCAAGACCAGCAGCTACGGGGAGATCGCCGACCGCGCGGGCAGCCCGCGGGCCGTCCGCGCCGCCGGCAACGCGCTCGGGTCGAACCCGATGCCGGTGGTCGTGCCGTGCCACCGCGTGCTCCGCACCGGCGGGGCATTGGGCGGCTACACCGGGGGCGTGGAGCGCAAGGAGTTCCTGCTGCGCCTGGAGGGCGTGCTCGACTGACCGGGCGCGGCTACCATCGGGGCGTCCCGGAGAGGTGGCCGAGTGGCTGAAGGCACTCGCCTGCTAAGCGAGTATGGGGGGAAACTTCCATCGAGGGTTCGAATCCCTCCCTCTCCGTCATAGCAGCGCCCCGGCCAGCGCCCGGTAGTCGGCCAGGGGCTCGGCCCCGTGCCCTACGGGCTGCACGCACACGTGGTCGGCGCCGGCCTCGATGTGCGCCCGCAGCGCCTCGGCGATCGCCTCGGGCGTCCCGTGTGGGATGACGGCGTCGATCAGGCGGTCGCTCCCGCCGTCGGCGATGTCGCGCTCGCTGAAGCCGAAGCGCACCAGGTTGCTCACGTAGTTGCGGAGCCTGAGGTAGCGGGCCGCGTACCCGCGCGCCTTCTCGCGGGCGCTCTCGGGATCGGCGTCCACGACCACGGCGACCTCGGGCGCCACCAGCACGCCGGGCCCGACCCGCTCGCGGGCGAAGGCCGTGTGGTCCGCCGTGGTGAAGTACGGGTGCGTGCCGAGCGAGCGCTGTGCCGCCAGGTCGAGCATCTTCGGGCCGAGGGCGGCGGCCACACGTTCGTTCGCGGGCACCGGAGGGTCGGCCGCGTCCAGGCCGTCGAAGAAGCTCCTCATCTTGGTCAGCGGACGCTGGTACTCGCTGGTCGCCTCGGGGTGCCCGATCCCGATTCCGAGGAGGAAGCGCTCGCCGAAGTCCGCTCGCAGGCGAGCGTGTCCCGCCGCCACGTCGTCCGGTTCGTGACGCCAGACGTTGAGGATCCCGGTCGCCACGGTGAGGGTGGTCGACAGCTCCAGGAACGGGCGGACCTGGTCGAGCGAGGGGCTCCCGCCGACCCAGATCGCGCCGAAGCCCAGCTCCTCGAGCTCACCCACCGGTCCGGTGCCCTCCTGATGGGGACGCCAGACACCGAACTCGCCGAGCGGCACGTCACCCAGCTCCCGCGGGCGGGGCCGGCCGGAACCCGGAGCAGAGCACCCGCATCCAGGCGATCCGGCCGTCGTCCACAGCCAGGTAGGCCTGCTGCTCCACCACGAAGGGGCCGTCCGGGTTGGTACCGCTGAACCGGTAGCCCACCCGCTCGCGGTCGGCGAACGCGTCGGTGTCGAGCAGATCGAGCGACCTGATCTCGTCCGATTCCGCGAACCAGCGCTGGAGCACGCCGATCACCGCATCGGGGCCGGTCGCCTCCCAGCTGCGGCTCGGGGTCATTCCGCGGAAGTCGACATCGCGGTGCAGGATCCCTCGGACGGCGTCGAAGTCCTTGGCAGCCAGGGCGTGGGCGAGCTCGGCCCCGGCCGTTTCCGATTGCATTGTCGGGAGGCTAGTCCTCGTGCACCGGCTCAGGCGCGGTCACCGATCGGATACGGTCCGCGGCCTGGCCTCGTCCGTCCGCCTCACGCTGGTCCTGCTTGCGCTGCTCTGCGTCGCCGCGCCGACGGCGGGCGCCGCGCTCACGGCCCGGGGCAGCATCGAGCAGGCCTACGTACTCGGGGCCAAGAAGGGGAAGCGGCTGCAGTTGCTCGACAGTCGCGGCAACGTCGTCGCCGCCGGGCGGCCCGATCGCTTCGGCAGCAAGATCTTCCGCGAGCTGCGCCCCGGCGGCGGCTACACGGTCAAGCAGGGGCGCAAGCGCAGCAAGAGCTTCCGGGTCCTGCGCGCGGGCGCGAACCCGCCGCGGTCCCGCTACCGCCGCCTGAAGCTCGAGGAGGGCCTCAACTACGTGCGCATGCGCGACGGCGTGGAGCTGGCCATGACCGTCAGGCTGCCCGCCGGTCGCAAGCTCGAGGACGGCCCGTTCCCCACGTTCGTCGAGTACTCCGGCTACCAGGTCGCGGCGCCGAACAACCTGCTCGACTCGATCACCAGCGGCGCATCCGACCCGCTCGCGCCGGCGTCGTCGACGGCCGTCGGCTCGCTGATCGGACCACTGCTCGGCTTCGCCGTCGTGAGCGTGCAGATGCGCGGCTCGGGCTGTTCGGGCGGCGCCTTCGACCTGTTCGACCTGCCGACGACCTACGACGGCTACGACGCGATCGAGACCGTCGCAGCCCAGAGCTGGGTGAAGGGCGGCAAGGTCGGGATGGGCGGGATCTCGTTCTCGGGCATCACGCAGCTGTTCACCGCCGGCACGCGCCCGCCGCACCTGGCCGCGATCGCCCCGATGTCGGTGACCGACGACATCTACACGGGCACCGGCTACCCCGGCGGCATCTTCAACTCGGGCTTCGCGCAGTCGTGGGTGGTGGAGCGCATGGACGACGCCAAGCCGGCGCCCGCCGGCGGCCAGCCCTGGGCGCGCGCGCTCGTCAAGGCGGGCGACAAGCACTGCCGCGCCAACCAGAAGCTGCGCCTGCAGACCCAGGACGCGTTGAAGCTGCAGCGGCAGAACCCGTTCCGCACGCCGTCGCTGTTCGCGCACCGCGCGCCGGGCGCGTGGCTGAAGCGGAGCAAGGTCCCGACCTTCCTGGTCGGCCAGTTCCAGGACGAGCAGACCAGCGGCCACTTCGCGGAGAGCCTCAAGTACCTGAACGGGCGACCGAACGTGTTCATCTCGGTCCAGAACGGCATCCACGCCGACTCGCTCGGCCCCAGCACGATCACCCGCTGGGCTGAGTTCATGAAGCTCTACGTGGCCGACGAGATCCCGGTCATCCCCGGCTCGGTGATCTCGCTCAGCGGCGCGCTCTACAGCTTCCTCGCGGACGCACCCGCGGCGCCGGTGCTCCAATCGCGCTTCGCGACGATGACCAACGTGGCCGAGGCGAAGGCGATCTTCCGGCGCGACCCGCACGTGCGCGTGCTGATGGACAACGGCGCCGGCCCGCAGGGACCGGGCTCGATCGGGGCCACCTGGGAGCTGGGCTTCAGCGCCTGGCCCCCGCGCGAGGCGAAGGCCACCCGCTACTTCCTCGGACCCGGGGGAGCGCTCGGGTCGAAGCCCGCGAAGGCCTCGTCCGCCGCCTACACCGCCGACCCGCGCGCGCGGCCGCGCCAGACGCTGCCCGGCAACGGGGCTGAGGATGCCTGGAAGGCGCAGCCGCCCTACAACTGGGCGCCGGTGGCCGCGAACAAGGGGCTGGGCTTCGTCTCGGCGGCGCTCGCGAAGGACGTCGTCATCGCCGGCCCCTCCAGCCTGGACGTGTACGTCAAGTCCTCCAAGCCGGACACGGACCTGCAGGTCACGCTCAGCGAGGTGCGCCCCGACGGCAAGGAGACCTACGTCCAGAACGGGTGGCTGCGCGCGTCGCACCGCAAGCTGGACGCACGCCAGTCGACCGCTTTCGACGCCTTCCCGACGCACCTGAAGCAGGACGCGGCGCCGCTGCCGCGCGGGCGCTACGCGCTCGTCCGGGTACCGATCTTCCCGGTGGCGCATGCCTTCCGAGCGGGGTCGAAGATCAGGGTGACTATCCAGGCGGCTGGGGGCGACCGTCCGCGGTGGGACTTCGCCACCGTCGACAGGGGCAACACGCGCAACACGGTCAGCCTGGGTGGGGCGCGCGCCTCGAGCCTGGTGCTGCCGGTCGTCGGCGGCGCCGTCGCCAAGGTGCCGCTGCCGGGGGCCACCGCCCTGCGCGGGCAGCCCAGCCGTTCGTACGGTCCCGCTTCGAACGGCGGCTGACGTCCGGCATCATGTGGGCATGGCCGCCGGCGCCCCACCGGAGGCGAGCAGCCCCTCGATCGAGCTCGACCGACTGCCCGACCCTGCGGCGCAGATCGAGGTGGTCTACATGGAGCGGCTGAACGCCGGCACGGCGGCGTCGCGTGGAGCGCGCCAGCCCCACCGCCACGACTACCACGAGCTGATCTGGATGCGCGACGGCGAGGCTCACCACCTGCTCGACGGGCAGCCCGTGTCGATGGAGCCGGGCACGATGACCCTGATCGCGCGCGGCCAGGTGCACGTCTTCGAGCGCGCCAGGGAGCTCACCGGGGTGATCGTTCGCTTCGGGGACGAGCTGCTCTACGAAGGCCCCGTCGCGCGCACCCATCCGGCCTCGCTGCTCGCCCTGCGCGAGGAGCGCACGGTCGTCGTGCCGGACAGCGAGGAGGATCGCCTGGAGGCGCTGCTCGACATGCTGTCCGCGGAGAGCATGGGGCCGCGCGACGCCCGCAAGATCGACCTGCAGCGCCACCTGCTGACAAGCCTCCTGCTGTGGGTCGAGCGCTGGCACGACGACGCGCGCCCGACGGAGCTCGGCACCGACGCGGCGGGCCGGCTGCACCGGCGCTTCGTCCAGGTGCTCGAGCGCGACTTCGCCGCCCATCACGACACCGGGCACTACGCGGACGCCCTCGGCGTGCCCCAGGCCGCCCTCTCGCGCGCGCTGTCTGAGGTCACCGGCCACCCGACCAAGGAGCTGATCACCGACCGCGTGATGTTGGAGGCGGCGCGCCTGCTGGGCTTCACCGACGACAGCGTCAACGAGGTCGCGTTCGCGACCGGCTTCGACGACCAGCTCTACTTCTCGCGCGCGTTCAAGCGCCATCACGGCGAGGCGCCGACCGCCTACCGCGAGCGCCTACGCGCCCAATAGCGCTTCGCGCGCGGACAAGTCCATACATCGGCGATCGGATGCCATACGCGGTCCCGGGGCGCTGGGCATCCTCCGTCGTCAATGGAGGATTCTCCCCACTCCGACACGTTTGGTCTGCGCGCATACGGCGTGGACGCGTACGTGCCGGAGCGCCTCGTGGAGGAGATGTACGACGGTCGGGTGCTGGGTCGGCTGGCCGCGCGCAAGCTCGGGCGCAAGCTCTCCGGCGGGCGGCTGTTCGCGCCCACCTCGAGGGAGGCCGTGGTGGCCTTCTACGGCGGGATCGCCGTGCTCGACCGGCCGGGGCAGCACCGCGGCGGGATGGCGTTCGGCCGCGACTTCCCGCGCGTGCTCAACGAGCTGGGCGTGCGCCGCTGCAGGCGGCTGTTCGAGTTCTGCTCCGGGCCCGCGTACATCGGGTACTCGCTGTTGGCCGCGGGGTGGTGCGAGACCCTCGCGCTCGCCGACGTCGAGCCCGGCTCGATCGAGACGGCACGTCGCACGGCCATCCACAACGGCATCGAGGACCGGGTGTCCGCGTACGTATCGGACGCGCTCGACCAGATCCCGCCGACCGAGCGGTGGGACTTGGTGGTGGCCAACCCGCCCCACTTCCTGCCCGATCCCGACCGGCCCGGCGACGTCCAGGTCTTCGACGCCGACTGGGACGTGCACCGCCGCTTCTACGCCGCGGTCGAGCGCCACATGCAGCCCGGCGGCCTGGTGGTCATGGCCGAGAACCGCGCGGGCTCGGACCCGCGCCTCTTCGAGCAGATGATCCGCGAGGGCGGCGGCGAGCCCGTCCTGGTCCATCCGGGCACGGACGTGCGGGGTGAGCCCAACGGGCTCTACTACCAGGTGAGCGAGTGGGGCCACTCGGAGCGCAACGGCGCTCGGCGCGCCCACGGGCGCTTCCGCCGCGAGGCGGACCGCCACATTGTTTCATAGTTCGATAAACTTCGAACTACGTGTCAGTAGCCGTCCTCGCCCAGAACCGCCGTCTGTCGCCGCCGCTCGACTTCGTCCTGGTGGCCGGCATCATCGCGCTCGCGCTGTTCGCGTCGGCCACGCCGTCCCCGCTGTACGCGGACTACGCGGCCAGCTGGAACTTCTCGACCCCTGTGCTGACCGCCGTCTACGCCGTCTATGCACTCGGCGTGCTGGCCGCGCTGCTCCTGATCGGTCGGCTGTCGGACGAGATCGGCCGCCGCCCCGTGCTGATCGGCGCCTTGGTCGCGCTGCTGTTCGCGACGGTCCTGTACATGGTCGCCCAGTCGGTCGAGTGGCTGTTTGCCGCCCGTGGCCTGCAGGGTCTCGCGACCGGCGCGGCGCTCGCGGCGGCGGGCGCGGCGATGCTCGACCTCCACCCGCGCGGCGACGCCGTGCATGCCGGCCTGGTCAACGGGGTGGGGTCGGCACTGGGCATCGGGCTCGGCGCGGCCGTCTCCTCGGTGCTGGTCCAGGAGGCCCCGGATCCGCGCGTCACCCCCTTCGTGCTGGTCTTCGTGCTGTTCGCCGTCGCGCTCGGCGGGACGCTCGCTCTGCGCGAGTCCGTGGTGCGCACCGGACGGCTGCGGGTGCGCCCACAGCGCCCGCAGGTGCCGGCTTCGATCCGGCCGGCCTTCGTGCTCGCGAGCATGGGGGTGATCGCCTCGTGGTCGATCGCCGGCCTCTACCTGGCCCTGGCGCCGTCGCTGGCGGGCGAGCTGTTCAACAGCCACAGCCACCTCGCGGGTGGTGCGGCGGTGCTGGCGTTGGCCGGTCCCGGCGGCCTCGCGCAGCTGGCGTTCCACAAGCTGGCGCCGCGTACGGCGATGGGAGGGGGCTCGCTGGTGCTCGCGGCGGGGATGGCCGGGACGGTGGCGTCGCTGTCGGCCGACTCGGCGGCGCTCTTCCTGATCGCGTCGGGCGTGACCGGCGCGGGGTTCGGCGTGGCGTTCATGGGAGCGATCCGGCTGGTCTCGACGGCTGCGCCGCCGGATCAGCGTGCCGCGGTGATGTCGGCCTTCTACGTGGTCGCCTACCTGGCCCTGTCGATCCCCACCGTGATCGCGGGCCTGGCGGTGCCGGGCCTGGGGATCGAGCCCACCTTCCGCATCTTCGGGGCGGTGGTGGTCGTGCTCGCGCTGGCGACAGCCGCCGGCACGCGCCACCGAGCCATTGCGCACGCCTAGCTAGCCTGCGCGCTGAATGTTCCTGGCGAACGTGCTGCAGCCGCTGATCGCGGTCGAGGAGTGGACGCTGGAGGCGCTGCACTTGATCGGCCTCGGGTGGGGTCTAGCGATCGTCGGGCTGACGGTGCTCGTGCGGGTTTGCACCCTGCCGCTCGTGGTGCGGCAGTTCCGCTCGCAGCGCGAGCTGCGCAGCCACATGCCGCAGATGAAGGAGCTGCAGAAGCGCCACAAGGGCGACCGCGAGCGGCTGCAGCGCGAGATGCAGGCGTACTACCGCGAGCACGGGATCAACCCGCTCAGCGCGTTCCTGCCGCTGCTGGTGCAGATCCCGGTGTTCATCTCCCTCTACTACCTGATGCGCCACGACGTGAAGAACGGCCTGTTCGGCGACTCCGGGCTGCTGTTCATCCCGCACCTGACCGAGAAGCCACACGGAGCGGTGCTGGTGGCGCTGATCACGGCGTACCTGGCCTCGCAGATCGCGGGCAGCCTGATCGCCACAAGGACGATGCAGGGCGGCCAGCGCGGCCTGATGCTGGCGCTCCCGCTGCTGTTCGTGGGGATCGTGGCGCGCTTTCCGGCTGGGCTCGCCGTCTACTGGATCACGACCAGCCTGTGGACGCTGGGCCAGCAGCTGTGCCTCTGGCGGCTGGCGCCGCTGCCGGCGCCGGCCGTCGCGCCCGTTGCGGCGCCGGTCCCCGTCGCGCCGCAGGGCGCGACCGCCCGCAAGCGCCAGTCGCGCAAGCGCAAGCACGGCCGGCGGCGCTGAGCGCGACGCTCGAGCAGCGTGAGCTGAACCGCGCGCTGCTGGCGCGGCAAGGGCTGCTGGAGCGCGCGGAGCTGCCGGCCGTCGAGATGGTCGAGCGGCTGGTGGGGATGCAGGCGCAGGAGCCGCCGGATCCGTACGTGGCGCTGTGGTCGCGGATCGCCGGGTTCCGGGCGCGGGAGCTGTCCGACCTGATCGCCGGGGGCGAGGCGGTGCGGGCGCAGCACATGCGGGCCACGATCCACCTGGTCTCGCGACGCGACTGCCTCGCGCTGCATCCGCTGACGCTGCCGGTGCTGGCCCGGACGTTCAAGAGCCCGTGGCTGAAGGGGCTGGCCGGCGCTCCGGTCGGGGAGGTGGCCGCCGCGGGGCTGGAGCTGCTCGGCGAGCGGCCGCTCACGCGCGCGGAGCTGGGCGAGCGGCTGGCGCCGAGGTGGCCCGAGGCCGATCCGAAGGCGCTGGCCCAGGCGGTTACGTTCAACGCGGCGCTTGTGCAGGTGCCGCCGCGGGGGCTGTGGGGAGCGAGCGGGCAGGCGACCTGGGCGCCGGCGGACGAGTGGCTCGAGGGCCAGCTCGACCACGGGGCGTCGATCGACGCGCTGGTGCTGCGCTACCTGGCGGCCTTCGGCCCGGCGAGCACGGCGGACCTGCGCACCTGGTCGGGGATGACGGGGCTGCGGGAGGTGGTCGGCCGGCTGCGGTCACAGCTGCGCAGCTTCCGCGACGCGAGCGGCAGGGAGCTGCTCGACGTGGAGGACGGGCTGCTGCCCGACCCCGAGACGCCGGCGCCGCCGCGCTTCCTGCCCCAGTACGACAACGTGATGCTGGCGCACGCCGACCGCGCCCGGATGCTGCGCGGGCAGGGCCCCGGGCTGCCGTTCCCGAGGGGTAGGTTCATCGGCACGCTGCTGGTGGACGGCTTCTACCGCGCGAACTGGAAGATCGACGAGCGGGACGGCGTGGCGACGCTGACGATCGACCGCCTGCGCCGAGTCGCGACCGATCCGCCGGGTGCCGTCGAGGCGGTGGAGGAGGAGGGACTCGGACTGCTGGAGTTCACGTTCCCGGACGCGACGGAGCGGCGAGTGGAGTTCGAGCCGGCTCTCTGAGCGCCGGCCGCTACCCTCTCCCACCGAGCGCCCGTAGCTCAGCTGGATAGAGCGTCGGTCTACGGAACCGAAGGTCAGAGGTTCGAATCCTCTCGGGCGCGTTAAGTCATCGGCTCCGGCGAGTCGCGAGGGCGGCTGGATCAGTCGCGTTGGGCTCTCGTGGCGATTCCAGCCACGGCCTCTCGAATCCTCGTCTGATCGTCCCCCGACACGGGCATCAGCGGGAGCAGGGCTCGCAGCGTTTCCTCGCCCACGATGCCCACCTGGAGTGCCGCCCGCGCGAAATCCCAATCGCGTTCCTCTCCGCGAGCGAGCTTGGCTAGGACGAGGTCATGGGCCTCCATGCACCAGGCGGTTGCTGTCGGACGGCCAGGGATTCGCGGCGGAATCACTACCGGCACGAGTCGTTCTTCCCAGCCGGAGGGCGCGGTCGCGGTCTCAGGGCCTACGGAGTGCGCGTAGTAGCCGTACTGTGCTTGGAAGGCTGAGCCTTCGCCGATCGCACCGTCGATTTCTATCCCGCGCTCGGGATTGTTTTTTGGGTAGAGGTCGATTTCCATCGACTGGAGCAATTCTGCTGGCGGATCGGCGTAGTAGCCCACGAGCGCCTGGCTGCCGATGACGACGAACTCGTCTTCCTTAGTGGCGTCCGCAGCAGCCGCAATGACGTGGAAGAAATCCTCGCGATCCACTATCGGATCCCCGCAAGGATCTTCTTGCGCTCGGGTGTGCTGAGCATCCCCGCGAAGGGCGAGTTCTGGCGGAGGTCTCGTGCCTTTGCGGTATCAGCTCCAATGACCCGTTTGATCTCCGGGACAGGCCTCTGCAGCAGCTGCTCCCATTGCCGGACGTAGCGGGGATCCATGCGCCCCTGATCTCGCCACTTCCACACCGTGTGCAGCGCGTCGTCAACCATCCGCCGGTCCAAGCGCTTGCTGAGGGCTCGGTGGTAGGCAAGGCTCTGACGCTCCGCACGCCCATGACCCGGCTGCACGTCCTCGCTGGCCAGTAGTCGCTTCGGGTCAAGTCGCTCCGCGCGACGTCGACTTTCAAGAACCTCCGGCTCGAGCAAGTGCTGGCTGCGGTTGCCGGCGATGCGCTGCTGATCGACTGCTTCACGCAGGCGAAGCAACTCTCCGATGGGCACTTCTGAGCGCCCCTCGCGATTGAAGACGAGGTTGAGGTCTCCGGAACGGATCCAGCGCTGCAGCGCGGTGTGGCTAACGCCCAGAAACCGGGCAGCCAATCGCTGCGAGACCGTCCCGCCCAGCTCCTCTTCCAGCGACGACCTGACCGCAACCAGATCCTGAATACGCGGGGCAGCACGCTCCGCGCGACGTAGACGGAGGATGTTCTCCAGAAGCCGATTCTTGCGTTCGACGGAACCCACGCGGCAAGTCTAGCTCAAAGTTGCCATTTTCGTCGAGTTTTGGCAACTTTACGCGGAAGCAATGTAGGCGTCGGGGTCCCGCAGGAACTGGCGAGCGCAGTCGAGCGAGCAAAAGCAATAGCGCACGTCACTGTGCCGGAGCGTGCCTGCTTCCCGCCCCTCCGCGACCAACATCCGGCACACTGGGTCGGTGTGGTGCTCCTCGCTGCTGCGGGCGTCCGACAGCGCGGCGAAGAGCGGCACCGAGAGCGTCACGTTGCGCATCCGGTGATGTCCCCGGCTCTCAAACTCGACGCCCTCCAGCTCCTCGACGGCGTCTCGCACGGCGTCGGTCACGAGGACCTCGCCACCGGCGGCTAGCGCCGCCACGCGGGCCGCCAGGTTCACCGTGGCACCGAACCAGTCGCCCTCACGCTCGATGGCGGTGCCGTGATGCATCCCGACCCGGATCGCGGGAAAGCCGTGCCCTGCCATCACGTCGTGAGCCGCGGTGAGCCCGAGCAGGACCGCTTGCGAAGGGTCGCGGTGGCGGACCATCACCGCATCCCCGATGGTCTTGATCAGCTCGCCGCCGCGCGCTCGGGCCGCCTCCGCCATCTCGCGACAGAACGTTGCGGCAAGGTCCGCGGCATCAGCGTCGCCATGTGCCTCGGTCAGCGCGGTGTAGCCGGCGATGTCGGCGAACACGAACGTGCCGCTGCTCTGGATGGCTTCGGGCACGCGGATGAAGGTAGCCGCGACCGCCCCCTACGTCAGGCCTCGTTCGTGATCCACACGTCCGGCTGAGAGACTCACGCCGAGCTTCGACATCGTTTCGCGCAGGTCGTCCGAGCCGAGGAACTCGCGCGCGCGTGCGAGGTCGTCCGTCTGCAGCACGATGGTGATCGAGTTGGCGTTCTCGTCGTCGCGGTAGAGCCCCGCGTCGGTCAGGCCGTACTCGCGGCGGACGGCGCCGTGCTCGTCGAAGCCCGGCTTCCAGGCGTCGAAGTCGGCGACATCGTGGCGGACGAAGATGGTGCTCATAGCTGCTCCCCTCGGAGGGCGGTCGGACGCAGGTGCTACGATCTGCATCAATCCGCGATCGAAATAAACGCGGACGAATAGTTGCAAAGCGAACCTTCTCTGTCAAGTCCCGAGTCCGAGCCATTCCCCGGCGCCCAGGCGTGGCGGGTCTTCATCGAGTGCGCCTGGGCGCTCACCGACATCCTGGAGGTGGAGCTGCAAGCCGCGCAGGGGATCTCGATCCGTTGGTACGACGTGCTCGTCCACCTCGAGGACGCGAGCGACGGCTTGCCCATGAGCGAGATCGCCGATCGGGTCCTCCACAGCAAGAGCGGGCTCACGCGGGTGATCGACAACATGGAGAAGGCGGGCTACGTGCGACGCGAGCGCCCGGCCCACGATCGGCGCGTCGCGCTGGTCTTCGTCACGCCCGCTGGCCGCAAGGCGCTCGACGCCGCTCGCGTCGTGCATCGCGACGGCATCCGCCGCCACTTCACCGAGCACCTCTCTGCCAAGGATCGCAAGGCGGTCGCCCGCGCGCTCGAGCACGTCCGCACGCACGTGCGGCCGCTGCGCCCCGGTCGCGTCAGCGGCGGCCCGTCGCGTCCGCAGAGCGCCTGAGACGAGGCGGCGCGGGCGCGCGCGGAGGCGTAGCGTGGGGGGCGTGGACCGCGGTCGCGACGAGTTCCACAAGCGCGTGTTGGCCGAATCCCTCTCGGATCGCTACGGCGTAGCGCTCCTGTCGGGCGATTCGGAGGCGGCCGAAGAGATCGCGCAAGAGGCGCTCGAGCTGACGCTCGGCGAGGCGCTGCTCTACGACCTGGTGGTCGGGCCCGCCATGTATCGGATCGGCCAGCTCTGGGCCGCCGGCGAGATCGGCGTCGCGCACGAGCACCTCGCCACCCAGATCACCACCCGGGTGCTGGTCCTGGCGCATGAGCTGGCCGAGCTCCCCACGCGGCGAGCCCAGCACCGAGCGATGCTCGCCGCGGTCGAGGGCGAGCAGCACGTGCTGGCGCTCGACATGGCGGCGAAGCTGCTCGAGTCGGCCGGCTACGACGTGCTGCCGCTCGGCGCCGACGTGCCCACGAGCGCGCTGGGGGCCGTGGTCGCGGATCACCATCCCGCACTGTTCGCGCTCTCCGCAACCATGCCCGACGCCGGGGAGCGCGTGCCGGCGGCGATCGACGCGGTGACCGGAGCGGACGCCGAGATCGGACTCATCCTTGGTGGAGCAGCGGTCCCGTCACGACTCTCGCTCAGCCCGTGGGTGGTCGTGGAGCGGAGCGTCGCCGGCATCGTGGAGGCCGCCGACGGCCTCGTTCGCCGCGCCAGGCTCAACTAGCAGTCGCGACCTGCGCGCCGCCGGCGAGCCGCATCAGCCGCTTCCAGCGGGTAGCGGGCCGGCTTGGCCGGCTGCGCCTGTACTGGCCGATCGTCATCCCGGGTGGGAGGCTGGACTCCACGTAGAAGACCGCGTCGGGCGGTTGCAACAGGTGGTCTTGTGGGCGGCCGGTCTTCATGTCCCGCAGCGTCCCACCGCGCCGCCGCCGAAAGGATGCGGCGAGCAGGTGTCTGGGGGTTCGGGCGCCACGCCACCGGGGTGCGGCTACCCGCACGCGTTGACGATCCCCCGGCCCGGTGACAGGATCCGTCGCCGTGACGCGATTCGGGCGGGGGCTGCGGGCGATGGTGGTGGCGGGCGTGCTGACCGCGGTTGCTGTGCTGCCGGCGGTCGGTGGCGCACAGGTCTCGCCGAGACCCGATCTGGTCGTGTCGAAGGGCTCCGTTCGAGCCAGCGACGGGAAGCTGGCCGGGTCGTTCGTGGTGCGCAACTCGGGCTCGGTGTCCGCGCGGCGGTCCTCGGCGGCCCTGACCGTCCGGGTGTCCCGGCGCTACCGCGTGGTCAAGCGGTTCACCGTGCCGGCCCTGGATCCGGCCGAGAAGGTGACCGTGAACGTCACCGCCCGGGTGCCCCGCGGTTTGCCCGCCGGCTCGCGGTCGTTGCGTGTGTGCGCGGACCGGCGCTCCAAGCTCCGCGAGCGCTCCGAGGGCAACAACTGCCGCGGGGTCGGCAGGCTGCGGATCGGGAGCTCCGGGCGGGGCTCGAGGCCGAGCGATCCCGTGCGCTTCAAGAAGGACACGGTCTTCACGCTCGACAGCGCGGAGAGCAACTACTGGATCTACGTGCCGTCGGCATACGACGCCACGCACTCCACGCCGATCTCCCTGCTCGTCTGGTCGCACGGCTGCGGGGGCCAGAGCGAGGGCGACATCTACACGGTCTCACCAGGCGGCGATCAGAGCTACATCGCGATCGCCGTGGGCGGTCGGGAGGGCGCCTGCTGGGACGTGAACACCGACTCGGCCATGCTGCTGGCCGCGATCGCCAACGTCAAGACGCACTTCAACATCAACCCGCGCCGGGTCGTCCTCGGGGGATATTCCTCGGGAGGAGATCTCTCCTACCGCACCGCCTTCTACAACGCCAGGATGTTCGCGGGGGTGCTGGCGGAGAACACGTCGCCTTTCAGGGACACCGGCTCCTCCCAGGCCGACTCGATCGACGCAGCCGCCTGGAAGTTCAACATCGTGCACCTCGCCCATACCGAGGACGACGTGTATCCGATCGCCGGCGTCCGCGCCGAGACAGGCGCACTCGAGGCGGCGGGCTTCCCGATCACCCTGATCGAACGGCCCGGCACCCACTACGACGCCGACGCCGGCGCCACGGGAACCGACCGCGATGCCCGCGAGCTGCTGCTGCCGCACATGAACGACGGGTGGCGGTCGCCGTAGGCCACGTCGCGTGACTCGCACCACGGCGCAGCGGACCGCGTGGGTGGCCGCCGCGGCGCTGCTGCTGTTCGTCCTGCGCCTGGGCCTCTCGGGCGCCGCCTCCGTCGGTGTCGGGTTCGCGTTCGTCGTTCCCGTCGGTCTGGCCACGTGGTGGTTCGGACGCGAGTCGGCCTGGCGGTGGCGGTCAGCCGCGTGGCCCTCTATCTCGAGCGCCTCGACCTGCCGCCGCGCAACACCGCGTGCCGGCAGGAGGTGCCGTTCTAACGGACCTTCTGCCCGCCCGTGACCGTGAACGTCAGCTTGTTGTCCGACTGGCTCGAGGTGTTGCCCACGAACGCGTTGATGCGGCCGTTCTCGACGATGAAGCGGCCGCGGTTGTCGTAGAAGCCGACGTCGTCGCGGTCGAGCTTGAAGGACACGGTCTTCGTCTGGCCCGGCTGCAGCCTCACTCGCTCGAAGCCGCGCAGGCGACGGACGGGCTGCGAGATGCTCGCGACCGGGTCGTTGACGTAGAGCTGCACCACCTCGTCGCCGGCGCGGGCGCCGGTGTTCGTGACCTGGGCGCCGACCTTGACGTGCCCGCTGCGGGCGTCCATGGTGGTCGCGCTCAGCCGCGCGCCCGCGATCTTGAACGTCGTGTAGCTGAGGCCGTAGCCGAACTCGTACAGCGGCGTGCAGCTGAGGATGTCGCGGTGGCGCGAGTTGTACCTCGAGCCGATGTCGCAGGGCCGGCCGGTGGGCTTGTGGTTGTAGAAGATCGGCACCTGGCCCTCGTTGCGCGGGAAGCTGGCCGGCAGCTTGCCGCCCGGGTTGACCTTGCCGTAGAGCACGTCGGCCACGGCGTTGCCGCCCTCCACGCCGGGGAACCAGGCCTCGAGGATCGCTGGTGACTCGGCGTGGACCCCGTCGAGGGTCAGCGGACGCCCGTTGAAGAGCACGACCGCGAACGGCTTGCCGGTGGCCTTGATCGCCTCGATCAGCTCCTCCTGCTCGCCGGGCAGGTCGAGCATCGAGCGCGACTCCGCCTCGCCGCTCATCTCGCGCGTCTCGCCCAGCGCGAGCACGACCTGCTGGGCGGCGTTGGCGGCTGCGACGGCGGCTGGGAAGCCGGCCGTCGAGGCGCACTCGTTGGCCGGGTCGTATAGCTCGTTGTTGCTCAGCGTGCAGCCGGGCGTGAACGTGGTGTTCGGGTTCTGGGCGCGCATGCCCTCGAGCAAGGAGACCACGTCCTCGTCGGCGCCGCGGCCCCACCAGGGGCCGAGCAGGTCGTGCTTGTCGTTGCCGAGCGGCCCGATGATCGCCGTCGACTTGGCGGGGTCGAGCGGCAGCACCGGGCCGTCGTTCTTCAGCAGGACCATCGAGCGCCCCGCTGCCCGTCGGGCCGCCGCGCGGTTCTTGGGCAGCAGCTGCTTGCCCTCCGCGGCGTCGACGTCCACGTACGGGTTCTCGAACAGCCCGGCGCGGAACTTCACGCGCAGGATGCGCCGGACGGCGTCGTCGATGCGGCGCATCGAGACCTGCCCGCTGGCCACGAGCTGCTTGCCGAAGTCGCGGTAGTTGGTCGACACCATCTCGGAGTCGGTCCCCGCGTTCAGCGCCATCCGCGCGGCCTCCTTGCCGTCCTCGGCCACGCCGTGGCCGCACGGCCCGCCCGCCGGGTTCTCACCGGGGCAGGACCGCAGCTCGGCCACCGCGGTGTAGTCGCTCTCCACGAACCCGTCGAAGCCCCAGCGCTGCTTGAGGACCTTGTTCTCCAGGTAGCGGTTGGCGCAGCCGGGCACGCCGTTGATGGCGTTGAACGAGCACATCAGCGTGTCGGCGCCGGCGTCGATCGCTGCCTTGAACGGCGGCAGGTAGAAGTTCCACAGCCGCTGCAGCGACATGTCCGTGGTGTTGTAGTCGCGCCCCGCGTCCGGCTCCCCGTACGCGGCGAAGTGCTTCACGCTCGTGGCGACCTTGTCGGGCTCGCTGTAGTCGCTGCCCTGGGCGCCCTTCACGCGGGCGGCCGCCATGACCGAGTTCAGGTAGGGGTCCTCGCCAGCGCCCTCGCTGATCCGGCCCCAGCGCGGCTCGTGGGAGAGGTCCACCATCGGGCTGTAGATCTGCTTGAGCCCGACCGCCGCGGACTCGAACGCCCCGATGCGGTGGTCGCTCCGGGCCACGTTCGGGTCGAAGCTGCTGGCCGCGCCGAGCGGGATCGGGAAGATCGTCCGGAAGCCGTGAATCGTGTCGAACGCGAACAGGATCGGGATGTGCAGCCGTGAGTTCTCGACGGCGTCGCGCTGGTAGCGGTTGATCAGCACGGGGTCGGTCTCGCTGAACACTGCGCCGACCGGCTTGCGCGCCTCGCCCGGGTTCTCCTTCATCTGGCCGTCGGAGAGCAGCGTGAGCTGGTTGAGCTTCTCCTCGAGCGTCATGCGCTTCAGCAGCGAGTCGATCCTGCGTTCGACGCTGCGGTCGTCACGAGCCCTTTGCTTGGCTGCGAGTGCAGGCCACGCGGCGAGCAGACACGACACCAGCGCGGCGATGACCATTGCGTGAAGAGAGACCCGTCGACCCATGGCTCCGACCTGCCCGGGAGTGGGATCGGGCAAACGCGGGTAGCCCAGCGGGCGTGAGGTCCCTGCTCGTCGCGCTCGCGCTGCTGTTGACGTTCGCCTCGGTGGCGAACGCATCCGAGCGGGCCCGGCTGCACGACTATGCCGAGCGCACCTGGGCGTCGTTCGAGGCCATGACAGACCCGTCCTCCGGCCTGCCCGCCGACATCCTCGAACGCGACGGCGGCCGCAGCGTGCAGACGTCGACCACCAACATCGGTGCGTACATGTGGAGCGCGGTCGCCGCCCGGCGGCTCGGCATCATCTCGCGGCGCGAGCTGGTGACCCGGCTGTCCCGCACGGTCGGGACGCTGGAGGGCATGGAGCGCTACTCCGACACCGGTCAGTTCTACAACTGGTACGACCATCGATCCGGCGCCAAGCTCACGACCTGGCCGCCGCGACCCCAGGACGATTTCCATCCGATCCTGTCGTCGGTGGACAACGCGTGGCTTGCGGTGGGGTTGAAGATCGTCGCCGGCAGCGTGCCCGCGCTCGAGCAGCGCGCGCGAGCGCTGTACGACGCGATGGACTTCGGCTTCTACTACGTGCCGGCCGAGAATCAGGTGCTGTTCCACTTCCGGCCGGACGACCCCGCCGCGTCGCCGTGCTGCTACGACACGGTCGTCAGCGAGAGTCGCATCGTCGACTACATCGGGATCGGCCGCCGACAGCTGCCGCCGAAGACCTACTACGGGCGCTGGCGCACGATGCCGGACACCTGCGAATACTCCTTCCAGGAGACGAAGCCCGTGGGCGAGTGGCGGCGCTATCTCGGCGTCGACGTCTTCGAGGGCGCCTACCGCTACCGCGGCCTCCAGCTGGTTCCGTCGTGGGGCGGGTCGATGTTCGAGGCGCTGATGCCCGCCCTGTTCGTGCCCGAGGAGGAGTGGGCGCCGCGCAGCTGGGGGGCCAACCACCCGCTGACCGTCAAGGCGCAGGTGATCCACGGCATGGAGGAGGCCGGCTACGGCTACTGGGGCTTCTCGCCGGCGAACAGGCCCGAGGGCGACTACGGTGTCTGGGGAGTGGACGGCGCCGGCATGGACCCGAACGGAATGCCGTCGAACGAGGACGCGACGCTCGTCGACAGCGGCTTCGCCGGCTGCCCCGGCCGCCCGGCTGTGCCCGACCCGCCGCGGTCGGCCTACACGAACGGCGTCGTCACGCCGCACGCCGCGTTCCTCGGGCTGCACTACGCCCCTGCGGCGGCCACGGCGAACCTGGCCCGGTTGGCCCGTGACTTCCCGGGGCTGTACGGCAAGTGGGGCTTCCGCGACAGCGTCAACGTGCAGACCGGGCACGTCTCGAGCGCGTACCTGTCACTCGACCAGGGCATGGTCATGGCCGCGCTGGGCAACGCCCTCGGCCACGACGTGCTGCGCCGCGCCTTCGCGGACCGAGGGCTCGAGCGCGGGCTGCGCCCGGTGATCGGCATCGAGCGCTTCAACGCCGCGCGGTGAAGATCAGAGAGGCGACCGACGGCGACTGGGCCGCGATCTGGCCGTTCATGAGCCAGATCGTGCGCGCCGGCGAGACCTTTTCCTGGGATCGGGACGTGAGCGAGGAGACCGCGCGGGAGATGTGGATGGACGACCAGCCCGGCGGGACGGTGGTGGTGGCCGTGGACCGCGACGGGACCGTGCTCGGCACCGCCAACGTGCACCGCAACCACCGCGGCCCGGCCTCGCACGTCGCCAGCGCGAGCTTCATGGTCGCGCCCGAGCAGTCCGGGCGCGGCGTCGGGCGGGCCCTAGGCGAGTACGCCCTGGAGTGGGCGCGGGCCGAGGGCTATCGAGTGATGCAGTTCAACGCCGTCGTGGAGACCAACACCCGGGCCGTGGCGCTGTGGCGCTCGCTCGGCTTCGAGCTGGTGGGCACGTTGCCGGAGGGCTTCCAGCACCCGGTGGAGGGCTACGTGGGCCTGCACGTCATGTACCGCCCCCTGTGAGGGCGGACTCGATGCCGGTGAGCGCCTCGCGCACCAGCGGTCCCAGCGTGGCCAGGTCGTAGCCGCCCTCCTGAACGAGCACCGTCGGCAGCCCGAGCTCCCCGAGCTCCCGGCCGGCCGCGTGGAAGCCGGCGGCGGTTACCTCGAGCGGGCTCTCGGGATCGCCGCCAGCGGCGTCGACGCCGAGCGCCACCACCAGCGCTCGCGCCCCGCGCGAGCCGGCCCAGGCCGCCAGCTCGCCGACCGCCTCCAGCCAGGGGCCATCGCCGCTACCGGGCGCGAGCGGGAGGTTGAGGTTGGCCCCGGCGCCCGGGCCGGCGCCGGTCTCGCGCGCGAACCCGAGGAAGTGCGGGAACCAGCCGGCGCCCGGATCCACGTGCACGGATCCGACGAGCACCTGTGGGTCCTCGTAGAAGATCGCCTGCGTGCCGTTGCCGTGGTGGGCGTCGATGTCGATCACCGCCACCGGTCCGTCCACTCCGGCATGCAGCCGCGCGGCCGCGGCCGCCGCGTTGTTCAGGTAGCAGGACCCGCCGAACGCGGACCGGGTGGCGTGGTGGCCCGGTGGGCGACAGCAGGCATACGCGGCCGACTCGCCCGCGAGCACCAGGTCGGCCGCGGTCAGCGCCGCGTCCAGCGCGCCGCGCGCCGCCTCCCACGTGCCCGGCCCGATCAGCGTCATCGTGTCGTAGGCGAAGCGCCCGGCGCGGGCGCTGATGGCGGCGGGGACCGCCGGCTCGAAGCCGGAGAACAGGCTCGGGTCGGGGAAGATGTACGGCACGACCCGGTCCTGGCCCGGCTCCCGCGTCAGCCCCGCCGCCTCCCAGTCGGCCCAGGCCGACGCGAGGTAGTCGAGCAGCTCGCGGTCGTGCACGGCGAGCACGGCTTCGTCGCCCTGGGGCGCGGCCTCCACCCAGCGCGCCCCAGCCCGCGTGAGCTCGGCGTGGATGCGCTCGGCGCGCTCGGGCACCTCCGTGCCGGGGGTACGGACACCGACCCAGATCTCACCTCCCGGCTCGTGCAGCCGGTGGCGCTCGCTCCAGACGACCGGCATCCGCAGCGCCATCCCGCTCCTCAGGCCAGGCCGGCCGCGACCCAGCGCTGGAACTCGGCGATCAGCTCCTCGCTCGGCAGCATCAGGCGGCCGTGCTCGAAGGTGCGCGAGCGGATGCCGCGCTGGACCGACTCCACCAGCTCGCGGTCCTCGACTCCGACCTGGTCGTCGAGCTCGAGGTAGCCGGCGATCCACTCCTGGTCGGCGTCGGGCGGGAAGAAGTAGTCGAGGAAGCCGTCGGTGCGGTCGGAGTCGAGCGGCAGCAGCGGCCCGATCGAGAGGTTGGCCTCGCCAGGCATGACGTTGACCTTGATGTTCGGCCAGACCAGATGGAACTGACCATCCATCCCGCCGCCCTCGCGCAGGCGGACGTGATGGCTGGCAAACGTGGGCTGGTGCTCGAGTCGATACGCGTCCGGCGACACGTCCACCACCTCGCTGAACCCGGGGTGGGCGACCTGGCAGTGGTAGCACTCGAGGAAGTTCTCCACGGCCACCTTCCAGTTGGCCGCGAGCGAGTAGGGCGCGCGCGAGTGAAAGGCGAGCGCGTCCACTTCCACGCCGCCCTCCCGCACCAGCTCGGGCAGCGCGCCGAGCGTGTCGGCCAGCGACGCCGCGTCGAGGTCCGCGTTGACGAACACGAACGGGCCCCACGTGTCGACCTGGGCGCGGCGCAGGCCGAGCGCGGAGCGGTCGAAGTTCGGGTCGCCATCGGCGCGCGGCGCCGCGCGCAGCGCGCCGTCGAGCCCGTAGGTCCAGGCGTGGTAGTGGCACTGCAGGCTCGTGCAGCTGCCGGCGCCCGACACGACCTCGGCCCCGCGATGCCTGCACACGTTCACGAACGCGCCCAGCGCGCCCTCGCGGTCACGCACCACGACCAGCGGCACGTCGCCGACCCTCAGCGTGAAGTACGACCCCGGCTGGGCAAGCTGCCCCGTGTGGCCGGCGTACTGCCAGGCGTGGCCGAATAGCCGCTCACGCTCGTGCGCGAGCACCTCCGCGTCGACGTACCAGTTGTAGGGGAGCGTTTCCGTCGGCGCAGCGTATCCGCGCCGGGCTCAGAACCAGCTGAGCGCGAGTGCGGTGGCCGAGCTGGCGCGACCCTTCGGGGCGCGTTCCAGCAGGCGCAGGTTCGCGCGCGCGGCCCTCGAGCGCTTGCCAGCCGAGTCGGTGGCCACCAGCGTGACCCGGTACCGGCCCGGCGCGAGCTTGCGGGTGCGGGACAGCTTGCCCCTGAACGACAGGGTGTTGGCGCCGGGCTTGCCGTTGATCGTCATCGTCGGGCGCAGCCCCACGTAGCGGGTGCAGTTCGGGCGCGTGCCCTTGCGCGGCCTGACGCAGCGGCCCGCGGCGCGGCGGCCGGGCAGCCGCTGCTCGAACGACACGCGCACCTTCGCCGCCTCGGTCAGGCGGAAGCTGATCGTCGTCAGCCCGCCCTGGCGGAACGTCGCGGGCGTCAGGCGGAGCCTGCTGAAGGACGGTGCCGCGTTGGTGCCGCCGGGGCCGTTCCCGCCGGGGCCGTTCCCACCGGGGTTGTTGCCGCCCGGGTTGTTCGGCGTGTTCTGCGGCGGCTTCTTGGGGGGCAGCGCATCCACGGGCGCCCCGTCCTGGTTGTTCACGTTGACCGACACCCCAGCTGAGGTGCGCTCGTTGCCGAGCGCGTCGCGCGCCACGGCGGTGAGCGAGTGGCTGCCGTTGGGGACGTTGATGCTCCCCCACGCGATCGAGAAGGGCGCGGACGTGTCGGGCCCACCGATGTTGGCCCCGTCCACCCTGAACTGCACCTGGCTCACACCGCTGGGGTCGCTGGCGGCGGCCGTGACGGGAGCCACGCCGGTCACGTTCGCGCCGGCAGCCGGGTTCGTGATGACGACCGCGGGCCCGTCTGTGTCGGTGTTCTCGACGGTGACGGTCACCGAGGCCGTGGCGGTCTTGCCCGATGCGTCGCGCGCCGTGGCGCTCAGGGTGTACGTGCCGTCGGGGACGGTCGTCGTGTTCCAGCTCGCTTCGTAGGGCGACGAGGTGTCGTCGGCCAGGAGCGTGGCGGCGCGCCTGAGCTGGACCCCCACGACACCGCGGTCATCCGAGGCGGAGGCCTTCACGTCGATCGTGCCCGCCACCTTGCCGGGGCCCGGCGCCGTCAGGCTGACGGTCGGCGGGGCGAGGTCGGCTGGCGGCGGCGTGCCGCAGCCGCCCAGGGTCCCGCCTTGCTGGAGCTTCACGAACTTGGCCACCGAGGGCACGCCCTGGTCGTTGAGCAGGAACAGCATGTAGTAGCCGGGTGGCGCGGCGTTGGGGCCGGTCGGCGCGGTCACGCTGACGCACCCGGTGCCCTGGACCACGTTGAGCTCCAGCATGCGCTGGTTCATGTCTACGCCGTGCGTAACGGCTCCGGGCGCGGCCAGCGCGGCGCCGGTGATGTTCGCGTTCGGCGTGTCGACGCTGAAGGTCCCGTTGAACCCGATCGTCGCCGGGGCGCTCGTGATCGTCGGGCGCGGGCCGCGGAACAGGTACGGCGGCTTGTAGATCTCCGCGGTGTCCTCCATGGGGTCGTTGTCCGTGCTGGCGTTGACCTTGCCCGGATCCCCGTTGAAGTCGTCGCCGGCGGACATCACGCGCCCGTCGGGCAGCAGCAGGGCGGTCGAGTGGTAGGCGCGTGCCTCGGTCTGCGCCGGCCCAAGTCGCCATTGCCCGGTCTGCGGGTCCCAGAGCTCGATGTGGCGCTGCTCGGGCTCGGCGTAGTGGAGCGCCGATTCGAAGGTATCGAGGCTGCCCCGCCCGCCTCCCACCTCGACCATCGACCCGTCCGGGAGCAGGACAGTGTTGGCATGGCCGCGGCCGTACAGGTTGTCCTTGCCGTTCTGGGGCTGCCAGGCGCCGGGGTTGTTCTCGTCGAAGAGCTCCGTAGTCGTCGTGGACGGCTCACCGCTCCACTCGGTCCCGCCGAGAGCGAGCAGCTTGGTCGGCCCGCCGGGGCCCGACGGCAGCGGAACGGTCGTGCCCCAGGTGCGGTGGCGGGTCAGGTTCGGGATGTCGACCCAGGTGAACGGGTTGGCGTCGAGGTTGTCGAAGTACCAGCTCGTCTCCCTGTCGGGCCCGGCCAGGATCGTGTGCCCGGACGCCATCACGACCATGCGCGGGTAGAGCTGTCCGATCGGCTTCTTCACCGGATCGTCCCCGATCACGCCGATCTTCTTGAGCGTGCCCAGCCCGCTGAGCGCGGTGGACGGGGTGAACAGCTCGACGTCGGGGTTGGTGTTCGAGTGCGGCACCAGCACGCCCGACTCGTCCAGCCCGCTGACGATTGGGATCCGCCCGTCGGGCTGGCGCACGCCGGTGGGGTACCAGCGGCCGTGCGCCATCTTCGGCTGCTCGGTCCAGGTCTCCGACCACGGGTTGAAGGTGAACACCCGGTCGAGGCCCTTCCACGTCTGGGAGGGCGGGAACTCGTAATCCAGGTTGCCGCCGAACACGACCAGCTCGCCGTTCGCGGCGAAGGTCTGGCCGGCGCACCAGATGTTGGCCTTGCCGGGTGGGTTCTTGATCACCGGCGGCACGTTCGGCTGAGCCGGATCCCACAGGTACGCCTCGGCGTTGTTCGGGCGGTTCGGATAGGTCGGGTACGAGAAGAACATCACCTTGCCGGTCGGCAGCAGGGCAGCATGGATCGCCACGATCGGGAACGGCGTCTTGGCGGTCTCCCATTGGCCGATGTCGTCGGGATCGCCCTCCACCGCCAGCGCCGCCTCGGCGGCCGCGGCCAGCCTCGTCTCGGCGGAGTAGCTGCTCTTGATCTCGCCGCCGCCGGACTTCTCGGCGGTCCGCATCGCGGCGTGCTCGGCCGCGTGCTCGGCCCCCAGCGTCGCTGTCTCGAACGCGCGCAGCTCGCGCTCGTTGAGGCCGGGGACGCCCAGGTCGCCGGCGTGCGGATGGACCGGGGCCGTGGCCGGCTCTTCCTCCGCCCGAGCGGTCGCGGGACCAGCTCCGCCGAGCAGCGTCACGAGCGTCACGCTTGCGACGAGACAGAACGCGGCGGCCAGCGCAGCCAGCACGACGCGCGACGAGGGACTTGGGGCAGAGGGGCGGCTCATGCGGAGGGTTTCTCCAACGTACGGCCGATTTGCCCATTGCGCCACCTACAACGGACCGGCCGGTCTAGTAGTCCTAAACGATCACTCGTTTGGGTCCCTTGACAGGGCTGTCCTATGCCTAATAGGTTCCCTAACGATCGTTCATGAACCACGCTTCAGCGAGCGACTTGCGCCAGCGCCTCGGCGCCGACAGAGTGGCCGCACCACCTGGTGCGCTGCCCCAGCCGGCCGACCGCCTCGACGCCTCGGGGCCGGTGCGGCCATACGAGTTCGAGGTGGAGGTCGAGCGCCTCTGCCTCGACTCGACGTCCTTCCGCAACATCCGCGAGCGCTCCGACGCCGACCCGTCGCGGATGGCCCAGCGGATCCTCGAGATCGTGGCCGAGCGCGGCAAGATGCACAACCCCGAGACCGACTCCGGCGGCGTGGCGCTCGGCACGGTCACCAAGGTCGGTGAGCACTACGGCTCGCCGCCCGAGCCCGGGCAGCGCATCGTCACGCTCGCCTCGCTGACGCTCACGCCGCTGCGCCTCGCGGCCGTGACCCGGCTGGACCCCGACAACCCGCAGGTCGAGGTGAGCGGCACGGCCTACGTCGCCGACAGCTCCGCCTGGGGGCCGGTGCCCGAAGACCTTCCGTTGAAGGCCGTGCTCGAGATCTACGACGTCTACGCGGCCGGCTCGATCACGCACGCGCTCGCGCCCGCGGAGGGCGGCACCGTCTGCGTGCTCGGCGCCGGGCACGCGGGCAAGCTCGCCCTGGCGGCCGCCCGCGACGCGATGAAGGGCGGGACGCTGATCGCCGTAGACGTCGACCAGGGCGCGATCGACCGGGTCCTGGAGCTCGGGCTCTGCGACATCGGCGTGACCACCGACCTGCGCGATCCGCTGGCGGCGGTGGACGCGGTGCGGGCAGCCGGCGGGCCACCGGCCGACTTCACGGTCGTCGTGGTCAACGCCACCGGCTGCGAGCCGACCGCGATCATGCTCACCGCCGACACCGGCACGCTGCTGTTCTTCTCGATGGCCACGAACTTCTCCACGGCCGCGCTGACCGCGGACGGCATGGCGTCGAAGGTGCGCATGCTGATCGGCAACGGCTACACCCCGGACGTGGGCGCGTACAGCCTCGATCTCGTGCGCCGCTCGCCGGCGCTCCGGGAGGCGCTCGGCGCATGAGGCCCGAAGCGACCGGCCACCGGGTGCAGGTGCGCTGGCGCGATCTCGACGGCCTCGGCCACGTGAACCACACGGTCGTGCTGACCTACCTCGAGGAGGGCCGCGACGCCTGGCTCGAGGAGCGCGGGATCCGGCGCGACGAGTACGTCGTCGGCCGCTGCTCGGTGACCTTCCGGCGCGAGATCGATCCGGCCTTCAAGGCGGTCACGGTGCAGTGCGGGGTCCGCGAGCTCGGCCGGTCGAGCATCACGACCAGCGAGCGCATCGTCGACGAAGACGGCCAGGTGGTGGTGGAGGCGGAGTTCGGGCTCGTGCTCTGGGATTCAGAGCAGCGCGGCTCGCGGCCGATCAGCGATACGGAGCGCGCCTCGCTGGCGCGCTCCGGGGAGGGCATCGAATGAGCGCCTGGAACAGCAACCCCGTGGTACTGACCGTCGCGGTGACCGGGGCCGACGTATTTCGCGAGAACAACCCGAACATCCCGTACACCACCAAGGAGATCGCCGACTCGAGCATCGAGGCGGGCGGCGCCGGCGCGACGGTGGTGCACCTCCACGTCCGCGAGGACGACGGCACCCCGAGCGGCCGCCCGGAGCTGTTCAAGGACCTGATCGAGCGTATCCGGGCCGGCAGCGACCTGCTCACGATGGTGTCCACGGGCGGCAGCAACGAGATGACGATCGCCGAGCGCACCACCGGCCTCGAGGCACAGCCGGACATCTCGGGAGTGGAGTCGGGCTCGATGAACTTCGGCGACGACACTTTCATCACGCCGCCGAAGGCCGGCAGGGGCATCATCGAGCGGGCGACCGAGGCCGGCATCGCGCTCGAGGTCGAGGCGTTCGACGTGGGCCACGTGGTCAGCGCGGTCCGCTGGCTGGAGGAGGGCATCCTGCCGCCGCCGTTGCGGATCAACCTCGTTTTCGGCGTTCCAGGGGGCATCGACGCCTCTCCGGAGGCACTGGCTGCCATGATCCGTCCCTTGCCGGCCGGCACGTTTTGGACCGTGACGTGCATCGGCCGTCATCACCCACGAATGCTCGCACTGGCCCTTTTGCACGGCGCCCCGGGAATCCGGACCGGGCTCGAAGACGTGGCATACCTGCGCCGCGGGGTGCTGGCGCCGTCGAACGCGGCGCTCGTGGAGATGGCCGTGGGCCTGGCCGGCGCGCTCGGCCGCGAGGTCGCAACGCAGGAGCAGACCCCCGAGCTGCTGGAGCTCAACTGACTCGCCGCGGCCCCGCGACCCGGGAGGCGATCCACGAGGCCGCGCTCGGCCTGTTCGCGCGGCTCGGCTACCACGCGACGTCGATGCGGGCGATCGCCTCGGAGGCGCAGGTGCAGCCCGCCGCGATCTACCACTGGTACCCGCGCAAGGAAGCCATCCTGGTCGGGCTCCAGGATGACTTCATGGAGCGGCTTACCGAGCAGGTGGTGGAGGCCGTCGCGCGCCAGCCCCGCCCCGCCCTCAAGCTCGCCGCCGCCGTGCGCGAGCACGTCATCTTCCACGGCCTGCACCGGCAGGCCGCGTTCGTCACCGACAGCGAGATCCGCGCGCTCGCCGACGAGGCGCGAGCGGCGCTGATCGCCAAGCGCGACGACTACCAGGCGATGTTCGGCGGGATGATCCGCGACGGCATCCGCGAGGGCTCCTTGCGCACCTCCGACGTGCACGTTGCGACCTACGCGATCCTGCTCCAGTGCACTGGGGTCGCGCTCTGGTTCGACCCCAGCGGTCCGCTGCGCCTCGAGGAGGTCGCCGAGCTCCACGTGGAGCTGGTGCTGGGCTCATTGCAGGCGTCGACCGAGCTGATCTCCGAGGCGATCGAAGCCGGGCGAGTCGGGGTCGCGTGAAAGAGAGGGTCAAGCCGCCCGCGCTGCCCGAGCACGCGACGATCGCGGTCTGCGCACCCGCGAGCCCGCCCCAGACGCGGTCGGAAATCGAGCAGGCCACCGCCTACTTCGAGGGGCTAGGGCACACGGTCGTCTTCGGGCCCAACCACCGCAAGGTCCACGGCTACCTGGCCGGCACCGACGAGGAGCGCGCGGCCGACCTGCAGTGGGCGCTGAGCGAGCCCGGCGTGGACATGGTGCACACGCTCTGCGGCGGCTACGGGGCCGCCCGCCTGCACGACCGCATCGACTGGGACGCGATCGGCGACCCGCGGATCGTCTGCGGGTTCAGCGACATCACGGCGCTGCATCTGGCGCTGGCGGCGCACGGTGGGTGGGTCTCCTTCTACGGCCCCAACTTCGTCCGCTTCACGCGCCGCAAGGACGAGCTGACGGACGCGACCAAGGAGTGGTTCCACCGGGCGTTCACACCGGAGCCGCTCGGGCGCGTGTTCGAGGACCCGGAAGACCCGTACGTGCTGACGGTCGGGGAGGGCGTGGCGGAGGCACCGCTGGTGGGCGGCTGCCTGACGCTGCTGTGCGCCAGCCTCGGCACCCCGTTCGAGGTGCAGACCGACGGCTGCATCCTGATGGTCGAGGACCTCAACACGGACGAGTACCTGATCGACACCGGGCTCAACCACCTGATCCGCGCCGGCAAGCTCGACAACGTGGCCGGGTTCGTGTTCGGCACGAACGTGAACCTCAGGGGCCAGACGATCCCGGAGGAATCCGGTTCGACGCTCTCGATCGAGGAAGTCCTCGACGAGCTGATCGCGCCGCTCGGGATCCCCGCGATAGCGAACGTGCCGGTTGGACACGGCAAGCACATGGCGACGATGCCGCTCGGCGCCACCGCCCGGCTGGACGGTGCGGCGAAGACCCTCGAGATCACCGAGGCGGCCGTAAGCGAACGACGATGAGGAGATTCGGATGAGGCTGAGGACGATCGTTGGACTGTTGGCCGTGGCCATGGCGGTGGCGGTCGGAGTCGTGGCGCTGCCGGCCGGTGCCCAAGATGAGGGTGGGGAGAAGAAGATCCTCAGGCTCGGCTGGGCGCAGGACGCCCAGACACTGAATCCGTTCGTCGCTCAGGACGAGGAGAACTTCCGCATCTGGGCGATGACCTGGGACCTGCTCGTGAACTTCAGCCCCGAGGACCTGGCGCCGGACGACTCGGGCATCGCCAAGAGCTGGACGGTCTCGAAGGACAAGAAGACGGTCACCTACAAGCTGGTCGAGGGCGCAAAGTGGTCGGACGGCGAGCCGATCACATCGAAGGACGTCAAGTACTCGCTGGAGCAGCTCGGCTCCAACGGCCTGATCTTCACCGGCTACACCTCGAATGTCACCTCGGTCGAGACGCCCGACGACCTGACCGTCGTGGTCAAGACCAAGCAGCCCGACGCGCGGATGATCGGCGGCCTGTTCGTCTACATGATCCCGGAGCACGTCTACGGCAAGGAGCCGATCAAGGAGCTGACGAAGTCGTTCCAGCCGCCGCTGCCGATGGTGGGCAGCGGGCCGTACGTCGTCACCGAGTTCGAGCGCGGTCGGCTCGTGCGCCTGGAGCGCAACGACAACTTCCGCGGCAAGAAGCCCGTCTTCGACGAGATCCAGTTCATCAAGTACGGCACCATCGACGCCGTCGAGCGCGCGCTGCGGCTGGGCGAGATCGACCACATCCCCGAGGCACAGGCCGCCAGCTTCGAGAAGCTCGGCAACACGGAGAACATCGAGGCGGTCAGGAGCTCGTCGCCGTCGTTCACGCAGCTCGCCTTCAACCTCTGCTCCAAGGAGGACTGCCCGCAGGCGAAGTTCAACCCGGCCGTGCAGGACCTCGACGTGCGCCAGGCGATCGCGTACGCGATCGACCGCGAGCGCGTGAACGAGATCTCCAGCCGCGGAACCTCGTTCCCCGGCCACGGGATTCTGCCCTCGTACTACAAGGCGTGGTACGAGCAGCCGGCCGACGACTATCCGTACGACCCGGACAAGGCCAACCAGATCCTCGACGACGCCGGCTGGACCCGCGACGGCGACGGGCCGCGCACGAAGGACGGGATGGAGCTGTCGTTCGACCTGTTCGTGCGCTCGGAGTCGCCCGAGAACACCCAGGCGGCCAAGCTCGTGGCCGAGCAGACGCGCGAGATCGGCGTGGACTTCAAGGTGCAGGTGGTCAGCGTCGACAAGCTGACCGAGATCACCACGCGCCAGATCGACGGCAAGATGGCGCCCGACTTCGACACGTTCATCTGGGGCTGGGGAGGCGATCCGTACGACCCGAGCGCACTGCTCCAGCTGATCACCTCGGGCCAGATCGGCGGCTCGTCGGACTCCTTCTACTCCAACGCCGAGTACGACCGGCTGTTCGAGGAGCAGTCGGGCGAGTTCGACGCCGACAAGCGCAAGGAGCTGATCCGGCAGATGGTCGCCCTCAGCCAGCGCGACCTGCCCTACATCGTGCTCACCGACGATCCGATCCTCGAGGCCTACCGGACCGACCGGATCAGCAACGTCGACCGCGCGTGCCCCAGGCCGAACGGCGACACCCTGTGCCAGCAGGTCTCCTACCAGACCCTGGTCAACCTCTCGCCCGGTGAGGGCGGAGGCGACGGGGGTGGCGGCAACACCGGGATCATCATCATCGCCGCCGTGGTCGTGCTCGGCGGGGCGGGGCTGCTGATCGCACGCCGCCGTCGCGGTGGCGGCGGGCGCGAGCCCCTGGAGGTGGAGACGTGAGGCGCCGTTCGTGAATCCCCGCTGGCTGGCGGGGAAGGTCGCGGCGTCGGTGTTGACGTTCGTGTTCGTCCTCGTCTTCAACTTCTTCCTGTTCCGGGTCATGGGCGATCCCACGTCCCAGCTGGCCCGCCTCCCGCGGGCGACCCCGGAGGAGATCGAGAAGCTGAAGGCGTCGTACGGGCTGGACAAGCCGATCACCGGCCAGTTCGTCGACTACGCGGGCGACACGCTGCGCTTCGACCTCGGGCTGAGCCAGCGCACGCGCCGCTCGGTGTGGACCGAGATCAAGGAGGCGCTCCCGTGGACGCTCCTGCTGGTCGGCGTCGGCACGCTGCTGGCGACTGTGATCGGCGCCTGGCTGGGGGTGATCGCCGCGACCAGGCGCGGCAAGCCGACCGACGATGGGCTGCTCGGCTTCAGCATGTTCACCTACGCCGCGCCCGAGTACTGGATCGGGATCATCCTGATCCTGCTGTTCGCGGTCTGGATACCGATCTTCCCGGCCGGCCAGCAGGTCACCCCGGGTGAGCAGTTCACGAGCTTCCTGCCGGAGGCGCTGGACGTAGCGGAGCACCTGGTGCTGCCTGCCACCGCGATGACGCTGATGCTGCTCGGCCAGTATTTCCTGATCATGCGCTCGTCGATGGTCGACGTGCTCACCGAGGACTTCATCACGGTCAAGCGCGCCATCGGCCTGCCCTGGGACCGGGTCGTGCGTCAGCACGCCGTGCCGAACGCCCTGCTGCCGCTGGTCACGCTGTCGGCGATCCAGTTCGGCCTGGTGGCCGGCGGCGCGATCACGATCGAGACGATCTTCTCGTGGCCGGGGCTGGGAGAGCTCAGCTACAACGCGATCAACGACAAGGACTTCCCCGTCCTCCAGGGCACCTTCCTGGTCTTCTCGTTCGGGGTGATCCTGGCGAACCTGATCGCCGACTGCCTCTACTTCGTGCTGGACCCGCGGGTGAAGACGGCGTGACCGCGGAACGCAGCGTGCGTCACCTGCTGCTGGATACGTGGCGCGGGCGCATCAGCCTGGGCATGCTCAGCCTGTTCGTGTTCCTGGCGTTGTTCGGCAGCCTGCTCGCGCCCTACGACCCGTATGCCTCCAGCCTCGACGTGCTGGCCGGCATCAGCTCCGAGCACTGGCTGGGCACGACCGAGCAGGGCTCGGACGTCTTCTCGCAGCTGCTGGTGGGCGCTCGCGTGTCGATCGTCGTGGGCTTCGCGGCCGCGGCGATCTCGGCGGTGCTCGGGTCGGTGGTGGGGCTAGCGGGTGGATACTTCGGCGGCTGGACGGACCGCCTGCTCGACGCGCTCGAGAACTGGTTCCTCGTGATCCCGACGCTGCCGCTGATGATCGTCCTGGCGCGCCTGCTGGACCCCTCGCTGACCGTCCTGATCGCGGTCATCGGACTCACGTCGTGGGCGGGCACCGGGCGGATCGTTCGGGCTCAGGTCTTCACGCTGCGCGAGCGCGCCTTCGTGGAGCGCGCACGGGCGCTGGGGGCCACCGACAGCTACATCATCCGCACGCACATCCTGCCCAATACGCTGCCGCTGATCTTCGCCAACACGGTGCTGATCGTGGCGGTGGCGATCCTGTCCGAGGCCGCCTTGGCGTTCCTCGGGCTCGGCGACCCGACGCGGATCTCCTGGGGCTCGATGCTCGAGAACGCCTTCTCCTCGGGTGCGCCAAGCGCCGGGGCCTGGTGGTACGTGATCCCGCCGGGGCTGTGCATCACCCTGCTGGTGCTGTCGGTGTCGATGCTCGGCTACCTGTTCGAGGACTACGTGAACCCGCGTCTGAGGGAGCGCTGATGAGCCCGCTGCTCGAGGTCAGCGACCTGCGCGTGACCCTTGGCGGGCGGGCGATCGTCGACGGCGTGGACTTCGCGCTGGAGCGCGGCGAGGCGCTCGGACTGGCGGGCGAGTCCGGCTGCGGGAAGACGACGACGGCGCTGGCGCTGATGAAGCTGCTGCCGAGCACGTTCAAGCAGTCGGGGACGATGACGCTGCGGCCCCCCGACATCGAGGAGCCGATCAACGTCGAGAAACGCACCGAGGCCGGGATGCAGCTGGTGCGCTGGCGCCATATCTCGCTCGTGTTCCAGGGGGCGATGAACTCCCTCGACCCGGTCAAGCGCGTTGACCACCAGATGTCTGAGGCGATCTACCTGCACGAGCGCCCGGCCAGCGCGAGCGACGTGCGCGCGCGGATCGGCGAGCTGCTCACCACCGTCGGGCTCACGCCGGCGCTGGGGCGCCGCTACGCGCACGAGCTCTCGGGCGGCCAGCGCCAGCGCGTGATGATCGCCCTGGCGCTCGCCTGCCGCCCCTCGCTGGTGATCGCCGACGAGCCGACCACCGCGCTCGACGTGGTGATGCAGGCGCAGATCCTGGAGCTGCTCGAGCGGCTGCGCGAGCAGCTCGGACTGGCGTTGATCCTGATCTCGCACGACCTCGGCGTGCTGGCGGAGACGTGCGATCGGATCGCCGTGATGTACGCCGGGCGCATCGTCGAGACCGGCCCGGTGCGGGAGGTCTTCGACGCCCCGCAGCATCCGTACACCAAGCGCCTGCTCGACTCGCTGCCGGTGATCGGCGGCTCGCGCACGCTGGCGCCCCCGATCCCCGGGGCGCCGCCCGACTGGGACCTGCCCGAGGGCTGTAGCTTCAGGCTGCGCTGCCCCTACGTCGGCGATCGCTGCACGGAGGATCCGGCGCTGCGCGAGGTGCGACCCGCTCAGGCCGCGGCGTGCCACTACGCGCCCTGGACCGAGTGGCCGCCGCCGCCGGCGGTCGACCTGGAGGAGACGGTCGGATGACCGCCCCGCTGATGGAGGTCAGCGACCTGGCGGTCCACTTCCGCGCGCACGGCGGCGTGGCGCGCGCGGTCGACGGCATCAGCCTGGACTGGCGACGCGGCGAGATCCTCGGCATCGTGGGCGAGTCGGGCTGCGGCAAATCCACCCTCGCTCGGGCGCTGCTCGGGCTGGTGCCGCCGGCGTCCGGCAGCGTGGCCCGCGACGGGAACGCGGTGGAGGGCAAGGCGGCGCTGCGCGACCTGCGCCGCAACATCCAGATGATCTTCCAGGACCCCTACCAGACGCTCAACCCGCGCCAACGCGTAGCCACGATCATCACCGAGCCGCTGCGCATCCAGGGCGTGCCCGGCGCGGAGCACGAGGCGCTCGTGCGCCGCGCCATGGAGGACGTGGGGCTGGACCCGGGGCGCTTCTCCGACCGCTATCCCCACCAGCTCTCCGGCGGGCAGCGCCAGCGCGTGGCAATCGCGGCGTCGCTCGTGCTCGAGCCGGACGGGCTGATCTGCGACGAGCCGGTGTCGATGCTCGACGTCTCGGTGCGGGCGCAGATCCTGCAGGTGCTGGTCGAGCTGCGCAAGCGGCGCGACCTCGCGCTGCTGTTCATTACGCACGACCTCAGCCTGGCGTGGGTGCTGTGCGACCGGCTCGCGGTCATGTACCTGGGCCGCATCGTCGAGCACGGCTCGGCGGTGGACGTGATCGAGCGCCCCCAGCATCCCTACACCCAAGCGCTGGTGGCCGCCGTACCGGTCCCCTCGGCCGAGGCGCGCGTCCGGGCGCCGCTCTCCGGCGAGCTGCCCGACGCCACGAACGTCCCCACGGGCTGCCGCTTCCACCCGCGCTGCCCGCGCCGCTTCGAACCCTGCGACAGCGTCGACCCGCCGCTGATGCCCACCTCCGGCAACCCGCAGCTGGCGGCCTGCCTGCTCCACGACCCGGCGCTCAAGCCGGCCGGGGCCGACGCTGGCGGCTGAGGCGCGCTGGCGTGACCTGGCCGGCCCGGTGGGCCGGCTGGAGCCGGGCGCCCGCAACGCGATCACCGACGTGCCCGGCGTGCGCGTGGGCCACGCGCAGGCGGCCAGCGGCCAGCGCACGGGCGTGACGGTCGTGGCGCCGCCCGAGCTGCCCGCGCCCGCCGCGACGGCCGTGATCAACGGGGTGGGGGAGCTGACGGCAAAGCTCGAGATCGACGAGCGTGGCGTGATCGACACGCCCGTCTATCTGTGCGGGTCGCACGCGGTCGGCACCGTCTTCCAGGCCGCGGTCCTGGCCTCCGGCCGCGGGCCCGACAACATCGTGCTGCCGGTGGTCGGCGAGTGCGATGACGGCGACATGGCCGACTCCCGCACAGTCGCGATCGGGGACGTGGACGCTGCGCTGTCGAACCTCGGCCCCGAGGTCGCAGAGGGCACCGTCGGCGCCGGCACCGGCATGGTCTGCTTCGACTACCCGGGCGGGATCGGGACCGCTTCGCGCGTGGTCGGCGACCACCACGTCGGCGTGCTGCTGCTCTGCAACTTCGGCGACCGCCCCTACCTCGACGTGCCCGGCCTCGAGCCTGGGCCGGTGCTGGGCCGGCCGTCCCCGCACGGCTCGTGCATCGCCGTGTGCGCCACCGACGCCCCGGTGTCGGCACAGCAGCTGCGCCGGCTCGCGCTGCGCCCGCTGCTCGGCCTGGTGCGGGTGGGCTCGTACGGGTCGGAGGGGTCCGGCGAGATCGGGGTGGCCTTCGCAACGTCGCCGTCCGCCGGCATGCCGAATCCGCAGCTCGACCTCTACTTCGCCGCCGCCTACGAGGCCGCGCACGAGGCCGTCTACAACTGCCTCGTGGCCGCCCGCCCGGCACAGCGGCTGGACGGGACCATGCAGGAGCCGTTCCCGCTGTTCCGATGAGTTTGGGGCCCTGTCAGGGTCCCTAACCGCATGAGCTCACAAGTCGAGTGGTCCTCGCCGGAGTGGCAGGCGCTGGCCACCGCCTGGATCGACGAGCGCCTGGCGTTGGTCGGGAGCGCGCGCAGCGGCGAAATCGAGCAGACGCGCCTGCGGCCGTGGGGAACGGTGCTGAGGGCGCCCACCTCCCACGGCCCGGTGTGGCTCAAGGCGGCCGGGCCCAGCACGGCGTTCGAGGTCGGGCTCTACCGGCTCTTGCACCGGACCGCACCCGACGACGTGCTCGCGCCGATCGCGGCCGACGTCGCGCACGCATGGGTCCTGCTGCCCGACGGCGGGGGCCCGCTGGCCGAGCGCCTCGGCGGCACCGAGCTCGTCGACGCTCTGGCCACCATCCTGCCGCGCTATGGCCGGCTGCAGCGCAAGCTCGCCCCCGAGGCCGGCGAGCTGCTGGCGCTGGGGATTCCGGACATGCGCCCCGAGGCGATGCCGGCGCGCCTGGACGAGGCGCTCGAGATCGTGGCGGAGATGGCCGGCCGCCAGACCTTCCAGCGCCTGACCGACATCCGCCCCACGTTCGCGGGGTGGTGCGAGCGGCTGGCGAGCGGGCCGGTCCCCGCGAGCCTCGACCACAACGACCTGCACCCGTACAACGTCCTCGTCGCGAACGGCGGGGGCCTCGGCTCGGCGACCTTCTACGACTGGGGCGACAGCGTGGTCGCCCACCCTTTCGCGTGCATGCTGCAGCCGCTGAGCTGGGTCGGGCGCCAGCTCGGGTTTGGCTTCGCCTCACCCGAGGTCGTGCGGGTGAGGGATGCCTACCTGGAGGTGTTCGGCGACCTGGCGCCGCACGCCGAGCTGGTCGAGCAGCTCGAGCTCGCGTGCCAGGTGGGCAAGGCGGCGCGCGCCCTGACCTGGGATCGCTCGCTGAGGGGCCTCGGCTACGAGCAGGCCAGCGAGCACGCGACGGCCCCGCTGGTGTGCCTGGAGGCGCTGCTCGCGGAGAGTTACCTCGGCGGGGCGTGACACAGCCCGCCGGGTGGCGGGCTACTCGCCCTCGACGACCTCGGCGCAGGCCTCGACCTCGCTGCTCGGGCACAGCTCGAGCGTGTCGGCCATCCGGCGGAGCAGGTCCCACATCATCCGGCGCTCGTCCTCGCCGAGCGCCTGCAGCATGTCCTCCTCGCCAGTGGCGATCGCCTTGTCGGCATCGGCGAGCAGCTGGCGGCCCTCGCCTGTCGTCGCCATGACGTAACGCCGCCGGTCGTTCTCGTCGCGCGACCGCTCGATCAGCCCGCGCCGGCACAGCTCGCCGGTAACGGTCGCGAGGTTGCTGTAGTCGATGCCCAGCGCGTCGGCCAGCTCGCTCTGGGAGCACGAGCCGACCGCCTCCAGCTGCTTGAGCACGATGAACTGCTGCGCGCCGAGGTTGAGCGGGCGCAGCGAGCGGCGGAAGCGTGCTGTGGCCTCCTGTCCGAGGCGGGCGAGCAGCACCCCGTAGGGCAGGCGATCGGTGGCTGTCGAGGCGGCCTGGGCCATAGACACGAGATTACCTTCGAACATTTGCTGGTATAGTACCATGTTGGTAGTTCACCACGAACTCGGAGGAGTTGCCATGACCACCGCAGTACAGCCCTTCTCGGGCACCTTTCAGGCCGATCCGGTCCACTCGACGTTCGGCTTCGCAGTCTCATACGCCGGTGCGGGCAAGTTCCGCGGCACGCTGGGAGATGTGAGCGCCACGCTCACGGCGGGCGACGACGGCCTCGTGCTCGAGGGCTCCGCTCGGCCCGAGTCGATCTCGATCCAGGACCCGCCCCAGTTCCGCGCGCACGTGCTCGGCCCGGAGTTCTTCGACGTCGAGAACCATCCCGAGGTCACGTTCCGGTCCACCAACGTCGACCTGGACGAGGACGGCACCGCCCGCCTCGACGGCGAGCTCACGATCGCCGGGACGACCCGGCCGGTGGCCATCTCGGGTACCTGGTCCGGGCCGGTGGCGGCAGCCGGCGGCGGCCTGCGGTCCGGCTTCGAGCTGGCGACGGTCGTCGACCGCCGCGACTTCGGCTTCGACTGGCAGATGAAGCTCCCCGGCGGCGGCGACGCGCTCGCCTACGACGTGGCGCTCGAGGTCAACCTCTACGTGGTCCAGCCGGAGGGCTAGGGCCCCGATGCGGATCCTCGCGATGTCGGGGTCGCTGCGAAGCGACTCCCACAACACCCAGCTGCTCCGGGCGGCGGCACTCGCGCTGCCGCCCGGGGTGGAGCTGGACCTCTACGAGGGCCTCGGCTCCCTGCCGCCCTACGACGAGGACGCCGACGTGGAGCCGGCGCCCCCGGCGGTCGCGTCCCTGCGCGGGCAGATCGCCGACGCGGACGCGCTGCTGATCAGCACGCCCGAATACAACGCCTCGATCCCGGGGGTGCTCAAGAACGCGATCGACTGGGCGTCGCGGCCCTTCCCCCGCAACGCGCTGCGCGACCGGCCTGTGGCCGTGATCGGCGCCAGCACAGGGCTGTTCGGCGCGGTTTGGGCGCAGGCCGAGCTTCGCAAGGTGCTCCACCACGCGGGCGCGCGCGTGCTCGACGACGAGCTGCCCGTGGGGCTCGCCGGCCACGCCTTCACGCCCCGGGGCGAGCTGGCCGACCCTGAGCTGGGGGAGCACCTCGGCTGGCTGATCGAGTCGCTGGCCCGGGAGGTGTCGGCGCCGCTCGCGGCGGCGAGCTAACGTGACCGGCCGACGATGGGCCTGTCGAATCTCGAGATCGTCCGCGAGCTGTTCGAGCGCTTCAGCAGCGGTGGGCTCGAGGAGGCCATCGATCTGCTCGACGAGGACTTCGTGGCCGAGGTCCCGCCGACGCTCTCCGCCGAGCCCGACGTGTACGAGGGGCACGCGGGCGCGCGGCGCTACTTCGCCGCGTTCGACGGCCTACAGGACGTGCGCTTCGAGCCGCTCGAGCTGCTCGAGGAGGGCGAGGCCGTGATCGTCCCCCTCCGGCTCGTCGGGCGCGGCGCGGCGAGCGGTATCGAGGTCGAACAGCGGGCCGTCGTGGTGAACTGGGTCGTGGACGGCAAGGTCACCCGCATGCAGCCCTGCGCGGACATGGATGCCGCTCGGGCCGCGGTGGGCAGCCGGCCGCCGGGCAACTGCTAGCGTCGCCGCCATGCGTCGCCTCGCGCCCGTCGCGCTCGCCATCGTCCTGCTCGCGGCGGTTGTCGCTGCCGCGCCAGCCGGAGCCGCCAACCGCTGGATCCAGAAGCGCGCTCCGCTGAACATCGCCCACCAGGGCGGCGAGGACGAGTTCCCGTCGAACACGCTGTACGCCTTCCGCAAGGCCGTTCGCGCCGGGGCCGACATGCTCGAGCTGGACATCGGCGTGACCAAGGACGGCAAGGTGATCGTGATGCACGACACCACTGTGGACGGCAAGACGAACGGCCACGGCACGGTCGCGTCGAAGACGCTCAAGCAGATCAAGCGCCTGGACGCCGCGTACTGGTTCGCGCCGGGCGAGGAGGACCACTACAGCCACGACCACCGGGCGCGCGCCTACCGCTTCCGCGGCGTCGCGACCGGCCGCCGCAAGGCGCCCAAGGGCTTCAAGGCGGCGGACTTCCGAGTGCCAACGCTGTCCGAGGTGATGCGGGCGTTCCCACACACCCCGATCAACGTCGAGATCAAGGGCCGCACCCCTGACGAGGCGACCGAGGAGTACGTGGAGAACGCCGAGGTGCTCGCGGGCCTGCTCGAGAACACGCGCCGGCGCGACCTGATCGTCGTCTCCTTCCAGCAGGCGGCCGTGGACCGCTTCCACGAGCTCGTCCCGGCGATCGACATCGCGCCCGGCACAACCGGCTTCGCCACCTGGCTCGGCATGGGCGAGCCCGGCCCCGGCGTGGCGGCATTCCAGGTGCCGATCATCTTCAAGTACGGCAGCGAGCTGGTGCCGATCACGACCGCGGAGAACGTGGCCCGCGCCCACCGCGACGGCTACGCGTGGCAGAACTGGTTCAGCGGCGAGGACCGCGACTCGGGGCCCACCTGGCGCCGGCTGATCGACATGTGCGTCGACGGCACGATGACCTCGCGCCCGCGCGCGTACGAGAAGGTCCTGCGGGCGCACAAGCGCCCGCAAAGCTGCCGCTAGGCGGCGGGCGCCGGGGCCGGCTCGGGCACGCGGATCGCGTCGAGCAGGAGCTCGACCGCGCCGGCGTCGCCGGTCAGCTCCAGCAGGCCGCCGTCGCTGGCCGACTCGACCGTCAGCTGGCCCGTGAGCAAGCCGGCGAAGGTCGCCGCGTCGGTCGCGACGACCGCGTCCGGCGCGGGCGCATCACCACGGGCAACCTCGATCTGTCCGCCGGCCACGCCGACCCGGAAGCGGTCCTCACCGAAGCGCAGCTCGTACACGGCGCTCCAGTCGCGGTCGCCCGGGTCGAACAGGCTTCTTAGCGCGAGCATCAGCGAGTCGGGGCTCACTGTGCCGGCGGGATCCATCGACGGCGAGCGGATGCCCCAACGTCCCAGCGACGCGAGCACCGGCTCGAGCTGGAGGCCCCAGTCGGTCAACTCGTAGACGCGTGCGCTCGAGGGCGGCCCCAGCTTGCGGCGGTGGACCACGCCGTCGTGCTCCAGCTCGCGCAGGCGCTGGGCCAGCACGTTCGGGCTCGCGTGGGGGATGCCCGCCCGGATGTCGGTGAAGCGCTTCGGTCCTAGCAACAGCTCGCGCGCGATCAGCAGGGCCCAGCGCTCCCCGAGAATGTCGAGGGCGTGGGCGGTCGCGCATGCTTCCCCGTATGTGCGCCGGCCGGGTATGCCGACAGTGTACCGGCTGATCCTGGTTCTTACCCAGGTAGTTGTTTTCTAGGACTGCTGGCTCTCGGCCTTCTGCTTCAGGCCTTCGGCCGCGTCGCCGAGCAGGAAGTCGCGCACCTTGCCCTCGGCGGGGCCGCGCAGCAGCAGCCCGAGCATGCGCCCCGGGTCCGCTTCGAGCCCGTAGGTCGCGCGCGTGCGCCCACCGCCCAGATCCTCGAAGGCCCACGAGCCGACCAGCGACTTCGTGTCGCCCTTCTCCTGCACCCAGCGGATCGCGGTGGACGGCTCGTAGGAGAACCGCAGCACGGCGCGCACGGTCTTCACCTTCGCGTCGGATTCGGTCTCCACCAGCAGCGGGCGGCGCTGGTCGTCGCGCTCGAGCACCTCGACGTCCTTGAGCGAGCCCTGCCACTCGGTTGCGTTCTCTACGTCGGCCGCGATCTCGTAGCAGCGCTCGATCGGGGCATCGATCTCAACGCTGCGGTCGCCCTTGATGACTCCCATGGCCGCGACTCTACCCTCAGGCCGCCTGCGGCTGCACCAGCGTTTGCCGGCGTGAGCCCACCACGACCGCGCCGATCGCAGCGACCGCGATCGAAACGAGCACGGCGGTCGTCCACGAGCTGGACTCGATGACGATGCCCGCCACCGCCGCACCGGCCGACACGCCCGCCACCAGTGCCGTCAGCGGCCAGGTGAACGCCTCAGTCTCCGTGCCCACCGGCGCCACGCGCTGGACGAGCTGGTTGCGCGAGGCGATCAGCGGGGCGATCGGCAGCCCCGCCAGCACCACGAACAGCCCCATCGTCAGCGGGGAGGTGGCGAGCATCAGGGGCGCCATCGCCAGCGGTAGCAGCCACGCGAAGCCCAGGTGCGCCTCGAGCAGCGAGAAGCGGGTTGCGCTGACTCCCCAGGCCAGGCCGCCCACGCCGCTGGCGCCCGACCACACGGCCAGCAGCACCCCAGCCAGCGCGTTCGAGCCCTCGCCCTCGGCGAAGGCGGGCACGACCACTTCGATCGCACCGAGCGCGAAGCCCACCGGCAGGCTGGCGAACACCAGCGTGCGCAGTCCCGGGTCGGCCAGCGCGCCGAGCCCGATCGCGCGAGTGGTCGCGCCGCTCGGCTCGGGCCCCGGCTGGCCCCTCAGTCCGCTCAGCATCATCGTCGTCCCGATCAGCACGCAGCCGGCCGACACGATCAGCGCGTACTGGGCGCCCACCGTTGCCACCACGACGGTCGTGAGCAGTGGGCCGGCAACGAACACCAGGTCGATCAGCACGGAGTCGAGCGCGAAGGCGCCCTGGACGAGCTCGGGCCTGTTGGCGAGCAGGTAGGGCCAGCGCGAGCGCAGCACCGAGCTCACCGGCGGGAGCGCAGCGCCGGCGACGAGCGACAGCACGGCGAGCACGCTGGTCGGGGAGTCCGCCGCGCCCGCGCCCCACAGCGCCAGCAGCCCGGCGGCGTGGCCGGCCGCCAGCGGCAGCAGCATTGCCGCTCCGCGGCGATCGACCACGCGGCCCTGGAACGGAGCGCCGACCGCGCTGCCCAGGGCGAGCGCGCCGGCGCAGACGCCCGCCGCGGCGAACGAGCCGGTCACCTCGCGCACGTAGAGCAGGATGGCCAGGCCGCTGATCCCGATCGGCAACCGTCCGATCAGCGTGGCCAGCACGATCATGGCCACGCCCGGGGTCCGCAGGATGCGTGCGTAGACGCTCACCCCGCCTAAGCTACGCGCCCGTGGAACCCGACGCCGTGGAGATCCGTGTGGTCGCCTGCCTCGTCGAGAAGCAGCGGACCACCCCCGACCAATACCCGCTGACGCTGAACTCGCTGCGGCTGGCCTGCAACCAGTCGACGAACCGCGACCCGGTGGTGGACTACGACGAGGGCACGGTCCGGGCCGCGCTGGACCGGCTCGGACAGCGCAAGTGGACGACGCTGGCGAGCTGGTCGACCGCTCGCTCGGTCAAGTACAAGCACGTCTTCAAGCAGGCGCTCGACCTCACCGACCCGCAGCTCGCGCTGCTCACCGTGCTGATGCTGCGCGGTCCCGCAGACCGCGGGGGAGCTACGCCAGCGCAGCGAGCGGATCCACCGCTTCGAGTCCGGCGAGGAGGTCGACGCGACGCTCGGCGAGCTGGCGCAGCGGGAGCTCGCGGTCGCGCTGCCGCGGCGCCCGGGCGAGCGCGGCCAGCGCTACGCGCACAGGCTCGCCGAGGCCGGGGAGGAGGAGCCTGCAAGCTCGCTTGCAGAGCCCGTGCAGGCGCCGGTCGCGGTCGTGCCGGAGCCGCCGTCGGCCGAGGGCGACGGCCTGATCGCGCGCGTGGAGCGGCTCGAGGACGAGGTGGCCTCCCTGCGCGAGCAACTCGGCGCCCTGCGAGACGAGCTCGGCGCCTAGGCGATTCGGCCATCGGCCGCGACGCCCTCTCACATTTCACGGCCAATCGCTCGACATTGAAGGCATGGAGCCCCCGGTGGCCCAGCGGGAGGCTACGCAGGCACCTGCAATCCCTCCACTAGAGCCCAGCACGCGTTTTGCCGCGCGTGTCGGTAGCGGCATCTTCGGAAGCCTCGCGCTGCTGATGGCGCTGCTCGTCTCTGCTGCCGGGCACCGAGGCACCGCCACTTGTGCGCTTCGGCATACCGCTCGCGTGCGGGCTTGCCGCCCTGGCGCTGCACCTCAACTCCGACGAGCTGCGACCGTCCACCCTCCAGGCAGCGGCCGCGCTCGGCACGCTGCTGATCTCCGCGAACATGCTCCTCTCAGAGGGCGCCTCCACGATCTCCGGGGAGCTGCTCTACGCGTGGCTGGCCCTCTACTCGGCCTACTTCTTCGCGGTGCGCCAGGCGATCTTCCAGCTGGCCCTGATGAGCGCGTGCTACCTGGTGGTGCTGCTCGAGACGGTGCCGTCCCAGGACGTGGTGGCGAGCTGGGTGACGCTCGTGGGGGTCGTGGTACCGGTGGCGGTCGTGCTGCGCGCGGTGCGCGGCGGGGTGACCCAGCTGGTCCGCAGCCTCGCCGAGGCGGCCCGGACGGACGCGCTGACCCAGCTCAAGAACCGGCTCGCACTCGACCAGGAGGTGGAGCTCGAGCTAGAGCGCGCCCGCCGCGGCGGACGCCGCCTGAGCATCGTGGTCGGCGACCTCGACCACTTCAAGCACGTGAACGACGAGCTCGGCCACCGGGCCGGCGACCGGGCGCTCGTACGGGTCTCGCGCATCCTGGCGTCCCACCGGCGCGTGGGCGACACCGTGGCGCGTACCGGCGGCGAGGAGTTCACGCTCCTGCTGCCGGACACGTCGGAGCACGACGCGTACCTCGCGGCGGAGCGGATGCGCTCCGCCGTGGCCAGCGAGTTCGCGGCCGACCCGGTGCCGCTCACCTTCAGCTTCGGGGTGGCCAACTTCCCCGACCACGGCTCGTCCGCCGACATGGTGATCGAGTCGGCCGACCAGGCGCTCTACGCGGCGAAGGCGCTCGGGCGCAACCGCTCGATCATCTTCAACCGCGAGATCTCGGCGATCTTCGCCCCTGAAGGCGGGGGGCGCGGCCTCGACGCCACGCACCTGGCCACGCTGCTGTCGCTGACCGAGGAGCTCGACATCCGCGACGCCGGCACCGCCACCCACTCGCGGACCGTCGGGCGCTACTGCGCGCTGATGGCGGCGCAGCTCGGGCTGCCGCCCGAGCGCGTGGAGCGGATCGAGATCGCCGGCAGGCTGCACGACATCGGCAAGGTCGGCGTGCCAAACGCCGTCCTGCAGAAGCCGGCCACGCTGGGGGCCTCGGAGCTGGCCCAGGTCCGCACGCACCCCGAGATCGGCGCGGAGGTGCTGGGCGGCCGGGGCCTCGAGGATCTCAGCACCTGGGTGCTCGGCCACCACGAGCGCCCCGACGGCAAGGGCTATCCGGCCGGATTGCGCGACGAAGAGATCGCGCTCGAGTCGAAGATCATCGCGGTCGCCGACGCCTACGAGGCGATGACCGCGGATCGGGTGTACCGCCCCGGCATCGGCACCAAGGCCGCCAGGGTGGAGCTGCTCCGCTGCGCGGGATCGCAGTTCGACGCGCGCGTGATCGCGGCATTCATGGCCGTGCTCGACGCGATCGAGCAGGAGCCGGCGGCGCAGGCCGCGGCAGTGCGGTCCCCCGCTGGTGCGTAAGCGCCGCCAATAGGCTCCCGGTCGTGAGCGCCGGCCGAGGCATCCTCGCCCGCGGACCCTGGCAGTCCGACCAGGTCGAGGCCCGCTGGGTGGATGACACCTTCCAGGCGCCGGCCGAGATCGAGCGCGCGGCCGACGCGGCCGTGGACGGGCTGCGCGAGCGCGGCTCACCCGCGCACGACGGGATGGCCACGCGGCTGGCCGGCTGGCGTGTGGAGAACGGGCGGCTGGTGCTGGACCTTCAGCCTGTGCGCTGGGCGCTGCGGCTGGTGGAGGGCGACGCCTGCGACAGCCTCACGGCGCTGTGCGTGGTGCGCACGGCCGACGGGCGCTGGCTGGCCGGGCGTCGCGCCGCGTGGGTCTCGACCTGGGCGAGCCGCTGGGCGCTCGGGGCCGGTGGCGCCGTGGACCTGGGGGAGAGCCCGGCCGACACGCTGGCGCGCGAGCTGCTCGAGGAGTGGCGGCTCGAGCCCGAGCGGCTCAGCATCGAGGCGCTGCTCGGGCTGGAGAACCGGGTGGCGATGCTGGTCGGTCTGGCCACGGTGCCCGACACCGCCGACCCGGTGCCCGACCACGAGCACGACGACTGGGCGTGGTGGCCAGCCGACGTCAACGAGTGGCCCAGCGAGGCCGACGACCGGCTGCGCCTGATGGGTCGGCTGCTGGCGGCGCAGGCGTAGCCGGGGCCCGGGGCGCCGGCCGACCAGGGCCGCTGGCGGGCGCGAGTCGAGTTGTGCCCCCTATGGGTCGGAAACGCGACACGCCCGCGGGCTGCGCGCGCGGGTGGCGCACATCTTGGCGGCGTCGGGCCACCAACCGCGCCCGCCAGACCGAGGCGGCGGAGGTGGGCGCGCTTTTCACGCGGAGTGGAGCCAGGGGGGTCCCGCACAAAACGTGACCTATAGGCCCGTTTCGTCGGGAACCCCGGCGCGCCGCGCCCTAGCGGACCGGCCAGGGCGTTACGGGGATCCGGGGGCGCGAGCCCCCGGAGGTCAGCCAACCGGCCAGCGTGCCACGGGGGTCCGGGGGCGCGAGCCCCCGGAGGTCATCCCTTGACGCCGACCGGGCAGCTCACGCCGGTACCGCCGATCCCGCAGTACCCGTTCGGGTTCTTGGCGAGGTACTGCTGGTGGTAGTCCTCGGCGTAGTAGAGCTCGGGGGCGGCCACGATCTCCGTCGTGATCTCGCCATAGCCGGCCCCGGCCAGCTGCTCGGCGTAGCGATCGCGCGAGGCCTCCGCGGCGGCGCGCTGCACGTCGGAACCCGCGTAGATGCCCGACCGGTACTGGGAGCCGACGTCGTTGCCCTGGCGCATCCCTTGCGTCGGGTCGTGGCCCTCCCAGAACAGCCTCAGCACCTCGTCGAGCGAGATCTCCGCCGGCCTGAACACGGCCAGCACGACCTCGTTGTGGCCGGTGCGCCCGCTGCACACCTCTTCGTAGGTGGGGTTCGGCGTGTGGCCTCCCGCGTAGCCGACGGCGGTGGTGAACATGCCCGGCGCCTGCCAGAAGATGCGCTCGGCGCCCCAGAAGCAACCCATCCCCACGATCAACTGCTCGGTGTCATCGGGGAACGGCGGCTCGAGCGGCGTGCCGAGCACGAAGTGGGTTTCGGGCACGTGGAAGGGGCGGCTGTCGCGGCCCGGTAGAGCGTCGGCCGCATCCGGCATGTCGGTCTTGTGACGGAAGAGGAAGCTCACGCCTTCGAGACTAGCGTTACGGTTCGCGCATGGCCCAGGTGACCGAGCTCGAGCTCCCGGAGCTCGACTTCTTCGACGTCGGCCTCAAGGGCGAGCGCTTCCACCGCGCGATGGACGAGCTGAGCAGTGCCGGCTGGCTCGCGAGCTCGCCGATCGGCTACTTCGTGCTCGACCGCGAGTCCGCCGCGTTCTTCCTGCGCACGCGGTCGGCCACCTTCCCGGGGATGAAGATCGCCGAGATGTTCGAGGTACCCGAGGGGCCGCTGCTCGAGCAGATGCGCCGCAACATCCTGCACATCAACGGCGGCGACCACCGGCGCCTGCGCAACCTCGTCAACCCCGCCTTCACCCAGCGCGCGGCGGATCGCTGGCGCCCCGCCATGCGGGACTTCCTCGAGCGCCTCTGGCAGCCGCTCGCGGGCGCCGAGCGCTGCGAGTTCGTGGACGCGTTCGCCAAGCCGTACCCGTCGCTGACGATCGCCACGGTGATGGGCGCGCCGCTCGCCGATGCGCCCAAGCTGCACGAGTGGTCGAACCTGATCCAGCGCCAGTTCGACGGGCCGAGCCTGATGCACGAGCGCGAGTCGATCGAGCGCGCCTGCGAGGAGTTCTACGTGTGGGCCGGCGCCCTGATCGAGCGTCGCAAGGACGACCCCAGCGACGATCTGATCTCGACCCTGATCGCCGCCGAGCAGGAGGGCGACCGCCTGTCGGATGTCGAGTGCATGAACCTCGTGCTCAACGTGCTCGTCGGCGGCGTCGACACGACCCAGTCGCAGCTCGCCCACGCCCTGCGCCTGTTCGCCGCGCACCCGGACCAGTGGCAGCGGCTGGCCGACGACCCGGAGCTGGCCCCCGCGGCCGTCGAGGAGGTGGTGCGCTACGAGCCGATCACCCCGTTCACCGCTCGCCTGCTGCACGAGGAGGTCGAGTTCCGCGACGTGACCTTCCCCGAGGGGACGGTGGTGATGGTGTGCGCGTTCACCGGCAACCGCGATGGCGTGGAGGGCGACGGCGCCGCGTTCGACATCACCGCCGATCGCGGCGACGCCAAGCCGCTTACCTTCGGCGCCGGGATCCATTACTGCCTCGGGGCCAACCTCGCCCGGGCGGAGCTGCAGGAGGCGCTCGCCTACCTGCCGTCGCGCATGCCCGGCCTGGAGCTGGACGGCGACGCCGAGCTCGGCTCGGTCCACGGGATCTATGGCCTCGATAGCCTGCCGATCCGGTGGAACACGGCGTAGCCCTCTTCCCGACGGCCTACTCGATCCAGCCGGCCGAGCTGGCCCGTCTGGTGGAGGAGCGCGACTTCGAGTCGCTCTGGTTCACCGAGCACACCCACATCCCGGCGAGCCGGGAGACGCCGTACCCGGGCGGCGGCGAGCTGCCCCGCGAGTACAGCTCCAGCTACGACCCGTTCGTTGCGCTCGCGATCGCCGCCGCGGCCACCGAGCGGATCAAGCTGGGCACCGGCGTCTGCCTTGTGCCCGAGCACGACCCGATCGTGCTGGCCAACACGACCGCCTCGCTCGACCGGCTGTCGGGCGGACGCTTTCTGTTCGGCGTCGGCGCCGGCTGGAACCTCGAGGAGATGCGCAACCACGGCACGGACCCGGAGCGCCGGTTCAAGCTGATGCGCGAGCGCGTGGAGGCGATCAAGGAGATCTGGACGAACGACGAGGCCGAGTACCACGGCGAGTTCGTGGACTTCGACCCGATCTGGTGCGGGCCCAAGCCGCTGCAACAGCCACACCCGCCCGTGCTCGTCGGCGGCAACGGCCCCAAGGTGCTCGACCGGGTGCTCCGCTACGGCGACGAGTGGTTCCCCAACCGGATCAAGACCGTGGAGGCGCTGAAGGAGCGCATCGACGAGCTGCGCGAGCGAGCCGGTCGCCACGTGCCGGTGTCGTTCTTCGGCGTCAAGCCCGAGCCGCGAGCCGTGGAGCGGATGGGGTGGGCCGGGATCGACAGGGCGATCTACTACGTGTCTCCGGACGCGTCGCCGGGCGACGTCGAGCAGGCTCTGGACGGGTTCGTGGCGCTGCGCTGATGGGCCGGCTCGACGAGCTCGACCTGTCGTTGAAGCTGTCGAAGGAGGACGAGGCGGAGCGGCTCGCCGTCGCCTGGAAGCGCCTGGAGGCGCTGCGGCTGGCGCTCGGTGGCAAGCTCGCGGGCTACGGGCTCGGCCCGCCGGTATGCGCGCTGTTCGAGGGCTGGGATGCCTCCGGGAAGGGCGGGGCGATCAAGCGGCTGGTGGCGCCGCTCGACGCGCGCCACGTGCGGGTGGCCCAGTTCGCGGCGCCGACCCCGGACGAGAAGCGCCACCACTACCTGTGGCGCTTCTGGCCGCAGCTGCCGGGGTGGGGCGGGATGGCCGTGCTCGACCGCTCGTGGTACGGGCGCGTGCTGGTCGAGCGGGTGGAGGGCTTCGCCACGCCGGCGCAGTGGGAGCGCGCGTACGGGGAGATCGTGGAGCTGGAGCGGACGCTCGCCGCCGAGGGGATGGTGCTGATCAAGTTCTTCCTGCACGTCTCCGAAGAGGAGCAGCTGAAGCGCTTCGAGAAGCGGCGCGACGACCCGCTCAAGGCCTGGAAGCTGACCCCCGACGACTGGGAGAACCGCAGCAAGCGCCCGCAGTACCTGGAGGCCGTCGAGCAGATGCTGGAGCGCACCGACCACGAGGCCGCGCCGTGGGACCTCGTGGAGGCGGAGGACAAGCAGTACGCGCGGGTGAAGGTGGCCGAGACGGTGATCGAGCGCACCGAGGCGGGCATGCGGGCGCGGCGGATCGAGCCGCCGGCGCTGCCCTAGGCGCTAGGGCCGGTCGCCGATCCAGTAGCGCGGGCCGGGCCCGAGCCCGGCGGCGCGGTCGTGGGGATTGGCCAGCTGGCAGCGCTCGAGCGACAGGCAGCCGCACCCGATGCACTCGGTGAGCCCCGCGCGGAGGCGCTGCAGTTCGGCGATGCGCTGGTCGATCCGCCCGGTCCACCCACTCGACAGGCGGGACCAGTCGCGGCGCGTCGGCGCGCGGTCCGAGGGCAGCTTGGCGAGCTCCGCGCCGATCTCGTCGAGGGTCAGCCCGACGCGCTGGGCGAAGACGATGAAGGCGATCCGTCTCAGCACCGGGCGCGGGTAGCGCCGGTGGCCCGAGCCGGCTCGGTGAGAGGAGATCAGCCCGCGCTCCTCGTAGAAGCGCAGCGCCGAGGCGGCCACCCCGCTGCGCCTGGCGACCTCGGAGATCGTGAGCAGTCCGCTTGACTTCAAGTTCACTTGAACTTGTAGCTTACGCTCATGACAGCCAGCGAGCAAATCACCACGGAAGTCACCTCGTGGCCGGGCGTTACCGCCGAGGCCGGAAGGCGCGGCGAGTTCGCGTTCCGGGTCGGCCGCAAGGAGATCGGACACCTGCACGGCGACCGCGTGGCCCACTTCGGCATGCCGAAAGCGGTCTGGACCGAGCTGTTCGACCAAGGCCGGATCGACTACCACCCCGTCTTCCCGGGCAAGCCCGGCTTCGGGGCCCGCTCGCTCGCGTCCGACGACGACGTGAGCGACGTGATCGCGATCCTGCGGTTGAACTACGAGCGCGTGAGCGGCTAGGCGAACAGCGTCAGGTCCGGCTCGCGCTCGCCGCGCAGCACCGCGGGGTCGACCTCCACGCACGCGATCCCGCGCGCTTCGGCGAGCACGCGGGCCTGGGGCTTGAGCACCTGGGCGGCGAGTACGCCGCGGCAGCGGGTCAGGCCCGGCTCGCGGCAGATGCGCTCCAGGTAGCGGGTGAGCTGCTCCACGGCCTCGATCGTGCCCACGCGCTTGATCTCGACCGCCACGAAGCCGTCCTCCTCGTCCCGGCACATCAGGTCGACCGGCCCGATGTCGGTGGGCCACTCGCGCCGCACGAGCCGCAGGCCTTCGGGCGGCGCGTCCGCGAGCAGCTCCTGCAGCTCGCGCTCGACGCCTTCCTTCTCGAGCGCCGCGGCCTCGCCCATGTCGTGCGTCACGTCCGAGACCACCTCGGCGATGTGGATCTCGAGCCGGTCCTCGCTCGCGCCCGCCTTCTTGCGCACCACCATCAGCCCCGGTTCCTCCTCGATCACGGTGGGCGGCGTCATCCAGTTCTGCGGCTTGAACCCGCCGGTGTCCGCGTGCACCATCACGGATCCGTCCGATTTGAGCATCAACAGGCGCAGCGCCTCGGGCAGCACGGCGGTCAGACGACCGGTGTAGCGAACCTCGCAGCGGGCGACGATCAGGCGCACGGTCGCCACCGTAGCCCGGGGGTCGGATAGCGTTGAAGCGTGCCGGTCAGCTGGCCCGATCAGGTCGACGAGATCCTCGACGGTGACCTCACCGCGGGGCTCGGATATCTCACCCCGGCGCGCGGCGCGGTGGTGCTCGCGGTCGCCCCCTTGGGGCTGCGCGACCGCGAGCGCGGCACCGTCGGGTTCACCACCTCGCTCGGGTTCGCAAAGAAGCTCGAGCGCATCCGCGACGAGCCGCGCGTGGCGCTCGCCTACCACTCGCGCCAGCACGGCCTGTCGAGGCGCTCGGAGTACGTGCTGGTGCAGGGCCGCGCCGAGCCGGTGCCCGAGCCGGACCCCGACGTGCGCGCCTACGTGCGCGGTCAGGCCGAGAGCCGCCTGGGCTCGCTGCGCAGCGGCCCCTTCTGGGACCGCTGGCTGCGCGAGTACTACATGGTGCGCGTCCCGGTCTGGGTGCACGTGGAGCGCGTGCTGGTGTGGCCGGACCTGCGCTGCGCCGGCGAGGTCGAGGTCTACGGGCTGCCGCAGCCGCCAGGGCCGCCCGAGCCGCAGCGGCCGCCCGCCAAGGGGACCGCTCCGCGCGTTGGCATGGAGCGCGTAGCGAAGCGGCTGCGCAAGTCGGCGGACCTGCTGCTGGGCTACGCCGGCGCCGATGGCTACCCGATGGTCGCACCCGTGGAGCTGCACGGCTCGGATGCCAGCGGGCTAGAACTGACCGCCGCGCCGGGGGCGATCCCGCCGGGCGCCCGCCGCGCCGGCCTGCTGGGACACTCCTACCGCCCGCAGCTGATCGGCCTGACTGCCCGCCAGCACACCGGCTGGCTGGAGGCCGGCGACGACCGCGCCCTGTACGCGCCGCACTCGGAGACCGGCTTCGTGGCCCCTCCGAACAAGACGCTGCTGCTGTTCCTCACCGGGCTGCAGGCGAAGCTGGGCGTCCGCCAGGCGCGCCGCCAGGGCAAGCTGCCCGCCTGAACCGCGGCCGCTCAGCGACGCCAGGGCAGCTTCGAGCGCTTCGCGGCGGACCGGCGGCGCTGCACCAAGAGCCCGCCGCCCACCCCGAGCGCCGCCAGGCCCGCCGCGATCAGCCCCGGACGGGCGCGCAGGCGGCGGTACTCGCCCTCGACCTCGGGCCAGAGCATCTCCTCCACGAGCTGACCGGCGGCCTCCGGCGTGGAGGCCAGCTCGGACGCGGCAATCGGCTTCGAGAAGGCCACCTGCACCCGGCGCGGCTTCGGGAACGGGCCGAAGAAGAGCTGCTCGGTGCCGGTGATCGCGGTGGGGATCAGCGGGGCGCCGCTCTCCAGCGCGAGCCGCCCGGCGCCGCGCTTGGGGTGGCCGAGCTCCTCCGGGTCGCGGATGCGGGTGCCCTCCGGGAACAGCGCCAGCAGACCGCCCTGCTCGAGGATCGTGCGGGCGGTCTGGAGGGCGTCTTCGTCGGAGGAGCCGCGCCGCACCGGAAACGCGCCGAGGCGCACCAGCAGCCGGCCATAGCGCGCCTCCACAAGCTCGGTCTTGGCCATGAAGCGCAGGTGGCGGCGCGTGCAGACGGCGATGAAGAACGAGTCCCAGAAGCTCTTGTGATTCGGGGCGACGATCGCGGCGCCCGACTCGGGAATGTGCCCCGCCCCCGACACGTGCATGCGGAACCAGATCCGCAGGAAGGGCGCCACCAGCGCCCGGACGAACGCGTAGAGCGGCCGCGACACGCCCTTCTCGCGCGCGAGGCGGTGCGCCTCCTCGTTGGTCACCGCCCGCAAGCTACAGCTGTTTCCGGCGGTCCAGGGCGGGTACGTAACCCATATGAGCATTCTCGACAAGATCACGGGACGAGCCAAGAAGGCTGCCGGCGACATCACCGGTGACGGTGCGCTGCGGTCTCAGGGCCGCCGCGAGGAGCGCAAGGGCGAGGAGAAGGAGAAGCTCGCCGACGCCCAGGACCGCGTCGAGGAGAAGGCGCAGGATGTGGCCGACCTCGAGCGCCGCACCTAGCCGCCCGCCGGCAACACTGCAGGTAGAAGACGGGCGCCGCTTGGCGCCCGTCGGCTTTCTTGGGTACCGCTGGCCGCGCGGGTAACTTTGATTGACAAGTGAGCGAGGAACGTAGCCCTCACGTCGCGTATCGCGCGGTCCTGCTCGCGGCCGGGCTGCTGCTTGCTGGCCTGCTCTTCCGCCAGCTGGTCACCCTCCTGCTGGCGATCCTGATCACGATCGTGTTCGCCATCCCGCTGGCGGCCGCCGCGAGCCGCTTCCAGCGGCGCGGGCTGCCGCGGCCGATCGGCGCGCTGATCGCCCTGATCGGCGGGCTCGCTGTGGTGGCACTGCTGATCACCCTGCTGATCCCGCCGTTCGTCGACCAGACCGACGACTTCGTGAACGCCGTCCCGGGCATCGTCGACGACCTGGAGAACACCTACGCCGACGTGACCGGGGAGGACCCGGGGCAGGTGGGCGACCGGGTGCAGGAGTTCGTGGAGAAGTGGACCGACGACCCGGAGCGCCTGATCGGCCCGATCACCTCGATCGGGCTCAACGTGGCCGGGATCCTCGGCGCGCTCGTGCTGATCCTGATCACCGCCTACTACATGGCGATCCGCCCCGAGCCGCTGGTGAACGGGCTGGTCAGCCTGTTCCCGCCGCCCCGGCGCGACCACGTCCGCTACGTGCTCGAGCGGGTGCGCCGCTCCTGGATCGGGTGGATGGAGGGCGTGGGGGTGGACATGCTCGCCACGTTCGCGCTCACCTTCATCGGGCTGACGCTGATCGGGTTGGACTTCGCGATCTTCTTCGCGGTGCTGTCGGCGCTGCTGGTCGTGGTGCCGTACTTCGGCGCGATCGCCGGCGCGGTGCCCCCGGTGCTGTTCGCGCTCACCGACTCGCCCGGCAAGGCACTGCTCACGCTGGCGATCTACGTGCTCGTCCAGCAGATCGAGAGCAACGTGACGATCCCCATCGTCATGTCACAGCGCACGCGGATGCACCCGGCGATGATCGCGATCGGCGTCGTCGTAGTCGGGCAGCTGTTCGGCTTCGTCGGCCTGTTCGTAGCCGTGCCGATCCTGTCGCTGATCGCGATCGGGGTCCAGGAGTTCTGGGTCAAGGAGATCGAGGAGATCGATCGAGAACGCAGGGGCAGCTCGATCGAGCTGCCCGGGTCAGGCCAGCTTCGTCACCGCGATGACCATCCCGATCAGGACGAAGATGACGATCAGGACCTGGACGACGATCCAGAAGCGGGGCATCTCCATCGCGGCGCTCCTACTCGATGATGGCCTGACGCAGCGCGATCGCGACCGCGTGCACGCGCGTGTCGGCCTCGAGCTTGAGGATGGCGCGCTTGGTGTCCGACTTGACCGTCTCGGTCGAGAGACCGATCCGCCTCGCGACCTCCTCGGTGTGCAGGCCCTCAGCCAGCAGCTGCAGGATCTCGCGCTCGCGCTCTGACAGCGGCGCGTCGGGTCCGACCTGGGACATCAGCAGGGCCGGCGAGAGCGACGGATCCACGAACGGCTTGCCGGCCACGACCGTGCGGATCGCCCGCAGCAGGTCCTCGGGCGGCGATCCCTTCATGACGTAGCCGCGGGCTCCCGCGGCGATCGCGTCTGAGAGCAGCCGCTTGTCGCCGTAGGCGGAGAACATGATCGTCTTCACGCCCGGGCTGGCCGCGGCGATGCGCTTGACCGCGGAGATGCCGTCGATCCCGGGCAGCCGCACGTCCATGATCACGACCTCCGGCTGGAGCTTCTCGACCGCCTCCAGGACGGCCTCGCCGCTGTCCACATGACCCACCAGCTCGAGGTCTGGGGTGTCGCCGAACATCAGGCCGAGGCCCTGTCGCACGGCCGGGTGATCGTCCACGGCCAGGCACTTTGTCGTTTCCGCCATCCCAACCACCCTAACCGTATGATGGGCCCGATGTTCAACTCCATGGTCGTCGGTACCGACGGCTCCGACACCGCATCCGAGGCGGTGAGGCAGGCGAGTGACCTCGCCAAGCGCCTCGGCGCCAAGGTCCACCTGGTCAGCGCCTACGAGCCGGTGCCCGAGGGACGCTTGCGCGAGGAGCGCTCACAGGTGCCCGACGACCTGCAGTGGATGGTCAACCCGCGCGAGGACGTGAGCGCCACCCTGGCGGAGGCCGCCAAGGACCTGGAGGGCCAGGGTGTGCGCGTAGAGACGCACGCGCGCGAGGGCGACCCCGCGGACGCCATCCTCGACGTGGCCGAGGAGCAGGGCGCCGACCTGATCGTGGTCGGCAACAAGGGGATGACGGGCGCCAAGCGGTTCCTACTCGGAAGCGTCCCCAACAAGGTCTCCCATCACGCGCCATGCAGCGTGATGATCATCCGGACGACCTAGCGGCTCAGCAGGCGGTCATCGCCGGGCAGCGCAGCGCGCGCGCCGCGTCGACCAGGCCCCAGCCGTAGCGCGAGTCGAACCCGGGTCGGCCGAGGTCGCGGGCGGTCGCCTGGAGGTGGTTCTGGACAGCGCTCGGCGTGGGGTTCGGGCCGAGCTTGCCGCTGGCGATCACGAGCGCGGCGATTGCGGCCACATGGGGGCTGGCCATCGATGTGCCCTCGTAGCCGCCGGGCAGGCCGAACCGGCGCACGCTGTTCCCGACGAGGGTCTGCTGGTAGATCCAGTCGCCGGACGTCTCGGGGCGGCAAAGCGCCACCTCCTCCGACGTCACCGGGTCGGCGTCCACGCCTCCGCCGGGAGCGACGACGTCGAGGTCGGCGCCGAAGCTCGAGTACTCCGACCGGCACCCGTTGCGGGTGGTGGCCCCGACCGCGATCACCTCACTCGCGCGCGCGGGGTAGGCGACCCGGCGCAGGTACTTCTCGCCGGTGTTGCCGGCGGCGGCCACGATCACCGACCCGCGCGAGTGCGCGTAGCGGATCGCGGCGAGGATCTCGGGGATCTCGGACGCGACCACCCGGCGATCGAACTCGAGCGAGAGGTTGATCACGTCGGCGCGGTGCCTGGCCGCGTAGCGGATCGCCTTCGCGATGGCCACGGAGTCGCCGTCGCCGAAGTCGTTGAGGACCTTCAGCGGCATGACCTTCACGCCGAACGCGATCCCCGCCACGCCGAGGGCGTTGTTGGTGGCCTGGGCGATCGTGCCGGTCACGTGGGTGCCGTGCCCGTAGCGATCGTTGGGGTGGCGGTCGCGGTCGACGAAGTCCCAGGGATGGACGAACGTCGAGCGGCGCAGATCCGGCGCGCGCCGGAAGCCGCGGTAGCGCTCGAACGCGACGCCGCTGTCGAGTACCGCCACCACGGCGCCCTTGCCGCCGGGCGCGCCGGCTGCGGCGGCCAAGGACCACGCCTCCTGCATGCCGATCCCATACGGGCCGATCAGGTTCCACTGGCGCCGCAGCGACGGGTCGTCCGGCGTGAACTGCGACGCGTGGGCCACGTAGTTCGGCACGGCGTAGGCCACGTCCGGGTCCCGGCGCAGCTCCTTCAGCGTCTTGCGAACCGAGTCGCCGTCCGTGATGCCGAGCTGGGCGGAGCCGCCCGGGAGCTGCTCCTCGACCTTCGTCCCGGAGCTGGCGGTGGCCCCGTCCTTGTAGCCCACGATCACCTCGCCGGGCACGTAGTCGGCGGCCTCAGCACCGGAGGCGAGGGCGAACAGCGCCACGAAGGCAGTTAGAAGAGGAAGCAGGCGAGTCGGCATTGGTTACGGTGCCCAGAGCAGTGTACGAACGCTCGAACAACCCGCGTCCCCCTAAGTTGTGACCGTCTGCATCACGGGGGCCACGGGCTTCGTCGGCGCTCACCTCGGGAAGCTAGCGGCCGCGGCGTACGGCACTCCGCGGGTGACCTATCGCGACGAGGCGAGGCTCACGCGGCTCGGCGGGCTCGAGGTCGAGGCCGTCAAGGCCGACGTGCTGGACCGCGCGGCGCTGCGGCGCGCCTTCCGCGGCTGCGACTTGGTCTTCCATGCTGCCGGCTTCGTCGCCTCGCGGCCGGCCGAGCGGGTCTGGCAGGTCAACGCGCTGTCGCCCCGGATCGCCGTCGAGGCGGCTGCGGCCGAGCGGGTGCGGCGGGTCGTGGTCACGTCAAGCGTCGCCGGGATCGGCCCCGCGCCGCCCGACCGGCCGGGGACCGAGGAGGACGTGTACCGGGGCTGGGGGCTCGGGATGACCTACCCGGACGCCAAGCACGAGGGCGAGTCGGAGGCCCTGGCGGCCGGGGCGCGCCTGGGTGTGGAGGTGGTGGTCGTCAACCCGTCGTACGTGTTCGGCGCTCCCGTCGACCGTTCGCAGCCCGGCGAGACCTCCACCCGGATGATCGGCAACTACCTGCGCGGGCGGCTGCCGGCGGTGGTGGACGCCGAGACCAACGTGGTCGACGTGCGCGACGTGGCCAAGGGCCACCTGCTGGCCGCCGAGCGCGGGCAACCTGGGGAGCGCTACGTCTTGGGCGGCCACGACGCCCGCTGGGTGGATGTGCTGGAGCGGGTGGCCGAGCTGTCCGGGGTGCACCACCCGCTCGTGGTGCTCCCGCCCGAGGCCGGCGCGGCCGCGCGCGCGGCCGAATCGCTCGGGCTGCCCGGCCTGGTGGCGGCCGAGGGGATCGTCCTGATGGCGCAGAATTGGCGCTACTCGTCGGCCAAGGCGCGCCGCGAGCTCGGCTACCGCTCGCGGACGCTCGATCGCACCCTGCGCGAGACGATCGACTGGTACCGCGAGCTGCTCGACGGCGGCGGGCTGGGCGGCGGGCCCCCGTCGCCGATGTCGCTGGCCGCCGCCGGCGTGCGGCTGGCCGGGCGGACCGGCCTGCTCGGCGGCCTTGCGGCCGCTGAGCGCTACGTCGGGCGCAAGCTGGTGCTGCGTCCATGAGCTTCTTCCCGCGCGACGAGTACTACATGCGCCTCGCCCTCCGCGAGGCCGAGCGCGCGCTGGAGCACGACGACGTGCCGATCGGGTGCGTGATCGTGCGCGGGGCCGAGGTGATCGCGGCGGCGTGCAACGAGCGCGAGCTGCGCGCGGATCCCACGGCGCACGCCGAGCTGTTGGCGCTGCGCGAGGCGGCCAAGCACGTCGCGGGCTGGCGCCTGCTCGAGACCGTTCTGTACGTGACGCTGGAGCCGTGCGCGATGTGCGCGGGGGCGATCGTCCTGGCGCGCGTGCCGCGGGTCGTCTATGCCGCGCCGGACCCCAAGGCAGGGGCCGCGGGGAGCGTGCTCGACGTGCTCGGCGAGCCGCGCTTGAACCACCGTCCGGAGGTGGCTGGCGGGCTGCTTGCCGAGGACGGTGCAGAACTGCTGCGCAAGTTCTTCGGTTTGAGGCGCAACTAGCCGATAAGAGCCTCGTGCGCCCATATTCGGAGCAGGTGCTGCGCGCGCTCGAGAATCGCTACGGACCCCTGCCCGAAGGGGTGCCGTCGGTCGCGTACATCTTCGAGCCGGGCATCGAGGGTCGGTGCCTCTACATCAGCCCGTCGGTCGAGGACGTGCTCGGCTATCCGCGTCGACAGTGGCTCGAGGAGCGCGGGCTGTGGGACCGCCTGCTCCATGCGGACGACGAGGAGCGCGTGGTCAGCAACGAGGCGGAGTGCGCCCGCTCCGGCGAGAAGCTCGTCCAGGAGTACCGGCTGCGGGCGGCCGCCGGGCACGACGTCTGGATCCGCGACGAGATGACCGTGGTGTTCGACCGCCAGACCGGAGCGGACCCGCTCTTCTACGGCGTCTTCCTCGACGTCTCCGACCGCAAGCGGATGGAGACCGAGCTGGAGCGACTCGCCCTCTTCGACCCCTTGACCGGGCTCCCCAACCGGGCGCTGTTCGCCGACCGCCTGCGCCAGGTGCTCGCACGGCGCGGCCGCGAGAGCGCGGCCGCCGTCTACTTCCTGGACCTCGACCGCTTCAAGCGCATCAACGACTCGCTGGGTCACTCGGCCGGGGACAACGTGCTGCGCGAGGTGGCGGAGCGCCTGCGGAGCGTGGTGCGGCCGGAGGACACCGTGGCGCGCTTCGGCGGCGACGAGTTCACGATCCTCTGCGAGAGCGTCGGCGGGGTGCTCGAGGCGGTGTCGATCGCCGACCGGCTGCAGCGCCCCTTGCGCAACGCGCTGCGCGCCGGCGGCGCCGAGCTGCGCCTGAGCGCGAGCATCGGGGTGGCGCTCGCCGAGGGCAACGAGAACGGGGACGGACAGCGCCTGATCGAGGATGCCGACGCGGCGATGTACCGGGCCAAGGAGCGCGGCGGAGCACGCACCGAGCTGTTCGACACGGCCATGCGCGACAACGCCGTACGCGCGATGCGGATCGAGCAGGAGCTGCAGCGGGGGATCGAGCGCGGCGAGCTGGAGCTGTACCTCCAGCCGGGGGTGAACCTGGACACGGGCCAGGTGGTGGGCGCGGAGGCGCTGGTGCGCTGGGGGCATCCCGAGCGTGGGCTGATCGCTCCGGACCAGTTCCTGGGGGTGGCGGAGGAGACCGGCCTGATCGTGCCGCTGGGCGCCTGGGTCGTGACGGAGGCGTGCCGCCGCTTGGCCGGATGGCAGTCGCGTCCGGAGACGGCCGACCTGCACCTGTCGGTGAACCTGAGCGCCCGTGAGCTGACCCATCCAGACGTGGTCGGCACGGTGCTGGGCTGCGTGCGCGAGTCGGGCATCAACCCGCGCCGGCTGACGATCGAGGTGACGGAGAGCACGGCCATGGCCGACGGTGACACGGGCTTCCGTGCCCTGAGCGACCTGAGCGCCGAGGGCCTGCGGGTCGCGATCGACGACTTCGGCACCGGCTACTCGTCGCTCGAGCAGCTCAGGCGCATGCCGGTCGACATCGTGAAGGTCGACCGCTCGTTCGTGAGCGGGATGTCAGCCGACTCGACGGACCGCGAGCTGGTGGCGGCCGTGGTCGGGATGGGCCGCGCGTTGAAGCTGATCGTGGTGGCGGAGGGCATCGAGACCCGTGAGCAGGCCGGGGCGCTGCGCGAGCTGGGCTGCGACGTGGGCCAGGGCTACCTGTTCGCGAAGCCGCTGCCCGCCGACGAGATGGACGCGCTGGTCGCCGAGGGGCCGCCCTGCCTGAACGGGCTGCCGGCGCCGGGCAAGCTCACCCGCCTCGTCTAGTCGACCGGAGGGGGGTCGCCCTCGGCGCTCGCCAGCAGCGCGGGCTCCCAGTCGCATACGAGGCAGGCGTGGCGGAACGCCGACCGCGCGAACTCGACCCCGGCGGCGTGGGGGTCGCCGGAAGCCACCGCGTCGGCCCAGTCGAGCACGAACAAGCCCATGTCGGGGTGCCAGCGGGCCGCCGGGGTCAGCTCGGCCTTACCGTACTCGTCCGGGGCCGGATGGGCGTAGGCGTAGAAGGCCGCATGCTCGTAGCGGGGGTCGCCAGGCCACCAGCCGACGGCGACCTCCTGCGAGTCCATCGAGTTGCGCATGATGAAGTCGTCCGACGGCGGGTCGGCCCGCTCGCCGGAGAACAGGTTCACGGCGAGGTCGAAGGAGCCCCACCAGGCGTTGACCTGCGTAGAGCGGCCGCGATAGGGCGCACGGAACTCGGCGAGTACGACAGCGGCCTGGGTCGCGGCGGCGAAGTAGGCCTCGACCTGCCCGGCGTCGTAGCTCGCGTGCTCGCGGTCCTCGTCGAGCGGGACGGTCCAGTGGGTCTCCTGCGGCGTCGGGTCGATCGTCACTCCGCCTCCGACTGCGTCCAGGATCTCGTGGGTCACGTCGGCGACCGGGCGGTCGGGAGTCAGGGGCACGCGCGCAACCCGCCCGTCGCTGTGCTGGACCACCGCCTCGTGGTCGTGCAGGTCGAGCCGGACCACGACGGCGCCCGACCCGAGCGGCAGCGGCAGGGTGTGCCAGCCGCGTGCGTCCAGGCGGAGCGCCGCGTGCAGTAGCTGCGGCTCGGGCGGGGCGAGCGCGACGGCGAGCTTGCCGAGCACCTGCGTGTGGGCGTGGAGGGTGTCGCAGGTGGCGCTCCACGCCCCGTAACGCAGCTCGGTCATGCCACTGACGCTACCGACCGGCGACCTCGTACTTCACGTGCACCACGCCGCTCGGCGACTCGACCACCCTGGTCAGCAGAAGGTGGTCCGGAGCCTGCGCGACGTGGCCGTCGAACAGGCGCGCGCCGCCGCCGAGGAACATCGGCACCACGTGCAGCTGCATCTCGTCGACCAGGCCCGCCTTCAGGTACTGCGAGATCACCTGGGCGCCGCCCGCGAGCGAGATGTCCTGGGCGCCCGCGGCCGCTCGCGCCTGCTCGAGAGCGGACTCGATCCCGTCGGTGACGAAGTGGAACGTGGTGCCGCCCTCCATCTCCAGCGGCTCGCGGGCATGGCTGGTCAGCACGAACACGGGGTGGTGATAGGGCGGGTCGTCTCCCCACCAGCCGCGGGCCTTCGGGTCGTCCTCCCACGGGCCCTCGCCGCTGCTGAACATGTGGCGGCCCATGATGCTCGCGCCCTTGCCCGCGAGGTGCTCCGCGCCGATTTCATCGTCGATCCCCGTCTCGCCGCCCTCGCCACCGTGAGCTGCCTTGAACTGCCTGGTGGCCACCACCCAGCCGTGCAGCAGCTCGCCGTTCTCGCCCAGGGGGTCATCGAGGCTCTGGTTCGGTCCGGCGACGAAGCCGTCGAGGGAGACCGATATGTCGACTACTAGCCGTCCCATCACTTCCTCCTATGTCTACGTTTCCAGTGCTGGATGATTAGACCCATGGATCTCGGCGCATTCATCGGTGAGACGGTCTCCCGCAAGCGATGAGCTCGGACCTCGCCTCAGTCGCCCGCGGGATCGTTGACTCGAACCTGTACATGACGCTCGCCACAGCCGACGAGACGGGTCGGCCCTGGGCGTCGCCGGTCTGGTTCGCGCACGAGGGATACGCCAAGTACTACTGGGTGTCCACGCCCGACGCGCGGCACTCGCAGAACCTGGGTGCCCGCGCCGACCTCGGCGTCGTCATCTTCGACTCCGGCGCGGCGGTCGGCACCGGCCAGGCCGTCTACATGGAGGCGACCGCGCGTGAGCTCACCGAGGCCGCCGAGCTCGAGCACGGCATCGAGATGTTCTCGGGCGTGTCGGAGGCCCAGGGAGCGCCCGCGTGGTCGGTCGAGGACGTTCGCGCGCCGGCCGCCCATCGGCTCTACCTGGCTGTCGCTGCGCGGCAGTTCGTGCTCGACCCCCAGGTCCACGGCGTGGACGAGCGGACCGCGGTGACCCTGTGAAGACGATCGACGTCGACACCCCGCACGGCCCCGCCCGCGTTCACCTTCGCCCGGCCGCCGGCGAGCCCGTAGCCGCGCTCGTGCTCGGCCACGGCGCCAATGGGAAGGTGGACGCTCCCGACCTGCTGAGGGCCACGGAGGTCGCCAACGCACACAACGTCAGTGTCGCGCTCGTCGAGCAGCCCTACAGCGTCGCCGGCCGGCGAGCGCCGGCACCACCACGCCAGCTCGACGCCGCCTGGATGGCGGTGATCGAGCATCTGCAGGGCGGCGAGCACGCCGGACTGCCGCTGGTCGCCGGCGGCCGCTCCATGGGCGCGCGGGTCGCGTGCCGTACCGCAGCCGCGGCCGGCGCGGTCGGCGTGCTCTGCCTCGCGTTCCCCGTCCACCCGCCCGGCCGCCCCGAGAAGAGCCGGCTGGAAGAGCTCGACGCCGTCGAGGTGCCGACGCTGGTGGTGCAGGGCACCCGCGACGCGTTCGGGATGCCGCCGCCGGCGCCGGGGCGCGAGGTCGTCCAAGTCGACGGCGACCACGGCCTGAAGAAGGACCTCGACGCGGTCGGCGCCGCTGTGGCCGACTGGCTCGAGCGCGTCACGTCGAGTGGCTCCGAGGGCCGATAAGCAGCTGTGACCGGGTCCGTCTAGCCTTAGACGGCCTCGGAGGGGTGCCGGAGCGGTTGAACGGGGCGGTCTCGAAAACCGTTGTGGGCCTTACGGTCCACCGAGGGTTCGAATCCCTCCCCCTCCGCTCTATGAGCCGCGATCCCGCTCGGGGCCCGGCATCCTGCACCCTGGGTATGCACCTGGGGCCGCTCGCGGCGACGACGGCCTGAGCCCGCCCGAGGCCGCTCGACTCGGATCGGACTGTCACCAAAACTGTCACCTGGGAGCCGCTCAAATCGCCGCTCTGGTGCGCTCGTGGGCGCCGCCGCCGGGGCGGGGGGAGCTTGACGTGGCGGCGGTGCTTGAGGCGGTGGCCGGGGAGTGCAGGCGGTTCGGCGTTGGGCGGGTGATTTGCGACCAGTACTCAAGCGCCCCGATCCGCCAGCACCTGAACCGGCTCGGCCTGGTAGCCAGCGAGCGGACGATGACGTTGCCGAGCAAGACGGCGATCTACACGGCGCTCAAGGCGAAGCTGTACGCGGGCGATCTGGAGTTGCGGGACCACCCGGACCTGATCGCCGAGCTTGAGCGAATCGAGGTGGCCTATTCGGCGGGCATGCAGTCGATCCGCATCCCGCGTCTCGGCGGCTCGCACGGCGACCTCGCGCAAGCCTGCGCGCTGGCCGTCGCGGAGCTTGCCCGCGTGCCGGGTGATAGCGGCAAGGTGATCAGCGGCGGCCGTGCGATCACGGCCGGGATCTACCGCGAGATCACTGGCGGCTACGAGCCGATGCGGGCACCTGATCCTGGATATGTCTTCGATGGCGACGGCGTGAAGGAGGACGTCGCCCGTGACTACTAACCGCAAGCTTGGAGCGCCGTGACACTCTTCACCAAAGCGTCGTCGGGGGACGCTGAATGCGCGTGGTGTGAGGCTGCGGCCACGCATGTGCTTGAGCACGTACCTGCCGTTCGCCGGCGAGATTCCGACACGAGGACCTGGTCGTGACGCGCCCTGCCCGAACAGCGCCCGTATGTCGGCGGCACTTTGAGCACTTCGAGAATCAGAAGGCCGAGCGGCGCGCGCGACGGACGCGCCGCCGTCCTCCGCCGCCGGGGAATCAATGGTCAACCACATGAGAAAATACGCTGCGACCGGCTCCAAGGGCTCCCTCTGACGTTTGTCGCGCGAGCGCTGTGGTAGGAGGAGGGGGTCAAAAGCCCTGAGCCGCTGGGTTTCGCCTCCAAGCGGAATTGGCCGCCTCGAACCGTGGAGGAAGCCGAAACACGCTCCGCCGGCCAGCGTATCGGCGGCAAGGCCGGCCGCCGGAGTCCTGCGTGCAGATCCTTAGCGGGACCACCCGGAACATCTGCAATGATAAATGAATGGCAGTTAACTCTGTGCGGTCGCCGACGATCCCTGAGCGGGTGCTGCAGGAGCTGCGACGCGACCTGGCGCAGGGGCGGTTTGCGCCGGGCGAGCGCGTCACGGTCGATCAGCTCGCGGCGGAGTTCGACGTCAGTCCGCTGCCCGTGCGCGAGGCCATGCGGGTGCTGCTCGCCGAAGGGCGCGTCACGTACAGCTCCCATCGCGGCTTCCGCGTCACGCGGCTGACCCTTGCCGACGTCGAGGAGATCTTCCTGATGTGCAGGCTGCTCGAGGTGGAGGCGCTCCGTCGCGGCGTGCCAGCCATGGACGACGCCGCCGTTGAGCGCATGCGATCGCTGCTCGAGCGGCTCCAGACGGTGCCCGGCGAAGCCGAGCTCTGGGAGCAGGTCGAGAACCATCAGAACTTCCACTTCGTCCCGATCGACGAGGCCGGTCTGCCGCGAGTCTCTCAGGAGCTGCGCAAGCTCTGGGACCACACCGATCACTACCGCGCCCTGTACCTGTTCCAGGACGAGGAGGCGCATCGGCTCCTACAGGCGGAGCACGTGGCGATCTTCGAGGCGTGTGCGAACCGCGACGCGCCCTTGGCGGCGAAGCTGATGAAGCAGCATCGCCTGCACGCGATCCGCTGGCTTGCCCAGGGGCTGCAGCGCGACGAAGCCCGGTCAGTCGGCGAGTAGCGCGCCCGCCCCCGGGACGACCGGCTCCAGGTGCAGCTCGCGCAGCAGCGCGAACGTCGTCGCGGTTGCCGCCGTGACGACCGGGATGCCGACGCGCTGCTGGACGGGCTCCACGGCTGCCAGCGACGGCATCTGCACGCAGGCCGAGAGGACCAAAGCGTCGACGTCGCTCGTGTCCAGCTCGGCGGCGGCGTCTATGAGCCCGGTCGGGTCCAGCTGGCCGACGGCCCGGTTGTCCGAGACCTCCAGGCTAATGGAGCGCCGCACCTCGATGCCGCAGTCGGCGATGTAGTCGCAGACCATCGCGGTCAGCGGCTTCATGTACGGGGCGATCAGCGCGACGCGCGTTGCGTTCAGGGCCTGCAGCGCCGCCACGAGCGCACCCGCGCTGCTGATCACCGGCACCGAGTCGCCGCCGCGTGCGGCGCAGGCGGCGAGACGGGGCTCGATCTCGCGGTGGGCACCGGGGCCCTGCGCCATGACGGCGACCAGGCACGCATAGGCGATGGCGTCGACGCCGGCATCCGCGACCTCCTCGGCCGACCGCTCGCTGGCCTCCACCATCGCGCCGAGTTCCTCCGGCGTGACGTGCTGCATGCGCGCCCGGCTGGAGTGGAAGGTGAACGTTTCGGGCCGGATCGTCTCGCGCCGGGCGAACATCCGCGGCAGCTCGGTCTCCATGGTCGTATTCGAGCTGGGCACGATCAGCCCGATGCGGTGCAGCGCAGAGTCCACGGCCTAGGACCTCTCCGGGATTGCCGCTTTCAGGTCGTCGACCACGATGTCGCCGTCGACGACGATCGGGGTGTCGTCCAGGAAGAGGCTGCAGTTGCGCATCGGGATGTCGACGTGGCAGAGGGTGTCGTTCGGCCCGCCGAGCTCCTGGTTGGGCCCGGTGGAGAAGAGGACGTTTCCGTAGAACGAGCGACCGTGCATGCCCATCCCACGCCGGTCGGTGGCCAGCGCTCCCCACCGGGCGGTCTCGAGCATGCCCCAGCCGATGTGGGCGATGCCGTAGGCCTTCTCATCGTCGAACGAAGCCATGTAGTCCCGTAGCAGGTCGGCGTCGAAGGCACCGGCGATGCTTTCGATCCGGCCGTGCTCGATGGTGAGCTCGATCGGGGTGCGCACGTAGTCCTTGAACGGGAAGATGATGTCCCCGGGCGCAAGCACGACCTTGCCGTTCACGCCGGTGTCGCTGCCGCCGGTGAACAGAAAGCCCGACGGCCAGTGGTCCCAGCGCCCCGGTGCGTCGGTGTAACCGTATTGCGTGATCACCGGGTAGGCGCCCAGGTCGTAGACGACGTCGGTGCCCAGCTCGTTCGTGAAGCGCAGGCTGGTGGCGCTCTCGAGCAGGTCCGCGCCGGCCTCGACGCGCTCGCGCAGCCAGCGGGTGGGAAACATCTCGCGGCAGTGCTCGATCGGCTCGATGCAGAGAAGGACGCGCGCGCCCGACTCTTGGATCTCGTGCTGCTCCTTGGAGAACAGCAGGAAGATCGTGTCGACCACGAGGTCGACGCCCTTGAGCGCCTCGATCGCGGGGCGGTTGCCGGCGAGCGGGGTTTCGCCGACCTCCCAGGTGCCGACGTCGCCGTCGAGCGAGCCGTCCGCCCGGGGCAGCTTGACGTTGAATCCGACGGCGCCGAGCTGCTCGGCGGCCGCCGAGAATGCGTCGACGTACTCCGAGCGCTGGTGGCCCTGCGAGAGCACGGCGACTGTGTTGCCCTCGGAGATGCCGCAGAGCTCGAGCTCCGCCCGGCAAAGATCGGCGAAGGACGGGACGGTCAAGGGATCTCCTCTCGGTAGATCGATTGCGCGGCGAATTGCCTCAGCAGCCCAAGAACGGCAGCGGCAAACGGGGCGGGGCTGTCCCACGGCACCATGTGCCCCGCGCCGGGGATCCTGATCACGGTGGCCTCGGGGTTGACGGCCTCCAGCGCGCGCACCCCCTCGGCGGTCACCACCGGGCTGTCGGCGCCGTAGACGAGGCCGGTGGGTGGCCGCAGCGACCGCCACAAGGGGAAGAAGTCCTCGGTCTCGAAGCCCCGGTGTGTCTCGATGACAGCGTCGGTGCTGCAGGTCGGCAGCCAGCGTGCGCGCAGGCGCAGCTCGGCGTCCGGCCAGCTGGGATAGTGGCGGCGCACCTCGTCCGCGCTGGTGCCGCGCTGCGCCTCGCCTAGCTGTTCGAGGAACGCGGCCAGGCTGGTGGGGTAGGGGTCGCGGCCCGGTCCGCTGAGCGGTGGGTCGACGAGGATCAGGCCGCGCGGAAGATCCGGATGCGCCGCGGCGCAGGCCGCGGCGATGCGTGCCCCGAGCGAGTGCCCGAGCAGGATGGGCGCGGGCAGGTACAGGTCGCGCACGACGGCGACGTGTCGGCCACGTACTCGGCGTGCCCGTAGCCGCGCTCGGGGTGATCGGACAGTCCGCGCCCGCGGAGGTCAACCACGTGCACCTTGGCCGAGTCGCGCAGCCAGCGCGCGACGAAGTCCCATGTGATGGCCGGGCTCGTGATGCCGGGCAGGACAAGCACGGGCGGTCCGCTGCCTCGGTAGGAGAGGACGTGGAGGCGCACGTCGCTCGCGTCCACGAAACGGCTGTCGGCGTCGAGGCTCTCGAGGTCGCCGCGCAGGTCTGCCGGGCTGGGCACCGGCTGCGCGCTCACGCGGGGTCCTTGGCTGCGACGCCACGTAGGTACTCGATCGCCTCGTCGAGTGAGATGACGTCCGCATACTTGGCCTGGATGTCGAACAGGTTCGCCTCGTGGGGCGCCTGCGCCCGATCGCCGGTGCAGTCCCGGCAAACAAGGGTGCGGAAGCCGCTTTGGACGCTGTCGACCGCACTCGCCCGCACGCAGCCGCTGGTCGTGGCTCCGCAGATCAGGACCGTGTCGACCTCGGCGGCCACGAGCGTCGCCGCCAGGTGGGTGCCGAAGAACGCCGACGCGCCCTTCTTGACGATCAGGTGTCGCCGGGCGGCCGCTCCAGCCGCGAATCGATTTCCACGAGCGGGCTGCCCTCCCGGAGCGCGGCCAGCCCGGGCGCCTTCTCCAACCACGCTTCGCCGTCGCGCAGGTTGGCCTCGAAGGCGATCGTCGTGAACACGACCGGACGGCCGCTGGCTCGCGCCGCCCCGAGCAGTCGGCCGGTCGCCGCGACCTCGGCGCCCAGGTCGGCCCCGGTCGGCTGCTCGGGGTCGGTAAATCCGCGGCTCAGGTCCACGACCACGACCGCCGGTCGCGAGCCGCGCCGGACGCGTGCGCCAAACACGGCGCGCTCGTAGACCTCCGTCGTGTGGCTCACGCGAAGAGCTCCTTTGGGTTTGACTCGAACACCTGCCGAGCGTCGTCCTCGCTCAGGTGATCGCGTACGAACTCGACGCCCTCGCGAGCGGGGAAGTAGGGAAAGTCGCTTGAGAACACGATTCGGTCCAGCCCGTACAGCTCCAGCGCCATGCGCAGCGCGCCCGGCGACTCGGAGACGGTGTCCGTGTACATGCGCGACAGGTACTCGCGGATCGGACGTTCAGCGTCCAGCGACCCTGGCGCCGGTAGACGTCGATCCGGTCGACCAGGTAGGGCAGCGTCCCCCCGAAGTGCGGGTGCACGACCTTCAGGTCGGGGAGGGCGTCGAGCACGCCGGATACGATCAGCGACATCGCCGCAACCGTCGTGTCGAACATGTACGAGAGCGGCGGCTCGAGCGAGTAGGCGGTCACGCGCTCCTCCGCGAAGGCGCGCGTCGGATGCAGGAAGAGCGGCACGTCGAGCTCGGCGATACGCTCGTAGAGCGGCCACAGCTCGGGGTCTGCGATCGAGCCGCCGTCGCGGTTCGAGTGCAGCAGCACGCCGAACAGGCCCAGGCGCCCGATCGCGTCGTCGAGGACCTCGATCGCGGCCCCGGTGTCCTGGGCGGGGAGGACGGCGAGCCCCCGGAAGCGGTCCGGGTACGCGTGCTGTGTGGCGCCGATCTCCTCGTTGAGCAGCTCCGCCATCGCTCGCGCTTCGCCCAGCTCGAACGAGGTCACGTCCCCGGCGATCACCGAGCTGGCGACCACGGTGTCGATCCCGGCGGCGTCCATGACGCCGAGCTGGTGCTCAAGGTCGACGAAGTCGGCGCCGTATCGCCACGACTCTCGGGACGAGGGCTCGTATATGTAGCCATTGCCGTCCCGCCGCCACAAGGGATAGGTGCGCCGTGACAGCTGGGCCTCGCAGAAGGCCGGCGGGTACCAGTGCCACTGGCAGTCGACGATCTTTCACGCCCGCGCCTGCTCGACGAATCGCCGCACGCGCTCGGGGTCAGCGGCAGCTCGTTGACGAACACCTTCCCGATCGGCCGCAGCGCGTCCTCCACCGCCGCGGCATCGCCGGGCCGGGCGCGATCGAGCCGCCCTCGCCCATGCCCTTGATGCCCTTGATCGTGAACGGCGACGGCGTCTCGAGTGGGTGACGCGATCGGCGGGATGTCGGTCGAGCCGGGCAGCAGGTAGTCCATGAACGTGGTCGTTTGCAGCTGGCCGTCCTCGTCGTAGACGAACTCCTCGAGCAGCGCACCGCCGATGCCCTGCGCCACGCCGCCGTGGACCTGGCCGTCGACGATCAGTGGGTTGATCATCTGGCCGCAGTCCTCGACCACCCAGTAGCCCAGCAGCGTGACCGAGCCGGTCTCGGCGTCGACCTCGACGAGCGCGATCTGCGCGGCGTTGGCGAAGGTGCCGGTGCCCGGCGCCGCGTCGTAGGTCGCGACCGCCTCGAGCAGCGGCTCCATGCCCTCGGCAGTCGCTCGGGCCGGTGGTAGGCGCAGCGGGCGAGGTCGGCGATGGCGACGCCCCGCTCGGGCGAGCCGACGACGCTGATGCGCCCGTCGCCGACCTCGAGGTCGTCGTCGTTCGCCTCCAGCTCCTCGGCCGCGAACCGCACCAGCAGCTCGCGCACCTTGCGGGCGGCGCGGTGTTGCTCCGCCGCCGAGCACCGCGCTGCGGCTGGCGAAGGTGCCGTGGCCGTACGGCGTCGACGACGTGTCGCCGCACTGCACGCGCACGTCGTCCATCGTCAGGCCGAGCTCGTCGGCCACCAGCTGCGCGAACGTGGTCTCGTGGCCCTGGCCGTGGTTGTGGCTCACCTGCACGAGCACCTGGCCGGACGGATCCATGCGCAGCGTCGCCGAGTCGTAGCCGAAGATGATCGGCACGCCGCGCTTCAGGAACTCCGTCGTCGTGTGCGCGGTCTGCTCGGTGTAGTGCGCGAAGCCGATGCCGAGCAGGCGGCCCTCGGCGCGGGCCTCGTCTGCCGGCGCAGGCCCTCGTGGTCGGCGACCTCGAGGATCTTCTCGAGCGCCTCGGCGTCGAGCCGCTGTCGTAGAGCAGCCCGGTGATCGACTCGTACGGGTACTCGTCCGACTGGATCACGTTGCGCCGCCGCACCTCGAGCGGATCCAGCCGAGCGCGTGCGACCGCGTCCATCGCCCGCTCGATCGAGAAGCACGCCTGCGGCCGCGACACGCCGCGGTACGGCCCGAGCGGGCACTTGTTCGTGGTGACGCTGTACGCCTCGCACTCGTAGTGCCGGATCCGGTACGGCCCGGGAGGATGCCGAGCGCCATGCCGGTGTCCATCGTCGACGTCCACGGGTAGACCGAGTACGCGCCGCAGTCGACGTAGATGCGCGCGCGCAGGCCGGCGACGTCCCGTCGGGCTCGTACGCCACCTGCAGGTGTGGTCGTGCTCGCGGGCGTGGATGGTCGCCAGCAGGTGCTCGCGGCGGTCCTCGATCCACTTCACCGGCCGGCCGGTCAGCTTCGCCAGCACCAGCAGCGATCTCCTCGGGGAACAGGTGGCCCTTGATGCCGAAGCCGCCGCCGACGTCGGGTGCGACCACGCGGATCCGGTGCTCGGGCATCCGCAGCGCGTCGGCCAGGCCGGTGCGGACGAGGTGCGGGATCTGGGTCGACGTCCAGAGCGTGAGCTGGTCGTTGGTCGCGTCGTACTCCGCGATGCACCCGCAGTTCTCGAGCGGGATGCCCGAGCTGCGGTGCGTGATCTCGAGGTCGAGCACCGCCTGCGCCTCCTCGAACACCCGGTCGGGCTCGCCGACCTTGTGGTGGCGCTTGACGAAGAAGTTGTCCTCCCAGCCTTCGTGCAGCCGGACGGCGCCCGGGCGATCGCGGCGCCGACCGAGTGCAGCACCGCGAGCGGCGTGTACTCGACGTCGACGAGGTCGACGGCGTCCTCGGCGATGTAGCGGTTCGTCGGCGACCACGGCGGCGATGGTCTCGCCGACGAACCGCACCCGGTCGGCCGTGAGCGCCGAGTGCGCCGTGGGCTGCCACGGGGGTACATCGAGTTGCACGTGATCGGCCTCGCCAGGCCGAGGATGTCGGCCCGTGACGACGGCGTGCACGCCCTCCAGCGCGGCCGCGGCGGTCGTCGATCGAGGCGATGTCGGCGTGCGCGAAGGTGCTGCGGACGAACGCGACGTGCAGCATGTCCGGCCGCACGATGTCGTCGACGTAGCGCCCGCGGCCGGTCAGGAAGCGCGGGTCCTCGACGCGCTTCACGCGCGCGCCGAGAACTTCGGCTGGACGGTGTCGGGTCAGCATCGGTGGCCTCGCGCCATCAGCTCGGCCGCGTCCAGCACGGCGTCGACGATGATCACGTAGCCCGTGCAGCGGCAGATGTTGCCGCTCAGCGCGACGCGCATCTCTGGCCGCTCGGCGTCGGGTTGCGCTCCAGCAGCGCCTTCGCGGTCAGCACCATCCCGGGCGTGCAGAAGCCGCACTGCAGGCCGTGGTGCTCCCAGAAGCTCGCTGCACCGGATGCAGCGTCGCGGATCGCTCCCAGGCCCTCGATCGTCTCGATGCGCGGCCGTCCGCCTGCACCGCGAACAGCAGGCACGAGCGCACCGGCTCGCCGTCGACCAGCACCGTGCACGCACCGCAGACGCCCTGCTCGCAGCCGACGTGGGTGCCGGTCAGCCCGAGGTCCTCGCGGATGAAGTCGGACAGCAGGCGCCGGGCTCGGCCCGGCCGAGCGCTCGCCGCCGTTGATCTGGAGCGTGATCGCGCCGTCGTTCATGTGTTGCTCCCCGCGCCTCGAGAGCGCTTTCGAGGGGGCGCGCCCGAGCACGCCGGCGACGTGGCTGGCAAACGACGCGTCGCGGCCTCCGTCACCTGCGCCGAGATCGCGGCGGCCGCTGCGCGCCGCCGCCTCGGCGGTGGCCGGGGCCGCGCCCTGCAGTGCCGCCTCTGCCGCAGTCGCCCGGACCGGCCGGTCGGCGGCGCCGGCGAGGCCGATGCGAGCGCGACTGCGACTCACGCCGTCGCGCACGGTGACGGCGGCCGCGACGGGACCAGGCGTAGTCGCCGGCCTTGCGCTCCAGCTCCTCGAAGCCCCAGCCGGTCCGGCGCCGAGGCGCGCGGGAAAGCGCACCTCGACCAGCAGCTCGCCCGGCTGCAGCGCGGTCGTGAAGTAGCCCTGGAAGAACTCGTCGGCCGCGAGGGTGCGGCGCCCGTCCGGCCGGCCACGCACCAGACTCGGCGCCCAGTGCAACGGCCACGCACGGCAGCTCCGACACCGGATCGGCGTGCGACAGGCTGCCGCCGATGGTGCCGCGCACGCGGATCGCGGGGTAGCCGATCTTCGAGGCGGCGTGGGCGAGGAAGGGTTGCGCGCGCGGTACGGTCTCCGGCGCGCGAGCGTGCGTGCCGCGTCATCGCGCCGATCGCCAGGTCCGTGTCGCCGTCGTCCGTAATAGGCCAGCTCGGCGATGCGGTTCAGGTCGACCAGCAGGCCGGCGCGGCGAGCCGCAGGTTCATCAGCGGCACGAGGCTCTGGCCGCCGGCGAGCGGCTTGGCGTCGTCGCCGTGCTCGGCCAGCAGCGCGACGCACTCGTCCAGGGTCGCCGGAGCCTCGTACGCGAAGCGTGAGGGCTTCATGGTGTCTCCTGATCCGTGGCGAAGCCGCGCTTCATCCACTCGATCGCATGTTCGCGGTGCGCGTCCGGAGAGCGTCCGGCGCTCGGCCCGCAGCGCTTGGAACGTCCGGCTTCCGAGTATGATCGAGGGTTGGTGTATGAGTCCAGGGTCCGATCCTTTAAGATTTACGAGACGGAGCAGTGCTTGTCAAGGGGAACGCCCTCGCCGCCTCCCGTGGAGCACGGCAGCGAGCGCCGGTGCAACAGATCCGTTATCATTTAGGATCCGGCGTTCTGTGCTGCTGCTGCCTAGACCGGAGGAAGCCAATGGAGATAACGAGCGAGTTCTCACTTCCGCTAGGCCCTGACGAGGCGTACCGGCTGCTACTCGACCTCGAACGGGTCGCGCCTTGCCTTCCTGGCGCGACGCTTGGATCGGCGACCGAGGATGGCTCTCGCGGACTCACGCTCACCGTGCGCCTAGGCCCGATGCGATTCGCATATGACGGGACCATCTCGGTCGGCAGCCAGGACGCGGTCGCGCGCCGCGCGGTGCTCGTGGGAGGCGCTCGTGAGAGGCGCGGTCAAGGCACGGCGAACGCGACGATCTCAATGCAGGTGTCACGGAACGGCGATGTCGCTCTCGACGATCGCGTCGGTCGCGAACATCGAGCTCACGGGCGTGCGGCACAGACCGGGCGGGGCATCGTCGAAGACGTCTCGCGCCAGATGATCGACGAGCTGGCCAAGTGTCTTGCTGCGCGCTACTCGGAGGAAGGCGCTCAGTCGGGCTTTCCGCCCCCTCGCGACGCCCACGATGCCCGCGAGATCCGCGCCGCGCGTTTGCTCGCAAGAGTCGTATGGCAGCGCATCCGAAAGGCCGCTGCGCAGGCGGTGAGGCCCAAGGTCGGGTATGAGGTGGTCGGTCGCATCAAGCTCCCGGTCGTTGCTGTGACCGCGGGGAGCAGGTCTCCCTCGGCCGACTGCTCCCATGGCTGATCTGAGCCCCTCATCACCGCGTGGACCGGCGACACTTCGACGTCGGCGTCGATCGGTGGTGGTGCTTGCTGGAAGCGCTCCGGGCGGAGAACTACCTGCCCGAGCGCTCGTGGATGCTTTGCGCGAACTCGGCGTGGACGCGACCTACCTCGGGCAGGACAGACCCTCGGCGACATCGCTGCTTTGCAGGCTATTGCGCCAAGGCCTATGTCGAAAAGCATGCGACGGTGCATGTGCGGGCTTCGCCGCCACGCGCGCTCCGTGAACGAGTTGAGAATTGGTTGTCAGCGCGTGAGGCTGCCCCTATGGCATCGGCTAAGGCCGCAGCTCGCCGGCCAGTGCCCGCACTTGACAACGGATTGACTCTACGGCAAGATCCTAAATTATTCATGGTTCGGCACGAAAGGGGAGCACTATGGCGGTGACGGAGCAATCTGACATCGGGGCGGTTCACGCATCCTGTGGATGCGGAGCACTACAACTGGGATAACAGCCATGATCCCGCCCTCACAGTCAACCCGGGCGACACGGTTGCCTTCAAGTGTCGTGAGGCCGCCGACGGGCAGATCACGCCCGAGTCGACATCGGAGTCGGCGCGGGCGCTGGACTTCGATCGCATCCATTCGCTGACCGGCCCCATCTTTGTCTCGGGCGCCGAGCCGGGTGACGCGCTACGCGTGGAGATCCTCGAGATCCGCCACGAAGGTTGGGCGTGGACGGTCGTGTACCCCGGTCTCGGTCTCCTGCACGAGGAGTTCGGCGACACGACCGAGCTCTGGCAATGGAAGGTCGACAGCGACGGGCGCGCGGAATTCAAGCCGGCATCCGCGTTCCGATCTCGAGCCGTTTTGCGGCGAGATGGGGGTCGCACCTGCCGAGCCCGGGGCACATGACACGCTGCCGTGCCGACGCGTCGGCGGGAATCTGGACGTTCGCCACTTGTGCCAAGGGAGCGTGCTGTTCCTGCCCGTCGAGGTTCCGGGCGCTCTCTTCTCGGTAGGGGACGGGCACCTGGCCCAAGGCGATGGTGAGGTCTGCGGAATGGTGCTCTAAGCTCCGCTCACCGCGACCCTCCGATTCGATCTGCACAAGCGGCGCGAGCTATCGGCGCCCGCTTACGAGACCCCCGGACCGACGACGACCAAGTCAGACGCGTTCGGGCACTTTGTCCACACGGCCGTCGGCCCAGACATGCAGCTCGGCGCGCAAGAGGCCGTCCGATCGACGATGACGTTTCTCGAGGCCAACTACGGCCTCAGTCGGCTCGAGGCTTACATCCTTTGCAGCGCCGCGGGGGACCTCAAGATCTCCGTTCCGGTGCTCGCCGACGGTCACGCGAGCGTGGTCTCCTTCCACCTACCCAAGTCGATCTTCGTCAGCTGACGTCTGAGGGACCGGCGTGAGCCTCTGAGCGGCTTACTGACCCCATCGCCCGGTGTGCGTGGCCTGAGCCTGCGGCCGCGCGCTCGCGAGCCGGACCCCTCGCCGGGAGTGAGCGGGCGTGGCCGCCTTGAGTCCCTGAGCTCGCTTCTCACGGTCTCGCGCCACGCCCTCGAAAGCGACGAGCGGCCCCTTGACATGGCCGTGCCTATCGGTTAAATCTTAAATGATTCATGACCGCACTGGTCCAATCCGCAGCGGGCTCGCGCAGTGAGCCACTCGGCTCTACCGGAGCCGCGCTTGCCGTCCGCAATTTGTCCAAGTCGTTTCCTGGCACGCGTGCGTTCCTCGACGAGCCGACCGCCTCGCTCCGCGCGAAGAAGCGCTGCGCCTATTTGAGGTCATTCGGGCTGTCTGTAACCGCGGCGTGGCGGTGCTCTTCGTCTCCCATCATCTCGACGAGATCCTGGGGCTCGCCGACAGCGTCGTGGTCATGCGCAATGGCCGAGTCGTCACCACCGAGAATACGGAATCGCTCGACCACGACCGGCTGGTGTCGTTGGTGGTGGGTGACGAGATCGCTCCGACCGCTGCCGCGCGCCGTGCCAGGAAGTCCCACGCAGACGCGACGCCGGGCTTGTCGGTTGACGCCCTCAGCGCAGGATTTCTTGATGGCTCTCCTTCGACGTGTCTCGAGGCGAGATCCTCGGGATTGGTGGCCTGACCGATCCGGACGTGAAGAACTGGCTGGATGTGTCTTCGGGGTTCGGCCTCGGGCCGGACGGGTGACCGTCGCTGGGAGTGTCATTCGACCCGGTAGGCTGGATCATGCCTGTCGCCGCCGGGATGGCGCTTGTGCCCGCGGACCGCATGGCAGAAGCGCTCGTGCCTCGGATGTCGGTGAGAGGGAACTTGAGCCTCCCGGGCATCGCGGCGTTCTTTCGGCGCGGCAGGCTGAATGGGAGCGCCGAGCGCGAGCAAGTCGATACCTGGCTGCGGAAGACCCAGATCGACCCGCGGTTCCGCGAACGGCCGATCTTTCAACTGAGCGGCGGAAGTCAGCAGAAAGTCGTGCTCGCGCGCTGGCTGCGGTGTCGACCCGAGGTGCTCGTCCTCGATGAACCGACGCAGGGTGTGGATGTCGGTGCCAGGCACGACATTCATGACTTGATCGAGAAAGCGGCGGGTGACGGGGCCGCGGTCCTCATCTGCTCTACCGACTCCGAGGAGCTGGAGCGCCTCTGCGACCGGGCGTTGGTCCTCAGCCGAGGACGAATCGCCGCCGAACTCATTGGCGATGACCTACGAGCGGATGTCATCGACCGACGCTGCATGGATGGAAGACCTGGACAGAAATGAACGAGACGACCGAAGCCACCACGCCACCGTCCGGTGAGGTCACGGTGCCTGAGACTCGGGTTGCAACGCAGAAACGGCAACTGGCTCTCCGAGGGCTGGACCGCTACGCGGTGTTCTATCTGTGGGCCGGGGTTATTGTGCTGTTCGGGATTCTTGTTCCTGACACGTTTCTCAGCTCGGACACGCTCCGGCTTGTCCTGAGCGACCAGGCGATTACGGGGATGCTGGCGATAGGCGCCCTCCTGCCGTTTGCGGCGGGTCTGTTTGACCTGTCTTTTGCGACCGTGGCCGGCTTCGCGATGGTCATGGTTTCGTCGCTGATGCTCAACTCCGGCTTCAGCGATCCGTGTGCGTCTTGCTGACGGTGGTCAGCTGTGCTTCGATCGGAGCAATTTCTGGGTTTGTCGTGGTTCGTATCGGTGTGAGCTCGTTCGTAGTCACACTGGCAATGAGCTCGGTGGTCCTCGGTGTGACCTCCAAGATCTCCGGCGGCGGAACCATCCAGGGCGGCCTCACCGAGACATTCCGAGATATTGGTCTCGGCTCCACCTTCGGGATACCAGTTCCTTCTTGTATCTCGTTGCACTCGCGGCGCTTGTCTACTACGTGCTTGAGTGGACACCAACCGGTCGTCGCCTTTTTGCGATCGGCGGAAACGAAGCCGCCGCACGGCTGTCCGGAGTACGTGTGGATCGACTGCGTTTTGGGGCGTTGGTGGCTTCCGCCACGATCGCAGGGCTAGCAGGCGTGCTTCTCGCGGCGAAGGTAGGTATCGCCTCGGACTCGGCGGCGCCTGCGTTCCTACTGCCTGCGATCGCAGCGGTCTTTCTGGGGTCCACCCAGATCAAGGATCGCTTCAACGTCGTTGGGACCCTCGCAGGGGTCTACCTGCTCGCGACGGGCACGAAGGGCCTGCAGCTCAACGGGGTAGAGCCGTGGGTTATCGACTTTTTCAACGGGCTGGCGCTCCTCGTCGCGGTATCGATTGCCGCGATCCGTCATCGCGCCGGCTGACGGATTCGGCAGGGCAACTGCGTGTCGGCCGATTGATGGCCGTGGATTGGCAATGTCAACGACTGAGGGGGTAAAGGATGAGAGGTATCGATCGCATATGTGTGGTCGTTGTGCTGGTAGCGATTGCCGTTGGCACGGCCGGATGTGGGCAACTCTGAAGACGAGAAGTCTTCACCCGCCGCTGGCGCCACAAATTCTCGTGAGGTGACCGAAGCGAAGAAGATCATTCGGCAAGCTTCCACGCTGCCGACTCGGCTGACAGTGACAGAGCCACTTCCCGCGAAGCCGGAACCCGGCGAGTCCGTTTACTACATCGGATGCGGCTTTCCGGTGTGCGACCAGATATTCGAAGGCATCAAGGCGGGGTCGGACACGCTCGGCTGGAAGGCAACCAAGATCAACATCGATCAGTCGAACCCGGCCACGATCAACTCGGGTGTAGAGCAAGCGATTCAGAATGGCGCGTCGATCGTCATTCAGACCGGCAACGAGGTTGCCTCGTTCGAGGCGGCCCTAGGGACCGCCAAGCAAAGGAACGTGCTCTTCCTCGATGGGAACACCAACAATCCACAGGGCGACAATGGGATTCAGGCCAGAGTAGCGCCCACGAGTGTCATGCTGCCGAAATATGGTGAACTGGTCGGGAACCTCATCGCCGCAGACTCGGACGGCAAAGCGAAGGTTGGGTTCGTCCGGATCAAGACGTACGACACTATCTTCCAGGAGGGATTCGAATCCGTTCAGAAGACCCTGGACGAACGATGCCCGTCGACTTGCACTGGAGAGGAGATAATCGTTGGCGTGCAGGACTTCTTCAATCAGAAACTGCCCGGCCGCGTGGTCTCCTATCTGCAGTCTCACCCGGACATCGACTATCTCGTGTTTGGCTTCGGCACGCCCGAGACCGGGGTCGTACCGGCGCTTCAGGAAGCGGGTCTGACCGACATCAAGCTCACGGGATTTTTCCCGGAGCCTGCGCAGCAGGCTGAGATCAAGGACGGCGCTTCGCTGCCCTGGCCCGGTGCACCGCTTGGAGTGGAGGGTTGGCAGTTCGTCGATGCGGCAGCTCGTATCCGCCAGCACGTGGACATGGAGGGATACGACCAGCTGGGCATCCCTGTGTGGATGATTAACAAGGACAATCTCGCCTCAGCGACGGAGTACGCGAACGCGCCCGAGGACTATGTCGAACAGTTCAAGCGACTCTGGAAAGTGACCAACTGAGAACTGGTGTGCCAGTGCGGCCCCGCCGACAAGGCGGGGCCGCCGCAGTGTGCTTCGCAACGCAGGAGCTCGGCGGCGTCCCAATGGGCCTGCCGATGCGGCTGGACCGCAGTGCGACGCCTCGTTGAAAGGCGCTCAGAGCGCGGCTGCCTAGCGTGCTCACAGAGCGAGACCATGCGCCAGCGCGCTATTGCTTTCGAAAGCCACGGCTTAGCTGCGTGGGATGGTGCGGTGCTCCGGACCCCGACGCCGGCGGACTCAACCGCGCCGTGAACCGGTCAGGTAGCTCTTGAAACGGCATTTCTTCGACCGGGCCGTGGCCCACCGAATACCGCATCGTGTTGTGGGCAGGCGGTCGCGGGTTCGAAATGCTAAGAGCGCTCCGGCTTGCGACTGAACCGCCCGGTCAGTTTAAGTGCCTGACTGTCCCGAAGCCGTCAGAGCCGCACGCAGTCGCGCTCAGGCTACGGCCCCGACGGGCACGGTGAAGTCGAGCCCGCTGAAAGTCGCGGTGCCCGGGTCACACACCTCGGCAAGCGTGGCGGCGGCGATGCGCTCGTGCTCGAAGGAGGCGAGTCCACCGCCGACGAGGATGCCGCCGTAGACCGGAGCGCGCTGGTTTATCAGCTTGACGGCGCTGGCGATCAGCGTCGAGTCGCCGCGGACGTCGTGGGGCCCGTGCACCTCTGCGCGCACGGGCCGATCGAGCAGCTTGGCGGTCAGCGTGACCATGCCTCCATTGTCTCACGGATGCGCGCTATTTGCGGGCTTGGCGGGTGCATCCCTAGGGTGCAGATGTGGCTCTGGAATGGGCAATCCGTGCGATAATCGGGGGGTGAACCGTAAAGCGGGGCGGCGCCGCTGACACGGCCCGCCCCTTGGCATCGGAAACGAGGTTCCAGATGCACGCGAAGAGTAGCCCCGGTATCGCGGTCAGGCACCGTCCCGGCTGCACCAACCCCGACCGCCACGACGCGAAGTGCGCGTGCGGCCCGTCGTTTCAGGCTGCCGTGTGGAGTGCCCGCGAGCAGCGGCGCATCCGCAAGCACTTCGACACGATCACGGCGGCTCGCAACTGGCGCCAGGACTCGATGAGCGCGCTGCGCAAGGGGACGATGAGCGCCCCGTCGCGGCTGACGCTGCGCGACGCCGCCGCCGAGTGGGTGGCGGGGGCGCGGACGGGGGCGATCGTCAACCGCTCGGGCGACCGCTACAAGCGTCGGTCGTCTGCTCGTATGACGAGGCGCTCAAGCTGCGCGTGCTCGACGACCTCGGCTCGCGCAAGGTGTCGGCGCTGACCCGTGGCGACCTGCTCTCGCTCGTCGAGCGGATGCAGGCGGCGGGGCTGTCGGCTTCCACGATCCGCAACGCGATCATCCCGCTGCGGGCGATCTACCGGCGCCTCGAAGAGCGCGGCGACGTGGTGGTCAACCCGACTCGGGGGCTGTCGCTCCCGGCGGTGCGCGGGCGCCGCGAGCCCCGCGTGTCGCGTGAGCACGCGGCTGCGCTGCTGGCCGCCGCGCCGACGCCCGACCGGGCCTTGTGGGCGGCCGCCGTGTACGCCGGGCTGCGGCGCGGCGAGCTTGCCGCGCTGCGCTGGGAGGACGTTGACGTGACCGACGGGGTGGTCCGGGTCGAGCGGTCGTACAGCTTCAAGACACGCGAGGTGGTCGAGCCGAAGTCGCAGGCGGGCCGCCGGGCGGTGCCGATCACGTCGAAGCTGCGGGCGATCCTGGCCGAGCACCGGCTGCGCACCGGCCGCTTCACTGGGCTCGTGTTCGGGCGTTCGGCCGAACGGCCGTTTGCGTCGGAGTCGGTCGTCGGCCGGGCGCGCACCGCCTGGAAGGCGGCGGGGCTGTCGCCGACGCTGGGGCTGCACGAGTGCCGCCACCTGTACGCCTCGCTGTCGATCGCCGCCGGGGTCAACGCGAAGGCGCTCTCGACCTACATGGGCCACGCCTCGATCAACATCACGCAGGACCGCTATGGGCACCTGATGCCCGGCAACGAGGCGCAGGCCGCCCGGCTGCTCGACGACTACCTCGACGCGGCCGACGGCGCCTAGGCGAGCGTGCGGTCAAGCTCGTACATGACGAGCCCGGTGTAGAAGACGCAGCGCCGAGCGTCGTCGGCGTCGAGCGTCACCGAGCGCGCGTGCGTCTGGCGCTGATCGACGCCGTTCACGGTCTGCCAGAGCTTGTAGAGCGCGACGAGCAGGGCGCTCGGGCGCTTGCCCACGTCGGGGCGGCGCTTGGCGATCACGGCGCTGATCGTGTCGAAGTGGCTGTCGGACGCCTCGACGCCGTTGAGGGCGGCGAGCGAGTTGGCGAACGCGGGCAGCGCCTCGCGGCACTCGAAGCCGATCCGCTCGGCGTGCTCGATCGGGTCGGCGGCCATGTAGTCGTGCGCGAGCCGCCAGCGCCGGTACGCCTCGGGGTGGCGCTCGCGGAAGCCCTCGGCCTCGATGTAGCTCTCGACGGTCTGCTCGATCTGCCCTAGCGGCTCGCCGCGCTGCTGTATGGCCTCGACGTAGGCGTAACCCTCGCGGGTGATATCGAACTGTTGCGTGCCGTCCATGTTCATGGCGACGATCTCGACGAGCCCCTCGCCCTGCAACTCCTCCAGGTCGCGGTCGGCCATCGTGTACGGGCTAGTCAGCCCGCCGTTTTGCACCTCAAGGCCCGCCGACTGGAAGGTGGAGAAGGTGACGAAGCGCCGGTCGTACCGCTCGACCGTCAGGTTCGCCTCGACGAGGTGGACGAGCACGCCCTCGACTCCGGGGTCCAGCGTCACGGGCGAGAGGGTACTGTCACCTACGCTGTCACCTGCACCCGAGGGATGCGGCCCGAGGCGGGTTGTGGAGCGGCGCTGAGCCTGATCTACGAGCAGGCTCGAAAACCGTTGACGGCCGTAAGGTCGTCCGAGGGTTCGAATCCCTCCCCCTCCGCTGAAGTACACGATTTGCAGGTCTTTTGTGGCTCGTTCGGGCGCTTTTGTCGACCCCAGTCGGCCTCTCTCGACCGGCTCCATGCTCTGATCGGCTTTGGCATTGACTCAGCCATCGAGGGCGTGGCGAGTCTCGTAATCGTCTGGCGCTTCACAGGGCGCCGTCTCCTTTCCGACGCTGCGAAGAGCGCGCCCAAAAGCTGGTCGCGATCCAGTTCTTTGTGCTCGCGCCGTATGTCGCGGTCGAGGCGATCCACCATCTGGTCGCCGCGGACAAGCCAGACGTGAGCGCCCTCGGCATGGTTCTGACGGCGACGAGCTTGGTAGGGATGCCATTCCTAGGGATCGCGAAGCAGCGGCTCGCGAACACCCTCGGCTCTTCCGCGACGCACGGCGAGGGTGCACAGAACCTCCTCTGCGCATACCTCGCTGGGGCCGTCTTCCTCGGCCTCGCTGCCAATGCGCTGTTTGGTTGGAGGTGGCTCGACCCCATCGCCGCGCTGCTGATCGCAGGCGTCGCCGTCAAGGAGGGTGTTGAGACTTGGCGCGGCGAGGGCTGCTGCGCTGCACCCGGACTGGCTGCGTCGAGCGCCGCTTGCGACGACGACTGCTGCTGACCAGAGCGCGGACGCGCCCCCGAATCGCGTTAGTCGACGCGCCTCAACTCCGGACGTTCGAGGCCGTCCCAGCGCTATCCCCGCTCTCCGACTAAGCACGCCCGTCAGTCGCGTGGTTGCGACGCTGTGTGCTGGCGCAAGCGCACATGCCGAAAGTGTTGGATTCCCATGAGAGCGAGAGCGACGTCGAGCCGCCAGGACTGTGGCGTTTCGTCCCTTCCGACAGTGATTTCAGGGCTCAGCGGTGACCGCTACAACCAGACGGTAAGGCAGGCGCGCTGGCTCTGAAGGCAGGCGTGAACCGGGCTCGCCTGTGCGGATGATGTCTGCTCGCCCTGTACCTAAGGACTTTTTCTCGTGATGTGGCCGTCCGCGTCGGCGTCCAGGTCGCTCGGTCACGCTACTGGCGTGCCATATGGAACTTGAGCTCGGCCTCGGGGTCGCTGATCAGCTCGCCGCTGAGATCGACCGTCACCGTGTGGATGGTCCCGCTGAAGCGGAACGGTGTCTCGTAATCGTCCGTCACCGTCGATCCGGGATCCGCGCCGCAGGTCAGCGCCCCGGGGTTGAACAGGAACAGCGTCGTGTACGGGACGTCCCGGTTGCCGTCGAGCTCGCCGTCGATGTAGAGCTGCAGGCGGCCCGGGCTTCCGTGACCCTTGGTGGGGTCGGGCTTGCCGGTCGGCTCGAACTCGAAGCGCAGTTCGTGCCTGCCGCCGCTCAGCTCGGTGTCGGACGCGACGTGTAGCAGTTCCCGGGCCACCCAGTTGTGCGTGTAGTGCAGCAGCCGATCCTTGACGTAGAGCGTGAAGCCGCCCGCGGAGGTGCCTTGCGCGAACAGGACGCCCTCGGCGCCCGCCTCGGGGATCTCCACGTCCGCGGTGATGCTGTGCGGGCGGTTGAGCACCTTTGGTCCCGCGAAGAACGGCACCGACTGCGTGCCGGGGTAGAAGACGAAGCGGTCGCGCGGAGCGGCGACGAGCGGCTTCTCCACCGCCATCCGCGGGACGCCGCTGCCGTCGACGGGCATCACGTCGTACTTACCGGCCTCCACGTACCAGGTCGCGATCATGGCGATCAGGCGGTCGCGGTTCTCCGCGGCGACGTTGCGGGTCTCGGCTGGGTCATCGGCGACGTGATAGAGCTCCCAGCCGGTGCCGTCGAGCTCGGCGAGTTTGTCTGCGGAGATCGGCTCGCCGAACGGCCTCCCGGCCTCGGCGAACGACGGGCCCGGCCACGGGCACACCGCGCGCCAGCCGTCGTGGTAGATCGACCGGTGGCCGAACATCTCGAAGTACTGGGTCGTGCGGCCGCTGGCCGCGGCGGGATCGTCGAAGGTGTGGGCGAGGCTGGTGCCGTGCAGCGGCGACTGCGGGACGCCGCGGATCGTCGCCGGCGGCTCGATGCCGAGCACGTCGAGCACGGTCGGGACCATGTCGATGGCGTGCGCGTACTGCTCGCGCACCTCCCCTCTCGCGGCGATGCCCTTCGGCCAGCTGACGATGAACGGGTCCGACACGCCGCCGCGGTAGGTCTCGCGCTTCCAGCGCCGGAACGGCGTGTTGCCCGCCCACGTCCAGCCCCATGGGTAGTGGTTGAAGTACTTCGGGCCGCCGATCTCGTCGATCCGGGCGAGGCTTTCCTCGAACGGTTCTTGGGCGTTGTTGAAGAACTGCGCCTCGTTGGTCGTTCCGGTGGGGCCGCCCTCGGCGCTCGCGCCATTGTCAGAGATCACCATGATCAGCGTGTTCTCGAGCTCACCGATCGTTTCGAGGTGGTCCAGCAGCCGCCCGATGTGATGGTCGGTGTGCGAGAGGAACCCGGCGAAGACCTCCATCATCCGCGCGTACAGCCGTCGCTGATCGTCGCTCAGCGAATCCCACTCAGGAACGTCGGGGTCATGGCGTGACAGCTCGGCGCCCTGCGGGACGATTCCGAGCTCCTTCTGGCGCGCGAAGACCTTCTCCCGGTAGGCGTCCCAGCCGTCATCGAAGGCGCCCTTGAAGCGGTCGGCCCACTCCTTGGGCACGTGGTGCGGGGCGTGCGCCGCGCCCGTGCAGAAGTGCAGGTAGAACGGCTTGTCGGGATCGACCTGCTTGGCATCGGAGATGAACTCGATCGCCTTATCCGCGAGGTCCTCGCTCAGGTGGTAGCCCTCCTCGGCGCTCCGCGGCGGCTCGACCTGGTGGTTGTCGTAGACGAGCTCGGGGTCCCACTGGCTCGTGTCGCCGCCGAGGAAGCCGTAGTAGCGCTCGAACCCGCGCCCCAGCGGCCAGCGGTCATACGGCCCGGCGGCGGTCTCCTGGCTCGACGGGATCAGATGCCACTTGCCGATCATGTAGGTGCTGTAGCCGTGCGCCAGCAGCATCTCCGACAGGTAGCCGTTCTCGAACGGGACCAGCCCGTTGTAGCCCGGGTAGCCGGTCGCGAACTCCGTGATGCACGCCATCCCGTTGCTGTGGTGGTTGCGGCCGTTGATCACGCATGACCGGCTCGGCGAGCACAGCGCCGTCGTGTGCATGTTGCTGTAGCGCAACCCATCGGCGGCAAGGCGGTCCAGGTTCGGGGTCGCGATCGGGCTGCCGTAGCAGCCGAGCTGACCGAAACCGGTGTCGTCGAGCACGATGAACAGCACGTTCGGCGAGCCCTTCGGCGCCCGCACCGGGGCCGGCCACGCCGGTGTCGATTCGTCAGCCGTCCGGCCGATCACGCCGGGGAACGCGGCGCCCGACGGGTACTCGTTCAGCGGCATCTCGACGCTCCTCTGCTCACGGAATTGGTGCCCGGAGCATCTCGGTGCCGGACGGCCGGCGCATCACCCGAACGGGATGATCTCTGGATCCATCCCCCGACCTTGCGCCGCTCCCCGCTCAAAACGGAATCTGAACCCCCAGCCGACCACGCGCCGCGGGCTGCCCGTACGCAAACGCGGAGACGCAACCAGCCTCCCCTGGCCGCGACCGCTCGGTCACGGTTGAAGCTCCGTAGCTGTTAATCGATCCGGCCGCCCTCGACGCGGCCGCCCTGCTGCTTTCCATGCTGCTCAGTAGCGGGGGGGGCACTCATTGCTACGGGGGTGCCAGCGGGCGATCACGCGGGGAAAGCGGTGGCATGCCGCAGTTCAGGGTCGTTGGGGCTCCTTGCGTCCGGGGCGGCGCCCGATCCGCTCGCGAGCGGCAGCCCAGCCGGAGCGCGCCTCGCCGAGCACTTTGTCCCATTGGCGGCGGACATCGTGATCGGGCGGGCGCTCTCCGCGCCGAATGCGGTCGAGCTCATCGTCCACTTCGCGGCCTAGCGCTGCCGAGCCGACAACGACGAGGAAGATGCAGGAGAGCGTTGAGATCATCGCGAAGACGGCGCCGATCACTCCGTAGCGGGTGGCGTAGGTGCTGAACAGATGCGGCACGTAGACGGTCGCTCCCACCGAATACGCCGTGGTCAGGATCGATGCGATCACGCCGAAGGGCAGCAGCTCCCGCCAGTCGATCCGCTTCGCGCTGAGGATCCAGCCGCCCCACACGAGGATGACGGCGGTCAGCGGCAGCACCAGCAGCGATGCGACCAGCTCGAGGCGGCCGCGGCCGAAGAGAGCGTGGATCCAACCGCTGGCCAGCACGTACACCACCAACGCGGCCGCCCAGCGCAAGCCGTTGAAAGTGTTGCGCACGCTGCGCGGTGGAAGTTCCCAGGTCTGCTCGAACAAGCGTTGAACCGCTCGCGTGAAGCTCAGCACTGCGACGAGTAGCAGCAGTGCCCCAACAATGCCCACGCTCGTGCTCGTGCCGCCGGTGGGCGAGAAGACGTCCCTAACCGCTTCGGCGCCGACGCCGGTGAGGTCATAGCGGTCGATGATCCGGTCGGCCGTGTCCTGCCCCCCGATACGCGTGAGAACGGCGCCGCTGACGACCGCGAGTGGGATCAGCGCAGTCAGCGCGCTCGAGGCCAGCGCCACAGCGCGATCGAATCCGGCGATCCTCTGAAAGCGGTGGACGACCCGCAGCGCGAACGCCGGCCGCAGCCAAACGTCAGGGTCCTGAGAATCCGCTCGCGGTCAAAGCCGCGCCGCCCAACGCTCATTCGACCTTCGGAGCCCGCAACCACGCGAGCCTACCCAGACGGGCCATCGCCGCCGGCCACACTAGGTCGTCTCCGCCGTGCCGTGCCGCAGAGCGTCGGGGTTGGCCTTGTGGAAGCGGCCCAACGTAATCGCGCCGAGCGGCAGGGAGATGAGCGAGTAGAAGACGCGCCACAGCACGGCCGCGGCCACGAGCACGTCGTCGGGGGCGCTGCTCAGCTCTATGAGCGCGGCGATCAGGACCGCGTCAACAACCCCGAGGCCGCTGCCAGTGATGGGGAACATTGCCCCGGCCCAGAACGCGATCGCGAAGGCTGCAAACGCCTCGACCGCGGACAGCTCGGATCCCGAGGCGCCGACGAAGCGCAGCGCGGCGAGCAGGATCAGGTAGGTGAGGAAGAGATTGGCCGCGACGCCGATCGATCCGAGCGCCCACCCCTCCCGCAGGACCGCGAGCGTGTCTGTGCGAAGTTGCGCCGCCCGTCCGGCGCCGTCGGCGATCGGATCGCGCTTGAACTTGACAAGGATCCACGACAGCGGTCGCTCCAGCTTCGCGCCAAGCCAGCGCGCGGACCACGCTCCGCGGAGGAAGTAGTAGCCGGCGATGCCCGCGACGATCGTGACGGCCAGCGAGATCCCGCCCGCGAGCAGGATCGGGCCGTTGACCTCGCCGGCGATGAGCAGTAGCACGACCGCAACAACCGGAAGCAGCAACCTGCCAACTGACGGAAACAGGAAGGAGCCGAACGCGGCAAGCCCGGAGGCGTCCGACGCGTAGCCGCCGCCACGGAAGTAGCCGTACTGAACGACGCTCGGGGCGGGAGGCGGAAGCACTTGCGCAGCCAGGTTCGAGGAAAGGTAGGCCTCCGTCCCGCGCCACAACGAGAGGCCAGGGAGGAACGCCCGATACATCAGAGCCTCAGTGGGAACGCGAGCGAGCCCAAGCCCGAGCAGGACCGTCACCTCCCACGCGTCGATCTCCGTGAGCACCTCCCAGACCTGCTGGTAGTCGATGAACTGCGGCAGCACCCATCCGAAGACGAGCGCGAGTGCCACAAACAGGAGCGCGGGCCTGAGCAAACGCCTCCACAGAGGCCGCGACAGGGCTGCGGCAGGCGTTTCATTCAAAACGGTCGAGCGCAGTCTGACGACATCCTGTGTCGGAGACCATCTTGGTCGTGCCTGGGACTCGGAAGGGCGCGGACGACTTCAGAAAGGCGACCAAGACGACCGTTGAATCTCTAAAAGCGACGAATATCACCGCGACCCCGCTTACCCGGGCAAAGGAGTAGCGCAGTTCGGCAACCTCAGACGCCGCCGTCGGACGAGTGGCGACAGTCTTCCCGAGCCGAGACCTTGCTTTCGCACTTATCGTGCGAGCAGGACTATCGCGCTGCGCTGCCGGGGGTCGCAGAGCAGCAGAGGCTGAGATTCATTCCCCCTGTATTCCCCCGGGACCCAGGCTCCAGTTATGGTGCGGCATCGCGGCCGATTCAACGCGGTCTCGAAAACCGCTGTGGGCCTTACGGTCCACCGAGGGTTCGAATCCCTCCCCCTCCGCTCACACGTCGCAGTTGCTGGCCCCCACCGCAAACGCGATACTCGCCACCGCATGCCCTCGAGCGATGCCGACCTGATCCGCACCCTGTACGGGATCGATTGGACCTCCGTGGGCGCCCGGGCGCAGGGGTTGGCGGCGGCGGCCGAGGTGATGTCGCCGGACTTCACGGCTCGGATCTCGCCCGAGGTGGGGGACCGCGTGTTGGACGGCGTCGGCGGCTTTGCCACGTTCGTGGAGGGGCTCGAGGAGGACTTCTCCGAGTTCCGATATGACCTGGAGGACGTGGAGGAGACCGCTCCGGGAGAGGTGCTCCTGTCCGGAGTCATCCACGCCCGCGGTCGGCGCAGCCGAATGCCGCTCAGCGCTCCATTCAGTCACTCCTGGAGCTTCATCGATGGACGGGCCGTGCGCGTCGAGGCGCGCCTGAGCCGAGCGGCTTCCGCCTAGCGACGCATGCCCGTCGACCTGGTCATCGACATCGAGAACACTCCGGGGGCGCTTGCGCAGGTCGCGGCCGCCATCAGCGACGCCGGCGTGAACATCGCCGCGGCCACATGCATCGGGTCGGGTGAACGGGCCGAGCTCCACATCCTCGTCCCGCACGCCGAGGCCGCGAAGCATGCGTTGGCGATCTCGCACCTCGCGGTCTCCCGCGAGCGGGAGGTCGTCGTGGTCGACGTCGAGGACCGCCCCGGCGTGCTGGCGGATCTGACCCGCAAGGTCGCCCGAGCTGGAGTCGACCTCGATCTCGTCTACGTGGCCACGCGCAGCCGCGTGGTATTCGGCGCGGCCGACTTGGACGCGCTGAAGGCCGCACTGGACCCCGCCAGCTGAGCGGCTACCAGGGCGTGCCCTCCACCGGGTGGGTCCCGCCCGACACGGTCAGCTCGCCCTCGCGCACCGGCTCCCGGCACTCGGCGCAGACCATCTGCGGGTGGAACTCCGCCCCACAGGTGTGCTCGAAGACGACGGGGGCGTTGCCCGGCTCCGCCTGCTGGTCGCCCCACTCCTTCAACGCGAGCACGATCGGCCGGAGCTGCTGCCCCGCCTCGGTCAGGTGGTACTCGTAGCGCTCGGGGCGCTCCGAGTACAGGCGGCGCTCGATGAGGCCGAGGCCCTCGAGCTTGCGCAGGCGCGACGTGAGCACGTCGCGCGGCGCGCCGGTGAATCCGGCCAGCTCCTGGAAGCGCCGGTAGCCGTATCCGATCTCGCGCACTACCAGCAGCGAATAGCGGTCCCCTACGACCGCCAGCGCGTCGGCGACCGAGCACACTCTCGGAGTTGGTTTGACTTTCGAACTCACTGTGCCTACCCTACCCGCGCCCGCCCGTCAGCAAAACCCCTCGCCCACGGAGGCACGGACCCCGATGACCACCGACACCGCCCCGCCGATCGTCCTGATTCACGGCTTCTGGGTCACCCCACGCAGCTGGGAGCACTGGGTCGCCCACTACGAGGGCAAGGGCCATCGCGTGCTCGCGCCGGCCTACCCCGGCTTCGAGGTGGAGGTCGAGGCGCTCAACGCGGACCCCTCGCCGATCGAGGCCCTGACCGTGCCGGCGATCATCGAGCACCTCGAGTCGGTGATCGGAGGGCTCGATTCCGCTCCGATCCTGATCGGCCACTCCGCCGGCGGCGCGTTCGTGCAGCTCCTGCTCGATCGCGGGCACGGCCGGGCGGGGGTGGCGATCAACTCCGCTCCCACGGAGGGGGTGGCGGTCGTGCCGCTGTCGCAGGTGAAGGCGAGCTTCCCCGTGCTCAAGAACCCCGCCAACCGCCACAAGGCCGTCGGCTTCACGCACGAGCAGTGGCACTACGCGTTCACCAACACCTTCACCGAGGAGGAGTCCCGCGCGCTGTACGAGCGCTACCACGTCCCGGCATCCGGCTCGATCTTCTGGGGCAGCGCGCTCGCGAACATCCATCCCGGCCACCAGGACACCTACGTCGACTACAAGAACGACGACCGCGCCCCGTTGCTGTTCATCTCGGGCGGCGAGGATCACCTGATGCCGCCGAAGATCCAGCGTTCGAACGCGAAGCACTACAAGTCCGACACGGTCACGGAGGTCAAGGAGTACGAGGGCCGAGCACATCTCCTGCCCGCCCAGGAGGGCTGGGAGGAAGTGGCTGACTACGCGCTCGACTGGGCGCTGAGCCACGCCAAGACCGAGTCGCCGCTCCCATAGTCCGCATCACGCACATCGGCGGGCCGACGGCGCTGATCGAGATCGGCGCCTGGCGGCTGCTTACGGACCCGACCTTCGACCCGCCGGGGCAGAGGTACGCGTTCGGGTGGGGCACGTCCTCCCGCAAGCTGGCCGGCCCCGCGCTGTCGCACCGAGCAGCTGCTGCCCATCGACGCGATCCTGCTGAGCCACGACCATCACCAGGACAACCTCGATCCCGCGGGGCGCGCGCTGCTGCCGTCCGCGGGCGTCGTGGTCACGACGGTCTCCGGGGCGCGCCGCCTGGGCGGCGGCGCTCGCGGCCTCGAGCCCTGGGCCGCCACGCGGCTCGAGGCGCCCGGGCGCCATGAGATCGAGATCACGGCGACGCCCTGCCGGCACGGGCCGCCGCTGAGCCATGCGCTGGTAGGCGACGTGATCGGCTTCGCCCTCCGGTGGGAGGGGCAGGAGCACGGCGCGCTGTGGATCTCTGGCGACACGGTGCTCTACGACGGCGTCCGCGAGGTCGCCGAGCGCGTACAGGTCGACACCGCGCTGCTGCACCTGGGCGGCGTCCGCTTCCCGGTCACGGGACCGCTGCGCTACACGATGACCGCCCGGGACGCCGTGGAGCTGTGCCGCGTGGTCCGCCCGCGCGCCGTCGTCCCGATCCACTACGAGGGCTGGAAGCACTTCCAGGAGGGCAGGGAGGCGATCGAGCGCGAGTTGGCCGGCGCGCCGGAGGAGATCCGCGAGAGCGTGCGCTGGCTTCCGATCGGCAGCGCGGTGGAGCTCTAGGGCCGATCCGCTCCGACAGCCGCCGGCGGCACGTTCTGGTTCAGGCGGAACACGTTGTCCGGGTCGTAGCGGGCCTTGATCGCGGCGAGGCGCTCCCAGGTGCCACCCGGGTAGGCCGCGCGGATCCGCTCGTCGCCCTCGTCCCCCAGGAAGCCGACGTAGGCGCCGTCGTCTCCCTGATTCAGCTCTGCCGCAAGGCTCTCGACCCAGTGCGTGTGGTCGGGAAGGTCCTCGTCGTTCTCGTAGATCGCCGCGGCGTTGGCCATGATGCGGCTGTCGCGGTGCGCGAAGGCCGTGGCGTCTGCGGGCACCCGGGCCATCGCCCCGCCGAGGACGCGGATCTGCGTCACCGCCATCACCGCGCTGGAGCTCGCGACCCGTTCGAGGATCGTCTCGGCCGCCCCGCGGTCGATGGAATCCACGAACCCCGTGCGCACCACCGCCTTCGGGCGGAGGTCCTCCTCGTCGGGCGGATACATCTCTGGGTAGGTCATCGGCCGGACCATGTCCGCGACCGGCGTGGCCAGCGCCCGGAACCGCGCGATCACCCGCTCGCCGTCCGCTACGTCTCCGGCGTAGGTCATGAGGGCCATCACCACCGGCTTGCCGTGCTGCTCGGCCGGCAGGAACGGCATCGGCGGCGCCGTTATCACGTTGGCGATCGTGGACAGCTCCTCCGGGGCGGCCTGTGCCTCGGCGACGAAGCCCGCGATGACGTCCGGCGTCGCGGGCAGGAACAGCATGCCGCCGACGATCTGGCGCAGCTCGTGCAGGCGGAACTGGAGCCGGGTTGCCACTCCGAAGTTGCCTCCGCCGCCGCGGATCGCCCAGAACAGGTCGGGGTGCGTCTCGGCGTCCGCGTGCAGCAGCTCGCCGTCCGCGGTCACGACCTCGGCGGCCAGGAGGGCGTCGATCGTCAGGCCGTGCTTGCGCACGAGGAACCCGACGCCCCCGCCCAACGTGATCCCGCCGATGCCGACGGAGCCGGCGTCGCCGAAGCCCGTGGCGAGGCCATGCTCGCCCGCGGCTGCGGTGTACTCGCCGGCGGTCAGCCCGGTCTCGGCCCACGCGGTGCGCTCCTGGGGATCGATCTCCAGGGACCGCATTTCCGAGAGGTCGAGCACGATTCCGCCTTCGGAGACACCGTGACCCGCGGAGCTGTGCCCGCCGCTGCGAACGGCCAGCTCCAGCCCCGATTCGCGCGCGAGCGCGATCACGCGCGCGACGTCCGTGGCGTCCGCCACCCGGATGATCGCCGCGGGCCGCCGGTCGATCGCGCCGTAAAAGACCGTCCGCGCGCTCTCGAAGTCGGGGTCGTCGGGCGCGATTACGCGACCCTTGAAGTGGTCGGCAAGTGTTTGGACCGAAAGCATTTGTGCAGGGTTACAAGCCGGGCGCGGCGCGCCAATACGGATATCCGTACGGGACGGAGGGCTGTTCAGACTGGACCGGCGGGTTGGAAGAACTCGATCGGGTTGCCGGCCGGATCGTCGAGCAGGATCTGCTGGCCGCCCGGGCCGCTGACGATGTCGTTGCGGAACGCCAGCCCCGCGGCGCGCAGCCGTTCGACCTCTCGAGCGAGGTCCTCGACGATCAGGTGGATGCGGTTCCAGCCACCGGGCTGGGGTGTGCGCCCGTCGGGCATCGGTCGTCCGGCCGAGCTGGCGGGCCCGCTCAGCAGCAGACGCAGGTGGCCCCGGGTGACGTCTGCGAAGGCGGGGGCGGCGCTGGAGCGCACCTCAAAGCCAAGGTGGGTGGTGTAGAAGGCGACGGCCTTTTCGACGTCGTCGACCATGTAGCGGACGCTGACGAACTCGTCAGGCATGCTCGATGACCTCCTGGGAGTCGTTGGTGTGTTTGATCGCCTCGAGCAAGAAGCCGATGCGCGTCTCGAGCTCAGCGGCCATGCGCTCGAACGCCGGCAGGGTCTCGTCATCGGTTCCCGGCTCGTGTGCCGGGTCGGGGACGCTCCAGTGGATCGCCTGCGGTGTGCCGGGGAACTCGGGACAGATCTCGCGCACGCGGTCGCAGAGGCTGATCACGTAGTCGAAGCGCCGGCCGGTGAACTCGCTGAGGTGCTTGGGACGGCGACCCGCGGGATCGATCCCGCGCTCGCGCATGACCCGCCCCGTGTTGGGATGCAGCGGCTTGGGATGGCTGCCGGCGCTGGCTGCGCGCACCCTCCCGGCGGACAGCTGTTCGGCCATTGCCTCGGCCACCTGGGAGCGCGCGCTGTTGCCGGTGCAGAGAAAGAGCACGCGCGCTCGGCCCGAGCCGCGGCCTCGGGTGGGGTAAGAGCCAACAACCGACGCCAGGCCCGGGTGCAGCGATGCCCCGGCGCTGCCGAGCAACTCGCCGCAGCGCGGCAGCTGGAGCACGTAGTAGGTGTCGCGGCCGTCGGCGAGGCTGCGGCGCGCCGAGACCACCCCGTGGTCGCGCAGCTGGCGCAGGTGGTAGGAGACCAGGCTCTGGCGCTCCCCGGCCAGCTCGCAGAGCTCGCCGACGCGCCGATCGCTGCGCGCCAGCTCGCTCAGCAACCGCCAGCGCACCGGGTGGCCCGCGAGCCGCAGAAACCGCGGTGGCGAGGGCGCATCGATTCGAGCCGTGGAAATCACCGCCCAGGCACGATACATCAAACTGCTTTGATGCGTTGTGCCGGACCGGCTCGCGTCAACGAGCGAATGGACGTTTATCCGATAGCCGCCCGATGCGCTCCACGCCTCGTCGGGGCCGCTCGATGCAGGTTGCATGCCTCGCAACGCCCGCCTCGCGCTGGTCGCTGCCTCGGCCGCCCTCGTCGCGGCCGTGGCGGCGAGCGCCCCCGCTTCGGCCGCGCGGGCCTGCGACCAGGTCGCCGCGCCCGGACCGGGGGCCGCCCAGGCTCTCGTCGACTCCCTGTCGGCGGGCCAGACCGGCTGCCTTCGCGAGGGCACCTATCAGGGCAACGTCAAGGTCACCACGCCCGGCATCACGCTCACCCGCCTCGGCACCGAGAAGCCGCTGGTGAGGGGTCGCCTCTACATCGCCGAGGGCGCCGACGGCGTGAGCGTCGAGCGCCTCTACCTCGACGGCACCAACTCCGGAATGCTGCCGTCCCCGACGATCAACGCCAACCGCGTCAGCTTCCGGCGCAACGACGTGACCAACAACCACCACTCGATCTGCTTCTCGCTCGGACACCCCGACTGGGGCCGCGCGGTGGGCACCCGCATCGAGTTCAACCGCATCCACGACTGCGGTCGCCTGCCCGCCACCAACCACGACCACGGCATCTACGTCACGGCCGCGTCGAACACGCTGATCCGCGGAAACTGGATCTACGACAACGCCGACCGCGGCATCCAGCTCTACCCCGACGCCCAGAACACGACCGTCACCGGCAACGTCATCGACGGCAATGGCCAGGGGATCATCTTCTCGGGCGAGGGCGGCCTGGCGTCCAGCGGCAACACCGTGGAGGGCAACGTGATCGCGAACAGCAAGCTGCGCAACAACGTCGAGAGCTGGTACCCGCCCGGCAACCCGACGGGCCGCAACAACGTGGTGCGCAACAACTGCGTCAAGGGTGGCGCCTACGACGACGGCGACGGCGGGATCGGCGACCAGATCGGGTTCAAGGTGGTCGACGCCGTTCGCAAGCGCCCGTCCTACAACAGCCGGTCCGGCAGGGACTTCCGGTTGGCCGCGGGCACCGCTTGTCGCGGTGTGCTCGCCGCGTACCGCAGCGGCACGCCGGGGCCGGAGGACGTGACCGGCGCGCTGCCCGTCCGCGGGCTGCGCCGCGCCTCCGCGGTGACGCTCGCCGCCGCGCGACGCAAGGTGCGCCGCGGTCGCCGCCTCGCGCTCGCCGGGCAGGTGGCGCCGGCGCGCCTGCGGCCCGGGCTGCAGGTGACGGTCGTCGTCCGCTCGCGCGGTCACCGGCGCCGGCTCGGCAGCGCCGCCGTCCGCGCGGACGGGCGCTACTCGCTGCGCCCGCGGGTCAGGGCAGGCAAGCGAGCTCGTCATCTGCGCGTGCAAGCTGTGGTGCGCGGGGTCGGGCGCTCGCGCACCATCAGGCTGACGCTCCTCCGCCGCGGTCCGGTACCGCGCGGGTAATCTGCTCCGGGGTGACCCGCCACGGCTTCTTCGTCGCTCCGTTCGGGGAGCTCGCCGAGCCGCGCGTCGTGGCCGAGCTGGCCGGGCACGCCGAGTCGCGGGGCTTCGACGGCTTCTTCGTCTGGGACCACGTGGCGTACCGCGAGCCGGTGCGCGCGGTGGCCGACCCATGGATCACGCTGGCAGCGGTGGCGATGGTCACCGAGCGGGTCACGATCGGCCCGCTCGTCACACCGCTGCCGCGCCGGCGCCCGCACCAGCTGGCCCGGGAGACCGCCACGCTCGACCGCCTCAGCGGCGGGCGGCTCGTGTTCGGGGTGGGCCTCGGCAGCGACCGCACCGGCGAGTTCGACCCCGATCGCTTCGGCGAGGAGGGCGACCCGCGCGCCCGGGCGGTCCTGCTCGACGAGGGGCTCGAGCGCCTCGACGCGTACTGGCGGGGCGGGTTCGAGCCGCCACCCGTCCAGCAGCCGCGCATCCCGGTGTGGGTCGCGGCGCGCTGGCCGCGCCGCCGCCCGCTCAAGCGCGCGGCACGCTGGGACGGACTGTTCCCGATCGACCTGCCCGGCCCCGCGGAGCTCGCCGAGCTGGCCGAGGAGGTCGGTGCCCTGCGCGGCGGTCTCGACGGCTTCGAGCTCGTGGTGACCAACCCGGCGGGCACCGACCCGGAGCCGTGGATCGCCGCCGGCGCGACGTGGTGCCTGACCGGCTTCGGCGCGCAGCCGGCCGCGGCGGACGTGCGCGCGGCGATCGACGCCGCCGCGCGCACGCCATGAACCGTCGCTACGCGGCCTCGGGCATCGCGGACGCCGCGCCCGCCGTCTCGGCGGCCTCGGCCCGCGACTGCGACTGCAGCACGGTCACCGCGACGATGCCGGCCACGGCCACCAGGCCCGCGGCGACGATGAACGCCAGGTGATACCCGCCTGTGAGCGCCGACGCGGTGGACTCGCCGTCGGCCAGCAGGCTCTCCGTGCGGGTGGCCGAGAGCGTCGCCAGGACCGCGAGGCCCAGCGCGCCGCCCACCTGCAGGCTGGTGTTGACCAGCCCGGAGGCCAGGCCGGAGTCGTTCTGCGTGGCTCCCGACATCGCCAGCGTCATCAGCGCCGGGAACGAGAGACCCGCTCCCACACCGAGCAGCAGCATCGTGGGCAGCACGTCCACGACGTAGGTGCCGTCAACCGGCGCCCGCGCGAACAGGGCGAGGCCGGCCGTGATCAGCGCGAGGCCGGGGAGGAGGGTGGCCTTGGCCCCGAAGCGCATCACCAGCCGCGGCGAGAAGCCCAGCGACAGCACCCCGATCGAGAGGCTGACGGGCAGGAACGCCACGCCGGTCTCGATCGCGTCGTAGCCGAGCACCCGCTGCAGGTACAGGACGCCCAGGAAGAACATCCCGAACAGCCCCGCCACCATCAGGATCTGCGCCAGGTTGGCCCCGGACACGTTGCGGAAACGGAAGATGCGCAGCGGCACCAGGGGGTTGCTCGAGGTGGCCTCGCGCGCCACGAAGGCGCCCAGCAGCGCCACCGAGAGCGCGCCCAACCCGAGCGTGTGTGTCGAGCCCCAGCCGTGCTCCGCCGACTTCACGATCGTGTAGACGCCCAGCATCAGGGCGCTCGTGATGAGCACGGCTCCGGCTACGTCCGCGCCGCCTCTGATGCCGATGCCCTTGTCGCGTTCGACCAGCCGCCAAGCCAGCGCCGCCGTGGCGATGCCGATCGGGATGTTCACGAAGAAGATCCAGTGCCAGTTGATGCTCTGCGTGAGCACGCCGCCGGCCAGCAGGCCGATCGACGCTCCCGCGGACGCGACGAAGCTGTACACGCCGATCGCCTTCGCCTGCTCGCGCGGCTCGGGGAACATCGTCACGATCATCCCGAGGATCACCGCCGACGCGAGCGCTCCGCCGACGCCCTGCGCGAAGCGGGCGGCCACCAGCACGCCTTGGCTCTCAGCCAGCCCGCACAGGAGCGAGGCCGTCGTGAAAACGGCCAGGCCGGTCAGGAAGACGCTCCTGCGGCCGAGCAGGTCACCCAGCCTGCCCGAGAGCAACAGCAAACCGCCGAAGCTGATCAGGTAGGCGTTCACGACCCACGCCAGGTTCGATTGCGAAAATCCAAGGTCCTCCTGGATCGACGGCAGTGCCACGTTCACGATCGTCGCGTCGAGCACGATCATCAGCATCCCCACGCACAGCACGTACAGCGCGATCCAGCGTGAGCGGTCGGTGTTTACGGCGGTCTCGGTCATGTGGTCACCCATCGTCGGAACAGAAGACCAACTGACCGTAGCAGATCGTCCCGTACGGGATGATTTCGTATGAAACAGCTAGGAGCGGGGTTCGCGACGGCGCATCGCGGGGCTGCACGGGGTCGGCGCGGCAAGCCGGTCGCCCACCAGTCGCGACAGTCCGCTGAGCAACGCCGCGCGCTCGCGCGGGGGCAGCGTCGCCAGTACCTGCTCCTGGACGCGGGCGACGATCGCCTCGCCCTTTGCGACGCTGCGCCGACCGGCCGGCGTGACCGCGACGATGCGCGCGCGGCGGTCTCCGGCGGCGGGACGCCGCTCGGCCAGGCCCTCCGACTCCAGCTCGTCGAGCGTGACCACCATCGTCGTCTTGTCGACCCCGACCGCCTGTGCCAGCGCGGTCTGCGTGTACTCGCCGCTCATCGCGGTGGCCAGCACGCAGTGGCCGCGCGGCGACACGTGTAGCTCGGACAGCGCGGCCATCAGCTCCGTGGCCAGCGAGTGGCTGGCGCGCGACAACAGCCAGCCGAGGTTTGCGGTGAGGGCCTCGGGCGATTCGGGGCGCTGCTCCTCAACGACGGTAGCCATGGCTTAGATACTACCCGCTGCAGATGATCTCGTACGGAACGATTAAGCCGGCGCGACCTGTGCGGTGCAGAACGCGCAGCGCCGGGCCGCCTCCGGGATGTCGCTGAGGCACTCGGGGCAGCTGCGCGTGGGCTCGTCCGTCGCCGGCTCGGTGCGCGCCCGCGCGAGCAGGTGGTTGACCGGCTTGATGACGAGGAAGAACATCACGGCGGCCACGATCACGAACGTCAGCAGAGCATTGATGAAGTGCCCGTACAGGAACTCGCTGCCGTTGATCGTGAAGCTGAGCTCCGAGAAGTCGGGCTCGCCGCCGATCGCGGCGATCAGCGGCGTGACCAGGTCGGCCACGAGCGCCGCGATGACGACGGCGAAGGCCGTGCCGATGACCACCGCCACCGCCAAGTCGATCAGGTTGCCGCGCAGGATGAACTCTCGGAACTCCTTGACCATGCCCATCCGTTCGACCGGGCGGCAAGCGCTCCTGCCGATGGCTAGCTTTCAGCTGATGTACCAGATCGTCCAGGTGGCCGGTGCGCTGCTCGTCCTGATCGCGTTTGCCGCTTCCCAGTTCGGCTGGATGCTCATGCGGTCGCCGATCTACCTGGCCCTGAACCTGGTCGGCGCGACCGTGCTGGCGGGCGTCGCCTTCGTCGATCACCAGTGGGGCTTCCTGATGCTCGAAACGGTCTGGGCGTTCGTGTCCGGGTGGGGTCTGCTGCAGATACTTCGCGGCGAGGAGCCGGCCGCGGCGCAATAGAGTCGCCATGGGATGGACCGTGACGTTGGCCGCCCGCGGCTGACCCGTCGTTTGCGGGTCGTGTGGCTGCGGGTAGAAGGCCTGCGTGGAGCACGAGGAGCGAGCCGAGGAGCTGGAGCGGGAGGCCGACAAGCTCGAGGAGGAGTCCGAGCGCGTGGGCGGCCACATCGACGACGCCCGGCGTGACTGGGAGTCCAAGCAGGACGATTCCGCGGTGCCGGGCGCCCAGCCCGACGACGAGGACGAGGAGGACGCACAGGTGACCGAGACGCCCGACCAGTCGGACCAACTGCCGGAGGAGGGACCGCCTGAGCAGGTGCACGACGACGGCGGCGACAGCGGGGCCGACAAGTCGCCCGGAACTCCCGGCGACGAGGGAACCGCCACCGGCAATCCGGACGCCGCCGGGTCCGACGAGGGCGACGACTCCGACGAGGAGGACGGGGACACCGCGTAATCTCGGAGGCGTGCTCGACACGCTCCGGGGTCCGATCAAGGCGGGCGTCGCCGCGCTGTTCGCGGTCGGCTTGTTGTTGCTGTTCCTCAACCCGCCGTCGCTCTCGGGCGCCGAGGGCATGGCGGTGTTCGTCGGCGGCGGGCTCGCGCTGGCGTTGCTGACCGCGTGGGCGTTCGTGGCCATGAGCGGCTCCGACGCAATGCCCGAGCACGAATTCGAGCGGCTGGTCCGGCGCAGCGAGGAGCTGGCCCGGCAGCCCGACCTGCGCGACGGGGTCACCGACTTCGACCTGATGGTGTCGGAGGCGATCGACGCCCTGCCGCCCAACTTCCAGCGCCTGCTGGACCAGACGCCCGTAGTGGTGTCCCACCTCGGCCGGGAGAACCGTGCCTATGGCCACTACTTCGGGGACACGGTGGCCCGCGACGACTACCCCGACCGCATCGTCCTCTACCAGGACACGCTCGAGCGCGACTTCGGCCACGACCGCGACCTGCTGCGCGCGCAGGTCGAGCGCACGCTGCGCCACGAGCTGGCGCACCACCTGGGCTGGCACGAACAGGGCGTGCGCGACCTGGGGCTCTAGGCTACGGGCCTCCTGGAGAGGTGACCGAGCGGCTGAAGGTGCACGACTGGAAATCGTGTGGGCGGGTCAAACTGCCTCGAGGGTTCGAATCCCTCCCTCTCCGTCCCGGGGCGCATCGCCTGGCTGTGTCTTCCGCCCGCTCGCGTGCGAAGCACGCGTCGCGGTCCTCTTCCTTGCCAGGCGGGCGCCCCGAACCGGAGAGGGATGGATTTTCATCCCTCCCTCTCCGCATCTGATTGCATGGACAACTAGAGCGCGGTTTCGTCGCTCGGCGGGGACTACCTCGACCCACCCGGCGCGGCCGCATCACCGGCCTAGCCCGTGGGGGCACGGCCGGCCACCACGATCCCGTGCTCGTAGGCGAAAACGACCGCCTGTACGCGATCGCGCAGGTCGAGCTTTGCCAGCAGGCTGCCGACGTGGCTCTTGACCGTAGCGTCGCTGATCACGAGCCGCGCCGCGATCTCGGCGTTGGAGAGCCCGCGCGCGACTAGCAGCAGGATTTCTCGCTCGCGCGGGGTCAGGCCGGACACGTCGGCGGCCCTCGCGGGCGGCGCGGTGCGAGCGACGACGTGCTCGATTAGGCGACGCGTGATCGGCGGCGCCACGAGCGCGTCGCCGTTGTGGACGGTGCGGATCGCGTCGAGCAGTCGCTCACCCGTAGCGTCCTTGAGCAGGAACCCCGAGGCTCCGGCGCGCAGCGCGCCGAACACATACTCATCGAGGTCGAACGTCGTCAGAATGATCACCCGCGGCGCGGGGTCGATGCCGGCGGCGACGATGCGCGCGGTCGCGTCGATGCCGTCGATGCCGGGCATCCGCACGTCCATCAGGATCACGTCGGGGCGCAGCGCGGCTGCCGCGGCGACCGCGGTCACGCCGTCGCCCGCTTCGCCCACGACGTCGACGTCGGGATGCGTGTCCACGAGCAGCCGCAGTCCCGTGCGGACGAGGTCCTGGTCGTCGGCCAGCAGCAGCCGGATGGTCACGCCGCGGCCCCCGTCGGTAGGTGCGCGGCGACGCGGAAGCCGCCAGCCGCCCCCGGACCGACTCGCAGCTCGCCGCCGAGCAGCGCGACGCGTTCGCGCATCCCGATCAGCCCATGCCCGCTGCGGTCGGCGGCGCCGGGGCCGGCCCCGTCGTCCTCGACCTCGACATCGATGAACCGTTCCCCGAACGTCAGCGTCACTACGACCTCGCTCGCGCCGGCGTGGCGCGCGGCGTTCGTGACGGCCTCCTGCACGATCCGGTACGCCGACAGCTCGACGCCCGTGGGCACCGGAGCGGGTACGCCGACGACCTCGAGCCGGATCGGCAGCCCGGCGGCCCGCTGCTCGTCGACGAGTTCCGGGAGCCCGGCGAGCGTTGGCTGCGGGCGCCGGTCGGCGCCGGCGCGCGGGTCGCGCAGCAGCGCCAGGAGACGGCGCAGCTCGACGACGCTCTGCTCGCCGGTCGCCTCGACGCGCGCGAGCGTCGTCGCCGCCTCGTCGGGCCGTCTCCAGCACGTTGCGCGCGCCGCGTACGCCGAGCAGCATCACGCCGACGGAGTGGGCGACGACGTCGTGCAGCTCGCGCGCGATCGCGGCGCGCTCCTCGTGCACGGCGATCTGCGCATGCTGTTCGTACTCACGTGCCCGCTGTGCGCGCTGGGCGCGCTGGGCGCGGGCATAGGCGCCACCTGCCCAGATGCCGGCCGTGAGCGGGACCCCGGCCGCGGCGCCGACCACGATCGATGCGGGGCGCCCGCCGCGGTCGGCGGTCACGATCGAGAGCGGCACGACTACCGCGACCGTGACCGCGAGCGCCGCCAGCGACGTGCGGCGCTCGCGGTGGGCAGCCGTGGCAAAGAGGGCGATCAGAACGCTGAGGCCGCTCGGCGCCTCGCCGACGGCGACGATCGCGATCGCCGCCGCGAGCGTCACCGCCAGCACCACGGTCGGCGTCACCCGGCGCAGCACGAGCGCCCCGCCCGCCGCTACGGTCAGCGCCACGGCGACGGCGCTCGAGGACCCGTCGTCGAGCAGCAACGCCAGCTCCGCCGCCGTGGCCGCGACCGCGATCCCGGCGTCCAGGGCCCAAGCGCGTCGGTCCATGGAGTGCATTATCCGCGGCCACGGCCGTCTACCGCTGCCGAGTGAGCGCTGCGCCCACGGTCGCGTCGAGCGCGGCATCGAGCGCCGGGTCGACGGCCTCGGGGGCGAACTTGGCGTTGACCGCAACGATCGCCTGCTGCCTGCCGTCCATGCTGGAGCGGACCCGCACCGAGAAGCCGACGATGTCCCCGTCGTGGCCGACGAGCGTTCCCCTCGGCGTCAGCAGCTGCTCGACGCCGAGGCCGTAGCGGCGACCCGGCCGGCCGGTGTCGACCGTCGTCAGCGCCTCCTGCCGCAGCGACGGCGACAGGAGCCGGCCGTCCAGCAGCGCGCGGTAGAAGCGCGCAAGGTCGCGCACGGTCGAGACGCCGTTGCCCGACCCCCAGCCAAACGAGGGCGAATATTCCGAGACGTCGCGCAGCCGGCCGGGCTGGGGCCGCCCCTGCCCGTCGAGGTCGAGCGAGTAGCCGCGCGACGCGGGTGCCGGCAGCGCCGCCGCGCGCACCGGGAAGCTGGTGTGGTGTAGATGCAGCGGCCGCAGGATACGGTCGGCGAGCTCACGCTCGAGGCTGTGGCCGCTGGCCCGCTCGATCATCAACGCTGCCAGTACGTAGTCGGTGTTGCTGTACGCCCAGCCGGCGCCGGCGGGAAAGCGCAGCCCGGCGTCGCCGGCGAGCCCGATCAGCTGACCCGGCGTCCAGACCCGCAGTGGATCGCCGAAGAGGACCTCTCTTAGGACGGCCGGCACGTCGTCGGGCACGCCAGACGTGTGATCGAGCAGCTGGCGCAGCGTCACGCCATCGGCGTACGGCAGCACGCCGGGCAGCCGAGCGCCGACCGTGTCATCGAGCCGCAGCCGCCCCTCCCCCACTAGCTGGAGCGCGACGACGGCGACGAACGACTTCGTCACGCTGCCGATCCTGATGCGGTGGTCGGCACGCAGCGGGCGGCGGCTGCCCAAGTCGGCGACGCCGCTGACGCTCACGTGGCCGTCGGCGAGTGCGATCGCGCCGGGAGCGCCGGCGGCGACGACGCGGTCGAGCGCCTGCTCGACGGCGGGCGTGGTCGGATGCGCGGCGGCGGTCGCCGCGGGGAGCAGGCTGGCCGCGAGCGCGAGCGCGGCGGCGAGCCGGGACGGGAGCTTGAACATGGCCCCAGGATCGCTTGACGAGGACCGTCCGTCATCGGCGGCTAGTCGGAACCGCGTCTACGACCTCAGGCGGAGACGGCGCAGCCCATTGACCCTGGTGTGGACGTCGACGAGCTGCGCTGGCGCGGGCTCGCCGACGCGGCTCCGGACGCCAACGGCTGATTACCGCAGCGAGCGAAAGCAGCCTCGGGAGGCTTCGCCTCGTGCCGGGAGCGGGCGAGTGACGTCTGGGCGCATGGCGCATGGCGCAGATGCGAGCGGTGGTCGCGGAGCGGCCGGACGGGCCTGACGGGGCTCGTCGTACGCGCGGTGCCGCGCCGCGAGCCCCGTTCGGGCTGCGCGCTGGTCAGGGTCGAGGCGTTCGGCCGCAACCGGTCCGAGTACAAGACGCTCAAGGGCTACGCCGGCGACGCGGTGACGTTCCCAGGATCCTCGGGATCGAGCTGGTCGGCGTGGTTGAGAGTTGGTGCACGGGGACACGCCCGCCGTACCGCCGGGAGACGGCCCGCGGCACTGATGGGGGAGATGGGCCGCGCGTTCGACGGCGGCTACGCTGAGTAGGCGCTCGTCCCCGAGCACCAGCTGACGCGCTCGACACCACGCTGCCGTGGGACGTGCTCGGCGCGCTGCCTGAGACGTTCGTGACCGCGGCCGGCTCGCACGAGCACCTCGACCTGAAGGAGGGGGAGACGTTGCTGCTGCGCGGCGCGACGTCCTCGGTCCATCCCGCGCGGAGCGGAAACGTGCATCTGCGCAGCCAGGGCGCGGCACGTGCCCCCGCAACTATGCGCCTGCGATCGCCGAGATCCGGGGCATCAGCGAGTCCTCGTCACGATCGGGGAAGAAAGCCTGAATGAGGCGGGCTTGGTGCGCTTCGTCCTTGCCCGGTCGTGGGGGTCCGAACACCCCCGTGGCTGTCAGGCCGGCGCGGATCTGAATGAGCGCAAGCGGCGACAACGTGTGGATCGGGACACCGCCGACGATCGTTGGCGGCCATTCGAACAGGTCTTGGGGCACCGAGATCGCGACGGGACCGTCCTCGGCCCCGACCGCGAAGAAGGGGCTCCCGATTTCGTCCTGATCGACGAGGCTGAGCTCAAGGCCCAGGTCGCCGTGGGAGCTTCCGATGACCAGCGGCCGGCCAGGGAGTGGCTCGTAGTACACGGCGAAGTCGCGGAAGCCAAGCTTGCCCAGCTGCTCGGTCCGGAGCTCGAGCTGATCGCGCGGAATCAGGATGTCGACATCCCCGTGCAAGGGGCTCACCGCGCGGTCGAGCAGAGCCTCCTCCGCGATCCCGCCGAAGATGAACAGCGGGGGTTCGAGCGATGCCAGCTCGCCAAGCAGTGGCATGTAGTCGGCCACGCGCAGACGCTATCCGGAGCTTGGGTGCGCCGCCGTTAGTCCGCCTAGCCTGTTGTCACCCACTCGAGCGTCCGGGCATTGATCTCAACGGGCCGCTCGATGTGCAGGAAGTGGCCGACGCCGGGTAGGAGCTCGAGCCGGGAGCCGGGAGAAAGGTGGTCTTCGGCGTCGCGGACGAGGCGTGCGTCGATGCATCCGTCGTCGGTCCCGTGCAGGTACAGCGTGGGTTGGGGCGGCGTATGGCGCAGCTCCGGACCGGCGTCCTCGGCCAGGTAGTAGGCGAGGGCGGCAGCGAGGTGCTCAGGGTGGCGCAGGCAGCGCTTGGCGTTGGCGGCTTCCTGCTGTAGATCGCCGGGACTCCAGTCACGCCAGAGGCGGTCGACGTAGGCGAAGTCGTCGGCGGCGACGACGCGCTGCGCGTCCGATCTCCTCAGCACGGACATGTACTCGAAGCGGTCGCGCTGCTCGTCGTCGGCGAACAGTCGATCGTCGAGCGACAACGGCGGGATCCCGAGCGTCACCAGACGGCGCCAGCGCCCGGGTGCGGTCGATGCCGCGGCGTACGCAGCCTCCGCGCCCCAGTCGCTGCCGATCACCACCGAGTGCTCGTCGCCGCCGAGCACTTCATGCAACGCGTTCGCGTCGGTGGCGAGGGCGCCAAGGTCGTAGTCGCCCGCCGGTGCCAGACCCGTTGGTGCGTACCCGCGCATGAATGGGGCGACCGCTTTCATTCCCGCCGCAGCGAGGTCGGCGAGGAGGTATCGGAACGAGTGCGGCGAGTCCGGGAAGCCGTGTAGACACAGCACCAGCGGGCCAGTGCCCGCCTCGAGGATCGCAAAGTCGATGCCGTTTGCGACGACGCGCCGTTCCGTCAAGGCTGGCATGCCGTCTCAGCGGGCGCGCGCCAGCACGATGTCCACGCGCCGCAGCCGATCATGGTCGAACGCAGCGCGGACGGGCGCGTTGCTGCCGCCCAGCAGGCGGATGAGCGCGGAGCCGCGTGGGGCCCGCAGCGAGGCCGAGCACCCCTCTCCGGGGGAGAGGCAGAACCGGTCGAACGCATTCTCGATCGTGAGCCCGAGCGTGGCGCCGCCGCGGTGCTCGAACACGTTCGCGTGATCGTGCGGGTTCGTCGGATCGGGTTGGCTGGCGCCCACCGCCACGGTGTGGCTGCCCGGTACGACCAGCCGACCACGCGAGGGAACGGCGCCCGCTGGAGAGTGCCGGTAGCGGGAGGCCTGAGCGATCGTCGCCGGCAGCCCTGCGCGGCGGGCGGCCTTCGCCAACGGCCGTGAGGTCGTGTGAACTCGCAGCAGCCGGTGGGCGAAGTTGTTCGCCAGCGGGAGAACGCCCGGAGCCGTCAGCCCCACCGGCACGCCGACGAGCGACAGCACGAGCGGTCCGGCGGGCTCGCCCGCGACGCGTGAACGGTCGCACGCCATCGCCCAGACCCCGACCAGCGGATCGGGCCCGTAGAAGGGTGCGCCGAACTCCAGAGCGAACGCCGGACGCGGGCTGAACGCGGCTGTCAGGTGGCAGTCGCGCAGCTTGACCGGAGTGCCCCCGGGCAAGGCAGCGCCCGCGGCCCCGCCGTGCGCCGCGGCGGGCGCGGCGAAGGCGAGGGTCAGCGCGAGCGCCAGCTGGAGGGACCTGCGGATCATCACCCTCGGAGCACCTGGTGGGCGAAGCGGACCGCGAGTGCGCCGTCGCCGACCGCTCCCGCAACGCGTTGGGTCGACTCCGAGCGAACGTCACCGGCGACGAACACGCCGGGACGGACGGTCTCGAGCAGGTACGGCTCGCGCGAGGCGTCGCTCCACCCCCGCTCGCGGGCGGGTGGGCCGCACAGGACGAAGCCCGCCTCGTCGACCGCCAGCATCGAGCCCACGAAGTCCGTGCACGGCTCGGCGCCGATCATTACGAAGACGGCCGCGGTCGGGATCCGGTGCACGCGGCCGTTGTCGCACTCCCGCAGGCTGACCGTCTCGAGCTCTCCGTTTCCGTGTACGGCCGCGAGCTCGGTGTTCGGGACGACCTCGATGTTCGCCGCAAGCTCGATCCGGTCGAGCAGATAGCTGGACATCGTCGACGCCAGGCTATCGCGCCGTACGACGATTCGGACGCTCCGAGCCTGCTGCGCCAGGTGGACCGCGGCCTGGCCGGCGGAGTTCCCGCCGCCCACCACGACCACGTCCTCGCCTTCGCAGCGGAGCGTGCTGGTAGCGGTCGCCACCTGGTAGACGCCGGCGCCGGCGAACCGGTCGATCCCCTCCACGTCGAGCGTCCGCCACTGCGCCCCGGTGGCCACGAGGAGCGTCCGCGCGACCACGTGCTGACCGTCGTCGAGATCGACGCGCACCGTCCCGTCGGGTCCGTCCACGAGCTCGATGGCGCGGTGGAAGCTCGACAGCACGGCGTCGAAGCGCCGCGCCTGGAGCGTCGCCTTGCGGGTCAACTCCGTGCCGGAGATGCCGGAGGGAAAGCCGAGGTAGTTCTCGATCCTGGTGCTGGTGCCGGCCTGTCCGCCCGGCGCCCACGCCTCGGCCACGAAGGTCCGCAGCCCCTCCGACGCGCCGTAGACGGCGGCTGCCAGGCCGGCGGGACCGGCTCCCAGCACGACGAGGTCGAACGTCTGTCCGTCGACGTCGGCCCGCAGGCCGAGCGTGCGCGCCACCTGGGCGGCCGAGGGGTTGCGGAGCACGCCGTCGATTCGGATCAGGACGGGGGTCTCGGAGGGCGGGATGGCAAGCGTCTCGAGCAGCGCGGCGCTCTCGGCATCGGTGTCGACGTCGTACCAGCGCACCGGCAGCAGATTCCGCTCGAGCAGGTCGCGGACCTCGAAGGCACGACCCGAGCTGCGCGACGCGATCAGGCGCAGCACCCCCACGTCGTTTCCCTCGAGCCAGGCCCGCCTCGCCGTCATCGTCTGCAGGACGACCTCGCCGAACTCGGGCAACTCGGCCAGCATCTCGCGCAGTTCGGGGCGTTCGAATGCGATCACGCTGGTGGGCTCGACGGCGACGCCGGCAGCGATCGTCGGCTCGCCGGTGAACATGGAGACGTCCCCGATGAACGTGCCGCCGTCCATTCGCGCGAACCACATGTCCTCCTCGAGGCGGCGGTCGAGGATGTCGACAGTGCCGCGCTCGATGACGAAGAAGGGCGCATCGCGGACGCCTTGCTCGAACAGCAGCTCGTCGGTCTCGAAGGTCCGACGCTCACCGCGCTCGGCGAGCTGCTCGATCTCGGCGTCCGACAGTCTCGGGAACAGGACCAGGTCGCTGAGCTCCGCGAACACCTCGGCCTTGACGCGCTTCCGCACGCCGCAAGCGTAACCCCGGTCCGCGTTCAGACAGCGACTGCGCGGGACTCGGCTACGCGGGCGATCCGCCCGGTGGCGCCGTCGAGCGCGCCCGCCGAGAGCATCGCCGCGGTGAGGTTGGCCACGATGCGACCGGTCACCCCACGGCTCTTGTGCATCGCGACCGACGCGCTCAGTTCCGCTCCGGCGTCGTCGACGCTCAGCTCGTAGCGCACGTCGAGGCCGATCGGGCCGTTGGCCGACAGCTCCAGCCGGGCCTGGTCGGCCACGTGCACCTCGACGTCGAACCCCACGGCCACGCCGGCCACCTTCCCGGTGACCCGCCTGCGAGTGCCTGCGGCCAGGCGGCCGTCGAGGTCCTCGAGGTCGAAGTCGACCGGCGACCAGCGACGGATCTCGTCGGGGTGCGTGAGCACCTCGAGCAGCTGGTCGGGGGTCGCATTGACCCGCGCGGTTGACGTCCATTCGCTCACGCCACAAAGATCCCATCGCGCGACCCACCGTTGTGAGTGATTCCGCACATATGGGCAGTGTGGGCCCCCACGATCACGCATATGGAGCGGTTCGGGGCCCACACTCGACGGCCCGGGCGGCCCGGGCCGGGCCCCTCCTCGCTGCAGTTGGCCGGAAACAACAGCGAGCAACCAAGGCGAGGTCGACGCGGCCCGCCCACTCGACGCCCCGGGGCGGCCGCCGGCCCTGGTCGTGGCTTAGGTCTCGTCCTGCGCCGGCACGATCAGCCGGATGTGGCGCCGGGCCAGCATCAGCACCGGGGTCTTCCAGTCGCGGCCGGAGCCGTCGAGCGACACCAGCTCGCAGTCGACCATGGTGAAGAACTCCTGGTCGCGGCGGTTCACGTGGTCGGACACGCGCGACCGGTAGCCCTCGCGCGGCAGGGTCATCATGCCCTCCACCCGATACCGATCGGTCTCGACCACCACGCGTTCCTTGCGCACCTCCACGGCCCCGCAATCTAGCGGTGTACCTTTGCTCCCGTGGAACCGGCCACCGCCCCGGACCGCACGCCGGCGCTCGAGGCCGTCTTCCAGCCGGTCCAGCCGCCGACCACTTTCGAGGAGACCGTCGAGCGCCTCGGCACGGCGATCCGGCTCGGGCTGCTGCTGCCGGCCAGCCGCCTGCCCTCCGAACGCGACCTGGCCGATCAGCTGCGCATCTCACGGTCCACGCTGCGCCAGGCGCTGACCACCCTGGTCGAGAGCGGCCACCTGACCTCGGTCCGCGGCCGCGCCGGCGGCACCTTCGTGGCCGAGCGGCCGCCGCTCGGGCAGGACGTGACCGCGGAGGTGCTGGGCGAAGGCGCCCGCGCGGTGCTCGACTATCGCGTGGCAATCGAGACAGGGGCCGCGATGCTGGCGGCGGAGCGGGCCTCCGCCGTCGCCCTCGACCGCCTCACCGAGCAGACCGAGCGCATGGACGCCGCCAGCGCGTTCGAGGACTACCGGCGCGCCGACGTGCGCTTCCACATCGGCGTCGCCGAGGCCACCGGTTCGGCGCGGCTCGTGGCCGCGATGACCGAGATCCAGGGCCAGATGAGCGACATGATCGCCCAGATCGCGCACCCCAAGCAGGTGCTCACGACGTCCAACGACCAGCACAAGCGCCTGGTCGCGGCGTTGGGTCGCGATGACGGCGCCGCGGCGGCCCTGCTCGCACGCCAGCACCTCGAGGGAACCGAGCACATCCTCGCCGGCCTGCTGCCTGAGCGGCGCGCCTAGCGGACGCTAGCCTGCTTGGGATGAATCGCTTCGCGGCCGCGCCGCTCGCATTGATTCTGCTCGCGCTGGGACTCGCCGCCTGCGGAGGCGACGATGCGCCGTCGAAGGCCGACTTTGCCTCGGACGCCGACGAGATCTGCAAGAACGCCGAGGAGAAGCTCCAGGACGTCGGCCAGGACGCGTCCAGCCCGGACGAGATCGCCGACGCCGTGGACAAGGTCATCGACGAGACGCAGAACAGCGTGGACGAGCTGCAGGAGCTGGAGCTGCCCGAAGGAGACGCCGGCAAGGAAGCCGAGCAGTTCGTGAGCGCGCTCGAGAACGACATCGAGGAGGAGGGCCTTCCCGCCCTCGAGGCGCTGCGCGACGCGCTCCGCAAGAACGACCAGGAGGCGGCGCAAAAGGCCGCGCAGGAGCTTCAGGCGATCGAGACGACCGACACGGACGACCTCGCGCGCAAGCTGGGCGCGAAGGCCTGCGCCGAATAGAGGCCTCAGCCGAGGACCCAGGTGTCCTTGGCGCCGCCGCCCTGCCCCGAGTTCACGACCATCGAGCCGCTGTCGAGCGCCACGCGGCTGACGCTCCCGAGGACTCGCACGCCGTCATCGTCGAGCACCGCGTAGGGGCGCAGATCCACGTGGCGCGGCTCCAGGCGCCCGTCGCACACGGTCGGGTGGACCGACAGCGTCACCAGCTCCTGCGCCACGAACTCCTGCGGGTCGCGAGCGAGCGCATCACGCAGCCGCCGCCGCTCGGCCTCGTCGGCATCGCGCCAGATCACCACGTCCTGACCGCCCATCTCGCCGCGCGGCTTGACCACGAATCCCTCCAGGTCCTCCACGTCGGCGGCCGGGAGCGAGCGGATCGAGGGCAGCAAGGCCTCCTCGCCGAGGTAGAACCGCACCAGGTCGTCGACGTGCGGGTGGACGAGCTTGTCGTCCGCCACCCCAGCGCCGGGCGCGTTGACCACGGTCAGCGTCCCGCGCACGGACGGCTCGATCAGGAACTCGAGCGGGCTGCCGGTGAACCGGTCCTGCTCGGTGCGCTGGTAGACCACGTCCACCGCGCGCGGACGCCCGTCGAGCCAGGCAACCACGCGCCCGTCGCGCAGCTCGAGGTCCTCCAACGTCACCACCGGCGCGCACAGCTCCCGCGCCAGCCGCTCGTGCTCCCACCAAGCAGCCGAGTCGGGCCCTCCACTCAGCAGGACCATCTGGGGCTCGGCGACGAGCGACGCGTCGCGGAGCGCCAGGGCCAGCTGCCCGTACGCGAGCGCGAGGTCGCTTTGGGGCGGCTCGACCGGGAGCAGGTCGCGGAGCACCTCGCGCGTGGTCACCGCGTACGCGATGCCGGATGGCATGCGCACCTGGTCCTCGATCACGCGGAAGCGGCCATCGGGACAGCGCGCGATATCGAGGCCGGCGAAGGCGATCCAGCGCGGCGGCGACGCGCCCCGCATGGCCGGTTCGTAGTGCGGTGAGCTCTCGACCACCGTCCTGGGGACGATTCCCTCGGTGAGCGCCCGCTGCTCCCCGTACACGTCGGCTACGAACGCGTCGAGGGCCCTGATCCGCTGAGCGACCCCCACCTGCAGCTCCGACCACTCGGCGGCGGTAAGCACGCGCGGCACAGGATCGAGGGCGAACAGCCCGTCGGAGCTCGCGCCGAAGGACACTCCGCGAGCGCGCAGGCGCTCCTGTACGCGGGCGGCCAGCTCGGCAGGGTCGCCGAGCGCGTCGATCAGCCCGGCGTACTGCGGACGGGGCCGACCTTCCTCGTCGTAGGCCTCGTCGTAGGGAGGCTGCACCTAGCCCGCGGCGATCGCCGCGGCGAGCCGCGCCTCGGCGGCGCGCACGTCCGCTTGAGCCGCGGTCCAGCTGGTCGGGTTGTCGCTGCGCGCCGAGCTTGCGAGCGCGCGGTAGGCGGTCGCGGTCTGACGGGCCGCCTTCACCACCGGCTCGCCGCCGGCCAGGGCGCCGAAGCGCCGGGCGGCGCGATCGTGGGTCCGCGCAAGCGCGTCGGCCGCCAGGATCTGTCCCGTCTGGCGCTCGGCGGCGGATAGCGAGCGGCGCCCGTTGGCGCGCTCCGCGCGCAGCCCCTCGGCCGCCTGCGCCCAGCGCTCCTCGGCTCTCGCCACCGCGGCCAGGGGCAGGTTGCGTTGCGATCCCAGGTCGAGCGTGGAGGCGCTGCGCTCGCAGAGCGCGAGCGTGTTGGCCGGCGCCCCGGGCGCAGCGGCGCAGGTGACCTCAACCTTGCCGGACTTGGTGGGGATCACGTACCGGGCCACCTGTCCACCGCCATCGGCGCGTGCGACGTCCTGCTCCCAGCCCTCGTAGTCGCCGAGCAGCACCGGCGCACCCTGATCGGACCGCGCCGGACGCTTGTCGCTGATCGCCACCGTGAGGCCCGACTCGGGGCTGGCAGTGGGACGGGCCTCGAGGCGGTTGGCCTCGGCGGGCTGTGCCCGCCAGCCCTTGGGCAGGTCAACCGTCATCCCGGCCGCGCTGGCGCTCGGCTGCGGCGCCGGGGCTCTGTCGCCGCCCGCGGCGATCGTGCCCACGACCGCGCCCGCGGCGAGAGCGCCGGCGACCATCAACCCGACCAGGAGCGGACCACGGCGCGGATGCTCTTCCACCGCCGGCTGGAGCCGCGGAGCTGGGCGCCCGGGCGCGCTCTTGGTCGCGGACGAGTTGCGGCGGAACCGCGGGGTCGGCTCCGGGGTCGGCACGTTCGGCGCGCCGTAGATGACCAGGTTCAGCAGGTGGCGCGCCTCGGCGGCCGTCGCGTAGCGCTTGCGCGGGTCGGGCGCCATCGCAACGGCGAAGACGGTGTCGAGCGTCGCGGGCAGGTCAGGCCGGGCGTCGCTCAGGCGCGGTGGCTTGGCGGTGGCGATCGTCTGCGGGTCGCCGCTGTGGGGCGGTCCGCCGGTCAGCAGCGTGTACGCGATCGCCCCGAACGAGTAGACGGCGGAGCGCGGGTGGGCGTCCTCGCCACGGAGTACCTCGGGGGCGACCCACGCGGCGTGGGCGTCGTCGGACGCCGCCGGGTTGCCGAGCGCCTCACGTGCCACGCCCAGATCGCCGATCATCGCGCCGAGCCTAGGATCGAGGAACACCGAATCGGGCGTGACCTCGCAGGGCGGCTTGCCCTGGCTGACAGCGTCGTCGAGCGCGTGGGCGATGCCCAGCAGCAAGGCCAGGGAGCGGGCCGTAGAGAGCTCCGAGATGCGGCGGTACTCGGACAGCGGCACGGCGGAGCCGATGTCGTGGGCCACGTAGAACCAGCCGTCGAAGTTGCCGGCGGAGACGAGCGGCAGCAGTCGGTCGCTCTGGAGGTCGGCGCGCTCGGCGGCCGCCGCTGAGAACCACAGCCACGTGTCCTCGCGCGCCGGGGCTCGCGCCACGGAGAGGCAGACCGTCTGATGCTCCAGGTGGACGATCGTGTGGTGGCGGTCGCCGGTCTTGGGAAGCCCCTCGATCGCCTCCGCGATGAGGGTCTCGTCCGACGACGCGCTGTACGTCGTTGAGGTCGGCTCGTACACGGGCGTCAGCCGGAGTCCTCGAACTCGACCGGCGGGGGCTCAGGGGCGGGGGCGGGGTCACGATGACCGGCCCCGAAGGCGCGTCGTCGACCGGCGTTTGCACCGCGGGCGCTTCGTCCTCCACCACCACGTCCGGCTTGGGCGGCGGCGGCTTCGGCTTGCGCACCAGGGCGGGCAGGGCCTGCGCCGTGCCCAGCGAGATTTGCCCCTTGACCCCGGATGACGCGTCGATCTGCTCGGCTGGCGAGCCGGGGATGCCGGTGCCCTCGCTGGCCTGTCCGGTGCTGCTCAGCGCGTAGGCGACGGCCAGCGCAACCAGGAAGGCGGCCGCGGCGGCGAATACAGAACGTCGGTTCAATTCGGAGGGCATTTGAGGCGGAGGGACCAGCTTCGCGGAGGTTCAGTGTTGCTTGACCAAGGTAATGCCGAATGCGCCAGGCGTCTAGCCGCGGATTCGCTCGGAGCGAGGATCGTAGAGCGGCTCCTCGACGACAACGCCCTCGACCCAGCTGCCGATAATCTCCACGGACGTGGCTAAGCGCCGCGCGCCTCGTCGAGCCAGCTGCGGAAGCGCGGATCACTGCCGGTCTCGGTCAGACGCTGAACGTGCTTGTCCACGTAGCCGGGAAAGTCGAAGTCCAGCTTGGACGCCGACGTCTGGACCACGCCCCACATCGCCTCGCGGAAGTCGGACATGAACCGGAACAGCTTCAGCGCCGCCGTGCGGCGCTGGGTGGCCGGCTCGCCGAAGTAGGCCTCGAGCAGGTGCCGCTCGTCCTCGTCGCTCAGCTCGTTGTTGACGGCCAGGTTGCCGAGGTCGAAGAATCGGTCACCCATACCGGCGTATTCCCAGTCGACGAGCACGACCTGGGTCTCCGCGCGGAGGAAGTTGGCGGCCAGTAGGTCGTTGTGGTTCGGCGAGAGCTCGTGCTCGGGGTGGCCCTTCACCGCTTCGATGATCGCGCCCGCGCGCTGGAGCGAGCTTTCGAAGGCCTCCGGCGGCTCGCCACCGCGTGATCGCGCGATTTCGACGTAGTCGCACACGATGTCGTACGGCCGGAACTCGGTCGGCAGTTCCAGCCCGGAGTCGTGGAATGCGTGCAGCCCGCGCGCCACCTCGGCCAGCGTGCCCGGCTCGCGCAGCTCCTCCGACGACATCTCGCGGCTCTCGACGAAGCAGGTGACCAGGCAGGGTGGATCCTCGAACATCGCCGCCACCTTGGGGCCGAAGCCGAGCTCAGAAGCCTTCTGGGTGGCCATGCGCTCCGCCTCGCGGTCGATGCCGAGCAGGTTCGTGTCCTTGCCCGGCAGGCGGACCACGTAGCGGTCGCCGCCGAAGTTGACGAGGAAGTTGCGGTTGGTGATCCCCCCCTCCAGCGTGCGAATACCTCCTTCGCGAGGACCGAACAAGGCAGCCAGCCGAGCGATCACATCTGTGAGCTCGGGGATCGAGATCTCCTCGTGCATGGCGCCACAGTACGCCGCCTCACGCGGGCGCATACCCTCCCCTGCGATGACCGACGGTGAGCTGATCCTCGTCGCCGGGGCATTGCTGGCTGCCGGGATAGCGGCATCGCTGCTCGCGCAGCGCGTCCGCCTGCCCGGTCTGCTGCTGTTCCTCGGCTTGGGGATGGCGATCGGGTCGGATGGTCTCGACTGGATCGACTTCAACGACTACGAGCTGGCGCGTACGATCGGCGTCGTCGCGCTGGCACTGATCCTGTTCGAGGGCGGGCTGATCGCCGGCTTCCAGGAGATCCGGCCCGTGCTGCGTCCCGCCATCAGCCTCGCGATAGTGGGCACCTTCGCCACCGCCGCGATCACCGGCATGGCCGCCGTCTGGCTATTCGATCTGGGCACGCTCGAGGGGCTGCTGCTCGGATCGATCGTCGCCTCGACCGACGGCGCGGCCATCTTCGCGCTGCTGCGCGGGTCCACACTGCGGCGCAAGGTTGCGCGCACACTCGAGGGGGAGGCCGGCTTCAACGACCCGGTCGCCGTGCTGCTGGTGATCGGGTTCATCGACTGGATTCAGAAGCCCGACTACGGCGTGGGCGACATGGCGATCCTATTCGTGCTGGAGCTGGGCATCGGCGCCGTGGTGGGCGTGGTGGTGGGAACGCTGGCTGCGCGCGGGCTACGCCGGGCGCGCATCGACGCCACCGGGCTCTACCCGGTCGCCACGCTCGCCACGGCGGCCGTGGCGTTCGGGGCGGCCGACACTCTGCACGGGTCGGGGTTCCTCGCGGTGTACGTCGCCGGTCTGGCGCTCGGCTCGGCGCGCATCCCGGCGAAGCGCTCGGTCACCGTGTTCCACCAGGGCCTCGCGTGGGTTGCGCAGATCGCGATGTTCCTCGCGCTCGGGCTACTCGTGTTCCCCAGCCAGCTCGACGAATGGGCGGTGGAGGGCACCGTGCTGGCGCTGGTGCTGGTGTTCATCGCGCGTCCGGCCGCGGCATTCGTCAGCACCGCGTTCAACCGGTTCTCGAACAGGGAGCGGGTGGTGCTCGGGTGGGCGGGCCTGCGCGGCGCCGTGCCGGTGGTGCTGGCCACGTTCCCGGTGATCGAGCAGGTGCCCGACTCGCGCGAGTTCTTCAACATCGTCTTCTTCGCGGTCGTGATCTCGACGCTGCTCCAGGGCACGACCTTCGAGCCGCTCGCGAAGCGGCTCGGTGTCACGACCAACGAGCCGGCCCTGCCGCGGCCGCTGGCCGAGTCCGGGACGATCCGCCGCCTCGGCGCCGAGGTGGTGGAGTTCCCGGTCGAGCCGGGCTACGCGCTCGTGGGCCATCGAGTGCGTGAGCTCGGGCTGCCGCGCGACGCGCTGCTATCGCTGATCGTGCGCGGCGGTGAGGCCGTGTTGCCACGCGGGTCCACCAAGATCGAGGCCGACGATCGGCTACACGTGGTGGTGCGCAGCGAGGTGGCCAGGTACATGGACGAGGTGGTCGGGCGCTGGGAGACCGGCCCGGTCGGGCTGCCGCCTGTGGAGCGCCGGCCCGCGGTGGGGTCGGTCGTGTTCAGCTCGCGCCCGTGGGAGGAGGAGCGCGACGGCGACCCCGCGTATCCGCGGACGCTCGACGGCGTGGCGGTGCGCGAGCATCTGCGCACCCGGCGCGACCAGGCGGGCGGCCTGGTGATCCTCGCGGATGGCCGCTACGCCCTGACGGGGGAGACGCTCGCGATCGGCGGCACCAGGCAGGTGCAGGCGTACGCGCGACGGCGTCTGACGCGGGAGACGGACGACACCGCGAGGGCCTGGTGGCAAGAGGTGATCGGCGCGCTCGCACGCTAGGCCCCCTGGCGCATGTGGGCGGAGGTGCCCGGTGCTTGACATGCGGTTTGGCTGCGGAGATTCTTCGGCCAGAAGGTAGGTCGCTCGGACCATTGCCCCCGCTGGGGGCCGGAGCGGAGGTAGCGCGTGGCAAGCGACGGTCGGCGGCAAGTGCACGGGGCCGAGTACGAAAGTGCCGGTAAGGACTATCTGGAGAAGCGCCAACTGCAGTCAGGCGCCGCCGGATGGGTCCTGCTGGCGGGCCTCGGGGTCGCATACGTCATCTCGGGTGACTACGCCGGCTGGAATTTCGGCCTGGCGGAGGGTGGCTGGGGCGGCCTGATGGTCGCCACCGTCCTCATGGCGATCATGTATTTCGGCATGGTGCTCGGCCTCGCTGAGCTGTCGTCAGCGTTGCCGGTGACGGGTGCCGGGTATGCCTTCGCGCGGAGGGCTCTCGGCCCGACGGGCGGCTTTGCCACCGGCACGGCGATCCTCATCGAATACGCCATCGCACCCGCCGCGATCGTGGTGTTCATCGGGGGCTACGTCGAATCGCTCGACATTTTCGGGATCGAGACAGGCTGGCCGGTCTACCTCTTCTTCTACGCCGTCTTCGTCGGCATCCACCTCTACGGGGTGGGCGAGGCCCTGAAGCTGATGTTCGCGATCACCGCCGTCGCGGTGGTCGGCCTGCTCATCTTCGTCGTGGCGATGATCCCGGAGTTCGACTCGTCGAACCTCACGAACATCGCGGCCGAGGCCGGCAACAGCGACTTCTTCCCGTTCGGAGTCGGCGGAATTCTCAGCGCGTTCGTGTACGGGATCTGGTTCTTCCTCGCGATCGAGGGCGTTCCGCTGGCTGCCGAGGAAACCCGCGATCCCAAGCGCGACATGCCGCGGGGGATCATCACGGGCATGCTCATCCTGCTGGTGTTCGCCGCGCTCATCCTGTTCACCGCCGCCGGCGGCGCGGGCGCAGATGCGCTCCAGGGATCGGACAACCCGCTACCGGATGCACTCGCCGTGGCGAAGGGCGAGGACAGCGCCGTTCGGGACATCGTGAACTACATCGGGCTGGCCGGGCTGGTGGCCAGCTTCTTCTCGATTATCTTCGCGTACTCGCGCCAGCTGTTCGCGCTCTCGCGGGCCGGTTACCTGCCGCGCCAGCTCTCGGTCACCAGCGGGCGCAGGACGCCCTACATCGCTCTGCTGCTGCCTGGCGTCGTCGGCTTCCTGCTGGCAGCGATCACCGAGGACGGCGCGCTGATGATCAACATCGCCGTGTTCGGCGCCACGGTGTCATATGTGCTCATGCTGGTGTCCCACATCGTGCTACGCAGGCGGGAGCCCAACCTAGAGCGGCCCTACCGGACCCCGGGCGGTGTCGCCACGACGGGTGTGGCGCTGGCATTGGCAGTGGCTGCGGTAATCGCGACGTTCTTCGTGGACGAGAAGGCAGCGGCGATCACCGCAGGCGTGTTCCTGCTGTTCATGGCCTACTTCTGGTTCTATAGCCGCCACCGGCTCGTCGCTCAGGCGCCGGAGGAGGAGTTCGAGGCCGTCGAGCGTGCCGAGGCGGAGCTGGCGGGCGGCTAGGCCGAGTTCGTGAAGCTTCAAGAGCTAGAGGAGGCCGCTCGCAGCGGCAGCGTCGACACCGTCCTGCTGACGATCGCCGACATGGAGGGTCGGCTTCAGGGCAAGCGGCTCACCGCCCGCCACTTCCTGGACGAGGTGGTGGAGCATCACGCCGAAGGCTGCAACTACCTGCTCGCCGTGGACGTGGACATGAACACGGTCGACGGGTACGCGATGTCGAGCTGGGAGCGCGGCTACGGCGACTTCGTGATGAAGCCCGACTTCGACACGCTGCGCCCGGTCCCGTGGCACGAGGGCACCGTGCTCCTGATGGCCGACCTGGCCTGGGAGGACGGCTCGGACGTGGTGGCTTCGCCGCGACAGATCCTGCGGCGCCAGCTGGCGCGGCTTGCCGAGCGCGGCTGGACCGCCACGGCCGGCACCGAGCTCGAGTTCATCGTGTTCAAGGACTCCTACGAGGAGGCCTGGCGCAAGGGCTACCGCGACCTCGATCCGGCCAACCTCTACAACGTCGACTACTCGATGATCGGGACCGCGCGGGTGGAGCCGCTGATTCGGCGCATCCGCAACTCGATGACCGGCGCCGGCATGCGGGTGGAGAACTCCAAGGGCGAGTGCAACTTCGGCCAGCACGAGATCAACTTCCACTACGACCAGGCGCTCGCCACCGCCGACGACCACGTCATCTACAAGACGGGCGCCAAGGAGATCGCCGCCCAAGAGGGCATGTCGATCACCTACATGGCCAAGCTCGACGAGCGCGAGGGCAACTCCTGCCACATCCACTGCTCGCTGCAGCAGGAGGACGGCGGGAACGTGTTCGCGGACGACGCCGAGACGTTCAACATGTTCGTGGCCGGCCAGCTGGCGGCGCTGCGCGAGCTGACGCTGTTCTTCGCCCCCAACATCAACTCGTACAAGCGTTTCGTGACCGGCTCGTTCGCCCCCACCGCGGTGGCCTGGGGCAAGGACAACCGCACCTGCTCGATGCGGGTGGTTGGCCACGGTCAGGGTCTGCGGGTGGAGAACCGCCTGCCGGGCGCCGACGTGAATCCCTACCTGGCGCTGGCCGCCATGATCGCCGCCGGGCTGCACGGGATCGACAACGGCCTGGAGCTCGAGCCGGCGTTCGAGGGCAACGCCTACGACTCCGACAAGCCGAAGGTGCCGCACACGATGTACGCGGCGCGCGACCTCTTCGCGGACTCCGCGATCGCCCGCGCGGCCTTCGGTGAGGACGTGGTCGAGCACTACCTCAACCGCGCCCGCATCGAGCTCGACGCGCACGAGGCCGCCGTCACCGACTGGGAGAAGTTCCGCGGCTTCGAGCGGCTGTGAGCCGCCCCGTCATCGGCATCTGCACCGCGCTGGAGCGCGCTTCCTGGGGAGCGTGGGAGGTGGTGTGCAACCTCTCGCCGCGCTCCTACGCGCTGACCGTGCAGGCGGCTGGCGGCATGGCGCTGCTGCTGCCACCCGACGACGCCGCGGCCGAGTCGCCCGCCGACATGCTCGACGTGATCGACGGCCTGATGCTCGCGGGTGGCTCCGACGTGGATCCCGGCTCCTACGGCGCGCGCGAGCATTCGGAGACGCGCGGCACATGGCCCGAGCGCGACCGCTTCGAGCTGGCGCTGGCCCACGCCGCACTGGAGCGCGACATGCCTGTGTTGGGGATCTGCCGGGGCATGCAGATGCTCAACGTGACCTGCGGCGGCACGCTGGTGCAGCACCTGCCCGAGCTGGTCGGCCACGAAGGGCATCGCCACACGCCGGGGCAGTTCAGCGACCACGACGTGCTGTTGCGGGAGGGGAGCCTGGCCGCGCGGGCGGTCGGGTCGGAGCGCGCCGCCGTGAAGTCGCACCACCACCAGGGGCTGGAGGAGCTGGGCGAGGGCCTCGAGGTGGTCGGCTGGGCCGACGACGACGAGAGCGCGGAGGCGATCGAGCTGCCGGACAAGCGTTACGCGCTCGGGGTGCTGTGGCACCCGGAGGAGGACGAGCGCTCGAACGTGATCGGCTCGCTGGTGGAGGCGGCGCGGGAGTACCGGGGCGCGCTGCGCTGAGCGCCCCGCGTCGCCGTGCCGGGCTCTTGAACTGCAGCAAGGAAGGATGGGCGGGCTCTGGGGGCGCTTGTCGAGTTTTCCCCCCTATGCGACGGAAACTCGACATGCAGCGCGTGGCGGGCCGCCCTTGGTTGCTGCAGTTTCAGCCCGCCCGCGCCGCCGCCGCGAACGCCTCGAACAGCTCGCGCTTGTCCCCGGCCTCCGGGTGCCACTGCACGCCCAGCACCCAGGCCGTCCCGGACTCCAGCTCGATCGCCTCGGCCACCCCGTCGCGGGCGCGGCCGCTGACCGTCAAGCCGGAGCCGAGGCGGTCGATCGCCTGGTGATGGTGGCACCGCGCTTGGTGGGTGGCCTCGCCGAGGGCGCGCTCGGCCAGCGATCCGGCGTCGAGGTCGATCTCGTGCTCGGTGCCCGCGAAGGTCCCGACCACACGGCGGTGTGAGTTGTTGCCGTCGGCGTCGACCAGGTGCTGCTCGAGCGTCCCGCCGAGCGCCACGTTGAGCAGCTGCATTCCGCGGCAGATCCCCAGGAACGGCATGCCGCGCTCGATTGCCGCCCGCGTCAGGGCGAGCTCGAAATCGTCGCGCTCGCGGTAGGTGGTCTCCGTGTGTTCGGAGCGCGGCTGGTCGTAGACGTTCGGGTCGAGGTCCGCGCCGCCGATCACCATCAGCCCGTCGATCCGGTCGAGCAGCGCCTCGGGGGCCCGTCCGTCGACCGGCAGCAGCAGCGCGTGGGCGCCCGCCGACTGGATCGCGTCCACGTAGGTGTCCGCCACCAGGTGGGCGGTCTGATCCCAGAAGGCCCAGCGCGCGCGCTCCCGCACGGCGCAGATCCCGATTGCGATTTCCCCTGCCGTCGCCATGACTTATGCTGCGCCCCGATGGTAAAGGTGTCCCCGGCAAGCCATTTCGGCGGGGTGGTGAGCGCCGCGTGGTGAGCGTCATCGAGCCGGCCACCGAGGAGGTGCTGGCCGAGCTGCCCCAGGCCGGCGTCGAGGAGACGGACGCGGCGATCGCGCGGGCCAAGGAGGCCTTCCCAGCCTGGCGCGAGATCGCCCCGAGCGAGCGCGCCGGGCTGTTGCGCGACGTGGCCGCCCGGGTGCGCGACAGCCTGGAGGAGCTGGCCCGCCTCGAGGCGCGCAACGTCGGCAAGCCGATCTCCGACGCGCGCGGCGAGGTCGGCATGGTCGCCGACGTCTTCGACTACTACGCAGGCGCGCCCGAGCGTCTGCTGGGGGACACGATCCCGGTGGCCGGGGGCATCGACCTCACCTTCCGCGAGCCGCTCGGCGTGGTCGGGCTGATCACGCCTTGGAACTTCCCGCTGGCGATCGTGTCGTGGAAGCTCGGGCCGGCGCTGGCCGCCGGCAACACCGTCGTGCTCAAGCCCGCCGAGCTGACCCCGCTGACCGCGGTGGAGCTCGAGCGGATCGTCGTGGAGGCCGGCATCCCGGAGGGCGTCTTCAACGTCGTCGTGGGCTCGGGCCGGGTGGTCGGCGAGCGCATCGTCGAGCACCCCGATGTGGCGAAGGTGGCCTTCACCGGCTCGACGGAGGTGGGCCGCCGCATCGCCGCTCGAGCCGCGGAGACGATCAAGCGCGTCACGCTGGAGCTGGGCGGCAAGTCGGCGAACGTGATCTTCGCCGACGCCGACCTGGAGCAGGCCGCGGCGGCGGCGCCGATGGCGGTGTTCGGCAACGCCGGCCAGGATTGCTGCGCCCGCTCGCGCATCCTCGTCGAGCGCTCCGCGCTGGACCGCTTCATGGAGGCGCTCGAGGACGCCGTGGAGGCCATCCGCGTCGGCGATCCGCTCGACGACTCGACCGAGATGGGCCCGTTGATCTCAGCCGGCCAGCGCGAGGCGGTCGCGTCGTACGCCGACGGCGAGGCCCCGGTCGCGATCCGCGGCAGCGCGCCGGATGGCAAGGGCTACTGGTTCCCGCCCACGGTGCTGTGCCCGGTCTCGAACGACGACCGCGCCGCGCGCGAGGAGATCTTCGGGCCGGTGGCGTGCGTGATCCCGTTCCGCGACGAGGACGAGGCGGTGCGGTTGGCCAACGACACGATCTACGGCCTGTCCGGCTCGGTCTGGACGCGCGACGGGGCCAAGGCGCTGCGCATGGCGCGCGCCATCGAGACCGGCGTGCTGTCGATCAACTCGAACAACTCGGTGCGCGTGTCCACCCCGTTCGGCGGCTTCAAGCAGTCGGGGATCGGGCGCGAGCTGGGACCGCACGCGCTGGAGCAGTACACCGAGCTGAAGAACGTCTACTACGCGACGGGGGGCTGATGGGACGGCTAGAGGGCAAGGTCTGCGTGATCACCGGAACGGCCAGCGGCATCGGCGCCGAGTCGGCGCGGCTGTTCCAGTCCGAGGGCGCGCAGGTCGTGGGCGTGGACCTGAGCCCCGACGCGGTCGGCGACCTGACGATCCAGGCCGACGTGACCGACCCCGAGCAGGTCGAGGGCATCTACGCCCAAGCGCGCGAGCAGCTAGGGAAGGTCGACGTGCTGTTCAACAACGCCGGCATCTCGCCCGAGGACGACGCGTCGATCCTCGACACGTCGATCGAGGCCTGGGACCGCGTGCAGAACGTGAACCTCAAGTCGGTGTTCCTGTGCTGCAAGTTCGGCATCCCGCACCTGCTGGACAACGGCGGCGGGTCGATCATCAACGTCGCCTCGTTCGTGGCAGTGATGGGCGCTGCGGTCTCGCAGGTGTCCTACACGGCCTCCAAGGGCGGTGTGCTGGCGATGTCGCGCGAGCTGGGCGTGGAGTTCGCGAAGCAGGGCATCCGCGTGAACGCGCTCTGCCCCGGCCCGGTGAACACCCCGTTGCTGAAGGAGCTGTTCGCCAAGGATCCGGAGAAGGCGGAGCGCCGGCTCGTGCACCTGCCGCCCGGGCGCTTCGCCGAGCCCGGCGAGCTGGCGGCCGGCGCGCTGTTCCTGGCCAGCGACGAGTCGAGCTTCGTGAACGCCACCGCCTTCATGGTGGACGGCGGCCTGACCGCCGCCTACCTCACTCCGCTGTAGCGAGGAAGCGCGCCGCGATCTCGCGGCCGACGTCGTTCCAGCCCGCGATCTTGCCGACCGTCTCCGTGCGGATCGTGTCCGGGTCGAGGCCGGTCGCCACCGCGCCCGGATCGTCGTGCCAGCCGTCGAGCCACGAGTTGAAGTTCGCCTCGGTCGCCTCGGGGTGGAACTGCAGCCCCCAGGCCGGCCGGTCCGCGAGCCGGAACGCCTGGAGACAGTGCGCGCTGCGGGCGAGCGCCACGGCGCCGGGCGGGAGCAGCCACTCGTAGTGGTGGTACTGGAGGCTCTCGAAGCGCTCGGGCAGGAAGCCGAGCAGCGGGTCGTCCCGGCCCGCCGCTGTGAGCTCGACCTCGTGCCACCCGATCTCGGGCTCGGCCGCCCGGCGAACCTCGGCGCCGGCGGCCTCGGCGAGCAGTTGCGAGCCGAAGCAGATCCCCAGCAGCGGCACCCTGCGCTCCACGAGCTCGCGCACCAGCCGCTTCTCCGGACCGAGCCAGGGATGGGCGTCCTCCTGGTCCACCTGGGCGTCGGCGCCGAGCACGATCGCCGCGTCGAAGGCGTCCAGGCTGGGCGGGGGGCTCTCGTGGGGAACCCACTCCACGAGCTCGCGCTCGCGCTCGGCGAACACTCCCGCCGCGGCGTTGCTGTGATGAACGACCGAGAGGACGCGCAAGCGCTAGACGGCGGGAGCCTCCGGCCCACGCGGTTCCTGGGGCGGCGACTGGGGCGGTGGCGGAGGCTGCGCGGTCTCGGTGGTGTCCTCCGCGAGGGGGTCGCCCTTGGCCCGGCGCAGCTCGACGTACAGCACGGTGGCGGCGATGGCGCTCAGCGGCACGAGCACCACGTGCACGATCAGGTCGGTGATCGCGTAGGCGGCAAACGAGTCGTCGCTGATGCTGCCGCCGATCCCATTGACGATGCCGCTGACGACCGCCGTCAGCAGGAAGAGCACGACGATGACCCCGAACACGCGCCAGGCGTTGTCCGAGACGAGCTGGCGGCTGCGCCCCAATGCTTGGGTCACCCCGGCCCGGTCGATCACGACCGCCGGGGCGACGACCGCCAGGAACGTCAGGGCGATGAAGCCCGGGATGATGATGAGGATGAAGCCGATCGTGATGATGATCGTCGCGAGGATGCCCGCGCCGATCAGCCGTCCGATGAACGGCGTGGCCGAGGAGAACAGGCTGCCGACCGTGTGGTCGCGGCGACCGTCGAGGATGTCCACCACCGCCTCGACGACCATCCCCTGGTACCAGAACGTGGCGATCAGCGTGATCGCCGTAGTGGCCAACGCGACGAACACTCCGCCGGAGGTCAGCAACAGCCCGTTGAGGATCGCGACCGGGATGAACAGGACCAGCGCCGCTGGAATCAGCAGCGTGAACTGGTCTCCGTAGATCTTGAAGATGCGCTCGAAGACGCGCCCTGTGTCCAGCTTGGCGTTCATGCGGGAAAATGTATCCCGTGCCGGAGACGCTCAGGGGTCAGCTGTTGGTGGCGGCGCCGTCGCTGTTCGACTATTTCCGCCGCACCGTGGTGCTCGTGATCGAGCACACCCCGGAGGGAGCGATGGGTGTGGTGCTCAACCGGCGGTCGGAGACGCGCGTGGCGGACGCGGTTCCGCAGCTCGCCCCGCTGGCCGCCGAGGATGAGCTTGTGCGCATCGGCGGGCCCGTGTCGCCCGAGTCGGTGGTCGCTCTCGGCGAGTTCGACGATCTCGGCGAGGCCGGCACCCAGGTTGTCGGCCGTCTGGGCACTCTGGACCCCGATTCGCCCAACGAGTCACTGGTCCGCCTGCGGGTGTACGCCGGCTACGCGGGCTGGGCCGCCGGCCAGCTCGACGGCGAGCTCGAGCAGGAGGCGTGGGTGGTCGCGCCGACCGAGGACGAGGACCCGTTCAGCGACAGCGACATCTGGTCGCGCGCGCTGGAGCGCCGGGGCGGGGCGTATCGCCTGCTGGCGACGATGCCGCCGGATCCGTCTCAGAACTAGGGACGGCTGAGCCAGGAGCGGCAAGCCCGGCTCGCCTTGGCGATCTCCCTGGCGCGAGCCCGGTTGCCCTCTTCGTTCACGTGAATCGGATCGACGAGCCAGCCCTCGTGGGCGATGACCATCTTGTTCCAGTCGATCACGCGCAGATTTTCGCGCTTCGCGTCCTCGTCGGCCAGCACCTGGTTGACCACGTTGTAGATCGGGTGCCGGTAGACGTTCGCCCAGATCACGCACCGACGGGGACCGGCCGCGCGCATGATCTGCCTGATCGAGCGCCGAAACCCGACGGGATCCCACGGGTCGTCGCCCGTGCCCGAGCTCACGTGGATGATCCGCGCGAGCGGCGGTGGCGACTGCAGGCGCTTGCGCAGGTCGCGCACGGTCTCCTTGACCATGCGGGCGAACGAGAAGTCCTTCTCGATCGTCCAGTTGGGCAGTCGGTGCTGCAGCGCGAGGTGATTGTCGAAGGCGAGCGAGTCGCCGATCACGAACAGCTTCCGCGGCACCGTGGCGGCGGATGCCGCTGGGGCTGCGATGGCGACCGCCAGCAGCGCGGCCAGCACCCACCTCAGCGGCATCGACGGACCGACCGGGCGATCGCGTGCGCCCGTGCCTGATAGCCCTGCGCGCTCACGTGAACGCCGTCGCTCCCCAGCCATTGCGGGTTGCGTCGCACCATGCCCGCCCAGTTGACCACGCGGAGATTGTCGCGGGGGCGTGACTCGCGGGCAAGGGCCAAGTTGTAGCCGGCGTACGAAGCGCCGGCGACCGGAGGTCGCACGATGTTCGCCCACACGACGCAGCGGCGCGGGCCGGCCACCTCCATCACCTCGCGGACGGCGGCGCGGAAGGCGTCGACGGTGTTCGGGTCGTCGTTGGTCCCCAGGCTCACGTGGATCACGCGCGGCAGCGAGCGGCCGTAGGAGCGCAACACGTCCGCGCCCTCGAACGCGTGACGGCTGACCGCGGTGGACTGCGTCAGCGTCCAGCGGCGCAGCTCCTTCGGCAAATACGGCTTGGTCCCGACCGCGAGCGAGTCGCCGTTCACGAGCAGCCGACGGCTGAGCGCCTCGGCGCCGGCGGGCGCCGCCAGCAGGGCGACGAGCACGAGCAGGCTAAGGCGTTTCATCGCTGAGCACCGGATAGTCCTTGGCCATCGCGCGGAAGATAAGGCGCGCGGGCACCACGGCCCCCTCGCGCGAGAAGTGCACCCCGTCGGACTGCCGGGCCAGCACGCGGCGCCCGTCGATCTTCAGCTCGTCGCTGTAGGTGCCCTTGTGGATCGTCCGGTAGATGTCCACGTAGCGCCCACCGGGGACCGCGGCGGCCGCCTGCTCGACCGCCTTGTTCTGCGTCTCGTAGATCTCGTTGAACTCGGGGTCGCGCGCGGTCGGCGGCGGCACCCAGTACACGGGGCGCGTGCCCTCCGAGCCCAGCTCGCGCATCACAACCGCGGTGCGGCGGGCGTACTCGGTCTGCCACTGCGGGTCGTTCGGGCCGTACAGCTGGCCGTCGGAGAGGACGTTGAAGCCGTCGTTGCCGCCCATGACCATGACCACGGCATCCGGCTCCCGCGCCGCGATCTCCTGCTTCGCGTTGATCTCCCAGTTGAAGAACTCGGGGTTGGTCAGCCCGGTGGCGTTGCGGGCCACCACCTCCACGTCGAACAGCTCGCTCGGCAACAGGTCGGTGAGCAGCTCGCCCACGAACTGCGCCTGCGAGTCGCCCGTCACCAGCACGTCCACCTCGTCCTGGGTGGTCGGCTGCGCGTAGCCCTGAACCCGTTTCTTGCGACGGTTGGGGCGTAGGATCGCGGTGGAGCCCTGCTCGAGCTCGGTGCCCTCGGCCGTCTTGCTCTCCTGCCCGAAGGCGAGATCGAGGCCCTCGCGCGGCAGGTGCAGGCCGACCGCGCCGGCCACGTCGTCGAGCGGCCGCGCGACCGACAGCACGACGTCGCGGGTGGTGCCGCCCTGCATGCTCTCGCCCGCGCGCACGATCGCCTCGGAGTTGAACAGGGCGGAGATCGCGAGGGCGATCGCGATCACGCCGAGCACGCTGCCGGCGGGCATGGTGAGCTTGGATCGGGAACGTGGTGGCATCAGAACTGGAAGTAGATGAAGGGGGCTACGCCCTCCTGGCCGACGGCGGCGTCCGCGGCCACGATCACGAGCCCGATCGCCACGCCCTGCACGGCGACCGGCCGGGACACGAGCCACGCCTCGGCCCGCTCCCAGAAGTCACCGGGCACGGCCTGGAGGGCGACCGTCGCGACCACCAGGAAGACCATCGGGAGTGTGACGAGCGGCGACGGCCCGCCCGCAAACACCTGCCCGATCATGGCGAACGCCGTGGAGAGGTCCGGCGAACGGAAGAAGATCCACGCGAGGCAGACCACGTGGAAGGTGACGAACCAGGCCAGCCACGCGGGGGGATGGAACCCGCGGAACCGGTCACGCCCCCAGCGCTCGGCGCTCAGCGCGCCGCCGTGTATGCCACCCCAGATCACGAACGTCCACGCGGCACCGTGCCAGAGCCCGCCGAGCAGCATCGTGAGCATCAGGTTGCGGTAGGTCCTGCGCGGGCCGTCGCGGTTGCCGCCGAGCGGGATGTAGAGGTAGTCGCGCAACCAGCGCGACAGCGTGATGTGCCAGCGTCTCCAGAAGTCCTGCAGGCTGAGCGCGAGGTAGGGGCGGTTGAAGTTCTGAGGGAGCTGGAAGCCGAGCAGGAGCGCGAGCCCGATCGCCATATCGGTGTAGCCCGAGAAGTCGCAGTAGATCTGGGCGGCGAAGCCGTAGATCGCCAGCAGCACCTCGAGTCCCGAATGCGCCGACGGGTCGTTGAAGACCGGGTCCACCACGTTGCGGGCCAGCTCGTCCGCGACGACGGTCTTCTTGATCAGGCCGCCCACGATCAGGAACAGGGCCGGCCCGGCCAGCACCTCGCGCGGGTTGCGCGGGGTGCGCAGCTGCGGCAGCAGCTCGTTGGCGCGCACGATCGGACCGGCCACCAGGTGCGGGAAGAAGGCCTGCAGGATGGCCACGTCGCCGAGCGAGGCGGCCTTGGTCTCGCCGCGGTAGACGTCGACCACGTAGGAGATCGCCTGGAAGGTGAAGAACGAGATGCCGATCGGCAGCACGATCTGCAGCAGCGGCAGCGGCGAGCCGAGTCCGACCGAGTCGAGCGCGTCGTCCACCTCCGCGACGAAGAAGCCCAGGTACTTGAAGACGCACAGCAATCCCAGGTCGAAGACGACCGCCGCGGTCACGGCGCGCTTGCGCGTGGTCGCGGACGGGGACCTGGCGATCACCTGCGCCGCGAACGTGTTGACCAGGCTCGAGCCGACCAGCAGCAGCACCCAGCGCCAGTCCAACCACCCGTAGAACACGTATGACGCGACGAGAATGAACGGACGCCAGGCCCGAGGGTGTGGCATGAAAGCCCACGAGAGGATGAACACGACCACGAAGAAGGCCGCGAACTCGATCGTGGGGAAGCTCACCGCGGGCATTCTGGCTACCGCGGCGGTTGCCGGGGCGCTGTTCGTGCCCGCGGCGGGGGCTTTTCAGGGCGGCGGCGACGCCGTGCTCGTGGTCGGCGACAGCCTCGAGGTGGGCTCGGGCCCATACCTGCGGGGGGCGCTGGCGGGCGTGCCCGTCGACGTCGACGCCGAGAAGGGGCGCTCGAGCGCCCAGGGAGTAGGCGTGCTCAGCGAGCGGCTGGGGCCGGAGCACGGGGTGATCGTGTTCCCGCTCGGCACCAACGACAGCCCGTCGAACCCGAACGGGCTGGCCGCCAGCCTGGCGGCGGTGCAGCAGCTGGCCGGCGGCCGCTGCGTGGTCGTGGCCACGATCGTCCGGCCACCGGTGCGCGGGGTGTCGGTGGCGGGCCTCAACCGCGTGGTCGAGCAGTTCGCCGGCCAGACGGGCGCCCAGGTCGCGGACTGGCGGGCGGCTGTCGGGGCGATCCCGGAGCTGTTGGTCAGCGACCGGGTGCACGCGACCGGCGAGGGCTACGGCCTACGGGCAAGCCTGCTGGCGGAGGCGGTGCAGGGCTGCCTGCTCGGCGGTGGGGCGACCGGGATCCCGGCGCCACGCAACCCGGACGCGCGGCCGCCGCCGGAGCGGCGGCGCTCCGAGCCGCCCGCCGAGCCCTTGCTGCTGCCGCGCCCTAACGCGTTCGTGCTCGAGCGGGCGTTCGCCGTCCTGGCGGCCGCGGCGCACGGGGCGCTCACGGCCGCGAGCGAGGGGTCGCCCGAGCCCGTGCTGGGCGCTCCGTGACGGTTGCAGCCTTTTCCGGCCTATAGCCCAGAAAAAGCTGCAAACGACTAGAGCTCGACGTCCGGGTGGTGCTCCGCGAGGTGCTCGGCGAGCGCTTCCCGCACCTGTTGCCGTTCGCCCGAGCTGGCCAGCCGGTAGCGCCCCAGCAGCTCCTTCTGGCCCTCCAGCGGCAGCCCGGCGATCTCCCAGCGGACCGCCAGGCGTTCGAACAGGAACTCCATGCGGCGCTGCCAGCGATCCTCCGCGGAGGCGGCCGGCTTTGCGTCGAGCTCGGCGAGCGCGCGCAGGGTTCCCGGGCTCAGCTCGTCGCGCAGCGTGAGCACGTTGCCCTCCGCGTCGCGGTGGTCCGTGGTCGCGGCCGGGGGCCGCTTGCCCTCCTTCGCGCGCCGTCTGCTGCGGCTGCCCATGTCCCGCAAACTACCCTGAGGCCACGTGGGGACCGCGGTCCTGTCCGCCAGCCGCCGCGTATCGATCCGGGCATGGGCGATCCTGCCCGCCGGTGTCGCGCTCGCGATCGGCCTGCTGTACCTGGCGCTCGAGCCCCGGCCTGGCGACCTGGCGGTCCATGTCTTCCGCGCGGACCTGTTCGGGCGCGAGGGCTTCACGATCTGGAACGGGCAGTGGTACGGCGGGCACCACACGGTGGCCTACAGCGTGCTCACGCCGCCGCTGTCCTGGCTGCTCGGCCCACGGCTCGTGCTGGTCGTCGCCTGCGTCGCGATCGCGGCGCTGTTCGAGCGGATCGCCAGCGCGCAATTCGGCCCCGAGCGCGCCCGCTTCGGCGCGCTCTGGCTGGGCGTGGGCACGGCGACTCTGCTCGCCACCAGCCGGCTCCCGTTCGCGGTTGGCACCGCCCTCGGCCTGGCCGCGCTGCTCTGCTTGCAGCGCGGGCGTCCGCGGGCCGCGCTGGCGTTCGCCTTCCTGACCCCGCTCGCGAGCCCGGTGGCGGGACTGTTCACCGGGCTGGCCGGCCTGGCGTACGCCGCCGGCGCCGGCCGGCGGCTCGGCCTCGGCATCGCCGCGGCTGCCCTGGCCCCGCCGCTGGTCCTGGGCTTCGCGTTCCCCGAGGGCGGCTGGGCGCCGTTCCCGTTCACCGCCTACCTGCCGATTCCGGTGTTCTGCGCCGCCTGCCTGATCGTGCTGCCGCGCGAGGAGCGCGTGCTGCGCGCGGGAGCCGTCCTCTACGCGCTGGGCGCGACGGTGGCGGTGGCGGTCGAGAGCCAGATCGGCGGCACCGCCCCGCGGCTGGGGATGCTGTTCGGCGGGCCCCTGCTGCTGTGCGCGACCGCCGACCGCCTGAGGCGACCCAGCCCCCAGCTGGCCGCCGTGGCCGTGGCGGGCTTCGCCGTGCTCGGCTACTGGCAGTGGACCTCCGCGATCCGCGACATCGACAAGGCGCTGCGGGACCCGGCCGCCACGTCCGCCTACTTCGAGCCGCTGCGCCAGTTCCTCTACACGCTGCCCGACCAGCGCCGCATCGAGATCCCCTTCACCAGCAGCCGTTGGGAGAACGCCGAGGTCGCTCCGCTCGTGCCGCTGGCGCGCGGCTGGCTGCGCCAGCTGGACACGGGTCACAACCCGGTCTTCTACCGCGGCGACCTCAACGAGCTGACCTACGCGAGCTGGCTGGCCGACAACGCGGTGCGCTACGTCGCGCTGCCGAGCGCCAAGCCCGACCGCAGCTCGTACGAGGAGCGGGCCCTGATCGAGGGTGGGCTGTCCTACCTGCGGCTGCGGTGGAAGTCCGACGACTGGCGCGTGTACGAGGTGCTGCTGCCCGCCCCGATCGTGATCCCCACCGGGCGCGCGAGCATTCACCTGGAGCGGCTCGGCTCCGATCAGGTGCTGCTGGACGTCGAGCGACCGGGCGCGGCGCTTGTGCGCGTGCGGTGGACGCCGTACTGGTTCGCGGCCGGGGGCTGCGTCGAGCGGGCCGGCGAGTGGACCCGCGTGCTCGCCCGCCGGCGCGGCTTCATGCGGCTGTCGACCCGCTTCGCCCCCGAGCGCATCGTGGAGCACGGCCGCCGCTGCGACGACGGTTGAGCGAGGCTTCCGCGTGATGCCCGCGCTCGATGACGTGCTCCCGCTCCTGCGATGCCCGCTGTGCGGCGCCGCGCTGGCACGCGCGGACGACGGGATCCACTGCGGGGAGGGACACGCATTCGACGTCGCCCGACAGGGCTATCTGAGCCTGCTGACAGGCCCGGGGCCGGCGGGCGACACGGCCGACATGGTGGCGGCGCGCGAGCGCCTGCTCGGCGCCGGCCACTTCGACCCGCTCGCCGATGCCGTGGCGGATGCGATCGCGCCCGCCGACGCCGGCTACATCGTCGATCTCGGCGCCGGCACCGGCTGGTACCTCGCCCGGCTGCTCGAGCGCGAGCCCGGCGCGACCGGGCTCGCCCTCGACGTCTCCAAGCCGGCCCTGCGCCGCGCCGCCCGGGCGCACGCCCGGCTCGCGGCGGTGGCCTGCGACGCGTGGGGGCCGCTGCCGCTCCACGACGGGGCGGCCGCTGCCGTGCTGAACGTGTTCGCGCCGCGCAACGGTCCCGAGATCGGGCGGGTGCTGGCGCCCGGCGGGCTCGCCGTCTTCGTCACGCCCGCCGAGCACCACCTGGCCGAGCTCGGCGCCCCCCTCGCCGTCGACGAACGCAAGCAGGAGCGCCTGCGCGAGCAGGTCGAGCCGGCCCTCCGGATCCAGGACCGTCGCGAGGTCGAGTGGACACTCTCGCTCGACCAGGCAGCCGCGCGCGATGCGATCGCGATGGGCCCCAGCGCCTTCCACCTCTCGTCCGCCGAGCTGGACGAGCTGGTCGCCGGGCTCCCTCAGCCGCTGGCGGCGACCGCTGCGGTCGTGATCACCACCGCGACCACGGGATGATCCCGGCCTCCGGGCGCGGCGGCTCGTCGAGCATGGCCAGGTACTCCAGCTGGTGCCCATCCGGGTCGCGGAAGTAGACGGCGGCAGCCGGCATCCAGCCGATCACGCTCGGCTCGTCCGCCTCGTCTCCGAAGAAGGACAGCGGCGTGACGCCCGACTCGCGCAGCCGTCCCGGCGCCGCGAGCAGGTCGTCCAGCTCGACGCAGAACGCCACGTGCAGCGACATCCCCATCGGCATCGAACCGAGCGACCAGACCCCGAGCATCGTCTCGCCGGGGTCGCCGACCCAGAAGAAGGCCGCTCCGCGCTCGGGGATCTCCAACGCCATCGGCAGCCCGACGACGTCGCGATAGAAGGAAACCGAGCGACCGAGGTCCCGCACCGTGAGGTGTGTCTCGAAGAGCCTCGAGACCGGGATCGGCTCGGCCACGCGCCTACCCTAGACGGCCGCTCCAGAGGCGCGGGGCGGCGTGCTCCGCCTCGAGCTCCAGCAGCAGTCGCTTGCGCGGCAGCCCGCCGCCGTAGCCGACAAGCGTGCCGTCCGCGCCGATCACGCGGTGGCAGGGGATGATCACCGCGATCGGGTTGCGCCCGTTGGTCGCGCCTACGGCTCGCACCGCGTCAGGGCGCCCGACCGCGGTGGCGATCGCGCCGTAGCTCGCCGTCTCCCCGTAGGGAATGTCGAGCAGGGCGCCCCACACCCGCAGCTGGAAGTCCGACCCGTGCGGCGCGAGTGGCAGGTCGAACTCGGTCAGCTCCCCGGCGAAGTACCCGTCCAGCTGGGCCTCGACGTCCGCGAAGGTGTCCGGATCGTGCCGGCCGCCGGCGGGCACGTCCTCGTCGCGGGGGGTCATCTGGAGCCGCGTGAGCGCGCGACCGTCGCCGACCAGCAGCAGCTCGCCGAGCGGTGAATCGATGCGGTGCCAGCGCTGCGGCTCGCCGGCGATCGTGTCCGTGAAGAGCTTCATCGTGAGCACAGGCTACGCCCCGAGCCCGCTGGTGTCTGGCGGAAATCCGACATGTCCGAAAAGCGCCAGACCGCTACGGCGCAACGTGCCACCATGGGCGGCGTGATCGACGACTTCGAACGCTGCTACCGCTTCATGCGCAGCCGGGACCCGCGCTACGACGGCTTCTTCTTCGTCGGCGTCACGTCCACCGGCATCTACTGTCGGCCGAGCTGCCCGGCTCGGCTGCCCCAGCGCCGCAACGTCCGCCTGTTCGCCACCGCGGCCGCGGCCCAGACGGCCGGCTTCCGAGCCTGCAAGCGCTGCGAGCCGGACGCGGCGCCCGGCTCGCCGGCCTGGAATCGGCGCGCCGACGTGGCCGGCCGCGCGTTCCGCCTGATCGCCGACGGGATCGTCGACCGCGAGGGGGTCTCCGGCCTGGCCTCGCGACTCGGGTTCAGCGAACGCCAGCTCAACCGCATCCTGGTGGCCGAGGTGGGCGCTGGGCCCGTGCAGCTCGCCCGGGCCCAGCGCGCGCAGGCGGCGCGCACCCTGATCGAGTCAACCGGCCTGCGGTTCGCCGAGGTGGCGCTGGCCTCCGGCTTCCGCAGCGTCCGCCAGTTCAACGACACGATTCGCGAGGTCTACGCCCGCACGCCCAGCGAACTGCGCGGCCGCGCCCGTCGGCGGCGCGGCGCCACCAGCCAGGGCGCCGTGGAGCTGAGGCTGCCGGCCCGCGCACCCCTCGACGGGGACGCGCTGCTGGGCTTCCTCGCCGCGCGCGCGATCCCCGGCGTAGAGGCGGTCGAGGACGGGACCTACCGGCGCTCGCTGGCGCTCGAGCACGGCGGTGGCCTGGTCGAGCTCACGCCCGCCGACGGCTCCGTGCGCTGCGTGCTGCGGCTCGACGACCTGCGCGACCTCACCGCCGCGGTCGCTCGCTGCCGCCGCCTGCTCGATCTCGACGCGGACCCCGTCTCGATCGGCCTTCAGCTGGAGGATGACCCGGTGCTCGGCGAGCTCGCACGCCTCCGGCCCGGGATGCGCGTGCCGGGCTGCGTGGACGGCTTCGAGCTGGGCGTGCGGGCGATCGTCGGCCAGCAGGTCTCCGTGCCCGCCGCCCGGACCGTGCTCGGCCGGCTCGTGGCCCGCTACGGCGAGCCGCTGGCCGACACCGGCGGCGCGATCACGCATCGCTTTCCGGTGGCGGACGCGCTGGCCGACGTCGCGCCGGCCGACCTGCCCTTCCCGCGCCAGCGCGGCGAGGCGCTGCGCTCGCTCGCGCGGCTCGTGGCCCACGAGGGGCTGCGCTTCGACGCGGGCGCGGACGCCTCCGCCGCGCTCGCCGCGCTGCTCGACATCCCTGGGGTGGGGCCATGGACCGCCTCGTACGTCGCGATGCGGGCGCTCGGAGATCCGGATGTGTTCCTGCCCGGCGACGTGGGCATCCGTCACGCCCTGGAGCGCCTCGGTCAGCCCGCCGAGGGGGCACAGGCCACGGCCGTCGCCGAACCCTGGCGGCCCTGGCGCTCCTACGCCGTCATGCACCTGTGGAGCAGCCTGGCCGCTCCCCGGCCGTCGTCAGCCCTGCGCCCGGCGCCAGGCCGCGGCCTGGGTGCGGACGAGATCCACGAGCTCGCCTAGCGCGATGTTCGCGTCCACGAGATGCAGGCCCCAGCCCGGGTCGGGAGACGCCTTGAACACCGGGGCCCCGCCGAGTGCGCTGATCCTGAGCACGTCCGCGCCGCCCGCGGTCGAGCAGCGCGCGCGGTAGGTGTCCGGGTAGCTGTACCAGGCTGTGGATACCTCCGGGGTGGGCACGCCGAGCAGGCTGATGGCGGCCGCGATCGTCGTTCCCGGAGCGAACGGCGCGCTGGGCTGGATCGGGGTGACCTTGCCGGCGCCGCCGCCGAGCGCCGCCGGGTTGGTGCAGAGCACCTCCTGGCCCGCCGTCTCGGCACGCCCGAATCGGGAGTCCGCCGGCGGCTGGGCGTTGAAGGTCGAGAACGCGACCACGCAGCCGGTCTGCGTTCGCGAGCGGCACGCGGGGATGCGCTTGAAGTCACCGCCGGCGTCGCGGCCCTTCCTGACCAGGACGTCGCCGCCCAACAGCACCGCCGAGATCAGGCGCCGGCGCACGGCCGGCTTGGTGTCGACCTCCTTCGCCACGAGCTGACGCAGCACGAAGGTGCCCTGCGAGTGGCCCATGATGACCACGCCGCGGCCGTGGTTGTAGTTGCGCAGGTAGTCGCGCCAGGCATCGCGCACGTCGTTGTAGGTGCGCTTCAGGTCGGCCGCCGTTGGCGGCGCCCCGCCGACGATGCCGGCCAGCGTGACCTGGCGGTAGACCGGGGCGTACATGCGACAGTCGCTCGTGTAGCGGGCGGCCTGGAAGAGGGCGATCGAGCGCAGCTCGGGATCGATCGCGAAGTTGGCCGTGGCGGTCTGCTGGTCGCTGACCGTTGGGTAGACGTAGAAGCAGTCGTACTTCGGCCTGCGAGCCCGCTTGACCCTGTCCACGCCGAGGGGTTGTCCGGTGGGCGAGACGCGCGTCGTGGCCAGGCTCACGGCGCACGGGTTGTCGCGCTTGCCGGGCTTGCAGAGCCACACCGTCTTGGCCGCTCCGGCGGCGCTCGGCACCGCCGCCAGGCCCGCCAGGGCAAGGACCGCGAGCAGGATCAGGCGCACTCGGCGCGTCACGGGCGGGCACTCTAATCGAGGCAGGGCGCACGGGGTCGCACTGCGGAGCGTGACCGGTACTTTGTGCAGCAGGTGGGGGCCCTGCCCGGGCGGGCATAGACGCACGATGGCCAGGTTCGCCCTGCTCGTGGTGCTCGTCTCGGCTCTCGCTGCCGCCGCGCCGGCGCAGGCCGACGTGCTGCCCGTGGACCTGCCGGCCACCGCCGCGACCGCCGGGACGACCGTCCAGCAGGCACCCGCCGACGCCGTGACGGTCGTTCGCCGGACGATCACCACCGCGGCGCCCGTCGCCAAGTCTGTGGAGCCGGCCGTGAAGGGCGCCGCCGCGGCTGCCCAGCCGGCCGTCGATGCGGTCGCGGTCGCCGCCACCACCGCGCCGGTCGTGTCCGGCCCGCCCCGTCGCGAGGGCCGGCTGCGTGCCGCCAGCTCCTCCACCGGACCCGCCGAGTCGGCGAGCTTCCACCGCCCGGCCGCCCCCGAGGCCGGCTCGGGCCGGGCGCATCCGCCGGCGCGTCCGGCGCGTCCGCGGCGCGCCACGGCACCCGCGGCTCGCGGGGCGGCGGTCGACCAGCCGCAGCACCCGGCATCGCGTGGCGACCAGCCGGCACCGGACCAGGGCCCCTCGTCCGTCGGCAGCGGGACCGCCTCCGCCGCCGCCGCGGGCTTCTTCTTCGGCGGCGCCGCACTGCTGGCGGGCGCCTTCTGCCTCGCCGGCCCGCCGCTGCGCCGGCGCCTTTCGATCCGACCGGCCGTGTTCCGGCCGGTCGCCTTCGTCTCATTGCTCGAGCGGCCCGGCTAGCCCCTCCGGGGCAGCCACCAGCCGGGCTCCGCCCGGCTCAGCTCGTAGCAATCAAGCGAAGGAGAAGCACGATGAAACGCAGCGCAATCGCGCTCGGGGCAAGGCGTTCGCGCCCGTTCGCGTGCTCAGCGGAGGCCAGTCTCCCGACGAGGAGCCAGGCCTGGACGACGACGTGGAGGACGTGATCGACGACGTGGTCGGCGAGCTCGTTGACAGCCCGTCCGATGACGGCGGCGGAGAGGTCGTGAGCCACGGCAGCACGGCCACGGAGACGTCGCCGGCGACCGGCGACGCTCCGCGGAGCCTGCGCGGCCTCGTCGACGGGCGTTCGGGGCTGAGCACCCAGCCGGCGATCGAACTGGTCTCGGGCGGCGTCTCGGGCGACGCCGTCACGGTGGCCGACATCCAAGCCGCGGGGCTCGAGGGCGACAGCCTCCCGCTGACCGGGCTCGGGTTCGTCGCGCTCGTCGTGCTGGGCCTGTGGATGCTCGCGAGTGGGGCGGCCCTGAGGCTCGTGCCGGGACGCACGCGCCGCTGACTTTCCCGTAGGACGAGGGGGTACGTGACCGCGACGGCGGCCGGTGGGGCGTGGGCTTGGACGCCCCGCCCGCCGGCCGCCCCAGCGGTACGCACCTGTCAAGATCGCCAGGTGTCGCGTGAGCTGAGGATCGAGGCGGATCAGCTCCGCGACCTCCGGAGCGTGACGGACGCGTCGCTCGCCCACCTGCCGCTCGAGGAGCTGCTCGACGAGCTGCTGACCAGGGTCGTCGAGGTCGTCTCGGTGGATACGGCCGTCATCCTGCTGCTCGACGACGACGAGCAGATGCTGGTGGCGCGCGCCGCCAAGGGGCTCGAGGAGGAGGTCAGACAGGGGGTGCGCATCCCGGTGCGCAAGGGCTTCGCGGGACGTGTGGCCGCCAGCGCGCAGCCGGTCCGCATCGACGACTTGGAGCACGCCGACGTGCTCAACCCGTTGCTCCGCGAGAAAGGCTTGAGGTCGCTGCTGGGCGTGCCGCTGATGGTCGAGGGCAGGGTGATCGGCGTCCTCCACGTGGGCTCGCTCCAGCAGCGCCAGTTCACCGACCACGACGTGGAGGTGCTGCAGAGCGCCGGCGATCGCGCCGCCTTGTCGATCCTGGGGCGGTTGGGTGAACGCGAGCGCGGGCTGGCCGACGCGATGCAGCGCAGCCTGATCCCGCGGCTCCCCGAGCTGCCGGGACTGATCCTCGACGCCCGCTATCTGCCGGCCGCGGCGGCGCGGCTGGGAGGCGACTGGTACGACGCCTTCCTGCTGCCGGGCGGCCGGCTGGGTGTGGCGATCGGCGACGTCGCCGGGCGTGGCTTCCAGGCCGCGGCCCTGATGGGCCAGCTGCGCAGCGGTCTGCGCGCCTGCGCGATGGGCACCTCGACGACGGCCGAGGCGGCGGAGCGCCTGAGCTATCTGCTGCGCGACCTCGAGCCCGGCCGCCACGCGACGCTGCTCTACATGGCCCTCGACCCCAATCGGGGGCTGATCGAGATGACCACCGCTGGGCACCTGCCGCCGCTGGTGGTCGGACCCGACGGCGGCTGCGCCTTCGTCGAGCTCGAGCACGCGGTGCCGCTCGGCGCCGTTCGCCACCCGCGCTACGACTGTGTGGAGGTGACGATCGAGCCCGGCTCGGCGCTGGTGCTCTACACCGACGGCATCGTCGAGCGCCCTGGTGAGGCGCTGGACGCCGGCCTCGAGCGGCTGCGCGAGACGGTGGACGAGCTGGACGGAGGTTCGACCTCGCTCTGCGAGGGAATCGTGGAAGCACTGCTCCCCGAGGGCACCTCCCGCGACGACGCGGCCGTGCTCGTCCTGCGCACCATGCTCCTATCCAATCCGCTCGAGCTGTCGTTCCCGGCCGACATGGACGCGATCCCTGTGCTGCGCCGGGTCCTGGCCAGGTGGCTGGACGAGGCGAAGGCCTCCTCGATGGAGATCGACGAGCTCTCGCTGGCGTGCTCGGAGGCGTGCGCGAACGCGATCGAGCATGCCTACGCACCGGGGCCGGCGACGCTCGAGGTGACCGCGATGCTGTCGGCGGACCGCGAGGTGACGCTCCGTGTTCGCGACTTCGGCAGCTGGCGCGAGCCGCGCGGCAAGAACCGCGGCCGCGGCAAGGTGCTGATGGAGGGGCTCACGGACAGGCTGGAGATCGACACCGCCGCCGACGGCACCACCGTGCGACTGATCCGCCGCCTAGAGGCCGAGAGCGGATGAGCGAGGTGCGGGTCGTGGCGCTCGAGGGCGACGTGGACATCCCGAGAGCGGCGACGCTCCTCGATGAGCTGCGCGAGCGCGTGGCGAACCACGACCTCGGGCTGGTCGTCGACCTCACCGAGGTGCGCTACCTCGACAGCGCGGGGGTCAACGTGCTGTTCGAGCTGGGCGAGGAGCTGGCGGACCGCCAGCTCGCGTTCGCGGTCGTCGTGCCCGAGGGTGGGCTCGTCGAGCGCGTGATCGACCTCGTGAACCTCGCGGCCGTCGCGGACCTGCACCGCACCGCCGCGGCCGCAGAGACGGCGATACGCGCCTAGGCCACCACGCGCAGGTGGCGGAACGGCTTGCCGCGCAGCTCACGGATCACGGCGTCCACGAGCCGCTCCTCGTCGCGCACCTGTCCGTCGGTGACGGCGTCGATCAAGCTGCGCTTGCGCTGAAGCAGCTCGGCCATCGTCTCGTCGATCGTGTTCGGCGCGAGCAGGTACCAGGCGGTCACGGCGCTCTCCTGGCCGATCCGGTGCAGGCGGTCCTCGGCTTGGTCGTGGCGCGCCGGAGTCCAGTCGAGCTCGAGGAACGCGACGTTTGACGCGCGCGTGAGCGTGAGGCCCTGTGAGGCGGCCTTCATCGAGCACACGATCAGCTGCGGGCCATCCTCCTGCTGGAAGGCGTCGACGGCGCGCTGGCGGTTGTGGGTCGAGTCCGCGCCGAGGATGTGCTCGGCGTCGGGGAAGCGCTCGAGCACGGCGCGCTGGGTGGCCACGTGCTCGGCGAAGACGACCAGCGGCTCGCCGGACGCGAGGAAGTCGGAGATCCACGCGAGCGCGGTCGGCAGCTTGCCCTGGGCAGCCAGCTGGCGCAGGTTGTTGAGCCGGACGAGCTGCTCGGCGCGCAGCGCGGCGGCCACCTTCGCGTCCAGCGTGCGCAGGTCGAGGGGCAGCGTCTGCAGCCAGGCGATCACGTCCTGCTCGGCGAGCCGGTACTCGTGCTCGTTGGAGAGCAGCACCGGCACGGTGTCGTGCCGCTTGGCCGGAAGCTGGGGCAGGACCTGTTGCTTGGTGCGGCGCACGTAGCAGGTGGCGCGCAGGTTCCAGTGGAGGCGGTCGTCGCTGGCGGCGGCCTTGAAGCGCCGCGAGAGCCGCGCGCCGCTGCCGAAGTCGCGCAGGCGTCCGAGCGCGCGCAGCTGTGACACGAGCTCGTCGGGGCGGTTCAGGATCGGCGTACCGGTAAGCGCCAGGCGCAGGGCGCCCTCCGGCAGTCGCCCGGCGAGCTCGATCGCCGCCTTGGTCCGGCGGGCGCCGGGGTTCTTGACGTAGTGGGACTCGTCCAGCACGAGCGCGCGCGGCGCGAATGCGGCCAGCCGCTCGGAGTGCGCGTCGAGGATGTCGTAGTTGAGCACGACGATCTCGGCGGCCTTGGTTTCGTCGGTCCAGGTGGTCTCGGTTCGTCCGTCGAGCACCGCCACGGTCCGGTTGGGCAGCCAGACCGACGCCTCGCGCTCCCACATCAGCTTCATGCTCGCCGGGCACACCACCACCGCGGGAAAGGCGTCGTCGACCTCGAGCGCCGCCAGCGCCTGCACGGTCTTGCCGAGCCCTTGCTCGTCGGCGATGAACGTGCGCCGCCGCTCCAGCGCGTAGCGCACCCCGGCGCGCTGGAAGGGGTGCAGCACGCCTCCGAGCTCGAGGCCGTCGAGCTCGGCGTCCTCGGCGTACGAGAGCGCCACTGTCCGTGACGCCCGCTCGTACTCGGTCACGAGCTCGTCGAGCAGCTCCACCACGCGATCGTCGACGCGGACGTCGGGGTGCTCGGCCACGAAGCCGGCGAGGTCCATGGCCAGCGCTGGGTCGGCCGGCACCGCCACCGCCCAGGAGCCGTCGCGGCCGAAGAAGCGCCCCGGGCGGTGCACCAGGCGCGACTCGGGCAGGCGTCGGAACTCGCGGGCGGGCTCCGGATCCCAGAGCGTGAACAGCGTCACGTCCGGCTCGCCGTGATCGCCGATCTCGAGCCCGAGCTCGGCGGGGGCGGGGGACTGGCCGGCCTGCAGCTCGCGCGCGCAGGCGCGGGCGAGGTCGTCGAGGTTCACGCCCTGCAGCCCCGGCAGCCGGCGCCCGCCGGGCGTGGCGAAGGGCAGCAGCAGCTTGTCCTCCCCCGCGGGGATGGCGCCCTCGAGCTCCTCGGGCGGCTCCCCGGCCAGCGTGCGCATCAGGAACGCCCCCGCACCCTCGTATGCCACGACGGTTGCGGCCGCCCGCCAGCGGTCCGACTCGTTCATCCAGGCGAGCACATCCTCGTCGGGCTGCAGCTGCGGGAAGCGGGCCAGGAGGTCGGCGATCAGCTTGCCGACCCGCGGGTCGGCCGGGACGCGCCAGTGCTTGCGGCGCCAGTCGAACCAGCGCTTCGGGAGTTGCTTGACCGCTTCGTTGAGATCCTCGTCGAAGGGGAAGTCGAAGACCAGCTCGGCGTCGTCGCGCTGAGTCTCGGCTCGCAGCCAGATACGGCCCTGCGGCGGCTCGGCCTCGGTGGGGAGGGGCTCGGAGGTCAAACAGACGAGCTTACTGAGGTCGCGCGCGCTTGGGTCACGCGGGCTGGTTCTACCCAGGCGCGCCTACCTCCGCTCGTACGCCCCCAGGTCCGGATCGGTCCGCTTCACGCCGCGCTGATCGCGGGCGGGGGTCTTGCCCGGCCCCGCCGCCCCGATCGCCGGGCTGCCGGGCAGCAGGGCGATCGTCGGAGTGTCTCCGCCGTTGCGGGCCAGCGGTCCCAGCAGGGGGTTCGCGGCCACGATCGGCTGGGCCTCCGAGCAGGTGCCCTGGTTCGTGCTCGAGATCAGGTTGATGCCGGTGCCGAGGAAGCCGATGCCGCCGCAGTCGGCGGCCTGCCCGGCGGTCTCGAGGTTGAGCGCGATCACCGAGTTGGCGATGCGCGCGCGGGCAGCGACGAGCACACCCGCCGTGCGCAGATGGACGCCACCCGTCGTGCCGCCGAACCGGTTGTCCGCGTCCGCGCGGTTGCGCACGATCGTCGAGAAGCTGATCGCCGCGTTGCCGCCTGCGTCGCTGAAGATCCCGCCGCCGCTCGTGTAGGCGCCGTTGTTCGCGACCGTCGAGTTGACCAGCTCCAGCCGGCCCCTAGCCGCGACCAGGATGCCGCCGCCGTCGCCCTCCACGCCGGGCCCGGCCGCCGCCGTGTTGCCGGCGACGGTGCTGTTGACGATCCTCACGGGCGGGCCGAAGGCCATCACCCCGCCGGCCTGCGCCGCCTTGTTGTTCGCGATCGTGGTGCGCTGGATCAGGAGCGGCCCGTCGGGCGACGCTTCGACGCCCCCGCCGTTTCCGCCCGAGTCGTTGTGCGACACCTCGCTGTCGATCAGCTTGACCAGGCCGGGGCTGTCGGAGTCGATGCCTCCCCCGTTCCCGCCGACCCACGGCGCCCGGTTGCGGATGATCCGCGAGCCCAGCACGGTGAGCGGCCCGCCGGTCACGAGGATGCCGCCGCCGTCGCCGCCGGAGTCCTGCTTGTTCGAGTAGCCGCCGCGAATGGTCAGCGCCTCGAGCGTGGTCTTGGCGCGGCCGACCTCGAAGACGCGATCGGTGCGGTTGGCGTCGATGGTCGCCGTCCCGGCCCCGCGGTGGACGATCGTGAGCGGACCCGAGGTGATGTCGAGGTCGCCGTTCGCGGCCTTGTCCTCGCCCGTGCTGGCGATCGTCAGCTTGTAGCGCTTTCGGCTCGGCAGGACGATCGTGTCGGCGCCGCGGTGCCGGTTGGCGGCGATGACCGCCTCGCGCAGGGTGCACTCTTCCGGCGTGCACTGGTCCGGCTTCTGGTCGGTCCGCGTGGTCACCTCGTACGTGCTCGCGTCGGCGGCCGTGGCGAACAGCAGAGCAAGCGCCAGCGCGCAAGGCAGGGTCCTGCGGATCATGTGGTGAAGCACCTTTCGAGTTGGCGGGCGGGGCCGGTCGGTGCCGGGGGCGCGGCACTCAATCGACAGTAACCGCGACCCCTCCGGCTGTCCACGGCCGTATCATCCGCACCGATGGCGGAGGACGCTCTGCAGCTCTGCAAGCGGGCGTACGACCTGTACGGCCGCGGGGACTTCGACGCGATGCTCGAGCTGTTCGCCGAGGACGTCGAGGTGTACGTCGCGCCGCCGAACTTCGAGTCTGGGAAGTACCAGGGCCGCCAGGCCTACCGCGAGCTGATCGAACGCTGGGGCGCCGCATGGACGGAGATGTGGATCGAGCCGCAGTCGATGAAGGCCGTGGGGCCGTGGATCCTCGCGATCGTCGAGTATCGCGGCCGCACCTCGGCGAGCGACGTCCAGGTCAAGCAGCACTCGTGGGAGCTGTCGCGATGGGAGGGCGGTCAGGTGCGCGAGTACGAGGTCTACTTCGATCCCGCGCAGGGCCGCCAAGCGTTTGCCGAGCGCGAGGCGCTGGGCGAGCGGCGGACGCCCAGCACGTCCTAGGAGGCAGTGGCCCTCCGCGCAACGCTAAGGCGGGCCGCGGCCTCGTCGGACGCGCGCTGGAACTCCTCGAGACGCTCCGGGCTCAGCGGGCGGCCGCTGTGGAGGCGCGCCCGGTAGAGATCGAGACGTTGACGGTGGTAGCGCGCCTCGGCATCGAGTTGCTCCAAGCGGTCGGTCATGAGGCGAGCACCTCGAGGAGATCGCCGATGTTGCGATCGCGTGCCAGCGGGTCGGGGAGGCTGCGGTCGGTCGTGATCGTGTAGCGGTTGCGGCGGCCGTGCCGCTCGCGGCCGAGGTACCCGGCGTCGACCAGTTCGCCGACGATGCGGTGTGCCGCACGTTCGGTGATCCCCACCTGGTCGCCGATCTCTCGCAGGCGAACGACCGGGTCGCGCGCGATGCACAACAGGACCTGCCCGTGGTTGCTGAGAAATGCCCAGTTGCTCATGAGAAACCTGATGTCCATTTCTAGAATTGAAATGCTAGTGTAAGAGTACTCTCGACAGGAAGGGGCGCTCGTGCCCTACCTCAAGTGTGTGCCGTGCAGGATCCGCGTCCCCGCCGGAGGCGTGGACCTCGTGGACGGGGCGTGCCCCGGGTGTGGGCAGCCCCTCGACACTGTGGCGAGGGTCAGCGACGTGATGGGATTCCGCGCGCCCGCTTCGCGGGATCCGTCGGCCCGGCACCCCGAGCGGCCTTCCGACATCACGGGCGGAAGGGCCGCCGCCGAGGCTCAGCTCGAGACCGACCGCTGGCTCGACGAGGGTGGCAGCCTGCCTCCCGAGCTGCTGGCCGGTGTGGTGGCCCTGCCGGTCAGGACGCCCTAGTCCGGCGCCATCTTGGGCAGCAGGGGGTGCCCGTCGACCACCGCCTCGGCCACGTCGACCAGCCTGCGGTTGACCGAGCGGGCGTGGTTGCGCAGCATCTCGAACGCGGCTGTGTCGTCGATCGAATGGCGCTCCATCAGGATGCCCTTGGCGCGCTCCGTGACGGCACGGCGCCCGAACGCGCCCTCCAGGTCGTGGTACTCGGCGAACCGCCGCAGGACGATGTCGATCGAGCTCTGCCAGTCGGTCGCGCCGGCGTCGGTGATGTAGGCGAAGATGCCGCGCTTCGATGCCTCCTTGACGAACGCCGGATCGGGCTCGTGGATGAGCACGATCACGGGGCAGGCCGACTCCTGCACGATCTTCTCGATCAGGGTGAGGGCGTGCTCGGAGCTGTCCCCCAGACCGACGAGCGCGACGTCGGGCCGTTCCCTGGCCGTGACCGCTCCCACATCGTCGACCTCGATCTCGCGCGCGATCACCTCATGCCCGAGTTCAGCCACGATCGGGGCGACGAGCGCGAGGCGGTCTCGGCGCTCGTTCGCGATCAGCACACGTAGATGCTCAGTGTCCCGATAACTCATTGCAAATTTCGGCGGTCGAGTTTAACCACTGTGTTTCCCGGTGATAGCCTCCGCTAACCTCCGCTCTAGGAAACTGGCAGGAGGCGCTTTCCGGCTCCAGAGACTCGGCCGGCGTTGGTTCACCTCAGTCGGCAGACGCACGGAGCACGAGGAGTCGGAGATGGACGTAGGCATCGAAGGCCGTCGCTTCGCCTTTCATCTGCACGGCGGGAGCGAGGCCGCGGTCGCAGCACGTCGGGCGCTGGTGGCGGCGGATGGCGAGGTCCCGCCGTCCGTCCGCGACGACGCCCTGCTGCTGCTGACCGAGCTCGTGACCAACGCCGTGCGGCACGGCGGGGTGGGTCCTGCCGAGTGGCTGAGCGTAGAGGTACGGCTGTCGGAGAGCACGGTCTGGGTCGCGGTCGACGATCCGGGCGGCTCCAGCACCCCGAGCCGGCGCTCGACGACCGACGAGGCCGGGGGCTGGGGCCTGCTGCTAGTCGACCAGATTGCCGATCGCTGGGGCGTCAGCCGCGACGAGCCGGGCACCCGCGTCTGGTTCGAGCTCGCCTGCGCCGCATGAGCACCAGCCCGCCGTTCTGGCGCGACGCCCTGGCTCCGTACGCCCAGCCCCACCTGGGCCGCAGCCTGCTGGACATCGCGACGTCGATCGTGCCGTACCTCGTGCTGCTGGTGCTGATGTACCTGGCGCTCGACGTCTCCTACCTGCTGGTGCTCGCGCTCGCGCTCCCCACGTCAGGCTTTCTGACGCGTACGTTCATCGCGTTCCACGACTGCGCCCACGGCTCGTTCCTCCCGTCCAAGCGCGGCAACGCACTGCTGGGCGCCACCCTCGGCCTGTTCCTCTACACCCCCTTCCAGAGCTGGCGTCACAGTCATGCCGTGCACCACGCGACCTCCGGCGACCTGGATCGCAGGGGAGTCGGCGACGTGCACACGCTCACCGTGGTCGAGTACCGCGAGGCGCCCTGGAAGAAGCGCCTTGCCTACCGCCTGTTCCGCAACCCGCTGATCATGTTCGGCCTCGGGCCGATCTACTCGATGATCCTGATGCCGCGCCGGGTACCGCGGTCGGCGCGCCCACGTGTCAGGCGCAGCGTGATCGCGACCAACGTGGCGCTGGCCGTGGTTGTGGGCGCCATGTGCTGGGCGATCGGCTGGCAGGCGTTCCTGCTCCTGCAGGTTCCCGTGGTGATGCTCGCCGGCGCGGTGGGCGTGTGGCTCTTCTACGTCCAGCACCAGTTCGAGGACACGTACTGGCAGAGCGCCGGCGATTGGAGCTACGCCGACGCCGCGCTGCGCGGTAGCAGCTACCTGAGGCTGCCGAAGGTGCTCCAGTTCTTCTCCGGCAACATCGGCCTCCACCACGTGCACCACCTGAGCGCGAAGGTCCCGAACTACAATCTGCAGCGCGCGCACGACCGCAACGAGATCTTCCACTGCGTGCCGACGCTCTCGATGTGGGACGGCTTGCGTGCCGTGCGGTTCAAGCTCTGGGACGAGGGGCGCGGACGGCTCGTCACGTTCGCCGAGGCGCGCTCCACTCCATGGCCGATCGCGACGACCTCGAGTTCACCTACTCCCTGATCGACCGCATCTTCCGGCTGAGCCTGGGAGAGCTGGCGGACTTCAGCGGCGCCAAGTACGACGGCGACTTCTCGCTCACCCTCGAGGAGGCCCAGCGGCGCAAGCACGAGTACGTGGCCGAGCAGATCGGGATCGCGCCAGGGCGCCGCGTGCTGGACGTGGGCTGTGGATGGGGCCCGTTGCTCGATTTCGTGCGTCGCCGCGGCGGGACGGCCGTCGGCGTCACCCTGTCGTCGGCGCAGGCGGAGGCCTGCCGGCGCAACGGCCTCGACGCCCGCCTCCAGGATGCGCGCGCGATAACGACCGACGACCTCGGCCGGTTCGACGCGGTCGCCAGCCTGGGCGCCTTCGAGCACTTCTGTTCGCCGGAGGACCACGCCGCCGGCCGCCAGGACGAGGTCTACCGCGACCTCTTCGCCCGCCTCGCGAGCGTGCTGCCCGACGGCGGCCGGCTCTATCTCCAGACGATGGTGTTCGGGCGCAACATGATCCCGCTCGACGAGATCGACATCCACGCGCCGCGCGACTCCGACGGGTGGTATCTGGCGCTGATGGGCCGCCAGTTCCCGGGCTCTTTCCTGCCATTCGGCCAGGAACAGGTGGTGCGCGCCGCCAGCCCGGACTTCCAGCTCGTGTCGAGCATCAGCGGTCGGCTCGACTACATCGAGACGATCCGCCGCTGGCGGGAGCGCTTCGCGGCCCCGAGCGCAAAGAAGAGCTTGCTCAAGCTGCGGCTGCTGCCCCGCTGGCTGACCAGCGCGGACTTCCGACTCGCGTTCACGTCGGGCGTGAGCGCCAACGGCACCTGCTTCGAGCGTGAGCTGCTCGACCACTACCGGCTGGTGTTCGAGAAGCCTCAGGCGTTGCGTTCCGAGCGCTCCTGAATACCCGTGCGGGTGCGCAGTGCCTTCTCGTCACGGAGATGCTGCTCGCCGGCGTTGGGGGCCGCTCGTGGCAGGGCCTTCGCGGCGGCGTTCATGACCTCGCGGCGCGCGCGGAACTTGCCCTCGTAGTCGCGGATCGCGCGCACCCTCGCCATGTCGGCGTCCTCGAGCAGGCGCACGACCTCGTGGGCTTCGAGCGCATCGTAGCCCTCCAGCGGCTCGGGGCTGCGCATGTAGCGCAGCTTGTCGAGCACCGCCGGACGGCCGCCATGGGCGCGCTCGTGCTTCTCGATCCCAGCCAGCTCGACCTGGGTGAGCCCACGGAAGTGGGTGATCACCTGCTTGGCGTCGAGCTCCTCGTAGCCGGGAATCGGGAGCGAGCCCGTGGGAGTCGCGACAGGCTCGGAACGCGAGCCACCGCGCAGAAGGTCGGTGAGCTTCATGCCTGCACCTCGGTCCCCTCGATGGCGGGTCGCGCGAGAGGAGAGGGGAACCCTGGCGAGCGAACGCTGATGCTCGACGATAGCGGTGCACGCGCCGTCCCATGCCTCACCGCCAGCAGCTGAGCCACCGATGTACCCCATATGGCGAGGGCAGGGGCCACCAGGTGGTACCTGGCGCCAATGGTCTTGGTGCTGGCGATCGTGGGGTGCAGCGGCCAGACCTTGCCCCCCACGAACGTGACGTCCAACTCGGCGACGCTCAACGGCAGCGTGCAATGCGACCACGCCGGAGGGACGATCTCATGGGAGCTGCGCCGGGCCGGGCAGCCGGCCTGGGACAGCGTCGGGGCGGCGTCTCCCTACACGTGCAACGAGAAGCGGACGCTGCTGCTCTCGCGGAACGTGACGGGGCTGCAGGCGGGCGACGGCTACGTCTACCGCCTCGCGGCCGACCCGGCACCCGCCGGCGGACCCGTCTTCCGCTCGAACGCGACTTCATTCGCTAGCCGGCGCTTCAGCCCCGGCCTGGTCTCCTCGGCCAACCACCCACTGTCCGCCGCGGCGGCGGGGGCGCTGGGCGCCGACATCGTGCGCATCGAGTTCGACATCGGTGCTTCGCCGGCGGCCATGCGAGCGAGCGTCGGCGCGCTCGCGGATCAGGGCGCGCGGCCGCTGTTGCTGGCGGGCTTCCACGGTCGCATGCCGACCGTGGCGGAGGTGCAGAACCTGGGCGCCTGGGCCGCCGAGTTCGGTCCCGGGGGGACCTTCTGGGCCGCTCGCACCGACGACCACTTGGCGGTGCAGCAGATTGAGTTCGGCAACGAGACCTCGTACGCGTATCAGTACGGGGACACCTACGCGGCTCAGTCCTACAAGGACCGCGCCCGGCTGTATGCCACGCGGTTCGCCCAGGCGAAGGCCGCAATCGGCTTCTCCGGACGCGACGTGGGCCTGCTCGCGCAGGGGGACGACGGAGGCAGCGGCTCCTCGAACTGGGTCGACGGCATGTTCGACGCCGTGCCCGACCTCGCGCAGCTGGTGGACGGCTGGACCGTCCACCCGTACGGACCGCGCACGGGTTGGAAGCCGAAGGTCGACCGCCTGATGGCCCAGACGGCGGCCAACGGCGCGCCGGCCACGATCCCGATCGACATCACCGAGTACGGGATCAGCTCGGACAACGGCAAGTCGCTCACGCACAACTACGGCTGGGCGGTCAACCAGACCTACGGGCAGGCCGCCGCGGCCCTCGACTCGACGATCGCCGAGATGCGCGCCGACGCCGCGTTCGGGCCGCGGCTGCGGATGTTCATGATCTACGCGGCGCATGACCACCGTGCCCCCGGCACGAGCAGCGACCGCGAGGCGTACTTCGGGGCGCTGCAGAGCAACCTGGCCGAGAAGGGCGCCTACTCCACCGAGGTCCGCGAGCAGCTGGCGCGCTGAGCGCGCGAATGCCCCAGGAATCTGGGTTGCCGTTTCCCGGCTTGGTGGGCAACCTCAGTCGCATGACACGAACTGGGCCGTTCTGGGAAGCGATGGAGGGTCGGGCGTCGATGCCCCCGGCCGCGGCGACGCTCGGGATGGAGCTGATCGAGGCGGACGAGGACGCCGGCACGATCGAGCTGGCGTTCGCTGCAGGCGAAGACTGGACCAACCCCGCGGGCAACGTGCTCGGGGCCTTCGTAGCCGCGATGCTCTACGACACGGTCGGACCGGCGCTGATCGCGACGCTCCCGCCGGACCGGTTTCAGTCCACGCTGCAGATGAGCGTGAGCTTCCTGCGACCGCTGCGGCCCGGCAGGGCCGTCGGCAAGGGGCGCGTGCTTCAGCGGAAGGGCGACCAGGCGCAGCTCGAGGCCAGCCTGCTCGACTCCGACGGGGAGATCGTCGCGACCGCAACGGCCACCGCGGTGGTCATCGCGATGGAGGATGCCCGAGCGGCGGTTTGAGGGTCAGGAGGGAGTGATCCCCCAGGTGCTGATGAACGCCTTTCCGGGTTCCAGGTGGATCAGGGCCTCGCCGGACCGGAACGCGTTGGGCGGGCACGTCATCGGCTCCACCGCGAGGCTGCGTCGATCGACGTCCCGAAGCGGGTCCCCGGTGAACAGCATCAGGTAGGGAAAGGCCTCGTCCACCCAGAGCGTGGCTCCGTTGGCGTGTTCGGGATCGTGCAGCACCACACGAGCCCGGCCATCACCGTCCCGTTGGAGGTCGGTGAAGCAGTGGTCCAGGACGGTGGGTCCGATCGGCCGCGCGCTGCGGAAGTCGTAACTGGTGCCGGTGACCGTTGCGCTGCCGGCAGGGATGCCCCGCTCGTCGGAGCGCAGCACCGTCCCGGCTGGCACCCGCAGGACGACCGAGTCCACGCGCGGCGCGGCTACCGCGAGGTAGGGATGGGCACCGCTGCCGTACGGGCACGCTCGCGTGCCGCGGTTGACGGCGGTCGTGCGGACCTGGAGCCCGTCGTCCGAAAGCGCGTACTCGTTGGCGATCGCGAGCGAGAACGGGTAGCCGGGACGGGGATGGAGGTGGTGCTCCATCACAACCCGGTCTGCTGTGCGCTCGCCCACGGTCCAGGCGGACCAGCGGACGAGGCCGTGGATCGCATCCTGCTCCTCGACGTCGTCGAGCGGCAACTGGTGGCGCCGGCCGTCGTATTCGTAGCTGCCGTCCTGGATCCGGTTCGGCCACGGGACGAGGACCTGGCCTCGACCTGAGGCGCTCATCTCGTCGTCTCCATAGCCGTCGAGGACCTCACGGCCGCCGGCCGAGTAGGCCCGGAGGCCGCCCCCCACCTCGACGACGACGGCTCGTTGGTCGCCGCGGCCGATCTCGATCTGCCCGCCGGTCGGCGAGATCATGGCTCGGCCTCCTCCTCGAGGAGGCTCCGCTGGGTGAGCGTGTACAGCAGCCCCAGCGCCGGGATCACGACGACAATGGCGACGCCGAAGAGGACGAGCAGGGCCGTCAGCGTCTCACTGGCGGCGGCACCGTCCTCGAGCTTGAGCGTCGTGGGCAGCAGGTAGGGGTACTGGGCGGCTCCCCATCCCCAGATCACGGCGGTTACGGCCCCGGCGGCCAGCAGGCGCAGTCCGCGCCGGGCCCCGCGCCAGAGCAGTACCAGGGCGAGCACCCCACACGCGACGGAGACGATCACCAGCGGCAGGCCTTCGCTCACCAGGCCGTCGTAGAGGTAGCGGGCATCCGCGCGCAAGACCAGGATGCCGGCCGCCGCCACCACTCCCGCCACGGCGGCCGCCGCGAGCGCCCGGACGGCGAAATATCGCTCGAGGGCTTGATCGCCGAAGCGGCGGGCATCGCCCACGAGGAACACCGCGGCGAGATACGCGCCGGTGACCACGAAGAGGACGCCGATGAGCAGGGAGACCGGATTCAGCCAGCTGGTCACCGCGTCTCCCTTGGCGTTCCCGATCGGAACGCGCCCGGAGGCGACGGCGCCGACCACGGTGCCCATGAAGAAGGGCGTCAGCACGGACGAGAGCGCGAACGCACCGACCGCGAACCGTCGTCCCGAGCCGCGTCCGGCGACCCCGTGGAACGCGAAGCCCGCGCCCCGCAGAACGATGCCCACCGCCGCGAGGCTGAGCGGGATGAAGAGGGTCGACATGATCGACGCGAACGCCTCCGAGAACGCCGACCACAGCACCACCAGCACGAAGATCAACCACACGTGGTTGGACTCCCAGACCGGGCCGATCGCCGAATCGATCAGAGCTCGCGCGCGCCGGCCCCGCTCGCCGTCCCCCGCCACCAGAGTCCAGAACCCGGCGCCGAAATCGGCGCCGCCGAACACGGCGTAGAGCGTCACGCCGATCCAGAGCACGCCGGCTACGGCGTCCGCGCTGCTCACGATGGACCCTCGGTCAGCTCCCGTGGGGTGGGCCGCGGCCCGTAGGGACCCTCCTCCTCGAGCTCGGCCGCCCGCCAGCGCCGCGTCATCGCGCGGAGTACCAGCACAGTGGCGGTCCCGAGCGCCGCGTAGAGCAGAAGCACGACGGTCAGGCTGATCCAGATCCCGCTCGCGTCGGTCACGGCGTCCTCGGTCCGCATCACGCCGTACACGATCCAGGGCTGGCGGCCTACCTCCGTCACGATCCAGCCGCACTCGAGTGCCACGATCGCCGCCACCCCCGACACGGCTGTGGCGCGCAGGAACCAGCGCGACTTCGGCATGTCGCGCTTCCGTACCCACGAGACGAGGAGCCACAGCCCGAGTCCCAGCAGGAGTGTGCCGATGCCGACCATGATGTCGAAGGCCCAGTGGAGCATCGTGTTCGCCGGCGGGCGCTCGTCGGGTGGGACGGAGTCCAGCCCGATGACCTTGGTGTCGGTGCTGAAGCCGACCAGCCAGGAATCCAGGCCGGGAATGCCGATGCCGCCCTTCACGCCGTCCGCCGTGCAGCGGCCGCCGATGTACTCGGTCACGTGCGTCGCCGTCTGCTGGACGCACTCCATCGCGGCGAACTTGACCGGCTGGTCGACGGCGATCGAGCGCGCCGCGGTGTCTCCCACGCCCAGCTGGATCGGCGTGACGATCGCGGCCAGCGTGAGCGGGATGAGCAGGCCCAGCCGATGGTGGCGGTCCCGCCGCCCACGGAGCATGCCGACCGCGTACACCGAGGCCACCAGGAACCCGGCGACCATGTAGGCGGCGAGAATCATGTGGGGCGCCTCGTAGGCGACGGCCTTGTTGAACAGGGCGTCGACCGGGTCGATGTGGGTCAAGCTGCCGTCAGCGGCAACCTTGAAGCCGTCCGGGGTGTTCATCCAGGAGTTGACGGCGACCACCGACAGGGCGCCTCCGAGGCCCGCCAGCACGACCGGGACTCCCGTCCAGAAGTGGACCCATCCCGACAGGCGCTTCCAGCCGAAGATGTAGATCGCCATGAAGATCGCCTCGACGAAGAAGAAAATCCCCTCGAGCGCGAAGGCGGGCCCGAAGACCTCCCCGAATCGGCTCATGAACTCCGGCCACAGCAGGCCCATCTCGAACGAGAGCACGGTGCCGGTGACCGCGCCGGCCGCGAAGAGCACGGCCGCGACCTTCGACCAGCGCTGCGCGAGGCGCATGGCGTCGGCGTCGTTCTTGCGAAGGCCGCGGTAGTTGGCGATCAGGATGATCGCCGGGAAGGCGACGCCGAGCGAGGCAAGGATGATGTGGAAGCCGAGCGTGAAAGCCATCTGGCTTCGCGCGGCTCCGAGGTCGGAAGCTAGTGGGAAGAGGTCTGCCACTGCGTCGCCTCGGCCGCGGGAGATGCCCGCTCGACGCTCGCGAGCTCGCCTTCGATCAGCGCGCTCTGGCGCTCACCGAAGCGCGCCCCGATCCACTTGATGAGCACCTGCAGGCGGCGGCCGGTCTGACCGCCGAGGTAGTAGAGGTGCACGCCGATGTAGGTGAAGAAGGCGGGCCGGCCGGACAGCTCGAGCCCTCGGATCTCGCACACGGCCTTGCCGCGTCCGACGACAGCGAGCGCCCCCTTGTCGAGGTACTTGAACGGCGTGTCTGCCCCCGGCTTGCCGGACCGGATCGCCTTTGTCACATGGTGGGCCTGCTGGATCGCCACGGTCGCGAGCCCCGGCAGGGGCCTACCGTCGTGACCGTCTAGATGGGCGACGTCGCCGATCACCGAGATCTCGGGATGGTCGGTCACCGTCAGATCCTTGTTGACCTCGATGCGGCCGCCGCGGTCGGTGCTCGCGCCGGTGGCGCGGGCAACGGAGTCGGTGAACGGAACGGCTCGGACACCGGCTGCCCAGATGACGGTCCGGGCGTCGATCCGCTCGCTCGTCTCGCCCACGTCGAAGGTCACGCCACGCTGGTCGATGCTCGTCGCCCGGGCCCCCTCGCGCACGGTCACGCCGAGCTCCCCGAGGTCGTCGGCCACCTTTTTCGACAGCTTCTCGCTGAACGCGGCGACAACCCGATCGCCCGCGTCGAGCAGAACCACCCGAGCGGCACCGGCGTCGATCCGCCGGAACGCGCGCTTCATCGTGCGTGCGGTGATCGCGAGCTGACCGGCTACCTCCACGCCGGTGGGGCCGCCGCCCACGACCACGAAGGTGAGCCACTCGGCCCGCTCCTCCGGATCGTCGGTGCGCTCCGCCTGCTCGAACGCCCCGAAGAAGCGCCGGCGCAGGTCGAACACGTCCTCGAGGGTCTTCAGCCCGCACGTGACCTGTTGCCATTCGTCGTGCCCGAAGTAGGAGGTCTGGCCTCCGCACGCCACGATCAGGCTGTCGTAGTCCAGGCGGTCGCCGCGCTCGAGAGCGACCTGCCGGCGCTCGACGTCGACGTCGGTGACCTCGGCCATCAGCACCGTCGTGTTGGAGCTGCGCTTCAGCGCCGGGCGGATCGGGGAGGCGCAGTCACTCGGCGACAGCGCCCCCGCGGCCGCTTGGTAGAGGAGCGGCTGGAACAGGTGGTGGTTCTTGCGGTCGACGAGGGTCACGTCCACGTCCGCGCGACGCAGGCCCCGGGCGGCGGCCAGGCCGCCGAAGCCGCCGCCGACGACGACCACGCGACGGCGCCCGCTTGCCGCCGTGTCAGGCGGCACGGGCCGCCTCCTCGGACGGCACCTGCGCTCCCAGCCGCTCGAGCAGGTGGTCGCCCACGCGCAGCGCGTTGGCCATTGCCGTCAGCGCCGGATTCACCGCGCCGATGCTCGGGAAGAAGCTCGTGTCGACCACGTAGAGGTTGTCGAGCTCGTGGGCGCGGCAGTCGGTGTTCAGCACGGACGAGGCGGGGTCAGTGCCGAAGCGGCACGTGCCGGCCTGGTGGGCCACGCCGGCGACCGGGATGTCGGTCTTGAGGTATGCGTGGTGCGGGATGAGATGGTCGGGTTTCATGCCCGTGTGCGCGAGCAGCTTCTTTAGCTCGTGGTAGAGGCGCTTCGCGGGCTCGTGGTTGCTCGCCGTGTAGCTCAGCCGCACGTCGCCCTCGCGCGTCAGAGTGACCCGGTTCTCCGGTCGGGGCAGATCCTCGGTGGAGAGCCAGAAATCGACCGCGTGGCTGGCCATGCGCTGCAGGGTCCGCGTGGGCGCCAGCTTCGTCTCGAGCGGCTTCTCGCCGCGGTACATGTCGGGCTGCGACTTGCCGACCATCTGGATGTTCCCGAGCGGGTACTCGAAGTCGTCGCTGCCGAAGTAGAAGTCGTTGAGGCCAAGCGTCTTCTGGAAGACCGTCGGGTTCTTTTCCTTGGAGATGGCGAGCAGCGCCTGGCTGTTGTGGAAGGTGTAGTTGCGTCCGAGCTGGTCGGAGCGGTTCGACAGGCCGTTCGGGTGCTTCTCGGTGGCGGACGCCAGCAGCAGCTTCGCCGAGTTGGCGGCTCCGCAGGAGACGACGACGAGGTCCGCGGTGAAGGTCTCGAGGGTGCCCTCGCGGTCTACGGCGACCTCGGTGACGGCGTTGCCGGCCGGGTTGGTGTGAAGGGCCACGGCATGCGCGTTCGTCAGCAGCTCGACGTTGGGATATTCGAGCGCCGGGCGAACCGCGAGCACCTCGGCGTCCGACTTGGCGTGCACGAGGCACGGAAAGCCGTCGCAGGTCGGACAGCGGACGCAGGCGCTGTAGGGCATGTTGGCCTCGTCCAGCATCACCCCGCAGGGCGCGTGGAAGGGGTGGTGCCCCGCGGCCTCCAGGTCGTCGGCCAGCTCCTGGATGCGGGGCTCGTGGGAGACGGCGGGGAAGGGGTAGGGCCCGCTCGCCGGTGGCTCCGTGGGATCCTCGCCACGGGCGCCGTGCACCTGGTAGAGCCGCTCGGCCTGCGTGTAGTAGGGCTCCATGTCGTCGTAGCCGATCGGCCACGCGGGGGAGACGCCGTCGTGATGGCGCAGCTCGCCGAAGTCCTGCTCGCGCAGGCGATACAGGGCCGCTCCGTACAGCTTCGTGGCCCCGCCGACGAAGTAGTGGACCTGGGGCTGGAACGCCTTCGCGGTCTCCGCGTCGTACCAGGTCTCGGCGGAGATGTAGCGGCCGTCTATGAACACGTCCGCCGCGGACCAGTTCTGCGGCTCGCGGGTGAGCCAGTCCCCCCGCTCCAGCAGCAGGATGCGTTTGCCCGATGGAGCGAGGTGCCGTACCAGCGTCCCACCGCCGGCACCGCTGCCGATGACGATGACGTCGTAGGCGCTCATCAGGCGAACTCCGCCAAGCGCTCGGCAACCACGATCCGCGCGGCCGCCTCGATCAGCGCGAGATGCGAGAAGGCCTGGGGGAAGTTGCCGAGATGCCGTCCGGTGTCGGTGTCGAACTCCTCGGCGTACAGCCCGAGTGGCGACGCGACCCTGAGCAGCCGCTCCATCAGGTCGCGGGCGCGCTGCTGATCCCCCACGATCGCCAGGGCGGAGACGAGCCAGAACGAGCAGATCAGGAAGCTCCCCTCCTTGCCCGACAGGCCGTCGTCCGTTTCGCCCGTGCGATAGCGCAGCACGAACCCGTCCTCGGTCAGGTCGTTGGCGATCGCCTCGACGCTCGCGCGCAGACGCTCGTCGTCGTGTGGCAGGAAGCCGAAGATCGCGGCAAGCAGGGTGGACGCGTCGAGCGCTTCGGTGTCGTAGTGCTGGCGCAGGACGCCATCGCGCACCCCGTGCTCGAGGATGTCGGCCTTGATCTCGTCCGCCGTGGCCCGCCAGGTTGTCGGCAGGTCGCGGTCGCCGCGGATCTCGGCGAGCTTGGCCGCGCGGTCGAGCGCCACCCAGCACATCAGCTTGGACGAGACGTACTGCTGCGGCTCGCCGCGAGCCTCCCAGATGCCTTGGTCCGGCTGGCGCCACACGTCGGTCGCGCACTGGGCCTGCGTCTGGACGATCGGCCACAGCCGCCTCGGCAGACGCTGGCTGCGCCGCGCGTGCAGCAGGATCGAGTCCAGCGCCGCGCCGAACACGTCGTTCTGGCGCTGGTCGAACGCACCGTTGCCGATCCGCACTGGACTGGCGCCGGCGTAGCCGGTCAGCTCGTCTCGCGTGGACTCCGTGAGATCACGCCGCCCGTCGATCCCGTACATGATCTGGAGGGCGCCGTCCCCGTTCGGCTCGAGGTCGGCGATGAACTGCATGAACTCGTCGGCCTCCCAGTCCAGGTTGAGGAAATGCAGCGCCTGAAGCGTGAAGGTCGAGTCCCTGATCCAGGTGTAGCGATAGTCCCAGTTGCGCTCCCCGCCGGGCGTCTCCGGGAGCGAGGTGGTGGCCGCCGCCACCGTCGCGCCGGTCGGCATGTAGGTCAGGCCCTTGATCGTCAGCGCGGAGCGCTGGATCGGGTCGCGCCAGCGGTGGTCCGGCAGCCTCGCCTGCCCCAGCCAGCGGCGCCAGAACTTGACGGTCGCGGCGAGGCGCGCGTTGGCCTCGTCCACGTCCTGGGGCACGACCTTGCCCTCCGCCCACGAGAGCGCGCAGTAGACCTGGTCGCCTTCCTCCAGCCGGTGGCGCGCTCGAATGCGGTCGCCCTCGACGCCGAGTGCGAGGTCCGTCTGCAACCTGATCGTGACGCCGGCCCCGCTCGCGTCGGCGGCGTGCCGGTCGTCGCCGACCATCGACCACTCGGCCGGAATGCGCCCGTAGTCGAAGTCCGGCTCGCAGACCAGCTCCAGCTCGAGGTTGCCCTCCAGGCAGAGGGCGGTACGCACCAGCATGTGATCGCCGTCGTCGTCGACCGGCGGCCGGGTATGTGGCGTCACCTCGTCCTCGCCGAGCTGGGGGCCCATCGTCAGCGCGTCGCGCACGAGGACCCAGCCGGTGGGCGTCTTCCACGTGGTCGCCAGCACGTTCGTCCCAGGCTCGTACACGCGCGCGGTGGGGACGTTGATCCCGAACGGCGCGAACCGGAACGAGCCGGCTTGGCGATCGAGCAGGGCTGCGAACACACTGGGCCCGTCGAAGCTCGGCACGCACAGCCAGTCGACTGAGCCGTCCGGAGCTACCAGCGCGCTCGTGTGGCAGTCCGACAGGAATGCGTAGTCGGCGATCGGCGGAAACGGCGACGGCGCCGCCGCGCTCTGTGCGCCCGGTGTGTTCGACGCGCTCATTCCGACACCCACGGGGCGTGCCAGCGGCCGTGCCCTGCCAGCAGCTCGTTCGCCGCCGGCGGACCCCACGATCCCTTCGCGTATGGGTGGACCTCCGGGGGGGAGTCGAGCAGCGGCTGCATCACACGCCAGTTCTCCTCGACGCTGTCCTGTCGCTTGAAGCGTCGGCTGTCGCCCACCAGCGCGGCGTGCAGCAGCACCTCGTACGGCGTCGCGCCCTCACCGCCCTGCTGCGCCAGCTCCAGGTCGAGGCTGACCTGCTCGGGCCTCTCGACATCGCCGCGCCGGGCTTCGATGAGCATCCGGACGCCCGTGCTGGGGTGGAGCCGCAGCACGAGCTGATCGGGTTCCGGCCGCCGTGATCCCTCGCCGAGGAACCCGAGCCGGGGCGGGCGCTTGAAGACGAGCCGCAGCTCCCACTGCGTAATCGGAAGCCACTTCCCCGTCCGGATGAAGAAGGGCACGCCCGACCAGCGCCAGTTGTCGATCTCAAGGCGCAGAGCGGCGAAGGTCTCCGTAGCCGAGTCCGCAGCCACGCCGTCGATGTCCTTGTAGCCGTCGTACTGGCCGCGCACGTAGTGCGTCGGATCGGCGGCGGGCATCGCCTGGAAGACCGAGACCATCGAGTTCTTCAGCGTCTCCGGGTCACCGCTGGCAGGGGGTTCCATCGCGGCGGCGGCCACGACCTGCATGAGGTGGTTGACCACGACGTCCCGCAGTGCGCCGACCGGGTCGTAGAAGTGGCCCCGATCCTCCACCCCAAAGCTCTCAGCCATCGTGATCTGTACCGACGCGATGTGGTTGCGATTCCAGATCGGCTCGAGCATCGTGTTGGCGAACCGCAGGTAGCGGACCTCGTCCAGGCCCATCAGCCCCATGAAGTGGTCGATCCGGTACAGCTGGGACTCGTCGAGATGCTGGTGGACCTCCTCGTTCAGCGCGGCGGCGGATGCCGTGTCGTGTCCGAAGGGCTTCTCCACCACCACGCGCGCCGATTTGGTCACGCCGGCCCGGGCCAGTCCCTCGATGACCATCCCGAACAGCGACGGTGGAATCTCGAGGTAGAAGACGGGGCTCTGCGCCCCCGCGATCGCCTCCGCCACCTGCTTGTAGGTGGCCTCGTCGCCGAAGTCGCCGGCCAGGTACGACAAGCGCCGGGCAAAGCGGTCGAAGACCTCGTCGTCGATCGTCTCGCCGCAGTCCGCGATGCAGCTCCTCGCGTGTTCGCGTAGCTGTTCGACGGTCCAGTCGTTGCCCGCCACCCCCACGATCGGACAGTCCAGCAATCCGCGCTGCTCCAGCCGGTAGAGCGAGTGGAACGTCATCACCCGGGCGAGGTCACCCGTGATGCCGAAGACGACGAACGCGTCCGCCGGGTGGATGCCCGCGGGGTTGCCGTCGTCCGCGGCGGACCGGCTTCCGGCTCGAACCGCCGTGCTCATGCGGAGCCTTTCCGTCGGGTGGGGGGAACGACGATCCTCGTGGTCGGATCTTCAAGGGGTGCCGCTCGGTGCGCATCACCCGGACGGGGTGATTCAGATCGGTCCGCGTAGTCCTACCGTGGCGCCATGCCGGGCGTCGACATGACGGAGGATGAGTTCCGGGAGCTGTTTCGCGCCGTCTCCAACTGGGGCCGCTGGGATGACGACGGCGAGCGGGGAGCGCTCAACCATCTGACGGCTGCTCGGATCGGCGCGGCGGCGCGGCTCGTGACGAGCGGGGTCACGGTGACGCTCAGCCAGCCGCTGCACACCGAGGCTCGCATCGACGTTCCCACGCCCGCCGACCATCACATGACGATGCTCACCGACGTCGACATCGGGTCGGGATCGGTCCGATTCGCCAAGGACTACGTCGGCGTCGACTACCACAACGACGGGCACACCCACATCGACGCCTTTTGCCATGTCGCCTTCGACGGCGCGTTTTTCGACGGCAGGCCGGACCGACCTGTTGCCGCCGCCGCTCAGCCGGGCGCGATCGACATCCTCAAGGACGGGCTCGTCGGGCGCGGCGTCCTGCTTGACGTGCCGCGAATCCGCGGGGTCGCCTGGCTCGAGCCAGGCGACCACGTCTTCCGAGAGGACCTCGAGGCTGCCGAGCGCGACCACGGCCTGAGGGTGGGGACCGGTGACATCCTGCTCGTGCGCACAGGACACACGCGGCGGCAGGCAGAGCTCGAGCCCTGGGACACGGGCAAGCAGAAGGCCGGACTTCACCCTACGACCGCGTCGTTCCTGGCCGAACGGGAGATCGCCGCGCTGGGCTCGGACGGGAACAGCGACACCGCTCCCAGCACGACAGCGGGGATCGGATTCCCCATCCACGTCTTGGCGATCAACGCGATGGGCATCCACCTGCTCGACTACCTCCAGTTCGAGGATCTCGCGAGGCGCTGCGAGGCCGAGCGCCGCTGGGAGTTCCTGTTCGTCGTCGCCCCGCTCCGAGTCGTCGGCGGGACGGGGTCCCCGGTCAACCCGATCGCCGTGTTCTGACGCCATGCTGTTCCTGCGGATCTACGCCACCGCCGCCACGCTTGACGAGGTCGCGCGGGGGCTGGAGGAGCACGGCTCGGCGCGGCACGTGGCGCTCACGCCGGGGGTGCGGGCGGGGCACGCTCTGCTCACGGCCGAGGTGCACCCCGAATCGGCCGACCCGGTGCTGGAGTTCCTCCTGAGCAGCGGGGTGGCGCAAGAGGAGATCGCGCTGGCCCGCCTCGACGAGATCTCGCCGGTGGTCTCGGCGCACCGGGCCACGAGCTTGATCTGGGCGGACGTCGTCGGACAGGCGCGCCGCAACTCGCGGCCGGTCGCGCTCTATCTCGCCTTCACGATCGCCGCAGGGGTGATCGCGGCCTTCGGCGTGATCGAGGTGAACCCGATCCTGATCGTCGGCGCCATGGCCGTGAGCCCCGACATGCTTCCGATCACCGCGGCCTGCGTGGGCTTGGTGGGTCGCCGCGGACCGCTGGTCGGACGCGCGCTCGTGACGCTCACCGTCGGGCTCACCATGTCCTGCTTGGCGGCGGTCGTCGTGACGGTCCTAGTCGACGTCTTCGATCTGCTTCCCTCCGGGTTCGATCTCGAAGAGACGACCCTGTCGGGGCTGACCGCCGTGGACGCCTCGACGATCGGGGTCGCCTTGGCCGCGGGGGTGGCGGGCATGCTCGCCCTCGAGACGCGCGCGAGCTCGGCGGTGGGCGTGGCGATCTCGGTGACCACGATTCCGGCCGCGGCGTACCTCGGGGTGGCGGTCGGGGTCGGCGAGGAGGACGAGGCGTGGGGCGCCCTGGCCGTGCTCGGCACCAACGTCGCGACCTTGCTGTTCGCCGGGACGTTGACGCTTGTCGTCCAACGCCGGTGGGGGCACCGCGGCCGCGTGCCGGCCGGCTGATCTCTCAACTCCGCGCCCGCGCGGAGCGTGCCCTGAGCCACTCGACCCCGTCGGCGACCATGCGGAGCTCGTCCGCGCCCGGCGCCAGCTGGCCGAGTTCCACGCAGACGGGGCTGCCGCGATCGATCGGCTCGGCGAGCGCGTCGAGGACCGCCTCCACGGGCACGACCCCCTCGCCGTAGGCGACCGAGCAGGGGCCCGAGATCGGGTCCGAAGTCCGCTCGGGCGACTCCACGTCCTTGAGGTGGACCATCAGCGTGCGGGCGGCGATCCGCCGTGCCGTTTCGACCGGATCCTCGCCGACGCGGGCGGCATTGCCGGTGTCGAAGCAAAGCCCGAGGTTCTCCGCCGCCACACGCTCGACGAGGATGCTGAGGTGCTCGGTCGCGATGTCGCCGTGGTTTTCCACCGCCAGCGCCAGGCCATATCGCGCCGCATGCCGGGCGGCGGCTCGAACGGGGACGATGCTGCGCGCAACCTGGGTCGCCGGCGGCTCCACGCCGCGCAGCGCCGGCCCGCCCACGACGATCCTCATCAGCCGGCAGCCCACGGCCCCGGCCAGCTCGATCCACGCGACCAGGTCATCGAGGGCGTCCTCGCGGCGGCCGAACTCCAGCCCGTTGGGAGCGCCCCAGGCGAGCACCAGCTCGAGCTGCTCGCCGACCGAGGTCAGCGCGCCGCGGTCGATCTCGCCGGGCGCGGCGAGGAAGCAGGTCTGCACCGAGACCACGTCGCAGCCGAGGCTGCGCGCGTGCTCGACCGGAGCCATCAGCCCGTCCGAGAAGGCCAGCTCGGCCGGCGTTTCGCCGGGCCGCAGCAGCCCGAGCAGGCGGTGATACGAGTAGCTGTCGACGCCTATCCGCACCGGTAGGATGCACGATAATGGAAACGATTCCGGAATCTCAGCGCTTGTTCGATCTGGCCGGGCGCCGCGCGCTCGTCGTGGGCGGCGGCGGCGGGCTGGGGAGAGCGATGGCGCGAGGCCTCCACCAAGCCGGCGCCGAGGTCGTCGTCATGGGCCGATCCGCCGCTGCGGAGACGGCGGCAGTCGAGATCGGCACCGCGGAGCGGCCGGTCCGCGCGGTGCGCGTGGACCTGCTCGAGCGCGACGCCCTGCGATCCGGGTTCGAGGAGGCCGTCACTCGGCTCGGCGGCCTCGACATCCTGATCACGGCTCAAGGCTTCACCCGAGCGCGCCCTGCCCTCGACCACGACCTGGAGACCTGGGACGAGACGCTGGAGACGAACCTGACCTCGGTGTTCGAGCTGGCCCAGCTCGCGGCGCGCACCATGGCGGCCGCCGGTGGGGGCAAGATCGTCACGATCGCATCGATGCTGAGCTTCTCCGGCGGCCTCAACGTGGCCGCCTACGCGGCCAGCAAGGGCGGAGTCGCGCAGCTGACGAAGGCGCTCGCCAACGAGTGGGCCCCGCTCGGCATCAACGTCAACGGGATCGCGCCGGGCTACATCAAGACCAAGATGAACAGCCACATCTGGCAGGACGACCCGAAGCGCACCGCCGAGATCCTGGCCCGGCTGCCAGCGGGCCGCTGGGGAGAGCCGGAGGACCTGCTCGGCCCCGCGCTCTTCCTCTGCTCGCCCGCCGCGGACTACCTGCACGGCGTGATCCTCCCGGTGGACGGCGGCTGGCTGTCGCGCTGAGACCGGCTCGAGCCTGTTCGGCGATTGACATGTCCGCCCTCGTTCGTTAGAAACGTTTCCGGTGACGTCTCGAAGCGAATCCCCCACTGCCGCCGCCGACGTCGAGACGCGCCTGGACTGGCTGCGTGCGATGCACGAGATCCGCTTCTTCGAGGAGGAGGTCCAGGACCTGTTCACCAAAGGGGTTGTGCGCGGCTCGACCCACCTCTGCCAGGGCCAGGAGGCCGTGTCGGTGGGCGCCTGCCGCGCGCTCGAGGGTGGCGACACGATGGCGTGCACCTACCGCGGCCACGGCGCGGTGCTGGCGATGGGTGCCCCGCTCGACCGCTCGTTCGCGGAGATCATGGGCAAGGCCGAGGGCCTCTGCGGAGGGAAGGGCGGCTCGATGCACCTGACGGACATGAAGGTCGGGGCACTCGGGTCGTTCGCGATCATCGGCGCGCACCTGCCGATCGTCTGCGGCGCGGCCCTGGCCGCCGTGTACCGCAAGACGGATCGCGTCAGCCTCTGCTTCTTCGGCGACGGGACCGTGAACATCGGGGCCTTCCACGAGGCGCTCAACCTGGCCTCGGTGTGGAAGCTGCCGGCGATCTTCCTGTGCGAGAACAACCTCTACGGCGAGTACTCGCCGGTGGCGGCGACCACGCCGATCAGCGACCTGGTCGACCGCGCCGACTCCTACGCGATGGCGAAGGCACGCGTGGACGGCAACGATGTGGGCGCAGTCCACGCGTGCGTGCTGGAGGCGGTCGAGCGCGCCCGCGCCGGCGACGGGCCGACCTTCATCGAGGCGCTGACGTACCGCCACCGCGGTCACTCGCGCTCGGACCCGGCGAAGTACCGGCCGCCGGGAGAGCTCGAGGAGTGGCTCGCGCGCGACCCGATCCCGCGCTCCGAGGCGGAGCTGTCCGCGGCCGGGGTCGAGGACGAAGCACTCGCGGAGCTGCGCCAAGGCGCCGAGCGCGAGGTGCGTGAGGCGCTCGAGCGCGCGACCAGCTGGTCCGACCCGGAGCCGCCCGCGGGCAGGGAGCACGTGTGGGCGTGAGCGGCAACGGCGCAGTGGAGATCACCTACCGCGACGCGATCATCCAGGCGTTGGCCGACGCCATGGAGGCGGACGAGGACGTGTTCGTGCTCGGCGAGGACATCGGCGCCGCGGGCGGGCCGTTCAAGCTGACCGAAGGCCTGTTCGAGCGGTTCGGCCCGGAGCGCGTGCGCGACACGCCGATCAGCGAGCAGGCGATCATCGGCACGGCGGTCGGGGCGGCCGTCATGGGCCTGAAGCCGGTGGCCGAGATCATGTTCGCCGACTTCGCGGGCGTGTGCTTCGACGGGATCGCCAACGAGATGGCCAAGTACCGCTACATGACGGGCGGGCAGGTGACGGTGCCGGTGACCGTGCGGCTCGGCAACGGTGCCGGCGCGGGCTTCGGCGCCCAGCACTCGCAGACGTGCGAGAACTGGTTCCTCGGGATAGCCGGGCTCAAGATCGCCGTGCCCGCCACGCCGGCCGACATGTACGGGCTGCTGCGCGGGGCGATCGAGGATCCCGACCCTGTGCTCGTGTTCGAGCACAAGCACCTGTTGAACGCGAAGGGCGCGCCGCCCGAGCCCGCCGCGGCGCTGCCCCTCGGCCGCGCGGCGGTGGTGCGCTCCGGCAACGACGTCACGCTGGTCGCGACCCAGTTGATGCGCCACCGCGCCGAGGAGGCCGCCGAGCTCCTGGCCGGCGAGGGCTACTCGGTCGACCTGATCGACCCGCGCACGCTGGTGCCGCTCGACATGGAGACGATCACGGAAAGCGTCGGCCGTACCAACCGCCTCGTCGTGGCCCAGGAGGCCTCGATCGCCGGCAGTTGGGGCGCCTCGCTGGTGGCCGAGCTGACGCGGGAGCACTTCGAGTGGCTCGACGCGCCCCCGGCGATCGTCGCGACCGACGACACGCCGGTCCCGTACGCCGGAACGCTCGAATCCGCGTGGCTGCCATCGACGGAGCGCATCGCCGACGCCGTTCGCGCGGCCTGCGAGTTCTAAGCCTTGGAGTTCCTCGTCGCGATCGACGTCCACCTGCCCGACCACCTGTCCGAGGCCGAGATCGCGAGCCTCGTGGCAGCCGAGCGCGTGCGCGGCAAGGAGCTCCAGGCCGACGGAACGATCGAGCGCATCTGGCGCATACCGGGCCGCATGAGCAACGTCGGCATCTGGAGCGCTCCCGACGCCAGCGCGCTGCACGCGGCGATCACCTCGCTGCCGCTCTCGCGCTGGTTCGACACCGACGTGACCCCGCTTGCGGTGCATCCGCTCGAGGCGGACACGGATGCCTAGCCGCAGGCCGCTCGCCGGCTGAGACAGGCTGAAGATCGAGCAGCGCAGCTTGACGGGACTGACCCACTCGGTTACGTTCCTGAAATCGGTTGCGGAAACCTTTCCCGGAGGAGTGCATAATGGTTGCGAAGCCCCGTGCAGTCGTCTCATTGCTGGCCGTCCTGATCCTGCTCATCGCGGTCGGCTGCGGTGGTGACGACGACGACGGCGGGGGGTCCGCCTCCAAGCCTGCAGACGACGGTGGCTCCTTCGGCAACGGGCTGAAGCTGACGGACGAGGTGATCGCCGAGCCCGAGGTGGCCTCGGTCAAGGAGCCGTGGGTGCGCTGGAACAGTGAGACGTGCGCCTACGAGGAGACCACCGACCACCCGGAGACCTACTCGGCCAAGCTCCGCAAGATCGAGGGCCCGTACCAGATCGGCTACATGCACTACGGCAACATCGATACCTTCGGCATCGCCAACTCGAAGAACATCGAGAGCCTCGCCAAGGAAGCTGGCTTCGACCTGAGCGTCTACAACCTCAAGTACCCGTCCGAGACCGAGCCGCTGTCGCAGGCGAAGACCGCCGCCGTCAAGGGCGACAAGGGCGTCATCACCGCCACCCAGACGTTGTGGGAGCAGCAGTACAAGATCCTCCAGGACGAGTGCATCGCGCCGGTCCAGCTCTACTCGTTCGGAACCAAGGTCCCGAACTTCGGTGTCAACTGGGGCAACGCCGGGACCGCCATCGGCAAGGCGCTCGGCGAGACCGCCGTCGAAAAGAAGTGGGACCCGAAGCAGACCGCTCTCGTCCAGTGCACGAACCCGGACTACGGCCCGAGCGTCAACGAGATGTTCAAGACCGCTCCGAAGGCCGTCGAGGACGCCGGCTTCGCCATTCCACCCGACAACGTCTTCGATCTCACCTGCAAGGTCGGCAAGCATGAGACGGTCACCACCGACTGGTTCACCGCTCACCCGGACTTCCAGAACGTGATGTTCGACACCGTCGACGACCCGTCGGCCGCGGGCATGATCAACGCGATCAAGAAGGCCGGCAAGCAGGACGACTCGATCATCATCGTGAGCGGTGCCGACCCGCAGGGCCGAAAGGCGATCCGCGCGGGCACGCAGACCGGTTCGGTGGCCTTCTTCCCGGAGCGCTACGGCGAATGGGCGCTGGCGGTGCTGGAGGACGTCCTGGCCGGTAACCCGGTGCCGATGGAGACGAACCACCCCACGCCGCTGATCACGGCCGACAACATCGACGAGTACTACCCGGAAGGCAACTAGCCAGGGCCAGCGCCGCTCATGTCGATCCGTCGATATCTCCGGCCCACGCCTGAGGCGGACGGCGCTGGTGAGCTGGACCTTCCGGTGTCCGCGTCCTGGCCTGGGTTCAAGGAGGCGCTGCTCGGGGCCTCGCGGCGCCCCGAGGTCGCGCTGGCGCTCATCGTCGCGGCCCTCTGCATCTATCTGGGCTTCGCGTCGGAGTACTTCTGGCGCATTCAGAACCTGCTGAACATCACGGAGGCGGTGGCGGTGGTGGGCATCGCCGCCGCCTTCGCGACGGTGGTAGTGATCAGCGGTGGGCTCGACCTGTCGCCGGTGGCGGTGATCACGATCACCGGCATCGTGGTCAGCGAGTGCGTCAAGGCCGAAATGGGCGTCGTGCCGATTGTCGTCGTGTCCTTGCTGGCGGCGAGCGCGATCGGACTGCTCAACGGCCTGCTCGTGGGGGCCCTGACGCTGAACCCGTTCATCGTCACCCTGGGCACGTCGTTCCTGTTCACGGGGGTCGCGTTCCTCGTCACCGACGGCACACCGCGCACAATCGAGGACGCCGCCTTCAACGACCTCGGCCAGTCGGAGGTGTGGCTCGACATCCCGATCGACACCGTGTGGATGGTTGCTGTGTTCGCGGCCGTCGGCTTCATGCTGCGCTTCACGCGCTTCGGGACCCACGTGTACGCCATCGGCGGCGACGCGGCGGCCGCGCGCCTGAGTGGTGTGCGGGTCGTGCGAACCACGATCGCGGTGTACGTGCTCGCCGGCCTGGTGGCGGGGATCGCAGGCATCGTCCAGACCGCGAACGCGGGGCAGGTGGGCCTCTACGCCGCCACCAACGCGAACGATCTGCTCACGATCATCGCCGCCGTGATCATCGGCGGCACCGCCCTCACCGGCGGCCACGGGCTGGTGATCGGGACGCTGATCGGTGTGCTGTTCCTAGGGGTGATCCAGAACGGGCTCACCCTGCTCGACATCTCGAGCTTCTGGCAGCCGGTGGTCGTGGGCTCGATCCTCCTGCTCGCCATCGTGCTCGGAGAGGTGCGTCGCCGCATGGACGGAGCGGTGCCGTGAGCGCGACCGATGCTCCCCTGATCGAGGCCCGCGGCCTCTCGAAGCACTTCGGCATGATCAAGGCAGTCGACGACGTGAGCCTGCAGGTCGGCCACGCCGAGGTCGTCGCGATCGTCGGCGACAACGGCGCCGGGAAGACAACCCTGGTCAAGATGCTCTCCGGCGCGCTCAGCCCGGACAGCGGCGAGGTCCTGGTGGAGGGTGCCCCGGTCAAGCTGCACGGCCCGATCGACGCCCGCCAGCTCGGGATCGAGACGCTCTACCAGGACCTGGCGCTCCTGCCGAACCTGGACGTCACGACCAACCTGTTCCTGGGCCGCGAGGAGAAGGTCAGCGGACCGCTCCGCCTGTTCGGCGTGCTGAGCCGGCGGCGGATGCGACGCGAGGCGTGGCGCCACGTCAAGGACCTCCGCATCAACCTCCCGCGGATCTACGGGACCCCCGTCGAGTCGCTCTCCGGCGGCCAGCGCCAGAGCGTCGCAATCGCGCGGGCGATGGTCTGGGCCTCCAAGCTCGTGATCATGGACGAGCCCACCGCCGCCCTGGGCGTGGCTCAGTCCGCCGCGGTCATAGAGCTGATCGAGCGGATCCGGTCGCGCGGAACGTCCGTGATCATCATCAGCCACATCCTCCCGCACATCCTCGAGGTGGCCGACCGCATCGTCGTGGTCCGCCACGGCAAGAAGGTCGGCGACCTGCCAGCGGACGGCGTCACACAGGACCGGCTGATCGGCCTGATCGTTGGCTCCGAGCTGTCAGCGCTCGGCGAGCCGGAGGCCTAGCTTCCATGGCGGTGAGGCTCGGCGTCGACGTGGGGGGCACGTTCACCGACCTGATCCTGTTCGACGAGAGCTCCGGCTCGGTCCGCGTGGGCAAGACCCTGACTCAGCCCGCGGCGATCGCGGACGGCGTCGCGGCGGTCATCGACGGCGCCGCCGAGCCCGGCAGCCTCGATCGCGACGCACTCTTCGTGCACGGCACGACCGTGGGGCTCAACGCGCTGCTCGAACGCAAGGGGGCGCCCGTAGGCCTGCTCACGACCTCCGGGTTTCGCGACGTGCTCGAGCTGCGTCGGGGCGAGCGCGAGCACATGTACGACCTGCTCTGGCGACCGGCCGACCCGCTCGTGCCGCGACGCCTGCGGTTGCCGATCGGCGAACGCACCCGCGCTGACGGCGAGCTCCTGACGCCGGTCGACGGCGAGGACGTCCGCCGCGCGGTCGACGTGCTCGCTGCCGAGAAGATCGGCTCCGTCGCGGTGGTGTGCATCAACTCCTACGCCAACCCCGCCCACGAGCTGGAGATCGGCGACCTGCTGCGGGAGCACGGCTTCGAGGGGGAGATCTCGCTCTCCCACGTGGTGTCGGGCGAGTACCGGGAGTACGAGCGGGCGTCGACGACCGTGATCGACGCCTACATTCGCCCGCTCATGACCCGGTACCTCGGGGGGTTGGCCGAGCGCCTCCGCGGCCTCGGGCTCGGCGACAGGCTCTTCGTGACGACCTCGGGCGGCGGCGCGATGAGCTTCGCCGAGGCCGGCGCGCGGCCCTTCGAGACGATCAGCTCGGGTCCCGCTGGCGGCGCGGTGGGCGCGGCGGCACTGTGCTCGCGGCTCGGCCTTCCGGCTGCGATAACGGCGGATGTCGGCGGCACCAGCTTCGACACCTGCTTCATCGAGAACGGTCGCCCGCGCGTCGCCTTCGAGGGGCACGTGGCGGACCTGGTGATCCAGGCCCCGTGGATCGACGTGAGGTCGGTGGGTGCCGGCGGCGGGTCGATCGGTTGGGTCGACCCCAGCGGCCTGTTGCGGGTCGGCCCGGCCAGCGCCGGCGCCGATCCCGGACCCGCCTCCTACGGGCGCGGCGGCGAGCAACCGACGGTGACCGACGCCGCCCTCGTGCTCGGCATGCTGGCGTTCGGCGACCTCGCGGACGACGTCCGCCTGGACCGCGACCGCGCCCTCGCCGCGCTGGAGCCGCTCGGAGCGGCCCTCGGGATGGAGGTCGACGCCGTGGCGCGCGGAGTCCTGAGCATCGCCAACGCGCGGATGGCCGACGCGATCCGGGAGGTGCTGGGGGAGCAGGGGCAGGACCCGCGCGACGCCGCCCTGATCGCCTTCGGTGGCGCCGGCCCGCTGTTCGCGACGCTGCTGGCAAGCGAGCTGGAGATCGCGAAGATCGTCGTCCCGGCGCATGCCGGGAACTTCTCGGCGTGGGGACTGCTCCAGCAGGACATCCTCCAGTCCGCGGCCCGCACCTCGGTCGCCAACCTGGACGCGGCCGGAATCGAGGCGACCAATCGGGTGCTGGGCGAGCTGTTCGACCAGCTCGCGCAGCGGCCGTCGCCGACCTCCTCGTCGAAGCAGGAGGCGGCCCTGGACATGCGCTACGCGGGCCAGGACTACACCCTGACCGTCGCGGTGCCGCTCGTCGACGGCCGCCTTCCCGCGGATACCGAGGCGCTCGCGGCCGCGTTCGCGGCCGAATTCGAGCGAACCTTCGGGCACAGCATGGATCTGAGCGTGGAGATCGTCGCCGTGCGCGCCTCGCTCAGGAGCCCGCTCGCAGCGGAGGTGTCGTCCCAAGGGGTGGGCGGAGAGTCCACACCGGCACCGTCGCGGTCGCTCAGCGCGTACTCGTTCGTGCTCGGGGAGTGGGCCACGTTCGAGGTCCTCCAACGTGCGTCACTGGCCACCGGAGAGGTTCTCCACGGACCCGCGATCGTCGTCGAGGGCACGACGACCGTCTACGTCGACGCGGGCTACTGGGTCGCACTCGACGAGTCCGGCGCGCTCGTGATCGAGCGGAGCCCGGCCGAGCTGACGGCGGAGAGCATGGCGAGCGTGGGCGCGCGTGGCTGACCCGATCCTCACCGAGATCGTGAGACAGGGGCTCACGTCCGCTGCCGAGCAGATGAAGATCGCCCTACGTCGCACCGCCTTCTCGCCGATCGTCTACGACATGCTCGATTTCTGCTGCGCGCTCTACGACCGCGAGGTCCGGCTGCTGGCCCAGGCCCAGGCCACGCCGCTGTTCCTGGGGACCATGAACTTCTGCATCGACGCCTGCGTGGAGGCCGGCGGCGGGCCCGAGGCGCTCGAGCCGGGCGACGTCATCTTCTCCAGCTACGCCTACGACATCGGCTCTCACCCCCAGGACGCCGCCATCGTCGTCCCGTTCTTCCTCGAGGACGAGCTGGTCGGCTACGCCGCGGTCAAGGCGCACCACATGGACCTGGGCGCGAAGGAGCCGTTCTGCACGGACACCACGGACAACTTCCAGGAGGGGACGATCTTCCCGGGAGTGAAGCTCTACCGCGGGGGCGTGCGCCAGGAGGACATCTACCGGATCCTGCTGGCCAATTCCCGGCTTCCCGACGCCCTCACGGGGGACCTGAACGCCCAGATCATCGGCGCCGAGGCCGGGATCCGAGCGACGCTGCGCCTGATCGAGCGCTACGGCCTGGCCGACTTCCGGGACGCTGTCGATCACGTCCTGGACCACGGTGAGGACACCATGCGGCGCTTCCTGCGAGGGATCCCAGAGGGGCGCTACACGGGATCCGGCGCACTCGACAGCGACGGCATCTCGGATGCGATGGTTCCCTTCGAGATCACGGTCGAGGTCGGCGACGACGACGTGACGATCGACTTCGAGAGCTCCCCGCCGGAGCAGGCCGGGCCGATCAACTGCCCACTCCCTACCACCGTGTCCGCGGCGCGGCTGGCGATCATCGCCCTGGCGGGAACCGGCGACTCGGTCAACGAGGGGTCCTTCAGGCCGATCGCCGTGCGGACGCGCGAGCGCACGATGTTCCATCCACTGCCGCCCGCCCCGATCTACCTGTACGGCTGGCCGGCGGCCCAGGCCATCGACGTGATCCACCTCGCGCTCAGCGACACGCGGCCGGACGCGACGCGGGCCGGCAGCGGCGGCGACTTCTGCGGCTTCGTCTGGTGGGGGACGGACACGGACAGCGACTTCTGGGCGGGCGGCACGGATCACGTCACGGGTCAGGGGGCATCCTCCGACGGCGACGGCGGCGCTCCGCTGATGCACATCTCCTTCTCGGGGATGCGCAACACGCCCGTCGAGACGCTCGAGTTGCGCTATCCGCTGGTGACCGAGCGCTTCGAGCTCGCGCCGGACACCGGCGGGGCCGGCCGACACCGCGGCGGTTCCGGGATCGACGTCCGCTACCAGATGCTCGAGGCGGCGGCGTTCACCAGCCCGATCGAGCGGAGGAAGACCCCGCCCTGGGGTCTGTACGGTGGACGCCCCGGGCGGCCCAACGGCCTACACGTGGAGCGTCCGGACGGCACCACCGAGACGCTCGGCAAGACCACGGCCTTCGACGTTCCTCCCGGCTCCGTCGTTCAGTTCTCGATTGCCGGCGGCGGTGGCTTCGGGCCGTCCGAGGAGCGAGACCGCGGGCTGATCGAAGCAGACATCCGCGACGGGTACGTCACGGAGAGCGCGGCGCGGGCGGACTACCCGCACGCCTTCTAGGCCTCGGCGGGGCGCTCGATCGGGGCCCGGGCCGGGGGATCGGGGAGCTTCCCCGTAGCTCGCCAGTCGCCATCGGGGAGTTCTGGGCCTTCGGGGAACAGCTGCCTGATCGCCGACACGGCGTGCTCCACGAGCAGGCGGTCGCAGCTCGGGTCGACCTGCACCGGCAGCCCGTACGTCTTGTTGCCGTAGGTCGGCTCGTACCCGCCGAGTGGATACTCGCTGGCGATCGGGAAGTACGAGATGCACCCGTTCGTGTAGCCGCAGTAGAGAGTGACCGCGGCCGGTGAGCGCTCTTTTACGGCGAGGCCGATCTCGGTGAAGGTCTCGCCCGGGCCGGTCGCTATCACGCCGTCGCCGATCCGCACCGCACCCACCGGTCCGCCCACCTCCGTGCGGGGGTTGCCGCCCGCGAGCTCGGCCTCGATACGGCGCGCCCAGTTCGCCCCGTGGAAGCGCAGCGGCCGGATCTCCGACTCGGGGGCCCCGCGCGACACCAGTGCGGCGATCTCCGCCTCGGAGCGCTCGCGCAGCTCGACGATCTCCTCGAGCGATGGCAGCGGCTGGAGCGGGAAGCTCACCTCGCGCTCGGTGCTGGCGAGCACCGGGTCGGGATGCGCCAGGGCGCGCCAGCGGTAGGCGGCGACGGCGCTGCCGCTCTTGAAGCCGGAGGCGCACCTCAGCTCGCTCGGCCAGGCCGGGCGCGGATCGAGCGCGTGAAGGGCCTCGAGGGCGATCCCCTCGCCCATCCGGCGCATCTCCTCGTTCGCCTCGTCGAACGACACCCGCGGCATGACGTTGCCGGCCGCTCCGATGAAGAAGACGCACTCCCCGCCCGTCCAGCGCCTGACGGCGTCGCGCAGCGCGCCCGGATAGTCGGGCGAGTAGCCGGGCGCATCCACGCTCGTGGTCACCGTGTGACAGCCGTACGCGACCAGCGTTGCGATGGCCGTCTCGTCGCGGCGCACGGCCTGGAGCACGGGAACCGACTGGTCGAGCATGCCCTGCTCGTGCCATCCGAGTCGCCGGACCATCCCGTCCGGGTCCCGCTCGCGACGGTTGATGCTGTGGTCGGAGGAGCCGAGGCCCCAGCGCACCCAGGCGGGCTCGAGCCGCTCGAAGGCCAGGCGGCAGACGTCCACGACCCGCGTGTGGAGGAGCTCGATGTACGCCAGCGTGGCCGCGTCGGGCTCCGGGTCCGGCTCGCCGAAGCTGCCGTGGACCGTGCGACCGCCGGGCGGCGCATGGTGGGTGTGGCCGAAGTTGACGAGGATGCCGGGCAGCGCCGCGCCGGTCGCGTCCGCGATGCGCCGCCTCAGCTCGTCGATCTCGGGCGACTGGATCGCGAGCGTGTCGACGCCGCAGAGCACCACGGTCTCGCCGTCCGCCTCGAGCGCGAGCGCGCTCGCTTCGAGCCGCCCGATCCGTCCACGAGCAGTCCAGTCGCGCCGCACCACGCCGACCATGGGCAGTCCGAGAGGCGGGTCGATGGAGAGGGATGCTGCGCCTGCGCGAAAGATGCGAATACCTCCTGTCGTGAGCTAGCCGGGAGCCGGGGCGGTCCGCGGGGCTTCGTACTCGTCGCCCGGCGGGCGCTCGGGGACGGGTCGGTCGAGCACCGGCAGTGCGCCGCTCGGGGCCCAGTCCTGCCCCGAGAACCGCGCCCGCTCGGGGAACAGCCGCTCGGCCATCCGCACGGCGGTGCGCGAGAGCAGCTGTCCCGCCTCGGGCGCGACCGTGGCAGGGGTGCCGTAGCTGCGGTTGCTGTAGGCCGGCTCGTAGCCACCCTCCTCGTACGCCTCGACGGTCGGGAAGTAGCCGAGTGCGCCGTTGGTGTAGCCGAGCGCCATCGTCGGTACCGCCGGGGACCGTTCCTTGATGGCCCAGCCGATCTCGGTGAAGAGCTCGCCGGGCGCCGTGACGATGACGCCTTCGCCGATGCGCACCGCGTGCATCGGGCCCTCGACGGAGCTAGGCGCCGGCCCGGCGCGCAGGCTGGTCCAGGTCGCTCGCGCCCATTTGGCGTGATAGAGGAGGCCGTACACCTCCGCGGCGCCGGCGTCGCGGCGCCGCGCGTCGTCGACCTGAGCCTCCAGGTCGTCGGCCAGCGCCTCGAGCTCGGGCACGGACGGCGCCGGTCCGAGCGGAAACGACACCCGCTCCTCCACCGCGGAGACCACTACCTCCGGGGCGGGTGCCGGCTCGCGTCGGAAGAGGATCATCGGGATCAGCGACGCGTCGCCCTCGCGGATGTAGCGGGTCGGCCAGGCCGGGCGGTCGGCCAGTGCGTGCAGGGCCTCGACGGCCAGCCGCCGACCGATCACCCGGGCCTCGCTCTCGTCGGTGCAGAACGACACTCTCGGCAGCACGTTGCCTCCGCAGCCCTGGACGAAGACGACCTCGCCGCCGGTGAGCTCGCGCAGTGCCTCCCGCAGCGCACCCGGATAGTCCGATGAATAGCTCGGGAAGTCCATGCCGACGGCCACCGGATGGCATCCGTAGGCGGTGACGGTGGCGATCGCGCTTCCATCTGGGCGCTGCGCCTGTAGCGCCATGACCTGCTGGTCGACCATGCCCTCGGTTCGCCAGCCGTGGACGATCTGCCCGTTGCGGTCGCGCTCGCGCCGGTTGACCGAGAGGTCGGCGGCGCCGATGCCCCACGCGATCCCCGCCGGTTCGAGGCGCTCGCTGGCGGTCGCCACGAGCTCAACGAGCCGCTCCTCCAGCAGGTCCGCATAGGCGGCCACGGCGTCGCTGCCCGGGGTGGACAGGAGCCCGCTGCGCTCGAGCATCTCGTTGCCCGCCGGTGGGGCGCAGTGGGTGTGGCTCCAGTTGAGCAGGATGCCCGCGGGGTCGGCGGAGATGGCGGCCGCGATCCGCCGGCGGAGCCGGTCCACGCGCTCGGTGGCCATCCCGAGCACGTCGACGCCGCAGATCGCGACCCGGTCCCCGGGGTCGTGTTCAGCCGCTCGGCCAGGACGTCGATCGGCACCCCGTTGAGCGCGATCGCGACGAGAACGTCTCGTTGATGCGGAGAGAGTTCGGTCTCGATCGCCGTGGCCAGCGAGCCGAGGACCTCGTTGCTCTCGGCGGCGGCCGCTGGTGAATCATCGGGTCCGGCGAGGACTGCCCAATGCTCTGGCTCGATCGGGATCTCGCGGCCCTGCCAGGCGCGACGACGAAGCTTTACCGCCGCCTCGAGCAAAGCGAACTTGTATGCCCATGTGGTGAAGCGGCTCTCACCCCGATAGCTGTCGAGCTTCGCCAGGATCGCGAGCATCGCGTCGGCGGCGGCTTGGTGGGCGAGATCGTCGAGGTCGCCTCCTCGCAGGTGCGGATGGGATCCGCGGCGGCGGTTGATCTCGAACCGTGCCGCTCTCAGGAGGAGGTCGTGCAGCTTCCGCCGGGCGTCCTCACCGGGCGTCCCCTCGACGCCGAGGGCAGACACCCAGGCCCGCGACTCGGCGTCTGGACCGACCGCGGGTGAGGCTGCGCTGGAGCGGCTCATCTCGATGCCTGGGCGAGGCCCGGGCGGCGCCTTGACCCTAACCGCGGCTCTGTGCTCCGCCTCTAGCACGCTGTTCTCTCGTGATCGAGCGGCGCCAGGATCCGCGCTGCGAGAGGGGGAGGACACCCGCGTTCGACCAGCTCGATCAGGGCGTGCAGGTCGATCGCGCGTTCGGTGGCTAGTGACGCGGCCAACGTCGAGTCGAATCCGGTACGGATGAGCTGCATCTGTCTCCACGTGATCAGCTCCCCGCGCCGCGTCGGCTTCGGATCCTCGTCGCGTCGATGGCCGTCTTGCTCTTGACCACATGCCCGTTAGCGCGCCCACATCCGGGGTTCTTACCTCAGGCGGCGCGCGCCGAGATCCGCCGATGGTCATGCATGGTCATCGACAGCGGGCACCTGGGCCGTGCCTGCCTCGATCGCGGCGAGGTAATTGCGACCATCCTCGTAGCTGCGCCGGATCAGCTGGTCGGCGTGGGAGAAGTCGATCGGAGTAACGCTCAGCGGGCACGGCGGCGGAAGGACGATCAGCTCGGCGCGGTCGCGCAGCAGCTCGATCTCAACCAGGAGCCGTCTCATGATCAGCAGGCTCATCGCGTGCACGAGCATCCCCAGGGCGCCTCGTGGAGCGTTGGGGAGATCGCAGGCATTACCGGTGGGAAGAACGTAGATTCGCTCCGCGCCGAGCTCGATCGCGTCGGCGATCGGCGTGTTGTTGGAGACCCCGCCATCGATCAGCTTGCGTCCGTCCCATTCGACCGGCGAAAAGATGCCGGGAATGGCCGCGCTGGCGAGGACCGCCTCGATCGCGTCGCCCTCGGTGAGGCGAAGCTCGCGCCCGGAGAGCAGATCGGTGGCGATGACCGAAAAGGGGATCGGGGCCTCTTCCAGCCGAGCGAACTCCGTGTGGGCCTCGACCAACCGGCGCAGGCCGTGGTCGGAGATCAGGTGATCGCGGAGGCCGAAGAAGCCGACGAAACCGGTCAGGGCGCTTAGTGGAAAGACTTGCTGGCGCCCAACCTGCCGCCAGATCTGGCCGAGCGCCTTGGCCGTCTGTGTCGTGGCTGGGCGAGAGGCGATGTAAGCGCCGTTGAGGGCGCCGACTGACGCTCCCAGGATCAGGTCCGGGGCGATCTCGCGCTCGTAGAGGGCTCTGAGCATGCCGGCTTGCACGGCGCCAAGGCTGGCCCCGCCTGAGAGCACGAATGCCGTTGTTGGTCTCTTCGGCATACCGGATTGGCGTCGGGGTCGGGGCGGTTCTTACGGCCGGGTAAGAACCGCGCTCGGCCCGACGCCAAGCAAGCACCGAGTCGATCTCCAGGAGGAACGCATGCCCACAGATCAGAGGTTCGTCATCGTCGGGGCCGGCCTGGCCGGCGCCATGGCCGCCCAGACCCTGCGCGAGCAGGGCTTCGATGGCCGCCTGATCCTGATCGGCGACGAGGCCGAGCGGCCGTACGAGCGCCCGCCGCTCTCCAAGGAGTATCTGCGCGGCGAGAGCGAGAAGCCCTACGTGCATGCGGCCGAGCTCTACCGCGAGCATGAGATCGAGCTCTGGACCTCGACCAGGGTGGCCGGGATCCAGACCGGCGTCCAGGAGCTGCTTCTCGAAGGCGATCGGCGCCTCGGCTATGACCGGCTGCTGCTGGCAACGGGTGCGCGCCCTCGCCGCCTTGATGCTCCGGGCTCCGAGCTCGAGGGCATCCATTACCTGCGAACCGTCGCCGACTCCGAGCGTATTCGCGAGCGCCTCGAACGCCAGGAGCGCCTGGTGGTCATCGGCTCGGGTTGGATCGGGGCAGAGATCGCCGCGTCGGCTCGGCAGAAGGGCTGTCGAGGTGACCGTGCTCGAGATGGGCTCATTGCCGCTCGAGCGGGTCCTCGGTCCGGAGGTCGGCCAGATCTACCTCGACATCCATCGCCAGCACGGGGTCGAGTTCCTGCCCGAGACCACCGTCGAGCGCTTCGAGGGCCAGGGCTCAGTCGAACGAGTGCTGACCCGTGACGGCGCCTCGATCGAGACCGACTTCGTCGTCGCCGGCATCGGCGTCGCCCCGCGCTGCGGCCTGGCCGAGACGGCCGGCATCCGGGTCGACAACGGCATCCTGGTCGATGAGCACCTCGAGACCAGCGTCCCCGGGGTGTTCGCGGCCGGCGACGTCGCAAATGCCCACCACCCTTTCTACGGACGCCGCATCCGGGTCGAGCACTGGGCCAACGCCCGAGGCCAGGGCCAGGCGGTGGCGGGAGCGATGCTCGACCAGGCCCGTCGCCTACGACGAGATTCCGTACTTCTTCTCCGACCAATACGACGTCGGCATGGAATACAGCGGCTATGCCACCGACTGGGATGAGGTCGTCTTTCGCGGTGATGTTGAGGGCCGGGAGTTCGTTGCCTTCTGGCTCGACGAGGGGCGAGTGGTGGCCGGGATGAACGTCAACGTCTGGGAGGTCAACGACTCCATTCGCGAGCTGATCCGATCCCGAGAGGTGGTCGATCGAGGGATGCTCGCCGATCCGAACACCCCGCTGACGCATCTTCGAGCCGCTCGGACCGGCTGATGAGCTCCAATGGACACCTGCCGGAGCTGGATCGCACGGCCGCGCCGAGATCGGACACGAGCAGATCGAGCCGGGTCGGAGGCGACCTCGCCGCCGCCGAGCGGGCCGCCACCGACCTTCTGCCTTCCACGGACGCGCTCAGGTCGCCTCCCTTTCGGAAGATGTTTCGGGAGTGGGACCGGCTGGCTTCGAATCACCGCACCGTGACCAGAGACAGCGATCGGTGAGAAGCTTTCTCGAGATGGACCCGGCCACGCTCAACTGCACGCTCACTCCTGAAACCACGGAGGGTCCCTACTGGGTCGACGACCGGCTCAAACGCGCAGACGTCACCGAGGGCCAGACCGGGGTTGCGCTGACTCTGGTCCTCGGCGTCTACGAGGCGAATGCGGCCTGCAGTCCCTACCCGGGCGCTGTCGTCGACATCTGGCAGGCCAATGCTCTCGGCCTCTACTCCGACGAGCCACTGCAGCCGCGCGCCGATACCGGTGGGCAGACCTTCCTTCGGGGCTGTCAGATATCCGGGGACGACGGAAGGGTCGTGTTCCAGACGATCTACCCGGGGTGGTATGAGGGCCGCACCCTGCACATCCACGTGCGCGTGAGGACGTTCGCCAAGGACGAGACGACGTCCACCTTCACAACGCAGATCTTCTTCGCGGAAGAGATCAACGCAGCTGTGCTCGCCACGAGTCCCTACGACGAACGTCCCGAGAGGGACACGACAAATGCCAGCGACACCATCTTCGTCCCCGAGCTGATTGCGAAGACCGTGGACGACCCAGAGCAGGGTCTGTCGACGGCGTTCGGCATGCGCCTGAGCGGCCTACCGCGTCTCGAAGCGCGAGGCGAGCCCTCACGATGACCTCCGGCGGCGGCGCCGCCGAGTCAGGGGCCCATTCGGGGGCGGCGACGGCACAGGCGACCTCCGCGAGCGCCTGCTGTCCGGTGCGCCGACCGATGAGGACCGCTCGGAGGCTCGAGCCCACCTGGACAAGGCGACCCGTCGCCGATTCGAGCTCGCCCACCCGCTCCCGCCTCGGCAGCAGGATCTTGAGCTCGAGGCGGAGACGATCGAGCTGTCGCCTGGCGACCTGAGCAACGACAAATCCTGGAAGCAGCACGCCTCGGCGATTCGCGACGAGCTTCGAAAGGCGGCTGACGACTCGGGTGAGGCCAAATCAATCGTCGTCACGCTACGCGTGCGGTTGACCACCGAAGGCTGACGCAAGGCGGGCGGCCTGCGAGCTCAGCTCGGTGGCGGCCCGAGCGGCTCCTGCGCCAGCGCCCTCGCCACGCCGACCAGGTTCTGAGCGGCTGCCCGCCCGGTGGTCCGCGACCACTCCTTGCCCTCGTCGTCGTCGGCGTCGAGATAGTCGTCGCCGGGGCCCGGGCCCTTGTTCCAGTACGTCCACGCCTGGGCGGGGATCGTGTAGCCGATGTCGATCAAGGCCCCGGCGACCTCGGAGATCACGTGGTGGGCGCCGTCCTCGTTCCCTGTCACCACCACGCCCGCGACCCGGTTGTAGGCGAGCGGACGCCCGTCGTCGTCGGTCTCGGCGATCAGTGCGTCCATGCGCTCGAGCACCCGCTGGGTGACGCTTGCCGGGCGTCCGAGCCAGGTTGGCGTGGCGATCACAAGGATCTCGCTGGTGAGCAGCTTCTCCCGGATCCCAGGCCACTCGTCGCCTTCGCCCATTACCGACTCGACCCCGGGCTTGATCGCGTGGTCGACGGCGCGGACCGCCTCGGTCTCCACGCCGTGCTCGCGCAGCGCCTCCTCGACGACCGCCGCGAGCGCCGCGGTGTTCGACGTCGCCGGGGACGGCTTGAGGGTGCAGTTGATGATCAGGGCTCGCATCAGCACTCCGGGTCGCGGGCCGTCAGGTCGCGGGCGCCGATCAGCTGACCGCGTCCTTGACCTTGTCGACGACGCCCTCTGCTCGCCGCCTCCGTTGTTGGCGACCACGCCGCTGGGCTGCTCCGACATGCCCGGCCTCGGTGCGCAGCTTCGCCGCGATCTCGGCGATCTCCTCGGGCGCGTAGTCGGGTGCGAACACGTCGGGCTGCGAGGGCAGGTCCATCGGCGGGACGCCCTCGGGCGCCTCGTTGACGACCTCGAGCTCCTCGCCGGTCTCCGGGTGCGGGCCGTTGAAGACCGCGCCGAGCTCCAGGTAGTCGCTCTGCGAGAAGCGGTAGAGCTTCAGGTGCTCGCCCTTCTCGATGTGCGGCTGGCACTCGGGGATCTTCTCGGTCGGGATCCGCGGGCTCGGGAACAGCTTCATCAGGTCGGCGCCGGTGAGCTTCTCGATCGCTCGCGCGTAGGCGACCTGATGGACGCCGCCGCGACAGAGCAGGTAGCCGGTCAGCGCCCGCGCGGCCGGGTGGTCGACCATCTCGTAGACCTTGAGCTTGTTGTTGCGCGCTCCGGTCTCGAGGAAGAAGTTGTGGGTCAGATCCTCGACCAGGTCGCCGGAGGCGTGGACGTAGTCGCCGTTCCAGGGGTTGCCCTTCGAGTCCTGCGGCAGCGCGGCCCGGCCGCCGGCGATGAAGTGCTGGGGGTTGCGCGAAGTCGGCGCCGTCGACCTCGGTCGGCGCCTGTCTCCTCGCCTTCGACGGGTCGGTGAGCATCGTGTTGATCGCCGCCGAGACGATCTCGATGTGGCCGAACTCCTCGGCCGCGATGTTCGCGACCAGGTCGTAGAACGGCCGGGCGCCCTGGCGGTTGCGGAAGTTGAACGACTGGAACGTGTAGTTCATCAGCGTCGACATCTCGCCGTACTTGCCGCCGAGCAGCTCCTGGACGCAGGCGGCGCCCTTCGGGTCGGGATCGGACGGGGGCGGCAGCTCGGCGGCGTGGCGGTCGATGCGGAGGATCATGGAATCACCTCAGAGGATCGGGGACCGGGCCGGTCTACCCGCGTTGTGAGGTCGAAAACGGAGGCGCTGCCGAGCCGCCGAGATCTCGATCCGGAAGGCGTCGACCGCCGGCCGCGAGCCGCCGTGGGCGTCGAAGTTGTGATTGATCTCGAGCGCGTAGGTCTGCCCGTCGGCCTCGAGCAGATCGACGGCGAGCAGATCGCCGTCGACCGCATCGAGCATCCGCTCCGCGATCCGGCTCGCCGAGTCCGAGAGTGGATCGCGGACGATGCTGGCCCCCGTCGAGATGCTGAGCACCCGATCGTCCGATCGCGCCGGGCGGCGCCAGTAGGGGTCGACGACCCCGCAGGAGCGCCCGACGATCACCCGCCAGCTGCGCGCCGGCCAGATCATCCGCTGGACCAGCAGGTCCTCTCGGCGCTGGATCCCGCGCTCGATCGCCGCTTCCATGCTCGGCAAGATCTCGATCCCGTCGCCGCGGCTGCCCGACAAGGGCTTGAGCAGCGTTTCGCCGGACCACTGAGCCGCGCGATCCGCGATCCCGTCAGCGCTGAGTACGAACGACGGCGGCTGGGGGATGTCGTGGCGCTCGAAGGCCAGGTGGGCGAGGCCCTTGTCCTCGCACCGTCGCCTCGTCGAGCGCGAGTTGATCATCGGCAGACCGGAATCGACGAGCAGCTCGTCGACGCAAACCATGTGGGCCGCGCAGGCGCGAAATCGCGGTAGGCAGACGTCGAAGTCGGTGAGGTCGAGGGCGCGCAGCTGGTCAAGGTCGTGGACCTCGGTGACCTCGAAGCCATCGGCTCTCAGGCGCCGGGCAAGCACCGGGTTCCACGAGTTCACCTCGGCCGCTTCCCAGCACAGGAGCACCCTGGCGGTCTCGGAGACACTCATTTTGAGCCTCGATCGGGTCGAGCGCGGCCGCGCCGCGCCGACGACGAGGTTCCGCGCCAGCGGGATCTGGTGCGAGGCGCTCTCGAGGATGTGCATCAGATAGCCGGCCGTGTTCGGGAAGACGACGATGTCGCCGACCGCGACGCCGCTCGGGAACCGCAGCCGTCGCCAGGTCAGCAGCTCGCGCTCGATGCAGTAGGCGCCGACCAGGTACCCCTCGATCGGTCCGGTCGGCTCGCCGGCGCGAGTCGCGGCCGGACGAGCAGCGGATCGACGAGGAAGTCGTCGGAGGTCGAGCGGCACTGGGTCCGGTTCATCGCCAGGCCGATCAGCCAGGTGCCGTCGGCGCGCTGCTTTCGGAACTCGACCCGGGCCGCGGTCGATGCCGCAGCCGTCGAGCAGCGCGCGTCCCGGCTCGCAGCGCAGCTCGAGCCCGCGCTCGGCAGCGCCTCGGCGACGTGTCCGCGCCGGCATCCGGCAGCGGGCCGCGAGACCTCGCTCGAGCCAGGCGCCGCGCGACCGGCTGGTGGAACGGATAGACGGCTCGGGCAGGCCGACGACCTCGCCGCGTCGACGCGCAGGCCGAGGCCGTGCCCGTCGAAGGTCATCGGCTCGCGCTGACCGAGCAGCCCGCCTCGGTGCTCGCGCCAGAAGCGCTCCCACTGCTCGGCGGAGTCGAGGTAGCTCATCGGGATGCCGCCGCCGATGTCGATGAAGCGCGATCGCTGGCCGCGCTCGCGCAGCTGGTCGACCAGCCCGAGCGCCTCGGCGATCGCCGCGACGCGGTCGCCGGGTCGTAGCCGTCGAGGTGGAAATGGAGGCCGGCGAGCTCGACGCGTCGATGCCGCCCGCGGTCGACCAGGTCGAGCGATGCCGACCGCGCGATCCCGAAGCGCGTCGGCTGGCCCGCCGGCTGCGGAGCGAGCCGCATCGCGAGCGGCGTCGGTCCGCTCCGGCCGCGCGCACGCGGTCAGCAGGTCGAGCTCATCCTCGTTGTCGATCGCCGACGGTCGCCCGATCGACGCAGAGCTCGAGCAGGGCCCGCGGCTTGACCGCCGCGGTCATGACCAGGTCGGCGGCGCGACGCCGCGTTCGAGCGCCTGGCGCAGCTCCTGCTCGCTGGCGACGTCGACGCCGAGCCCGAGTTCGCGCGCGCCGCGTCGACGAAGGCAGAGCGCCTTGTTCGCCTTGCGGGCGAAGAAGACCTCGAGCGTCGAGTCGTGGCGCGCGCGCCGCGCCCTGAGCTCGGCGCGTTGCGCGCCATCGGCTCGGGGTCGATCAGGTTGAGCGGCGAGCCGTGCTCGTCGAGCAGCGCCGCCAGCCGGGCGGGGTCGGCGGCAGAGCTCGACCTGCCACGGCTCGAGCCGCCCGCGCAGCGGCGCGACTCCACAGCGCAGCCTGAACGCGGGTCGCTCATCGCGCGGACCGCGCTCTCGACGACCCGCCTCGCCCAGCGATCGGGCTCGGTGCAGCGGTCGCGGCTCAGCGTGTCGTTGCCGATCACCCAGTCCTCGGTCGGTCGCCCGATCGCGGCGAGGCCCGGGCGTCGGCTCGCCGTCGGCGCCGACGCAGCGGTCCGGAGTCAGCTCCAGATCCGCGCCGCCCGGTCGCGACGCGGACGAGCCCGTCGCGCGATCAGGCGCGGAATCGGAGCTGGGCGAGCCCGACGCCCCGGGCCCGGGAGCACGGCGTCGATGACGACGTCGACGCGCGCTCCCCGCCCGGCTGCGCCAACCAGGTCGATTCCGACCGCAGCTCGAGCTCGCCCGCGCGAGGAGGCGGTCGACCACGCCGGCGTCGATCAGCGCCGCGAGCTTCGCGGCGTTGACCGGCGGCGGCCCGAAGGCGATCCGCTCCATCTCGCGCGCGAAGCGCCGGAACGCCGGCCACTGCCCGGGCTCGAGGCCGTTGGCGCCGAGACGGGCGACGATCGCCGGGTACGGCGCGCCACGCGTGGCCCAGCGCCCACTGCAGGTCGGGCGGCTCGTCCCGGCAGCGATCGCGAGCGAACGCCGAGCTCCGCCGCCGCCGAGAATTCGGCGCGCGGCGGCTCGATCCCAGCGCTGCTTCGAGCCCGCCCGAAGCTCCGTTACCTCCTCGCTCGGACCCCAGCCGACGAGCGCTTCGGCCGCGACGGCGCCCAGTGCCGGCGAGGTCGCGGCGACCGTCGATCGGCGACGGCAGGCCGAGCGACGCGGTCCAAGGCCGGGCCGAGCAGCCGTCGAGCTCGCGCTCTCGCGACGACTCCGGGTCGGGCTTTGCCAGCATCGGCCGGCCGCTGCGCGAGAACGGCAGGATCACCGCCGGCGAGCGGTCACCGTCCTGATACCGCAGGCGCTGGGCCGCCGCGTTCAGGTCGAAACGCCCACCTCGTCCCTCGGTCAGCGCCAACGCGGCGTCGATCATCGTCAGCGCGAACCCCCGGATCGCGACCCGCGAGCGGGAGGGACCATGGCCTCGTCCAGCATCTCGGCCACCGGGAAGACCGCCGGCACGAGCCTGACTCGCGGCCGATGGCGTCGCGATCGAGTCCGCCTCCGATCGCTGCGCGTGGCCGAGCGCCAGCAGCACCTCCTGGAAGCGGCCGGAATCGGTGATCCACTTCCCATCACCGCGGGTCAAGCTCCGATCCGCGAGCGGCGATGGTCGATCCGGACCGCAGCCGGGGCCGTTGCGAGCAGGTGCCCGAGGCCCTCGGCGAGGTAGCGGCCAACCGAAGCTCGGGCCGGATAGCGTGTCTGCGAACTGAGGGTCGGCGGGATCGCGCCACTCCGAGAAAGTTGGGCAACTGCCGACTGGCAGCGGGAGCACCCCGCCGCGGCCACATGTCGATCTGTTCCGCGGCGAAGTTCATCAGCAGGTACCCCGGCAGATCGGGGGCGTAGTTGGGCCCCGCCCCGGGGGCTCGGCCGGGTCGAACAGGGCGACGTCGAGGTGGGCGTCCGCCTCGGCCGCGTGAGCGAGCAGCCGCTCGAGTGCGTACAGGCCCTTCGGGCCCCCGCCGACGATCGCGACCCGCAGGCGCTCACGCGGTCCCCTTGTCACGCCTCAACCGGGCGGCGACCGGCGCTTCCGGAGACCAGCTCGGCGACCCGCCCGGCTTCGCAGTCCGAGCTCCGCCTCGACCCACTCGTCGCTGTAGACGGTGTCGAGATAGCCGGCCCCGCCGTCGGCGAGAATCAGCGCGCAGCGGCTGCCCGGCTCGATCGCGTCGGCGAGGGAATCGAACGCGGCGGCGACCGCGCCCGAGGACGCGCCGACGAAGAGGGCTTCGCGACCGACCAGCCGGCGGCAGCCGATCACGCAGGCGAGATCGTCGATCCTCGCCAAGCGGTCGAACCAGGCTCGCTTCGAGAGCCCGGTGGCGACGCCCGCTCCAAAGCCGGGAAGCCGTCGCTGGTGCGCGCGCCCCCGAACAGGGCGCTGCCGAGGGCATCGACGGCGATGACGCGTGCCCGGCCTGGGGCGCATCCACGTAGGCGGCGCACCCACGCAGTGTGCCGGTCGTGCTGGTCGCGACGAACAGGTAGTCGAGCCGCCGTTGAGCGCCTCGTCGATCTCACGCATCGTGCCCTTGGCGTGAGCGG